>NZ_CM187618.1:0-2472500 GCF_059888565.1 Pseudoalteromonas sp. TAP-3C | reverse complement strand
TAAACGGCGGCCGTAACTATAACGGTCCTAAGGTAGCGAAATTCCTTGTCGGGTAAGTTCCGACCTGCACGAATGGTGTAACCATGGCCACGCTGTCTCCACCCGAGACTCAGTGAAATTGAAATCGCAGTGAAGATGCTGTGTACCCGCGGCTAGACGGAAAGACCCCGTGAACCTTTACTACAGCTTGGCACTGAACATTGAACCTACATGTGTAGGATAGGTGGGAGACTTAGAAGCAGAGACGCTAGTTTTTGTGGAGTCGACCTTGAAATACCACCCTTGTAGTTTTGATGTTCTAACGTTGGCCCCTGAATCGGGGTTACGGACAGTGCCTGGTGGGTAGTTTGACTGGGGCGGTCTCCTCCCAAAGAGTAACGGAGGAGCACGAAGGTTGGCTAAGTACGGTCGGACATCGTACGGTTAGTGTAATGGTAGAAGCCAGCTTAACTGCGAGACAGACACGTCGAGCAGGTACGAAAGTAGGTCATAGTGATCCGGTGGTTCCAAATGGAAGGGCCATCGCTCAACGGATAAAAGGTACTCCGGGGATAACAGGCTGATACCGCCCAAGAGTTCATATCGACGGCGGTGTTTGGCACCTCGATGTCGGCTCATCACATCCTGGGGCTGAAGTCGGTCCCAAGGGTATGGCTGTTCGCCATTTAAAGTGGTACGCGAGCTGGGTTTAGAACGTCGTGAGACAGTTCGGTCCCTATCTGCCGTGGGCGTTTGAGAATTGAGAGGGGTTGCTCCTAGTACGAGAGGACCGGAGTGAACGAACCGCTGGTGTTCGGGTTGTCATGCCAATGGCATTGCCCGGTAGCTACGTTCGGAACTGATAAGCGCTGAAAGCATCTAAGCGCGAAGCAGGCCTCGAGATGAGTTCTCACTAGACTTTTAAAGTCTCTGAAGGGCCGTTGAAGACTACAACGTTGATAGGCAAGGTGTGGAAGCATGGTGACATGTTAAGCTAACTTGTACTAATTACCCGTGAGGCTTAACCATACAACGCCAAACGCGTTTTATCATTTACGTCCATGTAAATGACTAAAGCCGCACAAGTGCGTTAAAATCTGTTCCAGACAGATTTTTATGTGATAGTGAAACAAGCGCAGAAGTTAAGATTGTAGGTCGTGATTTATCGCGACAACTAAAGTAGATATTTACTGAAAACTTTATTATCTGAATTCCAAATTTATAAGGTGACTCTTAGCGCGTAGCGTTAAAGTTGAGGCACCTTGCGCAAAGGAAATGGTAGCACTACGTGCTTTGTCATTACTCCTTTGCACCATATTTGCTTGGTGACAATAGCGTTTTGGACCCACCTGACCCCATGCCGAACTCAGTAGTGAAACGAAACAGCGCCGATGATAGTGTAGCATTTGCTATGTGAAAGTAGGACATTGCCAGGCTCCAAATAAGAGAAACCCGTTACAGCGATGTAGCGGGTTTTTTGTTTGCCCAGCGAAGCTGGCAAACCCGTCAGGTTGAAAGAAATCTGAATCACCCTGACTAAGGGGAAGATAATCTGAATGGCAAGGGCGTCACTGGCCAACGGTGGGGTCTGAAGGAAGCCATAAGAAGTTAGAGGTACACAACTAACCGTAACCTGTTTCGGCAGCATTGGTGGGTCAGCGTGCAAAATAGCGCAACGCCCTATACTTAGTCAGACCAATGCTGTGCTTGAGGGTGGAATTTCTAACAGGGAGCCAGCACAGTAACTGGGGAAGCCTGGCATCTAAACTTAGTGTAAATAAGTGGCCTAAACTCAAGGGGAAACCCAAGGTTTAACGTCGGTGTGAGGTGGCAGATGAACCCGTAGTAGTGAGTAAGGCTAGGCCGATGAAAGCCAGTAATGGTGTGGAGGGCAAAACCAAGCCGACTATCAGCAGCGTGTCTGATAGGGTCAATTTAAATCAAAAGTTTTAATTGATTGCGAAGGGGGGAAGTATTCTTTAAGAGTATGAAAATCAGGAATATCGACGTATAGGTTCACATGTATTTCGACGGAAATAGGCAAGAGATGACGGCTAAGCAGGAATGTGGACGCTGAGAATTAAAGGCCGAGCACGGGAGTAATGATTGACCACTTAGGCAGATTGCCACTGGGCTAGCACACCTAATGTCATCATGAAGGACACCACTATACATCAATGTGAAACGACAGACATACCGCAAGCAAAGGCAATTGATGACAGTTTACTACAGCTTGTATGGGCAATTATTAGATATTAATAACCTGTACAAGGGATTCAAAAAAGTGAAAGCAGCAAAAGGAGCCGCCGGAATAGATGGGCAGTTCATAGCCGCGTTCGCCTTGAATTTAGAAGAAAACTTGAAACAACTGCAACGTGAACTGCAGAGCAAGCAGTATCGCGCGCAGCCGGTCAAACGGATAGAAATACCGAAAGACGATGGCGGCGTGAGATTGCTGGGCATTCCAACAGTTCGCGATCGCATAGTACAACAAGCGCTATTGAACATTCTCCAACCGATCTTCGACATCGACTTTCACCCATCAAGTTATGGGTACAGGCCGAAACGAAGCTGCCATGATGCCATCAGCAAAGCCACGGTATTTATTCGTAAATATCAGCGTGAGTGGGTGGTTGATATGGATCTGTCGAAGTGCTTTGACCTGTTAGACCACGATTTAATTATTAGCAGCGTCAAACGTAAAGTGACAGACGGTAGCATTTTAAAGCTGCTCAATCAGTTTTTAAAAAGTGGGGTAATGATAGGCAATCACTGGGAAGCGAGTGAGGTAGGGAGTCCACAAGGAGGGGTTATTAGTCCATTGTTGGCGAATATCTACCTAGATGCGTTCGATCAAGAAATGAAAAAGCGAAATCACAGAATAGTGAGGTACGCCGACGACATTTTGATCTTATGCTGCACAGAAAAAGCAGCGAAACATGCACTCACTGTAGCAACTCAGATACTGGAGAAAGACTTGAAGTTAACAGTCAATCAAAAGAAAACCCATATAGCGCATAGCAGTGAAGGGGTAAAATTTTTGGGAGTGGAGATAGGATGTAATTGGACATGGATCCAAGGGTCAAAACTCAAAGGCTTCAAACAAAAAGTTAAACGATTAACAAAACGAAATAGCGGCATGAACTTAGTTGAAATAATAAAAAGACTAAACCCAGTGGTGCGTGGTTTTGTAAATTATTTCAGTATAGCCAATTGTAAACGAGCATTAACTCAGCTGGCGGGGTGGTTAAGACGCCGATTAAGGGCCATTCAGTTAAGGTTGTGGAAAAATCCAGCGAGATTGCATAAACGACTAAAACAATTAGGGAAAAAGCCGCCATTTAAGTTTATGAAAATGAACTCATGGCGAAACTCCCTAAGTCCATTATCGAGTGTAGCAATGCCAAACCAATGGTTTGAAGAGCTAGGTTTATATTCAATGGAAAAAGTAAGTACAGGATGGCTTGCTCAATCGGCGTTTAGTAAATAAGCCGAAGGGATAGAAGAATACAGGAGCCGTATACGAGGTCCGTACGTACGGTTCTGTGAGAGGGATGAGGCAAAAGCCTCACCCTACTCGATGTTGTCTAAAATAAAGTATCAGCGTTAAGCCGTCAGCTAGCAGTTGCACAGCGTCAACCTGACCACCGTAGCGTGGGTTGAGTATCACGAAACCCACGGGAAAAAAGAACGCGACGATCATCTCATACCAATCTGCATAAAGATTAAGTCAATTTTATCCAGTCTCTAGCGCAGATGCTTTTAACTCTATTAGGTACTGAGATGAATTTATTCCACGCTATTTATTGATAACATTATTTAATGGCTGTTTAAGCCTGCAACGCCATTGTTAAGTCCGCTGTTTGGCATCTTCTAACTTCAAATTAGCAAAAGTAGCTAAGTATCGATGCGTTAATGAGAACACTTAATTTGGCAGATTGGTATAAGCTCAACATTCCTATGCGGTTATGGAACTGACGTGTTAAAATCTGCTTTTAGTTTTTATATTATTGAGGTGTCGATTGCCTACCAGTGACTATCAACGAGTATTAGATGAAATAACTCAAGAGGTAAGGCCTTTACTAACTCAAGGAAAAGTTGCCAATTATATACCGGCATTAGCAGAGGTTGATCCTGAAAAGTTTTCTATTGCTATTTATACTACTGAAGGTGAGATTTTTTGCGCCGGTGATTATGAGCAACGTTTTACAATTCAATCTGTTTCTAAAGTCATGACTCTCACATTAGCACTACAACGTTATGGCGACGAACTATGGCATAGAGTGGGCAAAGAGCCTTCAGGTACAGCGTTTAACTCTCTTACACAGCTTGAGTTTGAAAAAGGTATTCCACGTAACCCATTTATTAATGCAGGAGCCATTGTTACCTGTGATGCTTTATATAGTCGCTTATCTGCTCCAATGCATTCTATGTTGGAGACGTTTCGTACTTTGTCTGGCAATCGCGGCATTGTAATCGATAAAAAAGTAGCTAATTCAGAGTATGAGTTTAGACATCGAAATGCGGCAATGGCGCACTTAATGAAATCATTTGGTAATTTTGAGAACGAGGTTGATGATGTGCTTTGGTCATATTTTAACTTTTGTGCAATCGAGCTTAATTGTATCGAATTATCAAAAGCGTATAGCTTTTTAGCGAATAAAGGTATTGATTACAACTCTGGTCAGCGAGTGCTTTCTAGTCGTCAAAATAAGCAATTAAACTCGCTATTATTTACCAGTGGACTATATGATGCTGCAGGTGATTTTGGCTATCGAGTCGGTATGCCAGGTAAATCGGGTGTATCAGGAACAATCCTTGCTGTATTGCCTAATAGATTTACGGTGGCTGTTTACTCTCCAGGTTTAAACTCTTTTGGTAATTCAGTAGCAGGCTTAGCAGCATTAGAGCTGCTATCTAAGAGGCTTGATATATCCATTTTTTAATTGAGTAAAGTGGGACCTTTATTGGTCCCAGTAAACCTGCTCTAGGCAATCTTCTCGCTCAGGTAAACCTCGAGATAAACGGGGAGAATGCTGCACAAGCACTTCATAGCTAGCTCTATTGGCGTATTTACTAATTTGCGCAAGTGAAGAGTAAGTAATAGCTTGTTGTTGATGTTTTGCAGAATTAGCGACATTTAATTTATGGTATACATTCGCTGATAAATCATGAAGTACTGCGGCAAGTGCACAATCACCCGCACCGTTGGTGTTTTTAATCGAATCAGGCCCCCCCATAAATGGAGCTGTATGGCTGTATGCCTTGATTGGATTGTCACACTCTACTTTGCGCATTGCACGAGAAAATTCATAACGGTTAAAATCAGCGATAGCACCTGGCAACAACGGGTACTCTGTTTCACGTTTAAAATTTTCATCCACATAGCCTGCCATGAATAAACCTTTTTCACCAGCGGTACAAATCACTAAATCAACCCAGTCCAGTGCTTTGTCAGCTGCAAGCAGTGGGTCTTCAAACCCAGTTATGGCTTGACCTTCTTCTTCGTTCATTGCAAGTATATTAACGTGTTTTTCTACAAAGTTAGCCCACCATGTGGGATCTTGCTCTATAAGAAATTTAGTACCCAGTGTTAATACAACCGGTACATCCGCGTCGTTGGCATATTTGATGGCTTGCATAGTCGCTTCGGTCATGGTTTCATCGCCTTGGGTACGCATAAGATAGGCGCTGATCACTAATGCCGATGAGCCTTCAATAAGCTCTTTATCAATTGACTCAGGCTTTAAGTAATTCATTAAACCTGAACTAATTGCAAAAGTGCGTTCTCCTGTTTCGTCAATTAATGTAAAACAGCGGCCAATTGGGCCATCTACTGGCTGTAAGTAATCCAAGTCTACGCGACTTGAGTTATTACATAAAAAGCGATAAGCGTAGCTACCAATTTTTATGTTTTCACTCATTACACCCAGTAATACTGAACGGTCATCGGCAAGTACGGAGTAATTATGCATGGTATTACCAACGGTTCCCCCTGCGAATTCGTAATCGACCATATCGTTGAGCTTTAAGCGGTCATATAAAGCATTGGTGATGTCATTATCTATGACTTGCGACATTCCTCGGCGCAACTGAAATTCATCAAGAAAAGCTTGGTCAACCTTGGCTTCTATATCAACAACGATTTGATCAATCCCTGTAATATAACTGCGGTGTAACCGTTCTGTGGCGTTAAGTTGATTGGTCAGTGGATCTTTGGCTTCCACTGGAAAGTAATGTTTATGCCTACGGCGTCCAGGAAATTTCATTTGCTACCCGTGTTGTGAGCTAAATAAAAAAAGCGTGAGATTATAGCGTAAATCTTGCCTTATGAGCCATGACAAAGCATTTAAATTTGTTTTATTTTTGCAATAAAGTGATCAATAACGCATTTTATCATGCTGAGTTGGTATAATTACCATATAAAAAATAGCTAAGTAACAATAATGACAGAGCCATTTGACGACCAATATTGGATGCAACAAGCGCTTGTATATGCAAAACAGGCAGAGAAATTAAATGAGATCCCAGTAGGAGCCATTATTGTCAAAGATAATCGGCTTATTAGCGTAGGTTATAATCGCTCAATTACTGATAATGACCCATCTGCTCATGCTGAAGTGGTAGCGGTTCGTGAAGCAGGTAAGGTGCTTAATAACTACCGATTAATTGATTGTACCTTGTATGTTACGTTAGAACCTTGCTTTATGTGCGCGGGTTTATTAGTTCATAGCCGCATTAAACGTTTAGTGTATGGCGCTGCGGACGCCAAAACAGGATCGGCTGGGTCAATTATGAATTTGTTACAAGAGCCGCGTTTAAACCATCAAGTTGAAATAACAGGCGGGATATTAAAGGAGGAATGCGCAGAAACTGTTTCTAGTTTTTTTAAGCGACGCAGGGCGCAAATAAAAGCGGCAAAGCAAGCCGCTCGTATTAACAGTGCTTAATCAGCAGCTTTTAGCGCATCTAACTCAGCCATTTGCTGCATTTCAAACATACGGCGACGCCAAATTACTTTTTTATGTAAATTTTTAAGCATTACTCGACGGCGCGTTGCCGTTGAATGTTTTATACAACGATTTAGTTGGTGTGTTCGTCTACGTTTAAGCATAACTTGTCCTTATGTGCTTGGTGATGACACAAATTTTTATATAATTAACTTAGGTTATTGAATAATTGATTACAAGTAAACTACTGTTTTATTTTTAGATAATTTAATCTATAAAATTTATTTATTCTCATTACTAGCACCACTTGTACGTTGTTTTGATTCATCCAGTTTAATGTTTTTTTCTTCTAATATGTTTGTTGAAGTTGCAGGCGCGATTGCATTATTTTCATCAAGCCAGACTAACGCATCGTAGTAGCGACGAATATTATCGACATAAGTAACGGCTACATCACCTCGTGCATAGCCGTAATGAGTATTGCGATAATAACGTTTTTTTACTAATAGTGGTAACCGCTTTTTAACATCAGCCCATTTGTCAGGACTTGCACCTTGTTGTTTTGTAATTATTCGTGCGTCGTTTACGTGTCCCCAGCCTACATTGTATGCAGCTAAAGCAAGCCATGTACGATCAGGTTGGGGGATTCTATCTGGAATACGTTTGATAAGTTTGCTGAGATACAGCGCTCCGCCGCGTATGTTCTGTTCAGGCTCCAACCTATTAGTGACTCCGACATATTTTGCTGTGCGTTGTGTGAGCATCATTATGCCGCGAACACCCGTTGGAGACTTGGCACGCGGATTCCACATCGACTCTTGATAACTCAATGCTGCGAGTAATCGCCAATCAAGACTACCGGCATATTGCTCAAACCAAGGTTGATATTTAGGCAATGTTTCTTTAATTGCATCTATATAGGCTAAAGTATTAACGTAATTAAACTGACGGACGTGGCCAAAGTATTTTTCTTCGAGGACATAGAGTTGGTTGTTTTGTTTAGCTTCACCAAAAAAAGGCACTAATAACGCGTATAAGGAATCATCATTCGATTTTCTTAATATCCATGCAATCGAATCGTTACGGGTAACTGAAAAACCAATGCTTAAATTAGGGTGGTAGCGACGAAATAACGCTAATGTGTGTGAATCCGCTAAGGTATAATCTATTTCGCCGTCAATGACCGCTTGCAAAAGTTCTTCCTCATCAAATTCTTCTGTTTCATTCCAATTTAAATTTGGATTTTTTTGTTGAATTTCTTCCAAAGTAAGCGAATGACTACTTTTAGCGATAACAGTAAAGTTTCCAGTAAGATCATCAAAATCGCGTGGGCGTTCGCGGCCTTGTTTAAATACTAATTTTTGGCTAATCGTCCTGTATGTGGGACCATAGCGATAACGCTCTGCACGTGCTTTGTTATAAGTAAGCCCTGAGGCTATTAAATCTAGATCGCCACTATCTAAGCGTACAAACATATCGGATAAATTAAAAAAGGGCACAATTTCAAGCTCTACACCTAAGTAGTCTGCGAACGCTTGAGAAAGTTCAAATTCAAACCCTTGCTCCCCTTGAACGGCTTGATAGTAATTACTTGCACTGGCAAGTGTGCCAACACGGATTTTGTTTTCAGATTTGATTTGGGCAAGCTGTGTCGATTGCTCTTGTGTATTACATGCACACAAAAGTATGACTAACGTAATAATTGTTATTAGCTTCATCTTTAACATGTTCGCCCCTTTAATATTGTATCTCTTGTTATACCAAAACTTATGGATTGCGTCACTTATCGTTTAATCGTAGTGAGTAAAAAATAGGTGTAATTAAAAACAAAAAGTTAATTTAATGAAAAGCGCATTTTTGAGTTAAATATAAGAGTAATTTGGACTATAATACGCGCCTAAAATATCGTTCAATCCCTAACCCCGGGTGAAATTACTTATGTTGATCCTTCGTGGTGCACCAGCACTTTCAGAGTTCAGAGTTAATAAAATTTTAGCGCGTTGCCAACAATTGCAACTTCCTGTCACCAATGTATATGCCGAATACGCTCACTTTGCCGATTTAACATCGCCATTAAACACTGATGAGCACACCAAACTTGAAAAGTTATTAACCTACGGGCCAACAATTGCTGAGCATGCGCCAGCGGGTCAGTTAGTATTAGTAACGCCTCGTCCTGGTACAATCTCGCCATGGGCTTCAAAAGCGACTGATATCGCTCATAACTGTGGGCTTAAGCAAGTTCATCGCGTAGAGCGTGGGATTGCTTATTATGTTGAAGGTGATTTAAGTGCAGAGCAGCTTGCACACGTTAGTGCGCTCATTCATGACCGCATGACTGAAGCAACGCATAGTAAATTAGAAGATGCAGCGCAGTTATTTAAAAGCGATGCGCCTCGGCCAATGTCATCAGTTGATATTTTAGCTGGCGGCCGCGAAGCATTAGCCGTAGCAAATATAGAGCAAGGGTTTGCACTTGCTGATGACGAAATTGACTACTTAGTTGAAAACTTTATTAAACTAGGTCGTAATCCTAACGACATCGAATTATTCATGTTTGCACAAGCAAACTCAGAGCATTGCCGTCATAAAATATTTAATGCTGATTGGACCATTGATGGCATTGAACAACCTAAGTCATTGTTCAAAATGATTAAAAATACCTTTGAACATAATCCTGAAAATGTACTGTCTGCCTACAAAGATAACGCAGCAGTAATGAAAGGTTCAAAGGCGGGTCGCTTCTTCCCGAATGCGCAAGGCGAATATGCGTATCATCAAGAAGACATTGAAATCTTAATGAAGGTTGAAACGCATAACCACCCAACCGCTATAGCGCCATTTTCTGGTGCAGCTACAGGGTCGGGCGGGGAAATTCGTGATGAAGGTGCAACTGGCCGTGGTTCAAAACCAAAAGCGGGCTTAGTGGGCTTTACTGTCTCTAATTTACGCATCCCGGGTTTTGAACAACCTTGGGAAAGTGATTTTGGTAAACCAGGGCGCATAGTGAATGCCCTAGATATTATGACTGAAGGCCCATTAGGGGGTGCTGCGTTTAATAACGAGTTTGGCCGTCCTAATTTATTAGGTTACTTCCGTACTTACGAAGAAAAAGTAACCAGCCATAATGGTGAAGAAGTACGTGGTTACCACAAGCCAATTATGCTTGCCGGTGGTTTAGGTAATATCCGTGCTGATCATGTTCAAAAAGGCGATATTCCAGTTGGTGCAAAACTCATTGCACTAGGTGGCCCTGCGATGAACATAGGTTTAGGCGGTGGCGCTGCATCAAGTATGGCGTCGGGTCAATCAAATGAAGATTTAGACTTTGCCTCTGTACAACGTGAAAACCCTGAAATGGAACGTCGTTGCCAAGAAGTCATCGACAAATGTTGGCAGCTAGGTGATGCAAATCCAATTGCGTTTATTCATGATGTGGGCGCTGGTGGTTTATCAAATGCCTTCCCTGAACTTGTTAATGATGGTGGGCGAGGTGGTAAGTTTCAGCTTCGTGATATTCCAAATGATGAACCGGGCATGGCACCACACGAAATCTGGTGTAACGAGTCTCAAGAGCGTTATGTACTTGCTGTCGCTGTTGAAGACTTTGACCGTTTTGAGGCGATTTGTAAGCGTGAAAGAGCGCAATATGCTGTTATTGGTGAAGCGACGCAAGAGTCTCATTTAACCGTCGCTGATAGCCATTTTGATAATAACCCGGTTGATTTACCGCTTGATGTATTACTAGGTAAAGCACCTAAAATGCATCGTGATGTTACATCGCAGCAAGTAGTCGGTACTGCACTTGATGTGGATGCAATTACCCCCGCTGATGCAGCGCAACGTTTATTGCGTTTACCAACCATTGCCGAAAAAACCTTCCTCATTACCATTGGCGACCGCTCAGTAACTGGCTTAGTCGCGCGCGATCAAATGGTGGGCCCGTGGCAAGTACCGGTTGCTAACTGTGCCGTAACCGCTGCTACTTACGATACCTACCATGGTGAAGCTATGTCACTGGGTGAACGCACGCCTGCCGCATTACTTAACTATGGTGCTTCAGCACGCTTGGCGGTCGCTGAATCATTGACTAATATTGCCTGTGCTAATATTGGTAGCCTAGAAAACATAAAATTGTCTGCAAACTGGATGGCCGCGGCGGGTCACCCTGGTGAAGATGCCGGTCTTTACGAAGCGGTAAAAGCCGTAGGGGAGGAGCTGTGCCCTGCACTTGGGTTAACAATTCCAGTGGGTAAAGACTCTATGTCGATGAAAACTCAGTGGGATGAAAATGGCGAGCAAAAATCTGTCACATCACCGTTATCACTTATCATCACTGCTTTTGGTCGTGTTGATGATGTACGTAAAACAGTTACGCCACAGCTACGCACTGATAAAGGCGAGACATCGCTTATATTAGTTGATTTAGGCGCGGGCAAAAACCGATTGGGCGCATCAAGCCTTGCACAGGTTTATAAGCAATTAGGTGATGTAACGCCTGATGTAGATAGCCCAGAGCTACTAAAAGGTTTTTACAATGCCATGCAGGCGCTAGTCGCTGATAGCAAGCTACTTGCTTATCATGACCGTTCAGACGGTGGCTTATTTACTACGATTGCAGAAATGGCATTTACCGGGCGCACTGGTGTAACGGTTGATTTAGCAGGTTTAACCGGCTCTGACATTGAAGCCCTTTATAACGAAGAGCTAGGCGCTGTAATTCAAGTGGCAAACAGCGATTTAGACGCAGTTAAAACAGTGTTTGAACAGCATGGTATTGCCGCAATTAGTCATGTTATTGGCTCGCTGAATAACCATGATAACATTGTGTTTAATCGTAATGAGCAAACAGTACTCAAGCATACCCGTACTGAACTTCGTACAATGTGGGCTGAAACAACCTACCAAATGCAAGCACGTCGTGATAACCCTGATTGTGCTAAGCAAGAGTTTGATGCTAAGTTTGATGCTAATGATCCAGGTCTGAATGTAAAACTCAACTTTGACTTAAATGAAGATGTTGCAGCGCCTTACATTGCAACCAGTGCTAAACCGCAAATGGCAATATTGCGTGAGCAAGGCGTAAACTCGCACCTTGAAATGGCCGCTGCGTTTAACCGTGCGGGCTTTGCAGCGGTTGATGTGCACATGAGTGATATTTTAGAAGGTCGTTTAAGCCTTGAGCAGTTTAAAGGTTTAGTGGCGTGTGGCGGTTTCTCTTATGGTGACGTATTAGGTGCGGGTGAAGGTTGGGCTAAGTCAATCTTATTTAACGATATGGCGCGCGATCAGTTCCAAAGCTTCTTCGAGCGCCAAGACTCATTTAGTTTAGGTGTTTGTAACGGTTGTCAAATGTTATCAACATTAAAAGAGTTGATCCCAGGTACTGAGCATTGGCCACGTTTTGTAACGAATAAGTCAGAGCGCTTTGAAGCACGCTTTAGCTTAGTTGAAATACAAGAGAATCCATCGGTATTCTTTAATGGCATGGCAGGCTCGCGGATGCCAATCGCGGTATCTCATGGTGAAGGTCATGCTGAGTTTGCAAGTGATGCGGCAATGAAAGCGGCGCTTGATTCAGGTACTGTAGCGGTTAAATTTGTAGATAACTACGGTAACCCAACAACGCAATACCCCGCTAACCCAAATGGCTCGCCTGAAGGAATTACTGGTATTACATCAACAGATGGTCGTGCAACTGTCATGATGCCGCACCCAGAGCGTGTATTCCGTACTGTGGCTAACTCTTGGCACCCCGATGAGTGGAAAGAGGATAGCCCGTGGATGCGTATGTTCCGTAATGCGCGTAAAAATGTAGGCTAAACTTCTATTTATACACACTAGATTTGGATGTAAAATAAAAAAGGCTGCCTTGTGCAGCCTTTTTTGATTATAGTGATTAAAAAACATGTAAGGATAATATGTTTAAGCGCATTAGTTTAATTATTGGCACTTTTTTACTGAGTCTATTATTACTCGGGTATGTATTTCGCTTGCCTTTATTACAATGGGTCATTGCCCCTGAGCTTAAAAAAGCAGGTATCACATTAAGCTGTCTCGATTTTTCAATCACCGCAAAATTAAATATTCATGCCGACACAGTGTGTTTAAATTACCAAAATCAACAATTACAGCTTTTTGATGTGACTTTAAATACAAAGCGTATACGTGTTCAAAGTGCAATATTAACGCTTAATCCATTCCCTAAAAGTGATAATGCTAATCAACCGGCTAAACAGCTTGAACTAGCGCTGCCTTTAAATCGCCCACTCATTAATATTAAACAACTTGTAGTAAACAGTTATCAGCTTAATAAACCATTAAAAATAAGTGTATTGGAGCCTGTGCTAAATCAACTTAATATAACGGGTGATATAAATGCAAGTGCCACGTTAACCCCTAATAAAATAACTGGTCAGCTTACAGTTGATGACACTTTTTTAAAACAGATAATAAACACTAAAAACACCTTACTCGATGATGTTAACTTTAATACTCAACAAGCGTTTAGTTTTGATGGGGTTGAGCTTAAGTTGAACGGGGGGATTAATGCCCAATTAGCTCATACGTTTGAGCAGTGCCAATTTAATGTATTAACCACTGGCCAGATGGCCACTCGCTTTAATTTAAATAACCAAGCGTTAATGCTAGCTACTGATTTACTTAATAACACCATTAATTTAACCCCTCGCTGTACTGAGTTAAATTCAACAAGTGAATATATAAATTTTGTAAGCGAACAAGTCCCTTTAAATTGGCAGGTTAGGCTTTCTCAAGCGATTCGTTTAGAAGAGGGAGAGCTGAGTATTCCAGCAATCAATTTGATCAGTGAAGGCAATAAACACGTTGATATTTTAGTAACAGATACCGAACTCACTATTGACGCTTTGCTTGATAATATTAAGGCAAACGTGTCTGCTCAAATAAACACGCCAGATATAAACAGCATTAATATAAACGCTCAACTAGAGGGGACTAAAGTTAAAGGTGATTACGACGTTGAGCTTGAAAAGCTACCCGCATTTATTCCTGTTACTGCCAATAAGCTTAATCTCAGTGGTCAGTTTGAATTAAGTGAATTTATTGACTCAAAACCCGTCGGGTACACACAGAGTCAATTTTCTGTTGCTAGCTTTGAAGCTTTTGATTTAAAAGCAGTGCACTATCAAGGTGGTTTAATCGCGAAAATGGATAAACAACTAAATGCAGAAATTACATTAACTAATCAGTTAAAAAATGCGGCATATAAAGAATTTAAACTTACCAATATAAGTAATAGCCTGACAGTAAAAGCAAACCTAGGTGTAGGTGAGTTATTTGCCCATTTAACTGCGAAAACGCAAATTAAGGCCGTTAATAGCCCTGATATAAAAGTGAATAATATAAAAATAGACTCCAGAGGCTTACAAAGCCGTGCACTTAAAGCGTCGCATCATGCGTTTATAGATGATATTGAGCTGGTGGTAAATCACCATATATCGCCACAGGCACATCCGTTTGAGGTAATTGTGCCAGAGCAAAGTGTGTTGCCATTAAACGCTTTTATTAATCAGTTTTATCCGCTTGCGAGGCTTACAAAAGGTACTTTTAACGGCAATATTAGTGGCGATGTCAATTTACAAAGGGCATCCTTTGATATAGATGTGAGTCAATTAAGTGGACTTTATAATGACTACCTTGCAAGTGATTTTAGTAGTGTATTTAGCGGGGAGTTTGATTCAGGTAAGCTTAATGTAAAACCCACTACTTTTAATTTAAATGAGTTTAGAGCGGGCGCAGTTATAAAAAACCTTGAAGGGCAATGGGTCGTTAATAATAACAATGCATTCGTAAATGATGTTGTAGGTAATGTGCTTGGCGGTACATTTTTATTAGACAATTATACGCTTACAAAAGAAAGCCAAGTTAGCACTGTCACGTTTAATAATATCGATGCAAGTAAGCTGATCACCTTTGATGATAAGTCGGGTATTGCTTTAACGGGGCGTTTGGCTGGTATACTGCCGGTGAACTTTGATAAAAGTGGTATGCATATTAGTCAAGGTAGTTTATTTAGCCAAGGCGAGGGCAATTTAAAAATTAGTAATAATGCTGTGTTTGATTCTGTTATGCAGCAACAACAAGAATTGCAACCTGTTCTTGGGTTATTATCTGATTTAGATATTCAAAAACTTAATAGCAGTGTTGTACTTAAAAATGATGGTTGGCTAAAGCTTGGAGTTAATTTACAAGGTTATAATCAGCAAGCGCAGCAGCAAGTTAACTTTAATTATAATCATGAAGAAAATATATTTACGCTTTTACGTGCACTGCGTTTAAGTGATGAAATTACACAAAAAGTTGAGCAACAATTTTCACAAAAAGGAAATGGGCAATGAAACAGTCGTTATCGATAAAAGTGCTGCTGGCGTTAGCAGCAATATCAGCGCTAAGTGCGTGTACGCACCGTGTTGAGGTGTCGGCTAAAGAGCCTATCACTATTAATTTAAATGTTAAAGTTGATCATGAAATTCGAGTCAAAGTAGATAAAGAACTCGATAATTTATTTAATGATGACAGTGAGTTATTTTAAGGAGCTTAAATATGAATATTAAAAATAAATTAAATATAGTAACCCTAATAAGTGCCGTTTGTATGTCGTTTTCAGTTTGGGCTATGAGCTTAGATGAGGCTAAAAGCCAAGGCTTAGTCGGTGAAAACAGCTCAGGTTACCTTGGGTTAGTTGTACAAAATACACAAGCAAAAGCGGTTGTTGATGACGTTAACGAAAAACGTAAGGCGCAGTACTTAAAATTAGCTAAAAAGAATAATTTGTCATTGGCACAAGTTGAGGCGTTGGCAGCGGCAAAAACCATCGAAAAAACCCAAAGCGGCCATTATATCGAAGTAAATGGTAGCTGGGTTAAAAAATAAAGCTATTGCATTACCTAAGGCATTGAAAGCCGAGCTTATACGCTCGGTTTTTTACAGTTTTCTAATAATTGTTGCCAAAAATCAATGCCTTTGCGGCGTGCTAAGTTTATATTATGCTCAGGAATAGACTCAGGTTCGCTATAGTTTTCCAGTGCTTCACTCATACTTGCTTCACGAATTAGGTGCAAGGTAGGAAACGGCGCTCTATTTGTGTAGTTGGCTGCATCGCTCTCATCGCTATCGGCAAATACATAATCAGGGTGAAAATTAGCAATTTGATATTTACCTTCAAAGCCTTGTGCAACCAATAGCGCATTGGCTAAATCGACTAAATCTAAAAAGTCTTCAAAATCACTAAAGCCGTTATCGAACATAATCAGCGTGGTTTCTCGCTCGTTCTCACGGTCAAGCTCGATACATTGTTCAAGCATATCCATTACTGCATCATCGATGGTCTTAGCGTTACTTACAATGTAATGAATACCGTTGGTTTCGACTTCTTTACGGGCAAACGGACAAAAGTTATATTTTACAATAACGGATGAAACCCATTCTCGGGTTTGGCTAATAGCTATGTTAGTCACTGTTTTGGCTCTAAGTATTGATTAATAATAGTGAGTGTTTTTTTTATGGCGCCTTGGTTTTTAGCAACGCATTGTGCGGCTTTAGTGCCGAGTGTTTGGCATGCCTTTGTATTTTGGCTAAAAGTAATGAGTTGTTGTGCTAGCTCATCTGCATTTTCTACCACGCACGCTCCTATGAGTTTTATTAATTCAGGGTAGACATGGTCAAAGTTATACGTGTGAGGGCCTGTTATTACACCTACCGCAAATGCGGC
Organism: Pseudoalteromonas sp. TAP-3C; assembly: GCF_059888565.1. Taxonomy (NCBI): domain Bacteria; kingdom Pseudomonadati; phylum Pseudomonadota; class Gammaproteobacteria; order Alteromonadales; family Pseudoalteromonadaceae; genus Pseudoalteromonas; species Pseudoalteromonas sp. TAP-3C. The sequence continues at coordinate 2,455,820 of NZ_CM187618.1, read as the reverse complement.
TGATTCAAGCGGGTTATGACCACCACGACGAATTAAACTACCGCCAATATAACTAACCCTGGCCGCGCCGTATAAGCACTGTAATTCACCTAGCGTATCGGCAAGTAAAACGGGTTCGTTTTGGTAATTATTTTGGCTACGACGACTAAAGCGTAAAGTACTTTGTGTGAGTAGTTCAGCCACTTTATCAAATTGCTCAGGGTGGCGTGGGGCAATAATCAATAAAGCATCAGGTTGCTTTTTTAACAACTGCTGGTGGGCATCGAGTATTAATTCATGCTCTATAGGGTGAGTAGAGCCTGCCACCCATATAAAACGTTGTTGGCTATTATAGCGCTGTTTGAGCGCGCTCACCTTTGTTAGTTGCTCTTGATTGGGGCTTATATCAAATTTAATTGAACCTGTCACATGGCTTTTTGCAGGCTCAAGTCCTAGCGCAATAAAACGCGCTGCATCGGTTTTGTTATGGCTGGCTAACGCAGTAATAGAGTGCATAATACTATGAGTTAACTGCGCCACTTTTTGATAGCCCTGCTGCGACTTTTCAGACAGTCTGGCATTAACAACCAATACGGGGATTTTTTTGTTATGCGCATTTGCCATGATATTTGGCCACAATTCAGTTTCTAAAATACAGAGTAACTGCGGTTTGACGCGTTTTAAAAACCGCACTGTAGCAAAAGGAAAATCGATAGGTAAATAGCTAATAGCGACGGTGTCTTTAAATTGTGCGGTTATTTGTGCGCGGCCAGTGGGGGTGTTACAAGTAAGCAAAATATTTAACTGCGGGTGTTCATTTTGCAATGCTTTAATTAATGGTGTTGCTGCTAATACTTCACCTACAGACGCACAATGAAAAACAACGGGGTTAGTGTTACTTGAAAATAAAGAGCGGCTTATAAAACCAAAGCGTTCTTGAAAATGCGCGCGATAACCCGAATTTTTTTTACCTCGTAATACATATAAATAAAATATGATCAAAGGGCTAATAATGATGAGTGCAAGTGAATAAAAAGTGCGTGCCATACTGAGCTTTATTAAAGGTAATTGTAGCTAGTTTACCGTGAAACGGCTTATTTCTAAACATACAAAGTATAAAAGTTGGTTTGAGTTCAGTTACTAGGGTATAAACTAAATGAACGTCATTCAAATCACTCTATTGCATCAGTTTCTGTGAAATAGTTAATTTAATTATATTGAGGTGATTTGGGTATAAAATTATGGAATAATGAATTAATTTTTCCTGCCATTTCAGTCCCAAGAGGAATATCTCATGTCAATTATAGATTCAGTGGCAACTAGCTACCTAGAAAGTTTAAACCGTCACCAAGTACTGTTTGAAACCATGGAGGCGTATCATCAAGAGGTAATGCAATTGCTCGAAGCATGTCATAGTGCTTTACAAGCTGGTGGCAAGGTTGTTTGGTTTGGTAATGGCGGCAGTGCTGCCGATGCTCAGCATTTAGCTGCAGAGTTTGTGGTGCGTTACAAATTAGAGCGAGGCCCATTAGCGTCTATTGCCTTAACCACAGACACGTCTATTTTAACAGCGCACAGTAATGACTATCATTTTGATACTGTGTTTGAACGCCAAGTACAGGCGCTGTGTAAACCTGAAGACATAGTGATTGGTTTAACTACATCCGGTACCAGTAAAAATATCAATTTAGCATTAGAAGCGGCGAATAAAATTGGCGCATTTACAGTTGCATTTACTGGCCGCGATGGTGGACAAGTAAAAGATATTGCCAAGTTACCTATTATTATTAAAAACGACGAAACCGCGCGTATTCAAGAGGCGCACATGTTTATTGGTCACTGGTTATGTGAAGCCATGGATATGGTTGTTGCGGAGCAGCAATAATGGATTTATCTTTACTAAAAAACTTATCAGCTGCGCGTATTTTAGTGGTGGGCGATGTGATGCTCGACCGCTATTGGTATGGTGATTCAGGGCGTATCTCACCAGAGGCACCCGTACCGGTTGTAAAAGTAAGTAAGCTTGAAGATAAAGCGGGTGGTGCCGCTAACGTGGCTAAAAATATAGCCCGTTTGGATGGTAAAGTCGGTTTACTCGGTTTAATTGGTGAGGATGAAAGCGGGCAAATCTTAGAAAATATTTTAGAAGGTGAAAAAATAAATTCACAGCTTGTCAGCGTGTGTGATTTGCCCACTATTTCTAAAATGCGGGTAATTAGTCGTCATCAGCAAGTGGTGCGTTTAGACTTAGAAGAGACCTTTAGCGAGTCTCATAGTCAACTGCTATTAAATAGATTAGAGTTAGTGATTGATAATTATGACTTTATTGTATTCTCTGATTACAATAAAGGCTCGCTTTCCTTGATTAAAAAAATGATAAGTGTGGCTAAAAAAGCAGGAAAAACCGTACTTGTTGATCCCAAATCATCGGATTTAGCGCTATACCGAGGAGCTGATTACATAACGCCTAATTTAAACGAGTTTAAATTAGCGGGTGGGCAGGTTAGCTCAGAAGAGACGCTTGCCAGTAGTGCACGCACTCTTATTAATGATGCGGGTATAAAAGCGATGTTGCTTACCCGTTCAGAGCAAGGTATGTCACTTATTAATGCCACTGAAAAATATGATTTTGCAGCCCAAGAACTTGAAGTTAGTGATGTGACGGGTGCAGGAGATACCGTTATTGCAACCCTTGCAGTAATGCTCGGTGCAGGAATGACTGCAAAGGATGCAGTGGAAGTTGCAAACTTAGCGGCAGGTATTGCAGTAAGTAAATTGGGCGCCGCTACGGTTTCCCCTGAAGAATTAAGCCGTAAACTAGGCCAATATTTACAGGCAACTGGCGAGCATTACCAAACTCCATTTGATGATGTACTGCAACACATAGAATTTGCTAAGCAAAATGGCGAAACTATTGTATTTACCAATGGTTGCTTTGATATTTTACACGCAGGGCATGTGCGCTATTTAGCACAAGCTAAAGCGCGTGGCGATAGGTTAGTGGTTGGTTTAAACAACGATGAATCTATTACGCGCTTAAAAGGTGCAGAACGTCCAATTAATCCATTAGATGAACGCGCTATGGTATTAAGTGCATTGGCCTCTGTCGATTGGGTTATCCCCTTTGGCAGTGCTGATGAAAATGACACGCCAGCAAAACTTATCGAGCAAATAAGCCCCGATATTTTAGTTAAAGGCGGTGATTACACCATTGAGCAAATAGCTGGGGCAGAGCATGTATTGCGCCATGGTGGAAAAGTAGAAGTGCTTGAATTTTTAGATGGTTGTTCGACATCAAAGGTGATCAGCAAAATAAAAAGTTAGTTCGCTAATGAAAAGCTAGTTCGCTAGGGAAATGAAAAAAGGGGATAAACGGCGGTTTATCCCCTTTTTAATTTTTATTAGCGATACTAAAAGTTGTACTCGAACTTAGCAAACGCTGAAGTGTCGTTATCAGCTTTATCGTTATTTGAGGCAAGCCCACCAAGGGTTAAACGCCCCCCCATTGCAAGCATTCTGTAACGCACTTCAAGCTGCTTAGAAGCAATTGCGGTTTTTGTGATTGAGTTACCTAAATCTGGATTATTAGGGTAACGGTCGCGGTTGTCGCTGTTGTAGTCAATATCACGCAATTTTATTTGCCAATCAGTGCCGTTAGAAAGCTGTCCTAGTATAGTGAGCACGAGTGACTGCGCGTCATTATCATAAGTAGAGCCGATAGGGCGGCCATGATAGCGATAGCCCGATTGGTAGTCAGTGTGTTCATAATAGCAATTTTCTGTTGCTGATGTGGCAGAGCACGCTACGCCGGTATCAGTGTATTCTAAGTTAAATAAAATATTCTGATCATAAATACGATGAGTAGTTTGAGCACCAAATAAATAAGCCCTATCTGCTGGTTTAAACTGAGAGCTTGCATCTTCACCAATGGTACTGGCATAAAGCGCGTAAGGTTGATTGAATAAAGTATCAGACCAACGAATATCCATACCCGCTAATTGATTACCAATTTTAGATTCTAACTGGCTATCGCAATTTGTAGTGCCATCAACACATCTTGTATCACCCGTGATCATATCAAAAAAATCACCGGCTGAATTAGGTTGTCCTTTTCCTGCCCATTGAGCTGACCAGCTAAAGCCAATTTCTAGCTGTTGAATGGGACGTAAGTTTAATCGTGTGCTCCAAAGTAAGGCATCAGGAATAACGCGGGTTGACTCAAGTTTCGCCATTTGTGCTGTAAAGCTCCACTGACCAATCCAACTTAACCAGGGCGTTTCAAAGGCACTGCTTTGCTCACGTGAAATACTAACGGCAGGTAATGGCTTTGCATTACCAGACATTATCAAGCTGTTATCAACGCCTGGGCCCCAAAATTGCTCAATGGCACCCGCTCTTACAATCCAATTGCCCATACGATACGCTAAGTAGCTGTCATCAAGTGAGGTATCATTGCAATCTGTCAGTGCCTGCTGGTTTTGAGCTATGTCATCAATTGTTTTGTCAGTAACTAAGCATTTTTTTCCATCACTTCGGTAATTAAGCGCAATTTTTGCTGCAAAGTTATGCCCTAAATAGGCATAAGCTGCAGTTAACTCTGACTCTTGGCTGTTAGTGGCTCCAAAGCTAGTGACCGTTAATGGATCTGAATTGGCAGAAGCAGAAAACTGCATACTATGAGAGCCACTATTTTCTGACTTATAACGATGTTTTACCCGTAATAGTGCATCCTGTAAGCTAGGAGATAATTGCTCTAATGTGGTGCTGTCTAAATCAGCAATAAAGCTTTTCCACATTAATGGGTAAGTTGTTACTGGGGCTAAAATAATACCCGCATCGGCGAGCTGTTGAATATCGGCTCTAAGACCGTAATCATCAGGTTTGACCCAGGGTTCAGCATTTACGGTGGTTGTTAGGGCGCAAAAAAGCGAAGAAAGTATGAAAATTTTGTTTCGCAAAGCTCAGATCCTTGTGATTGAAATTGTTGCTAAGTTTAGCAACCTAGACTCATCATTGCAGTAATTAAATCATCCCATTAAAGAGAGTTTAATGGGATGATTTTGGTTCAGATTTAAAAATAGACCCTATCGTAAAAAAGGTGTCGTTGATATACTCATCACAAAGTAGAAATTGAGATGGCAATGAGCAACAAACGACTTTTATTTATCCCTGTATCATCACCAGAAGGTATTGGTGAGTATATGCGCTCATTACAGTTAGCTCAGAGTTTAAAGGTAGAGTTTGGGAAACAGTTAGCTATTCATTTTATTTTAAATAAGCACACGCCTTACGCTAAAAGCTGCCCGTTTTCCACTCTACTTCTAAACCAATCTGCAACGAAAGAAAATTCCCAAGTATGTCAATTTATTGAACAACATAAGCCCGATGTAGTGCTATTTGATTGCGCAGGACGAGCCGAGCAAATGAAAGCAGCAAAAAAAGTGGGTGCTAAAGTTGTTTTTATTTCCCAGCACACAAAAAAACGGGCAAAAGGCTTAAAACTAAATAGAGTGGGGCTTATTGATATTCATTGGGTGGTTCAGCCTGATTATTGTGTTGACCCCCTCTCTTGGTATGAAAAACTAAAGCTCACTATGCTGCCTTTGGCGTATCCTAAAAATGTAGGGCCATTTACTGTATTTGCATCAGCGCAACAAAAATCCGATGTATTAGTGCGTTATAATTTAAAAGAAAAAGAGTTTTTTATTATTAACGCAGGCTCTGGTGGGCATAATGTTAATGGTGAAAACTGCGCAGATATTTTTTTTCAAGCAGGGCTTATCATTGCAAAACAAACGGGTTTAAAAGGGGTTGTGGTATTTGGTCCCAACTATACGAGCAAATTACCAGATACAGATGAACTTATTTGTTTATCAAGCCAACCCGGTGAAGAGTTTTTAGCCTTGCTCAGTCAAGCTAAAATCGCATTACTGAGTGCCGGCGACACCTTATTACAAGCCATTACCTTGCAAACGCCAGCTATCGCATGTGCTATTTCAAAAGATCAGAATGAGCGAGTTGCTTGTTGTGCCACCACCGGTGTTGTTAAACAGGCTGAGCTTGATATTTTAGATATTACTCAAAAAATAGCAGAGCTACTTTCTGAACCAAATTATAACAATACGCTTAGCCAATACTTGTCTTTAGAAAATGTACATAGCTTTGATATTATAACCAATGGGGTAAAAGCGTTGTTACAAGGGAGTAAGTTATGAATATTGTTATAGTTATTGACTCGCTTGTTGGTGGTGGCGCTGAAAAAGTAATGCTTACTTTGGCGCAAGAAATGGTATCAAAAAACCACAATGTGACTATTTTGTCATTGGCGCAAAATATTGAATATGACATTCCAAACACCTTATCTGTTGAAAGTTTATTTACAGGTCGAGCAACAAAAGTAGATCGATTTTGGCAGATAAAAAAGAATATTAGAGTATTAGAGGCATGGTTTGAGCAAAAGTTATTACAACTTGGCTCTATTGATTTAGTGCTTTCTAATCTAGATCGTAGTAATAACTTATTAGCAAAGAGTAAAATAAAAAATATCCATTTTGTTGTTCATAACTCAGTTAATGCAGAGCTCGCCAGACAAAAAAAACTAGGGCCGCTTTCATATTTATATCTTAAAAAGAGCAAGCAAAATTTAAATGGTAAATCACTGATTTGTGTTTCTAAAGGGGTTGAAGAAGAAATAAAACAAGGCAACTTAATAAATCCAAGTGCCATAACGACTATTTATAACCCATTCAATTTTAAAACAATCAATGAGCAAGCTAATGAGATAAATGCGAATATACCTGACTCTCCCTATCTTATTCATGTTGGGCGTTTAGCTAAACAAAAACGCCATGATATTTTATTTTCTGCATTTGCCAGGCTCGATAAAAAATATAAATTAGTACTGCTATGCAACAAAAAAGAAAAGGCACTAAAGCTGGCTAAAAAATATGGCATAGAAAGCCAGCTTATTGTTCCGGGGTTTGTACAAAACCCATACAACTGGATAAAACAGGCAAAAGCTTTATTGTTAAGCTCAGACTTTGAAGGCTTTGGTAATGTGCTAGTCGAGGCTTTAGCGGTAGGAACACCTGTTGTCAGTACTGAGTGCCCTCATGGTCCAAGTGAAATATTGACAGGTGAACTAAGCAAGTATTTAGTACCAATTGGCCAAAGTGAGCAACTTGCGCTGGCAGTGAAGCACGTGCTCGCAGATAACCCAAATGTAGCCAACGCCGCTATTTTAGGCAAAGTGTGTGCAGATAGCGTAACAGAGCAATACCTAGCATTAGCAAACTAGTTTTTATTAGGTTAACCCGTGACGGTAGTATTTATTTAAACGCTGCCAGTCGTTTTGTTGCCAATAAAAGCTGCTATTGTGGTTTTGCTCTTTTAAAAAAGAGCGCTGTAGGCGAGACATATTGCTTTGTTGCCATTTTATATTGGGTGTTTTTATTTCGCCGCGGTCAAAATCGATAATGTAAACGTCGCCAAAGTCATCAAATAAAATATTATTGATGTTTAAATCAGCGTGATACACCCCCTTATTATGAAATAGGGCAATAGTTTGTGCTATTTTTTTTATCTCAGCTTCACTTAATGCGCGTTCAATCAATATATCTAATACGCTTTTAGCACCGCTAACCGCTTCGGTAATAATATCACCTCGGTAAATAAAACCATGGCGGCTCACCTTAGCTGCAATAGGTTTTGGTACATTTAAGCCCAGCGCTATTAATTGCGTCATTAAGCTAAACTCTTGATAAACACGGGTATGCTCAAGCCCTCTATATAAATATTGGTCGCTAAGCAGTTTGCCTATGAGGCCGCCACGCCAATAATGGCGAAGCACAGCCGTTAACTCTGCGTGTTTAAAAAACCATGCGGTTGCGCGTCCTTTTTTAGCGCCAACAATTTTTTGTTGGAGCTGCCAAAAGTCGGGGTTAAACCAATCTAGCTCAATCTGTTTGCTATATTGAGGATGGCTTAAAATGACATGGTTATTTTTGATGAGTTTATTAAACATGGCTCACAATATTCGCTTTAGTGTGTGGGTATATTAACGTGTTTTAAGGCTAAGGATAAGTACTTGCAATGATGCGATTATAATTTAAGATCGGGTTTTATTATATTACCTTCAAGGATACGTGTGACTTCAGCGCCTACTTATACTTCAATTTGTATTTTACGTCTTTCTGCTATTGGTGATGTATGCCATGGCGTGAGTGCGGTACAAGCAATTCAAAAAGCGCATCCAAACGCTAAAATCACTTGGGTAATAGGGAAAGTTGAGGCGATGCTGTTAGCTAATTTACCAGGCGTTGAGCTTGTTGTATTTGATAAAAAGCAAGGTAAAGCAGCATTACAAAGTTTAAAGCAGCACTTCAAGGGGAAAAAGTTTGATGTGTTACTTAATATGCAAGTGGCGTTAAGAGCTGGTTTTGTTGCTCACTGTATTCCTGCCAAGGTTAAAATTGGTTTTGACTGGGCTCGATCTAAAGAATTACATAGTTTATTTATTAACAAACGCATTAAAGCCCAATCTCAGGCGCATGTTTTAGAGGGATTTAAAGGCTTTGCGCAAGCGATTGGTGTTGATGATTATGTGCCTGTGTGGAATATGCCCTATACCGACAAGGATCAAGCTAAAGCTGATGAGCTTTTGGGTGATGACTACTTATTAAATAAGCTATTTGTTATTTCGCCTGCAGCAAGTAAAGCACAGCGTAACTGGTTACCCGAACGCTATGCTGCGCTTGCTGATTATGGGCATGCAAAAGGGTTTAAAGTGGTGCTAACCGGTGGACCGACTGAGCTTGAAATTAATCTTGCAAATAACATAATTAACTACAGCAACGCGCCAATTTTAAACTTGGTGGGCAAAACCAAGCTTAAAGAATTGCTGTGTGTGCTTAAACGGGCAAGTTTAGTGCTTGCTCCTGATACGGGGCCAGCTCATATGGCGGTGACTGTGGGCACTCCCGTTATTGGCTTATATGCGCATTCAAATCCTGCCCGCACGGGCCCGTACTTGTATCAAGATTACGTGGTTGAGGTTTATCATCAAAATTTATTGCAGCAAACAGGTAAAACCGCCGAGCAACTGCCTTGGGGGACTCGTGTTAAAGGCGATGATTTAATGAGTCAAATAACCACAGATGCAGTAAAACAAATGTTTGATCATGTTGTTAAAAAAGAGTCGCTGTTATGAATAAAGAAAACACTAACAAGGCGCTTTTTCTTGACCGTGATGGCGTCATAAATGTTGATCATGGTTATGTGTTTAAAAGCGAAGAGTTTGAATTCATAGACGGTGTGTTTTCAACATGCAAAGCGTTTTATGACGCCGGTTATAAACTAATTGTTGTGACTAACCAATCAGGTATTGGCCGAGGTTATTATTCTGAAGCCGATTTTTTAGCGCTTAGCGAATGGATGAAAGCACAGTTTAGCAATCATCAAGTTGAAATTACGGATGTTTATTTTTGTCCTCATCATCCTAAAAATGCAGTGCCAGCGTATTTAACAGACTGCGATTGCAGAAAGCCAGCGCCTGGCATGTTACTCAAAGGCATCAAGGAGCATCATATCGACCCTGCACTTAGTGTGATGGTGGGGGATAAACTAGGTGATATGCAAGCTGCTATTAGCGCCAAAATAAACACTAAAGTACTGGTACGTTCAGGGAAAACAGTTGACGAGCAAGCCGAAAAGTCTGCTGACTATGTGTGTGACTCAATCAAGGAGCTTCCTGTTCTGCTTGCTGATCTGATTTAGTGCATGCCTCACGCCTGTAAACTGGCAGCTTTTCCTGCCAGTTAGCTAATTTGCGACGAATGACAAACAGTGCAATTTAGCGCTTAAACTTTTACAATACTCGCATTATAAATAGCAGCAACGCGTCTGCTGTTTAACCCGTTCAACCAAATGGAGATCACAGATGAAAGCATCTGCTTTTTTTAGCCAATTACAACAGCAAATTGAAGACGTTAAAGCGGAAGGTTTGTACAAAAATGAACGTATTATCACTTCACAGCAGCAAGCTCAAATTGAAGTGGCATCAGGTGATAAAGTTATTAATTTTTGTGCTAACAACTACTTAGGTTTAGCTAATAGCCCTGAGCTTATTAAAGCTGCCCAACAAGGCTTAAATGATCATGGCTTTGGTGTAGCATCTGTACGTTTTATTTGTGGTACACAAGATATTCATAAAACGCTTGAGAAAAAAATTAGTCAATTTTTAGAAACTGAAGACACGATTTTATATTCGTCATGTTTTGATGCGAATACCGGTTTGTTTGAAACTATTTTAGGTGCCGACGATGCGATTATTTCTGATTCATTAAACCATGCATCTATTATTGATGGCGTACGTTTATGTAAAGCAAAACGTTTTCGTTATGCGAATAACGACATGGCTGATTTAGAAAAGCAATTGATTGCAGCCAATGAAGCGGGTGTAAAAACTAAACTAATTGCCACAGATGGCGTGTTTTCAATGGATGGCGTTATTTGTAATTTAGAAGCAGTGTGCGATTTAGCCGACAAATACGATGCATTAGTGATGGTTGATGACTCACATGCAGTTGGTTTTGTTGGCGATAATGGTAAAGGCACACCAGAATACTGTAATGTACTTGATAGAGTTGATATTATCACCGGCACACTAGGTAAAGCACTTGGTGGCGCTTCAGGTGGTTACACATCAGGTAAAAAAGAAATTGTTGAATGGCTTCGTCAGCGTTCTCGCCCATATTTATTCTCAAACTCACTAGCGCCTTCCATTGTAACGGCGTCAATAAAAGTACTAGAAATGCTTGAAAACGGTGGCGAACTTCGCGCTAAGCTGTGGTCAAATGCGAAATACTTCCGTGAACAAATGGAAGCGGCAGGTTTTACCTGTGCAGGGAAAGATCATGCAATTATTCCGGTGATGTTAGGTGATGCGAAAGTAGCGTCACTTATGGCTGACAAGCTATTGGCTGAAGGGATTTATGTAACCGGGTTTTCATTTCCTGTTGTACCAAAAGGTCAGGCGCGTATTCGTACCCAAATTTCTGCAGCGCACAGTAAAGAACAGCTTGATATCGCCATTGCAGCATTTACCCGTATTGGTAAAGAGATTGGTGTTATTTAATTTTCTTGTTAAATCGCGGCCAAGTCGCGATTTTTTAATTGAGAGTGGATTATGAAAGCATTATCAAAATTAAAAGCAGAGCCGGGCATTTGGATGACAGATGCACCAAAGCCAGAAGTTGGTCATAACGATCTGTTAATTAAAATTCGTAAAACAGCCATTTGTGGCACCGATGTGCATATTTACAAATGGGATGAGTGGGCACAAAATACCATTCCTACGCCTATGGTGGTTGGCCACGAATACGTGGGTGAAGTAATCGACATGGGTCAAGAAGTACGTGGTTTTAAGGTTGGTGACCGTGTATCGGGTGAAGGTCATATTACCTGTGGTCATTGTCGTAACTGTCGCGCAGGGCGCGTTCACTTATGCCGAAATACAACCGGTGTAGGTGTTAACCGCGAAGGTGCATTTGCTGAGTATTTAGTGATCCCTGCATTTAATGCGTTTAAAATTCCAGATAATATTAGCGATGAACTGGCCTCTATTTTTGACCCGTTTGGTAATGCAGTACACACGGCTTTATCGTTCGACTTAGTGGGTGAAGATGTATTGATCACCGGTGCAGGCCCTATTGGTATTATGGCCGCCGCTGTTGCTAAGCATGTGGGTGCTCGCCACGTGGTTATTACTGATGTTAATGAATACCGCCTAGATTTAGCGCGTAAAATGGGCGCAACACGCGCTGTTAACGTGGCAAATGAAAAGCTTGAAGATGTGGCTAAAGAGCTGGGTATGACAGAGGGCTTTGATATCGGCCTAGAAATGTCAGGTGTACCGAGTGCATTTAATGCCATGCTTAATAACATGAATCATGGTGGCAAAATTGCTATGTTAGGTATTCCACCTTCAGATATGGCGGTCGATTGGAATCAAGTTATTTTTAAGGGCTTAGTGATCAAAGGTATTTACGGTCGTGAGATGTTTGAAACGTGGTACAAAATGGCTAGTTTGATTCAATCAGGGCTTGATTTAAAACCAATTATTACTCATCAATATTCAATTGATGACTTCCAAGCTGGCTTTGATATGATGATTTCAGGCCAATCGGGAAAAGTCATTCTTAACTGGGATTAATTATTCACCCGTTAAGAAAATTAAAGGCGGCATTTGTCGCCTTTTTTGTAATTATAAGAGAGTACTATGGCATTTAAACATATATCAATTGCACAAACCCTTGAACTACTGAATAAAGAAGATGTGGTGATTGCTGATATTCGCGATCCTAATTCTTATCAAGCAGGCCATATACCTGGCTCTGAAGCGCTTTCGAACGCCAATATAGCGCAATTTATGATGGAAAAAGAGTTTGATCAGCCTATTATTGTTGTTTGCTATCATGGTATGAGCTCACAAGGTGCTGCCAGTTATTTAGTCGAGCAAGGTTTTGAAGATGTTTATAGTATGGATGGCGGTTTTACAGCCTGGCAGGCCGCTTACAGTGAGAAAGTAGAACAATGATAGAGCTTGGTAGTTTAAATAATCCTCGTGCAGCACAAGGCTTTATAGACTATTTAAAAAGCCAAGGCTTTAGTGGCGATTTGCGCAGTGAGGATGGTCACACTATTGTCATTAGTGTCGCCCCTGAGCACTTTCATGCCGTGCAACCTTTATGGGATGAATTTGCTAAAAACCCTAATCATGAGCGCTATCTACAGGCATCATGGCAAGTGGGAAGTACACAATCACCATTAAAATATCAAGGACAGTCACTTAATTTAATCGCACGTTTTAAAGCACTAAGCTGGCTTAACCAAAGCGTCAGCATACTAAGTATTATTGTTTACATTGCCTTTTTATTGGGGGCGTTTGAACCGATATATATGGCTTTACAGTTTAATCCTGCGTCACCCCTTACATGGTTAACACCTGCCATAGTGCACTTTAGCGCTATGCATATTGTGTTTAATTTAATTTGGTGGGTATCACTGGGTGATAATATTGAAAAACAATGTGGTAAGGCGAGTTTGGTCGGGCTTTTTTTAGTAACCGCCCTAATTAGCAATTGGGCACAATACTTAATGGTCGGCCCTAATTTTGGCGGCCTTAGTGGCGTAGTCTATGGTTTATTGGGCTTTTGTTGGATTTATAGTGTGCTTAATCCAAAGCAACCTGCATTAGTAACAACAGCCATTGTTGGCTTTATGCTGGTATGGTTAGTACTTGGATTTGCAGACGTGTTATTTGTTGGAATGGCGAATTGGGCACATTTAGGTGGGCTTATTAGCGGTATGGCTTTTGCCTACACCGCTGGGCTATTTAAAACTAAAAGCGGTTAATGATATAAATACTTAGTGAATAAGAGATCACGGATGATTTCTTGACCAGTTTCTTCTTTGAGTAAACTTTTCAGTTTTTCTACGCTTTTTTGGCGTATCTGCTCTCGTCCTGTTAAAGATTTTATTTTGTTCTCTGGCTCTTTTGATAGTATTTCCACTAATGCATCGCGTAACAACGGTGTATGGTGTTCCACAATGGCAATATCTGATGTTTTATTTAACATTAAATCAACAGTGACACGCACATAGCCCATTTTTTTACTTGTTGGACCAATATAGTTAGTAATAATATCGGGCTCAAAACCAAAATAACCCACAGTAGACTCAGCGCGTGCAGATAGGCTAGTAAAGCTGACTAAAAGAAGAAAAAAGACGGTATATACTGTTTTTTGCATTTTAAAAGGGTTTCCGTAAGCTGGTTATAAATAGTGTATACTTATTGGTGATTAATACCAATTTTATTAAAAACATGATCATTCTAGCGTAATAAATAAATCGTTACCTGCTCAAGTTTGGAACAGGCAATAGCCAGAGTCAAACACCGATTAGCTATAATAATAAATGCAGAGCCTAGTTGAGGGCAAATCACGCTTTTTCAAATCCGTTGGCAATGTTATGATCTCACTGATTTTTATTAAGTAGAGTTATTGTGATTACGCATCCCCTTTGTTTATCTGCTGATTGGCAGTGCACCTCTAATGTGAGAGGTTTATCTAGCACAGAGCAAGAGTGGTTATTTGAACCGCAATCTTTAACGGCCAAATTAAAAAGTCGGTCGCAGCGCTTTGCTGTGAAAGTGCTGAGCGAGCAAAAAGTAGCCCTTTCACAATCCCAGCAAACGTTATTAAGTAATCAGATCAGCACCGCGCTAAACCGAGAGGTTTTATTGTTGTGTGATGATAAACCGATGGTGTACGCCCAAAGTTGGTTGCCAATAACCAATAACAACTCAGATAATCAATTGCATAATATGGGGGAGCGTCCGTTAGGTGACGTTATATTTCAAGACTCAGCCCTAACCCGCGCAGATATTGAAATTGCGCGCTTTGATGATAACCACCCGTTGCAATCACTAGTAAGAGAACTTAATTTACCAGTGCATTCTTTATTAGGACGACGTAGCGTATTTTCTTTGCACGACTACCAATTTTTGGTTTGTGAGGTTTTTTTACCAGGAGCCTATTTATACTCATGAAACTAGCCGCGTTGTCAGTTAATCATATTCCATACTATGTCCAGTTAATGCGAATAGATAAGCCCATAGGTACATTATTGTTACTTTGGCCTACATATTGGGCTTTATGGCTAGCGAATGAAGGCCTACCTAGCTTAACAAATTTTATTGTATTTACACTTGGGGTAATTGTTATGCGCAGCGCTGGTTGCGTTATCAATGATTTTGCTGATAGAAAAATAGATGGTTCGGTAAAGCGTACTTCTCAGCGTCCGCTAGCAACTGGGGCTGTAAGTAGTGGTGAAGCAATTAGTTTATTTTTACTACTTGTGGTTATTGCGTTTATATTAGTGCTGATGCTCAATACCAATACCATTTTATTGTCTTTTGGGGCGCTTGCGCTGGCATTTTGCTACCCTTTTATGAAACGCTATACGCAACTTCCTCAAGTTGTGTTAGGCGCTGCTTTTGGTTGGGCAATTCCCATGGCTTTTATGGCATCAACAAATAGCTTACCTGTGCAAGCTTGGTTGTTATTCATTGCTAATATTTGTTGGACGGTGGCTTATGACACTATGTATGCCATGGTTGATAGAGACGATGATTTAAAAATAGGGGTTAAATCAACCGCTATTTTGTTCGCCAGTTACGAACGTCATATTATTGGGCTACTAAACGTGAGCTTTGTTGCACTAATGGTTTTAATTGGCACTATAAGTGATGTTGGAATTAACTTTTACCTAGGGTTAGCTGTTGCTGCGGTTTTACTTATTTATCAACAGCGTTTGATTCATTTGCGCCAACGAGACAATTGTTTTACAGCATTTTTAAACAATCATTATGTGGGCTTAGCTATTTTTATTGGTTTGTCGTTTTCTTACCCCGTTTTAACTTAACGGGGAGGGTCGATAATACCACTAATTGACGCGTTCTTTCTAAACCACCCGGCAATTGAATAGCGATTGTCACAAGCGGGAAGCACTTCATGTACAAAGCGTTCGCTTTCAAATAATATCAATGTGCCTGCGGTGGGTTTTATAACGACCTCTACGTCTTTACTTTTAGGCTTGTATATAATTAACTCACCCCCTTTTTCAGGTGTGTTTAAATAAAATACGCTAGTAAAAACACGGTTTGAACGACCTTTAAATGCATCCACATGTTTTTTGTAAAAATCACCTTGTGTATATTTTGCATAGTGGCATTCATAGTCAAATAAGCCCATGAAAAAACACCGATTCAGGGTGTTTTTTATATTCTGCATTATCTCAAGATAACTAATTTGTGCCTGTGAGCTACTATCAAACCAGTAGGTTTTGTCTTTGCGAACAGTCTCATCAAATTGTAAATTGTTTAATCGTCCAATACCAGCAAGGGTAAAGTGCGGGTTTATTCTATAGCAATCTGCCATTAAATCAGTGATTAAGTCACTACTAATGGCATTTTCAATAACCGCATAGCCATGTGTTTCAATGTTATCTAGAAATGTGCCAGAAGCTAAAAAATTAATCATTAGTGCTTATCATAAATTAGGATGCGCTAGTTTAGTATAAAAATAATCAAAAGCTATAAAATTATTTTAGCGGGTTATTACAGGCTGCTTTTAGCTTATGCTTTCGCTATTTTATTGATAAGCGAAAGTAAATGCTCAACATGTTCTCCTGCTTCAATTTGCTTACTTGTTTGAACTATTAATTGCTCATGACTTATATCGTTATTGGTTTTAAGCTGGATCAGATTCTCGTTTTCAGCGACTGCATTTGTGTGTTCAATACTGGCAATTGCAAAATGATCTGACTTTTTAAGTCCTGTCATGACTTGTTCTATACTGCCCACTTTAATTGTTGAAACTTTATTTAACGAGTCAATCACTTCGTTTAGCATTAATTGCACTTGTTTTGATTGTGAAAAGCAACTAAACATCGGATAGCTTTCTAATTCTTTTTTGGTTATGTCACTTTTATTTGCTAAAGGGTGTGCTTTTGAACAGAACAAAATAAGCTGATCGGGTAACTGAATATCACTACCAATACTATTAATGACTTGTGAGCAAACACTAATATCAATTTCACCTAGCAATAGTTTTCTATTGAGTTCAGCTTTGTTTTGTAGCTGCATTTCAATTTTTATATGCGGATACTGATTAAGAAACTCGCCGCAAGTGATAGGTACTATACTACTCGTTGTTGTGGTATAGCCAATAACCAGTTTTTTTTCTTCTGTCCCATTAATTGCTTGCAAAGCACGGTGTTTTATTTGCTCTAGTTCACTGAGCGTATTTTTAGCAAAATCGAGGAATAATTCACCCGCTTGGGTTAGTTTAACTGAGCGAGTAGAGCGTTTAACAAGCTCATAGCCTAGTTCGTTTTCAAGGGTTTGAATACTTCGAGTTAAGGCTGAGGTACTAATTTGGGTTTGTTCAGCGGCTTGTCTAAAATGACGTAGTAGGCCAAGTGCTACAAATTGTTCTAATTGTTCAAATCTCACTATATAGTCCTTTTTTATAGGTAAGTTAGGGTAACAAACAGATTTTATACTGATTTTATATCCCTACATATCAGTTGAAACAAGGTTTTAAACCTTTTGTTTAGGTTAACTTTCTTTTTACTTTAATTAAAGAGAATTATTGCTAAATATCGTTATAACAATGTTAATTACTGTTTTTATTACTCGGCCCTATAAAATTTTTACTTACCCGATTACTCAGTGGTTTATTTTCAATGTGTTGCAACTCAATTTCTATGGCATCACAAGAAATGTGAATTTCAAATAAGGAGGTAAGCAACGATAAACTTAAGCAGCTTAAACTCACACCAAATAAAATAATGCCGGTAGTGTCAAATTCAATAAATAGAGCGAACATTGATAACGTACACAATAAAAAAGCAGCCACCCCGTACACTTGCATGGTTCTGATTAATTTGATTCGTTTTCTAAGGTTGGTAATTTGCGCTATAACAACAGGGCGAATAGACTCACCTTCACGTGCATTCAATTCTCTTATGAGTTGCGCAAGCACTAAAAATCGGTTTGTATAGGCAAGTAACAACAACGAAATTGCTGGGAAAAGTAAACCTGGCGTCGTTAGCGTCATAATGTGTCCTTAAATCATATTATTGGCTCTGAATTAGTATAGGTTATGCTGGTTTATTTTATAGATAAAGTAAATGGAGTAGATATTGCAGAATTTTAATAATGACGACTCAAATGTAACATCGTTTGCTTGGGTGACGCTTTATAACGCAGAAAATAGTTTAGAGGCCAATATAATAAAAGGACTCATTCTTCATGCTGGCATTGAATGTCAAATTAAAGGTGAAATGCTGCAAGGGGCAATCGGCGAGATCCCGTTTGAACAAACACAAGTCAGTGTGCAGGTTTATGCGATAAAAGAGCGCCATGCACGCGAAATATTGGTAAACTATCAGCAAGTAAAACAATCCGCTCCAGATTGGGTGTGCCCTAACTGTAATGAGCATAATGGATCAACATTTGATTTTTGTTGGTCATGTGGGACCTTAAAGAATGACAAAAGCGAATAATTTTCAGCGTATTAGAGAATTGAATTATTTACAAAAAGCGGTGTTAGCCAGTGCGTTAATAGAGCGTATGCTGCCTAATTATGGGCTATTTAGTGAAGCCACTGGTTTCGGCGATGAGGTTATTTTACGCAATGCTTTAAATGTGTGTTGGGAAAAAATATTGCTGCCTAAAAGTAAAATTGATTTAGAAAAGCAAGTAGAAAAAATTGAACCTAATGTCCCTGAACTTGCTGATTTTGATATGTTTGGTACCTATCCCGCAATTGATGCTGCAACCGCACTATTGAGTTTGATGCATGGTCTGTTGGCGCAAGATGAGCAAGAGTTTGTTAATGTAAGTAAAATATCACAGGCAACGGTAGCTCGCTTTATTGAATATCAAATGACGGTTGCAGGCGATGTTGCCGATAACAAAGCGGTACGTGAGCATCCGTTAATGCAATACGAAATGGATACATTAAGTGAACTCATCGATTTTGTAGAAGCAATGGGGCGTATCACTGCTGAAAATGTTAAAGCATTGAAAAAGCATATTGTTGCTGATGGCCAAACTAACATTGGTTTAGCACTTTAAGTCATTTGTTTTAAACACCTAAGGTGGTAGGAGAATTTACAATGCGAATTTTAGGCATCGAGTCATCATGTGACGAAACTGGCATCGCTATTTATGATGACGAAAAAGGGCTGCTAGCCCATCAACTTTATAGCCAGGTAAAAGTTCATGCTGATTATGGTGGTGTGGTCCCTGAGCTTGCTTCTCGCGATCACGTGCGTAAAACACTGCCACTCATTGATGCGGCATTTGCTCAAGCAGGCTGCGGGCCTGAAGATTTAGACGGCATTGCCTATACAGCAGGGCCAGGTTTAGTGGGGGCTTTGTTAGTAGGTACCTCAATTGGTCGCTCTTTAGCGTATGGTTGGGATATACCAGCGGTGGCAGTGCATCATATGGAAGGGCATTTATTAGCGCCAATGCTGGAGGAAAACACCCCCGCGTTTCCATTTATTGCATTGCTCGTCTCTGGCGGTCATACCATGATGGTGAAAGTTGCGGGAATTGGTCAGTATGAAGTACTGGGTGAGTCAGTGGATGATGCCGCTGGAGAAGCATTTGATAAAACGGCTAAGTTACTCGGGCTTGATTATCCAGGTGGTCCTCGTTTGGCTAAAATGGCTGAACACGGTGTGGCTAAACGGTTTGTTTTTCCGCGTCCAATGACAGACAAACCAGGCTTAGACTTTAGTTTTAGTGGTTTGAAAACGGCCGCTTCGATTGCTATTCGTGAAAACGACAGCGACGAGCAAACCAAAGCAGATATTGCACATGCATTTCAAACAGCGGTTATTGATACTTTAGTGATTAAGTGTAAACGTGCATTAAAACAAACGGGTATTAAGCGCTTAGTCATAGCCGGTGGCGTTAGTGCCAATACACAACTGCGTTTGCAACTAGAGCGTGTAATGCAGGGCATGAAAGGCGAAGTGTATTATCCGCGTACTGAATTTTGTACAGATAACGGTGCCATGATAGCGTATGCCGGCATGCAGCGTTTAAAAGCTGGGCAGTTTGCAACACTTGATATGAAAACCAAACCGCGCTGGCCAATCGATAGCCTAGACGCAATATAAATTCAGCTGATCACTTAGTTTCATCTGTGGGCGCTTTTTTTGTTCCCACTTTTGGCTCTTCCCCTTTAAATAAACGCACAATATTAGTGCGATGCCTAATAATAATCAGTAACGTAATAAATGTGACTGGTAAGGTGTACAAGGGTTTTATCCACCATGTATACAAAGGCGCTAATGTAACAGCGACTAAAGCGGCAAGGGATGAATAGCGCGTGATCACGACAATTAACAACCAAGTGCCAATTAATAACCCACCTAACGAAAGCCCTATAGGCAGTAATGCGCCAAATGCAGTGGCGACCGCTTTACCCCCTTTAAAGCTAAAAAATAACGGGTACATATGGCCTAAGCACGCCCCTACAGCGATTAAACCAAGTTCTAAAGGCTCAAGCTTTAGAAAATAAGCACCCCAAACAGGAATGGTGCCTTTTAAAATATCGAATACTAACACTAAGCAGGCTGGAAGAGTGCCCCCTAAGCGGTAAACATTGGTGGCACCTGGGTTATTAGAGCCATTGTTGCGTGGGTCGGGAAGTTTGAATAGCCGCGACACTAAAATGGCCGATGAAATCGAGCCAAGCAAATAGGCTGAAACAAACATTAAAATGACTAACACGCGCTTCCTTATTTTTTAATGATTACTTTTAAGTTATTATTGGCGATAGAATTTATGGGCTTCTAAAATTACTCGCAATTTTGTATTTGTTCTATTGTAAAAGTAATTTTAGTATATTTAAACACTGATTAAAGTATATGCAGTATTAATTTGATTGATACGCTATGTAATTAACTCAGTGACTTGTTATAGTCATTTGGAGTATCAATGGACAAGGTATTTATATCACAATTACATGTCGAAACGATTATCGGGGTGTATGACTTTGAAAAGAAAAGTAAACAAAGCCTGTACTTTGATATAGAAATGTTAAGTGACATTAAACCCGCAGCGCAAAACGACGATATTGACTTGGCACTGGATTACGCCAAGGTAAGTGAGCGAGTCATTGAGCACAGTATCGCTAAACCAGTCGAGCTTTTAGAAACGTTGGTAGAGCAATTAGCACACATTATTTTAGCCGAATTTAATACCCCACAAGTGATGATAAGGGTCAGTAAGCCAGCCGCCGTTGCACAAGCGCAAACTGTTGGGGTAGAAATAACCCGTATCAAGGCTTGCGTTTAAATGGCGCAGATATTTATTAGCTTAGGGTCAAATATAAATAAAGCCGAGCATATTAGTCGCGCTTTAGTAGCGTTAAATAAGTACTTTGATAATACACAGCACTCATCGGTATTCGAAAGTGAAGCGGTGGGGTTTGCCGGTAATAACTTTTATAATTCAGTGCTCGGCGCCACCACCGATATGGCTTTAGCCGATGTATGTGCGCTATTAAAACAAATAGAGCGCGATAATGGCCGCCAAGCGAATGACAAAAAGTATAGCCCGCGCACGCTCGATCTTGACTTACTTTTTTATGATGATGTCATTTGCGATACGCCTGCTCAGTTACCGCGTGACGAAATTACTAAAAACGCGTTTGTATTACAGCCCTTAGCTGAGATAGCGCCGGATTTTTATCATCCGGTAGCAAAACAAACGATTAGCCAAATATGGAATACATATAACAACCCTCAACAAAAACTATGGAAGGTGGAGTTTTCTAACCTATGAGTATTATAGAAATAATTGTTTTAGCCCTTATTCAGGGATTTACTGAGTTTTTACCGATATCGAGTTCTGCACACTTAATTTTACCGTCACAAATTTTAGGCTGGGAAGATCAAGGGTTAGCATTTGATGTGGCCGTTCATGTCGGCACCTTAATTGCCGTAGTCATTTATTTTCGTAAAGAAGTAACTGATATACTCAGTGCGTGGTTTAAGTCATTTGGTGCTCAGGGCACAACTGATGACAGTAAACTTGGCTGGTGGATAATTTTAGGCACCGTGCCTGCCGCTATTTTAGGATTATTGTTAAAAGACTATATTGAGCTGTATTTACGCAGTGCGTGGGTTATTGCAATTACAACGATCGTATTTGGTTTATTACTTTGGTATGCAGATGCTAAGGGTAAACAAGTAAAAACAATCTATCAGTTAAATTGGAAAACCGCACTCATTATTGGCTTTGCACAGGCCGTTGCTATGATCCCAGGTACTTCACGCTCTGGTATTACCATGACAGCCGGACTCATGTTGGGTATGAACAAGCAAAGTGCAGCGCGTTTTTCGTTTTTATTAGCCATTCCTATTATTTCCATGATGGGGCTTTATTACACCGTAGAATTGGCATTGGGCGATCATATTGTAGATTGGACTGCTTTATTTTTAGGTGTAGTGTTATCGTTTTTATCAGCTTATGCCTGTATTTTTATGTTTTTAAAAGTGATTGAACGTATGGGTATGCTGCCATTTGTTATCTATCGCTTATTGTTAGGTGTCGGTTTAATATTCTTTTTGATGTTATAAGCCATGACCTGTAAAAAGGCCTTCCAACTTGGAAGGCCTTTTTATTTGCTCAATGGTAACTTAATCATTTTTTTGGCATTATAGCGCCATTAAACTTTGCTTTAGAGCAACCCCCGCGCAGGATAAAGGACAGTAAATGCATATACATATTTTGGGTATTTGTGGCACATTTATGGGTGGTATAGCCGCTATAGCTAAATCATTAGGTCATCACGTTACCGGCTCTGATGAAAACGTTTACCCACCAATGAGTACTCAATTAGAAGAGTTGGGTATTGAACTAACGCAAGGCTATGCTGTATCTCAACTCCAACCCGCACCAGACATAGTCGTGATTGGTAACGCTATGAGCCGGGGGAACCCGTGCGTTGAATATGTTTTAAATAAAGGCCTGCCGTATACTTCGGGCCCCGAGTGGCTAAAACATAACTTATTACAAAACTCATGGGTACTGGCGGTTGCAGGCACTCACGGTAAAACAACGACTGCCAGTATGCTGGCATGGATACTTGAATATGCAGGGTTAAAACCGGGCTTTTTAATAGGCGGAATTGTACAAAATTTTGGTTTGTCGGCTCGCCTTGGACAAACGCCATTTTTTGTTATAGAAGCCGATGAGTACGACACCGCCTTTTTTGATAAACGCAGTAAGTTTGTGCATTATTTACCACGAACACTTATTTTAAATAATCTTGAATTTGATCATGCTGATATTTTTGAAGATTTAAACGCAATTAAAAAACAATTTCACCATTTGATGCGTACATTACCGCAAAGTGGCAAAGTGTTGTGGCCTAAAAATGATGACGCATTGAGCGATGTTATTGCAAAAGGGCTGTGGAGCGAAAGTGAAACTTTAGGCGATGACTGGAATTATGAATTACTCAAAGCTGATGGCTCACAATTTAATGTGTTATTAAACGCACAGTTACAGGGTGTAGTTAACTGGCAGGCAATTGGCGAGCATAATGTTAAAAATGCCATAATGGCTATTGCTGCAGCACGCCATGTGGGAGTGGCTATTGAGCATAGTATTGCAGCCTTAGGTGAATTTATTAGCCCCAAAAGGCGTATGGAGCTTAAAGCGGATATAAACAACATTAAAGTGTATGATGATTTTGCACATCACCCAACGGCAATACAAACAACGCTTGCGGGGCTACGTGCTAAAGTGGGCAATGACAAAATTATTGCGATTTTAGAGCCTCGCTCCAACACCATGAAAATGGGAGTGCATCAGTTTACACTACTCGATTCACTGCGTGATGCAGACGAGGTGCTGTTATTTGAGCCAGAAAATTTAAATTGGTCGCTTAAAGAGCAAGCAGAAAAAGCCGGTATGCAATGTTTTGATTCTACAGCCGCTATTATTACAACAGTGCTTGAGAATATTCAGCCAAATCAACATGTTTTAATTATGAGTAATGGTGGTTTTAATGGCCTTCATCAACAACTTGTTGATGGCTTGGCCGACAAATACAGCGGAGAATAATGTGCAATTTAAAGATAAAATCACTTTAGCATTTAGTGGCGCATCAGGGGCACCTTACGGGTTAAGACTATTAGAGGTGTTACTTGAACAGCAATATCAAGTGTATGTGCTTATTTCCAGTGCCGCTAGGGTGGTGTTTGATACCGAATCAAACGTTAAATTATCAGGTAATGAAGGTAAAGCTACTGAGCAATTAACGGTATTATTTAATGCAAAACCTGACCAATTAAAAGTGTTTGGTAAAGATAACTGGTTTAGTCCGGTAGCTTCAGGCTCTGCAGCACCAAAAAAAATGGTCGTGTGTCCGTGTAGTGCAGGGTCTGTGTCTGCGATTGCAATCGGTGCCTCAGATAATTTATTAGAGCGTGCCGCCGATGTGGTAATAAAAGAGCGAGGTCAGCTTATTTTAGTGCCTAGAGAAACCCCGTTTAGCGAAATTCATTTAGAAAACATGCTTAAGTTATCACGCTTAGGGGTAACCATTATGCCCGCTGCCCCCGGGTTTTATCATCAACCACAAAGCATAGAAGACTTGGTTGATTTTATGGTGGCGCGGATTTTAGATCATTTAAATATTGAACATAACCTCACCAAACGGTGGGGTTATGGTGAGGGTAAAAAATGAATAAGCAAAATATTGCTTTAAATATTAAAGGTCTTACCAAAGTTTACAAAAATGGCGTAGAGGCTATTAGGGGTGTTGATTTACAAGTGCATGAAGGTGACTTTTTTGCGCTACTTGGCCCAAATGGAGCGGGTAAATCAACCACCATTGGGGTCATTACTTCTTTGGTTAATAAAACGAAAGGTAAAGTTGAAGTGTTTGGTCATGATATTGATACAGACCTTGAAGCGGCAAAAGCAAATTTAGGCTTAGTGCCACAAGAATTTAATTTTAGTCAGTTTGAAACCCTAAGCCAAATATTAGTTAATCAAGCAGGTTATTATGGTGTACCGCGTACTGAGGCACACAAACGAGCAGATAAATATTTAGCACAGCTTGGATTACTTGAAAAAAAAGATAAACAAGCACGTACGCTATCAGGCGGTATGAAGCGCCGTTTAATGATTGCACGTGCCTTAATGCATGAGCCTAAACTGCTTATTTTAGATGAACCAACGGGGGGGGTTGATATAGAGCTTCGCCGTTCAATGTGGGATTTTTTAAGGCAAATTAACGAGCAAGGTGTGACCATTATTTTAACCACACACTACCTTGAAGAAGCCGAGTTACTTTGTAAAAATATCGCCATTATTGATACCGGTCGGATTGTTGAAAACACCACCATTAAAGCCTTGCTTGCTAAATTAGACAAAGAAACCTTTATACTCGATTTAAAAAAGCCAGCCAATCCAGTGACGCTTGAGGGGTATAATTTTACCATGACGGATGAGCACACCATTGAAGTTGAAGTGGCTAAATCTCAAGGGTTAAACGCGGTGTTTAGTGCATTGACTGAGCAAGGCAATACCGTACTGAGCATGCGCAACAAAGCAAATCGCTTAGAAGAATTATTTGTAGGTTTATTAGAGCAAGGGCGGGGCGAGTAAATGTTTAAATATGGCATAGCCTTAAAAAGTATTTGGATTAAAGAGTGCATTCGTTTTTTACGTATTTGGATACAAACCTTAGTGCCGCCAGCCATTACTATGAGTTTATATTTTGTTATTTTTGGTAACTTAATTGGCTCGCGTATTGGCGACATGGGTGGTTTTAGCTACATGGAATTTATTGTTCCTGGGCTTATTATGATGTCGGTTATTACAAACTCTTACTCTAATGTGGCCTCAAGCTTTTATTCAACTAAGTTTCAAAAAAGTATTGAAGAGTTATTGGTTGCACCTGTGCCTAATTACATCATTGTGTTGGGTTATATGGGCGGCGGCATGACGCGTGGCATTATGGTTGGCTTTATAGTCACCTGTGTTTCTTTATTTTTTGTGGATATTCAAATTCATAATATATTTGTGATTATAGCCACGGTTATTCTCACTTCGGCGGTGTTTGCCTTAGGTGGGTTAATTAACGCTATTTATGCAAATAGCTTTGATGACATAAGTATTATCCCTACCTTTAT
Source organism: Pseudoalteromonas sp. TAP-3C (assembly GCF_059888565.1). Taxonomy (NCBI): domain Bacteria; kingdom Pseudomonadati; phylum Pseudomonadota; class Gammaproteobacteria; order Alteromonadales; family Pseudoalteromonadaceae; genus Pseudoalteromonas; species Pseudoalteromonas sp. TAP-3C. Next base: position 2,430,044 of record NZ_CM187618.1, on the reverse strand, counting down.
TTTAACGCCCTTGACTTACTTAGGCGGGGTGTTTTATTCAATTACTTTATTGCCTGATTTTTGGCAAATGGTGTCGCAAATAAATCCAATTATTTATATGGTTAACGCATTTAGATACGGGTTTTTAGGTGTGTCGGATGTCGATTTAACAGTCGCAATGGGGGTGTTGTTGGTGTTTATTAGCGTACTATTTACTGTCGCCCTTACGCTGATTAAAAAAGGTGTGGGGTTAAGACACTAATGAGCGATGCAAATTCACGTAGTATTGTATCTAATCAAGGCGCAGTGCATGAAAAGCTTGATGAAATAGTTAATAAGCATTTACAGGCTGAGTTTAAAAAACCAATTGCAACCCATACACAAACCGCATTTGATGAAGTTAACGCTAAAGTGCATGCTTTTGATGGCCCGCTTATTTTAGACTCCTGTTGCGGGGTCGGCGAAAGCACCGCTAATTTAGCTAAGCGTCATCCTAATGCATTAGTTATAGGTATTGATAAGTCATCTCATCGACTGGATAAGCATGAGGTTGAATATAAACAAACCGAAAGTGGCCAATACATTTTAGTACAAGCTGATCTAAATGACTTTTGGCGTTTAGCCGTTAGCGCTAATTGGCAGCCTAGCCATCACTATCTGTTATACCCAAATCCATGGCCTAAGTCTAAGCATATACAAAGGCGCTGGCATGGGGCGGCTATATTCCCGTTTATTGTAAAGTTAGGTGGTTTACTCGAAGTACGCAGTAATTGGGATATTTACGTTAAAGAGTTTGCCAGAGCGCTTGAATTAGCGGGTCACCCATGTGATACCGAATTGTTTGAGTCAGCGCAAGCAATCACGCCTTTTGAACGTAAGTATTGGGCTAGTGGCCAACAAAGCCACCGGCTTATTATAAATCTTAGATAGCTAGTTGCTGTTAAAAGTGAGTTACATGTGGCGTTGGTTTACCAAGGTAATTGCCTTGCATCAGCGTCACATTTAATGTGTTGAGTAACTCAGCAACTGTATTATTTTCTACCGCTTCAACAACCAATTCAAGTTTAAGTTGCTGGGTTATATCGGCTATATACTTTATAAATAGCGACGTGTTTTCATCATTTATCAACTGCTTTGTGATTGCGCCGTCGAGTTTAATGCCATCGACTTCAATTTTTAAGGTGTTGAGAGTATTAATAAACTCATTCCCCCAGCAGTTCATCACGACTTTTGCCCCTTTACTTTTCACCATACCAATAAATGACTTTATTTCGTAGTAGTGTGTAACAACCTGAGATTCTATTATTGAAATAGTAATGTTTTCAGGGTTGGGGTAGCGATGAAGCTCATAGGCTAAGTAGTCATAAATAGTAGGATCTGCAATATCTTCAGCGGATATGGTTACTCCCCAACTGACTGCTGATTTACGAAAACGCGAAATGCATTGAGCAAACATTGTTCGAGTTAACATTGGGTCCATGCGTAGCCTTTTTACTACATTAATGAACGCCTCTGGAGAAAGAATTTCTCCTTGCTTGGTTACTATTCGAGGTGTGCAATCGTACCTAACTATCGCCTGGGTATTCGTATTTATTACTGGTTGAAAGTAAGGAACAACAAGATGTGCATCAAACGCCTCGCGTATTTCTTTTGCTATTTCTACATTATACAAATACAAAGATTTAGTGTCGTTAACTGCTTCTGAATAATTAACGATGGGTTGTTCGCCTTGCCTTGATTGCAATAATGCAATGTGGGCATTTTTTTGCAGTAACGACTTATTCCCTCTTGCAACGCCTGCATTGAGCGTAATATAGATAAATGGGTCTGTAAAAAAAGGCGTGTTTTTATTATAAGATTGAATAATGCTGTAAAGCTCGTCAACCGGCGTTTCTTTACTAGTTAAAATGGCCAGTTTGTTGGTAGCAATGCGGTAAATGCGTAAATGGGAACGATTTTGTTGCTTGAAATGCGTGAGCAACTTTTTCATCACTTCATCGGCTGTTTTTGTGCCAAAAAAGCGATTGATGCTATCAACTTCGTTAACCAAAATAATCGCGATTTGTAGATGGTGTTCATTACTTTTTGTTAGCTGTTTTTCTAAGGCAATATGATTTGCAAACCCCGTAGCATGGTCACTTTGTAGTGAACGGCGTACCCCATAAAAATAAAGAATATAAACCAATAATGATATGAGCAGTACACAGCTAAAATGCAGCAAGGCTTGATTTAAGCGTGTTATTAAAGCCATATTGATTTTATCAACACTAATATCGGCAGCAGTTAAATAGGTTCTGCCATTTTTTGCTATATGGGGAATATACACCGTTTTAGAGCGACCACGATGTGCCGTTGAAACTTCAAAAATAGGCGCTGTTGATAAAAATGCGGCCATATTGACTGGCGTCGCTTCAGGGTAAAGATCTAAAAACTGGGTAACTTTACCGTTATTTTGATCATCTTGGGTGTAACTGGAGGCAGTAAAATAAATATTCTCATCAATCAGTATCATTGAATACAGATAATCAATATTTAAATCGTTGGCTAAGGCTGAAAGCGCTCGGCTTTATTTTGATAGCTTGCAAAGCTGATTTTTTGAGCTGCTTTGTCGTGGTAATCACTGCCTAAAATATACTTTACGCTGGTGGCGGCATTTAACAAACGATTATCAATGCTGCGAACTACATCATTGTGGATGTTGATGTAAGTGTAGTAACTATAAATTATTAAGCTTACCAAAAAAAAGACGGTCCCGAGTACTATCCGTGTTAATTTTAGATTTCCTTTTAGCATGTATTATCCTTACTTTTAATGGGCTTATTATACTTAAAAAATATAAATGCCCAATATTTTAATTCACCTTTGTACTAAATTTAGAAAATAGCGAAATGTTATCTATTTTGTATTGTCTTTTATGGCTTAAAACGAGACATTCTTATCATATTACAGTAAAGTTAGCGCAATTTCTTAGGAATGCCGTTACTTAAAAATACGTTTAAATTAACGTGTTTTTTATGTTAACAGGTATTTTAGCTACACATTAGGTATAAAGATGGATCAAAAGCGTTGTGCCGTCGCCTCAAAGGAAAGCCTTAAACGAATATTTACTGTTCCAGAGGCTCCAGACTCAACTTTAAGCAAAATAGAGCTTGAAATTTCGAGTAATTTAGCAGGTTTCTTAAACGAAAATATCGCGGCAATTGAAAAACCATTACATGAAATAGAAAAAGACTTTCAATCGGCGGTTATTCCTGAAGAGCCGACGTTTGTCTCTTGCTATGCCCAAGATATTATGGAACAGCTGGTTGCTCATTCTGTTCATACCGCAGCGCCAAGCTTTATTGGTCATATGACATCAGCGCTTCCGCATTTTTTACTACCGTTATCTAAGTTAATGGTAGGGCTGAATCAAAACCTGGTAAAAATAGAAACCTCAAAAGCATTTACTCCCCTTGAGCGTCAAGTTTTAGGAATGATGCATCATTTGGCTTATGGGCAAAGTGATGGGTTTTATTCTAAATGGATGCACAGTGCAAAAACGTCTTTGGGGGCATTTTGCTCCGGTGGTACAGTTGCTAATATTACAGCGCTTTGGATCGCCCGCAATCGCTTATTAAAAGCAGATGGCAACTTTAAAGGCATTGCTGCACAAGGTTTAGTGGCGGGAATGCTGCATTACGGTTACAAAGGGCTCGCGGTTTTAATTTCTGAGCGAGGGCATTATTCGCTAGGTAAGTCGGTTGATTTACTAGGCATTGGTCGAGAGAATTTAATTGGTATAAAAACATCACCTGATAATAAAGTGGACGTTAATGCGATGCGAGCAAAAGCCTTAGAGCTTGAAGCGCAAGGCATTAAAGTAATGGCAATTGTTGGCGTTGCAGGCACCACTGAAACCGGTAATATTGACCCACTTGAAGACTTAGCTGAATTAGCAACAGAGATTAATTGTCATTTTCATGTTGATGCAGCGTGGGGCGGGGCAACTTTATTGTCAAGCACCCATCGGCATTTATTAACAGGGATTGAGCAGGCTGATTCAATTACTATCGATGCACATAAACAAATGTATGTGCCTATGGGTGCGGGGCTAGTATTATTTAAAGACCCAGCCGCAACGGATGCCATAGAGCATCATGCTGAGTATATTTTACGTAAAGGCTCTAAAGATTTAGGTAGCCATACGCTAGAGGGAAGCCGCCCAGGAATGGCAATGTTAGTACATGCTTGTTTACGTGTTATTGGGCGTAAAGGCTATGAAATGCTTATTGACCGTAGCATTAAAAAAGCGCATTACTTTGCTAATTTAATAAAAGCCAATGACGATTTTGAGCTAATATCAGAACCTGAGCTGTGTTTATTAACTTATCGTTATGTGCCAAAACAAATCAAACAAGCAATAGCCCAGGCTGATGAGCAAACTCGTTTAGATATTTTTGCCGCACTTAACCGTTTTACTGCCAGTATGCAAAAACGCCAACGTGAATCAGGACGCTCGTTTGTATCGCGTACGCGTTTAACGCCAGTGCAATATGATAATCAACCAACCGTAGTATTTAGAGTGGTACTTGCAAACCCGCTTACATCGGGTGCTATTTTAAAAGAGATATTAGAAGAGCAAAAAGAACTGGCAAAAACCGATCCGGTGTTTAAAAAGTATTTACGTAAATATATGTAGCCATAAATACTATGACAAAAAAGACGCGACTAAGCGTCTTTTTTGTTACTTATTAAAAGCAACTGGCTTTTATAAGATTGCTGATAATTTGTTGTGAAGGCTTTATTTTTTCCATTGCTAAAAATTCATCAGGTTGGTGCGCTTGATTAATAGAGCCTGGCCCCATAACAATGGTTTCACAGCCTAGCTGTTGTATAAAAGGGGCTTCAGTACAGTAATTAACAGCGACCGCTTTTTGCCCGGCTATATTTTCTGCTAATTTAACCAGTGCGCTATCTGTGCTTCCCGTAAATGCTGGAATTGGCTGATGCAAATCAATTACGCTCACTGAGTTAGGGTATTGCTGGTTTATATCGTAGGTTGCATCAATCACCATTGCTTGCAGCTCTTGCACGCTTAAACCAGGGAGTGGGCGCATATCAATGTGCATTTCGCAGCAGCTGCAAATTCGGTTGGCATTATCCCCCCCATGAATATTGCCTAAATTGAGTGTTGGATAAGGAATTTCAAAGTGACTTATTGAATATTTATTCTTAAGTTGCTCTTTTAAGATCAGTAATTTTGTAATCACTTTATGCATTACTTCGATGGCGTTAAGGCCCCGTTCGGGGTTGGAGCTATGTCCAGAACGCCCCACCACTCTGATTGCTGTACTCATATGACCTTTATGGGTAAATACTGGCGTCATATCAGTCGGCTCGCCTATTATACAGCGACTTGGCTTTAAATTTGGGTGCTTACAAATTTGCTGCGCGCCAGCCATGGTGGTTTCTTCATCGGCGGTCGCTAATATTAAAATTGGTTGGGTTTGTTGCTTTTCATCAAGCTCACTAATAGCCTGCAGTACAAAAGCAAAAAAGCCTTTCATATCAATACTGCCTAAACCATATAATTTGTTATCAAGTTCGGTTAATTTAAATGGATTTTGATTCCAGCGGCTATCATCAAATGGCACCGTATCGGTGTGCCCCGCAAGCATCAACCCGCCATCGCCTTGTCCACGTTTTGCTAATAAGTTGTAGCGGCCTTTACCACCTTCTAACTCTATTATTTCACAGCTAAAACCTAAGCTTTCACACCATTGAGCGAGCAGTTCAATGACGCTTTTATTACTCATACATAAATGATCTTCAATAGCGCTAATAGAGGGGGCAGCAATTAATTGCTGATACATAGAAATAAATGACGGTAGAGACATAAAAAAATCCAAAATAAGCATTCAATTTAATTGCATAACAATATAAAAGTATTTATGATGAATATCAATTCACTTTTTAAGCATAAATATATTAAAGTTGCGACATGAAAATAATACGACGATAGTTATCACTCATAAATTTAAACAGTTTAACTCGGTTGCACTAAGTGTAAATGAGTAACATGGAATGTGATCACTAATTTTTAGATAAAGAGTAAATAATGAACGTAGTAATTATAGGTGCCAGCGGTTATAGCGGTGCAGAATTGGCAAGCTTGATAGCAAAACATCCAACTCTTTCATTGACTGGTTGTTACGTATCAGCGCAAAGCTTAGATAAACACAAGCTGCTTAGCGAATTATATCCTGAGCATTTAGGGTTACTTGATGTCTCCTTGCAACCACTTAATGAGAGTGCATTGAGTGATATAGCTCACAAGGCTGATTACGTATGTTTGTGTACAGATCATAAAGTTAGTGTCGATTTAGCGCCGCAGTTTTTAGCCATGGGCAAAAAGGTATTTGACTTGTCTGGTGGTTACCGCCTTGCCAGCAATGATGACTATGTTACATATTATGGCTTTGAACACCCACACCCAGAACTACTTAACCAAGCTGCATATGGTCTTGCCGAGTGGAATAGTGCGGCCATTACAAAAGCGCAGTTAGTTGCTGTTGCTGGATGCTACCCAACCGCCGCATTAAACGCGTTAAAGCCCCTTCAACAAGCAGGCTTATTAAGTGATGAGCGGATTATTATTAATGCCGTATCCGGTGTGACAGGCGCGGGTCGTAAGGCAAGTATTGGCACACACTTTTGCGAGGTGTCGCTTGCTCCCTATGGTTTGTTTAACCATCGTCATGGGCCTGAAATACAGCAGCACCTTGGGCACGATGTATTATTTACTCCTCATTTAGGTAATTTCCCGCGCGGTATTTTAGAAACCATTTATGTGCAGCTAAAACCGGGTGTGACCGCAGAGCAAGTAACTAAAGCGTATCAAGTATTAGCGGATGAGCCGTTAATTCGATTGCTTGGTAATAAAATCCCCTCAATTAAAGGGGTAGCAAAACAACCCTATGTCGATATTGCTTGGCAGCAGCAAGGCGCGCAGTTAATTGTGATGGCGGCAATTGACAACTTACTCAAAGGCGCGGCAGGTCAGGCGTTGCAATGTATTAATTTATCTATGGGTTTACCCCATACTACAGGTCTAGTAGGAGCGTTTAAATGAGCAGTAAAACGTGGGTTATTAAACTTGGTGGTGCAGTACTTAACACTGAAAATGCCGCTAAAGCGCTATTTGAAATACTTAATGAGCAACATGATGCACAGTTTGTGATTGTGCATGGCGGCGGCTCATTAGTTGATAGTTGGCTAAAAGAAGCCGGATTTGCCAGCGCTAAACACCAAGGCTTGCGTATTAGCCCCAAAGAGCAAATGCCTTACATTGTAGGTGCATTAGCGGGAGCGGCGAATAAACAACTGATGGCGCAAGCAATAGGTGTAGGACATAAGCCGGTGGGGTTAAGTTTATATGAAGCAGGGATCACCGCATCGCAAAAATTAAAAGCGCTTGGTCAAGTAGGTCAATGTCACAACAATGCAGATTCTATTATTAATGATTTACTCAGTGCTGGCCGGTTACCGATCGTTAGTTCTATCGGCTTTGATGAGCAAGGCTTGTTATATAACGTTAATGCCGATGAAGCCGCCGCTGCGATTGCTAATAATTTGAATGCCGAACTTATATTTATGACAGATGTAGAGGCCGTATTTGATGCGAATAAGCAGCCATTACATCAAATTGACACAAAACACATTGATACTTTAATTGCAGAGGGAGTAATTGTGGGCGGGATGGAGGTCAAAGTTAAGACCAGTCTTCACGCTGCCCAACACTTACGACGCGGTGTGTACATTTCCAGCTGGCAAAAGCCAGAAAACTTAACGGCTTTGCTGCAAGGCGAGCACGTCGGAACTAAAGTAACACCATAGGTTGAATATGTTTAAAGATTTTTTAACGGGTCTGGAATTAGACCAACAAGGCGCACTTAACTTACTAACATTAGCGCAAGATATTAAAGAAAACCCTGCAACATATAGTCAAGTTCTGGCAGGTAAGTCAGTGGTTACTTTGTTCGAAAAGCAAAGTTTACGTACTCGCCTATCGTTTGATATTGGTATAAACCGTTTAGGCGGTCATGCGGTTTACCTTGACCAACAAAACGGGGCGATGGGGGCGCGTGAATCGATAAAAGATTTTGCCTTAAATATCTCAACTTGGGCCGATGGTATCGTTGCCCGGGTTAATCAGCACAGTACCTTAACCACACTCGGTGAGTATTCGTCTGTTCCGGTGATTAATAGTTTGTGTGATTTATATCACCCATGCCAAGCATTAGCTGATTTTTTAACACTTCAAGAAGTGCATGGTGATGTAAGCCAGCTGAAACTTGCTTATTTAGGTGAGGGCAATAACGTAACGCATTCATTGATGCTACTTGCAGCTACTTTAGGAACCGATTTTGTCGCTGTAACGCCAAAAGGCAGTTCGCCAGATTCGCAAATTCTGAAAAAAGCAGAACAAATTGCGGCCATGAATGGTGCATCAGTTATGGTCAGTGACCGAGTTGAAGCCGCTGTTGGTGCTAATGTTGTTTACGCCGACACCTGGGTATCTATGGGGGATACCACGCCGCTTGAGCAAGTAAAAGAAAAATACATGCCTTATCAATTAAATCAGGCATTACTTAAAAAAACCGGTGCTACCACGGTATTACATTGCCAACCGGCACACCGTGAGTTTGAAATTACCTCTGAGGTAATGGATGGCCCCGCATCAAAAATTATACAGCAAGCAGAAAACCGCATGCATGCGCAAAATGCGCTATTAGTTACATTGTTAAATCCAAATTTTGTTAAGGAACACCTATGAGTTCAATTAAAAAAGTCGTTTTAGCCTATTCAGGTGGTCTTGATACATCGGCGATTGTGCCATGGTTAAAAGAAAACTACGGCTGTGAAGTTATTGCCTTTGTGGCCGATGTAGGCCAAGGCGCAGAAGAACTTGAAGGCGTAGAAGCTAAAGCCATAGCATCGGGGGCATCAGAATGTTACATCGTTGATTTAAAAGATGAGATGGTCAGTGATTACATTTACCCAACCCTTAAAACAGGCTCTATATACGAAGGCACTTATTTATTGGGCACCTCTATGGCCCGGCCAATTATTGCTAAAGCGCAAGTTGAAATTGCCCGTAAAGTAGGAGCGGATGCACTTTCTCATGGCTGTACAGGTAAAGGTAACGACCAGGTACGTTTTGAATCATGCTTTGCAGCACTTGCACCCGACTTAACAGTGATTGCGCCATGGCGTGAGTGGGATTTATCAAGTCGTGAATCATTGCTTGATTACCTAGCTGAGCGTGATATTCCGTGTTCTGCATCAGCAACTAAAATTTACAGTCGTGATGCTAACGCATGGCATATTTCACATGAAGGCGGCGAGCTTGAAGACCCATGGTGTGAACCAAGTGAGCAAGTATGGACCTGGACTAATTCACCAGAGCAAGCGCCTGATAAAGCTGAGCATGTCACCTTATCAGTGGTAGAAGGTGAAGTGGTTGCTGTTAATGGCGAGCAATTAAAGCCTTACGATTGTTTAGTTAAATTAAACGACATTGCAGCACCACATGGAGTTGGTCGTGTTGATATTGTAGAAAACCGTTTAGTGGGTATGAAATCACGTGGCTGTTACGAAACACCGGGCGGTACTGTGATCATGGCAGCGCTGCAAGCCATTGATGAACTAGTGCTTGATAAAGCCAGCCGTAAATGGAAAGAAGTACTAGGCGGTGAATTTTCGCACTTAGTTTACGACGGTCGTTGGTTTACGCCACTTAAAGAGTCTATTTTAGCCGGTGCGCAAGCGCTTTCTGTGTTAGCAACGGGTGAAGTAGTACTTAAACTCTACAAAGGGCAAGTAACCGCGGTTCAGAAAAAATCACCTAACAGCTTATACAGCGCAGATTTTGCTACCTTTGGTGAGGACGATGTGTACGACCAATCACACGCTGAAGGATTTATTCGTTTATTCTCGCTTTCAAGCAGAATTTCAGCATTAAATAAAAAATAATTTTTTATGCCCCGTAACTAAAACGGGGCAATTTCAGGGTTTGGAGAGATTTCATGGCATTATGGGGCGGGCGTTTTTCTACGGGTCCAGATGAGGCGTTTAAACAATTTAACGATTCACTTCCCTTTGATTATCAATTAGCAGAGCAAGATATTATTGGCTCTGTGGCATGGGCGGGGGCGCTTGAACAAGTAAATGTGTTATCTAATATCGAGCATCAAAAACTGGTATCGGCACTTTATGAGTTACTTGAAGAAGTAAAAGCAGATCCACACGCCGTTGCCACCTCAGGGGCTGAAGATATTCACTCACATGTTGAAGTGGCGCTGATTGAAAAAGTCGGTGATTTAGCTAAAAAATTACATACAGGGCGAAGCCGCAACGACCAAGTGGCGACCGATTTTAGACTCTGGTGCCGCGATACCGCCGATCATATTTTAAAGGCAATTGCGCAGCTAAAAGCGGAATTTGTTGCTCTTGCTGAGCGAGAGCTAGGCACAATATTGCCAGGCTATACACATTTACAGCGTGCTCAACCGGTGTTATTTAGTCACTGGTGCATGGCGTATGTGGAAATGCTAGAGCGTGATGAAAGCCGACTGCAAGACGCCCAAGCACGCATGAACTATTGCCCACTTGGCAGTGGTGCGCTTGCAGGCACTGCCTATCCGATTGATCGCCATGCACTTGCGCAAGGGTTAGGGTTTACTGGTGCGACCAAAAACAGCCTTGATGGCGTCTCTGATCGTGACTTTGTAGTTGAGCTATTAAGTTGTGCGTCTATTTCCATGATCCACTTATCGCGAATGGCTGAAGATCTGATTTTTTATAACTCAGGCGAGGCCGGGTTTATTGAACTGGCCGATAATGTGACCTCGGGATCATCGTTAATGCCACAGAAAAAAAACCCAGATGCCCTAGAGCTCATTCGTGGTAAAACAGGGCGAGTGTTTGGTGCGTTCAGTGCAATGATGATGACCTTAAAAGCATTGCCACTTGCCTACAATAAAGACATGCAAGAAGACAAAGAAGGTATTTTTGATGCCATGCCAACCTGGCTTGCGTGTATTCATATGGCACAAGCGTGTATTAAGGGCATAAAAGTTAACGCAGATAAAACCTTGGCAGCGGCAAAAGGTGGCCACGCGAATGCAACAGAGCTTGCCGATTACTTGGTTGCTAAAGGGGTTCCGTTTAGAGAAGGGCACCATATTGTAGGGGTTTTAGTGCAATTAGCCATTAGTGAAGGTAAAACGTTAGAAGCGCTTTCACTTGCGCAGTATAAATCAGTAAACCCCGTGTTTGAAGATGATGTATACCCGGTACTTGAAATTGATGCCTGTATTAAAGCACGTCAAGCACTTGGCGGCACCTCATTAGCGCAAGTAAGTAACGCGGTGAAAGACGCGAAAAAAAAACAGCAAATAACCGTTCGTGATGCAACCCTAGATGACGTAGAAGCAATCGCCAAACTCGTACAACACTGGGCTACCGTCGGTGAAAACCTACCACGTGCTAAAAGTGATATGGTGCACTCAATTAATGAGTTTGCTGTAACCGAGATAAACGGGCAGGTGTCGGGCTGTGCGTCATTGTACATTTACGATACCGGATTAGCTGAAATACGTTCGTTAGGTATTGACCCTAAAAGTGCGGTTACAGGGCAAGGGCGAGAGCTGGTTGAGCATTTATTAATAAAAGCCAAAAAATTGGCACTTAATCGTGTCATCGTTTTGACCCGTGTCCCTGGATTTTTTGAAAATCAGCGCTTTAGCTTTTGTAGTAAAGACAGTTTGCCAGAAAAAGTCATGAAAGATTGCGAACTCTGTTTACGCAAAGAAAACTGCGATGAAGTCGCGATGGAATATATGTTAAAGCCAAGTAACAGCATGGCGATCCCTTGTAAAAACGTGGCTTAAGCTCTCCCTAAAATGAAAAACGCACGCTGATCTCGCTGCGTTTTTTTTTGAGTAAAATAAAATGATTTTTAAATTAATATGCTGTTAATTAAAAGTTGGCATACCGGTTGCAATATTATTTTTGTAATGTGCTGTTGAGCCAATTAATTAACATAAGCAACACGTTACAGCAGTTATGTAGTAACTGCCTTAGGTGGTGTGATTTAAATTTGCGCCAATAATAAACTTAATACTTAATACTTAATACTTAATAAGGATTAATCACATGCAAATTTCAGCGAATAACCAAGTACAAATGCAAGCATACAATAAAACGCAACAATTAAAGCCTGCAATCGAACAAACTGCTAGCCCTAAAACCCTGCAATCTGATACAGTCAGTATTTCTCAAGCAGCGATGGCGGCTGCAAGTGGTTCAGACCTTCAGCGTGGTGGGGTCGTAATCGTTCGACCAAAAATTGCGTAATACTATACAGGGTAATAGATGTTTATAACTGAGTTTTTTGGATTTTTTTCGCTGTCAGCGTTTGCCTCTTGGGGTTTTTTGATGGCGTTTTTCTTTAATGCTTTTGTATTTACCCTTGATATAAAAAGAAATACAACCCTATTGCTCAGTTCATTTATAATGATGTTGTCATACACAATATCGAACTATTTTTTTACATGGGTGTCCGTTGAAAATTCAATTTATTTAGACTGGGCGCTTTATGATTACGCCACTATTGTCATACTAGCTTTATCTTTTTTTATTTTAAAAAAAACAACCCCATCTTTTTTGTATCTTATAACTGGTTTAGCACTTAATTCAATTTTTAGCTTATCTATGTATTTGGATATTTACATAAATGAAAATAGGAATGCATGGTTTCTATGGGATTTTTATGCGTTCTCTGTAAATATCATAGATTTTATGATGATTGTAGTTTTAATCGTCGATCGTGATTTACTAGGTCTTCACAGACTGAAAAATAAACTTTTCAAAAAATCAAATCCTCAGCCTGAAAACAACTTTTCATAACCATGTACGTAAGTTACATTTTGAGTGAATATGTAAGCGCATTCATACAGTGGTGCTTTTTGATGGTTTTTCTGTATTGTTTAGTCAAAAGTATAAATACTCCCTATAAATCCTCCGCATATTTAGCTGCAATAATGCTTTGCTCATATGTGCTAAGCGATTATGTATACATATTAAATAATGTATATCTTAATTAGATATTGTACGACTTTTTATCTGTCGCTATTATTATTTTTTTTCATTAAACGCTCAGTAGTAATTCCTCCTGTGCCTGCGTATTTTATAATGATTGGCTTAGCTATAAATAGCTTATTAGTTAGCCTGATTTATTATTATTTACATAAGGTTGGCAATACAGGAGAGTAGTGGTTTTGGAGTTTGTATTCTATGGGTGTCAATATTATTGATTTGTTGATGATAACTATTCTATTTATCAATAAAGACTTTTTAGGCTTAGTGAAGCTTAAAAACACCCTCTTAACCAGCAAGAGCAAAACAACCTAGCGCAATGTAAATATACGCTAGGTAAACGTTTAATGTTTGGTTTTCCCGAGTCTTGACTGCAGTGCTTTCATGACTATAGCATCAACAAACTCACTCACGTCGCCATTATGGCGCGCAACTTCTTTTACAAGCGTTGATGATATAAAGGTATTGCGCTCGGCAGGGGTTAAAAATATGCTTTCTAAGTCAGGGTTTAAACGGCGGTTCATATTTGCGAGCTGAAATTCATAATCAAAATCAGAAACAGCTCTAATGCCTCTAATTAGCACATTTGCGTTATGGTCGCGGGCAAGATCGGCAAGTAGCCCTGAAAAGCCAACCACTTTTACATTGTCTAAATGGCTTAAAAGCTCATGAGCTAAATCAACGCGCTCTTCTAATGTAAAACACGGTTTTTTATTTGGGTTATGCGCAATAGCAACAATAACGGTGTCGAACATTTTAGCCGCACGCTGAATTAAATCAGTGTGGCCGTTGGTAAGGGGATCAAATGTGCCAGGGTAGATTGCGGTCACTTTCATAATAGTTACTGTGTTATTATTTTTAACCCTAGTGTAGCAGTGTTTATGATACAAAGCAGCCTTGTGAGTAAATTGTAAATCACCTAGAGTGTTTTAACGCTGACTATTTGTTTATACTAGGCGGATTATTTTAATGCAGTGTCGCCTTTTTTAAAATTGAGTAGTGAGTATATGAATACCAAGGATAAAATAATTCAAACCAGTATTTCGTTATTTAATGAACATGGTGAAAGAGCAATATCTACCAATCATATTGCATCGAGTTTGGGCATGAGTCCGGGTAATCTTTACTACCATTTTAAAAACAAAGAAGACATTATTCGTCATATATTTGCTCTTTATCGTGAGCATTTAAGCACCCACTTTAAACCAATAAATAAAGACGATGATGCTTTTAGTCATTTAACTGCGTACCTAGATTCATTGTTTGAACTGATGTGGCGTTATCACTTTTTTTACGACAATCTCGGCGATATTTTGGCACGCGATAGCCATTTAAAACAAAGTTATATTGATTTTCAGCAAGAGCTGCTTGAGCAGGTACGTAACATAATACTGGGCTTACGCGACAGTGAAATGATTGCCATTGATGAACAAGATACCATTGAGCTTGCTCATACGCTTAAATTAACAGTCAGTTTTTGGACATCGTATATGAAAGCCAGGCGGTTGAGCGGTTTGTTGGTTGAGCAAGATATTTACCCCGGCATTGTAAAAGTGCTGACATTATTTAAAGCATACAGCACTGATAAAAGCAGATGTAAAATTAATCAGTTAACAGAAGAGTACCGACTTTTAGCCTCTGCGGTTCCTTTGAATCCTTAGCCCCGTTGGGTCGGTTAGTTCCTAGGCATGCATTTTTTTGCTATACTGCGCGCGCCCAATACTTGGGCGCGCGAATTCCCGCAGTCTAAGAGTTAAATTATGCTTAAATTTATCGTCAAACTACATCCTGAAATAGTCATTAAAAGCCGTTCAGTGCGTAAACGTTTTACTAAAGTGTTAGAAAATAACATTAAGATTGTATTGCGTCGTGTTGACGAAAAAGTTCAAGTGCATAACAACTGGGATAACATTTCAGTCGTTACAAAGCTAGATGACGCCCAAACCCGTCTTAATTTCATTGATAGCTTGCAGCGCGTCCCCGGGATAGTGCAGTTTATTGAAGTAACCGAAATAGAATTTAAAACGCTTGATGATATTTATCAAAAAACCATTGAACTGGTTGGTCACACTATTGTTGGTAAAACTTTTTGTGTGCGCGCCAAGCGTATAGGTCAGCACAATTTTACTTCAACAGAGTTAGAGCGTTACGTTGGTGGTGGGCTTAATCAACATGTTGAGGGGGCGCGCGTAAAACTAAGCCGCCCAGAGGTGACTATTCGTCTAGAAATTAAAGATGAAAAAGCCTACATTGTTTCGCAAACACATTTAGGTATGGCGGGCTTTCCACTGCCAACACAAGACGATGTGCTGTCATTGATGTCGGGTGGCTTTGACTCGGGCGTTGCTAGTTATCAAATGATCCGTAAGGGTGCGCGCACGCACTTTTTATTCTTTAACTTAGGCGGCGCAGCTCACGAAATTGGCGTTAAACAGGCAAGTTACTACCTATGGAAGCAATACAGTTCAACGCACAAAGTTAAGTTTATTACCGTTGATTTTGAACCCGTGGTTGCAGAAATTTTAGAGAATATTGAAAACAGCCAAATGGGTGTTGTGCTTAAACGTATGATGATGCGCGCAGGCAGTGTCGTTGCCGAAAAACTAAATATTCAAGCTTTAGTGACTGGTGAAAGTATTGGTCAGGTATCTAGTCAAACACTAGCGAATTTAAGCGTGATTGATAGGGTAACCGACACCCTGATTTTACGCCCCCTTATTCAGCATGACAAACAAGAAATTATTAATATTGCGCGCCAAATAGGCACTGCAGAAATGGCTGAAACCATGCCAGAATACTGTGGGGTGATCTCTAAAAAGCCGACAGTTAAAGCTAAAATTGAAGTAATTAAAGCAGAAGAAGAAAAGTTTGATTTTGATGTTTTAGACACCGTAATCGATAACGCCCGCGTTATGGATATACGCGATATTGATGTTGAAGCTAAGCAAGAACTCAAAGAAGCAGAGTCAGTTACACAACTACCTAAAGGGGCTGTTGTTGTTGATATTCGCTCACCTGAAGAAGAAGATGCCGCACCGCTGGAAATTGAAGGTATCGAAGTTATTCATTTACCGTTTTTCCGCTTAGCAACAAAGTTTGGCGATTTACCTAAAGGCAAAGACTATTATTTATATTGCCAAAAAGGAGTAATGAGCCAGTTACAAGCGCTTATTCTTCATGAAGAAGGTTTTACCACGGTTAAGGTATATCGTCCTTAATTTATTAAGTGCGCGGATTTAGTCCGCGCTTTTTTTTGCTAAAATCTCAGCAAGTAAGGCGTCATTATAAGGTGTTGCAATGTGATGTTGTTTTCCTTGTTCACTAATATACCCACAGATTGCCATGATCTCAGTTTGCCTATTGTGCATAACATCTTGTTGCATAGACGAGTAATTTTCCGCGGTCAAACTCATTACTTTATAGGCACGCTCAAGCGCATCAATAAGCTTAATGTTGAGTTTAAGAGCCTTTGCAACATAACACCCCTCGGTTAATAAATTAATAATTGCGCTGTTGTATTGTGGTGCACGTAACTGGCCATTTTTTATGTTGTAATGCGCGGTTAATGGATTTATGGCTATATTAACCAGTAACTTCTCAAAACGGAGTTGTTCAATATTATTGCTGATAATTAACTGCGGAATAGCGTTTAATTGCTCACGCAGTTTATGGCTATTTTCAATAGCCAGCGCGTTACAGCCACCCAATACGCTTTGCCCATTGCCCGTATGCTGGACTATATTAGGGTTTGATTTGAACCCTGCCATGCTGGTGGTTAAAAAGTACAGTGCTTGCTGCTTTTTTAGTTGTGCACTTAATTGTTCAACATTACCCATGCCATTATGGCTAAGCACAATATGGGCATTACTGGCTAAATAAGGGTGTACATGTGCAAACGCCGCTTGTACCGCAAATGCTTTTACCGCAAATAATACAATATCAAATTGAGCTTTGTGCGCTAACTGCTGTTGAGTGATGAAAGTGGCATTGATTTTTTCAGATGCATTATTATTATGGCTATAAAAACGCGTATTAATTGTGCCTTTTCGGGTCAGTACATAAACAGTGTGATGCCTAGCTAAAAAATGACTAAATAATAAGCCCATAGCGCCATCACCAATAACAAGTAAGTTAGCCATTTTGATTATTTTTACGCATTTTTAATAAAGGTTTAGCTAAAAAGTAGCTAGCTGCGCCAATAAAATCGGCAATGAAATCGGCCAGCGATGCTTGCCTGTATGGTAGCGTATCTTGCATAATCTCTATGGCCGCGCCGTAACCTGCGAGTAGCAGTATTTGTGTATATAAAGGGAGCTTAAACGCTTTATCCATGATCATGGCTAACAAAAAGAAAATACCAAAGTGTGCCACTTTATCAACATGGGGAAATAGGTTCGTCACACTCCCTTTAACTTCTTTTGCGAATAAAAAAGTAAATGCAACAATACAAATCAGAAAAATAGCTTGGTAAACACGCCTTGCCACGAAAAATCCTAAAGTCGTATAAAAAAGAATCCTCAGTATATCAAACTAATTTAGTATCGCACCTGAACAAGATGCAGAAAAATGTAAAGATTTATCATTTTAACGTTATAATTGCCGCATAAAATTAAGATTAGATAGTTAGGAGAACGCCATGCCTTCATTTGATATTGTATCTGAAGTAGAAATGAACGAAGCAAAAAACGCGGTTGATAACGCCAACCGTGAACTTGAAACGCGATTTGATTTTAGAGGCGTTGATGCCTCAATAGAGCTAAACGATAAAACAATTAAATTAAAAGCTGAAGCCGATGCTCAGGTTATGCAATTGTTTGATATTTTAGCGAACAAAATCTCTAAGCGTGGGATGGATGTGGCAAGCCTTGAGCTACAAGATATTTCACGCGCAGGTAAAAATGTGTTTCGAAACGTTGCTCTTAAACAGGGTATCGAAAAAGACATGGCTAAAAAAGTAGTTAAAGCCATTAAAGATTCTAAAGTAAAAGTACAAGCGGCTATTCAAGGTGAAGAGGTTCGTGTTACTGGCAAAAAACGTGATGACTTACAAGAAGCTATGCAAGTTGTACGCACGGCAGATTTAGGTCAGCCATTTCAGTTTAAAAACTTCCGTGATTAATTTATTGCTTCGAACTTGGCACTATAGGCGCTAAGTTCAAAGGAACATGTATAAAGCCAAACACGTTATATTGTTTGGCTTCTCTATTTTAGAATGTATGATAGTTCCGAACTCCGAACTCCGAACTCCGAACTCCGAACTCCGAACTCCGAACCCCGAACCCCGAACCCCGAACCCCGAACCCCGAGCTTATAGATGTATAGCCGTCTATTGACTTTTATGCTTAAAATAACCACAATAGCGGCCTGTTTTCAAGGTGCTTGCTAAACACTTCAATGGTGTGATTTTTTTAGCAAGATAATCGGGAAGTTGGTGCGTTTTCATTGACGAAATCAATCCCAACACTGCCCCCGCAACGGTAAAGTTTATCCTTACGGTAACTGAGTCCGGAGACCGGCCTTGAATTAATCTTACTTACTAACATCTTTGCGGTGGGCAAAGGTAGGGGACATGATGTTAAATAAAACCGCACTGGGTGTGGCCATTTCGGCTGCGCTGTCTTTTTCTGCATCTGCAGAGCAACCAATCGAAACAATAACAGTAACTGCTAATAAATTTGAGCAACCTGTGAATAATGTATTAGCGAGTGTAAACGTTATAAACCGTAGTGATATTGAGGCCAGTAATGTTCGCGATTTACCCACTTTATTAAACTCATACGTTGGTTTTCAAATTAACCCTAATGGTGGTTTTGGACAAAATGCCGGCGTATCATTACGTGGAATGGGATCGGGCGATACCTTAATTTTAATTGATGGGGTGCGTACCGGCTCTGCAACGCTTGGTCAAAAAGCACTGAGTAACGTGCCTTTAAATAGCATTGAACGTATCGAAATTATTAAAGGCTCACGAGCCGCGGTTTACGGCTCTGATGCATTAGCGGGTGTTATTAATATTATTACTCGCGAAGCGAATAACTTATCGCTTGATGTCACTTTTGGTTCAGACGCTTACCAAGATTATCAAGTGGCAGGCGCGGTTAAATCCGGCGATGTAACTACTGCATTTAATGCAGGCTTTGAAAAAACCGATAACTTTGACGTACTTCAAGGTGTAGCTTCGGATGACGATGGTTATGAAAATAAAAATGTTGGCTTTAAAGTAAATTATACACAGAGTAATTACGGTAGTTTTAAGTTGTTAGGTCAATACAGCGAGGGCTTTGCTGATTATGATAGTCCCTCTAGTCCGGCCGATAGCACGATTGAACGCAATGACTTTAAAAATTATCAATTGTCTGCTGGTTGGAATAAAAACTATAACAACCAAACGCACAGTATTGATATTGCTTTTGCAACCGATGATTCAGGCAACGATTATGTTGATGCGACAAAAGGGCCTACAACAAGTACGTTTATTACTAAACGTTCACAGATTGACTATAACGGACAATACCGTTTCAGCGACACCTTAAATTTTAGCGGGGGTGTTAATTGGTATAACGACGATGTATCGCAAAGTTCAATTATTTTTGAAGTGCAAGAGCGTGATGTGCTAGCTGTATTTGCTGGGGCATATTATAACTCAGATGCACTGCTTGCAAATTTAACAGTTCGTCAAGATGATGATGAACAGTTTGGCGATGAAACAACTTATACAGCCGCTGCAGGTTATCATTTATCTAACAACGCGACATTTCGTTTAAGTCAAAATACGGGCTTTAAAGCACCTACATTTAATGATTTATATTACCCACTATATGGTAATCCAGATCTTCAGCCAGAGACGTCGGTAAATCGTGAGCTGGGTCTGAATGTTGACTTTGAAACTGCACGTGTAGATGTGGCCGTATTTAGAAATGAGATTAAAGATCAAATTGCCTACGATACTAATTTCTCACTGACCAATATTAATGAGGCACGTTATGAAGGGATTGAGGTGAGCTTTGCAAACCAAATTTTTGGCTTTGATAATAATCTTAATTTTGCTTATTTAAGTGCCGAAGACAAAGAAACTGGCGAGGCTTTAAGAAATGTGGCCAGACGCACGTTTAGCTGGGAGCTTAAAAGGCAATTTGGTGGGTTTGACGCACGTATTGATATGCAATATCGCAGCGACCGTCAGGGAGTTGTAACACATTTAGGTTCTTATACACTTTGGAATTTAGCGGGTAACTACCAAGTAAACGAACAAATTACAGTATCCCTTCGTGTAGAGAATTTATTTGACAAAGACTATAACGTGATAGATTCTCACCTAGACTCTACAACGACAGAAGTATATTACTATAATGCGCCCGAACGCCGGTTTTTTGCAGGTGTAAATTACCAGTTTTAATTACTAATACGATATTAATTAATATACAAAAGCCCGATTTAAATCGGGCTTTTTAATACATTACTTATCTAAAAACTCTTCAAACTCAGTTTCAAACTTATGCAGCTTAGGGGCAATTAAAATACTACAATAGCCTTGCTCGGGGTTTTCATTGTAGTAGTCTTGATGAAAACTCTCAGCAGGGTAGAAGGTTGTTGCTGGGCTGAGCTCTGTTACTATCGGTTCGCTAACATGTGTTTGCAGCGCAGCAATAACAGCTTGCGTTTGCGCTTGTTGCTGCTCATTGTGGTAATACACAACGCTGCGATACTGAGTGCCAATGTCGTTACCTTGGCGATTTAATTGAGTGGCATCGTGCAGAGTAAAAAACATCGCGAGTAAGGTTTCAAAACTTATAATACTCGAATCAAACTCAACCCTAACCACTTCTGCATGGCCGCTGTTACCCGTGCAAATGACTTTGTAGGTTGGGTTATCAATATGCCCACCCGTGTAGCCAGAACAAACGCTCAGTACACCGTTAACACGTCTAAATGCTGCATCAATGCACCAAAAACAGCCGCCGCCGAGTGTTGCTGCTTGTGTGGTCGAACTCATAGATAGTTCCTCAATTGTATGGAATGCGCGCATCAAATATGACGCAGTAGCAACTAGTTACGACGCCTTGAGTCACTTAGATCTCTTTTTGCGGTTTTTCAGCGGCTTGTTTATCAAGTTTTTGTTGTAAAAACTCTGGTGATTGTGTATTGCGTGCAAGTGCGTAATACGCGGCTGGTACCACAAACAATGTGAGTATGGTTGCAATAGTCACACCTGTAAATACCACCACACCAATAACCATGCGGCTTTCCGAACCCGGGCCTGAGGCCAGCACTAAAGGCACGGCGCTCATAACTGTGGTTAGTGAAGTCATTATTATCGGGCGCAAACGCTGTGTAGCGGCTTGTAAAATTGCCTCACTAAACTCCATGCCTTTGTCGCGTAGTTGATTAGTAAACTCAACGATAAGGATACCGTTTTTAGCACTTAACCCGATAAGCATAACAATGCCTATTTGGCTGTATATGTTAAGGGTTAGTCCCATACTCCAAAGTCCAAACATAGCCCCCATTAAGCCAAGTGGTACGGTTAGCATGATAACGAGTGGGTGTACAAAACTTTCAAATTGAGCGGCAAGTACTAAGAAGGTCACCGTTAAGGCCAGTACAAACACATAGGTCATGGCAGAGGCGCCCTCATAAAACAGCTCCGACTCACCTTTATAAGCAATCGCACCATCAATATCGTTTTCCTGTGCGGCAACTTCATTTAAAAAGTTTAACGCTTGCTCTAATGTATAACCCTCTGCAAGGTTAGCGCTTAGCGTAATTGCACGCATACGGTTGTAACGATTTAAGCGCGAAGCAGTTGCTTCCTCTTTTAAGCTAATAAGGCTATCAAGAGGAACAAGTTCACTGCTGCGTGATTTAAGATAAATGTTTGAAATATCAGTAGGATTGACAAAGTCTTCTTTGGTTCCTTTTAATATTACATCGTACTCTTCACCACGATCGATAAAAGTGGTTACCCTACGTTGCCCTAGCATGGTTTCTAGGGTTCGGCCTACATCGGATAGCGAAACGCCTAAATCGGCGGCCTTGTTTTTATCAATACTGACTAAAAATTGTGGGAAGGTTTCTTTGTAATCATGATCAATACGAACAAGCCCTGGGTTTTTCTCGGCGCGCTCAATGATTCTATCGCGCCAATCTGCAAGTTGTGCATAATCGTTACCTTGTAATACAAACTCGATGGGGCGCGATGATCCGCCACCGCCAATACCTCTGCGCATAATGGCAAAAGCACGCACATCAGTGACTTCTTGCATTTTGCCACTTATTTCATCCATGACTTCCCATGTTGAGCGTTTGCGTTTATCCCAATCAGCCATTCCGACAATAGCAACACCGCCACTGCCACCCCAGCCAGGCACGCGAACTAACACACGACTAAGCTCGCCAGATTCTGAGTAAGGCATCAAGCGCTCTTCAATTTTTGCCATGTTAGCAGCATTATTCTCATAACTGGCTCCTTCAGGGCCATTCATTAGCACAAAAAATGTACCGCGGTCTTCTTTTGGGGTTAATTCCGATGGTATTTGTAAAAATAATGAGTAACTAACAAATCCAGCTAGCACTAAACACAGCATTAAGCCCCATTTACGGGTCATGTTTGACGCTAAAGAATGACGGTATCCATTTTCTAATTTTGTGAAAAAGCGATCCATGACTTGGCTAAACTTACTTTCTTTTTCTGAGGCTTTAAGTACTTTTGAACACAGTGCCGGAGAAAGAGTCAGTGCCGTTATACTGGAGAAAAACACCGCAGCACTGACCGCCATTGCAAATTCTGTAAATAGTGCGCCAATTCGCCCATCCATAAAAACCAATGGCACAAATACCGAAATTAGCACTAGCGTAGTGGCGATGATTGCAAAACCAACCTCGCGTGCACCGCGATAAGATGCAAGTAAAGGCGGCTCACCAAGTTCAATACGCCGGTGAATGTTTTCTAGCATGACAATGGCGTCATCCACCACCAAGCCTATTGCCAATACCAGTGCCAGTAATGTTAATAGGTTAATTGAATAGCCCATTGCTAATAAAAACATAAAACTGCTGACTAAAGCGACCGGTACAGTGACCGCAGGGATAAGAGTGGCACGAATGTTACCTAAGAATATGAAGATAATTAGTACGACTAATCCCATAGAAATTGCTAAGGTTTTATAAACCTCGTTAATCGACTCCTTAATAAATATTGAAGAGTCGTAACTGTCTTCTATGGTGGTACCTTGTGGTAAATTGCGTTTAATTTTTTCAAGTTCACTGCGTGCGTTATCTACCACAGTTAAAGTGTTGGCCTTGGCTTGCTTGACTATGCCCATGCCTATCATGTTGCGGCCATTACCCCGAAATAAACTTTCGTCATCGGCGGCTTCTAATTTAACGTCGGCTACTTCACCTAAACGCACCAAATAGCCATCTTCGCCTCGCTTTATAACAAGGTTATGAAAATCTTGTTGGCTTTTGTAACTGCGTGCGGTTCGTACAGTAAAGTCACGATCGACCGATTCAATTTCACCCGCAGGAAGCTCCACATTTTCACTACGCAGCGTTTGCTCTATATCGCTCGATGTTATGCCTCTTGCTGCCATAGCTTGACGGTTTAGCCATACTTTCATAGCATATTTACGCTCACCGCCAATACGTACATTAGATACACCATCAACAACAGCTAAACGGTCCACAATAAAGCGCTGTGCATAATCAGAAAGTTGTAATGAATCCATAGTTTCACTATTAAGTACAAACCAAGCAATCGGGCTGTCATCACTGTCTGATTTTGATACTTCCGGCGGGCGAACTTGCTCAGGAAGGCTATCGAGTGCACGTGCTACTCGTTCACGCACATCATTTGAGGCTGCGTCTATGTCTCGGTTGATATTAAACTCAATGGTAATATTTGAGCGACCGTTTCGGCTCGACGAGTTAATACTTTTAATCCCTTCAATGCCTGATATACGATTTTCGATAACTTGGGTTATTTTAGTTTCAATGATTTCCGCTGATGCACCTGTGTATTCGGTGCTAATATTAACAATAGGTGTTTCAATATCAGGATACTCACGCAGCGGCAGCATGCTAAAAGCGACCAGACCAAAAGTGAGTAACAGTAAGTTAATAACAATCGCAAAAACGGGGCGTTTAACGCTAGTATCGGTAATTTTCACGTGTTACCCCTTAACGCTAACTTTGCTACCAGAGCGAATTTTAATAATTCCCTCGGTTACTATTTGCTCGCCATCGTTTAGCCCACTGTCTATAGCTACCCAGCCATTATTTCTACTGGCCACATGTACTTCAACACGCTTGGCGATACCATCTTCAATTTGAAAAACATAGTGTTTATCTTGTAATGGGATAATGGCTTTTTCAGGCACCATAAGTGCTTGATTGCTGCTTAGTTCTAATGCGGTATTAAGTAACATTCCCGGACGCAGTAAACCAGATTTGTTTGCAAAACTGGCGGTAACTTCGACACTGCGTGTCACTGAGTCGATGCGCGAACTAATATGAGTTACTTTACCGCTAAACGTTTGATCTGGGTAAGCGTCATTTTGAGTGATAACCGTCATGCCGTTTTTCAGTTGAGCCAGGTATTTTTCAGGTACTTTAAAGTCAACTTTAATAATGCTTATGTCATCAAGGGTGGTAATAATCGTACTGTTATTAACATAAGCGCCTACTGATATTTCTCGTTTTCCCAATAACCCAGAAAAAGGCGCGGTAATCGTCATTTCATTAAGTTTGGTTTTAGCGCTTTCTAATTGTGCTTCGGTGGCATCAACCCGAGCGAGTTGTTCTTCAAGCAACGATTTTGCTGTAGCCTGTGATCGAGAAAGTTCGGTGAGCCTAGCTAATTGACGTTTTTCTTCTTGTAAATTAATGCTAAGTTCTTTAATGGCAAATTGTTCTTGCAGGTTTTGCAATTGCACTAATTTTTGCCCTTTACTGACTAAATCGCCGTCTTCAAAGTAAATACTAGTGACATAATCGTTTTGAGCGCTTTTGATATAAATAGCCTGATTAGCACGGGCACTGCCGATAGCCTCAATCATAATCGCATTTTCTTGCGATTTTACGGTGTGAGCCGTAACTTGGGTTGTCGTTGGTGAGTAATCAGCTTGTTCGCCCTGCGATACTGGAAAATATAAATAAACACTAAATATTATTAGCAACGAAATAATAAATGGAAATAAGGCTTTACCTGATTGTCTTGAGTACATTGTTTTCATACCTGAAAATAGATTATAACCATTGTACGAAATCAGGAGAAAAAAAGGCGGTTATGTATCTCGTTAATTTGTGCGTTAGGCGTAAAAATAAATAATACTATTGCAAATAGGGTCGATAATGGGAATAACTAAGTGAATTTTAAAACCACATGCAAAAGCTGTTTAATGTTAAGAAGGTTGGTATTGTGGGCTATTATTATGTTTATATTCTACATGGCGTTTTTTCAGTATGGTTGATATAAAAAATACAACCCTTAAATACCGAGCTCAAGGTGCTAAAAATGGTATAGAAATACTCACTGTGGGAAGTATCGGGTTAATTTTCATTATGGTGTTTAACCTATTGCGCCCAGGTCACATCAGTATTATTGAGATTTTTTTAGTAAGTTTGTGTATTGCAGCTATTTTAATCGGTTTTTTAAAAACACAGGAACCTTTTTATAGTATCATTTTAACTGAGCAGCAATTAACATATCAGCATAAATATGGACATTGGGATTTGATTCAAGAAAATTTTCACCATTGTGGTATTCCTACTGTTGAAAATGGGGTTGATTACCTTGAGCTTAACGCGATTGGTATTAAACTAAATGATATAGATGCGTTTTTAACTGCTTTAGCACCAAGAATAGCGGGTAAATTATTGATAGAGCAGCGACATTTTTTTATGCAAGTTGTTCAAAAAAATTGCAAAAATGGGCATTGCCCATCACAATGGTTAGTTGAAGATAATAAATTTAGGTCAAAAAAAGGAATTGATTATAATGGGCTAATAGCAATGTTTGCTAATAGAGCCAAGCATCTTCAGCTTCTAACAGGGTATGACTTATTATTGCCCGCAAGTGCGATAGAAAGTGATATTTGGGAATTTAGCGCAAACTTAAATAAATGGAAGCGCAATCCCTCTGCGTTTATAAAGTCGCAGTTTGAATAATATAATCACTCACTGCGGAATTAGGAATAATTATGAGCCAAGATAGATCTTTTATTAAAAGTGGCCGAAATACCATAATACACAAAGACAGAAAGCTAGATTTAGTGATTGTTAATGGTGACGATCATCCTCGAATCAAAGTAACAGGTCATGGCCTTGAGCCATTTAAAGAAGAGCTGCCAAAAAATCGTCGCGACGCTAAAGAGCGTTATTTAGATGTCGTTTATATAACGAGTGCCGATGTGTTTAGTGAAGAAAAACAATTATTATTTGTTCAAGCATTAGATGGCCGCGAATATAAAATAGATTATAGTAAAATTGGCACTAGATTGTTTGTGCGTATTCATCAAGATAGTTACATGTAGCCGTACTTTGGCACTTTTTTTGCTTGTTTATCTTTTTAGATAATTTTAAAAGACAAGGGTGCTGTGTATGAAAGCAATGTCGTTAATATCGCTGATGTCATGTTTGCTTTTAGCAGCATGTGGAGGGGGAGGTGGCGCAAATAATGATGTTATTAAAACGTCTGTATTTGCAGGAAACGATGTTCAAATCGTAGAAAAATCAGAATTCACTATTGCTGCGAAAGGCTCTCCCGTTGATGGAACATTTACATGGCAACGAGTCAGCGGCCCTATAATAGATACTTTTCCGCTTGAAGGCGCTGAACACACTCTGACCGCGCCAGATGTGAAATCTGACAGCGAACTAGTATTAAGGGTGAGTTATCAAACTGTAGATGGAAGTTTAGTGACCGATGACTTGAGCGTTTATATTACCTCTAACAATCAAATCCCTATTGCAGTTGTTACTCAGATTGCTCCTGCAAATTTACCCTCAGTCTATAACGACATTGTGACTCTTAGCGGTTTAGAGTCAATCGATCCAGACGAAAATGGTGAAGTCAGCAGTTACTTATGGCAATTATTATCAGGGCCTGACTTAGCAATAGGCAGTTATATCAATCCAACGCTTAACTTCCCTCATCCACTTTTAGAAAATAACAGCAGTTTAAAATGGCAGCTCACTGTTACTGATGATGAAGGCGGGGTGTCAACATCGCACTATGATATGACCCTTGATAAAACAGCAAAGGTGATAATTGCCAATGCAGGCGCTGATCAAACAGTAGAAGAGTTTGATCAGGTTATTTTAGATGCAACCAAAAGTGAAGCAGCAACCGAGCCTTATCAGTGTCAGTGGCAGCAACTTAATGGTAACACAGAGGTTCTTGCGAATTCACAATCTTGCATAACCAGCTTTGTTGCCTCTGATATTGATTTAAATGCGACTTTGAGCTTTGAAGTTCAAGTTATGGACTCAAAAGGACGCACTGATACCGATACTGTATTTATTGATGTAACACCTAAAGCGCTTGGGTTAATTAACGATACAGGGGTTGGGGAGTGTTATAATAATACCCAACGAATTAATTGTAATAATGATGATTTTCCTGCTCAAGATGCTGAGCTTGGACGAGATAGCTTTGCTAATAGGTTAGGCAAAGTAGGCAAAGGTAATCTTGCCTTTGACTACACTAAACTCGATGAGTTTGCTGATGAACTATTAGATGACGCCCAAAATTTCAGTTGTATACGAGATAATACAACGGGCCTGGTTTGGGAAGTAAAAAGTCCTTATTCCGGCGTGTTACCTAACACCACACTGCGTGATGGGCAAAATCGCTATATTTGGCAAGGCACGGTTAACAGTGCTGATGTAACTGGAACGGCTAATACCACATGCCCCAGCAATGTTGATTGCGGGCTGCAAACCTATATTGATGAAGTCAATGCACTTGATTTTTGTGGTGGCAGTAACTGGCGTTTACCTAGTTACACTGAGTTATTAAGTTTAATTGACTACGGTAAACAAGGGCAAAATACATTAATAGATACTGCCTTTTTTCCACATACACCACCGGCTAATACTCTAAAACATTTACGTTATTGGACCTCGCAAACAGCGGTTGATGGCGGCAGTTTATCGCAAGCTTATATCATCGACATGAGTAATGGTAACGACTTAGCTTATCCAAAAAATAATACCGCTTATGTGCGCTTAGTTAGAAATCGTTAAGGGGATTGTGATGAAATTTATTAAGATTTCTGTGTTATTTGCTGTAGGATTGAGCTCATCACTGGCAGCCCAACAGTGTTATGAAGAAGTTGGGACTACAGACGACACGGAACGATTTGCAACTAACATAGATGGCACTGTATTAGATATTGAAACAGGGCTAATGTGGCAGCGTTGTAATTATGGGCAAGTTTACAATGGCCAAACAAACAGTTGCGATGGTGAAACCCAGTCATTGAATTGGCAGGCTTCGCTCAAAGGCGCGCTTGACGATACCACCGCAGGGTATAATGACTGGCAAGTCCCTAATATTAAGGAATTGGCCAGTATTGTTGACCATCGTTGTGTAGAACCAAGTATTGATGAAAGCGTATTTTTGGCAACTAAATTACAAAATTATTGGTCTAATACCTCAGGTATTAACAATATGAATTCGGCATGGGTTTATCAGTTTGCCAGCGGTTTAAACAGCTTGCATGCTAAAACAAGCAACGTGTATTTACGCCTAGTGCGTTATGAAAAATAACGGTAACGGATAAAAATCTGCCCCCAAATTCTCTGTTTTACAGTATTTTTATATTAAAGCCTGAATGTAGTTGTCACTCAGGCTCTTTTTTTGACATGATAGAGCGTGAATTAACGACCAAGGACTATTAAGGTGTATTTAAGCTATTTTGGTTTACAAGAAAAGCCATTCTCAATTTCGCCTAATCCCCACTATTTATTTTTAAGTGAGCGTCATAAAGAAGCGTTAGCGCATCTTACTTATGGGTTAGGTGAAGATGGTGGTTTTGTGCTGTTAACCGGTGAAGTGGGCACGGGTAAAACCACCATAACGCGCAGTATGTTAGAGCGCCTACCTGAAAACACCCAAGTAGCGATGATCCACAATCCCGCTTTATCTGAGCTAGAGTTGCTAGCCAGCATTTGTGATGAGCTAAAAATTAGTGCTGATGTGCAAAATCCAACGCTGAAAAGTTTAACGGATGTCATTAAAAAGCAGCTTGAATTTAATAATAAAGCAGGTGGTCATACTATTTTAATTATTGACGAAGCTCAGCTACTTGCCCCCGACGTGCTCGAACAGTTACGGTTATTAACCAATATTGAAACAAATCATAAAAAATTATTACAGATAGTATTAGTCGGTCAGCCTGAATTACAGCTGCTTTTGAAGCGCAACGAGTTAAGGCAATTAGCACAGCGAATTACTGCCAGATACCATTTGTTAGCGCTAACCGAGGGGCAAACCATTGCCTATATTCAACACCGATTGCACATAGCGGGCTGCGATGAAAAAATTTTTTCAATGCAAGCCATGCAAATGGTGCATCAGCTCACCGGCGGTGTGCCACGATTAATGAATCTTGTTTGTGAGCGCGCGTTAGTGGGGGCTTTTTCTAAACAACAAAAGGTTGTTGGCAGTGATATTGTTAAGCAAGCGGCGAGTGAGTCTTTACCTATCGACTTTATTGCAACCAATAACAAGCCTCACAAAACTCGGTTTATTTGGCCTTATGCTGTTGCTGCGTTAACGCTTTTTAGTGCAGGGATTGGCCTGTCATTTGTTTTTTAGTTAGGTGATTCATGTCTTATTTATTAGATGCATTAAAGCAGTCAAAACACGATACCATGAGCGCAGAGCAGTATGACTTACAAGCGCAAAAATTAAAACAACAGCGTCAGTTGATGACTTATCGTCGCATTAGCTTTTTACTTGCAGGAAGTTTATTTGCAACGGGTATATTGGCCAGTGGTTTTTTTGTTGGTGAGTGGTTACAAAAAGAAAACATAGAAATAAAAAATGATGTTGTTCAAAATGATGTTGTTCAAAATGATGTTGTTCAAAATGATGTTACTGAAAAAAAGTCAGCATCAGTTGTAGAAAAAACCGTTAACGCTGAGGAAGAACAAACGGCTGTTCACGCTGTGATAACCCCTCAAGCAACGCCCGCGCTTAACAGTATCCCTGCTTTAGCTGGGCAGCTAGTATATGTACAAACCCCAACGGGTGTGCAGCAAATGCTGCTTACGCCCCAAGGGCAGTATTTATCTATGAACACTAATCAGGCTATTCAGGGGCAAACGCAAAATTATTCAGCTCAAAATAACCCTGTATCAGGTTTGCAATCTTTATCTGTTCAGCCGCAACTGGCGCAAACTCAAACCACAAAAAAAACACTCAGTGCTGATGAGTTGAGTAAATATAAAATATTAGGTAAACCGCTTAATCAAAATGTGCCTGAGCAGCAAGCATCGCCAACTGAACTTAATACTGTGGCTAACCCCCTTAAAAATGCGTTTGCGCAAGCTGTTAATGACACTGAGGCCGCAGCCAACTACGAAGTAACTCAAGGCTCCTATCATTCATCACGCGTGCAGCCTGTAGAGCTATTGCCCGACGGTTTGCAAAGTATGTTACCGAGCATTAAGTATCAGGCGCATATTTATTCTTCAACTGCGGATAAGCGTTGGATAAAACTCAACGGCAGAGAGTTATACGAGGGGGAGTCCATCGGGGCGCTGAAAGTGCTAGAAATAACGCCCGATCAGAGCGTACTTGATTTTGATGGTTATGAATTTAGCTTAAAAGCATTGCAGGATTGGCCGCAATAGTGGCCAATTAATTAAAAATAGAGTGCTTATAAAAGCCCTCTAAGTCTATGTTGTATTCTTTTGGTTTTACTGCTGATTCGAGGGTGTCTTGGGTTCTTTTATTTGATAAATCGATATCTTTAACTTCAATGTAACGCCCATGTTTTGCATTAAAAAACGTTTTTACAACTGGTTTTAATGGGCTGGCGGGGTTACTTTGGGTCACTAGCCCCACTTTTTGGCTAGACAGTTTCACGAGTGTACCTACAGGATGAATGCCAATACACCGAATAAACTTGTTAAGTAGTTCAGCGTCAAAGCTGTCTGGGCAACCTTGTTTTAATATTTTAAATGCTTTAATCGGCTCCATGCCGGCTTTGTATACACGCTCTGCTGTGAGCGCATCGTAAACATCAACAATTGAGGCCATACGAACGTACTGGCTTATTTCATCGCCTTTTTTACCAAAGGGGTAGCCTTTACCGTCTAAGCGCTCATGGTGCATGCCCGCAATATCAACGGCTATTCCTGTTAATCCTGCGTCCTCTAAAATTTCTTTACTGAAAAGGGCATGATTTTGCATCACTTTAAATTCTTCATCACTGTAGCGACCTGGTTTATTTAAAATAGCGTCAGGTATTTTTATTTTTCCCATATCATGTAACAGGGCACCGGTTGCAAGTTGTTCAATGATTGGTTTTTCAATATCAAGGTGTTTTGCAAAAATACTCATCAAAATAGACACATTTATTGAGTGCTCTAATAAATAAGCGTCTTTTTGGCGCATTTGAGTAATACAGGCAAGTGCATCTTGGTTTCTAAATACTGAGTCTATAAACCCGCTAGCCAGCTCTTTAAAGGGGGCAACATCCACAGTTTTGCCAGATTCTATATCGCCAAATGCTTTTTTTTGCAGATTTTTTGCTTCATCGTACAGCTTTTTAGCTTTACTCATTTCTTGTTCAGCGCTGTGGGTTATTGACCAAGGGTTGCGCTTTTTGTCTTCAATTTTTATATTTTGAGGAAGTTGTTGCTCAGAACCTTCAGGGTAAAACATTTTATCTGGGTCGATTTCAACCTCTAAAATCCCTGATTTTATTAATTTATTAATGCCGCTTTGTGTTTTTACCCAGCCTTGGTTTTTTATTTTAATGCTGCCGGTTTGTTTAATTACCTTTTGTACAAACATGCCAGGCTTTAGCTGTGTAATAGTAATGGTTTTCAAATTAGGCTCTAATTAACAAGTGCTAATAAAGAATCTAACAAATAAATTCACATTTAGAAATAAAAAAAGACATCAAATTGATGTCTTTTTTGTTACTCGATAATTATATTTTATTCATCATCTTCAACAAGCGTCATTAATGAGGTGTTACCCCCTGACGCGGTTGTATCAATACTGATTGTTTTTTCAGTAATAAGGCGCTTAATAAGCGTATCGTAATACTCGGAGCTTATCACTGGCAGTATTGCACCTTTACGTTGTGCAAGCTGTTGGCTGAAGTAGCCTAAGCGAGAAGAACGCGCAGCAACGACCGCCCCTGCTAAATGAGGGTGCGCTAATAAAGCCTGTAACTGGTTTGGTTTAGCTACTTGGAACACGCCTTCAGCAACACCGGTTGCAATAAATTTATCTTTAAAGGCAACCGCTTCCTCATAAAATATTTCAGACGCTACAGTGATTACCGTATTACCTGCGGCAAGTGCAGTAATAATCGATAGTGCCCAGAAGTTAAACGAGGTGCTCTTATCGGCATAACAAACCACACAGCCACGCGCTTCAAGGTGCAGTGTATTCGACTCACCGGTAGGCCCAGGTAATGTTGTGTATTTACGCATGTGCTTTTCTAAGCGGTTTAATTGCGCCCGTGCATCGGCAAGCGTTAAGGCTAAATCATCCGCAAGGTCGTCAATAATTTCAACCGTTGCCACTTTTGCCAATAACTGACGTACTGCAGAAACACGATCGTTAAGTGGTGTTGCACGCCAAATTTTTTCGTCGCGCATTGAATTAACCATCAGTTTTTCTACTTGCTCATTTGCCCCACTGTAATGGTGTAAATCAAGCTCGTCTGGCGTAAGGTTGGTCATTTGCACATTTTCTGGTGAAGCTTTTTCTTTCACTAAACGTTGCAGATAGTTTGGTCCACCGGCTTTAGGGCCAGTACCAGAAAGTCCACGGCCACCAAACGGTTGCACACCAACAATCGCACCAATCATATTACGGTTAACGTACACATTACCCGCACGCGACATTTTAGCTAAATATTCACAACGTTCTTCAATACGTGAGTGAATACCCATTGTTAGGCCGTAACCAGTATTGTTTATTTGATCAACAACGCTATCAAGCTCTTTCGCTTTAAAGCGAATAACATGAACACATGGGCCAAACACTTCACGTTTTAATACTGATAAGTCTTTAATCTCGTATAAACGAGGGGCAAAGAAAAATGCGCCATTTTCACTGTTATCAGGGATTTTACATTCATAATGCAATGTTGCATTACCCTTTAAATACTCAACGTGCTCGTTAAGCGTTTTCAATGCTTTTTCGTCTATTACAGGCCCTACATCAGTAGAGAGTAATGAAGGGTCGCCAATGTGTAACTCAGCCAGTGCGCCTTTAAGCATTTCAATGATGCCGTCAGCCACATCTTCTTGAATAAATAAAACACGAAGGGCTGAACAACGCTGACCCGCACTTTGAAAGCCAGAGCTAATAACGTCGTCAACAACCTGCTCAGGAAGCGCTGTTGAATCAACAATCATACAGTTTTGACCACCAGTTTCTGCAATTAATGGCACTTGAAAATCATTACGTGCCGCTAATGTTTGCGAGATAAGCGTGCCAGTTTCAGTTGAACCTGTAAACATCACCGCTTGAATGCGCTCATCAGGGACAATGGTTTTACCTACTTCGCTGCCACGAGCAATCACAGGCTGTACAACATGCTCTGGTAAGCCAACAGAGAGCATTAACTCAATGGCACGCAGTGCAATTAAGCTTGTTTGTTCTGCGGGTTTTGCAATAACCGTGTTACCAGTCACAATTGCTGCAGCTACTTGGCCTAAGAAAATAGCCAGTGGGAAGTTCCATGGGCTAATACATAAAATAACGCCACGCGCTTCAAAGCGTTCATCTTGCGCAAGTTCTTCAGCACGGGCTGCGTAGTAACGGCAAAAATCAACCGCTTCACGTACTTCGTCAATGCCATCTTGTGCTACTTTACCCGCTTCTTTGATACAGATGGCAACAAGTTCATCGTGATGGCGCTCTAAGATGTCGGCAACACGACGTAATAAGTTTGCCCGCTCTTTTATTGGCGTTTGTGACCATGACTCAAATGCGGCATCAGCGTTGGCGAGCAACACCTTCATTTCGTCGCTATTTTGTAACTTAACATGGCCAATAATTTCTTTATGGTTTGCAGGATTTTTCACTGCCAGTGCACCTTCTGGCACTTGGCTTTGATTAATTAAGTGTTCTTCAAACCAGGTATCTAAATTTTCTTTAAATGGCGTAATAACGTTAATATCTGTTAAATCCATACCTTTTGAGTTAGCGCGTTCTTCTCCGTACAAATCAATCGCCATTTTTATTTGCGTATTGTATTTGTTACGTAAGCCTTGCAGTGTTTCAACAGGGTCTGGTAGTAATGCTTCTACTGGTTGCGTGGTATCAACAATGGCGTTTACGAAAGATGAGTTAGCCCCATTTTCCAATAATCGACGTACAAGATAAGCAAGTAGGTCTTCATGTTGGCCTACCGGCGCGTATACGCGACACTGAATTTTTTCTTCATTAACGATTTGGTCAAATAAAGATTCACCCATACCGTGAAGTCGTTGAAATTCAAAACCGTGGTTATCCCCTTTAGCCACTTCTAAAATAGTCGCTGCGGTGTAGGCATTGTGAGTTGCAAATTGCGGATATAATACATCACGTGCCTCAAGCATTTTAATTGCACACGCTTTGTATGATACATCGGTGGTTGCTTTACGTGTAAACACAGGGAAAAAATCTAAGCCATCTTGTTGTGTGGTTTTAATTTCTGTATCCCAGTATGCACCTTTTACCAAACGCACCATCATTTTACGACCCACACGATTTGCAAGGTCGGTTAGCCACTCAATCACAAAAATAGCGCGCTTTTGATAAGCTTGAACCGCTAAGCCAAAGCCTTGCCAATCACCAAGATCTTTATCGCTAAATACCGCTTCAATAACATCTAAAGAAATATCTAAACGGTCTGCTTCTTCTGCATCAACAGTAAACCCGATGTCATATTTTTTAGCAGCAAGGGCAAGCTCTTTCAGTTTAGGTACAATCTCTTCCATGACACGCTTTCTATGAGTAAATTCATAGCGTGGATGAATAGCCGATAATTTAACTGAAATACCTGGACTTTTTATTGGACCGCGGCCATTTGCCGCTTTACCAATGGCATGAATGGCGTTCATGTAGCTATCAAAGTAACGCTGGGCGTCTTTCATTGTACGCGCGCCTTCGCCTAGCATATCGTATGAATATACATACCCTTTTTTTTCTGTATCGGCAGCACGCTCAATTGCTTCGTTAATGGTCCGCCCCATTACGAATTGCTTGCCCATAATTTTCATTGCAAAATTTACAGACTTGCGAATAACAGGTTCACCTAAGCGGCCAATCGTCTTTTTGAGCATACCAAACTGTTGCTCTTTGGTTTTATCGTTATAGTTAACCATTTTACCGGTTACTAATAATCCCCAAGACGAGGCATTAACGAATAAAGAGTCACTACTTCCTAAGTGAGAGCTCCAATCGCCATTAGCTAATTTATCACGTATTAATGTTTCTTGAGTTGCTTTATCAGGAACACGAAGCAGTGCTTCGGCTAAACACATTAATACCACACCTTCTTCACTCGAGAGTGAAAATTCATTTAACAGCGCATCAACGCCACTTTGACCGTCTTGGTCTTTGCGAATATTGTGCACCATTTGGCGAGCTCTTTCCCATGCACGACTTCGTGCTTTAACACCGACTTCAGCAAGTGGTAAAATATGATCAATAACCGCATTTTCATCAATACGGTAAAAGTCACGAATTCTTTGTCTGATTGGACAAGTCGTTGTTAAATCGCCATTGAATAACATAAGCAACCCTCAAGAGTGTTAAAACTTAGAGTAATGATTAATTACCGCTAAATATTGTTGGTATAAGGTGTGCATTCTAATTAAAATTCAGCAGAATATGCTGGTTAATTTTGCCATTTTACGATAATTTACAGGGCATATTGTTAACTTATCCATATATAATACTGACATGACAAATCCGAATAGATTACGCCTGCTTGATCGTATCGATATATCAATTTTAGACGTGTTGCAGCGCAATGGAAGAATTTCAAATGTTAACCTAGCAAAGCAGGTGAGTTTAAGCCCCAGCCCCTGTTTAGATCGGGTTAAACGCTTAGAGCAGGAAGGTTACATTGAGGGGTATTTTGCAAAGCTAAGTGAAGAAAAGCTCAATCAAAGCTTAATTGCGCATGTACAAGTATCGTTGGTGACCTCAAATACCGCAGTATTTAAAGTGTTTCGCGAGCATATTCTTAAAATTAAGCAGGTTATTGAATGTGACATGGTCGCGGGTGGCTATGACTATTTATTAAAAATTCGTGTTTCAAATATGGATGAATACAGAGAAGTATTAGGTGATTTGGTAGATATTCCAGGAGTGGGTACTCATCATACTTACATGGTGATAGAAAAAATAAAGCAAGATACAGGGCTACGCTTAGATTTTTAGCTAATCCTAACAGGCATAAAAAAAGCATCTTTAGATGCTTTTTTTATGCCTGTTACTTTAGCGTGTGCTTATGCCCAACCTTCGTAGCGTTTTCTGCGAGATAACACTATGGTTAAAATAATACCTATAAACAAGCCTAAAAATGCAATTGCACCACCGTAGGTAAGTAGCTGGCGCTTTTCCTTGGCAGTGGTGGCTTGTTTAAGCTGCTGCTCTTGGTTAAGTGAGTCTTGCAATTGAGCAATTTGTGCTAAAAGTTGAGTATTTTGCTCGGTTAGCTGTGCGTTTTGCTGTTGCAACTCTGGGAGTTCTATCTGCGCTTGACGAAGCCTGTTTTGTATCGTGCTTACTTCGTTATTAAGGGCCTGGTACTGTTGTTTTAAACCAGATGTTTCACTGATAAATTTAGACTCTACCCAACCCTCGCGGCCTTTATCATCTTTAACTTTTATAAAACCGTTTTGTTCATCAGATAATAAAGTCAGTTGCGAGCCGGCATCTATCGAACCAAGCAAGCGGTAGTCTTTACTCGCGCCTGAACGCATAAAAGTATACAAACTATCGATTATATAAGCTGTTTTAGCATTAGCGGGCGACGTTGATTGAGCTTCTTCTGCTTGGCTTATAAACGGGGCGGCTGTAAAAAGCAGCCATAGTAAACAGTGTTTTAGCATTTATCTACCTTGTTAATCTAGCTGTGTCCGTTGTGAACGTGATTTTTTATTTCGCATAAGTATATAGATAGTATGGATTTAATAGCTCAATAGCAAGATAGATATTGTAATCGATATTTTTTGTGTCGGTATTTATGACTAAAAAATTTGCAATATAGGCCTGCTTTGTTTATTTTGAGCCCCTATTTATTTTAAGGGTAATTCGCAAACCTAATGGATACTGAGATAGAATTAAAGTTTCTGGTATCAGATGACGTCATTCCACTGATCCCCTCATTAATTACTCAATTTGCAAAAACAGTTACAAACAAGCCATCGAAAAATTTGCAAAATGCCTATTACGATACGCCAAGCAGAGAGCTTAGAGCGCTTGATATCGGCTTTAGAACGCGCTGCATAGATGAGCGCTGCGAGCAAACAATTAAACTGGCCGGTGAGGTCGTTGGTGGATTGCATCAACGCCCAGAATATAATCTTCCTATAGAAACAAATCGACCTCAGTTAATGGCTTTTGACTCATCAATTTGGCCTCATGGCGTACAAATTGATTCAATATCGCAAAATTTATACCCTATTTTTAGCACTCATTTTATTCGTCGAAAGTGGTTAATCGAAACGCAAACAGGCGCTAAAATTGAAGTGGTATTAGATAAAGGTGAAGTGGCTGCATCCGGTAACGTTGAAATTATTAGTGAACTTGAAATAGAGTTGATTGAGGGCAGTCGAGATGAGTTATTTGCTTTAGCCGATAAACTCGTTAGTCAAAATTGTGTTCGTTTAGGTCTTTATTCAAAAGCGGCAAGAGGCTACCGCCTTGCTGATGACACGCCGTTGCAGCCGAGTAAATCAATAGGTTTTGTTAAACTTAATAAGCAAGCGACTCAAGAACAAGCTCTTATTGACGCCATGGGTTTTGGTATTCGTTTTGTACAAAAGCATGAGCAGTGCTACTTCGATAAGCCTAGTTTAAAAACATTAAAGCGTGTGACGGACGGTATTAGTTTAATTCGCCATAACTTTTGGTTGTTTGACGATATTGTCAGTAAGGACAGCACCGAACATCTTAGAGCGGAGCTTAAGTGGTTATTAAGTGAATTAGCGTGGGTTGAAAATGCCATTCAGTTAAAAACGTATACTTCTAAACGCCATGCTTTTTATAAAAAAATAAATAGCGCTCCAGCATTAACGCAGGTTATTAACGATTTAAAAGAGTTACAACCGAGTATTGATGATATTTTTGCACTTTTTCATAGTGCCCGCTATAACCGCTTACTACTAAGCTTAACGACGTGGTTGATTGATAAACAGTGGCGTAAATACTGGAGTCAAACCGAGTTTCAGCAAGCTGAGCAGCCAGTTATTAACATTGCCCATCGTTTATTTAATAAAGATTGGAATAATTTACATCAATTATTACCAAAAGAGCAAAGCTTAACAGCCAATGATTATCTTCACTTTCGTACTCAGCTAGAAAATAGCCTGCTCAGTGGTAACTGTTTAGGTGAGCTGTTTAATAAAGATGAACGCCTGGAGTTTAGACTGCCATGGCTCGATATTTCTCATGGTATGTATGAGTTAAGTACGCTTGATTATTTAAAGCAATTATGTGGCGGGCAAGACGATCCTCACTTGGCTAAAATACAACAGTGGTTAGCGCAAAAATCTGACTTTTTAGTCAGTGCTATGGAGCAAAGTAGGCGTGCCTCATTTGATACAGAGCCTTACTGGCTTTAACGGTTAAGCTTATTTACAAATAAAAAAGTGACCAGTAAGGTCACTTTTATAAAGATGCTAAAATTTAAAGTTAGTACTTAGCCGCTTGTCCATCTTTAGGTAAAGACTGCTGTATAAACTGGCGTAAATCGTTGTTGGAGCTTTCTAAATCTGCGTGGCGTAGATACATCATGTGGCCACTGCGATAACCTTTGAAGCTCAATCTATCTTGCATTTTGCCACTTGGGTCTAATTGCCACATAGTGTACTTGGCATCAAAGTAATTGGTGGCCCCATCAAAATAGCCAGCCTGCACCAAAACGTTCAAGTAGGGGTTCTGGGCCATCGCTAAACGAAGGTTTTCACCCGTGTTATTGCCACTTCTATCCCATGGGTGAACGTTACCAAACAAGTTATATTTGATATCTGTTTTGTAGTTAAGCTCTTCACGCAAGTAATAGTTAATAGCTGGAGTAAAAGAGTGTAACCACGATGTAAGCTCTGCCCAGTAATCTGGTGACTCACCCGCATCGCGTTTATCAATTCCTAAATAACGAGAATCGAGACGACCGACCATTTGTCCGCGTTCACGTAATAACTCTTTCCAAAAAAACTGCGTTGGAATATCTAAGTTATTTTGACTCACAAAAGTTTCAGATAAACCTGCATATTCGGCCATTTTTTTTATGATACGGCGTTTTTCATCTGCTGCAATAAAGCCGCCTTTTGCAAGGGCTGGAATGAGCTCATTAATAGTAAACTGTTCAACTTCTGGTAATAGCTCGTCTAAATCCTTAGCTTGTAAATTGGCATTGAGTGCTTTGTGGTACCACGCGGTGGCTGCAAAGTAAGGTAAGCGGTTGGCCGCTTTTATAGGGCCGTCACGTTTAATGCCAATGTCGGTAGGTGAAACGAGTACAACACCGTTAATATACATCCACTGACTATTTTGCAGTTCATGTGCTAAACCCGATACTCGCGTCGTACCGTAGCTTTCACCAATTAAAAATTTTGGTGAGCGCCAACGTTCATTACGAGATACAAACGTATTAAGCCATTCTGCTAGGTATTTTATATCGGCATTGACACCAAAAAATAACTCTTTTTGTTTATCTTTGGGCAGTAGCTTACCGTCTTTGTCTTCAACGACACGAGAATACCCGGTATTAACTGGATTAACGTAAACAATATCAGCAACATCTAACACTGAATAAGGATTATCTTTTACACCGTAAGGTTGAATTGGGTAGCCCTCGTCATCAATTTTTAATACCCGTGGTCCAGTGTATGCCAAGTGCATCCACACAGACGCTGAACCCGGGCCACCATTAAAAGAAATAAGTAATGGGCGCTTGGTTCTATCATCTACCTTATCGCGTGTATAATAAGTGTATTGAAGGGTTGCTATAGCATCCCCTTTGTCATCCCATACAGGTTGTGTGCCTGTAGCGACCGTGTACGAAAATCGCTCATTATTTATTTTTGCCTTGTGTTGGGTAACGACTTTACTGTCGATATCAATACGACGTTGATTATCAGCAAATGTAGCACTGGTAAATGTGAGTGCTATTACAGCAATAGGTAAAAATAGACTTCGACTAAATTTCATAAGTGACCCTTTTTATTTTATATACTGCAGTTATAACGATATTTTAGTAAAAAACAAAAATATTGAGATTAACTGCCGATAAAAATCGTTGAGCTTATGCGCGTTTTAAATGTTAAAGATAATATGATAGGCCGTAAATATTCAAACATGGCCTCATATTTAAAGTGGGAGTTTAAGTGTTTGTTATCTCGCACCAATGTTGTATTTTGCTCAAAAAAAGCGCACCCAAATGGTGCGTTTTTTTGTTTTGTATATTATTTATTTTAATAAGCTTATGTTTTTATTGTTAATTTAAAAATGGCACAAAGGTTGGATTGTATAGAGCAAATACAATAACAAGCTAGCGTCCTAAGGGGGCCTTTGTGAAAATGATCAGTGCAATAATAAAGCCATTCAAATTAGATGATGTGCGTGAAGCTCTCGCTGATTTAGGCATCGAAGGAATGACAGTGGTTGATGTTAAGGGGTTTGGACGTCAAAGAGGCCACACAGAGTTATACCGCGGTGCGGAGTACCAAGTTGACTTTATACCTAAAATAAAACTTGAAATTGCTACACGCAGTGAAAATTGCCAACGTGTTGTAGACACCATTACCAAAGTCGCAGGAACGGGAAAAATTGGTGACGGCAAAATTTTTGTTTACGACTTAGATCAAATCGTCCGTATTCGTACTGGCGAGCTTGATGATGATGCAATTTAAGGGGGC
This sequence comes from Pseudoalteromonas sp. TAP-3C, assembly GCF_059888565.1. NCBI lineage: Bacteria > Pseudomonadati > Pseudomonadota > Gammaproteobacteria > Alteromonadales > Pseudoalteromonadaceae > Pseudoalteromonas > Pseudoalteromonas sp. TAP-3C. The sequence goes on along the minus strand of NZ_CM187618.1, from coordinate 2,388,590 downwards.
AATATGGAAAATACAATAATAGAGCTGAAGTTTTCGCTCGATACATTTTACTTTTTAATCTCTGGCATCTTAGTTATGTGGATGGCAGCGGGTTTTGCAATGTTAGAAGCGGGCTTAGTGCGCTCAAAAAATACCACAGAAATTCTAACTAAAAATATCGCACTGTACTCTATCGCGTGTACTATGTTTTTATTGGTGGGTTACAACATTATGTATGTCGATAATGTTGAGGGCGGTATTATCCCGTCATTTGGGGGTCTAATAGGTAGCCAAGCGGCCGATGCTGATCATTCATTAGAGTCTGACTTTTTCTTTCAAGTTGTGTTTGTCGCAACCGCAATGTCTATTGTATCTGGTGCGGTCGCTGAGCGTATGAAGTTGTGGGCATTTTTAGTGTTTACAGTGGTACTTACAGGTTTAATTTACCCAATTGAAGGGTACTGGACATGGGGCGGCGGCTTTTTATCTGAATTAGGCTTTGTTGATTTTGCCGGCTCTGCCATTGTGCATGCCACTGGTGCAGCGGCAGCACTCGCGGGTGTAATGTTACTGGGTGCTCGTAAAGGTAAGTATGGTAAAAACGGTGAAATCTATCCAATTCCAGGTTCAAATTTACCACTTGCTACATTAGGTACGTTTATATTATGGATGGGTTGGTTTGGCTTTAATGGTGGCTCACAACTATTAATTTCAGATAAAGAGAACGCAACCGCGGTAGGTCAAATATTACTTAATACCAATGCTGCTGCAGCTATGGGTGCAATTTCAGCCTTGTTTTTATGCAAATTACTATGGGGCAAAGCCGACTTAACCATGGTACTTAATGGTGCACTTGCAGGCTTAGTGGTTATTACGGCAGACCCATTATCACCCTCACCATTAATGGCATGTTTATTTGGCTTACTAGGTGGTTCATTAGTAATACTAAGCATTGTGGCGCTGGATAAAGCGAAAATTGATGACCCAGTAGGCGCTATTTCTGTTCACGGTGTATGTGGCATATTAGGCGTGGTTTTAGTGCCGGTCGCTAATGCCGAAGCCAACATTGTAACTCAGTTAATTGGTTTAATATGCATCATTGGCTTTGTATTTATAGCGTCATTTATTGTATGGGCTATTTTAAAACAAACCATGGGGATTCGTGTTACCGAGGAAGAAGAGTTAAATGGCATGGATCAGCACGACTGTGGGATTGATGCATACCCAGAGTTCGTATCAGTAAGAAGTAGTTAAAAGTAAAAAGTATTGTGTGTTCAATCAAAGCCCTACAATGTTAGGGCTTTTTTGATTTCAGGAGAGGTTAATTTTTCAGGTGCTAAAGTAATGTGATAAGCTCCCGACGTTAAATCAACCTTTGGAATATATTACACTTAAATGGCTGAAAATAAGAAAACACTAACCAGTAAACCCTCGACTAAGCGTGCTGCTAAATCAACTAAAAAACCAGTACGAAAGGCGACTGCTAAAAAATCATCAAGTAAGATAAAACGGCCATTATTTAAAACAATATTTTCTATTTTTTGGAAATTAACTTTAGCGACTTTTATTGCTGCTGCACTTTACTTTATTTACCTTGATGCAAAAATAACTCGCCAGTTTGAAGGCAATAAATGGCAACTTCCAGCACAAGTGTATGCCCGCTCAATGAGCTTTTTTCCTGGGCAGTTTTTATCAGAGCAAGAAGTACTCTGGGAGCTTAAGCGCTTAAACTACACAGCGGTTAATCGTTTAAGTCGTACTGGGCAATATAGTAAAACAGCCAATAGTATTAAGATTTTTCGTCGCGACTTTGAATTTTATGATGGCTTAGAGAGTGCCCATGTTATTGAACTGCGTTTCTCTGGGAATAAGGTCGCCAGTATTAAAGATAAGTTTGGCCGTCGTTTAAACACCGCCAGATTAGAGCCGATGCAAATAGCCCGTATTGGTAATGACTCTAGACAGGACAGAGAGTTTGTACCGTTAGCTAAATTTCCAGACATGCTTAAAAATACCTTATTAGTGGTTGAAGACCGGGAATTTTATGAGCACCACGGTGTATCGGTGTTTTCTATTTTACGCGCATTATATACTAATATTCGCGCTGGGCGCACTGTGCAAGGGGGCAGTACACTCACACAACAGCTGGCTAAAAATATTTATCTTACTCGCGAGCGTTCACTAGTGCGTAAAATAAATGAAGCGTTCATTGCACTTATTCTTGATTATCGCTATACAAAAGATCAAATACTCGAAGCTTACCTAAACGAGGTATACCTTGGGCAGTCTTACAACCAAGGCGTGCATGGTATGGGGCTGGCCGCTGATTTTTATTTTGCAAAACCAGTGGATGAACTAGAGTATGACCAAATTGCACTGCTGGTGGCTATGGTTAAAGGCCCTTCTTATTACAATCCGAGACGTTATAAAGAGCGCGCCATGGAACGCCGCGACTTAGTGCTGCGCTTAATGGTCGACAACAAGCTAATTAGCACTAAAGAATACCGAGCCTCGTTAAAACGTGCAATTGATATTGCGCCAATGAAAGCCAGCTTACAAAAATCTTACCCCGGTTACTTAGAGTTAGTTAACCGTGAACTTAAACAGTTGTTACCAGATCAAGAAGTACTTGATGCTGGCGTGCGTGTATTTACTTATTTTGATTTGCAAAAGCAAACCGCCATGGAAGAGTCGATTCAAGCCAGTTTACCGTATCTAGAAAGGCGCCCAAATACTGAACAGCTCGAAGCGGCGATGATCTCTATTAATGTTGAAAAAGCAGGGGTGTCGGCGCTGGTGTCTGGACGTGATGTGCGTTACTCAGGATTTAATCGCGTGCTCGATACCAAGCGCAATATAGGCTCACTAGTTAAACCCGCTGTGTACTTAAGTGCATTGCAGCTACCTCATTATAACTTAGCAACGCTGCTTGATGATTCACCTGTTCAAGTAACCAATGAAGAGGGAAATGTATGGCAGCCAGAAAACTTTGATCGTCAATACCGTGGAGCCGTGCCTCTTTATAAAGCATTCAGTCATAGCATTAATATTCCGGCAGTTAATTTAGGGCTTGATGTTGGAGTCGACAAAGTCGCTAACACGCTAAGAGGATTAGGTGCTAAAGGGTATATTAATGAATACCCGTCATTGTTATTAGGCGCCATTGAAATGTCGAGCTTTGAAGTGGCGCAACTTTATACCACTATTGCAGCCGATGGCGAATACAGAGAGCTTACGTCTATCTCAGCGTTAACCGACTCTGTTGGTAAGGTACTTTACAAACACAAAGTGAGTAACGAACAGCGCTTTAATAAAGATGCCATGTACATGACCAAGTATGCTATGAAGCGAGTAACCAAAGATGGCACCGCTAAGCGCTTAAACTTACATTTTCCGTCAATTCAGTTAGCAGGTAAAACAGGTACTAGTAATGACTTACGCGATAGCTGGTTTGCGGGGTTTGACCAAAATACGGTGACAGTTGCATGGATAGGGCGTGATGACAATAAAAGCACTGGTTTAACGGGAAGTGTAGGGGCGCTTGAAACCTATATTCGTTACTTAAAACCGCTTAATCCGCAAGCCATTGCTGATACGCGGCCGCCATCAATTCGCTGGGCGTTTGTTAATGAGCAAACAGGTAAGCAAGCACCACCAGGCTGTGGCAAAGTGATTCAACTACCACTTAGAGCCAGTGAGTTTAAACCAAGACCCCAATGTATTCGCTAAGTAATGCATAAAAAAAGCCCGAAAGGGCTTTTTTTATGCATTACTTTAGCTAAAAGGCTTGTGAGGTATCTGGGTTTTTATTTTCATAGTAAAAGAACTATCTAATCCTTTTTAATGTAATTTTTTTAATTTTTTATGTTAATTTTGTGTTTATTTTATTTGCAATTTTGTTTCATGAGCATATTATAAATGTGCCCCTCAAAGGCATATAATTATAATTTGAAACAGGGATAAACAATGAAATCAATATTTAGGAAAAGTATAACGGCAATTGCTGTATCAGCATCCTTAGGTTTAGCATTACCTGCTGTAGCATCTGATGTAATAGGAACTGTTAATAATATTAGTGATAATAGTTCTTACACTGTAAAAGTTAAAAACCCTGCAACTGGTTTAGAGCGTACTCTAAATATCTCCAGTGAAGGTACTTTTCGGTTTGCCTCTCTACCTACAGGGAGTTACGAAATACAAATATTAAAAGGCGATGCTGTAGTTGCTGAAGATCGCGTTCGCGTCTCTTTAGGTGCCAATTCAAAGGCTAATTTTGACCTTAACAGTTTCGACTCTTCTAGCCCTGAGGTAATTCAAGTTGTTGGTGCTCGTATTTCATCAATAGATCTTTCAACAGCAGATTCGGGTTTAGTTATTACGGATGCTGAAATTGACAGAATGCCAATAAATCGTGACTTAACATCAGTTGCTTTATTAGCTCCAGGCGCAGTAAAGGGTGATAGTGCATTTGGTAACACTGCATCATTTGGTGGTTCATCTGTAGCTGAAAATGCTTGTTATATTAATGGGTTAGAAGTTACTAACACTCGCCAAGGTTTAGGGTGTGGTGAAGTTCCATTTGAATTTTATGACCAATTCCAAGTTAAAACAGGTGGTTATTCAGCTAAGTTTGGTCGAGCTACTGGTGGTACTATTAATACAACCACAAAAGGTGGTACAAATGAATGGGAATTTTCTGCTGTAGTTCAGTACCAACCGGATTCTTTACAAGAAGAAGGCAGTATTTCTCGTGGTAATAATGGAGCAGGCCAAATCTTTAGAGATGAAAGTTATGACTCTGATAGCAAAACTGACGTAACACTCGCCGTTGGTGGTCCTCTTATTGAAGATACTCTTTTCTTTTACGGATTAATAAATCCTCGTGATACTGAGTCATCATACACTTGGGGTGGAGATGAGTTCTCACCTAATGATCAGTATAGAACAGAGTCAGCATCAGGCGGTGATAATTTATTCTGGGGTGGTAAACTTGATTGGGATATTAATGAAAACCACCGATTAAGCTACTTTGCATATTCAAACCGACGTGATATTGAACGCTCTGTTTATAAATACGACAATGGTGTAATAGGCGCTCGTAAAGATGGTGCCCTCCTTAAGCGTGGTGGTGAAGCACAAAGTCTAAGTTACACAGGTGTTTTAACTGAAAACCTAGTTGTAACAGCTATGGCTGGTACAATTGAAACAGAATACGAAACGCAATCAGAAAATCTAGTATGCCCTACTATTACAGATTCTCGTGGTACTTCAAATCCTATAACAGGCTGTGGTGCTGGTGGTAGTTTTGGGGCCAATAATGACGAAAATACTCAATATCGATTAGATATTGAATATGTTTGGAATGATCATTCAATTAGTTTTGGTATTGATTATCAAGAGCGTGAATCTGAGCGTATAGATCGCCCAATAGGTGGTCATAGCTATGATTATAAAACGCTTGCCGATAATGGTACTTTCCAAGCAGATAATGGCGCCTTAACTAACAACACTGGTAATGTATTACAATACGTTGAAGATAGAGTTTTTGATGGTGGTGGTAGTTTTAAATCAGAGCTTACAGCATATTATATTGAAGATAATTGGCAAGTATCTGACGATTTTACCGTATCAGTAGGGTTACGTATTGATGAGTTTGATAGCTGGGGCACAACTGACAAGCTACTAACTAGCTTTAAAACAGATGTAGCACCGCGCTTAGGTTTTACTTGGGATCCAACAAGTACAGGCGATACTAAAATATATGGTACATACGGTCGTTACTATTTACCGGTTGCTAATAACACTATTTTCCGTGCAGCCTCTGGTGTAAGTGATATTACTACTGCGTATACATACACGGGTGTTGATGCTACAACAGGCGCTCCAACGGGTCTTTCTCCATTAGCAGATACCATTGGTTCTGGCGGTCTTGAAAACTCTCAACAAGTTAGTGGTGTGCCAATAATTCCGGAAAAAGATATTTTTCAAGCACAAGAAGCTGATCCATTTTCAAAAGATGAATATATCTTAGGTGTACAACAAGCGCTAAACGAAGAATACACGGTAGGTGTTAAAGGTGTATATCGTGAGGTTGCTACAGCTTTAGATGACTACTGTGGTCGTTATGCATACCCATTTTGTGTAATGATTAATCCAGGCTCTTCATCTAGCTGGTATAAAGACGGTGTATATTGGAATGGTACAAGCAATGATCCAACTACTGAAGTAAACGATGGTGTACCTGATGCAAACTCACTAACTACTTACTCAGCTGAAACTATTGGTCTACCAAAAGCTAATAATGAATACACAGCGGTTGAATTTAGCTTAGATTATAAAGCCGATACTATTCGTTATCAGTTTGGTTACACTTGGGCTCGTAGTGTCGGTAATTTCGAAGGTGCCGTTAAATCTGATATTGGCCAAGCAGATGCAGGTATAACGCAAGATTTTGACTTCCCTGCAGTAATGGATGGTTCACAGGGTTACCAACCTAACGATCGCCGCCATACATTTAAATTCTTTGGTAGTTGGGAACCAATGGAAGACTTAACAGTAGGTTGGAATGCAACATTACAAAGTGGTCGTCCTAAGAGCTTATTTGGACAAGGTTACCCGTCAAATGATCCGAACCTAAATGGTGGTTGGGGTGATACATTCTACATCTATACTAACGATTGTCCTGACAACAACGATAATGATAAATGTGACCAAGATGAAAAAATCTATGAAAAGCATGCTCGTGGCACAAATGGTCGTACTCCATGGTCGTTTAATTTAGATTTATCAGCTGCATATGACTTTACTGTGTCGGATATTGATATGCGTGCATCAATCAATATTTTCAATATATTGAATACACAATCAGAGTACTCAATCAATGAACACTATGAACAAAGTGAAGGTGAAGTAAATGCTTATCATAATGCAGCATACTCTTGGCAGACACCACGTTTCATTCGTTTAGGGTTTGAAGCTCGTTTTTAAATACTGATAATTAAGAATATTGATTATTTTACAAAAAAGCCCGTAAGGGCTTTTTTTATTTTCACCTGATAATACAACTATGGTCACCATCTAGAAAAAGGCACTAACAAATAACTCCTTAAAACTATTGGTTATTTTAATCTATGAATTGATCTATACTCATTTTCTAGCTAATCACAACCCTATATCAGCAGAGTATTTAAATGGGCAGACAACACTGGTTTAAATAGGCAACGAATAACAGCAAGCCTAGGCAACTTCACTGGTGTCACCACTCAGTGGCGCTGCATCACTTTGCCCACATCGCTGGTAACACCTGCCAACGACAACCAAAATACGTTGCCTAGTCTGCTGCTAATATTGCCCATAATAAATATAGCCCTGCGTTTAAGTTAACAATTAACTACGGATGTCATATTTTCTACTCTAGTTTGCTGCTTAAAGATAGTTGACAGGCAAAAGGAAAGACGCGACCCCATTCTTCCTCGACCCCATTCTTCCTGTTCTGGGCAGGCAACACTGGTTTAAATAGGCAACGAATAACAGCAAGACTAGGCAACTTCACTGGTGTCATCAGTTAGTGGGGCTGCATCACTTTGCCTACTTCGCTGGTAGTACCTGCCAACGACAACCAAAATAAGCAGCCTAGGCTGCTGCTAATATTGCCCATAATAAATATAGCTCTGCGTTTAGTTAACAATTAACTATGGATGTCATATTTTCTACTCTAGTTTACTGCTTAAAGATAGTTGACAGGCAAAAGGCAAGACGCGACCCCATTCTTCGCGACCCCATTCTTCGCCTTAGCGCCTTAACCTCTAAAAAACCATAGCCCTGCAGTGATGCTGAGCTTTGGTTTGTGCTGTTTTTTTATTTAATAAAGAGAGAGACTAAAAGTATCAATAAGTTTATTAAATCGTTATTTATTAGTGATATTTTTGTGCTTATTTCTTTTTAATATGAAATCTTCAAGTAATATGTTTACTCTTTCGGTTGAACTAGCAAATCCAAATAAAAACTCAACAACTCCATTATTATCTCTTTGTTCGTAAAAAACATAATAACTTTCAGTTAGAAAATCATCTAACTCATCAGCAATATTTTCACAATTAACACGTAAAATAACTCCATATTTTAAATCTAATTTTAATTTAAACATAATATCCACTTTTATTATTTAACTTTATCTAAAAGTTTTTTCTCAGTTGGAGTTGGATCCCTCTTAAACCCTTTACTTCCAGCCTGTGCATTTTCAAATTTTACCTTTTGCATAGCCCCTGCGGGAGCATTAGGGTGTGAATTTGGAATTGCTTCTTTTACACGTGTCCCTGTAATATCTGTTGTTCGACCATTCGAAAAAGTTTGTTTAATTCGAGGGGCGCCTTCTTTTGTTGCTGAAATAACCTGACTAACAACAGTATCTTTCTTAGAATTTACAATACTTCTAACCACGCCAAGAACAGCACCTCTCGTTGCTAAAATAGCGACACCAGCTAATGCACCAATAGCTTCAGCTTTGTTCTCAGCAGAATACTGCTTAGCTGTAATTTCACCACTTATAAGTCTCTTAACTCTCATATCTTGTCTAATGGCAACACCTTCTTTACCATCTGGATCTGTATATTTATAAGGGTTATTACTTACGTAGGCGTAACGATTAAAACTATGCGGATTCCCAGTAAACCCAACCGGATCATTGGAGTAAAACCGCCCGATAACTGGATCATAGTATCGTGCCTGCATATAACTCAAGCCTAAGTCGGTATCAAACTTATGGCCGGTGTAACCTATGTCGTCTTTAGGTGGCTCAATGCTTTCACCAAAGGGTTGGTAGTGCATTCTTGAAGTGACCGTGCCGCTTGTATTCGATTCGGCGGCAGTGCTGCCTAAATAGTCACTGTGCAGGTAAGTTACGGTACTACCTTTTTTATTGGCTACCAGTTTGCCACCCAGGTAGTAATACTCGATATGTTGGTTATTGGCTTGGCGGTACATCAGCTTGCCGTTACTGGCATAAAAGGAGTAGCTGGTGCCGTTGGAGTCTTGTTCTTTTACCCGCTTGTTATTGCCATCATAGGTATACAGGTAACCGTCACTTTGCACCATTTGATTGGCGGCATTGTAAATAAACCCTCTGATGCCATTGTCGGTGACATTCCCTTTGTCATCGTAATTAAAATCGTAAATTTTACTGCCGGTGGTGTAGTCCAGTTGTTTAGTGCTGGTGTAAACATAGTTAATGGTTTTATTACCCAGCTTGTAATAGGTGATATTGCCCATGGCATCATAGTTCACATCCCCTGCGCCTAAATAACTGTCGGTGATTACGTCCAGGCGGTCCAGGCCATCGTAGCTCAGGCTCAGGTCATAGGCATTGTTGATTTTGTCATCCAGTACCGTCAGGTTATTGTTGGCATTGTAGCTAAAACCATGATTGATGGCGTAAGTGGTGCTGCGTTTATCGTAAAAGGTGCTGGGCAAACCGCTGTTGTTCTGACTTGAGGTATGGGCAAGGCCGTTACCGTAACTGTGCGATTTGACCATGCCATTGGCGTGATACGTGGCACTGGTGGCATAGGTGCCCGCCTTGGTGGCTTGACCCAGGGCATTGGGAGAATAGGTAATATGTACCCCACTGGGGTAAAGAGTATTAGCCAGATTGCCGTTACTGTTATACCCATAATCTAAAACGAAACTTTGCCCATCAACATATAGGGTTTCCAGTTCAATCAGGTTGGCAGAATTATATTCATAAGCCGTGACCACCGAGCCTGCGTTGAGGGTGGTTAAACGGCTATTCGCATCATAAACATAACTTTGATTTGGGCTACTATCACCAAACAGTACAGACTTGATATTTCCTAGGTTATCATAGGCAAAGGTTGCTTTGTCATTTGCATTAACGCTTGTGTCACATGCATTCGTGTTATTATCAACCGAACTCCCTGCTGCCTGCCAAGTCACTTGACCCAGCGCATCTTTAACAAAGGCGGTATTGCCTACATCCGGCTTCACCGTTTTACACAATTGCTGATAACTGTCGTATACCCGAGATTCCGTTATACCGCCCTGACTCACCGAGGTCATATTGCCGAATATATTGTAAGCCATGACGGTATTGACGCTATGAGGCGAGGCAATCAGGGTGGCCATATTTTGTTCGGGAGCACCATAAGCCAGGTAAGTGGTGTTGGTGACATTGCCTTTGTTGTCATTCACCTGCACCCGATTGTTAGATAAATAACGATAACTGATATTCCCTGATGTGGTGTTGTCATCAACTAATGTAGGGCGTCCTAAACCATCGTATTGGTGAGTAATACCATAAGGTGTGCTACTAATTGAACTGACTAAACTTTGATAAAGTGGGCGATTAAACGCATCAAACTGCTGGCGAGAATAACGTGCAGTAGATGAAAGGGTTTTATCCCATTCTTTAGTTATGACCGGACGCAGTAAACTGTCGTGATAGGTGATTTTTTGATAGTTGCCCCTAGTGACGGTTTTTTTTAGCATACCTGCTTCAACATAGCTTAAACCGTCATTGCCCACCGTAGAGGTGTAACTAATACTGGTGTTTAACCAGCTGTTATCGCAGGGATCGACTAAGGTTAATCTGCCCAGTTCATCGTATTCGTAATTAATGCAATCACCCATAAAGTCAGTTTGCTGGGTTACCCAGCCGTTATTATCAACCACTTTATAGGTATATTGCGGCGTTGCACTTAAACTTTGCGGCGTTTTAATGGTTTGCGCAATACCACGTTTGTAGTTGCTAAACTCCATCCAGCGGTTTGTTCCGTTGTAATTCACTTTGTGAGGTAAACCAGCATTCACGCCTGAGGTATGATAGCTGGTATTACGTTTATACCAGCGGCCGAAAGAACGATACTCATAGGGGAGAGATTTGTAGCTACCGTTTGCGCTGTGATAAGTAGTTTCAGATGCAGGCGTCACAGGAAAGGTGGCGGTCGAACTGATAAGCGTTTGTTTAGGCAAGCCAATTAGCCAATTTGTTGTGTCGTTATAATAAAGTTGTTTTGTATAGCGTTTTTTACTATTGAAATTATTAGACTCACTGGTAATTTGCGGATTACCGTAAATATCGAAGTTATTGTAAGAGGTGGTAAAGGTTTGTATGCCTTGGTCATAGACAGTGGTTTTTTCTTTTGAGGTGTTAATTCGATAATGCTGCGGCTGAGTATTATCACCGGTAATACCACTTAATCCAATACGTTGACCTTTTAACTGAGTAATTTCTTTTCGTCTTAATAGGGTGGAGCCGTTAGTATCAAAATTATCAATAGCTTCTAATTGCCCTTCTTTGTGGCTGGTATAGTCACGATTATAAAAATAAACGGTTTTACTACCATCAGGTGCAACGACAGATGTGGTTTTACTGTTGATGACGTGTGCCGTTGCAGGTATTCCTCTGCTGGTATTGGTATTATCCTTCGGCGAATAATACAAGTTACTCATAGTATTGCTGGCATTATCCCAATCTCCATAATTTTGAGAATAAGAGTATTGCCACGTTACGGGAGCAGTATTATCACTCGACAATGTTTTACTTTTAAGGGCTAAGGTTTGATAACAAATAGACATATCTTTTGGCGCGAGCAAGGCTTGAACCTGACGAGGAACATTGCTACGACCATGCAGTGTATTTTTGATTGTAAAACTCGCTGTCATCCCATATGGATGCGCCATTGATATAGCATAAGACCTTGAGTAAGTCGTACAGCTTGTATCAGGGCTTGGTTTTTGGTCTCCTAGTAAAGAAACAAGTAAGTCCCAATATTCACCATCCGGCCGATAGACTTTGCGTAATGATGAAGTGGCGTATGTATATTGCCATGTTTTTCCGTTAGCTGTGACTGAAGTAATACGACTTGGATGGACTCTGTCTGCATAAGAGAAATCAATACGTCGGCCATCGTTCGACGAGATATATGCCAAATTAGTCCCGTTGTAGTGATAATCAACGGTGTTGTTGAAGCGATCTTTTACTTGTGTTATCAACATATAGGTATTGTAGCGCATTAAACCACCATTTAAGGGGCGGGCTTCAACGCGCTTTAACTTACCAAAGGTATAGGTTAATCCGTCAGGCGAATTAACAATAAAGGTTTCCCCAACCGGTTGACCATTCTCAGTCCTAGAGCCACAACTGACGCGCCAGTTTGACATAGTTACCTTACCATATGACCCAGGCGCAATAACGCCGTCATTAATGAGCAGTTTTTCATCCACTTTACCGGGTACATGCAAAGTGTCACCCGTCCAATACTGCTGAGCATCGTAAGTTGTGCCTAGATAACTGACTAATCTAGGCTCTAAATACCCAGAACACTCTTTCCCTTTTGCCCATGAGCCAGAGTAGCCTGAGGAAGATAGTGATTGAATAGTGTGAATATAAGGGATGTCGAGTTGCCAGTCAGCAAACTCAAGCTCATCCGCCCACGTGAACTTGGTCCCTCGAAAGGTGCGTCTTACCGTAACTCCGATGTTGTTGTTACCCGGCAAGCTTACGTCAACATGACTAAAGCTGATTGAGCCGGTATTTAAATCAATTCGTTCACCAAATAACTCTGTCGTATGAGGAGTTACGGAGTCGGTGGTTTTGAGTTTATTAAGCTCTTCAGTGCCAAGTTCACTCGAAAAACTACTTGGCTTACTACCACCGCCGTCATCTGGTGCAGTTATTACTACTGGTTCTTTCTTGTTAACATCTTGTGTTGTATCAGAGGTAGGTGCTTCAAAAACAAGAGCATCTGATGTAGTTTTTGCAAACGGGGAAGGATTGAAAAAACATAAAGCAGCGCTTAGTAGAGCAAGAATACGAAACATACAATTTCCTTTTGTAAATAAGTTGAGGTAACTTAGTTAATAACTTACACCTAAAAAATTCAAAAGCAACCACTGTGTTTCTGATATTGGTCCTGTAATTAATTCGCAATAAATCTACATTGTTTTTGGTTAAATGGTTTTTATTTTAATTGCCTGATAATTAAAGTTTTAAGTGCTCAACTCATTAGCAATATATCCGAGTGTTAAACCAATTCAGTGCCCTGAGCATTAGTCAGTACTCAGTAATAAAGAGCATAAGCTCAACGGTAATAATAGCTTGATATTTGACCAATCAATATAAAAGGCCACCTTCTTTAGGAAGGTGGCCCTTTATATAAGCTTTATGTAGTCTAATACTTAAAGCTTAGCAAAAGCGCGCGCTGCTGCTTCAATCGTTGCTTGTACTTCTTGCTCTGTGTGCGCGGCACAAACAAAGCCGGCTTCAAATGCTGAAGGTGCTAAATACACACCTTCTTCAAGCATAAAGTGGAAAAACTTTTTAAAGCGTTCTAAATCACATTCGGTGGCTTGTTGGTAAGTGGTTACTTTTTCTACATCAGTAAAGAAAAAGCCATACATGCCGCCAGCGTAGTTAGTCGTTAACGCAATGCCTGCTTTTTTAGCGCCAGCTTCAAAGCCCTCACAAATCGCTTTACTAATGGCTTCTAGTTTATCGTGCACCCCAGGAGCGCTTAGCAGTTCAAGAGATTTTAAACCGGCAGCCATCGCTATTGGATTTCCTGAAAGCGTACCTGCTTGATAAACAGGGCCAACGGGTGCAATGTAATCCATTATTTCTGTTTTACCACCAAACGCGCCTACCGGCATGCCGCCGCCAATCACTTTACCTAAACAGGTTAAATCTGGTTTGACGTTGTAATACGATTGTGCACCACCGAGGGCTACACGAAATCCAGTCATTACTTCATCAAAAATAAGCACTGATTGGTACTGATCACAGACCTCACGTAGCCCTTCTAAAAAGCCGGGTACGGGTGGGATACAGTTCATGTTACCGGCAACAGGTTCAACAATAATACAGGCGATTTCATTGGCGTATTTAGCGAAAATCGCTTTCACTTCTTTAATATTATTAAACGACACAGTGAGTGTATGTTTAGCTAAGTCTTCAGGAATGCCCGGAGAGTTGGGTACGCCCATTGTTAATGCACCTGAGCCTGCTTTTACTAATAATGAATCTGCATGGCCGTGGTAACACCCTTCAAACTTTAAAATTTTATCACGGCCAGTAAAACCTCGGGCTAAGCGAATTGCGCTCATTGTTGCTTCAGTACCTGAGCTTACCATGCGTACTTTTTCGATTGATGGTACAAGCTCTTTAACTTTTTCAGCCATTAAAATTTCAGCTTCAGTTGGCGCGCCATAGCTCAAACCATTTTCTACCGCATCATGCACCGCTTGTTTAATTTCAGGGTGGTTATGACCCATTATCATTGGACCCCAAGAACCCACATAATCAATATAACGGTTGCCATCAGCATCATATGTAAACGGCCCCTGTGCTTTAGTGATAAACAGCGGAGTACCACCTACACCATTAAAAGCACGCACTGGTGAGTTTACCCCACCAGGAATAGAGTCTTGAGCTCGTTTAAATAAGTTTTGGCTAATTGTCATGAAAAATCCTATTGTTTTGTCACTTTAAAATTAAAAGCTTAGCTGTCGCGTTTGCGGCTAAACCAAGGAACATCTACTTCATATTGCTCAACTTTGTCGGCAACATCTAAGGTCAATGCAAACAGCGCCATGCGAATTAACACGCCATTTTGTACTTGGCGGAAAATAGCTAAGTTATCGTTACTATTTAGATCGTTATCGAGCTCATTGGCTTCTATACGACTATCTCGTGGTAATGGGTGCATTAAAATTGAATTAGGTTTGCAGTGGGTAGTGTAAATAGACTGGCTAATCCTGAATCCACCGCGGTACTTATTCGCTTCTTCTTGCGATGGAAAACGCTCTTCTTGAATACGGGTTTGATAAACGATATCGGCGGCTAAATTACCTTCCATTTTATCGACGATTTCAATTTTATGGCCAGCATTATCAACCACATCCAAAATATAACTTGGCATTTGTAAGCCATCTGGTGCCACCATCGAAAATTTTATATCTTTGTAATGACAAAGTAATTTTGATAATGAATGCACAGTACGGCCATACTTTAAATCACCTACAAGGGCGATATGCATGCCATCTATTTTTTGATCGAAGCGATGTAACTCACGCTCTATAGTTAATAAATCAAGTAATGCTTGAGTGGGGTGTTCGTTAGGGCCGTCACCGCCGTTAATTACGGGCACACTGCAGCCTGTAGCAAATTCAGCCACCGAGCCTGCATCTGGGTGGCGCATAGCGACTGCATCAGCGTAGGCTGAAATAACGCGTGCGGTATCGTAAAGTGATTCACCCTTAGACAGTGCAGAGCTTTGCATGCCGGTAGTTTCACGTACCAGTCCACCGAGTAAATTAAACGCGGTGCCAAAACTAACACGGGTACGCGTACTGGGCTCAAAAAACAGATTAGCTAAAATAGCGCCTTCAAGTACGTTGGTACGCTTTTGTTTTTTAGCGTATGGCTCCATTTTTTTTGCCACAGCAAAGATACGTTCAATACAGTCTCGGTCGAGTTGATTAACAGAGAGTATATTTTCACCTTGGAAACTGAACATGGGGTTATTCCTAGTTATTCAAAAAGGCGCGATAATCCATAAAAGGAGCACGCAATCGCACATATTATACAAATTTAGTATGTCACTTGGCAGCGTAATTTAAGCCTTTATTTAAAAGCTGGGCTTAATAATCGCTAAAGCAACGATAACAAGCAGCGCTAATACAGGCAGCTCATTGAAAATGCGATAAAACCGATCGCTTTTAGTATTTCTATCGTGTTTAAAGTCAGCGAGTAATTTGAAGCAGTAACCATGATAAATATATAAAATAATCACTAATACTAATTTGTAATGTAGCCACATGCTGTATCTAAACCACTCACGACCGTATTCAACAATGACTAATACACCAAATACGGCGGTGAGCACTGCAAAGGGGGTAACAAAATAAAGCAGTCGACGTTCCATGACTTTGAGCATTGAGTTACACGATTTTTCTTCGCTCATGGCGTGGTAAACAAAAAGCCGTGGTAGGTAAAAAATACCAGCAAACCATGCAATCATAAAAAAGACATGCAAGGTTTTGTAAATTAATAATGCGCTCATACTATTCTCGTTATTGTTAAAGTAAACTATTACGTATGGTTAAGATATGGTGGATTTGATCCCACCTTAATAGTCCCATAATTTGTTGATTATCAAGTAAATTATAAACATAGATTGCACCTCCACGTTTATCGTTTAATATTTCATATGCATCGGCAAGGGTGGCCTGGCTACTAACGCCTTGCAAACTAACATACTTAATATTGACTGTTTGATCAGACATTAAACTTAAATCATACTCAGCCAATCGATAACCATTTTCTTCATCAAACACAATGAGTGGTGTTTGACTGTCCATGGCATCAAGACTATTTTTTATTTGCTCTTTATCATCAGAGTAGAGTAGTTTGAAGTCTTCATCCATATCATTCATCACGCCGACTTTTTGTAATGCTTCAGTAGCGGGCGATACATGATAAGGCAGTCCCTGAAAATCTAACTGTTGTAAAAAAATGGAACGATTGCCAAATACTTGCAAAGCTGTAACGTAGGCGGTGGTTATGACGATCATCGCCGGTACAATAATTTCCGGCGATGAAGTTAGCTCCATAACCGTAGTTAGAGCGGCTAATGGCGAATGCAATGTGGCCGCTAGCAAGCCTGCCATGCCAAGTACGCCATAAGTGCCAGCTACATCAGTACCTGGGCTAATAAACTGAGCAAAAAATGCCATTAAAGTACCCGTTAAAACACCAAGCCCTATAACGGGGCCTATTAAACCACCCGGGATACCTAAGCCAATAGCAAATAAGGTTGCCAATAACTTAGCAATCAAAATAGTGGTAAGTAGTTGTATATTTTCAGGCGACTCAACAGCAATAGTGATAGCGCTCATACCTGAACCCATTGCTTGGGGCACTGCGTAGGCGATTAAGCTGGCAATACAGCCTGCAATAATTAAACGTGGAAACATACTCAGCGGTTTAAAGGTTTTAATAATTAGCATTAAATTTTGGTTAAAGGCATAAGCAACAGCGCCCAATCCCATACCACATAAAATCAAATAGGGATAATGCCAACCACTTAAGGGCGCAATGGTTATTAGCGCAAGTTCTGAACCTTCACCAAACACAAATTGCGTCGCTAACGCGCCTGTAACGGCTGCAAGCATTATAGGTACAAAAATATGTACTTTATATTCTCTTAGTACTACTTCCATTACAAAAATAACCGCAGCAAGCGGGGTGTTGAACGATGCTGCTATACCCGCTGCAACACCACACCCGCTCAACGTTCGCATTGCATTGTGTGGTAAATGTAGTTTATTCGCTAAAATACTCGCACCGGCTGCCCCTATATGCACTGAGGGACCTTCTCGGCCAACAGAAAAACCACTGATCAAAGCCAGCGCGCCCCCTACAAATTGGTTAACCGTATTATAAAGTGGCATTTGCCCATAATGGCGTTTTATTCTGTGTATTACAAAAGGGATACCCAAACGATAATGTTTAAAGCCTGTAAAAGCTGCAAATGTGGCTATAAGAAGCGCAGCGACTAAAGGCATGAGTACCCGTTCTAAAGTGGGTAAAGTAGTAAAGTCGTCAGGGGTTTCTAAAAATATACTTTGAAAAAATAAAATGGTTAAACGAAACAAAATAATAAAAAATGCAGCGATTAATCCAGCACTTACGCCTAATAAGCATAATTGTACGGATGTTTTTGGTTTTGCTAATCGACGTCTCAGTCGCTCAAGCCACATGCTTTATTTCCCCACAGCATTTTTAGAATTTGAGTTTACCAAAATAATTAGGGGAAGTCCTTGAACGTTAGCATTATTTTTGCTCAGTAAGTATATGTCGATGGCAAAATTTATAACGCTATGTTGGCAAAGTATCACTTGCTTGAGTGCCAGAAATACTGAGCGGAAAATAAGTTAAGCATGTAACCAAAAAATAAATGAAGGTGAGCATTCAGCCTTTTGAATCTTAACTAAGTTACTCAAAAAGCTGCTGATTTTAATACTCAAAATGCGCATACATTAGGGTCTGTTTACCTTTGCGGATTAAAATTTGTTCAAACTAGGGGCGATTTAATCGCGGCGCGAGGTTTGTAACCTAGTGGGCTAAGTAAAAACCGAGCAACAAAGAGTTAATCGCCCCTAGGCAGAACCCTACGGGCAGCGCCTGTTTGGCATTGATGCTGCGTTATCGCCTATTTATGGGGAATAACCACACCACATAGGCTCTGCCTTGCCTAAATACCAAACAGTCTGCTGCAAATTTAACCTTGAAAGGTAAACAGACCCTAAACAATAAATTTTTTGAGTAATTGCTGTTGAGCTTTTACGTTTTCTGCTAAATCAGTATTGGTTTCAAATTGCTCTTTAGCAAATTCATCAACTTGCACGCTAATATCTTTAATATTAATGGTGTTTTTGTTAATTTCTTCGATCACTGTACTTTGCTGCTCAATGGCTGCAGCAATTTGAAAGTTTCTGTCCATAATGTCTTTTATTGCTATTGATATGGCATTTAACGATTGATTGGCGGTTTCGGTCTGTTCTACACATTGCGAGGCTTTGTGTTTACTTAGCTCCATTGCTTGCTGAACTTTTGATGAAAATAACTGAATTTGCTCAATCATTGTCTTAATTTCAGTAGTAGAGCTTTGCGTTCTGGATGCGAGTGTTCTTACCTCATCGGCAACCACTGCAAACCCTCGTCCTTGCTCTCCAGCTCTTGCTGCTTCAATTGCCGCATTTAATGCCAGTAGATTGGTTTGCTCAGCAACATTATTTATAACAGAAAGTATTTGTTCAATATTATTACTGTACTGTGCTAACTGATCACTTTGTTTTTGTGAATCTGAGATGGAGTTTGCTAAATCAGTAATATCAGCGGTTGTTTTTGCAAAAAGCGCTTTGTTAGAGGTTGTAGATTGGTTAACTGAGGTAACTGATGAGGCGGCTTCTTGTGCACTCGAAGCAATTTCTGATGATGTAGTACTCATTTGATGCATTGCGGTGGCTAAGCTATCGATCAGTTGGTATTGTTCATTTAAAGAGCGACTCGATTCGGTAGCTAGCGACTTGGCTGAACTACTTTGATTTTCTACATTATTTGCTTTACTTATAACGCCAGCGACAAGTTCCTGTAATGACGATAAAAATCGGTTAAAACTTTTAGCAACGACGCCGCATTCATCCTCAGTTGAAATGGTTAATCGCTGCGTCAAATCTCCGCCGCCAGAGGCGATAAGGCTGATTGCTTCTTCTAGTTGTTCTAAAGGTCTTAAAAGTATTTTTGTTAGCCTGCGAAGGATAAGTACACAAAATGTAATACTGAGAATAGCAATAAAAATAGTGCGGGTTGTGAAGGTAGACAGTGACGCGTAAACCTTGTTTTTGTCTAGTAATATAGCAATTGACCAATTTACCCCTGTTTTGTCACTTAGGGGGTAAAAGTACAATAGCTTTACTTTATCATCATACTTTACTTCTATTATTTTGTTTTTTTGATCTGGAGATGCATTATAAACATCTTGGCTTTGCTTATTATTGAGAGAAGTTAATGGATGAGTAATTATTTTACCGGTGCTATCAACTAAAAAGGCAAGACCGTTATTATTAAAATTAACGGTATTTATACTATTTGCAATAGCATCTAAACTTAGGTCTCCGCCAATCACCCCTTTCAAACCATCAGGCGTATTGATTGCGCCAACCACAGACAATAACAGTTCATTGGTTGCTGCATCAACATATGGCGCGGTAAACAAAATGCCGTCGTTATCTTTTGCTAATTTAAACCAAGGTTTTTGCCTAAAATCTACGTCGGGCGGATTTACTCTGTTTTTGTTATTAGATCGTAGCGCTTTTTCATCACTTAAAGTACCAAACATTAACAAAAAGTCATTAGTAAAAGCGTTATTTTCTAATCCAGACTGGAACTTAGCTTTAGAAAAGTCAGTTTCAAGTTGATTTTTTAACACATTAATTTGTGATGCTCTACTTGCCAACCAATTACTAATACTTTGCGATAGTAGTGATGCATTATCTTGAACATAAGCGGCGGTGGATTTTTTAACTGTTTGTTGCACTAGTAAATATGTCGTTATTGCCAATAGTGAAATAACAATAAATACCACTACACCAGAGACAACAGAGAATTTAGTTCTAATTTTCATAAGGTTCTACTTTTGCACAATTTAATAAAATACTTTTGCTATCTAAAAATAAATATAGTCTACACTTTCAAAATAGTTTAATTGTTAGGTGTTTTTATTATGCGCACTCAGTTAATTTGTTTTTTGCTAACCAGCATTTTTACTTGCTCAGTGTTTGGACAACAAAACACTGAGCAACAAGAATTACAAAAGTTAAAAGTTGAACTTAATAAAATTAAAACCCAACTCGCTGCCTTAAAGCCCTTACATTTAGAGTTTGAAGCAATTAGTAAGCGAATTTTAATGCTTGAGAGCCAGCAAAATGACAACTTGTTAACGAGTTCTGAGCCAGCCAAATCTGAAATCATTCTATCTAAGCCTACCGATCCTGCAGATGCAAAAACAAGTGAAAAAGATGTAAAAGTATACGCGACAATAAGGCCGACTTTTGGTTATATTGATGAAAATAACCAATCACAATGGGATGTAAGAGATGCGCTATCCCATGCGGGTATAAAATCCACGGTTATGTTTAACGAGCGATGGCAAGGAGTTTTACACGCTGAATGGGGAATTGATTTATCAAACAATGGCGACTTTGGTAAAGCACGGCAAGTGTATGCTGCTATAGACAGCCCATATGGCAAAGTAGGGATTGGTAAGCAACGACCTGTACAATATACGTTCATAGCCGAATATGTCGATATTTTTAATCACAGCAATAGCCCATTTGCTTATGATATTGAAAGTATTTTTTTTGTAGATAATCTGCTTACCTACCAGATAGAGCAAGGAGACTTTACTTGGATGCTGGCGAGTCAATTTAATGGTTCACAAGGTAATAATAAAAGCGACCTTATCAACGGTGGTATAAGTTATGACAAAGGTAATTTTCATGCTGCACTGACTTACACAACTAGGGATGTTTACCAGGCAGAGCAAAAGCTAGGCGATAATAGCATTTTGGCTGGCGCATTGGCTTATTCGTTTGATAATGGTGTGTACTTTGCTGTGGCTTACCAAGATAAAAAATACAACAGAGATTTATATACCGACAGAAATGGGCATACTTTTGATATGTCGCTCGCTTATCCTTTAAGTGATCATTATAAAGTTAAATTAGGCTATTTTGATTTTAATGATGGGGATTATATTGAGCAAACTCAAAAATTTAATGGTGCAAACCTGACCTTAGAATGGCTACCGGCTGAAAATCTGCGCTTACATATTGAATATTTATATAGGGACTTTGATTATTTAGCAGATTTTAAATCATTATCAATTGGCTTTAGGTACGACTACTCGCAAGTTTGGGGTTATTAAAATGAGCGTGCAAATCTTGCTGATTAGGTATTTTACATTTTTTACCTATTTGTTTTTTTTGGTATTTTCATTAACAAGTATAAGTAGAGAGCCTGTTACTATTTTAGCAGATGATGATTATCCGCCGTATAGTTATTTAGAAAACGGTGAGTTAAAAGGGATATACATAGATTTACTAAAGCGAGCCAGTATCAACCTGCAACCCGATTACAATGTTGAGATCATACCAATGCCTTGGAAAAGAGCGCTTTTATTTGTTAAACAAGGTAATGCCATGGGAATTATTCCACCTTATCGGCATCTAAATTCAAGACCTTATATTTCATCTTACTCGGTCTCACTAGGTACTGAGTTTGTGGTTACTTTTTGTCGTGAAAATATACAGTTAAAGCAAGCTTTAGCGTTAAATGATCAAATTACAACACCTCTTCATTTAGGAATGAATGCGGGCTATTTATTGTTAGAAAAACACTACAAAAGTGCAATTACAGCAGGGCGCATTAAGCTATGGGAAAATAAAAGCACGGAGGCAAATATAATTAAGCTACTAACCAATAAAATAGACTGCTATATCAATGATAGGCAAGCGATTTTACATGAGTTAAGTAATGTAAAAAAGAATAACCCACAATATAATCAAACGGTTATTACTGAACAAGATATAGTTAGGCAGCACACTGCCCATATAGGCTACAGTAGAGATAGTTCCCAAATTTATAAAAGTGACTTCATAGAAAAAATGGATATATCTTTAATGAACGTAATTGCTAAACAGTACTAAACTGTTAGTAGAGAAGTCACAGCAAGCTTATACTTGATTAAAACACTCAGGTATTAGATAATCAATTGCATTAGTATAAAGGTATTGAGGGTTATAAGATGTCTGAAGAATTACCCATAAAGTTTAGTGACTCCGCCGCTGTGCGTGTTAAGCAATTGATTGACGAAGAAGAAAACCCAGACTTAAAACTGCGAGTTTATGTCACAGGCGGAGGGTGTTCAGGTTTTCAATACGGTTTTACTTTTGATGAAAAAGCGAATCCTGGCGATTTAGAAATTGTTAAGAACGGGGTTACCTTAGTCATTGACCCTATGAGCATCCAGTATTTAGTTGATGGCGAAGTTGACTACACTGAAGGATTAGAAGGGGCACGCTTTTTTGTCTCTAATCCTAATGCAACCACAACATGTGGCTGTGGCGCTAGTTTTAGCGTATAAAAAGTACCGTTATTTGAAAAAAAACCGCTTGATCAGCGGTTTTTTTATGTCTTTAATAATCACAACTCAGTGGGGCTATATTGGGTTATTTGCATTATTAACACAAAAAAACCAAGTACAAACGCTGAGAAAGCTAAAATATAGATAAAGCCTTTTTTACCCTGTTTTAGTGGAATTGCATAATGGCGCAAAAAAAAGTACCAGCCCAAGCACAAAATAATAGGTAGTAAAAAAAGTAGTCTAAACATGATTTAATCTTTTTTAAGCGAATATTAAGTTAATAATAAACAGCTTATATTTAAATGAAACAAAAAAGTTATAAAATATTTAATCATATTCAGAGTTAGTAAATATTTAATGTTAAACTTTAATCGTAGAATGACTAATTAATCATTCAGATCAATGGTGAATGGTATATAATGTATCCAAGAGTGAAACGGGCAAGGTTTCACTTTTACAGCAATAAAGAGTAAATACCTATTTGAGGTTTTTTTGCGTTTAATTGTAAGCGTTTACACTGCTTATTAGTCAGTGAAATTAGGTTTGCAATGTTGATGGCATTAAATCTCTTAGTTATATGTATATTTAAACAGCGAGTAGGAGTTGTATATGATGGGTAAAACTGTATCTTCGGAAGAAAATGCAAAGTTAACAAAGTGGCTTAAAACTAAGCGCCATGAGAAAGGCTATACCATGCGCAGTCTTGCGCAAATATTGGGCACGCCACATTCTTTTATTGGTAAAATTGAAAACCAAGAGCGTCGTTTAGATGTTATTGAGTTTGTTCGCTATTGTAATGCATTAGAAGTTGACCCGTATGAAGCATTAAGCTTAATTAAAGCTGATTAACGCTTTTAGACTGTAATCGTAAAGTCAACTTAACGGTTACAGACCCTAATGCAGGGAAGCATTAGGTATTACCTAGTATGATAATTTTTCTCTAGTGCATATAGTTTGTGCCTAATGAGGTATAAAAACACCAGCGAAGGCAATACCATAAGCGCTGTTAGCACAAAGAACAATGACCAATTACCAATTAGCCAATCATCAATAACCACACCACTGTAACTTGACAACAACGTACGCCCTAAGTTACCCAATGAAGCCAGTAGCGCATAATGGGTGGCGCTAAATGCTCTATCACACAGCATAGATATAAAGGCAACCATGGCCACTAAAGACCACGCTTGGGTAAAGCCATCAACCACAATTGCCATTGCATATAAGTGTTCTTGTGGACCTGCTAAGGCAATCCAAGAAAACATTAAGTTTGATGCAGCCATAGCAACGCCACTAATAAATAAACCTTTCACAATGCCATATTTGTGGTTAAAAATACTGCCTAAGAAAGCAAATACAATTGTGATTAAACCTGTGCCGATTTTAGAGTAATTTGCTATTTGCGTGTTACTAAAGCCGACCTCTTTATAAAACACAATCGACATTCTTGCTAAAAAAGCTTCACCAATTTTAAATAAAAAAATAAATGCTAGCAGCGCCAGTGCAGTTTTAACCCCATTTTTAGCAAAAAAGGTTTTAAATGGATCAACTACAGTTACCCCTAGCCATGCGAGCGTTTTTGTTAGTGGCGTTTGTTTACTGGCTGCGAGTTTTTCAAGGTAAACGCGTTCGAGTTCAGCGTGTACGGCTTCGCGATTTGATAGTGGTTCTTTTGCCCAAAAAACACAGCTCATTAATAACACCATAATGGCAGATAAAAAATAATACACGTGCGGCCAATCAATGCTTGGCATATCAGCCATGTAAAAGGGGATGGCACCTAATAATGCATAGCCAGTCCACCAACCTGAGGTCGCCATTGCAGCGGCAGCAGTGGCTTTGTGAGATTCATTTTCACTGAGGGTGTCTATTCTAAAGGCGTCTATTGCTATATCTTGGGTTGCTGAGGCAATGGCGATTAATAGACAAAGCGCGGCAGCAGTAGCAAGGTTTGCTTTTAAATCAAGTCCCGCGAGCAGCAGCGTGCCCAGTAAAATGAAACTCTGGCAAAATAGTATCCAACTTCTGCGCTGGCCAAGCCAGTTATATAGAAAGGGCAGTTTAGTGCGGTCTATTAAAGGCGACCATAAAAAGTTGATACTGTAAGCACCAAACACAATGCCAAATAAACCAATCATACTGCGGCTTAGGCCTTCATCTTTTAGCCACGCCGACATTACTGAGCCAATTAACACCCACGGAAAACCGCTGCTCATGCCAAATATAAAAACATTGATTAAACGTTTATCTTTAAAATAAGAAAAATATTCGCTAACAGAAAGTGTGTTATTCATAAGGGCTCATTGGCTTGTGCGAAGAGCAGCTCAGTGCTGCGCTTATAAAATAGTTATAAAGGAACTTGCTCAAGCACCTTGATATTTAATATAACAACCGGTTTTTCAGGTACAAAGTTATAGCCTATTTTGTCATTGAAACCGGTTTTTACAGCCATGATTTTATCGAGTGTTTCATAGCCTTTCATAACACTGCCAAACACCGCAAACCCCCAATCTCGGCCAGGATTTAAATGGTCGTTATCATCCATATTAAAGAAAAACTGGCGCGTTCCTGAGTGTGGTTCTCGGTCTTGATAAGCCATTGCAATGCTATACATATCATTGGTTAAGCCGTTGCCGCTTTCATTAAAAATTGGGTCGTTTTCGTGCAATCCGTCGTAGTCTTTATCATAACCACCGCCTTGAATGACAAAATCACGGTCATTTTCTACATCGCGTTCAACACGATGAAACACACTGCCTTGGTAGCTTTTATCCGACACATAAGTTAAAAAGTTATTCACCGTGATAGGCGCTCTTGAGCGGTCTAGTTCAACCACAATGCTGCCTAACGATGTGACAATTTCTACGCGAGGAAAAATGTTGTCTTTTTGTATAAAACGGCCCTCTTGCGCCGCTAAGCTACTAACACTAAATAATAAACTTACACAGATTAAAAAAAGTGGCTTCATTATTAACCTTCTAAAAATGCAATTAATTCAGGGTCAGATACAATGCGGGTAATTAACTGTTCAGTCAACTTATTGAGCTGACCTTCAATTTTTGCTCTGTCGTGACCTAAAGGGCCTGCTAAATTAGCATTGCCACTGTAGCGTTTACTAAAGTGACTGGTTGGGCGAATTACCCGTACTTCAAATTCTATATTGGCTGCACTGGTATGGCTCATTAGTTTTTCGGTCACGATGGCTTGCAGCACATGAATATCTAATTCAAAACGTAATTGTGCTAAATTAGAAATACTGGCACCATTTAGGCTTAATGCACTGTCTAGCACGCTTTTAACCGATTCGGTAATACCTGTACTGGCAATGGTTTTTGTTTTGCTTGATTCAATTAACCTTAACGTGGCACTGTTACCGCGTAAATCAATCACACTGGTGTTTAAGCTGCTATTTATTGCGCTTATTTGCCCGCTTTTATAAACAGGGTTAAGGATCAGTTGATTAGGCTGACTTGCACATCCGGAAAAAACAACAAAGGCACAACAGCTCAATAATGCGTTTAAGCGTTTCATTTATAAGGTTCCACTATTTTTAGTTGCGCTCAGTACCACAAACTTCTTGTTCGAGCCTAATAAAGTACAGTTACCAAACATACGGTTTAATTTGTCGTGATAATCTAGATGGCGGTTACCAATAATACGTAATTCACCCCCTTCTTTTAATGTATCTTTTGCTTGCTTAAACATTTGCCACGCTATGTGGTCGGTAACCGCTTGTGCTTGGTGAAAGGGTGGGTTACACAATACAATATCAGCACTTTGAGGTTCAAAGTCGGTTAAACAATCATTCTCTATAAAGGTACATTGTTCAAATTTGTCTTCCATGTTGAGCTCAATATTTAACCGGGCTGATTCTACCGCCATATACGACTCATCCACAAAGCTAATATGAGCATTTGGGCAGCGCGCTAATGTCATTAAACCAACCACGCCATTACCGCAGCCTAAATCAATAATATTTTTGGCTTTATTTGTTTGTGGCAAATAATTAAAAAAGAATCGTGCACCAATATCGAGTGAATCACGTGAGAACACATTGGCATGATTGCTAATTGTAAAATCAGTGCCTTCTAATGGCCAACTTACTGGAAAATCGGCATTTTTATAACCGCCAGCGGCTTGGCTAATAATTAAGCGTGATTTTTTTACCGCTAAGCTGGTTGTTGTTTCGCCAATAAACTCTTCAAACGCTTTTATGGTCGAGTTGTGCACGTCTTTCGTTTTTGCCGCGCCAATAACGGGAGTGCCCGGCGCGAGCACTTCACTTAATTCAGATAATTGATATTGTAAAAAAGCTAAGGTGCGTGGTATTTTTACCAACACTAAGTCTACTTGCTCAGGCAGAGCCGATAAACTATCGAGCTGGCTAAACGCAGTTGTCGCAATTTTGTTTTCAGTTAAGTTGTAGGCCGCTGCCTGATGACTAATATATGAGTCGTTTACTGAACAAACTGTTAATTGTTGTTTGCTAAAGTAACAGCTAAGTGCACCAAAGCTGTCGTTTAGAATTAGCAACGAGCGACAATCAGGGTAATGCTCATTTACATAATCAATGAGGTATTCGTCTGCTGAATCCCACGCTTGTAGGCTGCGGTTTTTTTGATCCAAAGGAAAGCGTTCAAGAGTAAAGGTGTTATCGCCGAGCGTAGCTTGCGTAGTCATAATAGTTTAATGATCGGTAATCAAATGATAGGTAAATTCTAACATGCAACCGCCAAACGCCAACCCCCAACTGTTACCAAATGGCTTTTCTTATCAAAGTAAAGTGCTTAGCGCGCAAAAAAGCCTCGATTTATTTTATTATTTGCAGCAAAACCTAAATTGGCAACAGCCAAACATCACGGTGTTTGGCAAAACCGGACCAATACCTAGACTGCAATGTTTTATCAGCGAAGAAAATCTTCAGTACGGTTATTCTGGGCATAAACTCGATTTAGAGCCCTGGCCAGAGGTGTTGCTTGCGATGCGAACACGCTTAGAAAGTCACTTACAGCAACCGTTTAATTCAATTTTGGTCAATTATTATCGTGATGGCCACGATTGTATGGGTTGGCATAGTGATGATGAGGCTGAACTAGGGCCAGAGCCTACAATTGCCTGTGTATCACTTGGCGCAGAACGGTTATTTAAACTTAAACACAAAGTAAGTAACAGCATTACTAGCATTAAGTTACAAAGTGGTAGCTGTTTGATAATGAGCGGGCAAAGCCAACAAAATTACCAACATGCGCTGCCCAAACAAACAACGCTTAAGCATCCTCGAATAAGTTTAACGTTTCGCTATATTAATAATAGTTTCAGTTAAATAGCATTAGCCATGCTGTAGCTGCAGTTGTTATAGTAATTGCCTAACTGAACTTTGAGGATGGTTTTTATGTCAATGCAAGAACAAATACGTAACAAGTTAGCCGATGCGATTGCGTGCAAGCATTTAAATGTGATCAACGAGAGCCATATGCACAGTGCGGGGACTGAATCACACTTTAAAGTCATTGTGGTTAGTGAAGAGTTTGCTGGTAAACGATTGTTACAGCGTCATCGTCAAATTAACGAAATTTTAAAAGATGAGCTGGCAAATCATATTCATGCGCTTGCTATGCATACTTATACCCCTGACGAATTTACAGAGTACGACAGCGAAGCACCGCAATCACCAAGTTGCATGGGCGGCTCAAAAGTTGGATAACGAATAATAGTGAGTTGGTTTGAGATGTGAGTAACTGATCAGATCAGTTTTTTTTGTTTTAGCCTTTAAACTAGCGCTAATTTTTATTGTAAAAGATATAGGATGATCAATGGTCATTAAGCCTAAAATTCGCGGATTTATCTGCACTAATGCACACCCAGTAGGCTGTGCAGAACATGTACAAGAACAAATTAATTATGTTAAGCAACAAGGGCCATTAAAAAATACGCCTAAAAATGTATTAGTTATTGGTGCATCTACAGGGTATGGCCTAGCGTCTCGCATTACTGCTGCATTTGGTGGTGGCGCTAAAACGTTAGGTGTGTTCTTTGAAAAAGAAGGCACTGAGCGTAAAACAGGCTCTGCAGGTTGGTATAATACAGCGGCGTTTCAAGCGGCAGCCGAAGCTGAAGGCTTGTGGTCTAAAAACATTAATGGTGATGCGTTTTCTAACGAAGTTAAACAAAAAACAATCGACACCATTAAAGCTGAATTAGGTAAAGTTGACTGCATTATTTACAGCTTAGCGTCACCTCGTCGTACTGATCCAAACACTGGCGAAGTATTTTCTTCAACACTTAAACCCATTGGTAATGCGGTTACCACTAAAAACTTAAATACGTCAAAGCGTGAAATCGATGAAGTAACCGTTGAAGCGGCAAATCAAGACGATATCGACAACACCATTAAAGTAATGGGTGGCGAAGATTGGGAAATGTGGATTAATGCGCTTAAAGAGGCTGATGTACTAGCAGATAACTTTAAAACCACGGCTTACACTTACATTGGCAAAGAGCTAACGTGGCCAATTTACGGGCATGCAACCATAGGGAAAGCCAAAGAAGATTTAGACCGCGCAACTGCTGCAATTAAAGCGGCTACTCAAGATTTAAACGGTGAAGCCTATGTTTCATCGCTTAATGCGGTTGTAACTCAAGCAAGCTCGGCAATTCCTATTATGCCGCTTTATATTTCTGCGTTATTTAAAGTGATGAAAGCCGATGGCACGTATGAGGGCACCATTGAGCAAATTCATGCACTCTTTCGTGAAAACTTATACGGCGATTCTCCGCGTTTTGACGAGGGGGGGCATTTATTTCAAAACTACAAAGAACTAGAAGATAATGTTCAAGCACGTGTACAAGCAATTTGGGACAATGTAGACACTGACTCAATTGATGAATTAACCGATTATACCGGCTATCACAACGAGTTTTTACGCCTATTTGGTTTTGGTATTGAATCGGTAGACTATGATCAAGATGTAAACCCCGTTGCAACCATTGCAAATATGATTGATTGATAAACAGAGGTTGATAAAAAGGTCGCATTAAGCGGCTTTTTTATTACTTTAAAACAATTGCCACTTTGGTCTAGCTTGCTTTTTACTTATTTTTAGTTATTGAACTAAATAACCGCTTCTGTCGTACTAATTTTATAAATACACTCGCATAGTCGTGCACAATAATGTTAAAATAACAGTAATATTTTAGGGGTTTTAACGCGTTGCACGTTTGGTGCTCAAAGAGTGTTACTTAAGAGCGATGAATACCAAAGTAGTTTCGTAGTTAATACAATTTTCAGTTTCTTTCCATTAATGTAGTGCAAGTGCGTATGATCAATATAAAAAAAGGTCTGGATTTACCCATAGAGGGCGCACCTCAGCAAGTTATTCATGATGGTTCAACCGTCAAACGTGTAGCTTTGCTAGGTGAAGAGTTTATCGGTATGCGTCCAACCATGCATGTTCGTGTGGATGACCAAGTAAAGAAAGGCCAGGTACTTTTTGAAGACAAAAAGAATCCAGGCGTACTTTTTACTGCGCCAGCGTCTGGTACAGTAAAAGAAATTAATCGCGGTGCTAAACGTGTGCTGCAGTCTGTTGTTATTGAAGTAAACGGCAGTGAGCAGATCACCTTTGATGCTTTCTCGGAAACTGAGCTTAGCAGCTTAGAACGTGAAAAAGTTAAAGAAGTACTCGTGCAATCGGGCCAATGGACAGCGCTTCGTGCTCGTCCTTTTAGTAAAGTGGCGGCATTGGATGCAAATCCTAGCTCTATTTTTGTCACAGCTATTGATACCAACCCTCTTGCAGCAGATCCTGCTGTGGTAATTGCCGAAAATGCAAAAGCGTTTGAAGCAGGTTTGGCGGTTGTGTCACGTTTAACCGATGGCAAAGTATTTGTTTGTAAACAAGCGAGCAGTCAAGTGCCTAGTTCACCTATTGCTCAAGTCGAAGTTCATGAGTTTGGTGGCGTGCATCCAGCTGGCCTTGTTGGCACTCATATCCATCACCTTGACCCAGTATCTGCTAGTAAGCAAGTTTGGCATATTGGTTACCAAGACGTAATTGCCTATGGTCACCTTTTCCTTAGCGGTGAAATTTATACCGATCGTGTGATTTCGCTTGCAGGTCCTCGAGTTAAGAATCCTCGTTTAGTGAAAACACAGTTAGGTGCTTCATTAGATGACTTAGTTGCAGGTGAATTAGAAGACGGTGATAACCGTGTTATCTCTGGTTCTGTACTTGCAGGCGCTACCTCTTTTGGTGTTCATGCCTTCTTAGGTCGTTACCATGTTCAAGTATCGGTTTTACTTGAAGGTCGCGAAAAAGAACTGTTTGGCTGGATAGCTCCAGGTAGTGATAAGTTTTCTGTTACGCGTACTTTTATATCTCACCTTGCGCCGAGTCGTTTATTTAAAATGACAACGTCAACAGGGGGTTCAAAACGTGCCATGGTTCCACTTGGTAGCTATGAGCGTGTAGTACCACTTGATATTTTGCCAACCCCTTTATTGCGCGATTTACTCTCTCGCGATTTAGACAGTGCAATTTCATTAGGTGCGCTTGAACTTGATGAAGAAGATTTAGCGTTATGCACCTTCGTTTGTCCTGGCAAATACGAGTATGGCGCAGCCCTACGCGATTGCTTAACTACGATCGAGAAGGAAGGCTAAAATGGGCTTAAAAACTTTTTTAGAAGATATCGAACCACATTTTGAACCCGGTGGTAAGCATGAAAAATTCTATGCGCTGTATGAAGCAGCCGCGACTATTTTTTATACGCCAGGTCACGTAAATAAAGGTTCTACTCACGTTCGTGATAACATCGACCTAAAACGTATGATGATTTTAGTGT
Organism: Pseudoalteromonas sp. TAP-3C; assembly: GCF_059888565.1. Classification (NCBI taxonomy): domain Bacteria; kingdom Pseudomonadati; phylum Pseudomonadota; class Gammaproteobacteria; order Alteromonadales; family Pseudoalteromonadaceae; genus Pseudoalteromonas; species Pseudoalteromonas sp. TAP-3C. The sequence continues at coordinate 2,357,046 of NZ_CM187618.1, read as the reverse complement.
GGATGGCGACGTTTCCTGCCATGTTTTTTGGTATGTTTAATATTGGCCATCAAGCTGCAATTGCACTTGGTAATGGTTTTGAACTTGCTAATATTTGGCAAGTTGGCTTATTCCAGTTATTAGGTGGTGAACTAACCGTTGATGCAGGCTGGGGCGCTAAAATGTTTTATGGCGCATGTTTCTTTGTGCCTATATACGCGACTACTTTTATAGTTGGTGGTTTCTGGGAAGTGATATTTGCTTCTGTGCGAAAGCACGAAATCAATGAAGGCTTTTTTGTAACGTCGGTGCTGTTTGCGTTAATTTTGCCTGCAACAATTCCTTTATGGCAAGTTGCGCTAGGTATTACTTTTGGTGTGGTTATCGCAAAAGAAATATTTGGTGGTACAGGGCGTAACTTCTTAAACCCTGCACTTGCTGGTCGTGCATTTTTATTCTTTGCATACCCTGCGCAAATTTCAGGTGACACAGTATGGACTGCCGTCGATTCGTTCTCTGGTGCAACTATGCTCGGTCAGGCGTTTGCTGGCACACTAAACTATGCTACTGACATTGAACTATGGTGGAATGCGTTTTACGGATTCATCCAAGGTTCTATGGGTGAAACGTCGACACTTGCTATATTAATTGGTGGCTTATTCCTAGTTTATGTTCGCATTGCGTCTTGGCGTATTGTATTAGGTGTATTCCTAGGTATGGTTGTAACGTCATCGTTATTAAATACAATTGGTTCAGAAACTAATGCAATGTTTGCTATGCCTTGGTACTGGCACATGGTGTTAGGTGGTTTTGCATTCGGTATGTTTTTTATGGCAACTGACCCTGTATCGGCAGCATTTACTAACAAAGGTAAATTAGCATACGGTGCGCTTATTGGCTTTATGGTTATCATGATCCGTGTTGTTAACCCTGCATACCCTGAAGGCATCATGCTAGCAATCTTATTTGCTAATTTGTTTGCGCCATTATTTGATCACTTTGTAGTACAGGCTAATATCAAGCGGAGGTTGGCACGTAATGTCTAGTAAAAATGAATCAATTAGTAAAACATTAGCTGTTGTCGTCTCGCTTTGTTTAGTGTGTGCAATTATTGTTTCGTTTGCTTCCGTGCAGCTTCGTCCGCTACAAAAAGCAAACAAGGCAAAAGATATTCAAAGTAATATTTTAGCGGCAGCAGGTATCAGTAAAGCTGATAATGTATCAGAATTGTTTGCAGCCAAAATAGAAACACGTTTTGTTGATATGCAAAGTGGTGACTTTGCTGAACCTGTAGAAGACTTTGACTTTGAAAAAAGTAAATACGATGCAGACTTAAGCATGTCACTTAAAGAAAATGGTATTAAAGACATCGCGGGTATTCAACGCATTACTAAACGTGCGCCTGTGTACATCTCTAAAAAAGAAGATGGCTCTATTGATGCTATTATTCTTCCAATTCAGGGTTATGGATTATGGGGTTTAATGTATGGTTTTCTTTCGCTTGAAAGCGATGGTGAGACTATTAAAGACATTATTTTCTACAAACATAACGAAACACCTGGCCTTGGTGGAGAAATTCAAAACCCACAGTGGACTGCTAAATGGGAAGGTAAAGAGTTACCAATTCAATTAGTAAAAGGTAATACTGAGGGTGATGAGCACAAAATAGATGGTCTTTCAGGTGCTACATTAACGTCTAACGGTGTTGATCATGCAGTTGATTTTTGGACTGGCGAAAACGGCTTTGGCCCTTTCCTTGCTAAAGTTCGTAAAGGAGCATTGAACAATGGCTGATACTAAAGAAATGAAAGGGGTCTTGTTTGGTCCTGTTTTTGCTAACAACCCAATTGCATTGCAAGTACTCGGTATTTGTTCTGCCTTAGCGGTAACGTCTAGCTTAAAAAATGCATTAATTATGTCAATTGCATTGACTTTGGTAACTGGTTTTTCGAGCTTTTTTATATCAACAATTCGTAACCATATCCCATCATCAGTGCGTATTATTGTACAGATGACGATTATTGCATCACTAGTAATCGTGGTTGACCAAGTGCTACAAGCATTTTCTTACGCTACGGCAAAAGAGCTGTCGGTATTTGTTGGCCTTATCATTACTAACTGTATTGTAATGGGTCGTGCTGAAGCGTATGCAATGAAATCACCACCAATAATGTCATTCCTTGATGGTATTGGTAATGGTTTAGGTTATTCTGTTGTGCTACTTACTGTTGGCTTTATTCGTGAGTTGTTTGGTAAAGGCACACTATTTGACGTGAGCATTATCCCACTTGTACAAGATGGTGGTTGGTATCAGCCTATGGGCTTACTAATATTACCGCCAAGTGCATTCTTTATCATTGGTTTATTTATTTGGGTACTACGTACTTTCAAAAAAGACCAAGTAGAAGCTAAAGCGTAAGGGGCAATAAGTGGAACATTATATTAGTTTATTTGTAAAAGCTGTTTTCATTGAAAACCTAGCATTAGCATTCTTTCTAGGTATGTGTACATTTTTAGCTGTGTCTAAAAAAGTAACTACTTCAATGGGCCTAGGGGTAGCAGTTATTGTTGTTTTAGGTATTTCGGTACCTGTTAATAACTTAGTTTATCATGCTGTGTTAGCACCAGGTTCACTTGAGTGGCTTGGCTACCCTGAAGCTGACCTTAGCTTTTTACGTTTCTTGACTTTTATTGGTGTTATTGCAGCACTGGTGCAAATTCTTGAGATGACATTAGATAAGTTCTTTCCACCACTTTACAACGCATTAGGTATTTTCTTGCCACTAATCACAGTGAACTGTGCGATTTTTGGTGCGGTATCTTTCATGGTTGAGCGAAACTATAACTTCGGCGAGTCAGTTGTTTATGGTTTAGGTTCTGGAGTTGGTTGGGCGCTTGCAATTACATTACTTGCAGGTATTCGTGAGAAAATGAAATACTCAGACGTGCCAGATGGTTTACGTGGTTTAGGTATTACCTTTATCACTGTTGGCTTGATGGGTCTTGGCTTTATGTCATTTTCTGGTATTTCACTGTAATAATAGCGAGGGCAATCATGGATATTTTCTTAGGCGTTGGTGTGTTTATCGCTATCGTTGTAATACTAGTTTTAATCATCATTGGTGCTAAATCTCAGTTAGTTGCAAGTGGTGATATCATCATTGGTGTTAATGGCGATCCAGACAAAGCCATTAAAACATCTGCAGGTAGTAAGTTATTAGGTGCGCTATCTGAGTCGGGTATCTTCGTATCTTCTGCATGTGGTGGCGGTGGCTCTTGTGGTCAGTGTCGTGTCCACATAAAAGAAGGTGGTGGTGATATTCTGCCAACTGAGCTTGATCATATTACTAAAGGCGAGGCCCGTGAGGGTTGTCGCTTAGCGTGTCAGGTAAACGTTAAAGGTGACATGGAAATTGAACTTGAAGAGTCAATTTTTGGTGTTAAAAAATGGGATTGTGAAGTTATCTCTAACGATAACAAAGCAACCTTCATTAAAGAACTTAAGCTACAAATTCCTGATGGTGAGTCAGTGCCTTTTCGTGCGGGTGGTTACATCCAAATTGAAGCGCCAGCTCATCATATTAAATACGCTGATTTTGATATTCCTGAAGAGTATCGTGGTGACTGGAACCATTTTGGTTTCTTTAAACTGGAGTCAAAAGTAGACGAAGAAACAATTCGTGCTTACTCAATGGCTAACTACCCAGAAGAAGAAGGCATTATTATGCTTAACGTGCGTATCGCTACGCCGCCGCCAAATAACTTAAGTCTTCCATGTGGTATAATGTCATCGTACATTTGGTCACTTAAAGAAGGCGATAAGGTGACAATTTCTGGTCCATTTGGTGAGTTCTTTGCCAAAGATACTGACGCAGAGATGATCTTTGTAGGTGGTGGTGCAGGTATGGCACCCATGCGTTCACATATCTTTGACCAACTTAAGCGTTTAAACTCTAAGCGTAAAATTAGTTTTTGGTATGGTGCACGTTCTAAGCGCGAAATGTTTTATGTTGAAGATTTTGATGGTTTAGCTGCAGAAAATGACAACTTTGTTTGGCATACAGCGCTTTCAGATCCGCAACCAGAAGATAACTGGGAAGGCTATACTGGCTTTATCCATAATGTGTTATTTGAGAACTACCTTAAAGACCATGAAGCGCCTGAAGATTGTGAGTTTTACATGTGTGGACCTCCAATGATGAATGCGGCAGTTATCACTATGCTTAAAGATTTAGGTGTAGAAGAAGAAAATATTTTATTAGATGATTTTGGTGGCTAATATCCAAACCAATTAAATTTAGTTAAAATACCAGCCTCATAGCACTTAGTGTTATGGGGCTTTTTAATATCAATTAGACTGAGTAAGATTTTCTTTTGTTTTAGTTGGTACTTTATTTAATCTTCATAGGTAAGTTAGTATGAACCGATTCACTACCGTTAAAGGCCTAGTCGCCTTATTTTTAATTATATCTACATTTATTATTACAGGGTGTGGTAACTCAAAACACAGCGAAGAGATTTACCTTAAAGGTAAAACGATGGGCACAACCTACAATATCAAATTTTACGCAGAGCAGGTTGATCCTAAAGCACTACACAGAGAAATTGATGCCGTTTTAGTTGATATTAACCAGTCTATGTCGACCTATATTGAAGATTCAGAAATAAACACGTTTAATCGTTTAGGTGCTAATCAAGTGATGCCAATCAGTGATGATTTCAGAGCGGTTATTGCTGAGTCTATGCGTATTGGCGACTCAACCCAAACACTGGATGTGACTATGGGGCCTTTGATTGATTTATGGGGATTTGGTCCGGACAAAAAGCCAACTAAGCGCCCAACTGATGAAGTGCTAGCCCACATGGTTAGTAATATTGGTTCTGATAAACTAGTGCTTAACGAGCAAGGCCTGGCTAAAACCGTGGCTGATTTGGAGCTGTCGTTTTCGGCAACTGCAAAAGGCTATGGTGTTGATAAAGTGGCAGAGCTTCTACAAAGTAAAGGCATACTAGATTACATGGTTGAAATTGGTGGAGAGCTGCGTATTGCCGGTACAAAACCGGACAATCAAGCATGGCGCATAGCGATTGAACAACCAGATGCAAATCCGGGCGAGCGAAAAGTTCACCGAGTACTAACACCGGGTAATAATGGTATTGCCACCTCAGGTGATTATAGAATATCGTATGTTATGGATGGTGAAACTTATACGCATCTTATTGATCCGATGACCGGGATGCCCATTAAGCACGACTTAGTGTCTGTTACGGTTTTACACCCTAGTGCAATGACTGCTGATGGGTTAGCAACGGCACTGACGGTAATGGGTATGGAAAAAGCACAACAGTATGCAGAGCAATACGATTTACCCGTGTATTTAATTGCTAAATCGGCACAGGGGTTAGTGACCTATTCAAGCCCTGCGTTTAAGCCTTATTTATAGTCTTTAGGTTTATATCCTTATCATCAGGGTATATAATGTAAAAAGCTCAGATATGATATTTGGGCTCATTTTATTGCTGAACAATAGGGGCTAAGCAATGTCACTTTTTTTTCTAACCTTTGGCTTACTTATTTTAATTGTCGCTGCGATGGCGATAGGCATGATAGTACAAAGAAAATCGATGGCGAGTAGCTGCGGCGGCTTAGGCTCTGTAGGTATTGATAAGGCCTGCGATTGTGATGATCCATGCGATAAACGCAAAAAGCGTCTGGCCAAAGAGCAAGTATGGAAAGAAAACCAAATTCTTTAAATAGGATTGCCTATTTAAGCAAAAAAACCTCTCGTAGATAACTGCGAGAGGTTTTTTTGTTTGCCCAGCGAAGCTGGCAAACCCGTCAGGTTGAAAGAAATCTGAATCACCCCGACTGAGGGGAAGATAATCCGAATCGTAAGGGCGTTGCTGGCCAACGGCAGGGTCTGAAGGAAGCGATAGGAAGTTAACAGTACACAACGCAAGTGAACCTGTTTCGGCAGTGTAGGTGGGTAAGCGTGCAAAATAGCGCAAAGCCCGATACTCAGTCAGACCTATACTGTGTTTGAGGGTGGGATTGTTAACAGGGAGCCAGCACAGTAACTGGGGAAGCCTGGCATCTAAACTTAGTGTAAATAAGTGGCCTAAACTCAAGGGGAAACCCAAGGTTTAACGTCGGTGTGAGGTGGCAGATGAACCCGTAGTAGTGAGTAAGGCTAGGCCGATGAAAGCCAGTAATGGTGTGGAGGGCAAAACCAAGCCGACTATCAGCAGCGTGTCTGATAGGGTCAATTTAAATCAAAAGTTTTAATTGATTGCGAAGGGGGGAAGTATTCTTTAAGAGTATGAAAATCAGGAATATCGACGTATAGGCTCACATGTATTTCGACGGAAATAGGCAAGAGATGACGGCTAAGCAGGAATGTGGACGCTGAGAATTAAAGGCCGAGCACGGGAGTAATGATTGACCACTTAGGCAGATTGCCACTGGGCTAGCACACCTAATGTCATCATGAAGGACACCACTATACATCAATGTGAAACGACAGACATACCGCAAGCAAAGGCAATTGATGACAGTTTACTACAGCTTGTATGGGCAATTATTAGATATTAATAACCTGTACAAGGGATTCAAAAAAGTGAAAGCAGCAAAAGGAGCCGCCGGAATAGATGGGCAGTCCATAGCCGCGTTCGCCTTGAATTTAGAAGAAAACTTGAAACAACTGCAACGAGAACTGCAAAGCAAGCAGTATCGCGCGCAGCCGGTCAAACGGATAGAAATACCGAAAGACGATGGCGGCGTGAGATTGCTGGGCATTCCAACAGTTCGCGATCGCATAGTACAACAAGCGCTATTGAACATTCTCCAACCGATCTTCGACATCGACTTTCACCCATCAAGTTATGGGTACAGGCCGAAACGAAGCTGCCATGATGCCATCAGCAAAGCCACGGTATTTATTCGTAAATATCAGCGTGAGTGGGTGGTTGATATGGATCTGTCGAAGTGCTTTGACCTGTTAGATCACGATTTAATTATTAGCAGCGTCAAACGCAAAGTGACAGACGGTAGCATTTTAAAGCTGCTCAATCAGTTTTTAAAAAGTGGGGTAATGATAGGCAATCACTGGGAAGCGAGTGAGGTAGGGAGTCCACAAGGAGGGGTTATCAGTCCATTGTTGGCGAATATCTACCTAGATGCGTTCGATCAAGAAATGAAAAAGCGAAATCACAGAATAGTGAGGTACGCCGACGACATTTTGATCTTATGCTGCACAGAAAAAGCAGCGAAACATGCACTCACTGTAGCAACTCAGATACTGGAGAAAGACTTGAAGTTAACAGTCAACCAAAAGAAAACCCACATAGCGCATAGCAGTGAAGGGGTAAAATTTTTGGGAGTGGAGATAGGATGTAATTGGACACGGATCCAAGGGTCAAAACTCAAAGGCTTCAAACAAAAAGTTAAACGATTAACAAAACGAAATAGCGGCATGAACTTAGTTGAAATAATAAAAAGACTAAACCCAGTGGTGCGTGGTTTTGTAAATTATTTCAGTATAGCCAATTGTAAACGAGCATTAACTCAGCTGGCGGGGTGGTTAAGACGCCGATTAAGGGCCATTCAGTTAAGGTTGTGGAAAAATCCAGCGAGATTGCATAAACGACTAAAACAATTAGGGAAAAAGCCGCCATTTAAGTTTATAAAAATGAACTCATGGCGAAACTCCCTAAGTCCATTATCGAGTGTAGCAATGCCAAACCAATGGTTTGAAGAGCTAGGTTTATATTCAATGGAAAAAGTAAGTACAGGATGGCTTGCTCAATCGGCGTTTAGTAAATAAGCCGAAGGGATAGAAGAATACAGGAGCCGTATACGAGGTCCGTACGTACGGTTCTGTGAGAGGGATGAGGCAAAAGCCTCACCCTACTCGATATAGCAGCATAAATGTAATAAAAATTAGAAGTCAAAAATAATTGTGTTTTTATCTTGAACAGAAAATTCACTTTGTTATACTCACGCACGAACTTTCAGTAAGTTTTGAAAGTTCTATTGATGCGGATCAAAACTAGCTTAGCAAAATAGTGCTAATGCGTTGAGATTGTATTACATGTCACTGTATAAGGCTTTACGGCTGCAACTGTTTCTTTGTTGCCACGGTGTATACCTAATTTGTTATTAGTCATTTTAATAGGTTAATGTCTTTGAACTCATTGTCTTTGTTTCATACCAGCGCTTTGCTTACTTTAGGTAAGTCGGTGTTGCATGGGCGCTTTAATAAAGCGAAGAAGGGCGTGAGTGTGGCGATAACATTATTAGCTTTTAATGCCGTTATGTTGCTTAGTGGCGCCATTGAGGATGCCTTTCGGCTCGAAGCATTGGTCAGTGATGGTTTATTTGTAGAGCCATTATTACTGACTATTACTCAATTTTTAGCTCATCCTATCTTATCGTGTCAGTTACTTATTGGCCTTAGTTGGCTCTTGTTCCACATGTTTCCAGCGCGTCGTGCTGGAATAATCCTCCGTAAAGCAGCCTTTGCTTTTAGCGAGGCTAAAGCTGAACAACCCGTGCAAGCTGCACATGGTTGTCGTGCTCCACCTAGCTTTACAGGTTGTCTGTTTACTCATTAATTTTATGGGTATAGGTTACACCTGTGGTATCTAATTATTTATTCTTGCTGTAAATAACGATTACTTTCATTGTAGCTTAGTGTTTTTACACACTCTCAGCCAACCACACCTCACCCAAGTTAATTTTTATTGCGTTATATTAATGTGTTTAAAAAAGCTGGGTTGGTTCTGCTAGGTAGTTTTATTAAGCCAGTGGTCAATACTTCATGCTTGCATTCGCTCTGCATTATTGTAATTCAATCTTAATTAACTTGGGTTTTTATCAAATATCGTTGCTAAATATTTTTGGCAGCTAATAAAAACTCTCTAGGTTTTAGGATAGTCCCTTGTTAATTCGTAACCTTTTTAATATTGCTTTAGCTAGTATGGCACTGATTTTATCAGGCTGTAATGGCGGGGTACTCGACCCAAAAGGGCAGATAGGTATTGATGAGAAAAATCTGATCATCATCGCCACTGTGCTTATGTTGTTAGTTGTGATCCCCGTTATTGTGATGACTTTATATTTTGCTTGGAAATACAGAGACACACAAGACCATGAAATTTACGCACCAAAATGGGCTCACTCTAATAAGATTGAGGCTGTTGTATGGGCGGTTCCTATTGTTATTGTTGTTATTTTAGGTGTGATCACCTGGCAGTCAACTCAAGAGCTTGACCCTTATAAACCGATAGAGGGCAAAGGTGAACATCTTAGCGTTGAAGTGGTGTCACTTAATTGGAAATGGTTATTTATTTATCCTGAGCAAGGTATTGCCACGGTCAACGAATTAGTATTTCCTGCTAATGTTCCGGTTGAATACAAAATCACGTCAGAAAGTACCATGAATTCGTTTTTTATTCCTCAGTTAGGTAGTCAAATTTACTCAATGGCGGGCATGGAAACTAAGCTGCATTTAATTGCCAATGAGCCTGGCACGTTTAAAGGCTTTTCGGCTAATTACAGCGGCGCGGGTTTTACTGGTATGAAATTTAATGCCATCGCAACGCCAACAAAAGCTGACTTCAACCAGTGGGTTGAACAGGTAAAAACTAACGCTAATAATCTTACTCATGCTAATTATGTAGAACTTGCAAAAGCGAGCGAAAACAACCCAGTTGCTTATTATGGCAAGGTTGATGACGGTTTATTTCATACCATAGTGATGAAATACATGCAGGCACATGGTGATATGAATAAACACCATCATGTAATGAGTAAACATCAGCAGATGAGCAATAAGCACGCTGACATGAATCATCACTCAATGCCATTATCACACAGCCAAGGCGAGGAATAATAATGTCGTTTTTAGGTAAACTTACTATAGATGCGATTCCGTTTCATGAGCCCATTATTATGGTTACCATGGCGGTGATTGCTGTTGTCGGGCTTATTATAGCTGGGTTAATAACAAAATATAAAAAATGGGGTGTGCTTTGGCGTGACTGGATCACCTCGGTTGATCATAAACGCTTAGGCGTGATGTACATTTTATTAGCGTTAATTATGCTGTTTCGTGGTTTTTCTGATGCCATTATGATGCGTGCGCAGTTAGCGCTTGCTACCAGTGGTGCGCCAGGTTACTTGCCGCCAGAACATTACGACCAAATATTCACCGCTCATGGCGTTATTATGATCATCTTTATGGCGATGCCATTTATGATTGGTTTAATGAATATTGTTGTACCACTGCAAATTGGTGCCCGCGATGTGGCTTTTCCATTTTTAAACAATTTAAGTTTTTGGTTTACTGCTAGTGGCGCCATTTTAATAAATTTATCACTTATATTTGGTGAGTTTGCTAAAACAGGCTGGGTGGCTTATCCGCCGTTGTCGGAGTTGACCTTTAGCCCTGGGGTGGGGGTCGATTATTATATTTGGGCCCTACAAATATCGGGGCTCGGTACGCTATTAACCGCCGTAAACTTTTTAGTGACTGTGTTTAAAATGCGTGCCCCTGGTATGACACTGATGAAAATGCCAATTTTTACGTGGACATGTACCTGGGCAAATATCTTAATTGCAGCATCATTTCCTATTTTAACTGCCGTGCTCGCTATGTTAACGCTAGACCGTTATTTAGACTTTCACTTCTTTACCAATGAAGCTGGCGGTAACGCCATGATGTATATCAACCTATTCTGGGCATGGGGTCATCCAGAGGTATACATATTAGTATTACCGGCATTTGGTATCTTCTCTGAAATAGTGTCGACCTTCACTGGTAAACGTTTATTTGGTTATAAATCGATGGTGTATGCCAGTGGTGCCATTTCTATTCTTGGCTTTATAGTTTGGTTACATCATTTCTTCACTATGGGCTCAAGTGCTAATGTTAATGCCTTCTTTGGAGTGATGACCATGGTCATAGCTGTGCCTACAGGGGTTAAACTATTTAGTTGGTTGTTTACTATTTATCGTGGTCGCTTGCGCATAACCGTGCCTGTACTGTGGACACTTGGATTTATGGTTACTTTCAGTGTTGGTGGTATGACAGGGGTGTTATTAGCCATCCCTGGTGCCGATTATGTATTGCACAACAGCTTATTTTTAATCGCTCATTTTCATAACACCATTATTGGTGGTGCAGTATTTGGCTACTTAGCGGGCTTTGCTTTTTGGTTCCCCAAAGCAATGGGCTTTAAACTTGATGAGCGTTGGGGTAAGGCGTCTTTCTGGTGTTGGTTAATCGGTTTCTTTGTTGCCTTTATGCCATTGTACGTACTTGGCTTTTTAGGCATGACTCGTCGCTTAAATCACTCTAATAATCCTGATTGGAATATCTGGCTATATATAGCTGCAGTGGGTGCCGTGATTATTATGTTCGGTATTATTTGCCAAGTTATTCAGCTTTATGTGAGCTTTAAAAACCGCGAAGCGCTTGATGATACTACCGGCGATCCTTGGAATGGTCATACTCTTGAGTGGTCAACGTCATCACCGCCGCAGTTCTATAACTTTGCGACTATTCCACATGTTGATGATATTGATGCATGGACCGATATGAAAGAAAAAGGCCAGGCTTATCAAGGTCAAACTAGCTATAGCCCAATCCATATGCCTAAAAATACCGCATCAGGTGTGCTTATTGCTGCAAGTTTAACCGCGTTTTGTTTTGCCATGATCTGGCATATTTGGTGGTTAGCTGGGCTTGGTTTTATTGGCGCAATTGCGCTGTTTATTAACCGCGCTTACACCAGTGATGTAGATTACTACGTGCAAAACGATGAAATATTACACATTGAAGGCGCGCATATTGCCAGTAACACGAAGGAGGTAAGCGCATGAGTACGTTATCTGCAACTCAAGGCCATGTAAATTTAGAGCCTCATAGCGTGAGTGATACGCATGAACATCACGATACCTCAGGCGATACAATCTTTGGCTTTTGGCTTTATTTAATGACCGATTGCCTGTTATTTGCCTCGTTTTTTGCAACCTACGCAGTGCTTTATATGAACACTGCCGGTGGTGTATCGGGCAAAGATATTTTTGAGCTTGATTTTGTTGCCATAGAAACCGCAGCACTACTTATAAGTAGTATCACCTTTGGTTTTGCCATGATTGCCGCTCAAGGGCAAAAAAAGGCGCTGACGCTTGGTTGGCTCGCCATCACTTTTTGTTTAGGCGCGGTGTTTATTGGCATGGAAATTTATGAATTTCATCATTTAATTGTTCATGGCAATGGCCCACAGCAAAGTGCTTTTTTAACCTCGTTTTTCTCATTAGTGGGTTTGCATGGTTTACATGTCACTGCAGGCCTTATCTGGATGGGCATAATGATGATAGAAGTGATCAAGCGCGGTTTAGGTAAACAAACTGTCACGCGCTTAAGTTGCTTAAGCTTATTTTGGCACTTTTTAGATATTGTGTGGATTTGTGTATTTACCGTTGTTTATTTAATGGGAGCAATGTAATGAGCCATAGCGAAACGCATGCTTTAGAGCAAATGCAAAGCCAGTACCATGATCAATCACACGGCAGTGTTAAAACATACCTAATTGGGTTTGTATTATCAGTGATTTTAACAGCCATTCCATTTTGGATGGTGATGGAAGGTGATTTTTCAAAAGTAACCACGCTTTGGAGTATCGTTACTTTAGCAATTGTGCAAATTTGGGTGCATCTAAAATACTTTTTACACCTTAATTTCACCACCGATGAAGGCAAAGCGAATACCTTTACCTTTTTGTTTAGCGCGCTGATCATCGTCATGGTGGTTGGACTGTCTGTTTGGATCATTTATGAATCAAACGCCATGATGATGTATTAGAGGTTTCAGATGTTTCGTCGTTATTTAGCTGTTACTAAGCCAGGTATTATTATGGGAAATTTGATCAGCGTTGCCGGTGGGTTTTTACTCGCCGCCCGCGGTGATATAAACCCATGGTTAATGTTGGTTACCTTGGTTGGTTTATCGCTTGTTGTCGCATCGGGATGTGCCATAAACAATGTTATTGATAGAGACATTGATGTTGCTATGGCGCGTACTCGCTCACGTGTGACTGTAACGGGCGAAATGTCTGCAAAAGCCGCTTTAAGCCACGGCGTGTTATTAGGGCTAATTGGCTTTGGCTTATTAATCGCCTTTACCACTCAAGCGGCGGTGTTTTTTGCCGTCTTTGGCTATGTCATTTATGTAGGGGTTTACAGCCTCTACATGAAACGCAACTCTGTTTACGGCACCTTTATTGGTAGTTTATCAGGCGCCGTTCCACCTGTTGTTGGCTATTGCGCTGTTACAGGTGTGTTTGATATGGGCGCATTAATACTGCTGGTGATGTTTAGTTTATGGCAAATGCCGCATTCATACGCGATTGCTATTTTTCGCTTTAAAGATTACCAAGCCGCTAATATTCCAGTATTGCCGGTGGCGCAAGGTGTTAACAAAGCTAAGCGGCATATTGTGCTTTATATTGCGGTATATGCGTTAGTGGTGATGCTATTGCCAATTAGTGGTTATACCGGTGCCGCCTTTATGGCCGTTGCCTGTATCACCAGTTTTTGGTGGTTATTAATGGCACTTAGAGGATATCGCTACAACATAGACACCACCCGTTGGGCACGCCAAGTGTTTGCGTTTTCAATTATTAATATTACCGCTCTGAGTATTGCCATGGCGGTGGATTATCAAGCAATTGCGCCACAACTAGTGGCGCTAAACTGATCATTCTAGATTAGTACAACCGAGTTAATTCCCAAAGTTAACCAAAGGCTCTGAGCATTGCAAGGAGCCTTTTTTCTACTTATTTCAACTTTTCTGCATCGTAATACATCGGTTTCAATGTGCCACAATTTATAAATTTATAATTGAGCTCACCAGCAGAGGGCACTTCAGTTGAGGTGCGAAACTTTTGTAAACAGGCGCCACTTAAATCAACAAACATAATATGATGATAGCTTGGTGGCTGAGTTATTTGGTGAATATAAATACGCTCGTTATTTTTTAGCGTAACCATATCGTATTGCTGCCATTTTGAGGCTTTGGTTAAATCGGTGAGTTCACGAGTAAACAACTGCTCGCTAAGTTCTATTCGTTTGTCACTGTAAACTAAACTGCCACCTTGCTTATAATCACCAAGGTAAACATCTGCAGTAATGGCAAGCTCTTCACCTCGCATCAAACGCTGAATATTAAACGGTTTTGGCTTTACTGTAACTAACTCAGCATCACGTACTAAATCTAAAAACGGAATATCCGATACATCCACCTTGTACATAACGTGCATATTATAAGGAAGTTCAAAGCTTGGAATATTAATGGCGTACACACTTGAGCCACTATTAACCAATACCATAGCATGCTCTGCCTCATATTCAGGGTTTAAAGGTGGAAGCTCGGGAGGTTCTTGAGCTTTTACCGGCATAATGCAACTAAAAAATAACAATATAAAAGTGAAAAATCGCATAATAACCTCAATCTATTTATTTTTATTTAAAAACTGGCTGCTTGTTCTATAACAATGCCATGACGTTTTGCTAGGCGCTGATGATCCCTGTCATAGCCTCCACCAATCACAGTAGCAACAGGGGTGTTATTTGCTAGGCAACGCTTAAGCACTAAGTGGTCGCGCTTTGCTATCCCTTGCCAACTAATATCCAGTTTGCCTAAGCCATCTTCTTGCCAAATATCAACCCCAGCATCATATAAAACCAGATCCGGGTTAAGCTCGTTGAGTAAAAATTGCAGGGTATCGTCTACAATACTTAAATATTCAGCGTCTTGCATATTATTGGCTAAACCAATATCTAAATCGCTAGGTGATTTTCTAAACGGAAAGTTTTTTTCACAGTGTATTGAGCAGGTAAACGCATAAGGTTGATGAGCAAGCATGGCTGCGGTGCCATCACCTTGATGAACATCTAAGTCAAAAATCAGTACGTTGGTTACTTCACGATTTTGAATTAACGTTTGTGCGGTAAAAGCTAAATCGTTCACCATGCAAAAGCCTGAGCCAAAATCATTATGAGCATGGTGAGTGCCGCCCGCTAAATGACACGCAAGGCCATGTTTAAGCGCTAAGCGCGCGGTCTGCAGTGTACCTAATGGAGCAGTGAATGTGCGGTTCATTAATGCTTGTGACCAAGGTAGGCCAATACGGCGCATGGCTTTTTCATTTAGGCGGTTATGCCATAAATCGTGAATATAGTTTTCACAGTGCACTATTTCTAAATCCTCTACACTGCCATGTGGTGGCTCTATAATATTACTGCCAGCAAGTCCAAGTGTTTTAACATATTGGTGTAGTTGCGCAAATTTACTCATTACAAAGCGGTGTTTGGGATCAAAACTAAACGAGTAATTAGGATGATAAACTAAAGGTAAATTAGGATTTAAACTCATAACTGCATCGTTTAATTATTTTAGGTTATGGTAATCAACTTCACGCAGTGCGTCTATTCTGTTTTGTAAATAAGCGTTTCAAGCTCGCGGTGTAATAATGCCTCATCGGCAAGATTTAGCTCAACCAAGCGTTTTAAATGCGTGATACTGTCTATATCAATATTATTGCATTTAAGACCAATGTGATTTTCTTCTATATGACGAATAACCACCGGCATTTTTATTTCAATATCGCTTTGTGGCAAGGTAAAACGCAAGAGTGCCTCGTCATTTTTGTTGCCTGTAAAGGCATCACTTTTAGAAATGAGTGCACCATGTAAAGACACATCCAATAGGGTGCATGCATACTGGTTGTTAGGCGTGTCTAATTGCGCTGCTGTAGAGAACATAATACGAGAAAATTGCCGACGGTTTTGCATAATAATCTTATAAAGTTGTTATTTATAATAAGCATAGTTGGTAATGCTCAACACGCCAATTTACTGCAGCTATAAATAATATCTGCATAAAAAAGCCCCGCATTTAATACAGGGCTTTTAACTTATTAACTATGGCTGTTAACCAATTTTTTTGTACTTGATTCGCTTAGGTTGTGCAGCTTCTGCGCCAAGGGTCTTTTTAAGCCACTCTTCGTATTCAGTATAGTTACCATCAAAGAAGTTAATTTGGCCTTCGTCGCGGTAATCTAAAATGTGTGTTGCAATACGGTCAAGGAACCAACGGTCATGCGAGATACACATTACACATCCTGGGAACTCTAAAATAGCATTCTCAAGGGCACGAAGTGTTTCAACGTCAAGGTCATTGGTTGGCTCATCCAGAAGTACCACGTTGCCGCCCGCTTTTAATAACTTAGCGAGGTGTAAACGGTTGCGCTCACCACCTGACAGGTCTTTAACAAACTTTTGCTGATCGTTACCTTTAAAGTTAAAGCGACTAACGTAAGCGCGGCTTTGAAATTCAAAGTTACCAATTTTTAAAACGTCTTGACCATCAGAGATTTCTTGGAATACCGTTTTGCTTTCGTCCATGTTGCCACGGAACTGATCAACAGTTGCCAGTTCTACTGTTTCACCAATACTGATGTTACCGCTATCTGGCTGTTCTTCACCGCTTAGCATTTTGAATAGGGTTGATTTACCTGCACCATTGGCACCAATAATCCCTACAATAGCGCCCTTAGGCATGCTAAAGCTTAAGTCATCAATTAAAACGCGATCGCCAAAGCTTTTACGTAAGTTGGTTACTTCTAATACTTGGTCACCCAAACGTGGGCCTGGTGGAATAAACAATTCGTTGGTTTCGTTACGTTTTTGGTAATCAGACTGCTGTAGCTCGCTAAACTGTGCCATACGTGCTTTTGACTTAGCTTGACGACCTTTAGGATTTGAACGAACCCATTCAAGTTCTTGTGCAATTGATTTTTGACGTGCTTTTTCAGATTTTTGCTCTTGCTGTAAGCGGGCATCTTTTTGCTCAAGCCAAGAAGAGTAATTACCTTCCCACGGAATACCTTCACCACGGTCAAGCTCTAAAATCCAACCTGCTACATTATCAAGGAAGTAACGGTCATGCGTTACTGCCACAACAGTGCCTTCGTAATCATGTAAGAAGCGCTCTAACCAAGCAACCGACTCAGCGTCTAAGTGGTTAGTTGGCTCATCGAGAATAAGCATGTCTGGTTTTTCAAGTAACAAACGACAAATAGCAACACGACGACGCTCACCACCCGACAGGTGCTCAATTTTAGCATCCCATTCAGGTAAACGCAGAGCATCGGCAGCACGCTCTAAAACGTTATCGATATTATGGCCATCGTGCGCTTGAATAACCGCTTCTAATTCACCTTGCTCTTTAGCCAGTGCGTCAAAGTCTGCGCCTTCCATTGCGTATTCGTTATACACTTCGTCAAGACGATTAAGGGCATGTTTTACTTCACCTACAGCTTCTTCAACAATTTCACGAACTGTTTTACTTTCGTCCAACACCGGCTCTTGCGGTAAGTAACCAATTTTAGTGCCTGGTTGAGGGCGAGCTTCACCTTCAAACTCTTCATCAACGCCCGCCATAATGCGTAATAATGATGATTTACCAGACCCATTTAAACCTAGTACACCAATTTTTGCGCCTGGGAAAAAATGCAACGAAATATCTTTTAAGATAGTGCGTTTTGGTGGCACAACCTTAGATACTCGACTCATCGAGAATATAAACTTATCAGGTAAAACCATGGAGGAAGCCTTCAAATAATAATAAAAATTTCAATGCTGTATTGTAGTGGCTCACAGGTGAAACAGTCAACGAATGGCACTGTTTTAAAGTACATATTCAATTTGTACAAACAGTGTGAATAAATTTCATTTAGACATCTATACATCTGGAGGTTGATATTTTTGGCATTCTGTTCATAATGAGAGCGTATTAACTCTCGGTTTTTATGAGCAGGAGCTTTAAGAATGCCAATTACAGTAGAAGACGAATTGCCAGCTATTGCACGTTTACGTCATGAAAACGTGTTTGTCATGCCAAAAACGCGTGCAAAAACGCAAGAAATACGCCCTATGCGTTTGGCTATTCTTAATCTTATGCCTAATAAAGTAGAAACCGAAGTGCAGTTTATTCGTTTGTTGGCTAATTCGCCGCTGCAAGTAAATGTAGAACTACTGCGTCTTGATACGCATCGCAGCAGTAGCAATTCAGAGCAACACTTAGATACTTTTTATCGTTATTTCTCAGAAGTGAAAGACAACAATTACGATGCACTATTAATTACCGGTGCGCCGCTCGCGCATTTAGAGTATGAAGAAGTAGCTTACTGGGAAGAACTCAAAGTGATTATTGATTGGGCCGAGCAACATGTAACCTCTACCTTGTTTTCGTGCTGGGCTGCCCACGCGGCTTTATACCACCGTTATAATTTAAAGCGCGATTTAAAAGACAAAAAACTATGCGGGGTGTTTACCCACCAATGCTATTTTGCACATGGTGCACTTACTCGCGGCTTTGACGATACCTTTTTAGTACCCCACTCACGCTATGGTCACATAGATATTAATAAAATAAACGCCTGTGAAGAGCTGGTGGTTTTAGCAGGCTCTGAACGAGTTGGCGCTTATTTACTTAAAAATAAATCGGGCAGCCAAGTGTTTATTACCGGCCACCCCGAGTACGATGCCGACAGTTTAAAAGCTGAATACCAGCGCGATTTACAAAAAAGCTCAAATGCGCCAAAGCCCGAAAACTATTTTCCTGATGACGATGCCAGCAAGCAACCGTCTAAAACATGGCAAAGCCACGCGTTTTTACTGTTTTCGAACTGGTTAAACTATTACGTTTACCAAACCACACCCTATGATATTAATTTAGTTAGCCAAGCCGTAAGGACTAACAACTATGCCGAATAATTTAGAAAACAAAAGCGCCGAGTTAATTGAAGCGCTAAAACAGCGCATTTTAATTCTTGATGGTGCGATGGGCACTATGATCCAAGAATACAAATTAGAAGAACAAGACTACCGTGGCGAGCGCTTTAAAGACTGGCATGTGTTAATCAAGGGTAATAATGATTTGTTAAGTCTTACTCAGCCAAAAATTATTACCGATATTCACCGTAGTTACTTAGCTGCAGGCGCCGATATTATTGAAACTAATACCTTTAATTCAACTACGATATCGATGGAAGACTATGATATGGCCAGCCTTAGCCGCGAGATCAATCTAGAGTCGGCTAAGTTAGCCCGTGCAGTATGTGACGAATTTAACGCTAAAACCCCAGAAAAACCACGCTATGTAGCAGGCGTTTTAGGGCCAACCTCAAAAACCTGTTCGTTATCGCCGGATGTAAACGACCCAGGCTATCGTAATATTACCTTTGATAAGTTAGTGACTGCGTATGTCGAATCGACCCTTGCGCTTATGGAAGGTGGTGTAGATATTATTTTAATCGAAACCATATTCGACACGCTTAATGCAAAAGCGGCATCGTTCGCGGTAGAAGAGGCATTTGAACAAGCTGGGCGTACATTGCCAGTGATGATATCAGGCACTATTACCGATGCCTCAGGCCGCACGCTTTCAGGGCAAACCACCGAAGCATTTTATAATTCGATTCGTCACATTAAGCCACTTTCAATTGGTTTAAATTGCGCTCTTGGGCCAGATTTACTGCGCCAATACGTTGAAGAGCTATCGCGGGTGTGCGAAACCTTTGTATCTGTTCACCCTAACGCGGGTTTACCCAATGAGTTTGGCGAGTATGATTTAGAAGCAGACGACATGGCAAAAGAGATCATAGATTGGGGTAAATCGGGCTTTATTAATATTGTTGGCGGTTGCTGTGGTACCACACCTGCACACATCAGGGCATTTGCCAAAGGGCTTGAAGGTGTTAAACCTCGCCCACTGCCAGAGCTGGAAGTGCGGATGCGTTTATCAGGCCTTGAAGCCTGTAACTTAAACTAGGAGCCGCCAATGACCCAACAAATTGCAGTATTTACCAATGTCGGCGAGCGTACTAACGTGACTGGCTCAGCCATGTTTAAACGTTTGATCATGGAAGAAGACTATGAAGCAGCGCTTACCGTTGCCCGCGAACAAGTAGAAAATGGCGCCCAAGTTATTGATATCAACATGGATGAAGCCATGCTGGACTCAAAGGCCGCCATGGTGAAGTTTTTAAACTTAATTGCCTCCGAGCCTGATATTTCTAAAGTACCTATTATGGTCGACTCCTCAAAGTGGGAAGTAATAGAAGCAGGCCTAAAGTGTATTCAAGGCAAGGCCATTGTTAACTCCATTTCACTCAAAGAGGGGGAAGAGCCGTTTATTCGCCAAGCTAAAATTATTAAACGCTTTGGCGCTGCCGCCGTTGTGATGGCATTTGATACCGACGGCCAAGCCGATACAGCCGATCGTAAGTTTGAAATTTGTCAGCGTAGTTACAAAATATTAGTTGATGAAATTGGCTTTGCGCCAGAAGATATTATTTTTGACCCCAACATCTTTGCGGTAGCCACCGGTATTGAAGAGCACGACAACTACGCCGTAGAATTTATTGAAGGCACCCGCCGCATTAAACAAAACTTACCGCACTGTAAAGTGTCGGGCGGGGTATCAAACGTATCGTTCTCATTTAGAGGTAATAACCCAGTACGCGAAGCAATTCACTCGGTATTTTTATACCATGCGATAAAAGCGGGTATGGATATGGGCATAGTAAACGCAGGGCAACTTGCGGTTTACGACGACATCCCCGAGGAACTTCGTAAAGCTGTAGAAGACGTAATTCTTAATACCGGTCCCGGTGCCGGTGAGCGCCTTGTTGAACTTGCGCCTAAATATTCAGGTATGGCACAAGCTGAGCGGGTAGAAGATTTAGAATGGCGCACTTGGCCTGTTGAAAAACGCCTTGAACATGCCCTTGTTAAAGGCATTACTACTTTTATAGATGAAGACACCGAAGAATGCCGCGCTGGCGCCGATAAACCGATTCATGTCATTGAAGGGCCACTCATGGATGGCATGAATGTGGTAGGAGATTTATTTGGTGCCGGTAAAATGTTTTTACCGCAAGTGGTAAAATCGGCTCGTGTTATGAAGCGCGCGGTCGCCTACCTCGACCCATTCATAGAAGCCGAAAAAGAAGAGGGCGCCACCAACGGTAAAATCGTGATGGCCACCGTAAAAGGTGACGTGCACGACATAGGTAAAAACATTGTTGGCGTAGTACTGCAATGTAATAACTACGAAGTGATCGACCTTGGTGTCATGGTACCTGCCGATAAAATACTGCAAACCGCGATTGATGAAAAAGCTGATATTATTGGTTTATCAGGGCTGATCACGCCATCGCTTGATGAAATGGTACATGTTGCCAAAGAAATGAAGCGTCGTGGCTTTGAGCTACCGTTAATGATTGGTGGGGCAACCACCTCAAAAGCGCATACCGCTGTTAAAATAGAGCCGCAGTACGACAAAGGCGTGGTGTATGTAAATAACGCCAGCCGCGCCGTGGGTGTGGTATCTAATTTACTTTCTAAAGATCATAAAGCAGAGTTTTTAGCTAAAACCACCGCCGAGTACGACAAAGTACGCGAGCAACAAGCGCGCAAAAAACCACGCTCAAAACCGGTTACCATACAGCGCGCTCGCGATAATGCTGCCCAGCTCGATTGGGATAATTACACACCACCAGTACCTAAAAAGCTGGGCGTGACCGAGTTTAAAAATGTATCAATTGCGACTTTACGTAAATACATAGACTGGACGCCATACTTTATGACGTGGTCAATCGCTGGTAAATACCCGCGCATAATGGATGATGAAGTCGTTGGCGAACAAGCACAAAGCCTATTTAAAGATGCCAACGATATGCTCGATGAGCTTGAAAAGTCAGGCAGTTTACAGCCATTAGGTGTTATTGGTTTATTCCCAGCAAACCGTGTGGGCGATGATATAGAAATATACACAGACGAAACGCGCAAAGAGCTGCTAACCACGTCGTGTCATTTACGTCAGCAAACCGCAAAAACCGACTTTGCTAACTACTGCCTAGCCGATTACATTGCACCCAAAGGCACACCGGATTACTTTGGCGCATTTGCGGTAACCGGCGGTCTAGAAGAGGATGACTTAGCCGATGCGTTTGACGCACAGCAAGATGACTATAATAAAATTATGGTAAAAGCGGTGGCTGATAGGCTCGCTGAGGCATTTGCTGAGTACTTGCACGAGCAAGTTCGTAAAGAATATTGGGGTTATGCACCCGATGAAAACCTCGCTAACGATGAACTAATTCGCGAAAACTACCAAGGTATTCGCCCAGCACCAGGTTATCCGGCGTGCCCAGAGCACACCGAGAAAAAGAAAATATGGCAACTACTCGACACTGAAAAGCGCATTGGCATGCAGCTCACCAGCTCATACGCCATGTGGCCAGGTGCCGCGGTGTCGGGTTGGTACTTCTCACACCCACAAGCTAAATACTACGCCGTAGCTGCAATACAAAAGGATCAGGTTGAAGATTACGCCAAGCGTACCAACATGACGCTTGAAGAAGCAGAGCGTTGGTTATCACCAAACTTGGGGTATGATCCGGAGTAAAAGCGAAGCGGTCAGTTTTTAGCTGTCAGCTAAAACAAGAACGAGCCAAGTTAGGCTCGTTTATTGTAGGTCAATTTTTGTTTTAATTTAACTAAAACGTAAATTTCAATTTTTACGTTGATGATTTTTTTATGGCATGTAAACTTATTATATAAAAATTAAGTTTAGGTGTTGTTATGGCAAGGTTTAGAGTTCCAAAACCCTTACAAAACACTTTTGGCCAGATAACCCCGCCACCAGCGTAGCTACCAGTAAAGTAAAAAGTAAGATGTAAAGCTGTTGGTAGTTTACTTAAAATGAAACTAAATATTGAGCTGAAAAGTCACCTCAGCTAAAGCTTAAGAGCTTTAACTCAGTGTTTGATAGCTAATCGCTCTTTTTAACCTTCAAACAGCTGATTTATAATTAGCCCTCTAACTTTTTCTTTCTCTAGCGGTAGCGAATTAGAGGTAATTGAAAAGCCCTCAATAAAAGGGATGAGCAATGATACCAACTCTTTACTTCTTTGCTCGTGAAAACCGAGTGAGATTAGGAGTGTAACGAGTTCATTACTGCATTGTTGATAGTAATTGTCGAGACTAGCTTGTATTTTTTCTGAGCGTGATGCAAGGGCCCAAATTTCTCGAAATACTTCACACCAACCTTGAACATCGTCAAAAGAAAGCAAGTTAATCATATAATTTTTTATAGCGTCAGGGTTATTTTTCACATTACTATCTTGGACTGAGCTGCGAATATGGCTGAGACAAATTTCGAGATATGAGTCAATAACACTACTAATTAAGCCGTCTCTATCACCAAAGTGATACTGTACATTACTTAGAGTAACGCCGCTTTGTTCAGCTACTTTCCTCAATGTCACACCGTGATTGCCATTGTGAGAGAGCATTTTCGTCGCGGTCTTAATAATTACTTCTTTATTCGATTTAATTTTCATCACCGCTCTTCTCTTAGTTGATTTCTATATCTTGTATTGTTGCCCAGTTGCCATTCGACAAATCATAGCATAGCGCATCAAGTAGGTTTATCACCAAGCAATATATTCTTTAGCTCGGGTAAGTAGGAAATCACCAGTGTTAAATTTTTGTTTCAGTTTTATCATCCCATTGACAATGTAGGTCACCTGACCTAATGTGTAATTACTTTTTTGTATCTCTATAAGGAAAATCACAGTGAAAATCACGTATGGTGTTGTTATTGAAATTATTGCAGAAGTGTTAGAGCTCGATAAAGAGGAGGTAGCTGTATCTAGTTCAGTGGTAGATGATTTAGGTGCTGACTCTTTAGATTTAGTGGATATTTCATTTTCATTAGGTAAGAAGCTTAAAATCAAAATGCCTACAAAAACGACCCTAATCATCGCCAATGAGCTTTGCTCAGATGAAAAGATATTTACCGAACACGGTAAATTGACGGCTACTGGTGTGGATTTATTGGTCAGTAGTCCTAGTCATTATTCTCGCGATGAGATTGACGTAAATTTGGCCATAACCGACTTACTAAGTTTAACAACAGTAGAGCACTGGTTCTCGCTCGCAAGCGAAGTTTACAATCATCCTAATCAAAACGGTGATCAATTAATACAAGAGTATATTGAGCAGTTTTGTGCCTCTAATAATATTGAACTGATTAACGTTCCAGCATAATTTTGTTAAGGAAAAACAATGCATAAGGTTGTTATTACAGGGATTGGCACGACTGTTGCCAAACATCGAAATCCACATACGCTTTTTGCCACTTTAAAATCAGGCCAGTCACTGATCAAGGAAGATCAGACTCTAGCTGCTATGGGCATTCATGGCGTAGCCAGTAGCAGCATCAGCGAGGAGGAAGTAACTTATTTGCAGCAACAATACGTATTTTTACAGCAGAGTAAAATTGCGCCATCGGGCTTTATTGGTTTTGATGCATTGAGTCAATCTATAGCAGATGCAGGCCTAAATAAAGGTCAAATCAGTCAGGCTGGTTTGTATTTTGGTACTAATAAAACACTACCGACAACAGCACTGTTACACCAATTATCCAAGCCAAATAGAGCCACTAGTCAATCAAATGAAAGTATAGCTTACTACAACCCGCAAACTGTGTTCGCAGATATGATTCAACATTTTGGTATTGCTGGCCCACATGCTTCCTGTGCTGATGCCTGTGCCGCTGGCGCATCTAGTATCATCTCAGGTTATAGAGAAATTGCCAGTGGCGCGTTAGATGTGGCTATGTGCGGTGCTGCTGACTTTGGTACGCAACCGTTAATGCAGTTACTATTTAAAAAAATAGGCGCACTTAACCAAGGCCATAGTTTTACTGATATGAGTGCAATATCACGACCTTTTGATCGTAATCGCGCTGGAGTTGTTCTCGCTGATGGCGCTGCATTTGTTGTAATTGAAAGCGAAACGTCGGCATTGAAAAGAGGCGCAAAAATTTATGCTTACATTAGTGGAGCTCATCGCTGCACTGAATCCTACAAAATGACTTCAACAGAACCCAGTGGTAAATACTATGCCGAGTGCATGGAAACAGCGCTTGCTAAAAGCGGTGTTGCAGCTAGTGATATTGATCATATTAGTGCGCACGGAACTTCCACAAAAAGTAACGATAGTGCTGAAAGCTTGTCCATAGCAAAAGTGTTTGGCAGTAATACAGCAGTTACTTCCACAAAGTCTGCATTGGGCCACTCTTTGGCGGGCAGTGGAGCTATTGAAGTTGTGTTATCTGCTTTAAGTCTAAAAAACCAAGTAATGTTACCTACTCTGAACTTTTCTGCCCTTAGCAATGATGATGGCGAGATTAATATTGTAACCAAGGCAACGGCAAAAAAAATGAATTATATACTCAGTAATTCATTTGGCTTTGGTGGAGTAAATACCAGTATTGTATTAGCGAGGGAAAGCAGATGCTAAAACCTGTTTATTTGTTTCAGGGCGAGACTCTGTTACCCCAACAGATTTCCTTAGAGTCACTTCTCAACCATACAGAAAAATTAAAAAGCGCACCCTGTAAAAGCGCTGAATTATTAAATCAAACTGTTTTCACTTCAACATTAGCTGATGAGTCTCTTAAGGATATCGGTGCTGAACGAATGGTGCGTAAAACCAGTGAGCGGCAAGCTCGATGGTTAATTGCTGCTGGAGTTAGAAGCTGGCGTCGATATATAAGTGCGCCACAGAGCAGCAAGGCTGGGTTATTTATTGGTTTAGGCACAGTTGATTGTGATGAAGAGGATAACCCAGAGCTGGTCGCAGAGCCAACTGCTGAATGTTTATCGGCAGCTATGCTTGAAGAACGGCGACCTCTAATTTGCTTAGCGTTACTCAATTCAAGTGCGACGAGCCACATTGCACAATTGGCAGGGATCACAGGCGATAATATGAGTTTTTCACCGCTGCAAAGTGCCGGCTTTAATGCTCTTTGTGAAGGCTACTTTGCAATTGCTGAAGGGCAGATAAAGCATGCTTTATGCGGTGGTGGTAGTCAAAAAATTACACCTTGGTCATTACTCGCTTACGAATCAATTTGGGCTAAGCAAGATAACTTTTGGCTAACCGAGGCTGCAGCATTTGTTGTTGCTAGTGATGAGGCGCGTTTGAATGAGCGAGTCGCTAATGGTGTTTTACGTCATATACAGCGTGCCAGCTTACAAAATAATGATGAATCACTCACTCAACAAGTTAATCACCTCATGAAATCTACATGGATAGGAACGCGTTCAATTGTCAAAGTTATACTCGTTGGTGCGTCGCCTGAACAGTGCGAAATCACTTTGCGTGTGTTAGGTGATGATCTTTCAGCTCAGGCCTTAATTTTGGACCGTTATGTCGGTGCCACAATGGCCGCATCAGCCGCTATCGCTTGTAACAGTGCATTATGTTATTTGCAAGCCTATAAGGAAGGAGTGGTTATTGCGATTACATTTGGCGATCACGCGGAGTTTGGTACTTTTATTATAGAGGCAAATAATGACTAATCGAGTAGTGGTCACCGGTTTAGGAGTGCTCAGTCCATTTGGTGTAGGAGTAGATACTTTTTGGTCCGCAATTAAAGCGGGAGAAAATGCAGTTGATGCTTGGCATCCCCCAGGGGTTAAAAACTTTCCAGTACGGCACGCAGCCACCATTAAGTCAGATACGCAATCACTTGTCGACAACGAGCTGGCCGAATTTGATTTACCTAAACATATTGAAAGGCGTGCAATTTATGCACTGATTGCAGCAAAAGAAGCCATCGCGGATGCGCAACTTTCAGAGCTGTTAGCACAGGCTGCAATAGCTGTATGCAGTGGGGTACCTGAGCTTGATGATACCTCTCTCGTAGCGCTTGCCAAGCAACCAAAAGAAAACATTATGAATCATGCGCTTGAGGAGAGAGAGCGAGCAATAGAACGCTTTTCAGGCATCCGTTGTAGTAATGATGTGCTTGCCACCACACTGGCTCAGCAGCTTAATACTTCAGGTTTTATATGTAATGTTAGTGGGGCGTGTGCGGGAGCTACTCAGGCCATTGGTCTTGCATATCGAGCAATTAAACGCGGCGAAGCTGCTGTAGTTTTGTGCGGAGGAGCGGATTCAGTATTGAGTATCCGTACTATGTCAGCGCTACATCTATTGGGGGCTACTGCAGAAACACAGCGTTTTTCAAATCAACTTTGCCGACCTTTTGATCAAGACCGAGCTGGGCTGGTTGCCGGTGAAGGGGGGGCAATGCTCGTGCTCGAAAGTGAGCAACACGCGCGCGAACGCGGCGCTAGAATTTATGCTGAAGTAACTGGCTTTGGTAGTTCTTTAGATGCTTACAAAGTGACAGCACCTCATCCGCAAGGCGAGGGTGCAATAAGCGCTATGAATGGCGCATTGCAAAGTGCAGGCTGTAATGCAAGTGATGTCCAATATATTAATGCTCATGGTACGTCGACGCCATTAAATGATGCGATCGAAACAAAGGCAATTAAAGCTGTTTTTGGTAGTCATGCGAAGTCTATTGGTGTGTCGTCTACTAAATCTATGATTGGACATTGGATTGCTGCTGCGGGTGCGCCGGAAGCAATAGCAACAGTATTGGCAATTCGCGATCAATTTATGCCAGCAACCATTAATTTAAAGCAACCTCAAGCAGAGCTTGATTTGGATTATGTTATGGGTCATGGAAGAAGCGCACAGATTGACTGCGCTTTATCAAATTCGTTTGGCTTTGGTGGAATTAATGCCTCATTGGCTATTGCGAGGTATTATGAATAATCACTCTCATTCAATAGCCTTGCTTGGTTACGCCAGCAGTTATGCTGAAAATGAGTTCGCGTTATTGTTAGATAATCAATCAGAACACATCCAAGTGCCACGAAAGTTAAAGCGTTACATGGCACCATTTGCAATCAATTCACTTACAGCCACAACTGCCGCACTTGCCGACTTAACAATTACTGAGCGAGCTAAAGATGTGGGTATTTATACTTCTCAAACAGGGTATAGCAATCCGTTTTACGCTGAATTTTCAGCAGCATTACCATCGAATTCAGAGTCTGCAGAGGAAACCTTCAAGGCACTTTGGTTAAGCGAACGGGTGAATCCGTTTTTAATTACTAATGCACTTAATAATAATTTACTCGGAGTGTCAGGGTTAAATTGGCAATTAAATGGTGATGCCTGTGCATTTATACGCGACCAGTTTGGTGCATTTGGTGCATTACAAGAAGCGATGACAGCGATTGCAACAGGTGAATGCCGGCTCGCTATTATTGCAGTCGGAGGAAGTAGTAATGATCCGCTTTCACAATGGTTTGATAGAGCAGAAAGCGATATTACGACTGCTAATTTACAAGGTGCAACGAGCTTGGTGTTAGCTAGCGATGACTGGCTTTTAGAGCACGGCAAACAAGCTTTGGCACGGTTAACTCTTGTTGCTAGTGGTTATGATCTAAATACTGAGCAATTAACATCTTTGATGACCCATTATGTTAAGCCAAGCCAGCTCTTAAGTTTTTATATTGACTCAGGTAAAGATAAAAACAGGGCTTTAATGCAAGGTTTAATGAGTTTAGATATGCCCACTCAACCCCTTAATAGTTTTACGGGTTCGGACATTTGCCCGAGCATTATTACTTCTATCGCCTGTAATTTATCCGCACTTCGCAAACAAAAACATGGTCAAGGTATCAGTGTAAATTGCGATCAGGATGGTTTTTACTCATTTGTTAGGATCGAAAATGAATCGTTATAGTCAATATTGTAAGCCTTCGCTGAATCACGGTATTTATGCAATGGGTTTAGACAAGGTTTTTTACCGTGCGGAAAAAGGCACCATGTTTTACTTAGATGAACAAGGCAATGAGTGCGCAGTCATAGATTTTCTCGGAGGTTATGGTGCTGCGTTGATTGGGCATAATAACCCGAAAATGATCCAAGCTGCGACAGCAAATTTTCAACAACAAATTGCCTTTCATAATCAGTTTTCTGTACGTGATGCTGCTAGTGAGCTAGCTGAGAGATTAAATGCAATATTAAAAACAGAAAACCAACTACATGATGATTTTTATTTTTCATTTACAAGCACAGGTGCGGAATCTATAGAGGTTGCAATTAAGCATGCAGAAATGGGACGACGCAATGAAACTCAATCTTTTGTAGAAGAAATGCAGTTTGCCATCTCGCAGCTACATCGCGCAACTAAGGTTGTTGAGCCGGTACTTAGCGATGAGCAGCGACAATTACTTGGATTGAGCATTGAAGCTAATGTCGATGAGCTTATTGCTGCGGTTCGAAGTTACAACGAGCTGCAATTGCGTTTACAGCCCTACTTTGTGGTGCTTAAAAATGCCTTTCACGGCAAATTAATGACCTCTATCCAGCTAACACATGGTGAGATGTATCGCGCACCTTTTGCCCACCTAGGTGTACAGGCTGAGTTTATCGCTGTGAATGAACTAAACACCGCTTTATCCGCACTCAATGAAAAACACAGTGCTACTTTATTAATGCCTAGGTTAAAAGGCAGCACTGTAAAACTAATCGCGCAACCACTACGCCTAGCAACGGCTATTCTTGTTGAACCTGTTCAAGGGGAGGGGGGAATTCATTGTCTGACGGTTGAACATAGTCAATATTTAAAAACTCTTAGTCAAGCTCTTGAGTGTCCAATTATTAGTGATGAAATTCAATCGGGTTCAGGTCGCTGTGGAGCGCTGACTGCGGGAAGTGAGATTGGTTTAAAAGCAGATTACTTTGTCCTATCAAAAGCCTTAGCCGGTGGCATTGCTAAACTTGGTTTGGTTGCTATCAGCAAAAATAAATATCAAGCGGGCTTTGATATTATTCAAAGCTCAACCTTTGGTGAAGATGACCACAGTGCCAGAATTGCGTTAGCATTTTTAGATGAGTTATACGATCCGCAACAGAATTTATTGGAACGTATAAAAAACCAAGGCGAGCTTATCAAAGCGCGATTGAATGAATTACAAGAGCGTTACCCAAAGCTTATTAAAGAAGTGCGCGGTAAAGGCTTATTAATTGGCATTGAATTTAATGCAGATATGGCACTTGATTCAATTTGGTTGAAGTCAATTTTATACCAAGGATTTTTAGGCTACATGATCACGGGGTATTTATTTAATAATTACCATATTCGTGTCGCTCCTTCATCGAGTGCCCCCAATGTTGTGCGCTTGGAGCCAACTATTCATGTGACTGAACACGAAATAGATCAATTAATTGCTGGCTTAAACGATGTTTGTAAGACATTGCAGTATCAAGATAGCTATCACTTTTTAAAACATCTAACGAAGGGAGCTAAAACACGCTCTTTACGTGCTGATTTGGCTGATTTTAGAGCGTATTATTCTGGCCTTCAACAGAGCGCAAGTGAAGCTGATGTTAAAGTTGCTTTTGTTAATCATTTGATTTCTGCTGACTGGATTTGGCAGGTCGACCCCGCAATGGAAGGAGTGCCCGAAGTAGAAGCTAAACTACTTATTGAGCGCCTAGGATTTGATTGGCGAGTCGCTCCTCTGCCACCTATGCGCATTACCTCGGCAGCGGGTAAAACGGTTGATTTTATTTTATATCCTTTATCAGTTACTTCTGAGCAGATCAGTGTGATGTTGCAAAACAATGAATTAGACGCCATTAGACGTGCTGTTTCAGAGCGGGCGCAAACCGCACAGAGAGACGGTTGCTCTGTTGCTGGTTTTGGTATGTTTACCTCTGTGGTTAGTAATAATTGTAAATCGATTAGAGCTACCGATATCGCATTAACGTCAGGCAATGCATTAACTGTTGGTATGACTAAGCTCGCGGTACTTAATCAAATTAAAGCGCGTAATGTGCATGTTGACAAGGTCGCAGTCATAGGATCAGCAGGGAACATAGGTTCAGTATACGCCACTGTAATGGCTGAACATTGTCAGCAATTAGTGCTCGTGGGCAGCGCCCGTATGGGCTCGAAAAAGCGCTTACTCAAAGCTGCGTATAAAATTTACAGTGATATTTGGGATAGTGTGAAGACACAAAGCTCACTCACTGGGCTGATAAAAAAAGTAGCGGAACATCCACAGTGTCAGCATTGGCTTGCAGATGAAGCACAATGCCCAAGTGATATTGCATGTGCACTATTTGAGCTATTTAGTCAAGATATGAAAGGCCCTGTTGTCATTGCAGATGAGCTCAGTGAAGCTTATGACTGCTCAATAATTGTGTGTGCAACCAATGCCTCTGAAGCTATTCTAGATGTTAGTAAACTGATGAGTAATGCGCTGATCTGCGATGTATCTATTCCTCATAACCTCAGTGATGAGGATCTTGCGCTTCGAGCGGATGTGAGCTGTATTCGGGGCGGCATAGTTGGCACCCCAAACGGCGAGTCACTCGATGCGAGGGCGAGAGCATATTTAGACCCAGGACAAATATACGCATGTATGGCCGAATCAGTGATCCTTGGTTTAGAAGATGTCCAACAGCATTACTCTTATGGCGATCTTAGTAAGTCTCAAGTCGATGAAATTTTAGTGATGGCACAAAGGCAGGGATTTTTCTTAGCGGGTAGTAAAGATAAGGGGTCGATGTAATGAGTACTCGAAGTAACCTTGATACCAAGCCCATCGCGTGTATCACTGGCGCAACGCGTGGCATTGGCCGCGAAACTGTGTTGCATTTAGCAGCGCAAGGATACGACATTGCCTTCGGTTATCGCGATGAAGTACAAGCAAGCACCTTGCGTGAAGAGCTTATTACTCTGGGTGCCCAAGTATTCTGCCAGCCTCTTGACTTGCTAGATAGCGACAGTATCAGCGGTTTTTTTGAGGCGATGAGTAATCAGAACTTAAGCTTAGATTTACTCGTAAACAATGCAGGCATAACCCAAGACAATCTGCTTGCGATGATGACTCATGAAGAGTTAGCGCAGGTAATCGCGGTTAATCTGACCGCGCCAATCTTATGTGCTCAGGCTGCGTTAAAAATAATGTTACCGCAAAAGCGTGGCTGCATTATCAATATTTCTTCTGTTTCGGCGACTAAACCCAATCCTGGTCAAACTAATTACGCCGCTGCTAAAGCGGGAATTGAAGGTTTTACCCGTGCTTTGGCGGTTGAAGTTGCGCGCAAAAATATAAGAGTAAATTGTATTGCGCCAGGGATTATTGAAACCGAGATGGTAGCAGATTTACTACGCGGAAATGAGCTCGCTGCAAAGTCAAAATTACTGTGTAAACGAATTGGCAGTCCTCGTGATATCAGTGCTTTAGTCGTTTATTTAGCGAGTCGAGACGCCGAGTTTATTACAGGCGAAATATTTGCTGTTAATGGTGGCATGTTGTTGAGGTAAAAATGGAAAAAGCAATTAATTCAGTTTTAATAAGTGGCGCAGCAAACGGTATAGGCGCGGCTTGTGTTGAAAAATTTATTGAACAAGGATGCCGCTACATTATTGCTCTTGATCGAGATGAAGCTAGCTTAAATGAAATGCAATTGCGTTATGCAGATGACGATATCATTTTTATTGCTATTGCAGCAGATTTGACCGGCCAAGTGTATTTCTCGAAGTTGGCCAGTGCGCTAGAACCTTTAACTCAATTAGAAGCTTTAGTGCTCAGTCATGGCGTGGCTGATGAAAATGACATTAGTGAACGAGAAACCTTCATGCGAGTGATGGATGTAAATGTAAATAGCTGCCAATCAATTATAGCGCAATGTGAGGCTAAGCTTAATAAAGGCAGTGCTGTACTGTTTATGTCCTCAATTTTGGGCAAGATGGGTAATCATCGCAATACGGCATATTGCAGCTCAAAGCATGCGCAACTGGGTATGATGAAAGGGCTTGCAATGGATTGGGCACGTCATGGTATTCGAGTAAATGCTATTTTACCGTGCTACGTTGATACACCTTTGCTTCGTAAAGAGTTGCAAAAGCAAGCTGACATGGTTGGTTCAACGCTTGATCAAGTAATGCGAAAAGCAAAAAAACGCATCCCTATGCGCGCTTATGTGCAAAGTAGTGATGTTGCTAATAGTGCGTATTTTTTATGTTCACAACAAGCTCGAATGATCACAGCGCAATCATTAATTATTGACGGTGGCAGCTCATGCGGAGGTTAGTATTGATTGCTGTGTGCAGTGTAAGTAGCAGTAGCTACGCCAATTTGTATGTTCAACCTAATCTAACAAGTAGCTTTGGTTACAACATTGCAGAAAATTATGCTACCGAGCAAAGAGTTGCGGTTGGGACAAAACTTGAATACAGCATTGAGCAGTTGAGCTTTACCTTTGATGGCAGGTTAGAGCATGACTTTGTTTACAGTGATAATAACCATTTTAGCATCGCAGCCGAAGATCAATATGGATCACGAGCAATTATCGAAGAAGCATATATTTCAGGGGAATTTGGCCTGAGCTTTTGGTCATTTGGTTATCAAAAGGTGGTGTGGGGGGAAGCCGACGACTTACGTATTGTTGATGTTATTAATCCTTTGGATTTTAAGAGTTTTATGCTGTTTGATATCGACGATTATCGCGTGGCTGTGCCAATGTTAAAAGTGGATTATGAGTACGACAGCGGTGATACGTTAAACTTTATTACCACTATTGAACAGCGCAGTAACGAATACCCAGCCTCGGGTGCAGAGTTTGGCAATAACTATTACCCCAATAGTGAAAACAGTGAGTGGGGGAAGTACGAACTAGGTTTGCGTTATAACATGTTTGTTTATGACACAGATATCAGCTTGTACGCATTTCACGGTTATCAAGATGATCCCGTATTGAATGCAACAATTAGTGAACGGCCTGACTATGTCTATGAAAAGTTTTCAATGCTAGGAACTAGTTTGAGCAAGCCCATAGATGCCTTCGTGCTTCGGACTGAGTTTGCTTACTTTGATAATTACACCGTTAACGATAGTGCGTTACAGCACAAAGACGTCAACAAGTTAGAAGCATTAGTGGGCTTGGATTATCGCTACAAAGATTGGACTACAACAGTTCAGTATACCAATCAATTGCTCAATGGTTGGCAATCCACGTATATGATCCCTGAATCTGCACCAATTTACACAGCCTCAGCAGAGCGGGGTTTCTTTGCTAATCAAATTTACTTACGCGCGGCATTCAGTTACGTCGATAACCAAGGTGGTGGGCTTTTATCCCAGCTAAAACTAACTTACAAGCCCAATCAAGCTTGGTTATTAAAGCTGAATCTGGATCTCATCGACGGTGAGCAAGCGAATTATTTAGGTGCACAGCAGCAGCGTGATCGCATTTGGCTTGCTGCAACATATTATTTTTAAGGAGAAAAAATGAAATTAACACATATTTTGGCCTCAGCAGGCATTTTGTTAAGTGTATTTGCAGATGCTTCGGTTAATGACGCGAATAACATTTTACAACAGGTGCGTGATCGCGATGACGGTAAAGATTACTTGTCCACGGTGACTTTGAAAACGCTAAGTGATGACAGTCTGCTTAATCAGCGACAGTTTTATATGTTGCAAAAAGATATAGAGCAAGACGAAGTCATGGTATTGGCCATTAAAGCTCCTGCTGATGTGCGAGATATTAGTTTTTTGATGCGCAGCTTTGATGAAGGTACGGCGCAGGAAGACGAGCAGTGGATGTACCTTCCGGCCTTTAGAAAAGTAAGGCGTATTTCTGCGACGGATAAACGTGGCGCTTTTATGGGCAGCGAATATTCATATTACGATTTAGATAAATTGCGCGTCACTGATTTTGACTCAAAAATTGTAAAAAGCGAAAGCGTAAATGGCGTTGCGACACATGTCATTGAACGTACTCCAAAATCACAAGATGTGATTAATAAGTCGGGATACTACAAATTAGTAACTTGGGTTGATAAAGACAGAAAGTTAATTTTGAAACAGCAATATTTTGATGCAAAAGGTATTTTATTCAAACAACTCGATATTGATAAAGTTGATAAAATTCAAGATATCTGGACGATTACGGCATCAACTATGACAAATTTTATTGAAAATAAAAAAAGCACTTTTTTGTTTCATGAGACGCTTTATGACCAAGGTATTGAAGACGCCATTTTCAGAAAGTCGAAACTTAAACGAGGCATAAAAGACAGCGATGTTGCAGAGTTAACTAAAATTTCTGAATTAGAATAAGGAATTGACATGTTAGAAAAATATCTAGATTTTGTGTTTAAGTACCCAAAATCAATATTAGCCTTGCTAGTACTAATTACAGCTTATTTTCTGGTTGCTTCTGCTAATTTGAGTGAAGATAACAACCCCTATTTTTTACCGCAGGATCACCCTGCTCGCAGTACTATTTTTGACTTAAGAGAAGAGTTTACGGGTACATACGACTCTGTAATGATCGCTCTGCATAATGACAATACAGTTTTCAACCAAGCTTCGATTAACGCTATTTTTGATCTATCACGCGCAGCTGAAAGAATGAACTATGTTGATCAAAGCGATGCACAAATGCTTAAAGAATTGCAAGCCGCCTATCCAGAAAATCGTCAATTAATAACTAGTGTTGATGCGATTTTGGCGGATGGCATGACCCCAAATGACGGTTTACTTGCCCGTGAACTTGTTAGTCAATCAGCTACTTTGCAATTAACAGACAAGCAGCAACGTAATTTACGCGTTTTTGCTGAACGCCTTGATCCAGTTAGAGAAATGGCGGGTTTGTCATCAACTGAAAATGTCTTTTTAGATGAACATGGTACTATGTTTGCGCAAGAAACGGTGAATCAGCGCAATCAAGATATCGAGTTTGTTAAAAATGCAGTCCAAGATAACGAGCTCATTGAGTATGGTCCAATTTCACCGGATGGAAAAGTTGCACTTATTGTTGTTGAGTTAAGTATTTTAGAAGATGATGCTATTGGGCAAGTGCGTGCATATGAGGCGTTTAAACAGCTCGTTAGTGATTACCAAGAGGCTCATCCTGAACTTAAAGATGATATTTATATCAGTGGAGTTCCGGTATTTTTTGCTGCACAAAAGCAAGTGATAGATCACGACTTCGCGACCTTACTGCCGATCGTTATTTTATTAATTACGGTGATTTTAGCGGTATTTTTCAAGACCATTTTAGGTGTTGTTATCCCATTGATCAACGTTGTGATGTGTACAGTGTGGACAATGGGCATGATGGCTATTGTAAATGCGCCATTAGATGTGATCACCGCTATATTGCCGGTATTTTTATTAACCATCTGCTTATCTGATGCGATACACGTTATGGCTGAGTATTACCATCAGAAGAAAATCAATAAATCTCGCTTAGTGGCTATTCGCAAAGCGATGATCTTAATGGTGTCGCCAGTTGTACTAACTACAATAACAACCTGCTTGACCTTTACGATGTCAACGTCATCCAGCATTGAAAGCTTGCGAAATTTTGGTTTGTTTATATCGTTTGGTATGTTTGTTGCGTTGATTATTTCTCTGTTATTGATCCCTGCATTACTCGCTCTGTTCCCCAATAAAGACATCATAGTGACGCCACAAACAACACAAAGTAGTGGCGATGTGAGTGAAAAATATTTTATTAGTCGCTTACTTGTGCGCACGTTAACACCTGTTATGGCTAATCGAAAAGTGTTTACAGTTGTTTTTATTGGGCTTTTTGTTAGCTCAGGCTTTTTGGCATCGCAAGTCCGTGTTGATGATATGGGATCGGGTTATTTTCCAGAGCAAAGTCATTTTAGGATCTCCGATGATTTTATAAATAATCACATAGCGGGTACCAGTCCTGGTTGGATTGAACTAGATACAGGCATAAAAAATGGTGCATTGACTCTTGAAGTTGCACATTTTATTGACCAATTAGAGCAACACATTCATCAGCACAGCACAGTGAATTACAGCTATTCTTTGGCGCGCTATGTAAGGCGTATTAATTACACATTGAATGACTTTGATCCTCAGTACAATCGTTTACCTAATGAAGTTGAGCGCTTTACTGAAATCGATGAAGATACAAAGCAAACTTATGAGATTGAAATTGCCGGCAGTGATATTATCAGGCAGTCTATTTTAATGTTTGAAAATAGTGGCGGTTCTGATGTCACAAATGTACTAAATGAAGACTTTTCTAAAACCGTGTTGCTTTACACACTGGGAACAACGGTGGCAAATGACTATCAATCTTTTTTAGATCACACATTACCGTGGATTGAAAAAAACAAACCAGAAGGAGTGATAATTACACACGCAGGTTCGCCAATAATATGGACTGCTGTGTTAGATGCGTTAGTGAAAAGTCAAACTGTGAGCGCTTCTATCGCATTATTAACTGTATTGCTTGTCATGATCACATGGTTTAAATCGATTCGTCTCGGTTTAGCGGGCACCTTGCCTTTATTATCTACAGTGATGATTTACTTTGCATTGATGACGCTATTAAACATTGAGCTAAACATCGGGACTGCCATTATTTCATTTTTAGTACTTGGCATTGTCGATTACTCCGTGCATTACATTCTGAGAATTCAACATGAAATACAAAATGGTCACAGTATTAACCACGCCTTATTAAACGCAATGAGGATAAGTGGCAGGGCGATTATAGCTAATGTCATGGTGTTCAGTATTGGATTTATTGCTTTGTTGTTTTCTCAGCACAAAGCATTGATTGATCTTGGTACATTAGTGGGGTTATCACTGCTTATTAGCGGTATGATCACGTTATTTGTCATTACTTTATTCGCGCCTTGGTTTTTCAAGGGGGAGCTTAAAGCCAGTGAATCACAAAGCGCAGCCGGGATATTGACCCCAGAAAGTTAAAATATAAAGGGGTATATATGGGAAACCATAACTAGCCTCGATAAAATAATAAAGCCGTATCGGGTGATGCGGCTTTAGATTAAAGTGAGAATAGGTAAAATACACTCAACTAAAGGTAAAATTCTGCATATTGAGGAGGCTTAGGTATAGCATCATCTCGTTTTCCTTACATACCCAAGCATTTTTCTTTGATAGCCCCATAATGAATAAAGTTGACTATAAAACAGTGCGTTATAGTTTAAAAAAAAGTGTAACTACTCAGGAGAGGTAAAAATGCTGGGCAACATGCAATTGAATAATAATGCTAATGCGGTAGATGTATTTCGGAGTTGAATCTGCCCACTGATCAATGAATTAGAACAACACAGCCAAGCAACGCTTATGTTTGCTACGCACTATCAACAAATACACCAAAGTGACAATGACGTCTTTATAACCTTAGACTCTGGTGAGCCAGTTATAGCCAAATTATTAGTGGCAGCCGATGGTGCAAATTCAGCGACTCGGAAACAGTTTAATTTGCCCATTGCGTTTAAAGATTATGATCATAACGCCATCGTTGCGACGGTAAAAACCACCGAGCCACATAATATTACTGCGCGACAAGTATTTTTACCTACTGGACCACTGGCGTTTTTACCGCTGCCCGATGCCAATACACACTCAATTGTTTGATAAATACCTAAATTGCATTGCCTCGTATCAGTTGATGGCTAAATAGTATGTAATATTGATTAGGTGTTAATTAATGGAGAACAAAATGAAAAATAAAACGGCAATGACGCTATTGTGTGCAAGTTTATGCTCAACTTACAGCTTTGCAGATGACGACAAGGTTATCTATTTAACGTTTGATGATGGCCCGATTAATGCCACCTCAGGGCTAATTGATGCTTTAGATGAGGCACAAATAAAAGCAACATTTTTTATCAATGCTTTTCACATGTATGGTGAAGGCGATGAAAATGAACAACACTCACAATTAGCATTAGCTAAGCTTTTAAATAGCGGTCACCTTTTAGCTAACCATAGTTATGACCATATGTTGCATAATTGCACGGATGGAGAGCGCTCTGGTGCTGTTTATTGTAACGAAGTTGGTTTATGGCCAGTTAAATCCTACCAAGATGTAAGCACCGATTATGATTACTTTGAGCTTAATACTCAAAAGGTCTTGGCGTTATTACCTAATGCAGAAAGCTTCCCAAACTTTAAAATGAGAACAATGGCACGCTTGCCGTATACCAATGCGTGGCGTGTGACGAAAACTTTTAAAGGTGATGGTTTATGCGCAACATCTGATAATTTACCACCTTGGGATCCAGCTTTTTCTTGTGATCCGCAGGTTTCTACCAAGAGCTCACAAGTTGCAGTAAAAATATCTGATAAATTAGCAAGCGACGACTATAAGGTTTATGGTTGGGATTTTGATTGGGGCCCAGTGAACTGGGGCGTTGATTACCCTGCAGAAACAATGGCAGATGGTATTCAAATGGTCGAAAGCATTAATCAAATCGTCAATACTTGCCCTGGCAAAACAATGGAACCTGTCAATAGCCGCACGCAAAACTTAGATTGCGGCGATGGATTAGCAGCGAATAAAGTAGTGATACTCACCCATGACTTTTTGTTTGAAGATGGTCCGCGCGGGCAAGGTGCGACGATTAACTTGCCCAAAATTAAAAGCTTTGTTGAGCACGCAAAAGCAGAAGGTTATCGATTTGATACACTTGATAATTATGCGCCTCAATGGCAACAAAACAGGCAATACGAAGCTACTAATTTTGTAAGTTATCAAGATAAAATTTATTCTGTGTTACAAGCACATTATTCCCAAAGTAATTGGCAGCCTTCCAACACGCCTGCATTGTGGTTACTTGAAAAATAACGGTATGTATAAAAGGTAGGGTGCCCTACCTTTTTACTCTTTTACACTAATGATTTTTGTTTTAAGCGTTTTCTAAATTGGCTTGGTGTTGTCCCTTTTAGTGTTAAAAAGCGGCGATTAAAGTTAGAGGTATTTTTAAACCCACATTGATCGCTGATAGCCGTAATAGCGCGGTTAGTATTGATCAATAGCTTACAAGCTTGACCAATTCTTAACTGGTTAATAAATTCTGTTAAAGTGCGTTCCATACGCTTTTTAAAAAAGCGGTGAAAGTGGTTAGTGCTCATATGCGCCATGTTAGCTAATTGTTCTGCGCTTAAGCCCTCAGTGTAATGGCGATAAATATAATCAATCACTTTATCAAATTTATCTTTTGCGGGATCAGTTTTATTAGTGTAGCAAAAACTCGCGCTAGAAAGCTGCTGAGGGACTGCTTCTTGGCTCATTAAATACAGTAATTTAAATAAACCTAAATATTGCTCAAAAGGGTTACTGACCTCGATTTTTTCAAAATATGATTTCGCTATCATCGCTGTTTTAGTCGAGAATTTAAGGCCTTGTCGCGCAGCGATTAATAACTCTTCAAGTATGGCAAATTCAGGGTGACTAGTAATTTGCTGACTAAGCCATTTTTCTGGAATTTGTGCAACGTGAACAACTTGTACGCTGTTATTTATATTCGGTGACGATTGCCAAGTATGGGGTAAATCAGCACCAAGGATCACTAAATCAAGTTCGCCATAAGGGGCAATATAATCGCCAATATGGCATACCCCTTGACTGTTTAAAGTAAGGCAAATCTCAAAGTCTGGATGGTAATGCCAATTAAATGGAATGTAATCAAGCATATATTTACAATAGCGCCACGATGAATTGGTATTAGGAATGACTTTTTCACACATTGCCCGCATGACGATCTCCTTATTTATTTTAGTTCCTATATTGAACAATATTTAGCAGTCTAAGTAATACTTTTCAATTCACTTTTAGTATTAATCTATTGCACGCGATTCTTTGCTAACAGGACATTGAACATTTTGCCATCAAAATTAACATTCCTTTGATAGGAAAGTACCGGATAAGGTGTCAATTGTACTGCTTAACACGAATGCGGCGCGATACCCTAGTAACGCTTTCAATAACAATAAATAGGGGACTAGGAATGAAAAACATCAACAAAGCATCGCTTAAATTATCGACATTGGCGATATGTATCTCAGCACTATATGTCAGTCCAATGGCATTAGCTGCAGCTCAAACTCAAGCAGACAGTGATATAGAAACCATTGAAGTGCGTGGCATTCGTCGCTCTTTAGAAGCGTCAATGAACACTAAGCGTTTTGCAGATGCAGTGGTAGATGCCATTACCGCAGAAGATATTGGTAAATTTCCGGATAAAAACATTGGTGATGCACTACAACGTATTTCAGGAGTGACGGTTGACCGCCAATATGGTGAGGTAAATGGCGTAACTATTCGTGGTACTGCACCAGAGCAATCAAGAATATTACTCAATGGTCAAACAGTAGCAAGCACCTCATGGTACGACTTAGGCCCAGCGACACGTACTTTTAATATGGAATTGTTATCAGCAGAGCAAGTGTCGGGTGTGCAAGTGTATAAAACACCGGAAGCAGATATCGAAGAAGGTGCACTGGGAGGGACCGTTAACTTAACGACTCGTAAACCTCTGGAGTTAGATGCAAATACGCTACTGCTCTCTGCGGAGTTGGCACAAAGTTCATTGTATGATGAGACTGACCCAGGTGCATCAATTCTTGCTAGTTGGAAAAATGAAGATGAAAAATTTGGTATTTTAGCTGCGTACTTTTATGAACAATTAACTTCAGGGCGCCATGTACTTGAGTCTATTGGCGGCTACTATGAGTACTTTGCAGAAAACCAAGCAACAGGACAAGAATCGACAGTCGGTGCATGGAGTTTAGGTTCGCAAGCATTTAAGTCTGAGCGTGAGCGGACCAGCGCGCAATTAACCGCGCAGTTTGCACCAACCGATAATATGGAGTTTGTGCTTGATTATTTTCGTTTTGAATTTGATAACCCGCATGTAAACCATAACTTTCTGACGGTTGGCGCCCGTGGTGCGGGTTCTACTAATGTAACCAACAATGCATTAGGCGGTACCGAGCAAGCAACTATATTACCTGCATATGCTTCTATTATTTATAATCCAGTGGTGCGTAATGCCGTTAATATGAAAGCTGATGTACTAAACCTAACTGGTAAGTTTCAAGGTGATGGCTTTGAACTCAGTGGTGTAATTGGTAAATCAACATCAGATGGCGGCACGCAATTTGGCGCATCTTCATGGTGGATCCCAGCCTCAGATGAAGGAGGTAAAATAGGTGATCCTGCATTTCCTAATGGACAAAACAGCACTGATGGTGGTTTTACTTATGATGCCACGGGTTCTTATCAAGTTTGGCTAACTTCGCTAGATGCTACCGATGCAACGCAATTTAAACATGCGCAAGAAGCAAATTTTGATACCACAGTGCAAGAGCATGATGTGAGTTATGCTCAAGCTGATGTTAAATTTGAGTTAGATGGTAATTTCTTTACTGCAATCAAGACCGGCATTAAATTTAATAGTAGTGAATTTTCGCGTATTGCATTTAACCGTAATCCAGACGAAGTACTTGGTTTTGTTCCCGATGGTAATTTATCAAATTGGAGTGATGGCGTATTAACTGGGCTGCATTCACAAAGCTCTGGTCATACGCTTGATGCATATGCCTCACTTGATACAGATAAATGGTGGGATTTCATCAGCGGTAAATATGCAGCTGGCGAACTGACCGAAGTCGCTAACTTAGGTAATACTTTTTCAGTGGATGAAGATATGATCGCCATTTACGCGAAGGCTGATTTTAGTGGCGAAAACTACCGAGGTAATATTGGATTACGTTACGTTGAGACTGAGCAAACATCGAACGGCTACGCCGACGGCGCGGTTTTCAAAGAGACGGTCGATTATAATAACTTACTCCCTAGCGTAAACTTTGCTTATGATTTATCGGATGACATTATTATTCGTGCGGCAGCATCACAAGTTATGTCTCGCGCAAACTACAGTGATTTAAAACCTGGCTTAGCAATTAATGCCAATTTTGGTAGCGCCACAGGGGGAAATCCTGATCTAAAACCCTATGAAGCTAACCAGGGCGATATTGCTATAGAGTATTACTTTACAAGCGCTTCTATGGCATCAGCAGGATTTTTCAGCAAACAAATTGATAACGTTGTCTTTTCGACTGAAGCGGTTGAATTTGTAGATGGCTGTGGCGCCAGTCCAGATCTATATGAACAATGCCGTGTTACTCGTCCTCGTAGTAACGGCGAAGGCTCTGTAAATGGTATTGAACTGCAACTACAGCATAGCTTTGCTAACGGTTTTGGGGTGGTGACTAACTATACGTACGTAGACAGTGAAACAACCACGCCAGATGGCTCAAAAGAAATGGTACCAGGTGTTTCTGAAAACAGTTTTAATGCATCAGTGTTCTTTGAGAACGATATTATCAGCACTCGTTTAGCATATAACTGGCGCAGTGAATGGATTGGTGTTGGTGCAGCCCAAGCAGTTAAAAACGATAACTATCAACAAATTGATGCGTCAATCATCTGGCATGCCATGGAAAACTTAGATGTTAGCCTTGAAGGCGTTAACTTAACCAACGAAGTGGTGCAATCGTACGATACTAACTTTGCTTTAACGCAAAATACTATCGAGTTTGGTTCACGTTATTACCTTGGTGTAAGTTATAAATTCTAATGGAGATAGGCCGCCACTTGGCGGCCTTTTTAGTTATGGCAACAATTAATAAATTAGTAATTTTAGAGCCAATTGGTATTGCTTGCTCGGTGAAAACCCCTCAGCTAAAGTGAGTTGAAAAGTACCAACAAGCCGTAGAGTAGTGCCGCATAACTCATTTTATGATGGCAGACTTAGCTAATTATTTTTAGAATGAGACTTTCAGGTAGAACAATTATGAAAAGAAATTATTTGATAGTGCTATTGGTACTGGTTACCTTTTTTGTTATTTCATTTATAACGAACTTATTAGCGCCGATATTTCCGGCTCTGATCCAAAGCTATAATATAGGCTTAACCCTTGCTGGTTTTTTCCCATTTGCATTTTTTATCGCGTATGGAGTGATGTCGATCCCTGCAGGATTGTTGGTGCAAAGCTTAGGTGAAAAAAAGGTCATGCTCATAGCATTCTCACTGGCATTATTTGGCAGTGTGTTATTTGTTAGCTTGCCGATTTTTGCTGTTGCAATGTCAGCATTATTTTTGATCGGTACCGCCATGGCTCTATTGCAAGTGGCAATTAATCCGTTACTTCGAGCCAGTGGTGGCTCTAAACATTTTGCGGTTTTTTCGGTCGCAGCCCAGTTAATGTTTGGTGGTGCAGCGACCTTATCACCGCTGGTATATAGCGCGCTTGTTAAAGCAGATTCACAAGCACAGAGCCAAAACTGGTTATTGCAATTAGTACCCGCCGATATGACTTGGCTAAGTATGTATTTATTATTTGCACTGTTATGCACAGTGATGTTGGTGGTTATTAGCGTGTTACCCATAAAACAAAACACCCAAGTAGAAAATCCGCAACAAGGCAGTATCAA
Source organism: Pseudoalteromonas sp. TAP-3C (assembly GCF_059888565.1). Classification (NCBI taxonomy): domain Bacteria; kingdom Pseudomonadati; phylum Pseudomonadota; class Gammaproteobacteria; order Alteromonadales; family Pseudoalteromonadaceae; genus Pseudoalteromonas; species Pseudoalteromonas sp. TAP-3C. Next base: position 2,312,735 of record NZ_CM187618.1, on the reverse strand, counting down.
ACAAAGCTTACAATTATTTAAAGACCCCACCGTGATCAAGTTCTTTTTTGCTATCGTGGCTTATGTGGCGCTTGAGCAAGGAGTGGCTAATTCAATTTCAGTATTTTTACAAACCTATCACCAACTTGACCCAAATACAGGCGGAGCACAGATAGTGAGTCAGTTTTGGTTATCACTGACATTAGGCTGCTTATTGGGCATCGTATTGTTAAAACTCTTTGATGCTAAACATGTATTACTTACTTTTAGCGTTGGTGCGGTGGTTAGTCTATTTACCGCATTATTTGCACATACTGAGCTGGCATTATGGGCGTTTCCTGCGGTGGGGTTTTTCTTATCAATTATGTGGTCGGTGATATTTTCGTTGGCATTAAACTCAGTTGCAAAAGGGCATGGCACTGTATCTGGCATTTTATGCACTGGGATTGTCGGCGGTGCATTTGCCTCGCCTATTATTGGTGCGGTGAGTGAGCTTACAGGTAGCTTACAAATATCACTATTACTGTTGTTAATACCGCTTGGTTATATTTTTAGTGTCGGTATTTGGGCTAACCCACTGGTCGCTAATCACACGCTTAAAAGTAATCCACAGACAGTAAAGCTTGCTGAAAGTAACTAATGACAAAAGAGGGTGTAATGTCACAAACTTTATTATGTGTTGACCTTGGTGGCACCAAAGCGCTGGTCGCAAAAGTAACCGCAACAGGCGTAATAGAAAAACGCTATTTTGATGTGAACGGCTCAGCAAGTAAGCAGCAAACAAACGACTTTTTATGTCGAATCATCAAGCAAGTGATTGACAATACTTGCATTGGTATCTTCGTAGGTGTACCTAGCATGGTGCTGATGGAAACTGGCGAAGTGATCGAAACGGTTAATATCCCCAATTGGAAAAATGTGCAGTTAAAGCAGCTATTAAGTACACATTTTAAACTGCCCGTACGGGTGCATAATGATGCAAATTGTTTTGCTATGGGAGAATTTACTCAAGGTAATTTTAAATCAGATACCAATTTAATTGGTATTTGCCTAGGCACTGGATTTGGCGCCGGGCTGGTGCTTAATGGTCGATTATATACGGGTAAGCACGCAGCCGCAGGAGAGTTTGGCAGTTTTAGTTATTTACAAGGGATTATTGAGCACTTTACCTCTGGGCAGTTTTTTATTAATCAAGGGACAACGGGCAAGCAAGCTTACCAAGAGGCATTGGCAAATGACGCACACGCACAACATTTATTTGATGAGTTTGGCAAGCATCTCGCTCATGCAATAAACCATGTGATACTCGCGTTTGACCCTGACGTTATTGTACTTGGTGGCTCGGTTGCACAATCATCAGCGTGCTTTTTACCTAGTTTGTATATTCAGTTAGCTCAGTTAGTTAACCCCATTATTTTGCAGTCGTTAGATATTCGTATTAGTGAGCTTGGCGACGATGCGCCATTACTTGGTAGCCATGCGTTATTTATAAACGACATGGCTTATGAGCAATCAGTGGGAGCCAGCTATGCGTAGAATTATATTATTGGTGCTTGCCATATGTTCGGCTGCAGTTTTTGCTAAAGCACCATCGCAGACTGAATTAGATACCCTCGCAGAGCAGCTATCGGTAAAATATGAGTTACTTTCGGCAAAGCCCGATACTTGCCCTGCACCTCATCAAAAGCAGTGTTACTTATCGCGTTTGACGTTCAGCACACCTTTTGATGCAAACAGTCAACAGTGGTCAATTTATTTTAGTCAGCTAATGCCAATTTATAGCACTGACTCGTCGCAGTTTACCATTACGCATATCAATGGCGATTTACACCAAATAAAGCCCACCTCGGCATTTGCCGGATTTAAACAAAATACGCCGATAAGTATAGAGTTTTATAGCCAAGAATCGCAAATTACTCGCGCTGAGTTTATGCCTAATTACATGTTGGCAAGCGCGGGTTTAACAAGCCGGGTTATTAGCAGCACTCAAACCGCAATAGATCCCGACACTAAGCTAGAGTTACAACCTTATCTAGCACCATTTATGACCTATGAACAACTACACACAAGTAAAGATGATGCGACCCCATGGATGGACGCTGAGTATTTATATGAAAACGAGTCTCAACCTACATTAAGTAAGGCACCGCTGAGTTTGATCCCCAAGCCGGTCGCGTTAACTTTATTATCGGGTGAGGCGGTAGATTTAAGCCAAGGCCTAAATCTACAACTAGCGAATGATATTGATCAAGCACAATTAACAGCGGCGATAGCACGCTTAGCACGTTTTGGTATTAAGCAGCATAGCCAAGGGATTAAAACTACCCTCAAGTTAGATTTAGCAGCTGATAACCCAGAGGCTTACACGTTAAAAATTCAACATGAGCAAATAGCGATCAATGCAAAGACCAACGCAGGGATATTTTATGCGTTGCAGAGCATCGCAGGGTTAGTCAGCCTTGATAATTTAACCATCCCAGCACTTAACATTACTGATGCGCCGCGTTATGCATTTAGAGGTATGCACATTGATGTAGCACGTAATTTTCGTTCTAAAGTATTTATTTTAAACACCATAGAGCAAATGGCCGCCTATAAGCTTAATAAATTACACTTACATTTAGCGGATGACGAAGGTTGGCGATTGGCTATTAACGACTTACCAGAGCTTACGGAAGTCGGTGCCAAGCGTTGCTTAGATTTAACCGAACAGCGTTGTTTGTTACCACAGCTAGGCGCAGAACTTGATAGTCAATCAGCGGTAAATGGTTACTACAGCCAGAATGACTATATTGAAATATTAAAATATGCTCAAGCGCACTTTATTGAAGTGATCCCATCACTTGATATGCCTGGGCATTCGCGCGCGGCAATTGTCGCAATGGAAGCGCGTTTTAAGCGTTTAACTGCCCAAGGAAAAGATATACAAGCCACTCAATACAGGTTGCGAGAGCCTAGTGATAAAACGCAATACAGCTCAATCCAGCATTATAACGATAACACCTTAAATGTGTGTTTAGACTCGACTTATCAATTTATCGATAAAGTGCTCGATGCAGTAAACGCATTACATGTACAAGCAGGTGTGCCTCTTAAAACGTACCATATTGGCGCAGATGAAACCGCCGGTGCTTGGGTTGACTCTCCAAGCTGTCGGCGTTTGCAAAACCAACAACCAGCGCTGCATTCATTTAATGGCTATTTTATTGAAAAAGTGAGTAGCCTAGTTGCTAAAAAAGGCTTTAAAGTGGCCGGATGGAGCGATGGTATGAACGACGTTACGCTAAAGAGCATGCCAGCAAATGTGCAGTCAAATGCGTGGGCAACGCTGAGCGATGGTGGTCATGACATTGCGCATCGTCATGCTAACCAAGGTTGGGATGTGGTGTTATCAAGTCCGGATGTCACTTATTTTGACTTTCCATATCAGTCGCACCCGCAAGAGCCCGGGAATCACTGGGCGAGTCGTGCTATAGATAGCAAAAAAGTGTTCTCATTTATGCCTGATAATTTACCTGCGCATGCTGAAATTTGGCGCTCGGTAAACAATCATCATTACAGTAGTGATGATCGTAAAACGATGCGTACAAAACCTTTTATTGGTTTGCAAGGGCATTTGTGGTCAGAGCTCATTCGCAGTGACAGGCAAGCTGAGTACATGTTATATCCACGCTTATTAGCACTTGCAGAGCGGGCTTGGCATAAAGCGCCATGGGAGTTAGCTTATAATGGGCAAGGCGCTAAGTATGAGCAAAATACAGGCCATTTTAATACAACGCTTAAGCAACAAAAAGCAGCTGATTGGCAGCGTTTTGCGGCGTTAGTTGGCTTTAAAGAATTTGCAAAGCTAGAGCAAGCAGGACGCTTTTATCGCTTACCCAGCGTAGCTGCAAAGCAACACAATGACGGCTTAGATGCATTTACCTCGTATCCGGGGGTTGTTATCGAATATCAAAATAGCCTTGGCAATTGGCTTATTTATGATGATGAAAATAAAGCCACTAATGTACAAAAAGTTCGTACGCTTTCTCAAAGTGGTATCCGTAAAGGGCGATCATTAACGGTGAAATAAAAATCTTTTAAGCGTTATTTATTAAAACCGTACCAACATAGCCCTTACGTACGGTTCTGTGAGAGGGATGAGGCAAAAGCCTCACCCTACTCGGTGTAGGTCAATTTTTGTTTTAATTTAACTAAAACGTAAATTTCAATTTTTACGTTGATGATTTTTTATAGCATGTAAACTTATTATATAAAAATTAAGTTTAGGTGTTGTTATGGCAAGGTTTAGAGTTCCAAAACCCTTAAATGAGTTGTTATCTACTACATCCCATGAGGAATACATCCCTCTCTTAGGTCAGTTTGGCCCCACAGATGCGAAAGGAAAATACCTCCATTGGGATAAGTTTATCTGGCGCGTACCAAAAGGTACTTTGGAGCAAGGATCTTGGGTTGCTACTAAATTAGCAAGAAAAACGATATCAAAAACAATTGAGTTAGTAGCAGAGCAAGGAAAAAAATTTAGTTATTGTATCCCAGATTCACTGCATGCATTACTTCATCAGATTGATAAGTTATCAGGTGGCGGGCATGCAATTGGAGATGGTTCATTTATTACTACAAAAGAAAAAGATAGGTATTTAGTAAAAAGTTTAATGATGGAAGAGGCTATAACTTCTTCTCAACTTGAGGGGGCATCCACAACAAGGAAAATAGCTAAAGAAATGCTTGAAACTAAAAGGTTGCCAATTGATAAATCAGAAAAAATGATTTTCAACAACTACCTCTTAATGAAAAAAGCATTAGAAAGAAAAGATGAGGAGCTCTCTATTGACTTAATCCTCGAACTCCCTGCAATTGCTACTTACAAAGCTATTGATAATGATGCCACGCCTGGAGCTTTACGAGAAGATAATACAATTGCTGTTTCAAACCTTTATAATGAACTTGCGCATGTGCCACCATGTTACTCTTCATTAAAAGAAAGATTGCTTTCTTTATGCGAGTTTGCAAATGAAAAACATGATGGAAAAAATAGCGACACATTCATTCACCCATTAGTTAAAGCTATTATTTTGCATTTTATGATTGGTTATATCCATCCATTTGGAGATGGGAATGGCAGAACTGCAAGAGCTATTTTTTATTGGTATATGCTTCGTTCAGGTTATTGGCTCTTTGAATATGTATCAATTAGTAAATTGATCCAAGAAAAGAGAAGCGATTATGATGCTGCATATATTTATACAGAAACGGATGAATTTGATTTAACCTACTTTATTTATAATCAAGTTGATGTTGTTATGAAAGCAGTTAATTCATTGAACACTCATATAGAGTCTAAGAAAAGTGAATTTTATCAATTTATGGAATGGATTGAAAAAAGTCCACTATCAAAAAACTTTAAGCGTGGTCAGTTGGAGCTGCTCAAAGAGGCCGTAAAGCAGCCTGGTAGGATATTTACAGTAAAACAAGTTTCGGTTGAATTTGATATAAACGAAAACACTGCGAGGGCTTATTTAAATGGATTAGTTGATTATGACCTTTTAATCGCTACAAAGAGCAAAAAAAATAAAGCTATTAGGTATGTGTCTCCAGCAGGATTAAGAGAGAAATTAAGGTTGTAAGGGATGCTATTACATTGCAATAAAGGATTAAAAATGAAATTTATAAACTACATTATACTGTGCTTATCCCTCGTTTTCGCATCAAACACATTTGCGCTTGAGCAGCAGTATCATCAGAATATTTTACCTATTATTTCTGCGTTCAAAGCTGATGATAAAGCGGCGGTTGCTTCGCTAGTTCGCTATCCATTAAAACGTGCATTTCCAGTGCCTGCTATTAATAATAAAGCTGAGTTAGTCGAACGTTTCGAGCAAGTGTTTGATCGGCAGCTCATTGCTCAGATTGCTAGTTCAAATATAGATACTGATTGGGACAAAATGGGTTGGCGCGGCATAATGCTAAATAACGGTGTCGTTTGGGTAGATACGGATGGGAAGATCATTGCTATAAATCATCAAACAGCGAAAGAGCAGTTACTGGCTAAAAGTTTAATAGCAGTAGATAAACAAGCACTGCACCCAAGTATTAAAACTTTTCAAAAACCAATTTTAGATTGGCAAACATCTAAATACCGTATTCGAGTTGATGACTTAGGTGATGGAAATTTCCGCTATGTATCGTGGAGTATTAATAAAAAAACCAGCGATAAGCCAGATATAGTGTTATTAAAAGGTGAAATCGAATTTGACGGCAGTGGCGGTAATCATAGCTACACATTTAAAAACGGCCGTTACAGCTACGTATTACAAGTTACGGTAATTGGCAGTGATACCTCACCACCCGGTTGGCTTAATGTGTACAAAGGTGATCAACTGTTGTTATCGGAAAAGGTTGTTATTTCATTTAATAAGGTTAACTGAGCTTTAGTGAAGGCCAGTTATTTTATCTTGCGGTGAAACGTAAACTGCAATCGAAAGTGGATACTGGCTATGAGAACAATCGGCATGCTCAGTGGCATGAGTTGGGAGTTGGCAGCCAGCTATTATAAAGCGCTAAACCACGGTGTTAAATATGCGATGGGTAGGCTGCATAGCGCCAAAGTTTCATGATGGGAGTTGGTTTTGCGGAAGTTGAAACGCTGCAGCATCAAGGTGATATATTATGCATTCGCAGTTATGCCAAGGTATTATTGATGACGATTCGCGAGCTGATTATGTGCACATTTTTTATTTCCAATCGCTTAAACCGTACTTTTCCATTATTTGAGATAGCTTACCTGATTCTCTCATTGCTTTTGTGCCTTCATCTACTATTTGTGTCAGTGCTTTACCTTTGGCATTCGGTGAACAGGCTATATAAATTGGATCAGAAGAGGGGTTTTGACCGCCAAGCTTTACCTTGTTTTCTAACTGCATATCCTTAATTTTGGCTTTGCCTACGGATACAGATTCTATGACAATAGCTATTCTATTTGCGGCTAACTTTTTAAAGTTTTTTTCTAGTGCATCGTTTCCCGGGATTGATTTGAACACATCTTTTCTTGATGCGATTAATTTATCTAAATCTTCACCATACGCATAGCCTTCAATCACGCCTACTTTTTCTGTTAACAGGGAATCTAAGCCATTAAAGCTCCAAGACGATGAATTCAGGACAAAATAGCCTGTTATGTCTTGTCCCCATTGCTCTGTTGGAAAACTAAAGTCAGGCGCATCATCAGTGTAAGCGCCTACAACGCAATCAGCGTTTCCTTCTCGGGTGGATACAATAGCGCGTTCCCAAGGCATAATTTTATAATCAACTTTATATCCGGCTTCAGAAAAAACCTCGCGGGCAAAATCAATCATAAAGCCCTCTTTTTCAGAGCCAGGTTCTCCATTCATTGGGTACCAGCTATCAGCTCGAATACTGACAGTTTTAGCCATTACGTTAAATGATAAACTTACGCCGACTAATAGCGCGGGTATAGTTATGGCTTTCATATTTACGACCTTTGAGGTTTTATTCTGATAAATTATGTAAAACAATTTAAAAGATAGTTTACTTACATAAATTTGAGTTTAGGAAATTGTCAGGATTTATCAAATTAAATTGCAGATATGGGGTTGCTCTGTAATAAGGTAGATTATGATTACGTAAAGGGTGTTATTTTTTAACCCAACAAAAAACCGCTAAAAAGCGGTTTTTATTAGTAAATAAAGCTGTAAATACACGCTATTAATGACCGTTTTCAAAGTCATTTACTTCGCGCTCGGCTTCTTCTTTTGATTTACCGTACTTTTGCTGAATTTTACCAACAAGCTCGGTACGGTTACCTTCTATTTTGTCTAAATCTCCGTCGGTTAGTTCGCCCCATTTTTGTTGCGCTTTACCTTTAAGTTCTTTCCAGTTTCCTTCGAGAATATCGCTATTCATAATTTAATCCTTATTGAGAGTGATGATTTATCCATTTTAAAAACCGTTACTAATAAAATGGTTTTTAACGTTCATCTATTAATCTGCAAAGCCTGTACCAGTAAGTGCAATTTTTAATTTTAACACTATATCAGTTAGTTAAGTTTAATGATGGGCGAGAGAGTTTTAGTTACTGGTGAATTATCTAAAAAATATGCAAAGTGACTTGTAATTATTACAAAGGCGGTTTAGGAGTTTTATTAGCCAATCATGTTATAAAAAGCGAGCTATTAAAGCTCGCTTTGCTGTTTAATAAAGAAGTTAATGTCTAAAGCTTGATATAAGCGCGGGGATACCAGGTAGCATGCCTACTAGTGCCATTACACCGGTTAATAACACAAACATAATAAGTGGGATGATCCAGCGGCTCATTCGCGAAAGCTCTGCGCTTCTCTCTTTACAGCCAATTAGCCCTAGATTATCGAGTAGCATAGTTAATGACCAACCAAATGCGGGGTTTACTAAGCTTGAAGCAAACACCACAATGGCGGCGGATTGCGTCGTTTTACCTTCACGAGTCATTTCCATGCCCGCTTCTAGTAGCGGAATAAATACCCCTACAATTAAAGCTACACACAATACGGGTTGCCAAATTGCAAGGTCCATGGGGTAACCCCAAACACCCGCAATAATACAAAATAACGCAGTTAAAATAGCGCCTGCAGGAATAGGGCGCTTGGCAATAGCGGCAGGCACAATATAGGTTCCCCAAGAAGAGGTGAAATTAGCACCGCCTAGTAACGATCCAAAGGTTTGTCGTGTTGATGCACTGAGCATAGTGTCGTCAATATTCATTTGTACTTTTTCAGTACGCTCAGGGTAACTAATTTTTTGAAATACTTGATGACCCAAAAAGTCAGGTGACCACATAGCAACCGCTAATACAGCAAAAGGTAGAACAACCACAAAGCTTTCTGCGGTTGGTAAGCCTAGCATCCAACCGGTGTTTTCACCCCACCAGTACATCGGGTTCATGTTTGGTAGGCCCGGTGCGGTATTAAACTCAAACGGTGCGCCCAGAGCAAAAGCAGTAAAACCGCCAATTAAACAGCTCAGTGGTACGGCTAACCAGCGTTTTTTGTAATGTTCAAGCAAGGCGTACAGTAAAATAGTGGCTAAAATAACAATAAAAGCGATGTGGGTCATTTGAATTTCTTCAGCCCATGCAAACAGTTTTTTAACCTGCGACATAGTGCCTATAAAACCTAAATAGAGCAGTAAGCCACCGCACACCCCTTTACTGGTAAGTCGCGCAAGCATACTGCCGCCCTTACTAAACGCTAAAATTAAACCAAAAGCGCCTATAAGTAAGCCAAAAGCCATAGGATGTCCGCCTGCAGCAACCACAATCGGAATTAGAGGAATAAGTGGGCCGTGAGTCCCTGCTAAATTAGCGGTAGGTAAAATAAAACCTGAAAACAATAAGATAAACACAGAAACAATTAGCAATTCATAACGCACGTTTTCAAGTATAAAGTCATCGCTTAGTCCCAATGGGCCTGCAAAAGTCGCAGCAATGGCGGCTACCATGACTACTTTTCCTATGGTAGCCGCCATGGCTGGAATAGTATCTTCAAACTCAAAGCGATAATCTCTAAACGGTAAATTTGGACGCCAGCGTTTTGGTTGCATAATTTGTAGTTCGTGCTCAAGGTAAGCATCGCGGCTTTCAAACTCAGAGCTGGGCTTATGACGATTTTTATAGCTATCGGGCACGGTTTGAGTTTGTGCTCCTTGTGTAGCATCTGATGAATTATCATCTAGTGGCTTGGTGGTCATGACTTCTCCTGAAACTTAGTTGCTAACTCAAAATAAAAATACAGCTTTTATAAAGCAAATGAATGTTGAATAGGCAGAGTAAAACAGCTGGCAACACATTGTAATTAGGCAAAAGGTCGTGCATGACTCAGTTTAATACTTTGTAAGTGTTTATGAAAATAACAAAGGAATGTGTTGTAATTGGTTTTTTAAATTAAAAAGGTGTTTAAATTCAGTGGGTTACTGCTTTGTTTTTCATTGAGGTACTGCTATAAAAAATAAAAAAAGGTCATAAGACCAGCCGTTTTAACAGCAATCATTCTTTAGTCTAATAAGTAAGGAGGTGATCGTTTTTTGTTTAATATAAATACAATTCGCTGAAAGTTTGCATAAGGCGTAATAAAGTTGCACAAAGCGTAATAATGTTAAGCTTTAGCAAGAACGATTGTACTTCACTTAAAGGAGGGTTTTAAAAGGTAATAGCAGGGTGCAAAGTAAAAATATAGAGGGATTAAACGAAAAAAATGCCTTTATGTAACGTATTTATAAAGGCATTTCGGGGTAAGCTTGTTTGTTTTCACCGCCAGTTAGACGCTGTAACAATCGGCGTTGACTCGAAAGTAGTTGCCCTGAGCGTTCATTCATTATTTTGCAGGTTTTAGTTTTTAGCTCAAGTTGGTGCAATAACTTTGTGGTGAGCGTGTTTATGTCTGCAGGCAGTAGCGCGGTTAATTGTGCTAAGCCTGGTTTGCCACCTTGCAAGCCTACGCTCACCAAAAAGCCATCACGCTGGTTATGCGATTCATTTAAGCTTTCTAAAAAGCCGAGCATTTTTTTATTGTGTGTTTCTAGCTGCACATTACGCTGGCTCAGCAGTTCGTACTGTGTCTCAAGTAACTCAATTAGTGCATCGAGCTTGATAATGTCTTGTTGCAGACTAACAATATATTCTTTTACTGTTTTCATTTTTTATGAAATTCAACCATCGCGTTAACGGTTTTATCAATATCAATTTTAAATTCACCACTGGCAATAGCCGCTTTCATCATGGCTATTTTATTCATATCAACATCAGGTTGCGACGCTAAATCTTGAAATGTTAAATCTATTGATTTACTCAGTGCGCTCACTGAATTTACTTGCTCTTGTTTTGCTGCTATTACCTGTTGCTCGGGTGCAATATTTTGCGAAGAGCGCTGATTTGTTTTTTGGCTTTGCTCAACCGCAGTGGTTGTTATCGCGTTTATGTTCATTGTTTATTACCTAATTCGTCGATCGAATTTATAGTGCTTAGTTTATATCAGCGACCAAGCACAATCATTACTTAACTTTTATTTTGACATTTTTTAAAACGCGGCCTCTGCCACACCTTGCGCAATTACTCTACCTTGAACTACTTTTTTTGATGATAGGTTTTTTACATTAATAATCTCACCACGTTGTCCATCTTCAAGGGCGATGGCTTTAACATTGGCAGAGAAAGTCGCGGTGTTTATTTGCAGTGAAATATGCTCATTTTTATTGATTAGATACTGCTTTTCTAGGTATCGATTGGATATCACCGTGCCTTTATCAATTTTGCGCTTTACGGTAAGTCCAAGTAGCTGATCAATATGAGTTTCGCCTGCGTGGCGATACTTGCTCAAATCAACACTTTTGTATTCTAAGTCCTGCTGATTAAGCACTTTCCCTCGGTTTAAGGTGTGTTTTGCAACCACTAACTCTGTCCACACACTTACTTTAGCACTGGCCCTAAAACGCCAAGCAGGTGATGGGCAAGAAACCGAAATGCTCACTCTGCCAGCTGGTGGCGTGTGATTTTGTGAGCGGGCTATTTGTAGATCATTACAACCTAGGTTTTCGCTGCCTTTAGGAATAAATAGCGCTATGTTTTGCCGCTGGCTTTGCGAATTAATAGAGCGCAAATAGCTATTTATTTCAGCGTGTAAAAACTGCCTAATTTCTTTATCAAAATTAATCGTTTCGGCCATTACTTGAACATGTAGTAATCCAAAAGCCAAAATTAAGCGGAAAATCCAGCGCTTCCTTCGGGGAAGGTTAGCTTCCGTATGCTGGGCTGTTTTTTGCTCTTTTTTAATGTATCTCATTGAAAAAAATCGCTTTTAAAAGTTGGCATAAAGGTTGTTATATACAAGATAGAAAGTGTATGCGAAGTGCGAAAGCATACAAGAAACAAAAATTAGAGGCAACAATGGAACTATTTGATAAAGCGTTAGGTGTTCACCCTTTTTCAATGAAATTAAGGTTAGATAGAGCAGAAATTATTGCCAGTAATTTGGCCAATGTTGATACGCCAGGGTTTAAATCTCGAGATGTAGATTACCGTCAAATCATGCAAAGTGTTTCATCCAGTTTTTCGCAAAACAGAAATGTTGACTTTGCTGGCGTACAAACAGATGAACTTAAATATCGCGTTCCCTATCAGCCATCAAGCGATGGTAATACCGTTGAGTTAAATATTGAACAAGCCAAGTTTGCTAGCAACAGTATGGACTTTCAAACTAGTCTGACCTTTTTAAATATGAAAATAAATGGCTTACATAAAGTTATTTCAGGGAAATCATAATGTCTTTTAATTCAATTTATGACGCCAGTGGCAGTGCCATGCGCGCCCAAGTTATTCGCCTCGATACCATTGCATCTAATTTAGCCAATGCCGATACTGCGGCCGGTTCAGAAGCCGAGGCTTACAAGGCACTTAAACCGGTATTTTCTGCTTTGTATAAACAAACTCAAGACAGGCAATCCATTTCTGCTTCAGTTGACGTGTTAGGGATCACTGAGTCAAACCGTGCGGTAGAGCAGCGTTATGAGCCAAACAACCCAATTGCTAATAACGACGGCTATGTATTTTACTCTAACGTAAACGCACTGGAAGAAATGGCCGATATGATGTCTGCAAGTCGCAGCTATCAAACATCTGTAGAAGTTATGGGGCGTGTGAATAGCATGCAGCAAAGTATTCTTAAGTTAGGGCAATAATATTATGCAAGTAAATTCAGCCGTTCCAAGTGCTGCAGACGCCGCAAAAAATACCACTAATATTGCTGGAAACAGTTCGGCAGATGAAATGTCGACCATGTTTTTGGAGTTATTGGTTGCACAAATTAGTAATCAAAACCCTTTACAACCTATGGATGGCACTCAGTATGTGAGCCAACTTGCGGAGTTTTCTAATGTTGAGTCATTACAAAGTATTCGCCAAAACACCGCAGATGGCTTGGATTATGTTAGCAGCTTAGCGGTGCTTGAAGCCACCAATATGGTAGGCCAAACGGTTGATGTGCAAGCAAGCAGTATTGCCCTTGAGCAAGATGGCAGTGTCTCTGGCTTAGTTAATTTAAAAGAGGCCGCAGACTCAGTTACTGTGCAACTTTATAACCAAAAAGGTGAGCTTGTAGAAGAAAAACAACTGCCTTATTCAGGGGTTGGTTCGCTGCGTTTTGAGTTTGAAAATCAAGAAGCCGGTGCGTATGCAGTCAGAGCCTATGCCACAACTGCAGAGATACCAAAGCAGCTTGATACCTGGTTAAGCGGTGAAGTTGAACGTGTGTCTGTTGGTAAAGCGTTAGAAGATATTTTATTACAAGTCGATGGTTTGGGTAATTTTGGTATCACTGAAATTAATCAAGTGGCATAAATAAGAGGAATAAAAAATATGTCTATGTTCAATATTGGACTAAGTGGTCTTAAAAGTACGCAAACAGGATTAGAAGTAACCAGTAATAATATTGCTAACTCGGCAACTGCTGGTTATAAAAATAACACTGCTGAATTTGCGGCGGTCTATAACGGTAGCCAGCGTGGTGGCGTAAAAGTTGCCAACATAAAAGAAGACTTTGTCACCGGTGGTGAAATTGTGCGTACTGGTAATGCGCTGGATATTGCCATAGATGGCCAAGGTTTTTTTGCCATATCAGAAAACGGCCGAACGGCTTACACCCAAGCAGGCCAGTTTCAGTTAGATAACGACTTAAATATTGTTAATGCTAACGGCGGCAAACTGCAAGGTTTTGGTGTGTCTGAAGTTGAAGGTGGTGACCCAACGATTGTACCAGGCATACTGACAGATTTAAAAATAGAAGGGAGTAATATTGCAGCAGAGGCAACGGATGAAATCGCTTTTAATGGTAACTTAAGTTCAGCCAGTGATTTAATTCCTTATTCTGCAACAGACCCTTTTGACCCAAAAGATGGCAGCCAATATAACTTTTCTCAATCTACTGAAGTGTTTGACTCGCTCGGTAACAGCCATGTGATGACCCAGTACTTTAACAAAACAGCCGAAAATGAATGGCAAGTCATGTACTTCGTTGATGGTGATCCATTAACGAGTGCTCAAATTGGTGCTGCGGGCGGAGTAGTGGGTAATCAAAACGTTAAAGACAAAGATGGTAATACTGCCGCAGCAGGAACGGTGACTGTTGGTTTTGACTCAAAGGGTCAAATGAGCCCTTTAGGCCCAATTAACATACCTCCTTTTGATCCAATTAACCCACCAAATGACCCAGATTTGGATAATAATACTACCGATCCATTTAACTTACGTGAAATCACACTTTCATTCGGTGCAAGTGGTGGCGGTGCGCCAATGAATGTAAAGCTTGATATGGTTAAAACCACACAGTTTGGTAGTAGTTTCGCAATGTATGAAAACGATGCCAATGGTTATACATCAGGTTCTTTCTCTGGGGTTTCTGTTGAAGATGATGGCCGTGTATTTGCAACATTTACGAATGGTGAATCTAAATTACAAGGTCAGGTTGTACTTGCCTCGTTTGCTAACGTTGATGGTTTAGAGCAAGGCAGTAATACCGTGTGGTATCAAACCGAAGACTCGGGGGATGCCTTATACGGCGAGCCAGAAAGTGGCTCACTGGGTAAATTACTGTCGGGGTCATTTATGGGCTCAAATGTTGATATTAGTGAGCAGCTGGTTGGCTTAATGTCATTTCAACAAAATTATCAAGCCAATGCTAAAACCATCAGCAGCGCTGATGAAATGATGCAAATTTTATTCAGTAACACCTAAGGAAGCTGAGCGTGGAAAAGTTAATTTATACCGCCGTCTCAGGTGCTGAACTCAATAATACCGCCTTGCGGGTTGCTGCCAATAATTTAGCAAATGTTAGCACCGTAGGTTTTAAAGCAGACTTAGAGCAAGCGCAATCAATGATGGTGCAAGGCGAGGGCTTTCGTACTCGTTATCACGCGCAACTAACGCCAGTAACCACCGATTTATCGTCAGGGCCAATTATGGACACAGGCCGTAATCTTGATATTGCACTGAGCAACGGTGGTTATTTAGAAGTAATGGATGACAACGGTGAGCCTGCTTATACCCGTGCGGGTAATTTAGTGGTTGATGCCGATGGCTTTGTTACTGTTAATGGCCGACGAGTTCAAGGTGATGGCGGCGATATTCAACTCCCCGAATTTGGTGATATTGAAATTGGCTCAAATGGCATGATCAACCTAACCCCTATTGGCGGTGGTGTGATTGCAGAAGATGCGCAAATTAAATTAGCCAGTACCGATGCAAACTTAATCAAAGGTGCTGATGGGTTACTTAGAGCTAACGATTTGCAGCCGCTCGAAGCCGACGAAACAATCACAGTAAGAACCGGTGCTTTAGAAGGCTCTAACGTGAATGCGGTGGCGGAAATGATCAACACCATGAATATCAGTCGCCAATTTGAGATGAATGTAAAAATGATGAAGTCTGCTGACGAACTAGCGACCAGCGGCAATAAGCTCATCAGTGGACGTGGATAAACAGGAAGCCAAACATGAATTCAGCATTATGGGTGAGTAAAACCGGTCTTGCAGCGCAAGATTTAAGAATGACAACAATATCTAATAATCTTGCAAACGTCAGTACCGCCGGTTTTAAAAAAGACAGAGCAGTATTTGAAGACTTATTTTATCAAGTACAAAAACAGCCAGGCGCGCAGGTAGATGAGCTTAATCAGCTGCCATCTGGTATTCAGGTGGGTACCGGTGTGCGTATTAACGGCACGCAAAAGCAATTTACCGAAGGTAGTTTTGAAACAACCAGTAACCAGTTAGATGTGGCCATTGCCGGGCAAGGTTTCTTTCAAATTGAAAGCCCTGATGGCGAGTTATTGTTTACTCGTAACGGCCAGTTTCAGCTTAACGCTGAGTCATTATTGGTAAATAGCAACGGCTTACCATTGGCGCAAAATATTGCGCTACCAGAGGGCACCACTAAAGTGAGTATTGGCACCGATGGCACCGTTACTGCGGTAGTGGGTAAAGATGCCCAAGCGGTTGAGTTAGGCCAAATGCTAACGGTTAATTTTGCAAATCCTGCAGGCTTACAAAGCTTAGGTGGCAACTTGTACCGCGAAACAGCGGCATCCGGTGAACCTGTTGAGGGGATCCCCGGTGAAGATGCTTTTGGTGGCTTACAACAATTTACTATTGAAGGCTCAAACGTGAGCGTTGTTGATGAAATGGTAAGCATGATTGCCGTACAGCGCGCTTACGAGATGAACGCTAAGGTAGTCTCTGCGGCAGATGAAATGCTGCGCTTTATAAACCAAAACGTATGATTATGATGAATAAGTTAACATTATTTTTGCTGCTTTTAGGTGTTGCTGGTTGTAGCAATACCCCATCAAAAACTCAAATGGTAGAATGCGAAGTAGTGTATGGGGAAGTGAAATGCCCACAAAACACCACTCAAAAATCAGTTCAAGACTATGAAATAAGCCAAGATGCCTATGCACAGGGTTTGAATCAGCAAGATGGTAGCTTATTTCAAGATAACTATATGTTTTCTTTATATGCAGATAAACGTGCTTACCGTGTTGGCGATATTTTAACTGTGGTGCTTAACGAGCGCACACAATCGAGTAAAAGTGCCGATTCGAGTTTAGATAAAAACACCGACTTTGATGTCTCGGTGCCAGTTGCTGGCGCACTCAATGTGGGTGAACTTAATCTAGGCATTGGCTCGAGCGCAAAGTTTGACGGAGAAAGTAGCGCCAGTCAGCAAAACTTCCTCAGTGGGGCTATTACTGTTCGGGTTAATCATGTTTTATCTAATGGGTCGCTGGTGATCAAAGGACGTAAGCAAATTAAGCTTAATCAAGGTGACGAATACATTGAAATTGAAGGGCTAGTTCGCCCCGGCGATATTGATGTAAGTAACCGAGTTTCGTCGCTTCGTATTGCAGAGGCACAAATAAGCTATACCGGCAAAGGCACATTGGCAGATGCCAATCGCCCTGGTTGGTTTACCACTTTATTTACCCGATTCTTAAATCCGTTTTAAGGGATTACTGAGGTTTTAATGAAATATATAGTATTAATGCTAGTGTGCTTTTTTAGCTTATTAGCATCGGCAACTGTCACCGCGAAAGCGCGTCCATTATTAGATATTGTGGATGTGTTAGGTGTGCGAGAAAACCAACTGGTAGGTTACGGTTTAGTAGTGGGTTTGCCAGGTTCTGGCGATAAAGCCCAAGTGAAATTTGCCGGTCAATCGCTAAGTAATATGCTTAAGCAATTTGGTGTATCTGTAGATGAAGAGCGATTGCCAAAATCTAAAAATATAGCGGCTGTTGCGGTACATGCTACGTTGCCACCAATGGGAAGCCCAGGACAAGCCATTGACGTAACAGTAAACTCATTAGGCGATGCAAAAAGCTTACATGGTGGCAGTTTAATGTTAACCCCGTTAAAAGGGGTTGATGGCAAAGTGTATGCGCTAGCACAAGGTAACTTAGTGGTTGGAGGCATTAATGCCAGTGGCAAAAGTGGCTCCTCGGTGACTGTTAACGTGCCTACCTCGGGGCTTATTCCTAATGGTGCCATTATTGAACGTAGTGTCACGGCTATGTATGAAAGTCAAAGCGATGTGATTCTTAATTTAAAAAACCCTAATTATCAAACTGCCCGCAATGTCGTGCGCGCAATAAATAAAGTATTTGGACCAGATGTGGCCACTGCTGAAAACTGGGCGCGTTTAGTGGTTAGTGCGCCAAGCGATGCCAATAGTCGCAACACCTTTATGTCGATGCTACAAGACATTACCGTAGAGCAAGGCTCTGAGCGTCCTAAAATCGTATTTAATAGTCGCACCGGTACTGTGGTAATGAATAATACTGTTCGGGTAAATCAAGCGGCTGTTAATCATGGCAATTTAACCATTACCATTAGCGAACAAGAGCAAGTGTCGCAACCTGGGCCGTTTGCAAATGGTCAAACTACCGCTACGCAATCAAGTGATATTACGGTAGACCAACAACAGAAAAATATGCTGTTATGGCCTGAAGGCACCTCATTAGATGAGATAGTAAAAGCGGTTAATGCACTTGGCGCCACGCCAGCCGAGCTAATGTCGATATTAATTGCACTTGATAACGCTGGGGCACTAGAAGCCGAGCTATTAGTTATTTAAAGGAATAATCATGAAGATAGAAGCATCCCCCCTATTATCTCAGTCATTAGCGATAGACCCAACTCAGCTAGAGAATATAGCTGGCAACAGTGAAGCCGGCATTAAGCAAGCTGCGGAGCAATTTGAAGCGATTTTTTTACAACTCGTGTTAAAAAGCATGGACAGCACCACCAAAACCATGGCGGGTGACAATGGCTTTTTTAATAGTAATGAACAAGCGCAATTTAGAGACATGCATAACGCTCAAACTGCGCAGCATTTAGCTTCTACTCATCAGTTGGGTTTGGCTGAAGCGATTATTAAGCAGTTTGATGAAAAAATTACCCCGCTTGAAAATACATTTAAGAATACTGAAACCTTGGTCGCTAGTGATCAATATAAAAGTGCTGAAAAAGTTGAGCAAACCCAAAGTTACGATATTTATGCAGGGTCGGCTTTTGCTCAGCCATTGAATGCTAATACGATTAGGTAGTTAATTATGTCTATGTTAAATAACGCGTTAAGCGGCCTCAATGCAGCAAATATTGCGCTGACTGTGTCAGGGCAAAATGTGGCGAATGCAGCTGTTGAGGGTTATTCTCGTCAGCAAGCCCAATTTAAAACTTCTAATGTATATTTAGGGGGCGTTGAGGTCGCGTCTGTTGAGCGGGTTGTTAACGCTTTTTTAAATGATGATATTTGGCGCACTAATTCCGATACCCGTTATTATGAAAACAAACAGTCGTACCTAGGCTTTATTGAGCAAATAATTGGTACCGACTCATTAAATTTAAACAATTCTATTGCCGGTTTAACAAATGCACTCAATGCCGCGGCCACTAAACCAGACTCTCAAGCATTTAGACAGCAATTTTTATCCTCTGCTGAGGGCTTTATGCAAGATATTGCGCAAATTAATGGTGCACTGGCAGGCCAAGCAACAAAGTTAAATGCGCAAATGAGTAATGTAGCGCTTAATGTGTCATCTATGACGAAGCAAATAGCCGAAATTAATAGCAGTATTGGTTTGGCAACGGCAAATAATCAATCGACCGCAGAACTTAAAGACAATCGAGAGCGCCTAGTAAACCAGTTGTCAGGGCATATTGGCGTATCTATTGTTGAGCGAGATAATGGCTTTATTGATATCAGTACCTTAAGTGGTGCTCCGTTAGTGCTGGGTAATAAAGCTGCATCAATTATGGTAAATGGCACAACGGTAACGAGTCAGTTTATTGGCCAAAAATTTACCCTTGATAAAAACGTTGGTGGTCAATTTGGTGGCTTGATCAGTGTTGATAACGACGTAATTAAACCAACCCTTGCAACCTTAAACGACCTAGTTGCCGACCTTGCTGATGATATAAACAGTGCATTACAAAGTGGCTTTGATTTAAATAACGATTCCGGTGAAGCACTATTTACATACAATCCATTGAATCCATTAGGGACGATTGAGATAAACCCTGCGATCACGCCTGATAAACTTGGCTTTAAAGACAGTAGCACCTCAGGGCCAGGGGATAACTCAAACATTGCGAATATCGTTGCTTCAATGGCAGGAAAAGGCGATAAGTTTACGTTATTAGTGGGTGAGCTTGCTATTACTAGTAAGCAAAACCTAAATAGTATCACTACCACCACTAATTTGAGTGAAAACGCCATTGCAGCGCGCGATAGTTACAGTGGGGTAAACCTTGATGAAGAGGCGGCAAGCTTAATGCATTTTCAGCAAATGTACAGTGCCAATGCAAAGGTAATTAGCACTGCAGATCAAATGTTTAAATCTTTACTGCAAATGTTTTAAAGGGCAATATTATGAGAGTTAGTAGTCATCAGTTTCATTTAAATTCAATTAAAAACATTCAAAGTAATACTGAAAACTTTAACGAAAAATCAATTCAATTGGCGACTAATAAACGTATTCTTAAACCGTCAGATGATCCGCTTGGCACTGTAATGATCATGAACTTAGGTTCTGAAATTAAATCGCTAGAGCAGTACAAAACTAATATGGATGCGGTTAACTTTTCATTAGGTCAACAAGAAGTGCAGCTTTCAGCTATTGTTAATCAAATATATTCATTGCAAAGTTTAATTACCACCGCAGCCGATGGCTCTATGGGTGAGTCAGAGATTAAAGCATTAGGCCAAGAAATGAGTGTAGCCTTTCCTGCGATTGTTGATTTGCTTAATGCAACCGACAGTGATGGGAAATATTATTTTTCGGGTAGTAAAACCAGTGAAAAACCGTTTCAAATTGATGCGTCGGGTAATTACGTTTATGTCGGCGATGATATTGTCAGAGAAGTGGCTGTATCAGACGACTCAAGTGTAAAAAACAATATTGTAGGTAATGATTTAGACCCAGGTGCCAGTTTTATAAATGCCATGCAAGACTACCTGGTTGATGTAAATAATCCGCCAGCGGGGGGAGTTGGTAATCAATCTCGCGTAATGATAGATAAATTGGCGGACTTTTTAGGCACTATTAGTAGCCAAGTAACGATTATAGGTTCTACTATGGCGTCGCTTGATTCTATTACTACCAGTAATCAAGATATCACTACATTTACGGTTAATTTACAGGATGATTTGAGTGCTGTAGATTATCCAGAAGCGTTTATTTCGATGAAAGAGTCAATGGCTGCTTATGAGTCATCGATGCAGGTTTACTCAACGGTAAGTAAACTTTCACTGTTTTCATACATTTAAAATTATAATACTGTCAGGAACTAACTATGCTGGTTAAAAGTAGCGAAAAAGCGCAAGCAATTGACTTGGTCAATACCAATAAATCGGATGCGCTCGTTACATCAACAAAAGATTCGGCTAATAATTTGTGGAAAAACAAAATTGTTGCCAGAGAGGAGCAAGTTAAAGTACTGACTGATTGGGCACAGCGCGGGGCTCTCAGTCAAGCGCTGGCAAGAGCCGAGCAGAGCGAAAGCACAATACGTAATTTGTATATGGGGCTTGAAAAGTTGGCGCAGCAATTAAATACTCACGCTGCCAATACTCAGCCGCAGCCCATGCAACAACAGCAAATTAAAGTACAAATAGCGTCATTACAAAACACAGCAAATAAAAAAGGCTCGGGGCTTGATAGTCAGTTAAAAATAACTGACTCAAATCGCGCTATTAGCAAACAGCTTAATGTTAATATAGATCTATTAAGTGCACGCCCACATGAAGAAAATATCCAGTTAGTGATGGGGCGCTCGGGCAAATCGTTAAGCTTAAAATTACCCGCTTATCAGGATGAAAAAACCAATTTAACCACCATTCAAAATGCGTTTGCACCACACCATATTAATGTTGAGCTCAATCGAGAAAACCGTCTGCTTTTCAGTGCGCAAAAAAATAACGCAGGTCCACTTTTAGAGCCTTGGGTAATGAGTGGTCAAGGTGTACGTGTTGCAGCGGGTAACCCGATTTCGTTGCAGCTTAATGATTTAGATAACCCACTGAATGAACTTGCTAAAATAGCCGATAAAAATGCCACTATTGCACAGCATCGTGAGCAAATTCAGATTGCGCAGCGTCATTTAAAGGCCAACTTAATAAAAATTCAGGCACAAAGGCAACATTTACAAAGCCAGCTAGCGCAACTTGATTCTGCTAGTACATTAGCCAATACCGATGAACTGCTTGCTTTAAGTTTAGGGGTTAAACAGCAAATGCAAAACCCAGGGGTAAATAGTGTGACTACGATTATGTCGCAAGCAAACATTACTCGTAATATGGTGCAATACTCACTCACTTAATTTTTAATGCCGCGATCTAATATTGCTGCAAGTTTTTCTGCTATTTTTCTAATCTGTTTTTAGCCAACAAAAATGCCTGTTTTACCCGCTTTAATACACAACTTAAAAAAAATATAAAAATAATTAGAAAAAAGTTTAGGTAATTAAAAATATGGTCGCTCTTAGTTATTAGAAGGTGATTTAGGTTCACTGATTACTTTAGCTATTCATTTAAAGAGGAAATAAACATGGCTTTATCAATTCAATCAAACATGGCGTCAATGTCAATCCAAAACCAACTTGGTCGTAGCAATAACGATTTATCTACAGCGCTTGAGCGTTTAGGTTCTGGTTTTAAAATCAACTCTGCTAAAGATGACGCAGCGGGTCTACAAATCGCATCACGCTTGAACGCACAAGTACGTGGTCAAGATGCTGGTTTATACAACGGTAATAACGCAATGTCTATGATGCAAACAGCTGAAGGCGCGTTTGACGAAATGACTAACATTGCTTACCGTATGAAAGAGCTTGCTACCCAAGGTGCCAGTGATACCAACGGTGCAAAAGAGTGGACTGCACAAAGTGCAGAATACACAGCACTTGCTGCTGAGCTTACTAACATCATGGACAACACATCGTTTGGTGATGGCACTAAACTTTTAGAAGCTGCCGGTAAATTTGGCGCAGGTGCAGTTAACTTTCAAGTAGGTTCAAGTGCAGCTGAAACCCTTAACGTTGATATTTCTGGTGAGCTAACAGCTGTAACAGCTGCTATTGGTAATGCAGCTGCATTTACTGACGTTGCAACAGCACAAGCGCAAATTGCATTTGTTGATACTTTAGTTGGCGAAATTGGTACTGCACGTTCAACGCTTGGTGCATCAATGAATCGTTTAGACCACACTATGACCAACGTATCTAATATGAAGCAAAACACTCAAGCAGCCGTAGGTACATTAATGGATGCTGATTTTGCTGCTGAAACGTCAAACATGACTAAGCAACAGTTGCTAATGAACTCAGGTATCTCGGTACTGAGCACAGCGAACAGCACAACACAAATGATTGGTTCACTACTTCGTTAATAGTGATTAATCAATTAAGTATGCATAGCTACATCTTAGGGTGTAGCTATTGTTGTTTATAGTCATAAGTAAAAATATTTACCCTAGATTTTTTTGCTTATAACTAAAATGCTTGGAGATTAAAATGAGCTCTGCAATAGGAATCAATCCTGGGCAATTAGCCTCACAATATACACAAATTGAGCGTAGCGCTAAAGATCAGCAATTAAGTAATAAAAGTAGTTTATTTAGTAATCAAATTAAGGCGTTTGATGGCCTAAAAAGTAATTTATCAAGTTTTTTTGATGACTTACAAGCTAGCTTAAAAGACACCAGTAGTTTGTTTGCTAATACGGCTACGGTGAGCAATCCATCAGCATTAGCAGTGACAGCAAATGGCACCGCAGCCAGCGGTGAGTACGATGTATTTGTTGAGCAATTAGCTCAAGCACACCAAGTGGCATTGAGTTTTGACCCAGCAAAAGCATTAACTACCGATGGTGAGTTAAGCATTGATTTAGCAGGCAGTGCGTTTAGTGTTGATTTTGCAAGCCTTGGCGCCGATGCATCACTAACTGATGTTGCTAATGCTATCAACTCGCATGTTGATAATAGCGGTGTTAAAGCCTCTATTGTGCGCTCTGGTACAGAAACTTTTTTAACCTTAACCAGTGCTGAGTCGGGTGCTACTAATCAGGTGGGTGTGAGTTTTACTCCAGGTGCGGATGCTAATGGCAGCGATATCGCCAATGCTATAACTAACAAACAAGATTTAACCTTAGCGCAAGATGCGATTGTTAAGCTGGGCGCTAACTCAGCACTTACAATCAGCTCAAGCAGCAATAAACTTGATAGTGTGATTGATGGGGTAACGATTGATTTAACGCAGGCGCAGTCAATAGGCGAACAGCCAATTCATATATCAATTAACCAAAATCAAGAAAGCTCTAAAGAAAACATTCAAAGTTTTGTAGATAAATTTAATTCGCTCACCAATGGCATTACCAGCAACCAGTATTTAAAAAGAGATAGTATGGCCGCAGGCCTTGCTCGCTCACTACGAAATGATTTCCAGGGGACGTTTGAAGGAAAAACACTTTACTCTGTGGGGATTGAATTTGACCGCAGTGGTAACTTAAAAATCGATAGTAAAAGGCTTGAAGAAGCCATGGCGACTAATCCTGAACAGTTAACCAGCATGCTCACAGGTGAAAACGGGTTGTTATCTAAGCTGGAAACCCGCGTAGAGCCTTTTACTAAAAGTTATGGCTTAATGACTGATAAAAAGCAGTCACTGCAAGCCAGTTTAAATATAGTAAACAGACAACAAAAAGATCATGAAGTGTCGATGGAGCAAGTGTACCAACGTTACTTGTCGCAGTTTACACAAATGCAACAGACTATTGCGCAGTTAGAATCTACAATGGGTCAATTTGGAGGCTAAACATAGATGTTAGATTTAAATGATGGCTTTTCAGCCTATAAAAGTACCTCGGTAGATGCAAAAGCAGCCAGTGCCGATATTCATAAACTGGTATTAATGTTATTTGATGGTTTTTTAGATGAGCTTGAAAGAGTAACCGGCCATATAAAACAAAAAAGACATGATAAAAAAGCCGAAAGTATTGAAAAGTTGATGCGCATTTTAGGCGGGCTTGAGGCCTCATTAGATCTTGAAAAAGGCGGTGAGGTAGCGCAAAACATGCAAAACCTTTATCAGCATTGTGGACAAGCATTATTGCAAGCGAGTATAAAAAACGACTTGAGCTATATTGACTCCACTCGTGTGGTGATGACCAACCTGCAAGAAGGGTGGCAAGGGTTAGGCACACAATAAACAAATCTAAACCAGCTACCTGTAGCTGGTTTTTTTCTCTTTAACACGGCTTTTTTTATATCTCACCGACTGTTTAAATAATCACCTTATTCATTATTAATAACATATCACTTCCTTCCGATATGGAAGTTCCGCTTCCGCTTTTTTGGGAGTTTTTTTATTTTCTTTTAAAAAACAAGGGTTTAAATTTGGCTTGTTTTTTGCTAACTAAAATGTGAACTTATAATGAATTCAGTATTGCTAATGGAACACTCTCAGAAATACGCAGCGCAAAAAATGGAACAATTACTTAGCACCATGGAAGATGCTATCCATGAAAGTAATTGGTATCAAGTTAAAGCAGCCGACAAGCAGTTGCTTTCGCTTTATGCGCAGCTACAAAGTATGTCGTGGTTTAGTTCAATGAAAACTGAACAAGATAATTTAAAAACACGCTACGTTGAATTGATAGAATTAGTGAGTCAAAAACAGGCGGCTATTAAACTACAAATGCAGCGCCATCAAGAGGATAAAGAAGGCTTACTGGCATATGAAAAAGTACAACAAGGACTGTCATTATGAGTATTCAAGCGAATTCTATGACTACAAAGGCTGATTTTGGCAGTGCCGCTAATAAGCCAACAATACTAAAAAGCGCAGTATCAGCAGATACAGCGGAACAAGAGGTTGCGCTTGAGCCGTTTACGCTTTTTTCAGAGCAGCAATCAAAGCAACAAGAACTAAGTGTTGATGAAACACAAGCGAGTTCAGCTCAGTTACAGCAAAGTGAAGATACCAGTGTAGAGACGGATGAAGTAATCAATCCGTATTTTTTTAGCACCGCAAATTATAACCTTGATAGCAATAAAATAACCGCGCCGGTCAAAACCTTACTCAATCCAAATAGTAACCTTGGTGTAGATAGCGAAACCGTGGTTGTGGGTACACCAACAGCACAGCTTGTTACTAATGAACAACAGATCATACCTTTAGACACTCAGCTCGAAGACCGCTTTGTAACTCAAGAGCCAAGTAAAACTGCGCCTGTGCAAAACATTGCAATGAATATAGCCGCCACGGCTGCGCCTACTGCGACCATAAATGTAACGCCAGCGAATGCGGTAGTTAATAAAGAATTAAATACACTCGAATTAGCCAAAGCACCACAAACATTGTATTCGCAAGCGCTTTTGAATCGATTAAATCAACCTTCGGTAGTGTTGAACACTTATGGACAGGCGCAATCAAGTAGCCTAACCAGTGAGCAAGTAGCCATACAACCGAGTGTGTCGCTGAGCAAACTTGAGCTTGCGGCGTTGTCACACAGTGCGCAATCGAAAATGGTCTTTACAGAAAGTCGCGAGAGCACGGGTCAAAAATCAACATTAGTGAATGCATTTTCAGCGTCCGCACCCGCGCCAGAGAGCTTTGAGTGGCATAAAGAAAAATTAAAAGAGGCGCCCAGTGAATGGGGGCAGCGCTTATTACATGTACTTGGCGACAAGGTAAAACTGCAAATAGGCCAGCAACTACAACGCGCGCAAATTAGATTAGATCCTCCTAATTTAGGCAGTATTGAAATATCGATAAATATTGAAGGTGATAAAACCTCAGTCAGTTTAACGACGAGTAATGCGCAGGTCAGAGATGCTATAGCACAAACTTTAGATCAGTTGCGTCAGTCATTATCACAAAACTCATCCACCACAGTAGATGTTAATTTAAGTGATAAACAGCAGCAATCGCAACAGCAGTTTGAAAATAACGAGATTGCAACTAATCAAACCGAGTCGCCCTTCCATAGTGATGCTGCAAGCACCCACTCAGTAAAGTCGCCATTAGATTGGTTAGATTTATTAGTATAACTACCTTGGATTAAGAGAGATAAAAGTGAAAAAAATAATAATAGCCCTAACCATATTAGCACTTATTGCGGCTGCATTTTTTGCGGGACATTTTTTTAACAACAGCGATTCATCCCAAGAGAGTAAACAGGCTGATATCAGTAAAGTTGAATACCATGAAATGGAGCGTTTTATTATAAGCGTATCGGAGGATTCAATTGCTCGTTATTTAGTGCTCGATTTAGTACTCGTTACTTCGCCATCAGTTTACAACACTGGCACAGAGGCTATGGAGCCGCTCGTGAGAAATGTACTGGTAAAACAGTTTGCCAACATGAGCCATAGCGAAGCAAAAGCTGTTTTTAAAGATATCGATGCGGTTCAAAAAGAGTTACTCGCGCAATTTAATTTGGTTTTAGCGAATGCTGTTTCAGTTCGTCTAGATAATGTACTCATTACAAACGTCTTTATTCAATAGGTTATCGCTATGATGCTGCATGAGGAGTGGGGCGAGCTGGTAACTGAGCCGCCAGTGACATTCACACCGCAAAAAGAGACGCAACTATTATCGCAGTACTCTTTTTTAGTTAATCGAGCGGCAGCGCACATGCGCACTCAAGTAGGCGTTATTGTTGATAACGACGATATTTATCAAATAGGTATTATTGCCTTGTTGTCGTCTATTCGTCGCTATGGTCGCGACTTAGATGAAAAGTTTGCTGCATTTGCGTTTAAGCGTATTCGTGGTGCCATGCTAGATGAGTTTCGGCGTGTTGATTGGCGTCCGCGCCAGTTAAGGCAGCAGTCTCACCAGCTTCGTGATATGAGCCGCTCACTGCAAAAGCAACTTGGTCGTGACGCCACTGATACCGAAATGTGTAAGGCATTAGGCATAAGCCATAAAGAGCTTATTCAACTGCACTACAGTGAGCAAGCCGAGGCATTTGACAGCCTTGAAGCGCTATTAGAAGCAAACCCTAATTTAGCGCTTAGCAGTGCCCATACACACGATAAAGAAGAGACAGCAGCCACATTAAAAGTGGCCATGAGCAAATTAAATACCCGAGAAAAGCTGCTCTTACAATTGTATTACATGCATGAAATGAATATGAAAGAAATAGCATTAACGCTCGATTTAACAGAAGCACGTGTTTGCCAACTTCATAAACAAGCACTTGAAGCGCTCACACAAACGCTTCAACAAATCTAATACCTAAGGAATAAAGAATGCAAAGAGTTATAGGGTTAATAGTCGTACTTGCAACAGTATTAGGTGGCTTTGCGTTTGCGGGAGGCAACATTGCCACTATGTGGCAGCCATACGAATTTTTAATTATTTTTGGTGCAGGCTTAGGCGCATTAATTGTCGGTAATTCAAAATATGTACTGACAGAAATGCTATCGCAGTTAAAGTATCAATTTATTAGCGGTAAGGGAACCGATACTGCTGAGCTGTATCATGACTTGCTATTGGTTATCTACTCTTTATTAGATTTGGCCAGAGTTAAAGGCATAAAAGCGCTTGATGAGCATGTTGAAAATCCAGAAACCAGCTCTATTTTTCTTGCCTACCCAAAAGTGTACGAATTCCCTCAGTTAGTCACCTTCATTTGCGACAACTTACGTTTGTTTAGTATGGGAAAAATCAACTCACATGATTTTGACGCCATGTTAGAGCAAGAGATTTACACCATTGAAGAGCAGCGCCTTAAACCTTCCCATTCATTAGCAAACATTGCTGAAGCCATGCCTGGTTTTGGTATTTTAGCCGCTGTAGGCGGCATTATTATCACTATGCAACACCTAGATGGGCCTTTAAGTGAAATTGGCTACCATGTTGCAGCTGCGCTGGTCGGTACCTTTATTGGTATTTTTGCTTGCTATTGTTTAATTGCACCGCTTGCCTCAGCGATGGAACAGTATGTAAAAAAACAAGTGGCGATGTTTGAGTGTGTGCGTGCCATGTTAGTTGCTCATGCCAAGGGCCATGTGCCAATTGTGGCTACCGACTCAGGTAGAAAATTAATTAATGAAGAAATTAAACCGACCTTTACCACCATGGAAGAGTGGATCACTAATAAGGCGGCTTAATGATGGAAAACAAAAACCAAGAAATCATCATAAAACGCTCACGTCGACGAGCAACTGAAAAACCGCATGGTGGCGCATGGAAAGTCGCTTTTGCTGACTTTACCTTGGCGATGATGGCGTTTTTTATGGTGATGTGGATCATGGCGATCACTAATGAGTCTGAGCGCGAAGAAATAGCACATTATATGCGTACTCACTCAATTTTTGATGGTGGCCCCGCTATTTTTGATCCTCAAAATAGCCCATTCCCCGTTGATTTAGGGGGTTCTCCTTCGGTAATTAAGCACTTGCAGTCAGGGATTACACCGCCTGATTCGCCAAGGCCAGGAATAAGTGAAGTTTTACAAGTGCCCGATGGCACCGTTGAGCCCAAAGCAGGGCAAGGGGAGAAGTTAAATTCAGCGATTGATAGTCAATTTAAAGCCTCATCTGAGCTGAGCTTACTACTGGAAAGTATTGATGAACTCAGTAAAGAAGAGTTACTAAAAAATAACTTACTAGTTGAAGAAGTGCATTTAGGGCTCAGAGTGATTATTAGAGACGACAAGCACCACCAAATGTTTGAACGCTCAAAGTCGCAAATGACCCCGTTTTTTGAAGACCTATTTTTATACCTTGGCGGCTTAGTAAAAGACATCAATAACAAAATCATTATTTCTGGACACAGCGATGCCAGCCTGTTTATTGATGGTAGCTCTCGTAACTGGGATATTTCTGGTGATAGGGCGCAACAAGCCAGAAAAGTGATGACCATGGGCGGGATGCCATCAAGCCAAGTGTTGCAGGTTAATGCCTTTTCATCTAATCGACCACTTAATAAAGAAAACCAAAAAGCCAGTGAAAACAGACGGGTTGAACTACTTATTTTAACCAAAGATGCAGAGGGGAAATTTAATCAGTTATTTGATGATAGCAATATTAATAACCCAATAAAAAAATCTGCCAGTGCGGCAACTGCCAATAAACCTGTGCTACGCCTTGAAGAGAATTATGAGTAACCAATCAGACACAAAACGAAGTTACAAAAGGTGGAATTTAAACCTCAAAGATAATTACGAGCCAGAGTCAGTTCAGCTTGGCGGGGTAGGCGTACAGCTATTACGCCGGTGTTTCATTGATATTCCACTATGTCATGGCGTTGCAAAAGATATTAGCGTAGGTGGTGTGGGGTTGTTAGTACCTGCTGAAAAAACTATTCCTGACAAGTTTATCGTGGTTTTTGATAAAACCAATCGATTGACTGGCAAGGTAACGTACCGCCGCGAGGTAAGTGACAAGCTAGTGTTTTTAGGGGTTGAGTGGATCAGTAAAAATGAACGCTTACGCAACGATATTGTTAACCATTTACAGTTACAAGCCCAATTGAAAAAAGCAAAAAAAACCAATGCATAGGCAACATAGAAATGAATCAGGAAATACAATGATATGAGTAAAACGTTAAGCGCTAAAGCAAAGTTAATTAAAGCGAAAGATTCTGATCATATTACTCCATTTGCACTCACGCTAGAGCAAAGAGCGTACCAACAAGCGCAGCAAAAAGCAGCGCAAATAAACGTCAATATTCGAAAAGCATTGGAGTTAGCACTTGCGCAATTATTTAACGACAGCCGCTTTGATGTAGAGATTTCGCCTTGCTCACATTCAATAATTACGAGTTGGTTTAAAGAATCGCCAAGAATATTCCTAGCCTGTCCTGTATTTGCACCCTCTGAAAGCGAAGCTTTCTTAGCGCTTGATTATCAAAGTGCCCACAAAGCGGCCGATTTATGCTTAGGTGGGCAATTTAATAATACAGATAGCTCAAGCTCAGAGCACTTATCTGCAGTTAATGAATTAAGTGCAACAGAAAACCGAATTTGTGGTCGTTTATTACAACGCCAAGTGCAAGGCATTCAAAGTCTACTATTTAAAGAGCGCTCTGCTTTATTGGGTGAAATACAGAAGTCTCAAACCCTGCCTGATCCACTAAGGTATTTAGCCTTTAAAGTGCGATTTATATTAGAAAACCAAGTGATAAGTTGGTTTTTATGGCTGCCAATTCACTTTTTTTGCGCAACCGATAGCGAGCAAGACCCAGTAAATAGCAACACACTCAATACCGATATGTGGGCAAAGTTTGCAGTGCAAGGTCAAATTGAAATGGCGAAGAAAAAAGTCACCTTAAAACAATTAAAAGCGTGTATGGCTGGGGGCATATTACCAATTGAGCTTAATGAAGCGGCGTTATTTAACCTGGGGCATAAGCAAATATTTAAAGGCCAAGTGGTTGAGCAAGAAACTGGCCTAGCATTTCAAATCACACAATTATCAAACAATACAACGAGTAATTAAATTATGAACGAAAACCTTGATAGCGCCCTAGCGGGCTTAGAGCTGGATGCTTTTGATGGATTTGAAGATAAATCAGAGAATAAAAGTAACGAAGGCAATATGTCATTTTTTCAAGACGTTCCTTTGTTAGTGACTCTTGAAGTTGCAAGTACCGAAATTACCTTAGGCGAGCTTAGCCAAGCCAAAGAAGGCGACGTGCTTAAACTAGATAAAGTAGCCGGCGAAGCGCTTGATGTAAAAGTGAATGGGGTGTTTTTTGCTAAAGCAGAAGTGGTGATGGTTGAAGGGCAGTATGGTTTGAAATTTGCTCAAACAGATACCGCAAAGGATCAGTAAACAAATGAATAAACGCGTAATTTTTAAAGTTAGCCTACTGTTGATCATGTTATTTATACCAAGCTGGCTAAATGCAGAAGAACTTACGCTGTTTTCGCTAAAAGATACGGCTGATGGACAAGACTATAGCGTTAAATTGCAAATACTTTTGCTAATGACGGTATTGAGTTTATTGCCTGCGTTACTCATGGTTTTAACATCTTTTACGAGGATCATCATTGTATTAGCAATTTTGCGCCAAGCCATGGGGTTACAACAAAGCCCACCGAATAAAATTTTGATTGGTATCTCACTAATGCTCACCATGCTGATTATGCGACCGGTTTGGCAAGATATTTATCAAAACGCCTATACGCCTTTTCAACAGCAAACCATAGGATTAGAAGACGCTTTACTCACCGCTGAAAAGCCTTTGCGTGCTTTTATGCTCAGACAAACCCGTGAAAGTGAATTACGCCAAGTGCTGCTAATTGCCAATGAGCCAACCACACTGACCGCCGAAGAAATTCCGTTTGAGGTGTTAATGCCTGCGTTTGTACTAAGTGAGCTTACTACCGCCTTTCAAATTGGCTTTATGTTGTTTATTCCTTTTTTAATTATTGACTTAGTGGTTAGTAGTGTATTGATGTCTATGGGTATGATGATGTTATCGCCGCTGATCATTAGTTTACCGTTTAAGCTCATGGTGTTTGTACTAGCCGATGGCTGGTCAATGATAGCGGGTACACTGGCG
The DNA here is from genome assembly GCF_059888565.1 of Pseudoalteromonas sp. TAP-3C. Taxonomy (NCBI): domain Bacteria; kingdom Pseudomonadati; phylum Pseudomonadota; class Gammaproteobacteria; order Alteromonadales; family Pseudoalteromonadaceae; genus Pseudoalteromonas; species Pseudoalteromonas sp. TAP-3C. The sequence goes on along the minus strand of NZ_CM187618.1, from coordinate 2,280,644 downwards.
GCTACATTTGGAATGTCGCCATGACCCCAGAAATGTCGGTAGAACTTATTTCAAGCGCAGTTTACACCATTATAAAACTCATTTTGGTGCTTATTGTACCGGGACTACTGCTGGGTATTGTGGTGGCTATTATTCAAGGTGCTACCTCTATTCAAGAACAAACCCTGACATTTTTACCGCGTATGTTATTAACTTTACTAATGGTGGTATTTGCAGGCCATTGGATGCTACAAATTTTGATTGATTGGTTTGATAAGCTCAAATTTATGCTACCAGGAGTATTTGGTTGAGCTCATTAATCTCTTTAACGTCTACTGATTTAGTTAGCTGGATGGGCACGCTTTGGTGGCCATTTGTGCGTTTTTCTGCCCTTTTATGGTCTATGCCGGTATTTGATAATCCGGCGGTAACGCCGCGCTCTCGTATTTTAGTGTCTATGATGTTGGCTTTTTTAGTCGCCCCGCAGTTACCGCTAGCGCCTGCTATTGACTTATTTTCTTTGGATGCAGTCATTTTAACGTTCGAACAAATCATTTTTGGAGTGATGATGGGGCTATCACTGCGCATCTTGTTTGAAGTGATGGCGATGATAGGGCTGATATTATCAATGCAAATGGGCTTGTCGATGGCGCTTGTTATGGATCCCGGCAGTGGTAACCAAGTGGCTTTATTAGGACAGTTGTTTTGGATTATGTGTGCGCTATTGTTTTTTGCTGCGGATGGTCACTTAATAACCCTTCAAGTCATGGTGGAGAGTTTTCATAGTTTCCCAATTGGGCGCAGTATTTATGAGTTTGATATTCAAGCGATTATTATGTTGTTTGCTTGGATGTTTTCATCAGCTTTACTGCTGTCGCTACCAGGGATAGTCGCCATGTTATTGGTTAATTTAACTTTTGGTGTGGCAAGTAGAGCGGCGCCGTCATTGAATATTTTTGTGTTGGGTTTCCCTATGTCGTTGTTAATGGGCTTTTTCTGCGTGTTTATGACCTTAGAATACACCGGAAGTGCGTTTTCAAGGCTAACGTATCATGTGCTAACAACCTTTGCACAGGCGATGAGGTAGCGATATGTCTGAAAATAGCTCGCAAGAAAAAACAGAACAGCCCACAGAAAAACGGCTAAAAAAAGCTAAGGAAGACGGCCAAGTCGCACGCTCAAAAGAGCTCAATACCGCTATTTTATTAATGGTTAGTATTGCTGGGCTATTGTGGTTTGCCAATTTATTTTACAGCTTATTTGTTAACTTAATGAACAGCACCATGGTGCTGGATCACACAATTATAAATAACAAAAAAATGATGCCCATCGCGCTGGGCGACGCCATTATGAACATGCTGTCGACCCTAGCACCGTTTTTATTATTAAGTTTTTGCGCAATGTGGATCACTGGGTGCTTACCGGGTGGGTTTGTGTTTTCAAAAAAACTGGTCGCACTAAAAATGAGCAAGCTCAACCCATTAACCGGGTTAGGCAAAATGTTTGGTAAACAGTCATTGGTAGAGCTGCTTAAATCGATATTAAAAATAACCTTACTGGCGATTTGCTTATATACCTTTTTAACTAAGCTGTGGGTGCAGCTGATGATGTTACAAAACTTAGATATCAAAGTGGCGATAGGCCAAGGCATTGAGCTGTTATTTTTATCGTTAATGATCACCGTAACTTTACTGCTTTTTATTGCTGTTATTGATGTGCCTTTTCAGCAAAAACAAATTGCCGATAAAATAAAAATGACCCATCAAGAGATAAAAGAAGAGCGTAAGTCTTCCGATGGTAGTCCTGAAATTAAAAACAAAATTAGGCAAATCCAGTATCAGCAATCTAACCGAAAAATTGAAGAACGCGTTCCCACTGCCGATGTCATTGTTACTAATCCAACTCATTATGCTGTAGCAATAAAGTACAGTGAAGAGGCAGCTAAAGCCCCTTATGTTGTCGCCAAAGGCGTGGATGAAATGGCGCTGAGAATACGCGAAGTAGCCCGTATGAATAACAAAGAAATTATAGAAATACCGGCATTAGCACGGGCTATTTATTTTTCGACTCGGGTCGACCAAGAAGTGCCTAACGGCTTGTACAGTGCGGTTGCTTATGTATTGACCTACGTATTGCAACTAAAAGCATACAAGCAAGGACGAGGGCAAGCACCCGCCGCCTTGCCTGAATTAACAATCCCTAAAAATTTACAGAAACCTTAGATGTTGGAGTTATAATTTGAACTGGCGCAGTTTTACTCAACCTTATACCGCTATTCCTATTTTGCTGTTAGCTGTTTTGTCGATGGTTATTTTGCCATTGCCTGCATGGTTATTAGATGCATTATTTACCTTTAACATTGTATTGTCAGTGATTGTATTGTTGGTAGCTGTGTCTACTAAAAAACCGCTCGATTTTTCTGTATTTCCGACTATTTTGTTAGTCGCTACCTTGATGCGTTTAACCCTAAATATTGCCTCAACACGGGTAGTACTACTGCATGGCCATGAAGGTTCTGATGTCGCTGGTCGAGTTATCCAAGCGTTTGGTGAAGTGGTTATAGGTGGTAACTACGTCGTTGGTATTGTGGTGTTTGTCATTTTAATGGTGATTAACTTTGTGGTTATTACCAAAGGTGGCGAGCGTATTTCTGAGGTGGCAGCTCGCTTTACCTTAGATGCTATGCCCGGTAAGCAAATGGCAATTGATGCCGATTTAAATGCCGGATTAATTGGACCTGAGCAAGCAAAAGAGCGACGTAGCACCATAGCCCAAGAGGCAGATTTTTATGGCTCTATGGATGGTGCCTCAAAGTTTGTGCGCGGTGATGCCATTGCCGGTTTAATTATTTTAGTGATTAACCTACTTGGCGGTGTATCAATAGGCGCTTTTCAACATGGTTTAAGTTTAGCCGAAGCGTTTCAACGTTTTGCCCTATTAACCATAGGTGATGGTTTAGTTGCACAAATCCCCTCGTTATTACTCGCGGTTGCTGCGGTTATTATTGTTACCCGAATGAACGATGAAGGCGATGTGAGTGAAGCGGTCGGTAAGCAGTTATTGGCTTCTCCGCGGGTTATTTTTACCGCCGCTTTAATCATGGTCACGCTCGGTATTGTGCCAGGTATGCCCACTGTCGCCTTTTTAGGATTTGCCGCACCACTATTTTATGTTGCTTGGCGATTACAGCGCTCACTCCCCGATAAGTCTTTAATTGAAGCAGAGCAGATGACCGACACCATTTTAAGTGAGCAGCAAGCTAACTTAGAGTGGGGAGATATTTCTCATGTTGATAAGTTGTCGGTTGAGCTTGGATTTCGTCTTGTTTATTTAGCAGATAAAGATAAAGGAGAAGAGCTGGTCAAAACCTTGCGCGGGGTGCGTAAAAACCTCTCTGAACAACTTGGTTTTTTATTACCGGAGATCAGAATAAAAGATAACCTAAAATTAAACCCGCAAGAATACAAAGTCAATTTGGCGGGTGTACCTGTTGCTAGTGCAAACGTAAACGCCAAGGAATTACTTGCATTAAATACCGGTGATGTATATGGCACGCTGGATGGTGAGTTAACTACCGACCCTGCTTATGGGCTTGAAGCCGTTTGGATAAAAGATGACAGCAAAACCCAAGCGTTGAATATGGGGTACTCAGTGGTAGATTTAGGCACTATTATTGCGACGCACACTGGTAAAGTGATCAAAGAGCATTTAGATGAGCTATTTAGTTATGAGGATGTACAAAAGCTCAATGAACGCTTAAAAGAAATCTCACCTAGCTTAGCCGAAAACTTCGAAAAAGCATTACCGACTAATTTACAGCTTAAAGTCATTCGTTTACTACTAAAAGAACACATTAGTATTAAAGACATTGTGACTATCGCGGGCACCCTCATAGACAGTGTTGAGGTGACAAAAGACCCCATTTTACTAGTTTCAGATGTACGCTGTGCTTTGCAAAAAGTGTTAGTAAAACAAGTGATGGGTAATCGCGATGAACTCAGTGCTTACAGTTTAGATGAAAAGCTAGAAAGCACCTTACAAAGCTCACTCGACCAAGCCATGCAAGCGGGTAAAGTGGTACTTGATAGCTTTGCGGTAGACCCTAATTTGCTAGGGCAATTTCAACGCACTATGCCAATGATTGTTGAAGACATGAAATCAAGAGGGGTAACGCCCACATTAATAGTGGTACCGCAATTACGACCACTGTTGGCTCGTTATGCTAAAACTTTTACTAAAGGGAGTTTAGTTGTGCTTTCTTATAATGAAATCCCAGATACTATTCGTGTTGATATTCTTGGATCTTTAGGGTGATTGAACATAAATAATACACGATGTGAACACGTTATGAATGTTATATAACAATATTTAAAATTAATGATATTTAACTATAACTTGTTGCTTTTGTAGTATATAATAACTAGAATATTTTGTGTTGGTTAAAAATACACAAGTAAATTAAATGGCAAACTATGCGAAAGCATAAGACGCAAAACTTCCAGTCTAAGGCATTAGCTATGATCGTGGGGTTACATTAACTTAGTGATATTCATTAATACGGTTTGTATTTGTTGTATTTCGCTATTTATTTAAAAAACTTAATGGTTATATTTAACTTTATACGGAATATAAATGAACGTATTACCTCAATTTATTAAATTAGCATTTCCCCTCACATTATTAATGTCGAATCAAGGGCAAGCGGTAGAGCAAAATCTAGTGCAAAGCTACGAAAATTCAAGGTGGTCAGTAAAGAGCAACCCATTTGTTTGCTCTTTACAACAGCGCTTTGAAGGTTATGCAGTACTGGAAGTTAAAACACAGCCAGCGCAAGTCCAACATATTGAATTTAAATGGCTATTAACAGATAAACCAATTACAAGTTTACAAATTTTATCACGTAAAGCGGATTGGCAGTCTGATAATACCGTTCTTAGCCCCCTTAGTTTTGTATCTACTGACATTACAGATAACAAGGTTCAATTTACAGCTGATGTAAGCGCTTTACTCCGTGTTATTAAACAAGGGGGCTGGTTAGACACGTTGGTGAGTTTTGCAGATGAGCAGTTACGGCTTACGTTTACCAACACCCATAGCGATAAAATAGTTGCAGAGTATCAACAGTGTTTAGCTAACCTATCACCGCTCTCATGGGAGCAAGCACGTGATCATCAGTTACAGTTTGTCAGCGGTCAACGCACCGTAACGGCAGCCAAAGATCTTAAATTTTTAAAAGATTTAGTGCGTTATATTTCTTTAGATAGCCGTGTTAGCAAAGTGCTTGTAGATGGTCATACCGATAATACCGGCTCGCCATTATCGAATCGACTGCTTTCAAAAGAAAGAGCGGATGACGTAGCCGCCAGACTGATTGAATTTGGTTTAGCCAAAGAGATGTTAGAAGTGAGAGCACATGGTCAACGCTACCCCATCATAAAAAATTCAAAGCAAGGCGAATCGTCTAATCGTCGTGTTTTAGTCCGTCTTTTTCGACACTCAAATTAATTGCATCGTAAAGGAATAATATGAGTCAAAGATACCTCTTATGGATCAGTGAGCAACAGCCAACGCCTGAAATTCAGCAGCTTGTTTACACCGAAAATTTTAAGTTTTTGCATACAAACTCCATCAGCGATGCGGTCAGTCACTGCCTTATTTGTAAACCTGAGCTGGTGTTTGTTGATGCTGATACCCAATAACTTGAACTGGTTGAGTTAGTCAAATTACTTCGTAAAACATGCGCAACCTCACAAATTGTTACGTTAGTAGATTCATCGCAAAGTGACATTGCTTCAAAAACAATTAATACAGGTGGCGCTGTTGATTACTTATTAAAACCTTTCTTTGCTGAGCAACTTAAAAAAACAATCAGAAATACCGATTCAATGAAGCGTGGGTTTGAAGATTTAATCGCTGTTTCTACTAAGTCACAGCAAGTATTACGTTTAGCCAATCGTGCTGCACATACTTCGGCGGGGGTGTTGATCAGCGGCGAGTCTGGAACTGGTAAAGAAAAGCTAGCACACTTTATTCATAAAGCTTCAGATCGTAAAGATAAGCCATTTATTGCCGTTAACTGTGCCGCAATTCCTGAAAATATGCTTGAAGCCATGCTATTTGGTTTTAATAAAGGTGCATTTACAGGGGCGGTTAATGCTCAGCCTGGAAAGTTTGAGCTGGCCAATGGCGGTACTATTTTACTCGATGAAATTACTGAGCTGCCACTGGATCTACAAGCTAAATTACTGCGCGTATTACAAGAGCGAGAAGTTGAGAGACTCGGTAGTCATCAAAAGATTAACTTAGACATCAGAATTATAGCTGCCTCTAATCGCGTATTGCGTGAACAGGTCGAGCAAGGGGCTTTTCGGGAAGACTTATTTTATCGCTTAGATGTATTGCCACTTAGCTGGCCCGCACTTCGAGATCGAGTTGACGATATCATTCCACTTGCTTATCACTTTATAAAAAAATATGGCACCTCTGAGTTTCATATCAGTAAAGAGGCAGAAGATGTGATGCTTTGTTATAACTGGCCAGGTAACGTGCGTGAAATTGAAAACGTCATTCAACGCGCCTTAGTTATGGCCAGAGGCGTTGAAATTCAGGTTGATGACTTAAACCTACCCGAATGCTCAAAAGCGGCGATGACATTTTGTGCCTCGCAATTAAAAGAGAATAAAAAGCAAGCAGAGTTTGATTACATATACAGTTTATTAAGCCGATTTAAAGGGCATCGTACCCAGACAGCACAGGCGCTTGGCGTAACTACCCGAGCATTAAGATATAAAATTGCCGCAATGCGTGAGTGCGGTATTGATATTGATGCAATTGCATAATTTGAAGGAAAAATAGAATGTCGCCAATTGAAAGTCAGCAAATGATGCTAGGTAAAATGATGGATATGCAAAAAATTGCAGGTCCTGAAAATATAGAGCCGGCTAGCATCAGTAATCAAAATGTAAATATTAGTGAAGACTTTAAACACGTTATTCGCTCTATCAACGCCCAACAAAATATTGCTGGTGAAATGGTTAAAGCTGTTGATACGGGTGAAAGCGAAGATGTGGTCGGCGCTATGATCGCCAGTCAAAAAGCGGGGCTTAGTTTTTCTATGCTGATGGAAATGCGCAATAAAGTGCTCAATGGCATTGATGATGTCATGCGCATGTCGCTGTAGAGGCTGATATGAAAGGAGAACTAACAAAAGTACCCGAGCAAAATGAAAGTAACCTAAAAGAAAGAGTGATCAACTTTTCGAGCAAACTAAATTTAGGCAGCTCAGGAGATAGAAGTGTTGCAACCATTGCCTTACTCGCTACTTTAGTAGCCGCTACTATAGTACTTATTTTATGGACTTCAGCTAAAAATTATGTACCTCTTTACGGTAATCAAGAAAGCTACGACAAAGCCAATATTTTAGAAATTTTAGATAAGGAACAAATCACTTTTCGTATTGATACCGATAGTGGCAATATTTTAGTACCTCAAGAAAAGCTAGCGGATGCGCGTATTACACTTGCTGCCAGAGGAATTAAAGCCTCTATGCCGCAGGGAATAGAAGGTATTGGTGACAAGGTCTCTATGGGGACTAGTCAATTTATAGAGTCAATGCAATACCAGCATGCCTTAGAAGGTGAGCTGGCGCGCACCATTATTAACATGCAAGGCATTCGTAATGCCCGTGTACACTTAGCTGTCCCCAAGCGAAGCTTGTTTGTTGGTCGTACTGAACAAAAAACCGCAGCATCGGTGATGGTGGATTTAGCGCCAGGGCATGAACTAAAACCCGAACAAGTCGAAGCGATTATTGCACTAGTGATTGGCAGTGTACCTGGGCTTGATTCACGCTCTGTGTCAGTCGTCGATCAACGGGGTAAACTTCTCAGCGGCGACTTATTCGATACTACGCCAGTGGGTAAAGAAACCGATAAAAAGCTCGCCTTTATTGAAAAAGTTGAGCGTAATATAGAGCAACGTGCTTCTATTATGCTGTTGCCTATTTTAGGTGAAGGCAACTTTAGAATTCAGGTTTCAAGTGATGTTGACTTTAGTGTGGTTGAAGAAACACGCGAAATGGTTGATCCGCAAAATGTATTAACTCAAGAGTTTATAAAAACTGACAACGCCATGGATCAGTTTGCTGCGGGTATCCCTGGGGCTTTAGCCAATGAACCTCCTGTACCCAATGAGCAAGCTGAGGAAGGAAATAACGAGCGTACCTCACAAAGAAGTGAAAGCAATCGACAGTTTGAAAATGGCCGTTCAGTCACTCATACCCAATTTGAAGTCGGTCGCATTAAAACAATGAGTTTATCGGTACTTATTAATGAACAAGCCGCAGGTACCGCCAATGGTTGGAGCGAGGAAAAGCTTGCCGCATTAGGTGAAATGGTAAAAAAAGCCACGGGATTTAGCGACGCACGCGGTGATCAATTCAATATCACTAGCTTTACTTTTGTAGAGCAAAAAATACTTGCGCCAGGTGAAGGGCTTGAGTGGTGGCAAATGCCAGAACTTAAAGAATATGCGCGTTATATTGTCGGTACTTTAATTAGTTTATTACTGATTTTATTTGGCGTGCGTCCTTTGGTTAATCACCTTATTAAAGGTAAAAATAACGAAGTAAGCAACGCCTTAGCAACTTCAGCAAATGAAGCTAAACCCACCTCTGCAACAGAAAGGCAAAGTAGCCCACTCGATGACGCGATTAATGCTAAATCGCAAATAGAAAACTTAACAACCAAAGATCGTTTAAGCGATCAGCAAAATATGTCATTACCGCAAATAGGCAATGATTTTGAAGAACAAATTGCGCACATGCAGCTGCTCGCCAGTAAAGAAACTGAGCGCGTAACATCAGTAATAAAATATTGGGTAGAACAAGGAGTTGAAATTGAATCAAGAAAAGCTTGATAAAAGCTCACAATTACCGGCATTAGATCGCGCCGCTATTTTATTACTGAGTATGGGGGAGGAAAACGCCGCCAGTGTTATTCGTAAATTAGGACGTCGCGAAGTGCAGGCTATCTCTGAGCGAATGGCCAAAATTTCAAACGTGACTCAACAGGACGTTGCAGGCACGTTAAGTGAGTTTTTTGATTGTTATCGCAATGAAAGTGGTGTGAACGGTGCATCGCGTGTGTATTTAGAGCGAGCACTCGATAAAGCTGTCGGTAGAAAGCTTGCCAAAACCATGCTGGATGATATTTATGGTGGCGCAATGAATGACGATTTACGCCGTTTAGAGTGGATCCCGCCTGAACTTATCGTGCGCTTTTTAGATCAAGAACACGTGCAAATGCAGGCGCTGTTTCTTGCTTTTTTACCGCCAGAGCAAGCCTCTGCCATTATTGTGTTGTTTCCAGAATCTAAACATGATGACTTACTTTATCGCATTGCCAGTCTTCGTGAAGTGAGTGAACACGTTATTGATGATGTGCGTTTAACCCTTGAATCATGTATTGAATTTGTAGGTCGCCAAGTAGGCGCGCAGGTCAATGGCGTCGATAAAGCAGTTGAAATTATGAATCGTTATAACGGTAATAAGAGTCAAATTATCGAATTAATGAAAAAACATAACACTAACGTGGCTGATGAAATACAAGAGAAAATGTACGACTTTGATAGCCTAATTAAGCAAACTGACGAGACATTAACCTTATTGCTTAATGACATTCCTGATGAGTTATGGACGATGTCGTTAAAAGGGGTAAACAGTGAGTTTTTAGCCCGTGTTTTAGGGGTGCTTCCTAAACGTTTGGCGCAAGTGTATCAACAGCAAATTGACGGTTTAAGTGCGCAACCTTTGAGTAAAGTGATTGCCGCCAGAAAAGAAATTATGTCGATAGTCAGAGACATGAGTAAACAAGGTGATATTGAATATCGCTTATTTGAAGAAGAGACTGCAGGCTAATTATGAGTCAGGTATTCAGGTTTCCCACTTTAAATAAAAATGAGCAACATCAAACCCTGCAAGAGCGTTTAGATGCTGCTCAGCGTGTAGGTTTACAGCAGGGCTATGAAGAGGGGCTCGCGCAAGGGGCTGCTAATAAGCAAAGCGAATTAGAGCAGCAAATGGAGCAACAAATAGAGTTGCGGGTTGCTGAGCGGCTTGAAGCGCAAAAAACTCAGCTTATAGACAGTTTTAATACTTTATTCGACAAAGCAAATAATGAATTACTTAACTTTAATGATGAGTTTAAACAAGACATTGCTTTGATGATAAGCACCTTGGCAGAGCACGTTATTGACTGTGAGCTAACAGTTCGCCCCGAAATACGCACACAGCTAATTGAAAAGGCCATTACCTTACTTAGCGACCGTGATGTGGTAACAAAAATTATGTTCTCAGGGGCTGATTGTCATTGTTTTAATGATGCGCGTTTAGCTGAATTTTCACTGCCAGTTTATTTTGATGAAGCATTGAGCAGTGGTGATGTTGAACTGGTAGCGGAGCAACAAACACATCGGTTTTCTTTTTCAGAGCGCTTACAAAGTTTATTGGATGACGTAATCCCTGAAATACTAAAAGCGCAATCGCATGATTAACCCATTACATACCTGCTTAAAGTCAGCACTGGCAGCGTTAACCCCGCCTGAGTTAGTTAAAAGCTATGGCCGTTTAACACGAGTAAATGGTTTAACGCTTACTGCGACGGGTGGGCAATTTGCTATGGGTGAAAAGTACCAAGTAGAAAGTATAGACGGGCATTGGTATGACGCAGAAGTCGTGGGCTTTAATCAAGATGAAGCCTACTTAATGCCCCTGAAGAAAATTCAAAATCTATACTCAGGGGGGCGAGTCAGACCGGTTATAAAAAACAGCCACGTGGCTATTTCTGAAAAGTTATTAGGCCGTGTAATTGATGCGCAAATGCAGCCAATTGATAACTTAGGACCACTTGAACAAGACACCGCAATGAGTACCTGTAAATTAGCCAATGATTACTCTTTAATGCCACTGGAGCGCAAAGGCGTTACCGAGCCTTTGGATGTAGGTATTCGCGCTATTAATAGCTTGTTTAGTGTCGGTAAAGGCCAGCGTTTAGGCTTATTTGCAGGCTCTGGTGTAGGTAAAAGTAAATTACTGGGTATGATGACGCGTTTTACCAGTGCCGATGTCGTCATTGTGAGTCTAGTCGGTGAGCGTGGTTGGGAGGTAAAAGACTTTATTGAGCAAAGCTTAGGTAAAGAGGGTTTAAAAAAAGCCATTGTGATTGCATCTCCAGCGGATGATTCGCCATTACTGCGCATTAAAGCGGCAGAGCTTAGCCATAAACTAGCAGCCTATTTTAGAGATAAAAATTCAAATGTATTGTTGCTAATGGATTCATTAACCCGTTATGCGCAAGCACAACGTGAAATTGGTCTATCTGTTGGCGAGTTACCAGCATCAAAAGGTTACCCGCCGTCGGTATTTAGTAAATTAACTCAATTAGTTGAAAGCTCTGGCAATAGTGAAAAAAGTAAAGGCAGCATGACCGCCATTTATACGGTATTGGCCGAAGGGGATGATCAGCAAGATCCGATAGCCGATAATGCCAGAGCGATTCTTGATGGTCACATAGTATTGGACCGCTCATTAGCCGAAAAGGGCCACTATCCGGCGATTAATATTGGTTCATCAATTAGTCGAGTGATGCCAAATATAGTCACAGATGAGCAGCTAAGTTTTTGCTATAAAATGAAAAAGCTCTACAGTCGCTACATGCAAGTACATGAGCTTATTCCTTTGGGTGCATATCAAGCTGGTAAAGATCCAGAGCTCGATAGTGCAGTAAACATGTACCCACAGATTGAGTCTTTTTTATGCCAAGGATTAAACGAACAAGTTGATTTTTCACAATCAGTCAATCAGTTAAATGCAGTGATGGGTAAACTCAATGCTTAATAAGTTTTTAGGATTACAACAGCAAAAGTTAGACAAAATGCTGGCTGAGCAAACTCAATTACAACAACAAAGTAACCTAGAGCAGCAGCGGTTATCGCAGCTACAGCAGCACATAAACAGCATGGATACCAACCAACAAATGAGCTCTGCGTTAAGTTTACAAAACTTATCGGGGATGAAACGTATTTTGTCTGGTTTGTCGGCGCAGCAGCAAGCGCGAATTAATGATTCACAGCAAGATGAGCGTCGTCAGCAGCAAGCTTGTTTTAAGCAAATGAGCTTTACTAAAGGTATAGAAGGCATTGTTAGCAACAGGCATCGCGCCTATCAAAACCAAATGCAGCAGCAAGAGGCTAAAGTTTTAGACGAAATGATCAGCCAAGCACATAGTCGCACCCTGCATAAATAACGCTTAATTTTTGCTACAATGGCGACAAAGTAATTTAGGATAAATAACGTGCTGCCGGTTCAAGCAATATTTCAGTCACTCATTGATGCATTAAAAACTAATCCAATCACCTTACTGCAAGCGCCGCCTGGTGCGGGTAAATCAACGTGGTTGCCATTACAGCTGATGCGCGAAGGACATTATAAACGTATCGTTATGCTAGAGCCACGGCGCTTAGCGGCGCGAAATATTACCAATTATTTAGCGCAATGCCAAAATGAAGCTGTGGGTCAAAGTGTCGGTTTACGCATTCGAGGTGAAAGTAAAGTAAGCGTGCACACGCGTCTTGAAATAGTCACCGAGGGCATGCTAACGCGCATGTTACAAAACGACCCTGAGCTTAGTGATGTTGATTTACTGATTTTTGATGAGTTTCATGAACGCTCCATTGCCGCCGATACCGCACTGGCATTCGCTTTAGAGTCGCAATTAGCACTGCGTGAAGATTTAACTATTTTACTTATGTCGGCCACTTTAGATACCGAGCGATACACCACATTTTTTAATTGCCCAGTGATCCAATCAAGCGGGCGAAGTTATCCGATTGACGAAATATATTATCCGATAAAAGATGAAAGCCGCTGGCTTGATGTTATTCCATCAATAATAAAACAAGCACTCGATGAGCAAACAGGCAGTGCGCTGGTATTTTTACCCGGCCAGCGAGAAATACTGCGCGTGCAACAAGCATTGAGCGACTTACCTAGCAACTGCCTAGTCGCCACTTTATTTGGTGAGCAAGATAAAGCTAAGCAACAAGCGGCGATAGCCCCTGCGCCAAAGGGAATGCGAAAAGTGGTGCTAACCACCAATGTGGCCGAAACCAGTTTAACCATCGAAGGTATTCGAATTGTAATCGATAGCGGCAAGCGCCGTGCAGCGAGCTTTAATTTAAAAACCGGCGTCACCGAGCTGACCACCCAAAGTATATCGCGCTCATCGGCGGTACAACGTGCAGGGCGTGCAGGGCGAATAGAGCCAGGTGTGGTGTACCGACTGGGCTCTAAACAAACCTTTGAGCGACGCAGCGCTCACGATAATCCCGATATTCTTACCTCAGATATTAGCCAACTGATGCTAGAGGCAAAGCAGTGGGGGGCAAGCATGGATGATCTTACTTTACTTGATAAACCCTCAGAGCAACAATGCATTCAAGCGACAAATTTATTAACCATGTTGGAGGCGATTGACAGCAGCGGCAAGCTTACTTTATTAGGTAGCAAAATACTCAGTTTTGGTACTGATATTCGCCTGGCGCATATGTTGCTAAAAGCACAAATGTTAGAGCCACAATTAAAGGGCGTTTATCGTTTGGCTATTTATTTAGTGGCCTTGCTTGAAAGCCGCATTAATACAGTCAATGAGCTTAATTTAGCATTACACAGTCAACAGCAACGGCCTCATCCTGTTTTTAAGCAGCAATTAAACTATTGGCAAAAACGCTTAAAGTTTACCGATAATCACACCGATTTAAATACCGAGCATTTAAGTTTACTGGTGGCACTTGGCTACCCAGACCGTATCGCTAAAAAACGCGGTAATGGTTACTTACTTGCTAATGGCGCAGGTGCAGAGCTTAATCTAGAGAACTGGCACAATGACGAATACCTAGCGATTGCCAGTATGGGCGGGCACAAAGGCGGGCGTATTTTTGCAGCCACGGCGCTAAATCCATTTGCGCTCAAAGACTATTTACCACATTTATTTACTGAGCTGACTCGCTGCGAGTTTGATGAAAAAACCGCCCGCTTTATCCATCAAGACGAAGTAAAGCTTGGTGCAATTACGTTAAGCAGCCAACCAAGTAAACACACGCTTGATAAAACTGAGCGTGCCAAGGCGTGGCTTAATTTGTTTGCCAAGCAGGGCTTTTCACTGTTTAACGAGCAAAAAGAAAGCGAGCAGTTACTTATTCGGATGTGCTTAGCCAGTAAATTGATGCCTGAGCAGTTTCCTGTTATTTCCCAACAACAACTCATTGCCTCAGCGAGTAGTTGGTTAGGGGTGTACCTTGAAGATATTAAAACCCTTGAGCAACTTAAAAAGTTTAATTATTTTGAGGCACTGCAACACTGTTTTAATTGGCAACAGCAAAGCGCACTAAAATCGCTACTGCCGCTGCGCTTAACGGTCCCTAGTGGCTCAAATATTAAAATAGAATATCAACTTGATGGCCCCGCCAAGCTCAGTGTGCGCATGCAAGAGGTATACGGTTTAACCAGTACGCCAACGCTTGTCAATGGTAAGCTACCTTTATTAATGGAGCTGTTATCCCCAGGTAAGCGCTCATTACAACTTACTCAAGATTTAGCGAATTTTTGGGCCACAAGTTATCGCGATGTACAAAAAGAGATGAAAGGCCGTTACCCGAAACATTTTTGGCCAGATGATCCTGCAAACAGCATAGCGACCAATAGAGTAAAAAGTAAAATGTGATAAAACAGTGAAAGCCGGTAAATCACATGTTTATAGATAATATATTAAGGCATGTCCGGTTTTATTTTAAACCTCTTTTCCACTGTGTTGCTCAGCTAAATCGTCAAGCTCAGCAAGGGTATAGTCAAATCCGCTTTCATCGTATTCATAACTTACTTTAACGCTATCACCCCCATTAAAAAGACGAGTTTTTACTGTATTAACTGGCCAGTTTTTCAATTCATGTAAAAAGCGGTTGGCCACTTGCGACGATTCAAATTGATAACTTACTTCTGTTTTCATAAATAACAATACCCCAGTAATTTTACCCCCGTAGTTTGTTGATTTTTGCCAAGGAGTCAAGCAAAGCAAGTAAAAATAACCGCACTTTAGCTGTATTACAGCATGTAACAAGTTGATCTAGTTAATAGCAATTATATCGTAGGGGATGTATCAGTATTTGGTAAGTATGTGCTATCTTAAAGTTAATAAAAATAATTATTTTTTATACACTTATCTTTAATAGTAATCTAAATTAAATGCTTGGCAGTATAAAACTGTTTGAAAATAACAATGACAAATAATAAAGGAGTAGGCAATGAAACATTTAGTCAGCTTAGTTGGGCTTATCGCCTTTTTACTGGTGGTATTACCTGGACCACTTTATAAATTTAATATGGTTGAGCTAGGCACGGCGTTTTCTGGATTTAGATTAGGCGTTTATGTAGGCGGTGCAGCATTAGCATTGCTGTTAATTCAGGTTATATTTATGCGTAAAACAGTGAGCCTAGTAAGCGCTGTAGTAACAATTATTTTTGCAGCGGTCGCTATTGCAATGCCAGTTAACATGATGAATACGGCAAAAAGTGTTCCGCCTATTCATGACATTTCGACTGATTTAGTTAACCCTCCAGCATTTGTGGCCATAGTACCTTTGCGCGCTGGTGCGCCAAACCCGGTGGCTTACGCCGGTGAAGAAACCGCAGTGCAGCAACGTAAAGCGTATCCAGAGCTAAAATCATTAGACTATAACCAAACTCAAACAGAGCTGGTGGCAGCAACGACCCAAGCAATGGAAAACTTAGGTTGGGAACTGGTTAATAGTGATGTTAATAATGGCATTGTTGAAGCGACGGACACCACCACATGGTTTGGTTTTAAAGACGATGTAGTGGTGCGTATTAACGATAAAGGCAGTAAGCGCGTGGTCGATATACGCAGTAAATCACGCATTGGAAAAAGCGATTTAGGTAAAAATGCGCAGCGCATTAAAACACTGATTGACGAGTTAAATGCTGTTGTCGTGCAATAATTGATAACAGAAAAACAGCCCCGCGTTTTTGCAGGGCTATTTGCAGTTGCACATGATCAGCTTATGTTCAGAGCTGACAGTGCATACTGCGTGTGATTTTTAATAAACTATGGAGTTATTATGAAAACAGTCGGATATGCAGCAAAAAGCCAAGGTTCTGAACTTACAGAGTTTTCTTTTGAGCGCCGCGATTTACGAAATAACGATGTAGCAATAGAAATTTTATATTGTGGCGTATGTCATTCAGACTTACATGCAGTGCGTAACGATTGGGGTGGCAGTAATTACCCACTTGTCCCAGGGCACGAAATTGTCGGTAAAGTAATATCAGTTGGTAGTGATGTAAGCAAATACCAGCTAGGCGATACTGTTGCCGTAGGCTGTATGGTTGACTCCTGCCAAAGCTGTGATCAATGTCACAACCACGAAGAGCAGTTTTGTCGTGAAGGCATGGTAGGTACTTACAGCGCTAAGGATAGAATAAACGGTGAAATGACCCAAGGCGGCTACGCTAAACATGTTGTAGTGCGCGAAGAGTTTGTGCTTTCTGTGCCTAAAAATTTAGAGCTCTCACGCGTGGCACCGTTACTGTGCGCTGGTATTACCACCTACTCTCCGCTACATAAGTGGGGCGTTAAAAAAGGTAGCCGCGTTGCTGTAGTTGGCCTTGGCGGACTGGGCCATATGGCGGTTAAAAATGCAGTTGCCATGGGTGCAGCTGTTACTGTTATTGGTCGTACTGAGTCTAAAAAAGAAGATGCAATTAAGCTCGGCGCACAGCATTATTTAGTATCAAACAACGATGATGAAATGAAAAATGCGCAGTCAGCCTTTGACGTTATTATTGATACCGTGCCGGTAAAGCATGATTTATCAATTTATACACCGCTGCTTGATATTGACGGCACGTTAGTGATTGTAGGTCAAATAGGGCCAATCGATGAAATAAACACGGTGCCGCTTTTATTGGGCCGCCGTCGTGTGGCGGGTTCGTTAATTGGTGGTATTGCAGAAACACAGCAAATGCTGGATTTTTGTGGTGAGCATAACGTTCTACCTGAGTGTGAAATGATCAACATAGATGAAATTAACACCGCTTATGAGCGCATGGAGCGCTCCGATGTGCGATACCGCTTTGTGATTGATATGGCATCAATTGAGGTGTAATTAAGCCATAAATTAGTGCAGAAGAGCCGCTATGCGGCTCTTTTATAAGTAATATACTGTCGCAGCCTGCCTGTTGTTTATTTGTATAAAGCTCAGCCACCACATTACTAGCCCAGCTAAAAATAATACTCCTGCAACATAACCGGTTTGATTCGGCTGTGCACCCTGTGCAATAGCAATGCCTCCAACCCAAGGGCCAATAGCATTAGCAATATTAAACGCACACTGCACTAATGCGCCAATCATGGCGTGGCCATTAGGTGATAAATCCATTAATGCGATTGAAAAAGATCATTTTGATCTCAGCTTGCCATTGGCTTTTAAAGCAGCAAGGCTGTTTGAGCTAACAATAGAAGATATTTTTGATGACCAACAGCGCTAAAAGTTAACAAAGTGCGACAATATGTCGCGCTTTTTATATTGCTGCAGCACGTATAATTTACCCACAAAAATTTTGTGGTAAATTAATAATGACTGATAAAAAAATCCGTTCAACTTCTTATTTATTATCGCCTTTAGCACTTGTTATAAGTAGCGTACTATCGCCTATTGCCTTTGCAGATGACACCTCAATTGAAGTAATTGAAGTGCATGGCCAAGCACAAAACAAACACCTATCGCTCGGTTCATCTGAATCGTTATTAACGGATTTAGGCGTGGACTTTTCAGCGGCTGGTGGCATGGCTAACTTGCCGGTTTTAAATGGTTTAATGGGTGATAGAGTAGCGGTATTGGTAGATGGTGCACAAATCACCGCTGCCTGTGCCAATCAAATGAACCCGCCGTTGTCGTATATTTCAGCCAATCAAATTAGTAGCTACAAAGTAATTGCGGGTATTTCTCCGGTAAGTGCCGGTGGCGATAATATTGCAGGGGTGATCGCGGTTAATTCCATCGCGCCTCAATATACTCAAAACAGCGAGCTTGCCTGGCACTCTGGTTATGTATCAGCACAGCATAATAGTATTGATAATGCTAAAAAAGTAGGCGCAGGCATGCGTGTAGCAAGTGATGTATTCAGTTTTAATTATCAGGGCGCGTTTAGTGATGCTAACAGTTATAAAGATGGTATCGGCGATTTAGTGCTCGATACCCTATACCGCGCGCAAAACCATAGTTTAAGCGCTGCCATGCGCGATGATAAGCAGCAGTTAGTGGTAAAACTAAGCCATCAAAAAATACCGTATCAAGGCTTTGCTAACCAATATATGGATATGACAGATAACACCAGCTATGGCGCTGTTGCCCAGTATAAGCGTGCTTTTACTAACAGTGAGCTTGAAGCACAATTAAATTGGCACAGCGTAAAGCATGATATGGGCTTTTTTAGCGCAGAAAAGCCCGGAAAAATGCCAATGAAAACCGACGCTGAAGATATAAGCTCACAGTTAAAGTGGCGATTAGCGATTGATAACAACAGCCAGCTATTGCTCGCGCAAGAATATCATTATATGAACCTTGATGATTGGTGGCCAGCGGTTGAAGGCTCAATGATGATGGGGCCAAATGACTATAAAAACATTAATAATGGCCGGCGTCAGCGTATTGCCTTGCTTGCTGAATATGAAAGCCAATTAAATACCCGCTGGTGGTTAAATGCAGGTATTCGGTTTGAAAACGTCTTGACTAATACTGATGACGTGCAAGCATATAACACAGGCATGGCGGCCATGAATGCTATGAGCAGCATGATGAATAACATGCCAAGTGATGCTATGGCGGCTAAAGAGTTTAATGATAAAAACAAAAAACAAACAGATAACCTACTTGATGCAAACGTGCTCATTAACTACCAACTAAGCAATAATGACGAGCTGCAAATTGGCTTAGCCCGTAAAAACCGTGCGCCTAATTTATACGAGCGTTACAGCTGGGGTGTGGGCAATATGGCCACCACTATGATTGGCTGGTTCGGTGATGGTAATGGCTATATTGGTAACATGGCTCTAAAACCTGAAACCGCGCACACGCTAAGTACAACCTATAATACCATGGCAAAAGACGACAGCTGGCGTATGAGTGCTAATGCCTGGGTGAGCGACGTGAATGACTATATTGACGCCAATATAGTAAGAAGCTTTAACCGAACAAGTCTTGCTGATAACACCCGTAATATTTTAAAGTTTGATAATGTAAATGCCACTTTGTACGGGTTAAAGCTTGATGCAGCATTAGCACTGCATGAATCTAAGCAGTATGGTAGCTGGTTGTTAAACGCTAACATTACTAACACCCGCGGTAAGCGCGACGATACCAATCAGCCTTTGTATCAAATTAAGCCGCTGCAAACCCAATTTGCCATTAACCAGCAAATTGGCCGCTTTGAAAATGCACTTACTTGGCAATGGGTCGATAGTAAAACCCGTGTAGATAGCAATCGTCTAGAAAACCAAACTGCGCAGTATCATTTACTTAATTTAAGCTCTAAAGCCAGTTGGGATGCGCTGACCGTGAGTGTTGATATTACCAACCTGCTTGATGAGTATTACCAGTTACCACTGGGCGGCGTGAGTATTGCAAAGTTTAAGCAAGACTCAACGCAAGGGTTTAATCAATTAGTAGGGCAGGGTCGCTCTATTAATTTGGCTATGAGTTACGCGTTTTAAAATAAGTGAGTAAATTAGTATGAGCTGTCAGATTCGGTTTTAGGTTAATCGAATCTGACGGTTTATTGCTAAAAGTAGCCGTATTACTTCTGTTCACAGAAATCAATAAATTGTGTTAACAACGGTTTTTTGTATTTTTTATGCGTTACTAACCAAAACTGCTGGTGCATGGGGAGGTTAAGTTGTGTAATGCGGCCATTTTTTAAAGCATATTTTGCCGCAAAAGATGCAAGCCGCTTAACCCTAAATCGTTAACGTTAAGTTACTTTGCGGCCAATGCGTAATAGTGGGCATTATTATAATGTCATTAAGCATTTGTTTGTGGCGCGTCAATGTCATCTGGTTCAATAACGTGTTCGGCAAGCTTTGCACGTTCTGCTTTGGAGATATAAGCGGGCTTATTGCTTTTATGCAGCTTGGCATTAGCGCGTTTATCTTTGCTATTAAACTTAGTGACGATCTTTTTTCTGCGATTCATGATTAACCCCGTAATTTTAAGCACCGTATTATACAGCCATCTTTAGTAAAGCTGTTAGACAAATATAGTGGCGGTTTGACGGTCAATCGCAAAGCGTTGTTTGTTATTAAGTTAGGGCGTTATAATCATGGTTCTTAGTTGTTAATTAAATGGACGCTGTTTTGAAAAAATTAGTTTTAGCGAGTATGTTCTTGTGTGCGTTTAGCGCGCAGGCCCAATTAAATAAATACAGTGAAAGCGTGGCCGAATATGCGGTAAATACCTACCAAAATGCACAGGTGCATACGCTAACTAATTTGGTGTCGTTTCCTACTGTTAATAAGTCTAGTTTAAGTGCGCCACAAAACCCCGACTTTATTGGCTTTAAAGCGCTATTAAAAATGAAAGCCGCTGAGCTTGGTTTTGATTATCAGGATTTAGGTTACACCGTGCTTATTGGTATGGGGCAACAAACTGAAAAGGTAACCATAGTCACCCATGGTGATGTACAACCTGCAAACGCCAGCAAATGGAAGCAAAGCCCATTTATTATTGATACCTCAGAACAGGGTAAATTAATTGGCCGAGGCACCGAAGACGACAAAGGCGCAATTGCTACTGCTTTATATGCCATGAAAGCGATAAAAGATAGAGGCATAGCGCTTAATAACCGCATTGAACTCATGATTTATCTAGCGGAGGAGTCTGATTGGGGGCCTTTAACCGAATTTATGAAAACCTATCAGCAACCAAAATATGCGGTAACCATTGATGCCTCTTACCCTGTGGTGGTTGCTGAAAAAGGGTGGAGCTTAATTGCGCCGACATTTGATGCAACATCACCAAAAACAGCTGTGTATGTAAGCGAGGTAACCGGCGGCGCATTTGCCAGCCAAATCCCAGAAGATGCCAGCCTATTACTACATAACGCCGATGTAACATTAATTAATCAATTAAAAGCAAAAGCGAATACACTTAAGCAAGTTGAATTTACTTTTACAGAGCAAAATAACGCACTGACCATAAGCGTTAAAGGCATGTCGGCTCACTCATCTGAGCCAGAATCAGGCGTAAATGCCATTGCTCATTTAGCTGAAATATTTAAAGACGTTGAGCTTGAAAACAACAGTGACGGCCAGTTAATTAAATTTGTAAATCAGCTTATTGGTTTAGATATTTATGGCAAACAGTTTGGTGAAATTGCTTATAAACATGATTTTATGGGGCCAATGACCGTCGCACCTACGGTGATTGAACGTCAGGGTAATGCGCTTACTTTAGCCGTTAATGCCCGCCGCCCTGTGGGTAAAGATGAGGTGTTACTTAAGCAACAAATTGATAAAGCACTTACTAATTGGCAAACGGCTAATCAGGTCACGTTAGCTAATATTAACACCACCATTGGCACACCTATGCTTTTAGATAACGCGCCGCATGCACAAAAGCTACTTGATATTTTTAAACATTTTACGGGTGATAAAAACGCGGGTTTTGTCTCTATTGGGGGCGGTACAAATGCTAAGTTATTTAATAATGCAGTATCGTTTGGCCCTTCAATGCCGGGTAAACGTTACACTGGGCACTCAGAGCATGAGTTTATTACCCTTGAACAGCTCGAGCTTAATTTGCGTATGTACACTGCAATGATGATAGAGCTGGGAAATATGTAAACTATACGGTGGGCGCCAAAACGAAAAAACCGCCTAACTGGCGGTTTTTTATAACAACTGTGTGTTATTGCTGTCATTCCGCACCCTAAATCTGAATTAAATTAGTTCATTAAATGAGCGGTTGATCGAATTTTGTTAAAAAATACTTGACGGCGATCCCCATATTTGATCTATTACTCTCTTTTGAGAGCGCGTATTTATGTCTATCCCTTATGCCCAAAAACTCGAACACCACGGCTTAGTTGCTGGATTTTGTCACGATCTAGGCTTTGTCGATATTATTGATAACGCACTCGGTGGCGTGGCGCCTGAGCGCAACATCAGTTGTGGTCAATTGGTGTTGGCCATGGTGCTAAACGGCTTAGGTTTCACTGGCCGCACACTGCATATGTACAGCGAGTATTTTCAAGGCAAGCCGCTTGATAGATTAATTGGTGAAGGCGTAAAGTCCGAGCACATCAACGACGATGCGCTTGGTCGCTGTTTAGACACCTTATATGAATACGGCGTATCGAAGCTGTATCAACAATTGGGCGAGGCGGTGGTAGAGAAATTAGGGTTGCAAACCCAAGCCTTACACCTTGATTCGACAAGCTTTCATTACGATGGCAAAGCGACAAGCGAGCCCGATGATGGTGAACCAAAACCTATCCGTATCGCCAAAGGCTATTCGCGCGACCATCGCCCTGAGCTCAACCAAGTGATACTCAATCTTATCTGTGAGAACCAATCCGGCATACCGGTTTATATGAAGCCTGCCAGTGGCAACAGTAATGACATGGAAGGCTTTAAACAGATTGTAAAGGCACATATTGGCAGTTTAAAAGCCGCGCAAGCCAGCCGCTATTTGGTGGCCGATGCCGCCTTGTATGTGCAAGAAACCATTAAAGATTTACATACTCAAGGCCAACTGTTCATTACGCGGGTACCGCAAACCCTCAAAGAAGCCAAAAGCCTCGTTAAGCAAGCGCCTAACTTGAATTTTACGCCGATTTCAGCAGGCTATGAAGGCGTGAGTTATGACAGCGAATATGGGGGGGTGAAACAAAAATGGTTGCTCATTCGCAGTGAGCAGGCGTATAAGCGAGAGCAGCATAACCTGAACAAGCGTATGCTAAAAGCCGGAGAAGTTGCCCGCAAAAGCTTTAAAAAACTGTGCCAACAACGCTTCGCTTGCGAAAAAGATGCTCAAGCAGCCCTTGTCAAATGGCGAGGTAAACAAGCGGTATGTGATGTGGATGCACATGTTGTTGAAGTAGCCATTTTTAAGGGAGCAGGACGCCCTAAACTCGGACAATCTCCTGAGCGTATCGAATACCAGATTACGGGTGCATTATGCACACCACTGGCATCCAGAAAAGCCGCTTTACAACAACTGGGTTTGTTCATTATTGCCACCAATGATGTTAGCGACCATCTTGACATGGCAAACTTGCTGAGCAGCTACAAAGCGCAGCAGAATGTAGAAAAAGGCTTTCGATTCTTGAAAAGTCCCGACTTCCTTACGAGCGCTATTTACCTGAAAAAGCCTGAGCGCATTGAAGCGTTACTCATGGTAATGACTTGCTGCCTAATGGTGTACGCGGGGTTAGAGCATCAAATTCGCAAAACCTTGGTCGAGAAAAACTGCTACTTCCCCACAATGAAATACAAGCCGGGCCAACGCCCCACGGCACGCTGGGTGTTCCAGTGCTTCGAGCATATCATCATAATGTATTGGCCTGATAAGCCACCCATGGTGGCGAATATGCAGCCGCGCAATCAAACCATTGTTGATTGCTTGGGTGAAAAATATCAGCGGATTTATTCTTAAAATGGGTGCGGAAGATCGGTTATTGAAAGCTCACTTCAGGCAAGCATTCAAACCCGGGTTTTGCAAACAAATAGCCTTGCATTAGCTCAATACCTGCATTTTTTAACCAATAATACTCTTCTACCGTTTCAATGCCTTCTGCAAGTGCTGTAATGTTAAGTTCTTTGAACATGTTTAAGCAGTTGCGCACAATTGCTTGGCGTTTCTTGTCTCGGTTAATGCTACGTATTAATGCCATATCAAGCTTGATGATGTCTGTTTGAAAATCAGCGAGTAAGTTTAACCCCGAATACCCTGAGCCAAAATCATCAACGGCGGTTTTAAAGCCTAATTTTTGATAATAATCGACAACACGTTTAACATGACTAGCATCTTCTATTTTTTCAACTTCAGTGAACTCAAACATGATGTTAGTTGTTGGGAAATTGTACTTTTTAGCAGCCTCTAATGTAGTACGAATACAGCGCTCTGGCTGATAAATTGCATTGGGTAAAAAGTTAATGCTTAGCATGCTGTCTACACCTAGTTTAGAGGCCAGCGCAATCGCTTTTATTCTACAAAGTTGGTCAAAAGTATAACGATTGTCATCGTTAACGCGAGAAATAATGGAATAGGCAGATTCATTATTCAATCCACGAACCAGCGCTTCGTATCCATAAACAGTATTGCTTTGACAATTTACAATTGGCTGAAATGCCATCGTAAAATCAAAATCTAGTTCGTTAGAATCAGCGCAATTATTACAAGACACTTTTTCACAACTTTTTGATTTTTCATTCATTCATCGACCCTTTGTAATTTGCCTATAGTTAAGTTTCTAATAAGCTTAGCAAAGTATTGAGGTTTTACATAATATAATTAGCTATTACTAATGTAACTCACAATAAAAATTTATGCTGCTTTTTTTAGTTATTTACTACTAAATAAACAATAAGGTTATATGCCTATAACCTTATTTTACACTTTAAATACCGTGAATTTACATCATTAGTTAAGCGTTGCGGTTAGCATAATCGTGGTGTTTAGTAATTTTGAAATAGGGCAGCCTTTTTTGGTGTTTTCGCAAAGGGCTTGAAATTGCTCATTGGAAATATCAGCAATTTTTGCATTAACTATTAATTCAATTTTACTGACAGCAAAGCCATCGTCTACTTCATCTAAACTTACAATAGCTTTAGTGTTTATATTCTCAGCGGTAAAGCCTGCGTCACCTAAAGCCAATGACAGCGCCATGCTAAAGCACGCACTGTGGGCTGCACCAACCAGCTCCTCTGGGTTAGAGCCGGGTTTATCTTCAAAACGAGTATTAAAACCGTACGGCTGGTTATCAAGTGCGCCACTTTGTGTTGAGATATCCCCTTTCCCACTTTTAATATCGCCAGACCAATTTGAGCTTGCCGTTTTTTTAATTGTCATTATGTTCTCCTTACCTTGTTTAGGGTGTTAGCTTTTTAGCTTAACCAGTATTAGCCTGTATTATTTGCAATAAGTTGTAAACCATACATAGCAAAACAGCTAAAAAGCGTTATTTATAAAGTAAGTTGCAAAATAGAAGCCAGGTAACTTAGTTATATCTTTTGTTGATAAGGCGGGGTATTTTCACGGTTTTGAAACGCTAAAATAGCTTTGTTTTTAATTATTCCATGTTCAATATTTATGGCGCGGCGAATGGTCTCATCTTTTTGCCATTGTTTGGGACCGGCTAAAAAAGTAGGCAGATATACAATAAGCGCAGCAGAAATAGATCGGGTTGCACTCTCCCATAAGTAGCTAGGGGTATGATCAACCGCATAATAATTTGTGGTTTTGTAGTTAAACATCGGGTTTTTAAATGTTGTTGGTTTTGCAAAAAAGAAGCCCATTCCTTCATCGCAACTTACATCAATAATTAGGCTGTTAGGCTTTAAGCAATCAGCCTCAGATTCAATCACAAAGTTAATCGGTTTAGCGGTTTCTTGGTATGTGCCATTAACAATAATATCAGCTTCGCTGATGAGTTCAGTTAGGGGACGCTGTGAGCTATCGTGCTCAACCACCATCATTCTTGCTTCGCCTTCACTTCCTTGGCGTATTTTTACATAATGACAATCCAATACTTCTTCACGTACTTCATGATCAGGGCGCTGTATGCAAATTGTAATATCTCTGAAACCACGGGCTTTAAGCGCATAAATAGCCCCTCGGCTAACAGCACCAAAACTAAAAATAATAGTTTTACGTTGTTCACCATAATGGCCGTCAATGCCTTTTAGTTGCAGTGCATGTAACACGGCACAATAACCTGCCATTTCGTTATTTTTATAAAAAGTATGACGCCCAACATTACCCTGTGGAGACCATACAAACATATCTTCAAAGGCAATTAAGGTGAGTTTTCTATCGAGTGCAGCTTGGGTAATTGCTTGCTGCTGCACGCAATGTGCATATCCCCAAATTGTGCCGCCTTCTTTTAGCTCTTTTAAATCGGCAAGTACCGGCTTTGCGATAATGGCGGTACCAATTTGGCTAAGAATATCGCTACGTGATGCAATTCCACCTGTTTGTGCTGTAATTTCTTCATCACTGATATTAAATGCGCTGCCGTAACCTTGTTCAAAAATCATTTTTTTTCTGAGTTTTTCAGGTATACGCATTAAATGAGCAGGATGTATCGGGTAGCGTCTTTCGTCTGTTTTACGTGATGTTCCAATCACGCCAATAGTTAATTCACTCATGCTATATCCTTGATTAAAGTATGCTGAGTTTATAAACGAATAATGCTACATCGCTGACAAACAAAGAGGTGTTTTACAGGCAGGCTAACGCCAAAGCTGTAAAATTGTGCTTGGTAAAAGGTGTTATTTTTATTTAGCTGTGCTTGACTGTTAAGTAGGGGGTGGTTAAGAGTGTTAACTTGCAACGAGTGGCAAGTTGAAACTCCACTCACTATAACAGGTATATAAACTATAAAGTGATATTAAAATGGATTAGCTTTTATTAAGGTTATTTATTGCGTTTACAGCGCTCGGAACAATAAATAACGTTATCCCAATCTCGTTGCCATTTTTTACGCCACGCAAAAGGCTTGTTGCACACAGGACATATTTTTTCTGGAAGGGTGAGCTTTTTATGAACCATGGTTATTTACCTGATCACTTTTTGGTTTTACGTACGGTGGGTGTTATTGCCACATGTTTTTTTAGTATGGCATGAATCGCGCGTTTAACATCGCTGCGTTCGCGGTATTGCCATAGCCTTTCACGTGCCTCTTTTGAGGCGGTGGTTAAATCAAGCATCGGCTCGGGGTAATCTTCACCTAATTTAAAGTCGTTAAAGAGTGCTTCCATGGGTGTTTGCTCCCAAGGTTGATGTAAATACTCAATGGGCAGCTTTTCAAGTTCAGGACACCATTTTTTTATAAACGCGCCGGTTGGATCCTGATCCTCTGACTGCTTTATAGGGTTGTAATGACGAATGGTATTAATGCCGGTTACAGAGGCTTGCATTTGAATTTGTGGATAATGAATACCTGGCTCAAAATCTAAAAAGTAATTAGCCAATGGTAAGCTTGCCTGTTGCCAACTAATATTTAAATGATGGGTGACAAAGCTAACTAGCATAGCGCGCATTCTAAAATTAATATAACCGGTGACTTTTAAGCAGCGCATACAAGCATCAATAATAGGAATACCTGTTAGGCCTTGTGCCCAGCGTTCAATATCGCTTGTAACTTGTGCGTCATCGCGATACGGAAATATATGGTAGCCGGGGTTGAGTGCCTTAAATTCCATGCTACATTCGCTTTCAAACTTTTGCATAAAATGACAATGCCAATGCAGCCGAGATACAAACGCGGCAAGCGGGCGCTTCCAGCCTTTTTTATCAGGATGCGTTGCATGGTAATGCTCAATCGCCATTTGATAGACTTGCCTAAGGCTAATATTACCCCAAGCTAAATAAGGCGATAGCCGTGAGCAATGGGTGCGACTTAAACTCGGACTTGATATGCCTTTTTGATAGCCTTTACCACGTTCTGCAAAAAAACTTTGCATTGTTTCACGCGCAATTCGTGGTCCACCTTGTTGAAAATTATCATCATCATTGGTGTAACTATTTGGCAGCGTTGGTGGTTCATAGTGAGTGAGCGTAACTGGTTGAATGTGTCTCCAATCTGGAATGGCAATAGGGGCTTGCATCGTTTGTTGCCAGCGCTCATTCCAATTATTGCGATTTTTTTTACCGCGTATCACAGCCCCTGTTGGCGACTCTAACCAGTTAATATGATGGTGTTGGCACCATGTTTTAATGGCTTGGTCGCGCTCGAAGGTGTTATTTAAGCCAATTTCTTGGTGACTAAATAAGTTAACTATTTCAAACTGGGTGCGCAGTAATTCAAGTAAGTCATGCATATTTTGCTTAAATACGTACACACAGGCATTAAAGCGGGCAAGTTGCTGGTTTAAATCAGTGAGCGACTGATACACAAAGCGCCAATGTCGCTCGTTGTAATGCGCATCTTCAAGTAGTAAAGGCTCGAAATTATAAATTAAGAGTGTAGGCAGGGCGCTACTAAACGCATTTTTAAGCGGTTGATGATCGCTTAAGCGTAAGTCGCGTTTAAACCAGACAACATTTATTTTTGGGCGCATAAGATCAAAATATTTTCTAACCGTGCAATTAAGACAAAGTACTTCTTATAAATACGAAGTGCTGCGGTTTTGCGATTTAGTTTTTTAAATTAAAAATGAGAAATAATGTTTTTAGATTTAATCAAAAATAGTAGCTAGTCAGTATATAACTCTATTTTGACTTTTATTTAAAATCTTGAGCACTATGACGCTCTGTCATCTGTTCTTCCTCTTTGCCCCATGTGCGATTAACACGACGGCCTCGCTTAACAGCAGGGCGTGCAGCTATCTGTTTAGCCCAGCGCACAACATAGGTATACGAGGCTACATCTAAAAACTCGCCCGCATCGTACAAATCGCCTAACACGAGTGAGCCATACCACGGCCAAATAGCAATATCGGCAATTGAATACTCATTGCCTGCCATGTATTCATGGTTGCTTAAATGGCGGTTTAATACATCCAGCTGGCGTTTAGTTTCCATGGTGAAACGGTCAATCGGGTACTGCATTTTACTTGGTGCATAACTGTAAAAATGACCAAAGCCACCACCTAAATAAGGTGCCGAACCCATTTGCCAAAACAGCCAGTTACGACACTCGGTTTTTGCGCTAAAATCTTTAGGTACAAGGGCATCAAATTTTTCGCCAAGGTATTGTAAAATTGCACCCGACTCAAATATGCGTGTTGGCGGTGTGGTTGAATGATCCATCAGTGCCGGTATTTTTGAGTTTGGGTTTATATCAACAAAGTCCGAGCTAAACTGATCGCCTTCACCAATATTAATTAAATACGCATCGTACTCAGCATCGGTTAAACCAAGCTCTAAAAGCTCTTCAAACATAATGCTAACTTTTTGACCATTGGGAGTGGCTAGCGAATAAAGTTGAAATGGATGCCCACCAATCGGCAGTGTTTTTTCATGAGTTGCGCCGGCAATGGGGCGGTTAATATTTGCAAATTTACCACCACTCTCATTGTCCCATGTCCATACTTTAGGCGGGGTGTATTCGTTGTTCTCACTCATAAATAACCTCTGTTTTTATTTAAACGCGTGTTTTAGTTGTTGCTTGCTGATCTTTTAATTTATCCGTTTTTGCTAATTTGTATCCTAAAAACAATCCACTTAATGCGCCAAATAAGTGGCTCTCAAATGAGATATGAAAACGCTGCGGTAATACGCCCCAGATAAAGCCACTGTATAAAAAGGCAACGATAACGGCAATAAAAATAGATTTAAATGAACGCCTTACAATGCCATAACTTAAAATAAAGCCCCATAAGCCATAAATAACGCCACTTAAGCCAACATGAATATTACTGCGGGCAAACACCCACACCAGTAATCCACCTACTAAAGCGGTAAATACAAATACGCTATAAAAGCGCTGTACGCTGTATTGGCAAATCAGCCAGCTTAAAACAATAAAGGGCAGCATATTACTGGCAAAATGCCACCAGCTGCCATGTAAAAACGGGGCACAAAGAATACCAACCAGCCCTTGAATACTGCGCGGATAAATACCCAAACCATTTAAATTAATGCCCGGTAGGCTATTAATAAGTTGCAACACAAAACAAATAGTAACAATGCTTATGATAGCAAAACGGGTACTACTGAGTAACGATA
This sequence comes from Pseudoalteromonas sp. TAP-3C, assembly GCF_059888565.1. Classification (NCBI taxonomy): domain Bacteria; kingdom Pseudomonadati; phylum Pseudomonadota; class Gammaproteobacteria; order Alteromonadales; family Pseudoalteromonadaceae; genus Pseudoalteromonas; species Pseudoalteromonas sp. TAP-3C. The sequence continues at coordinate 2,250,647 of NZ_CM187618.1, read as the reverse complement.
AAGTGGATGATTTGTTTGATGATGGCATACGGTGCCCTTATTAATGTTAACAGTGGCCAGTATAGGAATTGTGGTGGGTAATGAAAAGTAAATTAAAAAGCACAGCCATTAAACTGTGCTTTTTACTAATTAATCATAATTAACCAAGTTTGGTAATTAGTTTTTTAGCGGCCAACTCTGAACTTGCTGGGTTTTGACCGGTGATCACTAGGCCGTCTTCAAGCGCAAGTACACCCCAGTCGTCAGTTTTTTGATAATCGCCCCCTTTTTTAATGAGCTCGTCTTCAACTAAAAAGGGAACAATGTCAGTAAGTTGTACAGCAGCTTCTTCGCTGTTAGTAAAGCCGGTTACTTTTTTACCGGCAACTAATGCATTGCCATCGGCGTCTTTAACATTTAAAAATACCGCACTGGCATGACATACCGCGGCCACTGGTTTTTGTAGTTTTACAAAATCTTCAATCAACGAGATTGAATTCGTGTTATCCACTAAATCCCATAATGGGCCGTGGCCACCTGGGTAAAATACCGCATCAAAATCAGACGCATTCACTTCACTCAGTGCTTTTGTGTTTGCCATTAATGCTTGCGCTGCACTGTCGTTGTCGTAACGCTTGGTGGCATCAGTTTGAAAATCAGCCAGTGTACTGGTTGGATCGATTGGTGGTTGGCCACCGTTTGGTGAAGCCAATGTTACTTCAATACCTGCATCAACAAATGCGTAATAAGGGGCGGCAAATTCTTCTACCCAAAAACCGGTTTTTTCACCTGTGTTACCAAGCTCTGCGTGTGATGTAAGCACCATTAGTATTTTTTTAGCCATGTAAGGTATTCCTTGTGATAATTTAAATTAATTAATCTTGCTTGATAAACACTATATGCGTTAACACGCCTTTAAACAACGATGATAAATTTAACTTAATTGATTTAATAATTGATACAATAAACGAGTTGAAATCAAAACCGCACTGGAGCGCCCATGAAAGTCTCGTTTGAACAATTAAAAAGTATGGTGGTATTTGCGCAAATTGTAGAGCAGGGAAGCTTAACCGCAGCCGCAAAGCAGCTAGGTTTTACACGAGCGGTAGCGAGTTACCATTTAAAAAAGTTAGAAACACAGCTTGAGATCACTTTGCTTAATCGATCAACTCGTACCATGACACTAACCGAAGCGGGTATGGCTTACTATGAACGTTGCCGCGTTATTACCGAGCAGGCTAATGCCGCCAATCAGCAAATAGAAAATATAAAAAGTGAACCTCAAGGGTTATTAAAAATAAGTTGTCCAGTCAATGTGGGGATGCAATTAATTGTACCTGCAATTAATAACTTTAAGCGCCAGTACCCTAAAATTGATATAGATTTACAGCTCACTGACGATGTAGTGGATATTATTAAACACGGCTTTGATTTTGCAATAAGAGGGGTTGCTCTGCGTGATTCGAACTTACAAGCCACCAAGCTTACGACTATGAGTACCTGTATTTGTGGCGCACCGGATTATTTTGCGCATTTTGGTAGGCCTAATAAGCCCGATGAATTAGCACAACATCAGTGGGTGGTATATCAATTAGGCAGTAAAACGCTGACTTTACAAAAAGAAGGTAAAAAATATGCTATTACAATGCAAGGGTCGCTAAGTACCAATAATGCTGCTGCACGTACTGCGTTTGTGGAGGCTGGGCATGGCATAGGACGCGTTCCTCTTTACGATGCTTGGCCAAAAGTACAAGCAGGTTTACTGCAAATTATACTCGATGATTATAAAAGCAAAGACATTGAGCTGTTTGGTGTGTTCCCGCCAGGAGCGGCGGGTTCTAAAAAATTGCGCTTGTTTATGGATTATTTAAAAGCATATTTTGTAAAACAACACACTATGCTAAAAATTTAAATACTTGCAGGCATGTTATTACAGCTGGCATAGTAGCTAACGGTGGCTGGCCAATCAGAAAATATACCCATTACTCCCACTTCTTGTGCTAAAACATCAACCACAGTGAACATGTCGCCATCGTTATTTATAACATCATTAATAGACTGATAATACCAACCACCGCCTTCATCTAGAGGACCTGAGCGTTCAAGACTCCATGCAATAATATTAAGCCCTGCGGCTTTAGCGTCAATAGCATACTGAGACGGTACTATATTACTGTTGTTATCTATAGCCAATAGCATCCAAAGTGGTGGCGCAATAATTTTAACGCCACCGGTAGCTAGCTCTTCCATACTTGGCTGCCATGTTGCTGCGTTGTTTGGATCAAATCCTGCATTGCTGTCGCGCCCATCTAAATACACACTTTGTGCTGCAAATGCGGGATTGGTATTGATCCAGTACTTAACGTCATCTAAATTAAACGACTGTGGAAAAACACGTTCAGCGGGTACGTCCATTTGCGAATATTCATCGAGCATTTTTTGCGCGTATTGTGCTTGAGTCATACCATTAAAAGGCATGCTCACTTGTGGCGATTTAAGCTCTGGCGTCATTTTTACGCCTAGCTGTTTAAATAGCGCAATACTTTGTTTATGGGTCATGAGTGTACCGCTACTTGCGTATAAATCAGTGGGCCAACTTGGTGTTCCTTTCATGTAGTCGCTGATATTGGTTGCGCTGGTGTTCGCACCATCCATTTTGCCCTCAAGGGTTAAAAATTCAGCCAAACTAATATCACTAGTACAGCATTTAGCTGAAGCTGGCGTGCCGCGATTGAAGTTTGCTGGAGTAAATGGCTCACTGCATTTAGCAGCCAATGAGGGTATGGCTAAAATATTGGTGGTGGTGTGCAAGTCGCACTGAGAATGGCGACATACTAGCTCTTTATCATTGGTAAAGGTTACGTCGCACTCAACAATACCCGCACCCATTCGAGCAGCTGCTATGTAAGATTCTTTGGTGTGCTCAGGATATTGCATGGGGGCACCGCGATGACCAATTGAAAAATCAGTACGGTAAAAGGGGCCGTTTTTGCACGACTCTAGGTTTGTTTTTAGTGCGCTGTTAGCCATATCGTCAACTAGGTAGTCTGGTCGAGTACCTAATTGAATAGTAGCGTCTTGGGTTGCATCAACTGTTTCAGTGTTTGTGTTGGTTGCGAGCACTTTTTTATCGACTAGTTTAACATCACCATTGCAACCAGTGAGTGTGGTTATTAATAGGTAGCTTGCCAGTAAAAGGAAATGTTTCATTATTTATCCATAAATATAAAATTAAACGCCACCTTACTCATTTTTAATGACAATTTCACTACAAAGGCATTATCTGTGTTTTTTTAACATCATTTGGTTGACGACTAATGCCAATAGCATAATGGCAGCACCAGTGGTTAATCTGATTATGTCGGCATCTTTATTCCAAATAAGCACGTTAACAATAATGCCCGCTGGTATCAGCAGGTTGTTCATAACCGCGAGTGCCCCCACATTAACCAGTGTTGCGCCTTTATTCCACATAAAATAACCCAAACCAGAGGCCACAATACCTAAGTAAATAAGTATACCCCACTGAGTTAAGTTGCTGGGTAATTTACCCGTATTGCCAAACAGTGCAAAGCAGGCACTTGCTACAATGAGTGCACCGACAAAAAACCAGCCAAATACGGTTTTATCATCAAGTTGTTGATTAACCATTAAACGCTTGTAGGTTACTTGCCCTGCAGCAAAACTAATATTAGCGCCTTGTACCAGTAATAATCCGGTTAAGAAGCTACTATCTAAGTTTTCATAACGAATGGTAATAGCACCTAACACGGCAATAAAAGCGACGATAAAAAACTGTGGGTTAAACTGTTTATTCAGCGCATCGTTTAATAGGGTAATGTAAAGTGGCGTCATCACTGTAAATAGCAATACTTCTGGTACGCTTAAAAATAAAAATGAGTGATAATAAAAGCCATACATAATGCCTAATTGTAGCGCGCCTATTAGCATCAGTTTCCCCGCAAGCAGGGTGGGGGTTTTCTTTAAAAAAGGCAAAAACACCAAGGTTGCTAAGGCAACACGAATTAACACACTAAACCACGCATCAACTTGGCCTGCGAGGTACACACCAATTAAACTAAACGAAAAAGCCCACACTAAGGTTACTGCAAATAAATAGCGCATAATCATTATTTTTTAAAATTAATCGGCTAAGTCTATCTGTAATAAAGTAAGGTATAAACAATAAAAGCCCGCAAGCGGGCTTTTATATTAGTTGCTCTTAATTAGTCAACTAAACCACGGCGCTTAAGCAGTGCATCAGTGGTTGGTTTTTGGCCTCTAAATTCAATGTAACTTTGCATTAAATCACGGCTATTACCTTTTGATAGGATTTCTTTACGGAACTTATCGCCATTTTCACGCGTTAAGCCACCGTTGTTTTCCATGTGCGCAAAGGCATCAGCGGCAAACACTTCAGTCCACAGGTAAGCGTAGTAACCTGCTGAGTAACCACCTGCAAAGGTATGACTAAAGTAGTTTGATTTGTAACGTGGCGGTACAGGATAGTAATCAATACCGTGTGCTTTTAGTGCATCAGTTTCAAATTGCTGTACATCGGCTACTTTTTTATCAGAGCCAAATGAATGCCATTCCATATCCAAAAGTGCTGCGGCTAAATATTCAGTAGTACCAAAACCTTGATTGAACTTTTGCGACTCAAGTACTTTATCAAGTAATGCTTGCGGAATTGGCTCGCCTGTTTTGTAATGTTTAGCGTAGTTAGCAAGTACTGTCGGTTCAATCATCCAGTCTTCGTGTGCTTGTGATGGAAATTCAACAAAGTCACGTGCTGTTGCCGTACCCGCAAGGCTTGGGTATTTAACATCCGAGAATAAACCGTGCGCCGCATGACCAAATTCGTGGAACATAGTCGATACTTCGTCAAAGGTCATTAATGTTGGCTCGCCCTCTGCCGGCTTTGGAATGTTTTGCGCATTGTATATAACAGGTTTAGTGCCTTTTAAGCCGCTTTGGCTTACGTATGCACTCATCCATGCACCCCCACGTTTGCCTTCGCGTGCATAGGGGTCCATGTAAAATAAACCAATGGCGCTGCCATCGGCATTGAACACTTCATAGGCAGTGACATCTTCATGGTATACAGGCAAGTCTTTACGCTCTTTAAATGTAATACCGTAAAGTTTTTCCATAGCGAAAAATAAACCGTTATGAATAACCGATTGCATTTCAAAGTAAGGCTTTACTAAGGCTGGATCTAGGTCGTACTTTTCAGCGCGTACTTTTTCTGCGTAGAAAGACCAATCCCATGGTTTAAGTTCAAAGCTCTCGCCCGAATCGTTAATCACTTTTTGAATCGCTTGTGCCTCTGCCTTTGCTTTTTCAACCGCTTTAGGTGCTAAGTCATCTAAAATGCCGTACACGTTATCAGTCGTTTGCGCCATACGCGAAGTCATTACATAAGAAGCCCAATCTTTAAAGCCTAATAGTTCTGCTTTTTGTGCGCGCAAGTTAGTTTCTTTAATAATAATAGGGCCGTTTGTTTTAGCGGCACGCTTGGTTGATGCTTTAAAAATTTGCTCACGTAATTCGCGATTTTCAAGGCTTGCTAAAATTGGCTGTTGCGTGGTGTTCACTAGGGTGATCATATAGCCATCTTTACCGGCTTTTTCAGCAGCGGCTGCAAGGCCCGCAATGTCACCTTCAGATAAACCAGCAAGTTTGCTTTTATCTGTTACTAAAATCACGTCTTCTTTAAACGACTTTAATACGTTTTGAGAAAACGCCGTTGATAGCTTTGCAAGTTCAGCGTTAATTTCACGCATTTTTGCTTTTTGTGCATCGTTTAATTTAGCACCGGCTTTTACAAATTGTTTGTAATAAAAATCTACTAGGCGTTGATCTTCAGCACTTAACTTATCTTTGGTGTCGTATATTGTTTGTACACGCTCAAATAACGCGCCATTTAAGTAAATGTCATCAGAGTGAGCCGAGAAAACCGGCGCCATTTTTTTATCAATGCGCTGATATTCATTGTTAGAAATGAGACCTGATAAGTTGTAGAAAGCTGCTGATGCACGATTTAATAACTCACCAGCAAGTTCCATTGCCACTAAGGTGTTTTCAAAAGTCGCCGGTTCTGGGTTGTTGGCAATCGTTAGTATTTCAGCATTATGCTGTGCAATACCGGCATCAAATGCGGCTTCGTATTCAGTGGTGCCAAACTTATCAAATTCAGGGGCCATATATTGTAATGGGCTTGGTTTGAACAAGACATTGCTTGCGTTGATATCTTGCACTTGTGCAGCGCTTTGTTGTTTTGTGTTTTGGGTGCTTTCAGATGAGCAGGCAGATAGTAATAAGGCACTAGCAATTGTAGTGGCGATCAATGTTTTACGCATAATAACTCCATAAAATAGTAGCCGAAATAGGCTTTTTGAGTCGAAAACCCCGTTAACTTAGCAAATTCTGACGTATATACAACAACGTTTATTGGTTTAAAGTGAGTGCAACTTTAATTAACGCTATTTTTTGATATTAAAATCAGCGCAAGAAAATGACTTGAGAGCATTTTACTGAATGTTTTATTTTATTCTCAGTATCGCGATTTTACTTTTTACTTCGCTTGAGGTGCTTAATATTCCACTAACAGCGTTTGCATTTGTTTCGGGTGCCATTGCCATTGGCGTTGGTTTTGGTGCTCAAAATATTATCAATAACTTTATTAGTGGTTGGATCTTAATGTGGGAGCGGCCAATTCGTATTGGCGATTTTTTAGAAGTAGGAACTGCAAAAGGGGTGGTTGAAACCATTAATACTCGCTCAACCCGTATTCGTAGAAACGATGGTGTTCATATTGATGGTGAAATTGCTTTAACGCGCACTGTGCTCAAAAAGTAGTGCCTAAGATCTTTGTACCTTAACTGAACATACTGTGCAGGCTTTATCTTTTTTACTGCCACCATGAAAGGACATATGTCCGCATTTGTGGGTTTTTGTTGCTAAAAGTACACTAAAAGTATTGATAGTGTGGTTAAGTGTTAAAAATAAGTTTAATTTTTTAGTGCTCAGTATGCGCTAAATAAATGACAGCATGGTATAATCTTGCCCATTCAGTCAGCCTTATTTATGCCGTTTTTGTACTCTCGGTAATGAGGTCCGCGCCGCATAGAGCAAGTCGCGAAAAATTGACTGGATCCGTAATTATTTAATTGCGCAACACATCAACCGTTGAACAAGAGTGCACTAAAAAGGTTAACCCCGACATGAAAGCAATGAAAAGATCTACGTTAGCAACCCTTATCAATGCAACGTTGTTCTCTGCCGTAGCTGGTACTGCAATTTCAGCTGTAGCCGCTGAGCAAGAAACAGCCGCTAAAAAGAATCAACTAGAAGTGATTAACGTTACTGCTCGTAAACGAGTAGAAAATGCTCAAGAAGTCCCTGTTGCTGTTTCAGCCCTGCAAGGCGATAGCTTAGATGCTTACAGCGCGGCGGGTATGGATATTCGCTTTATGAATGCGAAAATCCCAAGTTTGTCTATTGAATCTTCATTTGGTCGTTCATTCCCGCGCTTTTACGTTCGTGGTTTAGGTAACACCGATTTCGATTTGAATGCGTCACAGCCTGTGTCATTGGTGGTTGATGAAATTGTACAAGAAAATGCCATTTTAAAAGGTTTCCCTGTATTTGACGTAGCCCGCGTTGAAGTATTACGTGGTCCACAAGGTACGTTATTTGGTCGTAATACGCCTGCAGGCTTAGTTAAATTTGATACCGTTAAACCAAGTCAAGAATTTGAAGGTTATGGCTCTGTATCTTACGGAAGCCGTGGTGCGGTTGATTTTGAAGGCGCTGTTGGTGGTTCATTAACAGACCGTTTATCAACGCGTGTTTCAGTACTTTGGCAAGATAAAGATGATTACATTGATAATCGCGCGCCAGGGTTTGAGCAAAAAGATGCCTTAGGTGGTTACACTGAGCAAGCCGCACGTATTCAGTTTTTATATGAAGGCAACGATTTCACTGGACTGTTTAACTACCATGTGCGTGATTTAGACGGTTCTCCAATTGCGTTTCGTGCCAATGCTATCAAGCCAGGCACTAATGAGCTAGTTGATAATTTTGAAAATGACGTGGTGTATCACGATGCCGCATCTCGCGCAACGCAACAAGTAGAATCACAAGGTGCAAGCCTTAAACTTGAGTGGGAATTAGCTGAGCATACAGTGACTTCAATTTCTGGTTGGGAAAGTGCAGAGATTTATTCTCGTGCAGATATTGATGGTGGCTACGGTGCGTCATATATTCCTGACTACATGGGCCCAGGCTTCATTCCTTTCTCTTCAGAAAGTGCTGATGGTATTCCAGACCAAGACCAATACACGCAAGAGTTACGTTTATCAAGCAACTTTGCCGGTGATGTAAACTACCAAGTCGGTGTTTTTTACTTTGACGAAGCACTGACCATTGAAAATTATAGCTACGATACTTTTTCAGCACCTGCTGGTGCGTTAAATGGTTATGTTCTGCAGCAGCAAGATACTAAAGCATGGGCTGTGTTTGGCTCAGTTGATTACACCATTACTGATGATTTAAAAGTAACAGCAGGTTTGCGTTACTCTGACGATGAGAAAAAATTCTCAGCAGATCGTACATTTGGCCCATTACCAGGTGAGCCAGGTGCTCCATTATTTATTGAGCAAAATGTAAGTGATGATCACGTAAGCTGGGATTTATCGGCTAATTACAAAATTAACGATGACGTAAACTGGTATGGCCGTATTGCTAACAGTTTCCGCGCACCAAGTATTCAGGGCCGTATCTTATTTGGTAGTGAAGTAACAGTTGCTGATTCAGAGACAGTTACCTCGTATGAAACGGGTATTAAATCTGACGTATTAGATGGCCAAGGTCGTGTAAATGCCACTATTTTTTACTACACTATGGACGACCAACAGTTAACGGCTGTAGGTGGTGGTGCTAACTTTAACCGCTTACTAAATGCAGATAAAACCACAGGCTACGGTTTCGAAATTGACTCTGAGTGGGTGTTAACGGACGAACTAAATGCCACCTTTAATTTAAGTTACAATAAAACAGAGCTAAAAGATAAAGACTTAGCCGTTGCTGTGTGTGCTCAGTGTACAGTTACGGACACAATTAACAGCAGTGGCCAAGCAATTTTAGACGGTAATAGCTTACCGCATGCACCAGAGTGGATCTCTAACATCACGCTTCGTTACACCAAAGAGTTAGCTGATGGCGAGTTTTTCACTTACGCGGATGTGTCTTATCGCAGTGAAATTGACTTTTTCTTATACGAATCAGTTGAATTTGAAGGAAAGCCTTTAACAGAAGTTGGTTTACGTGCCGGTTACGCATGGGCACAAGGCGACTACGAATATGAAGTATCTGCGTTTGTTCGTAATATGTTCGATGAACAACAAGCAATTGGCGCCGTTGATTTTAATAACAACACAGCAATGGTTAACGAAGAGCGTTACATTGGTGCTGAATTTAAAGTTAACTTTTTCTAATTTAGCTTTAAAATTGTAATGATTGTTAAAAGCCTGCCTAGCGTAGGCTTTTTCATTTTTGTAGAGCTGCTAAATTAGCGCTCAAACGTTTATTTAAAGAGAGCAAGTAATGGCTGGATTTTGGAATTACCGGGTGATTTTTTGTGAAGCAACTAAAGATGAAGTGGCGCAATATCAAATACACGAAGTGGAATATAATTTAAATGGTAAAGTAACTAACTGGTCAGAAACCGGTGCAGCGCCATTTGGCACTACCTTAGATGAGCTAAAAGATGATGCAGAGCGTTTAAAAACGGCATTTGAAAAGCCGGTACTTAAAGTGATGCGCAAAGCACGTGGTTACGAGTTAGTTGATATCGATACCGGTGAAGACGCTTACGCTGAGCCACCAGCAGGGTTGACTGAGTAACACAAATTAATCAAAGGTGCCTAAGCACCTTTTTTATTATTTAGCGTATGGAGCAATTTAGCAGCCCGACTTCAGTAAAACCTATAAATACAGTAACTATAAAACTTTTGGCACTGACTTAAATTTCAACTATAGTTTAAACTATATTTATATTTGCAAGGATGCAGTAATGATGAACATTAAAGCCTCTTTATTTATTGTGTTAATGCTTTTTAGTGTTAGCCTATTTGCGCAATTGCCAGCAGTGCAACTGGCCCATGTTTACGATGAAATAAAGCACAACGACATTCGCCAGTATTTAGTGAGTGAAAAATTTGATGGGGTTAGAGCAATCTGGACAGGGAAACAGTTTGTTACCCGCCAAGGCAACCCGATTAATCCTCCAAAATGGTTTACAGCTCCTCTACCGGATGTTTGGTTAGACGGTGAGTTATGGACCAAACGGGGTGAATTTTCTGTTCTCAGTGGTATTGTCAGAACAAAAATACCCAATGATAAGGATTGGCAAACCGTTACTTATCAAGTATTTGATATGCCTGATGAAAACACGCCTTTTTACCGTCGTTATCAAGATTACCTGTCACTCATTACAACGTTAAATAGCCCACATATTAAAGCGGTTAAACAATATCAATTTAGCGACAATCAGCAGCTCAGTGTTTACTTTAATAAAATTACCAAGCAAGGCGGGGAGGGCGTTATGCTTCATTTAGCAGACGCTAAGCATACGAGTGGCCGCTCTAGTGCATTGTTAAAACTTAAGCCTTATTTGGATGATGAAGCGTTAGTGATTGAACATTTACCAGGTAAAGGTAAATACACAGGTATGCTTGGGGCATTGAGGGTACAAACTAAGCAAGGCGTTATGTTTTCTATTGGTACTGGCTTTAGTGATGAAGAGCGAAAGCATCCGCCAGCCATCGGCTCAACAGTCACTTTTCGATATCACGGGTATACTAAAAATGGCTTACCGCGTTTTGCTAGCTTTTTACGGGAAAGACCCTAAAAACACTAACTAAAGGCAATTCAGTATATATTTTTTGGCAATTATGCTAAATTGCGCGGCCTTTTTGGTAATGTTTGGTGATCTATGTTTGTTGGTTTTGATTATGGTAGTTCTAATTGTGCTATGGGTGTTTTAAGCGATGAACGTGTTCAGCTTGTACCACTAGAGCTAGGTAAACATTACCTCCCTTCAACATTATATACCCACCACAGTGCCTTAGTTGTAGACTTTGTAGCGCAGCACTTGCAAGGTACAGCTCATGAGCACGCGTATAGAGCTGATCGCCAAGCGCTACTCAATACCCTTCCTCGGATTAAATCTGATCTAGACCTACAAGCTGGCGACGACACTTTATTTATTGGTCGAGAAGCTATTAGTGAATATGTGCAATTTCCTGAAGAAGGTTATTTTGTAAAATCGCCTAAATCATTTTTTGGTGCTATTGGCTTAAAGCAAGGGCAAATCAACTTTTTTGAAGACATTGCCACAGCAATGATTTTAAAAATAAAACAACGGGCTGAATTAGCATTAGGGTATACGCTGAGCCAAACTGTTATTGGTCGTCCAGTGAATTTTCAAGCAGTGGGTGGTGAGCAGTCAAACCAACAAGCCGTGGGCATTTTAGAACGTGCAGCAAACCGAGCAGGTTTTAAAGATGTTGAATTTTTATATGAACCACTTGCGGCTGGGATTGATTATGAAAGTGATTTAACGCAAGACCAAAAAGTGCTGGTAATTGACATTGGTGGTGGTACCAGTGACTGCTCATTTGTACAAATGGGCCCCAGCTTTAGAAATAATCAGCAACGAGAGGCTGACTTTTTAGCACATAGCGGAAAACGAGTAGGGGGCAATGATTTAGATATTGCTCTGAGCTACCATGGTTTAATGCCATTACTTGGCTTAGGCAGTACGTTTAAATCGGGTTTACCGCTACCTAATCAAGCATTTTGGCAAGCCTGTAAAATTAACGATGTGAATTTACAAAGCCAGTTTTATAGTGCCCAGCACTATCGTGAACTCAGTGCGCAATTACGTGATGTCAGCGCTCCTGAGCTTTATAAACGGCTTATTCGCTTACAGCAAAATAAGCAAGGTCACCAACTAGTGCAACAAGCTGAAGCGGCTAAAATAGCATTAACAGCAGCAAATAGTTTTAACTGCGATTTAGCTTTTTTAGATAACTCATTAAGCAAAGATATTTCAGTCGCTGATTTAGCACTTGCTGTTAACGATAGCATTAGCCAAATAGTAACGTTAGCTAAACAGGCCATTACAGATGCCAATACCACTGCCGATGTTATTTATTTAACCGGGGGCAGTGCACAGTCACCATTAATTAAAGCAGCGTTAAGTGAACATTTAGGCAATATCAAAATGGTGAACGGTGATCACTTTGGCAGTGTAACCGCTGGCCTTACTAAATGGGCCAGCCTGCTTTATAAATAAAAGTACAATTAAAGCTCTATTTGTCGGGTTGCGAGGTATTTCTCGTAATCTGGCAATGTTCGCTCAAGCTCTATATCCATTAATGGTGAGCTAAGCAGCATATCGGCACTCACTTCATTACAGGCCACCGGAATATTCCACACAGCGGCTAAGCGAAGCAGAGCTTTAACATCGGGGTCGTGAGGTTGCGAGGCTAACGGGTCCCAAAAAAAGACTAATACATGTATTTCATGCTCCGCTATTTTTGCCCCGAGTTGTTGATCGCCGCCCATAGGGCCACTTAATAATTGAATAACATCAAGCCCTGTTGTTTTCTCAATTAAATGCCCAGTAGTCCCTGTGCCATACAAAGTATGTTTACTTAAAATGGCTTTATGTTTTTCACACCAGAGTTTTAGCGCTGCTTTTTTACCGTCATGTGCAACAAGGGCTATGTTCTTTTTAGCCGGAAGTGATTGTGTTTTCTGATCCATGCTGATTCTTTTTTTAGTTAGAGTAATAGATTAATAGCCAGAGCGATAAATACAATGCCTGTTAATCTATCGATCCAAATTTGGCTATTCGGGTAGTTTCTGAAAAATTGCGCTATTTTATCGCCGAAATAAATATACGTGCAGTCAATCGGAAAAGCAAAAATTGGGTAAAGCAGGCCAAAAAAAGCCAGCTGAAAAGTCGCCGAAGATAAGCTAGGGTCAACAAACTGTGGAATAAATGCAATAAAAAACAAAGCCACTTTTGGGTTTAGCACTTCGGTGATCATAGCTTGAAACATAACATTTTTCTTTTTGCTGGTGGTTACATGCGGTTTGTCGCTTTGCTCACAAGGTGGTGGCATAAATGTGCCCTTAAGCATCATAAATCCTAAGTAACACAAATAGGCAGCACCTGCATATTGTACGCTGGCATAAGCTGTTTCAGAGGCTTTTAACAGTGCACTTAAACCCACAACCGCAAAAAATGTATGTACTACGCCACCTAAAGCAAATCCGAAAGCACTTTGCATGCCTGCTTTTCGCCCATTTGCAAAAGTTTGCGCCATTAAAAACGCGTTAGATGGCCCAGGCGCGACGGCCATTAAAAAGCTGGCGAGTAAAAATGAAAGTAAAAAGTCAGGATTGATCATTGCGAACTCTTTGAGGCCGAAGAAGAGAATGTTGGATTGCGTAGCAATAAGAATAAAAAAGGAATGAGTAACAAAAAGTGAGAGGCGATTAATATAGGGGTGCTCAAAGGTAGCAGCTGAGTAATAAAAACCAATAAGCTAGCGCCACTCATTTGCATAGCCCCAAGAAGCGCAGAAGCCGTACCTGCTTGTTTTGGAAATAAACTTAAAGCACGCCCAGCAGCGCAGCCTAGCGTTAAAGCAAAGCCAAATGCAGCAATAAACATAGGGAACATTAATGCCAATGGCGTTTTATATTTGCTTAATAACAGCATAACTAAGCCAGCACTTACTAATACTGTAAGGCCTATTTTTAATGCTCTTTTAGGTTGGCGCTTAATATAAATAGGCATAATAAAGCTCGCAATAATACTCAGTACGGCATTAAATGAAAACCAAAAAGTAAAATCGGCAACGCTGCCACCTAGCTTAGTAATGATCCAGCCGGGTGCCAATGTTACAAACACTAATATAGCTGACATAGTGACCATGCATAATAAACTATTAAACAAAAATAACGGGGTAGAAATAATAGGAATAAAGCGTCGTAAATCTAAAATATTGCCTTGGTAAACGCTATCCGCTGGTCGTGTTTCTTTAAATAAAAAAAGTGTGAGAACAAACCCTACTAATGCAAAACCAGTTAAAAATAAAAAGTTCATTTGCCAACCAAACTGTACGGTTAACCAAGCACCTAAAATGGGCGCTAATGCAGGAATAAAGCAAACAATCCCATTGAGGTAAGTAATAATTTGGCCACTGCGCTCACTACCAAACTTATCTCTTACGATTGCAAAGGCAACAACAAAAGTAGCACATGCGCCTAACCCTTGAATTGCACGCGCAAGCATTAATACCAAAAAGCTAGGCGCGTAATAGGCACCTAATGCTGCTAGCCCAAATAAGGTTATACCAGATAAAGCGACAGGTTTTCGTCCAAAGCGATCGGCGAGTGGACCTGCAATTAATTGCCCCAAACCAACAGTAAGCATAAAGATTGCAACTGTTTGTTGTACTTGCTTTTCACTCACTGAGAATTGTGCTGCAATAGTGGGAAAGGCAGGTAAATAGATATCAATGCCCATAGGACAAAAAATGACAAGTAACGCTAAGATAAGTAATAGGGTCAAGTTTGGTTTAGCGGGCTGTGTATGCATCAGATCTCCTTTTATCGGTATTTTAAGTGGCGACTGATGAAAAAGAAAGGGCTTATGACCGATGCATTTGCCGAATTAATTATTTTTTACTTGGTGATAATAATTTTTGTTGAAGTATCATACTTTTTAAAGCTGATCCGATGTGTTAGTTTGCTTTTAAGCAAAGACAATGGAAATAATAATGAGTGACGAGTCTGCATTGATAAAAACATGGCATAAATTCAAAAAGTGGCCGTTTGGTAACTGGCTCTTTAGTAAAGCCGTGTGTTTTAAGGCGCCTTATTTTGGCTCTATGAAACCGACTATTTTAGATTTAAAAGCAGGGCACTGTAGTGCGGTTGTTAAAAATACCCGCCGTGTACATAACCATATTGGGACAATTCATGCGATTGCTCAATGTAATTTGGCTGAACTGTGCGCAGGTGTCATGGTGGATGCGACGGTACCCTATAAAACCCACCGTTGGATACCTAAGGGAATGACAGTACAATATTTAGCTAAGGTAGATACAGACGTTACCGCTATTGCTGAGATTGAATTGCCTCATCAATGGATGGATAAAGAAGATTTAGTGGTACCGGTTAAACTTTACAACACCCGTAATGAACTGGTGTTTATTGCTTATATAACTATGTACATCACACAGAAGAAGTGACGGTAGGGATTGAAAATTAATTGATGGTTTAGCTAACTAAACCATTTTTGATTTAATCACTTACTTTTGGTTGTAGGTTGTTTGTTTACAAATGAAAGTCCGCTGTCTTTATCATCCACAATCACTTTTACATCGTTTACCGGCTTTGAATTATCTTTAACATGTTCAATAACTTCTTTTTCAAAGCGTTGCTTTAAACTGCCTTCAATGATTGCACCCGCCTCTATGCTAAGAGTGTCATGATATATATCACCAAGTACATGCGCATTATTTTCGATTTTTACTTCGCCTGCATTTAAAGAGCCAATAATTTTACCTTTAACAACAACATGGCTGGCTTTAACAACCCCTTCAACAACACCAGAGGTGCCAATAACCAAATGCTCAGCTTTAATATCACCATCAATACGCCCATCGAGCTGCACCTCACCTTGGCTAACTAAAGAGCCGGTTATACGAACATCATTAGAGATAATTGAAGGTGTATGACTCACGCGTTTTAGGGATGAGTCCGATTTTAGTTGTTTATTTTTACCAAACACGAGAAAGCGCCTTTGTTATTTTTAGTGGATTGACATGCTTGTCATCTATTAATACTTCATAGTGTAAATGAGTACTTGTGCTTCTTCCGGTACTGCCCATTAAACCAATGACATCGTGCTTTGTGACAACTTGACCTTTTTTAACATTAATTTTGTTTAAATGACCAAACCGCGTAACCACGCCATTTTTATGCGCTAACTCTATAAAATTACCATACCCTCCATTGCGTCCCGCTCGACGAACCGTACCATCGGCAGGGGCAAAAATTTCTGTTTTATGCCACCCAGCTAAATCGATACCTTTATGAAAGGCGCGCCTTTTATTCATTGGATCTTTTCGAAGCCCAAAGTCACTGGAAATATAATATTTTGCAGCAGGTAAAGGCAGGGTATTTGGTAGGGCTATTAAAAAGCTCTCTAGCTGATTTAATAACAAAAGTTTGTCTGCAATGGCTAAAAAGCTACTGGGGATTTTACTCTCATCGAGTATATCTAGCGGGCCACCTTGCGCCGTTGCTTGAGTGGCTAAAGCGAGATGCTGAGCAAGTGCGTTTTCAAGGCCTGTTTCTTGCAATGTTTTTAATATAGCGTCGTGGCGTTGATTAATTTGTTCAGCTAATAAGCTAAAATTAATGTCGTACTGCTGATTTAGTAACGTATAGCGCTGCTCAAAACTGACTGCATTATTTTGGGTGTGCTTATTTTGAGATTTATCTTCTTCGAGAGGCTCATGAAATTCGCTCTCGCTTTCATTAATAGGGGACGATTCAAGCTCACCCTCTAATTTTATTGTTTCTTTGCTGATTGAGGCAGGGAGCGATTCAATCATACCTTGTAATAAAGCTTGTTTTTGTTCAAGTTCAGCTAATTGCTCTTGTTGTAATGCGTAACGCGCTTGCTGCTGTGTTACTTTTTGTTGCCATTGCACTTGCTTGTCGAGCTGAGTTTGTTCGATATGAGATATTTGGTGTGTTTGCATATACACGCGAATACTAGAAACACTCATCCATGCAATCGCGATGACAATAATAGCGAGGACAAAAACTTGTAACCAAGGCGCCAAAAAAACATGCTTTACTTCACCATTTTGGCGAACAAGCAGCTGGCGAGCTGGGAAGTTTTTATGAAAAAAAGATTTTATAAATACAGGCATGTCACATAATTACTGGCTATTAACCGTTTTAAGATAGCAATTTGCACTAAAAAAGCCAGAAAAAAATTGTAACTTTGGCTTAATTAATAAAAAAGGGCGGCATATTTAGCAACCCTTTTGTTATTTGCTTATTGATTTTACAATTACTTAGCTGGCAATACAGTGCTCTCTACAGAGCCAAAGCCAATGCGTGCAAAACCTTCTTTTTCACACCAGCCACGCATGATAACGTTATCGCCGTCTTCTAAAAAGCTACGTTGTTCGCCGTTGCTTAGGGTGATTTTCTCTTTACCACCTCGAGAAAGCTCAAGTAATGAACCTGCTTCTTCATGCGTTGGGCCCGACTGCGTTCCAGAGCCCAGCATATCACCAGGTAAAAAGTTACAGCCGTTAACTGTATGGTGAGTAACCATTTGCGCGACGGTCCAGTATGAATGTCTAAAGCTAGATTTAGACACTTGTGTTGGGTTGTAGCCTTCATCACGCATTTTCTGCGTTTGAATTTTAACATCCATTTGAATATCAAATGCGCCTTGGTCACGGTTAGCCGCTGATTCTAAGTATTCTAGTGGCTGCGGATCATTTTCATCACGTGTCCAGCTTGTTCTGTATGGTGCAAGTGCTTCGGTGGTTACGATCCATGGTGATACCGTTGAGGCAAAGTTTTTTGCTAAGAATGGCCCCAGTGGTTGGTATTCCCATGCTTGTAAATCACGTGCTGACCAATCATTAAAAACACAAAAGCCAAACACATGTTTTTCAGCATTTTCAATTGCGATAGCATCGCCCAGCTGATTGCCTTTACCTAAGTAAATACCCAGTTCAAGCTCGTAATCAAGGCGTTTACATGGACCAAATGAAGGCACTTCTGCATCTGGCGCTTTAGTTTGCCCTTTAGGGCGATGGAACTGCTGACCAGACACCCCAATCGATGACGAACGACCATGGTAACCAATCGGTACCCATTTATAATTTGGCAGCAGTGGGTTATCAGGGCGGAATAAACTCCCTACGGCCGTGGCATGATAAATTGATGTGTAAAAGTCAGTGTAATCACCAATATGACAAGGTAATGCAAATTCAATCTCGCTTTGGGTAATTAGCGCCTGCTCGAGTTGCTCTTGGTGCTCAGAACCTGCACGTAATGCTTTTGAGAGCGCCAGACGAAGCGCTGACCAATATTGCTCACCCAGTCCCATAAACTCATTTAAGGTTGACTTGCTTGCAGCAGCAATGGCTACTTGGGCATCGCCACTAAAAATAGCAAGTTCATTTACTTTTGCTAAATCAATAACCTGATCGCCAATGGCAACCGCACCTCGAAATGTTTCATTCGTATTTTTGCGGCGTACTTCTGCAAAAGGGAGATTTTGAATAGGGAAGTCACAGTGTGCATCATTTGCTGATGCTACCCAGCTGGTTAGATTTATATCATGGGTTTCGTTAATTAAACTCATTACATTTCCTTTGGTTTTGTTGGTCGCGCTTAGTATAAATATCAAATTATTAAATAAGAATATAGCACCAGTGAATTTGATGTATCACCTTGCTATATGGTGATGAAAAGCGCGATTTAAACATTAAGAGGGATATAACCCCTCTCAATTGTGATTAAACGACAAAAAGCAGCGAAATACGCTGCTTTTTAAAGTTACTTCATTTGCTTATAAAACGCCGCGACGTTCTTGATCTCGTTCGATTGATTCGAATAGCGCCTGGAAGTTACCTTCACCAAAGCCACCATCGTCAACACGTTGAATCATTTCAATAAAGATAGGGCCAAATAGGTTCTTAGAGAAAATTTGCAGTAAGTAGCAATTTTCGCTTTGACTATCGACCAGAATTTGATGCTCACGAATTTTTTCTTTGTCTTCTTTAACCCATGGCACACGGTCAAAAATAGTGTCGTAGTACTCAGGAATAATGTCCAAAGTGGCAATAGTTGATTTATCAAGCTTGTCTAGTGAGCTTACTAAGTCATCAGTTAAAAAGGCTAAATGCTGTACACCTGGGCCATTGTATTCACCTAGGTATTCATCAATTTGGTTATTATCGTTACCTTTACCTTCATTAATTGGAATAGAAAAAGTACCACATGGAGACTTAAGTGCGTACGAGATCAAGGCTGTTTTTTGACCTTTAATATCAAAATAACGTACTTCCGTGAAACCAAACACGTCTTTATAAAAGTTAGCCCATGTTTCCATCGTGCCTTTATAAACGTTATTGGTTAAGTGGTCGATACGTAAAAAGCCTTTATCAGCCACTGTATTTTGCTGCGCTAAATCTTCAAAGTCATTTGCGTAGATAGAGCCTTTATCGCCAAATTGCTCAATAAAGTAAATTAAGCTGTCGCCAATACCGTAAATAGCAGGGTAAGGTAAGTCTTTATTTGCTGCATCGGTGGCAGGCTTTGCACCACGTTCAACCGCGGTTTCAAACGCCGCTTGAGCATTCTCTACACGCCAACCCATAGAACAAATTGCTGGGCCGTGGTTTTTTGCAAATTCAGCTGAAAAACCATCGCGTTCATTATTTAGTAAAAAATGAATATCGTTTTGGTTGTAATAAACAATGTCTTTACCTTTGAATTTTTTTAGTTTTGAAAAACCAAAATCGGTAAACACTTTATCCATGTAATCGGCATTCGGTGTTGCGTACTCGGTAAATTCAATACCAACCAAACCTAAAGGGTTATTTACTTCACTCATTATCATTACTCCCGCAATTAAGCACTCGCAATTAAGCACTGCGATTATTTGTTATCGTATTACGTACATCATTAACCAGTTTGGTGTTTTGGGGAAGAGGGTGTTGTTATTTAGTAAATAGCAGGTGTGTAAATCTTACGAGACGGTTAGCAAAGTATATTGTTTATTTACATGCGAGCAGATGAAAATAAACACTAGACTGGTAGGTGATTGTCTAATATTTATAATTAAGCACTTGATTATAAATGCTTTAAATTATTTTATTCATATGTTTTTCTAGTTTTTTTGTGCTAAAAAAAGTGCCGTTTTTGTATTTTATTATTTACACTTTAACTGGGTGTCGTTACCCGCGATATTACAAAAATAATGAGTAGCGATGGGTTACTGCTATAAACTGCTGGATTTAAAGGCTATGTGATTTAATGTATCGGCCATAAAAATACCCCCTGCGGTCAACTACAGAGGGTATTTAATGCGATCAAGCATTACTGATTAACTTCAATTATTGAGCCGACGGCGTTTGCTCTAATCCTTGTTTTTCCCATACTTTAGCTTTGAAACTCATCAAGACTAAAATGATACCTACACCAATACTAAATAATGCAATTTGTAGATAAAGGTTAGGAATATCTTCAACATTGTTAGGATCAAAGTTACCCGCTAGTAATCCTGAGATTACGTTACCGATTGAGTAGGTTAGTACAAATACCCCCATCATCTGACCCGTATAGCGACGAGGCGATAACTTACTTACAGCACTTAATGCAACTGGACTTAAACACAGCTCACCCACGGTATGTAAGAAATAGGTAGTAACAAGCCAATAAGGCGCTACTTTTAAGCCCTCAGCGGCGTAATGTGCCGCCATAAACATCACTAAAAAGCCTGAAGCCATAATAACGAGGCCCAACGCACATTTTACGCTGTATGTAGGCGATACCATTTTCTTTGATAAATTAATCCAAAGGGCAGCAAAAAATGGCGATAGGGCAATAATGAATAACGAATTTAAAGATTGAAACCAAGTCGTTGGAATTTCAAACGTACCAACAAGGCGGTCTGTGTAGTCGCGAGCAAATAAATTTAATGAAGAACCTGCTTGCTCAAAGCCAGACCAAAAACAGGCTGAGGCAACGCATACTAAAAATAGCGCCCACATTCTTTGTTTTTCAGCATCGGTTAGTTTGCCTTTGAAGTAAATTAAACCAAAGTAGATGAAAAAGATAACAGTAAATATAACAGCGGTGTACCCAGCAACTATAGTAGGGTTAATTACAATCGCCCCCGTCATAGCAGCAGCGGTAACACTGGCAGCAATAATTATAAACGCAGCGATACCCATCCATGCACGAGATGTGCCTTTAGGACCAAGCGGGTTAGCAGGTAATGCACTGTGTTCGGGTAAGTTATTAAGTGTACGTTTGTATTGGATTAAACCAATAGCCATACCTACCGCTGCAGCACCAAATGCCCAGTGCCAACCAACGTTTTCCATAAAGTAACCACAGACGTAGTAACCAATTAAAGAACCTAAGTTAATACCCATATAATAAATAGCATAACCGCCATCACGGCGTTCATCTTCATCGGTATAAAGTTGACCAACCATGGCGCTAATATTAGGTTTAAGTAAGCCTGTACCTATTGCTACAAAAATTAAACCAGTAAAAAATGAATATTCATGGGGGACGGCTAAAATTATATGGCCACACATGATAATGATACCGCCATACCATACGGCTTTTTGACCACCAAATAACCTATCTGCAAGCCAACCACCAGGCAGGCCTAAAAAGTAAACAGCCCCTGTGTATAAACCATAAATTGCAGCAGCAGAAGCAACGGTAAATCCTAGGCCTTCCTGTTGTAAACTTGCTGTCATAAATAATACGAGCATTGCTCGCATGCCGTAGTAACTCATTCGTTCCCACATTTCTGTGAAAAACAGGGTTGAAAGTCCTTTAGGATGGCCAAACCAGCCACTGTCAGAATTTGAACTCATATTTACTTCCTAATTCATTATTGTTTTGATGACCTTGTGGTTTTTGATTTAGCTAATTTTTTACTTCTAAGAAGTATAATAGATGCTCGATCATCAGTGTTTTTATGCAGCTAAGGTAATGGTTTGCTAAACGAAGCTATACGTTTAGGTAAGCGTCACACCCTTATCCTAGTCACAATTGCGCCTAAGTATACATAGACCTTTGTACGAGGGGAAGCGTTGAGCGCGCTATCATACATCCGTTATGTAATTGTTAAATACCCGCATATTAAATGATGTTTGTCGCGGTAAATACTTAAATTATTCAAAAAAGGTATTTAACATCATAATTAACATTACCAGTGGCAAGTTAGTTTTATTATGTGTCGGATTGTTCTAAAAACTAAATACAAGTCTTTTTACCAGATGTTATAGGTACCAAGTTATTAAAAATATTCTTCGTCCAAATTTCTTTACAATAAGCTATGCTCGTAATCATAGTTAGCGTATTATTTACATCAACTAGTTTTTCCTTACCTGAGGGTGTATGCGTTTAGATATTCACTGTGCAGACCGAGTTGGTATTGCTCAAGAGATTCTTAATATATTAGTTAGCTATAATGTTGATTTAAAAGGAATTGAAGTCGACTCAGTAAATTGCCGTATGTATGTGAGTTTTCCTGAAATTGAATTTGAACAATTTCAAAAGATCATGCCATCAATTCGATTGATAGATGGCGTGCATGATGTACGTACCACGGCGTTTTTACCGTCTGAACGTGAACACAATGAACTTAATACGTTATTAAAAGCACTTCCTGATGGCGTTATATCTATTGATGCTAAAGGTTGGGTACGTTTATGTAATGACGCCGCCTGTAAAGACTTGCAGCTTTTAGAAAAAGAAGTGATTGGCGCTAATATTAATAATCTACTTAAAGGATTTAACTTCACTCGCTGGTTAGAGGGTAAGGAAGTGCTCGGACAAACGACCCGTGTTGAAGTGGCGGGTGAAGATTTTATTGCTGATATTTTGCCTATTGCAGTGCCGCAAGGCAGTGAAGGAGATATATTAGCGGGGGCGGTGATCAATATAAAGTCACAAAGTCGTTTAGGTCAACAAGTCAGTGCTTTTAGACGCTATGGACAAGAAAGTTTTGCGACAATTCATAATTTTAGTACTGCGATGCGCCGTGTTGTCCGTGAAGCGCGAAAAATGGCGCAGCTTGAAGCGCCCATTCTCATTACGGGTGAAACTGGAACGGGTAAAGAGTTATTAGCCCGTGCCTGTCACTATGCATCTAATCGTTCAGTAAAACCGTTTATTGCGTTGTCGTGCGCTTCACTCCCTGATGATGTTGCTGAATCAGAACTATTTGGTTATGCAGGGTATGAAGAGAACGCTGCACCTAAACGCGGTGTGCTTGAACAAGCCGATGGTGGAACGGTGTTTTTAGATGAAGTGGGCGAAATGTCGACTCAGCTACAAACTAAATTACTGCGTTTTTTACAAGATGGCACGTTTAGAAAGGTAGGCGATGAAAACGAAGTTAAAGTAAATGTGCGTATTGTTGCCGCCACCCAAAAAGATTTACCTGCGATGGTGCAAGAAGGGGTCTTCAGAGAAGACTTATACTATCGTATTAATGTACTAACGCTAGAGATTGCGCCGCTTAGAGATCGCAAAGCGGATGTTGGCCCGCTTGCTGAGCATTTTATTCAAAAGTATGCACAGCAAAATGGCCACGCAGTGCCTGAGCTATCTGAAGAATGTTTAACGTTTTTACAAGACTACCCGTGGCCTGGTAATGTGCGCCAATTAGAAAATGCGATTTATCGCGCGGTATCTTTGTTAGAGGACAGTGAACTGCGAGTTGAACATTTACAGTTACCTACCTTTACCCATGATTTAGGGTATTTAGAGTCTGATTTTGAGGGCTCGCTTGATCAAGCGGTTAAGCGTTTTGAAGCCACTTTACTTCGTAAGCTTTATCCGGCCTACCCAAGCTCTCGCCAGTTAGCTAAACGCTTAGGGCTAAGTCATACTGCGGTGGCAAATAAATTGCGTGATTACGGTATCAACCGCAAAACGGTAAAAGTTTAAAGGCATATTTTTATGATTGACTTCTTGGTATAAAAATAGCCAAAGGGGTCAATTGCTATGCTACACTCACAAAAAATTACTGGTAAGACCTCTGCTGTGAACTTATATTTTAGACTGCTATTATTATTTTTTAAAATAAAACGTAATCGTGATTACCAATCGTTGTTGGACACGGTTGATATTGACTACAAAGCCTTGCCCAGTGACTGCGATATTAATTTGCATTTAACTAATTCACGTTACTTAGCAATGATGGACTTATCGCGTACCTGGATGACCGAGCGGGTTGGCTTACTTAAGCAAATAATGAAACGGCGTTGGTTTCCCATTGTTAATGCAACCGCAATCACCTATATACGTGATATTAAGCCAATGCAGCGTTTTACCATTAGCACTCGCTTAGTGGGTTGGGATCATAAATATTTTTATATTGAGCAAAAGTTTCATTCAGATCGAGGCTTACATGCAATTGCTTATGTGCGCGGCGTGTTTAAAAGTAAAAAAGCAGTGATAAGCGTTGAGCATATGCTTGAAGTGGCTGGCTTTGACGGGGTTGCCCCCATATTACCGACCGAAGTAATTCACTGGAAAGAAATGCTTGAGCAGAAAAAGGTAAACAACTTACCACGCTAAACACGCATAAAAAAAGGCCTTACGGCCTTTTTAACACACATAAACGTTATTAGAACGAGTATTTAAGGCCAAACATGGCAACAACAGGGTCAAGTGACACGGTTGAGGTTAGCGCTTTTGCGCCATTGGCATACACAGTTGCATCAGTATCAATATCCATCATCGATACCATAGCGTGTAGGCCCCATTTCTCATCAATTTTGTAGTTAGCACCCACTTGCGCAACAAAGCCAAATGAATCATCTAGTTTTACTTCTACATCGTTTGTGCCTAAAGTTGCTTTAAGGGCTGCAGAAGGCTGCTCGTCAAAGAAAGTCGTGTAGTTAATCCCTACACCAACAAAAGGACGAAATGCGTAACTGCTATCTAAAAAGTGGTATTGTGCAACCAGTGATGGTGGCAAATGTTTAATGTCTGCAATTTTATTACCCGCTAAACCGCCTGTGCCTTCTACGTCATGAGAAAACGGCGTTGCTGCAATAAGCTCTAATACCCATTGTTCGTTAAATGCGTAATCTACAGTAATACCTAGCTGAGTATTTGAATCACCTTTTAAACCAAGAGTGGGATCTTCATTAATTTTTGAGCCATCGTTATCTGGGTTTACATTAATTGCGCCAACATTAACACTAAAGTTAGCGTGTGCTGCAGGCGAAAGAGCCAATAAAGAAGTAAGTATTGCAATGCTTAATTTAGTTTTCATGTTGTTCTCCGTGAACTGCTGTGTGACTATTTGTTGATTGAGGCTATTATTACTCATGGTTAAAAATAAAAACCTGTTCTAGATCAAGGTTTCAAAATCGGACCAGCAAAGAGCCTCTATTTATTGATTTAGATTAAACTTTTAAGCAATTAGCGTTTTAAAATTAGCGATGCACTTTACAAATATAAAAACTAATTGAAGTGTTCGGAATATAACCAGCCAGTTTTGTTAAAATAAGCGTATGTGTATGGTTTAATTGCTGAGCAAATATTCTTTCTAATCACACTTCGCTTGGTGGTATGGGAATTGGATCTTTATTTGCAATGACTAAGATTACTATCGCATTGATAGCGTTTGCGTGGTTTATCTGTGGCGCTTACACACCTAGATCCGCGATTACCTCAACCTTACAGTTGGTATTAAGTGGCCTGCACACCAGCTGCTAACGTTTAAACTCTATAACTTAGCTTATTGATGTCGCGTTTTTCGCGCTTAGATAACGTTTTGCTTTACTTGGTTTTACTTTCTCTAGGTCGACTAATATTAGTCCATCAATGCAATTATTAAATTGCGGATCGATGCTAAAACTTAAAAATGCTACCCCATTTGGCTCACATAGCTCGGTGTATTGTTTAAACAGCGTCGGCACATGGGTGCCCATATTAGCCAGTAGGTGTTTAAGCTCTACAAAGTCTTCTTTTAGGTTGTCGCCAGCAAATAAATTAGCGTATTGAACGTGCTGATCCGCTGTGTGACGAAATGCATTGTTGGGCGTTGCCAGTGATTTTTTACAACCATAATAGTGCTGATAATAATGTACCAGCAATGATTTTGCTTGCGTTGGTAGTGCGTTTGACACACTCACGGCACCGAATAAGTAACGATACTGAGGGTAGCGATTAATAAAAGCACCAATGCCATGCCATAAATAGTCAAGGCTTTTCTTTCCCCAGTATTTAGGTTGTACAAAACTGCGGCCCAATTCTATGCCTTGTTTAAAGTAGGGTGCCATATTTTGGGTATAATTAAATAAGCTATCGGTATATAGACCACGTTGAGAGTGCTGCTCAATTACATCTTGTGCGCAGGCTAATCGATAAGCGCCCACCAGCTCTAGTGCTTGTTCATCCCATAAGACTAAGTGTTGATAATACATGTCGTATTTATCTATATCACGGCGGTTTCCGCTGCCTTCACCTACAGCACGAAAGGCAATTTCTCGTAAACGCCCCAGTTCGCGAAATAACGGTGAACTACCTTTATAGTGGTATAAATAAATCACCATACCATCACTGGTTTTACCTAGATGTTCGCAATTTTCTATGGCTTTTTTTAATTCTTTTTTACACTCAGGAGAGGCGATAGGGGCATACGTTTTTAGTGGCAACGTTTTTTTGGTGGTTAAACGATATAGTTGTTTTCGTATTAACTCGACGACTTCTTTGTCTTTTAAATCGGGAATTAAGTAAAACTCTGGAGCAATGGAAGCGCCAATTTCAAATTCTAATGATTTTTGACGTTGCTTAAACATCTCTTTTACTAATAATAAACTCGCAAGCGGCTTATAAAGCATTGATGCGCCGTAAAATAGCGGGCTATTTCTGGCTTTTATATGAATGGGTAAAATAGGGCTATTCGCTTTTTTAGCGATACGTAAAAATCCGCTATTCCACTGGCAGTCTTTGATCCCTGTAGGGCGAAGTCGAGAAACTTCACCGGCAGGGAAGATAAGTAACGCCCCTTCATTTTTTAAATGTTGGTGAATATTATTAAGCTCTTGTTTTTTACTTTGTCCTGATAAGTTATCAACGGGCAGCAGTAATGAATGCATAGCGTCAACGGTCATTAACATACGGTTAGCCACGACTTTTAAATCGGTTCGCACTGTTGATAACACCTTTAGTAATGCTAGTGCATCTAAAGAGCCGATAGGGTGATTTGCAATGATGACAATTTTGCCTTCACTGGGAATGTTCTCTATCTGTTTTGCTTTGTATCGGGTTTCAAAATCAAGTTCATCAAGCACTTGTTCAACAAACTCTATCCCTTGAAGATGCGGATAAGTGGTTGCAAAGTGTGTAAACTCTTGTTCATGCAATAAGTAGCTAAGGCTCTTTTTTATCAATTTTTTTATTTTAAATGAGTCAGTTAACTGTGGTAAATTAGTTGCTATTAGTTTATCTACACTGATCATACGCACCTCTTGTTTTAGGCTAAAGCCAATATGATTAGCTTAGAGTGTAGATATGACAATACGCTGTCAGTTGTGTGACTTTTTAAAACCGCACTATTTAGTGCTGTATTTAAACCGCACTGGTATTGTTATTATTGCGTTACTTTTTAAGGAATAATTATGTCAGTTTTAGTCGCTATAACAGGCCGAGATAACGCAAAGTTAATAGCAAGCATGCAATCACAATTACCCAGTATCAAAATTGAAGCGCTTGATGATTGCTCCGACTTTGCAAGTGTAGAGTTTGTACTCGCTTGGAATGCGCCTGCCTCATTATGGCCAAAGTTAGTCAATTTAAAGGCTGTGTCATCGTTTGGTGCTGGGGTTGATAGTATCGATTTAAGTATATTACCTAAAAGTGTTGAGGTGGTGCGTATTATCGATAAGCAATTAGCCTGCGATATGGCTGAATATGTACTTACCCATGTATTAGCGCAAAAATTACGATTAAAACAATATTTTATAAAACAACAGCAAAATGTATGGAAACCCAAAAGAGCGTATAAATATAACAAAGTAAGCATTTTAGGATTTGGTGAGCTTGGTCAAGCGTGTGCACAAAAGTTAATTAATAACGGCTTTAGAGTTAATGCTTGGAGCAGAACTGTAAAACAGTCATCAACCGTAGATCTTTACTTTGGTGATGATGGCTTAACACAAATGTTGGCACAAACCGATTATTTAGTGTGTTTATTACCGCTTACTGCTAATACTAAAGGCATTATTAATAAACAGCTACTCAAGCAACTACCTGAGCATAGCGTGGTGATTAATGTGGCCCGAGGTGAACATGTTGTTGAAGCTGACTTACTTGATGCCCTTAATAATGGTTATTTACGCGCGGCAACACTTGATGTGTTTGCAAATGAACCATTGCCAAACGAACACCCTTATTGGCAGCATGAAAATATAACCTTAACACCGCATTGTGCAGCGTTGTCAGACTTGGATAGTGTTATTGAACAAATAGCAGCAAACATTTTGCGTTTAAAAGCGAGACAGCCATTAATAAATAGCATTAACAAGCAGCAAGGGTATTAAGGTGTGTTGATCTTTTAGGAATAAAATTAGTTACATTTTTAATAGAAACACCTTGTTAACACTTGTAATTTTTACTATTGTTAAGATCCGTTCTAAAAAAAATAAATAGGATGAGTTATGAAACCCAGTCAAGGCGGCACAAAAATCAGTATAGTGGTTGTATCTATAATAATATTAGGGCTATCTGCGTGGTTTAATCAAGCAAGTGCCGCAGAGCTAGTCCATTCAATAATTAGCTAAAATAAATCAAAATCTGATAACGGCATCGGCATATCTCAAGTTAGACTAATTCGCGGAAAATTCTAACCTAGTTTAAACCCAGACCCAATATTTTTAATAATGCCAAATAAAAAAGCCCAGAAAAACTGGGCCATAAAATATTCTAAGGGGAAGTAATTAATGCTGAGATACAGTAAATTGCCCAAACGTGTAAACTTTGAACAAATAAAATGTGTTGATCAATACTAAACTCATATTTGAAATAACACTCGACGACATAAGATCTAAGCTAAATGATAAAAATAATAAACCACACGAACTAATCGCTGCGACGCGAAGTAATGTCAGTTGATTTATAAAGAATGCACCCAAACCTAGTGCAAGTAGTAATGTATTTAAAAGCCAATCTAGCTCGTTTAGCATGGTCGTTTCAATAGTTCAGTTGTTGAAAAAAGGAGCGCCATTATGTTGATCTTTTGCACAGCTTTCAACCAAGTAATTTTAAATTTTCAGATTAGTTTTTTTAATGCTAAAAGCAGGTGGTTAATACCGGAAGTAGCCTCACTTAGCTGTTTAGATTTACTTACAAATAACCTTGGTCGATAAATGCATTCGCTTCTGATGACTTATTTTTTTAAAGGTGAGTAAGTTAGGCTTTGGCGCTCAAGCACGTATAAGTAATAATATTGTGAAAGTAGAAAGCGTAGCCAGCGCAGTTTAGCATTTTGTTATGCAGGGTGATTTAACGGTAGGTCAATATTCGCCCTGTTATTACTTAAAGTGGTTTAATATTAGCTGCGACTTTTTTACGTTTTTCCGATATAAAGCAAATCTGGCCTTTTTGGCCTAGCTCTCTATAATAAAGTAAATAGTACTATTTTAGATAAATCATTAATTTCTCAGGCACGGTTTTAGCCTATAAGGATTATATATGAATACGCAGCTATCGATTTTAATAGTTGATGATGTTAGTACAGTGCGTAGTTTTTTAAGTCAAACCTTAATGCACTTAGGTATAGAGAATGTAACCGAGGCGTCTACGGCGGCCCAATGCATTAATGAGTGTCGTGCCGCAAACTTTAACATTATATTCTTAGATATAGAGCTGCCAGACGGGGACGGTAAGGAGCTTATTGCGCAAATCAATGAGCTATCACCTGAGACAAACGTCGTGATGGTGTCGGCGCATTCAGGCGTTGAGAATGTCAAAGATGCAATAGATAGAGGGGCGAAAGGGTTTGTAGTTAAGCCATTTTCCCCGAAGAAAATTGCGGCAATGCTGAAGAAGTTTTACCCAGAGCTTGAAAACGTCTGAATAAGGTATTTATTCTAGGTAAAAAAAAACCGGCAAAAGCCGGTTTTTTTAATCTTGCAAAAACAAATTATAGTGCTTTAATTTTAGCAGCTAAACGGCTCTTATGACGAGCAGCTTTGTTTTTGTGGATTAGACCCTTAGTTGCGTAACGGTCTAAAATAGGTGTAGCAACAGAAAAAGCTTGCTGTGCAGCTTCTTTATCACCAGCTTCAATAGCTACAATTACTTTTTTGAAGTAAGTGCGCATCATTGAACGACGGCTTGCGTTATGCTGACGGTTTTTTTCGCTTGTGATAGCGCGTTTTTTTGCAGACTTGATGTTAGCCAAGGTTTGCTCCTAACAATCTTAAATAAAGCTTAAATTAAAGGCCGTGGAATATGCCTGTTTTTATCATGAATGTCAATTTAATTTTAACAATCCAAGAAAAACTGCTCCTTATAACGAACATCAATTTGCCGCTTTAGCAGTTAATAGCGCTATTGTAACAAAGCAAGGGGTTCCAGCCTAGTGCTTTAAAGCGATTTATAAAAAAGACTATGGCATAATTAGCGTAATTGCTGATTTTTAATATGGATTTATAGTGTCAAAAGGTTTATTTCGTTCCGGGATGATTGTAAGCGCAATGACAATGATCTCGCGTATTCTAGGGCTAGTGCGTGATGCTGTGGTGGCTAATTTATTAGGGGCAGGGGCGGCTGCCGATGTATTTCTATTTGCCAATCGTATTCCTAATTTTTTACGCCGTTTGTTTGCCGAAGGGGCTTTTGCGCAAGCATTTGTACCAGTATTAAGTGAAATTAAACAGCAGCAAGGTGATGATAAAGTCAGATTATTTGTTGCCCAAGCAGCGGGTACGTTAGGCACTATTTTATTGATTGTAACATTAATAGGTGTAATAGCTTCTCCGGTTATTGCTGCGTTATTTGGCACAGGTTGGTTTATTGATTGGTGGCAAGGCGGGCCTGATGCAGAAAAGTTTGAGCTTGCCAGCTCGTTATTAAAGTTAACTTTTCCTTACTTGTTTTTTGTTAGTTTAGTTGCACTGAGCGGCGCAGTGATGAATGTATATAACCGTT
This sequence comes from Pseudoalteromonas sp. TAP-3C, assembly GCF_059888565.1. NCBI lineage: Bacteria > Pseudomonadati > Pseudomonadota > Gammaproteobacteria > Alteromonadales > Pseudoalteromonadaceae > Pseudoalteromonas > Pseudoalteromonas sp. TAP-3C. The sequence continues at coordinate 2,219,618 of NZ_CM187618.1, read as the reverse complement.
TTGCGGTCGCGGCGTTTACTCCTGTGTTACTTAATGTGTCTATTATTGGTTGTGCCATTTTATTACATGACCAATTTTCTAATGGCGCTTATGCGTTAGCGATAGGCGTATTTTTAGGCGGTGTGGTACAACTATTATTCCAGTTACCATTTCTATATAAAGCAAAAATGTTGGTGCGACCGCGCTGGGGTTGGCAAGATGATAGTGTCAAAAAAGTGCGTAAATTAATGCTTCCGGCACTGTTTGGTGTATCAATTAGCCAAATTAACTTGTTGCTTGATACGGTAATAGCCTCGTTACTGATGACGGGCTCTATCGCTTGGCTATATTACTCAGATAGGCTGATTGAATTTCCACTTGGCTTGTTTGGTATTGGTATAGCAACGGTTATTTTACCGGCATTGTCAAAATTACACAGCAGTAAAAAAAGTAGCGATTTTCAACACACTCTAGACTGGGGAGTGAGATTTGTTATTTTTTTAGGGCTTCCAGCCATGATAGGGTTGATGATTATTAGCCCACTGATTATTACCGTGCTTTTTGACCATGGTGCATTTAAAGAAGCGGGAACTGATCATGTTAAGGCGGTGAGTCTTGGGGTTGTTGCCTACTCGGTGGGTTTAGTGAGCTTTATGCTCATTAAAGTCCTCGCACCTGGGTTTTATTCTCGTCAAGATATTAAAACACCAGTACGTATTGGTATTATTACTTTAGTGCTAAACATGGTGTTTAATATTATGTTAGCACCATTTATTGGTTATTTAGGTTTAGCATTGGCAACCTCTATGTCGGCTAGCTGTAATGCGTATTTATTGTACCGTCAGCTCAAAAAAGAGAATGTGTATCAGTTCTCGAGCATGAGTGGCTACTTCACCTTAAAGTGTTTACTGGCCAGCGTGACGATGGGCGCATTGGTGTGGTTTACCAGTAAACAATACGATTGGCTAAATTGGCACTTTAGTGAACAAGTTATGTTATTGAGCGTGTTATTAATTATTGCGGTTGTTAGTTACTTTTTTATGTTGTTTTTAATGGGCGTTAGACTAAATACGATAAAAAGTGTAGCAATTACTGAATCAAATTAAAAAAAAGATTATAATCGGACACTCTGCGGCCTCAGGTCGTATTTTATCAGCTCGCTGAAAAGGCATTAGGTGGCATGGAGTTAATTAGAGGTATTCACAATATACGCCCACAACACTTTGGTTGTGTGTTGACCATTGGTAATTTTGATGGTGTTCATTTGGGTCATGCTGCCGTATTAAAGGGCTTGTTAGCAGATGCTAAAGCAAATAATTTACCCAGCACTGTGATGTTATTTGAGCCTCAACCACAAGAGTTTTTTGCAAAAAACAATGCGCCTGCAAGGCTTACTCGCTTGCGTGATAAATTACTTTTGTTAAGTAACTTAGGTATTGAGCGGGTGATTTGTATTAGCTTTGATCAAGCTTTTGCTAATATGCAAGCGAAACAGTTTGTGAGCGATATTTTAATTAAAAAGCTGGGCGTTAAGGCATTAACGGTCGGTGATGATTTTAGGTTTGGTAAACAACGTCAGGGAAATTTTAGCTTATTGACCACGATGGGCAGCCAAGCAGGTATGAGGGTTAAAAGTACGGCGAGCTTTCGGCAATTAAATGCTAGAGTAAGCAGTACTCTAATTCGAGAAGCACTTGCTGAGGGTGATTTGGCGAGTGCAAAAATAATGCTTGGCCATAATTATGCGATATCTGGGCGAGTGATTCACGGCTGGAAAAAAGGCCGTGAACTGGGTTTTAGAACGGCAAATATTGCGCTAAAACGTCAAGTTTGTCCGGTTAATGGTGTGTTTGCGGTGCAAGTAATGATCGCAGGGAAACACGTTTTTGGGGTAGCTAACATTGGAAACAAACCCACATTTAATGGAACTCGTGCTTTATTAGAGGTTCATCTTTTTGATTTTGCACAAGATATTTATGGACAATTTATGCATGTGGAGTTGATTGAAAAACTCCGCAATGAGAAAAAATTCGAGACATTAACACAACTGACGGCACAAATAGCAACCGATGTTGCAGCCGCTAAGCAGTGTTTTGGTTTAAACTAGGTAGCCGATAGAGACGGAAAGTAGGATTAATGAGCGACTACAAACATACTTTGAATTTACCGGAAACAATGTTTCCAATGCGTGGCAATTTGGCACAACGTGAACCAAAAATGCTTAAAGCCTGGTACGAAGACGATCTATATGGTCAAATTCGCAGCGCAAAAAAAGGTAAAAAAACTTTTATTTTGCATGACGGCCCCCCGTATGCAAACGGCGATATCCATTTAGGCCATTCAGTAAATAAAATATTAAAAGATATTATTGTTAAGTCTAAAACCTTATCAGATTTTGATGCGCCATACGTACCTGGTTGGGACTGTCATGGTTTACCAATTGAGCTAATGGTTGAGAAAAAAGTCGGTAAACCAGGTGTTAAGGTCACTGCTGCAGAGTTTCGTGAAAAATGCCGTGCTTTTGCTAAAAAGCAAGTGGAAGGTCAAAAAGTCGACTTTAAGCGTTTAGGTGTTTTTGGTGATTGGGATAAACCTTACTTAACCATGAACTTTGATTTTGAAGCCAATGCAATTCGTGTACTGGGCCGTATTATTAAAAATGGCCACCTACACAAAGGCGCAAAACCTGTGCATTGGTGTACAGATTGTGGCTCTGCACTAGCAGAGGCAGAAGTTGAATATCAGGATAAACAATCGCCAGCGATTGATGTGCGCTTTATTTTTACAGATCAAGACGCGGTAGTGAATGCATTTGACCTAGCTGATGGCCATCAAGGTACGGGTAGTGTAGGGACTGTTATTTGGACAACCACACCGTGGACTTTACCGGCCAACCGTGCTGTTGCGGTGCATGCTGATTTAGAATACGCATTAGTTCAAGTGGAAGACGAGGGTGCTCAGCAACGTCTTATTTTAGGGTCTGATCTGGTTAAAGACGCCATGGATCGTTTTGGTTTTAACCACTTTCATACTCTTGGTTACGTTAAAGGCGCCGCACTTGAAAACTTAACGGTTGCACACCCATTCTATGACTTTAACGTCCCTGTTATTGTTGCTGAACACGTAACCACAGATTCTGGTACAGGTGTTGTACATACGGCACCAGGTCATGGTCAAGAAGATTTCGTGGCAGGCCTTGAGTACAATCTTGAAGTGGCGAACCCTGTTGGCGCAAACGGGGTGTATTTACCTGACACTGAATTATTTGCTGGCCAGCATGTTTTTAAAGCCAATGCGAGTGTGATTGAGGTACTTATTGAGCGTAATGCCTTAATGCATCATCATGCATTAACGCATAGCTACCCGCATTGCTGGCGCCATAAAACCCCTATTATTTTCCGTGCAACACCACAATGGTTTATTAGCATGGATCAGGCAAACTTACGCAAAAATTCACTGGCTGAAATCAAAAATACTCAGTGGTTACCGGAATGGGGCGAAAGCCGCATTGCCAACATGGTTGAAGGCCGCCCTGATTGGTGTATTTCACGTCAACGCACCTGGGGTGTTCCTATTGCGTTATTTGTTGATAAAGACACCGGCGCATTACACCCAAATACCCAAGAGCTGATTGAACAAGCTGCAGCGCTTGTTGAAAAGTCAGGTATTCAAGCATGGTACGATTTAGAGCCTGCTACATTACTAGGCGAAGAAGACGCCCAGCAGTACATAAAAGTGCAAGACACGCTCGATGTATGGTTTGACTCAGGTGTAACCCATGCGTGTGTTGTTGATGCGCGTGAAGATTTAACCGGTCCTGCTGATTTATACCTTGAAGGGTCTGATCAACACCGTGGTTGGTTTATGTCATCAATGATGACGTCTGTGGCAATTAATGGTCATGCACCATACAAGCAAGTACTTACCCATGGCTTTACGGTTGATGAAAATGGCCGCAAAATGTCTAAGTCATTAGGCAATGTTATTTCACCACAAAATGTGATGAATAAACTGGGCGCTGATATTTTACGTTTATGGGTAGCATCAACTGATTACACGGCAGAAATGACCGTATCAGATGAAATATTCAAACGTTCGGCAGATCGTTACCGTCGCATTCGTAACACCAGCCGTTACCTACTTGCTAACCTTAGCGGTTTTGATCCAAAAACGGATCAGGTTGCTGTTGATGATATGGTTGAGCTTGATAAGTGGATTGTGGGTCGAGCGGCACAGTTACAAGATGAAATTTTAGCAGCTTACGATAACTATCAAATGTTATTAGTGACGCAAAAACTAATGAATTTTTGCACCGGTGAACTTGGCTCGTTCTACTTAGATGTTATAAAAGATCGTCAGTACACAGCAAAAAGTGATAGCCATGCACGTCGCTCGTGTCAAACAGCGCTTTATCATATTGCTGAGGCTATGACTCGCTGGATGGCGCCAATAATGAGCTTTACTGCGCAAGAGATTTGGGAAGCGCTGCCGGGTGATCGCAGTGATTACGTGTTTACTTCAACTTGGTATGAAGGCTTACAAGCACCTACAAGCACTAAATTTAGCAATGAAGACTGGCAAGCTATTTTAAATGTACGTGACGAAGTGAACCGCCTGTTAGAAGCAGCACGTAAAGAAGAAGTGATAGGCGCTACATTACAAGCGACGGTTAACTTGTTTGCAAATAAAGAACTGGTAGCAACACTTGCGCCATTAGGCGATGAACTACGCTTTGTGTTATTAACCTCTGCGGTTAATGTTACACAGGTAGATAGTCAACCAGCAGGTTCACAAACTACTGAAATTGATGGTTTATACATTAGTGTATCAGCAACAGATGCTAAAAAATGTGAACGTTGTTGGCATTACAGTGACGATGTAGGTGTTGAGCCAGCTCACCCAGAAATTTGTGGTCGCTGTGTAAGTAACGTTGACGGCGAAGGTGAAAAGCGTCAATTCGCTTAGGAGTGTTTTTTAGTGAGCAAACTGACCCAAAAAAGTGGTTTGGTGTGGCTTTGGTTGAGTCTGTTACTGTTGGTAATAGACTTTGCCAGTAAAACACTGGTTGTAAACACGATGGCTTACGGTGAGTCAATTAACTTATTGCCTGTTTTTAGTTTTACTTATGTGCATAACTACGGTGCTGCATATAGCTTTTTAAGCGAAGCAGGGGGCTGGCAGCGCTGGTTTTTAAGTGCAATCGCAATTGCAATTAGTTGTTTGCTGGTATGGTGGTTAAAACGCCTCCCAGCGTCTAATAAAATATTGTGTGGGGCATATTCGTTAGTTTTAGCAGGCGCTATTGGTAACTTATACGATCGCATAGCCTATGGTTATGTTATTGACTTTTTACATGTGTTTTACGAAAACGCACATTTTCCTGTATTTAATATTGCCGATTGCGCTATTTGTATTGGCGCTGCATTGTTACTATTTGATGCCTTTACTGGCGAAAATCCAAAGGAGCATAAAGCATGAGCCAAGCTGTAATTGGTGAACACTCAGAGGTTATTTTTCATTTTTCTATTAAACTAGAAGATGGCTCTGCCGCTGACTCAACAAAAGTACACAATAAGCCGGCCAAGCTTACTATGGGGGATGGTAGTTTAACGCCTAACTTTGAAAAATGCTTACTTGGTTTAAGTGCCGGTGAAAGTAAAACATTTGAGCTTGAGCCAGAAGATGCTTTTGGTAAACCCAACCCCGATAATATTTATTATGTAGATCGCAGTAAATTTGGCATAGACACACCAGCAAAAGTAGGTGCGATTATTGCGTTTACACAACCTGACGGTACCGAGCTTCCGGGTCTGGTACGTGAAGTACAAGGTGAGTCAGTCACTATCGACTTTAACCATCCATTAGCAGGCCAGCGGTTAACGTTTGAAGTTGATATTATTGAGGTACAAGGTTAATGGAAATATTACTAGCTAATCCTCGAGGCTTTTGCGCGGGTGTTGACCGTGCAATCAGTATTGTTGAGCGTGCTTTAGATATTTTTGAGAAACCAATTTATGTACGCCACGAGGTAGTGCATAACCGTTACGTGGTTGATGGCTTAAAAAATCGCGGCGCTGTGTTTGTTGAAGAACTTAACCAAGTACCGGATGACAGTATTGTTATTTTCAGTGCTCATGGTGTTTCTCAGGCTGTGCGCTTAGAGGCTAAACGCCGTGAGCTTAAAGTATTTGATGCAACCTGCCCGTTAGTAACTAAAGTACATATGGAAGTCACCCGTGCGAGTAAAAAAGGCATTGAATGTATTTTAATTGGTCACCATGGGCACCCTGAGGTTGAGGGAACTATGGGCCAGTATGACAATCAACAAGGTGGCATTTACTTAGTAGAAACCGTGGATGATGTTGTTGCGCTTAATGTAAAAAATGCTGAAAATCTTTTTTATTGTAGCCAAACAACACTATCGGTAGATGACACAGCGGATGTGATTGATGCTTTACGCAGCAAGTTTCCTGCAATTGATGGCCCGCGCAAAGATGATATTTGCTATGCAACCCAAAATCGTCAAGATGCGGTACGTGATTTAGCCGACAAAGTGGATGTGTTACTGGTTGTAGGCGCTAAAAATAGCTCTAACTCAAATCGTTTACGGGAGCTTGCAGATAAAATGGGCACGCGTGCGTACTTAATTGATGATGCAAGTAATGTCGAAGCATCGTGGTTTGATGGTGTCAATAGCGTGGGGGTGACTGCCGGTGCTTCAGCCCCAGAGGTATTAGTTCAACAAGTAATTACCCGCTTAAGAGAACTCGGTGGTACGCAAGTAATCGAGAACCCAGGTGAGCAAGAGAATATTGTTTTCGCTGTTCCTGTTGAGCTGCGTTAAATTATAGATAAGTCATAAAAGGAGGGTCGAATGGGTAAGCAACTGTCACCAGATGCGCTCCTTTTTCGGCCCTTTTTAATGAGCGCGGCGTACTTGCATCTCTAATTGTGACGCAAGTTGTGGCCATTATACTTGCTTTTGCTCCTAATGCTGGCAGTGATGTTTGGTTGCATTTAGCAGAGATCAGCCTTTTGCTGCATATTACGGTGTTAACGAGTACCTGTTTTTTATATTTTTGTCGTCATGCCCTTGTAAAACGCACTCAGTATATTCAACTTGGTTTTTTTATTGCGTCATATAGCCTTTTTACAGCAATATTTAGTGTGGTGTTTTCGCGTATCGTCTTTGATATTGAAGGTGAAAAACAACTTATCTTATTTGTATTGCACAATTGTACAATCGTATTTTTACTTACATTGCTGTTTGTGCAATTTTTACTGATTCATTTTGAGAAAGAACAGCAAACCAAAGCGCTTTCTCGCGCAGAGCTTGACGCTTTGCAAGCACGAATTCGACCTCACTTTTTATATAATAGTTTAAATACCGCGGCAGAATTAACGCACCATGACGCGCCGGCTGCAGAGCAGGCCATTTTGGCGTTAGCAGCGCTGTCACAAGCGGCAATGCGAACAGGCCAAAGTGTATTACTCAGTGATGAAATAACCCTAACCAAACAATACATTGCACTTGAGTCATGGCGTTTTGGTGAGCGTTTAAAGATTCAGTGGCAACTACCTGAGCAGCTACCTGATGTATATATTCCTTATTTAACACTGCAGCCGTTGGTAGAAAATGCGGTATGTCATGGTGTGGAGCCAAGCCCCAGTGGTGCTATTATTAGTATTGAGCTGCATGTTACCACTGATTATCTAACCTTGATTGTCACCAACCCAGTGCCTACTAAAGCATCAAATTTTAGAGCGCATAACGGGATGGCACTTAACAATATTCGCTCACGATTAAGTATTTTTTATAAAGAAAAAGCAAAACTGACGCTAACCAACAAAAATAATCAGTTTAGGGTCAAGCTCGTTATTCCAAAGCAAATAGAGAATACATTATGAATGTACTCATTGTAGATGATGAACCGCTAGCAAGAGCGCGTTTAAAGCGCTTGCTTACAGCGCATCAATCTATAAAAGTTTTAGGTGAGGCCGATAATGGCAATGATGCGTTAGCGTTAATCAAAAAACAGCAGCCTGATGTTATTTTTTTAGATGTTGATATGCCAGGTTTAAATGGTATTGATGTAGCTCAGCGCCTTAATGAATTGACTGTGCCACCAGCGATTATTTTTATCACCGCTCACCCCGAACACGCGTTAGCAGCATTACAGTTAAATGCAGCAGGGTATTTGGTAAAGCCTATATCAGTACAAAGCTTGCAACATGCATTACAACAGCTGGTACGTTTAAATAAAGTGCACTTGCAACAACAGCATCCAGAAAAAATAACTTATCAATTAGCAGGCACAATAAAAAGCGTTGAAATAAACCATGTTTTTTATTTTAGTGCCGAGGAAAAATATACCAAAGTGGTGTTCGATGGTGGTGAGGCGTTAATTGAAGACAGTTTAAAACAGCTTGAAATTCAATATCCTCATTATTTATTGCGAATTCATCGCCATACCTTAGTCAATAAAAATAAAATAATTGCGCTACATACACTTAAAAACAATCATCATGTTGTTGAGCTAAAAGGTTACCCCAGCTTATTAGCAGTGAGTCGTCGTGCGCTTAAAAATGTAAAAAGTGTGCTTTAACCTTCCTTGTTTAACCGTTTATCAACATAATTAACCGTTAATCATAATACTGTTTGTATCTATTTTATTATTGCATACACTCAGTAATAGCTATTATTTATCGGGTATTTTATGTTCTCTACGGCATTTAAGTGGCAAAAAGGCTTCACACTTATTGAAGTTTTGATTGCGTTTATTATTTTAAGCTTTGGTTTATTAGGGGCGGTTGCTTTGCAAGCCAAAGCAAAACAAGCAAGTTTTGATGCAATGCAACGAGCCGCAGCTGTGGCATTAGGTAACGATATTATTCAACGTATACGTGTTAATGATACCTCAGCGCTTGTGGCTCAGTATAAAGGCAAATTTACGAGTAAAACCACTTTAAATTCATCTAATACTTGCTTTATAGGTTCGTGTAGTAGTGATCAAATTGCCGCATTAGATATAGAGCAATGGAAGCGTGCTATTCGTGCTCGTGAAAATACTGGGTCTCTTGATGATGCAACCGTGTGTGTTGATCCCCAAGCGGTAGCAGGCTCTGGCGGTAAAGCGTTTAACATTGAAGTCATTGTATCATGGCAGGGTAGACAAGAATTTACTGCAAATGAAAATACAGCAAGTGTTGATTGCGGAACAGCTGATAAAAAACGCCGTATAGTAGTACTTACCAGCTATGTTTATATTAGGAGCTAAAATGAGGCAAGTAGGGTTTACACTCATTGAAATGATGATCTCTTTGTTCATCGGCGGGCTAATTTTAGCTGGCGTTATGTTTACTTATATTGGCATGAAAACAACCACCAAAAGCACCATGGCAATAGGTGAACTGCAAGAGTCAGGACGTTTAGCGATTAATATTATGCAACGCGATATAGAACAAGTAGGCTTTTGGGGCACATTTTATGGCAATTCATTTACTGTAAAAAACACCTCATCATTAACAAGTCCAACAGGTGATTGCTTTGAAGGTCTCAACAATGGCAGCTTTCCTGATTTAACCAGCAGCAGTAACTTCAAGGCTCTTTTTGCAAAAACAGCTGCAGGTACAAGTGAGCTAAATTGTGTTAATAATTCTTTAAAAGGCACTGATATTTTACAAATTAAGTTTGTGCAAGGGCATCAACTAAATGTAACTAACGCGGTTAACGAAACAGCTAATAATGGCTATTATTTTGCGGCCGAACAAGAACTTGCTCGTTTTATCAAAGGTCAAGTTGATGCCAACACACTTAATGTTAATGCCACTGTGTGGCCTTACAGCCACCATGTTTATTATATTAGCGAGCAAACTTACACCGTAAATAATAAAAAACTAACAGTGCCCGCATTGATGCGAAAACGCCTAACCGGCAACGGTATGACCACCGAAACAATTATGGAAGGGGTTGAAAATATGCGTTTTATTTTTGGTCTTGATACTAATGGTAATGGCAAGGTTGATTCGTATCGGAGCATAAACAAGATGACTGTGGCTGAGTGGGGCAATCAACAAGGTATTTTAACTGTGCAGCTGTTTTTATTAGTTAGAACATTGCAACCCGATCCAAGCATAAATAATAAAAAGCAAATATATACACTCGGTGAAGATGAAGATGAAGGTGAAGATGAAGGTGAAGATGAAAACCCGCGTGAGATTGAAGTTACTGATAACTATAGGCGTACTGTATTTACTACCACTATTCGTTTAAATAATGTAGGGGCAAATTTATGGCGTATGTAACACACACACCTACACAGCATAAGCAAAAGGGAGTAGTGCTTATTACTGCGCTAATTATGGTAATAGCAGTAACCGGTATTGCCGTTACATTAATGAGTAGCAGCACCATTGACATTAAAATTACCAATGCAGCACAAGAGCGGGAAGTGGCAGAAAACATGCTAGTTGGCGAGGTACAACGGGTGATAGCGCAAGAGGCTAATAAAGGTGGCGCTAGTCAGTTTTTCTTGACTAAGAACGAGATCCCTGATCAATGGAAAACGATAGCTACTCATGACGGTATGCAAAGTGCCATGACCAATTTAAATAAGGGAGTAATGGAACTTAACTGCCCGCGTAGGTACAACCCTACCGAGGGAGTAGCATGTAACATGATGCAAGTGACCACTACTATAGAATATGGCTCTAAGAGCAAGCACCAGCTAACGGTTGTAACGGGTATAGCGCAAGAAATGGCCAATAAAGGTAAGGGGATTTAATATGAAACTAGCAGCAAGTATTATATTTACTTATCTTATCTGCCTTTTTTTTACAGCGCCGAGCAAAGCTGAAGACATAGAGCTGTATGTAAATAAAGATGTCAATGTAAATGAAAAACCTCGGGTATTGTTGATTTTCGATACATCAGGGAGCATGGCCTGGGATGTTACAGATGGAGAACAATGTTATAAAAGGAATTATAATGGTTTTTATCAAACTGAGTGTTTTAAAAGCCAACCAGAATATAGTTGGAATCAACAATGTTATAAAGCCGTCAATGGTTACGCTCAAGCTATATGTGAAGATAGTCGTTTAACTGTTGCGAAAGATGCAATGAAACAATTGGTTAAAGATAACGACGATATTGATTTTGGCTTAATGCGCTTTAATTACAACGCTGATAACGAACCTGGTGGTGGTTATGTACTTGCTAGAACCGGTGCAAATGAAAATACATTAATTAATAAAATTGATGGGTTACCGGCTTATGGTTCGACCCCTTTAACAGAAACTTTATGGGAAGCATATTTATACATTACAGGGCAAAACCTTAAGTTTGCAAAAAATGTTGGTGATAGAGATAAAAGCGTAGATAACAACCAAAAGTATAAGTCGCCTTTTAGAAAAAACAACGAAAATTCGCTGCGCTGTGATAATTCCATCAATATTATTTTAATGACCGACGGCGAACCTCAAAATGATGGTGAAGCCAATACCAATATTAAAGATACTTATAAAGATGTATTTAATAGTGATGCTAATTCGTTTGGTTACTACAATAGCTACTTAGTAGCTTTGGCAAAAATACTTAATGGTACAGAAGATACCCAAGTTGATTTATATAAACCTACGACAGATATTATCGATACTGCGCGCTTATTTACTATTGGCTTTGGTAATAGCATGAGAAAAGAGGCTCTTGATTTACTTGACGAAGCTGCCAGAGTAGGTGGTGGTGATTACTTTGAAGCTAAGACAGCAGAAAAACTCTCAGCTGCACTTAAAAATACCATTACCTTAATACGAGAAGAAAACAGCACCTTTACATCGCCTTCTTTTGCGAGCAACAATGTGGATCAAACCCGCAGTAAGGATGCGGTGTACCTTGCCATGTTTTATCCTGAAGTGGGCACTCGGTGGCGCGGTAATTTAAAAAAATTAAAAGTAACGGGGAGTACGCTTGTAGATTCTTCCTCAACGCTTGCATTAAATAGTGACGGATTAATTAAAAAAGACGCTAAAACATTTTGGACAAAGGGCAACTTAGCTGATGGCAACTCAGTAGAGAGCGGTGGTGTTAATGCGATGCTCGCAGAAGCTGATCCCAGTAAACGCGTATTATTTTCCGACAGGGGAATTTTCACACCATCTGAAATAGTTAAGTCATTTAACAACGAACAAGCCGCAGCGAATTTTTTTGGCGTGCCTAAAAACGATCTTAATTCAACAATAAACTGGGCACGTGGTGTTGATGTTGATAATGACAATAGTACAAGCACCCAGCGCGCTGATATTTTTGGCGATCCCCTACATTCAAAACCTGTGGCGATTGATTATGGCAATAATGATGTTCGTATACTTATTGGTACTAATGCTGGTTTTTTACACATGTTTAAAGACGATGATAGTAAGAACGAAGTAACTGAAAGCTGGGCATTTATACCTTCAGCGTTATTTAATATTATTAAGCCGCTTAGAGCCAAAGAGGCCGGAAAAAAATATGGCATGGATGGCCCTATTAGCGTGTACTCTAAAAATGACAGTTTAGATGCCGATGGTATCAATGATGGCATTGTTAATGCGGGTAAAGGTGATGCTGTATGGGCGTTTGCAGGCATGCGACGTGGCGGTCGTAACTATTATGGATTAGATATTACTAAGCCTGACTCACCTTCTTTAATGTGGAGCATTGAAGGCGGAGTAGATTCAGGTTTTGAAGAGCTTGGTCAGTCTTGGTCGAAACCACAAGTTGCGTTTATAAAGGCCTTTGGTGATAAGCCCGTTTTGATTTTTGGTGGTGGCTACGACACCATTAAAGATAAAGACAAAGGAAATAAACGCGATGCAGACTCAAAGGGTCGAGATGTGTTTATTGTTGATGCTAAAACCGGTAAAAAGCTTTGGTCACTGCGCAGTAACAATAGCTTTACTGGTAAACACAGTATTGCCGCAGACGTTACATTGCTTGACTCTAATTACGATGGCTATATTGATAGAATTTACGCAGCAGATACCGGTGGCGACATTTGGCGTGTTGATATGCCAGGCAGTCAAACAAATGAATTTAGCCATTTTAAACTTGCATCGCTTGCTGATGGTAAAGACAGGCGCTTTTTTTATAAACCAGCCATAGCGCGAACCCTATTTAGTAAAGTGACTCAAAAAGAGGGCGTTACTTCACGTGTTGAAACTCCTTACGATGCCATCGTTATTGGCAGTGGCAACCGCACTAACCCGATAAATTCAACCACAGCCGATGAGCTTTTTATGATAAGGGATGAAAATACACTCACAAAATCATTTAAAAATAATGCCCCTAACACTATTTTATTCACAGATTTAATGTCGATGAATGACGATAAATTTGGTAATGCATTAAGTAATGTTAGTGAGTTTATAAATCTAGAAGTTGAACTGACAAATAAATTTAAAGGTTGGCATTATACGTTATCGCCTGGCGAAAAATCGCTTGCTGCGGCAACCGTGGTAGGAGGCGTTGCGTATTTTACTTCATTTAGCCCTGCATCGGATGCTGGGCTAAACCAATGTTCGTTAACCGGCGGTGGCGGTTCGTTGTATGCATTTCATTTGCATTACGGCACTAAAGTGTATGATGAGTTAAAATTTGCCACCAGTTATGAAGTCCCCGATACGCCGCAACTTTATTTTGGTGCCTCATGTGTTGACGGTAATTCAGACGGTAAATGCGACGACAACACAACGGTTGACGTGCAAAGCCAATTTTATTTAATTGGCCCAGGCATAAAAGGCAAAAATGCAGAGAATCCGCTTAGACCAATCGAAATTATTGGGCCTAATTTAAAAATAGTAGATGGTAAAATTCAGTTAGTTAACGATACTCAGCCTATTGGGTTTGGCTTTAAAACCCAGCAAATGTATATTTACAAACGTGAAGAAAACGATGAAGTGAATAATTAGGAGTCATTAAATGGTTGCCAAGCACACTGGGTTTACTTTAATTGAGCTGATGATAGCCGTGGCAATTGTGGGTATTTTAGCCGCCATTGCCGTGCCTAATTACAGTGAATATGTAAAACGCGCATCACGTGCAGAAGCGGCATCTGCACTTTTAGATGCCGCAAACAAGCAAGAGCAGTACTTTGTAGATAACCGAGCGTATACCAACACGTTAACTGACTTAGGTGTTCAAAGTAAAACAGAGAACGGCCACTTTGAACTTGCAGCAGAGGTTAAAAATAATACGTTTACTATTACAGCAAAACCTATTGCGGGGGCAGTTAAAGGCGATGCCGACTGCACAGAACTGTCAATTAATGAGCTGGGGTTAAAAAGTGCTAAAGGCACAAAAGGTGACTCTGACGTTAAATATTGTTGGGGTCGATAATGTTTATTCAGTACATTTATCGGTCGATTTAATGCGGATCCTACCTGTTTGGCTTACCGATATTGAAAGACCATCAAGTTCTGCTTGATCAGAACTTGGGCAATAAATAAAGGTGCCATTTTGAAAACCATTTAGTGTACCATCTGGCCTAAATGTAATGGCATCCCGTGGGTATGTTAACGTATCGGCTTCATGTGTGTGCTCAAATGTACTGATCAGCTGCTCGTCATCGCCAAGCGACGTTGACTTGTCGTTATCAACAAATATAGCGAGCTGGTTATGCCAGTCGTCCAGTGTACATTTATTACTTTTTAATGCGCATAAAGTAACGTAACTGTTTTTTTCTATAGCGTATAAACGAGCGTAATTGATATTTTTGTGTAACAAGCTAACTTGATTGTTGACGCGGTTTAGCGCTAAAAAGTTGGGTAAATAAGACAAGGATATTTGACCTACAATGGCAATAATTGCGAGGCTAACCAGCAGTTCTATTAATGTTGTACCATGGTGAGTAGAAAAATATAAAGGTAACTTCATCCCTGAAGCCTCAATTTAAACGTTCATATTGTAAGTTTAGTAAAAACTTAAATTATGGCAAGTGTTGTTTAATTTTTAATCATCCTGTTTGCTGTTGCCTAAATAAAAAGCGGTGCCTGATTGGGAAAGTGTGAGTGCCTCGCTATTATCTTGATTACCATTAGCAGAAAAAACAAAGTTACCTGGCGCTGTAGTAATGCGGCCACTGGTATTAAAGCGGATTTGGCTACTCCCAGAAAATTTCACTTTGTCGTTGGGGTTGGTTTTTTCCATGACTCTTATTAAACTATCACCACTGTCATATTGCCCATTATTATTACCGTCGACAAAGGTGACAACAACATTATCGCCCGCCCATTCAGTGGTGCACTTAAAATTGGCGGCTGAACTTTTTACACCAGCATAAGGTGCTGGGCAAATAATAACTATTTCATCTGTACTTGCGGCTTGCGAGCGGGCAAAACTAATATTGCGTTTAAGCTCTAATAAAAAATTTTCGCTGCGGTTTTCTTCCAGCATATCGCTACTATTCCACAAAGCAATAGAGGCAATTATTGCAACAATAGCCACAGTGACCATTAATTCTAATAGGGTAAATCCACGGTACCTAGTGTTCATATATTTCTCGTTTGTAACTGCAAATTTAGCGCCTATTTATTTTTGAAAGGTTAAACATGCGCAGCCCAAGGGGCTTTTCCTTAATAGAACAAATATAATCCTTTAAAGGTCAACATTTTTTAAGTATAGTTTTTTTATTAAAAAAATTATAGCTGCAATTTTACTAATATTATTCAATCACTTTGTTTGCTATGGGCAGTATGATTGTCTAAAATCGAGGCAACTGAGGCTTTCAAAAGTAATTACTATGAAAAAAATAGAAGCAATCATTAAACCGTTTAAGCTCGATGACGTGCGTGAAGCATTATCTGATGTGGGCATTACAGGTATGACAGTAAGTGAAGTAAAAGGGTTCGGGCGTCAAAAAGGCCACACAGAACTATACCGTGGTGCTGAGTACATGGTCGATTTTTTGCCTAAGGTAAAATTAGATATTGTGCTAGGCGATGAAGATGTAGAGCGTGCTATTGATGTAATTGTTAAAACAGCACAAACAGGAAAAATTGGTGATGGTAAAATATTTGTCACCGAGGTGGAACGTGTTGTCCGTATCCGTACTGCAGAAGAAGACGAAGACGCGATATAATCGTCATAATTATAAAAAAGGCGTTACTTAGCAATAAAAAGTAACGCCTTTTTTGTTTTATTTTTGTCTGTTATTGAATTTGCGCGTTTGGGCCGCATGTTCACTTAATTGCGTTAATCCAAGTTTATCGTAACTTTTTTCCATCATGGCTAATGCTTGATCAAGGTAACTACTTTGTGAGTAATGCTCTACGACAAATTTACCGCGATTTGCGGCAGCTAAATAGGCTTCACGTTCGTAGTAGTAAGTCGCTACTTTTAACTCATAACGTGCCATACGGTTTAACAACCATACTAAACGGCGTTTAGCTTCAGGGGTGTAGCTACTTTCTGGAAAGCGTTTAACTAAGGTTGATAAGTCAGTAAATGCAACGCGGGTGCGTTTAGCATCTCTGTCGGCTCTATCTACACCAAAGTATTCTTGGAAAGCGTTTTTATCCGCTTTAATATTAACCAAGCCACGCATGTAATACATGTAATCTAAATCTTTGTGGTTTGGGTTTAAGCGTATAAAGCGGTCAATGGTTGCCAGTGCTTGTTCTGTATTACCTGATTGGTAATGTGCATACACTAAATCCATTTGTACTTGCTTTGAAAACGGGCCAAACGGGTAGCGAGAATCAATGGCCGACAATAATTCAATTGCGCGTGCATACAAACCAGAATCAAGCGTTTGTTTTGCATCTTCGTATAGTGCTTGTGCCGATCTATTGGGTACACGCTGAATATCTTCTTGATCTGGCGCTGACGAACAGGCCCCTAAACTAAGTACTGAAACTGAAAAAACAATGGCGAATGCACGTTTCCCTATTTTATTTATCATTTTATTTGTTACCTTCGATGTCTTCGGCTAGGCCAAGTGGGTAAAACCGAGTAAACTATGCGTATTATGTTATGCTTTTATTAAAAGCGATTCTAACCCAGTCAAGCTCAGCTTGCACTGGTAAATTGGGTAAAGTTACTAATGTCAGAGCAAATATCTCTCCAAGCCGAGGTCCCAACAGACTTAGGTGGTAAACGTCTAGACCAAGTATTAGCACAATTGTTCCCTGATTATTCACGATCACGGATAAAAACGTGGATTTTAGATGATAAAATCACCGTTGATGGCGAAATTTTCAACACCCCGCGTGAAAAACTATTCGGTGGTGAAGTTGTCGTTGTTGAGACAACAATAGAAGCACCGCGTGAATACGAAGCACAAGATATCAAATTAAACATTGTTTATGAAGATGATGATATTTTAGTGATTAACAAACCAATGGGATTAGTGGTACACCCTGGTGCAGGTAACCCTGATGGTACGGTGTTAAATGCATTGCTACATCACTATCCAGATATTATCAATGTGCCGCGAGCGGGTATTGTGCACCGTTTGGACAAAGACACCACAGGGTTAATGGTTGTCGCGAAAACGATTCAGGCACAAACACATTTGGTTAAAGCACTGCAAAAACGTGAAAACTTCACTCGTGAATACGAAGCGTTATGTAATGGCACAATGACTGCCGGTGGTATGGTTGAAAAACCCATTGGCCGCCACGCTACGCAGCGCACTCACATGGCAGTCCATGAAATGGGTAAACCGGCGATTACGCATTATCGCGTTGCCGAAAAGTTTCGTGCTCATACGCGTTTGCGTTTACGTCTTGAAACAGGGCGTACACATCAAATTCGTGTACATATGGCGTACTTGAATCACCCATTAATTGGCGATCAATCCTATGGCGGTCGCCCGCGTCCACCAAAAGGTGCAACCCCTGAATTATTTGAGTTGTTACGCAGCTTTAAACGCCAAGCGCTTCACGCCGTTAAACTCAGTATCGCGCACCCAATTAGTGGTGAAATGATGACATGGCAAGCCCCTATCCCTGACGATATGGTAGCGATGACGCAAGCGCTGCGTGAAGATACCAAAGCAAATCCTGATATAGCAAGCTAACAATGTATGGCTTATCAGCAACTTGGCAACCTATTCAAGGTGTAGAGACACTAAGTACTACACGAAATGGGGGGGTATCTCAGCCTCCATTTGATAGTTTGAATTTAGGATTACATGTAGGTGATAACAGCCAAAATGTATTAAATAATAGAGCGCGTGTAAATACTCACTTACCTAAGCCGGCTATTTGGTTAAACCAAGTTCACAGTGGCGATGTAATTACAGTAGATGAGCAATTTGAGCTTAGCCAAATTCTCACAGGTGATGCGCTCTATACACAATTACGTCATCAACCACTGGCCATAATGACGGCTGATTGTTTACCGATTTTACTTACATCAAGTGATGGGCAAGAGGTGGCTGCCATTCATGCCGGTTGGCGAGGATTAGAGCAAGGTGTGATTAAAAATACGCTGAGCTGTTTTAAACAGGCTTCCGCGAGCGTACATGCTTGGCTCGGTCCTGCAATAGGAGCTAATCAATTTGAAGTCGGCCAAGAGGTCGTTGAGTTATTTACTGCCAATAATTTTGCGATGCACAGCGCGTTTAAACTTCAAAATAACAAAAAATATTTAGCTGATATTTATAAAATAGCGCGTATTTTGCTAAACCAATTAGGTGTTATAAACATTAGCGGTGGTGAGCATTGTACGGTTTCTCAAGCAAATCTGTTTTTTTCTTATCGGCGAGACGGGCAAACCGGGCGTATGGCAAGTTTGATCTGGCGCAATTAAATACATATTAAGTGATTATTTTCTCCACAATAGCTTGAACAAATCTACTAACATACCCATTTATTAACTAATTAGTTTTTATTATAGGTAAACCCACATGCGTTTAGATAGATTTACAAGTAAATTACAGTCTGCGCTTTCAGATGCGCAATCGTTAGCGCTAGGTCGCGATCATCAATTTATTGAACCCGTTCACCTTATGTACGCTTTATTAAAACAAAGTGGTTCGAGTGTGCGTGCTTTATTTGCACAAATGGGGATTAGCGTTGATGAACTTAATACTAAGCTATCTCAAGAGATAGAAAAACTATTCAAGGTGGAAGGCGTTGGTGGCGATGTGCAGCTGTCCAATAACATGGTTTCGCTGATAAATTTATCTGATAAGTACGCCCAAAAACGCAAAGACAAATATATTTCTAGCGAACTGTTTGTATTAGTTGCGTGCGAAGATAAAGGGCCGCTTGGCGGCGTGTTCAAAGCACTTAATATTACAGCAAACAAAGTTGAAACGGCCATAGAGGCTATTCGTGGTGGTCAAAAGGTAGATGACCCGAATGCGGAAGAAACGCGTCAAGCACTTGAAAAGTATACGATTGATTTAACTGAGCGGGCAGAGCAGGGTAAATTAGATCCTGTGATTGGCCGTGATGATGAAATACGTCGTACTATTCAAGTACTACAGCGTCGCACTAAAAACAATCCGGTGCTAATTGGTGAACCGGGTGTGGGCAAAACAGCGATTGCTGAAGGGCTTGCGCAGCGTATTATTAACGGTGAAGTGCCTGAGGGATTAAAAAATAAACGCGTACTCTCGCTTGATTTAGGCTCTTTAGTGGCGGGCGCTAAATACCGCGGCGAATTTGAAGAGCGTTTAAAATCGGTACTTAATGAGTTGGCTAAAGAAGAAGGCCAAGTGATTTTGTTTATTGATGAAATCCATACCATTGTCGGCGCGGGCAAAAGTGATGGCGCCATGGATGCAGGTAACATGCTAAAACCCGCATTAGCGCGTGGCGAACTGCACTGTGTTGGCGCAACCACCTTAGATGAATACCGTAAGTACATTGAAAAAGATGCCGCGCTTGAGCGTCGTTTTCAAAAAGTATTAATCGAAGAGCCCTCAGTTGAAGACACTATTGCTATATTGCGCGGTCTTAAAGAGCGTTATGAATTGCATCATTCGGTAGAAATTACCGATCCCGCCATCGTCGCGGCAGCGCAGTTATCGCATCGCTATATTAGTGACCGCCAACTACCTGATAAAGCAATCGATTTAATTGACGAGGCAGGTTCATCTATTCGGCTGCAAATTGACTCAAAACCCGAAGTGCTAGACAAGCTAGAGCGTCGTATTATTCAGTTAAAAATTGAAGACAATGCCCTTGCTAAAGAAAAAGACGAGGCGAGTCAGAAACGCCGTGCTGAAATGGTTGAGCTTATTAGTGAGCTTGAGGTGCAATACCGTGAGCTCGATGAAGTATGGAATGCAGAAAAGGCCTCGTTACAAGGCACGCAAGTCATTAAGGCCGAGCTTGAACAAGCGAGACTTGATTTAGAAGTCGCACGCAGAGCGAGCGATTTACAACGTATGTCTGAGCTGCAATATGGGCGTATACCTGAGCTTGAGCGCAAACTCGATTTAGCATCGCAAGCCGAAATGCAAGAAATGAGTTTGCTTAAAAACCAAGTGGGCGAAGATGAAATTGCAGAAATCTTATCACGTTGGACCGGTATTCCAGTGGCACGCATGCTCCAAGGTGAGCGTGAAAAGCTACTGCAAATGGAGGAGCAATTGCACAGTAAAGTGATAGGTCAAGATGAAGCGGTTATTGCGGTGGCCAATGCTATACGGCGTTCGCGAGCAGGACTTGCAGATCCAAATCGCCCCATTGGCTCGTTCTTATTTTTAGGGCCTACAGGCGTAGGTAAAACAGAGCTTACAAAAGCGCTGGCAGGTTATATGTTTGACACCGAAAGTGCCATGGTGCGTATAGATATGTCTGAGTTCATGGAAAAACACTCAGTGGCACGTTTAGTGGGGGCCCCTCCAGGTTATGTAGGCTACGAAGAAGGAGGCTATTTAACCGAAGCTGTTCGTCGTAAACCTTACTCAGTTATTTTGCTCGATGAAATAGAAAAAGCGCATCCAGATGTGTTTAATATTTTATTACAAGTTCTTGATGATGGGCGTTTAACCGATGGGCAAGGCCGTACTGTCGACTTTAAAAACAGCGTGATCATTATGACCTCAAACCTAGGCTCAGACATTATTCAAGAGCAAGCAGGGAATAATGACTACGATGAGCTGAAAAATAAGGTGATGGGCGTACTTCATAACGAATTTAGACCAGAGTTTATTAACCGTATTGATGAGATTGTGGTGTTTCATTCGTTGGCGCATAGCCACATTAAAGAAATTGCAGATATTCAGTTAAGTAAACTGCGTGAGCGCTTAACGCAAATGGGCTATTTATTAGAAATGAGTGATGCCGCACTTGAGCGAATTGCAGCCAGTGGCTTCGATCCTGTTTATGGGGCACGCCCTCTTAAACGTGCAATCCAGCAAACCATTGAGAATCCATTA
This sequence comes from Pseudoalteromonas sp. TAP-3C, assembly GCF_059888565.1. Taxonomy (NCBI): domain Bacteria; kingdom Pseudomonadati; phylum Pseudomonadota; class Gammaproteobacteria; order Alteromonadales; family Pseudoalteromonadaceae; genus Pseudoalteromonas; species Pseudoalteromonas sp. TAP-3C. The sequence continues at coordinate 2,198,268 of NZ_CM187618.1, read as the reverse complement.
GCACAAAAACTGTTAAATAGTGATTTTCAACCAGGCAGTATTATTGTTATTGATGCTAACGAAGAAGGTTTAGTGTTTACTAGCCGCTAGTGACTGCCATACCACTAATAATACAAATAAAGCCGCTGTTTAAAGCGGCTTTTTTTTTAAACCTTAAAAGTGAGTAATAAATCATTCACTTTTCTTGAGCCTTCCACTAACTCAGCAGCTCCATGGGCTACGCTAAAACTCAATTGTAAGTTTTCATCACCCAAGCCTTTGATTTTTTCAACATTGCTGCTAATGTCTTTACTGACCATTTGTTGTTGCTCTGCTGCGGTTGAAATACTTGTGGCAAGTTGTGAAATTTCACTAATTTGTATAAATATACTGTCAAGCGCATGTTGGGTCTGAACTGTAGTGTTGGCACACTCGTCAGCTTGTTGTTTTGTGCTTTGCATTACTTTTGACCAACTAAACAGCGTATCTTGAATTTCTTTGATTGAGCTATGAATTTGAGCTGTGGCGTTTTGAGTACGCGACGACAACGCCCTTACTTCATCGGCTACAACAGCAAAACCCCGCCCATGTTCACCTGCTCGAGCCGCTTCTATTGCTGCATTGAGTGCGAGTAAATTAGTTTGATCAGCTATACCTTCAATTTCACTCATTACTTGGCCAATTTTATCTGCCTCAGTAGCAAGCCCTGTGGCTGTATTTGCCGCTTGCTCTACTTGCACTGCCAAGTCAGACACCATTTTACTATTATCGGCAATGTGATTTTTTATATCAGAGCAGCCTTTATAAGTAATCTCTACTTTATCGACGGTATCATTAGTGTTGTTAGATATTTCGCCAATTGTGGTGCTCATTTGCGACATCGCAGTGGCAATTTGCTCAAGCTGTGCTCCTTGAGAAGAAATACCTTGCTCGGTTAATGTCGATTGCTGATCTAAGCTTTGAGCAATATTGTTAAAACTTAAGGTTGAGTCCTTTACACGACCAAGCACTGTTTTTAGTTTAGCACTGAGCATTTGCTCTCTATAATCGCTAACGCTATGCGGGTGTGAGCCACTAAACACATAGCGAGATACAGAGTCTGCTTGGTTTTTTTGTTGCTTAAGAGTGTTGGGTGTGGCTACTAGCTCATCATAATTTAAAGCAACAACAACAATACATACTAATAAGCTAATCGCTGCAAGCATCAAAGAGCCCCAAACAGCCATACCAGCCAACCAAATTAAAATACCTACAAGGGTTAAACCTTGTCTTAGTGATGTGCGTTCACGCCAGCTAAATAGTGACTTGTTAGCATTAATTTTAGTGTAAAGTTTTTCGGCTCTGCGTTTTGCGCGTTGTGCTAATTTAATTCGCACTGACTGATAACCAATAAGTTGACCATGCTCAAAAATGGGGGTTACAAATGCATCAACCCAATAATAACGACCATCTTTACATAAATTTTTGACCGCTCCTCGCCATGAGTGGCCTTGTTTTAAGGTATCCCACATTTCTTTAAATGCAGCTTTTGGCATATCAGGATGGCGAACTATATTGTGATTTTTATTTATTAGTTCACCTTCTTCATAGCCAGCGATGTTGCAAAACTCATAGTTAGCATAAGTAATAACACCGCGTAAATCGGTTGTAGAAACCAACTCCTGATGATCCTCAAAGGTGACTTCTTCGTTTATTAAGCTTTGATTACGACGCATAGTAACTCTTTATCATTCTTTATGGTGGTGGCTATTGTAATTACTAAAACTAATGGTTGTTAGTGATATGTGTTAAATAGCAGAAGTGAGTGATTTTATTTGCTATTTTCATGATCTTTATCAACCTTAAGCGTACTTTAATATTTCAATAATGACAAACTGTTAGGTTTTTATTGTTTTTTTTAAAGTCGTTAAAACACCATGTGACGGTTTAATGGTTGCGGCAATTAATATATAAAAGAAATTGTATATTTGTGGTGGCAATGGCAAGATTATCTTTTATGGCGTGTAACAAGCGTGTTTAAAATCCAGTAAAAACTATATCGAATATATTCATGTAGTTTTTCGCTATTTAATCTTGAGTAAAGGTAATTTGACCCCATAACCTTACGATTAAGCCACTAGGCTCGAGGAAACTTTTTTTGGCAACTTATAATTTAAAGAACACGCTCACCGCGTTATCTAATGCAGATAATCAGCATGCTATTAAAGGTATTATGCGCGGTATTGAGAGAGAATCACTAAGAATTAAACCCGATGGTTCTATTTCTAAGCAGGCACACCCTAAAGGGGTGGGTTGTGCACTCACTAACGGGCATATCACCACAGATTTTTCTGAATCCTTGCTTGAGTTCATTACGCCGGTTAGTAAATCATCAAAGCAAACGTTACAACAGTTAAAAGACTTACAAAAGTTTACCTTAGAACATATGGGCGATGAACTATTATGGCCAATTAGTATGCCGTGTTTTATCAAGCATCAAGATGATATTGTGCTAGCGCAGTTTGGTGATTCTAATGTCGGCAAAATGAAAACGTTATACCGAGAAGGGTTAAAGAACCGTTACGGCAGTATGATGCAAGCGATCGCTGGCGTGCATTTTAATATTTCTTTTCCCGAAACGTTATGGCAATCACTGCATTCATTTAAGCAAAGCAAACTAAAACTTGACGATTTTATATCCGATGGTTATTTAGCGTTAATTCGTAATTTTAAGCGCGAGCTGTGGCTAATTAGCTATATGTTTGGTGCGTCTCCGGCATTATGCAGCTCATTTTTGCAAGGGCGTAAAAGTGACTTACCATTTAAAAAACTCGGCAAAGGGACTTTGTACTTAGAAGTAGGCACTGCATTAAGATTAGGTAATTTAGGCTATACCAATAGTGCACAATCATCACTGCGAGTTATGTATAACTCATTAGATGAATACGTAGCAGGGCTTAAACAGGCTATTAATACCCCTTCAGATATTTATGGCAATATTGACGATTACACGACGACAAAGCCAAAGCAATTAAATAAAAATATTTTGCAAATAGAGAACGAGTTTTACTCGCCTATTCGTCCTAAGCGAAATACTAAAAATGGTGAAACACCCACCGATGCGTTGCTTAGAACAGGTATAGAGTATGTTGAAATTCGAGCGTTAGATGTTAATCCATTTAGTGAAGTAGGCATTGATTTAGAACAAATACACTTTTTAGATGTATTTTTAACGTATTGTTTATTAAAAGATTCAGCACCTATGGGTTGGGAAGAACAAACACGTAGTACTGAAAATCTTGATACGGTGGTAAATCAAGGCCGAGAACAAGGTTTGATGCTTAATTTTAATAATGAGCCGCGCAGCCTTGAGTCATGGGGAAACGAAATTTTTAGTCAGCTGAGTGACGTTGCTCAGTGGATGGATAGCGCTTATGGTGTTGATTATTACTCAGCAACCATCAAACGCATGGCAACTTGGGTACATAAGCCTGAGTTAACCTATTCGGGTCGTTACGTAGATGAGCTAAAAGCTTCAGGGTTAGATAATGGTCACTTTGCACTGTCACTTGCTAAAAAGTATAAGCAAAACCATGTGATAACCAGTTATACTGAATTTTCAAAATCGTGGCTTGAGCAACAGGCTGCCCAGTCGTATCAAGCTCAAAAAACAATTGAGCAAGCGGATAATCAATCATTCACTGCGTTTCTAGATACCTATTTTAATAAGTAACAAGCAAAAAAAACGCAGCCTATAGTGGCTGCGTAAATATTCTTTAGGGATGAAACAATGCTGTACTGCTGCATTCATAGATTCAGACCTACACTTTTTTGAAAGGTTCAGTGAGATCTTAAAAAAATGAAAAAAAATATTATTACTTTATCCCTACTGCTGACTTTAGTGGGCTGCGCAGCGGCACCACCAAAGCAGCCAGAGGATATTTGTAAGATTTTTGAAGAGAAGTCTGACTGGTATTTTGATGCCAAAGACGCGCAAGAAAAATGGGGCTCTCCTAAGCATGTATTGATGAGTATGATGTACCAAGAAAGCTCATTTCGCCATAATGCCGCGCCGCCTATGGAGTACTTTTTATGGGTGATCCCAACGGGCCGAGCAAGTTCAGCTTATGGCTATTCTCAAGCTAAAACACCAACCTGGTCTGACTACATACATGAAACAGGCAGCAGTGGCGCTGATAGAGATAACTTTGCAGATGCTATCGATTTTATGGCATGGTTTGTTTATAAAACTAATAAAATTAATGGCGTGTCTAAATGGGATGCCTACGCACAGTATTTAAATTATCACGAGGGGTGGGGTGGTTACAAGCGCGGTACCTATCGCAACAAAAAGTGGCTAATGAGTGTGGCTAATAAAGTAAAACACCGTGCGAGCCGCTACAGTGTGCAATTGAGGCGCTGTGAAGATGAGTTAGACAAAAACTGGTTAGAGCGTTTGTTTTTTTAAGTTATTTGTTGGTAACTACTTAGCACTAAAAAAGGAGCCAATTGGCTCCTTTTTAGGATTATTTTTTTCGTTTGTTGGGCTGAATTTTAACTTGTTTAATCATGTTTTCTTTTACTTCAAGTACCTCAACGGGATACCCTGCAATACGAAGGCTTAAGTTCGCATCAGGAATATCTTCTAAATACTCAACAATGAGGCCGCTTAATGTTTTAGGGCCGTCTAATGGGAAATCCCAGCCCATTTCTTTATTTAAGTCGCGCACGTTAGCACCGCCATCCACTATATAAGAGCCGTCACTTTGAGTGGTCACTTCCTCACTCGGTGTGCGAGTTTGTGTGGTGGTAAAATCACCAACCACTTCTTCAAGAATGTCTTCAAGTGTAACTAAGCCCTGAATATCACCATACTCATCGACTACAATGCCAATACGTTCTTTCGATAACTGAAACTTAAGTAGTTGGGTGTTAAGCGAAGTACCCTCGGGAATAAAGTAAATTTCACGAACTGCACGCAATAACGACGGCTTATCGAACTGCTCTTTAGTGAGTAGGCGTAATGCATCACGAGAATGAATAAAACCGACAGCATCGTCAATATTATCTCGGTATAAAAGCACCCGAGTATGCTGGGCATGAGTAAGTTGCTTACTAATTATTTTCCAATCGTCGTTAATATCAATGGCTACAATTTCATTGCGAGGGATCATAATATCTTCGACAGTCACTTGCTCTAAATCTAAAATAGAGGTCAGCATACTTTGATGGCGAGCAGGGATTAATGCACCAGACTCATTCAGCACTGTTTTTAATTCTTCTTTACTCATGCTGTGTTCATCTATTTGTGCCGCACTAATACCAAATAAGCGCAGTATGCCGTTAGTCATCAAGTTAACAATGACAACGAACGGGAAAAGGATTTTTAATAATCCTTTTAATATAACCGAGCTTGGAAAAGCAACTCGCTCAGGATAAAGTGCAGCCAATGTTTTAGGCGTTACTTCTGCAAAAATAAGCACCACTAATGTCAGCGCCCCAGTAGCAATAGCAATACCTAAGTCACCATACAAGCGAATACCGATAATAGTAGCAACCTGTGCTGCCGCAATATTAACTAGGTTGTTACCAATTAGGATTAGCCCTATCAACCTATCAGGTCGACTGAGTAATTTACTAACGCGTTTCGCAGCACGATGATTCTCTTTAGCGAGATGTCGCAAACGAATACGATTTATTGACATGATCCCGGTTTCTGAACCGGAGAAATAAGCAGAAAAAAGTACCAATAAACCCAAAATGATAAACAGGGTACTTGTTGATATGTCGTCCAACGATGGATCCTTTTTTTATAAATCTGTGCGTATTAGGCTAGAGTGAGCTTTCAGAGTCAAGTTAAAACTTATTCAGAATAACTTCTTGTACAAAACGGCTGCCAAAATAAGCGAGTGTGAGTATAAATGCGGCAATCATAATGCCCACTACCACTATTTTCCCACGCCATCCACGTTTGATATGGCCAAGTGCAATCACAGTAAAAATCGCCCAAGCAACTAACGATAAAATAGTTTTGTGAATAAATTCTTGAGCAAACATTCCGTCCAAAAACACAAACCCAGTTAATAATGCAACAGTTAATAACACGGTGCCTAAATTTAACAGTTGGTAAAGCTGACGTTCAACCACCATTAATGGCGGCAGGTGGCTGCGAACTATGGCTAAATCTTTTCGTTTTAAACGTTTATCAATGAAATAAAACTGCACCCCATATAAGGTAGCAATAATAAGTATACAATACGCCAGTAACGACAATGAAATATGCGTAACCAGTGGCAGTTCAACATTAATGCTCTGTAATAAAACGTGATGGGGTATAAATAGACTCGCAATAGTCAGTAAAGCGGCAAAGCCATAAACAACGGGTAACAGCAGGGTTGCAGGAAACTTCAAAGAAACGGTGGTGACACAAATAACAATAACCCAGCAAGTGAGCAATGCCACATTGACAATGCTTAAATCTTGCCCATCGGCTCTAAACACTGAATTTACCAATAACAGCATGTGCGCCAAAATAGCGACAGTGCTCAATACAACAGTAACTTTTTGATTAGGTCCTTGATGATGAAACAATCGTGAAAGCACGTGAGATGTTGCTAACACATAAAAGAAACTGGCAATAATAGTTAAACTAATAATCAGCATTTTGCTTTGGCCACTTAATTGGAGTCAAATAATTCATGTTTGTTATTGAGCTATTGTATTTTATAGCAAAGCAAATGCATAGACCTTGTAAAAAGAAACTCAATAAGCAGTGCTTGAACACTATATTGTATGTGCTCATTTACGGTATACTATTTTTAATTGAATTTTAACAGCATCGACCTAATTAATAGAGTTGATATCAACGTCTTTTCGGAACCGTTACATGTTTGAGAACCTTCAAGAGCGATTAGGTAAAACCCTAAAAAATATTAGTGGCCGTGGCCGCCTAACTGAAGACAATATTAAAGATACACTTCGTGAAGTACGAATGGCATTTTTAGAAGCCGACGTGGCGTTGCCAGTCGTTCGCGATTTTGTTAAGCAAGTTAAAGAGCGCGCGGTCGGTATTGAGGTCACTAAAAGCTTAAGCCCAGGCCAAGTGTTTATAAAAATTGTCCGCGAAGAGCTTGAAAAAGCCATGGGGGAGGCCAACGAAGAGCTTAGCCTCAATGCACAGCCACCAGCTGTTGTAATGATGGCGGGCCTTCAAGGCGCGGGTAAAACGACCAGCGTAGCTAAGTTGGCTAAGTTTTTAAAAGAGCGCAAGAAAAAATCGGTGCTTGTGGTCAGCGCCGATGTTTATCGCCCTGCAGCGATAAAACAGTTAGAAACGCTAGCAACAGAAGTTGATGTAGCGTTTTTTCCAAGTGATATTTCACAAAAGCCTGTTGATATTGCCACCGCGGCAATTTCTTATGCGAAAAAGAAATTCATTGATGTGGTGCTAGTTGATACCGCAGGTCGTTTACATGTTGATAGTAACATGATGGATGAAATTAAAGCGCTGCACAGTGCAATTAACCCAATTGAAACGCTATTCGTGGTTGATGCCATGACAGGTCAAGATGCGGCAAACACAGCCAAGGCCTTTGATGAAGCATTACCACTGACCGGTGTGATACTGACCAAGACCGATGGTGATGCACGCGGTGGTGCGGCACTATCTATTCGTCATATAACCGGTAAACCAATTAAATTTATGGGTGTGGGTGAGCGTACCGATGCGCTGGAGCCTTTTCATCCTGATCGTATTGCCTCACGTATTTTAGGCATGGGTGATGTACTTTCATTAATCGAAGAAGTCGAAATGAAAGTGGATAAAGAAAAGGCGGCCAAGGTTGCTGAAAAAGTATTTAAGGGAAATGGTTTTACCCTGGATGACTTTGCAGAACAATTAAAGCAAATGAAAAACATGGGCGGTATGATGTCGATGCTTGATAAGTTACCCGGCATGTCTAACCTACCTGATGCGGTAAAGGGTCAAATGGGTGATAAAACCTTTATACAAATGGAAGCAATAATAAGTTCGATGACAAAACAAGAACGCGCCCGTCCAGAAATTATTAAAGGGTCACGTAAAAAGCGTATTGCAGCGGGTTCTGGTACACAAGTACAAGAGATCAATAAGTTGCTCAAGCAATTTACGCAAATGCAAAAAATGATGAAAAAGATGAAAGGTAAAGGCGGCATGCAAAAAATGATGCGTGGCATGAAAGGCATGCTACCACCTGGAATGATGGGTGGCGGTGGCCCGAAATTTTAATAATTGAAGCTTCAATATCTTTAATCTGAGATAAAAAGCAATCAATAAGCAGGCAAAAAGTCTGTTTATTATTGAATAAACTATGCACATAATAGTTCATTCATGTGCTTTTTTATCTTGGATCACGGTTTAATCTACTTAACTGGCTTTTTGCATCACTTCTTACTTGCATTGTTGCTAAAAACTCGTACAATTCACCGGCTCCCCATACTGGGGAGTAAATCTTATTAATGAAAACAGTCAATCTATTTAGAGGACGGTATGGTAACTATTCGTTTGCAACGTGGTGGCGCTAAAAAACGCCCTTTCTATCAAATTGTGGTTGCGGATAGCCGTTTCTCGCGTGACGGTCGCTTCATCGAGAAAGTAGGTTTCTTTAACCCTATCGCTTCAGGTCAAGAAGAAAAACTTCGTTTAGATCTTCCACGTGTTGAACACTGGTTAGGTCAAGGCGCAGGTCTTTCAGATCGTGTAGCTAAATTAGTTAAAGACGCTCGTAAAGCGGCTTAATAGGCGTAAGTGTAACCATGAGTCAAGAGAACACCTCATCAATCATTGTCGTAGGAAAGCTCGGCGCCCCATATGGTATAAAGGGCTGGCTTAAGGTGCATTCATTTACTGATGATCCCCAAGGGATCTTCGAATTCAGCCCGTGGTTGATAGGGCAGCAAGGTAAATGGCAATCCTTAGAAGTGGTCGACTGGCGTCGCCACAACAAAGGCTTTATCGCTAAATTTGCGCAAGTAAACGATAGAGACCAAGCAATGGTTTATACCAATGTAGAAGTTTCTGTTGATTCAGCGCAACTACCCGAATTACCGCAAGGTGAATTCTATTGGCGAGATCTCATTGGCATGTCGGTTGTAACTGATAAAGGTTATGATTTAGGCATTGTTGATGACTTGATGGAGACAGGCTCAAATGACGTACTGGTTGTAAAAGCAAACAGTAAAGATGCATTTGGTCAAACAGAGCGTTTAATTCCTTTTTTAACTGATTCAGTTATTCAAGAAGTTAAACATGATGTGCGAGAGATTACTGTCGATTGGGATCCAAGCTTTTAATGAGTCAAACAAATTCGTTGTGGGTAGGGGTTATTAGCCTTTTCCCTGATATGTTTGATGCTATTACAATGCAAGGTGTAACCGGTCGTGCTGTTAAAAAGGGCTTAATCGATTTTAACTGCTTCAATCCACGTGATTATGCAACTGATAAGCATAGAACCGTAGATGATCGTCCTTATGGGGGCGGGCCAGGCATGTTGATGATGGTTGAACCATTGAAACAAGCCATTCTTGACGCCAAACAGGCGGCAGGTGATGGTGCAAAAGTAATTTATATGTCGCCACAAGGGCGCAAATTAGATCAGCAAGGGGCTTGCGAACTCGCAAACTCTGAAAAACTAATTTTAATAGCCGGTCGTTATGAAGGTATAGATGAGAGAATAATAGAGTCGTACGTTGACGAAGAATGGTCAATTGGCGATTTTATTTTGAGTGGGGGTGAACTACCCGCCATGACATTAATTGACGCAGTAGCGCGATTAGTGCCTGGGGTGTTAGGACACAACCAGTCAGCAGAGCAAGATTCATTTTCTAATGGCTTGCTAGATTGTCCTCACTATACACGGCCAGAAACATTGGACGACAAACAGGTGCCTGCTGTATTACTCAGCGGAAACCATCAAGAGATAGCTAAATGGCGGCTTATGCAGTCATTAGGCAGAACTTGGCTTCGCCGTCCTGACTTGTTGCATAACCTAGCTCTGACTGAGGAGCAAGCGGTATTACTCGCGAAATTTCAGCAAGAGTACCAAAAAGCTTGTGGCTAGAAGACAGTTACACCTAGGAAAGTGAGAAACATAATGGCAAAAGTAAACCAAAATATTATTAAAGCGCTTGAAGAAGAGCAGCTTAAAACAGACGTACCTGCATTCGGCGCTGGTGATACAGTAGTTGTACAGGTAAAAGTAAAAGAAGGTGCTAAAGAGCGTCTACAGGCCTTTGAAGGTGTTGTAATCGCTAAGCGTAATCGTGGTCTTCACTCAGCATTTACAGTTCGTAAAATTTCGAACGGTGAAGGTGTTGAGCGTGTATTCCAAACGCACAGCCCTCTTATTGATAGCGTAACAGTTAAGCGTCGCGGTGCAGTTCGTCGTGCTAAGCTTTACTACCTACGTGAGCGTTCTGGTAAATCTGCACGTATTAGAGAAAAACTTAACTAATACGCGTTTTTTATCAACGCAAAAAAACGGGTTGCAACCTTTAGGTTGCAACCCGTTTTGGTTTTAATGCTATTACGGTTTTTATATTGCTACATTAAAAAACCAATACACACCTTAACCTGCATGCGTTAAAGTGTGGTTCACTTCAAAGCATAATATCTTCTCACTTCTTGCAAAAAATGATATAAAAAATGAATGATAAAACGATAGTAACCCACAATGGTAATTTTCATGCAGATGACGTTTTTAGTATCGCTGCACTGAAAATTATTTTCCCTTCTTTTACCCTGATCCGCACACGTGATAATGCAATTATTAATGACGCCGATGTGGTTATTGATGTTGGCGGTCAATATGACCCGCAAACTGACCGATTTGATCACCATCAGCGCGGCGGTGCGGGTGCTCGCGAAAATGGGATTCCTTTTTCATCATTTGGCTTGGTGTGGAAAAAATATGGTTTAGCAATATGTGATGATAATCAAGATGTGGCGAATGCGGTAGACGGGGGCCTTGTTTCTACTATTGATGCCATAGATTGTGGTCATGTTGAAGGGGTTGCCACAGGCATTAGTTTAAGCCAAACCATTTCCATGTTTAACCCAACATGGGAAGAGGAAAGTGATTTTGATGCTGCTTTTGAGCAAGCGGTCGAGTTTGCGCACACTTTACTGATTCGTTTTGTGGCTTCTGCCCGGGGTGGTTTAAATGCTAAAAAGAGTGTTGCTCAAGCAATTAAACAAGCAGACGATCCACGTTTAATCGTGCTAGAGCGCTATACACCGTGGAAAAAAACCGTCCATAGCTTATCTAAAGAGGCGTTATATGTTGTTTACCCGTCTCATTCTGGTCAGTGGATAGTGCAAACGGTGCCTGCAGAGCTAGGCTCGTTTGAAGACAGAAAACCGTTACCTGCACCGTGGGCTGGGTTATCTGATAGTGAGTTTCAAGCCGTGACCGGTATAGATGATGCTATGTTTTGCCATAATGGCCTATTTATCGCCGGTGCAGAATCATTTGAAAGTGTTATGTCGCTCGCGACTATGGCATTGGAATATTAAAGCAAAGGCGCGCTTTAATAAAAGTGGCTTCTAGCCACTTTTGTATTTAACCTTTCTCCTCATTAGTTGTATTACCCATACTGATTTTTTCACTAATTAGCCTTTTAACCCCAAACGTATCCTGTTAGTATTATCGTATTGATTAGTTTACTTTTTTGTAAGTATTAATTTACGATTTTGCTTTTTTGGATGGAATGAGAACGTGGCAGAGATAAGCGATTTAGCGCAGCTAAGAACAGCTATAGATGAGTGCGACGCACAGTTAGTTGCCTTACTTGCAAAGCGCAACAGTATTACTCAAAAAATTGGTGCAATAAAACAACAAACGGGTGCGCCACTACATGCACCCGATAGAGAAGCTGATTTATTAGCTGCACGACGCCAAGAAGCAATTAATCAAGGCGTTAACCCCGATTTAGTCGAAGATATTCTCAGGCGCATGATGCGTGAAGCCTACCAAAATCAACAAGCAAAATTAGCCTGTGTCGCCCCACAACTCTCTCCAATTGTTATTGTTGGTGGTGAGGGGGCGATGGGGCAGCTATTTGCAAAGCAATTCCAGCGCTCTGGTTACGAGGTTAAAATTTTAGATAAGGCTCAGCAAGCTCAGGCCGCAGATATTCTAAAAGGTGCAAAACTGGTGATGATCAGTGTGCCAATTAATGCCCTTGAAACGGTGGTAAACGCGTTACCTAAACTTGATGAAGACTGTTTGCTGGTTGATATTACCTCGGTTAAACAAGCGCCGTTAAATGTGCTCAAAAAAGTTCACAATGGCGCCGTTGTTGGCTTACACCCCATGTTTGGTCCTGATATTTCTCATTGGGTAAAGCAAACCGTGGTGGTATGTGAAGGACGTAACCCTGAAGTGGCGCAAGGTTTATTAAAGCAGCTGCAAATTTGGGGCTGTCAGTTAGTAGAACTTGATGCTAAAAAGCATGACGAGGCAATGCAAATTATTCAGGTAATGCGCCATCTAACCACCTTTGTTTATGGCCAGTTTTTAGCAAAACAAGGACACACACTCGCAGAGCTGCGTAGTTGCTCATCACCTATTTACCAGTTAGAGCTGATGATGGTCGGTCGTCTATTTGCACAATCTCCAGAGCTATACACCGATATTATGCTGGCACAATTTAATAATGTAGAAAGCTTATTAGCGCAGTATCAGTCATTGTTCTCAGAGACACTGCAAAAGCTAAAAGCAGGCGATAAGCCTGCCTTAATCGATGCATTTGCTGATGCAAAAGCCTATTTTTCTGATTCTACAGCGCACTTTTTAACACAAAGTCGCAGTTTATTAAATAAAGCAAATGATGCGAAAGTACTCGATTAATTAAAACTATAAAGGGCTCGCAGGCCCTTTTTTAATACTAGTGTGGGCTAACTTTCTACGCTCACTGCTTGCAGTGATTCGCTTTGATAACAACCTAATACGCGCACGTATTGAGTGTGCTCTTTAAGCTCATCTAACGCATGCTTTACTTGATTATCAGCAAGGTTAGCTTCTAAATCCACATAAAATACTTCCTCCCATGGGTTTCCTGGTACAGGGCGAGATTCTAATTTTACTAAGTTTATATTATGCTGCTTAAAAATCATCAGCGCATCAGCGAGTGAGCCTGCTTGTTGCTTAGTTGCCATAATTAAACTGGTTTTAGTCGGGATCTGTTTAGATACGTGCAAAGGTTTTCGTGCAACAACAATGAAACGACTGTGGTTTTCTTTTTGGTTTGCAAGATTGGATTTAATCACTTCTAGGCCAACATTTTTACCTGCTTGTGCAGAGCCAATAGCAGCACTGTTTGGTGTTTCAAGTGCTGATTTTAATGCGCTTGATGTTGAATCACAGGTTTCGTGTTGTAATTCGCCAAGCCCTTGCAAAAAACGGCTACATTGAGCAAATGGTTGTGGATGAGCAAATACTTTAGTTAATTGGCTAAGCGCTGTGTTTGGAGTGGCTAATAAACAATGCTCTACGCTGTGAGTGACTTCACCGACAATAGAGACTTGTGCATGTTGGAGTAAATCAAATACTTCATTAATACTGCCTGAGCTAGTATTTTCAATCGGCAACAAGCCAAAGTCGGCTTGGCCATTTTCAACTTTACCAGTGATCTCATCAAAAGAGCTGCAACCTATTTCAATTAACTTGCCTGGTCGGCGGCTAAAGTATTTATGACACGCAAGTTGACTGTAAGAGCCTTGTCCGCCTAAGTAGGTTACCCGATGAGTTTCACTTAGCGCATCAGGGTTGAGGGTTTTTTGCAGCATAGCTTGTTGATGTAATACTGAGTCTTCTAAAATAGTTTGAAAAACATTGTTAACGTAATAGGCATCTAAGCCTAGTGATTTACCATAGCCGATGAGTTTTTCGAGTAAAGCAAGTTCACGCGCTTCATCCCGAATAGGTTTGTTGTTGGCTATTTTATACTCTACAACACCGTGGCTAATACGCCGCCGTTTTGCTAATAACACCAGTAGGTCTGAATCAATTTCATTTATATCGCGCCTAAGCGTGTCTAAAACATCGTTACTCATTTGGTTTTCCTCATTCCAAAAATATCACTGTGTTTAACAGCGTAAACAAAAAAGCCTCCCAGTTGGGAGGCTTTACTATTCGATTGATTTTATCTCACAAACAGAGCAGCCTCTTCTAAATAAAGAAGCTAAAAAAAGAGAAAAAGATTTGTGAGTCATTTATTTGCATGTCTTTAATGTATGAAGTGTCACCCGTAATGTCAACAAGCACTTACATTAAATAGGTTCTTTACCTGATATATATACAAAACATAGTGTTTTTTTAAAACTTTACAAATAATTTATAATAATGATTTAAGATCTGGTATATTTCTACGATAAACAAAAATAATAATTATTAATAAGGTTGGTCCTTTGTGTATCGACGCCCTCCATCTCGATTTGGAATAAACTCACTTAGTGTAAAGTTATCATTATTAATCTCTGGCATTTGTTTAGTGGCTGGAATTTGTGCCGCTGCGCTAATGCTTAAATCTGAAGAAAAACAACTGGTTTTTGAAGATCATGAAATATTAAAGCAGTCGAATCAATTATTAATAAAGCAATTTAATAATTTTATAGCAACGAAGGTTAAAATAGCAGAGCAGGCTAATATTGTGGTTAGCGAGCAGCTATTTGAGGGGCAACTATTATTTAAAAATAACACGCCCCCCACCATGCAGGTGACTACTGACGGTTCAGTGCGCAGTGTATCGGTTGATGGACTCTCGGGTGCATTTATGCCTAAACAGGCCCTTTCTCCTTTTTATAATCAGTTAATTGCAGATTCAGAATCTCTTTGGAAAGTAATTGCGCCAACACTAATACAAGATTTCTATAATTTTTACCTGATCACAAAAGACAATTTCATTCGCGTTGCTCCTCCAAATTGGGCGCTCAATGTGCCCAGCAATTATATTTTTAACCAAAGCGATAGTTTCAACTATGCTAAATCGCTGACTAATCCGCAGCGTGAGCCACTTTGGTCGAAAGTTTATTATGATGACATTTGGAATAAGTGGGTCATAAGCTTAATTGTACCTATATATAAAAATGATGAGTTTTTAGGGGTGACAGGCAGTGATATTTTACTTGAGTCACTTATAACGCAATTACCCGTAGGTGGAAAAGAAAAACACCTAGTGGTGTTTGATGAACAAGGCCAGATACTGGCACACCCAGATATAGGGCCTGACAGTTATCAACAATACGGTGAGGAAAATAAAAAGCTGTTAGCGGGTGATTTTCTCTCTGCTGAGCTAAAACAGATTATAGACAATACTACCCAAATACAATTACCGGAATACGCCGATTCATTTTCATTAAATGATGAAGAGTATATTATAAATATTCATAAAGTAGCCGGTGTAAATTGGTATGTTGGCGTATATAAAAAGCGCTCTTCCACGTTATCAGCACTTAAAGATTTAAAAGTTAAATTTTTTGGTTTGTTTATTTTGTATGCCATATTGGTGGCCTTGCTATTACACCAAGCATTATACCAACTGGTATTAAGACGCTTGCATTCACTCGTTTATGCCGTTACCCACTTTGGTAAAGGCCAGTTAGAAATTGATTTTCCAAAAGAAAATAAAGATGAAATTGGCACACTCAATGGCTCATTTAAAGATATGACCATTGAAATTCGCAAACTCATCGATGGTTTAAATCAGCGTATAATAGAAAAAGAAATTGCAGAGAAAGCAGCAAATCGTTTATCTAAAGCGGTTGCTTTTTCAGGCACTGGCGTGGTTATAACAGATGAAAATTTTGTGATTGAGTACGTTAACCCCAAAATGTTAGAGATGACAGACTTTGCTGAAAATGATTTTCTTTGCCAGCCATTACTCACCATTATTGCTAATGAAATGACAATATTAGTAGAGGATATCGATCTTGATTTGCGTAACCGCAATTACTGGCGAGGAGATACACTGATTGAAGTACAAAATAAGTCGCCAATATGGGTATCGTTGAGTGTATCCCCTATTCGTGAAGACGGTGGAAAAATTACCAGTTACGTTGCATCGGCGCAAGATATTTCATTTGTTAAAGAAAGTCAGCGAAAGATGGAGCAGCTGGCTTACTTTGATACCCTAACAGGGCTTGCTAATCGTACCTTTTTTAGAATGCAGCTTAGAAAGTCGATGGCACTAGCCGAAAGAGGGCGTTATTCATTTGCATTGTTTTATTTTGATCTGGATGAATTTAAACGTATAAACGATACCCTAGGGCACGATGCTGGCGATCAGTTATTGGTTGAAGTTGCTAATCGGTTAAAATTTCGCTTGCGAGCAGAAGATACCATCGCGCGTTTAGGTGGTGATGAGTTTGCCGTTCTCTTAAGTGGTATAGAGCATCAACAAGAAGCATCTGAAGTGGCAAATACTATTCAAAAAACCTTAAATCAGCCGATAAAATTAGGCAGTAATGAAGTAATTATCAGTGCCAGTATTGGTATTACCCTAGCGCCTTTTGATAGTTTAGAGGAAGATCAATTATTAAAGCATGCTGATTTAGCCATGTATGAAGCAAAAGCCAAAGGCCGCAATACGTACCATTTTTACAGCCAAGATCTTGATGCAGCGGCGAATGAAAGGCTATTTTTAGAAAATGAGTTACGCCAGGCTATAAAAGAAAAACGACTAACCTTGCATTATCAGCCACAAGTTGATTGTCGCGATAACAGTGTTGTAGGTTATGAGGCATTGCTGCGTTGGTTTCATCCTACCCAAGGGTTTATTTCGCCCACTAAGTTTATTCCTATCGCCGAGGCAACCGGTTTAATTGTGGAGCTTGGCGAATGGGTATTACTGCAAGCATGTGAGTTTACTCAGCGATTAGAACAGCAAGGGCGAGCGAGTAATATGTCGATAAATCTCTCAGCAAGACAATTTAAAGACGCAAGCTTAGTGCCTATGCTGAAAAAAATAATCAAAGAGACACAAATTAACGCTAAAAGCCTGCACCTAGAGCTCACCGAAAGTATGCTGATGGGGAATGTTGAGGCAGCCATAGAGCAGCTACATCAATTAAAAAGACTGGGTATTTCAATCTCTATTGATGATTTTGGTACCGGCTATTCTTCGCTGAGTTATCTAAAGCGTTTCCCTGTCGATATTTTAAAAATTGACCGCTCGTTTGTTAAAGATATTCCAGAGGATGAAAATGATATGGAGATCACCGCTGCAATTATTGCGATGGCACAAAAGCTAAAATTGAACGTAGTCGCTGAAGGTGTTGAAACGATAGAGCAAATTGAGTTTTTAAAGAATAATAATTGTTTTATTGTTCAGGGTTATTATTTTAGTAAACCTATTGCCGAGTCTGATATTCCTGCGTTATTCGAGCAGTTAGCGCAGCTTAAAGGATAAACTAAAATGCGGGTTAACCACCCGCAATTTTTACTTTAAATGTTAATCCTTCTAAAATCGCTTTTAGTTTATCGCGATCATCACCTTGTACTTCAATAACTCCTTCTTTTACTGCGCCACCTTGACCCATCTTACTTTTTATTGTTTTTGCTAATTTTTTTAAATCGTGTTGTTGTGGATCTAATCCGACGACGAGCATGACACCTTTGCCTTTTCGCCCTTTAGTTTGGCGCTCTATGCGAATAGAGCCGTCTTTAAATAGTTTTACATCCAGCTCTTTTTCTGGCTTGGGCTGGTCAATTCGTCCCGTGGTTGTTGAATACACTAAGTGACTATCACTCATAGTTAACCTATTTAAGATTGAAGCTAATATTGTGATAAATAATACCAAACTTGTGGCGCAAAGGCGTAATTTTTGTGTTTTAAAAAGCGCTTTAAATTGGCTAGCACTATAAAAATATCCATGCTACTATCTTGGCATTATAGATGTTTGGATGGCCAAATGGTTAATTCTTATTTAAAGCAAGCTCAGCTTAATGTAGAGCAACAGTTAATTAACGCTGAGCTAGAAAAGCTTGAGCAGTACTTAAATAGCAATGCTGCACCGGCTGTGCGTTGGCAGTATCACATTCCTGAATTAGGTGAGGGAGGGGCATGTAGTTTATTTGGCCACTTGCAAGATGAGCCGTTTAATTTAAACGACTACGTTAGCCAAAATACCCAAACAACAGCAAAGCTTGCGCAACTGCAGTTAATTGTTGACTACGTTACTGAAAACACTCAGCTTGATTGGTATGGCATTTATCAAAATACCCCCACCAACGAAGGCGAGCAGTTATTGAAACTGGCTTATTTTGGTGCGCCGAGCCGCCCATTATTTCCGCTGACAGCTGAATTTGCCACTGGCAGTAATAATGTGCAAGTGGCACTCAGTGGTAAAGGGCGAGTGATTAACAATGTTGAGCAATACCTAGCGGCAGGGGGGGAGTACTATACCTGCGACCCTAAGGTTAAAGCTGAGGCCTGTTTACCGCTATTTAACACGCAACAACACTGTATTGGCATTGTCGATGGCGAAGCCTTTAACACTGATTTTTTTGATAATGCAACGCTTGCATTATTAATTGCATGTTGCATTAAAATTCCTCACTTTTTAGTGTAAATATCACTGGTCAATCTAGTCAGTTTTTATGTTAAGCTTAGGTATAAGCCAACCCCTAAATAACGAAGAGATAGTCAATGTTCTCAGTATTAAAACCATTACCAACAGATCCTATTCTTGGCCTTATGGCAGCCTATAAACAAGATACTAACCCAAATAAGATTGACTTAGGGGTTGGTGTATACAAAGACGAGCAGGGCAATACTCCTGTATTGAAAGCAGTTAAAAAAGCTGAAGCATTTCGCCTCGAAAACGAAATGAGTAAATCGTATATTGGGCTTGCTGGTAACTTAGACTACTGTCAAAAAATGGAAAACCTGTTACTAGGTGAACACCCAGCATTACTAGCTAATCGTGTTCGTACTGCACAAGCGCCAGGTGGCACTGGTGCACTGCGAGTTGCAGCAGAATTTATTGTACGTTGTAACCCAAATGCGACGGTGTGGGTAACTAATCCAACCTGGGCAAATCACATAAGCTTATTTGAAGCTGCGGGATTAACGGTTAAAGAATACCCGTACTATGATTATGAAAACAAAGATTTATTGTTCGATGAAATGGTTGAAACCCTGACGCAAGTGCCTAAAGGCGATGTGGTTTTGTTACATGCATGTTGTCATAACCCAAGCGGAATGGACTTAAACGAAGCACAATGGAACACCATTGCTGAACTTGCTAAAGATGTCGGCTTTACGCCATTAATTGATATTGCGTATCAAGGCTTTGGTTCTTCTTTAGAAGAAGATGCTAACGGTTTACGTATTTTAGCCAAAGCGGTTGAAGAGTTGATCATTTGTTCATCATGTTCTAAAAACTTTGGTTTATACCGTGAGCGTATTGGTGCCTGTTCAATTATGGCAAAAGATAGCGCAACCGCAGATATTTCTAACTCAGTTATGTTAAGTGTGGTACGTAGTATTTATTCTATGCCCCCCGCGCACGGTGCAGATATTGTGAACACTATTTTAAGTAGCGCAGAGCTTACACAGCTATGGCACAGTGAGCTTGATGAAATGCGTAACCGTATTAACGGTCTTCGTACTTTAATAAAAGACAGCTTAGCTGCGAAAAATATCGCGCAAGATTTCTCGTTTATTGATCGCCAACACGGTATGTTTTCTTTTTTAGGCATTAATAAAGCGCAAATAGAACGGCTGCAAAAAGAATATGGTATCTATATTGTGGGTTCTAGCCGTGTGAACGTAGCAGGTATTAGCCAAGCAAATGTTGACTACTTTGCCAACGCTGTAGCTGATGTGTGTAAGTAGTAAATAATCACCTAGGGTCTGTTTACCTTTGCGGATTAAAATTTGTTCAAACTAGGGGCGATTTAATCGCGGCGCGAGGTTTGTAACCTAGTGGGCTAAGTAAAAGCCGAGCAACAAAGAGTTAATCGCCCCTAGGCAGAACCCTTCGGGCAGCGCCTGTTTGGCATTGATGCTGCGTTATCGCCTATTTATGGGGAATAACCACACCACATGGGCTCTGCCTTGCCTAAATACCAAACAGGCTGCTGCAAATTTAACCTTGAAAGGTAAACAGACCCTAGTTTATTCGCAATAAAAAACCGCACCTAAGTGCGGTTTTTTATTGCTTGCAAAACACTTACAGCCAGCGAATAGCGCCGGCAATACGCTCGTTGTACATATTAACTGGCGAGCCAAGGTTTGCAATGAGCAGGGTATCAGCTTGCTTTGTTCGATTTATATGACCAGCATAACGCGAGTCACTAAAATCATCAGAGCCTATTTCAAAGACTTTGTTATCGCTAGGTACAATAAACACTGTCATGAGGCCAAAGTCTGATTCAAACACTAAATGAATACCTTTTTCGCCTTGAAAATCGCAAAAGTTAACGTAAGTGACTTTCCCTGGTAAATCATCGAGTTGAGCGCCAAGCAAAGCGAGCTTTTCATTAACAGCTTCAATGCTAATCGGCTGGGTTTTATCTAACGCGTATATTTCACGATAAACATGCGCTAACGCATGTTCGCCAGCAGAGTTATTAATAGTGTGCTCTGAGCTAAACATAAACGCACTCACGGCAATCACAAATGAGGCTGCTAAAGCTAAATGTAATCGGTCAAACTTAAACCATGAGCGCGATTGAATGAGACTACTATTTGATTTAGGTTCATCTTTCTGCGTTTTTTCTTTTAACGACGTGTTTAAAATAATTTGCTCAGCAAGATTGTCAGGCACAGGGATATCAAGTGCATCATTGAGTTGCTTATCAAATGCTTTGCTTTCATTTAAAAACTGTTGTCTGTCGGGGTTGCTGTTTGCAAATTCTAGTAACTGTGTGTCTAGCTCGTTTGGCTGTGCAATCGTACGGCGACGAAACTCAAGTTCATCCATTATTTTGATGCCCCTTTAAGTTGTTCATCATCACGGCTTAATGCCTCTTTAAGTTGATTTTTTGCTCGAAACAAACGTGTCATCACGGTATTTTTGTTTAAATCGAGTATGTCTGCAATTTCATCGCCACTGCAGCCCATAACCACTTGTAGTAACAGGGGCTCTTTGTATTCATCGGCCAACAAAGAAATTTGCCGTTGAATAACGGTTTGCTCCATTTTATCGTCTAAGCTGTGACTGGTGCGATCCACTAGCGTGTCGTTATCTACATCACTGTAATAAAATTGCTTACGCTCAAAGCGCCTTGCATTTTCACGTCTTAAAATTGTTAGCAACCATGGCTTAGCGGCTTTTTGATCGAGCAACGAGTCGAGTGAACGCCAAGCACGTAAAAAAGTTTCTTGTACTAAGTCGTCCGCTATGTGCGGGTCGTTACATAACCAGTATGCAAAGCGATAGAGTTCTTTATGATAAATGTGAACTAGGGCTTCGTAGCGTTGTTGTTTTTCTGCCATATTTAGTAAGACCCGCCCATTCGATTTTTTATTTCCAAGCACTAGGGTCTGTTGACCTTTTAAGGTTAAATTTGCAGCAGTCTGTTTGGTATTTAGGCAAGGCAGCGCCTATGTGGTGTGGTTGTTCCCCATAAATAGGCGATAACGCAGCATCAATACCAAACAGGCGCTGCCCTTCGGGTTCTGCCTAGGGGCGATTTACTCTTTGTTGCTCGGTTTTTACTTAGCCCACTAGGTTACAAACCTCGCGCCGCGATTAAACCGCCCCTAGTTTGAACAAATTATAATCCGCAAAGGTCAACAGACCCTAGCATTTTTTAATAAAAGTTAAAAAACTGATGCGGCTTATATTAACAATACAGTTCCTTTAATGCTGATGAGGATGACTTAGCTGTAAGCGATTGGTGTTCTTTTAAGCCTCTAACAATCGCTGTTAAATCGGCATTAGCTTGTTGGTTACTATACAATTGTGCTTGGAGTTTAGTTATCTGTGCAGTTAGTTCTGGGTTGTTTATTATCGTACATAAATGGGTTAGAGCCCCCACCTTTTTGTCTGTATGGGTTAGCGCATACTGATTAAGTGCATCATAAAATGCTTTTGTATCATTGCTTTTAGCTAATATCAACAGTGTTTTTAAATGGGCCGGCTGATTCGATTTATTATTTGTTTGAGCCGCCTGTTGCGCCTCTTTAGCGGGGCGTTTAACAGTATAAAAAATCATTGTGGTAACCCATAAAACATAACCAAGCGCGGCCACAATAATGAGCCACAGTGGTGTGGCAGCTGGCTGCGCTACTTTAACAGTTTGCTCCGTTGACTCTGCCATAGTGTTATTTAGGTTGTTTTCAGTTGGCGTATTAAGCGTTTGAACTGGCGCTGTGGTACTCGGTGTTACAGTAATAGTGCGTTCAGGTAAGGTGGCGACACTGATCCGATTGATTTTGGTGTTATACCAAGGCAAGGTGATTTCAGGTAATGTATAGGTGCCAGGTGTTTGTGGCAGTAGTGCATATGAGGCAGTTTGCTGTGATACGATACGGCCATCGCGTACCGCATTATTGGTTTCTTTTTCATCGGGGTAGCTACGAATACCATTAATAGTAGGCATATCAATTTCGGGTAGCTGCTCTTTAGTCACTCCTAAAGCAGTGAGCATAATAGTACGTGTTATGGGCGTACCGGCTTCAACGGTATTATCGTCAGGCTGCCATTGTTCAGTTAAGCTCACCAATTCACTGGGTAACCAGTTCCCTTGGTAGTTTTCAGGAATTGGTTTGATGCTAATTTGCTGCTTATTACCCAGTGCAGAGACTTCCAACTGGCGATAGTTTTGCTGAACACGCCCTTGAAAAACAGGGCCTTCAATAGTGAAGTCGCCACTTTTTTGTGGTTGAATTAAATAATTACGGGTGATCACTAAATAACGCTTACCGTTAACCAGTTCATACTCTTCGCTCTGTTTTCCAAGCTGAGTGAGTTGCGCATCTTCCATACTTGGCGTACTCAAACTGCCATCAAGTAGCTCTTTAGCTAGGTAAAGCTTTATAGTGTAAACCCCCGCTTCTTGCACAAATAAGCTGTTATTTGAAAGCGAAGTTTTTAAAAATATATCGTTATTTTTGCCCGCATCGCTGCTACGCTCTTTAACCGATAAACTAATTGGCTGTGAGCTTAGCCCCGCGACATTAAAACTGGGGATGGTATATTCGCCTGCTTTACGAGTCATGAGCTTAACAGACCACGAGGTTTGCTTTTTTATACTGCCATTAATAATGTTAGTGCGGCTACTTAAGCTCATAGGGCCGACCACAAAATCTTTTAATAACGCTGAGGTGTCGGGTTGTTGCCCTTTGATTGAATCATCAACGCTAATATTAAGCATAAAAAATTCACCCGCCAGTACGGGGTTTTTATCAACGCTTGCCTCTAGGGTGGTGGCGGCCATTAATGGCATGGCAGTTAATAGCAATAAACAGCAAAATAATCGCATTACCATGATTTTTCTACTCCTGTTGGACGGCGTTGATATTGTCTTTTTTGGGCTTCTAATTGCATTTTGTTTCTTAATAAAATAGCGGGATCGTCGGGCACTTTTCTTAATAATTGATTTAGTTGCTGTGCTTTCTCTTTTTCTTCATTGGTGAGTTCAGCGGCTTGTGCCTGCATAGCTTGTTGCTGTGCCTGCTGTTTTTGCTCAGCAGAGGGCGGCTGCTCACTCATTTCATTCGGTTGATTTTGCGGCTCGTCTTGCTGCGGTTCATTCTCGTCTTTATTCTCATTTTGTTGGTTTTGTGATTGAGCTTGCATATCGGGTTCATTTTTATCATCTGATTGTTTATCAGATTGGTCTTGTTGATTTTTTGACTGATCATCAGATTGCTGCTCATTGCCATTTTGGCTGTCGTCTTTACTTTTATCAGCGCTGTTTTGCTCGCCATTTTTTTGCTGATCTTGTTTTGATTGATCTGCATCATTTTGACTTTGCTCATCTTTATTTTGCGAATCATTACCTTGCTGATTTTGTTGTTCTTGCTGTTGATTCAATAACTGCTCAACAAGCGCTTGATTATCTGCTGCTTGGGTTAAATCTGGCTGAAGAGCTAGAGCCTGTTTATACGCCTCGGCTGCCTCTTTTAATTGCCCAGCTTTAGCCAAGGCATTACCGTAATTATAATAACCGGTTGCTGACTTATCTTGGCTAAACTCACGAAGTGCAGCATCAAATTGTCCTTGTTGATAAAGCGCGGCACCTTTGAGCGCACTTGACTGCGCTTGCGCAGCTTGTTGATACTCTTTGTTGTTATAAGCCGCGAGTGCCCGTTGATCGGTGTTTTTAAACAGCGCGGGTAGCTCTGCTGCATGTGCATTTTGTTGGGATAAAAAGCTGAGCAATAACACGGCGCCAACAAACGCAGAGCGTCTAAATAAATATAAAGCCAGTGGCAGTAAAATGAGTAAGCCATAAATGCCAGCGTCGATTCGCCATAGCGCTAAATTGGGTTTTTCACTTTTTAGCACCTCACTGTTTGCTTGTGGTGAAAAAACGGCAATATCGCTATTGCTGGGTTGGTAATTGGCGTATTGACCACCGCTATTTTTTGCAAGCCCTTCAAGTAAAGGCGCATTGAGGGTGGGCACCACAATTTGGCCGTAAGTATCTTTTAAAAAACCACCTTCAGGCAGCTTTATTGGTGCTCCTTGGGCGGTGCCAATGCCGTAAATATTGAGGCGGTATTGAGTATTGTTGGTAAAGCGACTTATATCACTTTGCTGTTGTTGCTCAATTCCATCGGTAATTAAAATAATGTCACCATCTAAATAGCCTGCTTGGCTTAGTAACTCTTGTGCCATATCTAAGCCTGCAAGTACGTTTGAGCCTTTATCTGGCATAATTTCAGGAGTCAAACTAGGAATAAGGTTAGCAAGGGTTTTAGCGTCGTTGGTCAGTGGTGAAATTGTATAAGCAGTGCCTGCATAAGCCACTAACGCGGTATCGCCTTCTTTAAATAGCTCAATCATATCGAGGGCTTTAAAGCGCGATTGCATTAAGCGATTAGGCGCAATATCGGTACTGTACATGGAGTACGACATGTCCATAACAATAACGCGGGCACTTTTACTTTGAAACACCGGCACTTGTTTCTCTTCAAAGCTTGGGCCGGCACTAAAAATAATGGCTAAAGCGCAAAATAACGCTACTAGCCACAACGGCTGATGCGCTTTATTGGTTGATTCGCTCATCACAAATTGTGCTAAATGTGGCGCAATAAGTGGCGCTGACTGGTTTTTTTTATGGTTAAGTAAGGCAATAAAAAATAACCCTGATGCAGGGAGTAGCAGCCATAAAATAGCAGGACGAATAAATTCAAAATCCATTAGTTTGGCTCCTTCATTGCGCGCGCGGTTTTTATCAATGCCATCGCACTTATGAGTAAAATGGCCAGTAATAATGGGTAATAAAATAAAGCTGTTTGTGGACGAAAGGTTTGTTCATCTGCGCTGATAGGTTCAAGCTTATCAAGCTCAGCGTAAATCTGTTGCAGGCCGGCGACATCTTTTGCTCTAAAATATAAGCCACCTGTTTGCTCAGCAATTTTTTTCAATAAGTTTTCATCTATGTTACTGCCTCCAGAACCCATATTAAATAAACTAAAGCCGCGCGGGTTATCTGAGCCAACCCCGATGGTGTACACTTTAATCCCTTCTTCACGGGCAAGTAGCAGCGCATCTTCAGGGTTTAAGTTACCCGCAGTGTTTTGTCCATCTGTGAGTAACACTACAATACGGTTACTTTCTTTTTTACTGGCAAAGCGTTTAACTGATAAACCCAAGGCATCGCCAATAGCCGTTGCCCGTCCCACTAAACCAATTTGTGCTTCAGAGAGCATTTTACTGACGGTTTTTACGTCACGGGTGAGCGGCGTTTGTAAAAAAGCGGTATCACCAAACAATATTAGGCCAAGCCTGTCGCCTTGGCGCTGCTCTATAAAGTTACTTAGCACTGCTTTTACCATAGTTAAACGGTCAACATATTGGCCATTGTAAGCCATATCTTGTTCGGTCATCGAGCCTGATAAATCAACAGCAAGCATAATATCGCGACCTTCGTTAGGCAGCGATATTGGCTCATCTAACCAGGTTGGGTTAGCGGATGCGCTCACTAATAATAGCCACAGCAACCACTCGATAATAGTTAACTTACGCGCACTCGGCGCTATGCTTTGCTTAGTTAAATTATGTGATGCAAAGCTGGGAATACGTAAACGAGTAGTTGCATGACTTGGTGTGGGTTTTAATAGTAACAATATTAAAGGCAGCGGCAGCAATAAAAACAGCCATGGCCAGCTAAATTCAAACATGCAGTGGCTCCTTTAGTTTAAATTGTTTAATAGCTTGGCGAAATTTATCACTCAGCGCAGCCTGTGTTTGATTAGCGTTATATAGGCTTAAAATTTCCTCTTCTGTAAAGCTAATCGTTGAAAGTTGATTTAATGTGTTGCACCAATGCATTGTTGACTGTGCGGCTAAACGTGGATCGTAATAGGTGATCACTAAACGCTTTAAAATGATATGTAATTGCTGCGCTGATTGTTGTTGATTGGCTAATGCAATGGCATCACGTTTTGGTTTTTTAACGCGATAGTTTTTATAAATTACGACAATTAAGCTACCCAATAAACAGATAGCAATTACAATAACAACCCACCAAGCGGGGGCTAGTGGCCACCAGTCAACCTGAGTAGGAGCAATAATATCGTGTAGATTATCAAGTGGAGAGGTTTGCATGATTTATCTTCTCACTAATTGCAGTTCCAGCGCGGTGGCTGCATCGAATGATAATAGGGTAAGCCCAGACTTTGTTAAGCGATTAATACGCGCGCTAAATGCGTGCTCGGCATTTTTAGCAAATCGCTCTCTAAAGCTCTTGTCCATTAAGGGCAGGGCAAATTGCTGGTTATTAGCACTGACGGTTACCGTTTGTTTAAAAGCAGGTAATTGATGTTCAAAGGGGTCACTAATATGGCAGCCTATTAGCTCACAGTGCCGCGCAAGTAATTCAAGTTGCTTAAAGCTGGCATCATCCAAAGCGTTAAAATCAGAGACGATATAAACCAAACTACCGGGCTTGGCTAAGTGATTTAAACGTTTGAGGTTATCGCTAAAATTATTCGTACTCGGTTTATCAATGTTCTCAAGAGCCTGCTGATGCGCATCGCATAAATTATGGCATAGTTTTAATACTGCTTTTTCACGGGTGCTGGGTTTTAGCTCTAAATGCGCGTGCTGATTAAACACAATACCGCCAATTCTATCGCCTCGTTGACACGCCGACCACGCAACTAAGGCGCTAATATGTGCCGCTTGCACCGACTTTAATAATAATTGTGAGCCAAATAGCATAGAGTTTGAAAAGTCAGTAAACACAAATACAGGGCGTTCTTTTTCTTCTTGAAAGAGCTTAGTGTGGGTTTCGCCTGTGCGCGCGGTAACGCGCCAATCAATAGAGCGTATATCGTCACCGTGTTGATAATGACGCACTTCGGCAAACTCCATGCCACGGCCTTTATGCGGCGCCAGATATTGCCCCGCTAAGGTATTTTTTATTCTAACTTTCGGTGCCAGCTCAAGCAATTGCGCTTTTGCTTTGTAATACATCAGCTCTTTAAGCGATAAATTAACACCGTGGCTATGGCTTAATTTAAGCCATGCTTGAGGATCAAAATGTGTTTGCATAACTTAAGGTACTGCGACTAGTTCAACAATCCGGCTAATAACCTGATCTTTAGTAATGCCATCGGCTTGTGCTTCGTAACTTAGAATAATGCGATGGCGCAATACATTATGTACTACCGCTTGTATATCGTCAGGGGATACAAAATCACGGCCGTCTAACCACGCGT
Source organism: Pseudoalteromonas sp. TAP-3C (assembly GCF_059888565.1). NCBI lineage: Bacteria > Pseudomonadati > Pseudomonadota > Gammaproteobacteria > Alteromonadales > Pseudoalteromonadaceae > Pseudoalteromonas > Pseudoalteromonas sp. TAP-3C. Next base: position 2,170,428 of record NZ_CM187618.1, on the reverse strand, counting down.
TGGCACGAGCGCATTTATCTAGGGCAATAGTGGCACGAGGGCTGGCTCCGTATTCTATCCAACGACCAAGTTGTTCATCTAAGTTTGCGCCTTCACGGGTAGCAATAATTAACTGCACTAAATACTGCTCTAGAGGCTCAGCCAAATACAGGCCTAAAATCGCTTTTCGTGCAGCAAACAAATCGGTTTGTGAAATTTTCTCAAGCACTGGAGCTTCATCATTAAGTGCTTCCCCACGGGTTAAACGTAAAATATCAAGTTCATGCTCAGCACCCGGGTAATTAATACTTAAATGCATTAAAAAACGGTCTAATTGCGCCTCTGGCAGCGGGTAAGTGCCTTCTTGCTCCAGCGGGTTTTGTGTCGCCATCACTAAAAACAAATCACTCAGCGGGTATGTGTTTTTGCCTACCGTTATTTGGCGCTCGGCCATGGCTTCTAATAATGCCGATTGAACTTTTGCCGGCGCACGATTTATTTCGTCCGCTAAAATGAGGTTGTGAAACAAAGGGCCTTTTTCAAATACAAACTCACTGGTTTGTTGGCGATAAATATCGGTGCCGGTTACATCGGCGGGTAGTAAATCTGGGGTAAACTGAACACGCTGAAATGAGCCCTCAATACCTTTTGCCAAGGCATTAACCGCACGTGTTTTTGCAAGCCCCGGAGGGCCTTCAACGAGTAAATGACCATCGGCCAAAATAGCAATTAAGAGTGCTTGAGTAAGCGCTGGCTGGCCAATAATTTGGGTGTCTAAATACGTTTTTAATTGTGAAAATGCGTTAGCTGCCATAATAAGTGGACTGTCCTCGTCGGCTTAAATAATACCTAAATTGGTTAGGTAACAAATACTAAGCTAGTTATAAGGTTTATAAGTGGATAACTCAAGTGTTAGACTGATTTTTTAAAAATAGTTCGTTATTTCTTAACGAATTTTTAGCTTAACATAAAACTTTGTAAAACCAGCTAAAAAAGCCTATTGTATTACCCTCATATAACGTATGTAGTGATTTACAATGGCGCTGTATGATTAATTTACCTTTATCTATTGGCTTTATTACACGGGTTGTTTAGAATCGAAGAAAATATACAGGTCAGACCTGTCAGCGGGAGAAAATAATAAATGTCTGAGCAAAACATACTTAAAACACCAAAAGGCGACCGTATTGCGATTGTAAGCGGCTTACGTACTCCTTTTGCAAAGCAAGCAACGGCGTTTCATCATGTGCCAGCACTGGATATGGGTAAATTAGTCGTTAATGAAATGCTGGAGCGATTAAACTTCGATAAATCAGAAATCGATCAACTGGTTTTTGGCCAAGTAGTACAAATGCCAGAGGCGCCAAATATTGCACGTGAAATTGTATTGGGTACGGGTATGCCCGTGTCGGTTGATGCGTATTCTGTATCACGTGCGTGTGCAACCAGCTTTCAAGCGATAGCAAACGTTGCTGAATCAATTATGGCAGGCTCTGTAAGCGTAGGTATTGCCGGTGGTGCCGATTCATCGTCTGTATTGCCGATTGGTGTAAGTAAAAAATTAGCGGGAAGTTTAGTTGATTTAAATAAAGCACGCACCCTAGGCCAGCGTTTAAAAATATTCTCAAAACTGCGTTTAAAAGATTTATTGCCCGTACCGCCAGCGGTTGCTGAGTATTCAACGGGTTTATCAATGGGGCAAACTGCTGAGCAAATGGCTAAAACGCATAACATTAGCCGTGAAGATCAAGATGCCTTAGCGCACCGCTCTCACTCACTAGCTGCTCAAGCGTGGGCTGATGGTAAGTTAAAAGATGAAGTAATGACGGCGCATTTACCGCCTTATAAAAGCTTTATTGAAGAAGATAATAATATTCGTAAAAATTCAACCGTTGAGGGTTACGCTAAGCTTAAACCGGTATTTGACCGTCAACATGGCTCTGTAACTGCGGCCAATGCCACCCCATTAACTGATGGCGCAGCCGCAGTATTAATGATGAGCGAAAGCAAAGCAAAAGCGCTGGGTTATGAAATTTTAGGTTACGTGCGCAGTTTTGCGTTCTCAGCCATTGGCGTAGAAAAAGACATGCTAATGGGACCTGCTCACTCAACGCCTATCGCGCTTGATAGAGCGGGTATAACCTTAGCCGATTTAGACCTTATTGAAATGCATGAAGCATTTGCTTCGCAAACTTTAGCGAATATGAAAATGTTTGCATCAGATAAATTTGCACAACAGCATCTAGGGCGTAATAAAGCCATAGGTGAAATTAACATGGATAAGTTTAACGTGAACGGCGGCTCATTGGCTTATGGTCACCCATTTGCTGCAACCGGCGCACGTTTAATTACACAAAGTTTATACGAGCTTAAACGTCGTGGCGGTGGTTTAGCGTTAACAACTGCCTGTGCTGCGGGTGGTTTAGGTGCAGCCTTTGTATTGGAGAGTGCGTAATGACAGAGTCAGTATTTAATTTAACGGTTGATGATAACAAAATAGCCGTGGTAACCATTGATGTGCCAGGTGAAAAAATGAACACCCTGCGAGATAGCTTTGCTGATGATTTAAAAGCATTGTTAGCACAGGCTAAAGAGCATGCAGTTAAAGGCATGGTGTTCATCAGTGGTAAAAGCGATAACTTTATTGCCGGTGCCGATGTGAAAATGCTCGACAGCGTAGAAAAACGTGAAGACGCATTGGCTATTAGCGAATTATGCCATCAGGCATTTTTTGATATGAAAACGCTTCCTTACACAACAGTCAGTGCTATTCATGGCGCAGCGCTTGGTGGCGGTTTAGAGTTTGCTTTAGCCTGTGATTACCGCGTAGGTACCGATAGCGATTTAACCAAAATTGGCTTACCAGAAGTGCAACTGGGTTTACTACCTGGTGGTGGCGGTACGCAGCGCCTAACTAAAATAGTGGGCATTCAAAAAGCCCTTGAATGGATGTTAACCGGTAAACAAATTCGTCCTAAGCAAGCTAAAAAAGCCGGTGTGCTTGATGATTGCGTGCCACACAGCGTACTGTTAAAAGTGGCCAAAGAGTTTGCTGCTAAGAAAAAGCCACAAGCCAAAGAGCCTAAACTTGATAAGATCAGTAAGTTATTAGAATCAAACCCGTTTGGGCGTAACTTCATCTTTAAAAAAGCCAAAGAAAACGTCCTTAAAAAAACCGGTGGTCATTACCCTGCGCCACTTGCGATTATCAAAGCGGTACGTGCAAGCGTCGAGCTTGATGAAATGAAAGCGTATAAAACCGAAGCCGAAGGTTTTGCCACGCTGGTAATTAGTGATGAGTCTAAGGCGCTGCGCGGTATTTTCTTTGCAACCACAGAAATGAAAAAAGAGTGGCGTAATGATGACGCCCCTGCGATTAGTAAAACGGCCGTATTAGGTGGTGGCTTAATGGGCGCAGGTATTGCCCATGTCAGTGCGGTTAAAGCTAAATTGCCGGTACGTATAAAAGATGTGGCAGAGCAGGGCATAAGTAATGCCATGCACTACACTTACAAAATTTTAGATAAGCGTCTTAAGCGCCGAATTATGTCTAAAGCCGATATGCAGTTAACGATGAACCGTATCACCGGCACTACCGATTACAGCGGTTTTAAACACATAGATTTAGTGATAGAAGCGGTATTTGAAGATTTAGAACTGAAGCAAGGTATGGTTGCTGATGTAGAGCTGCATTGCCAAGCTAACACTATTTTTGCAAGTAATACCTCGTCATTACCTATCTCGCAAATTGCAGCAAACGCAGCGCGTCCTGAAAATGTAATTGGTTTGCATTATTTTTCACCAGTAGAAAAAATGCCACTGGTAGAAATTATTCCCCACGAGGGCACCTCTGAAGAAACCATTGCCCGTGTCGTTAATTTTGCGCGTAAGCAAGGTAAAACGCCAATTGTGGTAAAAGACATGGCCGGTTTTTACGTAAACCGTATTTTAGCGCCATACCTGAATGAAGCGGCTAACTTAATGCTTGCAGGCGAACCAATCGAGAAAATTGATGCGGCATTAGTCGAGTTTGGTTTTCCGGTAGGACCGTTGGCACTGCTTGATGAAGTAGGGATTGATATAGGTTCTAAAATTGCGCCAATTCTTGAAAAAGAACTCGGTGAGCGTTTTAAAGGCCCGGATGCATTTTCTCGTATGATTGATTCAAAGCGCCTTGGTCGAAAAACCGGTCGTGGTTTTTATGAATACGACAAAAAAGGCAAAAAGGTCGATGAGTCCGTTTATGAACTACTTGGCATAACCCCAGCACCACGTTTAAATAAAAACGAAATTGCCAAGCGTTGTATCGCGCAAATGCTTAATGAGGCCGTTCGTTGTTTAGATGATGGTATTATTGCCAGCCCGCGTGATGGTGACATTGGTGCTATTTTTGGTATTGGTTTCCCACCATTTTTAGGTGGCCCGTTTAGCTACATGGATAAATTAGGCGCAGGTAAAATAAGCACTGATATGTCTACTCTGGCTAACAGTAATGCTATTTTTGCACCGTGTGATACTTTGCTTGCTATGGCTGACAAAGGCGATAAGTTTTATACTACAGCCGCTAAAAGTGATGAAGTTAAGGCTGAGCAAGCAGATGATAAATCAACTGACACTCAAGCTGAAACAGCTGACCACAAAGAGTAACACTGTATGAGTTAACCTAAAAAAAGCCGCATAATATGCGGTTTTTTCATGTTCGAGGATAAATTAGATGGGCACTTTTACAATAACGCTTCAATAGCCTTTTTATCTTTATCAGGCATGTTGTCGACCACCAAATTAAATGAGTTGTCAATCATACGCTCTATTTCACCTTGTGGCACCGTGCCATCTAAAATCACCGTATTCCATAAACGTTTGTTCATGTGATAACCAGGGATAACAGCAGGGAAAATATCCCGTAATGATTGCGCTTCATCAGGATCGCATTTTAAGTTTAGCCACCATATAGGTTCGCCATTTTCGTCAGTTTCACCCTCATTGCTAAGTGCAAGAGTGGCAAACATTTTATGATTTACTTTATAAACATCAACATCTTTAGCAAAAGGCTGAGTAAGTTTAACTAACGGCTTATTCATTAAATAGGCATGTACAGTTTGTTGGTTCATGAGCCATTCCTTGAGGTCATACTAGATAAGAAAACAATAGCAGTTTTTTACTACTACATAATACGTATTTTAGTTTAAATTACAGATTTGTAAGTTAATACGAAACAATAAGCTAATGATATCACTTTATTGTTGAACAAAATTAGTTTCATGGTATGTTTCTGGCAATCAAAATAACAATAGGAATTCACCGATGCCAAAGGCAAGTGATGTTAAAAAAGGGACGGCGATTGAATTTAATGGCCGTGTATTAGTAGTAAAAGATATTGTACGCTCAGTGCCGCAGGGGCGTGCGGGTGGTAGCTTATACCGCATGCGTTTATACGATGTAGTGACGGGTAGCAAAGTAGACGAAACCTTCAAAGACAGTGACATGTTAAACCTTGCTGATTTAACCCGCCGTGAAGCCATGTTATCGTACCTAGATGGTGACGAGTATGTGTTTATGGATAACGAAGACTACACGCCGTACAACTTAAACAAAAACGTCATAGCGGAAGAAATTCAGTTTGTTAATGAAGAAACCCAAGGCGTGCACGTTATTGTGATTGATGGCGCGCCAGTAGGTTTAGATTTACCTTCAAGCGTTGAGCTTGTCGTTGAAGAAACAGACCCTTCAATCAAAGGTGCTTCAGCCAGCGCGCGTTCAAAGCCTGCACGTTTATCAACCGGTTTAACGATTCAAGTGCCAGAGCATATTTCAACGGGTGATCGCATCCGCATTAATACTGCTGAGCATAAATTTATGGGGCGTGCTGATAAGTAATCTGCATGGATTTATAATTACAAGCCGAGTTTTTTAGTCACTCGGCTTTTTATTATATACTGACTTAAACTTAGTCAATTTGAGGCGGTTATGCACTAATCAAACTTGGCTTTGACTTGCTTTGCTGTTGTGTTAAAAATGCAGTAAATTCATCTTTTGAGAGTGGTTTAGAATAGTAATACCCCTGCAATGTTTCACAGTTTAGCTTCTCAAGTATGCCTATTTGCTCAGCCTGCTCGACTCCTTCAGCGACCACATGTAAATCAAGGTTATGCGCAATAGTAACAATAGAGTCCACCATATTACGGCCACGCTCGGTTTTCATATCATCGATAAAGGCTTTATCTATTTTTAGCGTATTGAGTGGAAACTGTTTTAAATACGCAAGCGATGAATACCCAGTACCAAAATCATCCATGGCTAAGTGTATCCCACAAGCGCTTAAAGCGCGCATAATAGCAATTGCTTCTTGCGGGTCATCCATAACGGTACCTTCGGTGATTTCAAGCTCTAAAAAGTAAGAGGGTAGTTCATTTTTTTGTAAAATTACATCTATCCGCGAAGTTAGATCAGGTAAGCTAAATTGTTTTGCTGATAAGTTAACTGCCACTCGAGCGTTAAATAAACCATCATCCAGCCACTGTTTTACATCACGGCAGGCTTTATTTAAAACGACTTCACCAATTTCAATTATTTGCCCAGTTTCTTCGGCGATTGGAATAAAGACCCCTGGGCTAATTATGCCTTTTTTAGGGGTAATAAAGCGCACCAACGCTTCCATTCCAGCAAGTTTTCCAGTGCGAATATTCATTTTAGGCTGGTAGTACACTTCAAAATGATCTTCTTTTAAACCAAAGCGCATCAGATTTTCAATCTGTAAGCGTTTAACCGCTTGGCGGTTCATGGTGTCGTTAAAAAATAGGTAACTATTCCCTTTCTTTTTAGCATGATACATTGCAGTATCAGCGTTTTTTAGCAGTAGTTCAGGCGTGTTTCCATCTTCAGGAAACAGCACAACGCCAACACTTGAGGTGATTGCAAGCTCATGACCCGCCATTTTAAAAGGGGTGGCTATTGCGGCTAAAAATTGTTTAGCCATACGGGTAATAGTATGAATATCGTTGGTATTTGACATAACCAGTGCAAATTCATCGCCACCAAGGCGATAAAACACGTCATTTTCACGGGTGAGTTTATTTAAACGCATAGCAAGTTTAGCTAATAAGCTATCGCCTAATTGATGCCCCAAAGAGTCATTTATTTTTTTAAAGTTATCTAAATCGAAGACGAGCAAGGCATGGTGAGAATGTTGCTTTGCGAGTTTTTGTAAGTCTAAAAAAAATAGATTACGGTTGGGTAGACTGGTTGTGCGATCGCGATTTGATAAGTTATTAAGTTGTGATTCGGTTTTTTTTCGCTCGGTTAAATCAGAATAAACCACCACATAGTTGGTTATTTGGTGTTGATCGTTTTTAATTTCATCAATTGAAATTTCAAATGGCAGTAAGGTATGGTCGCTATTACGTAACTTTACTTCTTCTTGAATATGTTCATGTTCTCGCACCGTGTTTTTTATTGTATCAATATAGCTTTTGTCATAGCCGGTTAAATGAAACTCTTTTTGAAGGTATTGCTCACGTACACCGCCAAATAGTGTTAAAAAACTGGGATTAACATCAACAAGCTTAAAATTCTTATCATAAATAGCCAGTGCATCCGTGAAAGACTCGACGCATTTTGCAAAAAGGTTTAAGCGCTCTTGGGTTGACTTTAACTGAGATATATCCCTGAGTGTACCTGTCATTCTTAGTGGGCTTAAATTGGTGTCTTTCTCAATGATTTTTCCACGGTCAAGCACCCAGTGCCACTTACCGAAGCTATCTTTGATGCGATAAGTCGCTTCAAAAAAAGTACTTTCTTGGGCAAAGTGCTTTTTTAATAAATAGTCTACATGGGTTAAATCGCGGGGGTGGATAAGGCTTTTATTAGGTGGAAACTCTACGAGTTCATTGTCTTTCATTACGTATTTATCATTTATACGAATAACCTTGCCGGTTTTTATATTCCAGTCCCATAGCGTATCGCCACTGCCTTCAACAGTGCTTTTTAAACGTTTTTCAGAACGTTGTAATTGAGAGTGGGCGCGTTTAAGTGAATGAATAACTGTTAATAAATACGCTAAAGTTAACGATATTATTGCAAACACGCTAACGACTAAGGCATTTAAATTCAAACTAAATGATGAATCAAATGCATTAGCAGGGCACGTTGTAGCCAAAACAACCAATAATTGAATGTGTTTTATTATTTTTATTTTTTTCATTGTCTTACTTCTTATTAACAAAAGACAATTTAAATCAAGCGCGAGTAAGAGTCAAAGAGAATGCGAATAAAGTGGTAGATTCTCTGATTGATTAATCGCTTTAGCACCTAAAAGTTCATATCTTGGGCGATTTGCAGCAAACATTTTACGGGCATATGCTTTTAAATCTTCAAGTGTTAACGTATTTAAAGCGTTTAAAAGGCGTTGCTGCATATTAAATTGATGATCGCCATTACCAATTGCAAGCCATAAACGTTGTGAGCGCAAACGTAGGTTTTTGTCTTTTTCGGCAATATGAGTGGTTAGCCCCTGCTTTTGTTGTAACCAAGTCGGCTCTGTTAATGCATCGATGGTTAATAAATACTGACTAATAAATAAATTATGCCTGTGCAGTAATGTAGTTGGTTCAAATTTAGGGGATTGTATATAAAAGGCAATGCCGGCTCTGGTGTTAAAAGGAGCATAGCCTGCACCGACTAAATAACCAAGTTGTTGAGTGGTTCTTAATTCGTTAAAGTAATCTTGATTCATTAAATGATTAAGTGCCATCATTTTCACTTTTTCATTAACGTCATCGCTTAAAGCTTGATAATAAATTACCATCGCATTATCGCTGCAGGCAAGTTCGAGTTCGTAGCGAGTCACTTTAGTGATTTCAAATAGTGGACGCTTTAAATCTTGGATAACCGCAGATTTTTTCAGATGTTTTGCTACTTTCTTTTGAAATGCAATGGCATCATTTTGCTGCCAATTACCATGTAAAAAAGATTCAACATGGAGGGCGTTAAAAAACGCATGCCTAAATTCATTAAATTGATGAAAGCACGTATCTTTTAAGGCATTTGCTAACTCGTGAGGTTGCGGGTTCCACGGCATTATTTTAGCGCCTAAAATACTAAATAGCTCACCAACAGGTTTGTTTTGGTTGCTGTTACGCCAATGCCTAACTAATTGTTTTTTATATTCGGCAAAGCGTTTGGCGCAAATTTTTACGTTAAACAAGGCATCAATAAGCTGATCGACTAACTCCAGCTGACTTGAAGAAAGCCCTGCAGTATGTAAGGTTAAGCCACCCTGATGAGAGGTTAAGTGATAACTTAAGCCTGCTAATTCCGCAGGATAAAATTGCTCGCCAACACTGTCCATAAATAAATCAGAAAACAACCGCGTCAATGCCATATGCTTTACATTTTTTATTGCAAGGTCAGAATCCATGGCTAAATAAAAGTGTCCTTTGGCTACTCTAAAAGTAGCGTCTTGTTTAAACCAAAAATCAAAGCCCGGTTCTTTTACTAATAATCTTGGATAAGGCTGCTGTGGCTCAATTGGGTATAAAACTACCTCTTTAGCTAAATAAGGATTGGCAGTGGGTAATGACATTTCCCCTTGAGGCTGGCTGATCTGTGCCAGTGCTTCAAGCCAGTGAAGTGATAGCTTTTCAATTTTATACGGTGTGTTATACCAAGCAGCGGTGTGTTCAGGCTCTACATCAGGATGAATAAGCACTAAGCGCATATTATGCGGATTTAACCATTGCATGGCCATTTCATGGGTGGTGGCTTTAAAGCCCTCCATTAAATAGTCACCTTGCAGGTAGTTAACTTCATCATAATGCTGCATGTTAATACTTAAATTACTAACCCAATCAATTAGGCGCGATTTTTCTTGATTATCAAACGCTATTTGTAACAGTTTTTGCTTATCTTGATAAAGACGAGGTAGTTTGCTGGTGTTATTATTAATCAAGCAAATATATTCAAACACCATTTCAATAATGTCTTCGTAGTATTCAATGCCTTCATCGGTTAAGGCCATACTGATATTGAAATCTTTAAAATTACTGCCGTTTATTCCTCCGCCTGCAGAGAGGGCGTTGATCCACCCTTGATCTTTAAGCACCGAGTACAGTGAACCTTGCCCTTCATAGCCTAGTAAGTGAGCAATAAAACTAACCGTTTTATGGCGGTAAAAGTCGTCAATGTTCGGCATAGCAAAACTAATAATTAGCTTTTGTACATGTTTATGCGGCTCGATATGCAGTAACTTACCTAGGTCTTGATTACGATAAAGCGGCGCTTTTATTGGGGGTTTTAGCTGGTTTTTAACCCCTTTAATTTGTGAAAAATATTGGGCAACCCATGCTTGTAATGTGTCAAGTGGTTCATTGGCACACACGACTAAGGTCATCCACTGGGCTTGGTAATGCTGATTGAAAAAATCGCGCAATTCATCACTTATGCAGCGCGCTCTATTTGCTAAGGTTTGTAAGTTACCCACTGAGAACTTGGCAAACGGATGTTCTGGGTTGACTGTTTCTTTATGAACTTGATAGATACGCCTGCCATCGTCTTTAATTTTTAATTTAAACTCGGCTTCAATGGCATTACGTTCTTTTTCAGTTTCATCAGGGTTGAGTGAAGGGGCAATAAAAAAACGGCTAAATTGCGTTAATGCTGATTCAATATAATTATTATTTATATCAAAAAAATAGCAGGTATGCTCCGTGCCAGTCCATGCATTGGTATTGCCACCAGATTGAGAGACAAAATTATTAAAACTGCCTGATTCAGGATACAGATCAGTGCCTAAAAACAACATATGCTCTAAAAAGTGTGCTAGGCCTTGCCTATCAAGCGGATCATCGAAATGACCGGCATTAACTGCCATCGATGCGGCTGCTTTTACTGAGTCCTGATCATGCACTAAAAGTACTTTTAGACCATTGTCCAGTGTTAGTGTGCGGTAAGCTCTGTTATCATTGGTGCTGATTTTCAAATGATGCTCCTGAAACTAAACGTATAATTGTTAACGACAGATGATAACTTCAGGAAAGAGACGCTATTTACCTGAACATCGTGAAAGCACTATTTTAAGAAAATAAATAGGTTTGAGTTATTAATATAGCGGAAATTCGAGCAAATTGGCTACTGTTTTATATTCTTTAATTGGTTGATTTTTTATGAAAACAATCTTGATAATGCGTCACGGTGAAGCAATACCAGTGCAGGCTGATGATGTAAGTAGAAATTTGACTTATGAGGGGCATCAGCAGGTTGAAAAAATGGGGCGGTGGTTACAAAGAATGCATGCTCCAAATGGTTTATTGGTTAGCCCCTTCGTCAGAGCACAGCAAACTGCAGAGGGGATTAAAAAAAACAATACTTTTTTATTTGAAGAAACCTGCAAAGATATTATTCCTGCAGGTAACCCGCAAGTTGCCGCTGACTATCTAGAAACGTTAATAGCGCTACACCCAGAGTGCGACACTTGGCTTGTTGTTGCCCATATGCCAATGGTGAGCTATTTGGTCGATCAATTATGTGCTGGGCACATGCCTATTTTTAATGCTGGTGCCGTTGCCGTGATAAGTTACGACGAAAGCAATCAAAAAAGCCAATACCTCAGTATTCATGTACCAAGTAACGTTGAAGTTTAGCCTATAGCCACCCATGCTTTATTAGTTGATATTTCAGTTGTTGCTGCAATCGAGTAACACCGATAAAAACAAGGATAGACAATGAAATCTAACCCAGTAGTACTTATAACCGGAGCAAGTCGAGGAATTGGTGCTGCAACCGCAATTTATTTTGCACGCCTTGGTTATGATGTGTGTATTAATTATAAAACCAATCAACACAGCGCAGAAAAAATAGCAGAGCAAGCACGCAGCTTTGGTGTAAAAGCCGAAATAGTGCAAGCTGATGTGTCTAACGAAACGCAAGTGCTTACCCTGTTTGCAAAAGTAGACGAGTTATTTGGCAAATTAGATGTGCTCATAAATAATGCCGGTATTTTAAAGCCGCAAATACCATTGCTTGAGATGGATGCCTCGCGTATCAATGAGGTACTCACCACCAATGTAACAAGCGCTTTTTTATGTGCCCGTGAAGCGATTAAGCGATTGCCCAGTGGCGGCAGTATCGTTAATGTATCATCGGCAGCGGCTAAAACCGGTTCACCAAATGAATATATTGATTATGCCGCTTCTAAAGGGGCAATGGACACGTTAACCATTGGTTTAGCCAAAGAAGTAGCCAAGTTAAGTATTCGTGTTAACTCAGTGCGCCCAGGATTAATTTACACCGATATGCACCATGATGGCGGCGAGGCTAACCGAGTCGATCGTCTTAAATATAAATTACCTTTAGGGCGAGGTGGCCAACCTGAAGAAGTTGCTGCTGCAATTTACTTTTTAGCCTCAACACAAGCTTCGTTTACGACTGGTGGTTTTATAGACGTAGCTGGTGGTTTGTAAAGGTTACAGCAATACCGTTAACCAAATACTAAAACTGACGACGCTTAAGACTGTTGACAGTACAACCGTACTGGCAAGTGTCGCTTGATGTTGTTTTATTTGATTAGCAATAAGGTAGGCGTTGACACCTAATGGGGAGGCACTTAATAGCACTAATACATTGCGTAGCGACTGTTTAAGTGTGAAAACATAAGTAGCAAAATAATACACTAAGCAGGGAAGCACAACTAACTTTAACAGGCTGGCAATGGCTGCTGCTTGCCAATTATCGCTAATTTTATAAAACGCTAAGTTTGCACCCAATACAAATAATGCACAGGCAATCGCGGGTTTAGCTAAAAGGGCTAAGCCATTACTTAAATCAGCAAACAACGTGATGCCTGCTAAATTTATTAACAGGCCTGTGCTAATACTTAATACCACAGGGTTGAGCAGCATATTTTTAAAAAATGTTGACCACGAAAACACATGATTGGCACTGTTTGCACTAATTAAAAAGGTAAGGGTAAACAATAACGCGCTATGAAAAGTGATGATCATAAAAATAATGCCCATCATTTGCTCGCCTAATGCAGCAATAATAATGGGTAAACCCACCAATACCGTATTCGAGTAACTACTGCCAAGTGCAAATACGCTGTGGCGCTCGTATTGCAGATGTTTAGAAAGGCAGTAGCGGTCAATAATGAGCGCAAAAAAGTAAATTAAAATAACGGGAATATAAAAACTTAAAAAGCCATTCAAGCTTACACTGGTTTGTAAGTCTGCTTGGGCCATATTTAAAAATAAAAATGCGGGAACGCTAATATAAAAAGTAAATTTGCTCAGACCTGCTATGTGCACGCGCTCTAAAAATTCACTCCGGCTAGCAATGTAGCCAAATAACACAATAAATATAAGCGGAAATATAATCGAAAAAATATGCACTCAAAAGCGCCCTTATTGCTTAACGTCTAAACTCATCACTTTGCGGTAAGTTAATTAGTATTAGCACGGCACCTTTGCCACCAAACTCAAGGGGGGCTTGATGCATGGCAATAACATCGGGATGTTGCACTAAATATTGCGGTACTTTGTGTTTGAGTATACGACCACCAATACCATGAATAACGCAGGCACAATAGTAGTGCTTTTTTTTGCACTCATGAATAAGCCCAGCAAGTTCATCTTTAGCTGTTTCCTTATTTAAGCCGTGTAAATCAAGGGTTAAGTCAGGTATAAAGTCACCTCTACGAAGCTGTTTTGCTAAAAAGCGATCGTGGCCGTCTTGCACATAATTAACAGTACCGTGAGTGTCTATATCGGGCACATATTCATCAGAAAAGAAAAATTCTGATTGTTGCTGCTTTTTTTGCTGGGCAAATAGCTTAGTTTGTGACACTTTAGGCGTGTTAGTAAAACGGTGAGTATCTTGTTTAAATACACGCGAACCGCTGATACTTTGACGAAACAAGTCAATGTCGTCAGGGCTGATCAGGCTATTGGAATAAGGATTCTTTTTCATAGCGGCAGTCTAAACAATAAAGCGCTAAAAATCGAGTTAAAAAGCGTTACAATAGGGCAATCATGGGGCCAATGATGCGCCCCGATTGAGTTTATAATTTTGAAAGTAGCAGGCAGACAAAACAGATGAGTGATTTATTAATAGAAGAAGCAACCCTAGATGAAGCTGTTGCAGAACTTTCAACCTTACATGATTGGCTTCGTTGGACAACCAGTCAATTTGCAAGCAGTGGTATTTTCTTTGGCCATGGTACTGATAATGCGTGGGATGAAGCGGTTAGCTTATTGTTACCGGCACTCAGCTTACCTATCGATGCGCCAAAAGAGTTAATGCATGCGCGTTTAACCAGTACAGAGAAAACGCGTTTAGCTGGACTTATTTCAGAGCGTGTCAACGATTTCACGCCAGTGCCTTATTTAACTAATATTGCATGGTTTGCCAACATGCCATTTTACGTCGATGAACGGGTATTAATTCCTCGCTCGCCTTTTGCTGAGCTTATTACTAACCGTTTTACTCCTTGGCTTGAACAGCCAGAGTCAGTAGAGCAGATACTTGATTTATGTACTGGGTCGGGTTGTATTGCTATTGCCTTGGCACAAGCATTTGACAATGCGCAAATTGACGCTGTTGATATTTCTTATGAAGCGCTAGAAGTGGCTGATATTAATATTACCGACTATCAACTCAGTGACCGCGTATTACCAATTCAGTCGGATGTATTTAGTGGTGTACCAGGACAAAAATACGACTTAATAGTGGCCAATCCACCGTATGTTGATGCTGAAGATATGGCTGATCTTCCACGTGAGTTTCATCATGAGCCAGAACTAGGCTTAGCATCGGGTCACGATGGTTTAGATGTAACCCGTACTATTTTAAGCGAAGCGGCAGAACATCTAACTGATAACGGTTTGTTATTTGTCGAAGTTGGTAACTCTATGGTACACATGGATGCGCTTTATCCAGACGCGCCATTTGAATGGATTGAGTTTGAGCAAGGTGGTTTAGGGGTGTTTGTTATTAGCAAGCAACAGCTAGACGCCTATTTTGCAGACTCAGCAGCATAAAAATTAAAGCCGAGCCTTAGGCTCGGTACTTAGTGGTCATTAGGAATGAGGAAAGTTAATGGCAGGTAATAGCATTGGGCAGTTATTTAAAGTGTCCACCTTTGGCGAAAGCCACGGCGTCGCCCTCGGCGGTGTTGTGGATGGTACGCCCGCAGGTCTTGAAATTAGTGAGGCCGATATACAAATCGATTTAGATCGTCGCAAGCCTGGGCAAAGCCGTTATACCACGCAGCGCCGTGAGAGCGACCAAATAAAAATTTTAGCTGGCGTTTTTGAAGGTAAAACCACCGGTACCAGCATTGGTTTACTGATTGAAAACACCGATCAACGCTCACAAGATTACGGCAAAATTAAAGACGTATTTCGTCCAGGTCATGGTGATTACACTTACTGGCATAAATATGGTTTACGTGATTATCGCGGGGGTGGCCGCTCATCTGCCCGCGAAACCGCTATTCGCGTTGCCGCAGGTAGCATTGCCAAAAAGTATTTAAAGCAGTTTCATGGTATTGAAGTTCGTGCGTGTTTGAGCCAATTAGGGCCAATTAAAGCCCAAAGTTACGATTGGGATGAAGTAGAAAAGAACTTATTTTTTTTCCCTGATGCTAGCAAGCTTGAAGCCCTCGATGAATATATGCGTGAGCTAAAAAAGCAAGGCGATTCAGTCGGTGCAAAAGTAAAAGTAGTAGCGAAAAATGTCCCTGTAGGGCTTGGTGAGCCGGTATTTGACCGCCTCGATGCAGAGCTTGCGCACTCACTTATGAGTATCAACGCAGTAAAAGGCGTTGAAATTGGTGATGGCTTTGATGTAGTAGAGCAAAAAGGCTCAGAGCACCGTGATGAGTTAACACCGGATGGCTTTACTTCAAATCATGCCGGTGGCGTACTTGCGGGTATTTCGACGGGGCAAGATATTATTGCCTCAATCGCGCTCAAGCCAACGTCAAGCATTACCATTGCTGGCAACAGTATTAACACTGAAAACGAAGCAGTGGAAATGATCACTAAAGGCCGCCACGATCCCTGTGTTGGCATTCGCGCAGTCCCAATTGCCGAAGCGATGATGGCGATTACCTTAATGGACCATTTACTGCGCCAACGCGGGCAAAACCCCCATGTTCATCATCAGCATGGGCCAATAAAAGGCGCTGTTTAGGGTTTAGTTAAAAGCAACCAAAGTTGTTTAAAGCGCGATTTTAATCGCGCTTTTTGTTGTGGTCATTTTAAGATAGACATCAAAGTTTCAGAAGCGGGATCAGGCTGTGCTTTTGATCTGTCCATTGCGTCAAATGTACTGTTGAATAAGGTGTTATCGGTGATAAGTCTGTTATGGCTATCGAATTTAAAAATGCTTGGTTATTCGTCATGACGACCCATTATGAGCCTAACTGCGTACCCGTATAGTTAAATTTGATCAGAGATTTATCGAAGCGCTTACTGTGAGCTTGGAGTACGGGCATCAAATCAATATGATTATTGGATATATGGATAATTAATAAGCCGCTTTTTGTTAGTCGCTGCCAATATAACTGAAAAGCCTCTTCAGTTAGTAAGTGGCTAGGGATCACATCACTTGAAAAAGCATCAATAATTAACGCATTCATTAATGGGGCATTATTTTTTTGCTCTGCAGTTAAAGTGATCCTGCCATCACCAATGACAACATCAATACGTGCAGGGCTATCTGTTAAATATGAAAAATAATTGCGCGCCATACTATAAACCGCAGGGTTAAGCTCATAAAAGCGGATTTTATCGAACTTATCGCCAAACTTTGCTAATACGCCTGCACCTAAACCAATAATACCGATATTTAAATCTTGTTGCTTTTTTAGCGCTGACAGTGATTTAGCGATACCAGTATGGTGATGATAATAGCTGTTTGTCAGTTCAGTTTGTTTATTAAGCGACTGCGAGCCATGAATCGTTGTGCCGTCGATTAAACGTCTTTCAGCGAGGTTTTCGGTGGTGATGTCTTTTACAGTGACATAACCGTAAAAATTTCTTTCAGAGGCTAAGTTGTATTGATTAAAATTAATAAAAAGATAGCCATAGCTTGTGCTCCAAATAACCAGCGTAGCCAGTAAAGCTATTTTATAGCAAGAGGACATTTTCGTCGTCTGAGTGAATAACGTGTATATAAATAATGAAAGCGCTAAAGCTAACGCCACAATGAATTCTGTTATTTGTTCAAACAGTAGCGGTGCGAGTAAGGCACTGAGTAAACTGCCGATCACACCACCTAAAGCGATATATAAATAAAATACGGTAAGTAGTGAGCCATCGGGCGCGAGTTTTCGCAGTTCACCATGACAGATCATACAAACAATCAATAAAATAAAGCTGTAGATCAGCAGTTGAGCTAACGCATTAAATTGGCTGCCAAGAAAAAACATCATCAGTCCTGCGAATGCGCTAAATATTAATAAGTAAGTCCAATGGGCACGATGATAGTTTTTTGCAGATGCAAACGCATAACTGAAGGTCAGCAAATATATTGCCAATGGCAACGCCCATATTAGCGGCATGGGCGGGATGTTGGTGCTGATCATTTGGGTTGTCGCGATCAACATCATTGAACTGGTTGCTGAGAACGCAATCCACAGCCAGTTAGGTTTGACCAGCAAGGTCATTTTTGGCTTAGTCATTGCTTTATCGGCGATACTGCCATTACTAAATAATACATAAATTAAACACAATAACAGTATGCAGTATGTAAATAATCCCACTGTCCAATAGCTCTTTTGCTCATCGATTGAAAATAAAACTTCAAAAATAAATGGGTAACTCAGCAAAGCAAGTAGTGAACCCAGATTCGAAAGCGAATACCATTGATAAGGTACGGTCATAGCGGTCGATTCAATATACCAGCGCTGCAGCAGTACGCTGGTAGCACTGAGTAACATAAAGACTAAGCCAACCTGTAAAAACAATTTAGCAATCACTGACCACGCTGGTGTTAGTGATAAAAATAAACCGACTTCAATTGTGTTAAAAGTAATGATGCTCGATAAAGTCACTAACAAGGTGTGTATAAATAATTGTCGTTTGAGCTGATAACGGCTTAACAAATGAGCATATAAATAGCCGAGTAACAGCATGCTTTGATAAAAAAATAGGCTGGTTGACCAAACCGAAGCGCCACCGCCAAACTCGGGTAGTAGCTCTTTAGATAAGATAGGTTGAATTTGAAAGAGCAAAAACGCGCTCACAAAAATAATGAATGTCGATAATATCCGTTGCATCTTTTTTATTACTTAGTAAATGGTGCCTAACCATTTACTGAACTAATTAATGCGGCAATGTAATAACCCTTGAGTTTATCTTAAGAAAACCTTAATCTATGATTTGTATGAATTTATTGGAGTTGTAAGTGGGTAGGTTTCGAATCGGGAATTTTGACGTCGATGTTAGCCGTGGTAAAATTTCATCCGCTGAAGGCGTACAAATTGTCGAACCTAAGGTTATGGATGTGCTCCAATTTTTGTACTCTCATAGGGGCAATGTGGTTAGCCAGGAAGAAATTTTTGCAGCTGTGTGGCCTAATTCAGTGTTTAGCTCGAGTAATGTGCAACGCAATATTGCACTGCTGAGGAAAGCATTAAATGAAGATTCTAAAAATCCACAATTCATCATTACCCACCCGAAACGGGGTTATTGCCTTGAACTTAACGAACAAACACGTTCTCACTCTGTAAAGTGGCCGTTGTTGGCTTTTATCGCCGTGACAATTGTATGTTTGGTTGGTGGTTGGTTCACATTTGCAACGCAGGTTGCTAAAACTGATTTCTATTCTTTGGTGCCTGTAACATCAAATGAAGCCAATGAATCCTCTCAATCGCAATCTAATAACGGCAATTATTTAGCATTTGTTCGCGGTGACAATGATAATCAGCATATCTGGCTAAAAGAATTAACGACAGGTAAAGAGGTACAATTATCCCAACACCCATCGACCTACTATAGTCTAGGCTGGAGTCCGGATAATCGCGCATTGGCTTTTATAGAAAAACAAAATGATGTTAGCCAATTAGCGTATTTTAATTTAGATATGGTAACTCTAACGAGTTTAAATTACGCCAAATTACTGGAATTTAAAGGATATTTAGTTACCAGCCAGCAATTACAATGGACTAATAACAATCAGATTTATTTTATCGAGCGACGAAAACATAAAAATGATACGCAGCTTTCGACCGTCAATATAGAAACTAAACAAAAACAGGTAATCAAACCCTCAATGGGTCAAGACTGGTTAAAGTTACAGGCGTTATCGCCAGATCAAACACAATTAGCGCTTGGTTATGAAGCAGGACAAAATAACTACCGTATTGAAATACTGAATTTAACGGATAATAGCAGTAAAACAATTGCCGTTATTGAAGATGGTATTCAGGGGCTTAGTTGGCACCCAAGTGGTGAATACTTGCTGATAAGCAGCACAAATAATCTATTACTGATTGATATGCAAGGCGATTCAACTGATATCGCCTTTAATAACTATCAAGTTATTCGAGATGCTGCCTTCACGCCCTCTGGTGAGGAGATATTGATGGAGCTTGTAAATATTGATATTGATATTTTACGGGCAACGAGTACATCACCTCAGCAGTATGAAAAACTCGTCGATACCTCTTCGGTTGATTTTTTGCCGGTGTTCTCACCTGATTCAACTAAGTTTGTCTTCGAATCCCATCGCTTTGGTTTAAAGCAATTGTTTTTATATGAGCAAGGAAAACAAACGCTGATTTTTGCAAACCCTAATAATGAAGAGCTGTTTGGGGTAGTTTGGTCAAAAAATGGCGAGGAAGTGATCGCCGCAAGCAAAGATAAACTGTTTCGGATAGATTCAAATAGCGGCGACTATCAAACAATACCTCATCCACATCATTCATTTTATCTCAGAGAGAAGTTTAATAATGAAGATGCGATCTTGGTTTCATATCGCGCTGACGATGGTGTTACATTCCACCCTGCAAAACTAGACTTGCAAACATTAAGTTTAATGCCATTCACTGGCCAAGGAGAGCGATTGGCGTGTTATGCAATGGCTTTAGATAAACACGATCAGATTTACTTTTCTAACAACAAACAGCTATTTCGACTTGATAAAGATGGCAATTTTGATCAACTCTGGCGCGCTAATGACAACGATATTATCGGTCTAGCGGTAAATGAACAAATATTAAATATTACCTTAGAGCAGGAAGATGGCTATCAGCTCAATCAGCTTAATTTACAAAGTGGTCGCTCAGAAATAAGGCATATAGCAAACGAGAAGGGTAATATGCTAATTAATGCTTCGCACGATAGTACGCAGTTTTTATACCTTACTGGGCCGAAAAGAACACGCACCTTAGTACGATTGCGATGAAGCGGGAGTTGATGTTATTTAAAGTAATTTGTTAATTATTAAGTTTACGAGGATGTATGGAGCAGATTCAGTTATCACACCAAGATACATTAAAACGGCTTGAAAAGTTTAGCCGCTTTACCGACAGCAGTATTGGTATTCCATTTACTAAATTTAAATTTGGTGCCGAGTCTCTGATTGGGCTATTGCCAGTGGTAGGCGATTTAGCGGGACTTATTTTATCGGGATATGTACTAATTGAAGCGCAGCGCTTAGGCGTTAGTAAGCGAGTAAAGAGCAGAATTATTTTAAATATGCTCGTTGATTTTGTAGGCGGGCTTGTGCCATTTTTTGGTGATATTTTTGATGCTTATTTTAAAGCAAATACCCGCAATACCCGCATACTTAAAAAATATTTAACAGACAAGTCAACTACAAGCTAGATACAACTTGTTTAAGTTATTTAGTATCAAAAAAGTACTCAGCAATGACTTGTTTTTGTTGCCCAAACTGATCAGAAATGCCAATTCCAATGCCAATTATTTCACCTTGCGCTTGAGGTGGTTGAGTTTGCATGGCTTTATTAAAAGTAGCCAACGCGGGATTTTGCTCGTTTGCCAGTAAACTTAAATGTGGTTGGAAGTTTTGAAACACATTTGGGCTGCCATAACGCTCAAAAGCAATTAATTTATTAGGGTAATGCTCTACCCAACTTGGTACAGTCGTAAGCTTGTCACGAAGAGGTTCAAGAGCAAGCGTTACCTCATCTGCAAGACGTTGTAACTGATATGGTTTTTCTAAGTTTATAAACGCCCAGTTACTTGATGATACGCTAAACCCATTTGCTTTAATCTCAAAAGGTCGCTGACGTTTTGCTATTTGCTCAATCACGCGCTTAATGTTGTTTTGCGCCTCTTGCGGATAATCTGTTAAATATAATGTGGCATGCACAGGGAACCCTAGCTGGTAAAACGTGGTCATTTGTTGCTTTGCCAATTTATCACTCGTTTTAGCCATAAGATCAATAATAGGCTTAGAGGGAATCGCAAATACGTTAATACTCACGCTTTTTGCCTGGCTACTGGCACTTAATAGCGCTAAAAAAACAAGCATGCTAAATAGCCATGATCTAGAGATGTTTTGTTTAAGCATGGAAATGAATCGATTTAAGTTTATGATTTGCATATGGTAGGCGTAATTGGGTGTTGAGTAAATAAGTGTATAAAGTTTTAAATTACTCTGCTTACAACTCTAGGAGGAGCCCATTTAAAACTTTAAAGTAAAACAGTATATATTCAGACAGTTGTATTTTGTTAGCTAGCTTTTTACTTTGTGTTGAAAAGTCCGTACAATTCGCCTCGTTTTTAGTGTGCTTTATATTCGTTTTATATGGCTATAAAGCAACGGGCCAAACGAGTATCTGAAATATTTATGCATCAAATAGCCGACTTAACATCTATTTTTGAACGCACTTTTTACCACAGCCATAATACACGTTTGGTTAAAGGTGAGCATGAGCCTATTTACATTCCTGCTGATGCGCAAACGCCGTACCATCAAATTGTGTTTGCTCATGGTTTTTATGCCAGCGCTTTACATGAAATTGCACACTGGCTGGTGGCAGGTGATAAACGTCGTTTACTCGAAGATTACGGCTATTGGTATTGCCCCGATGGCCGTGATAAAGCGCAGCAAGCCAAGTTTGAAGCGGTTGAAGTAAAGCCACAAGCGATTGAATGGGCATTGAGTGTTGCTGCGGGCTTTGAGTTTAATGTTTCGGTTGATAATTTAAATGGTGAGCAAAGCTGTCGTTTTGATTTTCAGGCGCGAGTACACAAACAAGTTTTACAGTTGCTAAAAGTAGGCTTTAATCCTCGTACTACGGCACTATTAAAAGCATTAAGCGAATTTTACAGTACGCCATGGCCATTGAATGCCGGGCAGTTTGTATGGCAACACCCTCAGGAGTTTAGTGATGCAGTTTAAATTAGGACTAATAGTAAACCCAGTTGCCGGTTTAGGTGGTAGCGTAGCACTCAAAGGCAGTGATGACGTTGCGGCTAAAGCGCTGGCACTTGGTGCTCTACCAAAAGCTAATTTACGCACTAAGGCAGCGCTTGAGGTGTTATTGCCTTATCAAGACAAAATAACAATTTATACAGTTAATGACTCAATGGGTGAACGCAGCGCTAAAGAACTTGGTTTTAATACTGAAGTTGTATATCAAAGCGAGCATCAAAGTAGTGCAACGGATACTGAGCTTGCCGCTCAAGCATTACAGCAACTGGGCGTCGACTTAATTTTATTTGCAGGTGGCGATGGTACTGCCCGTAATATATGCCACGCAGTAGAAGATACCGTGCCGGTACTGGGCATTCCTGCGGGCTGCAAAATTCACTCAGGCGTGTATGCAATCACGCCAAAAGCCGCGGGGCGCGTAGTTGAAATGTTAGTTAAAGGCGAATTAGTAACCTTAGCCGATGCCGATGTAATGGATATTGACGAGGATGCGTTTCGCCAAGGCACAGTAAAAGCAAAGCGCTATGGCGAAATGCAAGTACCCAGTGAAGTACGTTATGTACAAGCAGTTAAAAACGGTGGCAAAGAAACCGATGAATTAGTACTTGCCGATATTGCCGCCTATGTCGTCAGTGAAATGGATGCCAACACGCTTTATGTCATGGGCAGTGGCTCTACGGTTGGCGCGGTGATGGAAGAGATGGGGCTTAAAAATACGTTGCTTGGTGTCGATTTAGTGGATGATCAAACCTTAGTAGGCCAAGATTTAACAGCTCAACAACTTATTGAACTTACCAAAGAGCGAGATATAAAGCTGGTGATCACCTTAATTGGCGGTCAAGGGCATATTTTTGGCCGTGGCAATCAGCAATTGAGCCCAGTACTTATCCGCACTATCGGCCGCGATAACATTATTGTGGTGGCAACGAAAAGTAAATTACAGGCTTTAAATGGCCGACCGCTGATTTGTGACACCGGCGATAGCGAATTAGATGATGAATTAAGCGGTTATATTCGGGTAACAACCGGGTTTAACGACCATGTTATGTATGCTGTGGGTCACCAAGATACCCTGCAAGCACAGGAGAAGTAAAAGTGAGTTTAGTAAATTATATTGATGCAGCCCAACAGTATTTTGATGATTTAGTGATCAAAGCCACTGATGACGAATTATTTGCCGGTGGCTATTTGCGTGGGCATTTTGACTTGGCGGTAGGGTATGCGCAAGTTGAAGAGTTAAATTTAGAAATTGCAGAGCTAAACGACACGGTTGAAAAAAGCTTAGTGAAAGCCTACCGCAATGGTGAATTGAATGAAGCTGATAAAGCCCTGGTAGTAAGGATATGGAATGAGGTAAAAGCACTCGCATAAGCTTTTTGTTCATATTGCAAATAACGCGGCCATTGAGACGCGTTTTTTTGTGCCTAAAAACGGCATTGTTTGTTTACTTCTGTCATTCCGCACCCTAAATCTGAATTAAATTAGTTCATTAAATGAGCGGTTGATCGAATTTTGTTAAAAAATACTTGACGGCGATCCCCATATTTGATCTATTACTCTCTTTTGAGAGCGCGTATTTATGTCTATCCCTTATGCCCAAAAACTCGAACACCACGGCTTAGTTGCTGGATTTTGTCACGATCTAGGTTTTGTCGATATTATTGATAACGCACTCGGTGGCGTGGCGCCTGAGCGCAACATCAGTTGTGGTCAATTAGTGTTGGCTATGGTGCTAAACGGCCTAGGTTTCACTGGCCGCACACTGCATATGTACAGCGAGTATTTTCAAGGCAAGCCGCTTGATAGATTAATTGGTGAAGGCGTAAAGTCCGAGCACATCAACGACGATGCGCTTGGTCGCTGTTTAGACACCTTATATGAATACGGCGTATCGAAGCTGTATCAACAATTGGGCGAGGCGATGGTAGAGAAATTAGGGTTACAAACCGAAGCTTTACACCTTGATTCGACAAGCTTTCATTACGATGGCAAAGCGACAAACGAGCCCGATGATGGTGAACCAAAACCTATCCGTATCGCTAAAGGTTATTCGCGCGACCATCGCCCTGAGCTCAACCAAGTGATACTCAATCTTATCTGTGAGAACCAATCTGGCATTCCGGTTTATATGAAGCCTGCCAGTGGCAACAGCAATGATATGGAAGGCTTTAAACAGATTGTAAAGGCGCATATTGGCAGTTTAAAAGCCGCGCAAGCCAGCCGCTATTTGGTGGCCGATGCCGCCTTGTATGTGCAAGAAACGATTGTAGATTTACATACTCAAGGCCAACTGTTCATTACGCGGGTACCGCAAACCCTCAAAGAAGCTAAAACCCTTGTTAAGCAAGCCCCTAACTTGAATTTTACCCCTATCTCACCAGGCTATGAAGGCGTCAGTTATGATAGTGAATACGGGGGTGTGAAACAAAAATGGCTACTCATTCGCAGTGAGCAGGCGTATAAGCGAGAGCAGCATAACCTGAACAAGCGTATGCTAAAAGCCGGAGAAGTTGCCCGCAAAAGCTTTAAAAAACTGTGCCAACAACGCTTCGCTTGCGAAAAAGACGTACAAAGCGCCCTTATAAAATGGCGAGGTAAACAAGCGGTATGTGATGTGGATGCTAGTGTTCTCGAGGTCGCTGTTTATAAAGGCGCAGGACGCCCTAAAGCAGGGCAGTTACCTGAGCGTATCGAATACCAGATTACGGGTGCATTATGCACACCACTGGCATCCAGAAAAGCCGCTTTACAACAACTGGGGTTATTTATTATTGCCACCAATGATGTTAGCGACCATCTTGATATGGCCAGCTTGCTGAGCAGATACAAAGCGCAGCAAAACGTGGAAAAAGGCTTTCGATTCTTGAAAAGTCCCGACTTCCTTACGAGCGCTATTTACCTGAAAAAGCCTGAGCGCATTGAAGCGTTACTCATGGTAATGACTTGCTGCCTAATGGTGTACGCGGGGTTAGAGCATCAAATTCGCAAAACCTTGGTCGAGAAAAACTGCTACTTCCCCACGATGAAATACAAGCCGGGCCAACGCCCCACAGCACGCTGGGTGTTCCAGTGCTTCGAGCATATCATCATCATGTACATACCAGATAAACCACCCATAGTGGCGAATATGCAACCGCGCAATCAAACCATTGTTGATTGCTTGGGTGAAAAATATCAGCGGATTTATTCTTAAAATGGGTGCGGAAGATCGGTTACTTAAAATTTACCTAACTCCCTAGATACGCTAAAGTAGCGTAGTCTAAATTTTAGGGAACAAGTGAAATGAATAACAATAATGATGCAGCAATGCCGACGGGGCTAGTTGCGCGATTTTTAAATTTTGTTGAGCGGGTCGGTAATAAACTTCCTGATCCAGCAATCATCTTTTTATTTGCCATGTTACTAATTTGGCTACTGTCTTGGTGGTTCTCAAGCGTTACTTTTGACGCAATCGATCCACGTACCGGCGAGGCTATTATTATCAATAACATGCTGGCGAGTGACTCGTTAGCGAACTTTTTATCATCTATGGTAAAAACCTTTACTGGTTTTGCGCCATTGGGTGTGGTGTTAGTGGCTATGCTCGGTGTAGGTGTGGCCGAACATTCAGGGTTTATTAATACCGGCCTTAAATTAATGCTCAAAGTGACGCCTAAAAAATTACTTACACCCTCAATTATTTTAGTGGCTATTGTGAGCCATACAGCAACTGATGCGGGTTACGTGTTAGTTATTCCTCTGGCTGGGGTTATTTTTTACGCCGCAGGACGCCATCCACTTGCAGGTATTGCGGCTGCATTTGCTGGGGTAAGTGGGGGTTTTGGGGCTAACTTTATTCCATCGGGGATTGACCCATTACTGCAAAGCTTTACCCAAAGTGCGGCGCAAATTATTAACCCAACCATGTCGATTAACCCATTAAATAACTGGGCATTTACCTCGGCATCGAGCTTATTCATTGTTTTATTGGGCTGGTATATCACCGATAAAATTATTGAACCACGCTTAAAAAACACCCCTGTTGATGGTGAAACTGAGGATTTACCTGCATTTGAAGATGCCCGTAGTGATGAAAAGCGTGCCTTTTTTATTGCCAGTAGCGTGATGATCGCAGGGCTTGCGTTATTAGCTTATGTATCTGCACCTACAGATTCAGCAATGCGCAGCGCTGATGGCTCGCTGACTAATTTTAGCTCGCCATTAATGCAATCTATTGTGCCGTTAATATTCTTATTATTTTGGATCCCAGGCGCTGTATACGGCTATGTAGTTGGCACCTTTAAAAGTTCTAAAGATATGATTGATGCGATGAGCAAAGCTATGGGCGGCATAGCGTATTACATTGTTATGGCATTCTTTTGTTCATTATTTATTGCTGCATTTAGTAACTCGAATTTAGGTGCTTTATTGGCGATTGAGGGTGCGCAAGTATTAAAAGCAATGGAGTTACCAAGCTCTGTAACGGTTGTAGGGATTATTTTCCTAACCGGTTTTGTAAACTTATTTGTTGGTTCTAGCTCTGCTAAATGGGCACTATTAGGCCCGGTATTTGTGCCGATGTTAATGCAACTTGGTATTTCGCCAGATTTAACCCAGGCGGCGTATCGTGTAGGTGATTCAAGCTCAAACATCATCACGCCGCTCATGCCGTATTTCCCGCTAGTGGTTGTGTACTGTCAAAAGTATGTTAAAGGCACGGGCATTGGTACGCTGATTGCGATGATGTTGCCATACTCAATTGCCTTTATGATTGGCTGGAGTATCTTCTTATTAGGCTACTGGGCGCTGGGTATTCCGCTTGGCTTAGATGCAAGCTATGTGTACCCAGCCGTTACACCTTAAGTAACTATCGAGCTTAGGTTTTCATAGTAAATGAAGTGCAGTAAAAGCGCGAGGTGAGCTCGCGCTTTTACTGTTTTTAACTATCTCGATTAGGTTGGCTTTTGCTCTTGTTGCAGTACAACAATTGTTAAGCCTATAATTGCTGTCAGTGCAAAACCAGACAGTAAAAAGGGATCAATAAGCAGGTTATCATTAAATTTAAACACCCCCGCAGAGATTTTCTTCCAGCCCATAAAGTGTTGATTTGCAGCAACGAGAGCGCCAAAAAAACCAATAACAATTGCTGCATATTTAGTTAGCCAATGATAAACAATAGGCACTAGTAAAATAATTCCTAATAAACCAATTACTGTGCGTTGCACACGACAGTAGGGACATATGTACACAGCCCCCATTAATTCTGCTGCCCATGCAAATACGCTTATTAGCAGTGCGAAAGTGCCGATCCAATAGCGTTTGCCAACAATATTTTGAAAAGTAATGTTATTCATATAGTTAAACTTAGATTAGCGGTAAATTGCATTGAAATATAGCATATTCTTTTTAGGTATATGTGTTTTTTTAATGCCTTTATTAGCAATTGATTTTGGCTAAAAAACGACTATTATTTGTATTAGATAGCCTGTTTGAACCCAATTCAGTACCAACTGAGATAGGCATTTAAGGCTGGTTAGGAATATACCATATACGTCAGTTAATGTATTAACATTAACACGTTAACTGATTTACAGCTGGGAACGCCATGAAGATAGACGATATTTTTTACTGGATTGAAAAGCATCGCTTAAAAGTTAAACGGCTTTTGCTCTCGACGATCATGTTTATGAGTGTTGGCGCATACCTCTTCGTCGTTATTACAGGCGGAAGCAATAATGTGCTTTCTTATACAATATATTTACCAATCGCTCTATCCGCGATTGCATTTGGCACTAGGGGAGGTATTTTAGCTGCACTGCTTGCAGGGCTGCTACTAGGCTCTGTGATGCTATTTGGTCCTTTAAATAGCGAGCAGCACGATATTATTAGTTGGCTGTATCAAATCAGCTTGTTTATAATGTTAGGCTTTATTTTAGGTACAAATAGAGACATCGCGGCCATTTATTTGAATAAAATAAAATGGTATGCCAGCCATGATAGTATGACTGGGCTTGCAAATACTTTCGCATTAGAAAAAGCGATACAAGAGCAACTAGATACACACAAGAACTTATGCCAAACTTCTTATCTTTTAGTTGCACGCCTTGGAAATCAAGCACAGATTGAAGCCAGTTTTGGTGTTCAGTGTGTCAATGGTATTATTGTGCAGTTAGCGAATATTATTCGTGATGAATTATCAGCGCCTAATGAAGTTTATAGAGTCGGGACTGAGGGGCTTGGATTTATGCACCCGGCGCAGGATGAGTTGGCTGTGAAAACCCTTGTTAGTAAACTCGGACATGTTTTTACTAAGCCGTTAGATTTCGATAAAATTCAGATCCATGCTGACGTTTATCTTGGTATTGTTGCTTTGGATGGCAAAGCCAAAGAACCCCAATTGTATATCCTCAGGGCTAACCATGCTACGCGTGAAGCCAGTAATAATAGGCAGCGTAATGGCATGCTAACCAGTATTGATGACGAGTTTAGGATGATGGAAAATTTAAAACTGCTTGGTGAATTAGGTGATGCATTGAAAAATGGCCAAGTGTTTATGCATTATCAACCTAAGATTGTTGCAGCAACGGGGGAGATTGATGGTGTTGAAGCACTAATGCGCTGGCAACATCCGGTTCGCGGCAACATCCCACCAGACAATTTTATTCCTTATGCGGAAAATAGCACACTTATCGATCAAATTACTTATTTTGCTTTAGAACAATCACTTATGCAGTTGATGAAGTGGGATAAAATGGGGTTGAAGAATATGCGTATGGCAGTGAACATATCAACCAGAAACCTGTTAAACCCAAACTTTTTTAGCACTGTGATACAGCGTCTAGAGACGCACAAAGTGGATCCGCAAAGGCTGGAGTTAGAAATTACAGAGCGTTCATTTGTAGAGGATATGGAAAATTCTATTATTGAGCTTACTAAGCTCAGCAAGGCTAATATTGTTATATCGCTGGATGATTTTGGCACCGGATATTCATCATTACAATACTTAGAGAAAATGCCAATATCAATAATTAAAATTGATCAAAGCTTTATCAAAGCAGTAATAGGCGAGTCAGGTTCGAAAAAAATAGTGAATGCGACAATTGGACTGGCGCATGAACTTGGACTAAAAGTGGTCGCGGAAGGAGTTGAGAATCAAGCAACTTACGATTTTCTTGTGGCTGCTGGTTGTGATTTAATTCAAGGGTATTATGTTAGTCGCCCGGTAGCGGCTAATGAATTAGAAAAAATATATGGGGATTATGAAAAGCATTTAATGCCAAACTACTAAACCCATTTTTCTCAAATCCGTACCTTTATATTCCAAACACAAAAAAACCTTGTCACTTTCATGACAAGGTTTTTTTATTAAAGCGTTGCTACTTATTTAGGAGTAGTAAAACTTACTGGGCGACGCTCTTTACGTGGGCCGCTACGCTTGTCAGGGCGTTGACCGTCTTTATTAAAGCTGCGCTTCTTATCAGCGGCAGGGCGTTCAGTACGCTCGCCGCGTGGCTCAGCAGGGCCTTGATCTTGCGTTAATGTTAAACCCATTGGGCGTTTACAAATAAACACTTTTTGGAAATGATCAAGCACGTCTTTAGGCATGTTTTGCGGTAATTGTACCGTACTGTGACTGTCGTGAAGACGAATGTCACCAATAAACTTGCTTGAGATATCTGCTTCGTTAGCGATAGCACCAACAATGTTCTTAACCTGAACGCCATGCTCACGACCTACTTCGATACGATACGTATCCATAGGGCCTGCATCACGGCTATTACGCTCACGAGGTTTAGCATCACGATCACGGGCTGGGCGCTCGCTGCGTTCGTTACGACGACCACGGTCATTGCTACGAGGATTGCGGTCACTACGTTCGCTACGCTCACGTTGTTGGATCTTAACTTCTTCAACCTTAATTGGTGATTGTTGCTGTGCTAAACACAGTAACGCACCCGCTAGGTCTTCAGGAGCAAGTTCAAGCTTTTGTGCCATGCTAGCAGCTACTTCATTGAAAAAAGTAATATCTTTGTTTTCAAGCGCAATAGCTAATTTAGCTTGTAATGCTTCGATACGTTTTTCTTCAACAATCTTGGCAGTAGGTAATTCAACTTGAGCAATATCTGAATTGGTATGACGCATGATATTTTTAAGTAAGTAGCGTTCATTATGCTTTACAAAAAGAATCGCTTTACCAGTACGACCAGCACGACCTGTACGACCGATACGGTGAACATAGGCTTCAGAATCTTGCGGAATATCATAGTTGATAACTAAGCTTAAACGGTCAACATCAAGACCACGTGCCGCAACATCAGTTGCAATCACAACGTTTAGCATGCCACTTTTTAAGCGCTCTACTGTACGTTCACGTGTTTGCTGATTCATATCACCGTTAAGTGGAGCTACAGAGAAGCCTTCGCGTTCTAATAACTCAGCAAGTTGCACAGTGTCATTACGTGTACGAACGAAAACAATAGCGCCTTCATATTGTTCTGCTTCTAAAAAGCGTACAATCGCTTTATTTTTGTGTACGCTGGCATTCCAAAATACTTGTTCAACCAAGGCTACCGTTGAGTTACGTGCAGAAATATGAACCTGTACAGGGTTGTTCATATATTTGCTGCTGATATTTTGAATTTGCTTAGGCATGGTCGCAGAGAAAAGACATGTTTGCTTTTCGCGCGGTGTTTTTTCCATGATGTTTTCAACATCATCGATAAAGCCCATACGTAGCATTTCATCTGCTTCATCAAGCACAAGTGCTTGTAAGCCGTCAAATTTAATAGTGCCACGGTTTATGTGGTCGATTAAACGACCCGGTGTAGCAACAATAATCTGTGCGCCACGACGAAGTGCACTTAATTGGATGCTATAGCTTTGGCCGCCATACAGTGCCAAAACTTCTACACCACGAGTGTGTTTTGCATATTGTTCAAATGCCTCAGCAACTTGGATCGCAAGCTCACGGGTTGGTGTGAGTACAAGGATCTGTGGCTGTTTCACAGACGGGTCAATATTATTTAGTAATGGCAGTGCAAATGCTGCTGTTTTACCTGTACCCGTTTGTGCTAGTCCCAGTACGTCCTTTCTTTCTAGCAATAACGGTATACATTGAGCTTGGATTTCAGATGGTGTCTTGTAACCTTGCTCTTCAACTGCTTTTAAAATTGCAGGAGAAAGATTTAGGGATTCAAACGTGACTGGTTCTGACATTAATACGCCTCAACGAATTTAAAGAGGCGCGCAGTATATAGGAAATACATGGTAAATGCTTGTATAAATTACAACTAAATTATATGTGATTGATGTTGTGTGAAATTTAACCAGCTCAAACTGTGTTTAAATTAAGCTGGTTAACAGGCTATCTACAAAATTACTGATAAAGACCTAAGTTTTCTTTGGCGTACGCTTCAAATTCGGTGAATCCACCAATATGTGTTTGGTCGACAAAAATCTGTGGCACGGTTGGGCATGGTTTTCCAGCAGACTTTTCTAAGTCTTCTTTATTAATGCCTTCTTTAATAATATCAATGTAACGGTATTTAAAATCATCGCGTTCATTACTTAGTTGTTCAGCAACGTCTTTGGCGCGAACACAAAAAGGGCAGCCATCACGGCCAAAAATTACAGTTAGCATAAATCTCTCCTCAAATTGGTTAACCCTAGTGTAACTAATCCTCTGCATTATTACAGTGTAAAAAAGCGATTAGAGCATTCGCTTTTTAGAGTTAAAAAAAATAACAGATATTTTATGGAAAAAATCTTGAAATAACATTGTCTGCCCATAAATAGTTATTTGAAGACGCCTGATGGGTCTTCAGTAAACTAAAACTATTTGAAAATTATATTATTAATTAAAATTTGCTAGCACTTGTTCAAATGAAAAGTAATAGCAATATATCGCTTAAAAAGAGGATATTATTATGCGTACAGTAGATTTATCACCCCTTTATCGTTCATTTATTGGTTTCGATCATTTAGCATCATTAATGGATGCAGCAGCGCGCACTGACAAACAGCCCAGCTTCCCTCCTTATAATATTGAAGCACTTGCCAAAGACAAGTATCGAATTACTATGGCTGTCGCTGGATTTAGTGAGGAAGAACTTAGCTTGCAATCAGAAAACAATACCCTGGTTGTGTCAGGCACTAAAGCAGAAAAAGATCACAATGATGAGCGTAACTTTATTCACCAAGGTATTGCCGAGCGCAGCTTTGAACGTAAGTTTCAGTTAGGTGACCATGTAAAGGTGTTAGCTGCAGACTTAGCTAACGGTTTACTGAGTATTGATCTTGAACGAGAAATTCCAGAAGCACTTAAGCCGCGTAAAATCGCCATTGGCTCTGGCAATATGCTAGAGAGCAAATAAGCTAGTTCAGCTATTTTCCCATTGAAAAGCCGCTATTTTGCGGCTTTTGTTGTTTATAGGGTTTCTATATTCTCAATGTAGTATTGAGCTTGTGCTAAAGTGCCTTGACGTAGTGACTCATCTTGTTTATCCCAATTACGATATACCATGCCTATTCGTGGGTTTTTTTCAAACCGCTCTCGGTGGGTTTGCATAAATTGCCAGTAAAGGCTGTTCAGCGGGCAGGCGTCTTTACCGACTTTTTCTTTTACTTTATAGTGGCAATTTTTACAGTAGTCACTCATTTTATTAATATAGTTGCCGCTAGCAGCGTAAGGTTTAGTGGCAATAATGCCATCATCGGCGAATTGACTCATTCCTCGAGTGTTGGGCATTTCCACCCATTCAATTGCATCGATATACACACCTAAATACCATTCATCCACTTCATCGGGATTAATGCCAGTTAATAAACAAAAATTACCAATTACCATTAAGCGTTGAATATGATGCGCATAGGCACTGTCTAAGCTTTGCGTTAAAGAATGACTTAGGCAATTCATTTTTGTTTTGCCATGCCAAAAATAGTCAGGCAGTGCGCGGGTTGCGTTGAGCTGATTTTTGTTAGCATAATCGGGCATATTTTTCCAATATACGCCGCGTACATATTCACGCCAGCCTAAAATTTGGCGAATAAACCCCTCAACCTGAGAAATGGTTATTTCATCAAAACGTTGTTGGTACTCTTTAACTACACGATTTATAACATACAGGGGATGTAAAATTTTGCTATTCAGCGCAAACGATAAGCGACTATGGTAGAAGGTGTTTTTATCAGGGCATTGGTCGGTCATCGCGTCTTGAAATTCACCAAAGCGGGGCAATAAATGTTGGCAAAAGTGATCAAGTGCTTCAATGGCTTGTTTACGGCTTGTTGGCCAACGTAGTTGAGAGTCTATTTGACCAAAATATTTTATTTTGTGTTTATCTAAGCGCGCAATAATGTCACTTACATCGTTACTAAATAGTGTGGGCTTAGGAATATCTGCTAAGTCGCTTTTTGAAAATTTATTACGGTTATTGGCATCATAGTTCCATTTACCGCCGAGCGGTTTGTTATCTTCCATCAGCACATTGAATTGCTTTCGCATGGCGCGATAAAAATGCTCCATAGTGACGTGTTTATCTTTTTTAAAGTATTTGTCTATATCGTTAAAAGCTAATAAAAAATGTTCGCTGTCGCAGGCGGTGACGCTAAAGTTGCTGTGGCTGGCAAAATCTTGTAATTGTTTTTTTAAACGGTATTCATCGGGGTATTGGTATTCAATGTGGGTGCATTGATACTGCTTGGCTAAACGATTTAATAATGCGGGTAGGTCATCATCACCTTGAGTGTCATCTAAGGTTAAATGTAGAACGTTAAAACCTGCGTCAGTTAACGCGCTTGCAAAATTTTCCATTGCTTTAAAAAAAGCCGTTATTTTTTGTACGTGATGTTTTACATACTGCGCTTCTTGCATCAGTTCAGCAATGACAAATACCGTGTCACTAGATTTATCTTTAAACCAAGAATGAGATGGATTGAGTTGATCACCTAAAACTAATTTTAGGGTTTTGAATTTTTTCATATTTTAGCCAAATTATTGTTGTACGTTACATTTAAAAAAGCGATCGATATTCGAGGTTATTTAAAATTTATATATCTTTATTAAACATATTGGGCATGATCAGCAAAATCATCAAATATAAACCTTGTATCGAGTGTGATGAATTAAGATATCAACTTATTATTATTTATGGTTGCTAATTTAGCTACGCCTCTTTATAATTGCGCCATTGTTTAGCAGGTCAAAACCTGTTAACAGCGATATTAAGTTTTTAACTTTTTATCTGTTGGCGCGGGATGGAGCAGTCTGGTAGCTCGTCGGGCTCATAACCCGAAGGTCGTTGGTTCAAATCCGGCTCCCGCAACCAATTTTAATAGTAAGTTCAGACTTATTACTTTATATCGCGCATTCTAAGCAATGCGCGTTTTGCGTTTAAGCTAATGAAGTTTAATTTGGTCAGATACTGACTCGCAGCCAAGCTTGGCTTTAAGCCACACAGTTTTGCATTTTTTGGTGTGACGCCCCGCTTGGTTCGGGGCGTTGTTGTATCTGCACTGTTTGATTTAAGGTTATTTATTAAATCAAAATTTAAATTCAGTATTTTAGGGCTATAAGCCCTTTTTTTGTTTGTATGGAGGATTTTCGTGACAAAACTTGAGCAAGATTTAGTAACCATGTTAACGCCTGCGGTGGAAATGTTAGGCTTTGAATTACATGGTCTTGAATTTGTGCAAGCGGGTCGCCACTCTACTTTGAGAGTTTATATTGCTCATGAAGATGGGATTTCAGTTGATAACTGCGCCGATGCAAGTCGTCAAATTAGTGCGATTTTAGACGTCGAAGACCCGATTACAAATGAATATGACTTGGAAGTATCGTCTCCTGGTGTTGATCGTCCATTATTCAAACAAGATCACTACGAGCAGGCGCAAGGAGAGGAAGTACGTGTACGTACCAAACTACCACAAGATGGTCGTCGAAATTTTAAAGGCGATTTAATCGCAGTTAGCGGCGATATGATCACATTATCGAGTGATGGAACCGAGCAGTTAATTATGCTCAGTAACATTGAACGTGCAAACATAATCGCAAAGTTTTAAATTCGAGTGCGAAGGAATAGGGCAAGCGAGGCATTACCCATGGCAAAAGAGATATTATTGGTTGCTGAAGCCGTTTCCAATGAGAAAGCGGTTCCAAAAGAAAAGATTTTTGAAGCTCTAGAGTTCGCATTAGCGACAGCAACAAAGAAAAAACACGATGGCGATATTGATGTACGCGTTGCAATTGACCGTAAAACCGGCGATTACGATACATTTCGTCGCTGGCAAATTGCTGAAGTATTAGAAGATGGCTCATTAGAGCACCCATACAGCGAAATTACCTTAGAAGCTGCTCAAGTTGAAGAGCCAGACTTGAAAATGGGTGACTATGTAGAAGAGCAAATTGAATCAATTAAATTTGACCGCATAACGACGCAAATGGCTAAGCAAGTAATCGTACAAAAAGTACGTGAAGCAGAGCGTGCCTTAGTTGTTGAAGCGTACAAAGACCAAGAAGGCGAGTTGGTTACGGGTGTTGTTAAAAAAGCAACACGTGATTCAATTGTACTTGATTTAGGTAACAATGCAGAAGCGGTTATTTACCGCGATGACATGTTGCCACGTGAAAACTTCCGTCCAGGGGATCGTATCCGCGGCCTTTTATATGAAGTTAAACCAGAAGCACGTGGCGCACAATTATTTGTAACCCGTTCTAGACCAGAAATGCTGATGGAGTTATTCCGCATTGAGGTGCCAGAAATTGGCGAGGAAATGATTGAATTACGCGCGGCAGCGCGTGATCCAGGTTCACGCGCTAAAATTGCAGTTAAGTCTAATGATAAACGCATTGACCCTGTGGGTGCATGTGTTGGTATGCGTGGCGCACGTGTTCAAGCAGTATCATCAGAGCTTGGCGGTGAACGTGTTGATATCGTACTTTACGATGACAATCCAGCCCAGTTTGTTATTAACGCAATGGCACCTGCTGAGGTGGCTTCAATCGTAATGGATGAAGATACACACTCAATGGATATTGCTGTTGAGGCTGATAATTTGGCACAAGCAATTGGTCGTAATGGTCAAAACGTGCGTTTAGCGAGCCAACTTACTGGTTGGGAGCTGAATGTGATGACGGTTGATGAAATGCGCGCTAAAAATGAAGCCGAGTCAGATAAGCTCATTCACTTATTTACCGAAAATTTAGATATTGATGATGAATTTGCATCATTACTTATCAACGAAGGTTTCTCAACGCTTGAAGAAGTGGCCTATGTACCAGCTTCTGAGTTTTTAGAAATTGACGGTTTAGATGAAGAAATGGTAGACACATTACGTTTACGTGCAAAAGATGCATTAACAACGAAAGCCCTTAAAACTGAAGAAAGCTTAGAGGGGGCTCAGCCTGCT
Organism: Pseudoalteromonas sp. TAP-3C; assembly: GCF_059888565.1. NCBI lineage: Bacteria > Pseudomonadati > Pseudomonadota > Gammaproteobacteria > Alteromonadales > Pseudoalteromonadaceae > Pseudoalteromonas > Pseudoalteromonas sp. TAP-3C. Next base: position 2,133,663 of record NZ_CM187618.1, on the reverse strand, counting down.
GAAGACTTACTTGCACTTGAAGGTTTAGAGCGTCATTTAGCATTTGTTATGGCAAGTAAAGGTGTGGTTACACTAGAAGATTTAGCAGAGCAAGGTATTGATGAACTTGTAGATATTACAGAGCTTTCGTCAGAGAAAGCGGGTGAGCTAATTATGGCTGCACGTAATATTTGTTGGTTTGCAAACGAGTAATTTATTAACGGAGGTATTAGAGACTATGGCAGAAGTAAATGTTGAAAAACTAGCCGGTGATATAGGTACAACTGTTGATAAATTACTACAGCAGTTTTCACAAGCCGGTATCACTAAACAATCAGGCGATAACGTAACCGAAGCTGAAAAAGCAACGTTACTTGATCACTTAAGCAAGCAACACGGCGGTACGGGTTCAGAAGGCCCGGCGCGTATGACATTGCAACGTAAGAGCAAAAGTACCCTCAGTGTGACGGGCTCTACGGGTAAAGCCAAGGCTGTACAAGTTGAAGTTCGCAAAACACGCACTTACGTGAAAAAAAGTGCCGTTGAGCAAGAACAAGAACAGCAACGTTTAGTTGCTGAGGAAAAAGCGCGTCTTGAGCAGCAGCAAAAAGCTGAACAAGAAGCTGCAGAATTGAAAGCGAAACAAGAGGCTGAACGTAAAGCAAAAGAAGACGCTGATCGTAAAGCTAAAGAAGAAGCTAAACGCAAAGCAGAAGCTGAGCGTAAGGCGAAACAACAGCAGATGACCCCTGAGCAAAGTGCTAAGTCTGAGAAAGATCGCATCGAAGCTGAGCGTCTGCAAAAAGAAGCAGAAGAGGCCGCATTGAAGAAAGCTGAAGAAGAAGCGAAACGTCAAGCAGAAGAAGCAAGAAAGCTAGCTGAAGAGAACTCAGCACGCTGGAAAAAAGAAGAAGAAGAACGTAAGAAGCGCGAAGAAACCGCCGATCACCATCTTACAACTTCAACTTATGCACGTGAGGCAGAAGATGTAGCTGATGCTCGCGAAGAGCAAGGCTCACGCCGTGCAAAGAAAAAGAAAAAAGCGCCAGCAAAAGACAGATTTGCCGCCGCTAAAGGTAGAAAAGGTAAGCTAACAGCGCCTGCATCGCTGCAACATGGTTTCCAAAAACCAACCGTTGATGTTAAAAATGAAGTGCGTATTAGTGAAACAATTACAGTAGCCGAGCTTGCATCACGTATGGCCGTTAAAGGCGCTGAAGTTGTAAAAACCATGATGAAAATGGGTGACATGGTTACTATTAACCAAGTGATAGACCAAGAAACTGCGCAACTTGTAGCAGAAGAAATGGGCCATAAAGTTATCATTGTTAAAGAAAACGAATTAGAGCAAACAGTACTTAATGACCGCCATGAAGATGGTAAGTCAGAGCCACGTGCGCCAGTAGTTACTGTGATGGGCCATGTTGACCATGGTAAAACATCAACACTTGATTATATTCGTTCAGCTAAAGTTGCCTCAGGCGAAGCGGGTGGTATTACCCAGCACATTGGTGCATACCACGTTGAAACCAACGGCCATATGATCACTTTCTTAGATACTCCGGGTCACGCCGCATTTACTTCTATGCGTGCTCGTGGTGCTAAAGCAACCGATATTGTAATTCTTGTTGTTGCAGCCGATGATGGTGTAATGCCGCAAACTAAAGAAGCGGTACAGCATGCTCGCGCCGCAGGCGTTCCTTTAATCATTGCGGTTAATAAAATGGATAAAGAGGGCGCAGATCCAGATCGCGTTAAAAATGAGCTAGCTCAGCTTGACGTTATCCCAGAAGAGTGGGGCGGTGATACGCAATATGTTCATATTTCAGCAAAAACAGGCCTTGGTATTGATGAGCTTCTTGATGCGGTATTAATGCAATCTGAGCTTTTAGAGTTAAATGCGCCGACTGTAGGGATGGCAGCAGGTGTTGTTATTGAATCTCGCCTTGATAAAGGCCGTGGTCCAGTCGCGTCTGTTCTGGTTCAATCTGGTACGCTTAATCAAGGTGACATTGTATTATGTGGTCTTGAATATGGCCGTGTTCGTGCAATGCGCGACGAAAACGGTAAAGATATTAAATCTGCGGGTCCTTCGATTCCAGTAGAAATTTTAGGTCTTTCTGGTATTCCAGCCGCGGGTGATGAAGCGACAGTTGTTAAAGATGAGCGTAAAGCTCGTGAAGTTGCCTTATATCGTCAAGGTAAATTCCGTGATGTTAAACTAGCACGTCAGCAAAAAGCCAAGCTTGAGAACATGTTTACTAATATGACTGAAGGCGATGTTTCTGAAGTAAACATCGTGCTTAAAGCGGATGTTCAAGGCTCAATTGAAGCGATTTCAGACTCACTAACTAAGCTCTCTACTGATGAAGTAAAAGTGAAGATTGTTGGCTCTGGGGTAGGTGGTATCACAGAAACTGATGCAACCCTTGCTGCGGCGTCTAATGCAATTGTGGTTGGCTTTAACGTTCGTGCGGATGCATCGGCACGCAAAGTAATCGATACTGAAAACTTAGATCTTCGTTACTACAGCGTTATTTATGCTTTAATCGAAGAAGTCAAGCAAGCCATGTCTGGTATGCTTGCGCCTGAGTTTAGACAAGAGATCATTGGTCTTGCGCAAGTGCGTGATGTCTTTAAATCTCCAAAAATTGGCGCAATTGCTGGTTGTATGGTTACTGAAGGTACCATTAAGCGCAGCGCGCCAATTCGTGTACTTCGTGATAACGTGGTTATCTATGAAGGTGAACTTGAGTCATTGCGTCGCTTTAAAGATGACGTTGCTGATGTTCGTAACGGCATGGAATGTGGTATCGGCGTTAAGAACTACAATGATGTTCGCGTTGGGGATCAAATCGAAGTATTTGAAACAGTTGAAGTACAACGTACGCTTTAATTGTTACTAGGGCGTGTTGGATATTCAAGGTCGTGCCTCGATAGCCCAACATAACCTATGCTAAGATTTTAAATGGGGGCTCAGCCCCCATTTGTGTATTCATTATTTAGTTATTATTTTTTAATAAGTTATAATTTTTAGGAAAGTGAAATGAGAGAATTTTCTCGCACTGATCGCGTAGCTCAGCAAATTCAAAAAGAAATTGCCGTGATTTTACAACGTGAAATTAAAGATCCACGCCTAGGCATGGTGACAGTGTCTGCGGTAGAAGTATCGCGCGATTTATCTTACGCCAAAGTTTTTATCACCGTGTTCAACACTGAAGATGAAAATGCAGCCAAGCAAAGTGCAAAAGTACTTAACGAAGCAACTGGTTATATTCGCTCGTTACTGGGTAAGCGTATTCGCGCACGTATTATGCCTGAGCTTAAATTTGTGGTTGATAATTCATTAATGGAAGGGATGCGAATCTCTAACTTAGTGGACTCTATCATTCGTGAAGATAATGCTAAGCATGTGGATGATGAAACAGATAGCGAAGAAGGCACTAAAGACTAATGGCAAGACGCAGTAAAGGCCGTCCAGTTGATGGTATTTTGTTGTTAAACAAACCCGCAGGCATTTCATCAAACAAAGCGCTGCAGCAAGCAAAAGGTATTTATTTTGCACAAAAAGCGGGCCACACCGGTGCGCTTGATCCGCTTGCGACCGGCATGTTGCCTATTTGTTTTGGTGAAGCGACTAAGTTTACGCAGTTTTTACTCGATACCGATAAAACTTATGTAGTGCGCGCTAAGCTAGGTGAACGAACTACCACATCAGACTCTGATGGTGAGGTTGTAGAAACGCGTGATGTGAATGTTACTGCAAAACTGCTCGCTCAAGAAATTGCCAAATTTTTAGGTGAGTCAGATCAATATCCATCAATGTATTCAGCGCTTAAATATGAAGGAAAACCTTTATATAAATACGCGCGTGAAGGCATAGAAGTTCCTCGTAAGTGTAGAAAAATCAATGTATTTAGCTTAACGCTTGATGAGTTTGATGAGCAAAATAACGTCATACAAATGACTGCGCATGTCTCTAAAGGCACCTATATTCGCACTATTGTTGATGACTTAGGTGAAAACCTCGGTTGTGGTGCACATGTGATTATGTTGCACCGCTCAGCGGTTGGTCATTACCCCACAGACAAAATGGTGTCGCTTGAGCAATTGGAAATACTATTAACTCAAGCTAAAGAGCAAGAAGTGGCTCCCTCTGCTTACCTTGACGCGCTGTTATTACCTATGGATACCGCGTTAGTTGATTTACCCATAGTGGAAATTACTAAAGAGCAAGGGATAGCATTTAGCCACGGTCAAGCCGTGGTATTAAGTAATGCATTACCTGAAGGGGCGATAAAAGTAGTTGCAGATGGAGTCTTCATCGGCACTGGTGAGCGTAACCCCGATGGCCATTTAAAATCAAAGCGCGGCTTATCGAATCAACAAGCAGAGTAAGTTTAACTTGTAGTTATGCTAATAATTGGTAGAATACGCCCGCTTAATCGTTTTGGCTGAATTAGTGATCGGCTAAAGCACCTATTAAATTTAATTTTTGGAGTTATTATGTCACTAAGCAATCAAGAAAAAATCGATATCATTGCTAAATTCGCACGCGCTGAAGGCGACACTGGTTCACCTGAAGTACAAGTAGCTTTACTTACTTTTGATATCAACAAGCTTCAAGGTCACTTTGCTGATCACAAGCATGACTTCCACTCACGTCGTGGTCTGCTTCGTAAAGTAAGCACACGCCGTAAACTGCTTGATTACCTTAAAGGTAAAGATATCACGCGTTACACAGCGTTAATCAAAGAGCTTGGCCTACGTCGCTAAGAAGTTGATTATCAAAAGGGGAGCTTTTTAGCTCCTTTTTTTGTGTCCTAATTTTCTCGCGCTCCCCAGTACTTCTCAGTAAACCCTTTGAAATATCGAATAAAAGTCATACTATTGTAATTAACAAAGCGACTATTTTTGGCATTGCTTGAAGCGCCATTTATCTCGGTGCTACGCTCGCAATTTTACATGACTTTGGTATATACTACGCTCGGCGTTAAAAAGGTTTAGCGCCATTACAAAACATCATTGCCAATTGTAGTACTTAATTGATTTTTTAATGAATACAATTAAGTACTGTAATTGGTACTTTGATGATAACTTATTAGAATACATTTAAGGAATATTTTAAGTGCAAGCAATTATAAAAGAATTTCAACTAGGTCAACACACAGTTACCCTAGAAACAGGTGCAATCGCTCGTCAAGCAGACGGCGCAGTATTAGCAAGCATTGGCGACACATCAGTATTAGTAACGGTTGTTGGTAAGCGTGAAGCACAACCAGGGCAAGATTTTTTCCCACTAACAGTTAACTACCAAGAGCGTATGTACGCTGCGGGTCGTATTCCTGGTGGTTTCTTAAAGCGTGAAGGTCGTCCTAACGATGGCGAAACACTGATTGCACGTCTTATTGACCGTCCAATTCGTCCACTTTTCCCAAGCGGCTTTGTTAACGAAGTACAAGTTATTGCGACTGTTGTTTCTGTTAATCCTGAAATCCAACCTGATATGGTTGCGATGATCGGTACCTCTGCAGCACTTGCTATCTCTGGTTTGCCATTTAACGGTCCAATTGGTGCCGCGCGTGTTGGCTATATCAACGGTGAATACGTACTTAATCCAACCCTGAAAGAGCTTGAAGAAAGCCAACTTGATTTAGTGGTTGCCGGTACTGATAACGCCGTACTTATGGTTGAATCAGAAGCAGACATACTAGCTGAAGACGTTATGTTAGGTGCGGTTGTATACGGTCATGAGCAATCTCAAGCTATTATCAACGCAATTAACGAATTTAAAGCAGTGGCTGGTAAACCTTCATGGGATTGGGCTGCACCTGCGAAAAACGTTGCTTTAGAAGACAAAGTAGCTACTTTAGCTGCTGATAAAATCGGTGAAGCTTACCGCATTACTGATAAAGTAGCGCGTAAAGAAGCATTAACGGCTGCAAAAGAGGTGGTTGTTGAAGCACTTACAAGTGAACTTGCTGAAGGCGAGTCACTAGACAAGCAAGAAGTAGGTAAAGTATTCGGTTCACTTGAGAAGAAAATTGTACGTGGCCGTATTACCGCTGGCGAAAAACGTATCGATGGTCGTGAACCTGATATGATCCGTGCATTAGATGTTATGACGGGTGTACTTCCACGTACTCACGGCTCTGCAATCTTCACACGTGGTGAAACGCAAGCATTAGTAACCGCAACACTTGGTACTGAGCGTGATTCACAGTTAATCGACGATTTAACTGGCACGCACAAAAATCACTTTATGCTTAACTACAACTTCCCTCCATTCTGTGTTGGTGAAACTGGTTTTGTAGGTACACCTAAGCGTCGTGAAATCGGCCACGGTAATCTAGCTAAGCGTGGTATTGCAGCGGTTATGCCAACACTCACTGAATTCCCGTATTCAATTCGTGTTGTATCTGAAATCACTGAATCAAATGGTTCATCTTCAATGGCATCGGTTTGTGGTACGTCTCTTGCGCTTATGAATGCGGGTGTACCAATTAAAGCCTCTGTTGCGGGTATCGCGATGGGCCTAGTTAAAGAAGAAGAAAACTTTGTTGTTCTTTCTGATATTTTAGGTGATGAAGATCACTTAGGTGACATGGACTTTAAAGTAGCGGGTACGGCTGCTGGTATTACTGCTTTGCAAATGGATATCAAGATTGAAGGTATCACGCAAGAAATCATGCAAATTGCACTTAAACAAGCTAAAGCTGCACGTTTACACATCTTAAGTGTGATGGACGAAGCGATTTCTGCCCCTTCTGAAGAGCTGTCTATGTTTGCACCGCGTATTTACACGATGCAAATTCCACAGAAGAAAATCGCTGAAGTTATCGGTAAAGGCGGCGCAACTATCCGTCAACTTACTGAAGAAACAGGGACTACGATTGAAATTGGTGATGATGGCACAATCAAAATTGCAGCAACAGACGGTGAGAGTGCAGCAAATGCAATTAGCCGCATTGAGCAATTAACGGCTGAACTTGAAGTAGGTACTATCTACGAAGGTAAAGTGGTACGTATCGTTGATTTTGGTGCGTTTGTAAACATTCTTCCTGGTAAAGATGGCCTAGTGCATATCTCACAAATCAGCACAGAGCGCGTTAACAACGTAACTGACCACCTTAGTGAGGGTCAAGAAGTGAAAGTTAAAGTACTCGAAGTTGACCGCCAAGGCCGTGTACGTTTAAGTATTAAAGAAGCAATGGAATCAGCAGCACCAGCAGCTGACGAGTCTAAAGACGCGTAATTGCTAATCTTTCATCCAGGTAATAACTGGATTGTATAAAAAGGGGCTGTTTAGCCCCTTTTTTTATGCTTTAATGGTTGCAATCAGTTGTGCTTATCACGCTAACAAAATGAACCTTACAAGACAGCTTATGTCTTATTCATTTACTACTTATCTCGGTATTAAGGATTTTAATGAGACTTAAACATTTAGCCTTGGCATCTTTTGCTATGTTGTCTTTAAGCGCTTGTCAGGCTACTACTAAGCCCACTGCTATTATTAATGTGCCATTTACGGCGCCACTTGCATCAGACTTTAGAAATGAAATTGCCATTGCTCGCTTTTCTGAATTATTAAACAGGGCAGATCTGAGTGATGAGCAACAAGCAAAGCTTTATTATGACCGCGGTGTGTTGTTTGATAGCTTAGGCATGACGACGTTATCAAGAATTGACTTTAACCGTGCGGTCCAGCTTAAGCCTGATTTAGCTGAAGTGTATAACTTTTTAGGCATTCAACATACACTCATGCAGCAATACGAAAAAGCGTATGAATATTTTGATTCAGCAATTGAGCTGAACGAAGAGCATGAATATGCTTATTTAAATCGCGGAATTGCGCTCTACTATGGTGATAGAGCGATACTGGCAAAAGATGATTTTAAGATATTTTTAGCCCGTTCGCCTAACGATCCGTATCGTGTATTGTGGCTGTATTTAGCACAAGCAGCACAAGACAAAACCCAAGCGCTAGCGAATTTAAAAGCCAATGCGGCTGCACTTGATGAAAAAGAGTGGGCGTATCAGCTTATAGCCTTGTACGTTGGTGATATGAGTGAAAAAGCGTTTTTTGCAGGTATAGCTGACGGTGTGCGCTCACAACAAGAATATGCTCAGCGTTTATGTGAGGCTTACTTTTATTTAGCAAAGCAATACCAGGCGTCTGGTGAGCTTGAAATTGCAACAGATTACTTTAGATTGGCATTGGCAACTAACGTTCATGAGTTTATTGAATATAAGTATGCACGTTTAGAGCTTGAGTTGATGGCCAGTGAAAGCGCGGGCTAATCTTTTTAAATTAACGGTTTTATTACTGTGTATAAGTTTTTTTAATGGCGCGAGTAATAAACAAAATAGCATTGGCTTTTGGCAAGTATTGCACGGTAAAGCCAATGTAATTGACAGTTATTGGCAATTTCCTGATTACTTCTCAAAGCATATTTTACAGTTACCACCTGATCAGCTATCAACGCTAGCCCGAAATGAAATAGCGCATGCGCAATACGGTTATGGTTTGGCGTTACTAGCAAATAATCAAACTGAAACTGCTAAACTATTTTGGCAGCAAAGCCTTGATAAAATATCACCACAGCAACAAGTAAAGCTGGCTAATTTGTTGCTCTGGCAACAGCGCTGGCACGATTTAGCGTTACTAAAATCTCATAATAAGCTGCCAAAAGGAGACGCTTTTTACCATTTTCAGTTACAGCACAGTGCTCCACTAGATACCTTAAGCCACTCTTTTATGAATAAATTAGGGTTTTTATTAGCGAGCACACAGATTGAGACACAAAAGCAGTGTACATTTAATGTGTTAATGCTGAGCAATCACCGCGATGGTTTATATAAGCTCAATAGCTTTAGTAAAACGTACCAACAAACCCCGGAGCCAAGCAGCAATACATTTTGTTTTTCGAAGCCAATTTATGTTGGTAATACGATTGAATGTAATGTGTCTGATACTCGCTTGTCGCAATGTGATTGGCAAAACTCATCACTTAAACACCAGCTCCCCAAAGATTTTGATTTTGCCATTATGATGCCAAAGAAAGGTCTTGCAAATGTGCATAAAGGCCTAATGCATATAAGTTCTGAGGCTAATTACGCGGTATTTTTGCACGAACTAATGCACTTTAACGGCTTTGAAGATGAATATGTTTTATCAAAAGAAAAGCAAGCTTGGCTATGTCAGCTTGAGGGGTTAGTTGCGCCAAACTTATTTATTACCCAAAGCACAAGTGCGCCAAAAGGCTGGCATAAAAGTCAAAGTTGCCAACAAGGTGGAGTCGCTTATAAGCCCAGTGCAAGGTGGTCTATTATGCAATATCAGCAGCTTGGGCTTTCACAGCAATACCGTCATTTATGGCAAACTCACATAGAGAAAAATGCTGATTTATTTACTCGTTTTTAATTAATCTTGAAAGTAATTATTTTGCTTAAAATACTCAGCCGGTTTGGTCTTATTTTATTAATTTATGGGCTTTTTTGTTTGTTTATTACCCCGTTAGAGGGGCGCTCTATAGACAAAAACCGTGTTTATCAGTATAACTGTGTGTATTAATATTAAAAAAATAGCCACAAAATGTATACCCAAGTCACTTTGATATTTAATAATAACAAGTAGCGAATTGATAAACTTTATGACTCAAAAGGGCCCTTCATTATGACTTTGCTCTGGATACCTTTGTTATCCTTATTAGGCAGTGTTATTTCTGCATGCACCGGCAAACTTTCTCGAAATCAGGCAACCAGCTTAACAGCTATTGCGCCTTTAGCTGCACTTGCGATTGCGCTTTATCATGCGCCTGCGGTTTTAGCCGGAGAGACCATTCGCTTTAGCGCGAAGTGGATACCTGCTTTAGGGCTGGATATATCTTTGCGCTTAGATGGATTGAGCTTATTGTTTTTGTTCATGATCTTAGGAATTGGGCTGTTAGTTATTTTATATGCTCGGTATTACTTAAGCCAAAATGACTCTCTCCCTAAACTGTTTAGCTATTTAATGTTATTTATGACTGCGATGCTTGGTATTGTGATGTCGAATAATGTTATTCAGTTGTGGGTATTTTGGGAGCTAACCAGTATTAGCTCATTTTTACTGATAAGTTACTGGTGGCATAAATCAGAGGCACGTAAAGGTGCACGTATGGCGTTGGCCGTTACCGGCGCTGGCGGTTTAGCGCTACTTGGTGGCTTAATGTTATTAGGCAATATTGTAGGAAGTTACGACTTAGATACTATTTTAGCCAGTAAAGCGATTATTCAATCTCACGATTTATACGAACTAGCGCTTGTATTAGTGCTACTGGGTGCATTTACCAAATCTGCACAATTTCCGTTTCATTTTTGGTTGCCACACGCCATGGCAGCACCTACCCCAGTGAGTGCTTATTTACACTCTGCTACTATGGTAAAAGCGGGTATTTTTTTACTTGCACGTTTTTATCCAGCACTTGCCGGTACCGAAACTTGGTTTTTATTGGTTGGCTTAACCGGTTTAACAACTTTATTGTTTGGCGCTTATATTGCGCTATTTAAACATGATTTAAAAGGTTTATTAGCGTATTCAACTATTAGCCACTTAGGTTTAATAACCTTATTACTAGGCTTAGATACACAGCTTGCAACCGTTGCGGCCATTTTTCATATTATTAACCATGCCACATTTAAAGCGTCGCTGTTTATGGCAACGGGTATTATTGACCATGAGACGGGCACGCGCGATATGCGTAAACTCAATGGCATGTGGCGTTACTTGCCTTATACAGCCACATTGGCGATGGTGGCCGCAGCAGCTATGGCAGGTGTACCGCTGTTAAATGGTTTTTTGTCTAAGGAAATGTTTTTTGCAGAAACCTTGCATCAGCAAGTATTAGGCTCAATGTCGTGGTTAATCCCCGTACTTGCTACAGTAGCAGGTGCTTTGTCTGTGGCTTACTCATCGCGCTTTATTCACGACGTATTTTTTAATGGAGAACCGATAGACTTACCTCGTACCCCTCATGAAGCGCCTCGCTATATGCGTGTGCCTATCGAAATTTTAGTGGTGCTGTGTATTTTAGTGGGAATTTTTCCGCATTTTGTGGTTGATGGTATTTTATCGGCAGCATCGTTAGCAGTACTTGGTGAAGCTATGCCTGAGTATAAGCTCACTATTTGGCATGGTTTTAATTTACCCCTGCTAATGAGTGGCATGGCGGTAATAGGTGGGTTATTTATTTACGTTAATCGTAAATATTTGTTCCAATTTCAAGCATCATTGCCGCCTTTTAATGCTCAAAAAATATTCGAGCGCTTTTTAGCAGTTATAGTTAAATGGTGTCAAAATAAAATTCAAATAACTGAAAATGGCTCATTGCAACGCTACGTATTTATTATGTTAGGCGTTGTATTATTGTGTGCTGGTTGGCCGCTATTTGAAATGAAACAGCTAGCAGGTAGTGTGCCTAATACGCCAGTAGATATACAAAATATTATTGGGGCAGGGCTACTTATTATTGGTGCAATTGCCACTGTTATTTGGCATCGTAATAGAATGGTGTCATTACTAATGCTTTCGATTGTAGGGCTAATGGTTTCGGTGGCGTTTACCCGTTTTTCAGCACCTGATTTAGCTTTAACACAACTTACAGTAGAAGTTGCCACTGTTATTTTATTAATGTTAGCGCTGTTTTTCTTGCCGCAAAGTACGCCAAGAGAGTCAAGTTCATTACGAATTTTACGTGATATAACAATTGCTTCCACTTTAGGGATTACTGTTGCCAGTATTTGTTATGCATTATTAACGCGTCCGCTTGATTCAATTTCTGAGTTTTTTATTGCTAATGCCAAAACGGGCGGCGGCGGTACGAACGTTGTTAATGTTATTTTAGTCGATTTTAGGGGCTTTGATACCTTAGGTGAAATTACGGTGTTGGGTATTGCTGCACTGGGTATATTTAAATTGTTATCAAGAATTCCGCTTTACATGCCGGCTAGTGATAGTGAAGGCCGTCCATGGTCTAAAGACCGTCATCCTATTTTATTGGCTTGTATTTCACAAAGCTTATTGCCATTAGCGTTACTCGTATCGGCTTATATTTTCTTACGCGGCCATAACTTACCAGGCGGTGGATTTATTGCTGGTCTCGTAACCTCTATTGCCTTTATTTTACAATATATGGCACACGGCACCGCGTGGATAAATGAGCGTTTTGATGTTAATTATCGAAAAATTATCGCATCGGGTATTGCTATCGCCATGTTTACAGGTGTAGGAAGTTGGTTCTTTGATAAACCGTTTTTAACCACATGGTTTGATTACTTTGATATTCCGTTTGTTGGTAAAACAGAGCTTGCCAGCGCCGTTGTATTTGATTTGGGCGTGTACTTAACTGTTGTTGGCGCTACGCTGATGATTTTGGCGAGCTTAGGCAATATGACTGCAAACGCTGAAAAAGAAGAGGTGAATATTTAATGGAACTGTTATACGCATCTTGCGTTGGTGTACTTATCACCTGTGGTGTGTTTCTGTTATTAAGGGCACGCACATTCCCGGTGGTATTGGGGCTAACAATGATTTCATACGCGGTTAACTTGTTTTTATTTTCATCAGGGCGATTAACTATTAATAAAGCTGTTGTACTAGGTACAAGCACCGATTACGCTGATCCACTGCCACAAGCCTTGGTTTTAACGGCCATTGTCATAGGCTTTGCCATGACTGCGTTTGTGGTTATTTTATCAATACGAGGCCGTGCCGATTTGGGTAACGACCATGTTGATGGCACGCTTACTAAAAGTAAACGCAAGGAGCAAAAATGATTCAGCATTTAGCATCTTTGCCTATTTTATTGCCTATGTTAGCAGCGATTATTCTGCTATTACCGCCATGTGGTAAAAGTTTATTTGCACGCCGATTAGTTTCAAGCCTAATGGCTATTTTAACTTTTGCTGTTACAGTAATATTGCTTGTTCAAGTAAAAGATAATGGCATTATTGTTTATGCAATAGGCAACTGGTCTGCACCATTCGGTATTGTTTTGGTTGCTGATATGCTCTCAACTTTACTGGTTAGCTTAACGGCCTTTTTGGGTATTGGTGTCGTGCTATATAGTTGTGCCGGTGATGACGAACAAGGTAGTTTTTTTCATCCCTTAGTGCATTTTTTAATACTTGGGGTAAATGGCGCGTTTTTAACGGGCGACTTGTTTAATGTATTTGTATTTTTTGAAGTGCTGTTAATAGCGTCATATGCGTTACTTATGCACGGTGGCGGAAAACCAAAAACACGTGCAGCACTGCACTATGTTATTTTAAATTTAGCGGGTTCAAGCGTATTTTTAATTGGTTTAGGTATTTTGTACGGTGTATTAGGTACCTTAAATATTGCAGATATGGCTAACAAAATACCAGCGTTAACAGGCGATGATGTTTATTTAGCCAAAGCAGGCGGTTTGTTGCTGTTGGTTGTATTTGCCCTTAAAAGTGCGTTGCTGCCTCTGCATTTATGGTTACCCAACACTTACTCTAGCGCTAAGCCAGTCGTAGCTGCATTATTTGCAATTATGACCAAAGTAGGTGTTTACGCCATATTGCGTGTGTATACCGTTATATTTGGTGAGCAAGCGGGTGAGCTTGCGTATATGGTGCAGTCGTGGCTATGGGTATTAGCTATTGCGACTATTATTATTGGCGCAATAGGCGTGTTAGCCGCCCAAGATTTACGTAAGCTTATCGCAAATTCAGTGCTTGTTTCGGTAGGGACATTGGTGGCATTGGTGGCATTGCAAAATATCAATGCAACTGCCGCGTTATTATTTTATTTGGTGCATTCAACTTTAGTAACCGCAGCGTTGTTTTTATTAGCTGATTTAATTGCCATTCAACGTGGAAAAGCTGGCGACCGATTGGTCGGGGGGCGCGCAGTAAAACAGCCATTTTTACTTGGGGCTTGTTTTATTGTTGGCGGTTTAACGGTGGTCGGAATGCCTCCATTCTCTGGATTTGTTGGCAAAATTTGGATTTTAAAAACCACGCTATACAGTGAGCAAGCGCTTATATTTTGGCCTGTTTACTTAATTATGAGCTTGGCGCTGATTGTCGCACTATCTCGTGCAGGCACGAGTTTATTTTGGGAACATAAAGACAAAGGTGGTGAAGCAGCTGATGTTGCTAATGCACATCCGTTACAAGTTATTGTTATTATTGGCTTATTAGCTAGTTCAGTACTTTTAGTCGTTTTTGGTGATATAGCAACTCAATATGCACTGGATACAGCAACTCAGCTTCACGATATTAGTGGTGGTATTAATGCGGTACTCAAGGGAGGTATGTAATGCGCTTAGAAGCTCGTTTTCGTTGGTTACCCACACCGTTTCGTAGTCTATTTTTATTTATAGTATGGCTATTATTAAATAACAGTGTCTCCGTCGGTCATATTATTTTAGGTGTTTTGTTGGCACTGCTTATTCCTCTATTTAGTATGTCATTTAGAGATCCGCAGCCACTTATACTAAGACCATGGCTTGCGTTAAAGCAGTTTTTTATTGTGCTTTTTGACATCATTGTTGCTAATTTACAAGTGGCGGTTTTAATTATGGGGCCAAGTAAAAAGTTACGCCCTGGCTTTATTAAAGTCCCGCTTGATCTTTCACATGAGCTGCCGATTACTATTTTTGCTAGTTGCTTGTCTTTAACACCTGGTACAGTCAGTGCAGAGGTGTATCCTTTAATTAAATCTTTAAATGAGGATGGTACTTCAAAACAACGTTATTTGCTCTTGCATGTACTCGACCTTGATAATGAACAAGCATTAATACAGCACATAAAGCTGCGTTACGAAGCCCCATTGAAGGAGATATTTCAATGTTAGATACCGTGTTACTTATTGTATTTTCAATGGTCGGGTTGTCGTTGCTGCTTAATTTATGGCGCCTTATTATTGGTCCATCCTTACCGGATCGTATCTTGGCGCTTGATACTATGTACATTAACGCTATTGCATTGATTATTTTATACAGTATTAGTATGGGGACGGGTATGTACTTTGAAGCCGCATTATTAATTGCAATGCTTGGTTTTGTAAGCACCGTAGCAGTATGTAAGTATTTACTTCGTGGCGATATAATTGAATAGGGTGTAACAATGATAACTGAATGGATTGTATCAATTTTACTGTTATTAGGTGGATTATTTATTTTAATTGGCTCAATTGGCTTAATTAAACTACCCGACTTTTTTATGCGTTTACATGGCCCAACTAAAGCCACTACCTTAGGAATGGCGAGTATACTCATAGCGGCGATGGTGTTTTTTGCTAATTCAGTCAGTGGCTTAAGTGTAAAAGAAATATTGATTACTATATTTTTGCTAATTACTGCGCCGATTAGTGGGTATATGTTAATTAAAACCGCTATTCATCATAAGCTCAAAGCTAAAGATGGAACGAAAGGGCTCGATAATATCGAAAAAGATTAATTGTTCGCCTAGACGATTAAAAGCCGAATAGATGCGTGTTATTCGGCTTTTTTGCTTTTTTGACTGTTCCCATTTACAACACTTATTGAACATGTGGCTATATCGTTAATTTAAATACAAAAAGGATATTAATATGGGTAAGGTATTACTTTTATCACTGCTTATTTTTTCAACTTAACTTTTTTCCAAACGCCCAGTCGCGTGTTTAATTAGTGATATTAAACGTGTGCTTAATTAATTGTTGACCTGTGTGTTACACATAGGTCTATTATATTGTCATTACATAGTCAGAGGTTTAATGATGTACGTAAAGCAATTAGCTAACACTATGGGGGTAACCCAAGACACTGTGCGCCATTACACACGAATAAAACTACTAACCCCTATTCGTAGTGAGGAAAACGGTTATCAAGTGTATACCACAGCCGATCAACAGCGTTTAAAATTTATTATGAGTGCACGGCAACTTGGTTTTTCTATTAAAGATATTCAGCAAATAGTTGCTCAGTCGGAGCAAGGGCAATGTCCGTGTCCACTGACACGACAATTAATAGCGAAGCGACTTGAAGAAACAGAGCAGCACTTTCAAGAAACACTTAAATTACGCACACGAATGCAAGCGGCAGTCAAACAATGGGAAAACTCAAGTGATGGTGTACTAAGTGGTGATATATGTAGTTTAATTGAGACTTTTGTTGACCCACTCAATGAACCTAAAAACCCAAGGAGGCGTTATGAGTAAAGATAAAGCAACGCAAAGCTTTTTGATTGAAGGCGCTAATTGCGGGAGCTGCGTGGCCAAAATAGAAAAAGCGCTAAAAAGTGTATCAGGTGCACAGCGTGTTGAAATGAATTTTGCTGATCGCAGTGTGCAAGTTGAAGGTAATGCGCCATCAGCAGAGCTAATTGAAGCAGTCGAAAATATAGGTTACAAGGCTCAGCCAATGAATAGCGAGTCGGAGCAAGACGCGCTAGATGAAAAAGCCCAAGCCGATAACGCACACTATAAAAAGCTAATGCGGAATATGGTATTAGCGCTAGGCGTTGGCGTGCCATTAATGTTTTATGGACTTATTTTTGATATGAGTGTCACCACTAACGCGCAGCGCATTGGCTGGTTTATTGTTGGTATAGTTACTTTAGTCGTTATGGCCATTGCGGGTAAACAGTTTTACAACGGCGCATGGCAGTCATTTAAAAACCACACCGCCAATATGGATACACTGATTGCGCTGGGGACAGGGACCGCGTGGTTATATTCTATGGTGGTAGTCATTGCGCCAAACGTGTTACCCGAGGTGGCTAGGCATGTTTATTTTGAAGCCTCAGCGATGATCATCGGTTTAATTAGTCTGGGCCTTGCTTTTGAAGTAAAAGCGCGAGGACGTACCTCAGAGGCGATAAAGCGTTTAATTGGCTTACAGCCAAAAACCGCTCGCGTAGTACGTGATAACAAAGAGCAAGACATAGATATAAGCGAAGTTATTAAAGGCGATGTGCTTCGGGTGCGCCCTGGTGAAAAAATCCCCGTGGATGGTGAAGTCATTGAAGGTAGCAGCTCTGTGGATGAGTCAATGCTCACGGGTGAGCCTATGCCAGTCAACAAAAGTGAGGGTGATACCCTTGTTGCAGGCAGCATTAATAAAAGTGGCACCTTGCTATTTAAAGCCACCCATATTGGCAGTGAAACCACACTTGCCAATATTATTAATATGGTTAAACGTGCACAAAATTCTAAACCTTCCATAGGGCGTTTAGCCGATGTAATATCCGGCGTATTTGTGCCTACCGTAATGATTATTGCGGTGCTCGCGGGCCTTGCTTGGCTTAACTTTGGCCCCGAGCCGAGTATTGCTTATGCGGTAGTGGCCGTGACCACTGTGCTTATCATTGCCTGTCCGTGTGCGCTGGGTTTAGCAACCCCTATGTCAATTATGGTTGGGATAGGTAAAGCCGCTGAATCGGGAATACTTATTCGTAATGGAGAAGCGCTACAAACTACCTCTAAAATAACCACCATGATTTTAGATAAGACCGGCACGATCACCGAAGGTAAACCCACTGTTACCGATATCATTAATTTTAATGACAGCGATAAAGTACACATCCTTAAGCTTGCCGCTAGTCTTGAAAGCGACTCGGAGCATCCTTTAGCGCAAGCTATTGTAACTTATGCTAAAAATGAAAATATAACGGTTGAAAAAGTCAGTAATTTTAACGCCGTCACCGGGCAAGGTGTTACAGGCACATTCAATGGACAAACTTTATTGTTTGGCAATGAAGCGCTTATGAGCCAACACAATATCAGCATTGCAGAGGCAAAAGCGCAAGCTGAGCAATTAGCCAGCGCCGCTAAAACGCCAATGTATTTTGCCATTGATACTCAACTACAAGCCATTATAGCAGTAGCCGATCCGATAAAAGACGATTCAGCAGAGGCCATTAAACGTCTGCAAAACAAAGGTATCCATGTTGTTATGCTGACCGGTGATAATCAAGCTACCGCTAAAGCCGTTGCTAACAAAGTCGGTATTAAGGACTTTATTGCCCAAGTCATGCCTGATGACAAAGCCAGTGAAGTAACCAAACGCCAAGCTAAAGGTGAAATAGTTGGTATGACCGGTGATGGTATAAACGATGCGCCGGCACTGGCACAGGCCGATGTTGGGTTCGCTATTGGCACTGGCACCGATGTGGCGATAGAGAGCGCCGATATCACCTTAATGCGTGGCTCACTACAGAGTCTTGGCGATGCCATTGCGGTTAGTAATGCCACTATCGTCAATATTAAGCAAAATTTATTTGGTGCATTTATTTACAATGTGGCAGGTATTCCAATTGCTGCCGGGCTGTTATATCCATTTTTTGGCATATTACTCAACCCGGTTGTTGCAGGCGCTGCTATGGCGCTGTCATCGCTGACGGTGGTTACAAACGCCAATCGCCTGCGCTTTTTTAAACCCAGTAAATCGTAATTTTATAAATAGGAGTCGCATTATGTTGACGATCAATCTACTCGGTGCGTTGTTAATTGCGGTTATTATTTACTGGTTTTGGCTATATAAACCTAAACAAGTACAAAGCAATAACAACACACTAACGATAGTGGTTAATAACGGTGTTTATTCTCCTGCCCATATTAAAGTGGCAGCTGATAAAAAAGTAACGCTGACGTTTAATCGACAAGACAGCGCCCCATGCGCCGAAACGGTAGTGTTTCCTACACTCGATATCAGTAAAACGCTCGCTATGGGGAAAAATAATACTGTTGAGCTGCCAGCACTTAAAGTGGGTGAATATGCTTTTCATTGCCAAATGCAAATGTATAAAGGCACGTTATTAGTGTCTTGAATATCGGATTAATAAAACTAAAAGTGGCTCTGATGCGTATGCTCAAGCAGAAAACTTAGAAGGCGTAGTATGAATAAATTAAACCCTAAAAAACTGCTCAATAGTAAATGGACAGCGATCCCCGCAATTAATAAAGAAAAACATTTTATTATTGTTGAGGTTGAGTTTGATGAAGACGGCAACGTCGTTGAATGTATCACTGAGGCGGTAATGTCAAAAAACCAATACCCAATCCAGTGGCGCGATTTAAAAGATCACCAAAAATGGCTGCAAGGTTGGAAATAAAGCAGACTGTTTAAAGCACATTACTCATGCTCATAGCCCTTATGAGTATGATCGACTAGTTTACTTATTTTTAGACCAACACCTTGTTAGCGACCCCCTCTATTACAGTTTGTTTTATCTCAATTCGCCATTTAGCAACAAAACGATAGTTTTTAAATCGTTCTTCAAAATTATTTATAAAAGTAATAGAAATTTTATTCTATTATTTATATATCAATGATTTATTTATCTTATTCTCTATCGTTAAAGTAAGCATGGCGCATGTGTTCAGAGTCGGTTTATTCACGCAATTGCTCTAAACATGATTATCTCGGTTTTTTCATTTCTGTGTCTCTTTTTATTAAAATTTAACTAATTGATTTTAAACGTTTATTTATTTAAGCCCCAGCAGCTGTTGCTAAAAAGCAACAAAATCATGGTTTATTTTTATTAATATTGTTCGAAATAATTTTAACTACATGTTTTTAAACAACTTTAAAAACATGGCACCGAAGTTGCAATACCTACGATGTATTTAGCAAAAACGTGATAAAGCACATCGCTTTTATCGCACAACCCAATGAAGGAATTACATTATGAAAACATTTTCTAGATGTTAATAGCAACGCGCAGCTTTCAAAAGAAGGGTTCGTGAAGGTTCAGTAATAAATACGCACAATGATTAACAATATAGTTAGAAGCAGCCGAGTCGTTTCTCGACTGCTTTTTTATTATCCGCAGCTTAAGTTATTTACTTATCTGCTAAACGTTTAGTTTTAAAGTCAGACTCGCTTATCCACTTAGGCCAATCGCCGTTATTCGCCAGTTGTGAGGCTATATCAACAATAAGTTCTATATCTTGTTTTACCCCGTCTAATGACCAATCAGCAGAATAGTCGTCAGCTTCTTTATGGTATTTATGAGTGATGTAGTCAGGATCGGTATCACCTAGGCTCATAAACAGTAAGCTTGGCACTCCCTGTTTTGCGAGTGAAAAATGATCCGTTCTAAAAAATAAGCCATTTTGTGGACGAGGATCCATTTTAACTTGATGTCCTTGTCCTTTAGCTGCGCGAGCTAAAAAGTTTTCCATAGTCGAGAGGTCTTTACCGTACTGTAAAATATAGTCGGTACTATCGAGTACGTTCATACCATCAATATTTAGTAGAGCAACCATGTTCTTTGTTGGCATCACCTCACCAGAGGCAAACTGCGCTGAACCCATTAAACCGGTTTATTCGGCGGTGAAGTTAGCAAAAATAATTGAGCATTTAAACTTATTTTTATGCAACTTGCCTCTTCACCTATTTACCCGTTAGCTGTCTTTAGGTAAGTTAAAAATAACAATAATAAGGATAAAGTTATGAAGCAATTTAATCGTCGGGATTTTTTAAAAGCAGCCGGTGTTGCTGCCGCAGCAGGTGTAGTGAGTGGTTGCGCATCAAGCGGTAGTGTTAATTCAAGCGCACCGATACAACAAGTGCGCAGTGTTATTGGTTTAGTTGCCCCTAAAATGGATGTGGTGAGAGTGGGTTTTATTGGTGTGGGTGAGCGCGGCTATGGCCATGTAAAGCGCATGAGCCATATTGAAGGTACGCAAATAGTCGCTATTTGTGATACGCACGCTGAGGTACTAGAGCGAGCAATTATTTAGTTGATAAAGGGGTAGCTAAACCGGCGTTATATGGTGGCAGTGAACACGCCTATCAACAAATGCTCGAACGAGAAGATATAGATATTGTTATTATTTCAACGCCGTGGGCATGGCATGCACCTATGGCTATCGATACCATGAACAGTGCAAAGCACGCGTTTGTTGAAGTGCCCTTGGCGCTAACTGTGGATGAAATGTGGCAAATTGTAGATACCGCAGAGCGTACTCAAAAAAACTGTATGATGATGGAAAACGTTAACTATGGCCGCGATGAGTTAATGGTTTTGAATATGGTACGCCAAGGTGTATTGGGTGAGTTATTGCATGGCGAAGCGGCGTATATTCATGAGCTGCGCTGGCAAATGAAAGAGCTGGAGCATAAAACGGGCTCGTGGCGTACCCAATGGCATGCAAAGCGTGACGGTAATTTATACCCGACCCATGGGTTAGGGCCAGTATCGCAATACATGAATATAAACCGGGGTGATCGGTTTGACTTTTTAACCTCGATGAGCTCTCCTTCACTAGGCAGAAGCGCTTATGCAGAGCGTGAATTTGCTGCCGACCATCCTCGCAATCAACTCAATTATATTGCCGGTGATATGAACACCACGTTGATTAAAACAGTTAAAGGGCGCAGTATAATGGTACAGCATGATACAACAACTCCTCGGCCTTACTCTCGGCATAACTTAATACAAGGCACGAATGGCGTGTTTGCCGGTTTTCCTAATCGTATTGCCCTTGAAACTGGTGGCTCAAAAAGCTTTCATGAGTGGGATTATGATATGAATGCATGGTATGAGCAGTACGACCATCCCTTATGGATAAAAATGGGTGAAGAAGCACAGCGCAATGGTGGCCATGGTGGCATGGACTTTTTAATGTTTTGGCGCATGATTTATTGCTTAAGAAACGGCGAACCGCTCGATCAGGACGTTTACGATGGCGCAGCATGGTCGGTTATTTCGCCGTTATCAGCCCAATCGGTGAGTGAGCGTAGCCGGTCAATAGATATTCCTGACTTTACTCGCGGCGCATGGCAAAGTGCAAAACCTTTGGGTATTGTAAGCTAAACCGCATTTTACTTGGAATAAAAAAAGAGCGCATGCGCTCTTTTTATTTAAGGGGTTAATGAAATAAGGATCAGCTACTTCTTATATCAATTTTTAATTTAAGCTTTTGCCCAGGCTGTAAGTATTTTTGCCCAGCAAGGTTATTCCATTTAATGATATCGCTTACCGTTAAGTTAAACTTAGACGCTATACGTGCTAAAGAATCACCTCTTCGTACTTTATAGGTAATAGTACGGTTGGTGTTATTCGCAGATTCTTTAGGTTGATTCGCTGATTTATAAACAATTAATTTTTGATTTAAGCGAAGTGTCGCATTTTTTTTCAGTTTATTCCATTTCGCTAATTCATCCATAGTGACATCGTATTCGCGGCTTATATCCCACAAAGTATCGCCACTTTTTACTGCATGTGAAAGTTTAGTTCGTAAGCGTTTATTGGCATCCGCACGTACTTGCTGAGGCAAATGTTCACTGTTAATTTTACCATCAGTAAGTGGTACTAAAATTTGTTGGCCAACACGAATCACGTTTGAATTAAGCTTATTTAACGACTTTATTGCACCTATGCTAGTGGTGAATTTATTTGCAATCACCGATAGGCTATCGCCTTGCTTTACTTTATATTGTTGCCAACGAAGGCGGTTCTTAACATCAGTAGAGGCGAGCTTTTCTGTGAACTGCTCTACTTTGTCGGTGGGAATTAACAAAAAGTGTGGACCATCAGGGTCGGTTGCCCAGCGGTTAAATCCTGGGTTTAATCGATACAGCTCGGTGAGGGTCATATCGGCCATATCGGCAGCCAGCGCTAAATCAATCTGTGATTCAATATTGACCACTTCAACCACTTGCGCGTTAATAATAGGCTTCCATGAGACATTAAAATCATCAGCGCGTTTTAATAAATCGGCTAATGCTAATAATTTTGGCACGTAGGCAGTGGTTTCACGGGGTAAATCCAGTGACCAAAAATCGGTAGGTAAATGCTTTTTACGATTCTTTTTAATCGCGCGCAGTAAGCGGCCTTCACCTGAGTTATAAGCTGCAATGGCGTTTAGCCAGTCACCCTCAAGGGTTTTGTGTAAGTACGACAGATAATCAAGTGCTGCGCGGGTTGATTGCACGATATCGCGACGGCCGTCATACCACCAGTTTTGCTTTAAATCAAAACGTTCACCGGTAGCAGGCATAAATTGCCAAATACCCGATGCGGTGCGATGCGAATAACCGTAAGGGTCAAACGCACTTTCTACTATGGGTAGAAGTGCAATTTCAATGGGCATTTCACGCTTTTCAATTTCTTCCACAATGTAATGTAAATAGGGCTCAGCACGTTTAGAAATACGATCTAGATATGCTTGATGACGCGCATAGTAATTGCGCTCTGCAACAACGGGGCGGTTTTGTGGAATATCGATTGATAATTGGTAACGAATACGCTCCCAAACATCGTCAAACACGGGGGCTTCTTCTTCGATGTCGTTCACTTTTTGATATTGCGCGTTCATCATTAGCGCCGTGCTAATATCATTTGGACTGGCGCCTTCAAGCTGATCTTGGGCGTGATTTTGTGAATCTGTGTTTAATGTTGTCAGTGTTTGACAACCGCTTAGCGACATGGCTAAGACCAATAAAAGCGGCGATTTCTTCATAAATACCAATGCATAGGGTAAAAAACTCGGCGAATACTACCCATAATGAGTCAACATTGCCACTTATGAGCGTTAAAAATACCAAACAAATACGATTAGAAAATGTTAACTTCTTGTTTGTTAACTAATCGTTTTTTTATTATTAGGAGTCCACATAAGGCCCTAGTTTAAAAATGATCTTTGAACTTCCTCAGACTAGCAAAGTTTTCCCAAGGTTCACTATTTTTTGTAACTAAACAATATTCTTTTGGTATTAATCCTGTAATGTTTGGCAAATTGCTACGCATAAAAGGGTTAATTTTAAGCTCTTGACTTAAGGTGCTTGGCAAGGTTATTTCATCGTTATTGCGTAATTTATCAACCTGCTCACTGAAGGCGAGTAGATCAGGATTTTGTGGTTCAATCGCTTTTGCAAAGGCCAAGTTCGCTTGGGTATATTCATGGGTGCAATACACTTTGCAATCACTTGGCAGGGCGCGTAATTTATTAAATGAATGCCACATTTGTTCGCCAGTGCCCTCAAATAGACGCCCACAACCACCGCTAAATAATGTGTCGCCAGTGAAAGCAAGTTCTTCATTAGTATAACAAATATGATCAAGGGTGTGGCCAGGTGTAGCAATAATTTCAAAGAGAGTGCTTAAAACGTTAATTGTTTGGCCTTCATTTAAAGGTGCTGTTATTCCCTCAAATGGGCTGTTACTTGGGCCGTAAACTGCAATGTTTGGATACTGCTTTACTAATTGAGCTACGCCATCGGTATGATCATAATGATGATGGGTAATTAAAATGCCACCAAGGGTCAAGTTATGCTGTGCTAAATGCTCTATAACCGGCGCTGACTGTCCAGGGTCAACTACCCATGCTTGATTATTTTGTTCGGTGGTTAAACACCAAATGTAGTTATCAGAAAAGGCTTTAATTGCTTTGACTTGCACCATGGCTTGTTGCTCTATAAAGTGGTATTTAATTAATATTATAACGAGCTTATACAATGAAACCAGCCCTTAGTTTTCAAGAAGGTCCTAAACCGTTGTCATGGCGACAGTTTCCGCATGGTGATTATTTACGTTGTGATATAGAACGCAAATTATCGCCTTGGTTACCGCGTATGTTTGGCTACCATATGCTCAAGCTCGGCAATTTAAGTGGCGAGTTAGACACCAGTAAAAGCACCATTAAACATCAGGTATGCGTTGCCGAGCCGGGCCCTTATACCGGCGTAGTGGCCGATATAGACGAGCTTCCTTTTTATGAGCACAGTATAGATGCGTGTATTATGAGTCATTGTTTAGAGTATCACTCAGACCCGCATCATATATTACGTGAGGCTCATCGTACGCTTATCCCTGGTGGCTACCTTGTGATTACCGGCTTTAATCCGTTTAGTTTTTGTGGGTTAGCGCAATTACTGCCATTTAGTCGACAAAAGTTACCGTGGACTGGGCGCTTTTTTACTCCTGCCCGGGTAAAAGACTGGCTCAATTTACTCGGATTTGAAATTGTTGCTGATGAACGTTTTATTTATTCGTCGTTAGCGCGAGGGAATCGGTTGTCGCGGTTTGCATTTTGGCGCAGCTTTACCAAGCAGTATTTAAAACCCATGGGCAGTGTGTATTTGCTGGTAGCCCAAAAGCGTGTTGCACCCCTTACGCCAATTAAACCTAAGTGGCATGCACGGCCACAATTTGCGCCAATTAAAGGCGTGGGATTAAGGCAAACATCAAAGCAACATTACCAGCAAAATAAAAAATAGTGTGATGTTACACTTTAGGGCTGATAACCTTCATCATCAAGTAAGTTGTCACTGCCGGCTGCATCACGGGCAAGATCATCAACGATTTCGTTATATTTGTGGCCACTGTGACCTTTTACCCATTTCCAAGTAACAGCGTGCTCGGCACAGGCTTTGTCGAGGCGCTTCCATAAATCGACATTTTTAACTGGCTTTTTAGCTGAAGTTTGCCAACCGCGCTTTTTCCAGTTAGCTATCCAAGATTCTATGCCTTGTTTCACATATTGGCTGTCAGTTGTTAAGATTACAGGACACGCGCGATTCAATGATTCTAGCGCAATAATGGCGGCTAGCATTTCCATGCGGTTGTTGGTTGTAAGCTTATAACCTTGGCTCATTTTTTTTTCATGGCCATTGTAAATCATAAAAACACCATAACCACCGGGGCCTGGATTACCTAAACACGAACCATCGGTGTAAATCTCTACGGTTTTTTGCACTGTTTTACCTTGATATTATGTACAATAAAGTAATTATAGAAAGATACCAGAGTCAGGCTTAATTCGATATGGCACGCAGACAAATAGTTTTAGATACAGAAACCACCGGCATCGACCCTAAACAAGGGCATCGTATCATTGAGATCGGCTGTGTGGAGCTAATTAATCGTCGTTTAACCGGCAATAACTTTCATGTTTATATCAATCCGCAGCGCAGCATTGAAGAAGAAGCCATCGATGTTCATGGTATTACCAATGAATTTTTACGCGACAAACCGCTTTATCGTGATATTGCCCAAGAGTTTTTTGACTATATTAAAGGGGCTGAGTTAGTTATTCATAATGCGCCGTTCGATATTGGCCATATGGATAATGAATTTTCGTTGCTTAATCAAGGATATCCCAAAACGAATGCATTTTGTGGTGTACTCGATACCCTTAAAATGGCGCGTGACTTACACCCAGGGCAAAAGAACAACCTAGATGCACTTTGTCGCCGCTATGATATTGATAACGCTAAGCGAACATTACACGGCGCCTTACTGGATTCTGAAATTTTAGCCGATGTTTACCTAGCGATGACTGGGGGGCAAGTAAAGCTAAATCTTAATCAAAATAAAGATGACTCAAGTGAAGATCAAAAGGGGAGTCTTAGGCGTTTAAATAGCGAACGCGCACCTTTAGTTGTTATTGCAGCGAGTGATGCGGAGCAAAGTGCTCACCAAGCGCGTTTAGACATTGTACAAAAGGAGGGCGGTCATTGTTTATGGCGCGCTGAATAAAACATGATGATGAAAACGCTATTATTAGTTTCACTGTTTATAACGGTCACTTTTTTTTCAGGCGACGTGCAGTGCGTTAAACAAGTAGAAGAGTTAAAAGGCATTGGTAAACAAAATGAAATCCCGCTATTAGATAATCGTTTTCGTGTTGATGATAAAATTGATGAAATTACACTGATGTTTTTTAGGCGTGCTGGCTCTCCCGCAGTCATTTTAGTCAGACCTGATGGCAGCAAGTATTATGCTACAAGCGCTGTAAGAGACACAAGCTTAGACTGGTACGATGAATTAAATTATGATCTTGTCATTATTCGTAATCCTATGGCTGGACCATGGCAAGTGATTGGCCAAATAATGCCAGAAAGTCGAATTGTGGTTGTTGGCGAACTGTCACTCAAGGTTGACCCATTACCTAATATTCTTTTTCAAGGTGAAACAGTAAAAGTAACGGGTGAAATATTAAATGATGGTAAGCCTATCCGTGCAAACCTATTTAAAGATGCGGTATCGCTCAATGTTAGTTTTGTAAGTACGAATAATGAAAAATTTGGAAATTTTGGCGCGGGGATACAGCAAGTTACAGAATTTAAAGATGATGGTTATGGGTTTGATGAAAGTGCTAAAGATGGTGTATTCACGGGGGAGTTTACTTTTAACTTTACACCAGGTGAGTGGCGTCCAGAGCTATATATTACAACAGATAATATTGAGCGGCGCGTCGTTCAAGACCCCATTGTTGTGTATGAACCGCCT
Source organism: Pseudoalteromonas sp. TAP-3C (assembly GCF_059888565.1). Lineage (NCBI taxonomy): Bacteria > Pseudomonadati > Pseudomonadota > Gammaproteobacteria > Alteromonadales > Pseudoalteromonadaceae > Pseudoalteromonas > Pseudoalteromonas sp. TAP-3C. The sequence continues at coordinate 2,106,450 of NZ_CM187618.1, read as the reverse complement.
TTTAGCTTTAGCTCTGTTGAAGCACTAGAGGAAGGGGATGATCATCGTATTACTATAAATATTGATGAAAAGTTACTAAAACCTGAAACTGTGATTATGCAAGGGAAAATTTATTATCCCAACAATGAAGAGCAAATTTTTTACTTAGATGCCAATAACACCGCAACTAGGGAGCTTGCTCTGCAAAATTACGGATGGGGGCGTTACAATATTGAAATATCTGTTTTTGGTTCAACAGTGAACGACAGAGAGTTTATGGCGACCTTGCCAACTTATTTGTTTGAAATTAAAAGACCGATTGAGGTTATTCCAGAAATTCCAGCTGTCCCAACTGTTATAGTAAAGGAGCCAGATAACATCCCACCTCCAATCGAAAAACCAAAAGTAATGGCCACAGGATTAATGATAGGGTTAATTATTAGTGGAAATTTAGCGATTTTATTTATTGGGTGGTTATGCATTCGTGTTTTTGTACAAAATAAACCCATAAAACTAAAACCTAATTTTGCTTTTTTAAAAAAAAAGAAAGCAGTTGAATTAAATAAACCAGACCCGCAAAAAAAGACAGAAGCAGAAAACGGCTCAAAAAATGACAAATCAGGTGAAATTTTAAACCTTTCGATGTCAGATGACTAAAAAACCGGTAAAAAAACAAAAAAGCCCTTGACGAAGTAGGGGCTGGTTCGTATTATTCACGCCGCTGTTAAGGGAGACCTAGACAGCAACGAAAATACGGAGTGGTAGTTCAGTTGGTTAGAATACCGGCCTGTCACGCCGGGGGTCGCGGGTTCGAGTCCCGTCCACTCCGCCAATTTTCGACAATTTGTAAGTATAAGCTGGAGTGGTAGTTCAGTTGGTTAGAATACCGGCCTGTCACGCCGGGGGTCGCGGGTTCGAGTCCCGTCCACTCCGCCAACGCTTACACAACATATGGTTGTAAAACATATTCTTATTATGGAGTGGTAGTTCAGTTGGTTAGAATACCGGCCTGTCACGCCGGGGGTCGCGGGTTCGAGTCCCGTCCACTCCGCCAATAAGAAAAAATAGCAGTTTAAATGTATGCTGGAGTGGTAGTTCAGTTGGTTAGAATACCGGCCTGTCACGCCGGGGGTCGCGGGTTCGAGTCCCGTCCACTCCGCCAATTATTTAAACAACGTTATATTACAAAATTTGTATACTGGAGTGGTAGTTCAGTTGGTTAGAATACCGGCCTGTCACGCCGGGGGTCGCGGGTTCGAGTCCCGTCCACTCCGCCAACAAATTAAGTAATAACAAGTAATATGATATCTCTGCGGAGTGGTAGTTCAGTTGGTTAGAATACCGGCCTGTCACGCCGGGGGTCGCGGGTTCGAGTCCCGTCCACTCCGCCACTTGATATCAGTAATAAAATTAGTAAGTGCATTACCCCATGCACATACCACTGCGGAGTGGTAGTTCAGTTGGTTAGAATACCGGCCTGTCACGCCGGGGGTCGCGGGTTCGAGTCCCGTCCACTCCGCCACTTGTTATTTCCTCATTAACAAGTAATAAATAATTTCCTTATTAATTAATCCACACATAATTTTTTATTAGCTATCAGCTATCTAATCGACTCTTTTATACTAACCTGCTAATATTCCTTGTTATTCTTCACTATTCAGCTTCATATATCTGCATGAATTAGCAAGAATCTAGTCTCACTTTAAAAAAGGAAGCACTAAGATGAGTACATTAGGTCAACAACTAAAGCAGTTAAGAAATGATAAAAAATTGAGCCAACCTGAATTTGCCCAGCAAGTGGGTATAGAGCAAAGCTATTTATCAAAACTTGAAAACGATAAATCAACTCCCTCGAATGAAATATTTAGAGCTTTATTGATAGCATTAGATCTTTCAATTGATGAATTTATGGAACCACTCTTATCCAGCCATGACAAAACAAGACTCATGCAAATACCCGATGTAGAGCTGTGGTTTAAAAGTAAAGCTGCAAAGAGCTCAGCTGCACAGCGAAAAATTATATACCTCGCTATGTTTTTGATTGCTTTTGGCTGTGCATTATTTTACGCAGGACATAAAAACTATCTGTTCAATGAACGCTTTTACGAATACAAATCACTGGGTGTGATCAAAAAAGATGAACCTCTGAATATTTATACTCATTGGAGAAATTATATTATTGAGTCAAACCGAGAGAAAAGAGAGGAAAAAAATCGGGAAATGCTGGCTAGAAGGGTACTAAGTTTTAAGTTAATGGATGAGTATGTCGGTGAATCATTTGTCGAAGAGGTTGAGGGAGGTAAACGTGTTTATAATGCAAATGAACTCTCGCAGACCATGTCACACGCGGGCAATAGTTGGCTTGAATTTATCGGTATATTTGCCACTGTATTTGGTTTGGTGTTCGCTGTATTTGAGCCAAAATTAACACGCCATCCACAATAAGTTTTAAGTTAAAATATGCAGTTTAACTTTCAGTTTAGCCCACAGCTTCGTGGGCTCTCGTTATTTTATAAGAAAAACCTTCCAAGCTTACCTATTAGGCTAGGGAGAATGTGCCCTTTTGCAAGTGCATCTGTAATTATGCTATTTACTTGAACAGGCGCTAATACATAAAATATTCAAGAGTGATATTAAAATTGCTTTTTAAAACAGTTTATATTGGCTTGAGGCTAAGTCATAACACCGCAGCTGTTAAAACTTATCTTTAGTGTAAAAACGGTAGGGTAAGTCGCTATTGATGACAAAGGTGGTTTCAGGGCTTCTTATACTGTTTCACGTTTGCTAACAAAGATCTATTGCTATTAAGGAATGTGGGGCTATTTTTATCATTAGTGTTGTTTCAAAAACGATTTCAATGGTTTTATTTTAAATAAAAGTCTACTTATAATGTCATGCAAATTCAAAGGGATATTTTATGATTGAAGTGATTGGCTTAAATAAGCAGTTTTCTTACAACGTGGTTTGCCGTGATTACAACAAAGTGTTTAGTAGCCAAAAAGTATGTATTGAAGCGCCAAACGGTCAAGGTAAAACCACGCTACTAATGATGCTTGCTGGACTTGAGCAACCACAAAGTGGAGAGATATTATTTGCAGGCAAGGTGTTGCCGGAACCTTATAAACAGGTAGCAATTGCCAGTGATCGTATCGCACTGCCTGAGTTTTTAACCGCGAAACAAATTATCAATTTAACGGTTAGCAGTTTAGACTGCAATTGGCCGTCGGCGCTTATCAGCGGCTTTAATTTTTCAGATTTTTTAGCGACCCGTTTTGATGCGTTGTCATCGGGTAATCAAAAAAAGTGCCAATTAATTTTAGCGTTAATGCGTGGTGCGCCGTATTTATTACTTGATGAGCCCAGTGCGGCGCTTGATCAAGCCAGTATCAAATACTTACTTAGCTTGCTAGATGATTATTTAGCTGATAAATCGCATGGCCAAATAATTATCACTTGCCATGAACCGTCACCGTTTATTGAGCATGGTTTTGAGTGCGTACCATTATGAGTAAACTTGGTCTCAACTCTACAATTGCACAATACCGCGCATTTATGGAATATCGTTATCAGGCCTATAAAACTGAACTGACACAATTACTACTGCAACTTAAAAACTTTGGTTTATTATTTGTAGTGGTACTTGGCTCTGCCATGCTTGGCATGATTTTGTTGTTATTTTTAGGATTGGGCAAAATTATCGATAGCAGTCATGCGCCGCAATCTGGCGCGCAAATGGCCTGGTTATATCTACTACTGCAAAGCGTGATGCTCAGTGCGATGAAGTCAGCCATTAAAAATAGTCAACAGCGGTGCTTCCAACGCACTATTTTCAGGTCAAACTGGCTTAAGTTAATGGACATAAAACTATTACTTTTAAGCAATGGCTGGTTACTAGCAAGTGCAGTTATTGCACTGGATTTAACCTATTCACAATGGCTACGAGCACCGCATTTTATGCTGTTTATGTTGTTGCAGTTTAGCCTAGGCGTTTTGTGTTTGTATAAGCCAAGAGCATTAATATATGGCTTGGTATTCACTGCCATTTTAGTCTTGCTACCAATTAATATAGCGCCGTTAGCCTATCACTGTGGCTTTATTATATTGTTTGTGTTGAGCATGTTACTGCCAGCAATTTCACTGAGTGGTCGGTTATCGGTCAATTCATTATCCACTTTTTGGCTAAGTTTTTTTATGCAATATTGCTGGGTGCTGGTATGGCGAGTGGCTTTATTGTTGTGTGTATTTATGGCTATTACTACTTTGCTCAATGAACGTGTTGATTTAGCCGCTATATTTAGCGTGATAGCTGTCGCTTTTATGGTGTTGTTTACCAGCTCACTGCAATTTGATTGTGGCAAGTTGCATGATAAATACTCGTTGTTTTTTCAAGCAAATAACCAACAGCGGCTGTTTTTTATTTGCCAATTTATACCAAGTTGCTTGTTCTTTTTGGTAACCCTGATCAGCTATCTGTTGTTCATAGCTCATATAGGCTGGTTACTGCTGGGCCTGAGTGTTGGCTGGTGTGCATTACAATTATATATAGCACAAAAAAAACCAGCGCATTATGCGCTGGTTTGGCTAATTACAACAGGGTTGCTGCTAGCTTTACTAGACTAGTTAAGCAGCATCTGCCTTTTTAGATTTAGCTTTGCTATTACGTGCTGCTTTGCCGGCAAGTAAATCTGCAGGGTCAAAGTCATCAACGTTAATCACATCTAAACGAGCTTGTTCAACAGCAGCAAGCTTGTCAGCCTCTGCTTGGCTTAAAATACCTGCTTCTAAGCCCATTTTCGCCACTTTATCAAGCTGGAAGAATGGCAATTTCACGCCTTTTTCTTTACATACACGCTCAAACAATGGCTCTACTTCTAGTACGTCTTTAAGCGTTTGCTCTTGACGGCCGACAAGATTAAGCGGCTCGTTTGTTAGGTATACATAACTTGCTAAACGATTACGTGTTTCGCTAGGTACCTGTAAAATTTGCGCTAATTTATGTTCCAGTTTGTCAGTAGGTTTACGAACTGGGCGACCAAATGGGAATAACAATACTTTTAATACGCCACGTAGTGGAGCCGACGGCATGTTATTAATTAGATCAGCAAGGGCACGTTGGCAGTGGTAAAGGTGATCCTGACAGCTCCATTTTACAAGCGCAAAATCTTCTTTTTTACGGCCTTCGTCATTGTAACGTTTTAGCGTTGCAGACACTAAGTAAAGGTAACTTAACAAGTCGCCCAAACGTGCTGAAATACGTTCTTTACGTTTAAGAGACCCCCCAAATACTGCCATGCTGATGTCTGACATAAGTGCTAAAGAGGCACTAAAGCGAGACGCAATACGGTAAAATTCAGCGGTTTCGTCTTTGTACGGTACGCTAGTAAAACGCGCACCAGTAAGCGCAAGCCATTTTGTACGTACTAAGTTAGACAGTGTGAAACCAATATGACCCATAAGTGCTTTATCAAATACATTTAGCGCTTCTTCGCGGTCTTCTATTTCACACGCACCTAGCTCGGTAAGTACAAATGGATGACAACGAATCGCACCTTGGCCATAAATAATCATATTTCGGGTTAAGATGTTTGCCCCTTCAACAGTTACAGCAATGGGAGCGCCTTGATAACCACGGCCTAAATAATTGTTTGGCCCAAGCATGATCCCTTTACCGCCAAGCACATCCATAGCGTGAATGGTTGAGTCGCGCATTTGCTCAGTTAAATGGTATTTTACAATTGCAGAGATAACGGAAGGTTTCTCGCCTAAATCTACAGCGCCGGTTGACATACTGACTGCTGCATCTGAGCTGTATGCATAGCCTGCTAATTTTGCCAATGACTCTTCAATACCTTCCATTTTACCTATAGGTAAACGGAATTGACGACGAATACGGCTGTAAGCACCTGTAGCCAACGCAATCATTTTTATGCCACCGGCTGAATTTGACGGCAATGTAATTGCACGACCAACCGATAAACACTCAACCAGCATACGCCAGCCTTGACCAGCCATTTCTGGGCCACCGATTATATAATCCAGTGGTACAAAAATATCTTTACCACGGGTAGGACCATTTTGGAACGGCACGTTAAGTGGAAAATGACGACGGCCAATTTCTACCCCAGGGGTGTCTGTTGGAATAAGCGCACAGGTAATGCCCGGCTCTTTAACATCACTTAATAATCCATCTGGGTCTTGAAGTTTAAATGCAAGGCCCAGAACCGTTGCCACAGGCGCAAGGGTTATGTAACGCTTGTTCCATGTTAGGCTTACACCCACAACTTCTTCGCCATTCCATTGGCCTTTACACACTACACCGTAGTCTGGAATTGCGCTTGCATCAGAACCCGCCTCTGGCGAGGTAAGTGCAAAACACGGGATTTCCTGACCGCTGGCTAGGCGCGGTAAGTAATGATTTTTTTGATCTTCAGTACCATAGTGCTGTAATAACTCACCTGGGCCTAACGAGTTGGGCACACCAACAATAGACGATAGCAATGTTGATTTACTAGTTAGCTTTTGCAGTACACACGATTGTGCAAATGCAGAAAATTCTAGACCGCCATATTCTTTTTTAATGATCATGGCAAAGAATTTATTATCTTTTAGGTATTGCCATACATCTTGAGGCAGATCTGTTAGTTCGTGCGTCGCTTCCCAATCGTCTAACATACTACACACAATCTCAACTGGGCCGTCAACAAATGCTTGTTCTTCAATAGTTAGCTTTGGAACCGGGTATTGGTGAAGTTTTTTCCAGTCAGGGTTACCGCAAAATAAATCGGCTTCCCACCAAGTAGTACCGGCATCAATGGCTGATTTTTCTGTCTCAGACATAGTCGGTGTAACTTTTTTAAAGACAGTGAAAATAGGCTTGATAATATATTGCTGACGAACGCCAGTAACCGAAAGAGGCACTGCGATGATTAAAAATATCACCCAGCTAATTAAACCAAAGGCACCCGCAAAGGTACCAATTAATAATGTTGCAGCAGAAACACCAAGTGCTGTGTTCCAACTTGCTCTGTGGTAAAGCGCAGCGCTAAGCAGTGCGATTAAACCAAGTGTAAATATGAGTGTCATTGCTAATTCCTTAATAGAGGTCAGACCACCTCGTTTAGAGTAGCGTTAGTAACGCTAAGTTTCAAGTACAATTACATAGATAAAATTGTAGTTACTACTGCGATTTATACAATGTACTTTTCTCTACACGTTGTATGTAGCCGTGGTGGTTTAAATCGAGTTATATCACTAAATAAAACAGGTACTAAAAAATTAATTAATCTAGTAGCAATATAACAGACATTGATTAGACCAAATTCATAAACTTTTATTTAATGTTAGGTTAAAAAAATCCTAAGTTTGCTGTAATTTGATACAATAACACCTCAACTTCGAGGTGTTTATGAACTTAAAAATCAAACGGTTAGATCATCATGGTATTGTTTCAGGTGTCATTGCAGACTTAAAAATAGTGTCCCTTTTAGACCAATATTTACCTCAAGATGAAAAGCAAGAAATTACCCCAGGTGAAGCGGTTAAAGGCATGATTATGAACGGCCTTGGGTTTGCCAATCGTCCTTTATCTCTCAGTCCTCAGTTTTTTACTAATTTGCCTCTTGAACATTTGTTCCGTAAAGGTGTTCAAGCATCGCATTTTAATCGTCATAAATTGGGAAGAACCCTCGACCAATGCTTTGATTTTGGTTGTGAAAGCTTATTTTCACTCGTCTCAGAGCAAGCATGTCAACTTGAACAGGTTGATCGTACATTTGAATCATTAGATACAACGAGTCATTCTCTTACTGGTGAATATGCCGTTGACGAAGAAAATACCGATGAAAATATAATAAGAATCACGCACGGCTATAGCAAAGCTCATCGTCCTGATTTGAAACAAGTAGTACAAGAAATTATCGTTAGCCAAGATGGTGGTGTGCCACTTGCGTGTAAAAACTGGGATGGCAATAGTGCTGATACCGCTATTTTTGAAGCACGCAGCAAAGCCCTTGTTAATGAGTTCAAGAAAAGCAAGACCCCGAAATTTCTTGTCGCTGATTGTAAATTATATCATCAAAATAACGCCGAGTTTTTATCTAAGATTCAATTTATAACACTCATTCCTTCGACAATTTCGCTCGAGAAATCCTCCATCTCAACCGCTATTAAAAATAACAGTTGGATAAAAATTGATGATAACTATCACTATGTTGTTAATAATGTTGAGCACATGGGAATAAATCAGCGATGGATGGTTGTTTACTCAAATGCAGCAAATAACCGTGCAGTAAAAAGCATCGCTCGACAAGTCGAGCGTGCGCATACCCAGATTAAAAAAGCCCTTTATCACCTACAAGCACAGCGGTTTGCATGTCAAACCGATGCACAACGTGAACTTAATAAGTTAACGAAAAAATTTAAATATCATAAAGTGGCAACGATGCAGTTCAATGAACATAAAGTATACGAAGGGAAAGGCCGACCTAAAAAAGGTGCGCCAGTGAAATGTATAGAATGGCAAATAAGCGCAGAGATTGAAGAGAATGGCACTGCAATTAAAAAGGCAATAGAGCAAAAGTCATGCTTTGTATTAGCAACAAATGCAGATGAAAAAGACCTAAGTCCAGAAGATTTACTCACACATTACAAAGCACAGTCTGAAGTAGAAAAAGGCTTTAGATTTTTAAAAGATCCGTTATTTTTTGTCTCATCATTATTTATAAAAAAGCCAAGCCGAATAGATGCACTGTTGATGATAATGACACTCTCTTTATTAGTATATTCAATAGCTCAAAGACGATTAAGGGCGAACATGGAGAAAGTAAAAGCAACCATTCCAAACCAAATTAATCAGCCAATAGAAAGACCCACATTAAGGTGGATATTTCAATGTTTTGAAGGTATCAATTTAGTTCAGCATGGAGATAAAACCTACTTAGATGGGTTTAATGAGCTACGAGAAAAAATAATAAGATTCATTGGCGGTCACGCTATGCATTTATATAAAATAGAAAAAGTGGTATAGGGGTCTGATCAATGTCTGATATAAAATCATTTAAGTAAATATACTTGTTGTTAATAAGTGTACGCTTAATAAAAATAGAACGATATTAATTGATATGGTTCGCGACACTATTTACCGCTTTTTTGGAACAAAATAGCAAGTCTGGATTTTAGTTACTTGTTTACAATAGTAATTATTGGTGAAATTACTAAAGTATGTAATATACGCTGTGTTATAAACAACCAAAGTGGTGTTCAATAAGCTGTTAGCAATTCAATGTATATTAGGAAGATAGATGCCAGATTTGCTTTGACCAACATTGTTAACAAGTACAGTTACAAACGGCCACTACGTGGCCTGGACCTGACCGCTGCGCGTGCTTCGGCCTGTACTGCGGGCGTTAAGCAACTAGGAATCGAGAAATGATACATGGCAAACTAGATAATATTGAATGGTTATTTAGTGGTATTGGGTAGGAGGCAAATTGATAATACCTAATAAATTAAAAATGAATGATGAGGTTAGGATAATTGCGCCTTCAAGAAGTTTATCAATTATTGATAAAGAGACGCGAGAAATAGCAAACAAAAGGTTTGAAGAACTTGGCCTCAAACTATCATTTTCAAAAAACTGTGAGTCATTAGATGATTTTTCGTCTTCATCTATAAAAGAAAGAATTGAAGATTTACATGAAGCATTCTTAGATAAAAAAGTAAAAGCTATCTTTACTGTTATCGGGGGCGATAATGTAAATCAATTACTAAGGTATATTGATTATAATATTGTTAAAAGAAATCCAAAAATTATCTGTGGTTACTCAGATACTACAGCTTTATCAAATGCATTATTTCATAAAACCGGACTAGTAACTTACTCAGGGCCTGCATATTCAACTTTAGGGATGCTCAAGGGGATTGATTTTTCAATAAATTATATTAAAAAGTGTTTATTCTCAAGTGATCCTTATGAAGTTATAAACCCCGCACAGTGGAGTGATGACTTATGGTTTATAGATCAGGAAAAAAGAAACTTTTATAAAGACAATGGTATAAAAGTTTTAAACCATGGCAAAGCAGAAGGAAAAATAGTTGGAGGGAATCTTTGTACTTTAAATTTGCTTCAAGGAACTGAATTTATGCCTGATTTAACAAATTCTGTATTATTTCTTGAAGATGATGAGTTAACCTCTCCTTCAAAATTTGACAGAGATCTTCAATCGTTAATTCATCAAAAACATTTCGATAGAGTTAAAGGAATAGTCATTGGGAAGTTTCAATTAAAGTCAGAACTATCTGAGGTCTTACTTAAAAAAATTATACAATCTAAACAAGAGTTAGCGTCAATCCCCGTGCTTTATAACCTAAAATTTGGACATACAACCCCCCATATATGCTTCCCGATTGGTGGATTTGTGAAAATAGATACGAAAAGCCATAAGCAAATAATAATAGAAAAACATTAGCTAAGAAATACTCGAGTCAATAGTCTTAAATCCGACATTCCGCAACGCTTTCAGGAATAAATTTCTTGATAGATACTGCCCATGCAATCAATGATTGTCCTGTTCCTCTGCTCTATATTCAATACTAATTCCTGTGTTTCACTTAGCGTTAACACATGAATACCCTGGAAACAGAAAAATACCCATCGCGCTGTTGGGTTTTGACAGGGCTTGTATTTTAAGTTGGGAAAATGAGCTTCTTGCGCTTTTAACTCAGCCCTCATTTTATGCTCCAGTGCGGCGTAAACCATTAAACAGCACGTCATTATCATTAACAGTGCCTCTATCCGCTCTGGTTTTTTCAAGTAAAGTGATGAGGTTAAAAAGTCAGGGCTCTTTAAAAATCGAAATCCTTTCTCAACACTTTGTTGGGATTTGTATAAACTGAGCATTTTTTCCATCGACAGCGAGTCGCGTAAATCATTCGTCGCCAGTATAAACATGCCTTTGTCTTGTAACCTCGTTTTTCTCGCTGCTAGTGTCCAATAAACTGTGCCTGTAATTTGATATTCAATACTATCGGGTTGTTGTGTTAGCTTTGGACGACCACTGCGTTTAAATACGCCCTGCTCAATGATTTCATGCGCATATACTTCACTGTCAGGATGCCCTTTTTGCCACGTTTTTAGTGCTTGCTCTGCATCTAAACGACACGCAAATTTTTGTTTGTTTAATTTCTTAAAGGATTTTAGCGTTTCATTGCTTTCTTTTTCCATCCGCTTAGTGAGCGTATGTTGCTCTCTATTTTTGGCTTGCTCACTTTTGAGCAATAACCAACGCTGCTTGACTTCTCCATATTCTGATGTCAACCAAGCGCCGCTATACCCATTGTCCATCTGCTCGAAATCGAGTGTATGTTGTGCCTTGATTGCTTCTTTAACCTGTTTTAATTTTTGTGGCGCACGGGAAATAAAAAGCTGCGCTTGTTCGTGAAGTGATTGGATCGTTTCTGCGGTATAAAGCGCTGCATCGCCAATAAAGTAACGGCTATTCTGTGCCGCTTTGAGACTGCTTATATGCTGTTTTACAATCTGTTTAAAGCCTTCGCTATCATTGCTATTACCGCTGGCTGCTTGCATATAAATAGGGATCCCCGCTCTGTTTTCTGTGATCAAATTCAATATAACTTGATTTAACTCAGGGCGGTGATCTCGACTATAGCCTTTGACAAGTTTGATCGCTTGGCTATCAATATCATCCTCATACTTACCATCAACATGAATACTGGTTGAGTCTAAATTGATACCTTCACAAGGAAGGTTTAAGTGCTTTACAACGTGGGCTGATAAGGTTTGATAAATACCGGAAACACCGGCGTCATACAGTTTATCAAGGCAACGACCTAATGCATCATCATTAATGTGCTCAGCTTTTATCCCTTCTCCAATAAGGCGCTCAACGGGGCGCTCTTTAAAGTATTGCGGATACATATGCAGAGTGCGGCCAACAAAACCAAGCCCATTTAAAATCATGGCTTCAACAAGTTGACCATAAGAAATCAACTTATCAGGGCTTTGCTCAGGGAGTGATTGATCAATTAACTTAGCAATACCAAGTTCTTTGTTCATACCTGCGACTAAACCTAAATGATCAAGACTTTTTGTTGAATAAGACGCCATAAATTTTACACCACTTAAAGATAAGTAATAGATCAAAAATGGAGATCGTCGTCAAGCTTTTTTATTAATTTTTTTGGGTGCGGAAAGACGGTTAAATATAATTAGCAATATAAATTTGTATTCACTTGCTAACGCTCCTTAGGTGTTTAACAATAACTCATTAAAGTGATAAAAATAAATGATATAGCACACACAAAAAGCCAAAGTGAAACCAAAACTGTGACCAAGTGCCAAGCTAAATTGTTTAGTGTAATTTAATTAATTGAGTTTAAAGGTTTATTTATTTTATGTGTGAATTACTTGGCATGTCTGCCAATGTACCTACGGATATTTGTTTTAGTTTTTCAGGGTTGCTGGAGCGTGGTGGTAATACGGGGCCGCACAAAGACGGCTGGGGCATTACTTTTTATGAAGGCAAAGGCTGCAGAACTTTTAAAGATCCCGAGCCGAGTTATCAGTCAGAAATAGCAAAATTAGTTAAAGCATACCCAATTAAAAGCGTGTCGGTAATAAGCCATATTCGCCAAGGAAACCGTGGTCGGGTGTGTCTTGAAAATACGCACCCGTTTACTCGGGAGTTGTGGGGGCGTGAAATAACCTATGCGCATAACGGACAGCTTTCAAATTATCACGACTTAAAACCCGAACATTATCGCCCTGTGGGGAACACCGACAGTGAGCTGGCATTTTGTTGGTTGCTTGACAAAATTCGTGAAAAGTATCCGCAGCGACCCAGTAATATGGCGTCTGTGTTTAGATATGCCGCTAAGCTTTCGCATACGCTGCGAGAAAAAGGCGTGTTTAATATGCTATTAACCGATGGGGTATTTGTACTTGCGTATTGTACTAATAATTTGCATTACATCACCCGCCGTGCGCCTTTTGGTAAAGCGACGCTCATTGATGCCGATATGATGGTCGATTTTCAAAAAGAAACTACACCAAACGATGTGGTAACGGTTATAGCCACTAGGCCTTTGACGAACGATGAACGCTGGCAAAAAATGCAGCCTGGGGAGTTTGCGTTGTTTAAAATGGGCGAGTTAATATAGGTTGGGTAGAGTGAAACGAAACCCAACTCAGAGTTTTAAATTAATAAACCGTATGAGCATTAAAATGAAAAGCCCAAATTATAAATACATTTGGGCTTTTTATCTTAAATACTGCAACTAATTTATTCTGGTGTTAGGTCGTGTTTAACTTCTGCAGGTAAAGCCGGTGGATTGATCACGGTAAACGAGTTCATTTGCACCTCAAATTGTTCAACGCCTTTTTCACCTTTCCACATACGTACTAGCATGTAATCCATCTCTGGGGCAAACCAAGCTAAGGCTTGGCGCTCATCATTATCGTATAAGCGTTTTACTTTTATAGCTTCAACATTGCCTATGGGTAAAGAGATTGTTTCAGTTGCGGCTACTTCAAAATCGTAGTCACGACAATTGCCTTTTTTATCAACCAAGGGAAACGAAAAGCTGGTTTTGCCTTGTTTTAGCCCTTCACGCACTTGTACTTGATAAGAAATACCATCTTGGAATTTGTCATGCCACTGACATTTTAACGGGTAGTCACTGGTGTTGCTGGTAACGGTCTTTGTTTGCTGATCAAAATTGATTATGTATTTTTTATCAGGCCCAGTACCTGTTCGAGTCATCGAATACTCAATAGGTGTAACGGTATTATTAGCAAAACTGAAGGTTGATGACTCTTGGCGAGAATCAGAGAAAATCATCCATTCAATATCGCTGTGATAAGTAACTTGGTAGGTGTTATTATCGAGCTTTTTAAGGGTCCGCTCGGCTTTGCCATGATGAGTGCCTTTGCGCAAAATATCATAACTGGCTTGATACTGGGTTAACTCGCCTGCAATCAGGCTGGTAGGAAGTAATAAAGTGCCCGCACATAGTAGCCAAGCACTTAATTTTTTATTTTGGGTAGTGCGCGCCGTGTGCAGGAAGTTGTTTTTCGTCAAGAACTGCATAATCTGCTTCCATCGTAAGTCGTTGTTCACTGAACCACTTGACCACCAAAGGATAAATTATGTGCTCTTGCGCATGCACACGTTTTGCGAGCGTGTCTGCTGTATCGTTTGCTAATACAGGCACTTTAGCTTGAAGAATAACGGGTCCGCCATCTAATTCTTCAGTAACAAAGTGCACACTCACGCCGTGGACGTCGTCTTTTGCATCAATTGCTCTTTGGTGGGTATTCAGCCCCTGGTACTTAGGCAACAAAGATGGATGAATGTTCAACATTTTTCCAACATATTTTTGCACTAAGCTTGGCGTTAGAATACGCATAAACCCAGCTAATACAACTAGAGTTGGTTTAAAAGAGTCAATTATGTGCATTAGCTGGGCATCGTACGCTTCGCGTGAGTCAAATTCTTTATGACTCAATACTTGTGTGGCAATACCTGCATTTTTTGCACGCTCTAACCCATAGGCGTCTGCTTTATTACTAATAACAGCCGCAATATGGGCGTTTATCTCGCCGCTTTCACAGGCGTCAATAATGGCTTGTAAATTAGAGCCACTGCCTGAGATTAATACTACTAGACGAGTGGGCGCCATTACGCAGCACCACCTACAATTTCAACTTGATCTTCGCCCGCAGTTGCATCTTGAATTTCACCAAGGTGCCATGCAATTTCGCCAAGTTGTTTTAAAATGTTTAAGCTGTTTTCAAGTTCATTAGCTGGAACAACTAACACCATGCCTACGCCACAGTTAAATGTACGATACATTTCGTGAGTGGTAATGTTACCGTTTTCTTGTAACCAGCTAAATATGCTCGGCCATTGCCAGCTATCGCCTTTAACAACCGCTTTAGCCGATTTAGGTAACACACGTGGGATATTTTCCCAAAAGCCGCCGCCAGTAATGTGCGAAAGAGCATGCACGTCCACTTGTTTAAACAATTCTAGTAATGGCTTAACGTAAATGCGTGTTGGTTCTAACAAGTGTTCACCGAGCGTTTTACCATCAATCACTTGGTTTGTGTCAGCGTTAGACACTTCTAATACTTTACGAATTAAAGAGAAGCCGTTTGAGTGAGGGCCACTAGATGCAAGCGCTATGAGTTGGTCGCCAGCAGCTACTTTAGTGCCATCAATAATTTTTGACTTTTCTACCACACCGGTACAAAAACCGGCCATGTCGTAGTCTTCACCTTCGTACATACCGGGCATTTCAGCTGTTTCGCCACCAATTAGAGCACAGCCTGAAATTTCACAGCCTTTACCAATACCAGTTACTACGTCGGCTGCTGTGTCTACATCTAGTTTACCCGTTGCGTAGTAATCTAGAAAAAACAGGGGTTCAGCGCCTTGTACTATTAAATCGTTTACACACATGGCTACTAAGTCAATACCTACGGTATCGTGCTTTTTAAGGTCAATCGCTAAACGTAATTTAGTGCCTACACCGTCGGTGCCCGCCACTAATACAGGTTGCTTATAACCTGCAGGAATTTCGCAAAGTGCGCCAAAACCACCAATTCCGCCCATCACTTCAGGACGACGAGTTTTCTTAACCACGCCTTTAATACGCTCAACAAGTGCATTACCAGCGTCGATATCTACGCCCGCGTCTTTATAGCTTAGAGACTGTTTTTGTTCGCTCACAGGTTTTCCTCAAAATAGTTGTTTTGATGCTTACTTAGAAACGCGCATATTTTACAACAATTGCAAGGGCGCGGCTAGTTGAAATCTGAATTTGATTTTAAAGACAAGGACAGTTGTCCGCATAATAAAGATAAGGCGTTAGGGAATAGGAAGTGTCTAACGCCTAAAACCTAGCACCTTGTTATTATGCCTTCGCCGTTAATATAGCACGCAGTGGGGCAGGGTAGCCCTCAATGGTTTTACTGGTGTCATTGGGGTCTAAAAAATCAACCAAGGATTCGTTTTCCATCCAGTGTGTTTTACGTTGCTCGTCGAGCGTTGTAATAGCGCAGTCTTTCACTTGCACATCTTTAAAACCAACCCGTTCCATCCATAGTTTTAATGCAGCGGTACTGGGAATAAACCATACATTACGCATTTTCGCGTAGCGGTCGGTAGGCACCAGTACGGTGTTTTCATCGCCTTCAATAACTAAAGTTTCTAATACCAGCTCTCCGCCTGGGCGAAGCTGCGCTTTTAATTGCGCTAAAAAGTCGATAGGGGAACGACGATGATAAAGTACCCCCATCGAAAATACCGTATCAAACGCTTTTAGCTCGGGTAGGGCTTCTACACCAAGCGGTAATAAGTGTACGTTTTCATCGGGGTTAAAATGTTTTATTGCCTGAAATTGACATAAAAATAAGTCAGATGGATCAATACCGACCACAAACTGGGCACCTTCACCGCGCATACGCCATAGGTGATAACCCGAGCCACAACCAATATCTAATACGGTACGACCTTTTAATGGCTCAATATGCGGTAGGAGTCGATCCCATTTCCAGTCACTGCGCCATTCTGTATCAATATCGATACCGTGCACATTAAATGGGCCTTTGCGCCAGGGCATCATACGCTTTAATAAGTGAGTGGTTTTCTTTCGCTCGCCTTCGCTCATTTCGCCAGGCGCACCTATTGCTACTTTGCTAACAATATCAACGTGATTTGTTGACACGTCAGGTAAGTTTTTCAGCACTTTTTGCCATTGTGGTAAATCGCCGTGGCTTGCCTCGTGTTGCCAATGCTTTAATTGTGCTGGTAAGGTTTCTAGCCAGTGGCTAAGTGGACTTTGTGCGATAGCGGCGTAAAATTGGTTAAACCATGCAGACATGTGTCACTCTCTAAATTATTTAATTGCTACCATTGAGCAAAAATTAAAACATTGATACCACACTTGCGTTTGGCTAAAGCCAATGTCGCTTAAGCGTTGTGTGTGTGTGCTTAGTGTATCGGGGCGCATTACATTTTCAATGGCGGTACGTTTTTGGCTGATTTCAAGCTCAGAGTAGCCGTTATGGCGTTTAAAGTCGTGGTGTAGGTCGATGAGTAAGTTATCGCATTGCTCGTTCTCGGCTTTAATTTTTTCACTCAATAGCAAAGCACCACCGGGCTTTAAATTAGCGTATATTTTTTCAAGCACCGCTTTGCGCTGCGCCGCTGGGATAAATTGCAGGGTAAAATTCATTGCTACTACTGATGCATCTTGTATCTCAAGCTCGTTAATATCGCCAAGGGTAACTGTCAGGGGTACGCTTGATTTAAATCCTTGTAAATGCACTTTACAGCGCTCAACCATGGCTTGTGAATTATCTACAGCAATAATGTGGCAGCTATCAATTTTTATATTACGGCGCATGCTTAAGGTAACCGCCCCTAACGAGCAGCCCAAGTCATACAGATTCGAATTTGGCTGAGCATATTCACCGGCTAATTTCCCCATGGTACTGACTATTGTGGCGTAACCTGGAACTGAGCGTTGGATCATGTCAGGAAAAACTTCAACCACGTTTTGATCAAAACTAAAGTCTTTTACTTGTTGCTCAGAGGCATAAATACTGTCTTTTATATTCACGAAGGCAGTCTCTTTGAAAATAATAGTGCTATTTTAACATTTTATGCTGGATAGTCAGTGATAAATTCAGTAGCTTGACTAGAATTATAAAGAAATAAGTACAAAAGAGATTATTAAATGAGCAAAAGAAAGGTTATTAGTACCGACGATATATTAGCAACACTCTGCCACTCAGTAACGAGTGTACTTTCATCAGCCAGCGGCAACGAGATCAGCTATTCAGCCATGGTACAAAAAATTACACGCACCTGTATGCGACCAGACATAGGCTGTTTTGTTTTATTTGACGGGGGCTTTACTGGTCTTGTAGTGACTAATTTTACAGCACAGGCGGCCATGGAGATTTACGGCGACTACATGCGTAACATGGGTATGCCAGAGGATGAAATCGCGCACAGCCACTTATCGGATGACGTTTCAAACGTAATGGGTGAGTTGATGAACCAAATAGTGGGTGACTTTACGTCAAAAGTGCGTGAGCAGCTACATACCTCGATCACCCAAAATCAGCCAAAAATGATGGCCATTAATAAACAGGTGCAAATTTCGGTTGATACCACCATGGATCGCCCACAGGCACGCCGTGTAACTTTTACTACACGTAGTCAAAATATTTTTTATTTAGAATTGGCAATGGATAAAACAGAGTTTATTAAACTTCACGATTTTGACATTATAGAGGCGATAGACCCAGATGACATTATTGAGAACGAAGCCAAACAAAAAGCTGAGAGAGCAGACATAGCAAAAGCGGCTGAAAAGAAAACAGACGACGATGATGATGATTTTATGGCTGGTTTAGGGCTTTAACCGAAGGTTGGGTTGAGTGAAACTAAACCCAACAAGTTAGTAAGCTGTCAGTTTTTAGCTATCAGCGGTCAGTAAGTTATAAATACGCGAGTTTGAATCGCGTTTTTTTATTAACAAGCACTTTAATTATGCACTAATTTGTAATTAAACTTTGGCTGACCGCTGACCGCTGACCGCTGACCGCTGACCGCTGACCGCTGACCGCTCAATTATATGGATTCTCACCCATCGCAATAGCCACACAAAAAATCCGTAAATCCAGTTCTAGCTGATGGTACTGGGGCTCCATATGGCAGCATAATTTATAAAAGCCTTTGTTATGGTCTTTTTCTTTAAAATGCGCGAGTTCGTGCACCACTAATGCTTTTAATAACGGCTCTGGGGCACGCAGCAAATCGCTGTTGATGGCTAAATCGTGTTTGCGGGTGTTACCTTGCATCCGATAAGTGTGAGTTCCGAGCGTATTGGTAACCATATCACCTTGTTTTTTAAACGCCGCACGGCCAAACGGCGGGGCGTTTTTTAAATACTGCTTTTTAAGCTCGGTGGCGTAGCTATACAACAACTTATCACTGGTAATGCGATGCGCCTGTGGGTACTTTTTAAGTAAATACTCACTTACTTTATTAGCTTTTATTAGACTTAATACTTGCTCAACGATAGTGGCAGGGTAGCCGGTAAAGTAACGTGCGTATTCACTCATTATTGTCTCTGTATTATAAATTTATTTTAAAAAAGGGCTTGCTGGTGGGCTTCTTTTTCGCCACTAAATGGATTGAGTACGCTGTGATTATACCCTAAATCTTGGCAAAACTGCCGAGCCAGCAGGGGCGCTTCGCGGTTATCAGCGGTATGAAAAAATACATAAGGGCTTTTGCCTTCATCCAGCCACTGGGTTACCTTGCTAAGCCACGGCTGATAAAAGGTCTTATAATCGTTTTCTAAATTAGCAATAACAAAACGTGCCATAGGCTGCGTGCCTGTAGCAATAGCGTGCACCGGTAAATAAGGCTTTTTTTGTTGTGCATCTATTAGCGCTTCGGTTGTGGGTTTAACCGCAAATAACGCGCGGGTATCCATAGCAATGCGGTTTATATTGTGTGTCATTAAAAGCTGATTAAGTGCGATTTCGGCCTCACCTTTTCTAAAAAACGCAGGGTGGCGTACCTCAACTCCATAGTTTAGCTCTTTAGGAAGTAACTCAATAAAAGCGGCAAGCTTAGCTAAATGCTGTGGGGCAAACGCTTTGGGTAATTGCAGCATTATTTGCCCTGTTTTTTCAAACAATGGGGTAAATAAATTAAGCCAATTGGTTAGTTCATGCTGCACATTAGTAAGCTGGAGTTCGTGACTAAAGCGCCGATGAAATTTAAAGGTAAATTTAAACGCATCAGGTACACTGGCTGCCCATCGTAAAACGGTGTCAGGCGAGGGATCGGCATAAAAACTAGTATTGCCTTCTACTGAATTAAAATGCTGCGCATATTCGCTAAGCATATCGGCATTTTTACACTGACGTGAAAATAAATTGCCTTTCCATGCGTTGCTTGACCACTGTGGGCACCCAATATATAGCATACAAACAAAAGCCTTGTTATAAAGTGCCGGTAGTGTAACAAATAACAAAACAGTGCGCTGTAAATTCAACCCTGAAAGGTAAACACGCCCTAGCATCTTCAACCTACTTGGGTATAATGCAGGGCTTAATTTGATTATTTTGAATTGCTAGCGGTTTTATTTTCATTTTGGTGTTTTTAAAAACTTTTAAAACAACGGTGTTTAACCGCTCTTTGCCTTTTATCTGACAGGAAAACTATGCGCTCTATATACTGCGGACAGCTAAATAAAACTCACGTAGATCAGGAAGTTGAACTATGTGGCTGGATCAACAAACGACGCGACCTTGGTGGACTTATCTTTGTCGATTTACGCGATAGAGAAGGCTTAGTACAAGTTGTTTTCGATCCAGAAGTTGAGGGATTAATGGAAACAGCCAACAAACTTCGTCAAGAATTTTGTGTGCAGTTAAAAGGGATTGTACGCGCTCGCCCAGACAGCCAAGTAAATAAAGACATGGCTACCGGTGAAGTAGAAATTTTAGGCACGGGTTTAACGATTATTAACCGCTCTGAGCCTATGCCACTTGATTTTAACCAAGTGAACTCAGAAGAGCGTCGCTTAAAATACCGTTACCTAGACTTACGTCGTTTAGAAATGAGCGACCGCATTAAATTACGTGCTAAAGCGAGCAGCTTTGTACGTCGCTTTTTAGATGAAAATGGCTTTTTAGATATCGAAACGCCTGTACTCACCAAAGCAACGCCAGAAGGTGCGCGCGATTACTTAGTACCGAGTCGTGTTCATAAAGGTAGCTTTTATGCATTACCGCAGTCGCCACAGTTGTTTAAGCAATTGTTGATGATGTCGGGTTTTGACCGTTACTACCAAATTGTTAAGTGTTTTCGTGATGAAGATTTACGTGCCGATCGCCAGCCTGAATTTACTCAAATAGATTTAGAAACTTCGTTCATGAGCGCTGATCAAGTACGTGGTATCACTGAAAAAATGATTCGTGAAATGTGGCAGTCATTACTAAACGTTAATTTAGGTGACTTCCCAATTATGCCGTACTCTGAGGCAATGAGCTTATATGGTTCTGATAAGCCAGACTTACGTAACCCAATGAAGTTGATTGATGTAGCCGATTTAGTAAAAGACGTAGAATTTAAAGTATTCTCAGGCCCTGCAAATGATGAAAAAGGTCGTGTTGCAGTGCTAACTGTTCCAGGTGGTGCATCACTTTCTCGTAAGCAACTAGATGATTACACCAAGTTTATTGGTATTTACGGTGCTAAAGGCTTAGCATGGATGAAAGTAAACGACCGCAGTGCAGGCGTTGAGGGCGTGCAATCGCCAATCGCTAAATTCTTAAATGAAGAGGTGATCACACAGCTACTTGAACGTACTAATGCACAAACAGGCGATATCATTTTATTTGGTGCGGATAAACGCAACACAGTAAATGAAGCCATGGGCGCACTGCGCTTAAAAATTGGTGTTGATTTAGAAATCACTAACCTTAATAGCTGGGCACCACTGTGGGTTGTTGACTTCCCAATGTTTGAAGAAGATGACGAAGGCACATTACATGCTGTACACCATCCATTTACTGCACCAAAAGATATTAGTGCAAGTGAGCTTGAAGCAAACCCAGCAGCGGCTATTTCAGATGCCTACGATATGGTATTAAACGGCTACGAAGTGGGCGGTGGCTCGGTACGTATTCACAATACAGAGATGCAAGAAGCGGCATTTAGAATTTTAGGTATTGAAGCACAAGAGCAGCAAGATAAATTTGGTTTCTTACTTGATGCACTTAAATACGGCACACCACCGCATGCAGGACTCGCATTCGGTTTAGACCGTTTAGTTATGTTGTTATGTGGTACTGATAACATTCGTGACGTGATTGCTTTCCCTAAAACCACACAAGCATCGTGTTTATTAACCGATGCGCCAAGTAAGCCTAACACTGACTCGTTAGCTGAACTGGCAATAAGCGTTGTAGAGAAAGAATTACTAAGCGCAGAGTGATGGCTAATCAGCCACAGCGCTAGGCTTAATAAAAACCCTTGAGTATTTGCTTAAGGGTTTTTAGTTTTTAAAGTCACCAGTTTCTTATTAGCAAGCAGGGCCATTTTTATTTCGTGCGCTGGCAAGTGCGCGGGCAATTTCAAGTAATGCAGGATTAATATCATCAGCGCCATCTTTGATGAGTTTTGACACATCACCTGATGAGTACAAGCTATCACGCGGTGATTTAATGCCTAATTCACGCACAAAGTCTTTGGTTTTACCTGTGCTGCCAGTTTCAATAAACTTAAAAATAATGCGTTCGTTATTATTTTTCGGCTCTGTTTCTAGCGTTTTTATTTCATCTTGATAAGCCGCAATTCGGCTTTGTAGAATGTCGATGCGCTGTTCGATGCTGTTGTATGATTTCATGGATAGGTTCTTTTCTAAATAGACGTTAATATAATTGCGTTATTATCGCATAAATTTACGATAAATAATTGTTTAGCTGTAAGTAAAATGCCCTTAATTATATTTGCATAACGCAGTAAAAACTGCGCTTTATTGTTTTAATCACTCCACTAATTCACTAACCACCAGTGGCTGTTATGTAGCGTTTTATGCACGGGGCATTTATCGGCTATTTCGAGTAATCGTATTTAACATAGCGATTAGCCCACGTAGCAATAATATCGGCTGCGTAGTTAGCATCGTCTTTGTTAGTGAGTAAATGGTCGGCGTTATCTAGGCTAATAAAACTTTTAGGGTGTTTAGCTGCGGCGTAAATTTTTTCAGCTTCACTAATATTCACGGTTTCATCAATAGGAGAGTGCATCACTAATAATGCGCGCTTTAACTTGCTAATATGGCTTTGATCGTGGCTGGTAAGATCATCAATAAATTGTTTTTTAATGGTAAATTCTCGCCCTGCTAAATTTACCTTTGCTTCGCCCTTGCTATTAATTTCATCGAGATGCGCGGCAAAGTTATGCGCCACATGCTGGGCATCTGATGGTGCGCCAATAGTGGTAATGGCGGACACTTCTGGAATATGCTGCGCTGCTGCAAGTACCGCTGCGCCCCCTAAACTATGACCGATTAATAACTGTGGTGCTTTAAAGTGTTCACGCAAGTGATCAGCGGCGGCCACTAAGTCTTGAATATTTGATGAGAAGTTACTGTTGGCAAAGTCGCCATCGCTATTACCAAGCCCTGTAAAATCAAACCGTAGTACTGCAATGCCTTGTTGAGTGAGCGCACGGCTAATGCGTGTGGCGGCCGCTATATCTTTTGAACAGGTAAAACAGTGAGCAAATAAGGCATAAAATTTAACCTCACCTGAGGGAAGTTCGAGTTGACCTGCAAGTTCGAGTTCACCACTTTTAAAAGAGACTTTTTGTCGCATAAAGGAAGACCTTAATAAGTTGATATAAATTTGTATGCTCAATAAACAAGAGATTGGTACGATGACATGCAAATTCAATGCTGTGGCTGAGTTGATTTTGATCAAGTGATAAGGTGTTGGCTATATGAATGCGGACATATGTCCTTATAATTTTAAAGGGGTTTGTCTATGCTCGCTCAGCATAAAAATGCAGCCTTTATTACTTGAATTAAGTAGTTCAGCTATATTTGAACGTAAATGGCTTCTAACAACCTACTTTTTGGAATGTACCATGCAATTACCTACAGTTGATTATAAAGCGGACGATGCGGCTGCACAGTTTGTTGAATCGTTGAGAAATACCGGTTTTGGTGTATTAAAAAACCATCCTATTCCGCAATCTTTAGTTGAGTCTATTTATAAAAATTGGCAAGACTTTTTTAACTCAGAGCAAAAGCATGCGTTTTTATTTTCTAAAGAAACGCAAGATGGCTACTTTCCACCGTCGGTATCAGAAGTGGCTAAAGGCCATTCAGTAAAAGACATTAAAGAGTACTTTCATGTTTATCCTAAAGGCCGTGTTCCTGCACAACTAGAAGCTGATGTACGTGAATACTACCGTTTAGCTAATGAATTCGCGGCAACATTATTAAGTTGGGTTCAGGCTGAAGCGCCTGAGGAAGTGCGTGCTAAGTTCTCTATCGATTTAAAAGATATGATTGCTCAGTCTGAGCAAACGTTGTTACGTATTTTACATTACCCGCCAATGACGGGTGACGAAGAACCAGGCGCTATTCGCGCTGCTGCGCACGGTGATATTAACTTATTAACCGTATTACCTGCGTCAAACGAGCCAGGCTTACAAGTGCAAAAAACTGATGGCGGTTGGTTAGACGTGCCATGTGATTTTGGTAGCTTAATTATTAATATTGGTGACATGCTGCAAGAAGCATCGGGTGGTTATTTTCCATCTACGATTCACCGTGTAATTAACCCATCGGGCAAAGCAACAACTAAATCACGTATTTCATTACCGCTATTTTTACACCCTCGTCCTGATGTGGTGTTGTCTGAGCGCTATACCGCAGATAGCTACTTACAGGAGCGTTTACGCGAATTAGGCGTAAAATAAACTTTTTGTT
This sequence comes from Pseudoalteromonas sp. TAP-3C, assembly GCF_059888565.1. NCBI lineage: Bacteria > Pseudomonadati > Pseudomonadota > Gammaproteobacteria > Alteromonadales > Pseudoalteromonadaceae > Pseudoalteromonas > Pseudoalteromonas sp. TAP-3C. The sequence goes on along the minus strand of NZ_CM187618.1, from coordinate 2,081,919 downwards.
TTGTAATGTTGGTTCAAATAAAAAGCGGCTGTTTAGCCGCTTTTTAGTATTTGAGTGTATTGATTGGGTGCAAAGTAAATAATGGCATGCATTTTGAGCCACTAAAGGTATAATGCGCGCAACTGGCCATGTTGGCCTTATTAAAATAGAGAGTATATATGAGTTTTGATGGTTTAGGTTTATCACAGTCTTTGGTTAATGCGGTTTTAGAAAAGGGCTATGAAACGCCAACGCCTATTCAGGCTCAAGCTATCCCAGCAATTATTGCGCGCCGCGATGTGATGGCCGCAGCGCAAACCGGCACAGGTAAAACAGCCGGTTTTACCTTGCCACTAATTGAGCGTTTATCGTCGGGTACTAAAGCAAAAAGCAACCATGTCCGCGCACTTATTTTAACGCCAACCCGTGAGCTTGCCTTGCAAGTAAGCGAAAACGTTGAAGAATACGCTAAGCATTCAGATATTAGTTCGTTTGTGGTTTATGGGGGTGTTAAGATTAATCCGCAAATGCAACGCCTGCGTAAAGGGGTTGATATTTTAGTGGCCACACCAGGGCGCTTAATTGATTTACATAATCAAAATGCGGTTAAGTTTGATAGCGTCGAAGTGCTGGTTTTAGATGAAGCCGACCGTATGTTAGACATGGGCTTTATTCATGACATTAAACGCTTAATTGCTAAAATGCCTGAAAAACGCCAAAATCTGATGTTTTCGGCAACCTTTTCTGATGATATCCGCGCGCTAGCTAAAGGATTAATTAACGATCCTGTTGAAATTTCGGTAGCGGCTAAAAATACCACTGCAAAAAGTGTGACTCAGTGTGTGTATGCGGTTGATAAAGCGAAAAAAACGGCTTTATTAAGTCATTTAATTCGTAGCAACGATTGGCAACAAGTGCTGGTATTTAGCCGTACTAAACACGGTGCAAACCGTTTAGTTAAACAACTTGAGCGCGATGACATTGTGGGCGCTGCAATTCATGGTAATAAATCTCAAGGTGCGCGAGTTAAAGCACTAGAAGGGTTTAAAAATGGTGAAGTGCGGGTGTTAGTGGCAACTGATATTGTTGCCCGTGGTTTAGACATTGTTGAGCTACCACACGTAGTTAACTACGACCTCCCCAATGTCTATGAAGATTACGTTCACCGTATTGGCCGTACTGGTCGTGCGGGTGCATTTGGGCATGCTATTTCGTTTGTAACCACGGAAGATGCGGTTGATTTGTACGGTATTGAGCGCTTTATTGGCGAGCTTATTCCGCGCGCTGAAGAAGAAGGCTTTGAACCAGCTAACCCAGTTGCCGAACGAGCACTCGATGCTCGCCCGCTACCAGCTAGAAAGCCAAAGAAAAAACAACCGTTTAATAAGCCTAAATCGGATAGCAGCAAGCCTAATAGCAAAAAGCCTAATAATGGTGGCAATGGTACTGGCCCGCGTCGTGGTGGCTCTAAAAAGCCAGCAGCAAAAACTGATGATAATGCTCAGAACCCGTGGGCAAAACGCCAATCGGTCGGGGGCAGTGGTCAGCGCAGTCGTCGCCCAACAAATAACGACTAATTAGTTAATACTAATACAAAAAACGCGCTTACTTTTACTAGTAGCGCGTTTTTTAATGCCTATTTTAAACGTTTTACGCTGAATTAACTTATTAAATAATTAACTGCTAATCCTACAAATAAAGTAACACTAACGCTGAGCAATGTTCCTAACATCACATATTCTGTGAGTTGTTTGTCTTTGCTGGCACTTAAATCGCCAAATCTAAACACAGATTTGGCGGCAATTAAAAACCCCAGCCCAGCAAATTGATCCAGTAAAATAAACGTTAGCATAAGCACTCGTTCCAGCATGCCAATACTTTGCCCTGCTAATGGTAGGCTGCCATCACTTGAAAAATTGTTAGTTAAACGCTCTAGCATCATTCTTATAAATACGGCACTGGGACTTAAAATAATCAGGTAGCCCGTTATAACCCACAGTACTTTTGAGTTGGTTAACAACGCCATTGCAGAGTCTGTAAGCTGCTGATTGTCAGTTAGCCAACGACTTATCGCAATAATAACCATGATATGCGCAATTTGGTCGAGTAAAAAAGGTACCACGCCTTTATTAGAATACGATTTTGCAATATCAATAAAGTAGTGGCTAACCACAATAATACCGGAGGCAAGAAATACGCTGCTCAGTTGTTGCCAGCCAAATGTAAACTCCCAAAGCGCAATAACGACCGCACTGGTAAATCCATGAACCAATACATGAAAGTAGAGTTTTTTAGCTTTAAAATGGCGAGTGTTTCTGTCGTTTACCCAGCTCATGGGTTGCCAATAAAAATCAGCGAGTAAGTGAGCGATAATCAGGGCCACGAGCAATATTGAAAATGCCATTATTCATATCCTTGCGAGGTATTTTTTAGCAGTTGCTGTGTATGTAAAACAAAACGCTCTATTAGCTGGTAGTTAGCAAGATTAAGCAGCTTAGTTACGTTTTCACGGCTGGTATTGAGCGCTTTAGCTAAGGCTGCATGGTTGTTATTGGTATGGGTTAAATACAGATACAAAGCATTTGCTTGTTTTTGAGTTATTTTACTAAGTAATACATCAACAAACGCCAAGTTAAGTTTAAAGCTTTCATCAACATCTTGCCCTGCAATAGCAAATGTAAAGCGTTGGTTTGCCATGTTATCTAGCTCGTGTCCAGAGAGAGTAAATGCAGAGCCTGTAGCGGTTTTTATACTCGTACCAGGGTTATCTATGCGGCCTAATGCCATGCTTTGGCGCAATTCATAGCCGGCAGACTTTAGCTGTAAATATATGAGTATAGCGGTGGTAACTAACTGCTCACTTTTGTCTATTTGTAGCTGAAATGCATCCCCTCGGTAAATATCCCAAGATGTTGTTTTATTGCAATTTGCACGTAAACTTTGCGCTAGCTGGTAAAGCATGGCATCGTATTGTTGTTTAGGTATTTTTTGCGATTTAATAATATCGCCGCTGATCACACCAATCATAAAAATCCAAAAGATTATATTATATGTAACCTTATATAGTTACATTATTAAATGTAACCTAAACTGGTTACACTGTGTTGAGTAACTAATTTAGGTTACTTAACACGCAATTGCAAGTATTACTCATTAGGACATAATAATGATCTCACAACAAAGCAATAAACCTCGTGTAGGTATTTTTGTCGATGTACAAAATATTTATTACACCTGTCGCGAAAGCTACGGTAAAAACTTTGATTACAATGCCTTTTGGCAAATAATGGCGCAACAATACAATATTGAATGTGCGTTCGCTTATGCAATATACCGAGGTGATGAAAAGCAAAATCAGTTTCAAAATATTTTGCGCGCTATTGGCTTTGAAGTAAAACTTAAACCGTTTATTCAGCGTAAAGATGGCAGTGCCAAAGGAGACTGGGATGTGGGGATCACCATAGATATGTTAGAGCAGGGGAAAGACCTGGATAAAGTTATTTTACTTTCGGGTGATGGTGACTTTGCGTTATTACTCGGGCATTTAAAAAATCACTACAATGTTCCGTGTGATGTTTATGGAGCCGATAGGTTAACCGCCGAGGTACTAAAACAAAGTGCTGAGCAATTTCATTTAATAGACAACCAGTTATTACTTTAACGACGCAGCAGATTGCTAAACATCATGAATGTTTTTAAAAGAGTCTGACCACCATTAATGTAGGTTTTTTATGGCTGTAATGAATTGGGTTTAGTGCATGATTATGGTAATTTTAAGAATCAATTAGTATCAAGGAATTACATGCTTAACTACAGTAATATGCCGTTAGATAGAGGCTCAAATGCGCGCAAAGATCCAGCGTGGGTGGACGCAAAAAAAACAGCGCACAGTTTATGGCTTTTAGTTAGAGGCAATCATACACTATTTGCAAATAGCAGCCCTGAGGTGGTGTATTTAGCTTACCAACAGGTGGCGCATTTAGATTTAACCCACGCTATTTTTTTAGGTTTAAATGAGCAAGGTAATGCCATATTTGCGCTAGATGTAACCGCACTCGAAGAGTTGTTATTAACCGCTATTATTGCTGATGCGCAGTTTATGGATATTCGCCAGTTTGGAACACAAGTTGCGCTTGAAGATGGCTCAAATGCGGCGCTTGCTCGTGGGCTGTGTTATTGGCATGCAACGCATAGCTTTTGTGGCCGCTGTGGCACTAAAAATCATTTAGTGGAAGCGGGTCACTCTCGATTATGCGACAACCCTGCGTGTTTGCATCAAACATTTCCGCGTACCGATCCTGCCGTTATTATGGTGGTGACTAAAACATTTAATGATGGGATTGAACGCTGCTTATTGGGTCGTCAGGCTTCTTGGCCAAAAGGATTATATTCATCGCTTGCAGGATTTGTCGATCCTGGCGAAACGCTTGAGCAAACTGTCATCCGAGAAGTAAAAGAAGAAGCGGGTATCACTGTTGAAAAAGCCGAGTATATTGCTTCTCAACCTTGGCCGTTTCCTTCATCAATTATGCTGGGTTTTATTGCGACAGCAAGCAGTGATGAAATTAGCACAGAGCAAGATGAACTTGAAGATGCAAAGTGGTTTTCTCGTGAGGAACTCGCGCAGTTTAAAGAGTGGCACCATGATGGGGAGTATTTAAAGCTCCCTAGAGCAGATTCTATTTCACGCTATTTAATTGAATACTGGCGCACTCATAGCAAAGGATAAATTATGTCGAGCAACAATAAAAATACCCAATTAGTTTCAGCAGGGCGTAAAAAAGCGTACACCCATGGTGTGGTCAATCCGGTGGTACAACGTGCTTCAACCATTGTATTTGATTCTGTGAGTGAGCTTAAAGAAGCCGCAAAAACCCACGGCGATAAAACCTTATTTTATGGCCGCAGAGGGACAACGACTCATTTTGCCTTGCAAGAGGCTATTACGGAATTAGAGGGCGGTGAGGGCTGTGCGTTATACCCGTGCGGCGCTGCGGCGATAAGTCAAACCTTGTTGTCGTTTTTAAAATCCGGTGATCATATTTTAATGGTTGATAGCGTGTATGAACCAACTCGTGATTTTTGCGACAAAATATTAGCAGGGTTGGGCATTACAACTACTTACTACCCGCCAATGGTTGGTGGCGATATAAAAGCGTATTTTCAAAATAATACTAAAATGGTGTTTTTAGAGTCTCCAGGTTCTATTACCATGGAAATTCAAGATGTACCTGCCATGGTTAAAGTGGCAAATGATCATAATGTAATGACGGTGCTTGATAACACCTATGGCAATGGTTTGCACTATCGTCCGCTTGAACATGGCGTTGATATTAGTATTCAAGCCGCCACAAAATACATTGTTGGCCACTCAGATGTGATGATGGGCGTAGCTGTAGCGAATAAAAAATATTGGCCAACACTTCGTGAACACTCTTATTTACTCGGGCAATGCACCAGTGCAGATGATGCCTATTTAGCACTACGAGGCTTGCGGACGATGGCCGTGCGATTAAATCAGCATGAAAAAGCGGCTATTGAAGTAGCACAATGGCTTGAGCAACATGCGCTGGTGGATCATATTCGCCACCCTGCGTTTGCAACGTGCCCAGGCCACGAATTTTTTAAACGCGATTTTGATGGCAGTAATGGTTTGTTTTCTTTTGTGATGAAAAGCGGCGATCAGCACGCCATAGATGCTTTTTTAGATAGTTTACAACATTTTAAAATGGGTTTTTCGTGGGGCGGTTTTGAGAGTTTAGTAACGGCAAATCTATCTATGAAAGGGCTGCGCTCGCAAACAGGTTGGCAACATGGGCCTGTAATTCGTTTACACATTGGTTTAGAAGATGTTGAAGATTTAATTGCCGACTTACAGCAAGCATTAGCAATCTATGAGCAACATTTATAATTAACTGCTTAAATTACATTCTTTGTTACAAAGCCTGCCTCTGAGTAGGCTTTTTTTGCTAGCAATTCAACGCATTTACACTTAGTGTTGTTAAATAACACTTATTGTAGAGCATAAACAACGTCATTAAGGATAGTCAATGGCAACACCATTATCAATGAACGTAGGGCGCTTAACTCAAATTGCGGGTTTTGAGCTGGTACGACTGTTTTTAACTAAACGAGGGCTTATTGCACTGGCAGCTTTTGCGCTCGTGTGGCTTGTTATTTTACGTTACCCCATAGGGCAGGCTGTTGGCATAATCAGCTCGCCAGATTTTGCACAAATAGCCCGTGATATTTCTGGCTCTATCGGATTAAGCAAGTTACTTGATTGGCCTGAAGCCGAATTTGCTATGTATTGGCTTATTGCTTTGTATAGTTTTCCAGTTTTTAGCTTATTTATTTGTAGTGACCAAACAGTGGGCGACAGAGAGCGCGGTACGTTAAGGTTTTTATCATTGCGCTCAACCCGTTTTGAAATACTCTTTGGTCGGTTTTTAGGGCAATTAGCGGTATTGACCTGTTTAGTTGGCATCACACTGGTAGCGACATTGGCGGTGCTTGGGATTCGCGATCCGAGCTTACTTGCCGGTGGCGTTGGTCGTGCTATTTCAATATTTTTAATCCTTATTGTTACTTTTACACCGTTTGTTGCCTTAATGAGTTTAATTAATACTTTTGCACGCTCGTCTCGTTTATCAATCGTATTAGCCATTTTATATTTTACAGCGGGTGGCATTATTGTTGGTTTGCTTAAGTGGCAAGTGCCCGCATTAAGTGTGCTTGATTATTTATTCCCAGGTGTGCAAATAGAGTTATTAGCTGGACAAAACTTACCGTTATTGAACGCATTCGCTATTCCTCTTGTGCAAACAGCGGTGTTACTTGCAGTTGCTCAACGTATTTTTGCAAGGAGCTCACTATGAAATCAATAATAACAGGGCGTAATTTAAGTAAATCGTATGGCTCAAAACTGGCTCTTAATAATGTGAATTTTGAAATTCAAAAAGGCGCGCCAGTTGCCCTTGTTGGCCCTAATGGTGCAGGGAAAACCACTTTATTTAGTTTGCTGTGTGGCTATATCGCACCTAGCATGGGTGAGCTTGAAATACTTGGCCACAAATCAGGCAGCGCTGCTTTATTCAATAAAGTGAGCGCGTTGCCACAAGATGCGCAGCTCGACCCGCGTTTTAATATAGATAAGCAACTTAGTTTTTATGCCAAGCTACAAGGCATGAGTACTAAACAAAGCCAAGTAGAGGCACTGCGTGTTCTTGATTTAGTTGGCCTTAGCGAAATTGCAAAAAATCGTGCAGGGGATTTATCTCATGGTATGCGTAAACGTGTCACTATTGCGCAAGCATTAATAGGCGAGCCACAAATAGTGATGCTCGATGAAGCAACCGCCGGGCTTGATCCTATTCATGCCAGAGAAGTGCGCGAGCTGGTATCTCAGTTAAGTGAGCAGGCAACGTTTATTTTAAGTTCTCATGATTTAACTGAGCTTGAGCGCTTATGCTCACACGTGCTGCATTTAGATAAAGGTGTATTGAGCGAACATCAAACTAAAGCAGTGAATACCGATAAGCACTTTTATACATTAATGCTCAGCGAAGCGTATCAAAATGTGGAGCAACAAATTCAAGCCGTTGAGGGTGTGAGCCGCGTTTATATGAGTCAACACAAAGAGTACGTGATTGAGTATCAACCAACCAGTGAACCACTCGATGTAGCACTATTGCAATTTTGCCACCAACATAATTGGCACTATAGGCAACTAGTAAATGGACACACTTTAGAGAATCAAATATTTAAACAGGAGATAACATAAATGATGTTTATCGAATAATCAGCCAGTATTCATTATAAAAACCATCCAAAATAGCCTATAAATAAAAGTAATTGTTTACAGCTTGTTGCAATTACTTTAATGTAAATGACTTCAACACTTTCTTACAATTTCCCTAACAAATACAATTGCTTGGTTCAGTTTTCGTTCAGTTTCACGGCGTTAGCATACCCCCACTTTAGCAATGTAGTTAAAGTACAAAAACAATGTACATAGGGATGTTTCATAATGAAAAAATTAGCAATTATTATTTCAGGTATTTTATTATCAAGTGCTGCACACGCTGCTGATAGTTATCAATCAATTAGTAACCTTGGTTACAAAGACAGTGATAACAACGACACAGTTAGCGTAGACTCAACTTATTACTTTTCTCCAAAGAGCACACTAGGTCCATACGACCAATTCGAATACATCAACAAGCAAAGCAATGTGTTTGGCAACTATGCTGACGATGATTTTGGTGATGTAACAGCTATTGGTGGCGAGTATTTCGTTGAAAACTTTGTGGTTGGTGCAGATTATGAAAATGATGACTTTGGTTCTAACAACGAGTCTTACGCATTTTCTGCTGGTTACTTCTTCAACCCAGACTTACTTGCAAAAGTAAGATTTGTTAATACGGACGGTGACGATAATTACACATTATTTTCATTAGCATACAACCATATGCTAAATGCTACAGATTACGTTGGCGTTACCGTTGAATCAGATGATGACTTTGATTACCGTTCAGTAGCGGCTAAATACTTTGTTGATTTACAGCAAGGTAACTACTTAACTGTAGAAGGTACATTTTTAAGCCTTGAAGAAACAGATGATCAATGGAACGTTGAAACAAACTACTATTTCTCTAAAGCGACGTCAGTATTTGCTACATACGACAAGCAAGATACTTACAGTTTTGGTGCTCAGCACTTCATCAATAAAAACATTGGTGTAAAAGTGGGTTACGAAAACAACGCTGATGACTCTGACTACGATGCTTACTTTGCAAATATGCGTTTTCAGTTTTAATTAAGCGTTTAATCGCATAAATTAAAATCAGTTAAGTAATAAAAAGCCCACATTTTGTGGGCTTTTTGCTGTGTGTAAAAAATCAGTAGTTGCACTTCTGTTTTAGTTGAAATGCAATATGCTCGTCATTTAATAGCACTCACCTGACTACCCATTGTATTTAAATTAAGATCGGTCATAATTAAATCAATGTTTTTATAACTGTAAAAAGGAATGTGCTCATGTCAGTATTTATTATATTACTGGTTGTGGTGGTTGTGGTGTTTGCGATTAAAGATATTCGCCTTAATTTAATTACTCGACCTACCTTTAAGATGTTTAAAAAAGTATTACCCCCATTATCGCAAACTGAGCGAGAAGCAATGGAAGCGGGGGATGTTTGGTGGGATGGCGAGCTATTTAGTGGTGAGCCTGATTGGCAAAAGTTACATAATTACCCGCGCCCACAATTAAGCGAAAAAGAAACAGCCTTTATTGAAAATCAAGTTGAAACATTATTAGCGATGCTTGATGACTATAAAATAGTACAAAAAGATAAAGACTTACCCAAAGAAGTGTGGGACTTTTTAAAAACCGAAGGCTTTTTTGCGATGATCATCCCCGAAAAATTTGGGGGATTAGAGTTTTCAGCCATTGCAAACTCGACGATAGTGTCAAAAATCGCTACCAAAAGTTTAACGGCCGCGGTAACAGTCATGGTACCTAATAGCTTAGGCCCAGGTGAGTTACTTTTGCATTATGGCACCACAGAGCAACAAAACCGCTGGTTACCTAGCCTTGCAAAAGGGGATGATGTGCCTTGTTTTGCATTAACTGGCCCTGAGGCTGGCTCAGATGCAGGTAGCATCCCCGACTCTGGTGTAGTTTGCAAAGGTGAACACAATGGTGAAGAGGTGTTGGGACTTCGTTTGAATTGGTCAAAACGCTACATTACTCTAGCACCTGTTGCGACTGTGCTTGGCCTTGCATTTAAAATGTACGATCCGGATGGATTGCTTGGTGATGAAAAAGAGCTTGGTATAACCTGCGCACTTATTCCTACCGATCATCCGGGTGTTCAAACTGGTGAGCGTCATTATCCACTCAACATGGCGTTTATGAATGGCACAACTTATGGTAAAGATGTATTTATTCCACTTGATTGGATCATTGGTGGCGTGCAAGGCGCAGGGCGTGGTTGGCGAATGTTGGTTGAATGTTTAAGTGCCGGTCGTGGTATTTCCTTACCGGCATTAAGTGCTGCAACAGGGCATTTAGCCGCTAGAATGACCTCGGCTTATACCCTTGTACGCCAACAGTTTGGTGTATCGATTGGCCAGTTTGAAGGGGTACAGGAGGGATTAGCACGTATTGGCGGCCTTACTTACGCGCTTGAAGCGTGTCGTTTAATGACCGCCGGTGCTATTGATTTAAAACTCAGTCCATCGGTAGTGACCGCCATTGCAAAATACCACATGACTGAAATGGGACGAACGGTAATGAATGATGCGATGGACATTCATGCTGGTAAAGGCATTCAGATTGGCCCTAATAACTATTTGGCTCATGGCTATATGGGCATTCCTGTTTCAATTACCGTTGAAGGGGCTAATATTCTTACTCGTAATTTGATGATATTTGGCCAAGGCGCGACCCGTTGCCACCCTTTTGTGTTAAAAGAAATGGAAGCGGCGGCCATGGAAGACGATGATGCGGCACTTGAGCAATTTGACGGCTTATTAATGAAGCACATTGTATTTGCTTTGAGCAATGCAAGTATGGCTTTAGTACACGGTTTAACTCGTAGCCATTTTGCCAAAGCGCCCGTATGCGGAGAAACCGCAGCGTATTATAAACAGTTAGGTAGAATGAGCCGAGGGCTTGCGTTTACTACCGATGTTGCAATGCTTATGCTCGGTGGCGAGCTTAAGCGTAAAGAGATGATATCAGCGCGTTTAGGCGATGTATTAAGTCATCTTTATATTGCATCCACGGTGTTGAAGCGTTTTGAAGATGAGGGGCGCCAGCAGGCTGATTTGCCTTTCGTTAAATATGCAATAGAGACATCACTGTATGAAATAGGCCAAGCATTTGATGGTTTCTTTAAAAACTTTTCTAACCCAGTAGTTAACTTTGCGCTTAAACGCATTGTGTTTCCGTTGGGAAATCATTACCACAAACCCAGTGATGCAATTTCACAACGTATTTGTGAGCACATGACTCAACCGGGTGTATTTAGAAATAGGCTTACTCATTTGTGTTACGTCGATGAGAATGCTGGAACAGGAATAATGGAAAATGCCTTTTTAGCTATGCACGACATGCATGATCAATTTAAACAACTAAAACAATGGCAACGAAAAGGCAAAGTACCTGCCACTTATGATATTGAACATGCGGTTACCTACGCCCTTGAGTACGAGCTATTAACTAAGCTCGATGCTGAAGCGATGCAGCATGCTAACAAATTACGAATGCAGGCTATTGCGGTTGATAACTTTAAACCTGAAGACATTTAACACGGTTTTACAGTAAAAAGAAGATAGCAATAAAAAAGCCTTAAACTTATAATTTAAGGCTTTTTATTGCATCAATTTATTCTTTTGAGGTACTTGCAGATAAAAAATTAATCTTGATTAGCGTCCGTAAGGGTCTGCTACAATTTTATCTATATACCACTTGCCCTTCACTTTTTGCATTTCTACGGTGCGATAATCATCAATTTTTTTACCATTAAAGTATCCTGTAAATACAATATTTATTTTAGCATGATCACCATACTGCTCGCGTAAACTTGCATTGGTCATATCAACTTCCATAATGACTTCATCATATTGTAGATTTATAAGACTGCGGGCAAATTGTTTTGCCGTACCATATGATTTCATTATGCGAGCTAATTTTGGGGTTGCGAAGTTGCTTGCTTTCTCTAGGTTGTGCTGATTGTAGAGTGCGTCAAAATACACTGTCGCGGTATCGCCGGGGCGATCATTGTTGATGTACTGCTCTTTTGGTTTAGTATTTTCATTACAGCCAAGGATAAAAACGCTAAAAATGAGCACAAAAGTGATTAGAATTGATTTCATATTTTATCAGGTTGATTACACATCTATAAAGTGTGTGATGTAATAGAGCAGAAGTAAAGGGTGTAGCACTAAATAAGCGTTAACGTATTAAAAAAACTATAAAAAAGGATGTTAAAAAACATCCTTTTTACAGGGGAGTTTTATTACTGAACAAGTTCTTGCTCAGTAAATTCTTCATCAAACATAGGGCTTGATAAATAGCGTTCTGTGGCACTAGGTAAAATGACCACAATGTTTTTATCTGCATTTTCAGGTCGTTCTGCTATTCGTTTTGCTGCAACCACCGCTGCTCCCGATGAAATACCGACTAAAATCCCTTCTTTTTTCATCAGCTCATGACACATTGCGATACATTCTTCATTAGATACTTGTTCTACACCATCAATTAATGAAAGGTCTAAATTACCAGGAATAAAACCTGCACCAATGCCTTGTATTTTATGTGGCCCAGGTTTTACTTCTTCACCAGCAAGTGTTTGGCTGATAACCGGTGAATTACTTGGCTCTACGGCTATTGACTGTACATTAAGGCCTTTTTCGTTTTTAAGGTAACGACTAACGCCTGTAATAGTACCGCCGGTGCCAACACCTGCTACAAAGAAATCGATCTTGCCATCCAGTGCATTAAAAATTTCAGGGCCTGTTGTTTCAAAATGAATTTTAGGATTTGCAGGATTTTCAAATTGTTGTAACAAAATAAACTTTTCAGGATCGCCTGCTTGAATCTCTTTTGCTTTAGCAATGGCACCATTCATGCCTTTAGCGCCGTCTGTTAGCACTAAATTTGCGCCAAGTGCTTTTAATAGTTTACGACGTTCTAAGCTCATAGTATTGGGCATGGTAAGTGTTAACTTGTAGCCACGAGAGGCAGCAACAAACGCCAATGCAATACCGGTATTGCCTGATGTAGGCTCTATAAGCTCTTTGTCTTTGGTAAGTTGACCTGATTTTTCAGCTTCCCAAATCATCGATGCACCAATGCGGCATTTAATACTAAAGCTTGGATTACGTGATTCAACTTTAGCGTATACATTCCCACCTGTAACACGGTTAAGTTTTACCAGCGGTGTGTTACCGATGCTTAGTGAGTTATCTTCAAAAATAGTAGACATAATGTTCCTTAAGGTACAATCTGATCAACACGTTAACAGCTATTATGTTAACTTTATACAGCCTACTTTACTGCGAGATAAAAAAAGTTAAAGTAAGCTTTGGCTATAACATATATTAATTACGCTTATAACGGATTAACCTAAAAATACAAACTGCTAATTTTTTAGTTATTAAAACCGTAGGTTCGAACTAGTTCAGTTTATTGAGTTGCACATATTACTCGTTATTTTTATCTAGTCCTTATTTGAACTAATCATAGTTACAAACTAGTTATTTGTTGGATAATTGTGCAAATGAACTGAGGTTGAACAGTTTTATGACACAAACTATTCAAAACATGATAAAAACACATTATTCAAATTCAACAAAGTAATTACCATGAAGTTAATCTTAAAATTAATTGCCGGTATTGTGGCCGGTATTTTAGTAGGACTCTACATTCCCTTAACTGGCGTTGAGCTTTTATACACAGTAAAAGAACTTATAGGCCAACTTATCAGTTTTACAATTCCGTTGATTATTTTGTTTTTTATTACCTCGGGCATTGCAGGTTTACCTAAAGGATCAGGCCATTTATTGGGTAAAACGGTTGGCTTTGCATATGGCTCAACAATTATTGCTGGAACCCTAGCCTTCCTGTTAGTGACTGCGGTTATTCCGCTTTTAAGTGGTGGTATTTCATTTGAAGCCGAAGTGGCTAGTGAAGTAGGCAGCTTTATTGATATAGAAATCCCACCATTAATGGGTGTAATGACTGCGTTAGTAACTGCATTTGTATTTGGGATTGGTATAAGCCAGCTTGGCTTAGAAACACTAAAAAACGTATCAGATCAAGGTCGTGATATTATTGATGGTTTATTAGCGAAAGTGATTATTCCACTATTGCCGTTTTATATTGCAGGCGTATTCGCTGAAATGACGGTGGCTGGCACAGTGGTTGATACATTACATGCATTTGGCGTCGTACTTATTGCTGCATTAGTTATGCATTGGCTATGGTTAAGTGTATTATATATTGTCTCAGGTTTATTACTTAAGCGTAACCCAATTGAACTAATAAAAAACATGTTACCTGCGTATTTTACTGCGCTTGGGACTATGTCAAGTGCGGCAACCATTCCAGTGTCGTTACAATCGAGTAAAGCAAATAACGTTAAAGAAGATGTAGCCAACTTTACTGTGCCTTTGTGTGCCACGATACATTTATCGGGTTCAACAATTACCATTGTTACTTGTGCTATGGCCGTGATGTTTTTATCGCCTAGTATGGAAGTGCCTTCGCTTATTGCGATGCTGCCATTCATTATGATGCTAGGTGTGGTGATGATTGCGGCCCCAGGTGCGCCCGGTGGCGCGGTAATGTCGGCATTAGGTTTACTTACCAGCATGCTTGGTTTCAATGAAGGCGCAGTGGCATTGATGATTGCACTTTATCTAGCTCAAGATAGCTTTGGAACAGCGTGTAATGTAACCGGAGATGGTATCATTGCTTTATGGGTAGACCGTTTTAGTGAAAAAGCGTCAGCATAAATCACTGGGGCGTATTTACCTGCTAGAGGTAAATGCGCTTTTAATCATATCGGTCATGCTGACCAACGATGAAACCCTAATAGTGTTATGGTTTCGTATTATCTATGCTAATGTTAAAAATTAATTTTGTTAACTTGCATCTTATTAGGCTAATGAGGGTGTTCCATTGATTAATGTACTTTTAGTTGATGACCATGAACTTGTGCGTACAGGGATCAGACGTATTTTAGATGATATACGTGGTTTTAAAGTGGTAGGTGAGGCTAAAACAGGCGAAGAGGCTGTTCAGTTTTGTCGTCAGCATGCGCCAAATATAGTCTTAATGGACATGAACATGCCAGGTATGGGCGGGCTTGAGGCAACTAAGAAGATTTGCCGTTATTGTCCTGATGTTAAAATTATTGTGCTTACCGTAAATTGCGAAGACCCGTTTCCGAGTAAAGTAATGCAAATTGGTGCCCAAGGTTTTTTAACCAAAGGCGCAGGCTCCGATGAGATG
The DNA here is from genome assembly GCF_059888565.1 of Pseudoalteromonas sp. TAP-3C. NCBI lineage: Bacteria > Pseudomonadati > Pseudomonadota > Gammaproteobacteria > Alteromonadales > Pseudoalteromonadaceae > Pseudoalteromonas > Pseudoalteromonas sp. TAP-3C. The sequence continues at coordinate 2,066,915 of NZ_CM187618.1, read as the reverse complement.
GTTCGCGCTATTCGTTGCGTTCATGCAGGGCAACGTTATATTGCTCCAGAAATAGCCCAACAAATAGCACTTGCCCAGGTAACCGGTAGAACTGATGAAAATCCATTCCAAAGTTTATCTGAACGCGAATTACAAATTATGCTGATGATCACCAAAGGTGAAAAAGTACAAAACATTGCTGAGCGCTTAAACTTAAGTTCTAAAACTGTCAACAGCTACCGCTACCGTATGTTTGAAAAGCTTAATGTAGGGGGGGACGTAGAACTTACGCATTTAGCAATACGTTATAAAATGATTGATATAGATATTTCTTACTAGTCGGTGTTTATGTCTGAATTTGATTATCCCCGGTTTTTAAAAACATTATCGAGTGAGCCTGGAGTTTACCGCATGCTCGATAATGACAACCAAGTAATCTATGTCGGTAAAGCAAAGAGTTTAAAAAAACGGGTCAGTAGTTACTTTCGTAGTAATATTACCGACAGTAAAACCCGCGTTTTAGTCAGTAATATTTGTAATATTGAAGTCACACTTACTAATACAGAAACAGAAGCGTTATTGCTTGAAAACAATCTCATAAAAAAATATCAGCCACGTTACAATATTTTGTTACGTGATGATAAGTCGTACCCATACATATTACTCACTAATCATAAGCATCCTCGCTTAGCCTTTCACCGAGGTAGCAGAAAAGTAAAAGGCGAATATTTTGGCCCTTTTCCTAGTGCAGGTGCCGTGTCAGAAAGCTTGCGTTTAATGCAAAAAATATTTCCGGTACGCCAATGTGAAGATGCTTATTATCGTGCGCGCAGCCGCCCATGCTTGCAGTATCAATTAAAACGTTGCTCTGCGCCATGTGTAAGCAAAGTTTCTGAAGATGAATATGCTCAGCAAGTTGACTATGTACGTAAATTTTTAACGGGTAAATCCCATGAAGTAATAGCCGATCTTATTGCTAAAATGGAAAAAGCCAGCGAACAACTTCATTTTGAGCTCGCCGCTAAAGTGCGCGACCAAATTATGCTATTGCGTAAAATGCAGGAACAGCAATCTATCTCAGGTAACTTTGCTGAAATGGATGTTGTTGGTTTTGCCCATCTAAACGGGTTAAATGGCATTCATTTATTAATGATCCGCGATCATAAAGTGCTGGGTAGTAAAACTTATTTTCCAAAGGTGCCTAAAGACTCACAGGAGCAAGAAATTCTTACCTCTTTTTTAGGTCAGTATTATTTAGCACCTGGGGCAACAGGACGTATTGCCAAAGAAATTATATTACCGTTTGCCATCGAAGAAAGTGAGGCGCTTAGTGAAGCACTTACGCAGATTAGTGAACGTAAAGTATCATTGAAAGTTGTTACCCGCGGTGAGCGAGCGCAGTACTTACAGTTAGCCAATAAAAATGCACTAAATAGCATTACAGTAAAACAGAGTACGCAAGATTCGATAAACAAGCGTTATGCACAGTTAAAAGCCACTTTACGGCTTGATGATATTAACCGTATGGAATGTTTTGACATCAGCCACACCATGGGCGAAAACACCGTAGCCAGTTGTGTTGTATTTGATTCTCAAGGTCCCAACAACAAAGAGTATCGCCGCTATAATGTGACCGGTATCACTGGGGGGGATGATTATGCGGCCATGGAATTTGCACTAAACAAACGTTACAACAAGTTAGTGGATGAAGATAAAATTCCCGATGTTATTTTTATTGATGGTGGCAAAGGGCAATTAGGTAGAGCAGAGCAGTATTTTGAAAATTGGTCGCATGCTAAAATGCCGTTATTAGTTGGGGTTGCAAAAGGGACTAGTCGTAAGCCTGGCCTTGAAACTTTACTTATTGACGGCGGGCGTAAAACAATTCCTATGGATTCTGATGCGCCAGCGCTGCATTTAATTCAGCATATTCGTGATGAATCACATCGCTTTGCTATTGCTGGGCACCGTAATAAGCGCCAAAAACAACGAACTCAGTCGTTATTAGAAGAAATAGATGGCGTTGGATCAAAACGCCGACAAATATTATTAAAATATTTAGGGGGCATGCAAGGCGTAAAAGCTGCTAATATAGAACAGTTAAAGAAAGTTCCTGGGATCAGTCCTGACATGGCTGAGAAGATATTTAACCATTTGCATGACAAGGGCTAGCCCTATATGCGAATACAAAAAAAAGACATATCCAAGTAGTTATGTGGAATATTCCAAACACACTCACAACGTTTAGACTCTTTCTTATCCCCATTTTTTTGGTGATATTTTATATGCCTTATTCATGGGCATTTTTTGTTGCCGCCTTTATTTTTTGGTTGGCTTCAATTACTGACATACTCGACGGCTACCTAGCCCGCAAACTTGAACAGTCAACGCCTTTTGGTGCATTTTTAGACCCTGTTGCTGATAAAGTGATGGTGTGTGCTGCATTAGTTGCTTTATCAGAGCATTATCAATCTTTGTATATGACTATTCCCGCGCTCATTATTATAAGCCGTGAAATTGTTATTTCAGCGCTACGTGAATGGATGGCTGAGCAAGGTAAGCGCGGCAATGTAGCTGTGTCTGATATGGGTAAGTTAAAGACAGCGGCGCAAATGCTAGCCATCATTGGTTTGATTTGGCAGTACGATAGCTGGATGATGTATTTAAGCTATGGCTTACTTTATATAGCAACCTTTTTAACGCTTAGTTCTATGGTGCAATATTTACGTGCAGCATGGGAAGAATTGACCAAAAATTGATTGTAAACGTCTAATAACGCACCATTTTAGATAAAAAATAATCAAACAGTTCAAAACTAGCATTTTTTGTGTTGACGCGTTTAATAATCTCTGTAGAATGCGTCCGTGTTGAAAGGGCATAGCTCTGAAGATAAACATAAAGCGGCACTAGCTCAGTTGGTAGAGCGCGACCTTGCCAAGGTCGAGGTCACGAGTTCGAGCCTCGTGTGCCGCTCCAATTTATTTTTAAGTTAACCTAGTATTGAGGCGGAATGGCAGAGTGGCCATGCACCGGATTGCAAATCCGTTTACCCCGGTTCGACTCCGGGTTCCGCCTCCAAATAATTACTCCACACGCTTTAATTAGCAAACTCGATGCCCGAGTGGTGGAATTGGTAGACACAAGGGATTTAAAATCCCTCGACTAACAAGTCGTGCCGGTTCAAGTCCGGCCTCGGGCACCACTTTGTGGTTTAACTGCATACACCAATATGTATTTTTTAAAAATTTTAGAATTAATATGATGCGGCACTAGCTCAGTTGCCAGAACGTTTTACCGCGACATGGTCGCGCACCAACGTACAAATTACTGACATAGTTTTTATGCGGCACTAGCTCAGTTGCCAGAACGTTTTACCGCGACATGGTCGCGCACCAACGTACAAATTACTGACATAGTTTTTATGCGGCACTAGCTCAGTTGCCAGAACGTTTTACCGCGACATGGTCGCGCACCAACGTACAAATTACTGACATGGTTTTTATGCGGCACTAGCTCAGTTGGTAGAGCGCGACCTTGCCAAGGTCGAGGTCACGAGTTCGAGCCTCGTGTGCCGCTCCATATTAGTTTTATCCACTTGCTTTAATTAGCAAACTCGATGCCCGAGTGGTGGAATTGGTAGACACAAGGGATTTAAAATCCCTCGACTAACAAGTCGTGCCGGTTCAAGTCCGGCCTCGGGCACCACTTTTAATTAATAAACCAAATTAATTAAAAGACGGTAAGAAATTCTTTGTTGAAAAGAATTATATCTAATCATGCGGCACTAGCTCAGTTGCCAGAACGTTTTACCGCGACATGGTCGCGCACCAACGTACAAATTACTGACATAGTTTTTATGCGGCACTAGCTCAGTTGCCAGAACGTTTTACCGCGACATGGTCGCGCACCAACGTACAAATTACTGACATGGTTTTTATGCGGCACTAGCTCAGTTGGTAGAGCGCGACCTTGCCAAGGTCGAGGTCACGAGTTCGAGCCTCGTGTGCCGCTCCAAATTATTTGATACCTTTAGGCGGAATGGCAGAGTGGCCATGCACCGGATTGCAAATCCGTTTACCCCGGTTCGACTCCGGGTTCCGCCTCCAAATAATTACTCCACACGCTTTAATTAGCAAACTCGATGCCCGAGTGGTGGAATTGGTAGACACAAGGGATTTAAAATCCCTCGACTAACAAGTCGTGCCGGTTCAAGTCCGGCCTCGGGCACCACTTCATACCTTTCCTGCAATTTCCAATCAGACTACTGTTATATTAAAATTCTTAATAATAAAAATTCACCATCACTTTATTACTTGCAATAAATCACTTCGTTTTTTAAACCACAAATTCTCGCAACTCTGTTCCAAAAGCTCATATATGCTTAGCTCATAAATATACTTGTTTGAACACCGCAAGCTAAATGCATCGGTATGGTCCTTAGATAATAAATTATACATAAGTAAACCCTGTAACAAGATTTTAGCTGATGATGGTGCCTGTACTTTCTTATTTGAATAAACCAAAATCAGCATACAGATATTTGTACTAACGCCATTAAAAAGCCAAAAGGTTTATTAATAACGTTTATGTTACTGCTTAGATAATTACTTACAGGGGTACTATGTGGCTAATGTGCTTAATAGAGGCTCAATTAGGTGAGTGCTGTTATTAGTTATATGCAGACGAGGCTAACACAATAAAAAACCCGAAATGGCTATGGCCGTTTCGGGTTTTTAACTTAAATAACTTTAAAGTTATTTGTGCCAAATACCTTTTGGAATGGTTTTATTAAGCTTGTCGTTCTTGCTTGGATCAAACGTCGGTAATTTTCCAGCGCGGCGCTGAGCGTTATAGTCCTTGGCAAGCCATACCACAACACCAGAGAGCATAAATAAAGCAATCACGTTTACTATCGCCATTAGGCCCATAGATACATCCGCTAAGGTCCACACGAGTGGTAATTCACCAAGTGCACCAAACATCACCATACCTAATACTAATAGTCTAAAGATCAACATACCCGATGCATGATTATGCTCTAAGAATAATAAGTTCGTTTCAGCATAAGAGTAGTTAGCTACAATTGATGTAAAAGCAAAAAACAAAATAGCGACTGCAACGAATATTGCGCCCCAACTGCCTACATGTTCTTCAAGAGCTGCTTGAGTTAATGCTATACCAGTAACATCGGAGCCTGATACTAACTGGTCCGATAATAATATAAGGGCGGCGGTTGCACTACAAATAATAATAGTATCAACAAATACACCTAGCATTTGTACATAACCCTGAGAGGCAGGGTGAGGAGGGTTTGGTGTTGCCGTTGCTGCAGCATTAGCGGCACTACCCATACCAGCTTCGTTTGAGAACAGTCCGCGCTTGATCCCTTGGATCATCGCTTGCATTACCCCATAACCAATTGCACCGGCACCGGCTTGTTCAATACCAAAAGCACTTCTAATTACATGCATAAACACATCAGGTAATTCAGTATAATTTGCAGCACATATATACAGTGCGACGACAAGATAAGCCGCAGCCATAAACGGCACCGCTAATTCAGCAAATCGAGAAATGGTTTTTAGACCACCGAATATAATAATGCCGGAACCAATAACAAGCGCTATACCTACTATATAGTTAGGAATACCGAAGGCAACTTCAAAAGCTGCAGCGATAGAGTTTGACTGCACAGCGTTAAAAACTAAACCAAAGGCTAAAATTAAACACAGTGAGAATACGACACCCATCCAACGCTTGCCAAGCCCGTATTCCATATAATAAGCAGGACCACCACGAAAGTTACCTTCTTCATCGCGTATTTTATATGCCTGAGCCAATGTACTTTCGGCAAAACTGGTTGCCATACCTATTAAAGCAATTAGCCACATCCAAAAAATAGCACCTGCACCACCTAAGTATAACGCAACTGCTACACCCGCCATATTACCCGTGCCAACACGGGCTGCTAAAGATGTACAAAATGCTTGGAAAGAAGAAATGCCGCCTTCAGAGCCTTGACGACTTTTAAACATTACTTTGATCATGTGCGGGAACTGTACAAATTGAATAAATCCAAGACGTATTGTAAAAAATAGCCCTGCTGCTATTAATAAGTACACTAAAATATGACCCCATAAGAGACCACTTATACTATTTATTATATCTGTCATGTGTGTTGCCTAGTGAACGTGTTGTAAATATGCGGCGCAAGTTACCACAAGCACGGTAAATAGTTTAGTAAACAACGTAAAAAAAAGAGTTATCCACAGGGTTTTGTGGGTAACATGTGTGTCTGGGTGGGGTATCTTTGGGGTAAAAATTAAATGCAAAAAAGCGTTTAAAAACGCTTGCGTTAAAATTGATTCGCCCTATAATGCGTCCCCACTGAGACGGCAGAGCAGGCAACGCTTAAGCTGCACAAGCTAATCAGTTAGTCGAGTAAAACTTGAGTTTAGAATTTTTCGGAAATTTTAATTTAAGTGTTGACAAAAAAAGTGGAAAGCGTAATATGCGCAGCCCTAGCGAGATAAAGTTTAACGCTTTAATCGCAGCGCTCTTTAACAATATAAAGCAATCATCTGTGTGGGCACTCGTACAGATTGAGTTCTAACAGCCAAACTTAGTTTACTAAGTAAGGCAAAAAATTTAGAGTCTCAATGTGTTTTCTCGAAAGAGAAACTGAGTGACCAACAGAAGTAACTTATTTATAAGTTGCTTCGGCACAGTCAATTCAATATCGAAAGATATTAAATAAATTCAGAATTCATTGAGCAGTCTCATCTCTTAATTGAGTGGGAAGAAAAAACTTTTAATTGAAGAGTTTGATCATGGCTCAGATTGAACGCTGGCGGCAGGCCTAACACATGCAAGTCGAGCGGTAACATTTCTAGCTTGCTAGAAGATGACGAGCGGCGGACGGGTGAGTAATGCTTGGGAACATGCCTTGAGGTGGGGGACAACAGTTGGAAACGACTGCTAATACCGCATAATGTCTACGGACCAAAGGGGGCTTCGGCTCTCGCCTTTAGATTGGCCCAAGTGGGATTAGCTAGTTGGTGAGGTAATGGCTCACCAAGGCGACGATCCCTAGCTGGTTTGAGAGGATGATCAGCCACACTGGGACTGAGACACGGCCCAGACTCCTACGGGAGGCAGCAGTGGGGAATATTGCACAATGGGCGCAAGCCTGATGCAGCCATGCCGCGTGTGTGAAGAAGGCCTTCGGGTTGTAAAGCACTTTCAGTCAGGAGGAAAGGGTGTGAGTTAATACCTTACATCTGTGACGTTACTGACAGAAGAAGCACCGGCTAACTCCGTGCCAGCAGCCGCGGTAATACGGAGGGTGCGAGCGTTAATCGGAATTACTGGGCGTAAAGCGTACGCAGGCGGTTTGTTAAGCGAGATGTGAAAGCCCCGGGCTCAACCTGGGAACTGCATTTCGAACTGGCAAACTAGAGTGTGATAGAGGGTGGTAGAATTTCAGGTGTAGCGGTGAAATGCGTAGAGATCTGAAGGAATACCGATGGCGAAGGCAGCCACCTGGGTCAACACTGACGCTCATGTACGAAAGCGTGGGGAGCAAACAGGATTAGATACCCTGGTAGTCCACGCCGTAAACGATGTCTACTAGAAGCTCGGAGCCTCGGTTCTGTTTTTCAAAGCTAACGCATTAAGTAGACCGCCTGGGGAGTACGGCCGCAAGGTTAAAACTCAAATGAATTGACGGGGGCCCGCACAAGCGGTGGAGCATGTGGTTTAATTCGATGCAACGCGAAGAACCTTACCTACACTTGACATACTCAAAAGGCGAAAGAGATTTTGCTGTGCCTTCGGGAATTGAGATACAGGTGCTGCATGGCTGTCGTCAGCTCGTGTTGTGAGATGTTGGGTTAAGTCCCGCAACGAGCGCAACCCCTATCCTTAGTTGCTAGCAGGTAATGCTGAGAACTCTAAGGAGACTGCCGGTGATAAACCGGAGGAAGGTGGGGACGACGTCAAGTCATCATGGCCCTTACGTGTAGGGCTACACACGTGCTACAATGGCGCATACAGAGTGCTGCGAACCTGCGAAGGTAAGCGAATCACTTAAAGTGCGTCGTAGTCCGGATTGGAGTCTGCAACTCGACTCCATGAAGTCGGAATCGCTAGTAATCGCGTATCAGAATGACGCGGTGAATACGTTCCCGGGCCTTGTACACACCGCCCGTCACACCATGGGAGTGGGTTGCTCCAGAAGTAGATAGTCTAACCTTAGGGAGGACGTTTACCACGGAGTGATTCATGACTGGGGTGAAGTCGTAACAAGGTAGCCCTAGGGGAACCTGGGGCTGGATCACCTCCTTATACGATTTAGAACTTATTTGTTCGTAGTGTCCACACAGATGAATGTTTATAAATCTCGCTGCGCGATGCGAAGCAGATTTTATTGCTCTTTAAAAATTTGGAAAAGCTGATAATAAAATTCGTATGAATGACATTTGTTATTTGTACAGAGTTTTCAAAAGTAAAAAACAATGATAGCAGTATCATTCAGTGCCATTTAATAAACGTTTACGTTTGTTGATTGGTATCTACTTTAGTATTCAATATTAACTTCTGGCGAAGTTAAACTGTCACAAAACAAAGACCCGTTTGGGTTGTATGGTTAAGTGACTAAGCGTACACGGTGGATGCCTTGGCAGTTGGAGGCGATGAAGGACGTATTAACTTGCGATAAGCCTAGTCAAGCTAGTAAAAAGCACTTGAGACTAGGATTTCCGAATGGGGAAACCCACCTGCTTGCAGGTATCGTTAACTGAATACATAGGTTAACGAAGCGAACGCGGAGAACTGAAACATCTAAGTACCCGTAGGAAAAGAAATCAACCGAGATTCCGAGAGTAGCGGCGAGCGAAATCGGAACAGCCCTTAAGCTAATTATGTGTTAATGGAAGGTCGCTGGAAAGCGCCACGATACAGGGTGATAGTCCCGTACATGAAAACGCATTTTAAGTGAAATCGAGTAGGTCGGAGCACGTGAAACTTTGACTGAATATAGGTGGACCATCATCTAAGGCTAAATACTCCCAACTGACCGATAGTGAACCAGTACCGTGAGGGAAAGGCGAAAAGAACCCCTGTGAGGGGAGTGAAATAGAACCTGAAACCGTGTACGTACAAGCAGTAGGAGCCTACTTGTTAGGTGACTGCGTACCTTTTGTATAATGGGTCAGCGACTTATATTTTGTAGCGAGGTTAACCGATTAGGGAAGCCGTAGGGAAACCGAGTCTTAACTGGGCGAATAGTTGCAAGGTATAGACCCGAAACCCGGTGATCTAGCCATGGGCAGGTTGAAGATTGAGTAACATCAATTGGAGGACCGAACCCACTAACGTTGAAAAGTTAGGGGATGACCTGTGGTTAGGAGTGAAAGGCTAATCAAACCGGGAGATAGCTGGTTCTCCCCGAAATCTATTTAGGTAGAGCCTCGGACGAATACTTACGGGGGTAGAGCACTGTTAAGGCTAGGGGGTCATCCCGACTTACCAACCCTTTGCAAACTCCGAATACCGTAAAGTACTATCCGGGAGACACACGGCGGGTGCTAACGTCCGTCGTGAAGAGGGAAACAACCCAGACCGCCAGCTAAGGTCCCCAAGTCATAGTTAAGTGGGAAACGATGTGGAAAGGCCCAGACAGCCAGGAGGTTGGCTTAGAAGCAGCCATCCTTTAAAGAAAGCGTAATAGCTCACTGGTCGAGTCGGTCTGCGCGGAAGATGTAACGGGGCTAAACTATGCACCGAAGCTGCGGATTTGAGCATACCACCCAAGCTATTTTGATTAACGTTGACAGCGCGAAGCGCCCAGCGTTCAAGCGTCACCTAAACGTGAGTCGATGATGATAGAGATAGTTTCGGGGTATGCTCAAGTGGTAGGGGAGCGTTCTGTAAGCGGTTGAAGGTGTGCCGGGAGGCATGCTGGACGTATCAGAAGTGCGAATGCTGACATGAGTAACGATAATGCGGGTGAAAAACCCGCACGCCGGAAGACCAAGGGTTCCTATCCCATGTTAATCAGGGTAGGGTAAGTCGACCCCTAAGGCGAGGCCGAAAGGCGTAGTCGATGGGAAACGGATTAATATTTCCGTACTTGGTATAATTGCGATGGGGGGACGGAGCAGGCTAAGCAAGCATGGCGTTGGTAGTCCATGTGAAAGTGAGTAGGGCGTTTGTTTAGGTAAATCCGGACAAACATTAAACCTGAGACACGAGACGAGTCACTACGGTGATGAAGTTGCTGATGCCATACTTCCAGGAAAAGCCTCTAAGCTTCAGATTATACCGAATCGTACCCCAAACCGACACAGGTGGTCAGGTAGAGAATACTAAGGCGCTTGAGAGAACTCGGGTGAAGGAACTAGGCAAAATCGTACCGTAACTTCGGGAGAAGGTACGCTCCGATTGGTGACGGGACTTGCTCCCTGAGCTAATTGGAGCCGCAGTGACCAGGTGGCTGGGACTGTTTATTAAAAACACAGCACTGTGCAAAATCGCAAGATGACGTATACGGTGTGACACCTGCCCGGTGCCGGAAGGTTAATTGATGGGGTTATCTTCGGAGAAGCTCTTGATCGAAGCCCCGGTAAACGGCGGCCGTAACTATAACGGTCCTAAGGTAGCGAAATTCCTTGTCGGGTAAGTTCCGACCTGCACGAATGGTGTAACCATGGCCACGCTGTCTCCACCCGAGACTCAGTGAAATTGAAATCGCAGTGAAGATGCTGTGTACCCGCGGCTAGACGGAAAGACCCCGTGAACCTTTACTACAGCTTGGCACTGAACATTGAACCTACATGTGTAGGATAGGTGGGAGACTAAGAAGCAGAGACGCTAGTTTTTGTGGAGTCGACCTTGAAATACCACCCTTGTAGTTTTGATGTTCTAACGTTGGCCCCTGAATCGGGGTTACGGACAGTGCCTGGTGGGTAGTTTGACTGGGGCGGTCTCCTCCCAAAGAGTAACGGAGGAGCACGAAGGTTGGCTAAGTACGGTCGGACATCGTACGGTTAGTGTAATGGTAGAAGCCAGCTTAACTGCGAGACAGACACGTCGAGCAGGTACGAAAGTAGGTCATAGTGATCCGGTGGTTCTGAATGGAAGGGCCATCGCTCAACGGATAAAAGGTACTCCGGGGATAACAGGCTGATACCGCCCAAGAGTTCATATCGACGGCGGTGTTTGGCACCTCGATGTCGGCTCATCACATCCTGGGGCTGAAGTCGGTCCCAAGGGTATGGCTGTTCGCCATTTAAAGTGGTACGCGAGCTGGGTTTAGAACGTCGTGAGACAGTTCGGTCCCTATCTGCCGTGGGCGTTTGAGAATTGAGAGGGGTTGCTCCTAGTACGAGAGGACCGGAGTGAACGAACCGCTGGTGTTCGGGTTGTCATGCCAATGGCATTGCCCGGTAGCTACGTTCGGAACTGATAAGCGCTGAAAGCATCTAAGCGCGAAGCAGGCCTCGAGATGAGTTCTCACTAGACTTTTAAAGTCTCTGAAGGGCCGTTGAAGACTACAACGTTGATAGGCAAGGTGTGGAAGCATGGTGACATGTTAAGCTAACTTGTACTAATTACCCGTGAGGCTTAACCATACAACGCCAAACGCGTTTTATGTGATAGTGAAACAAGCGAAGAAGTTAATATAACTAAAGTAGATTTACTAGCAGCTGCAAGCGATAAGCTTTCAGCGGTAAGAAAACAATTATCAGCATTTTCAAATTTTAATTAATTGGCTCGAAAGAGCGGATTAATACCAAATTTGCTTGGTGACAATAGCGTTTTGGACCCACCTGATTCCATGCCGAACTCAGTAGTGAAACGAAACAGCGCCGATGATAGTGTAGCATTTGCTATGTGAAAGTAGGACATTGCCAGGCTCCAAATAAGAGAAACCCGTTACAGCAATGTGACGGGTTTTTTGTTGTCTGGAATAAAGTAAACACACCAGGCCAAGAGCCCATGCCTAACTCAGTAATATAATTTTGCTTTGTGAGTGTCTTTGATTTAGGATCAAAACAGTTTAAAACCAAGAATGATTCGCCTGTGTATAGATTATTAATTAGCGCCTTATCGATTTTCTTTTGTGCTTTTGTATCAGCGGTTGAAGTGACTGATTTATATCAAGATATTTTAGTTGTAGATGATAAATCCCGTGATGTACGTTTAGATGCTAGCCGCAAAGCACTACTTAACGTATTAGTAAAAGTGAGTGGTAATAAAAATGCAGATGAAAATCAACTGGCGCAACAACGTACTAAAGACATATCTGACTATATGCTGAAATTTGAATATGATGAACGCATAAATGGAAAGCTCAAATTACTTGTCAAATTTGAGGCACGTAAGATTGATGCGCTTATCAAAGAATTAAACTTGCCTTTGTGGGGCGCTCAACGTCCACTCGTTGCTATTTGGCTCGGTATCGAAAATAACAAGCAACGTGAACTTGTTACGCAAGAAAGTTACCCTCAGCTAGAACAGCTCATTTATGATAAAGCGAGTCGAAGAGGTTTACCCATTATAGTGCCTTTACTGGATTTACAAGACCGTCGTTTGGTTGGAGTTCCTGAAGTTTGGGGTAACTTTTCCGAACCAGTAGAAGAGGCATCTAGACGCTATAGTGCCGAAAAAAGTATCACGGCTAGGATGTATCAAGAGTTTAACTCAGATAATTGGGTATTGGATTGGCGCTTCACAAATGATGATCTTTTTGAATCTAATCGTATTACTGGTGGTAGGCAACAAATTGTTGCGCAAATGATTGACAATCTTGCCCAAGGTCTTGCCAGTGAATATGCAATAGATCCAAATGCCTATTATGAACAACGTACTGCTAATTTAACCTTAAAAGGCACAGATAGTTTTGTTGATATTGAACTAGCTAAGCGTCGATTACTAAATCTAAGTGTCGTCACCAACGCCGTTATTTTAAGGAAAACACCTGATTTAACCGAGTTTGAGCTAACGCATACGGGAACCGTGAACGACCTTAAAAAAGCCCTTGGACTAGACAGTGCCTTTAAGAATTACATTGATCCTCGTGATTTTTATCATATTGTTGATGAGCAAAGCTTAGAGTATCAATGGGTTGAAAATTAATGTCATCTCAAGAGCCAATGCAAATGGCGTTACCGGTTACGTTACCAGATGATGAAACATTTGCCTCTTATTTTGGGGGAGAAGATTCATTAGAGGTAAATCATCTTAAAGATAGCTTTTCTAAGCTTGCTCATTCTTTTCAGTATACTTATTTATGTGGTTTAGGAGATTCAGGAAAGTCTCACTTATTATATGCCACCTGTATTCAAGCCCAAGAGCGTGGTTTATCCAATATGTTACTTTCAATGCGTGAGGTTATTCATTTTGGCCCGATGGTTTTAGATGGCCTTGAAGCATTAGATGTACTATGTATTGATGATGTTCATTTAGTGGCGGGCAATGATGCTTGGGAAAAGGCGTTATTTAATTTTTTTAATCGCTTTAATGAACCCAATAAAATGTTGGTAGTGACCGCTGATTTACTGCCAAATATGCTTAATATTAGTTTGCCCGATTTAGAATCGCGTTTAAAGTGGGGCACGACGTTTCAAATTCGCTCTATGAGTGATGATGATAAAGCACAAGCGCTGGTTAAGCGTGCGAATATGCGTGGGCTTGAGTTAACTGATGAGTGTGCGCGATTTTTATTAACGCGTTTAAGTCGTGATATGCGCGCTTTATTAGACGTATTAGACAAATTAGATCATGCATCCATGGCTGCACAACGAAAATTGACTATTCCTTTTATAAAATCAACGCTAAAGCTCTAGTAGGTCTAGAATCTAGACCCTGCTTTCAGTTATCATTAGCTAACTAAATTGTAATCACCTTCTGTGAAAGATCAGGTATCGAATGAACTTAGAAAACATATTAGCGCAAGCACTTGAGGCGGTGGCCAGTGCCAGTGAAATCGCGCAGCTAGAAGAGATCAGGGTTAACTATCTTGGTAAAAAAGGCGAAATTACCAGCTTACTTAAAACGTTAGGTAAAATTGCTGCTGAAGAACGTAAAGAAGCAGGCCAAGTAATTAACCAAGCTAAGCAAGACGTGCAAGTTGCGATTAATGACAAACGTGAATTGTTAGCAAGTAAAGCATTAGAAGAAAAATTAGCAGCAGAAACAGTCGATGTGACTTTACCAGGTCGTGTTATGCCATCGGGTGGTTTACACCCGGTTACTCGCACTATTGAGCGCATAGAAAGCTTTTTTGGTGAACTTGGTTTTGCCGTTAAATCAGGTCCTGAGGTTGAAGATGACTTTCATAACTTTGATGCATTGAATATTCCAGAGCATCACCCAGCTCGCGCCGATCACGATACCTTTTACTTTAATCCTAAGCTGGTACTGCGTACTCAAACCAGTGGTGTACAAATTCGAACTATGGAAACTGAGCAACCGCCACTGCGTATTATTTCGCCAGGGCGTGTATACCGTAACGATTACGACCAAACACACACCCCAATGTTCCATCAGGTGGAAGGGTTGATGGTTGATACTGATGTAAGCTTCACTGAGCTTAAAGGTATTTTACATGACTTTTTACGTAACTTTTTTGAAGAAGACATGGAAATTCGTTTTCGTCCTTCATTCTTCCCATTTACTGAGCCTTCAGCCGAAGTGGACGTGATGGGTAAAGACGGTAAATGGTTAGAAGTATTAGGTTGCGGCATGGTTCATCCTAACGTACTTAAGTCTGTAGGCATCGATCCTGAAAAATACACCGGTTTTGCTTTTGGTATGGGTGTTGAGCGCTTAACCATGTTGCGTTACGGCGTAAATGATTTACGTGCGTTTTTCGAAAATGACTTAAAATTCCTAAACCAGTTCCGTTAAGAGTGAAGAGATAAAATGAAATTTAGTGAAAAGTGGTTAAGAGAGTGGGTAAACCCTGCAATTGATACGCAAGCTCTTTCGGAACAGCTTTCAATGGCTGGTTTAGAAGTAGATAGCGTTGAGCCGGCAGCCGCCAAATTTAATGGCGTTGTGGTAGGAGAAGTGATTGAGTGTGGCCAGCACCCTGATGCAGATAAACTACGTGTAACAAAAATTAATATCGGTGGCGATGAGCTACTGGATATCGTATGTGGTGCACCAAATTGCCGCCAAGGTATTAAAGTTGCAGTTGCCACTGTTGGCGCAGTGTTACCGGGTGATTTTAAAATTAAAAAAGCCAAACTTCGCGGTCAGCCTTCAAACGGCATGTTATGTGCATTTGATGAGCTAGGTATTAGTGAAGAAGGCGATGGCATTATGGAATTGCCACTTGATGCACCTATTGGTACCGATTTACGCGAATATTTAGCGCTTGATGACAACATCATTGACGTAGATTTAACGCCTAACCGTGGCGACTGTTTAGGTATTAAAGGGCTTGCCCGTGAAGTCGGCGTCCTGAACAGTATTGACGTAAATACATTAAGCATTCCAGCGGTAACCCCGACAATTGAAGACAAAGTATCAATTGAGTTGGTTAACGATGATGCCTGTCCTCGTTATTTAGGGCGTGTTATTAAGGGCATTAACTTAGCCGCTGAAACGCCTTTATGGATGGTTGAAAAGCTACGTCGCAGTGGTGTACGTTCAATTGATCCGGTTGTTGATGTTACTAACTTCGTATTGTTAGAGCTTGGCCACCCAATGCATGCATTTGATTTAAATGCCATTGAGGGTGGAATTAAAGTACGTAGTGCAACCCCTGGTGAAGAGCTGGTTTTACTCGATGGTAATACCGCGAAGTTAAATGAATCGACATTAGTGATTGCCGATCATCACAAAGCGCTAGCCATTGCCGGTATTTTTGGCGGTGAGCAATCAGGTGTTACTGAAAAAAAAACTGATATCTTATTAGAAAGCGCATTTTTCAATCCGGTGGCCATTGCAGGGCAAGCACGCAGCTATGGTTTGCACACTGATGCATCTCATCGCTATGAGCGCGGCGTAGACTTTGCACTACAACACGATGCAATGGAGCGCGCTACAGCACTGCTGCTGGAGATTGTAGGTGGTAACGCAGGTCCAATCGTTGAAGCGGTTGCTGCAGATAAACTACCAAAAGTAACAGAAGTGCGTTTACGTCGTTCTCGTCTAGACCGTGTTATTGGCCATCACATTGACGATGCGAAAGTAACCGATATTCTTACGCGTTTAGGGCTAGATGTTAAATTTGAAAATGCTAGCTGGAGCGCTGATGTGCCAAGTTACCGTTTTGATATTCGCATTGAAGAAGACTTAATCGAAGAAGTGGCTCGTGTATACGGTTATAATAGCATTCCGAATGTGGCACCGACGGCAAAGCTTAAAATGACCACGCATGATGAGTCAACCGTTGCACTGAGCCGTTTTCGTAATGCGCTAGTTACGCGTGGTTATCAAGAAGCCATTACTTACAGTTTTGTTGATCCTAAAGCGCAAGCTATTTTACATCCAGAGTGTAACGCATTGGTATTGCCGCACCCAATTTCCATCGAAATGTCAGCGATGCGTGTAAGTTTAATGCCGGGTTTATTAGCCTCTGTTGCCTATAACCAAAACCGCCAGCAACCACGTATTCGCTTATTTGAACACGGCCTTAAGTTTATCAGCGATGAAAGCGCAGAAAATGGCGTGTATCAAGTGCCGGTCATTGGTGGTGTTATTACTGGGCTTGCGCATGGTGAGCATTGGATTGAAGAAAAACGACACGTTGATTTTTATGATTTAAAAGGGGATGTTGAAGCGTTACTTGCAATCACCAACGATGTTAACCGCTTTGAAATTAAAGCTGAGCAATCAGATGGCCTTCATCCTGGGCAGTCAGCTGTAATTTATGTTGATGGTAAAAAAGTAGGTTTCTTTGGTGCATTACACCCTCAGGCGCAAAAATTATTAGATATCAATAATGCTGCTTTTGTGTTTGAAATTGAAATGTCGGCGTTAGAAAAAAGAAATTTACCGCAGGCTGTTGGGGTGTCTAAATTCCCATCAAATCGCCGCGACATCGCGATTTTAGTGCAAGACAGCGTTAAAGTTGGTGATATTTTAAACGTCATCGGAAAAGTTGGCGGAAATCAATTGGTTGACCTAAACTTATTCGATGTGTATAAGGGCAAAGGTATTGAGCCAAATTATAAGAGTTTGGCGATTGCTCTAACACTGCAAGCGGTTGATAGAACACTCGAAGAGAAAGATATCAATCAGGTAGTTGATAACGTGGTGGCCGCACTGGCCGAACAGTTTAATGCATCGTTGAGGGACTAGATATGGCGCTTACTAAAGCCGACATAGCTGAACACCTATTTGAAAAGCTCGGGATCAATAAAAAAGATGCCAAAGATTTAGTTGAGGCGTTTTTTGAAGAAATCCGCTCAGCGCTCGAAAAAGGCGAGCAGATTAAGCTCTCTGGATTTGGTAACTTTGATCTTCGAGACAAAAAAGAAAGACCGGGACGTAATCCGAAAACGGGAGAAGATATTCCCATTTCAGCACGTCGCGTAGTCACCTTTAGACCGGGGCAAAAGTTAAAAACCCGTGTTGAAGTAGGCACAAGCAAAAAATAAATAAAAAGGCAGCGAAAGCTGCCTTTTTTGTATCCGCAGTATTATTCTTGCGTAAACTTTAGTCTCTAACAGTAGAGAATAAAATGAGATTAAATTAGAATACCCCTGCCCGAAAGAATGCATTGCTCTCAAAATTCGATACATTCTTAGGCTATCCGTTCAAAATTGTTTAATTAGGTAAAAAAAATGACCTCATCTCACGAGTTAGAATACACAAGTAGCTGGCAAGAGCGCCAAGATTACGCTGAAAGTATGCAACCAATTATTGGTAAACTGTACCGAAATCGTGGTATTGAAATTGCGGTTTACGGCCGTCCATTAGTAAATGCAAGCACTATTGATATTATCAAGTCTCATAAATCAGTGGCACAATTTGAAGGGTCTAAACTTCGTTTACGTGAAAGTTTCCCGTTTTTAGAAGCTATCAGTAAAATGGAATTACATTCTGCCCGTATCGATATCGGTAAATTAGCATACAGCTATTTATACACAGATGCAGCGAATGGCCGCACAGTAGAAGAGTTCGTTAAAGATGAGCTTGCTGAAATTGTTGACTCTGAGCCTAAAGCCCCACGTGATGTAGTCCTTTACGGTTTTGGCCGTATTGGTCGCTTATTAGCGCGTTTACTAATTGAAAAGTCAGGCCCTTATGCCGATTTAAACCTGCGCGCTATTGTGGTGCGTGGTGGTAAAGATGGCGACTTAGAAAAACGTGCAAGCTTATTGCGTCGTGATTCTATTCATGGCCCTTTTAATGGTTCTATCACCATCGATAAAGAGCGTAACGCAATTAAAGCAAATGGTAGCTACATTCAAGTTATTTATGCTAACTCGCCAAGCGAAGTTGATTACAGCGCGTACGGCATTGAAAACGCACTAGTTGTTGATAACACAGGTATTTGGAAAGATGAAGCCGGCCTTGGTCAACATTTAGAGTCTAAAGGGGCTGCAAAAGTATTATTAACAGCGCCCGCTAAAGGCAATATTAAAAATATTGTTTACGGGGTAAATAACCACGATATTAAATCTGAAGACAAAATCGTCTGTGCTGCAAGCTGTACAACTAATGCAATTACACCCACACTTAAAGCATTAAACGATCAGTTTGGTATTAAGAATGGCCATGTTGAAACGGTTCACTCATATACTAATGACCAAAACTTAATTGATAACTACCACAAAGCGGAACGTCGTGGTCGTGCTGCAGCATTGAACATGGTTATCACTGAAACAGGTGCAGCGAAAGCGGTTGCGAAAGCATTACCAGAGCTGGAAGGTAAACTAACAGGTAACGCAATCCGTGTGCCTACACCTAACGTATCGTTAGCTATTTTAAACCTTAATCTTGAAAAGAGTACAACGGTTGAAGAGCTTAATGCGTTTTTACGTGAAACCGCACTTCACTCAGACCTGCGTGATCAAATTGATTACACAGCATCAACTGAAATCGTATCAACCGATTTAGTGGGGAGTCGTTACGCAGGGGTTATTGATTCTCAAGCAACGATTGTTGATGACAACCGTGTTGTACTTTACGTATGGTACGACAATGAGTTTGGTTATAGTTGTCAGGTAGTTCGCTGTATGCGCGATATGGCAGAAGTCTCATTCCCAAGTTTACCGCGATAAACACATGAGTAATTAAAAAAGCCAGCACTTGCTGGCTTTTTTAGGCCTGAATATTTTTAAAGTGTAGCGGTTATGGTACGATTTATTGAATTGGGTACGTTTTTTTGCATTTTAATATGCATTAACATGTATTTACCTCTTGGCTAAGCCTTTTAGCCAAAGCACGCAGTTAACTAATAGGTTTATTGTAATGAAAATTAGTAGCAATTTCGACAGTGGTAATATTAAAGTTATTGAAGCCACCGATCCGTTAAATATTCAGTTAGAAATTAATAAAGATCATCAGTCTGAGTTTTACCAGTGGTTTCACTTTCGCCTTGAAACAACACCTTATCAACTACACCAGTTAAATATCAATAATCTTGATAAGTCTGCATACCCAGATGGCTGGGTAGACTACCAAGCTGTTGCTTCATACGACCGTCAAACATGGTTCCGTGTTCCGTCTTCGTATGAAAATGGCACACTAAAATTTGAACTTGAGCCAGAGTGCAGCAGTGTTTATTTTGCCTACTTTGCTCCTTATAGCTACGACCGTCACTTAGATTTATTAGCCTGGGCACAAAGCCAAGAAATTTGCCAACTAGAAACGCTTGGGCAAACGCTTGATGGGCGCGATATGAGCGTGCTTAAAATTGGTCAACCAAGTGAAGATAAAAAAATCATTTGGATCACTGCGCGTCAACACCCTGGTGAAACAATGGCTCAGTGGTTTGTAGAGGGCTTATTACATAAACTACTTGATGATGAAGACCCACATGCTGCCGCATTACTATCCAAAGCGGTATTCTACATCGCACCGAACATGAACCCAGATGGCAGTGTACGCGGTCACTTACGTACTAATGCTAAAGGGGTTAATTTAAACCGTGAATGGCAAACACCCAGCATGGAAAACAGCCCCGAAGTTTACTTAGTGCTTAATAAAATGCGCGAAGTAGGTCTAGACATGCACCTAGACATTCATGGTGATGAGGCGATTCCATATAACTTTGTTGCCGGTAGTGAAGGCATACCAAGCTATGATGCACGCTTAAAAGCCCTAGAAGACAGCTTTAAAGCCGCGCTTTTAACTATTACGCCTGAGTTTCAAGTTGAGCATGGCTACGATAAAGACGAGCCAGGTAAAGCTAACTTAACTGTCGGTTCATCAGCGACGGCAGAAGAATTTAAAGCACTTACTTACACAGTTGAAATGCCATTTAAAGATAATAATGACTTACCTGATCCAGATTATGGTTGGTCAGATTGCCGTTCATACCAATTTGGACAAGATACTTTAGCGGCTATTGTTAATGTTGTAGACAACTTAAGATAAAACGCTCGTTTCAAAGGGTATCAATCACATTGATGCCCTTTTTATTTTAGGCTAAACCGGCCGTACCAAAAAATAAAAATTACATACCCATCAGAACGCTAAATGTTTTCAAAACATTTTCTTGGTTTATTCAATACCGTATAGTTTAAATCAATCTGTATTAGTTAAATGCCGCCCTAATTTATAGTTTTGAAAATTAACTGTTAACAAGGCTGGGTACTTAAGTTAATATCGATTAAACAATAAGAAAAGCGAAAAAGATTAATTCCTTATTTCGTAAAGCTTATGACTCGTATTCTGAGTAAAGAGTATAGTGATTAAAAATAATAAATATAACTATGAGGATATTCATGGAAGCTTTTGTAAGCGCCGTTAATGATGTTGTTTGGAGTAATGCACTCATCTATTTATGCCTTGGCGCAGGCTTATTTTACTCAATACTAACTCGATTTGCACAAGTTCGGCATTTTAAAGAAATGTGTAAGTTGTTGTTTAGCCCTAATACCTCGGATTCTGGAATATCATCGTTTCAAGCCCTAGCTGTATCATTATCTGGACGAGTTGGTGTCGGTAATATAGCAGGTGTAGCTGCTGCAATTGGTTTTGGAGGGCCTGGTGCAATATTTTGGATGTGGATTGTTGCTTTTTTAGGTGCAAGTACCGCTTTCGCAGAGTCAACTCTTGGGCAAATTTATAAAGTAGAAGAGGATGGCCAATATCGCGGTGGTCCCGCATATTATTTTGACCGTTGTTTAGGGCAAAAATGGCTGGCTGTTTTATTTGCTATCTCGGCAATTATAGCCTGTGGTGTTTTCTTACCTGGCGTACAAGCAAATGCTGTAGGTAATGCATTCACTCAAGTATTTGGTGATGGCACTATGGTCTCTACCAGTTTTGGAGAGGTTGGCAGTTTTAAACTTGTTGCGCTGGCTATTATTCTTATTGTTTTAGCGTTTATTATATTTGGTGGCATAAAGCGCATTGCTAACTTTACACAAATTGTAGTGCCATTTATGGCGCTTGGTTACATAGTACTGGCCTTAATTATCGTATTTTTAAATATTGATAAAGTACCCGATATTTTTTCTATGATTATTAGTGATGCATTTACAGCTCAGGCAGGCTTTGGTGCCGCAATAGGCTGGGGTGTTAAACGCGGAATATACTCAAACGAAGCGGGCCAAGGTACAGGGCCTCATGCAGCAGCAGCAGCAGAAGTTGATCACCCTGCGCAGCAAGGTTTAGTGCAAGCTTTTTCTGTTTATGTTGATACACTTTTTGTATGTACAGCAACGGCATTAATGATTTTAATAACGCAGCAATATAACGTAGTAGGTGAATTGCCTGCAGGTCAATTTATTGTACAACATGTCGATGCAGCAACAGAAGTGGGCTCCGCGGCATTCACTCAAATGGCATTGTTTAGTGTATTTGGTGGCCTTGGGGAAGCGTTTGTAGGTATTGCATTATTCTTCTTTGCTTTTACCACAATACTTGCTTATTACTTTATTGCAGAGACGAATATTGCGTACCTAAATCGCTACTTTAAAGGAAGCATTCCGCTTGTTGTGGTAAAGTTTGTCATTATGTTTATGGTGGCTTACGGCATGGTAAATAACTCAGGCTATATTTGGAGCATTGGAGACATAGGCGTTGGTTTAATGGCGTGGATAAACATATTAGGTATATTAGCTATTTTCTTTGTCGCTAAACCGGCCTTAACATGTTTGAGCGATTACGAAGACCAAAAACGCAAAGGCGGGCCTATTACTTTCGATCCTGTAAAATTAGGCATTAAAAACGCCACTTTTTGGGAAAAACGCCTCGCTAAACAACAAAATAATGAGTGATAAATCTTAAATAAAAAATAAGCTAAATTCTTTTTATCCGTGTTAGGTATTAGGCGCAATTCAAAAAAGACAAAGAGCGACAAAACAAGTACAATAGGAAGCGCCGCAAGGCGCTTTTTTTATGCGTAGTATGGAGAGAGATGTATGGCGATTATTCGTTGCCCAAAATGTGCAAAATCAATTTCAGACAAACATGCGCAGTGCCCGCATTGCCAAAGTAACGTAGCTGAATTAAATGCCGAGCAAGTTCAACAACTTCGACGGGAGCAGCGAATTAAAAAGCAGCAAATGTTTATGAACCACTCCTTTTTAGCGTTGATCTTATTTTTAGGTGGTATCTTTTGTTTGTACTTTTTACAGCCTCAAGAAAAAACACTTCATTGGTATGCATATACCTCGGCCATTGGCATTGGCTGTATTTGGTATCTTATCAACCGTATTATTTTAGTGACTCTGAAAAAGAAAAAATGACATGAATATTGATAACTTAGTACAAAATATTACTCCAGAATTATTTGAGCGCCTGCAATATGGTGCATCAACCGGAAAGTGGCCTGATGGTACACCTTTATCGGATGAACAAAAGCAACAAACAGTACAGCTAGTGATGTTGTACCAAGCAAAAGTAACACAATCAAACGAGCAGTTTACCATTGGTGCAAATGGAGAAATGATCCAAAAAACCAAAGCGCAACTACAAAAAGAGTTCAAATCAGACAACGAAATAGCTAGGTTCAGTGAAAATGATCTTTAAACACCTGTTTACACCAAAATGGAAACACCCAAAGCAACAAGTTCGTCTCGATGCGATAGAAAAGCTTGATGTGGCCAACGACATGACGATTCTAAGCACCTTAGCCCTAGAAGATTCATCGGCTGAGATTCGTCGTAAAGCATTGCAAAAAGTAAACGATTTACCGCTTTGGTGGAAAGCTTACAAGCAAGATAATGCATTAAAAGATGTGGCTGAGCAGCAAATATCGTCTGCGATATTAAACAGTGAAAGTACCTTATCGGCACAGATTAAAAGTGAATATATTGAACGTTTTGCGCCAATAAAAACGCTTGAAAAACTCGCATTTGCAGAAAAAGAGCTGCAAGTAAGAGTAAAGTTATTAAAGCGTTTAGCTAATCCTAAGCTAATTGAAAAAGCCTTTAAAGAAGCCAATGAAGAGCTACAAAAACAATTAGTTGACCTAGTAATTACACACCAACTAACAAAAACGCTCATAAAGCATGCCCAAGGAGAAACCAAGGCAGTCCTTGAAGCTCACCTTGAAAACGAGCGTTTAGCGCTTGAAATGCCCTCACAAGTTGAAAATGCAACCCGCGTTATTTTGGCAAAGCTTAATGCGCTGCGTGATAAAAATAATTACGCCATTGTTAACTCACAGGCCGCTGAGTTAATGGCGCAGTGGCAAGCTGTTGAATTAAAATGGCTAAGTGAAGAGCATGTAAAAACCCTTGATGCGAAGTATATTTTAATCACAGATAAACTCGATGCACATCTTGCGACGTTAAAAGCGCAACATGAAATACAGCAACAACGTTTAGCTCAGCAACAGCGTCAAATATTGGCATTGGCAACATTAGAAGCATTGAGTGAAGAAATTGAGAATGCGTTACAGCTAGGATTAGAAACGCCAGAGCAAATTCAGCAAGACTGGCTTGATGCAAAAGTGACGCAAGCAAAAGACACACTAGCTAAAACAGAGCTGGTAACCGATCAGCAATCAAAGCAGATCACGAATAAGTTAGCGCATTTATTCTTACACGTTGCTAAGCTACCAGAGCTCACAGCGGCTATTAAAGAATATAAAATTGCTTACAATACGCTGTGCGAAATAAAACCTGCAGAGCAACTGAGTGATTACGATCAACAACTAAGCGCATTTAATCATACGTTCAAAGCCGCGCGTAGTCACCTCAATGTACTTAGTCACGACTTGCAAATGTCATTTAACATTGAGCTAAATGCCCATAAAAAGCAGTTTTTAGCAGTTATGAGTGAACTGACTAAGCCGCTTGAAAAAAACCAAAGCCAAGCTAAACGTAAAGCACGAGATGTGAAACGTTTAATTGAAGAAGGGCGCTTTAACGTTGCCTTTGGTGTATTTAAAGGCTTTGAAGAGCTATTTAATTCACTAACTGAAAAATACCAACAACCGTTGGTTAATTTAAAAGCCGATTTAGAAGCGCAATTAGCCGATGCCAAAGATTGGCAAAAGTATGCAGCAGCACCTAAACGCGCTGCATTACTAGAAGAAGTGACGCTGTTAGTTGATGAGCCTTGTACAGATCCACAACAGCGCGCTGATCAAGTTAAAACGTTGCGTAAACGTTGGAATGAACTCGGACGCCTTGATACTGAACAAGAAAAACAGCAAGGTAATGCGTTTGATGAAAAAATTGAACTTTTATTTGCTCCTTGCCGCAGTTATTTTGCTGAGCAAGAAGTGCAGCGTGAAGCCGCAAAAGCAGAGCGCGAGCAACTAATAGCGCAAATGCATGCACTGCACTTACAAGCAGCAGACGATGCTGATTTAGATTGGAAACAACTTGAAAGCAATTATAACCGCTTGCAAAAAGCATGGCGAACTGTTGGCAAAGTCGACCCCAAAACCTATCGCGTGTTAAATGAGCGTTATAAGGCACAGCAGCAATTGGTTGTTTCTTCACTCAACGCCTTTCATAAAGGCAACGCCGCACTCAAAAATGAACTTGTCGAGCAAGCAGAGCAGTTATCACAAAGTGATAACCTAGCAGAGGTGTGTCAGCAGTTAAAGCAGTTACAGCAACAATGGCAAACCATAGGCTTTGCAGGCTTAAAAGCTGAAAACGCATTGTGGCAAAAGTTTCGTCAGTTTAATGATGCAACATTCACTAAACGCAGCGAAGAGTTTGAACAGCAAAAACGTCAGCAAAGTGAATCAGATAAGCAGGCATCAGCTGAACTTAATGAGCTTGAAGCGGTATTGAATGAGGTTGAAGGTAAAGCTCAATTACTTGACTTGCAAACCAAAGTTAATGGTTACACGCCATTTAAATCGTTAGCGCCTAAAGTATCTGCTTTATTGTCAGCGATAGATGAAAAATTGACAGGGGTAGCTGCTAAAAATGAGCAAGCTAATTTAAATGCTTTATTTGTTGCGCTTGAGAATAATGAGCCGCTGCCGAGCCAGTTTACTGGTGCAGTTACAACATCATTAAGTACCGAGCAGTTATTAACGCGCATGGAAATCCTAGCAAGCGTTAGTTCGCACAACTCAGCGCAAAGAATGGTAGAACAAGTTGCTATGCTCGATGATAAACACCGTGGTGACCACGCTGATTTAAATTATTACCTAAAGCAATTAATAGCACTCAGCGAAGGTTCAGTCACAGCTGACACACTAGCAAGGTTAAATGTTATTTTTGCGATAAAGTAAGCGCAATGACTTTTATCAACAAAATGAAAAAACCGCTACAAAACAGCGGTTTTTTTATTATTTAACCCATCGGGTTACTTACTGCCAATACCATTAACCAATAGGGTTTTGCATGAAAATTATTGTTTTTATTTCACTATTATTTTTAACTGCCTGTAACAGCACTCAGGGTATTTCTGTTTATTCATTCACAAATTCAGAAGTTGAATCATTACTAAACAAAGAATTACCTAAATTAAGTGAAAAAGTTAGCCTTATGGGCTTACCGGTCCAGTTTGATGTAAATGATTTAAGCGCTGACGAATCCCCACAAAATAAAAATTAATGGTAGACTCTCATGATTATTTGTGATCAAATTTTTTCACTATAAAAAAACTCACTCATAATCATGAAAGCCACCGAAATATTACACAAAGATATTGCCATTGCCTACCCTGAAATTCATAAAACACGTTTAAATACAGTCTTTACGTTTGTTAACTCAGGCTTGCGTGACCAGCGCGTTACTGTCACTTACCTAGGCCGCGGATTAAAATCATTTTCTAATACCGATAAAAAACATGATATTAAACGCGCAGACCGTTTGATTGGTAATGCTAACCTGCATCAAGAACGTCTTTGTTTCTATGAACATATGACCGAATGCTTAGTAGGCCAGCAACAACACCCACTTATTATCGTTGACTGGTCACCTATTAATGGCGGCGAAATATTTCAAGTGCTCAGGGCAAGCATACCAATGGGGGGAAGAGCGTTAACGCTCTATGAAAAAGTGTATCCTGAAAGCGAATTAAATACCGAAGCGGCTCATCAACACTTACTCGATAGCTTGGCACAGTGTTTACCTGCAGATTGTCAGCCTATTATTTTATCTGATGCTATTTTTAGAACGCCATGGTTTAAAGCCATAGAAGATAAAGGCTGGTATTGGCTTGGGCGCGTCAGAGGCAATGTGACCTTATCTAGCGACCTTGAGACATGGCGAAATTGTAAATCATGGTTTGAGCAAGCAACAGATAAACCACACCTTCTGACACAGATTTACTACGGAAAAACAGTTCGTTTCGCGTGCCAAGGTGTTTTGTTTAGAGGGAAAAACAAGGGACGTAAAAAAATCAAAAAACGGGGTGGGCAATCTCAATGTACAACGGTTAAATACCAACAACAAAAGGCCAAAGAGCCTTGGCTACTTGTGTTTAATTTACCTACACAATTTACAGATAAGCCTCAACGGATTGTGACTTTATATAAACAACGTATGCAAATAGAAGAAAGTTTCAGAGACACTAAGAATGCAAAACTTGGCATTAGTTTAGCCTTTGCAAATTCAAGAAGCGCAGAAAGGTTTGATAATTTATTGCTCATAGCGGCGTTAATGTTGTTTGTCTTATGGTGCATAGGGTACACCGTGTCGGCACAACAAGGGGATGCGGCATTACAAGCGAATACAGAGAAAAAACGACGAGTATTGTCCTATATTTATCTTGGCAAAGAAGTGGTTGATGATCCTAGGTATGAGCCTGATGGGCAGTTCATTATTTATGTGTATAGCCAGTTGTCACTTCTGACTATACAAATTGATAATTTAGGCTAAATTCGTGGGGATCTCTCAGATTTAAGCGTTAATATTGGCCCTGATAACAGTGATTATGTTGTGTTAGGTGCAGATTCGAGCGCTGAGATCAATGCATTTTCATTAAAATACCCCGTGCGTTTAAAGTTGCAAATACAAGGCACGCCTTTTTATGACAGCGAGAAAAAAGCAGTATTTTTGCGTAATGTTAAGTTACTCGGTTCACGTGTTGATGCCGGTGGTTTTAAAGGTAATATAGGTTTATTAGATAACGAGGCCATGGAGGTAATGAACGCATTCTTAGCGGTTAATCCCGTTTATAAGTTAAACATGAACGATCCTAAAATGGCATTATTAAGTAACTTACCACTGGATTTAAAAGTGGTCGAAGGCGCTATTAAGCTTGTGCCACGCTTATAGTGTAGATCCAACGGCGGGTATAAAGCGTATAAATTGTTTTTTATATTAATAAATTAGGTTAATTATGGCTAATGAGCGATCCGTTCCCACATCTCGACTTTCACGCTTTGCTAAATTAAGCTCATTAGCCACCGGCGTTGCCACCAATATGCTAGTAGGCGGCGCTAAAAGTGCGCTTTCTGGTAAAGGCTGGGATAATAAAAGCTTGTTATTACAACCTAAAAATATTGAAAACTTAGCCACTCAACTGTCGCATTTGCGCGGTGCCGCAATGAAGCTTGGGCAATTGCTTTCAATGGATGCAGGCGACTTACTGACGCCTGAACTGGCGCAGTTACTTTCTTTATTACGCGCTGATGCCAACCCGATGCCACATAAGCAATTGGTGAGCGTGCTAAAAGAGCAATGGGGTGATGACTGGCTATCACGTTTTTCGCATATTGAGCTTAGACCGTTTGCAGCGGCATCTATTGGTCAGGTTCATTTAGCCTATAAAGAAAATGGCGCGCAGCTGGCGGTTAAAGTTCAATACCCGGGGATCGCAAAAAGTGTCGTGAGCGACGTAGATAACGTGATCACGTTACTTACTTTATCGCGATTATTACCTAAAGAGCTGGATATTAAGCCCTTAGTAGCAGAGGCGAAGGCACAGCTATTAGCCGAGGCCGACTACACATTAGAAGCTGGGTATTTAGCGCGTTACAAAAACCTGCTAGCAGATAACGCGCATTTTAAAGTCCCTAGTGTGTATCTTCAGCATAGCACTGGGCAAGTGCTCACCATGGAGTATGTAGATGCCAAGCCTATCGAGGGCATTTCCTATTTACCACAATCAGAGCGAAGTCGGGTTGCTGAGCAACTGATTGATCTATTTTTTAAAGAAATGTTTGTCTTTAATTTAATTCAAACCGATCCTAACTTTGCAAACTTTCATTACCAACCTGAATCACAAAAAATAGTGTTATTTGATTTTGGTGCCACACGAGAAATTACCCCAGCGCTAAGTGGCGCCTATTTAGCTTTATTTAAAGCCGGTAGCAATAACGATAGAGAGGGTGTGCTAACTTCCGCCACCGCTATTGGTTATTTTAAAGATTCCCTCAAAGACAGTTACAAAGAAAAAGTGATTGATCTATTTTTAATGGCTTGCGAGCCGCTGCGTTATAACGGTGAGTTTGATTTTAAAAATAGTGAACTTGCGAGCAAAATGAAGGATGCTGGTTTAGCGTTAAGTGCACAGTCGCAGCAATGGCATACCCCTCCCGTGGACGCGTTATTTATTCACCGTAAATTGGCAGGTTTATATTTAATAGCCGCGCGGCTAGAGGCAAAAATAGATATTAAGACGTTGTTTAGTCATTATTAATTCTTAGCACAAGTAAAGCATTTAAGTGAGCAGCTCAAAGATGAAAACGACTACCTTACCGCCGAGCTGAATGAGGGTTGGCAAGATTCAGGACTTGTTGGCCGCAGTGATGTATTTCAGCGTATGTTAGCTCAAATACAGTTAGTCAGTGAAACCGACAGTACAGTCCTCATACTTGGTGAAAATGGCACCGGAAAAGAGCTGGTGGCGCGTAATTTACATCGACTTAGCAAACGCAGCGGGCAGGCATTTATAAAACTAAATTACTACGAGTACTGCAAGAGCGGGAATTTGAGCGTGTAGGGAGCAGTCAAACCATAAAGGTCGATATTCGTATTAAAGAATACTTAATATCCGTCACTATTACGTAAGTAGCATGAAGTTTGATATTAAAGAAGACATGATCATCAAGCCCCATAAAACGCAAGGGGCTATTTATATACGCGAGCAAAAAGGCTTAATTAAATACGCCAGTGAAAAACAAATGGCGGGGCAAAAAACCAATCCATTTAGGCTCAAGTTAGTGGGCTATGGCGCGTTAACTGCGCTGTTAATTATTGCTATGTTTGCTTGGATGCTACAACGTACGCCTATTGAAGCCTCAGTACTTAGAGACCGAAATGCACTGTATCGGGTAAACTACGAAGGCTTAGTGGAAAATCCTTACACGCTTACTATTATTAACAAAACTCAGCAACCATTGCATTATTCTATTTCAATTAGTGGGTTAGAAGGCGCGAACTTGCAAAGTCCTAACACCGTGCTGGTGGAGCCAGGGGGAATGAAAAATGTGCCGGTAACGGTTACTGCCGATGGTTACGACTTAGAGCGCAAGGTAAGTAAGTTAAGTTTTGTGATCACCGCACAAGAGGACAATAGCATTTCAATTACTAAAGACAGTCAGTTTTATAAAAACTAGCCCATTCGGTTTTTTGTTGGTTATACCTCGGTCGTGTAATTGATTTACTCGGCTGAGGTCAGCTGACTTTTTATAAATGCTTTAGCGCTTGGTAAGTCATTAAACAAGCAGTCTTGTAAATGAGTATCGCGACCTGAGCTGTGCATAATACGTTGCAGTTGTCTTATGGCTATGGGAGAGCTCAGTACAAAAGCACTGATCAGACAATTATTAGCCCCCATAGTTTGACTAACATCGATCATATTTTTTTCAGCATCAGGAGTGGCAGCAATCACCTGTGGAGAGTGACTAATATAACCCCAAGGTAGATGCTTAAACGGTTCAATGGTGTTTAATAAAGCGGCTTTAAAATGATTTAATAACTGAGGGTTTAAGTTTCCCTCAAATTGAGCAATAACTATATCATCCTCAACGCGCAGGCTGTAGCTGCCGTAGTTATTTTTAAATTTCACTAGCCGCTCCTTTGATCCACACCTAGCTAAGTGCTGTAAATAAGATAAGTAGTTTACTTATTAATAATATAATCTAACGCGCCTGTGATTGCCGCAACTTGTGCCAATATACACTCTTCAGGATTGGCTGTAGCGCTATCGGGGTAAACTTCAGTGGTTGTAACGTAAGAGGCGTCTGAAAACCCCATACATAAACCTAACTCTCTCGCTGCATAATTTATAACCCCAAATTGCGTTTGAGGAACACCAATTAATTGCTGGTTTTCATCGCTAGGGGCTATATGTGTTACTTTTTCAACTTGACCAATAATGGCTTTTTGAAAGTTAGGTTCTGGTTTATTGCTATCAGCCACTAAATAAAAGCCATCAGGAATGTTCCAGTTGGTGTTTACTTTGCCTTCGCGCGCCGCGAGTGCAGGTCTAAATTCACTGTTATCTGAGTCGGTTGTTTCATGTAAATCGATATGCGCGATTAAATCAGTATTTAAAGATTGTACGTAATCCATTACCGAGGCCGACTCTTGCGCTGGGCTGCCTGCATAAAAAGAGCGATTAGGGTCAACCGCATCTGGGTTCCAACGGTTAATGGTTTCATAGCCCCATGGGCTAATACAGGGGGTAATCACAATGTTAAAGTGCTCAGCGTACTTATTTGCCAGTGTTTTAGCGAACCTTAAAGCGCCATGTACACCACTGGTTTCATAGCCATGCACGCCACCCGTAATTAGCACTGTGGCTTTGCTTGCATCAAAATTAGCGGTTTTTAACGCATACAAAGGGTAGTTACCCGCAGCATAATTAAGCTCACCGTATTGCTGTACTTCTAAGTTGTTTTTTAGTTCATCAATTAATGTGACGACTTCTTGCTGGTAGCTGCGCTTAACTTTTTGTGCCTCAAGCCATTGAATTTTATTGTTATTGTTCCAATTCTCACCAGGTGTACCAATTGGGTAACTGCTGTTGTTCATATTTAACCTTTACGTTGAATTATGCTTTAGGCTGTATAAGCACCTAAAGCATAATGACGAAAATAAAACATCAGCTTAACGCTGACTGAAATAGTGCGCAAGTAATTACGTTGCACAGCTTTTGTTACATAAAGGTGATTATACTCGCTTATTCAAACACTTCTTTTATAACTGCATGGGTGTTTTGCACCATTAATATCGTTAGCGGCGTCGCCTTGAAGGAAAGGGTTGTAAAAAGCCAGTAACTCCCCCGATGCACAATTTAAGTCAGTACCGTCAAAATTGGCCAGCGTACCGTCTGAACATAGCTCGCCTGTTATCGCGCCATGAAACTGGTAACGATTATAAACCCCTGCAATCGCTTCTTGCTCTGAACGTGAGCGAGAGAAGGTTACTCCAGATCCCCAGCCCCAATCACCCATTTCACCACTTAGACTACTCACCAAGCGAAAGTTTTTCGTTTCTACTTCCACCGTTCTTGGGGCATTAAAGCGGGCATCAAATGCAAAGCCATACACTTCTCGACCACTTTGGGTATCAAATGGGTCAATGTAGAGTTGATCTAATAAATCATTACTACCATCGGCATTATCGTAAATAAATAACGCGTCTTCTAAAACGTACGGGCCATCGTCGTCATTAATTTGGTTAATAGGTGAGGGCGATGAATACGCTTTTGCCTTGGTCTGGCTGTAGAAAAAGTCAGTATGCCATTGCATACCACCAAGTTCACTATTAAACATAAAGCCGGTTGAAAGGCTTTCAAATGGCGTGTCTAGGTAATCATCTTGGTTAGGGTAATACGCACAAATTTGTTCACCTAATTCAGTAGTAACTAATTCGGTTTTGCAGTTTGGTGATGGAAGTTCGTTACCATCTCGGCTACTGAAATAATAAAGATTAGGTGAGTTTTCAAGTTTAGGTAAATACGAGTAACCACCCATTAGAGAGGGAGAGGCCGTGTAATTACGATCGGTCGCTTTAAAAGCGTTACGGTTATATATATCAGCAAATACCGTTAAATTACTGTCGCCTATTTTTGTACCATATACTAAGTTTAATTGTTTTTTACTTTCGTCATGCTGATCAAAGCTATCGGCAAACGAAGTATTGATTTCAGCGCCTTCAAAATCATCTTTTAAAATATAGTTAATAACTCCCGCTACCGCATCAGCACCATAAACGGCAGATGCACCAGTGGCTAAAATATCAATGCGTTCAATGGCAGCCAGTGGAATAGAGTTCACATCGACAAAGTTTTCAGTGCCCGCAGCAAATGAGCTTGGCGCTACTCGGCGGCCATTTATTAATGTAAGCGTTGCTGAAGGCCCCATACCTCTGAGGCTGGCTGCAGATTGACCCGCAGGTGTCGAGGTAGACGTACCGCCACTTTCAGAGGTTGAAAATGTGCCGCTTCCGCCTTTAAAAACAGATAAATCTTTGAGTAATTCATGAATGGTATTAGCGCCAGAGCGTTTGATTGCATCTTGGTCTAGGACGGTTAATGGGATAGTTCCCTCAAGATCAACGCCTTTTAAGCGAGATCCTGTTATTTCTACTCGTTCAATGTTGGTGTCGGTGTTGGTTTCTTGTGCATATGCAAAAGTGATCGGGTTCAGTAAAGTGCTTACTGTGGCCGCAATTGTTAGTTGACGAAACATCTTAAATACCTTTTGTCTTTTTAAGCGCACAAAAATATATAAACAGATCTGTGGCTTTTAATTTTTATATTGTTAGACAGGGCAATGGTGAAATGACACTAAGCCCCTCACTGTGAAAGAGTGAGGTGGTGGGCTACTCGTCAAACCACTCCGAAAGGTAGTGAGGTGAGTAGAAATATGTTGTAAGCAAACGTGCTTTTTTAAACATAATTCTCATTCCAAAAGGTTTTTGACAAAGCCAGCAAAGGGATGCTAGCTTACTTGCGTTTTAAAGTTCCTTTTTTTTTAGCAAGCGAGAGACGCTCTCGCAAGTTATTTTTTATAATTTTTACATGAGTGTAACATAATGGAACGAATATATTTACCAAACAAACGGTTAGCTAAGTCACGTACAATAACGGCTATTTTTTCACTTTTTATTGCTTTTTCGCTGCAGTTAAGCGCAAAAGAACCTAAACAAACCTTAGTGTTAGTCGGCGGTGCACTCACAACATGTGCCAGTTTAAGTCCTAAAAATTGTGACAAAAACACACAAATTTCGGGTAAACTTCATACTGTCTTTGCGCTTTCTCACGCTAAAATTAGTCAAATAAAGCAACAATGGCCAAGTAAAAATACCCAAGCTAAAGACAAAACTATTAAAAATTTAACAACAATGCAGGCTAATTCATCATCCACATTGTCAAAAAAAGAGCTGTTATGGTTATGGCGCGATATTGATAGTAAACAGCTTAATAGTTTAACGGATCAAGAATACAATTTTGTAATAGATATGCTTGAAGTAGCGCAAAATCAGAGCGACAACACGCGACTAAAAGAGCAGGTTAATACCGCACTTAATAGCGAATCCGCCGCGACAGATATTTTGCAATTTATATCGGGCAGTTTAAAAGTAAAAAGTACTAACCCGAGCATACTAGCCATTACCGCCTCAAGTAGAGACCCTTATGAATCTGCTGATTTTTACGAAGGATTACTAAGCTTCCCTAATGTAAATTCACAATGGCTTGCATTAACCCCTGCGCTTGCTAAAGCAATAACTACTAATAAATGTGATGATTTAAACACGCTTAGGCACTCTGAAATGGGGCTATATCAACGTGAACATATTTACCCTGATCGCACTAAAGCAGAATATTTGCTGTGTAAAAACGGCACAGACGCTCTAGTGCAGCTAATCAAAAATAGTACCGGTGTTATGTTTAATGGCGGCGATCAAAGCTTAACGCGCAAGGTATTGTTTGATGAAAATAATCAGCCATATCCATGGACACAAGCACTGCAATCTCGCCCTGTTGTTGTAGGAACAAGTGCAGGCACCGCGGTGCAAAGTGGCGGGCAAGCGCACGGTGGTAATATGGTTATGATCACTAATGGCACAAGTTTATCGGCATTGAAAGAAGGTGCGCAAGCCATCGATGCACCCAGTGAACGCTCAAACAGCGATAGTTTAACTTATAACCGCTTTGGGGGTTTAGGCACATTTAGTTACGGTGTACTCGATACACACTTTAGCGAGCGAAACCGTACATTAAGATTAGGCACTTTGCTCGACAGCCTTAATGCAAGCCAAGCTCAACCCGCCTTTGGTTTTGGTGTAGACGAAACCACCGCCTTAGTGGTGATTAAATCTGAATCAGGGAATTTAATGACCGTAATTGGTAAAAGTGGTGTGGTGATGGTTAAATCAACAGGGCAAGCTCAGGCTGAAACTAAAACTAAAACCTACAGTTACTCTTACTGGCCTGCTGGCAGTGTGATTAATATTAAAAATAACGATTTCACCCTAAATGAGCGCAGTATTAGCCAAGCATTGCCAGCAATTAAAATACCGCCTTTACCGGTTCAGCGCTTTGGCAGTATTTTAACGGATGCCAAATTGCGCTCTTTAACGCAAGCCATGTGCTTGAGCCAAGAACAAACAGCTGTTGGCCAGCAAGATGAGTTTATTATTAGTTTATCAACCAAGCCTGAGTCGGCTTATCACCGTATAAGTACCGCGCAGTATGGCTGTGCGGTGAGTAATTTAGAAATTGCAGTGAGTACCTTTTAAATTAAAGCCACACTCACTTAGTGTGGCTTTTTAGTTTGATAATTCCAATTTTTACTATTGCTTATATTCGAGCTGATATAAGTTTGAGAATTGACGTTTATGGACTTCAAATAAATACGCTCTTAACTGTTCTCTACCGCGATGGATGTATTTTATCTTAGCGGCAGTACCAAATTCAGACTCTCTAACAGGTTCTATGTCTAACGAGACAGCAACTTTATTGGGTAGGATAAATTGCATATTTTGCAGTTCACCGAGTTTACTGTGTATTGATGTGGGTTTTAAAAAAATACCTGTGCTTGATATAGATTCAATGCAAAAACCTTGGCTTTGAATATTTAATTCACTTAACCGCCAGCTGCGTCGAATACCCTTAGTATCAATAACCTCAGGGGCCTCTAACACAGTGTTAAAATGGCCTAATTCATCGGTTTTAAATTGAAGTGGAAACCACAGTTGGTAATGAGCTACTTCTGCTAATAAAGTTAATTTAGCTTGCCCAAGTAAATGCGCAATACCATCTGGTATTGATGTTTGTACTGTTAGTTTTGTTTCATTAATTAATGCTGTACTTTGACTAGGTTCAAACAACCCAGATAAAAAGTTAATTTCTTCGTCAGACAAATCCATGTATTTTCCTTAATACGTAAATCGTAGATTCTATTCCTTACAAGGTTACTGACCAATGAATGACCAGTTTATTATTTTGTAAGACACGGTGGTTTAAGTTTTTACTGTGTGCTGTAAAATAACCGCATATTATTTACAGACTCGCGATTGCGAGCAAAACACAGAGCAGCCTTAATGGATAAAAAACTCACCGCAATTGACACCCTAGCTGAACTTGAAAACTTCTTACTCCAAGTTGAAAATGGTGGACTAGGTTTAAGCGGCGTAGCAGGCGTAGGTATGGCAACGAACAATGCCGACGGTAGCCGCTTTGTCGCCGTGTTTGATGACAAACAACAACTTTTATTAGCCCGTGAAATTACCGAAGACGTATTTCAAAATGGCCAAGATAGGGTACGCAACGGCGTAGGGCGCAAGCATTAACACGTTTCTACACATTGAAAGTATCTAAAGGATTAGCGCTAAGGTGAAATCATGACTATTCAGCAGTTATCAGGTTATTATTAGCATGGGCTTTATTGCTATCGCACTTTGCTTTTTAGTGCTTCTAATAGCCTGACCCTCTATCGAAAAGACTTTAAAAATGCCGATCTCAGTACTGCGTCTACTCTAGTGTGTTACTTGTTTCCTGACGGTATGGTAGCGCTTGAAGATAAACTAAAGCATGATGTAGTTATTAATAAAATCACCATTGTGAGTAACACCTTCGCTTTACCTTCATACAAACCAACTAGAGTGATAAAACTAAAAGATTTTTACCAAACACCTATTTACGTATACCACTGGCAACCAAAGTAAACTTTAGCTGAAGTATTAATACAAACAACAGCAGCTTTGTCGCGGAGTTTAATCACAAACTGCCACTTTTATAGAAGGCTAAATAACCAAAAAGTTTTAAAAGTGCTATTTTATTTTAGAAAGCGATTAAGAGCGATAACTTTGTTTTGAGAAATTATGATGTATGAAGACAAGATTTGACCTTGAGGGATTTTAGAAAGCGATTAAGAGCGATAACTTTGTTTTGAGAAATTATGATGTATGAAGACAAGATTTGACCTTGAGGGATTAATATTTAAATAAATTAAATGGTCGGTATGGAGAGATTCGAACTCTCGACCCCTGCCACCCCATAAAAATAAAGATTAGATTTAAGTAGAAATAAGTAGCTACAAGTAGAACTGAGTCTTAATTTAACTATTTGTTATAATTGCTTTAAATTTGATTTATGAGTGTGAGTTAGCTCTAAGTAGAATTAAGTAGTTGAATACGGGTGATGCTACATATATGCTGCATGTACTTTATGTTTAATATTTGGTGCTACATATGTCTGTCGTGAAAATGTTATTGACTGATTCGTTATTAAGCTCAGTTCCTGAACCTATTAAACGGATAAATGACACAAAGTTAAGTGGATTTCATGCACGTGTAGGTAAAACACAAAATGATAAAAAGCGTAAAATTGCACTTTACTTAAATTATCGTTTTGGTGGCATCAAAGGTAAACAGCGTAATTACCATTTAGGGTACTTTGGTGAGTGCGATTTAAAAGATGTTCGCAAGGAAGTTGAAAGTCTAAAAGGGCGAGTTGCTCTGGGTGAGGACGTATACGAAACAAAGCAGCTATCATTAAAGCAGCAGTTTATCGAAGATACATCACCAACCGTTGAAGAGCTCGCCCAAGAGTTTATCGCAAGAGACATTAAAGTTAACCGAAAAGACGTAGATCCTGTAATTAGAATGTTCAAAAAAGACATCTTGCCCTTTATTGGAAATTATAAACTCAAAGAGGTAACTCGGCGTGACATTCTAAATAAGGTGCTTGATCCAATAAAAGATCGGGGTTCAAATACCCAAGCTAATAAAACACTCTCTATTTTAAAACAAATGTTCGACTTCGGTGTTGAGCGAGATCTTATGCAGGGCAATCCTGTTAGCACAGTGAAAAAGAAAAGCGTAGGTGGTCTTGAAAAGTCGCGAACCAGAGCACTAGAGTTTGACGAAGTTATTCAAGTATTTGACCGCCTGCCAAAGCTAGGTATAAGCCAGCAAGTTATTTACGCACTAAAGTGTATAACTTTAACAGGTTGTCGGCCAATAGAGGTTACAGGCTATCAGGCGTCAACTAACTTGTCCGGTCGGCGTCAATTAGCTTGGCCGGTATTTGAATTTAATTTCATTGCTTGTTTTTTACGGTAGCTTTCACCTTGAATTTGATAGATATCACTGTGATGAACAAGTCTATCAATGGCTGCAACCGTCATCATGTTATCGCCGAATATGCTATCCCACTCGCTGAATGCTTGGTTTGATGTGATCAACATACTCCCTCGCTCATAACGATGTGCAATCAGCTCAAATAGTACCTGACTCTCACTATCATTCTTTTTCACATAGCCAATATCATCAAGTATAAGTAGTTCATACTTATCAAGCTTTTTAAGAGCGTCTGCTAAGCCTAACGTTTCTTTTGCTCGTTGTAACTCTTGAACTATAACAGTACTTGTACTGAACTTTACACGTACTGATTTTTCCAGTAGTGAGTAACCTATTGCACTCGCTAAGTGAGTTTTACCTAAGCCACTTGCACCGAACAACAAGATATTATGCCCTTGCCTAAGCCAATCAATCTGACTCACTTTTTGTTTGATTTGCAGTGGGGTGACGCCCTCTATTTCATCGAAATTATAGTGATGAAGTTGCTTACCTACGGGTAATTTACTGTCTTTAAGTAGCCTTTTTAATCGGCTTTCATGACGGTGATCCGCTTCAAGCTCACACAGCTCAGCAAGGAATAGCGCTGGTTCCCATTGCTCACTTACCGCCTTTTGAGCGAGCGCTTCCCAGTCTTTCGCTATGGCACTTAAGCGTAACTCTTTTAACAATATGGGTAAGCTTTGAATATTAGCCACGTGAGCCTCCAAGTAACGTATCATAATCACTAATTTGATGTTGTTGGCTTATTATATTTGGGATATTAACCGTGCTAGAGCCAAACTTTTTTCGACACATATCAATCGAGACACGTTGGCCTTGCTCATGACTTCTAAGAACATATCGGCCAAGGGATTGTTCGCACTCATAGTTATGAGCAAGTAATAATAGCTCAACCATATAACGACAATCTTTGTCGCTAACATGCACTTTGGTGAGCTGCTTCCACAGTAAACTGAAGTCACCCTCAGGAATTAAGTCTTCGCGTAGCTGTGAATACTTAAACGCATTTGGCTTTTTTGCTAATGAATGGATCACATGTCTATAGTCAACGGCGCGTGAGCGCTGATGATCTTGTGCATAGACTCTTGGCAGCGTATCAGTGAGCTCATGCCCTAGAAATAAATCAAGTCGGCTATCATATATATGCACCAATAACCGGTGAGCGATCAGCCTTGAAGGCACTGTATAGGTAACTCGCTTTACGCTGATAGTACTGCTAGATGTGACTTTAACGTATTGTTCGCTGAAGTCATTAGTACGACGCTTAGGTAGAGCGCTTAAGTGTGCTCGCTCTTCGTCAAACCGTGTTTTACATTGGCGATTGATTTTTGCGACAATGAGATCGAGAAATGATTGGTACTCGTTAATTGTCGCGAAATCGCGACTACCTCGTAGTCGTAATTGTTGATCGACCTTTTGCTTCAAGTGACTATGCGCGACTTCTATGGCCCCATTCTCATGAGCAACTCCTTTGTTGTTTCGTGTTGCTATAACGTCATAATGTTTACACAGTTTTTGATAACGCTCGGTTAACGTTTCCTGCTCAAAATGATTATTAAATGCAGCACTTAAACTATCGGTTCGGTGCGTTTTTGGCACACCACCACTGCGCCAAAACGCATTCTGCAACCCCGAAGATAATGACTCAAAGCTTTCACCAGCAAAGACGACTTGGGCGTATGTCCAGCCGCTAAACACTAATTTGTAATGAAAAAGCTTATGCTCAAATATCTCTGAAGCAATGGTTATACCAAGCTTATTCATCCACGTATAATCCGATATCCCCATAAATCCTGGCATATATTTTTGACGAAAGATAACCTCTTGCTCAGGTCCTTGTGTTGCTAACCACTTCTTAACTCGACGTTGTAATGTGCGTAAATGATTATGGCCAAAGGTACCTGGCATAACTGAATCAAGGTGGTCTAATAAAGTGATGGGCCGTAGTGCGGGATCTGCTTTGAGTAATGGGACTAAGTGCTCTTCAAACACACCATTAAATGGGTCTTTACGCGTTCGATAAGCCCTAGGCTGCTTTAAGGTTGTATGTTGCCCTGACTCAATACGCCTAGCGGTACGCTCTGACATACCCGCTTGGGCAGCAGCAGTTGTTTGTTTATGATCCTTACGATAAGACATATATAAATTAACCTGTTGTTTGGTTATGGATTTTCCAGACATATCTATCCCTGTTGAATTGATATATCTGAAGCTTACCAAAACCGGTCAACCTAGTTGTCGCGAACCGGCCAAGTTAATTGTCGCCTAATAACAGGCGCACAGTGGCAAGAATTTGATTTTGATAAAATGATATGGACAATCCCAGCCGAGCGCGTAAAACAAAACAAAGGTAAGCGCTCAATTCTGCGCGTATATTGACAGTTATGCTAATTGATCGCTGTTGCTGATATTCCATGGCAGCAGCGCGTCGATTTGCTCTACCGTTTCGGCATAAGGTAACTTGGTTAGCAAGTCATGAAGATACTGATAGGGCTCAAGGTTATTAAGTTTGGCACTTTCTACAATGCTGTAACACACCGCACTGGCATGGGCACCCTGTGGGGTGTCGGCAAACAGCCAGGCTTTGCGCCCAACCACGAACGGCCGAATGGCATTTTCGGCTAAGATATTGCTGATGCGCAGTTCGCCACAGGTGCAGTAAACCGTCAGCTTTTTCCATTGGTTCAACATGTAGTGAATGGCCTTGCCCGTTAAGCTGTCTTTGGGCACTTTGTTCACGTTGGTATCGAGGAACGCTTTGATGTCATTTAATATCGGCACGCTATTTTGTTGCCGATACGCTTTGATGTGCTCAGTCGTGAAGTCAGTTTGTTTCTCGCTTAGGTCTTTGATCTGGCGCTCAATGTTGTAGAGTTTTTTAATCAAGGCGAGTACCACGGCAGCCTTGCCGACTTTGTTGGTTTTTTTCTTTGGCGCAGCGTCGAAGGCATCTTTAAATTTACGCCGTGCATGGTCCATGCAGCCCACGCTAATGAGACTATATTTTTTACACGCAGGACTGTACCCCGAATAACCATCGGTTTGCAGATACCCTTTAAAGCCCTCGAGTAACGTCAGCGGTACTTGGCCGCTACGCGACGGGTCGTAGTCATACAACACGCTTTGTTGCCCCGGCAAACCGCCAAGGGAAACCCACATGTATTTATCAGCGGTCGCGGCTTTGCCGGGCTCCTTCAATACTTGTAACGGCGTTTCATCCATCGCTATCAGGTTGCCTTCATGTTGTTTGTCGCGCATCAGGTTGATGATGGGCAGCAGCACTTTGGCCGATTTTATCACGTAATTGGCCAAGGTGGCGCGGGAGATGTTGCCACCATAGCGCGCGAGCTGCTTTTCAATACGAAACAAGGGTAAACCATCCACGTATTTAGCCGCAATGGCATGGGCGATTAAGCTTATACTGCCCATAGCGCCTTTGATGGGGTGTTTCGGCAGTGCAGCCGCCACGATTTTCTGGCTTTCTTCGCCTTGCCCGAACACCGCTTTTTCCTGCATGTATTCCAATACGCGAATTTTAGCGGGGATAATATCTAATTCTTCTTTAACCTTGGC
Source organism: Pseudoalteromonas sp. TAP-3C (assembly GCF_059888565.1). Classification (NCBI taxonomy): domain Bacteria; kingdom Pseudomonadati; phylum Pseudomonadota; class Gammaproteobacteria; order Alteromonadales; family Pseudoalteromonadaceae; genus Pseudoalteromonas; species Pseudoalteromonas sp. TAP-3C. The sequence goes on along the minus strand of NZ_CM187618.1, from coordinate 2,025,267 downwards.
GAAGAAGGTGCTTTTAGCGCCGGTTTTTTCTTCATCAGTAAGGTATAAGAAGATTTGTTCACGCGGTAAATCAGCCGCGAACGGTTTACGGCCACGTGGTGTAGAGGGGGCTTTTTTATTCGTGTTAGTGGCCAGCGTTTCGTCTTGCTCATGAGCAATCACATCAGGGTCGGTGACTAACTCGGCTTCATCAAACAACAAGAACTGCCCTTGGCCGATTTTTTCACTGCTGGGGGCAAAGCGTTTTAATTTGAGGTGGCGCACCACTTCTTCTAAGATTTTGATGCGCTCAGACTGTTGTGTATTCACACGGACTTGCTCTGCTAACTGAGCACGAAGCAACTCAATTTCAGTTAGATTTTTAGAAGAGGAAGTCACGATACAAATAGCCTTTAACGCCTTATTTTAACTGGGCTTATTGTATCAAAGTAGGCTGTTTTTGTCGCTAAAAAACTGACTCAAATTGCAATTTTTTATGGGGTTTCATCAGGTTAATATCATAGCCATCGAGTAACCAATTAAGTTGTTGCCCCGTTAAGTTCACCAGCTCATCAGGGCGCTTGGGCCACTTAAATTTATCCTCAGCTAACGCTTTGTAATACAGTACAAAGCCATTATCTTCCCAGAATACGCATTTGATTTTGTTACGCTGTTTATTGGTGAATGCATACAGCTCACCACTAAACGGGTTGTGGCCTAATTCTGCTTCAATGAGCGTACTTAAGCCGCGATGAGACTTGCGAAAATCAATCGGCTCACAATATAAAAACACGCGCGGTAAATGGGCGGCAGGTCGCAGAGTCGGTTGCATCAGCGTAGGTACTCCAACAATTGCGCCGCAACCGCCGCGTTCATGGCATCGATGCCACCCAGTACAACGCCGTTGGGGAGGGTGATACAAAGCGATGATGCGCTCTCAGGCACCGCTGCCAACTGAGCCACGGCAAATCCTGACGGGCGAGTAAGCTGTACATCATTGCGCTTGGCTAATTTGCACTTCCAATAACTAAATTGATTTTGGTCGAGCTCGTGAGTACGGCAATAGTGTGCTTGCGAGCCGCCGGTTTGTTGCCATGCATCGATATGATGCTGCCAATGTTGAGTATGTGACATATTGAAACCTCGATAAGTAATGACTGACGTCATTATCAAGGCTCAGATTAAATTTGGAATAACGCGGAGTAATGAGCGCTTACAACAAAGATGGCGAACGAACCCATAAAGTACCGATTACTCAAAATATGGTTATTTTGCTTGATGAGTTACGGGCAACATTTGGCTATCTCAATTCTAAATATGTATTTCCGAGTACAACAACTAATAAATCAGGCCCAGGTGAGCAGCCTATTGATAGGCATTCATTATCGCGCTCCATTAGCCGTAAATTAGAACAATTGGGAGTCCCAAAATTCGTACCTCACGATTTAAGAAGAACAGTCGCTACTCGCTTAGGTGATACTGATATTGGAACAGATCCAATAGTGATTGAAAAAATACTGAATCATCAATTGCAAGGAGTGCAGGGCGTTTATAATATGCAGGAGTATATGGAAAAAAGACGTAGGGCTATAATTGCTTGGGGAAATAAATTAAATAGCAGGATTTAATCGATTTTTATAAATTGCTGTACTAATTAACAGTGATAGATAAGCGATTTTAATTTGCAATTTTAATCTTTTCGTAGTTTAATTACATTGAGGTTTACATATATGTTAACTGGAGCTCTTGGGATGAAGTGTGTCTAATAATTTAAGTGTAAAGTATAAAGGTCCTGTTTTTACAATAGTCCACTGTGATGGTGCGATTGACAGTTTTAGGAAAGCGCTACAAAGTGTTACTCCACATAAAAAACAGCAATCAATAACAAGAGCCATGATTCAGTTAATAGAGCGCTTAGCTGAAGGGAAAAGATTATCAGCTGAGAATTTTCCGCCAGAAGGTAACCTTCCAAAGTCGTCAGGAAAGTTTTATGCTTTTAAGAAGTTACCGATAAGAGCCTATTGTTGGCAGTCTAAGAAACAGGCAGGTACATACTTTATTAGTCACTATACGTATAAAGACAAAGCAAAATTACTCCAAAAAGATATAGATAAAGTACATGCCAATTGGAGAGTTAAAGAGGATTGATTATGAGTGCAAAAAATATGTTTTATTCTTCAGAAATTACTTTTAGTAATGCTGAAGAGCGTGCTTATGCCCGAGAAAACCTTGTTTTTAACGTTACGGAAGATTTATTGTTGATGTTAGAGGATTTAGATATAAGTAAATCTGAATTGGCTAAGCGGTTAGGAAAGTCAAAGTCTTATGTTTCGCAGGTTCTAAGTGGCTCTAGAAATATGACCCTAGGCTCCTTTTCTGATATTTGCTATGCGTTAGGCTTCAAACCTGAAATTAAAATCCCTGTAAAAGAATTTAAAAATGATCTTCCATCTTGGCAGGTCTCTGAAAAGCCTAAATTAGTTAAAAAAGTAACCCATATAAGAGATTCTAAGAACATTCAAGAGGTTGGATCTAAGTCTTTATGGTCAAATGTTAGATTAAAGGTTGCATGCTAAAATGACTCCAGAGCTAAAAAACTGTGTTAACAAGCTTGAAATTCAATCTGTAATTCTTAAAAGTCTTCTAGTACAACTTAGAGATGACATGGATGCAGAAGTATTTGATGATGCATGCATTGAGCATCCTCAAGAGATTAGGGTTTTAAAATTAATCCGACAATTTCAAAGAGAGGAAGATGATACTTGGTTTTACCGCCTACACACAGTTATAGGGATTAGGTTCATTTCAGAAGAAGATACACAAAAAGAAAGCTCCGATGACTCAATTGAGCCGATTTTAGAAGTGCGTGCTGAGTTTGTTGCACAATACGAATCATCATGTGAATTATCAGATGATGGATTGAGCCAATTTGGTGAGAAACATGTTTTCTATCATGTATGGCCATATTGGCGAGAAATACTTCAATCATCTTGTGCTAGGCTTGGAGTACCTCCGCTTATGATTTCTCCCTTAAGAGTTTGATAAATAAGACACGATTATGAACGTTTAAAATTACATTTTTATTTGTAATATTACACGTAAACAGGCTTTTTATCGTTTACGTGTAAAATCTAAATGAAGACTTCAGAAACTCATGCTTTGTTTTGGTCATGTCGTAAGTTATTTGAAGTTTTCTTCATATTATATTATGCAAACTGTCTCAGTTTTTAAGGACGCTTCACAGGCTTTTATTTCCTCTGATTGCCAATGTTGTATATCTGATTTTGCTGTACACCCAGCATCCTCGATAAGTAGAGTTTCTTCTTCACACAGCAATAAAACCGCGTTTTTCTCTTGAATAACGATTTTTAACTGATAATCTTTAAATACTTCCAGTTTGGCTTTATCGTTTCTTAATGCGTCTAATAGTAGTTTCTGTGGATCAGTATAAGTTTCAGAACTAAACTTCAATGTTCCATCAACAGCTGCGGAAATATCTTTTAATTGTGAGGCAAGGTCAGCCATTTTTTCAGGGTCATGAGCATTAGCTGAGCTAGAGCAGCCCACAGATAAAATAATTGTTATAATTAAAAAAATGTATTTCATTTTAAATACTCCACGCTGTTAGATTTCCATTTTCGTCTTTGCCGTTGTCTAAGTTCCAATTGTAAATCTGGGTGCATTGTTCATCATTAAAAACAGCATTTGCAATAATTAATATAAAATATTTAATATTTTCAATCGCCAAATCAAATACTTCATCATAGTGCATCACCCCTTTAGGAGTATTAAGGTTTTCTATAAAGTTATAATCAATTTCATCCTGCCTAGGGTATAGAAGGCCATTCTCAGCCGCAACGTGTCTTGCCCAAGGGAAAAGCCTGTAGCCTTCTTCAGCATTATTTACAACTAATTGAAAACCGCTGTGCCAAATATCAAAATTTGGTGCGGTTGAATGAGCATATTCACTATGTATACTAGTTAAAGCGTGACTCCAAATTTTCTTTATATCATCATCGAGGCAATTATCTTGACTTGTACATGAACCAATGTTTAGCTCAACTCGATCAGCCAGACCAATTTCCCCAAGATTTAGCCTAGGCCAGATAAATGAATCTTGGTTCATTTCGCATGTTCTGTGTGCTGCCTGGTTATGTTCATATAAGCCAACTTTTAGTTCGACTACAGGATGTATAGTTATATCTGCTGCTACATGCGACATATAGCCACAAAGCCATGCAAAGCATTTTTCTTTTGCAAGCCCTTCAAGACTTTTGCAATATTTTACCGCCTCTTTAATTACATCTCCTGTATTTTGATAATGCATTAAATCAGCCCATTTATTTTGTTCTGAATTGCCAACAGCGAGATAAGGATAATCAGGTGACACGCAACCTAATTCAATATACTTTTGGTTTGTACTTAAAATTAATTTTGCTTGGTTTGGAATATCCATTTTTGAAAGGGCGTTGTTATCAGTTGCTAAATTAGCAGCTGTTATATGTGCGAATGCACCAGGCATGAGTAAGTCCTTATACTAAATCTTTAATGTATTAATAACTTACAATAGTGCAATAATTAGTCAAGTGGTTAAGAGGAATTTACTTGAGATAAACCTCAGTAATCTCAGTCCTAAATGTCCCACCTCTTATTTAACGGCTTCTAAAGCCACTTAACATTTAAACCTACCTAGCATCAGTTCATCTAATTAAGTTTTCATAGCCATTGTGTATCCGTAACATGTCTTCAGGTTTTAGACAAAATTACACTTTTTCGATTAAGTGGAAGTGCAAATATTTATCAATAATGCCTTCCAAAATATTTGTTTAAGCTACACTCATAAGTGAGGGACTTCCTCTTAATTGAAAGGATAACGATTATGGCTCTTAAACCTGGACCGAAACCAATTGCTGATTCAACTGGCAAACCTGATAAACGTAGACGTGATAATAAAAATACTCCAGGGAACACCCCTGGATTAAAACCTAGTAAATCATCAAAGAAATAGATAAGACTTGAAATTAAAGCTATCTTCACGGTAGCTTTAATTTAACGTAAATACACCTCAGTGATTTCAGGTCTAAAATGCCCCATCTCCTGTGACACGGTCCCTAAGGCCGTTTTATATTTAAAACTGAGAGATCCCCACGAATTTAGCCTAAATTATCAATTTGTATAGTCAGAAGTGACAACTGGCTATACACATAAATAATGAACTGCCCATCAGGCTCATACCTAGGATCATCAACCACTTCTTTGCCAAGATAAATATAGGACAATACTCGTCGTTTTTTCTCTGTATTCGCTTGTAATGCCGCATCCCCTTGTTGTGCCGACACGGTGTACCCTATGCACCATAAGACAAACAACATTAACGCCGCTATGAGCAATAAATTATCAAACCTTTCTGCGCTTCTTGAATTTGCAAAGGCTAAACTAATGCCAAGTTTTGCATTCTTAGTGTCTCTGAAACTTTCTTCTATTTGCATACGTTGTTTATATAAAGTCACAATCCGTTGAGGCTTATCTGTAAATTGTGTAGGTAAATTAAACACAAGTAGCCAAGGCTCTTTGGCCTTTTGTTGTTGGTATTTAACCGTTGTACATTGAGATTGCCCACCCCGTTTTTTGATTTTTTTACGTCCCTTGTTTTTCCCTCTAAACAAAACACCTTGGCACGCGAAACGAACTGTTTTTCCGTAGTAAATCTGTGTCAGAAGGTGTGGTTTATCTGTTGCTTGCTCAAACCATGATTTACAATTTCGCCATGTCTCAAGGTCGCTAGATAAGGTCACATTGCCTCTGACGCGCCCAAGCCAATACCAGCCTTTATCTTCTATGGCTTTAAACCATGGCGTTCTAAAAATAGCATCAGATAAAATAATAGGCTGACAATCTGCAGGTAAACACTGTGCCAAGCTATCGAGTAAGTGTTGATGAGCCGCTTCGGTATTTAATTCGCTTTCAGGATACACTTTTTCATAGAGCGTTAACGCTCTTCCCCCCATTGGTATGCTTGCCCTGAGCACTTGAAATATTTCGCCGCCATTAATAGGTGACCAGTCAACGATAATAAGTGGGTGTTGTTGCTGGCCTACTAAGCATTCGGTCATATGTTCATAGAAACAAAGACGTTCTTGATGCAGGTTAGCATTACCAATCAAACGGTCTGCGCGTTTAATATCATGTTTTTTATCGGTATTAGAAAATGATTTTAATCCGCGGCCTAGGTAAGTGACAGTAACGCGCTGGTCACGCAAGCCTGAGTTAACAAACGTAAAGACTGTATTTAAACGTGTTTTATGAATTTCAGGGTAGGCAATGGCAATATCTTTGTGTAATATTTCGGTGGCTTTCATGATTATGAGTGAGTTTTTTTATAGTGAAAAAATTTGATCACAAATAATCATGAGAGTCTACCATTAATTTTTATTTTGTGGGGATTCGTCAGTATTTAAAACCTAACGCATTAAGCTCAACCATTCTTTCTTGAGCGTAGCTATGCCTGAGGCCGTGTGCGCCAGTTGAAAAGAGTAAGGTGCGGTTAGAGGCCTTAGAAAAAGAATCAGACCATTTTTTTCCACCACCAATATCATAATGCTGCAAATAGTTAATTTCTCTATCGGTGACTGTGATAGGTTGCTTGAGCTTTTTAGCTTCTAATTGAACAACAAGGTGGTTTGGTATTAATATATGGCGTATCAAGCCGCCTTTACCTGCTACAGTGTATAACTCACCACTTCGGCCCTGCCATTTCGAATCTAGGGCTGGGCGGTTATTTGGCGGTCTTTCACTTGCTTTAGAGAGTGTTAATAGTTCATGGGCTCTCAAGCCTGCGGCGTAAGCAAGTTGTGTTGCTAGTTCGTGTTTAACAGTTTGTCGTTGAGAGATGGCGTTAGCTTGTTCAGGTGTGTATGCACGCGAACGTTTTATTTCTTCTAATAACGACTTTACTCTGTAAAGAGTCTGTTTTGGTTGTAATTTGCCATTGAAGTGCATCATAGCTTGTATTGCTTGGCGTTCCATATCCAGTGATTTTTGACCCACTATTTCTTTTCGGTAATCTAAATAATTGAGAGCTTGCTCGATGGTCATTGCCTGAATACCGTTTATGCCAATATCTTTAGCCCAAGAGGCAACGGTGTTAAGTGATTGCTCGTAGTTTCTGGCAGTTCCAAGAGACTTTATAAGCTTACTTTTTGTAAGCCCTTTTATGACATTGTGTGCTTGAGTTTTAGGTTTCGCAAATTTAGCCATGTTTTTTAATCCATCTTTGAATTGTTGACCAATGAGCATTGATACCTTTGCGCTTTAGCCAGCGCTGAAGCTCGACAATGTTAGAACCTTGTTTGTATATTTCTATTAGCTCGAATTTATGTTTATCAAGCTTAGATGCTTTTTTGCGGTTTCCAGCGATTAGCTTGCTTTCAAATTTAAGTTTTTGGACTTCGGCTTGTGCATCGAATTTCATGGTATGACTCCAGTCGTATTAAGGTTGTAAGATTGACTGGCAATAAAGCTCAGCGGCACTTAAGCCTATTCGCCCCTGTTTTTCGCACATGCGAAAGGCTCGGACTGATCTCGCCTGATTATTAACCTCATTTCTACGTGTTGTCAGCAGCTGGAGTGCGCCGTTTTTGATTGGTTACTACCTTTAGAAAGATAGTATTTACTTCGTTACTACGTGTTGAAGGCAGCAGAATAGCGCCTGTTTTTTTCTAGCTCGTTAGAGCTTTAGTAACAATAAGATTACCACTTTAGAAATATTTTTCAATCTGCAAATAAAACCTGCGTATAAGAGTATGAATGTTTTGTCCCCCGCTATGTGTAAGCCGATTTTCGGCTTCGACATAGCGGGGGATAGGGGCGAAGCCCCAATGTTTAAAGAGAGGCTATTGCTCATGATGCCTCTATTAAAATTGGTTTTAAATTAATTACTAAACAACAGCATAAATTGAAAGTTTATTACACCAAGGTTACTTGCATTGGTTGTTAAGCACTTTTACACTAATCATTTTACTGGCGTAATTAAATGACTAAATACGAGACTGATTCTATTGAAGCACAATATCAGCTAGGGTCTAAAAAACTAGTTTTAGCGAACAAGTTAGCGATTGTTGATGCAGCAGAGATGGATGATGTTGAGGCTATCCTTTTAGTTAAACTATATGAAAAAATATTTACAACGCCAGATTCAGAAGATGACGTTTTTTCTTTTCAAAATGTTGCTAATTGGCACAGGCAACGGCTAGGTAATGTATATGAGTGGGCAGGTAAAATAAGAAGCGTTGATATGGGCAAAGGTGGATTTCAGTTTATGTCGCCTCTGCAAATTGAAAGGCATATTAGCGTATTTGAAGATGAGTATTTATCTCGATTTAATAACTTACCAGAAATGACCGATGAAGAGCTTGTGTCATTTTTAGCTCAGAGCCATGTTGAGTTTATTCTAATTCACCCATTTCGTGAGGGAAACGGCAGGATAAGCCGTCTGTTAATGGACTTTTTGTGTAGCAAAGCTGGCAAAGGAACGCTTGATTATAGCTTGTGGGATGAGCATAAAGACTTTTACATTAAGTCAATTCAAGCGGGTGTAAACAGAGATTACCAACACATTGAAAGGCTTGTGAGAGATATAATTAAATAGCGAGTGAAAGAGACTCATATTTAAGTTTATTTGCTTTTAACCTCTTCTCGATTGTTTTAACTGTTGCGCCAGTTTCAATAGCAGTTGAACTAGCAACAGATCTCAAAATCATACTTTTCGTGATTTTTTTCTTATCTTTACTCATTATTACCACCTCGAATAAATCGCCTACATTTAATTCTACACCTAGAGCCTTATGTTATCAATTAACGTTATAAGTTTTATGATTAAGAATTATAGCGGCTAAATTATCCTCTTCGCAGTAAAAAAAAGCTGTTGGTACTTCTAAGACTTTAGCTAGTGCCCGCACTGTTTGAAAGTCGGGTGAGTGTACGCCTTTTTCGTATTGATTCATTCTAGGCGACGCCGCGAACTGATCCATGCCTGCCAGTATTCCTAGTTTTTTTTGCGAAAGTCCTTTTGCTAGTCTTGCCTCTTTTAGCCGTTTTGGAAACGGTGAACCATCATTCGTTTTCATTATATTTAATTCTTAACTTGAAAACTAAGAGTTTCTTAGCTTTAATGCAAGTACGATACTAAGGAATACTTAGATAGAAACGGGTGAAACAAATGTTGTGGAAAGCAGTTAAGTTTATAGGAGCCGTTACGGTTGATATTTTGCTGGATGTTGATGATAAGTCTGAGCAAGATAAGTTCATTGATGAATACAATGATGGAACTGGAAATGTAGATCATTGTGGTGATAGTTACACAGAGCAAGAAGCGCGTGACGTTCATAGCCGTGGTGAATTCTACAAATAGTTTTGACAGTTGCTTTTTTAAGTGCAATTGTTAGATGGGTTTTTACAAAAAATACAGGCTACGCAGTTGAAAAGCTGCGTAGTTTTTTTATGATTAATTTTACCAGTATTAATTGATAATAATTAGATCGAAATAAGGGGATATATGTTTACTGGGAAGTATGAGAATACGATTAATTCAATCAGCCAAGTTATCAAATTTTGCTTTCAATTATGTATCTTTTTTGGAGCAGTAATTACTATATTCTATTGTGGTTACATTGATTATTATCCAACAGGTCTAACTCTAGGTGATACTCTCTTTTTTATCGTTGCTTCACTAGCATTTGCGTTTGTTTACACATTGATATTTTTAGTTCTTTTATCTACGGGGATAACTATTTCACCATTCTTAAGGTGGGTTCAGCCGTTAATTATATGGATGATAACTATCGTTTTTAAGCTTAAAAAGAGAAATGTAATTATAAAAAAAATAGATTTTCCTTTAGTAAGTGGAAGTTACTCGATTTTTGCTTTAATTGGGGTGATTTTCCTCCTTCTAATAAGCTCTATGATAGCTAAAGATCCGTACAAGGCTTTCACTATGTTTTTTTCTAGCTTAGGAATGGGGATGTTTTTTGGAATGCTACATACAAAGCCAAGATTAAAGGTTTATAAAGAAGGTTGGGCTAAAAAAGTAAAAGTCGGCATATTTTTATTAGCTTATTTAGTTCCCTTACTTATGATTGAAGCTAGAGATAGCTTTTTAAATCAGTCAATGCAATTGATTGGAGTTAGATCAGAGCAGAATGTAATTCAGTTAACTAAACGGCATACCAATTTTTTGTCATCCAATGGGGTGAAATATTTGAGCAAGACAAATAGTGGAGAAGGTTTGTACGATAATGTAACTATTTTATTTCGAGGTATAGGTGCTAATACGGTCATTAAACTACAAGGCTTTACTACCATAGTTCCTTCGAAAGATATTATTATCGGAAAAGCGAAAGAAGCTTGATTTCAAACTCTAAGTAATTTAAATTTATAAATAAGCATATGTTATATGCTTATTTATAACGCGAAGAAATTTCCCTATTTAATTAAGTTCAGAACATTCTACTTCTCACTTTCACAGTGAAAAAACAGGCGCTTACGGGCTGCCTTCAATACGTAACGAGGTACATACACGTTTGTGTATGTAATTAAGCCATATCTATGTGGCGCATTTCTTCGCTTCTTTAACGTATTGGAGATTGTTATGCCTGGATATATTACCGCTCAACAAGCAGCTGCTTATTTAAGCTGTTCTACTCAACATATTTATAATATTCGTAATAAAAGTAAAGCCGCTTTAAAAGCGGGGGATCACCAGTTAGCTAAAAAACTTTCGCCTGAAAGTATTAAGTTAGGTAACAAATTACTATTTGAAAAGTCGACTTTAGATGCTTGGCTTCGCAAATATGGTGACCGCACATAGCTTACTAATATTGCAGGCATAGCAAATTAAACTTCTTGCCTGCCATGTTGATTACTTTTGACATAGGTATTTTTATTATGAATTCAGCATTACAGCCATTAGTGGTTGAGAATAAGTGTGCTCAGTTGCTTTTAACACAAAGATTATTTCAAACCACATCACCTAGAACACTTAGTGCAGATATAAAACATGAAGCACGTTATCGGTATGGTGATTTAGCGTTAAAAACTCATAAATATATTCAAATAAACCCTAAAAACATCGTGTTTTGGTTGGTTTTTGACATTGATGATGAAAACACTTTTAGCTGGGAAGATAAGTTATTACCGCCACCGAATATAATTGTAAGTGGCTTAGACCGAGCTGATAGCTCTAAAGTAGTTGGTGGCGCGCATCTATTTTATGCAGTTCAATTTGTACCTTCATCAAATGCATCGCGTGAAAAACCAGTCAGGTTTTTAGATGATGTAAAAAAGGGGATGACATTACAATTAGGCGCTGAGTCGCGAAACTGTATGGTATTTCATGAGCTTAGATTCATAGCATACGAACGTATTAATTATGCGAAAGAGAATTAGACATATGAACAATGGGAAAGTCATTTATTTAATATTGCTCAGTCTTGTAATGAGTTCAGTTCGTCAGATCTTCCTAAAACCCACTCATTAGATCTCTCAGAATTGAAAGGGATTGTTAAGAGTGTGGCTAATTTCACTTGGTTTAAATATAGCTCGTCAAATAACCGTGGGAGAGCTGGACTATTTTTACTGCAAATTAAAATCTTAACTAAAAAACTTGCTCAACATCAGGGGGCTAAGTTTACACACAAAGCACGTAGAACAAACACAGAGGAAAAAATTACTAGAGCAATAACGAAGATACAAAGTGAAGGGAAAAAGCCTTCACAGGTACTTATAGCCAACGAAATAGGAATGACTCGACAAGCTGTTGCTAAATATAAACATCTACTAGAAATATGTTAATTATGCTGCACGTCAGGGTATTAGGAAATAAGATAGGGCATGATGTTACATATTAAAGTTATTTATCTAATAACTACTTATGAACGAGCTGAATTAGCTGTAAGTAGTGAAGCTACATATATGCTACATGTATTAATAATATTTAGTGTGTGTAGCAATATGTATTTTATTTAAATTGTAAGTACTTAATATTTAAATAAATTAATTGGTCGGTATGGAGAGATTCGAACTCTCGACCCCTGCCACCCCATGACAGTGCGCTACCAAGCTGCGCCACATACCGACTTCGAACATAATAGTACGTGTATTTTAAAAAAAATCAATAAGCATTTGTTTGTTTGGATGTTTATTGCACAAGCTTATAAAATAAAGCGCCCATATAGAGTATTTTGCACCAATTTATTGTTTATTTAACCACTGTTTGATCGTGTCATACATTTCATCTCGTAGTATTGGTTGCGCAGTTTTGTTAGGGTGTAAGTTATCGTTTTGCATCAATTCGCTTTTGCCGGCTACTTTAAGCACAAAAAATGGCATTAAATACGAGTTTGTGGCTTGGCTCACGCTTGCAAAACTATCGGTAAACATTTTACTGTAGCGAGGGCCATAGTTAGGTGGAATATATATTTCCATAAGCGCTGTTTTTGCACTGGCGGCTTGGCTTTTTTCAATTAAAGCGGTTAAGTTTTCTTGCATTTTAGTAACAGGAAAACCGCGTAAACCGTCATTGGCGCCAAGCTCTATGAGTACATGAGTTGGTTGATATTGCTTAAGTAATGCGTCTAATCTGCGCAGGGCACCACCGGTGGTTTCGCCACTAATACTGGCATTAACAAGGTTGATATTGCGTTGCTCGTCATCGTACTTGTTTTGCAACAACTGCACCCAGCCTTGTTCTTGTTTAAGTCCGTAGGCTGCGCTTAAACTGTCACCAAGTATTAAAATCGTGTTGTTAGCTGCCGCGTGTAGTGGGTTAATAACTAAAAATAAAATGAATACACAACGTAGGATTGAATGAGTCATATGTCAGCGCTTTCTCAGTTAAATATAATTCAGGTAAATGGTTTGTCTAAAGTGGTGTCCACCTTTGAAGGTGAGTTGCCCATCCTCAGCGACATTAGCTTTAATGTCAAGCATGGTGAGTCTGTGGCTGTTGTTGGTACTTCGGGTTCCGGTAAATCCACGTTGTTGAGTTTATTGGCAGGGCTTGATACCGCCAGTAGTGGGGAAGTGATGCTAGATGGCGAGCCTCTGCATAAATTAGATGAAGAGGCGCGCGCAGTACTTAGAGCCGCTAAAGTGGGGTTTGTGTTTCAGTCATTTATGCTAGTACAAAGCTTAACTGCACTTGAAAACGTGATGTTGCCCGCTGAGCTTGCAGGTAAAAATGACGCGAAAGAGCAAGCACTTGCGTTACTTGAAAAAGTAGGATTAAGCCACCGTATAGGGCATTACCCGTCTCAGTTATCAGGTGGTGAGCAACAGCGTGTTGCTATTGCCCGTGCGTTTGTAGGTTCACCTAAAATATTATTTGCCGATGAACCATCAGCTAACCTCGATAGTAAAAACGGCCACATGATTGAGTCGTTACTATTTGATTTAAATAAACAAAATGGAACTACGCTTATTTTAGTCACCCACGATGAAGCTTTAGCGCAAAAATGTGAGCGCATCATTCAAATAGAGGCGGGGGAGCTGGTACATAACTCAACTGAGGATATGGCAAATGTGGGCTAAATTAGCGCTTAAATTATTTTTTCGTGAGTTTCGCCGTGGTGAACTAACGGTAATAAGTGCAGCCATTGCCTTGGCGGTGTTAACGGTTTTAACTCTATCTATGGTGACTGAGCGAATCGGTGAGAGCATTGCTCAAAAAAGCAGTGCGTTTATTGCCGCCGACAGAGTATTAGCCAGTAATCATGCCATTGATACCGCTTACATTACTCAGGCAGAGCAACAAAATCTTAAAACGGCACAAATGCTTTACTTCGATACTATGCTGTTTGCTAATGACAAAATGCAATTTAGCTCGGTAAAAGCGGCTTCAAATGGGTATCCGCTTAAAGGAGAGTTAAAAGTTAAATCAAGCTTAAATGCCCAAACAGAGGTTGCTCCTAGCGGGCCAGCGCCCGGGAATGTGTGGTTAAGTGAATCCGTTTTTTACAGCTTAAATATAAATGTGGGGGATCAAGTAGAGCTTGGCGCGGCGTTATTTAATGTTGAAAAAGTGATTGTAGAAGAGCCCGATGCACCGTTCAACGTGTTCTCCAGTAGCCGCAGGGTACTCATAAACATTGACGATGTGGCAAAAACCGAAGTTATCCAGCCAGGCAGTCGGGTGTTTTATCGCCAGTTGTACGCAGGTGACGAAAGCGATATAAACAGCTTTTACGAATGGCTTAAACCACAGCTCAAAGAAAACCAAAATTGGTATGGGGTTAAAGACCGTCAATCACCTATTTCAAATAGTTTAAACAGAGCCGAAAGCTTTTTATTACTAGCCGGTTTGCTGGGGATTATTTTAGCAGCGGTAGCCATTGCAGTGTCGGCTAAACGTTACTGCGAGCGCCAATACGACCCAGTCGCGATGATGAAAACCTTAGGTGGCAGTCGTGATATGATCCGCAAAATTTACCTTATGCACTTATTAATGGTGTGCACTATGGCGGTTATTGTTGGTCTTGCTGTCGGCTATGGCTTGCAAGAAATTGCGACCAGTTATTTGGCAAAAAGTATGGGAGCTGAATTGCCCATGGCCGGTTTTAAACCTTGGCTGGTTGCTATTAGCACAGGGGTTATTTGTGCGGTGATGTTTTCTATTAAGCCTTTGTTAGATTTATTTGATATTCCGCCACTGAGAGTATTACGACGCAATTTGGGCGATCGCCTTGCGGTAAGTAAAATTCATTTAGGACTTAGTGCGTTCACAGTATTTTTATTAATGTGGCTATTTAGCAATAATATAAAAATTACGCTTATTTTATTTGTATCTACACTGGCCTTGATTGCTGTACTGTTTTTAATTTCCAAACTTATTTTTGGTGGTGGCCGAAAACTAGGTTTAAAGCCCGGTAACAGTTGGTCGTTGGCTATTGCGTCTATTCAAAAGCGTGCTAACGTTAATGCGGTGCAGTTAATTAGTTTCTCGTTAGCGATTAAATTACTGTTGTTTTTAATTGTGCTTAAAAACGACATTATTTCAGATTGGCAGTCACAACTCCCCAGCGATGCACCTAATGCATTTTTGGTCAACATTACGCAAAACGAGCTTGAGCCAGTAAACGAGTACTTAGCACAAAAAGGTATTCAGGTGTCTGAGTTTTACCCGACTATTCGTGGGCGAGTAAACGCGGTTAATGGTGAAGCCGTTGCGCGGGAAGTATCGCTACAAGACAACGAGAAAAAAGACGAAGAAGCCCGCTCAGGCATTGGTCGTGAGCTTAATTTAACCTGGCTTGAAGATGTACCCGCTCAAAATGACATAATTGATGGTAAATGGTTTGGTAACGGGGCTGTTGCAGAAGCATCACTAGAAGAGTCTATGCTAGAACGTCTTGACGTTAAACTGGGCGATACCCTGACGTTTTTAATTGGTGCACAATCATTCGACGCTAAAATAACCAGTGTGCGTAAAGTAAATTGGGCCACGCTTAAACCCAATTTTTTTATAATTTTAAGTCCCGATGTACTCAGTGACTTTCCAGCAACGTATATTTCATCGGTACGCATTGAGCCAGAGCAAAAACGTGATTTTAGCCAGTTATTACGTACTTACCCAACCATTACAGCGATTGATGTAGATAACTTTGTTAAGCAAATTCAATCAACCATTGAACAGGTATCGTTAGCAATAGGTTTTGTATTGGCGATTGTGGTGTTGTGTGGTGCACTCGTATTAATATCGCAGGTACAAGCAAGCTTAGGTGAGCGTATGCAAGAAATTGTGATACTGCGTACTTTAGGCGCTAAAAGCCGGTTAATAAAAAATGCTACTTTATATGAGTTTTTATTACTCGGTGGTTTGGCCGGCCTAGTGGCTGCATTTTTTAGTGACCTTGCACTGTTAATTGTACAGCAACAAATGTTTGATTTAGCCGGTAAGCTGCATCCTAATATTTGGATTATAGGCCCTGTTGCGGGTGGCGTATTTGTAGCAGGCTTGGGCTATTTTATGATTGCCCGAACGCTTAAACAAAATACTCAGGGGTTAGTGCGTGCTTTAGGTTAAATTTAAAATAATAGACTGCTAAATGCCTGCTTTTTAAGTGGGCATTTTTGTTTTTGCTTTGTACTGGTAATTTATACAGTGCTCTGGCATTATTAGCATTATTAATAAATAACCATTATGAGAGTACTGTTTGGCGATAATTTTAGGGATCGATCCTGGCTCGCGTTTAACCGGTTATGGTGTGGTTGCGCATCAAGGTGCTAAGTTTACCTACTTGGGCAGTGGCTGCATTAAATTAGCCGATCACGATTTTCCTATTCGGCTTAAACTGATTTACCAAGGTATTACGCAGTTAATAGAACAGTTTTCGCCTGAAACCTTTGCCATAGAAAAAGTATTTATGGCGCACAACCCCGACTCTGCATTAAAGCTTGGTCAAGCCCGTGGTGCTGCTATTGTTGGCGCATCTATGGCCGACTTACCCGTATTTGAATACTCAGCACGGCAAATAAAGCAAGCCGTTGTGGGCAACGGCGCTGCAGATAAATCGCAAGTGCAGCATATGGTTAAAAACATACTAAAATTGCCGCTTACGCCGCAAGCAGATGCGGCTGATGCGCTCGCGATTGCCATTTGCCATGCCCACTCTGAACAAAACTTAATAAAACTAGCGGGTAGTGCAAGTAAAACCGTTAGAGGACGTCTAAGGAAATAACAATGATAGGTCGCTTAAATGGCGTGTTAGTTGAAAAGCAGCCCCCAGAAATATTATTAGAAGTGAGTGGCGTTGGCTACGAAGTACAAATGCCAATGACCTGTTTTTATGATTTGCCTAAAGTGGGTGACAACGTCATTGTGTATACCCATTTTGTAGTGCGCGAAGACGCGCAGTTACTCTTTGGTTTTAACAACAAAACAGAGCGTGCCTTATTTAGAGAGCTGTTAAAAGCCAATGGAGTTGGCCCTAAATTAGGCCTCGCTATTTTGTCGGGCATGTCGGCGCAGCAGTTTGTAAGTTGTGTGAATAATGAAGATGCCACCGCCTTGGTTAAATTACCTGGAGTGGGTAAAAAAACGGCAGAGCGCTTAGTGCTCGAAATGAAAGACCGATTAAAAAATTGGGATAATGACTTATTTACCCCCTATAGTGACAGTGCTGTTATACAGCCTGCTTACGATGCAACCATAGCTAATAATGCCACCGATGATGCGGTTTCAGCGTTAATGGCGCTCGGTTATAAATTGCCACAAGCGCAAAAAGCAGTAAAATCAGTAAGTAAACCCGATATGTCGACCGAGGTTCTAATTAAAGAATCTTTAAAATCAATGCTGTGAGTAAATTATGATCGAAGCTGATCGCTTAATAGATGCTGCTGAAAAAACCAACGAAGACACTATAGATCGTGCTATCAGGCCAAAATTATTGGCTGATTACCGTGGCCAGCCGCATGTTAAGCAACAAATGGAAATATTTATTGAAGCCGCGCGCAGTCGCAGCGAGGCATTGGATCATTTATTAATATTTGGCCCGCCGGGCTTAGGTAAAACGACACTTGCCAATATTGTGGCTAATGAATTAAATGTAAATATTAAAACCACCTCAGGCCCTGTACTTGAAAAAGCGGGAGATTTAGCTGCACTGCTTACTAACCTTGAAGAAGGCGATGTGCTTTTTATTGATGAAATACACCGCTTAAGCCCGCAAGTAGAAGAAATACTTTACCCAGCAATGGAAGATTATCAGCTTGATATTATGATAGGAGAAGGCCCTGCAGCACGCTCTATCAAGCTTGATTTACCCGCGTTTACTTTAATTGGTGCAACTACACGTGCGGGATCGTTAACGTCACCACTGCGCGATCGCTTTGGCATAGTGCAGCGTTTAGAGTTTTATTCAGTCGAAGACTTAGCCTTTATTGTGGCCCGTTCTGCACATTACCTTAATTTACAAATTTGCAGTGATGGCGCGGTTGAAATTGCCAAGCGTTCGCGTGGTACACCGCGTATAGCCAACAGATTATTGCGCCGTGTGCGCGATTACACCCAAGTTAAATCCGATGGTACGGTCAATGCCCAAGTTGCTCAACAAGCACTTGAAATGATAGATGTAGATAAAAGCGGCTTTGATTATATGGACAGAAAATATTTACTGGCCATTATTGAAAAGTTTATGGGCGGGCCCGTTGGCCTTGATAATATTGCAGCAGCAATAGGCGAGGAAAAAGAAACCATAGAAGATGTTATAGAACCGTTTTTAATTCAACAAGGGTTTATTCAACGTACGCCACGCGGTCGCATTGTTTCTGATAACGCCTACCATCACTTTGGCTTGCTACCCAAGCAAGACTAATTAGAAAGCTTCTTAAATACTAAAGCCACGGTCCTTTTAATGACAGTGGCTTTTTACTTTGCCCATAATTCACCAAGCGTTAAGACATACCAGGCTATTGTGCGCCGACTAAGTTAAAGGCATTTAATAAATTGCAGGCAAAAAAAACCCGCAAAAAATGCGGGCAAACAACAAGTTTAAGGAAGTAATCTAGGGAACTACGTTTTACTTGTTGAGGTCATAACCTCAGAAGTAAAAAAATAATACGAAGTAAATCATATTACAAAGAACTGGACTTAATGAAATAGCTTTCATTTAATGCTCAAGCTCGGTATGGCAAAATAATACCGAAATGAGGTAGTTTGTTCAAACTAGAAAATTTATATTTTCAGATTAAAAAAACTAATGGCGGGGCTTTACTGTCTTTACTTAATGTTGCATGTTAATTAATCATTAATTCCATAAGTTAATGAAATGCTTTGTTTATGTATATTAACTTATTAACGCTCGGTATTAGTTTTACTATTACGTCAACGTAAGTATATGTGATTATGAGTGCCTATGCATTATTTTTGAATAAACAGTAGTTAAGTAATAAATTTTGAGGAAAGTTGTCTTTTTAACGTTTTTTGTTGTCTATTCACAGTAATATCGTTGTCAGCAAGAAATACACTCGATACACTAGCCGAACTTTAATGGTAGCTAATGTGTTACGAAGTTACCTTGCTCAAATAAATCAATTTGATGTTTTTTAATTATTTTAGGAGTTTAACGTGGGATCAGGGCTTAATTTTTTAGATCTAATTCTAGAAGCCAGTTTGCTTGTGCAATTAGTAATGCTAGCGTTGGTTGCTATGTCGGTTATGTCATGGGCTATTATTTTTCAGCGTAAAAAAGCCATTTCTGATGCTTTAGCGAATGCCAAAAAATTTGAGCAACGTTTTTGGTCTGGCGTTGACCTAAGTAAATTGTATAACGAAATTTCATCTCGCAGTGGTCAATCATCTGGAATTGAAGCGCTATTTACCTCAGGATTTAAAGAGTTTGCACGCCATAAAAAAAATACCTTTCAAAGTGCAGGTATTGTTATGGAAGGTACACATCGCTCAATGCGAGTCGCGCTTTCTCGTGAAATAGAAAAATTAGAATCTAGCCTGTCGTTTTTAGCAACCGTCGGCTCAATTAGTCCGTATATCGGTTTATTTGGTACTGTATGGGGTATTATGAATGCCTTCATCGCGTTAGGTGAGGTAAAGCAAGCCACCTTGCAAATGGTAGCACCCGGTATAGCAGAAGCACTAATTGCGACTGCAATGGGTTTATTTGCAGCTATTCCCGCTGTTATTGCCTATAACCGATTTGCAAACAGTGTTGAAAAAATAGAAACTCATTATATTAACTTTACGGAAGAATTTGCTAATATATTACACCGTCAAGCAGCTACCCAAATAGAGGCTCAAGCGAATGTACCAGCGTAAAAAGCGTCGCCCAGTCGCAGAAATTAATGTAGTACCCTACATTGATGTTATGTTGGTGTTGCTTATTATATTTATGGCTACTGCACCGTTAATCACTCATGGTGTAAAAGTAGACCTACCAAAAATGCAAGAGTCAGACTTAGTTGATACCAAAGATACACCGCCGATTATTGCCTCTATAGATGCCGATGGTAAATATTATGTGAGCATAGGCACCGATCCTGAAGAGCCAATGGAAGCACTTGATGTAGCAGCCGTGATCAAACTTCAATTAATGAAAAATCCTGATGTGCCGGTAATGATAAAAGGCTCAGGGAAAGTGTCGTATCAAGAAGTGTTGCTGTTGATGGACTTTTTAAAAAGCGCAGGCGTACCGTCGGTAGGACTAATGACCGAATCCTTTGAGGGGACTAAGTAGTCATATGAACACGTCGTTAATCAAATCAATATTACTGCATTTAGTGTTAGGGGGCTTATTGTATGCATCCGCAAACATTCATCCATCTAAACCTAAAGTAATGGAAGTGACGCTTAATGCAGCCATTCCTGAGCCAGAAAATGCCGTGTCTGCAGTTACTGTTGATCAAAAGCAGGTTGAGCAAAAAATTGCTGAATTGCGAAAAAAAGAAGACGATAGAAAGCGCGCTGAAGACAAACGCATTCGTGATTTAGAACGCCGTGCAGCAGAAGCTCGTAAGCAAAGCGAATCAGAAGCAAGACGCATTAAAAAGCTTGAGCAGCAGCGCAAAGCTAAAGAAAAAGAAACTGCCGAAGCACAAGTCCAAGCTAAAAAAGCCCGCGAAATAGCACAACGCGAGCGAGCAAAAGCCAAGCAAGCAGAAAAACAAAAGCAAGAATCTGAAAATGCAGCTAAAGCGGCGGCCGATAAACGCAAAGCAGAAGAAGCCGCACTGAAAAAAGCAGAAGAAGCGCGTAAAAAACGTGCTGAAGAGGCAGAGCGCCGGCGCCAGCAAGCATTACAAGAGCAAATATTGCAAGAGCAACTTGCTAAAGAGCAGGCAGCACGTAATAAAATACGTCAACAACAAGTAGTGAGTGAGGTTGATAAATACCGTGCATTAATTATGGCGCGTATTCAACAAAACTTACTAATAGATGAGAAAATGAAAAACCAGCAATGCCGCATTAATCTGCGTCTTGGGTTTAATGGCTTAGTAACACAAGTTAAATCGTTAGGCGGTGATAAGTTAGTGTGTGAGGCTGCATTAAGAGCAGTTCGCATGGCCGACACATTACCGGTATCTAAAGATAAAGACGTATTCGAGCAACTAAAGAATATTAATATAACCATCGCGCCAGAGTTTTAAGGGATGACATGTTTAACAAAATTAAAATAGCCTGTTTAGTGTTAATATTAGGATTTCAGGGCGTTGCACATGCAGCGCTTGAAATAGTTATTACTGAAGGTATAGACGGCGCAAGACCGATTGCAATTGTGCCATTTAAATACCAAGGTATTGGCCCTATTCCACAGCAACTAAGTAATGTAATTGCTGCCGATTTAATGCGCAGTGGTAAGTTTAAGCCTGTTAGTGTATCGCAAATGCCACAGCAGCCACACAAAGACGGCGATATTGATTATGGCGCTTGGGTTAACCAAGGTGTAGAAGCGGTGTTAGTCGGTGAGGTAGAGCAGCAAACTAACGGGCGTTATTTAGTACGTTATGAGTTAGTTGATGTTATTCGCGGCCAAATTACCGGTGGTGAAACACAAATGATGAGTAACGGTAAACTGATTCAAAACCAAGATCACATTTTAGAGGCGCGCCAAAGTGTTATTAGCGAAACTGGCTTTCGTCGATACTCACACCGCATCAGTGATGTTATTTATGAAAAATTAACGGGTGAAAAAGGCGCATTTTTAACAAAAATAGCCTATGTTATTGTACGTGACACCGATGAAAAGCCTTATCAGTTAGTGGTTGCTGACTACGATGGCTTTAACGAGCAAGTATTATTGCGCTCAAAAGAGCCATTAATGTCGCCTAACTGGTCACCTGATGGCACTAAATTAGCTTATGTAACGTTTGAAAATCGCCAAAGCCAAATTTACATTCAAGACATTTATACTGGTAAACGTGAACTCATCACAAGTTACAAAGGCATCAATGGTGCGCCGCAGTTCTCGCCAGATGGTAAAAAGTTACTGTTGGTGCTTTCTAAAGATAAAACAGGTGCAACCGAGGTTTACCTACTAGATTTACTAACACGTAAAGAGACGCGGTTAACACGCCATCGCAGTATTGATACCGAACCTTCGTGGTACCCAAATGGTGAAGATATAGTATTTACCTCTGAAAGGGGTGGTAATGCTCAGATTTATAAGTTAAATTTAAAAACTGGCAGATCTCAAAGATTAACCTTTGACGGTGACATGAACCTTGCGGGCTCTATTTCGCCAGATGGAAAAGAATTAGTGATGGTAAACCGTACTAACGGACAGTATCATCTTGCTAAGAGAGAGTTGGCTACAGGTGCGTTTCAAGTTTTAACTCGAACTCGCCTTGACGAATCACCGAGCATAGCGCCAAATGGCTCGATGATTATATACAGCACACTCCATAATAATAAACAGGTACTTGCGCTAGTATCGATGGACGGCCGTTTTAAAGCACGTTTACCTGTGCTTGATGGACAAGTAAAGGCACCGGCTTGGTCGCCATATTTACAGTAATAATTGCTGGTTTACTCAAAATAGGAATCTACTCAATGCAACTTAACAAAATACTTAAAGGCCTGCTAATTGCTGTGCCAGTAATGACACTAGCAGCGTGTAGCTCATCTTCAGATATCGACGAAAATGCAGCTAACCAGTCTAACCAAACAACTGTTGGTCAAACAACTGATACAGTTGAAGTAGCAACAATGACGCCAGAGCAACAAGCAGAAGAGCAACTTCGTCAAAAATACGAAGCACTTCGTCAAGAGCAAATCATCTACTTTGATTTCGATAAGGCGACGGTTGAAAGTAAATATACAGATCTTCTTCGTGCACATGCCGAGTTTTTAGTTAAAAATCCTTCAGTTAAAGTGTTAATTGAAGGCCACGCAGATGAGCGCGGTACGCCAGAGTATAATATTGCCCTTGGTGAACACCGTGGACAAGCCGTTGAAAAATATCTACAAAGCTTAGGTGTTTCTCAAAGCCAAATGTCAGTAGTTAGCTACGGTGAAGAAAAACCGATGGTTAAGACTCGCAATGAAGAAGCTTTCGCAAAAAACCGCCGTGCGGTACTCGTTTACTAATTAAGAGATATTATGAAGCCGAAAATTATTTTGGCAGCCATGATATTGAGCGGGAGCACCCAAATTTTGGCTGCTCCCGCTCCTGTTTCAGAAGCTGCAAATTCACAGTCGAGTATTGAAAAGCGTTTAGCAACGCTTGAAAATATAATGCAACAACGTAACTTTTTACAAGTAGAGTTACAGCAACAGCTTAACTTATTACAAGATGAAGTGAGCCAAATTCGAGGTGTAACTGAAGAGCAAAGTTATAAACTTGAAAAAGTACTACAGCGCCAACGCGAGCTTTATCAAGAAATAGAAAACCGTGTTAGTCAAGCGTATGCTAAGCCGTCTACAACAGATTACACGCAGCCAAGTAGCGAACAGAGCTTTAGTAGTGACTTATCTGAAAACGAAGCATACGAACGTGCTGTTGCGCTTATAATGAAAGATAAACGCTATGATCAAGCTATTCCAGAATTTCAAGCGTTCTTAACAACGTATCCAAATTCTGTGTATACCTCAAATGCCCATTATTGGCTGGGGCAACTATTAACGATTAAGAATGACGGCGTAAAAGCGGCTGAGCATTTTAAAATAGTTGTTAACGAATTTCCTAATTCAAATAAACGCCCTGATGCGATGTTAAAACTTGGCACACTTTTACAAGATCAAGGTTTAAAGGCTGATGCACAAAAAACGCTCAATGAGCTAATCAATCAGTACCCAAGTACAACAGCTGCTAAATTAGCCACAGAGCGCCTATCAAAATAAAAGTTGATGCTTGATTAGACTGCTTTTTGTCATAAGCGGTCTAAATTTGCTCAACTAAACATAAAAACTAAAAAAAAGAGACAATTTCGGTTGCACTCATTTTATAAATAAGTATTATAAGCGCCCGCAGCAAACGAATGGTATCCCCACTCAAAATGCGACAAAAAGAGCGGGTCATTAGCTCAGTTGGTAGAGCAGTTGACTTTTAATCAATTGGTCGATGGTTCAAATCCATCATGACCCACCATTTTATTGTTAATATAATATGGTCTTTAATCGGCGGATTTACGTAGAGTTTTGATAAAACATAGAGCGGGTCATTAGCTCAGTTGGTAGAGCAGTTGACTTTTAATCAATTGGTCGATGGTTCAAATCCATCATGACCCACCATTGTTAGTCAGAATGGTTTCAATCGGCGGATTTACGTAAAGTACTAATAAAAAATAAAGCGGGTCATTAGCTCAGTTGGTAGAGCAGTTGACTTTTAATCAATTGGTCGATGGTTCAAATCCATCATGACCCACCATTTTTTATTAAATTAGTTATAATCGGCGGATTTACGCAGCCTTACTTTTTAAGTAAACCAGAGCGGGTCATTAGCTCAGTTGGTAGAGCAGTTGACTTTTAATCAATTGGTCGATGGTTCAAATCCATCATGACCCACCACTTTTTATTAAAGTGGTTATGATCGGCGGATTTACGCAAAGTATTAATAAATTATAGAGTGGGTCATTAGCTCAGTTGGTAGAGCAGTTGACTTTTAATCAATTGGTCGATGGTTCAAATCCATCATGACCCACCATCTTTTATTACATTAGTTATAATCGGCGGATTTACGCAGCCTTACTTTTAAGTAAACCAGAGCGGGTCATTAGCTCAGTTGGTAGAGCAGTTGACTTTTAATCAATTGGTCGATGGTTCAAATCCATCATGACCCACCACTTCTGGTACAGCTTTCCTCAAATAAAATATTTCTTAGCATATCCTCTATTTTTATTTATAAACCGACTTATTACACCGCTATTATTTAGTGTTGGTTTCTCGTATAATTTGCGCCACTAATTGCACTGTAAATAAAGTGGTCGAGAACATGAGTTTAGCTCAAACTATTATGCCTGAAGGTTATATTTTTCCTCCTAAGCCGGCACCGTTAACACAAGACGAAAAAGGCGAATATAAAGCGCGTATAAAACAATTACTGCAACAGAAAAATGCAGTCCTTGTTGCTCATTACTACACTGATCCTGAAATTCAAGCCCTTGCTGAAGAAACCGGCGGCTGTGTAGCCGACTCACTGGAAATGGCCCGCTTTGGCGCTAGGCATCAAGCCGATATAATTATCGTCGCGGGTGTACGTTTTATGGGGGAAACCGCTAAAATTTTAACGCCTAACAAAACCGTAGTTATGCCAACCCTTGAAGCAACCTGCTCGCTAGACATTGGCTGCCCAGTGGATGAGTTTTCAGCGTTTTGCGACCAACACCCAGATCGAAAAGTGGTGGTATATGCCAACACCTCTACAGCCGTAAAAGCGCGCGCTGATTGGATTGTAACTTCATCGTGTGCACTTGAAATAGTTGAGCACTTAGATGAGCAAGGTGAAAAAATTATTTGGGGCCCTGATAAACACTTAGGTGCGTATATCCAAAAAAATACCGGTGCCGACATGATCATGTGGAACGGCGCATGTATCGTGCATGATGAATTTAAAACCAAAGCTCTAAAAGACTTTAAAGTACTGCATCCCGATGCGGGCGTATTGGTACACCCAGAATCACCGGCTGAAATTGTTGAGCTTGCCGATGCCGTTGGCTCTACTAGCCAGCTAATTAAAGCGGCGCAAACAATGAGCAACAAAAAGTTTATTGTCGCTACCGATCGCGGTATTTTTTATAAAATGCAGCAACTATGCCCTGAAAAGGAGTTTTTTGAAGCGCCAACGGCCGGAGAAGGTGCTACCTGTAAAACTTGCGCTCACTGCCCATGGATGGCAATGAACGGCTTACAAGCAATCGAGGAAGCCTTAATTGATGCCAGCGGCAAAGAAGTATTTGTCGATATGGACTTACGCGAAGGCGCACTTAAATCATTAAACCGCATGCTTGACTTTACAGCCAACATGGCAAAATAATAAAACGACTAACATGTTATTATTAATAAAAAGGTTACTGAGGCTCAGTAACCTTTTTTGTGCTTAAAATAGTTATAATGTTTGATTAGTGAGCAGTTAAAAGCCAGATATTAAAAAGGCCTTGCACCAAGCAAGTGTATTTCATACTATAGCGCGCTGTTGCAGTGCAACATTGTGGAGAGGTGGCTGAGTGGCTGAAGGCGCACGCCTGGAAAGTGTGTTTAGGTTAATCCCTAACGAGGGTTCGAATCCCTCTCTCTCCACCATTATTCTATATCAGGACGTCTCAAGGCGTCTTTTTTGTGCCTGTAATAAATTAAAATCAATGAGTTGGCTATTTTTGACAAGTGACGTGATTTTGTTATTTTTGTTGGGTGGCGTAGCTTCGCCATTTAACCAACCTACACCCATATTATAAACGTAGGTTGGATAAGCCGAAGGCGTCATCCGACGATGTTGGATAAGGTAAAGGCGTCATCCGACGATGTTGGATAAGCCAAAGGTGTTGAATAAGCTTAAGATGAAACACTTTAAGGTTTATAATAGCTAATTCATAGGGTTAAAACACGTTATACACCTGCGTAATAAAAGCATAACGCCGCCAACAAGTGATTTTGTACTTGATATAAAAGAAGACGAAAATCAAATTAAAGAAACCGACAGGCTGACAAAAATAGTCTCTATCGATTATCAAATATATCGCCAAGAGGTTGAAAAAACACTCACCCCGTTATTTGAAACCGACAGCGTACTTAAAAAAATTCGCAACGGCGAACAAGTCACCGAAGCCGACTTAGCGCAATTAAGCTCGTTAGTGCATACACAAAACCCAAGTGTAGATTTAAATACATTAAAAGCTGACGAATCCCCACAAAATAAAAATTAATGGTAGACTCTCATGATTATTTGTGATCAAATTTTTTCACTATAAAAAAACTCACTCATAATCATGAAAGCCACCGAAATATTACACAAAGATATTGCCATTGCCTACCCTGAAATTCATAAAACACGTTTAAATACAGTCTTTACGTTTGTTAACTCAGGCTTGCGTGATCAGCGCGTTACTGTCACTTACCTAGGCCGCGGATTAAAATCATTTTCTAATACCGATAAAAAACATGATATTAAACGCGCAGACCGTTTGATTGGTAATGCTAACCTGCATCAAGAACGTCTTTGTTTCTATGAACATATGACCGAATGCTTAGTAGGCCAGCAACAACACCCACTTATTATCGTTGACTGGTCACCTATTAATGGCGGCGAAATATTTCAAGTGCTCAGGGCAAGCATACCAATGGGGGGAAGAGCGTTAACGCTCTATGAAAAAGTGTATCCTGAAAGCGAATTAAATACCGAAGCGGCTCATCAACACTTACTCGATAGCTTGGCACAGTGTTTACCTGCAGATTGTCAGCCTATTATTTTATCTGATGCTATTTTTAGAACGCCATGGTTTAAAGCCATAGAAGATAAAGGCTGGTATTGGCTTGGGCGCGTCAGAGGCAATGTGACCTTATCTAGCGACCTTGAGACATGGCGAAATTGTAAATCATGGTTTGAGCAAGCAACAGGTAAACCACACCTTCTGACACATATTTACTACGGAAAAACAGTTCGTTTCGCGTGCCAAGGTGTTTTGTTTAGAGGGAAAAACAAGGGACGTAAAAAAATCAAAAAACGGGGTGGGCAATCTCAATGTACAACGGTTAAATACCAACAACAAAAGGCCAAAGAGCCTTGGCTACTTGTGTTTAATTTACCTACACAATTTACAGATAAGCCTCAACGGATTGTGACTTTATATAAACAACGTATGCAAATAGAAGAAAGTTTCAGAGACACTAAGAATGCAAAACTTGGCATTAGTTTAGCCTTTGCAAATTCAAGAAGCGCAGAAAGGTTTGATAATTTATTGCTCATAGCGGCGTTAATGTTGTTTGTCTTATGGTGCATAGGGTACACCGTGTCGGCACAACAAGGGGATGCGGCATTACAAGCGAATACAGAGAAAAAACGACGAGTATTGTCCTATATTTATCTTGGCAAAGAAGTGGTTGATGATCCTAGGTATGAGCCTGATGGGCAGTTCATTATTTATGTGTATAGCCAGTTGTCACTTCTGACTATACAAATTGATAATTTAGGCTAAATTCGTGGGGATCTCTCAGCATTAAAAGAGTTTTTTCCCGAATCAACCGCGACGCTTGATAAAATATTGCGTACCATAGTCGGTATGGATAAAAACGCCATAGAGCAGAGCTTTACCACCTTTGTGCAGCAAATACACACCCATGTAAATGCCAAGCAACAACGCTTTATTGGTATGTTAAAAAACCACCTAATTCGCCACGGCGCAATTGAAATAGCCCAGCTTTACGAGGCACCTTTTACCCAAATACACGACATGGGGCTAGACGGCGTATTTAGCCAGCAACAAGCCGACGTAATAGAGCAGTTTATTAAGCAGTTTGATGTAGAATTGGGCGATAAAACCCAATCAGTTGAAAAACAGGTGAGGCTGTAAATGGCTAATCAAGTAGAAGTGTTTCAAAATGAAGATGGCAGCCTACAGTTAGCAGTGCAAGTGCAGCAAGAAAGTATCTGGTTGTCGCAATCTCAGCTTGCTGAGCTGTTTAAGACATCAACCGACAACATTAGCTTACACTTAAAAAATATATATCAATCGGCTGAGCTTGACGAGAGCTCAACTACCGAGGATTTCTCGGTAGTTCGTCAAGAAGGCAAGCGACAAGTTAAGCGTAGGCTTAAACACTACAACCTTGATGCAATCATATCTGTGGGCTATCGCGTTAACTCAACCCAAGCAACGCGCTTTCGCCAATGGGCGACTAAAACGTTAAAGCAGCATTTATTAAAAGGCTACACCTTAAATCAAGAGCGATTAACACAAAATGCAACAGAGCTAGCTAACGCATTACAACTCGTTAAACGTATTGCTGTTTTGCCACAAAACAGTGAGTTTGGTGCAGGGCTAGTAGATATAATTGCCAGTTACACGCAAACCTTCTTATGGCTACAACAGTATGATGAAGGACTGCTTAATTCTCCTAAACGGCCAATTTAGAACCCCGCGGCACATAATACGCGCCATGGTAGAAATGATGGACCCAGACGTTACCAGTCAAATTTGTGACCCATCAATCGGCACCGATGGCTTTTTATCGGTGAGTTACGAATACCTATTGCAAAAATACACATCAACCGAGGGCATCGACCGCGAGCCAGTGCTTGATGTAAATGGCAACGTGTAATGTGACGACAGCGGCAAACCGCTTGAAAACTTGCTCTACTCAGGTGATTTAATAACCCCAGCGCAGCGCAGCCACATAGATACAAATATGTTCAACGGCTTTGATTTTGACGCCACTATGCTACGCGTAGCCGCTATGAACCTAGTAATGCACGGCATTAAACAACCGGGCATTCATTATCAAGATACCCTAAGCCAAAACTTTAAAGAGCACTACCCGCAAAAGGCCAAAGAAGGCTTTGACATAATACTCGCCAACCCGCCATTTAAAGGCAGCCTAGACGAAGAAGACGTATGCCCTGAGTTATTACGCAAAGTAAAAACCAAAAAAACCGAGTTGCTATTTGTGGCCCTGATTGAGCGCATGCTAAAAATAGGCGGGCAGTCGGCCACTATCGTGCCTGATGGCGTACTCTTTGGCTCATCAAAAGCGCACGTACAACTGCGCCAAATGCTGGTGGAAAACAACCAGCTAGAAGCGGTAATTTCACTGCCAAGCGGCGTGTTTAAACCCTACGCCGGTGTTTCAACCGCCATACTTATATTCACCAAAGGCGGCAGCACCGACCACGTATGGTTTTACGACGTACAAGCCGATGGCTTTAGCCTTGACGATAAGCGCACCCCAATAAAAGCCAACGACTTACCCGATCTAATAGCACAGTACAAACAATACGTAGGTCGGAAAAGCGCCGTGGGCGCGCCTTCCGACGAAAAGCCCGACGAAAAGCTTTCCGACAATAAAGCTGCCAATATAAATGCGTCAACCAAAACAAATGCATTAAATACATGGCAAGACAAAACCCAAAAAGCGTTCCTCGTCAGTAAAGATGAAATTATCGCTAATAAATACGACCTTTCAATAAACCGCTACAAAGAAGTGGTGTATGAAGAAGAAAGCTAAGATCCGCCAAAAGAGATTTTAGGTAAACTAGTGAGCTTAGAAAATGAAATACTGGCTGATCTAAAAGAGCTGGAGGGGATGTTGTGAGTTGGCCGGTTGTTAAGTTAAGTGAAATAGCTGAGATTAACCCTAGATTACCTAAAAATATTGACGAGGCCCAACTGGTCACATTTTTACCAATGGCATCGATTTCAGAGCAAGGTCAAATTCTAGCGCAAGAAAAACGAATTTTGGGTGAAACTCGAAAAGGCTTTACCTATTTTGAAAAAGGTGACGTTGTAATAGCTAAAATTACTCCATGCTTTGAAAATGGTAAGGCCGCGTTTCTTGATAATCTAGAAACTCAAATAGGTTTTGGTACAACAGAGTTTCATGTAATTAGAGCCAATATAGAAAAGCTTGATGGTAAGTATTTATTTTATTTGGTTTGGAATAAAAGGTTTCGTCATTTAGGTGAGCGAAATATGTCTGGTAGTGCTGGTCAAGAAAGGGTTCCTTCAGATTTTTTGAAGGATTTAAAAATCCCATTACCACCACTAGATGAGCAAAAACGCATTGCCGCGATTTTAGATAAAGCTGATGCCATCCGCCGCAAACGCCAACAAGCCATTAAACTCGCCGACGACTTCCTACGCAGCGTCTTCCTAGACATGTTTGGCGATCCTGTGACTAACCCAAAGGGGTGGGAAGTTAAATCATGGAAAGATGCATTAAGTATTGTTAATGGAAAAAATCAAAAAGCAGTGTTATCAAAAAATGGTGCATACCCAATCATGGGCTCCGGCGGAGAAATGGGACGAGCATCAGATTATTTAACACCAAGAAATAGTGTAATTATTGGTCGTAAAGGTAATATAAATAAACCAATTCTAGTCAAAGAAAATTTTTGGAATGTAGATACAGCATTTGGTTTAGTACCTGAACCGTCGATACTATCATTTAATTATTTATATTGGTTTTGTAAGTTCTTCGATTTTGAACGATTAAATAAAGCAGTAACGATCCCGAGTTTAACTAAAGTCGATTTATTGCAAATCTCTATTCCACTGCCAGGTATTTCTAAGCAAATTAGATTCGATCAAATAGTAAATCAAATAGAGTTAATTATTAGTAAAAATATTCATTCATCGCAAAGCGCTAACGATATTTTTAACTCACTAAGCCAAAAAGCCTTTGCAGGCGAGTTATAACCTATTTATAAAAATAAGAACAAGGATGTTAAATGACCGGACGTGAATTAACCAATAACATAACCGAAAATGAAGTTTTAAAACAAGCCGCTGACTTACGGCTGAACGTCGGGTATATTTTGTGTTTGTTCGTGTTTTGCGGGCGTGGTTTTGTTATGTATGTTTGTTTGTTGGGTGGCGTGGCTTCGCCACTTAACCAACCTACGTTTTTTACATGGAGGTTTTGTGCGGTATCGTCGAAATTATCAAGCGGGTGGGACGTATTTTTTCACTGTTAATTTGCTGGATCGTAATAAATCATTATTGGTTGATCACATTGATTTATTGCGTGAATCTGTGCGCTGGGTGAAAAAACATAAACCTTTTTATATTGATGCGTGGGTTGTATTACCTGATCATATGCATGCAGTGTTAACTTTACCCGAGGGTGATTGCGATTATTCGGGGCGTTGGCGTGAAATAAAAAAGCGTTTTTCTAAGACGCTGCCAAAAAAAGAATACTTGTCAGATGCACGCATTCATAAAAATGAACGAGGCATTTGGCAACGTCGTTTTTGGGAGCATACCATTGCTGATGAGCGTGATTATTGGCACCATGTAAATTATGTACATTTTAACCCTCTTTAGCATGGTTTGGTTGAGCGTGTTGTTGATTGGCCTTATTCAAGTTTTCATAACGCGGTTGCAGCAGGCATTTATAACCGCAACTGGTGTGGTAACAATTAAACAATAAGCATCATAAACGTAGGTTGGATAAGCCGCAGGCGCCATCCGACGATGTTGGATAAGTCAGAGGCGCCATCCGACGATGTTAGAGTGTAATTTAGCCTTTTTGGTATGACATTAAAATTGTGTTTATATGTCACAGTTTATTGGTTAATGATAAGGTCGAATGCTGGGTTGTTTGTGGCTTATTTTTTCGGGTGGCGTGGCTTCGCCACTTAACCGACCTACGTTTGGTGTGTAAAAAAGCTTGATAACGATATTGTTATCAAGCTTTCTTATAGCTGCTTGTTATTCAACCGTTGCGGTTAAACCACGGCGTTTTAATAACGCTGAGGTGTCTGGCTCTTGGCCTCTGAATGCTTTATACGATTGCATAAGGTCACGTGAGTTACCAACTTCTAAAATTTCTTTGCGGTATTTGTCGCCTAGTTCGCGTTTTAGACCGCCTTGCTCTTGTACATAAGCAAATGCATCGGCTGCAAGTATTTCACTCCACATGTAGGCATAGTAGCCTGCTGAGTAACCGCCGCCCATAGAATGAGAGAAAAACGCTGACTTATAACGAGGTGGTACAAATGGCACGTTAACACCATGCTTTGTTAGTACATTTTGCTCAAATTCTTCAATATCTTGTTGTGGCGCATCTGCCGGTAATGAATGCCACTCCATATCGAGTAAAGCAGCTGATACGTATTCTAGGGTATCAAAACCTTGGTTAAAGCTACGTGACTGAATTACTTTTTCAAGTAACTGCTCTGGAATGGGTTCGCTGGTTTTGTAATGTTTAGCGTAGTTTGCAATCACTTCTGGGTGCATTGCCCAATCTTCTTCAAACGTTGATGGAAACTCAACAAAGTCTCTTGAAACTGATGTACCAGATAGCGTTGGAAATTTTACTTTAGAAAGCATGCCGTGCAAGCCATGCCCCATTTCATGAAATATAGTGGTTGTTTCATCATAGCTGATAAGTGTTGGCTCACCTTCTGCGCCTTTTTGAATGTTCATCACATTAACAACTACAGGCTTTTGAGCATGTAAACCAGATTGCTTAACAAACGAGCTCATCCATGCGCCGCCACGTTTACCTTCGCGGGCAAAGTAATCGGCAAAGAAAATAGCTAAGCTTTCACCGTTTGCATCAAACACTTCATAGGCTTTTACATCTGGGTGATACACAGGTAAATCGGTACGTGGTTTAAATGTAATGCCGTATAAACGATTCATAGTAAAGAATACACCGTATTCTAATACACGGTTAAACTCAAAGTATTCTTTTACTGCATTTTCATCAAGGTTGTATTTATCTTGGCGTACTTGTTCGGCGTAATATAGCCAATCCCATGGTTGTAGCTCAAACTGCTCACCTGATGCATTAATTTTTTCCTGAATATCGGCGGCTTCTGCTGCTACATTTTGCGTTAGCCTTGGCACCATGCTGGCAAACATATCAAATACGGCTTGTGGTTTTTTAGCCATTTGCGATTCTAAACCAAAATCAGCCCAGCTGTCGTAGCCTAGTAGTTTTGCTTTTTGTGCTCTTAATTGCACCAGTTGTGCAACAATGTCACGGTTACTAAATTCGCCATCAAGTGCACGCTCAGAAGATGCACGCCATACTTTTTCACGTAAATCACGGTTTTTTAACGATGCTAAAACAGGCTGACGAGTGGTATTGGTAATTTTAATTAAATACTGTCCCTCGTGGCCCGCTTCTGTTGCGGCGTTAGCAAATTGTTCGATTTGACCTGCTGATAAGCCAGCTAACTCTTTCTTGTCCTTAACGAGAATAACGTTACTTTTGCTCAGTGCTAATAAGTTTTGTGAGAACTTGGTCGTTAAGCTCGAAAGTGAAGAGTTTATATCACGTATTTGTTGTTTTTGTTCGTCGTTAAGTTTAGCGCCCGAACGAACAAATCGTTTGTAGTACACATCGAGTAAGCGTGATTCAAGCTTTGTTAATTCTAATGACTCTGTTTTTTCATGAAGAGCGGCTACTTTTTTAAATAACGCATCATTTAGATAAATGTTGTCATTATGAGCCGCTAATTTAGGTGCTAGCTCTTTTTGTAGCTCACGGCGCTCTGGGTTTGAACTAGAACCTGCAAGGTTGTAAAAAATGCTGCTGGTGCGCGTTAGCAGTTCACCACTTTGCTCAAGTGCCACAATGGTGTTTTCAAAAGTGGCGGAGGCTTTGTTATCAATAATTGATTGTACCTGCGCCATTTGCTCTTCCATACCTTGATTAAAAGCAGGTAAAAAGTGCTCATCTTTAATGACATCAAAATTTGGTGTTTCGTATTGCAATGTACTTTTTGTTAATAATGGGTTTTTAGCGTGTTGAGCATGTGTTGACACAGTTTGTTGTGTAGTTTGTTGTGTGCTATTTGTATTCGGCTCAGAGCAGCCCGAAAGTAAAAACGCAGAGCTTATTGCTGTGGCGATTAAAGTTTTCATAGATACGTTCTCTTTTTGTTGTAACGTGTAATGACTTAAAATTGTTAGCTTAAGAATACGTTGACTTAAAAGTAACTATACTTAGGTTGCGATAAAGTTGTAGTTAACTGCGATGAGTTATTTAGAGATAGCCTACCTTTTTATGCAATGGTTATAAAGTAGGCTTTAAAGTAATGTGAGGGAAATATTCAGGGCAAACGGGTTGATTTTATACAGTTAGCCCAACGGTTAGCACTTTCATCATATAAACATTATCCCAACCCGCTTTCAAGCGCTTGCTTTTCACTCCAACCTTTGCACTTTTTTCGTTCTTCAATAGATTAAGTGCTATTTTATTAATTAACGCGATGTTTTGAGCTGCATACCCACTGCGTAAACGGTTTTGGTCTTCATTAAAGCTAACGTCGAGTTGCCAATGTAATTTATTCTCCACATGCCAATGACTACGGATAGCATCAGCAATAAATGCAGCGTCTTTATCTTTATGGCTACTAAGATAATACCGCTTCTCATTCGAACTTACACCATTTACCTCTCGTGTTGAGCATATTACGGCAATACTTTTTAAGCTTTTCCATCGTGGATGTCGTGCTACCAACCAATCTACTTCTGTCGTTAACCAAACCTCTCTATTTTCTATTCGCCCGTGATCACCATTTAGTGAACGATGCACGCTGTGTGGGATATTTTTAAATTGCGTGTTGAGCTGGGTATCTAAATGTAGTTTAACGTCATTATAAATCTCCCCTTGATTCCCCTTAAGTCCAAGCACATAGTTACCCTCGTTAGAGATTATTTGCTCACCGATTTTATACTGGCATCCCATGGCATCTGTTGTAATTGTTGCTCCTTTTATGTCAAGGAGCTCAAGCAAAATGGGGATAGCGGTTATTTCATTCGATTTATCAGCAACCTTAACTTGTCCTAAACAAAAATTATTCTCAACAGACCATGCACTGACTAAGTGAGTTGCGGGCATACCTGAGGCTTTATCTAATGTACGGCGCATTACTTTACCATCCAGAGCAATCACTCCTTCTTTATTCTTACTTATTTCAGTGACCCATTTGGTAAATGCGCTATTAAATTCAGTTGGGTTGAGGCGATTGAGTACGTCATTAAAAGTGTCATGACTAGGAATACCATTTTTCAGGTCTAAAAATTTCCGTAACCACTTTACTTTTGACTTTCCGTATTCTTCTATCTCGTTAAAATTATTGCAACCGCTGATAATAGCGCAAATAGCGATACTCAGAATATTAATAAGTGGATGGCGGACACTGGCAGAGTTTCTTGGATCGGTTAGTTGATTAAAAGCTTGGCTGATAGTCGTTTCTTTCATGTTTCGTACAGGCAAAGACTATTATAAACCACGATCATTAGGATCGGTCAAATG
This sequence comes from Pseudoalteromonas sp. TAP-3C, assembly GCF_059888565.1. Taxonomy (NCBI): domain Bacteria; kingdom Pseudomonadati; phylum Pseudomonadota; class Gammaproteobacteria; order Alteromonadales; family Pseudoalteromonadaceae; genus Pseudoalteromonas; species Pseudoalteromonas sp. TAP-3C. The sequence goes on along the minus strand of NZ_CM187618.1, from coordinate 1,989,368 downwards.
ATCAAAAAGTACTTGTATGTTTTTTACCCGTTTGCCCTGGGGGAATATTACAAACCATTTCATTCTAAAATGGCTTTAAGTTTTAATATTTATTTTGTTTTGCGCCAAGCTGCGATTGAAATTCATCAGGAAATAAAATGGTGCCGTCGTCGTCTTCAGTAGGGAACACTGCAATTAGTAAATCATCTTCTTCAAGGCCTGGCGTCCAGCGGCTAAACCAATCGCTTATTGGGATTGCTTTTGGAGTGCAGCCTTGCCATTCGCCCGTTGCCCAAGCTTGTGCAAACTCGCGGGTTGGCCACACGGGTACACAATCGTCGTCTTCGTTAGTGAGCATGACGCAGCCGTCGTCATCGTTTAAAATCCACACTTGCTTATATTGCTGCACGGTGTCGTATAAATAGGCGAGTCGTTTTTTTGCACCAAGGCCTAAAATTTCATCGTGTTGCTTTGATAGATTGTCAGTGGTCATTTTTGGCTCTCTTTCACTGTGAAATATACAACAGCAGGTTTATGCTGCGTTTTAAAATAAAATTCAGCTAATGGCTGCTAGTAATTCATTGGCTAATTGATTGAGTGCTTCAGGGTCTTGATTTGTTAATGCGTAAGTGCGTAAACCATAAATACCCATAACACAAAATCGTGCCAGCTCAATAGCGCTACGGTCACTGGTAATTTCTTTATTATCAATTGCTTTTTGTAGTTGCTGTGCAAAAGCGTGCTCGTAGGCGTTTAAATTAGTACGCAGTACTTGGCAAATTTGCGCATCATTACCTTCCACCTCGCTAATGCTTTTTGTGAGCAAGCATACTTTGGTTGCCTCGCCGTCAATGCATTCTTGCACAATGATATTAAGGTATTGTTTCAGCGTATCTAAAATACGGTCGCTTTGCTCAAACAGGGCGGTAAATTGATTATTACGATCGGTTTGATATTGCTCAGTTGCGGCTAAAAATAACCCTTTTTTATTGCCAAATGCACCATATAACGAACCTGGATGCAAATGGGTAGCTTGAGTAAGCTTTTGCATGCTGGTTTTTGCATAACCATGAAGCATAAACATGGCCATGGCTTGGCGAAGAACAAACTCTTTATCAAATTCCGCAGTTCTCATAATAACTCTTTTGGTTAGTCGCGATCCGAACTCTCAACAATAATCCTACCTTAAGCTGAGCTCAGGTAAAGCAGTTTACGCAATCTTGAGCAAAGTTTCAAAATTATACTTGAATATTCATTCAAATGCCCTTATCTTGAACGTATATTCAAGATAAGGATCAAATATAATGTCGATTAACTTACTTTCACCATTTAAATTAAACAACAGCATTGAAATGCAAAACCGTGTACTTATGGCGCCCTTAACCCGCTGTATGGCAGATGACAATTTAGTACCCACTCAAGCAATGGTAGATTACTACGCGCGTCGTGCTGATGTAGGCTTAATTATAAGTGAAGCAATTATTATTCGTGCCGACTCGCAAGGGTATCCAAACACGCCAGGGTTATTTACCAGTGAGCAAATTCAAGGTTGGAAAAAAGTAACCGACGCCGTTCATGCAAATGGCGGAAAAATGTTTGCACAACTTTGGCATGTTGGCCGTGTAGCGCACCCTCACTTTTTTGGTGGAGACGTGTTGGCACCCTCTGCGATTAGAGTTGATGGAACGGTTCCGCGTATGCGCGATTTGACTTATGTTACGCCAAAGCCAGTGACTAAAGATGACATTAAAAGCTTAGTGGCTGATTATGCTAAAGCGGCAGAGAATGCGATGGAAGCGGGTTTTGATGGCATCGAAATTCACGGTGCAAACGGTTACTTAATTGATCAATTTTTACATTATGCGGCTAATGAACGTGAAGACGATTACGGCCAAACGCCAGCAAACATGTCACGTTTTGCACTAGAAGTAACCGATGCAGTTATTGACGTGGTGGGTAACGAGCGCACTGCAATGCGTTTGTCACCGGGTGGCTATTTTAATATGAGTGAAGATAGCCGAGATAAAGCCGTGTTTGATTACTTATTACCTGAGCTTGAAAAGCGTAAATTAGCCTATTTACACGGCGGTATTTTTGACGACAGCATGCGTTTTGACTCACTTGAAGGTAAATCAACGTCTGAATTTTTACGTGCAGGCTACAAAGGTACGTTAGTGGGTGTAGGTAGTTACCGCTTTGAAAGTGCGAAACAGGCCATCAATAACAATCAGTTTGATTTAATAGCTATTGGTCGTCCACTCATTGCCAACCCAGACTATATAAGCAGAATTAAAAATGGCGAAGAGCTCGTTGAATATGACGGCGAAATGCTGGCAAAATTGTTTTAAAGGCTAATTTATAGCTTATAAGCAGGCATTCATGCGTAATGATGAGTGCCTTTTTTTTGATATTTTTTTGTCATAATTTACTCATATTTGTTTAACCTCACTGTCAATAAAATTCACCCTAGTTGTCATAGTTAAAAAATACACTGTCCCCGTTTTAATAATCATCTCTATAACTAAAACCAAACGGGACAACAATGTACGCTTTAACAAATAAATCAATTTTGAGTGCGGCAATCGCCTTGGCTTTATCAACATCTGCTTATGCGAATAACAATGAAATAGAAGAAGTCACTGTGGTTGCAAAGCCTACAAGCTACGCAAGTAATGTAATTGAACCGGCTATGATGGAGCAACAAAGCTCGGTATCGAGTGTGTTGTCAGTAATTGATAACCTGCCTGGTATTAGCATAAATGAAGGCGATGCATTTGGCGGCGATGATTGGTCTACCACTATTACTATGCGTGGTTTTAGTATTGACGGTAACCAGCAACAATTAGGTATGACGATTGATGGTATACCTAATGGCGGCTCTAACTATGGTGGTGGTGCTAAAGCAAACCGTTACCTAGACAGTGAAAACTTAGCCACTGTTGAAGTAGGCCAAGGCACTTCAAATATTGGCTCTGCATCGCTTGAGGCATTAGGCGGTACGTTTAACTTTGTTAGTAAAGAGCCAAGCCATGAAAAAGGCACCACATTTGCCTATACAGTAGGCGATCATAACGCTAGTCGCTATTTTATTAAGCAAGAAACCGGCACTATTTTTAATAATACCCAAGCGTATGTGAGCTATTCACAAACCGATACCAGTCGTTGGATTGGTGATGGCAGTAATGGCGGTAAAGATAATCAGCACATTGAAGCAAAATTTGTTTCTGAGTTTGATAGGTTAACGCTCACGGGTCGTGTGTCGTACGATGATGTAAGCGAAACAAATTATAACAGTGTCAGTGTAGAGCAGTTTGAACAAAACCCAGATTGGGACCACTTAACATGGAATTGGACAGGGGTGCCGCATTTTGACCAAATGTTTGCAGAAGGTTGGGGCACACACCGCGAAAACACCTTAGGCTATTTAAAGTTTGAATACGCTATTTCGCCAACCGCGTTGTTAACAATAAATCCTTATTATCACAAAAACTCAGGCCGTGGTGATTGGATCCCACCTTATTTAGCAGACCCAGTTGATGGTAACGGTAATTCAACCACTCAGGGCGGAAGTAATGCAGGCAGTTACGGTTTTACTGACAGCCAAGGTAATCCACTTACACCTAATGCAAACTGTACAGAAACGCTTAGCTGGCCATGGGATTCGGGTACAGAGCTAAACCCTGCGTGTTATTCAAGTTCGGCAACACCTGTTATGTCTTATCGCCATACGCACTATAAAAAAGATCGTCTAGGTGTATTAGCTAACTACCAAGTAACATTGGGTATGCATGATATAGAAGCGGGTTTTTGGTTCGAACGCTCAGAACGTGATAAGTCACGTGATTGGCACAAAGTGATTGATGCTCGCGTATATCATCATTTTGATAGTACGCCATATTGGGTGCAGTTTAACAATACTTTTGAAATGGATACATTTAAGTGGTACGTGCAAGATTCAATAACATTTGCAGACTTTACCTTAAACTTAGGTGCACAGCAGTATTTAGTCGAGTTAGACAAAACAGACCATTTTGTAGCGAGTAATTCAAACAAGGTAAACAGTGACTCAGATGTGCTGTTTAGTTTAGGGGGCCTGTATCAACTCAACAACAATACTGAGTTATTTGCCAGCTTTAGCGAAAACTTTTCAGCAATTAAAGACGGTATATTAGAAACCGGTGGTTCAGTACTTGACAACATAGAGCCCGAAACAGCAGAAAACATTGATTTTGGCGTACGTTATAAAGCGGATCGTTTAAGTTTAACCGCCACAGCCTACTCAATTACCTTTGATAATCGCATTACCTTTATTGCCCCAGGTAGCAGCTCTGATGGCATTGACTACACAATAGGCACTGACGGTTCATACGTTAACGTTGGCGGGATTGACTCAAAAGGTTTAGAGTTGTCAGCAAGTTATATGTTGACCAATGAGTGGAATATTTACACGTCGTACACTAATAACAGTTCTGAATATGCCTCTAACGATCCTGCCGCTTATAATGCAAAGGGCGAAATATTAACAGACGGTGACGGCAACAATGTATCTCCTAGCTTTAAAGCCGGTGATAACGTGATTGATGCACCAAGCGATATGTTTGTGCTTTCGACTGATTATTACAGTGGTGACTTCCGCTTTGGTATTTCAGCTAAATACACTGGTGAGCGCGAAGGGGCGTTTTTAGATGAGCAAACTCGTGCACGTAGTAAAGTTGATAGTTACACCGTGATTGATATTAATGCAGGTTATGCGGCGCAAGTAGACGCTGGGCCATTTAAGTCAATTGATATTGCGTTTGCAGTCACTAATGTTACCGATAAGCGCTACTTAGCGGGTGGCACAGGCAATGGTAGCACCTACTACATAGGCGGGCCGCGCACAGCAGCACTGACATTTACTGCTAACTTTTAAGCGGTAATAAAAAAGTAACAACGAAAGCTCATCTTTGATGGGCTTTTTGCTATTTATATAGGTGAAAAATGAAAACATTAATCAAACTAAATTTACTAGGCATAGTGTTACTTACGAGCCAATTGGCAGTTGCAGCGCAAAATGTGGTGTTAGTCACGCTTGATGGTGTGCGCTGGCAAGAAGTGTTTTACGGCGCGGATGCTAATTTGATCAACAACCCTGAGTTTGTTAAACGCAGCGAACAGCTTAAGGCCGAGTTTTGGCATGACGACCGTAAACAGCGCCAACAATTATTAATGCCTTTTATAACGCAAACGGTGGCTAAACAAGGGGCAATTATTGGCGACAGAAATAATGGCTCAAAGATGTCGGTGAGTAATCCGTGGTATTTTTCATACCCAGGCTACAATGAGATTTTAACGGGGTTTGTTGATGAGGGAATTAATAGTAACGACAAAATTTTAAACCCCAATAAAACCATGTTAGAACTGCTTGAGCAACAGCCTGATTATAAACACAAAACGGCACTTTTTGGCAGCTGGGATGTTTTCCCGTTTATTGTTAATGACAAGCGCAGTGGTGTGTATGTCAATGCCGGCTTTATGCCAATCACTGAAGATGTATCAAACGATGCGACACTGTTAAATGCAATGCAAAATGAGATCCCAAGCCCTTGGCACAATGTCCGTTTTGATAGTTTTACCTACCGTTTTGCCAAAGCGTATATGTTGGCGAAAAAGCCAAAGCTACTGGTGATAAGCTTAGGTGAAACCGATGATTTTGCGCATGATGGTGCTTACGATCACTACCTAAAGTCAGCTAAGCAAAGTGATGCTTTCATCAAAGACTTATGGCAAACCATTCAAACAACGCAGGGCTATAAAAATAACACTACGCTTATTATCACCACAGATCATGGCCGTGGCAGTCACGCTAAAGATTGGCAGCATCACAGTTCAAAACAAGCATTAGCAAACTCAGCACAAGGGCGCAAAGCGTTTCCTGAAGGCATAATTGGTTCTGAACATATTTGGTTTGCAGCAATGGGGCCTGCCATTAAAACCACTGGTTTAGTGACAACCCAAACCGAGCTTAAACAAGCGCAAGTTGCTGCTACAGTATTAACCGCACTGGGTGAAGAGCCGCAAACGATAAACCCTAAAATGGCACCTGCAATCAATGAGGTGCTAAAATGAAGCGGCTATTTCCAAGCGCTATGGTCGCAATAACGTTACTCATAAGCCTATTAATGAGTTTTACGGCGTTAAGTTCAGCAGAAAATATAACTGCGCCGCAAAAAATACTGTTTGGCTCCTGCGGTCATCAAGATAAAGCTATTGCCATTTTTGATGTGATTAATGAAGAAAATGCCGATTTGTTTATTTTTTTAGGGGATAACATTTACGGTGACACTAACGATATGCAAGTCCTTGCTAATAAATATCATAAGCTAGGGGCAAAACCGGGCTTTAAAACACTCCAAGCAAGTACGCCCATAATAGCGATGTGGGATGATCACGACTTTGGCCAAAACGATGCGGGTAAAGAATACCCACACAAAGAAGCATCGCGGCAAATTATGCTCGATTTTTTTGATGAGCCAAAAGCATCGATTAGGCGTACTCGCCCCGATGGTATTTATACCTCGTATACGTATGGAGAGGGCAAGCAAACAATACAGGTGATCATGCCAGATTTACGTTGGAACCGTGATGCACTTAATCATGTTAGCAAAGCCGACTATTACACTAAGCGTAAAGCAAATAATCAAGGCCCATACAGTCCAACAGCGGTAAAAGGCGCATCAATGCTCGGTAAGGCGCAGTGGCAATGGCTTGAACAGGAGCTTAAAAAGCCTGCAGCAATAAAACTGATCAGTTCAAGTTTGCAGTTACTGCCTGATTTTACTGGCTGGGAGTCATGGGCTAATTTTCCGGAGGATAGAAACCGTTTATTTGCACTGATCAAAAAGCACCGTGTAAATGGGGTGATTATTATCAGTGGCGATACTCACTGGGGAGAAATTTCAAAATACAGCGCTAACCTAGACTACCCATTAATTGAAATGACTAGTTCAGGATTAACTGAAAAGTGGAAAGACGTCAGTCCTAATAAACACCGTGTTGGGCAATTTACCCATGAGGTGAACTACGGCGATTTAAGCATTGATTGGCAGCAAGCTGATCCGGCTATTTCATTGCAGCTTAAAGGCATTGATGGCAAAACCATAATGCAAAGCCAATTTAGTTTATCGAGCATTAGCCCGTATAAATAAAATGCTCACGCACAGAGTAAATGTTGCTCTGTGCGTGTGAAATTCAAGCTAAGCACCTGATTTATTAACGCCAATTAACCACTTTGTCTACCCCTGTAATTGAAAATATCTTACACTGGCTTTATCTCAAGCAAGGACAGTGTCGTATGCTCAATATTATTCAATCAAACCGGATGGAAGCCCTGCAAGCGCAGTTTCATCAGCTGTTAAAGTTAAATCCCTTACCCAGTGTGTTTGACAAAGAAGTGGTGCTGGTACAATCGCCAGGGATGTCGCAGTGGCTCAAAATTGGTTTGAGTGAACAACTGGGTATTGCTGCGCAGGTAGACTTTCCATTGCCATCGAGCTTTATTTGGCAGCTTTATCAGCAGTTATTACCTAATGTACCGAAAGAGTCGGCGTTTAATAAACCGAACCTTGCTTGGAAACTGTTTGCTATATTACCTACTTGCATTGATGAACCACTGTACTTACCACTTAAAACTTATTTAGCGGGCGATACCGACGGCCAAAAAACCTTTGCCTTGTGTGAAAAAATTGCCGACGTATATGACCAATACTTAATGTATCGGCCGCACTGGATAGCAACCTGGGACAGCGGCGTTGATAAACTCGACGACGTAGATATAAGCATCGCGCCATGGCAGCCAGACCTGTGGCGGCGTATTGTTGAACACAGTAAAGCGCTTGGCCAAAGCCAATTTCATCGCGCTAATATGCAAGGTAAATTACTCAGCGCGCTTGCATCAATGGACGCAAGTTTATTACCTAAGCGGATTAATTTATTTGGTATTTCTGCCATAGCCAGCTCACAACTTGAGGTATTTGCAGCTTTAAGCCAAAAAACAGAGGTTAACTTATTCTTTTTTAACCCCAGCGAGCATTATTGGGGTGATGTTGTCGATGAAAAAACCGCAGCAAAAATCGCCGCTAAATATGCCATTAAACCTTTACTAGACGCGCATTCTAAACCCGAGCAAGATTACTACTTTATTGGTAACCCGCTGCTATCGTCGTGGGGTAAACTCGGCCGCGATTACTTTGAGCAACTAGTACAACTTGAGGCCAGCTGGCTAGATGGTTTTATTGATGTGTTTGACGACAGCTTACTGGGCCAAATTCAAAGTGAGATTTATCAACTTGCCTTTAAAGGCGAGTCGCTTACCGATAACAAAGCTTGGTTTATCAACGATGAAGGTAAATTGCCAGTAAGCTGTGACGATACCAGCATTACCCTCAGCGATTGCCATACGCCACTTCGAGAAGTAGAGCGCCTACATGACTATTTGCTTAATTTATTTAATCAAAACCCAATGCTTACCCCCAAAGATATTATCGTGATGATGCCTGATGTAGGCACTTACAGCCCCTACATAGAGGCGGTATTTGGTGGCGCACAAGGCAGCCGATTTATTCCCTATGCGTTGGCCGATTTAGCCATTGAACAAGAAAAACCTGTGCTTAGCTCGTTTGCAAGTCTTGCCAATTTACCGTTTTCGCGCTTTGGTGTGTCAGACATTCTCGACTTATTACAAGTGAGCCAAATAGCCGAAAAATTCAGTGTTGAAGCCCATGAATACGAGCAAATTCAGTATTGGCTGGAACGTGTTGGGGTTAAATGGGGCATAAATGCAGAGCATAAAAGCAGTTTTGATTTACCCGCTATTGAGCTCAATACTTGGCAACATGGTTTAAATCGCTTACTACTTGGCATTGCCCAGCGCGACGAACAATGCCCATTTAATGGTATTTATAGCGCCGATGAAGTTGAGGGCATGGCGCTTGATACACTCAATAAATTAGTGCACTTTATTGATGTATTACAATCCTTTAAAGAGCAGCTAACGCCGGATGACACATTGACCAATAAAGCCGCTATTATGGCAAATTTGCTAAGCGAAATTTATGAAAGCGACAGCGACGATAGCTGGGATTTATTAGTGCTGCAAAACGTGCTGGATGAGCTGAAAAAGCACCACGATAATGGCGATTACAGTCAAGCCGTGTCGCAGCGCATTGTTAGCTATTTAGTCAAACAAGGCATACAAGAAAAAGGCGTAGGGCAGCGTTTTTTAGTCGGCCAAGTGAATTTTTGTACACTCATGCCTATGCGCGCAGTGCCATTTAAAGTGGTGTGTATGCTTGGCCTTAACGATGCCGACTACCCACGTACCGTGCAGCCGATTGGTTTTGACTTAGTGCCGTATTCTAAAAAACAAAAAGGTGACCGATCACGTAAACTCGATGATCGCTACTTGTTTTTAGAGGCACTGCTCAGCGCCCGCGATAATTTATATATGAGTTATATCGGCCGCTCGTGTTTTGATAACCAACCGCGCATGCCATCAACCTTGGTGAGTGAGTTATTAGAATACATTGGCCGTAGTTTTGCATACGCTGAGGGCGATAAAAAATTACCAGAGAGCTTAATTAATCAGCAGCATTTACAGCCCTTTAATAGCCAGTATTATAAACCTGACCCCGCTCACACTTTGCAAAGTAATCACAGCTACAACCCAATTTGGTTACCTACTGCGCCAATAATGCCAGAGCCTGTCACTGCGCTTGCCGTCACTGCGCCAGAGCAGCTTGATCTTGATGTGTTTATTCGCAGTGTCTGTCATGCCCAAGAGAGCTTTTATCAACAAAGTTTAGGTTTGCGCTTACCGCAATTCAATGAAGTGGCAAAAGACGAAGAACCATTTAGTTTAGATGCACTAACACGTTACTTTTACCTCGATGAAATACTGCAAGCGAATATTAACCAACAACCGCTCAGCACTGCACAAATACTGCAGCGCGGCGATTTACCGCAAGCTAATGTGGGCGACATTATTTATGACAGTATGCAGCACCGCGTTGACGCATTGGCAGGGCAAGTGAAAGAACAAATAAAAGGCGGCAAAAGTGAACCCATTGAGGTTAAGTTAACCCTTGAAAACACCCAAGTAGAAGGCTGGCTAAACCAAGCGTACTTGCAAAAGCAAGTGTTTTACCGCAGTGCCAGCATTAAAGCCAAAGATCTGATCAAGGGCTTTATTTATCACTTAGCAGCGCAAAGCATGCAGCAACACGTTGAAACTTTACTACTTGGTCTTGATAAACAAATTAGCTTTGCGCCACTGAGTAAAGCAGATGCTGATGCGCTGTTAGCCGACTGGTTTGAATTGTATAAAGCGTTACGACAAGCGCCGGTGGCGTTTTTTCCGGTTAGTGGTTATGAATACATTAAAAGCGGCGGTGATATAAACAAAGCCATGAGTAAATTTAGCCCGCAATATATAGGCCGAGGCGAGGGGGAAGACCCCTATATTCGCTTAACCGTGCAGTCGCTTAACGATTGCCAAGACGAATTTATAAAATGGAGCGAGCAATTGCTAGCGCCATTATTTGCTCACGCCAAGGAGAGTGACTATGCAAGCGCTTAACCCACTCACTATGCCACTAACGGGGCAAAGTCTGATTGAAGCCAGTGCCGGTACGGGTAAAACGTATACCATTACGGGTTTGTATTTACGTTACCTTTTAGGTATGCAAATACCGGGCGAACTTAATACTCCGTTAAGCGTAGAGCAAATTTTAGTGGTGACCTTTACCGATGCCGCCACCCAAGAAATTAAAGACCGAGTGCGCAGCCGTATTATTGCCGCCCGCGATGCCTTGCTTGGTCAAGACCCCGATGATGAGCTGATAAGCAGCGTAATTGCTGCAATTGACGATAAACACCGCGCCTTTGATTTACTCGATGCGGCAGCCAAGTCGATGGATGAAGCGGCTATTTTTACTATTCATGGTTTTTGTCAGCGGATGCTTAAACAGCATGCGTTTGAATCTGGCGTGGCGTTTAATTTAGAATTTATTCTCGATGAGCGGGATATTCTGCTTGAGACCATTAAAGATTTTTGGCGTGCCTTTGTATACCCGCTCGATAAAGAAAAAACCGATGCCATAGTAAACGTGTTTGCCGCGCCAGAGCAATTGTTCTCGCAGGTGTCGAGTATTTTAAACAAAGGCAGTGCGCACATTACACCACAAATAAAGTTAGATGACGTGTGGCAAGCCCGTGAGCAATATTTAGCAAAAGTCCCCAGTTTTAAACAGGCCTGCTTAGAAAGTGAGTTTATTGCGGCGATTAAAAATTCTGGGCTGAGCGGCTCCAAAACACCGGCGCGAAAAGGCAGCTTGCAGGCGCTGGAGGAGTTTTGTCTAGGTGATGAGGCCTTTTTTGAGTTTGGTACCAGCAAGTATTCGTTTGCGGTGTGGGGCAGTGATAGTCTCAGCGATGCCAGCAATTATAAAAAAAATCAGCCGTTATTTAGTCACCCGCTGATCACTGAATTTGATGAACTCGCAGCACTCACTGCAACTGTAAATCAAGGCTTAGCGATTGCCATTGTGCAACATGCGGCAAGCTGGGTAAAAACCGCCATTGTTAAGCGTAAGCAAGAGCAAAGTGTGATCACTCCTGACGACTTACTCACTAATTTATACACTGCGTTAAATAGCGAGCAAGGTGATACATTAGCGCAAAAAATAGCGCAATTGTTTCCGGTGGCGATGATTGACGAGTTTCAAGATACCGATCCCATTCAGTACGGCATTTTTAGTAAAATTTATGCTCAAGAAAATACCACGCTTGCCATGATTGGTGACCCAAAACAGGCTATTTATGGCTTTAGGGGCGCGGATATTTTTACTTATATTGGTGCAAAAAAAGCGGTTATTAATGAGCAGCAATTTACCTTAGGCACTAACTTTCGTTCCAGCAGCGATGTAGTACAAAGCGTAAACAGTTTATTTGGCAAACACGCTAATAGCTTTATTTATAATGATGCGATCCCATTTAACCCAGTTGCAGCAAAAGGTAAAAAAGCCGATAAATCATTTTTAATTGATGGACAACCAGCCACCGCGTTTGAGTTTAATGTGTTTGTGGATGAAGCCAGCGATGAAAAAAATAAGCCGACTAGTAAAGGCTTTGGTCAGCAACAGTTAGCCCAGTATTTTGCAAATAAAATAGTCACTTTGCAGGTTCAAGCAGCCCAAGGTCGCGCTTGTATTGGTACAACAGTGATTACTGCTGCCGATATTTGTATTTTGGTGCGCGACCGTGTTGAAGCACAAATAATGAAAAAAGCCCTTAGCGAGGCGCATATTGCCAGCGTGTATTTGTCTCGTGACAGCGTATTTAATCAACAGTTAAGCCACCATTTACTCAATTTTTTAACTGCGTTACACGGCCAATATGACGAGTCGTTACTGCGCGGCGTATTAGCAGGGCCGTTATTTTGCCTCAGCTATAACGCCATTTATGCATTACATGAAGACGAAACCCAATGGCAGCAGTATTTAACCTTTTTTGCCACCTTAAGCGAAATTTGGCACAAACAAGGTGCCATGGCGATGATGGAGCATTTACTTAGCCATAACCAGCTCAGTGCTAAATGGCAGGGTTTAGGCTATAACGTTGAACGTTGGCTAACCGACTTCAGGCATTTAGCTGAAATACTACAACAAAAACAAATTGAGCTGGAAGGCACGCTGCGATTATTACGTTGGTTTGCACAACAGGTGAGCCAGCAAGACAGCGAAACCGTGCAAGTTCGCCTAGAAAGTGATGCGAACTTAGTTAAAATAGTGACGATGCATGCCTCAAAAGGGCTTGAATATCCGCTGGTGTTTATGCCGTTTGCCAGTGGCTTTCGTGAAACGAAAGACGCGCTTTATCATCAAGATGGCAAACTGATTTATGATTTAAGTAAAAGTGAAGATGCACTAGAAAAAGCCCAACAAGAACGCCTAGCGGAAGACTTACGGTTATTGTATGTTGCATTGACCCGTGCTGTGCATTTTTGTGCCATTGGTTTGTATAACCTTGGTCAAGGGCAAAGTAGCCGCTTAGCAATACAAAGTAGCTCGTTAGGGCATGTATTATTTGCAGGCTTAGATATTACCAGCAGTCAGGTTTGGCGTGAGCATTTACAGGCGTTTTGTGCTGAAAACTCTACAATGGCATATCAACAGTTTACCTCAGATCAACTTGCTGAGCAGGGCGTATTAACCTTTACTAGCAGCCTTGACACCAGTGAACCACTTACTGTAAACCAAGTTAATGCCCGTATTGAACGCAATTGGCGCGCCACCAGCTTTAGTGCGCTGAGTTTTAAAAAGCACACCGATCATATAGAGCCTGGGCGCAGTGATGAAGATCACGAAAAAGATGAATTTGCCGCCCAGCAAGACGAAGTGCTTTCGCCATATAGCTTCCCTAAAGGCGCAAAACCAGGCAGTTGTTTACATGAAATTTTTGAGCAACTTGATTTTACCCAGCCTGAGTTTCACCCCGTTAATGCAGAGCAAAACTTAGCGGCCGTTGTTGAGCGCAGTTTAAAAAAATACCACATTAGCGAGCAGTGGCAAGCCATGACTGAGCAATGGGTGCTTGATGCACTTAATTGCCCATTGAACGAACAAGGCTTAAGCCTTGGCGTGTTAACCCCGCAGCAATGTATAGTGGAGATGGAATTTAATCTGCCCCTGAGTCACTTATCAGCCAAGCAATTAAATGCGGTGCTAGTTAAAGAGTTTGCTTTTAATCAAAGCCGGTTGGATTTTTATGATGTAAAAGGCCTGCTGAAAGGTTTTGTCGATTTAATCTTTTGCTATGACGATCAGTATTATATTTTAGATTACAAATCAAACTACTTAGGTAGCCAAGCAAGTGACTATGAACAAGATGCCCTTGAGCAAGCAATGACTAGTCATCAGTATCATTTACAGTACTTAATTTATACCGTGGCGCTGCATAGATTATTAAAACAACGGCTGCCTAATTACAACATAGAGCAACATTTAGGTGGCGTGTATTACACCTTTTTACGCGGCATGAGTGAAGGTAAGGGCGTGTATTTTAAAAAGCTAACCACAGCGCAAGTGCTGACTTTAGATAACTTGTTTAGTGAAGGAACCATGTTATGAACGCGCCACAACAAAGCAGCCCTATAATAGTGCCATTACTGGATTATCTACTCAGTGAAAACCGCGTGCGCATGGTTGATATAAAGCTGGCGGAATTACTCTGCGAGCAACAGCATGATGATGTTTTTTACCTGATTTTATTGCTCAGCAATGCCCAGCAAAGCCAACATAGTTGCTTAACATTGAAGGCGCTTGATTGGCAAAACCCGTTTAATTTACGCCAAGCAGAGTTTAGCCCGTTGGCGCTGAGTGTACCAGATTGCTTAAGTCCATTTAGTGAGGGCTTTAGCACCGAGCAGGCACTTGTTTGCTTACAAAATCATGCCAGTGTTGGCGCTGATAAACCCTTATTGTTATTTGATAACCGACTGTACTTTGCTCGCCTTGCCGGCTACGAGCATACCCTTGCACAACGTTTATTACAGATGAGCCAGCAAACGGTAACCATTGATAATCAGGCACTGGCGCAGCTGCTTGAACGCTACTTTCCAACGGAGCAAACCGGCAGCCAAACCGACAACATTAATTCGCAAAAAATTGACTGGCAAAAAGTAGCCTGTGCAATGGCCGCCACTAAAGGCTTTAGTGTGATCACCGGCGGCCCTGGCACAGGTAAAACCACGACGGTCACTAAGTTGTTAGCGATATTGCAGTCACTTTATCAACATGCCCCTTTGAGTATTAAGCTGGTGGCACCAACCGGTAAAGCCGCAGCACGATTGAGTGAATCAATACTGGGTGCAAAAGACAAACTCACCAGTATTCCCGAGCACATTAAAACCTTGATACCGCAAAGTGCCCAAACGATTCACCGTTTGCTCGGGGTTAAACCGTTTACCAATAAATTTAGGCATTCAACTGCCAATCCATTGCATGTTGATTTGTTGATCATTGATGAAGCCTCCATGGTTGATTTATCCTTGATGGCAAAACTCATTGAAGCATTGCCAGCTCACGCCCGACTTATTTTATTGGGCGATAAAGACCAACTTGCTTCGGTAGATACCGGCAGTGTAATGAGCGACTTGTGCCAAGGCTTAGTGCTTGGTCAAACGCCACGTTATTCTGATGCGCGCTGCGCTGAACTGAATCAGCTGTGTTTTAATGGCGCTGATAAGCTGCAAAGCAGCCCGAGTGATTTTAAACTTGCCGATTGCATTGCATTTTTACAACACAGCTATCGCTTTGATGCCAAAAGCGGTATCGGCCAATTAGCACAAGCGGTGAATACCAATAACAGTGGTAAGCTCAATTACGTAGAGCAAGAGGTAAACAGCGGCGTATTTAAAGACGTGATTTTTGATTATGACTTAGTCAGCCAACCACTTGATAAACTAGTGCAAAGTGCCGTAAATAAATACGCCGAGTATCTGCAATTAATTGCCCAGCAAGCAAGCAGTGCTGCGGTGCATAAAGCGTTTGCCAGCTATCAATTACTCGCGGCCGTGCGTGAAGGTGATTATGGCGTAAATAACTTAAATCACCGCATTGAAAAGCAACTTGCGCAACAAGGCTTAATAACCCTCAATCCTTACCAGCGCCATTACGTTGGCATGCCAATAATGATTGCGCAAAACGATTACCAGCTAAAATTATTCAATGGTGATATTGGAATTTTAATGCTCGATGAAAACGGCCAATTAAAAGCGGTATTTATCGACGAGCAAGGCAATGAACGGGCATTTTCACCAGCGCGATTGCCCGCCCACGACAAAGTGTATGTTATGACTATTCATAAATCACAAGGCTCTGAATTTAACTACACCGCCATGGTACTGCCACCGGCAAACCAAGCAACCGCAGGCATCAACCGCCAATTGGTCTACACCGGCATCACCCGTGCCAAAAACACCTTCGAGCTTGTGGCTGATAAAAAAGTGTTGTTAATGGCAATGAATAAATCAGTCAGCCGCGCATCAGGGTTGTATGAGAGGTTGGTGGAGTTATAAGTTTTAAGCGGTAAGTTTAGCTCGGTATTAAATTTATCATGTAGGAACTCGCTTTAGCTGTGATTGTTCTATTTATATGTAGGACGTGCTTTAGCGCGTGAAATTGTGAAATAGTCATTAGTACAACCACTTGTGTGGTACCTTTTTTGCAGTAATATTAAATATCTCTTACGGCACGAGGAATTTAAATATGAATGTTTCAAATGTAAGGTATAACGATTCCATTACGACAGCAACTAACGGCAATAAAATGCCGACAGAACATCAGTCCGTAGAAAAAAGTATAAAGCAAAATGATTTACAACCTACAAAGATTGATATGAGAAACATATCAATCGATGAGATTAATTCATTAATTAAATCAGGGGAAAGTGCTTTACTTGATGTGGTTCCATTCATACCACTAAATGTTCTTCAACAATATAATAATGATCCAGAGCAAGTAGGTAAAATTAGAGTGGATTTAATTGGGCAAGTCGAAAAATCCATAGAATTTAAAAAAAGTATTGGTGAAAATACTGACTTTTTAGCTGGGGTTTTAAATAATTTTAAAGATCTTGACAGTAAAGAGGTAAATGGAAAGGTTGATATCTTAGTATAATACGATGAACCTTAACTCCGTCGATAAGTACTAATGTTCTTTTTGGCTGCTTTTTAAACTGTCGACATCAATAAACCAACTCACCAATACTCGCTCTGATGTCTGCCATGGTGATAAATAATTTGTTATCTGCGTCTTTGAATGGGGTGAAGCCGTATTTTTCATAGAAATTCTCAGCACCGTCTTTTGCGTCAACGACGACGATAGGAAAGGCTATTGTTTCACTTGCTATTAATAGTTTTTTAAGTGCATTAACTAACAGCCATTCACCGAAACCTTGGCCTTTATATCTATGATCAACCGCTAAACGTGCAATTAAACCACCCGAAGTTACACTGTGATGCTTTTTTTGTAGTTTAACGGGTAAATC
The DNA here is from genome assembly GCF_059888565.1 of Pseudoalteromonas sp. TAP-3C. Taxonomy (NCBI): domain Bacteria; kingdom Pseudomonadati; phylum Pseudomonadota; class Gammaproteobacteria; order Alteromonadales; family Pseudoalteromonadaceae; genus Pseudoalteromonas; species Pseudoalteromonas sp. TAP-3C. The sequence continues at coordinate 1,972,304 of NZ_CM187618.1, read as the reverse complement.
CTGAATATTAATTGGTGTCATTGTTAATGTATAAAAACCAATAATGTGTTCAGGGCATTGTTTATCTTCAAGAACAAATGTACGCGTATTGTCTTTCTTAGCTTGTTGGCTAGCCATAACTTTTAAGTAATTGTTGAGTGCGATAATACCGCAGTCAAAACGGTTTCGGTTATGTTTAGCTTTATCTAATTGGACAGTATCCATTATTGAGCCTTATCTATATAGCGTGCAGCGGCTTTTTGTAATTTACTATTTGCTTTGGCTGGTTGGTCTAACGCAGCCATTAAAGTCATAGTATCTTGCTCACTTAATTGTAGGGCACGCTCACGTTCCATAATGGTTTTTGCTTTTTCTACCGCAGCACTAAGCACAAATGAATTAATACTAGGCATACCAGCAATAGCGGCAGCTTGTGATAGTAGTTCTTGTGTATCAATATCTACACGCGCTGTAATTCGAGGTAATGCAGTAGTCATAATAATCTCCATTCAGTGTCAAAGTAGCACAAACGGATTGTAGTATAATTTTTATGCGCCTACAAATTATGTGTCATTATGGCACATAGTTGGTACAACGAATAGGAGCTGAATTTGCATTTACTTGCCTGAAAATCCCACAATAAAATTGAACCAAAATTGGAACATAGCCGATCGTTCAGGGGCAGGTGGCTTTGGTGCTCGAAGCATTACAGCTGTAGTGTGGAATGAACATCAATCACCGATCATAATTAGCATCTACATAGCGCAAACTGAGGTATCAATGAATGAACGCAATGAGGCGATCGCTAAACTAGGGAACTCCATTTTTAAAGTTTATACATCGCAGTCTCGTTGATAAAGCTAAGGTTGAGGTCTTTCATGGATAAAGAATAAAACCTGATGATCCTGACATAATAGCTAAACCATTGAATCAAAATAGCAACTCGGCTAAGGTTGAGACATCAAAAAAATATAAACGAGCAACCTTTAGGCTCGTTATAGCGGGAGTAGGGTACAGGTGGATATTGAAGTTGTTTTGGTAAGCGCGTTTACAGTTAATGGCAAAGGTGGTAACCCTGCGGGCGTTGTCTTTAGCTGGCTTTTCATATCAAGAAATTTCCCATGTTATTGGTATTGAAAGTAATATACTTGAAAGCACACACTTACCGATTGAAGCTATTTCCACAGGGCTCGCTGATGTGATTATCCCGGTTCCTCGTGGCTATTTAGATACAATAGAGCCAAACGATCAACGTATTGCTGACTTTTGCAAGCAGCATAACCTTGTTGGTTTTCATGTTTTTGAGCTTTGTGAATTACAAAGCAAACGTACAGCAAGCTGCCGTAATTTTGCTCCCTTGTTTGGTATGTCTGAAGAGTCAGCCACAGGGAGTTCTTGTGGTGCTTTAGCCTGTTATCTTAGTAAACATCTTACTGATTTAGGTACTAAATACGTTTTTGAACAAGGCAGGGCTATGAATTGTCATTCAATTATTATGGCATCAGTTGAGTCCACTAATTCAACAATAAGTAGTGTAAAAGTGGGTGGTTTTGCTAATAGAATTGGTACAGTGTTAATAACCGTTTAGCACATCCTGGCTTAACTTTGGTAACAAACAATAGTGTTCTTTGACAGTTTTATGCCTGTGCCTTTGATTTTGGCTTTTCGATACCAACCACATTAAAAATTGCCATGATAGATAGTGATTGTTTTAACGCATTTAATGCGGGTCTTGTGCCTAGTATGTAAATTGCTGCCGTTAATAATACGCAGTACAGTGGTGATGCACTTAAAGATGCAGTGACGGATGCTAAAGGCTCAACAGCGCCAATTAAGCTATTGGTGAAAAACTTTGATCAGTACAGTGAAATCCAGATTGATTATCATGATGGCCTTAAATACCCTCATCTTGAGCGCATTGAAGGAAAACCAGATTACTTATCGCAGCTACTTGCTAAGCGATAAAATAAATTCGCTTAGTTTTATCAATACTTTTAAGTATACCCACAGAGTGTGGGTATATTTATTTTATGCCAACCGATTATGATTTTGCATATACGCTAGGGTCTGTTTACCTTTGCGGATTAAAATTCGTTCAAACTAGGGGCGATTTAATCGCGGCGCGAGGTTTGTAACCTAGTGGGCTAAGTAAAAACCGAGCAACAAAGAGTTAATCGCCCCTAGGCAGAACCCTTCGGGCAGCGCCTGTTTAGCATTGATGCTGCGTTATCGCCTATTTATGGGGAATAACCACACCACATAGGCTCTGCCTTGCCTAAACACCAAACAGGCTGCTGCAAATTTAACCTTGAAAGGTAAACAGACCCTAGTGTGCTGGTTATTTTTTCATTGCAAAATAATCTACAACTAACTGGGTCATCGCATTGACACCGAGTTGCAATGCTTTTTCGTCAGCAAAAAATTGAGGTGAATGATTACTTGCGGTCGTTTTTGGATCTTGACCTTGCGGTGTTACGCCTAAAAAGAAAAATAGCCCAGGGGTTTCAAGTGCATAATAACTAAAGTCTTCAGCACCAGTTATCAGCGGGGTAGTAATAATATTTTCATTCCCTGCGACACGCGCAAGCGTTGGGGTCATTTTTTGTGTTAGTGCAATATCATTCACGGTTACAGGGTAGCCGTGGTTTATATGCACATCGGCTTTTGCTCCGGCAGATTCTGCGACTAATTCAGCGGTTTTCGCCAAGCGTTCTTTTATATCTGCACGCATTGTTTGATCAAAGGTGCGAATAGTACCAATTAACTCAACACTGTCAGGAATAATATTTGAACGTACACCGCCATTAATCGCCCCAAAAGAAATAACAGAAGGCGCTTTGGTTACATCAACTTGGCGAGAGGCGATAGTTTGAGTTGCCATTATGATTTGTGATGAAGCAACAATAGGATCAACCCCGTTCCAAGGGCGCGAACCATGGGTTTGACGGCCTGTTACGTTAATTGTAAACGAGTCTGAGCTTGCCATTAACGGCCCATCTCGAAAGCCAATTTGCCCTGTGTTTAATGAGTTAGTAACGTGTAAGCCAAAAATAGCCTCAGGCTTTTTCTTAAATAGCCCTTCTTTTAGCATTAGCTCAGCACCGCCTTCTTCTCCTTCAGGCGCACCTTCTTCAGCTGGCTGAAATATAAACAGCACCTCGCCTGCTAATTGATCTTTTATTTTTACCAGCGACTCTGCTGTGGCCATTAAAATAGCAACATGATTATCATGGCCGCAGGCATGCATCACTCCTACCTTTTCACCACGATAGGTTGAAGTTTGTTTAGAAGCAAAAGGCAAGTCAACTTGCTCTGTTACAGGTAAGGCATCCATATCGGCACGCAATGCGATTAAAGGGCCTTTTTTACCGCCGCTTAATTTAGCCACAACACCAGTGTGAGCAACGCCTGTTTGTACTTCAAGGCCCAGTGATTTTAAGTGCTCAGTAATGTATTTGGCGGTTTCAAACTCACGGTTACTGAGCTCCGGATATTGATGTAAATGACGACGCCATGTAATGACTTTTTTACTTACGCTGTTAGTTGCTTGCTCAACTTGGGTGCTAAGACTAGTTGCAAAGCTGGGTGCTGAAATAGCGGTTAATAAAAGACTACAGTAAATTGTTTTTCTTAACATAAGGCTTCCTTGGTTTACATATATGTTTACAAATAATCTACCCGATTAAGTTAACAAAAGGTAGCGTATTGTGATAATTGGCTAAAAAGTTTCCGGACTAAATTTTTAAGCAATAAGATTTTTGTATTAATCATGCAAAGACAATTACTGCTATGTGGCTATATAGATTGTAATGATTGTTAATATTATTTATCAACTTTTAAACTGCTTGATATAAGCCTAATTTTATTTAGTTGTTTCGTCGTATTTTTGCAAGCTTTTATTGCCCAATATGCTTATGTAATGGCAAAATATTGCGCTTTTTGAAATTATTAACAATACTGGTTTGTGCTATCGCAATATGAGTAGCCAGTTGGCCAAAGGGCTCGTGCATCTTAGTAACCTCATTAAGGATTAATATGAAAAGTACACACCTATTTAAACGACCGTATTTATTTATGGCATTTATTAGTTTGTTAGTTAGTTTTTCTGCCGTTAGTAAAGAGTATAAAGTGATTTTAATTCATGGCTTACAGGTATCACAGCTTACTAATAAAGCAGCCAGTGATGTGGTAAATGATGGCCAAAGCTATTGGCAGTCTTATTGGGTAAATCGCGCAGATGAGCGTATTGATTGGCCTGCCTATGAGCGAGTCGAAGGAAAAATCACTACCGATTGGGTGTGGCCAAAATTACAGCAGCTATCGCGTTCAAATTTATGTGAGCTGGGCTGTGTATTTGTTACCCATTCAACCGGTGATTTAATTGCCCGATATATTATAGATAATCAAGAGAACTGGCTTGAAAACGCGGGCTTAAAACCACTTAATATTGTTGCCACTTTTGATTTAGCCGGTGCAGGTGGAGGCAGTGAATTAGCTGATTTAGCCGTAAGTACATTAACAGGTGCATCGTGGAACTTTGCAGTAGATGCTGCGCTTAGGTGGTGGCTTGGCAGTGAAGTAAATGAAGCGGTGGGCGTATTACATGATTTAAAAGTTAATAACGCACGCAAAATTGCACCGTTACCTGATACGCGAACGCCACGTTTACGTTTTGTTGCTGATGGTAACGCTTACTTAGGTTTAACGGCTGGTTTTTTACGCGGTAACGATGACTCAGTCGTTGCTACTCATTCATCTTGTGGTGCAAGCTCGGTGAACTCATTTGGTAGCTGTAGCGCCAATATTGACACTAACGGGCATTTAAAATCGCAAGGTAATGCAGTGAATAGCTTTATGCCATATCATTATCCTTTAATGATGACTAACAGTTACAGTCATAACGAAATTCAACAAGCGCAGCGCCAAGGTAATGTAACGGTTGCCATGAATAATATTAATGTAGCAGGGGATACATTAGGGTTTGAAACCGTGGATGAAACCACAGGTAGTTGGTTTTGGAAAAAACAATACCGTTACGTAAAAGACTCTAATAACACCAGTGCATCGGCACTTATATATAATGTGATCCCATAAATGTGATTTTGCGTGCGGCTTTTATGCCGCATGCTTTTATAGGATAAATAACAATGAAAAAATCCTACGTGATCGCTTTAGTGATTGTTGTTGCCAGCTTGGTGTGGTTTTTAGGGCAAGGCAATGCCAGTTACTCTAGCGCGCAAATAACAGCGAAAGACAATAAAAAAACGCCTGAGATTACCACTGCGTCTGTAAACTCAAAGATGCCAGATGCTAAGCCACCCCTAACAAAAACACCGCCAAGTGAGCCGCATGAGTTTAATGAAGATTTAGCAAAAGCCGCATCTATGGTGGCGCAGCAATATCAACAGAGTTTAGCATTTCCGCCTTATTCACAGCCCTTAACACTCAACGATGAAGACCGGCTTAAGCCAAACCAGTTTTTCCCAGTTAGCAGCCCGATTGATGAGCATGAGCAAGGAGGGGAGTTAACAGTCAGCTTGTCTCAATATCATTATGTGTATCCACAAGCGATTAAATTGACCGTCAGCGCACAAAAATTAGGTAAAGCACTAGTGACACTCAGTGATACCGATACCAAGCAGCCGTTAAAAATACACAGCGGGGTTGCCCGTGATAATGAGTTAGCAGTGACTTTTCAAGCTGAGAAAGACTATCCACGAAATTTACAATTATTAGTTGAGGCCGATATAGCCGGAAAAATGATTCCTGTGGTGGCACAAATACAATATATGCCACCCAGTGCCACCCTTACTAGCTTTGAAAATGCTTATCCAATTAATGAAAACATGATAGTGCCTGCTAACTTAACGGTTGAGAAAAGTGGGCTATACCGTTTAAGAGCTAACTTATACAGTGGCACCTCGCCATTGGCGCATTTGGTGGCTAAAGCACGTTTAAGTGAGGGCAGTCAGCAAATTGACTTTAAAGCCCATTGGTCTGTTTTGCCAAAGCATACAGCTAAGCTACGGTTAAGCGATTTTGTTATTGAACGTATGTCGCCAAGCCCGAGTGAGCTAAATAGCTTTGGCAACAGTGAAGAGAGTGAGTTTATTATTGATGATTTTGCTTACGATAGCTTGCAGCAACTGCCTTATCAGGCGAATAAACAAGAGATGCAAAGTTTGCAGTTTTTACAAGAATTAGCAAAAGGTTAGCAAGGGCCTTAGGGATTCATGGGTGTGTAGGTTACTACACACCTATAAAAAATTAGCTTAGATTAATAGTAACAACATCCGCTGAGTCGGTTTCGTCCTGCTCAACAGTCGCGGGTGCTTTGTGTATATCTGGTTGATCTAGCGCGATATAGCCACCGTCAATCACGTCACCCGTTTGCAAATTAGTAAAATCAAATAGTTGATTATCAGCTAAATGCGAAGGCACGACATTTTGCATGGCGGTAAAAATACTTTCTATACGCCCTGGGTGGTCTTTATTCCATTGTTCTAGCATATTTTTAGTGTGCTTACGTTGTAAGTTTTCTTGTGAGCCACATAAATTACACGGAATAATAGGGTAGCCTTGGCTAAACGCATATTTGCTTATATCGGCTTCTTTACAATAAGCCAATGGGCGAATAACCATATGTTCACCGTTATCGCTCATAAGTTTAGCTGGCATACTTTTTAGTTTGCCGCCGTAAAACATATTTAAAAATAGGGTTTCTATCATGTCATCACGGTGATGGCCGAGCGCAATTTTAGTGGCACCTAGCTCTTTAGCGGTACGGTATAAAATACCTCGGCGCAAGCGAGAGCAAAGTGAACAAGTTGTTTTACCCTCAGGAATGATATCGGTAACAATACTGTAAGTGTCTTCTTCTACAATTTTGTATTCAATATTTAAATTATCTAGATACTCAGGCAGTACATGCTCAGGAAAGCCCGGTTGTTTTTGGTCAAGATTAACCGCAAAAAGCGCAAATTTAATAGGGGCAACACGTTGTAAGTGTTGCAGCATGTCGAGCATAGTGTAGCTGTCTTTGCCACCCGATAAACACACCATAATACGGTCACCTTCTTCTATCATGTTAAAGTCCATGACGGCTTGACCAGTGAGGCGACGTAAACGCTTTTGAAGCTTATTTAAGTTGTGTTGTGCTTTGGCTTGAGCAGAATGAGACATTACGCCCCCCTATGTAACAGCTTGGCAAAATTAATTGCTAAAAATAAAGGGGCGCATTATATGCCATATGTAATAACACAGCTATAGCAAACGTTAACTTTCTGCCAGTGGGCTTATATAGCCATCGGGCTTAAGTGCCAGTACATCGCAATCGAGGCTGTCTATAACATGCTCCGCAGTGTTACCTACTAATGCAGCACTTAAACCGGTGCGGCCAACAGTACCAATAACCACTAACTCACTATTTAAACGTTTAGCGACATCGGGGATTACATCTTCTGGTAAGCCTTCTTCAATAAAGCATTGTTCAGAGGTTAAGTTAAACTCATTGGCTAATTCATTCGTCGCCTCGTGGTGGTGCTTCTTAACTGATTCGTTATACAGTCCAGGATTAAACTCTGGGATCTCTATAGCTATATTAACGGGCGTTGCTGGGTAAGCGTTAACTAAATTAAGTTTAGCGCCAGCTAAATCACATAAAAATTGTGCATCTTTTATAATGCGTTTATTAAGTGAAAGATGCTGCTCGTTTTCACTTACCGCATTTACGGCAGCTAGAATGTTCCCGTGTGCAGGCCATGTCATGTCTTTTACAAACAAGACCGGTGTTGGACATTTTCTGACTAAATGCCAGTCGGTTGGGGTAAAAATAACTGATTTAAGCGTACCATGTTGATGAGTACCTTTTATAACGAGATCAAATTTATCATTAATAACGGTATTAATAATCGCTTCGTAAGGGCGATTGTGCCAAATGACTTGGGTATCAATATTCATATTTTGATAAGGAGAAACAAGATCTTTTAACCACAGCTCTCGATCTTTGAGGACGGCTTTACGCATTGCTTCACGTTCATCCTTTGAGAGCATGGTTGTCATCTCATAAGAAAAGTCATAAACCGTCATAAATGCGGTAATACTTGCACCTGACTTTTTGGCTAAATCTATTGAACGTGCGAGGGCATTTTGATCATCTTTAGTTGGGTCAATAACCGCGATAATACGTTTAATCGTTTCCATTGTGCTACTCCATTCACTTAATAGTTATACACTGAGTGTAACGCAAATACACAACAGTTAAAGGAGTAGCACTAAGATTATTGTTCTATATCAAGAAATAAAATTTCTTTAATTTAAACACCCTTTATAATAAAACACGATGAAGGTATTAAGTGCTTTACACAAGTTTAATTATTTTCACGCTTTATTGAAGAGTTGGCTTCTACAGTGAATCCACTCGTTTTTTTCACAAAGCCCACTTCAGGTAGTAAGTTATAAACGTTATCTTTAATCGTAGAAAACAGATAGCTTTTTCCACCTCTACTGAATAAGTTAATAAGATACCAATATTTTTTTTCGGGGTAAACAGTCATGTCAACGTCAATAAAGTGATTGTTATTGATATAAATGCCTCTTACGTATTTATCATCTATGAGCTCGTCGGCTACATCTGACTGTATTCTAATGCCTCCCTTAGAACGTAGCACAGTGTTGTGAGTAAAATAAATATTTCCCCAGTTAAAAGGCTCCGTCACACTTCTTGGTTTATTTGGGTAAGCATTGAGGATAAACTTTTCATTGTCTATAAAGGTATTAGCAATAATTTTTACGTAAGAGTAATAAGTAATTTCTATTGCAGTGCCTTTGGTATTTTTGAACGTGTTATATCTTACTAGAACCTTTGATACAGGTTTAACCGTGGCAAACTTCAAAGATCCCTTTAAACCCTCAAAAATATTATTTTCAACGGTAATATCATGCGTACCTCCATAGTTATTATTCCACGGGTGAGTAGTTGTTACTTGTGTGACATTTTCAAAGTAATTATTACGAATATCAATTCTGAAAGAATTAATTGGCGTATCGCGAGATGATAAGTGAGAAGATGTTGCTCTTATGGCTGCATCGCCAAAATCATAAAAATGATTATGTTTAATTGAAATATCTTCGGAGCCTGCAAAAAGGATACCTTGCTCACCCCAAGCATAATTAATTTTGTCTGTCGTTAACCCTTTAAAAATAAAACCATTAATTTCTATGAAACGTGAATTATAAAAGGATAAAATATACTCTCCTTCAAATTGGTCACATTTTTTTAATACAACGCCAGCATCAGCGGTAATAGCAATGTTATTAAGATTTCTAACAATAATAGCTGAACATATATCGTAAACTCCGGGTTTATCTATCCTAAGCTCGAAATTTTCTGCAGTATTTAATATTAATTCTTTTAATGCTTGTGAATCATCAACGCCATCATTTGGGATCATCGAGCTTGATACTTGGATACTAAAAGATAAGGTAATAAATACGAATAAAAGTTTAGGCATAAGATTGTCCTTCTATGTAAAAGTTAAATAGGACACAGCTGTTTTGGTATTTGAAGTATTGCGTTTTGTATTAAAAGATTGTGCTAGAAAAATAATTAATCATCAGTTTTTAAAAATAAAGGATTAATACCGCTACTCATAGTGTTAGTAGAGATAGAGCATAATTGCAATAATTACGCTCCAATTCAGGGTAGGATTAATTTTAAAATGAGAAGCTATTATTAACGCGGTTTTACAATCGCAGCAGTTTTAGCAAGTGCGTCATTATCTAAAATAGTAATAAATTTACCATCTACTTTAATTAAGTCGGCTTTTTGAAAACGACTTAATAAACGACTAATGGTTTCAACCGTTAAACCTAGGTAGTTGCCTATTTCTCCGCGTGTCATAGTGAAGCGAAATTCCTTACGTGAAAAACCACGTTCACCAAAACGCTCAGACAAGTTATAGATAAAGCTAGCTAATCGCTCTTGCGCTGATTTTTTATTGAGCAGTAATAGCATTTCTTGGTCGTAGGTTATTTCACTACTCATTAAGCGCATTATTTGCTGGCGTAATTTAGGTAACTTACCAGCGAGTTCATCAAGGGTTTCAAAGGGAATTTCACACACCATGGAAGTTTCTAGCGCTTGAGAAAAACTTTGATGTTGCATTTTATTAATAGCGTCAAAGCCAACAAGATCGCCAGCTAAATGAAAGCCGGTAATTTGTTCATCGCCTTGCTCAGATAAAGTGTATGATTTAAACGACCCTGAACGGACCGCATAAATTGAATTTAATGGGGCACCCGATTCAAATAAGTAATCACCTTTGTGTAATGGTTTTTTTCGCTCAATGATGTCATCAAGTTTATCCATTTCTTGACCATTTAAAGAAAATGGCAAACATAACTGGCTAATACTGCAATTATTACAGCTAATAGCACAATTACTTTTAGCACTACTTTGAGAAAAATCCATAAGTTCAATCCGTTAAATTTTTATGCACAACATTTGCTAATGTTAATGCACTAGCTTGTCTGTTGCAATGATAAGCAGGTAGATACCATACCAAATAAGCACACTGCCAAGGGTTATTCGTGTCCATGGATGGTTAAAAAGTGTATTTAACTTTTGCGCGGCCATACCTAGAGTGATCATGGCAGGAAATGTACCTAATGCAAACGCGAGCATCACTAAAGCGCCGTTAATGGCATTACCACTGGTCATCGCCCACGTGAGTGCAGAATAGACTAAACCGCATGGCAACCAGCCCCATAGCGCACCGTAGCCAAGGGCTTTTAAAGGTGAGTCAATCGGCATTAAATATTTATTAAGTTTAATTAAGTGTTGCCAAATGAGCGTTTTACCGAGTTTTTCAAGCCACTGTAATGTAGCGGCTAAACGCATAATATACACACCAACCAGTAGCATAAAAATACCGGCTAAAAATGACAAAAATAATGAAAAGGCTGAATTTTGCGTAGCAAATTGACTACTAATACCAGCAACAAGGGCACCGGCTAACATATAACTTAAAGCTCTGCCGCTATTATAAGCGAGTGAATATAACCACGTTTGGGGTTTATTACTGGCCAATTGCAATGAGCTGGCTATACCACCACACATTGCAATGCAATGGCCACTGCCAATTAACCCCATTAAAAAGGCGCTGACAAAAATAGGATCAATCATTACTTTTATTATGCTGCTCTTTGTCGTCTTCAAACAAGATACTGTGGCCTTGTTTGTTTAAATCAGAGAATTGTTCACCTTTTACTGCCCAAAAAAATACGCCAATGGCAATTAATACAAACAAGATAGCGATGGGGACTAAAATATAAATTATGCTCATAACTTTAATAGCCTTAGTGAATTACATATCACAATAATAGAGCTGGTAGACATACCAATAACAGCCATCCATGGGGCAACTAAGCCCATCGCAGCAAGCGGTAATATAGAGCCATTATATAATAAAGAAAGCGTTAGATTTTGCTTAACTATACGCCGTGTTTTTTTATTAATGGTCAATAAATGATCAATAGAAGCTAAATCACTGTTTAGTAACACGACATCAGCGCTGTTTTTAGAGATATCAGCCCCTGATTCCATGGCAATAGATAAATGCGCGCTGGCAAACACGGGACTGTCGTTTACGCCATCGCCCACCATAGCAATTATTTCACCTTGTGAGGACCAGCGGTTAACAGCGTCTTGTTTATCTTTTGGACTGCAACTGGTTTGCACTGAGTTGAGCTTTAATTTTTTAGCAACTTTTGCGCCAGCATCGGAGGCATCCCCTGTCAACATATGACAGCTAAGGTTACTTGCTTTTAAAGAATCAATGAGTTTATCAGCATTTATTTTTATTTTATCTACAAAATAAAAGCGTGCAACTGCTTTTTTATTAATATAAAGCGAGGCTTGGGCATTGGTTTTTTTAGTGTCAAACCAGCCACTTTTACCAATGGCATAATGGGTGTTTTCATACTGAGCGCTGATCCCAATACCTGGGTGAAGTTGTACGTTATCAAATTTACGCTGTCCTTTAAATTCTTTAAACGCACTGGCAATAGGATGCTCAGAATAGCTTTCAAGTTGCGCTGCAATATCTAAAATTTGCTCTTTGGTGTAGTTATCATTAAGTATGTCAACAGCATCGAGGCTAAATTTACCTTGTGTCAGTGTGCCCGTTTTATCAAAAGCGAATAAAGTCAGCTTTGATAAGGTTTCTAGTACATGCGCTTGTTTGATTAATATACCTTTGCGAGTTAAGGTGGCCACAGCGCAGGTTAATGCGGTAGGGATGGCTAAACTTAATGCGCATGGGCAGGTGGCCACGAGTACTGAAATAGTGATCCAAAAAGCAAGGTCAGGGTCAATTTGATACCAACCAATGGCCGTTAAAGAGGCAAACACCAGTAATACAGCAACAAACCACTGCGCCACTTTATCGGTAATTTCTACTAATCTTGGGCGTTTTGTCAATGCGTTATGCTGTAGGCGAATTATTTGGTTCAGTAGGGTATTTTGACCTAGCTTATTGATTTTTATTTCAATAATACCATCATGATTAACACATCCTGCGTATACGTTATGATCAACATACTTTCGTACTGGCTGATGTTCGCCGGTCATCATTGATTCATCAACGCTGGTATGACCTTTTATTAAAATACCATCGGCAGGAATGGTTTCACCAGCCTTAATTAACACGATATCATTGAGTTTAAGCTTTTTGGCAGAAATGATGTCCTCATTCCCTTGCTCATCAAGTGTACGCGCTGTCAGTGGCAATAACTTTTGCAAGTTAGCGGTAAATTCACTCGCCTTTAACCGCGCTCTAAATTCTAGATATTTACCTAGTAACAGCAAAAAAGTAAACATACAAATTGATTCAAAATACACTTCGCCTACTTCCATTACCGTGGCGTAACAACTGGCACCATAGGCACCAAAAATGGCTAACGATACGGGTAAGTCCATATTTAGCTGTTTTGCTTTTAAGCCGTTAATAGCGTTACTTAAAAATGGCAGGGCGCTGTATAAAATAACCGGGGTGGCAAGTACTAGGCTGATCCATCTAAAGTACTGCTCAAAATTACTATCCATGCCAGAAAACATGCCAAAATACATAGCAAAGGCAAACATCATGACTTGCATGGTCATTAAGCCTGCAACACCCAGGCGGCGAATGTAGGCTTTGGCAGTTTGTTGTTTTTGTTGTTCTTCTAAATCAGATTGGAATGGGTAGGCTTTGTAGCCTATTTCAGCCAGTGAGGTGATCAGTTCACTTAAGGGGGTGGTGCTTTTATTCCACTGAATCATCGCACGGTTTGTTGCGGTGTTTACATCCACTCGTTTTACCGATGTAAGCTTAAGTAATTGCTTTTCAATCAGCCAAGCACAGGCCGCGCAGGTTATCCCCTCAACACTGAGCAGTACCTCTGAGCTATCGTTATGTGTGGAAATAAATTCATCTTGAATATCTTCGTTATCATAACTTTTAATAAAAGCGAGTTGTTCAGGTACCAGTTGCTCTACTTTACCGGCACTGACGGTACGGTATTTGTAGTAGTCGGTCATTCCTTGGTCAACGATATTTTGTGCAACCGCCTGACAGCCAATGCAACACATTGGCTGTGCGGTATTGTCTATAACAACCTGTGCGCTAAATCCTGCGGGCACACTTTCAAGGCAATGAAAGCAACTTTTAGACATACTAAATACTACTTATAATTAGGTGTAACTAAAACGGTGGCTGTGGTTGGTAAAGTGATACTTTCTTTCATTTTCCAACTCGTATCGAAAGGTTCAATAAACACCGAGTAAGCCCCTGGAGTGTAATCATCTAATAATGCAGTGAATTCTTGATTAGCATTAGGGGTAAGTGTTGCCTCAAAGTCGTGCACTTTAATTGTGCGATGAAAAAACGACAATTTTAGTGCGTGAATATTACTGGTATCGCCTTTAGTAAATTTAAAACTTACTCGTTTATCAGATACATTAAGGTCGCCATGTAAATACAAGGCTTTTGCTTTATCAAATTTAACAAGCTCTAAGTTAATCGCTTTGCCTTTTTTATAGTAGTCATCCACTACCATATCTGGACCATTACCGATGGCGGTAATAAATAACGAAATACAGCCGATCACGGTAACTAAAGGAAGAAAAATTAAAAACCAAGGCCAAAAATTTTTATACCACGGAGTAGGTTGCATAGTCGCTCAAAAAGTTAATTAGTGTGCAGCTATAGTATAATAAATAGAGTAAAAAGACTAAAAAAAAGCCTCCATTTGGAAGCTTTTTTGATTTGGATTAATCTATTGAAATAAAAAGATTAAAACTGAAACGTTTTGTTAACTTTGACGTTATTTTTGCTGCGACAAGCTATAAACATAAGCAGTTAAAAGGTGAATTTTCTCTTCGCCCAAAATCTCCTTAAATGCAGGCATTACACCCGCACGACCGTGGTTTAGTGTTTCTTCAACAGCACGTTGAGAGCCACCGTATAGCCAAATATTATCAGTTAAGTTTGGTGCACCAAATGGTAAGTTATGCGCAACTGAGCCTTTACCGTCTGCACCATGACACGCGGCACACATTGCAAATTTGGCTTTACCTGCTGCGGCATCTTTTTGATTCACAGTACGACCAGATAGGCTAAGTACATAAGCGGTCATTTCTTTTACACCTTGCTCGCCTAATGCATCACCCCAAGGTGGCATTGCAGCAACACGGCCTAAAAGTAATGTTTCTCTGATTTTATCAGGTGTACCACCGTACAGCCAATCAGCGTCAGTAAGGTTAGGGAAGCCAGTACCACCACGTGCGTCAGAGCCATGACATTGAGCACAATTTTGCGCGAATAAACGTTGACCAATTTCAACCGCTAATTGACCTTGCGTTTGCTCATGTTTGTCACCATTTTCCAGTGCAAGCTGTTGTGCTGCATCACCCGCTAGCTTAGATTCCATTAAATCTAAAACCGGTGTTTTTGCCAATTCGTTAAAAATTGGACCAAAACGTTCTTCAGCAGCGCGGTATTCAACATCTAACTTTACAAATCGACCGTCTTCTTTGGCTTGCTCAATTGCTTGTTTCGATTCTGTTAAAGAGGTAATGCCTTGGTTTGAGCTTGTCCATTTTGCTAAACCTTCCCAGTTACCTAAGCCAGGATAAGCTGCTAAATAATAAACAGCCCACACAAAGGTAGCGAAGAACATGTAAGTCCACCATTTTGGTAGTGGATTGTTTAATTCTTCAATGCCGTCAAACTCATGTCCACAGCTTTCACCTTCTTTTACGCCTACATAGTTTTTTAAGTTCCAAACTAGTAAACCAAAGATAATGATCAGGCATGCAAGGGTTAATACAATAACCCATATACTCCAAAAGCTAGTCATTTCTCAGACCCCTTTTCCTCATTAGAGAGTGTGTTGTTGTGTTTTTTTTCATCTTCAAAAATGACATTAGCAGCGTCTTTAAAGCGACTTTTGCTTCGTTTGCTATATGCCCATCCAACAATCACAATAAATAAAACTAATATTACCAGAGTTAAAATGCCTCTGTATGTTCCGTAGTCCATAATAATCTACTTTAAATGTGTACCAAGTTGTTGCAAATAGGCGATAAGGGCTTGCATTTCTGTTGCACCTTTACCGTCATTCATTGCATCAACTTTAGCAATGTCAGCAATTAGTTCTTCATCATCGCCATAACCTAGGCCATCGTAACGGTCTGTACGGCTATCGATTCCGAATTTGTCACGGAAAATTTGTAGTTTTTTCAGAGTAAGGCTTGTATCAAGCGTGTTCTCTGCTAACCAAGGAAAGCCTGGCATATTAGACTCAGGAACCACAGCACGTGGGTCAACTAAGTGAGCATAATGCCAGTCATCTGAGTAACGTTTACCAACGCGTGCTAAGTCAGGACCAGTCCGTTTAGAGCCCCATAGGAAAGGGTGATCCCATACTGATTCACCCGCTACAGAGTAGTGACCGTAACGCTCTACTTCATCACGAAATGGACGAATCATTTGAGAATGACAGTTAACACACCCTTCACGCACATAGATGTCGCGACCTTCAAATTCTAGTGCATTTAATGGACGTAGGCCATCAACCGGCTTTGTTGTATCTTCTTGGAACATTAGCGGGGTAATTTCTACCAACGCACCAAAGCTAATAGCGAACACAGTCAAGATGGCCATAAGGCCGATGTTTTTTTCAATAATTTCATGTTTATTTTGTGAATTTTTATTGCTCATTGTCTGACTCCGTTATGCTAACTGCGCTTGTTTATCAAGTTCGAGCGAGTTATTTTTCGCTGAAACTGTACGATAAACGTTATAAGCCATAACCAGCATACCTACTACAATAAATACACCGCCCAAGAAACGCATAACATAGAAAGGATGAGAGGCTTCTAACGACTGAACAAAGCTGTACATTAATGTACCGTCAGAGTTAACTGCGCGCCACATTAGACCTTGCATTACACCTGAGATCCACATTGCGACGATGTATAAAACAACACCCACAGTATGCAACCAGAAATGGGTATTAATTAACTTAATGCTGTACATACGACCTTGCGAGAATAAGGCAGGAATAAGGTGGTAAATAGCACCAATAGAAATCATTGCAACCCAACCTAATGCACCTGAGTGAACATGACCTACTGTCCAATCTGTGTAGTGCGAAAGCGCATTAACAGACTTAATAGCCATCATTGGCCCTTCAAACGTAGACATACCGTAAAAAGACAATGAAACCACTAAGAAGCGCAAAATTGGATCTGTACGTAGCTTATGCCATGCACCTGAAAGGGTCATAATACCGTTAATCATACCACCCCAAGACGGTACGAATAAGATAATAGACATAACCATACCTAAACTTTGCGTCCAGTCAGGCAGCGCAGTGTAGTGAAGGTGATGCGGACCTGCCCAAATATAAAGCGAAACAAGCGCCCAAAAGTGAACAACCGATAAACGGTATGAATAAACAGGACGACCAGCTTGTTTTGGTACAAAATAATACATCATCCCTAAGAAACCAGCCGTTAGCAGAAAACCTACTGCGTTGTGGCCGTACCACCACTGAACCATTGCATCCACTGCACCCGCGTAGATTGAGTATGATTTAGTCAGCGATACTGGCACAGCCATACTATTAACAATGTGTAAAACAGCAACAGTGATTATAAAGCCTGCATAGAACCAGTTAGCTACATAAATATGCGCTACTTTACGTTTAGCAATCGTGCCCATAAATACAATAGCGTATGTAACCCAAACAACAGCGATTAAAATATCGATTGGCCACTCAAGTTCTGCATATTCTTTTGAACTGGTAAGACCCATTGGTAAGGTAATTGCTGCAAGAACAATAACTAATTGCCAACCCCAAAAAGTAAAGGCGGCTAATTTATCTGAAAGGAGGCGCGTTTGACATGTGCGTTGTACAACGTAATAAGACGTCGCAAAAAGAGCACTTGTACCAAATGCGAAGATTACTGCGTTCGTGTGTAACGGACGAAGTCGAGAGTAAGTTAACCATGGTGTGTCAAAGTTAAGTGCTGGCCAAGCTAGTTGGGCAGCAATTAGAACCCCAATACCCATGCCAACGATGCCCCAAATCACTGTCATAATAGCGAATTGGCGTACAACTTTGTAGTTGTACTCAGTTTGTGATGCTACTGTTTGGCTCATTTTCTGGCTTCCGCTGCAATAAATGCGTTTAGAAATGAATTACCCACTTGTAAAAGTAGGACCTACTATTGTTCTAAAATATACTGCCTAAAACTTTCAATGTGAGATTATTAAAGGCAATATACTTGAGAAGTACTTGTTTTATTTGCGGTTGAAATGATAAATTTTTTGGCCTTAAAAAGATAGGTTAATTGCGTAATAATATGACATCAATCAAACTTTATTAACGTGCTGTCTATTTTTTGAGGTGATTTGTTACTTACTTGATCACTAAAGCCGATAATCAACCAACCTGCCCTGAAGTCGGGCTATACATTAAATATTTTGAGAATCTACATGAACATGTATAAAGTATATTTACTTTCCTTGCTATTATTTTTACTTGGCTGTGACTATTCTGGATCAACACCATCCCCAAAAACAACAGGTTCACAGCTAGCGTGCAAAAATAACGAACCATGCACTTTTGCTAATCAAGTTAAAGTATCGCTAAGTGAAACTAACCTATCACCTGAAACGCCCTTTACAGTTTATGCTCAGCTACCTGAAAAGTTAACGATAGTTGATGCTAAATTAGCAGGGGTTAGTATGTATATGGGTTATATTCCTCTACAGTTTAAGCAACAGGGTAGTGTGTGGTCAGCCAATACGATGGTTGGAATTTGTTCACAAAGGAACATGGTGTGGAAATTAATTTTGACTTTAGCTGACAAAAACAACCCGACAACACACCGAGTGGAATATTATTTTAATGTGACTTATTAATACCATTTAACACTGACGAATCCCCACAAAATAAAAATTAATGGTAGACTCTCATGATTATTTGTGATCAAATTTTTTCACTATAAAAAAACTCACTCATAATCATGAAAGCCACCGAAATATTACACAAAGATATTGCCATTGCCTACCCTGAAATTCATAAAACACGTTTAAATACAGTCTTTACGTTTGTTAACTCAGGCTTGCGTGACCAGCGCGTTACTGTCACTTACCTAGGCCGCGGATTAAAATCATTTTCTAATACCGATAAAAAACATGATATTAAACGCGCAGACCGTTTGATTGGTAATGCTAACCTGCATCAAGAACGTCTTTGTTTCTATGAACATATGACCGAATGCTTAGTAGGCCAGCAACAACACCCACTTATTATCGTTGACTGGTCACCTATTAATGGCGGCGAAATATTTCAAGTGCTCAGGGCAAGCATACCAATGGGGGGAAGAGCGTTAACGCTCTATGAAAAAGTGTATCCTGAAAGCGAATTAAATACCGAAGCGGCTCATCAACACTTACTCGATAGCTTGGCACAGTGTTTACCTGCAGATTGTCAGCCTATTATTTTATCTGATGCTATTTTTAGAACGCCATGGTTTAAAGCCATAGAAGATAAAGGCTGGTATTGGCTTGGGCGCGTCAGAGGCAATGTGACCTTATCTAGCGACCTTGAGACATGGCGAAATTGTAAATCATGGTTTGAGCAAGCAACAGATAAACCACACCTTCTGACACAGATTTACTACGGAAAAACAGTTCGTTTCGCGTGCCAAGGTGTTTTGTTTAGAGGGAAAAACAAGGGACGTAAAAAAATCAAAAAACGGGGTGGGCAATCTCAATGTACAACGGTTAAATACCAACAACAAAAGGCCAAAGAGCCTTGGCTACTTGTGTTTAATTTACCTACACAATTTACAGATAAGCCTCAACGGATTGTGACTTTATATAAACAACGTATGCAAATAGAAGAAAGTTTCAGAGACACTAAGAATGCAAAACTTGGCATTAGTTTAGCCTTTGCAAATTCAAGAAGCGCAGAAAGGTTTGATAATTTATTGCTCATAGCGGCGTTAATGTTGTTTGTCTTATGGTGCATAGGGTACACCGTGTCGGCACAACAAGGGGATGCGGCATTACAAGCGAATACAGAGAAAAAACGACGAGTATTGTCCTATATTTATCTTGGCAAAGAAGTGGTTGATGATCCTAGGTATGAGCCTGATGGGCAGTTCATTATTTATGTGTATAGCCAGTTGTCACTTCTGACTATACAAATTGATAATTTAGGCTAAATTCGTGGGGATCTCTCAGCATTTAACATAAGCATTTTGCTCAATTGTATTACTTTTACCACTTAGATTTAACACTCACACTTTTAACCTAAGTTTCCCCAGCCGCTAAACAGTGAACCACTTCATGCAAGACAGCATCTTTATCACCTATTTCATCTACCTGTGCATATAGCCAAATCCTGACAACCGTTGCTCATTGAGACGTGAGCAATGTGAAATCCTTAAAACATAAAATTCTCACTATTAAAGCTAGTAACCAAAGAGTTTAGACTAAATAAACAATTTACTTGCATAAATATGGTTAGTAATTAACACCTAGTTTTACCGTTTTAATAATGAGCTGTGATTAACATGTTAACTTTCCTTTTTTGGGCACATTGTTCGAATGATTACATTAAATTACAAACTACCTCCCTATGATTTCATCTGTGTTTTTTATGTGATTGGTATTGCTTTAGCTTATGATTTTAAATTGTTTTTATTAATTAACAATGAAACATTCTGCAACCTTTGTTTCTGATATGGGTCTTCCCATTTGTTGCTGTTTGCAAAATAGTCTGCTGTTAAGTTTTTATTCAGTTACAGGCGCCTAAGTTGCTCCCGCTCGCTAAAAGTTCTCAATAAAGTGAGTGTTACCAATTTAGGTAAATTTCCAACAAGTAGGGTTCATCCATGAAAAAATCAACTCTTGGTTTAGCTGTAATTGCAGCAATCCCAATGTTTTCAAGTATGCAAGTTTCAGCTGCTGAAGATGCAGCAAAATCAATCGAAAAAATTCAAGTAACCGGCTCTCGCATTAAGCGTTCAGATATGGAAACGGCTAGCCCAGTTACACTTATTAGTGCTGATGCAATTAGAGCATCTGGTGCAACATCTGTTGATAGCATATTACAACAAATGACCGCTACAGGCGGTGCAATGACAAACCCTGGCATCAATAATGGTTCTGGCGGTGGTGCATCTATAGATTTACGTGGTTTAGGTTCACAGCGTACTTTAGTACTTGTTAATGGTCGTCGTATGATCAACTCAGGTACTGGTGCGGCATCAACGGTTGACTTAAACACGATTCCTGTTTCGATGATTAAACAAATTGAAGTACTTAAAGACGGTGCTTCAGCTGTTTACGGCACAGATGCAGTCGCGGGTGTTGTTAACATTATCCTCAAAAATGATTTTGAAGGACTAGATTTAAACGTCAATACAGCGATGACTTCAAAGCATGACGCGGCAGAAACATCAATCGACTTTACCTTAGGTACAACATTTGACAAAGGTAATATGGTTTTTGGCATTCAATACACTGATCGTGGTGAAGCTAGTCAAGGCGATCGTGGTTTTTCTTCATGTCCTTTATTTGAAGGCGAGAATGGGCTTTTCTGTGGTGGCTCATCATTTAGCGAAGGCGGCCATATTCAAAGTGGAGTAACGGCTGAGATCTTCAATAAAGAAGGTGAATTAAAAGAAGCGGGGGTTGCTAATGATTCTGGTTTAAGTGGCCTTGGTGGTAACTTACATCGCTATACCGATGAAAACGATGCATACAACTATGCAGCTAAAAGTTATCTGTACACACCAATGGAACGCTTAAACATCACAGGTTTAGGTAACTATGAACTAAATGATAGCACAATGCTTTTCAGTGAATTTACCTATACTAAGCGCTGGTCTGAGCAACAGTTAGCGCCACAGCCTATTAACTTTGGCTTTAAATATGCTGAAAATATGGGTGACAGTCTGCTATCACAGACTTACGACAAGCGACAAGTCGTTGACGGTGTATTTGTAAAAGATGCTAATGATAAATACGTAACAACACCGACTAATTACGCGTTTGGTGATGAAATAAGCTACCGTCGTCGTATGGCTGAAAGCGGTACTCGTGACTTGTCGCAAACAGTTGATACTGTTCGTGTTGTTGTTGGTGCTGAAGGTTTTATTAGTGACTATTCATGGGATGTGTCAGCAAACTTTGGCCGCAATGATTCTGTTGATAAAATGAGTAATCTACACAATGTTTCTGCTATTACAGAAGACTTAGCTGCAGGCACATTTAACCCATTAAATGAAGCATCTTGGTCACAAGAGAACATTCAAAATTATATATACACAGAGCAAAATTCAGGCGGAAGCCAGTTATTTATTCTAGCGGCTTCATTGTCGGGTGAAATGTTTGAATTACCAGCCGGTTATGCTGCTTTTGCAGCGGGTGTAGAGCGTCGTCAAGAAAAAGCATGGTCTAATCCTGATTCAATTGCTGCCCAAGGCTTAGGTAACGATCCGCGTGTAGATCCAACCAGTGGTGGGTTTGATGTAAATGAAGCGTATGTTGAGTTTGCATTACCATTATTATCTGGACATCAATTTGCTGAATATGTTGAACTAAGTGCGGCGATTCGTGCGTTTGACTACAGCACGTTTGGTTCTGATGAAACATGGAAGCTTGGTTTTACTTGGAAAGCAAATGATGAACTAATGTTCCGTGGCGTGCGTTCAACCGCATTCCGTGCACCAACAGTGTATGAGCTTTATTCAGGTAATTCACCATCTTATGAGCAAGTAAAATACCCAGGTGCTGATAGCCAAGCAGAAGTCACAGTTGGCGGCAATCAAAATTTAACACCAGAAGAAGCGGATACATTAACTTTTGGTGTTGTATACGAACCACAATGGTTTGAAGGTTTCTCAATGACCGTAGATTACTACGACATAGAAATCGAAAATGCTATTTCAACATACAACAACCAATTTGTTGTTGATCAATGTATAGGTGGTGCAAGCAGCGGTTCAAGTGAACTTTGTGCAAGTACTGGTGCAATTTTACAAGCTGACGGTCGAATTGTTTTCAATAACCAACTACGTAACATTGGTTCTGAAAAGACTTCAGGAATTGATCTAAACTTAAAGTATTCATTTGATGCATTAGGTCTTAGTTGGAGAGCGGGTCTTGATACAACCTATTTAGATGAGTACGTTGTTGATACAGGTGCTGTGGTCGATTATGCAGGTTATATTACTGGTGGCGCGGGTAGTTACGCAGATATCAAATCAAACTTTAACTTAACGGTTAAAGGTGATAGCTGGGATGCGACTTATGAAGCACGTTACATTGCTGGCCTAGATAGCTTTGCGTGTATTGGTGATGAGCCGTGTCTTGCACCTACAACGCCTTCAATTGTGTATCATGATATCAGTGGTTCTTACTTAATTAATGATACAGTGACATTGTCTGCTGGTGTTAATAACTTATTTGATAAAGAGCCACCGTACTACTCAGGTAATAACGATTCAAATACTGACCCGTACACGTTTGATACGTTAGGCCGTCGTTTATTCGCTGGTGTAAACGTTAAGTTCTAATTTTTATCAATTACAACTACCAAAAGGCCTAGTTTTTACTAGGCCTTTTTTGTTGAACAAAATTAAAGAGGCACGTAAACTTAGCTTAACTAATTTAGGAGACGCTATTGTTAAAGCAAGACGAAAATTTATCTTTTGTGATTGAGCCGCAACTATCACCGCGTGCAGAGCAGCGATTAGATCTCTATTTTTCTATCCCTAACGAAATGGGTATTAACGCGCAAACACTTAGCGAAGAGTCTTACTTTAATAATCAATTTAAATCCTTCGTAGCTTATAATGCCAATAACATTCATCTTCCGTTGGTGCGAAGTCGTTTCGTAAGTAAAAACAAAGGTGAGCAACAAGGTTATCGACAAAATCTAAATTTATATTGTTATCAAGTACGCCTTGCAATTGATGCCGATATTAAAGAGGCGTTACAAATTCAACACAGTGATGAGTTTTATCAACGTGCCATTGAGCTTTGTGAACAAAGCCAAAGTTTACTTAGAAAACTTAGGCGCTACACCCCCGATAATGAAAAACTAATTCCATTTTATACCAACGCCGATAATTACCTAAGTTGGCAAATAGAACAAACGTTTTTAAAGTTACTTGATGAAGGGCCGCGCAGTAGCGATCACGCTAAAGAGCGCAATGACTTATTAAACTTTTGTAAGTCAGAGAGCGAATATCGGCAAGAGCAACAATATAATTCTGACTCAACGCTCAAAGATGCGAACAGAATTACTAATAAAATGCGTCTGTTACAGCGCTTAATAGAACACGGAGTTATTTTAAATCGCCAAACACGCTATCTTAATAGTTACCTAAAGCGGTTAGTTAAAGGCTCTGTGACCGCAGTTATTATGGCCTTTGTGATGGTAGTGATACTCAATGCGCGGTCAACATTTACTGAAATAACCGCCTCACTAATTTTAATATTAGGGGTTATTTACGGGCTCAGAGAAATATTTAAAGAAGATATTACCCGCGTTATTTGGCGTGCCATTGTCAGAGGCCGCCCAAAATGGCGTTTTATATTTAAAAATAGTATCACTAAAGATAAAGTTGCAAGTCAGTTTATTTGGTTGGAATATACGCGGTTTAAAAAAATCCCTAAAGAAGTGAGAACCATTTTTTCCAAACGACGTCAGCAAAATAAGCAAGCGGCACAATGGCTTCACTTTGCCAGTGAAACCCGGGTAAGTGCTAAAGAATTTTTGCCAGGCTACGATAGCTTACAGCAAACTTTGCAGTTTAATCTTGCGCCGTTCGCTCGTTATTTAAAAAAAGGGGAAGGGAAGCTCTATCATTTAGAGAATAATAAAATTTCTAAGCAGGGAGTTGAAAGGCGCTATCAGCTAAACATGGTGTTGGTACTCACTGAATCAGATAAAACGCTTTATCAGCGTTATAAAATTACTTTAAACCGCAGTAAAATAGTTAATATAGAGCTTATTTATAGCAGCGATGCAAATAAAGAAGAATAACCTAAGTTATTCCCCAGATTACAGGTTATTTATTGGTTAGGCCTTTTTTGTTGTACAGGGTTACCTTGTTGGATACTAGAGTGATCTCGATGTTTTTAGCGTTATCGCCCCAAGTACACTGGGTGTGTAGTGTTTTTTCTTGGCAGTTATCTGCCTTGCCTAAAATAGCTTCAACCTCGGTTTTATCCATACCAATTTTAATTTTTTCGTAATTTTCTAGGCTCACTTTAGAGCAAGCAGTTAAACTTAGTAACGCAACAACGACTAATAATTGTTTCATTATTATTTTCCTTTGATTAATGATTAAATTTTCGAATTTGTACAATCATTCCCATACGAGGGTGATCAAAATAATGAATATCCTCGCTGAATACACGTCTAAATTGTGAAAATCGTGCAGATTCTAGCTCACCGTTGTCACGCTTTTCATTAATATCAAAATCTGCAGCAATAAATAAATAGTGGCGCAAATGTATTTTAAATAATCCCTCTAATTCCCATTTTGAAGCCTGGGGTTGAGCTTCATCAAACAGTGGCACAGGGGTATTAACTAAGCTAATAAAATCAGAATTGGCGTAATTAAAAGCCGTGTTCACGTTACTTTTTAACTGACCACCTGCAAACAAATACAGACTTGGTGAATGAGACTTACTCGCGCCCTCAAACCGCCAACCTGTATGCAATAAAGGGGTGAGTCCTTTGCGGTTTAGCGCTTGGCGTTGTGATTCAAACTGCAACTGCTCAGGGGCTAACAGGTAAGTTTGCTCCATGGTCTCTTGTGCTGGCGCTTGAGGGGTAACGGGCAATACAGCGTAACTTTTTACATAATCTATGTTGTCGTTACACACTGCTGATTGCGGGTTTGAATGAATCAAAGTGTCGGCAAAAGTGCGTGTTTGAAAGCGTGGGTCGCCGTTTATACAGGCTTTCATAGCTTGGCTTTTATAAACAGGACTGAGTAAATCTAAGGTGTTTTTATCCTCTATAGGATCGTGTTTTAAACTAAAGTCTTCTTGTAAGTATGGAGCAGGGAGCTGTTTAAAAATTAATACTTCTACTTCAAACCAACGCTCTGCAAATGCAGTACTGCTAAATAAGCAGCATAAAATAACCAGCGATTTTTTCAGCAACATTAATGGCTAACCTTTTTTTCGAAATCTGCAATCATGGCAGTAATCATTTTTAAGCGTTCACGGGCATTTGCCTCGCTAATGGCAAAGCGTAATTTATTTGCGCCATCCATTTTATAAACGTGTGGTGCACTTTGTATCAAACCAATAATGAAGCTAGGATTAACTTTAGTATTTTGACTAAACTCAAAATAGCCCCCTTTTGGGTTTGCCTCTATTTTTGTTATGCCTAAATTACTCGCCTGCATTTTTAGTTGTTGTAAGCTAAATAAGTTTTTAGCTGCATCGGGTAATAAACCAAAGCGGTCAATTAATTCTACCTGCAGCTCATCCATATCGGTAAGGCTAGCACAACTAGCCACACGCTTGTACATACCTAAACGGGTGTTAACGTCATGAATATAGTCATCAGGTAACAATGCCGGCAGTTTTAAATCCACTTCGGTTTGTTTTTGTAATAAATTTTCAAGGGTTGGCTCTTTACCATTTTTAAGTGCGTTAACGGCTTGCTCAAGCATTTCCATGTATAAATTAAAGCCAATGGTTTGCATTTGCCCTGATTGATCATCGCCTAGCAGTTCGCCAGCTCCGCGAATTTCTAAATCGTGGGTTGCTAAAGCAAAGCCCGCGCCTAAATCCTCTAATGAGGCAATCGCATCTAAACGTTTTACCGCATCTTTAGAGAGTGACTTAGGGTTACCTGTAAGTAAATAAGCATAGGCTTGATGGTGGCTGCGACCAACACGTCCACGTAGTTGATGCAGCTGAGCAAGCCCCAGCTTATCGGCTCTGTCTATAATAATAGTGTTTGCTGTGGGTACATCAATACCGGTTTCAATAATAGTAGTACATACCAGCACATTGTACTTTTGATGATAAAAATCGGTCATGATCTGCTCAAGCTCTTGCTCTCGCATTTGCCCATGAGCTGAGGATACTGTGGCTTCTGGCACCCATTCACTGATTTCTTGAGCTACTCGTTCTATGGTTTCTACATTGTTATGTAAGAAGTACACTTGACCACCGCGTTTAATTTCACGTAACACGGCTTCACGAATAAGCTCTTCGTCGCGCTGGCGTACAAAGGTTTTAACCGCCAAACGTTTAGCCGGCGGGGTGGCAATAATAGATAAATCACGCATGCCGCTCATGGCCATATTTAACGTACGCGGAATAGGTGTTGCAGTAAGCGTTAGTATGTCTACATCGGCTCTCAGGGCCTTAATTTTTTCCTTTTGACGCACCCCAAAACGGTGCTCTTCATCTACAATTAACAGCCCTAAATCTTTAAACTTTATGTCTTGTTGTATAAGTTTGTGAGTACCAATAACGACATCAAGCTTGCCATTACTCATTTTTTCAAGGGTTTCTTTTTGCTCTTTGGTTGAGTTAAAGCGCGACAGTACACCTACCTCAATGGGAAAATCAGCAAAACGGTCTCTAAAATTATCATAATGCTGCTGAGCAAGCAGGGTAGTTGGTACTAAAATAGCTACTTGCTTATTATCGTTAACAGCCACAAAAGCCGCACGCATGGCCACTTCGGTTTTACCAAAACCCACATCACCACAGACTAAACGGTCCATGGCTTGCTTTGATTGCATGTCCCCTAATACAGCTTCAATGGCGGTACGTTGATCGTCTGTTTCTTCAAAGGGGAAGCTATCGCTGAATTGGCGATAAGCTTGAGCATCAAGGGTAAACTTATTGCCGGGTTTAGCTTGGCGCTGCGCGTATATGTCGAGTAACTCTGCTGCCACATCACGTACTTTTTCAGCGGCGCGTTTTTTCGCTTTTTCCCACGCATCAGAGCCAAGCCTATGCAATGGTGCACTCGCTTCTTCACCGCCAGAGTAACGACTGAGCATATGCAGCGCTGACACCGGCACATAGAGCTTTGCTTCACCGGCATAAGTAATAGTAACAAATTCAGTAACCACGCCTGCTGCATCAATCGTTTGTAGCCCTTGATAACGGCCAACACCATGATCAAGATGCACAACTGGTTGGCCTTCTTTTAATTCAGCAAGGTTACGAATGAGTGCATCTTGGCTGGCTTCATATTTGTGCTTACGGCGCCTGCGCTGTGATACCTTAATTCCAAGCAATTCTTGCTCGGTGATAATGCTCAGGCTAGGTTTAGTGCTCAGTACGACGCTTTGTTCAAGCGGACTGACAATTAAACCAACGTCATTACTGCTGTTAGTAAACTGCTCAAAGTTATCAAACTCTTTAAATTTTAAACCGCTTGGTTTTAATATACTCAGTAATGATTCACGCCGACCGTCCGACTCTACACTAATAACAACGCGGCCTTTGCTCTTTTTTTGCTCTGCCACATAGTCAATAAATGCGTTGTAGGGTTGATGCTGTTTATGATCAATGCGTATATTAGGCAATTCGTTAACTGCGAGGTTTTTATTGCCTGCTTTGGTGCCTAATTTTGCTTGCGATAAACGAATCCGGCCATAGTTGCCCAAGTTAGAAAAAAGCTCATTAATTGGCTGATATAACTCATCTGGAGGTAACAATGGGCGCAAAGGGTCCACACGGCGGTTTTCATAGCGTACATTTACATCGTGCCAAAAGTTATCTGCTGCATGTTCTAAATCACCAAACTGCATCACGGTCGTCGATTCAGGTAAGTAGTCAAAAATAGTGGCTAAGCCTTCAAAAAACAGCGGCATATAGTATTCAATACCGCCAGGCCAATTCCCTTTACTGACTTGCATATACACGGAGTCTTGCTCTGAGCTTGCGCCAAATTTTTCACGATAACTTATTCTAAATCGCTCAATATCGGTATTGTTAGTCGGAAACTCATGAGCAGGCAGTAGCTCAATCTTTTCTACTTTTTCGTCTGAGCGCTGTGTTTCAACATCAAATAAGCGAATAGTATCCAGCTCATCATCAAAAAAATCGAGCCTGAAGGGGTGCTTACTGCCCATCGGGTATAAATCAACAATAGAGCCACGTATGGCGTATTCGCCATGCTCCATGACTTGCTGCACATGTAAATAACCCGCTTGCTCTAAATTTTCACGCAGGGCGTGGGTGTCTAATCTATCGCCGACCTTAAAATTAAGTGTTGAGCCGTATATAAATGAGGCCGGGGCGGTGCGTAGCATCAGTGTTGACACCGGTACAATAAGCACGCTTTGTTGCTCTTTTTTTAACGTATTGAGGGTGGCCAAACGCGCTGAAATAATATCTTGGTGGGGAGAGAAGTGATCGTAAGGCAACGTTTCCCAATCCGGAAATATCATCACTGGGTTATCAGGAAGTAAATATTCTAATTCGGTTTCAAGGCGCAGAGCACTTGGTGTATCTGGGGTGACAATTAACACTAGGTTATCTTGTTGTTTCACACCTTGTGCTATGGCAATACTTAAACCACTGCCTAAAAGCTCGCCCCATTGAATTTTATCTTTGTTAGACTTTACCCAAGGCAAGGTTGCCCATTGCTCAAACGCCATTAATTACTCCATTTAATTAAGCTCTTAGCGACTAAGAGCCATACTATTATTTAACGTGGTTATTTAGTCGCGATATATTTTTGTTAAATCTTGATAATGATCAATTCTGCGGTCACGTAAATACGGCCAGATACGTCGTACGTTCTCGCTGCGTTTTTGATCAAGTTTAACTATTAATATTTGTTCATTTTGGTTATCGGCCTCTGCCAGCATTTCACCTTGAGGACCTGCAATAAACGAGTTGCCCCAAAATTGAATGCCGTCGCTTTGACCACTCGTATCGTTTTCATGGCCCACTCGGTTACAACTAATCACCGGAACGCCATTGGCTACAGCATGAGCTCGTTGGCTAATAACCCACGCATCTTTTTGACGAGTTTGTTCGTCTTTATCATCGCGCGGATCCCAGCCAATCGCGGTGGGATAAATTAATAGCTCGGCACCTGCCATTGCCATTAAACGCGCAGCCTCAGGAAACCATTGATCCCAACACACGAGTACGCCCAGCTTACCCACTGAGGTTTGAATAGGCTCAAAGCCTAAGTCACCTGGCGTAAAGTAAAACTTTTCATAAAACCCAGGGTCATCCGGTATATGCATTTTACGGTATTTACCCGCAATGCTGCCGTCTTTTTCGAGCACCACGGCGGTATTGTGGTAAAGGCCCGTAGCACGCTTTTCAAATAATGAGGCGACAATAACGATTCCCAATTCTTTAGCCAGCTCGCCAAGTGTGTTACTGCTTGGCCCTGGTATCGTTTCGGCTAAATCAAATACGTCGACATCTTCGGTTTGGCAAAAATATAAACTTCGGTGTAGTTCTTGTAGCACAACAAGTTGCGCACCTTTACTTGCGGCATCGCGAATACCAGCAATTGATTTTTCGATATTATCTTCAGCGTTGTTACTGTTGCTTTGCTGTACTAAGGCAACTGATAAATGTGCAGGGCATGTCATAGTGCTGCTCCAGCTAAAAATCCACGGGGTAATTGCATTGTAATGCAGTGAAGACTGCCAAATTGTTCAATAATAGGTAAACAATTTATGCCAATAATCGTGTGCTCTGGGTAGGCTTTTTGAACCTGTGCTAACGCACCTTGGTCACTCGCATCGTCATAAGTAGGCACCAATACTGTATTATTTATAATTAAGTAATTTGCATAGGTGGCGGGTAGACGCGTATTTTCATCATCGTATACGGCGTTTGGCCACGGTAACTCAATCAGGTTATATGGGGTGTTATCAGCGGTTTTAAAGCGTTGTAGTTGCTTTTGCATGGCATTAAGCGCGCTAAAGTGCTCATCATTTTTGTCATCACATTGCACATACACAAGGGTATTATTTGGTGCAAAGCGCACCAGCGTATCAATATGGCTATCGGTATCATCACCTGCTAAATAACCATGCTCAACCCATAAAAAGTCAGTGGCGCCTAAATGTGTTTTTAGTTGTGCTTCAATTTCTGCTTGGGTTAAATCAGGGTTGCGATTGTTATTGAGTAAACACTCGCTAGTAGTGAGCAATACGCCGTGTTCATTTATTTCAATACCGCCACCTTCTAGCACCATATCAAGCGCTTGATAATGGTTTTTAGTATTGCTTAGTTGTTCAACTAATGTGTGGTTTATTTGATTATCAAGGGCGCTTGCAAACTTATTACCCCAGCCATTAAAGGTGAAGTCGAAGACTTTTAATTGTTCAGGCGCATCTAAGGCGCGGCACGTTAGTGGGCCATGATCGCGTGCCCAGGTATCGTTAGTAGGAGTAACTACAAAATGAACACGGTTATGTTCAATACCTGCATTTTTGAGTAATGCGCTAATGTGGGCTTTTAATGCGTCATCATGAGCAACAATAACCAGCGCTTGTTGCGCACTAATCTGCTTGGCAAGTTCAATGTATACAGGCTCAACACGGGTTAAGTTATCAGCCCAATCGGTATTTTTGTGCGGCCATGTGAGCATAACAGCGTCTTGCTCGGCCCATTCAGGTAAAAGTCTAAAGTTCATGGATTTTTAATACAAATAAAGATGAGGCTAGTTTAGCAGCTCAATTACTGCTAAGTCACTTTTAAATAAGCGTTTGGATTGCATTTTTAGGCAATTTAAATCGCTAAATACACACTAATGTTTGTCGTGTGTGCTCTGTTTGGCTTTTTCAAGTTGCTGACGCTTTTTTAGTTGGCGTGTTTGCGCATGTAAGCTGGCTCTTACAACCAGCTCTTGGTCGCTGTCTCTTATCGACACAAATAATAAAGTATATTGATAATGCTCATTTTTTTGTTTTTCTATAGCCACCACTTCGCTATAACAATACACCGCAGACGCTTCATGCTGCAAAAATAATTTAGTACGAAATGTTTGCCCAAGTGTATAAAGCTGATCACTAGTAAACTTAATTCCACCGCCACCGTAGCTGTCACAGTAAATAGAGTCATCTTCAGCCTGTTCAGTTGCTAAAATATGGCTCATGATTAAATCTATTTTGCGCGATTGGGCTTGTAAAAAAGTAGTTAGTTCTTGGGCAATATCACCTAGGTTGCGCAAAGAGCCTAAGGCGCTTTGATCTAGACTGCTAACTTCGTTCGCAAGTTTAAACAAGGGCGGAATATCTGCGTCTAGTTCAGCTAAGCTTGTTGGTACTGCTGTATCATCGACAGCAAACAGGTTGACGCGATTACTTTCATCAATTTGAAAGTAAAGCTCAAAATCTGCTAATTTTTGATTATTCATAGGTAACTCCTCTAGCCGTCAATAGTAGCGCCGCCATTGGTAAATTACTACACAACAAGCCAATAAAAATAAGCATCTTGAAGTGGTTTGGGTATAAAAAGCGCCAGTTCAGATCACATTGTGCAACTTTTTAACCAGACATAGTAATTAAAAAACTTTAAAAGTTAATACATTTACATTGCACTGTTTATGTTAGCAACTAATAATTAACAAAATCTCTTGTAATTAACCCTAAAACTCGTAATCTTACGGTAATAATAATAACAAGGGACTACTCACGTGGCTCAAGGACTTAAACTTGCCAGTACATTTTCTGATATGTCTACTCAGTTAAGGCGTTTTGTATCTAAAATTGTGTTGCCTGACGATGTTGATGATATTGTTCAAGAAACTTTTGTTAAAAGTTATGAAGCAGAGTTAAAGCAAGATATTCAATACACTCGTAGCTACATGTTAAAAACAGCTAAACACCTTGCGCTTAACCATGTAGCTAAATGGGATAATAAATTTAGTACCCCTTTGAACCACGAAACTGAGCTCCCAAAATTGCTTAAATCAATGCAATTAGAGGATGAATACTCCTCAAAAGAACGTTTTTTATTATTTTGTCGAGCCACTGAGCAATTAAGCCCAACGGTTAGAAAGTGCTTTATATTAAAAAAAGTCTATGGGATGAGCCAAAAAGAGATCGCACAGCAAATGCAGTTAAGTCAAAGTACGGTCGAAAAGCATATCGCAAAAGGCTTGTTAAACACTATGATCTATATGCGCGAGCAGGCGCAAGATGAGAGCGAACACTGCCCAAAAAAAGCAACCCTAGGA
Organism: Pseudoalteromonas sp. TAP-3C; assembly: GCF_059888565.1. NCBI lineage: Bacteria > Pseudomonadati > Pseudomonadota > Gammaproteobacteria > Alteromonadales > Pseudoalteromonadaceae > Pseudoalteromonas > Pseudoalteromonas sp. TAP-3C. The sequence goes on along the minus strand of NZ_CM187618.1, from coordinate 1,939,547 downwards.
GGGCAGTAAAATGGATAACGTGCATCAATTTACTTCAAAAGAAGTAATTTTAGAAAAAGCATCCCAGTGGATAAGTGCTATTGATCGTGGTTTAAGCGACAAAGAGCAAGCGCAATTTAAACTCTGGATGTTACAAAGCACCGCTCATCAAAATGCGCTGTATGAATTAGCTCAGCTATGGGATGATCTGAGTGTGCTTAACGAACTCAGCGTATTATTCCCTGATAAACAGCCCACACTCACTAAAAAAAAGCCTATGTATCTATTTGGTATTGCAGCAAGCGTTGTTGCGGCATTGATGATGTGCAGCTATTTACTACTAAACATACAGAGCAATTTCAAGCAAAATTTAGCTAAAGTCAATTATACAAAAATTTATAAAACAAAAGTGGGCGAGCAGGCAACCTATGTTTTACCGGATGGCACAATAGTACAACTCAATACCAATAGTTCATTGGAAGTGGCTTACAGCCAAGGACGCAGACAACTACTACTGAATCGTGGCGAGGGGCGTTTTAACGTTGCTAAAGATGCATCGCGTCCATTTAGTGTGATGGCAGGGAATAAAAGTTTTACTGCTTTGGGTACGGTGTTTAATGTACAGCGCAATACCTCCTCAGATCTGGAACTGGTGGTCACTGAGGGCAAAGTGTTGATCACCGATCCCAGCGTTGCTGTTAACGCTGATGATTTTAAAGCGTATCAGCAAGCTGACAACAGCAACCATGAAATTCGTCAAATTAATGCCAATATCGTGCTCTCAGGTGAAAAAGCCATTATCGAAAAAAGCGTGACTAAGCCGATTACGCAATTATCGGTTGATGATGTACAGCGTGATTTAGCCTGGCAAAATGGCATGTTGATATTTAATGGCGAACATCTGGTTGATGCTTTAAACGAGGTGAGCCGTTATACCGCCACGCGGTTTGAACTCTCATCTGATGAGTTAGCTCAGATTAAAGTTGCCGGTGTTTTTAAAGCGGGTGATGTGGCAGGGCTGTTAGAGAGCTTACAAAATAACTTTTCGATTGAACATGAACGCTTAGGCGAACATGTCGTTAGCCTAAAATATCAAAAAAAGTCATAGGAAATGGTAATAAAAATCACAAAAATGTTAATTTTTGCTACAGCATTTACTGCATTGTGTAACTTAAAAATTAAAAAAATGATAAAAAACGATAGAGGATTTTTGTTTGCTAACTGTTTATATACGTTGCGCAGTAACCATATGTGTCATTTAGTGCAGTTTTACTTAGTTGCATCGCTGTTTTTTAGTATCAGCGTGCAGGCAAGTCAAACTGAGGGGCAAATGATGCAATTTGATATAAAAGCGCAACGAGCAGACAAAGCCTTAATAGAATTTGCCAAGCAAACTGAACAAACAGTGGTTTTTTCGTACGAACTTGCCAAGCAATATCAGGCAAATTCGTTATATGGATTTTATTCTCAACTTGATGCTTTAAACGCATTATTAGCGGAGACACAGCTCGATGCGGTTATTGATAAAAATGGTTTACTGAGTATTCAACTCAAACAAATCAATAGGAAAGATAACAACATGATGAAGCTTTCAGGAGTGAGTGCTGCTGTATTACCCGCTATGCTTGCGGTTAATTCACCAGCAATAAATGCCGCTGAACAAAGCGCAGAACAAAACATTGAAAAAATTGCAATTGTAGGTAGCCGTGTTGCAGGGCGCTCAGTGGAAGACTTACCTGTTCCGGTAGATATTTTAAGCGCAGAAGCACTCGAAAATACCGGTCAAACGGAAGTTGGCCGCATGTTGCAGGCTATTGCACCGTCTTTTAACTTTTCAAGTTCATCCATCAGTGATGGCACTGATGCCCTCAGGCCTGCAACATTACGTGGCCTTGGGCCTGATCAAACATTGGTATTGATCAATGGTAAACGTCGTCACCAAGCCAGTATTATTCACATTAATACCTCGGTAGGGCGTGGTACAGCGGGCACTGACATGAACGCTATTCCTGCCTCAGCAATTAAACGTATTGAAGTACTGCGCGATGGTGCTGCCGCGCAATATGGCTCTGATGCAATTGCCGGTGTTATAAATATCGTACTTAAAGATGGCAGTGAAGGTGGTAAAGCCGCAGTTAACTACGGTGAGTACTCAGAGGGTGACGGCGAGACTGTTAATATAGATTTTAATAAAGGTTTTGCTTTAGGTGATAACGGCTATTTAAATACCACCATTAATTACCGCGATCGCGCGCCAACTAACCGTGCTGGGCTTCATGGTTCATGTCAATTTTACGGCTGTACGGAACTCAGTGACGGCACATTACTGGCAGGCGATCCGCGTGAATTAACCGCGCCACGCGATACATTTAGAATTGGGGATGCCGACTCGCAACAGTTTGGTTTAACAGTTAACACCGGCTACGAGTTAGGCGCGGGCGAGTTATACGGTTTTATTACCTATTCGACTCGTGATAACGAATCAGCGGCGTTTTTCCGTCATAATGCTAATGCAGGCGGTAACCCAGTACTACAAGATGGTGATGCGACTATTCCAACTGGCTTTTTACCAAAAATTAACACCACGATTGACGATATTTCATATAACTTTGGTTACAAAACTGACTTTGATAACGACGCTAGTTTAGATTTATCATACACCTATGGTGAAAATAGCATTGATTACACCACTAGCGATACGATTAACGCCTCTTACGCGAACTTCTTACGTTACGACCAAGGTTTAACTGCGGCAGATATTCGCGCTACGATTCCGCGTCAAGGTTACGCTTATGGCATGGAGCTATCACTGCAAACTATTAATCTTGATTTTACTCAAAATTTTGATGACTACTCATTAGCAATGGGGGCAGAAATACGCACCGATGAGTACCGAATTTTAGAGGGCAGTGAATACGCCTATCGCGACTACGATACCAACAACGGGGTTAATATTTATGATGGGCTAAGCGGTGGCATTGGCAGCGAAAACGCATCTGGTGGCACACAAGGCTTTGGTGGGTCATCACCGGCATCATCAGTTGATGAGTCGCGTGATGTCATTTCGTTTTATTTAGACGCTGAAGCCTATATCATTGATGATGTAATTATTTCTGGGGCATTACGTTACGATAATTACAAAGGATTTGGCGATACAGTTAACTTTAAACTAGCCGGTAATTGGTCAGTAACCGACGATATTTCATTACGTGGTGCACTAAGCTCAGGCTTTAGAGCGCCTTCAATGCAACAGTTGTACTTTAACAATATTAGCACCCAGTTTGTTGTAGACCCTAATGGCAATTTAGTCGCTGAAGAAGTGGGCACATTTAGAAACGATTCAAAACTTGCACAAAGTTTAGGTATTCCAAAACTAACAGAAGAAAAATCGCAAAACCGCAGTTTAGGTATTGTTTATAACGTAAGTAATAATATTAATGTCACCCTTGATTACTACTCAATCGATATTGATGACCGAATTGTAATTAGTAATCGCTTAGGCAAAGGTTTATCAAACGCCCTTGATGCCGCATTATTGAGCTCAGGGGCAGGTGCAGGGCAGTTTTTCTTAAATGGGGCTGACACCGAAACACAAGGTATCGACTTTGTAGCTACATGGAATACAGAAGGTCTAGGCGGCACGCTTGATTTTACATTAGCGGCTAACTTTACTAAAACCGATGTGGTGTCGTTATTTACACCAGCAGGCTCTGGCCTTGAAACCGTACCGGTTGACGATGTATTTTCTGATCAAGAAATTTCTATTATTGAACAGTGGCAACCCGAAGATCGGATCAACGTAAGTGCGCTTTATCGCCGTGATGATTGGACAGTTAATTTATCACTTAACCGTTTTGGTGAATACAGCGTTGAAGATGGCGGTCGCCAAACTTACGGCGCTGAAATTTTAACGGATATTAAAGTTAACTACTTTGTAACTGACGATTTATCAGTAAATATTGGCGCGAATAACTTATTTGATGTTTACCCAGATGAAAATACCATAGGTAATTCACGTTCAGGTACTATTGTAGATGCGCAAGGCAATACCATAGTTAGCAGCGATGGCGTATTTAAATATTCACGTCGTTCAGCGCCATTTGGTTTTAACGGTGCATACTATTACCTAGGCGCAGAATACCGCTTTTAATTCGCCTTTCTAATTAACTCCTATTGTTATTTAACAATCAAAGGGCCGTAAGGCCCTTTTATCGTTTTGAAACTTAATGTTTTTGCATTTTACTCATTTCAGCATGACAGCTTTGCATGGTTAGTAATACTTTTGATAATGCGGCTTCACAATCATGAGATTGCGGCTTTTTTAGGGCTATTTTAATTTCTTCTAGGGTTCTATCTTCTACTTGTTGCAACTCTTTAATATAGGTTTGATCGTTATTACTGGTAAACTTACTGATCAAAGCGGTAAATGCTCGACGTGCTTCAACAACAAACGATGAGCCATCTTCACGCGCACCTTGCTGATTAATTGCATAGGGTTGTAAGCTCTCAACACTGACTTTACGGGCGTCAATCATCCGCTGAAATAGGGCAACGATGGCTGGGTCTTGTACATTTTCTTGTGCTTTACTGTAAAAATCGATACCGCTATTCATTACTTGGATAATATCGGAAATATGATTAATCTCTTGTCCTTGATGGATGCTCATAATAATGACCTTAATTAGTTTAAAAACGCACTAGTATTAAAGCAAGTGGCATTCCAAGTTAGATTTTATACTTAATCGTTTGTATTTTATTGCTTTTTAAATAAAAAGAGGGGCTAGAGGCTTGCTAACCAGCTGCCAGCAAGCAAATTTTACATAAAGGCCTGTAAAAAGTTTATTTAAGCTCGTCTGCTACCTCAGCTACTTTTTGGCGTAACCAAATATGGCTAGCATCTCTATGTAACAAAGGGCTCCAAATCATATCAAGCTCAAATGGGGGGATAGGAAAGGGTGGCTCAAGTATTTTAAGCCCCGGATCGTCCATATAAATATTGGCTGCTTTTGAGGGGAGGGTGGCAATTAGATTTTTTTCTTTCGCTAAATGAATCGCTACATGGTAGTTACGGGTAAAAACAGCAATATTGCGGTGTTTTCCAAAGTGCGCCAACGCTTCATCTACCCAACCCAGTTTTTGCACATCTTTAGGGTCCATGCCAACCCCTACGCCAAAGCCTGTTTTGCTTACCCAAATATGGCGTGCTTTTAAATAACTGTCTAAGCTAAAGTTTTCAATAATAGGGTTGTCGGTTTTTACTAAGCAGCAAAAGCTATCTTTCCAAATCCGCTTATGATGAAACGATTGTGGTAAGTTTTCAAAGCGATTGATTGCCATGTCAACCTTGCCATTTTCAACATCATGAAAGGTCACGTCGCTGGGGGTTAAAATATCTAACGTGGTATCGGGGGCTTCTTCGTGTAATTTGCCTAAAAGACGAGGTGCCATAGTACTGGCAGCATAGTCACTGGCCATAATTCTAAACACCCGTTTACTTTGTTTTGCTTCAAATTCGCGATTTGGTGCCAAGGTTTCTTCAAGGGTCATTAAAATACCGCGAATAACAGGCTGTAATTCAATGGCGCGCTCAGTTGGGACCATACCATCACTGGTGCGCACTAAAATAGGGTCGTTAAAAAGGTTGCGAAGGCGTTTAAGCCCATTACTCATTGCTGGCTGAGTAATACTAAGTTGGTTCGCTGCACGGGTTACATTGCATTCGCGCAGTAATGTATCAAGGTAAACCAGTAAATTTAGATCTATTTTACTTATATTCATTGTGTGTCCTTAACGTTTACCAATCATGGATAAAACGTTGTGCTGTCGGATAGGGATAAATATGACTCACCTGTCCATTTTTTATATTTTGTTGTGCTTGTTTCCAAAAGTTCACATCAAGAAGCTCAGGGTGTGTGCTAATCAAAAATTGTTTATACATTGGATTTGGCATTACAAAAGTGCATAACTGCTCCGGAAATACATCTTGCGGTGCAACCGAGTAACTTTGTTCGCAGGTTAAATAATCGTCATAATTTTTAGCTTTAGGTAGCGCCCTAAAGTTCATGTCTGTTAAATATTGTACTTCGTCATAGTCATAAAAAATAATACGTTTGTGCTTACTTACACCAAAGTTTTTTAACAGCATGTCGCCAGGGAAAATATTCACCGCAATCATTTCTTTAAGCGCTTGACCATACTCTTCTATGGCATCGGCAGCACTTTTTTCATCGGCATTGTCTAAAAACAAATTAAGTGGGGTCATTCGCCGTTCAATATACAAATGTTTTATGATTAACCAATCCCCCTCAATCACCATTGATGAGCCTATGGTTTTATGTAATTGCGTTAATAAGTTACTATCAAAGCGTGCCAAAGGAAATACGACGTTTGAATACTCTATGGTGTCGGCCATTCGCCCAACACGATCATGGCTTTTAACTAATTGATAGCGCTTTAATACCGTATCACGACCAAATGGCTTACTTTCCCCAAATTTGTCTTTAATGACTTTAAATACATACCCAAATGAGGGCAAAGTGAACACCATCATCACCATGCCTGGTGTACCCGGTGCAATGGTAAACTCGTCATTAGAATGGGTTAAATGGTTTAAAAATTCACGGTAAAATTCGGTTTTACCTTGTTTGTGAAAACCAATGGCGTTGTATAATTCCGCTAAGGTTTTATTGGGCATAAGTTGGTTTAAAAACCGTACTAATGCTGAAGGAGCGTGAGTTTCTACCATAAAATAGGCGCGAGCAAAGCCAAAAATAACCCGCATTTGCGATGACTTGGTCAAAAGGGCATCAAGGTATAATCCTTTGTCTTCATGATGTAGCACAGCAATAATAAAAGGCTGAACGCCACTTTGTGATACTACGCGCCCTACAATATAAGCGGCTTTATTACGGTAAAACGGGGTATGTAATATATCAAAGCGCATTTGCCAGTGCTGGTGGTGTGTATCAGGTGCTTGCTTGTAAAATGCTTTGACCAATAAGCGAATATCACGCTCAAGGTTGACAAAATCTGCTTTAAAATCAAAGTGATTAATGATTTTCTTAATGGTTGGTTTTAAACCATCGACTACCGGGAAGTAGCTTCGATATTCTGCTTCTACCGGTACTGAAGGGGCATCTTTTAGAGTTGCTTCAACAAAAATAAAGTCGTTATGAAAATAACGGCGGTGATACAGGCGGCAAAATACAGAGTTATAAAAAGTTTCAGCAAGCTCTGCTTGAGGATGAAAACATAAAAAATGTTGGTAGAGCTTTTTTACTTCAAGCCATAAGCTTTCGTTTAGCTCGTCTGTTTGTTGACGTTCACGAAGCGTTTTTGTGGTTTCGTTTACCCGGTCATCGTAATAACTGATACGTAAGCGGCTAATGTCATTAATGGCTTGCCAGTCTCTTTTAGCAAACGCGTAAGGAGCCTTGGCTGTGGTTTTTTGAAACAGTAAGTAATGTTTTTTAAACCCATTTAAAATTAACTCAGCAATTTGGCGTGGTTGCATCAATACTCCTTAATAGACGTTTTGGCTGTTTAACGAATACTTTATTTTGAATTGATTACCGTTTGTTTTATAAAATAATCAAAAACTTATTACAGCGCATAACACGTATTAGAGTTTATGCTCTATAGATGTTGAGGATATGTTATTTTATATTTAAAACCAAGCTAATTAAGGTGATATTTATTTAGGTTAATTGTAAGCATCAATCTTTTTTTGTAATTTTTTAATCCGTTTTTCAATCAATGCTTTATCTTTTTTATATTGTTTATCTAAGACTTTTTGTGTGTTTTTAATATCCTTACTAATACGTTTTTTATCATCCACACTTAATATGCGGTTTAAGCGCTGTTGTTGTCTAAAATCAGCCCTGTCTTTTTCTCGTGAAAGTATCGCTAATTTATGTTGATTACTACGAAGTTCGGCTTCCAAGTCAGCGATGATTGTATCTCGTTCGAGTGCGTTTAACTGTTTGGTATAGTCTATTTCTTTACCTGTTTGCTTTGGCTCCGCTGATATAATTTTATGCATAGTTGCATCATCACTACACGGAAACTGAGAAAAAGTGGTGCCTTTAGGAGTAACGCATTTATAGTAAGTAGTTTGTGCTGCGGTGTAAGTGCTCAAGCAAAATAGCCAAGCAGCAAAGATCAGCTTAAAAAGGCTATACATAATGATTATCCTTAATTCATTGGTCATTTTTTTGATAATAAAAACTATAGCCTAGATTAGCACCAGTAGCCAGCCTGTCTCTTGATCACAAGTCGAGTTCTTTCATTAAAGCATAGGACTCGACTAAAAACACCAACTTCACCCAGCCATCCCATATGGCTTTTGTGCCAACACGCCCTGTTCGTTTACTATCGTGCCAACCTCCCAGTTTAGCTATTGCATAATATGCCCACTTTAACGATGGGGCTTCTTTTGGCATGGGAGCCTTTTGATTTGTCGCTTTAAATAGTAACTTCCAACTCAATGTGTCTAAATAGACTTCGCAGCTGACTTTTTCTGCTTCTTCTCTATTTTGAGCAAGCTCCCTTAATTGTAAGAGTCTGACCGCTATAAATGCCTCTATTACTGCTGCCTTTTTTAAATTATCTAAGTGTTGCATGCGTAACTTTTCAACTTCTGTTCCTTCCGTTTTCCAAATTTTATGGAATTCTTCTATCCGCCACCTTAACTCGTAATAACGCGCTATTTTTCTTGCCTCTGCTGCACTTGTAACCGACTCTGTTGTATACAGTAACCACTGTAATTTATTCTTGTTGTCGTTATTTTGTTCCGTACATACCACGAGGGTCAGCGGGGCTTCTTTTTCACCTTTTGCTCTTTGTGGCTTTTTCAATTTAATCGATGTAAAGCTCACATCTATATGGGCTGTTCGTGCTTTTCTCCCGCCTCTTTGTTGAATATCTATTTCATACTGACCTGCGGGAGTGAGTGTAGGTAAAATATCTTCTAATTTCTGATATTCACCTACAAGACGCCGATTGTCTTTTGCTCTAACAATAAAGCGGTGTTCATTTTGTATTTGGTAATCAAGGTATTCATACATGTCTGCTTCGCGGTCACATACGTCTATCACATTACTTAAATCACCCAGGCGCTCTTTAACTTCTTCAACGTTGTTTTGCCATTTGTAGCTTTCTTTTAGCTCTCTATCACGGCATTGCAGCGTATTTTGTTTGCCCGTTTGTTTCTTCTCTCTATACCAGTAATGTTGGTATGCAAGTCCTATTGCTTTTTCTTTTTCTTCATTTGCATCGAGCATCAGTGTTGAGTGAGCGTATAAAGTGCGACCTTTAGAGGTGCGCTTTTCATCAGATGCCGAATTGACCTCACCTAACTCATCACATACTGAATGTTTATAGCTCAGCCCTGTTGTATCTTGTAGAGCAAGCACGAGTGGTCGCTCTTTAACTATGGTGTCAGTATGCGCAAATCCAGCTTGCGCAATGTCATCAGCAGAAATATTATCGTTACGGATAAAGCGATATGCGCCTTCAACACTTGCAGGGTCTGGACAAGATGACATTAAGGACTTACCGGCATTACTTGCCAAAGAAGCGGCTATTTTTACAAGGCGTTTAGTGCGGCGAGGATCGTTAAGCTTAGCTTTACTAAAAATAAGTTGCGCCCATTCGAGAGATTCATTGCTTATCATATTCATGACCTAATTTTTTTGTTTATTAGATCATGAATATAAAAAAATAGAAACTTCTGTATAAGAGACAGGTAGCCAGCAACGAGCTTTTACACATTGCTGGCTATTGATTTTTGATTATTGAGTAAAGGTTTTGAGTTTTTTAATGCTGTGAACTAAAAAAGGAATGTCCAGTCCCTGTTCGATAGAGAACCCTTCAGCGGCTGAAATATTTCTAAAATTTCCATCACGATCAATAAGTGTAATTCTATCTTTTTTATATGCTATTACCACACCTTGCGAGTAATTAACCCCAATATTATTACTTTTACCGTATAAGTTCTCACCCAACATAGTTTGCTCTGCAAGTGTGGCACAGTTTAAGTATTGACCTAGGCTAGTGGCAATAATATCACTTGGTTGAATCAACCCATTTACTTTAGAGATAAACTTATCTGAGCTATATAGGGTTGAATTAGTTACCACTTCATTGCTATTTTGCGAAACACTAAATGCAAAAAACTCCGTGACATCTTCACGCAGCTCAGCATTTTCAACGCCTTTAATAATTCGTATGACACTGTCTTTTTGTGCTTGATCATTAATAAAGCTCAGCTCATCTATACCAAGCACCTCTACACTTCGACGTTGGCTTTGCCAGATGGGCAAAATTTGCTGCTCGATAATGTCGGTTTTATAAAATGCAGGCAGGCCATAAACCAGACCAAACAGCATGTCGCTATGATCAGTGGGTTGTAAAAACTGCTGATTTTTATAAATACCTTGCTTGTTAGCAACAAATTTTGCTACCTGCTCATCATTATCAAAAACGAGAATATCAACTTTAGCGACATTAAGGTCTTCACATTTGGCCAATGGAGCTGGCGCCAGGTAATTAATACCTTGATTATTAATTTTGACATTATGCGCTTGTTTATAGCTTTCGACATCCAATAAATCATTTTTAGCGAGTAAACTTTTTGCCGTGGTAGGGTATGAAAGCGGCAACACATTATCTTGTTTGGTAATATCAAATTTTAAATTTGCATCAGCCCATATATGAATGCTGTGGCTTAGCGCAAAACAAATTATTAAAAAAGAGCTGGCATAACGGGCAAATTTAAATTGTTTTAAACGTTCTAAATGATGCCAAGTAAAATTACTAACTGTAAGCTGAAATGCTAAAATAAGTAACACTACCCCCCCTGCGAATAAAGTAGTTAGTGCGGGGGAATTCGTTAAGCGATGCCATAATAATGAAATAATTTCAGGCAGTGCAGAGGTATTTAAGTGATAGCCTAAGTTAAAATAAACATAAGCATCTAAAGTGAGTATTGAAGCACCAATGGTTGCAATTATTGCAGCCATACCGCGTATATGCCTTGGGTAGGGGAATATCAAACTTAAAGGAAAAACCGTCAGCACAAACGCCAAAAATGCAATAAAACTCGTGTGGCTTAGCCAAGTGACCACCATGTAGGTAATACCCATAAATGTGGTCGGTGGCGAATCGGCAAATAAGTAGCTTAAGCTAATTAAAAGCACTAAGCCGATATTAGCAAAGGTAAACCAATGGCCCCAACTTAATAATTGACTCGCTTTTGATGAAAACTGGTTGTGCTGCGATAAATTCATAGTGTTTATTTAACCGACTGTGCGAGTGCTTTTGCAAAGTTCTCGGTAACAGCTTGTCTTTTCCCTGTTGGTACATGCTCTTTTAAGATATGCGTGATAGAATTTCCCAAACACATAAGACTTAAATCAACCGGCGCATTGTGTTTTGATAAAACATCAATAAGTTGATCGACGATTTGTTCTACTTCTTCATTAGAATATTTTGATAAGATTGGCATCAGTTGGTTCAATAAAAAGAGTTATATTCTCGTATTTTAACACCAGAGGCGTGAAAAACAAAGATGGCAATAGATGTTAAAAAATTAGTCGTTCACTACGTAGACAAAAAAGATGACGACACGCACATTCACCTTCGTAACGATGAAATGACAATCAACGACAAAGTGGCTGTATTCATTGAGCAACTACACCATGCCTATAATGGTAAACCCGGTAAAGGATTTTGCGCATTTAGCGGTGAAAAAAACAGTATTGTTGCCTCTACCATGCAAAGCTATCGCAACCATGAACTTGGTTTTTGGCATATGACCGAGCAGGCATCAGCCGTTCTTAAAGAAGAGCTAGATAAATACGCTTTTAATGAAATGGGCTATTTAGTATTTTGTCATTATCAATATGTTGCTACTGATTACATGCTAATTGCAATGATCAACATTAAAGAGCATTACTCTATAACTTCTGAGCTTGATTTAGCGTCATCACGTCATTTAGATATTTCACGCATGCAACTTGCTGCACGTATCGACTTGACTGCATGGGATACCCAAGCAGAAGATAATCGTTATATTTCATTTATAAAAGGGCGAGCAGGGCGAAAAGTGTCTGATTTTTTCTTAGACTTTTTAGGCTGTGAAGAAGGTATTGATCCTAAGCAACAAAGCCAAGTAATGCTAAGCGCGGTAGAAGATTACTTATCAGAGCAGCAATTTGATAAATCAGAAAAAGACGACTTACGTAAGCAAGTATTTGATTACTGTAACGATTGTGTCACCACCGGTGAAGAGGCCAATGTCAGTGAGCTTTCGGCAACGCTGACCAAAGGTGATGACAATCCGTTTGAAAGTTTTTGTAAAGAGCAAAGCTACGACTTAGAAGAGTCATTCCCAGTTGATAAAAAAACCCTAACCAGTATGGTGAAGTTTTCAGGCCTAGGTGGCGGTGTTAGCATTAGCTTTGAGCGTAAGCATTTAGGTGAACGTGTAACCTATAATGCGGAAACTGATACCTTAGTGATCAAGGGCATTCCACCTAACCTGAAAGATCAGTTACAACGGTTTATGGAACAAGAGCAAGATTAAACTCACATCGGGTTGCGGTCTACGTGGATCGGGTTTCGGGATCAGGCTCGCAACTCGTAACCCGTTAACTTTAATCTTTAACCATACGCGACATAAAGTCGCTGCTACGCCATGGTAAAATACACTGGTAGCAGCGGGTTTACCCCGCTTTCTTGATTAAACATGCGCGAGGTAAACTTCCGCCTACGGATTTGGTTGATACCGAGGTTTATTGTTTAACCTAACACCTTTAACCATACGCGACATAAAGTCGCTGCTACGCCATGGTTAAAAAAACTTGTAGCAGCGGGTTTACCCCGCGTTATTGATTAAATATGCGCTAGGTAAACTTCCGCCTACGGATTTGGTTGATACCGAGGTTTATTGTTTGACCTAACCCCTTTCATCTTTAACCTTTAACCATACGCGACATAAAGTCGCTGCTACGCCATGGTTAAATACAATGGTAGCAGCGGGTTTACCCCGCGTTCTTAATTAAACATGCGCGAGGTAAACTTCCGCCTACGGATTTGATTAACACCGAGGTTTATTGTTTGACCTAACCCCTTTCATCTTTAACCTTTAACCATACGCGACATAAACTTCCGCCTACGGATTTGGTTGATACCAAGGTTTATTGTTTAACCTAACACCTTTCATCTTTAACCTTTAACCATACGCGACATAAAGTCGCTGCTACACCATGGTTAAATACACTGGTAGCAGATGTATGGACTCCTCCCCATTAACGAGAGAGTACGGTATAAAGAAGTTGCAAAAAATCTTTTACCCAATAAGGAGTCCATACATGACACAGTCTAATTTAATTGCTATTGATTTAGCAAAAAACATTTTCCAAGTAGCGCAGTTTAAAGGCAATAAACTCAAATCTAATAAAGCAGTTAATCGCCAAGCATTACTTGAGTTATTAGTTAAAGCAAAACCATCAGTTGTTGCGATGGAGGCATGCGCAAGCGCTCAATATTTTGCACGCACAGCGCAATCCTTTGGTCATGAAGTCATGTTGCTTGACCCTTTATTTGTTAAAGCATTTAGACAAGGCCAAAAAACAGATGCAAACGATGCAATCGCAATCGCCGTTGCTAGTCGAGCCCCCAATGTTCGCTCATGTAAAATTCTTACCATTGAAGAGCAGGCTTTACAATCACTTAGCAAGGTAAGAGCGTTAGCAGATAAACAAAAAATTCAATTATCAAATCAAATACGCGGTTTGCTACTTGAGTTTGGTATTGTGATTAACCAAAGTGAAGCCGCATTTAAAGCAGCCATACCGGATATTTTGGAAGATGATGAAAATGCACTGCCGCTAGAACTAAAACATGCGCTCGCGCTGAGTTACGCTCTTTATAAACAGCAGTGCGACAATAAAGTAGAGTTGCAAAAACAAATAGAGCGTATTTCAAAACAAAATGATGGCTGTCAACGCTTAATGGCACTTGAAAGCGTCGGCCCTATAACGGCTATCGAGCTCCTGTCTTTTTTAGGCAATACATCACAGTTGTAATGGTCTAATGAAACTGGAGAGGTTTATAGCGTAAAATGAGCTAAACCGAAAAGGTATCAATATGACTAGAAAATCAAAAGTAACACTTAGCGCACAACAAAAACTCGAATATGCCAAGCTTATGGTGGAGGAAGGTTACATCAATAAGCAAATTGAAGAAATGTCTGGCGCTGGCAAGTCCGCCGTATCACGTTGGAAGCAACAATATTTATCTGAATTAGAGGGTAATAGCCCTGAAAATGCACACGCATTTACACCTGAACAGCAACGTATTCAATCATTGGAGAAGCAGCTACAGCGTGCTTTAAGGGATAATGACATATTAAAAAAAGCCACCGCTTTCTTCATTCGCGACAATCAAAACTTAAAGTAATGAAAGAATTGAAGAAAGCAAACACAGATTACACTATCACTGAATTGTGTCGTATTTTAGAGGTCAGTATGAGTAGCTATTACTATGAGCCTGTCAAACCCGATGAACAAGAGCAGGTGCTTTTAGATTTAATTGAATCGATAGCTGATGACTCCGGTTATACGTATGGCAGACGTAGAATACATGCTGAACTCAATGCGCTTGATCACACCATAGGGGTGTATAAAACGGCGACATTAATGAATAAGTTGAATATACAAGCCATTGCGCCGAAGAAAAAACATTATTATCCAGATTCAGGTGATGATCATAAATACGCACAAAACCTTTTAAAACGACAATTCAACCCAGATACACATAACACGCATTGGGTTGGTGATATTACTTACATTAGGAACCAGCAAGGCTGGAGTTACTTGGCCTGCGTGTTAGATTTATCAACGAAGGAAATTGTAGGTTATGCTTTATCAAAAAGCCCTAATGCTGAATTAGCCAAAGCCGCATTAAATAATGCGATTAAGCGCCAACAGCCGGTCCTTAATCAACTGATGTTTCATTCAGATCAAGGCTGTCAGTATTCAGCGGCCACGTTTAGAGAGCGGTTATCACAACTGACTATAACGCAAAGTATGAGTCGCCGAGGTAATTGTTGGGATAATGCCGTTATGGAGCGTTTTTTTAGAAGTTTAAAAACAGAGCGCCTGAATCGTCTTTCATTTATAAATCATGATTCAGTGGTAAGTGAGGTGGATAATTATATTCAGTTTTACAATTACAAACGCAGGCATTCAGCGCTTGATTATATGACACCACATCAGAAATATAATGAATTAAAAAATGCCGCTTAGGATCTCTCCAAAATTAGTTGACCATTACAAGTTTAGTGACGCAAGAGGTGCAGCAGCGTGTGCGGGTGTCACGCCATTACAATACTCAACAGGGGGTAAAGCAAAAATAGGCCGAATTCCAAAAAGACGAGGAGGCGCATTAAGACGCAATCTTTTTTTAGGCGCCCGTTCGGTTGTCAGTAAATTAAAAAATAGAGAAGCCAGGACAGAAAAAGAGCGGTGGATAAAAAACCTACTTACACGCAAAAGCGTCAAATGTGTTGCTATCGCATTAGCAAACAAAACAATGCGAACAGCCTATGCCTTACTTAAAAATGGAACGAGTTATGAACCAACATTACTGACAGCATAAAATAAAAGAGTAAAAAGTCAGTAAGCAACAGAATTGAACAAGCCAAGATAGAGCATTGAGTGGTGAGACCCACCCTTGAGAGCCTGAAAACCCGCTAGTGTACGAAGATACCGTGTAGCAGATAATGCACAAGGGCGCGAAAACATCAAAGTGGCCGAGGTAGCGCCTCATTAGAGCCCGTATATAAGCACGCAATCACATCATCTTAATGCAAAAAAGGCTTGTGCAATTGGAGGAGTCCATATAAGCGGGTTTACCCCGCGTTCTTGATTAAACATGCGCGAGGTAAACTTCCGCCCACGGATTTGGTTGATACCAAGGTTTATTGTTTAACCTTTAACCCTTACTCGGTCCCCGCAGCCCGAACCCCGTTACATTAATGTCAGACAATAAAAAACCGCGTTAAAAATAACGCGGCTTTTTTATGCTTTTAGCTAAACTCTGTACTTAGTCTGCACTTACAGTTTTAGTCATTGCTGAACTTGCACGACCGACAGGCTTAATCGAACCAGGGCGTAGGCCACTGCTAGGGATTAACTCGCGTTTGTCATGTGCCATTGCTACCGATGTATGCTTTGTTTCGCTATCGGCTACAGGCGTAGGCTGTGCCATTGCCGCACTTGCATGTCCTGCTGTAATCACTGTTTTAGCGTTTACATTAGTTGAACTCGATTGTGAAACTGTCTTAGGTTGATTTTCAACCGCAGGCGCTTCTTTAGCTTCTACCGGTGTTTCAGCAATGCTAACCGGCGTTGTTTCAGCTTCAACAGGCGCTTCTTCAGCTTGTACTGGTTCCTCAGTTTTCACTGGCTCTTCAGTTTGTACTGGTTCGTCAGTTTGTGCTGGCTCTTCAGTTTGTACTGGTTCTTCAGTTTGCACTGGCTCGTCAGTTTGCACTGGCTCGTCAGTTTGCACTGGTTCGTCAGTTTGTGCTGGTTCGTCAGTTTGTGCTGGTTCGTCAGTTTGTGCTGGTTCGTCAGTTTGCACTGGTTCGTCAGTTTTTACTGGTTCTTCAGCTTGAACTGGCTCGTCAGTTTGTGCTGGTTCGTCAGTTTGCACTGACTCTTCTTCAACAAGGTTTTCTTCAACCACATCAGATGCATTAACGGCTGCTTTGTGTGCTTTTGCTTTAAGCTCAGCATCGTATTCAACATCAAAACTATCAGCGTTTGTTGTCTGTGCTTTTGCTTTCAACTCGGCTTCGTACTGTGCAGCGGCTTGATCCGCAACAGGTACAAACGCAGGTGCTTCATCAGACTTGGTTTCTGTGCTTTCACCTTCAGGGCGACGACGACGCTGGCCAGATGCACGAAGATGACGCGGTGAACGACGTGAGCGTGTACGTGTTTGTTCTTGCTCTTCATCTTGTGTTGCCACGTTATCGTTTGAATCAACAACAGCTTCCGCTTCTTTAGCTGGTGCTGGTGCTTTTTCATCAACTGCAGGAGCAACCGATGTTTGCTTTTCAACAACTGGCGCTTGCTCTTTCGCTTGTGGCTTGTCTTCTTTAACTACTGGTTGCTCAATAGCCTGTTCAGCTGTTTGAACTTGCTCTTTGCTTTCGTCTTGTACACGCACTTTTTTACGTAAATTACGACGTTGACGACGAACCTTAGGATTTTGCTCTTTTGGCTCAACCGCTTTTTCAGACTTAGGAGCTGGCGTTGTATCTGGAGTTGTTTCAGATTTTACTTGTGCTACGTCTTCATTTTTATGTTCAGGGCGTTTACGCGTATTTGAACTGCGACGGCGCTTATTACGGTTCTCATTCTTTTCTTGAGTATCGTTTACAGCGGCTGATTCATTTTTAGTTTCAGTATCAGCAGGGCGCTCGTTACGTGGTTTATTACGTGGGTTATTATTACGACGACGTTGGTTATTATTACGACGGCGATTATCATTCCCGCGATTATCATTATCCCGATTGTTATTCGGTTCTTGGTTTTGCTTTTCAGTTAATTTTTCAGTTTGTTGCTTTTCTTCACTAGCAAAAAGCGATTTGAACCATTTTCCTATTGTAGTAAATAGGCTTATTTCTGCTTTAGCTTCAACGAGCGGTGCTGCTTTTGCTGCTGCTTGTGGGGCCGCAGGGCTTGAAGGCATAACAACACCTTTAAGCATGGGTTCTTCACGTACTGGTGCCGCTGGCGATTTTGACATTTCGAATGCTTCGGGCTCAGGCGCAACAACTTGATCATAACTGACGGTTTCAAGTGTTTCGTCTTGACGCAAACGCATAACTTCGTAGTGTGGTGTTTCCATGTGTTGATTAGGAATAATCACTACATCGCATTTATGCTGCTTTTCAATACGATCTACACTACGACGTTGCTCGTTTAATAAGTACGCTGCGACGGCAACAGGCACTTGTGCGTTTACTTGAGAGGTATTGTCTTTAATCGCTTCCTCTTCAATTAAACGTAAAATCGATAGCGCAATTGACTCGTTAGAACGAATCGTTCCTTGGCCACTACAGCGAGGGCAAGGCCCTTGGCTTGCTTCACCAAGTGAAGGACGTAGGCGCTGACGTGACATTTCTAGCAGACCAAAGCGAGATATTTTGCCTAGTTGTACACGGGCACGATCTGGGCCGGCGGCGTCTTTTAGGCGGTTTTCTACTTCACGCTGATGGCGCGGTGGGGTCATATCAATAAAATCAATAACAATTAAGCCACCCAAGTCACGTAAACGTAACTGTCGCGCAATTTCATCTGCCGCTTCTAAGTTGGTATTAAGTGCGGTTTCTTCAATATCACCGCCTTTAGTCGCTTTAGAGGAGTTGATATCAATAGAGGTCAGTGCTTCAGTTGGGTCAATAACAATCGAACCACCTGATGGAAGGCGTACTTCACGTTGGAATGCAAATTCAATTTGGCTTTCAATTTGGTAATGCGTAAATAACGGTGTGTCGCCTTGATAAAGTTTTACACGACTCATAAAGTCAGGACGAAAACGCTCAATGTGTGCTTTTGCTTCTTCAAATACACGTGGCTTATCAATTAAAATTTCGCCAATATCACGACGTAAATAATCGCGAATTGCGCGGAAAATCACATTGCTTTCTTGGTGAATTAAAAAGGGGGCTTTGGCGCTATCAGCTGCTTGCTGAATGGCTTCCCAGTGTACTAATAAAGCTTTTAAATCAAAATTAAGCTCTTCAAACGATTTGCCTACACCGGCAGTTCGCACAATCAAGCCCATACCTTTTGGTAACTCTAAACGGCCTAATGACTCTTTTAAATCTGTTCGTTCATCGCCTTCAATACGACGAGAAATACCGCCAGCACGAGGGTTATTAGGCATAAGTACTAAATAACTACCAGCAACGCTGATAAAGGTAGTCAGTGCGGCGCCTTTTTGGCCGCGTTCTTCTTTGTCAACTTGTACGATGACTTCTTGGCCTTCTTTGATCACGTCGCGAATATTCGGACGGCCGTGGAAAGTGTAGCCTTGCGGGAAGTAAGTGCGAGCAATTTCTTTTAAAGGAAGGAAACCATGGCGATCAGCACCATAATCAACAAATGCTGCTTCTAGTGATGGTTCAATACGTGTGATTTTGCCTTTGTAAATATTGGCTTTTTTCTGTTCATGACCTGGGCTTTCTATATCTAAATCATATAGGCGCTGGCCATCTACCAGTGCTACGCGCATCTCTTCTTGTTGCGTCGCATTGATTAGCATACGTTTCATAATGTTACTCTACTGTTTGTGTCTCTGACATGACGACGTTTCCTCGCCTGTTCAGGTGTTCCTATTTTTAGAATATGCAGCCTCACGACTGGGTCTTTAACGGAACTGCTCTGTATTTTGGTACGCAGTATTTTAAATGCTGGCAAACAATAGGGTGTTGTCACGCTATTAAATTCTTTAAAGGATACAAACTTGCCGGCTGTTTAGCATCGTTGCAAGTTTTATCCAGAAGTTGGCCTGTCATATCAATCTTATTAAGTGCATTCATATTAGGTGCGTAGGGCTCGTTAAGTTCAAACCATAATTTTGTTTTTAAAATTACCGTTATCTATTTTATGAGCAAAAATCACTACCGATATTAATGAACGCCTATTTATTAGATTTTTTAATTTTAAATAAGCTGCTGTACGGTATTACACTATTTGAGCGAATTCTGAACGGCGTGTTTAACGCCGTCACTATCAGACAAATTATCTGTTCATTGCTTTTACTATCACATTAAAAATCAATTCATGCTCAAACTTAAGCAGCAATATAGTACGCGCATTGCTGTTAATTGTACGCACGTGTTAACTGGGTATGTATAAAAGCTTTGGAAAACTTAACGCGGATCTGTATGATCGGTTACCCAGAATGTGCATCACGAATGTTTTAATGTGTTAAAAAGCACCGTTTTTATTTGCAAGTATTAACTACTCGCGCTGCTGATTATCCCACTATTATAACTGTGTTAGCAACTAAATTATTTTACTTAAATCAGTGATTAGGCAATGTCAGAAAAAACCGGCTTACAAGTAACTTTTGTCACTATCAACGAAGACCATTTAGGTCAACGTGTTGATAACTTTCTTATTACCCACTTAAAAGGGGTGCCTAAAAGCGCAATTTACAAAATTCTTCGTAAAGGCGAGGTGCGTGTAAATAAAAAACGTATTAAGCCTGTGTATAAATTGCAGCTAGACGACGTTATTCGTATTCCACCAATTAGAGTGTCTGAACGTGAAGAGTTTGTGCCTTCAAACCTTGATAAAGTGACACGCCTTGAAGATGATATTTTATTTGAAGATAAATACCTAATAGTCATTAACAAGCCATCAGGTATGGCCGTTCATGGCGGCAGTGGCTTAAGTTATGGGCTTATTGAGGCGTTACGTGTGCTACGTCCACAAGAGCGCAGCCTTGAACTTGTCCATCGTTTAGACCGTGATACTTCAGGCTGTTTACTCATTGCCAAGCGCCGCTCTGTACTGACTGCGCTGCATGAGCAATTGCGTGAAAAAACCATGGAAAAAAACTATTGGGCACTGGTAGAAGGTCAATGGGACTCTAAAACGAAAAATGTCACTGAGGGCCTACGTAAAAATACGCTCAAATCGGGTGAGCGGGTAGTGCGTGTTGATAACACCGAAGGTAAGCCATCGCATACGCGTTTTAAAGTACTTGAGCGTTTTAATGATTGCTCATTAGTACAAGCATCACCAGTAACTGGGCGTACCCACCAAATTCGTGTGCATACTCAATGCCAAGGTCACGCTATTGCGTGCGATGACAAATACGGCGACCAAGGCTTTGATGAGTCAATGCGCAAACGCGGCTTAAATCGCTTGTTTTTACACGCCCATGATCTGAGCTTTTATCATCCTAAAAATGAAACCACCATGCGCGTAGAAGCCCCCCTCGATAAAGCACTCTCAAGTTGTTTAGTTAAACTTAGAGCAGCAAAAGCATGAGTTTAACGCCGATTAAAAAATATAAGCTGGTGATTTTTGATTGGGATGGCACCATCATGGATTCAATTAATAAAATAGTTAACTGCATCCGCAAAAGTGCACAATCGCTTAATATTGAGCCGCCAAGCGACACCGCCAGTAAAAATATTATTGGCTTATCGCTTGAAAACGCAATAGCGACCTTGTTTCCTAATCACAGTGAGCATCACCAAGCGCTCATTGCAGGTTATAAACAACACTATGCGCTTGATAGTAGTGCAACACCGGTGTTTGAGCATGTAGCACAGGTACTTACTGCACTAAAAAATCAAGGCGTGATATTGGCGGTTGCCACAGGAAAAAGCCGAGTCGGGTTGGAACGTTTACTTGAAAAAAGCCAGCTGCGTCACTTTTTTAGTGCTACGCGCACCAGCGACGAGGCAAAATCAAAACCCGCTCCCGATATGCTTCATCAATTACTCCAAGAGCTAGGGATAAGTGTTGATGAAGCGCTTATGATAGGTGACACGCAAATCGACATGGCCATGGCAAAGGCCGCAGGCATGGATAGAGTAGGGGTGACAATGGGCGTTCATAATGCTCAACAACTTAACGAGTTTACGCCTGTTGCAACTGTCGATAATTACCTGCAGTTGCAACATTTACTTATTAGCTAAATTACGTGGTTGATTGGGCGCTAAGCACATCCAAACCAAACTCAGCCAATAATTGGCTGAGTTTAATCAGTGGTAAACCAATTAAACTGTTAGGATCGTCTCCGCTTAGTTTTTCAAATAAGCAAATACCAAGCCCTTCACTTTTAAAGCTGCCTGCGCAGTTATAAGGTTGCTCTGCATCGCAGTAGGCGCTAATGTGTTCATCGCTCAGGGTTTTAAAGGTAACGTTAAATGGTTCTACGCAGGTTTTTTTGTTCCCTGTTTTAATATCGTAGACGCACAGCCCAGTTAAAAAAGTGACTGTGTTAGCACTAAATAAACGAAGTTGTTTTACGGCGTTTTCTTTACTGTGCGGTTTACCTAACACGTGATTGTTAAACACGGCAACTTGATCTGAGCCGATCACTAAACCGTCACTAAAGTGTTTATTTGCCTCAGCCGCTTTTAATTCACTTAAACGTTTTACTAGTTCACTTGGTGTTTCGTTTGTATGTGGCGTTTCGTCAACATCAGGCGAAAAAGTGTCAAAAGGTAGATTAAATTTTTGTAATAAAGACTGCCTAAATGGCGAGCTTGAGGCTAATATAAGGGGGTGCTTCATGGTGTGCTTTCCTAACATAAATCAGATTGAGTTAGGATAAATCAGATCCGTGAGTAAAACACGTGAAAAACAACGTAAAATTGGTTTTTTACTTTGACTAACCCACTAACTATCTATATGATGCAGCCCCTATGCAAAAGGTGAAAATTCCCATCACTCTTCATCCAGGCAAAGCAGCGCAGCACCGTTTAAAGTACGACGGCATTGTACCGCTTGAAAAGCTTCCTCGTTTACGAGAAGTTATCCAGGAAGAAGTAGGTGAAATAGCGGTAAAAATACATTGCAAAAACGATGAGCAAGGTTTTGTTGTGATCAGTGGCAATTTGTCCACACACGTAACTGTAACTTGTCAACGTTGTAATGGTGATTTAGGGTTGGATTTGGATCAAGACTTTGTTTATTCGCCAGTCGGTTTGGATGCAGAGTCAGATGATCTTCCACAAAGCTACGATGAAGTAGCGCTTGATGAAAATGGTGAAATAGACGTGTTTGAGTTAATCGAAGACGAGCTTATTTTAGCAATTCCATTGGTGCCTACCCACAACGAAGCTTCATGCAGTTATATGCTAGAGCCTGCCAGCTTTGGTGTTTTAAAGGCGGAAGATGATAAACCAAATCCATTTGATATTTTGAAACAACTTAAGAAAGATTCTTAGGAGAAGACTATGGCTGTACAAAAAAGCAAAAAGTCTCGTGCAAGACGCGGCATGCGCCGTTCACACGATGCGATCAGTGGTCCAACTTTAACTGTAGACCAAACATCTGGTGAGACTCATCGTCGTCACCATGTGACTGCAGATGGTTACTACAAAGGCGTTCAAGTAATTTCTAACTAAGAGATTGCTATATGCTGAATAATCTAACCATAGCGTTAGATATGATGGGGGGCGATTATGGCCCCCGTTCATCTATCCCCGCAGCCGTTAACGCGGTAAATGCTAATGCCAACTTAAAACTCATTTTATGTGGCAACGAGCAAGTAATAGCTAAACAATTAGAATCACTCGATTCGCTTTCTCACCCTAGGCTAATAATTCGCCATTGTAATGACGTTGTCACCAATGCTTGCGAACCCGCTGTTGCTATACGTACAAAAAAAGATTCCTCAATGCGTGTTGCCCTCGATTTAGTTAAATCGGGTGAGGCGCAAGCCTGTGTTAGCTCGGGCAATACCGGGGCACTATTTTTTATGGCGCACTATGTATTAAAAATGCTACCAGGG
The DNA here is from genome assembly GCF_059888565.1 of Pseudoalteromonas sp. TAP-3C. Lineage (NCBI taxonomy): Bacteria > Pseudomonadati > Pseudomonadota > Gammaproteobacteria > Alteromonadales > Pseudoalteromonadaceae > Pseudoalteromonas > Pseudoalteromonas sp. TAP-3C. The sequence continues at coordinate 1,916,006 of NZ_CM187618.1, read as the reverse complement.
GTTAAACGTCCGGCGCTTATATCTGCCGTGCCCACAGAGCGTAAAAACCCCGTTTACTTACTTGATTTAGGTGCCAATGTGCATTGCGATGCGCAAATGCTGTATCAGTTTGGCATTATGGGTTCAATCGTCGCTGGCCAAGCACTTGGATGTGATAACCCAAAAGTGAGCTTATTAAATATTGGCGCTGAAGATATAAAAGGTCATGACGAAATTAAGCAAGCTGCGCAACTCATGCAGCAAAGCGAGCTGATTAATTATATTGGATATAGCGAAGGCAGCGATATTTTTTCCGGTAAAGCCGATGTTATTGTCTGTGAAGGCTTTGTAGGTAATGTTGCACTTAAAACCTGCGAAGGCATTGCCAAACTTATCATGAAAAAGTTTAGCCGTGCGCTTGAAAAGCACCTAGTTTATAAATGTATGGCGTTTATGTTGGCGCCAATCATAAAAAAACTCTATAAAAGGGTGAACCCCGACCAGTATAACGGCGCTTCTCTGGTAGGATTGCGCGGTATTGTTGTTAAAAGTCATGGAAATGCTTCAGCTAAAGCTTTTCATGCCGCAATCGACGAAGCAGTGAAAGAAGTAGAACGTCAACTTCCTGATAAAATAGCTGCTATCTTCGAAAAAACACATTCTAAAAACACGGCGGTTGAATAACATAGTTAACGTGCCGTGTTACATATAATTTATTTTGTTTAATTAAAAGAGCAAACTATGGCACAAAAAATTGCACTTCTTTTTCCAGGTCAAGGTTCGCAAACTGTGGGTATGTTACAAGAGTTACTTGAGCGCTCAGACATAGTAAAAGCCACCTTTGCAGAGGCATCAACCGCACTAGGTTATGACCTAGCAGATCTTGTTCTTAACGGCCCAGAAGAAAAACTAAATCAAACCCACCGTACTCAGCCGGCATTATTAACTGCAAGCGTTGCGATTTATCGTGATTGGTTAGCTGCCAACCCAGATGCTGATGTTGTTATGGCGGGTCACAGCTTGGGTGAGTATTCAGCTTTAGTATGTAGTGATGTATTAAGTCTAAGCGAAGCCGTAAAACTGGTTGAAAACCGCGGTTTATACATGCAACAAGCTGTACCGGCTGGTGTGGGCTCTATGGCCGCTATTATTGGCCTAGGCGATGATGAAATTAAAGCTGCCTGTGCGGCGTCTGCACAAGGTGAAGTAGTTTCACCAGTTAATTACAATTCACCAGGGCAAGTGGTTATTGCAGGTCACAAAGACGCGGTAGATAGAGCATCTGTAGCGTGTAAAGAGGCCGGAGCAAAACGTGCACTGCCATTATCGGTCAGTGTACCGTCGCATTGTGAACTCATGAAACCAGCCGCTGAAAAATTAGCAGCCGATTTAGCCGCTTTAACATTTAATACACCTAAGTGTGATGTCATTAATAATGTTGATGTAAAAGCACAACGTTCAGCCGATGCCATTAAAAATGCATTAGTACGTCAGCTTTACAGCCCAGTACGCTGGACAGAAACAGTGCAAGCACTCGTGGCGCAAGGTATTACCCAAAGCTACGAGTTTGGCCCTGGTAAAGTACTAACAGGACTTGCAAAACGCATTGATAAAGCAATGGTGTGTGGCTCAGTTAACGACCTTGCATCAATCGATACAGCTAAATAAGAGTATATAATATGAGTAATTTATTTTCTTTAGAGGGCAAAATTGTCCTCATCACTGGCGCTAGCCGTGGCATTGGTAAAGCCATTGCAAACACCTTAGTAGCACAAGGTGCAAAAGTGGCTGGTACGGCAACAAGTGAGTCGGGTGCGGCTAAAATCAGTGAATACCTAGGTGATAATGGTAAAGGCTATGCGCTTAACGTTACCGATCCTGCGTCAATTGAGACAACATTAGCGGCGATTAAAGCCGATTTAGGCGATATTGATGTATTAGTAAATAATGCCGGTATTACCCGCGATAATTTATTAATGCGCATGAAAGAAAGCGAGTGGGACGATATCATCGACACCAACTTAAGCTCTATTTTCCGCTTGTCTAAAGCGGTACTTCGCCCAATGATGAAGAAAAAGAATGGCCGTATTATTAATATTGGCTCAGTAGTCGGTACTATGGGTAACGCTGGTCAAGCTAATTACGCTGCGGCTAAAGCGGGTGTTATTGGTTTTTCTAAGTCATTAGCTCGTGAAGTGGCTTCTCGTGGTATTACTGTAAACGTGGTGGCGCCTGGTTTTATTCAAACTGATATGACTGATGATTTGACAGATGAGCAAAAAGCAGCAACGCTTGCAAACGTGCCTGCAGGTCGATTAGGCCAGCCTGATGAGATTGCAGCGGCGGTGTGTTATTTGGCATCAGATGCTGCTGCGTATGTATCAGGTGAAACTTTGCATGTAAATGGTGCAATGTATATGGTTTAGTTTCGTAACGCGAAATAGTTAAACTACAAATTACCAATAGTATGCTAAAAAAGTGAATTTTTGGTAAACTTGCGTTAAACATACTTGAAATCGCAGTGAAAATAAGCGATAAAAGGTAAAAATAAACACGCAAGAGGTTTGACCAGCAAATTATTTATGGTCAAAAGATTGAATCAGAGAATTATCGGACGTAAACTACGCCGCAATCTGAAAATAACGCATTAGCGTTTTTAATAAAGGAAAGAAGAATGAGCGATATCCAAGAACGCGTAAGAAAAATTATCATCGAACAGCTAGGTGTTAAAGAAGAAGAAGTTAAAAACGAAGCTTCATTCGTTGATGACTTAGGTGCAGATTCTCTTGATACGGTTGAATTAGTAATGGCTCTTGAAGAAGAGTTTGACACTGAGATCCCAGATGAAGAAGCTGAAAAGATCACAACAGTTCAATCTGCAATCGATTACGTTACAGCTCACGCTGAGTAATTAATCGCAAATTAAGGGCAGCCTTCGCTGCCTTTAATCTTTATATCCAAACCACCTCAAAGTTCATGATTCAAATTTAAATCACACTCATTATCAACAGCAATGTTGTTATTGTTATGTACTGGTTATAATTTGAGACTCGCACTTTGAGGTAGCTTGGGTATGGTAATCCCAATACTAATAACATGACTAGCATCAGTATCAGTGTTTATGCTGAAAAAACTAAGCTACGTTAATTGGTATAATATTCCTTATTGGAGGCAAACCGTGGCTAAACGTCGTGTCGTCGTAACTGGCTTAGGAATGTTGACGCCGCTAGGCAATGATGTGCAATCAACCTGGCAAGGCTTATTAGATGGTAAAAGTGGCATTCAAAACATTACCCACTTTGACACATCAAAATTTGGTACTCACTTTGCTGGTTTAATTAACGATTTTGATGCATCGGCTTATATGTCGCCAAAAGATGCTAAAAAAATGGATTTATTTATCCAATATGGCATTGCAGCGGGTGTTCAAGCTTTTCAAGATTCAGGCCTTGAGGTCACTGAGCAAAACGCAGCCCGTATTGGTGTTGCTGTGGGTTCAGGGATTGGTGGCTTAACCCTCATTGAAGAAAACCACATTAAATTACTAAATAGCGGTCCACGTAAATTATCGCCGTTTTATGTACCCTCTACCATTATCAATATGATTTCGGGTCATTTATCAATCATGCACGGTTTGCGTGGTCCTAATATTTCTATTGTGACGGCATGTACTACAGGCTTGCATAACATTGGTCATGCAGCACGTATGATTGCGTATGGCGATGCGGATGCAATGGTTGCCGGTGGCGCAGAAAAAGCGTGTACCCCAATTGGTATGGGCGGCTTTAATGCCGCACGTGCGCTTTCAACGCGTAACGACGACCCACAAGCCGCGTCTCGTCCGTGGGATAAAGACCGTGACGGATTTGTGCTTTCTGATGGTGCTGGTGTAGTAGTGGTTGAAGAATACGAACACGCTAAAGCACGTGGCGCTAAAATGTATGCGGAACTGGTTGGTTTTGGCATGAGTGGCGATGCATATCACATGACCTCACCACCGGAAGACGGTGCAGGTGCCGCATTGGCTATGGAAAACGCATTAAACGATGCCAAGGTAAATGCTGAGCAAGTTGGCTACATAAACGCACACGGCACGTCTACTCACGCGGGTGATAAAGCCGAAACGTCAGCGGTTAAAACCATTTTTGGTGATGCGGCTAAAAATGTAATGGTAAGTTCATCTAAATCTATGATGGGTCATTTACTAGGTGCCGCAGGTTCGGTTGAATCGATAATATCAATATTATCGTTAACCGAGCAAAAAGTAACACCAACCATTAACCTAGATAACCCCGATGAGGGGTGTGACTTAGATTACGTGCCGCATACCGCACGAGACGCCAAACTTGATTACGCACTGTGTAACTCATTTGGTTTTGGTGGTACTAATGGCTCGTTACTGTTTAAAAAGGTATAATCTTTTTTTAACAACGAACGACAATAAGAGCCCAGTTGTTTAACTGGGTTTTTTTATGTGTAATAAAATATGCAAACAATATTAACAGCAACTAAAACCAGCCAAATAAGTACCCGCGATAGGGGCTTAAACTATGGCGATGGCTTTTTTACTACCGCCATTATTACTGATGAACAGGTTGAGCATTGGGCTTATCATAAAGCGCGTTTAATTGAATGTGCGCAGCGTTTAGGCTTTCCTGCTGTTGAGTTTAGCGCACTTGAATCGCACATTACTCAGCAAATAGCATTGCAACACCATGCGGTGCTTAAAATTGTGGTCACACGAGGTGAAGGTGGGCGAGGCTATGCACCACCAAGTATATGCAATTTAAACATTATTGTGAGTGTTTTACCTTATCCAACGCATTATCATAGCTTAAATAAAACTGGGATCAGCCTAGCTATTAGCCCGATTAAACTGGCAATACAACCGCATTTGGCAGGGCTTAAAACGTTAAATAGGCTTGAACAGGTTTTGATTAAAAATGCCCTACACACCCAGCAAAGCGATGATGCGTTAGTACTTGACTATAACAACAATGTAATAGAAACCTCAGCGGCTAATATTTTTGCAATTAAAAATAATAAAGTAATTAGCCCTAGGCTTGATGAGTGCGGTATTAAAGGTGTTTTCTTGCAATCTTTATGTGATAAATTAGCAATTGAATTTAAAACGATCAGTGTTGATGAACTTACGCAGGCCGACGCGGTATTTGTATGTAACAGCCTAATGAAAATTGTGCCGGTTAACAGTATTGGCAAGCATGGTTTTAATATTGCTCATAGTCAGTCATTATTAACTGCATTATTAGCCAAGGAGGCTCAGTGTTAAAAGTTATATTATCCGTATTATTACTGGCTTTTTTTAGCTCATTGATTGGCTATCAGCAACTACAGGCAACAATTCAAACGCCATTAAAGGTAGCTGATAACACCCAATTTGAAGTTAAAAAAGGCACGGGCTTTAATAAATTGTGCCGTCAATGGCAGCAACAACAGTGGCTAGAAGACTGCTGGCGGTTTCAAATATTAGCCAAGCTCGACCCAACCTTAACCGATTTAAAAGCAGGGCTGTACTCCCTCAGCAATGATAGTGTGCTCAACAACATTAAAAAAATAAATCAAGGGCAACAAATTAGCTTTAGTTTTACCATTATTGAAGGTCAAGCTTTACGAGATGTTTTAAAAGCCTTAATTAACACTGCGCACTTACAAAACGATTTACAATTTGAACAACTTGGTGAGCAAATACTCGGTGAGCAAACCCATCTAGAAGGTTGGTTATTCCCTGATACCTACCATTACCATAATAATGATACTGCCAGCAGCTTATTAAAACGCGCGGCGCAAAAAATGCAGCAAACGCTGGCTGATGCATGGCAACAGCGGGCAAGCGATTTACCTTATGATACCGCCTATGAAGCACTGATCATGGCCTCTATTATCGAAAAAGAAACCGCACTTGCTAGTGAGCGCCCACTCATTGCTTCTGCGTTTATAAACAGATTAAACACCAATATGCGCTTACAAACCGATCCAACCGTAATATATGGGCTAGGGGAAGATTTTGACGGTGACATTAAACGCAAAGACTTAAAAAATTACACACCGTATAATACCTATCGTATTAACGGATTACCGCCTACGCCAATTGCCATGCCATCTAAAGAAGCTATTTTAGCTGCAGTTAACCCGCCTAAAAGCGACTATGTTTACTTTGTAGCAAAAGGCGATGGTAGTCATCAGTTTTCAACCACATTAGAGCAACATAATGCGGCTGTTAGAAAATACATTTTAAATAAAAAGAATTAGTAGTTATGAAACCAAAATTTATAGTTATAGAGGGCCTAGAGGGCGCGGGTAAATCAACAGCTATTGCCCTGTGCCAAGACTTTTTAAACCACCATCATGTTGACTTTATTAATGTACGCGAACCCGGAGGCACCCCACTTGCCGAAGCATTACGAACGCTGGTTAAAGCAGCTCACGATGAGGACATTGCCTTTGAAACTGAGTTGCTTATTATGTACGCCGCACGTTCACAATTAATGCACAATGTAATTACGCCAGCGCTTGAGCAAGGTAAATGGGTTTTAGCTGACCGTCATGATTTATCATCACAAGCGTATCAAGGTGGCGGGCGAGGCATTGGTGCCAACACCTTAGCATCACTTTCTTCTATGGTATTAAAAGGGTTAAAACCCGACTTAACCATATACCTTGATATAGACCCCGTTATTGGCCTTGAACGCGCAAAAGGTCGGGGTGAGCTTGACCGAATAGAGCAAGAAGCCATTGAGTTTTTTCAGCGCACCCGTATGCGTTACATAGAGCTGGCAAACGATGACGACAGCATAAAAACAGTTGATGCTAACCAAAGTATTGATAAAGTACACCGTGATATTACCAATGTACTGCGTACGTTTTTTTCAGGGTTAAAATAATATGCCATTACCTTGGCTTAACGATGTAGAGCAACGCTTAGCCCAAAGCTATAAAGCGCAGCGCTTTCATCATGCGCAGTTATTTTGCGGGCCTATTGGCGTTGGCAAGTTTGAGCTAAGCGAGCAATTGGCCAACAGTTTGTTATGCCAAAACACCCAAGCGCAGTTAGCTGCTCCAAAGAGTGTGTTAACTCCGTGTGGGCAATGCAAAAGTTGCTTATTAAATTTGGCAGGTACACATCCAGACAAACGCGTAACTCAGGTAGAGGGGCAAAGCATTGGTGTCGATGATATTCGCGGTATCAGTGATTTTATGCACCAGTCGGCGGCGCAAAATGGCAATAAAGTGGCGATTATTGAAAACTGCGAGAAAATGACAACGGCAGCAGCAAATGCATTATTAAAAACCTTAGAAGAGCCAAGTAACAGCCGGTTTTTAATACTTACAACCAGCCAAGCGGCGCAATTACCCGCGACTATTTTAAGCCGCTGTGCTAAAACCGACGTAAAAGTAACAAATTACCAACAGGCTCAGCAGTGGCTTGAATCATCAGCTATTGCAAATTATGCATGGCTACCATTATTTTACAGCCAACCCCTGCAGGTACAACAGTGGCAACAGCAAAATCAGCTGCAAAGTATTGATACACTCTATAAATTTGCAACTGAGTTTAAACAAAGCCATAATTTTACTGCGTTAGTCGATATTATAAATAAGCAGCCTGAGCTTGTGCGTATTTTTACTTTATTTTTAAGCGAGCAGCTAAAACAGCAGCTTTTAAATGGTATGTCCTTTGCTGCCTACCAAGTAGCCCAGCAAGCTTTGAATGACTTTTTACAAAATAATATACAAATTTTAGGGTTAAACTTACCGCTTGCGGTATCACGACTAGCGTATAGGTTACGTAATCAATAAAAAGGATTAGATATGCAAGAGCTGTTAGTAGATATAGATGATCTTGACGAATTATATCGTTGTTATATGCCTTTTTTAAGTAAAGGCGGCCTGTTTGTTCCGACCAATATGCGTTATGAACCTGGGTATTCATTGGCTTTGCGCGTTACCTTACCTGACGCCCTTGAAGATGACGTAGTAACCGGAAAAGTAGTTTGGATCACCCCACAAGGAGCACAAAGTTCTAACCCACCAGGCATTGGGGTTAGTTTTTTAGATGATAAAACAAACCTAAACGCTAAAATCGAAAAACTACTGGGGACTATGTTAAACTCCGGTAATCCATCGTATACCATGTAGTAAAACAGGCCTTATTTTGATTGTAGATTCTCATTGCCATTTAGACCGTCTTGATTTTGATAAACTCGATTTAAACCTAGACCAAGTGCTTAATAACGCACGTGCAAAAAAAGTAGAACACTTTTTATGTGTTAGCGTCACGCTTGATCAGTTCCCTAATATGCTTGCGCAAATTAACCACTACGATGACGTATCAGCGTCGTGTGGTGTGCATCCGCTTGATCAAAAAGATGCACTTAACAAACAGCAATTAATAGAGCTTGCCTCACATAAAAAAGTGGTGGCCATTGGTGAAACTGGGCTTGACTACTATTACGCTAAAGATACGCATGCCGTGCAACAAGCCAGCTTTGTTGGCCATATTGAAGTGGCCAACGAGTTACAAAAACCGCTTATTATTCATACTCGTGATGCACGTGCCGACACCATTAATTTAATGCGCGAACACAACGCTGAAAATTGCGGTGGCGTATTACATTGCTTTACCGAAGATTGGGATATGGCAAAAAAAGCCATAGATATGGGGTTTTATATTTCTATTTCAGGCATTGTTACTTTTAAAAATGCCACTGAACTTAAAGACGTAGTAAAACAAATCCCACTTGATCGACTGCTTATCGAAACCGACTCGCCGTATTTAGCGCCCGTGCCGTATCGAGGGAAAACTAATCAGCCAGCGTATGTTGAAGACGTTGCCTATTATATCAGTGAACTAAAAGGCATTAGCTTTAACGAATTGGCAAAAGCCACCACCGACAATTTTTACTCTTTATTTAAATTAGCGGCCAAAGGCTAATACAATGACAATGCGCTCGGTGCAACACCCGCTGTTACTTATGGGGCCTATGGTGCGCCGAGCAGACAAAACCGCAGTATGTATTGAGTTTGCCACGCTAAAGCCGGTAAACTGCCGTATAGAGCTTGTTGACCAAGAATGTGATAGCACGCAAAGCACTGTAATATTAGGTAAGCATTTATACCTGCAGTTTGTAGTGATTAAACCCATAAATAACCAGTTTCCGCACGATATATTACTACAATACCAATTATTTTTTGATGACAGCCTTGTTGATTTATCGGCATTTAGTTTTAATGATGGCGCGTTACCTGCGTTTGTGATCCCCAAAAAGCTCACGCAAATTTTGCATGGCTCTTGCCGTAATGCGCATCATCCCGCAAAAGACAGCCTAGTAAGCGCAAGTGCTTGGCAAGGTACTCAACGCAGTAATGATCAGCAAGGCGCGCAGCTGTTATTGCTCTCGGGTGATCAGGTTTATGCCGATGATGTAGCAGGCCCCATGTTATTAGCTATACATCAACTCATTGATCAGTTAGGTATTTATAAAGAGCAGCCTTTAGCACTTAATTTACCAACGCAGGCCAGTGAACACCTTTATGAACGTCATCAATTTTTGCCAACGACCTCGTGGAAAAAACGCTCTAAATTTGGCATAGGGTATTGGTTAAAAAAAGATGACCCGCATTTTTCTAGTGTAAAAGCTTATAACCACCTTATTCATTTTGAAGAATTTGTTGCCCTGTATTTACTTAATTTTAGTCGCGCCGCATGGCAATATATTGATATAGCTACGCTTAGCTATTTAGGCAGCAATAATAAAAATAAAGCACTATTTAGTGCTGAAAAAATAGCGCTAATTGACTATGTGCAAGGCTTAGCCGAGGTCGAGCGGTTATTTGCTAACGTGTCTACTTTAATGATGTTTGACGATCATGATGTTACCGATGACTGGAACCTAACCGCAGGGTGGGAGCAAGCCATTAATCAAAACCCCAGCAGTAAGCGCATTGTAAATAACGGCTTGGCAAGTTATTGGTTGTTTCAGGGAATGGGGAACGATGCACTTAAAAAAACAGGTGCATTACTTAGCTCATTTAATAACAGCCTAACGAGCGATAAGTATTGGCAATTTAAAAGCTTTGATAAACAACTCACCAATTTTAACCATTGGCATTACGAGCTTACCACGATCCCTAAAGTGGTGGTGCTTGATACCCGAACGCACCGTTGGCGCAATGAGCAAAACTTTAACGAGCCCTCTGGCTTGTTAGATTGGGAGCGGCTCACTGAGCTTGAAGAAAGCTTATTGAGTCACGATAAAGTGATTATAGTATCACCTGCACCGGTATTTGGAGTTAAATCAATAGAGGCAATTCAAGCGGTGTTTAACCTGTGTGGTCAACCGCTTATGGTGGATGTAGAAAACTGGATGGCACATGAAGGATCGGCAAAAAAACTGCTCGACACATTTAGGCGCACCGACACCCCAAACGAAACGCTTATTTTATCGGGCGATGTGCATTATTCGTTTTGTTTTTCAGTACAAAAACGTTTTGGCGATCACCACAACAGAATTTGGCAACTTACAGCCAGCGGCATTAAAAACGAGTTTCCGCGTAAGCTAATAAATGTGCTTGATAAGCTCGACTCTATTTTATACGGCCCTAAGAGCCCGCTTAATTTTTTTACCAAACGATGGCACATGGAAGTAGATAAACACCCAACCAAAGGAAAAGGGCAAAAATACTTAGTAAGCGATTCAGCCATAAGTTTAGTCACATTAGAAACTGGCAATTTAACTCGCTACCAGCTAATCCATGGCGACGGGCACACCACCGAATTTGATTTAGAAGAGCAGTAAATTTAAAACAGGTATTAGGTTGATATTATCACCGACTTGTAGCAGCGACCTTATGTCGCGTCATTTTTAATGTCGTGGGAGACGGGAGACGGGAGACGGGCAACGGGCGACGAGTTTCGAGCGACGGGTTCCACCGAAAAACCTCGGTGTTAACCTTATTCGTAGGCGAGAGTTTACCTCGCGCATGAAGCGCAGCTTCAAAATATTAAAATCAAATAAAAACGCGGGGTAAACCCGCTGCTACAAGTGTATTTAACCATGGCGTAGCAGCGACTTTATGTCGCGTCATTTTTAATGTCGTGGGCGACGGGTTCCACCGAAAAACCTCGGCGTTAACCTACGAGGTTTGAGGCTTCGAGTCGCGAGCTTCGAGACCCGAACCCCACAACCCGTCAGCTTTATTTAAAACCTTTATTCTTGAACCACAGAGGACACCGAGGCGCTGCGCGCTGCACAGAGAATACAAAGTATTTGCTAATACTTTGTATTTAGTCATTTTCTCTTTTTTCTCCTACCCTCTGTGGTAAATAAATCACTAAGATCTTATTGTAATGATATAACTGGATGAAGTGTTAGGTGTTAGGCTCGTAACCCGATCCCCGCAACCCGTCAGCTTTATTTAAAACCTTTATTCTTGAACCACAGAGGACACCGAGGCGCTGCGCGCTGCACAGAGGATGCAAAGTATTTGCTAATACTTTGTATTTAGTCATTTTCTCTTTTTTCTCCTACCCTCTGTGGTAGATAAATCACTGAGATCTTATTTGAACAAAGAGAAGCGAATGAGAAGACAGAACAGGTGTTAGGCTCGTAACCCGATCCCCGCAGCCCGAAACCCGTTAACTTCGTCGCTTTTTAACCCGTTTTGGGGCCGGTAACTTGTTGGTTAATATCGCTAAACATAACACCACTATAAACAACATAGAATTTGCGCCCGCTTGCAGCGAGTAATCAACCGATGAATGCAGCATCATCGCTACAATGGCCGTGGCGCAGCCAAAAGCAACGCCCTGATACAACGCCGTTTTACGCGTTCGCATGGTATTAATACACAACCACAAACAATATAGCACCAGCAGCCCCAATAACGCCGTAGCCGGAACACCCAACTCAACTGCAAATTGCACGTAATCGTTATGTGCATTGTCGTAATAACCAGAGTAGGGCTCAGATTGATGCGCCGGAAAGGCAGTGTAAAAAGTACCGCCGCCAGAGCCTAGTAACGGGTTATCTAAAATAAGTGGGATTGAGTCGCGAACCACTTCATCGCGCGTTTCCGACTTTAAACTGGTTTCGCTAATGCGTTGTTTTACTTTTTCTACATCAAAAATAGCCCCAATAATAATTAAATCGATAATAAAAAAGCTCACAATCAGCAATTTAAATGCTTTGGGTTTTTGTTTATAAACAAACAGCGCCAATAAACTTACTATTATTAAAGCGATAAAAAAGGCCGAATTACCCATACGGCTTCGGGTTAATATTAGTGCCACAATAATAATAATGAGCGATATGCGTAAAATTATTTTAGAGCTCAACAGCACTTCAGCCCAAGCACGCAGTGTTTGTTTTAAAGTGGGCTTATAGCCATTATTTGTACGCTTTAGTTCGCTAATTAAAACACCAATGCCTAAACACAAACACAGCGCTAAATAATTAGCTAAAAAGTTAGAATAGGTAAAAGTGCCAATAGCGCGGTCAGTGTGTTTGTAGCCAAATAAAGGGCTAACAATATCGGGCGATAAGTTTAAGTAACTTGCATACAAAGCCTGAAAAACACCGGCGCAAATTACCGCGTAAATTAATTTTTTAATTCGCGCGGCATTATTACAGTAATTAAATATTAACCAGCTCAACATGATTAAAAAGCTGGTTTTTAACAACATTTGTTTGGTTTGAAAAGCATCAACACTTACACCAAAAAGTTGCACTGCACACACTAAAGTAATAATACCTAGGGTTAAAAATAAAGGCCACGTGTACCGAGCTGGGAGCATAGTTTGGTTATCATTTAAAACACTGTGCGCAAGGTGAGCAATAAAGGTAAAGCTAGTTAAAATACCAATGGCCAAAATAGCCCAAGGCCGGTAACTACCTAAAGGAAGGGGAAGCAAAAATAGGATCAGGCAAATGCAAAAAAATATAAAACGATTCAAAATAAACTCAAACACAATAAAAACGCAGCCAATGGGCTGCGTTTGCTTTTATAAACTAGTTGCTATTAGTTGCCAACTTCAGAAATACCAGTATCACCACCTGTACCGCCAGCACCTGGAGGGGTAGGTAAGGTTGGTAAATTAACTACCGGAGGCGCAACCGGTGTAGCACCAGGGCCTGCAGCAGTTGCTTCAGAAGCAACCGTTGCATCAACACCTGCGGTAATTGCAGCAAGTGTAATAGCATCAGTATCTAAGCCAGCAGCCGAAAGAGCAGCTAAAAAGTCAGCAATTAATGGGTTATCTGCGCCAAAGCGCGCAACAACAGCAGCAACCATTGCATCTATGTCTGCAGCGCCACAGGCACCATTAAGTAGTTTTTCGTCTAGCTTAACTTTTTCTTTGTTTTTACAAATACGTTTAATAGCTTCAACTAACTGTTCGCGTAATTGCTCTGGTGTTGTATCGGCTGTTACGTTATTAAGAATATCAATAATGCTATTTATGCTCACTTCTTGAACCACTGCATCGTTGTCCGTTTGTGCATAGGTTGGCAAAGTAATAAGAGCAGTTGCGCTAGCGACTAGGCCAGCTAAAATTAATTTTTTCATTTCTCGTCCCTTGGTTGAGTACTAATTGCAGAATTTTAGCGCATCGGCGCAAAAAGTAAACTCTTTATTTACGCCATTTTCATTAGATTTAATAATTTTTGACGGGGGCAGTATGAAATTGCCCTGTACACCATCGCAACCTAAATATTCAAGTATTTCTAAGGTCTCAGGTTTTTCAATTAAACAGGTTAGCACTTTAATACCAAAACCATGGCAAATATTATTAACGGTTTGAATATAAAATTGGCTTTGTGGGTTAGCCACTAAGTCTTGAATATAACTGCCGTCAATTTTAACGTATTCAATGTCAAGGCCTTGTAAATACCTAAACGAGGTTAAGCTAGTGCCAAAATGTTCAATACATACATTAATACCGAGTTCTTTAATGGCATCTATGTGTGTTGACGCAATATGTACATTATACAGTAAGCTAATTTCGTGAAGCTCAAATACGAGGTTGGTTTTAATAACTGGTTTAGTGTGCGAGTACAGTGTAAGCCATTTAATAAAGTCGGTAGAATATAACGATGCTTTACTAATGTTCAGAGCAAACACTTCCTGGGGGTATTGCTCTTTTACGTCAATAAAGCTGCGTATAATTTTTTTATCGAGTTCTTCGGTTAAGTTTAACTTTTCAGCCATGGCAAATAAATGGCCGTTATTTACTTTTTCGCCATTATGAATAAAGTGAGCAAATACCTCAAAATAACATTGAGTATCCACTTTATTTGTTTGCTTAACCGGTTGCACCGAAAAGCTCACTTCGCCAGCATTTATAATCGACTTTATAAGTTTGCGCCACTGGTTAACACTAAATAACGATTCTTTATCGTTATCATCAATTTGAGTGTTGTCGCCTAGGGTACACCCTGTATCAAGTAACGACAAAACCTCGCCTAAGCTTGCGCCTTGCTCTACTGCCACTAGGGCTAGGTTTGCGTAACCATTTATATGTATGCTGTTTTCTTTTTGGCTTAATTTATCGCTAAGTTCTAAACGGGCCTTTTTTAAAAATAAAACATCGTAGGGGGCAATTAAAACAAACGTTCCGCCGTTGAGCTTAAATACCGTTGAGTTTGGTAATTCGCTAGCGGCGTGCTTAAGTATTTTAGCCGCATCCAGTACATGTTGGTCGCCATCTTGGTAGCTTACTACTTGGTTTATATTATTTAATGAGGGCAGGGTAAGCATCATGGCGGTAATTGGCGCATCGTCTGAAATATTATTGATAACAGAGTTAAAATGGTTTTCAAACGACTTACGGTTACCCAATCCGGTGAGTGGGTCTATATATACTTCTTCGGTGAGCGCTTGAGTTTGCTTGGTCAAAGAATCAAACGTGCTCTGTAAGTTTATAACCATATTATTAATAGCGTGCGTTACGGTGCGCAGCTCACGGGCTATGGGTATTTCTTTATTTAAGGTAAAGCGCTTACGAGTTACCAATTCAGCTTGGCTTTCTACCGCTTTTAACGGCCTAAATACCGCGCGTAAAATTAAAAACGCAATAGCCAGTGACGCCGCTAATAGCAAAAACGAGCTATATAAGCTGCGTAATGTGTGTTGCCACAAGGTTAAGTACGACTGCCCAGTATGGCTGGTTACATTAAGCGTACCTGCCATCATCCAACCATTATTTATTTCAGAATGCATAGTAGGGGCGTTTAGCTCAACAACACCAATAAACCAATTAGGAACAGATTCAACCCGCTTTGGGTTTTGTAGCTCAAATATTACTTTGTTTTGCACATCGGTAAATTTAATTGCACTGTAATAACCGGAGTCAAAAATAGCGGTTGCCATGGTTTGAGCAATCATTAGGTTTTCATCGTCTAGGTATGGCGATATAGAAAGCCCTAAACTGGTGGCGGTGTCTTGTGCGTGGCTAGCCATTTGGGTTTGTAGGTAACTACGGGTGGTATCTACATCGGTAATTACACGCACGCAAAAAAAAATGACCGAAATTAAAATAATTAGCCCATAGACTTGGGTTTTTAAGCTTAATCCGTGTTTAAAAAGTTGAGACATAACTCGTAGTTCCTTTATTGTTACCGTGAGCGGGCGCAAGCTCACCTTGTTCAATTCGCTCAAGCATAGTGTTCCAAGCAGAAACACCGCGACTATTTTTAACCTTATTACCTAACCCTTTTGCTTTAGCAAGCCACAAACCTTGGCCATTAAAGCTGTAAATGGGTTTTAAATCTCCCCTATTACTAGCAGGCACTAGCTTGGTATTAAAGTTATCAAGCACAAGGGGTATTTGGTTAGGTTGTTCAAAATATATAAGTACCATGTGCGGCTGGTTAACCGTGCGCTGGCGCACATACATAAAACGTATTTTATCTTCGGGTATTCCCAAGGCTATTAAGGTAAAGTATTTGGCAATAACATAGTCTTCGCAATCGCCCATGCCTACACCTAGGCTTTCTAGTGGGGTGGCCCAGTAATCTTTTTGTTGCCAAAGTTCGTCGTCGGTTTTGTACTGTATGTGCTTATTAAAAAAGTCATTAACTAAATGAATTTTTTGCCACTCGCTTTTATCAGCCGAGTCATCAATAAAGCTAAGCCAGGTTTTTATTCGCTGATGGCCTTCGTCGCCATAAAGTTGTTTGGCACGGGTTATTATATCGCTATTACGCAAATGCAGTAGCATGTCTTGTGCACAAGCAAAAAAAGACACCAATATAATAATGCAAAACCCTACGCGCACTAAACCCATCCCTAAATAACTAACGCAGCTAATTATATTCCCATTAAAACTAAAATGATAGGTTATAAAAAAGGCATTTATTTTACTCTTAACAAAAAATTAACATAAAACAGTTAAAAAGGCTGTTTTTTATATTGAGCGATTGCATGTGTTGTGTATAATGCACGCCCATATGGACTGTCGCAATGCTTTAAAGCAATAAATTGCGGCCAAAAAGCCACAAAATGATTATAAAAGGAATTACAGTGAAAGTATTGAAAGCCGTTTTGCCTGTTGCAGGTTTAGGTACGCGCATGTTACCTGCCACTAAAGCAACCCCCAAAGAAATGCTGCCACTAGTCGACAAACCCCTCATTCAATATGTAGTTAACGAAGCAGTAAAAGCCGGTATAAAAGAAATTATACTGGTTACTCACGCATCTAAAAACTCAATAGAAAACCACTTCGACACCAGCTACGAGCTAGAAGCCACCCTAGAAGCCCGCGTAAAACGCAGCCTGCTAGACGAAGTGCGCTCAATTGTACCAAAAGACGTTACTATTATTTCGGTACGCCAATCGTCACCGCTAGGTTTAGGACACGCTATTTTAGAAGCCAAGCCAATTATAGGTAACAACCCGTTCGCCATATTGCTACCCGATGTAATTATTGACCAATATAAGTCAAACCTTAAGGTAGATAACCTAGCACAAATGATCGCCCAATTTGAGCGCACTGGGCATAACCAAATTATGGTTGAACCCGTGCCACACGAGCAAGTGCACAATTATGGGGTGGTTGACTTAGCGGGTAAAAAAATAATGCCTGGCGAAAATGCAACTATTACTAACATGGTTGAAAAACCAAGCAATGACGAAGCACCCAGTAACCTAGCCATAACAGGGCGTTATGTTGTATCACCCGCTATTTGGGATTTACTCGAATTTACCCCACCAGGGGCAGGCGGCGAAATACAATTAACCGATGCCTTACTGCAGTTACGTCATCTTGAAACAATTGAAGCTTACCATTTAAAAGGTAAGTCGCACGACTGCGGCTCAAAACTAGGCTACATGCTTGCAAATGTAGAATATGCAATGCAATCAAGCCTAATGGGTGAAGAATTTACCAAGCGCGTTAAGCAATTAATGGCGTAATGCATAAATTATTATGCTAAATCGGTTAGTAAAAAATTAAGGGAAATCATGGCTATTAAAGTATTAAGTATTTTTGGTACACGACCTGAAGCAATTAAAATGGCACCGCTCGTTAAAGCACTAAACGCAGCAGACGGCATTGATGCAAAAGTATGTGTTACTGCACAGCACCGTGAAATGCTTGACCAAGTATTAGAGCTGTTTGAAATTGTACCCGATTACGATTTAAATATTATGAAGCCGGGGCAAAGCCTTTACGACGTAACAACAAATATTTTGTTAGGCCTAAAACCTATTTTAGAAGAGTTTAAACCCGATTTAGTGCTAGTACATGGTGATACAAGCACCACGTTATCTGCAAGTTTAGCGGCGTTTTATCAGCAAATTCCGGTAGGGCATGTAGAGGCGGGCTTACGCACCGGTAACTTAAGTTCACCGTGGCCAGAAGAGGGTAATCGCAAACTTACTGGCGCTATTACAAAGTTACATTTTGCACCTACGCAAACATCGCAGCAAAACTTACTAAACGAAGCAGTAAATGCTGACGATATTGTAATTACCGGCAACACCGTTATTGATGCACTATTACAAGTGGCTGATAAAGTAAAAACCGATACCGATTTAATCGCAACACTAAAAGCTAAATTCCCGGAGCTTGATGAAACTAAAAAACTTATTTTAGTAACAGGGCACCGCCGTGAAAGCTTTGGTGGTGGGTTTGAACGCATTTGTGAAGCGCTAGTCGAAATTGCAACAATGCACCCAGATACACAAATTTTATACCCAATGCATTTAAATCCTAATGTACGCGAACCGGTAAACCGCATATTAAAAAATGTTGATAACGTGCATTTAATTGAGCCGCAAGACTACCTACCCTTTGTGTACTTAATGAATCAGGCCCACATAATAGTCACCGACTCAGGTGGCGTACAAGAAGAAGCGCCAAGCCTTGGCAAACCGGTACTTGTTATGCGCGACACAACAGAACGCCCAGAGGCCGTACAAGCAGGTACAGTAAAATTAGTAGGCACAGATAAAGCACGCATTGTTAGCGAGGTTAATAACTTACTTACCAACGCTCAAGAATATCAAACAATGAGCCGTGCACATAACCCCTATGGCGATGGTAAAGCGTGTGAACGCATTGTGGCTAAAATTAAACAACACTTTAAAGATTAAAATAAAGTTTAAAAATTTTTCAAGGATTAAGTAATGACAATTAAAACAGTTTCTGTTGTTGGTTTAGGCTACATAGGGTTACCCACTGCAGCGGTTATTGCATCGCGCGGCATGAAAGTAATTGGTTTAGACGTAAGCGAAAAAGCAGTAAATACCATTAACGCCGGTGAAATACACATAGTAGAGCCCGATCTCGACATAATAGTGCGCGGCGTGGTGTCTACGGGTAATTTGCGCGCAACAACAATACCCGAAAAAGCCGACGTGTTTATGGTTGCTGTGCCTACCCCGTTTTTACACAGCGAAACAGGCGATCACAAAGCAGATTTGAGCTACATAAAATCGGCAGCGCAATCTATTGCCCCAGTGCTTGAAAAAGGTAACTTAGTTATTTTAGAAAGTACCTCACCTGTAGGTGCAACAGAGCAACTAGCCGCATGGTTAAGTGAAGCGCGCCCTGACCTAACCTTCCCACAAGACAAAGGCGACACCGCCGACATTAACATTGCCCATTGCCCAGAGCGTGTATTACCGGGTTATGTTTTGCAAGAGCTGGTATCAAACGACCGCGTAATAGGCGGTATGAGCAAAGCATGTAGCGAAAAAGCCGTTAAGTTATACGAAACCTTCGTACGCGGCGAGTGTATTATTACCAATGCCCGTACCGCTGAAATGGCTAAATTAACCGAAAACTCATTTCGCGATGTAAACATTGCCTTTGCTAATGAGCTGAGTGTAATTTGTGATAAATTAAAAATTAATGTGTGGGAGCTTATTAAGCTTGCTAATCGTCACCCGCGTGTAAATATTTTAAACCCAGGCCCTGGTGTTGGCGGCCACTGTATTGCGGTTGACCCGTGGTTTATTGTGGCAAGTTGCCCAGAGGAAGCAAAAATAATTAAACAAGCACGCTTAACTAACGACGCAAAACCATTCTACGTAATAGAAAAAGTAGCAAAAGCCGCTGATGAATTCAAACGTCCAGTAATTGCATGCCTTGGTCTTTCATTTAAAGCCGATATTGACGACCTTCGTGAGAGTCCGGCATTAAATATTGTTGAAGAATTAGCAGCAAAAAACATTGGTGAAATACTCGCGGTAGAACCAAACATTACCGAGCTACCAGCCAACCTTGTAGATAAAAATGTCAGCTTAGTGTCGTTAGAAAGCGCACTAGAGCAAGCAAATGTAGTGGTAGTATTAGTTGATCATAAACAATTTAAAGCGGCAGATAAAACAGAGTTTGCATCAAAAGTTGTTATTGATACTCGCGGTATTCTTTAATTATGAAGGTTACATTTTTCGGTATTGGTTATGTTGGCCTTGTCCAAGCGGCATGCGGCGAAATACAATTAACTGATACCTTATTATAGTTACGTCATCTTGAAACAATTGAAGCGTACCATTTAAAAGGTGAACCGCAAGATTGCGGCTCAAAACTAGGCTACATGCCCGCAAATGTAGAGTATGCAATGCAATCAAGCCTAATGGGTAAAGAATTTATCAAACGCGTTAAGCAATTAATGCTTTGAACAATAATCATAAGTCGAATTCTAATTTTTATTTGAGATGATTTTAATTTTTATGAGAATATAAAACTGGTAACTTCCTATATGCAACCACAAAGATTATTGAGTTTAGATGGATTGAGAGGCTTAGCTGCTTTGCTGGTGGTTATGTATCATTACTTCTATCGTATAGATGAAATTTATGGAATTGACTCAAATGAGATGGATTTATCCCATTTAGGAAAATATGGTGTCCATTTATTTTTTATGATTAGTGGTTTCGTTATTTTTATGTCTATAAATAAAAATACTAGACCAATAAATTTTTTTGTTAGTCGTTTTACAAGGTTGTATCCAACATTTTTTTTCGCAGTGATTATAACGTTTACATTGGTATACATTTTTGGTTTAGAAGGAAGGGAAGTAAATTTAATTAATGCTCTTTTAAATTTACTTATGTTTCATGAATATCTCAGGATTCCACATGTGGATGGGGTGTATTGGACTCTAACCATAGAGATTACATTTTATTTTTGGTGTTTTATATTAATTTTATTAAACAAAATACATTATTTGAAGTTTGTTTTGTTTGTTTTTTTATCTATTTCAATAGCAAATGAAATAATACCAAACCCATATTATAAAATATTGAATAAACTTTTCTTTAGTAATTATGTAGGGTTTTTCTTGCTAGGGGTTTTGACATTTTCATTGAGTGAAAAGAAGAGTTTTAAAAAGAATTCAATGTCAATAACCTTGGTTTTCATATTTTTATTTTTAGACCACAGTTTTGAAGAATTTATTATTTTTTTGGCTTTATACGGACTATTTTTGATTGGGGTTTACGATTCAAGTAAAATTCTAAGGAGCAGGTTTTTAGTTTTTCTTGGTGAAATTTCCTACTCGTTATACCTAATTCACCAAAACATAGGTTATATAATTATAACTGAGACACATGAACTCGGATTTTCAAAAATATCCGGAATTTCATCTGCATTTATTGTGAGTATCATATTGGCTAGGTTGTTATATATTTTTATTGAACTTCGATTAAGTAAATTTATAAAAATTAATTTAAACAATAAACTAAAAGAAGTAAAAGCATGAGAGTAACATTTTACGGAATTGGATACGTTGGTTTAGTTCAAGCAGCAGTACTTGCAGATGCAGGTCATGACGTATGCTGTGTTGATATTGACGAAAATCGTATAGAAAACTTAAAAAAAGGTATTATTCCAATTTACGAGCCCGGGCTAACGCCTTTGGTAGAAAAAAACTTTGCGGAAGGTCGTTTAATATTTACCACAGATGCCCAGTTTGGGGTTGAATTTGGTGAACTTCAGTTTATTGCAGTAGGTACGCCACCAGATGAAGACGGTTCGGCAGATTTAAAGTACGTATTAAAAGTAGCCGAAACTATTGCTACGCATATGCAAAAGCCAAAAGTTATTATCGATAAATCAACGGTACCTGTCGGCACTGCAGATAAAGTTAAAGCAACAGTGCAGTCAATTCTTAATGAGCGAAAAAGTGATTTAACCTTCTCAGTGGTTTCAAACCCTGAGTTTTTAAAAGAAGGCGCGGCAGTAAGCGACTGTAAACGCCCAGACCGCATCGTAATAGGTACAGATTCGGCCGATGCAGAGGAGCAAATGCGCGAGCTTTATGCTCCTTTTAACCGTAATCACGAAAAAATTATCGTAATGGATATTAAAAGTGCTGAACTTACTAAATACGCAGCTAACTGCATGCTAGCAACTAAAATTAGCTTTATGAACGAAATGGCAAACATTGCCGAACGCGTAGGGGCTGATATAGAGCATGTTCGCCATGGTATAGGCTCAGATCCACGAATCGGTTATCAGTTTATTTACCCCGGTTGTGGTTATGGCGGTTCATGTTTTCCCAAAGATGTGCAGGCTCTTGTGCGCACAGCCGATGGCATAGGCTATGACTCGCAAATACTAAAAGCGGTAGAAGCGGTAAACTATGCACAAAAACATAAGTTGTTTGAATATATAAGCAAACATTTTGATTTAGCAAACAATCCAAATGCAATTAAAGGTAAGACTTTTGCATTGTGGGGTTTAAGCTTTAAACCTAACACAGATGACATGCGAGAAGCACCAAGTCGTATTTTAATGGAACAGTTATGGGAATCAGGGGCTAAAGTACAAGCATATGACCCTGAAGCAATGGAAGAGACCCAACGAATTTACGGTAGCCGAGACGATTTAAGCTTGATGGGTACCAAAGAGTCCGCTCTAAACAAAGCTGATGCATTAGTTATTTGTACCGAATGGCAGAATTTTAGAGCGCCAGATTTTGATTTGATAAAATCGAAACTAAGTAGCGCAGTCATATTTGATGGACGAAACTTATTTGAGCCAAATAGAATTAACAAAAAAGACATTAAGTATTATAGTATTGGCCGTGGACTATCGGTAACTGGGTTTAACCTATGAAATATCTTGTAACAGGAGCCGCAGGTTTTATTGGTAACTTTGTGGCTGAGCGTTTATGTCAATTAGGTCATGAAGTTATAGGGCTTGATAATTTAAATGATTATTACGATCCTGCATTAAAACTTGCGCGTTTAAAGCGTATAGAACACTTTAATAACTTTAGTTTTATAAAAATGGAACTTGCTGATAGAGAAGCTATTGCAGATTTATTTGCAAAAGAGAAGTTTGAAAGAGTGATCCATTTAGCAGCGCAAGCGGGTGTAAGATATTCAATAGAAAACCCGATGGCTTATATTGATTCAAACGTAGTAGGCATGGCAACAATATTAGAGGGCTGTCGCCATAACAACGTGAAGCATCTGGTTTATGCTTCTTCAAGCTCTGTATATGGTGCAAATACTAAGATACCTTTTGCAGAAGAAGATAGAGTTGATCACCCTGTATCTCTGTATGCAGCAACTAAAAAATCTAATGAGCTTATGGCGCATACTTATAGTCACTTATATTCATTGCCTACTACAGGACTTCGCTTTTTTACAGTCTACGGACCTTGGGGACGACCTGATATGGCCCCATTTTTATTCACCGATGCTATAGCCAACGATAGAGAAATTAAAGTATTTAATAATGGTGAGATGCAAAGAGACTTTACTTATATAGACGATATTGTTGAAGGTATTATTCGTATTCAAGATCATGTTCCATCTGTTGAGTCTGGTAATACAAAAGAAGGCTCACAATATTATCGTTTATTTAATATTGGCAACAATCAACCAGTACAGCTTGAGTCTTTTATTAACACGATTGAAAATGCACTTGATAAAAAAGCGAATAAAAAGTATTTACCAATGCAAGATGGTGATGTTGTTCGCACATACGCTGACATAGAGGAGCTTAATAAACAAACAGGTTTCAAACCAGAAACTAATCTTCAAGATGGTATTGATAAGTTTGTAAAATGGTACTCGGAATTTTATAGCAAATGATAAACTCTTTTTTTGAACTTAAAGACTATATAAAACATGATCATTATAGAATTTATAAAACTACATCTAAACTTAGCGTTTTTAAAAGTTTATTTTTGGGTGAGTCTTTTAAATATGTCTTTTGGTTAAGAGTTTGTGCTTATTTAAATGGAAAAAATAAGATTTTATACTTTATTTCTAAAATTATATTAAGGCATTACAAGTATAAGTTTACAATTTGTATTCCCGATAAAACAACTATTGGTAAAGGCTTTTACATTGGTCATTTTGGTAGTATATTTGTTTCACCCAAAGCTGAAATTGGTGAGAATTGTAATATATCTCAAGGTGTTACACTGGGTCAGGTTTCGCGTGGTGTAAACAAAGGTTCTCCCTCAATAGGAAATAATGTTTACATTGGCCCTGGGGCTAAAGTTTTTGGTGGGGTGAATGTAGGGGATAATGTTGCTATCGGAGCTAATGCAGTTGTAACCAAAGATATTCCTAGTGATTGTTCTGTTGGTGGCGTTCCTGCAAAAATAATTTCACGTAAAGGGTCGTTTAATTACATAAATAACACTCTTTCGAGTGAACAATAAAATGAGTGTCATCAAAGGTGTTGCATGGGTTTTTACTGCGACAATCTTAACTCAGTTAATAAATCTAATAACCTTACCGTATATTTCAAGGCAGTATGATGAATCTGCAATATCTTCTCTAGGTATTATAACGTCAGTATTGACCCTCTTTCTAATATTTAGTTCTTTTAGACTTGAATTTTTTATAGTAAAAAAAGATGAAGCATTAGTAACGCGTTTTACTCAAAGCCTTTTTCTTTTAACTGCTTTTGCTGCGATTATTTATTCATTTTTTTTGCTTGGTTACTTAGTTTATAAAGGGATCGAACTCTCTTGGTATAGTTATTTTTTATTATTACCTTATCTGATAGGTGCTTTTTGGCAAAATATAGTTACATTTTCACTAACTAAAACGGGACGTTTTCATCAATTGGCACTCTTAAAAGTTGCAAGGGCCTCTGTGTTACTTGTAATGATGTACCTGCTTAATACACTACAAGTATTTGGGATTATTTGGTCTTTAGTGATTTCGGTATTACTGCCTTTATTTTTCTATTTTTATATTTATTCGCAAGAGGTTAGAGGTGTTTTCACTGATGTTAAGGACAAATTAAAGCTATTAAGAGATGAGTTATTTAAAAATTATCACGCTGCAATACAAGCAATGTTTAATGTTGTTAACTTACAATTTTTCGTCTTCTATGTGATTGCTTTTGAATCTAAAAAAATTATAGCGTCATATTTTTTTATGGAAAAGATTTTGAATGCGCCTCTAAATTTATTGGCAAGCAGCTTACGCCAAGTCATTTATAAACATTTTGTAGATAATAAAAATAATAAAAGTAAGCTACTAAAGAGCTATATAACTGCGCAAAGCTTTTTGTGTTTTGTTGCAATTTCAACTGGTTTTTTTTTATACGTTTTTGGTAATGATTTGATCAACTTTATTCTAGGTGATGGTTGGAACGAAGTTACTTTATTACTGAACGCCTATATTTTTATTATGGTTATGCAAATAATTAATATCCCAAGCACCTCGCTTTACCTTGCAATAGATAAAATAAATATTATGGCTCATTTCGAAAAGGCTGATTTGACAATTAAGATTTTACTAGCATTTTATTCAATTACTGCAGAGTTAAGCATATATGAATTTATTAGCATAGCTTCTATATACGTTGTTATTTATTACTGCATAGTAAGTGCTTTTTTATATCGCTCACTATTAAAAGGAGAACAGTAAATGTTAATAAGATTCTCTTACTTATCATTATTTTTTTCTTTAGGCATATTGTTTTTTAGTCGAGCCCTCACTTTTTTGTTTGAGATGATGCCTGCAGGAACTGCAAGTAAACTATTTACACCAATAAGTTTAATCTTTTATGTAATCTCTTTGTTTATAATCATAGATAAAGTTAAGTATAAGAGTAACTTAAAGAGCCTTTTAAAATCTTCTCTATTTCCTTTGCTTATTTGCTTGGTTGCGTTTATTTCCAGTTTTTTCTCTATGTATGCTGGGCAGTCACTTATAGCATCAAGCGCTTTAGCCGGTACGTTTTTATTTGCAGCGGCTTTAGTTGTTTGTAACGATGAAGAGGCTTTAATCAAAGTAGTCGTTACTCCTTTACTATGGGCTTTATCACTAAGTATATTATTCTCAATTTTTATACCATCTATTGGTGTTGATGATGGTAGCAACGATCCTGCACATCTTGGTTTATGGCAAGGAATTTTTGGTTTTAAAAACAACCTCGGCAGGACAGCGGTATTTACTATGTTATTTATGTTATTTAGCCACTTTAAGGGTTATAAATATAAATGGTTTGTTTGGTTAATCCCTATTATTTGTTTACTTATGAGTAAATCAACAACACCATTAATATGCTTCTTTGTTGTTTTGTCATCGATTTATATCTTGAATTTTTATAAGAGAATTACAGTTGCCGCTAGATTAATTAGCATTCCAGTAATTATTTCTCTTGGGTTTATTGGATTCTCTATTATTACTTTTATTATTACTGATGTTTTTGATAAAGATTTAACTGGCTCTGGTCGCTCCGAAATGTGGAGTATCATCTTAAATAATATTGATTATAAGCTTTTTGGTTATGGTTTTGGTGGTGTGTTTTGGGGAGAAAACCAGCCAGCAGAATTCACAATTGGACGGCTTTATTACCATTTAGGCCATGCACATAATGGTATGATCGATGCACTTATTGATATGGGTTATGTAGGACTTTTTACATATCCAATCGTTATTTTAATTCCTTATTTTACATCTATTAAAAGATTATTTTCAGGAGATTTAACATATACATTGCCCTTAATCGTCCTAACGTTTTTAACGTTTTATTCAATAAGCGGTAGTTCGTTTTTAAAACAAAATAATTTATTGTTTTTATTTTATTGTGTGGCCATTATTTATCCAGCATGGAGAAGAATAAATGAACGTCGTATTAGTTATCGCTAGCTTGGGAGTTGGCGGTACAGAGCAAAAAGTTATTCGCTTAGCTAATTATTTTGCATCACAGGGAAAAGATGTAGAAGTATTATCGCTTTCTTTAAATAATTCACAAAAAGAGAAGCTTAATAGTGAGGTTAAACTTACTATTATCGATACTAACAGTAATATAAAAGCGCGTTTGGGTGCTAAGAAATGTGTTTTTAATTATTTAAAAAAACAGCAAGCATGTGCTGCAATTATCCCGGCTATTTTTTATTTTAATTATTACCCAGCCTTATTTGTATCTTCAAAGCTTATAAAACAAGTTGTATTTATTAATACAACCCATTTACTTGGCTTTATGAGTAAAGTTAAGCAAAAAATGGCTATAAAAAAAATGAAGTTTGCTAACGCTATTGTAATGGGGAATAGCGAATTAGCTGAGGAGTTTAAACGTTTTAATCAGCTTAAAAATACACGGATAGAGGTGTTACAAAATGGGATAGATACTAATTACCCTGTCAAGGAATGCTATCAAGTAAACGATATATTTAGGTTGGTGGTTGTTGCAAGGCTCCGCCCAGAAAAAAGACATGCAGATATTTTTAAAGCAGTAAAAATATTATTAGATAAAAGCTTTAACATCGAACTTGATTGTATTGGTAGCCAAGTTTTAGATGGCCAAGAAGAGGAGTTAAAACACGTAGTGGAAGATTTAAGTTTACAAATGCATGTTAATTTTTTAGGTGAAAAAAATAATGTAAGGCAGTTATTGCCAAATTACGATGCCTTTGTTTTACCTTCTAACGATACGTTTTCAAATGCGTTGCTCGAAGCTATGGCTGCAGGCCTGCCTGTGCTGGGCGCTAATGTAGGAGGGTCGCCAGAAATTATTAGTGATTCACATGATGGTTTGTTATATGACTTTATGAACCAGACCGATTTAGCAGATAAAATAGAAGGTTTAATATTGGATGAACAACGTCGCAAAAATTTTGGTTTAAGTGCAATTAATAAAATAAATAAAAATTTTTCTAGCGATTGTATGTATAAAAAATATGAGGCGTACATCAATGAATAACATATTAATAAAATTATATTTTTTTATTTATAAAAAACTCTTTGGAAGTGTAAGCCTTGCTAGAAAACTAGGCGTAAAAATTGGTGAAGACTGTCGTCTAATAGGTAAAGTTGATTTTGGCTCGGAGCCTTACCTTATAGAAATAGGTGAGCATGTAAGTATTACGACATCTAGTTTTGTTACACATGATGGTGGAGTTTGGGTTATGCGCAAAGAAAACCCAAAGCTTGATGTAATTGCGCCTATTAAAATTGGTAATAATGTGTTTATAGGTACAAGCTGTATTATTTTACCAGGAACTATAATTGGAAATAATGTGGTAATCGGTGCAGGTAGTGTAGTTAAAGGTATAATTGATTCAGAAAGTATCTATGCTGGTATACCCGCTAGAAAGGTAAAGGGGTTAAGTGATTACAAAGATCAATGCTTATCTCAAGGTCTTCACCTAAAAGGTGAAGCTAATAAGAAAAATCTTTTATGTGAAATGTTTAATCAATAATATTTTAGAATCAAGGAGATTAATCATGATGCTATACCGAATTGGAAATTGGTTTTATAGAAGTAAGATTCCCTTATTTCCCAAGTTAATTAATTTACTTATTAGGCTAGTTCATAACAGTGCCGTATTTTCTGAAACAAAGATAGGGAAAGGTACTATATTTGGATATGGAGGAATTGCGATTGTAATTCATAAAAATGCAACGATTGGTAATGATTGTGTTATTGGTTCTTGTGTAACAATAGGTGGTAGAGAAGGAAGTGGCGTTCCAGTAATAGGTAATAATGTATACATAGCATCTGGTGCTAAAATATTAGGGGGTATAAACATTGGTGATAATGTTAAAATAGGTGCTAATGCTGTTGTTCTTATAAATATACCTGATAACACAACTGCGGTAGGAATACCTGCACGTATTGTTCATTAAAAAGCAACTTAATATTATGTTTCAAAAAATAATCTATAAAAACTCGCCAATACTAATTCAAAACTTATTGATTTCTACTCGCGCGATCATCAGGTTGAAATTACGAGATAATACTGAAAGCAAATGCTTGTTGAAAAGAATTGAAAATAACGAATACAACAAGAATACATTAGATAGTTATATTAAAAGTGAATTAAACAGCGCATTAATTAATGCTGTTGAAAATACCATGTTCTATGAAAAATATGATGCAAGTGATTTAGAGTCTTTTCCTAAATTAACTAAAGAAAGTATAAAAGCAGATCTGTCTGGGCTATGTTCTAAAAATAAACCCAAAGTGATAGTGAAAGGCTCAACAAGTGGGACTACAGGTTCGCCCTTGATGATCCCACAATCTATGGAGTCGGTGGTTAAAGAATTTGCTTTTGTTAAACGTTTGCTCGAATGGGCGGGTTATAAAAAAGGAGATAAAAGGGCCTGGTTACGTGGTGACTTAATTGTGCCATTAGAGCAAAAAACGGGTGTTTTATGGCGGTATTCTTTTTTTGAAAAAATGTTGATGTTATCTACTTTTCATTTATCAACAGAAACAATGCAGCAGTACATTGATAAAATGGTGAGTTATAAAGTTGATATAATTCAAGCCTATCCCTCATCAATAGTGTTATTAGCAAAATTTTTAAAAGAAAATAATGATTATTACCCTTCAAGGCTAAAATCAATTATCACCTCTTCTGAGCAGTTAACGAAAGATGATAGGGCGTTAATAGAAGAGCGTTTTCAATGTAAAGTATTTGACTGGTATGGTTTATTTGAACGTGTAGCTGCAATTTCTAATTGTGAACATGGACGTTACCATTTACTTACAGATTATTCGTACGTAGAGCTTGAGCATGTATCGGATGAGGTATACGAAATAGTTGGGACTAATTTTAACAATAAATATTACCCGCTTATTCGCTATAAAACAGGCGATCAAGTAGTTTTAAGTGATGAAAAAGAGTGCCCTTGCGGGCGGGTTTATCCTATTGTAAAAGAGATTAAAGGTCGGCAGGTGCAGCATGTTTATAATACAAATAAAGATAAAGTATTTGCTTTAGATCAATGTGTAAAAGAAGCAAAAGGAATAATTGGCAGTCAATTTGAGCAATTTAAGTATGGTGAAATAACCATTCACCTTATTATTAATGACGAATTTAATGAGAAACAAAAAACAATAATAGAAAAAGCAGTTAAATCGCGTCTTGGTCTAGAAATGCTCGTTGTTTTTAACTTTGTTAAAGAATTAAAAAAGACAAAAAGTGGAAAGTCAATTCAAGCAATTTGCCATATAAAGGGAACTTAATGAACTTAATGATAGGGACTAGCATAGAGGGGCAAGGTGGTATTGCTTCTGTACTCCAACAGTATCGACAATACGGTTTATTGGACAAATGGAATATTAAACTGATTGTAAGCCATAAAGAAAAAGTTAATATTGCTACATCTATGTTTCTATTTTTAAAGTGTTTAATTGTAGTATGCTTTTATTTATTAAGCCGTGATATTGGCTTTGTGCATATTCATATGGCATCAAATGGTAGTTATAAGCGTAAATCTTTACTTGTTAGGCTTATTAAACTTTTAGGTGGCAAGGTTATTATTCACTTACATGGTGGGGGGTTTAAGCTATTTTATGATGCATCGACCGCAGGGAACAAACGTCATATTTTAAATACCTTTATTAAAGCAGATAAAATTATTGTTTTGTCTAAGAGTTGGTATGCATGGTTAAACGATACCCTAGGTAATTCAACGAAAGTTTCGATTGTCTATAATGCAACAGAGCAGGTTTGTGAAAATCCTGAACCTACCGCTGGTCATATTTTATTTCTAGGTCGTTTAGAAGAAGCTAAAGGCGTAAGTGATCTAATTTATGCATTTGCAAAAGTGAACCATACTTATCCTGCTATAACTCTAACTTTAGGCGGTACAGGCAATCTCGATTTTTATAAGTCACTAACCACTGAGTTAGGTGTTGAAAATAAGATTACTTTTGCTGGTTGGGTAAGTGGCGAGGCTAAAAAAGCATTATTTCGATCTTCTGATATTTATTGTCTACCTAGCTACAAAGAAGGCTTTCCTATGGGTGTAATAGAGGCTATGTCAAGCCATTTAGCTGTTATAGCCTCTGACGTTGGAGGAATATCAGATGCCATCGAACATAATGTTACAGGCCTATTGTTTAAAGCAGGTGAACGAGAGCAGTTAGTACAAAACCTAGACAACTACCTCTCTAGTCAAAAGCTTAAAGACGCAATTAAAATAAATGCATTTGAAAAATTTAATACTGAATTTTCATTTGATGTTGTCATTCCTTCATTAGAAAAAGTTTATAATGAAATTACAAAAATTAAATAAGTTATTACTTCAGCAAGCCATAACCAACAATTACAGTGGAGCTGATCCATTTGACGGCCTAAATAGTAAGTTATTTGAGATTTTCCCTCGTTTGAAAAAAGGTGTTATTGGCCTTGCGTGGATTCAATTACATAAACGTTTAGCCGTGAGTTTAAGGCCTTTATTTGGAGTACCTAAAAAGCGCAACCCAAAAGGCATTGGCTTATTTATTTTAGGTTTATTAGAAGACTATAAAGCAACCAATGAGCAAACTTATTTAAATGAAGCAATAGAGCTAGCAGATTGGTTGCTAACTCAGCAAAGTGATAAAACTATTTGGCAGCATAGTTGCTGGGGCTACCATTTTGATTGGAATGCCCGTGCGTTTTTTGTACCTAAAGGTAAGCCAAACATAATTACTACTATTTATGTTGCTCAGGCTTTATATGCGTTAAGTGAAATCACCAAAGACAAAAAATATCTAGAGCCTGCAATTGATAGTGCGCATTTTATTGTAAAAACATTATACAAAGAATGTGATGGTAGGCAGTTTTTTGGTTACATACCGGGTGAAACTGCATTTGTACATAATGCTAGCCTTTGGGGCGCAGCGTGGGTTGCAAAAGTTGCGGTACTCACTAATAACCAAGAGTATAAACAGCTTGCTTTAAATGCTGCAAGGCAGTCGGTAAGCGAGCAGGGGGCTGATGGCTCATGGGTATATGGTGCACGCCATCATCACCAGTTTATAGACGGCTTTCATACTGGTTATAACCTAGAGGCATTGCGTTTACTGAGTGATGAATTGCAAACTGATGAGTTTGAACCAGCAATTGCAAAAGGTCTTGGTTATTATAAAACGCATTTATTTGAGCAAGATGGTACCGCAAAATATTATAACAACAATCGTTACCCACTCGATATGCACAGTGTATCGCAAGCTGTTTTTACATTATTAAAAGTAGGTAAAACGCCAGATGACTTTACGATGGCCGAAAAAGTAATAAACTGCGCTATTAAAGCCCTATATATGCCTAAAAAGCAGCGTTTTATTTATCAAAAAAATAAGTACTTTACCAATAAGGTTGACTATGTGCGTTGGACACAAGCATGGGTATATTATTCGTTTGCTTATTTTAACCGACAAAAAATGAACAGCGCTAAAAGTGCAGTTATTGAACAACTTTAAAAAACGGACTCAACAATGAAACGTATTGAATTTTTAAAAGCACCCATGGATATTGCCACCATGCAAGAGACGGTATCTTTTATTGAAAGTAGAATTGAGCAAAAGCAGTTTTTACAGCATGTTGTGGTTAATGTAGCCAAAATAGTAAATATGCAAAAAGATCCTGTTTTAGCGCAGTCGGTTAAAGCATGTGATGTAATTAATATTGATGGTATGGGTGTCGTGTTTGGTGCGCGTTTTTTAGGGCACAATGTGCCAGAACGTGTGGCGGGAGTTGACCTTTTTCATGAATTGTTAGCAATGAGCGCCAAGCGAGACTTCCCTGTATTTTTACTTGGCGCCACCGAAGAAGTAGTGAGCAAAACAGTGGAAGTAGTTAAAGCACAAAACCCAAATTTAAATATTGCTGGCTATCATGATGGTTATTTCTTTGGCAATAAAGAGGGGGATGATGAAGAGGCTATTGTTAATAAAATACGCGAATCAGGCGCTAAGTTGTTATTTGTAGCGATTACCTCGCCTAAAAAAGAAAACTTTATTAATAAATGGCAAGACAAGCTTGGTGTTGACTTTGTAATGGGGGTGGGCGGTACGTTCGATGTTGTAGCAGGTAAAGTAAAGCGAGCACCACAGTGGATGCAAAAGGCCGGTTTAGAGTGGCTTTACAGAGTATTACAAGAGCCAGGCAGAATGTGGAAACGCTACTTAATTACAAATTCTAAATTTGCATATCTTTTAATAAAAAATAAGTTTAACAGTTGATGTTGAAAAACTTAGTTAAAGGCACTCAACCCTCATATAATCCTACTATAACCCCTCAGAGGTTAACGAAAAAAGATAAGATTAACGGTAAACTGGTGGTTTTACCTTTTAAGAATTAAATTAACTAAAAGTTAACATTTAATAGTTCTTTAAGGTGTTTTTTTGTTTTTTTAAAATTATTCTTTTATTAAAACGAACTGTAAGTCATTGATATGAAGTTTTTACTCTTTTTTAGGTACTAAAAATTAGTACTTTCGTAGTGTTTTTTATTCCTTTTGATTTTTTTTGTGTATATAATGTTCACCAAGCGCTTGATGAATTAACTTTCATTAAACAAATGACACAAACTTGGTGCCTATAATGCACTTTTCATTTTCGAGGGAAAAAATGACTAACTCATTACTTAAATTTAAAAAGATAAGTGCAGTGATCGCACTTTCTTTAGCCAGCTCTACAACACTAGCTGCAGACTTAGGCGTAGCCAATAATTTTTCAGCATTTGTTTTTAACGATTTTAAATCGAATGTTGGTCGTGCTGATGGTGCAATAGCCGCTGGTGAAATTGACATAAAAGGTTACAGTGTTGGTTACGGGCGCCCGTCAAACCCAGATGAATATTACCTAATTAGTGAGTCGAGCATTGATTACAAAATTGGCCGTCAGTTTGTAGGTAGCATTATTGCGGGTGGTGGCACCGATGTAAGCTGGAGTGTGCGCTGGGGTATGGAGCGAGGCTCTCAAATTTTATCTAATCAAGAACAATCGGCACTCCCTTTCAATTTTGATGAGCAAGAACAATATTACAAAGATTTAAGCGCGGATTTAAGTGAGCTTAACACCACTGGAACAGTATCAAGTAAATGGGGTGGCCTTTACTTACAAGGTGATGGTACATCAACAACACAAGTATTTAATTTAGATGCTCGCGAATTTGCTAAAGCGCATACCTTTAAAGTATGGGGTATACCAAGCGATGCAACTGTAATTTTTAATATTACAGGTAGTGCTGATTTGCATGTACGCGGTAAAGGTTTTTGGCATTTACGTAACCACGCGAGTAAAGCTATATTTAACTTCCCTGATACCCAAAAGCTTAATATTAAAGGTAACCTTTGGGAGGGTGTAATACTTGCTCCTAATGCCGATATACACGGTGCTCACGGTGTTGCAAAAATGCCTATTATTGGCAATAGCTTTAAGGGCTCAATGGCCTTGTTAGGTGGCGAGTTTACAGGTAACTTACCTAGTACAATATCACCTGTTTGTAACGAAATTAATATCGTTGACAAGTGGAATTGGACTGCCAGTGAATATGAACCAACTTATGTTGATATAATTTCTACGCCATTAGCAGCTCAATTAAATGATGACAATGGTGATGGTATAATTGATGAACAAGATGTTGTAGACGTTTTGGTTGTTACTTTTGATTCAAGCCAGTTTAGAAAGCCAGGCATAATAAGGGCATTGAGTGGAACTGATGGATCTGAATTATGGTTAACTAACAACCAAGATGGTTCAATTAGTTATAATCATATTAATTCACATGCTTTCTATTCTGTAGCTATGGCTGATTTAGATAATGATGGTTTAATTGATATTTTTGCCTATGACTCTGTAAATAAAACATTAAACATTTATAATAATGAAGGTCTACTCAAAAAATCAATACCTCAACAAGTTGGGGGTGTGTTAAAGGGTAATCCAACTATTACAGACTTAAATGCTGATGGATATCCTGAAATTGTTTTTGGTAACATAATTCTAGACATTCAAAATGAATCTGTTAGAGAATTACAGAAGCCAAGCAATTACTCTTCTCTTCGTATTATTGAGTCTACTGTAGTTGATGTTGACTTAGATGGTGTACAAGAAATTCTAGCTAATGGTAATTTGTATAACCAATATGGAGAAGTTATTTGGTCAAAAGGCACAGATAATGGTGAGATATTTGCATTACCAGTTAATTTTGACAATGATGCTTATCCTGAAATAGTCCAGACAGACCTAGACGGTACCATAAGCTTGTACGATCATGAAGGTAATCAATTATGGAGCGTAAAAGCAGCATCAGCTGGAGCTGGTGTAAGTTCACTGGCTGACATTAATGGTGATGGCATTCCTGAAATAATTAACGCTGGTTCAACTGAACTTAGAGTTATTAACTCTAATGGTGCTATTTTATCAACAACACCTATTAATGATATTTCTAGTATGCGAGTAGGTACAGTGGCTTATGATTTTAATAATGACGGAAAATCTGAAGTTATTTACCAAGACGAAGAAAAGTTAGAGGTTTTTGATTTTAATTTAAACCAAGTTATTTACTCTACTATTCAGTCTTCAGGTACTTTATGGGAATACCCAATTGTAGTTGATTTAGATGGCGATGGTTCTGGTGAAATTATTTCTGTATCTAATAGACTTCTATTAGGAGATAAACAGCCGACTAATGGCGTGCGTGTTAAAACTTCTGGTAGTTGTAAATGGGCTTCTGCAACACGTATATGGAATCAGCATTCTTTCTCTGGTACAAATATAAACCAAAACGGGTCACTTCCATTACAGCAAGAGAATAGCTGGGAAAAGTCTAATACATTCCGTTCAGCCAACCTTAAATAAACAATAACATTTAATTAAAAAGCCAATTAACTGTTAATTGGCTTTTTTAATTTTTACCGTAACAATACCCGCTTTAATGGCCATAAAAGGTTAATGTTTGACTAATTTAAAAACCGACCCCGCAATTGTAAGCTTACTTGAGCGAATGCCTAAAAATATACAAGCTACCTTTACCGATGAGCAGCTAGCGCATTTAAAAATAGCCATTGGTGCTAGGCAGTGGGGTAACCATGCAGTTGACCGCCGAGGCGTAGTTAAGCTTTTTAAGTATCGGTATTATTATGTGGTTTTAGCAGGGCGCAATAGGCGAGA
Organism: Pseudoalteromonas sp. TAP-3C; assembly: GCF_059888565.1. Taxonomy (NCBI): domain Bacteria; kingdom Pseudomonadati; phylum Pseudomonadota; class Gammaproteobacteria; order Alteromonadales; family Pseudoalteromonadaceae; genus Pseudoalteromonas; species Pseudoalteromonas sp. TAP-3C. The sequence goes on along the minus strand of NZ_CM187618.1, from coordinate 1,880,185 downwards.
GCTAAGCGCTAAAGAGCAAAAAGTAGCACGGTTTGCCCAAGCGGTAATTTTAAGTACCGCAGTTACCTTTGTTATTTTACTGTCTTTGCTGGTTTTATATTTGATTAAGTCGGCATTGGGAATTGATATTTTTGATGGATATTCGTTTGGGGTTTGGAGTTGGTTTAAGGAGTTATTTAATTAAACTTAAATAAAATGTGAGTATTCTTTTTGATACTTAATAAACAAAGCAAGAGTAAGCTAAAAGATTTAAACATGAATTTTAGTACTTTTGTCGGAATCAGTAATTGAACAAAATTGGCTAATACTATATTATCACCATGGGTTTTGTGGGGCGTTACTCACACTGAATTAGCTATAAGGAATTAAGCAAAATGACATCTCCAAGGACTTTTAAACCTTCAGGTTCCTCTGATGCCAATTTTTACCGATTATTTGATATATTTGCCCTGTTTTTAGCCTTTCAGTGCGCAGCCCTACTTTATAACTTTAAACTCACTCCTATTTATGCTGCTTCTGCACTGACTGTTGCTTTAAGTTACTTGTATTGTGCTGAGCTGTTTTCTACTTATCGCTCTTGGCGAGCTGGTAAATTTAGAACGATGGTAATGTGTGCATGGGGTAGTGTGCTCATTGCTTTTGCATTTTTGTTGGTAGGGTCGTTTATTTTTAAGTTTACTGAGTCGCTCTCTCGCGTGGAAATAGCTATTTGGTTTTTGCTAAGTGTAGCGTACTTGTATATTTGGCGCTTAGGTATGTATTGGTACAAGCGTAGTCGCCGTAAGTTAGGACTATCGCAACGCAATGTATCCATTATTGGTGCTACAGAGTCTGCTGCTTATTTACATGCTGAAATAGTTAAACACGCTGAGTTAGGATTTAATTTTAAAGGCTTTTATGATGACAGAAGCCCTGAACGCTTATTTGAACAACTCGAGCAGCAAGGCGTTGAAGGCAGTATACAAAACGCAGTAAATGCCGCCCGCAATGGCGAAATAGACATATTGTATATAGCGCTGCCCATGAAAGCACAAAAACGCATAGCTGATATTTTATTACAGTTAGGTGATACAACAGTAGATGTGCACATAGTGCCCGACTTTTTACTGTCAAACTTAATTCATGCCCGCATTGAACACGTGGGCGCTGTAGATACACTAAGCGTGTTTGAAGCGCCCTATATTGGCACGCATGAGTTTATAAAACGCACCGAAGATATAGTGGTTTCAACTATTATATTGTTGTTAATTACCCCGCTTTTACTGGTAATTGCCGCTGCCATAAAGCTGACATCTAAAGGGCCTGTTATTTTTAAACAAGACCGCTACGGCTTAGACGGCAAAAAAATTAAAGTATGGAAGTTTCGCTCTATGAGCGTTACCGAAAACAGCAGCGTAGTAACCCAAGCAACTAAAAACGATGCCCGTATTACTCCATTAGGTGGTTTTTTACGCCGCACTAGCCTAGACGAGCTCCCTCAATTCATAAACGTTTTAAAAGGTGACATGTCTATTGTTGGCCCAAGGCCCCATGCGGTTGCCCACAACGAAGAATACCGAAAAAAAGTAGAATTTTACATGTTTAGGCACAAAACCAAACCGGGTATTACCGGTTGGGCACAAATTAACGGCTGGCGCGGCGAAACTGATACTTTGGATAAAATGGCCAAGCGAGTTGAATACGACTTACATTACATTAAACATTGGTCTTTATGGTTTGATGTTAAAATAATTTTTATGACAATTTTTAAGGGATTTAAAAGTGAAAATGCGTACTAATACAACTACCTCTTTACTTATTGCTTTAGGGTTATCGGCACCTGCTATTGCCGCAGAGTTACAACCTGGTAGTATTATGACCAAAGATGGCGCCGAGCTAACACCTACGCTACAGCTAGGTGTTAGCAGTAACGATAACTTTTTTATGACTGAGCAAAATACTCAGTCGCGTTTAATATGGAACATAGCACCTAGTTTAAACGCACTAATTGAGGATGGCCCCGACAGCTATAAATTTGATGTTGCCTCAAGCACGTCGTTTCATAATAAAGACACTACCGACAATTTTACTCAAGTAAATGTTGGCGCAGGTGTACATAAAGAATTTACTAGCCAACACCGTTTAGATATTAACGGTGACGCCGATTGGCTATACGAACCACGTGGTGGTGGCCTAACTGAAGGGCAAGGCAATGTTATTGATGAGCTTGTTCATTATCAGCAACAAAACTTAACCGCGCGTTATGAATATGGTGCGCAAAGCTCTAAGGCACAGGTTGCGTTAACAGCGGGCTATTACAACAAAAATTATCAAAACTTTACTGAAGTATCGCAATACCGTGATTACGACAAACCTATGCTAGGAATTGTTGGTTATTACAATACTCAAGCCGGTACGCGTGCCTTTTTAGAAGTTAAGCAAGAAGACTACCAATACGATGTTATTGACTCTAACGGTATTACCCGTGATTCAGACGATGTAAAAGTATTATTAGGTATGGAGTGGGAAGCCACAGCTGTAACTACTGGCTCGTTTAAAGTGGGTTACCAAAATAAAGATTTTGAGTCTAACCTGCGTGAAAACTTTAGTGGTTTAAGCTGGGAAGCTGCTGCTGTTTGGAAGCCGTTAACCTATTCAACCTTGCAACTAGTTACTAGCCGTGCCGCAAAAGATCCGTTATTGCAAGGCGATTATATTCGCGAGAGCGTGTATGGTGCAACATGGCAGCATGATTGGAGCGAATACTTAAGCTCGGTGGTAAGTGCAAATTATGTTGACCAAGAATACTCAGGTGGTTTTAACCGTAAAGATAAAGTTAAAAATGCGCGTTTTGGCGTAAATTACTTAGCTAGCAATTTTGGCATGGTAACCGGTTATGTTGACTTTATTGACCGTAATTCTACCCAAGCTAGTATTGAATTTGACCGCGTAATAGTGGGGCTTAACTTTACATTTGCTTTAAAGGGTAATAAATGAAGGTTAAAATTTTAATTGGCTTAATATTATTACTAAGCTTTGGTAGTTTTGCGAATGACTCGCAAAACTACATTTTAGGGGCCGGCGACAAAATAGAAATTAAAGTATTTGGCCAGCCCGATTTAGATGTAACCTCACTGCTTGGTAATAGCGGTGAAATTAACTACCCATTTTTAGGTAAGGTTAAACTAGTTGGTTTAAGTGTTTCACAAGTTGAGCAAACAATAAGCGAAGGCTTACAGCCAGATTATTTAGTTAACCCTAATGTGTATGCGCAAGTTATAGAATACCGACCTTTTTATATACATGGTGAAGTTAAAAAACCAGGTGGTTACCCCTACCAACCGGCTATGACGGTAAACCAAGCAATAGCACTGGCTGGTGGTTTAACCGAGCGCGCCTCGGTTGACAAAATATTTATTTTTAAAGAGCAAACCAAGCAGCAGCAACAAAAGGGTAGCTTAAACAGCCAAATTGCAGCGGGCGACACCATAAAAATAGAACAGCGCTTGTTTTAAGCAGTTTAAGGCAGTTATAAAAAATGAACACACTCTCTGAAAAACCTAGCAACAACGAGGAAGTTATTGATTTAGGTGCTTATCTTAATGTTATTAAGCAAAGCAAATGGAAAATATTAGGCTTTGCTATTGTAGTCACCTTACTCACTATAATGGTTGCGTTAACGTTAGTGCCTAAGTATGTAGCCACAGCTACTTTATTAATTGAGTCACAGCAAACCAAAGCAGTCAGCTTTGATGAAATATATGGCTTAGATTCTACTAAAAAAGAGTATTACTTAACCCAGTTTGAAGTGATTAAATCCAACAGTATTGCCCGTGAGGTTATTACTAAACTTAACTTAAAAGATCATACCGATTTTATTGGCAAACCATCGCTTACTGGCGAGTTAAAAGGCATGGTTAAGCAATTACTGCCTTTTTTAAATAAAAAAGAGGGCTTAGCGAGCAAGAGCAAGCAGAGCGTGAAATGTTGGGTTTACTTGCTGCGTTTAAATCGCGTTTAAGTGTATCGCCTATTCGTAAAACGCAATTGGTTAATGTGAGCTTTGAGTCGAGCGACCCTAAATTAGCGGCTTTAGTTGCTAATACAGTGGGTGAGGTTTACATAGAAAGCCAAATGCGCGCAAAAATGGGCATTACCCAGCAGGCGTCTAGCTGGTTAAATAGCCGTTTGTCGGAGCTACGTATACAACTTGATAGCTCTGAAGTGCGTTTACAGTCTTACCGAGAAGCGCAAAAACTGGTTGATATAGAAGGCATAGCAGGGCTAGTTACTCAAGAGCTTGAGCAAATGTCTAAACAGTTAGTTGATGCAAGGGCAACGCAAAATAACTTAGAAAGCATTAACCGTGTTATTAATGAATATGGTAACGATAACATAGCGTTACTTGGCAGCATGCCAGAAATTACTTCGCACCGTGTAATACAAGATGTTAAACGTGAAGTGGTACTCGTTGAGCGTAAAGTGAGTGAGCTTGGCGAAGTTTACGGTGTTAAGCACCCTAAAATGATTTCGGCTAAGTCGGAGCTTGCCACAGTTAAAACTAATTTAAATAAGCAAATTAAAGGCTTAATTACGGGTATTGAAAAAGAGCTAAACAGAACTACCCGCACTGTAAATGCGCTTGAACGCGATTTAGCTCAAATTCGCGCTAAATATCAAGATATTACCCGCAAAGAAACCCAATATAACCAGTTAAAGCGTGAAGTAGAAACCAACCGAAATATTTTTAATACCTTTTTATCGCGCTCTAAAGAAACCGAAGTAACCAGTGATTTTAGCTCGGCAGCAGCCCGTTTTACCGACCGTGCTTACGCACCAAAAGACCCAAGTAAGCCAAATAAAAAACTCATTGTAGTGTTAGCCTTTGTGGCGAGTTTTGGCTTTGCAGTGGTAATGACCTTTGTGTTTGACGCGTTAAACGACACCGTTAAAAACAAAAACGATGTAGAAAATAAACTCGCGCAGCGTATGCTTGGTTTGTTACCGCATGTGGCAATACCTAAAAAGGGCCTTTTTCCGATTCATGCCTATTTAGAAGATACCTATCGCCGCTTTGCTGAGTCGGTACGCACCTTACGTACTGGTTTGTTGTTAACTCACCTCGACCGTGCGCATCAGGTTATTGCGGTTACTTCAACATCTCCTGGTGAGGGTAAAACCACTACCTCGGCTAATTTAGCCATGTCGCTGGCGCAAATGGGCAAAGTACTACTTATTGATGCTGACTTACGTAAACCAACACTAGCTAAACGTTTTGATATACCGGTATTTCACCCTGGTTTAAGTAATTTAATGATGGGTACAGATCAGCTTGTTGACTGTGTGCATATTGATACGCAATCGGGTGTAACTATTATGCCTAGTGGGCAAATACCGGCTAACCCGCTTGAACTTTTATCAAACCCGCGCTTTGCAGAGTTACTTGGCGAGTTAAAAGCGCAGTACGACCACATTATTGTGGATACGCCGCCAACCCAGGCCGTGAGCGATGCATTGGTTATAGCGCAAAGTGTTGATTCGGTTGTGTATGTTGTTAAGTCTGACATAACGCGTATAAAACCAATTACAGCCGGCCTTGAGCGTTTATTTGAAGTAAAAGCGCATGTGGCTGGTGTGGTACTTAATCAGGTAGATATGAGTAAATCTAAAGATGAGCATAGCCATGGTTACTATGATTATTACGACTACTCGCAACAGCCTGAAAAGCCGCAAGCATAATTAAGTTAATTTATGATTGATATTCATACGCATATTTTGCCGGGTATTGATGATGGCGCTAAAGAGTTAACTGACTCTTTAGCGCTTTTAACATTAGCGCAAAACGATGGCATTACCCATATGGTGGCAACACCGCATATTCATTTAGGTCGGTTTAATAATAAAATTGAGCAAATTTACGCCGATTTAAATAATTTAAAGCAGCAAGCGCTAGCGCATGGCATTAAGATTAAATTAGCCGCAGCTGCCGAGGTACGGCTAGATGTAGAGCTTATGGCTTTGGTTATGGCAAATAAACTGCCTTTTATTGGTAAAATAGCCAATAAAAATGTGTTGCTATTAGAATTACCGCATTCGCACATGCCACAAGGCTACGATAAGTTTATACAGTGGCTTGATAAACAAAACATTCGGGTTATTATTGCGCACCCAGAGCGCAACCGAGATATTCAGTCAAACTTTTATTACGTTGAGCACTTAAAGCAGTTAGGCTGCGATTTTCAACTAACAGCGTCAAGTATTGAAGGCGAGTGGGGCGAAAGCGCGCATAGCATAGCGTTACACATGCTTAAAGATGGGTTAGTGAGCTATGTTGCTTCTGACGCTCATTCGGTTAAACGCCGCCCGCCTATTTTAAGCCAAGCAAAAAATACTGTAGCGCAATTAATAGGTGAAGAGCAGGCTAGGGCGCTTTTTGTAACTAACCCACTTAAATTAACCGAGTGCTTATTTAATGACTAAATTAAATAGGGGTAAAGTAGCTCTTGCTGTTTTTTTAGCCATAATAGCGCTAGTAATTGCTTATACCAGTATGCAAAGCATGCGTGCCAATGCGTGGTACTTTAATGCACTTAATATTGTCAATGAGTCGGATGGCGGTTTATCTGGTTCAAAACTTCAAGCGGCAGAAAATGCGATAACTTTAGCAACCAATATGGATCCTGATCATCCTCATTATTGGCATTTTTTAGCCCACATAAAAATGTTAGGGTTAGCGGGTACTGATACGACATCTGCTAAGCAAACAGAGTATGTACAGCAAACGTATCAACAAACGGAGCAGGCGCTGTTAAAGTCGCTTGCGCTTAGGCAAACGTGGGCTCAAACGTGGGTTGCATTAGCGCAGGTGGTGAGCTTTCAAGAAGGCCCAACGGAACGTGTATATGGCTATATTCAACGGGCTAAAAAAGTAGGGCCTTATAAGTTAGATGTACATTTAGGCATTATTCAAATTGCGTTAATGCATTGGAGTGATTTACCACCAAGCTATAAAGCGCTTTATGTGAATGAGCTTAAGCTAGCCTCTAAGTACGGTTATAATTTTTTTAAAGTATTTAGTATGGCTGAGCAGATGAATCGTTTGCCAATAGTGTGTTTATCGCTGCAATTTGGTGCTCATTATGAAGCGATTAGAGACACATATATGTTTAAAAAATATTGTGGGTAAAATACGAGCTTCGGGTGGCGGGCAACGGGCAACGAGCTTCGAGCGACGGGTTCCACTGAAAAAACCTCGGCGTTAACCTAATTCTTAGGCGGGAGTTTACCTCGCGCATGAAGCGCAGCTTCAAAATATTAAAATCAAATAAAAACGCGGGGTAAACCCGCTGCTACAAATTTATTTAACCCTGGCGTAGCAGCGACTTTACCTCGCGCATGAAGCGTAGCTTCAAAATATTAGAATCAAATAAAAACGCGGGGTAAACCCGCTTATATGGACTCCTCCAATTGCACAAGCCTTTTTTGCATTAAGATGATGTGATTGCGTGCTTATATACGGGCTCTAATGAGGCGCTACCTCGGCCACTTTGATGTTTTCGCGCCCTTGTGCCTTATCTGCTACACGGTATCTTTGTACACTAGCGGGTTTTCAGGCTCTCAAGGGTGGGTCTCACCACTAAATGCTCTATCTTGGCTTGTTCAATTCTTCTACTTACTTATTTTTTTATTGTTTTATTTTATGCTGTCAGTAATGTTGGTTCATAGCTCGTTCCATTTTTAAGTAAGGCATAGGCTGTTCGCATTGTTTTGTTTGCTAGTGCAATAGCGGTGCACTTGACACCTTTTCTTATCAAAAGGCTTTTTATCCATCGTTCTTTTTCAGTCGTGGCCTCTCTGCTTTTTAATTTACTCACTATCGAGCGAGCGCCTAAAAATAGATTTCGCCTTAATGCACCCCCTCGTCTTTTGGGTATGCGGCCTATCTTTGCTTTACCACCTGTCGAATGCTGTAATGGTGTCACTCCTGCACACGCTGCAGCACCTCTTGCGTCACAAAACTGTGATGTATTGCCTAAAAAAGACAGGAGCTCGATAGCTGTGATTGGGCCTACCCCTTCGAGTGCCATTAAGCGTTGACAGCCATCATTGTGTTTCGCAATACGCTCTATTTGTTTTTGCAACTCTACTTTATTGTCGCATTGCTGTTTATAAAGAGCGTAACTCAGCGCGAGCGCATGTTTTAGTTCTAGCGGCAGTGCATTTTCATCATCTTCCAAAATATCCGGTATGGCTGCTTTAAATGCGGCTTCGCTTTGGTTAATCACAATACCAAACTCAAGAAGTAAACCACGTATTTGGTTTGATAATTGAATTTTTTGTTTATCTGCTAGCGCTCGAACCTTGCTAAGTGACTGTAAAGCCTGCTCTTCAATGGTAAGAATTTTACATGAGCGAACATTGGGGGCTCGACTAGCAACGGCGATTGCGATTGCATCGTTTGCATCTGTTTTTTGGCCTTGTCTAAATGCTTTAACAAATAAAGGGTCAAGCAACATGACTTCATGACCAAAGGATTGCGCTGTGCGTGCAAAATACTGTGCGCTTGCGCATGCCTCCATTGCAACAACTGATGGTTTTGCTTTAACTAATAACTCAAGTAATGCTTGGCGGTTAACTGCTTTATTAGATTTGAGTTTATTGCCTTGAAACTGCGCTACTTGGAAAATGTTTTTTGCTAAATCAATAGCAATTAAATTAGACTGTGTCATGTATGGACTCCTTATTGGGTAAAAGATTTTTTGCAACTTCTTTATACCGTACTCTCCCGTTAATGGGGAGGAGTCCATACATCTGCTACAAGTTTATTTAACCCTGGCGTAGCAGCGACTTTATGTCGCGTCATTAGTAAATCCGTAGGCGGTAGTTTACCTCGCGCATGTTTTTGAATTAGGCTCGTAACCCGACTCCCGAAGCCCGTTAACTTTTGCCTAGATAAAAAAAGACCCAGAGCTATAAGAACTCTGGGTTATAGAGGGGCCCATGTGTGAGCCCTGCGCTAACTAAAGTACTTTCAAATCCTAGGGAGAAGAAGAAAGTTATATAAGTATAGCCAAAAGCTTAAAAAACACACAATTTTGTTTATTTTTTATACTGCAGTAATTACAGTGATTTACATTTGTTACTCACATTTTATACGCTTTTATTCTTTGCTTACTCCCAGTTTATTAACTGCGTATTTTGTACTAAATCGCGTGGTAGTGAGTTTTTAACTTTATTTTTTTGCCATTTACCTAAACCAATTGGGCAACCGCATAAAGTGAGTATTACTTCACCACTGGCTTTGGTTGGCTCTGCAAGGCGTATATCTTTACCGGTAAAATAATCGTTAGCTTGTTGATTGCTCAGTGCTAACACATTGCTTTTACATTGCTTACCAAATACGGTGGCAAATTCGTGAGCAAGGCGCACGCCATTTTTATGAATAACCCCAATTTGAATACCCAAGCGCGCATATTTTATTTTGCTTTGTATTGCCTCAAATTCATCAGGAAATAACCACAGTTCTTTGTCGCGGTGCATTAATTTGCCAGGCAAGTGCGTTAAACTAAATTGCTTTTTAAGCATGCTTATAAATTCATCACTTTGCTTTTTATCAAAGTGGTTAAACGGAAATGCGCCTTTTTTAATTTTTTGCGTTTGGTTTTCACAGCTACTGTGTTTTTTAAATTTAGCGATAAAAAAGCCTTCGCTGTCGAAAGTTTGTGGCCACACGTGTAAGTAGCCTTCTGCTGTGGTGGCTTTATCGGCACCAGGAAAAAGATCACTTAAAGACTCTGGTGAAATGTACTGACCAAACTCTTCAAGTAAAGCGTTACACACTTGCTGATTTTCGAGCGGGGTTAAGGTACAGGTTGAATACACCAACGTTCCACCAGGTTTAAGTGCATAAAATGCACTTTTAATAAGATTTATTTGTACTTTAGCAATATTAATGTTTGATTCTATAGACCAATTTTTAAGGGCATCAGGGTCTTTACGTACCGTGCCTTCACCTGAGCAAGGGGCATCAAGCAAAATACTATCGAAGCACTCAAACATGTAATTACCAAAAACCACGCCATCAAAATGCGAGAGCGCACAATTGCCCACGCCCATACGTTTTAAGGTGGCGCTGAGTACTTTTAGGCGTGACGACGACAGCTCATTGGCCACTAGTACACCTTGGTTGTTCATAAGTGCGGCAAGTTGTGAGGTTTTTGAACCCGGTGCCGAGGCCATATCAAGCACCGTTTGGCTGGTTTGCAAGCTTTGTTTAAGTGCCATTGGTGGCAGCATTGAGCTTGCCTCTTGCACGTACATAGCACCGCTTAGGTGTAAGTCGGTATTGCCAAGCGCTAGGTTTTGCTCCTCATCACTTGGGCGCACTAACCAAAAACCTTCATCACACCAAGGAATAGCGGTTAGTTGCCAGTTTTTTTGAGCCGCTTGGTGTTTAAATTCTTTAACACTCATTTTTAATGCTGACGAATCCCCACAAAATAAAAATTAATGGTAGACTCTCATGATTATTTGTGATCAAATTTTTTCACTATAAAAAAACTCACTCATAATCATGAAAGCCACCGAAATATTACACAAAGATATTGCCATTGCCTACCCTGAAATTCATAAAACACGTTTAAATACAGTCTTTACGTTTGTTAACTCAGGCTTGCGTGACCAGCGCGTTACTGTCACTTACCTAGGCCGCGGATTAAAATCATTTTCTAATACCGATAAAAAACATGATATTAAACGCGCAGACCGTTTGATTGGTAATGCTAACCTGCATCAAGAACGTCTTTGTTTCTATGAACATATGACCGAATGCTTAGTAGGCCAGCAACAACACCCACTTATTATCGTTGACTGGTCACCTATTAATGGCGGCGAAATATTTCAAGTGCTCAGGGCAAGCATACCAATGGGGGGAAGAGCGTTAACGCTCTATGAAAAAGTGTATCCTGAAAGCGAATTAAATACCGAAGCGGCTCATCAACACTTACTCGATAGCTTGGCACAGTGTTTACCTGCAGATTGTCAGCCTATTATTTTATCTGATGCTATTTTTAGAACGCCATGGTTTAAAGCCATAGAAGATAAAGGCTGGTATTGGCTTGGGCGCGTCAGAGGCAATGTGACCTTATCTAGCGACCTTGAGACATGGCGAAATTGTAAATCATGGTTTGAGCAAGCAACAGATAAACCACACCTTCTGACACAGATTTACTACGGAAAAACAGTTCGTTTCGCGTGCCAAGGTGTTTTGTTTAGAGGGAAAAACAAGGGACGTAAAAAAATCAAAAAACGGGGTGGGCAATCTCAATGTACAACGGTTAAATACCAACAACAAAAGGCCAAAGAGCCTTGGCTACTTGTGTTTAATTTACCTACACAATTTACAGATAAGCCTCAACGGATTGTGACTTTATATAAACAACGTATGCAAATAGAAGAAAGTTTCAGAGACACTAAGAATGCAAAACTTGGCATTAGTTTAGCCTTTGCAAATTCAAGAAGCGCAGAAAGGTTTGATAATTTATTGCTCATAGCGGCGTTAATGTTGTTTGTCTTATGGTGCATAGGGTACACCGTGTCGGCACAACAAGGGGATGCGGCATTACAAGCGAATACAGAGAAAAAACGACGAGTATTGTCCTATATTTATCTTGGCAAAGAAGTGGTTGATGATCCTAGGTATGAGCCTGATGGGCAGTTCATTATTTATGTGTATAGCCAGTTGTCACTTCTGACTATACAAATTGATAATTTAGGCTAAATTCGTGGGGATCTCTCAGTTTTTAATGTATTAACGCGAACTGATTTACGCAGTGGGCGACGACATGCATGTATAAAGTCACTTAAGCTTAGGTGCTCAGGCAGGTAGGTTTTTACGTCGTCAATAAATTGCTTGGGAATATAAGTGTTAGCGTCCACGGTTTGACTCATACAATAAAATTAAAGCAGCATAATAGCATTTTTAACGCGATTTTTCAGTTTAAAGAGTAAATTAGAATAATCACCAAGTGTCGACAGTTTGCTATTGATAAAGCCATTTTTAGCAAATTTATGCTACTAAAGTTTAATAATGTCGACATATTGTTGCTTTTTTATGCGTTTAAAGGCGTTTTAGGGTTGACAGTGCTGGTTAATAAGCACATAGTTGAACCATAAATTGTCGACAATATAAAATTATTTTATGACCCAACACTTTTCAAACAACACCGCAGTGACCACCGCTTCAGATAAAGTGTTTGTAGATATGCGCCGCGAAATTGTAGAGGGCAGCATTGCACAAGGCAGTAAAATATCTGAGCCTGAACTTGCAAAGCGTTATGGTGTAAGCCGTGCAACCCTCAGAGAAGCACTTAACCGTTTAGAAAGTTGCTACTTGGTAGAGCGTAAAGCCAACATTGGTTGTCGCGTTGTAGCGTTAACCGCAGAGCGTTTAATTGAAGTATACCAAGTTCGCAGTGCGCTTGAAGGACTTGCATGTCGGCTTGCTGCCGACAATATGGAACCAAATGAAGTACAAGGCTTGAAACAGTTACTGAATCAGCATTTACACACCCAACGTGTAAAAGAAGGTGAGTCGTACTATCAAGAGGCGGGCGATTTAGACTTTCACTATCGGATTATTAAAGGCAGTAAAAACGCCCATTTAATTCATTTGCTATGCGATGATCTATACCAGTTAATAAGAATGTACCGTGTGCAAATGGGCATGGTTGGGCCGCGCGTATCTAAAGCGTTTGACGAGCATTTAGCGATTATTAACGCCATAGAAAATCATGATGGTGAGCTGGCCGAAATGCTTATGAAGCGCCATATAAGCGCATCGCAAGCCAACATACAAACAAAATTTAATTTGCATGCCGGGCAAAATTAATGCGCCGATCAGTAAAAACGTCATATTAAACAATTAAAAATACTAAGTTGCCAAAGAGCAGCCCCGTTCAAGTTAGGAGAAGGTAATGTCAGCAGGACTAAAATTTAAACAGGCAATTGCTAATAACCGCCCACTGCAAGTGGTGGGAACCATTAATGCGTATACCGCGATGATGGCTGAAAAAATGGGTCATCAGGCTATTTATTTATCGGGTGCGGGTGTGGCTAATGCCTCATTTGGTATGCCTGATTTAGGCATGACCAGCCTCGATAACGTACTTGAAGACATTCGCCGTATTACTGGCGCCAGTGATTTACCGCTATTAGTAGATGCCGATACAGGCTGGGGTGGGGCGTTTAATATTGCCCGTACTGTTAAAGAAATGACTAAAGCCGGTGCGGCGGGTTTTCATATTGAAGACCAAGTGGCACAAAAGCGCTGCGGCCATCGTCCTAATAAAGAAATTGTTACTCAAGCGGAAATGGTTGACCGTATTAAAGCGGCGGTAGATGCAAAAACCGATAGCGATTTTTATATTATGGCGCGTACTGATGCGTTTCAAAAAGAAGGCTTAAATGCAGCAATAGACCGTGCTGCTGCCTGTGTTGAAGCGGGTGCAGATGCCATTTTTGCAGAAGCCGTTCACGACCTTGCTGATTACCAAGCATTTACCAAAGCGATAAATGTCCCGGTTTTAGCCAACATTACCGAATTTGGCCAAACGCCTATTTACACTAAAGAGCAGTTAAGCGATGTAGGTGTTGAAATGGTGCTTTACCCATTAAGTGCATTTAGAGCGATGAATAAAGCGGCGTTAAATGTGTATTCAGCTATTTTAAATGAAGGCTCACAACAAAGCCAAATCGAAAACATGCAAACACGTGCTGAGCTTTACGACTTTTTAGATTATCACTCATACGAAAATACACTCGATAACCTTTTCTCAGCAAAATCTGACAAATAATAAAAAATTCAACAGGAGATAAATCATGGTAGATAAAGCATTAGGCGGCGCAGGACTTCGCGGACAAGTAGCAGGGCAAACTGCATTATGTACGGTAGGACAAACCGGTTCTGGTTTAACGTATTGTGGTTACGACATTAGCGAGCTGGCAGAAAAAGCCCAGTTTGAAGAAGTGTCGTTTTTACTTTCGCGCGGTGAGTTACCTACAGCAAGCGAGTTGGCAGAGTATAAAGCTAAACTTAAAAGCCTGCGCGGTTTACCCGCTGCACTAAAAACAGTGCTTGAGAACATTCCAAAAGACGCGCACCCAATGGATGTTATGCGTACCGGTTGCTCTATGCTGGGTAACCTTGAAATGGAAAATGACTTTAGCGAAGCAAACGATGCGATTGACCGCATGGTGGCCATTTTCCCAAGTATTATTTGTTATTGGTATCGGTTTACTCATGATGGTGTGCGTATTGAAACGCAAACTGATGACGACTCAGTAGGTGCACACTTTTTAACGCTACTACACGATAAAGCGCCAAGCGAATTATTTGCCCAAGTAATGAATGTATCGCTTATTTTGTACGCCGAGCATGAATTTAATGCCTCAACCTTTACCGGTCGTGTGTGTGCATCCACCTTATCTGATATTCACTCATGTGTTACCGGTGCAATTGGCACGTTACGTGGCCCACTGCATGGGGGTGCTAACGAAGCCGCCATGGATTTAATTGAAGGCTTTACCAGTGTTGACCAAGCAGAAGATGCACTAATGGGTATGCTTGAGCGTAAAGATAAAATTATGGGCTTTGGCCATGCAATTTACCGCGAGTCAGATCCACGTAACGTGATCATTAAAAAGTGGTCTGAAAAGCTAGCAGCCGAAGTGGGCGACAATGTGCTTTACCCTGTATCTGTTCGTTGTGAAGAAGTGATGTGGCGTGAGAAAAAGTTATTTTGTAATGCCGATTTCTTCCATGCATCGGCGTACCACTTTATGGGTATTCCTACTAAGCTATTTACGCCTATCTTTGTAATGAGCCGTGTAACCGGCTGGACCGCACACGTAAAAGAGCAACGTGCCAATAACCGTATTATTCGCCCAAGCGCTGATTACACAGGGCCAGATGCGCGTAGCTACACGCCAATTGAATCAAGATAAATATATAGTCTATACAAAGGTGAGTCACCAACTCACCTTTTACGGCTTTAGCAAATTATGCAAACAATACACCTTCAAATCTAAAGCCTTTCTTGATTAACCCCGTCACCAAATTAGCGAATTTATTATGACCATTATTAATAACACCCAATACCGTAAGCCTCTACCAGGCTCAAATGTTGATTACTACGACACTCAAGCCGCTGTTGATACGATTAAACCAGGCGCTTACGCTACACTGCCTTATAGCTCGCGGGTATTTGCTGAAAACTTAGTTCGGCGCTGTGACCCGGCAATGCTTACTGATGCGCTGAGCCAAATAATTGAGCGAAAACAAGATTTAGATTTTCCGTGGTATCCGGCACGGGTTGTGTGCCATGACATTTTAGGGCAAACCGCACTGGTTGATTTAGCTGGCCTGCGTGACGCTATTGCTGCAAAAGGCGGCGATCCTGCTAAGGTAAATCCCGTTGTGCCAACGCAGTTAATTGTTGATCACTCGTTAGCGGTAGAGCACGCAGGGTTTGATCCCGATGCCTTTGAAAAAAACCGCGCAATAGAAGACAGACGCAACGATGACCGTTTTCATTTTATAAACTGGACTAAAACGGCGTTTAAAAATATTGATGTGATCCCGCCGGGCAATGGCATTATGCATCAAATTAACCTTGAAAAAATGTCACCAGTGATTCAAAACCGTGACGGCATTGCTTTTCCCGATACGCTAGTAGGAACCGACAGCCACACGCCACACGTTGATGCCTTGGGCGTTATTGCCGTAGGTGTGGGCGGCCTTGAAGCCGAAAGCGTGATGCTTGGGCGCGCCTCTTACATTCGCCTCCCTGATATTGTGGGTGTTGAACTTACCGGCATTCGTCAGCCCGGTATTACCGCAACCGATATAGTACTAGCTATTACTGAGTTTTTGCGTGAACAACGGGTGGTATCGACTTACCTTGAATTTTACGGTGAAGGGGCTGATGCATTAACGCTTGGCGACAGAGCCACTATTTCAAACATGACCCCAGAATTTGGTGCAACGGCGGCTATGTTTTACATAGACGATAAAACCATTGATTACTTGCGTTTAACCGGGCGTGATGAAGATCAAATTACTCTAGTAGAAAACTATGCTAAAACAGCGGGTTTATGGAGCGATAGCTTAAAAACCGCGCAATATGATCGCGTACTTAAATTTGATCTATCAAGCGTAGGACGCAACATTGCAGGCCCTTCAAATCCGCATCGCCGTGTATCTACTAGCGATTTAGCGGCGCAAGGTATTTCTGGTGTGGTTGAAAATGAAGAAGGCTTAATGCCAGATGGCGCCTGTATCATCGCCGCTATTACCAGCTGTACTAATACCAGTAATCCGCGAAATGTGATTGCAGCTGCTTTGTTAGCACGCAATGCAAATGCCAAAGGATTAACCCGTAAGCCGTGGGTTAAAACCTCACTGGCACCAGGTTCTAAAGCGGTGCAATCGTACCTTGAAGATGCAAATTTACTGTCTGAACTGGAACAGATCGGTTTTGGTATTGTGGGTTTTGCCTGTACTACCTGTAACGGCATGAGTGGCGCGCTGGATCCCAAAATTCAACAAGAAGTGATTGACCGTGATCTATATGCAACGGCTGTGCTCTCGGGTAACCGTAACTTTGATGGCCGTATTCATCCGTATGCTAAGCAAGCGTTTTTAGCGTCGCCACCGCTCGTGGTTGCGTATGCAATTGCCGGTACCATTCGGTTTGATATAGAAAAAGATATTTTAGGGCAAGATCAGCAAGGTAACGATGTAACGCTTAAAGATTTATGGCCATCTGATGAAGAAATAGATGCAGTTATTAAGCAAAGTGTTAAGCCAGAACAGTTTAGAAAAGTTTACGAGCCAATGTTTAACTTAACCGTTGATTACGGCGAAGATAACGACCCATTATATGATTGGCGCCCAGAGAGTACCTATATTCGCCGCCCACCATATTGGGAAGGCGCATTGGCAGGTGAGCGCAGTATGACAGGTATGCGCGCATTGGCCGTACTTGGCGATAACATTACAACCGATCACTTATCACCTTCTAATGCAATTATGGCCAGCAGTGCCGCTGGTGAATATTTAATTAAAATGAAGGTACCAGAAGAAGATTTTAATTCTTACGCAACGCACCGAGGCGATCATTTAACAGCGCAGCGTGCCACGTTTGCTAACCCTAAATTGCTAAACGAAATGGTGATTGACGAAAATGGGGAAGTGAAGCAGGGCTCGTACGCACGCATTGAGCCAGAGGGTGAAAACACCCGTATGTGGGAAGCCATTGAAACCTATATGCAGCGTAAACAACCGTTAATTATTGTAGCAGGCGCTGATTACGGCCAAGGCTCGTCGCGCGATTGGGCAGCAAAAGGGGTAAGGCTTGCTGGTGTGCAGGTTATTGCCGCAGAAGGGTTTGAACGTATTCACCGTACTAACTTAATTGGTATGGGTGTATTACCGCTTGAATTTAAACCAGGCACTACGCGTAAAACACTTAACCTTGATGGTAGCGAAAGCTACGATGTTAAGGGCGAACCAACACCCGGCGCAACCCTAGAGCTTGTTATTACCCGTAAAAATGGCGAGGTATTAACTGTACCAATGAAATGTCGGCTTGATACCCAAGAAGAGCTTTCTATTTATGCCGCGGGCGGTGTGTTACAACGTTTTGCACAAGACTTTTTAGAAGCTACGCAAGCATCATAAGGATATACATTCATGTTTAAACCACAAACTAAAGTGCCAGCCACCTATATGCGCGGCGGCACCAGTAAAGGAGTGTTTTTTAATTTAACTGATTTACCTGAGCCTGCCCAAGTGGCAGGTGAAGCGCGCGATAATTTATTATTGCGCGTTATTGGTAGCCCAGATGCATACGGTAAACAAACCGATGGCATGGGCGGGGCAACCTCAAGCACCAGTAAAACGGTGATTTTGAGTAAAAGTGAACAGCCCGATCATGATGTTGATTATTTATTTGGCCAAGTTGCTATTGATAAAGCGTTTGTAGATTACAGTGGCAACTGCGGAAACTTAACCTCTGCTGTGGGCGCATTTGCGATAAGCAATGGGCTAGTTGATAAAAGCAGAGTGCCTGATAATGGCATTGCTATTGTGCGTGTTTGGCAGGCAAATATTAAAAAAAGCATTTTAGTACATGTACCTATGAGCGATGGTGAAGTACAAGAAACCGGTGACTTTGAACTCGATGGTGTAACGTTTCCTGCCGCTGAGGTAAAGCTTGAGTTTGTAGATCCCGCAGACGGCGACGGTGCGTTATTTCCAACAGGCAATGTGGTTGATGATTTAGAAGTACCCGGAGTCGGTATTTTAAAAGCCACTATGATCAACGCAGGCATTCCCACTATTTTTGTAAACGCCGCTGATATTGGTTACAGCGGTACTGAGCTACAAGATGATATAAACGCTGATGAAGCGGCATTAACAAAGCTTGAAACTATTCGTGCTTATGGCGCAGTTAAAATGGGCTTAATTAATACTATTAATGAAGCGCAAGCACGCCAACACACACCTAAAGTGGCGTTTGTGGCCCCTGCAAAAAGCTATAAAGCTTCCAGCGGCAAACAAATCAATGCAAGCGATATTGACTTATTAGTGCGTGCTATGTCGATGGGTAAGTTACATCATGCGATGATGGGCACTGCGGCCGTTGCTATTGGCATAGCTGGCGCGATTGAAGGTACCTTAGTTAATGCAGCCGCTGGTGGCGGGGCTATTAATGAGGTAAATTTTGGTCACCCATCGGGTACATTAAAAGTAGGCGCACAGGCCGTTTTAAACAATGGCCAGTGGCTAATTAGCAAAGCGAGTATGAGCCGCAGCGCCCGTGTATTAATGGAGGGGTGGGTAAGAGTTCCCTTTGATTTCTAGACATTGTATGTAAAAGCTGATGCTTAGCGAGCATTAGCTTTAAATTTACCACTTATTTTAAAACGAGTCGTTAATTACCAAGGTTATAACACTGTTGTTTTTTGCTGTTTATAAAGCTTTCAAAGAGGTTTTTATTATGCATATTTGCAATTTCTGCGTTGATATCACTTAATATAGATTGCCATTGGGGGGTACTTTTACTGATTTCATAGTACAAGGCTTTATATTCTATACTGGGGGTTAATGCGACAAGGGCATTTAATATCATTTTTTTATTTCGATTTGATATAAGTGATTTATAAATACTGGCTTTGAGCACTTCTAAATCGGCAACAATAAGCTCAACGCGGCCGTTTAAAAGTAAGTGAATAAGCTGATATTCACTATTTGCAACAATGGTTTTTATTTCGCCTTGCTCAATTAATTCATCTAAATCTTTACTGTTTTTATATGAACGTACTACACCTATTACTCTGTTTTTTACAGAGGCAATACTGCCATCATAGTCAATTTTATTCCCTTTTAGTGCTACAAATGATAAATCGCCACCGGGGAGAGGTTCTGACAACGCCAATAATTGATTGCGTGTTTTTGTTAAAATATTTTGAGATATGACTTTATCGCTAATAAAGTATTCAGGGAATAGTATGTCGGCTTTACCTAATTCAGCTTCTCGTACTGCACGAGCCCAAGGGTAAAATTCAATATGCACGCCGTAGCCTTTTTTTACTAACATGCCAACGGTAAGCTGATATAGCCAGCCTTTATTGCATAACGTATCGTCTATGTAAGGCGGCCAATTGAGGGTAACTAAACGCAGTACAGTATCGGCTTTTAAGTTGTAACCATAACCACTTTTATATTTCACCCCAGGTATCGTTATGTTTTTATTCTCAACTGTGTAGGTGACTGGCACAGGCTCTGCGTAAGTAAAAAATGAAACGAGTATGGCAACGGCTAAAAATATTCTCATAGGGGTAATGCATTTTTATCTTTAATGTTAAGTCTAGTGATTTATTTGAAATAAACAACTTAATAAATGTTTGCGTTCAAAATTTTTGACTTCCAATAATTAAACATAGCCTTAAAAAGCAATAACTATTACCATGTAAATGCAGGTAATTTAATCGTTTATTTACCTACTTAACAATTACTAGAGGGAACTTTTATGGCTAATAAGCCAATAAGTGAAGAGAATCCGTTTGCTAATTTATCTGATGTGCAGTGCCTGCAAATTCAGAATTGGTATCAAAAGCATATTTCTTTAACTTTAAACACATTGCTTAAAGGCAGTAAGTCTGCTCATGTAATAGAAGGCACACTAGAAAGCGCTTTGAGCAAGGCATTAACGCAAAGTAAACAGCTCACTACGTATACGTGCGATGGTGGTTCGAATATAAAATTAAAACATGCCAGTGTACTGACTGAACTTAAAGACACACGTGATTTATTTTGTGGTGCGCAAGTCAAAATAAACAAGCTGGAACAAAAAATAACAACCAGTGCAGAAGAATTACAACTCCTAGAGATTGAAAAAAGTGCATTAAAATTAGAAGTACGTAGCCTAAAGCAGCGCTTAAACCATGTGTTATCGCGGTTAGAATCACAAGGTGTCTCATTTCAAAAAAGTCATTATGTAGGGCGTATATTGGTACAGGCTTTGCGGGCAAGTTTTGAAAATTGGCAACAAACTCCTTCAGGTAAATCTTATAAACACCATGATTTTTATAAACTTTTTCCACGAGTTTTGTATGCAAGCTTATTAAAAGAAATAGAAAAACTGCTAGGGGAGCGCGATTATAATCAAATTGAGCGTTCGTTAAGTGATTTTGTGTTTCTGCAAAAAGGCTCGCCAGTAGAGACTTGGCCAGATGAAGATCCAATATATGAAACACGATTAATTAACCAAAAGCAGTCTGAGCTTTTAATGAAATTAAGCGCTCATCATCAGCAGCGAAAAAACTTTACTACGTATCTAGAAAAGCGCCTTTCTAACACCGGGTTTACTCATAAACACAGTGATTTGCTGATGACGCTAGTTGAATTTGCTACAAATGATGAAAACAGTAAATTTTCTAGCCACTGCCATTAGCCATATACTTAAACCATCTTGAGGTGGCTTGGGTACAAATAATCAAGGCGCTTTATTTTATTATTTGAATTCAAATGTTTAATATGAAAACTGTGATTTAAAGGGTTTGCTGTTCAAGCCCTAGTTGTTTTAGTTTATTTGATAAATTGTTTTGTGCGAGTGCGTTTTTTGCCCATTTGTAAAGTGTATTTATATTTAAATGGTGTGTTGGACGAAGCAGTAATTGATGTTTATATGTTTGCGCAACCCGCTCAGATACAATCAATAAATGTTTACTGCTTGAGTTTTTACCGAAATATTGATTTAGGTAAGAGCGAGTAACAATAGCGCTATCGCTACGTTTATTTAATACTAATTCAATGCTTTTTTTATGATTGTTCAATAAGGTAATTTTATATTTGCTTTCAAGTATTTCAGGGTTACTTTCAAAATTAGCTAGCGGGTAATGGTAACCCCAAATTCCTACTATTGTTTTATCTTCCAAATTATTAAACCAGGCTTGTGACTTTGCAAACTGTTTTAAAGCAATAAAGACTTCGCTGTCTGTTGCTATGATAGGGGAGTTACTGATTGCATAGTTACCTTGAAGCCACCCCCAGTTTAAATTTTCAAAAAATACCGCATCGAATAAGCCTTGTTGATAATCTTTAAAGCGTCTAATGGGCGTAGTCAGTACCAATTCAAAATGATAGTCAGATTGTATACTATTAAGTTCAGTTATTAATTCGACGGTAAGACCTGAAGCACGACCGTCAATAATTTCTATATAGGGCGGAAACTCATAGCCACCTACTTTTACGATGGTTTTAGCTTGAACTTGGGCAATCAAGCTAAACAGCAATACGAACGAAATGGCTGCAAAAAATTTCATTGGGAAATCCTTTTTTGGAATATTTTTATATAACAAGTATAAGATAACCTATTAGCTGATAAAGTCTTAATGATAAAAAAATAAAAATTTCGAATTAATACTTTATCTGATGAGATTGGTACAACCGAGTGGATTTGAATCACCGACCTTTGGAGTGAGTGTTCAAGGGTAAAGTGTTGATGTTACTTAATGTGGGTGTTGATGTTACTTAATGTCGGGTGGCGCGGCTTCGCCACTTAACCGACCTACGCTCCCAACAATTAACGTAGGTTGGATAAGCCGGAGGCGTCATCCGACGATGTTGGATTATTCAATGCGTTATCTGATGAGATTGGTACAACCGAGTGGATTCGAACCACCGACTGCTGGACCGGGTGATCAAAAGTAGGGAGTGCTTTTTCTTGAGATATTTTTTTAGATTGGTACAACCGAGTGGATTCGAACCACCGACCCTTGGAGCGGGTGATCAAGAGTAGGGAGTGCTTTTTCTTGAGATATTTTTTAGATTGGTACAACCGAGTGGATTCGAACCACCGACCCTTGGAGCGGGTGATCAAGAGTAGGGAGTGCTTTTTCTTGAGATATTTTTTTAGATTGGTACAACCGAGTGGATTCGAACCACCGACCCTTGGAGCGGGTGATCAAGAGTAGGGAGTGCTTTTTCTTGAGATATTTTTTTAGATTGGTACAACCGAGTGGATTCGAACCACCGACCCCTACCATGTCAAGGTAGTGCTCTAACCAACTGAGCTACGGTTGTATAATTTGAAATTCTTAGTTTTTTTGGTACAACTGAGTGGATTCGAACCACCGACTGCTGGACCGGGTGATCAAGAGTGGGTAGTGCTTTTTATCTCAATGTACTTTCAATACATTATTTACTAAATTTTGGTACGACTGAGTGGATTCGAACCACCGACTGCTGGACCGGGTGATCAAGAGTAGGTAGTGCTTTTTCTCTCAATGTACTTTTATACTTTAAATACAGTAATTACTAAATTTTGGTACGACTGAGTGGATTCGAACCACCGACCCCTACCATGTCAAGGTAGTGCTCTAACCAACTGAGCTACAGTCGTACTATGCGTTATCATACAATCAAATCTCGCCCAACTAACCTACAGTTTAGTTTCGGCATTTAAAACTGTTAATTGCTTAACAACGGTCGCTAATATATAGCGTGATGAGGAGTGAATCAAGCATGTTTATGGTTTTTAAGTTTATTTGCCGTTTTTTTATTCATATTGGGCTGATTTCACACGTTTTATAAAATTTTTGCCACCAGATAACGTGCTCTTTTGCTGAGGTTTTTAGTTGAGCAAGTAAGTTGGTATTAGAACTCGGATCTAAAAGCGCATTTATTGCCTCACTGCTAATGGCTTGATTAAACCAAATCTCAGTATAGAGCGGTTGGAGCGTTTCTAAATAGCCGCTTAACTGCGCTTGGTAAGGTTGTATTTGTTTTAAATAAAATTTATTAAAAATGTTACTGACAATTTTAGCTTGTTGTTTATTTTTACCTTTTGGGCAAATTTGTTCAAAAGATAAGCTATTTACAAAGTGTGTTGCAGTTTGGTTCAAGCTAATTTGCTCACGCGTGGCTTGAATGAGTAGTTGATCAAACTTGTATCTATTTAGCGGTTCTAGTGCTGAAAAAATGTCATCACTATTAATTAGCGTACTGTTGCCAACATTTATCTGCTGTTTTATGGTATTTAATTTTTTAAGCGCTTCAATGGTGTCGCTAAACCCTGCTTGCTCGGTGCTGAGCTCTTGGCCTGTGAGTTGCCAAATACGATTAAGTTCAGGTTCGTTATATAAAGTGTGATTAAAGTACTGAGTAAGTTGAGTTTGTTTTTGAATTTTTGCCGCTGCAATTTTATTGTATACGTTACTTTGGTTGTCTAGGGTATTTAAACAATCTTGTGCGCTTTGAATAAAATCTATTTGGTACTTTAATTGACTCGCAGCTGTCGCTGTTTTGCCAAGTTGATTGTTGTGCTCACTTATTAATACGTTAAGCTTACATTGGCTTATGCCAGCAAGCTCAGTGATGCCAATCTTGATTGCAGTTTGTGAGGCTGTTTCAGGGGCAACTAGAGTGAGCTGTTGCAATGGTTTTGTACTTGGCTTAGGTGTTTGCAAAGTATTACTCAAACGAGACAAATACGTTTTATTGGCGTCACTGGGCTGCTCAGAGCAGCCAAAAAGTAATAGACAACACATCGCTAGTAACCAATTAGGTGGCATAGTAATGTAGGTTAATTTTTTAAGAGAGAATAAATGGTTCACGTTTAAATCGCCTATGAACGGTCAGCATCAGCAATACAGCTGCCACTGACAAGCCAACGATAATGCCTATCCAGAAACCATGCGGGCCCATAGCTGGCACTATTATGTCTGTTCTTGCCAATACGTACCCTAAACTAAAGCCGATTAACCAGTATGAAATAAAAGTAATATAAGAAATAGGGGCAGTGTATTTTAAGCCGCGTAATATGCCATTTGCAGCGACTTGTAATGCATCTGGCAGTTGATAAATACAGGCCAAAATCATTATTGATGAAGCAAGTGCGAGCACGGCAGGGCTATCGCTATAAAGTTGACTAATAATATCGCGGCCTATAAAAGTGATAAAAGCAATAAATAAGGCAATAATTGCAGCTAAAATATAACTCGTAGACACCGCTACTTTTAATTGTTTTAAATGGTTTTGGCCAAATAAGTTACCAATTCGTATACTAATAGCAATTGATAAGCTCAAAGGCATCATAAATAACAAGGCGGTAACGCTTGCTGCAATTTGATGACCTGACACAGCTACAGCGCCTAAGTGTGCAATAAACAATGGAATACAAGCAAACAGAGTCACTTCAAAAAAAGTAGCCAGTGAAATAGGAATGCCCAGTTTTGTAATGATACCAATGGTTTTAAAGTTAGGTTTTTCGAAGTTGGTTAATAAACCTTTGGCATCAACTTTTTTACTAAGTTGGCAGTAAGTAACTTGTGCAATGGCCATCACGGTGAATACCAGAGCAGTGGCTATTCCGCAACCTGCTCCGCCAAATGCTGGCAAGCCAAATAGGCCGTTGATGAAAATATAATTTAATGGAATGTTTACCACAAGCCCGAGTAGGCTGATATAAAATGCAGGCTTAGTCATACCCATGCCTTCGGTCATATTTCTATAAACGGTAAAAATTAAAAAGCCAAATACGGCCCATTTAACAAAATGAATATAGTCATAGGCAAGTCCAGCAATCGCAGGGCTGGTATCAAGTTGTAAAATAACGGTATTGGCAAGCTGTGCGGCACTAAAACCGGCAATACTTAAAAAAAGCGTTAAATAGAGCGCTTGTTGAAAATAATGACTGATCCCTTGACGATCTTTGCCGCCGGCAAATTGAGCAATAACACCGGTTAGTGCTAATAAAATACCTTGTATTGCCAATAAAATGGGGTTCCATATGCCTGTGGCAATTGATAGTGCAGCGAGATCAGTCGGACTCACTTGGCCAGCCATGATGGTGTCGACTACCGACATGAGAACTAAGGTTACTTGTGCTAAAAAAACAGGAAAGGCGAGGGACAGTAGGCGTTTAGCTTCCCAACTACAAAAAGTCATAAAAACAGCTATCTTAAAAAACATAATACATTGTAATCTATTGTGATCAGTCAATCTATGCTGAGAGTGAGTGTTTATATTGAATTAATTTTATGGTTGAAATAACAAATAATAAAAACTGGCATTAACTGAATTATTTTGGCTTTTGATACGTTAAACTAGCACTTTGTTAGAAATAGAAGCGATTTTTATGTTTACTGGTATTATTCAAACTCAAGCAACGGTAGTGTCTAAAACACATGCGCAGGGTGTATTGCGGTTAGTGATTTCTGTTAATGAACAATACGTAAAGCATTTAGACTTAGGTGCCAGTATTGCTATAAATGGCTGTTGTTTAACGGTGGTAAAAGTAGAGCTTGGAAATCAAGATGTGGTGGCTCAAGTGCATTTTGATGTGATTGATGAAACATTGCAGCTGACTAACCTTGGTCAACTGGAGCTAGGTAGTTTAGTTAACTATGAACGTTCAGTGTCGTTTGGCACCGAATTAGGTGGGCATATTGTATCAGGGCATATCCATTGCACCGCAAAAATTGCGCAAATAATTAAATTAGAAAACAACTACAAAATACAGCTTAGCTTGCCACAAAAATGGCAAAAATATGTTTTATACAAAGGGTTTGTATCTGTTAATGGGGCTAGCTTAACCGTTGGTAATATTGATGAACACGGTTTTTGGTTGCATTTAATCCCTGAAACTCTCGATATTACCAATTTAGGTAAAGCGGTTGCTGGCGATGAGTTTAATATAGAAGTCGATCAGCAAACTTACACCATTATAAACACAGTCGAAAACTACATGCGTCAACACAGCTAAAATATTTGTTCGTCATCGCTGTCCACATGTAACTCTAGCTTGTTACACGAGTAGTCTATGTGCATGTTTAAATGGATGAGGTTACAGCAAGCACTGCATTCATCATAGTAGTCTTGGTCGCCCATACTGGTATCGAGGTCTAAATGAATGTGGTGCCCACAATGTGGGCATGTAATACGTTGCGATATAAAGTCTTTCATAATAACGCCTCATAAAAATTAAGCTATTTTGCTTAAGTAGCAAAACATGCAGTAAGTATAGTGCTTATATTTGTGTATAGCATATATTTAAGTTTAGAGGTGCTCTATGGCTTGAGTTAAGTAATGATCAACATAAATATTAGGCTATTTAAACCTGTGGATAAACTATGGCAAAAAGAGGTTAAGTTAACCAACTAATCGGTGTAAAATTAGCTTTGTAAATGACAATAATAAAATACCGAATTGGAATAAAAATGAATAAAAGTTTTATCACTAACGTATTTGCAGCATGCTTTGTTGTTGCAGGTTTTGTATTTGAGCAAACTATTGTGTTATCAGTGGGCTTATTTGCACTCTCTGGTGCGGTTACAAACTTACTCGCTATTCATATGCTATTTGAAAAAGTGCCGTTTTTATATGGCTCAGGTGTTATTGCACTTAAGTTTGAAAGCTTTAAAGTGGCTATAAGAAACTTAATTCTGACTGAGTTTTTTTCTGAGCATAAAATTGATACATTATTAGCTAAGGCGCAACCAAACATTGATTTTGAGTCGGTTATTTATAAGGTAGATTTAAACCCTGCATTTGATAATTTACTTGTGGTTATTGAGCAGTCACAGTTTGGTAGCATGCTAGCTATGTTTGGCGGCACACAAGCGGTTGAGCCAATGCGAGAAAAGTTTATTGAAAAAATGCAATTATCGTTAGTGCAAATTAGTGACACTGATAATTTTAAAGCACTACTGAGCGATATGCTTACCCAAGGCAATAATGCACAAACGTTACATAATACCGTGCTTAAGCTGGTGGATGAGCGTTTAGATGAGTTAACCCCCAAAATGGTAAAAGAAATCATCCAAACTATGATCCGTGAACATTTAGGTTGGCTGGTTGTATGGGGTGGAGTGTTTGGTGGTTTATTTGGTTTACTTGCGGCATTAATTTAGCTGAAATATTTTTTCAGACTGTTATTATCGCGCCCTGAATGTGTGGCATTTTATATTTTGGAGCGCAATTGTGAATAAAACGTTAGCCAGTTACTACCAGCAAGCCTATGCCTGTGAGCAACAGCATTTTAATCAATGTTTTTATTGTGGTTGTGAGGCAACAGAGCGTGACTATTGCCCGCCTTTGCATATGCTGCAAAGCATTATTGATTTAGGCGAAGAGGCTGACTTTGTTGCTATTGCTGCATGCTACGAATGCCATGCGTTACTGCATAATGAGCGCCTAATGACCATTGATGAGCGTTTTAGTAAGCTCAAAAAGAAATTATCTAATAAGTATGCAAAGCCTTTACGCGTTTATAACATGTGGGAAGAAAGCGAACTTAACTATATGAGCGATGAATTTGCTCATAGCATTCAAGCGGGCATGAAACTCGGTAAAGAAGCGTCAGAGCGCCTTGCATTCACAGGGTTTAGCTACGCCACTGAAGAAGCACGTGTCACGGTGCGTGAAAAAACCAAAGAGTTTGATGTAGAAGGCATGGTATTTACCGATTTTAAAGAAGCGCTTAACTACTGCATTACTGTATTAAAGGTGCAAAAAAGTGATTTTTATAAAATTTTAGTGGAAGATTATCAAGGTGATTTTAACAAGGCATTGAGTCAATACCGGCATCGTCATGATAAAGTCACTGCTGCAAAAGATGGTAATACATTGATAAAAGATTTTTCAAAGCAGTATAAGCAAAACTCAGATTTTGTAACCCGAACGGTTAAGCATTTTATTAGTAACGATCCTTCGCTCACCACACAAGGGGCACTGGATAAGTTGTATAACAATTATATAAAAAAATAATTACAGAAATTCACCTTAAATAACCGCCTTTTCACCTGTTTTTTTAGCTTTATGCGTTTGCTTTCGCTAAAGTAGTAAAAAAACAGGAGAACCAAAAAACATGCAAAAATTTGCTCCCTCATTGTTAGCCGTTGGTTTAGCAGCGGCACTTGTTGGTTGCCAAGAAAGCGGCCCGCAAGATGCAAAAGTAACCATTAATAAAAACCCATACCCAAGTACCTATCAGCCTGTTGCTACATCAAGCACATTAATTATTAATGCTACTGTGTTAACAGGCACGGGTGAACGTTTAGACGAAGCCGATATATTACTTGTTGATGGCAAAGTACAGCAAGTGGGTAAAGATTTAACCGCCAATGCTGATACCACCATAGACGCACAAGGTAAATGGGTGACGCCAGGTATTATTGATGTTCACTCACATTTAGGTGCTTATCCAAACCCATCGGTTGAATCTCATCAAGATGGCAATGAAATGACGAGCCCTAACACGGCAGAAGTATGGGTTGAGCATTCAATTTGGCCACAAGACCCTGGCTTTAACCGCGCACGTGAAGGTGGCATTACGTCATTACAAATTTTACCAGGCTCTGCTAATTTATTTGGTGGGCGTGGTGTTACCCTCAAAAATGTACCAGCTCACACCATGCAAGGAATGAAGTTTCCTGATGCACCGTATGGTTTAAAAATGGCATGTGGTGAAAACCCCAAACGCGTTTATGGTCGTAAAGGTGAATTACCGATGACTCGCATGGGTAATATGGCCGGTTATCGTAGTGCATGGGTTGGTGCTCAAGAGTATAAACGTGCTTGGGATAAATACGATGCCGATTACGCTGCAGGTAAAAACCCAGAAGCTCCTCAGCGCGATATTAAATACGATACGTTACGCGGTGTTTTAGAAGGTGAAGTGCGTATTCATAACCACTGTTACAAAGCTGAAGAAATGGCGATGATGATTGATCTTTCTAAAGAATTTAATTATCACGCGGGTACATTCCATCACGGTATAGAAGCGTACAAAATTGCTGATTTACTTGCTGAGAATGGCTCATGTGCCGCACTTTGGCCAGATTGGTGGGGCTTTAAAATGGAAGCCTACGATATGGTACAAGAAAACGTAGCCATTGTTGATGCCGTTAAAAACTCATGTGCCGTTGTGCATTCAGACTCAGACACCACGATTCAGCGCTTAAATCAAGAAGCGGCAAAAGTAATGTACAGTGCTAACCAAAATGGGTTTGATATTTCTGAGCAACATGCCATTAAGTGGATCACTGCTAATGCGGCTAAATCATTGGGTATTGAAGATAAAACAGGTTCACTTGAAGCGGGTAAACAAGGTGATGTGGTTATTTGGAATCAAAGCCCATTTAGCGTTTACGCAAAAGCAGAGCAAGTGTTTGTTGATGGTGCAAAAGTTTACGATAGAAACGATAGCGCATTTCAAGCACAAAGTGATTTTATGTTAGGTCAACAATAAGGAGCGCCCAGAATGAAAAAATTATCACGTTCGTTTTCGCTTTCTCTGGTTGCTGCAGGGTTACTAGCATCGGGTGCGGTAAGCGCCCAATCACTTGCTATTATTAACGCAACACTGCATACATCATCAGATCAAGGCGTACTAGAGAGCGCAAGCATAGTAATGAATGATGGCAAAATTACGGCTATTAATCCCAGCGATGTTAAAGCAGATAAAGTTATTGATGCCAAAGGTCAAATTGTGACCCCTGGTTTTATTGCCAGTGTAAATCAACTTGGCTTAGTTGAAGTGGGGGCGGTTGCAGGCTCTCGTGACGCAGGGGATGAAAAAGCAGGTATTGATTTTGATGCAAGTTTGGCATTTAATCCACGTTCAAGTCTCATTCCTTATGCACGTAAAGGCGGTATTACCCGCGACTTGATCACCC
The DNA here is from genome assembly GCF_059888565.1 of Pseudoalteromonas sp. TAP-3C. Classification (NCBI taxonomy): domain Bacteria; kingdom Pseudomonadati; phylum Pseudomonadota; class Gammaproteobacteria; order Alteromonadales; family Pseudoalteromonadaceae; genus Pseudoalteromonas; species Pseudoalteromonas sp. TAP-3C. The sequence goes on along the minus strand of NZ_CM187618.1, from coordinate 1,849,963 downwards.
CATACGGTGGTGACAGTATTTTTGCGGGCCTTGCAAGTGTGGTCGATTTAAGTGGCAGCTTTGAAAGTGTACTTAAAAAACAAGTAGCATTGGTGGTTAACTTAGGTGAGCGTAGTAAAGGCTCTCGTGCATTTACATTGCAAACTTTAATTAATAAGCTAGATGAGCACCAAACTAAAGCAAGTAAAGACGCTAAAAAAGACGACGCTAAGCCAAGTGCTGAAGATAAAATAATGGCCAAAGTACTTAAAGGTGATATGCCATTATTGATCAGTGTGTCGCGAGCGGCTGATATTGTTGAGCTAATAAAAGTGAAACAGCAGTTTGGTGTCAATATTGTACTCAATGGTGCGCAAGACGCGGTGGTTGTTAAAGAGCGTATTGCCAAAGCAGGTATCCCTGTGATCATCAGTGCGATGGATAACTTACCAGGCAGCTTTGATTCACTTAATGCCAGTTTAAATAATGCAGGCATATTAGAAAAAGCCGGTGTTAAAGTACTTTTAACTGTGGGTGGCGATGCCAGTCATAATGTTTACCAGCTTCGCTATGATGTGGGTAACGCAGTGTCTTACGGCATGAGTCAGCAAGGCGCATTAAAAGCGGTTACTGCCAATGTTGCCGATGTATTTGGTATTAATGCGGGTAGCTTAGAGGTGGGTAAAGCCGCTGATGTGGTGATCTGGAGTAACGACCCATTTGAGCTAAGCAGTCACGTAAGCAAAATGTTTATTAACGGGGTTGAGGTAAGTACTGAATCTCGTCAAGATAAACTACGTGAGCGCTACACAACAGACTCAAACATGCCTCGTGCATACACTAAATAACCCTTATTTAGTTATACCAATTCTCAATAATACTTAATCAAACGAATTAGTATTAAATATCAAAGGCCGCATTAGCGGCCTTTATCTGTCATTCCGCACCCTAAATCTGAATTAAATTAGTTCATTAAATGAGCGGTTGATCGAATTTTGTTAAAAAATACTTGACGGCGATCCCCATATTTGATCTATTACTCTCTTTTGAGAGCGCGTATTTATGTCTATCCCTTATGCCCAAAAACTCGAACACCACGGCTTAGTTGCTGGATTTTGTCACGATCTAGGTTTTGTCGATATTATTGATAACGCACTCGGTGGCGTGGCGCCTGAGCGCAACATCAGTTGTGGTCAATTAGTGTTGGCTATGGTGCTAAACGGCCTAGGTTTCACTGGCCGCACACTGCATATGTACAGCGAGTATTTTCAAGGCAAGCCGCTTGATAGATTAATTGGTGAAGGCGTATTACCTGAGCACATCAACGACGATGCGCTCGGTCGCTGTTTAGACACCTTATATGAATACGGCGTATCGAAGCTGTATCAGCAATTGGGTGAGGCGGTGGTAGAGAAATTAGGGTTACAAACCGAAGCTTTACACCTTGATTCAACAAGCTTTCATTACGATGGCAAAGCGACAAGCGAGCCTGATGATGACGAACCAAAACCTATCCGTATCGCGAAAGGTTATTCGCGCGACCATCGCCCTGAGCTCAACCAAGTGATACTCAATCTTATCTGTGAGAACCAGTCAGGCATTCCGGTTTATATGAAGCCTGCCAGTGGCAACAGCAATGATATGGAAGGCTTTAAACAGATTGTAAAGGCACATATTGGCAGTTTAAAAGCCGCGCAAGCCAGCCGCTACTTTGTGGCCGATGCCGCCTTGTATGTGCAAGAAACCATTAAAGATTTACATACTCAAGGCCAACTGTTCATTACGCGGGTACCGCAAACCCTCAAAGAAGCTAAAACCCTTGTTAAGCAAGCGCCTAACTTGAATTTCACCCCTATCTCACCTGGCTATGAAGGCGTGAGTTATGACAGTGAATACGGGGGGGTGAAACAAAAATGGCTACTCATTCGCAGTGAGCAGGCGTATAAGCGAGAGCAGCATAACCTGAACAAGCGTATGCTAAAAGCCGGAGAAGTTGCCCGCAAAAGCTTTAAAAAACTGTGTCAACAACGCTTCGCTTGCGAAAAAGATGCTCAAGCAGCCCTTGTCAAATGGCGTGGCAAACAAACGGTCTGTGATGTGGATGCACATGTTGTTGAAGTAGCCATTTTTAAGGGAGCAGGACGCCCTAAACTCGGACAATCTCCTGAGCGTATCGAATACCAGATTACGGGTGCATTATGCACACCACTGGCATCCAGAAAAGCCGCTTTACAACAACTGGGTTTGTTCATTATTGCCACCAATGATGTTAGCGACCATCTTGACATGGCAAACTTGCTGAGCAGCTACAAAGCGCAGCAGAATGTAGAAAAAGGCTTTCGATTCTTGAAAAGTCCCGACTTCCTTACGAGCGCTATTTACCTGAAAAAGCCTGAGCGCATTGAAGCGTTACTCATGGTAATGACTTGCTGCCTAATGGTGTACGCGGGGTTAGAGCATCAAATTCGCAAAACCTTGGTCGAGAAAAACTGCTACTTCCCCACAATGAAATACAAGCCGGGCCAACGCCCCACGGCACGCTGGGTGTTCCAGTGCTTCGAGCATATCATCATAATGTATTGGCCTGATAAGCCACCCATGGTGGCGAATATGCAGCCGCGCAATCAAACCATTGTTGATTGCTTGGGTGAAAAATATCAGCGGATTTATTCTTAAAATGGGTGCGGAAGATCGGCTTTATTATAACTGACTCTATTTCAGGCAAAAAAAAAGGCGCTCTTTAAAGCGCCTTTTCATTCATTTAATTAATTTATACCAGTTTAGATAAGATCTCGTTAAATGTTGTGCTTGGGCGCATCGCTTTAAACGCTGCATCGTCATTTGGTTGGAAGTAACCGCCAATATCCATTGCAGGGCCTTGTGCATCGTTTAGCTCGTTAACAATTTGCTCTTTGTTTGTTTCAAGATCGCTCGCAATTTGCGTAAACTGCGCTTTAAGCTCGCTGTCATCATTTTGCTTAGCAAGTTCTTGAGCCCAAAATAAAGATAAGAAGAAATGAGAACCACGGTTATCAATTTCTTTTACCTTACGTGAAGGCGACTTGTTTTGTGCCAAGAATGTGCCAGTTGCCTTATCAAGCGTATCTGCAAGTACTTGTGCTTTTTTGTTACCTGTAGTGGTGCTTAGGTGCTCAAGTGACGCAGCAAGTGCTAAAAATTCACCTAAAGAATCCCAACGTAAGTGGTTTTCTTTTTCGAATTGTTGAACGTGCTTAGGTGCTGAACCACCTGCGCCTGTTTCAAATAAACCACCGCCATTCATTAATGGCACAATTGACAGCATTTTAGCACTGGTACCCAATTCTAAAATTGGAAATAAATCAGTTAAGTAATCACGAAGTACGTTACCCGTTACAGAAATTGTGTCTTTACCGTCTTTGATGCGTGCAAGTGAAAACAAGGTTGCATCCATTGGCGATAAAATTTGGATATCTAGACCCGCTGTATCGTGATCTGGCAGGTATTTATTTACTTTTTTGATTAGCTCAGCATCGTGTGCACGCTGTGCATCTAACCAGAAAATAGCAGGGTTACCGGTTGCGCGGGCGCGATTTACTGCAAGTTTAACCCAATCTTGAATGGGTGCGTCTTTAACCTGACACATGCGCCAGATATCGCCTTGCTCAACACTGTGCTCAAGTAGGGTGTTGCCGTTTGTGTCTACAACACGAATAGTACCGTCAGCTTTTGCTTCAAATGTTTTGTCGTGAGAGCCGTATTCTTCCGCTTTTTGAGCCATAAGGCCAACATTTGGTACGCTACCCATAGTGGTTGGATCAAAAGCGCCGTGCTCTTTGCAAAAATCAATGGTTGCTTGATAAATACCTGAGTAACAACGATCTGGAATAACAAAACTAGTGTCTTGTAATTTATCGTCTTTATTCCACATTTGACCGCTTGAACGAATTGCAGCAGGCATAGAGGCATCGATGATCACATCACTTGGTACGTGTAAATTTGTGATACCGCGGTGAGAATCAACCATCGCAATCGCAGGGCGGTTAGCGTATACGGTTTCAATGTCTGCTTCGATTTCAGCGCGTTTTGCAGCATCTAATGATTGAATTTTAGCGTATACATCACCAAAGCCGTTGTTTACGTCAACCCCAAGCTCTTCAAAAAGTTCACCATGTTTTGTAAATACATCTTTAAAGAATACTTTTACCGCATGACCAAAGATGATTGGATCAGAGACTTTCATCATGGTTGCTTTCATGTGAAGCGAGAATAACACGCCTTTTTCTTTAGCTGCGTTGATTTCAGCTTCTAAAAATGCTTGTAATTTTGCAGCGCTAATACGTGATGCATCGATAACTTCACCAGCAAGTAGCGGTGTGCTTTGCTTAAGTACCGTGATATCGCTATTTGCGGCTACATGTTCAATGCGAACATCCGTTGCTTCATTAATAGTCAGTGATTGCTCTGAGCCAAAGAAGTCGCCTTCTTCCATGCTGGCAACGTAAGACTGCGAATCTTTGCTCCAAGCGCCCATTGAATGTGGGTTGTTTCGTGCATATTCTTTCACTGAACTTGGTGCACGACGGTCAGAGTTACCCTCACGAAGTACAGGGTTTACTGCACTGCCTTTGATTTTGTCGTAAGCGGCTTGAATTGCTTTTTCTTCATCATTTTTAGGCTCAACAGGGTATTCAGGTAACGCATAACCTTTAGCCTGAAGCTCTTTAATGACTGCGCGAAGTTGTGGCACAGACGCACTAATGTTTGGTAATTTAATAATGTTAGCTTCTGGTGTTTTTGCCATTTCGCCAAGTTCTGCAAGTGCATCATCAATGCGTTGTTCTTCAGTTAGGTAATCAGGGAAGCTTGCAATGACACGACCAGCTAAAGAAATATCGCGTGTTTCAACTTCAACACCTGCCGCGTTTGTGTACGCTTGAATAATTGGTAACAACGAATAAGTTGCGAGTGCCGGAGCTTCGTCCGTTTTTGTATAGATAATTTTTGATGTCATCATCATTCCTAAATAGTGGGCCGCATTGGCCAAATTCAATAATGCAAAGATACATTGCTTAACGCCTCACAAATGAAGCATTAACATATGCAATGAGTAGTCTGTTAGGTGTTGGTACTCGTATAACCTGATGAGGTAAAAATAATCACACCTGACGGACTCGTGTTTTTTGAACTAAAGTCAAACTAGCCATTAGGCTAACGTAAATATGTTTTACATGCTAAAGAGTGTAACAAGCTTGGCTAAAAAGGGCTAGGGTAACAAGCCAAACGCCAACAGTTAAACATCTACTAATGAAATAATTGGGGTAGATAAAATAAAATCAAGGAGAGGGGTTGAATTAACAAACAATGAAACAACTTATAAAGATGAAACGTGTGGTTTTAGGTAGATTAAGCGAGGATCTAAATAGGTCGCTCGCTTTAGTCTCATATTTACAGTCACTCTATAATATCGCCGTTGGGGGCTATATTAGTAGCGTGTAGACCTTTAGGGCCTTGTTGTAATTCGAAGGTAACATCTTGACCAGCTTTAAGTGTCTTGTATCCGTCCATTACAATAGTGGAGTAATGAGCAAAAATGTCGTTCTCGCAACCGTCTTCTACGATGAAACCAAAACCTTTGGCGTTGTTGAACCATTTGACTTTACCACAAGCCATACTTCTACATCCTTCTATAAGTTGACTAATTTAGTTATCCTAAACAGTATTGTTTGCTAGACTGACTAAGGTTTAATCAATCACCATTTGACTGTAGTTTATTTAATCAAGCAGTCAAGTGTTTTGGGTTATTTTTTAACATTTTATTTATTTTTTATTCAAGTTTGCTTGAGTTACTAAGACAAGACTATATTTAATTATGAGTGGTATGAAAGATTCTGGTGTTATAGACACCGTTCGCGATAGTGAAAAGCAAAAGTTGCAGCCACCGCGAAAATACAAAGTTGTGTTAAACAACGATGATTATACGCCGATGGATTTTGTCATAGAGATCTTGATGACGTTTTTTAATATGGATAGCGATAGAGCAACTGATGTGATGCTGCAAATACATCAGCAAGGTAAGGGCATATGCGGTGTTTATAGTGCCGACGTAGCACATACTAAGGCTGAACAAGTTAACCGTTACTCAAGGGATAACGAGCATCCACTGCTATGTAGTTGTGAGCAGGAATAAATACCTCAAAGGTGAACTTTCACCTTTGCTGTGCGGTATAAAATTATTATCTCTGTAAGGGGTTGCCAATGCTAAATAAAGACTTAGAACTAACTTTGAACACCGCGTTTCGTGAAGCGCGTACGCGTCGTCATGAGTTTATGACTGTGGAGCACCTTTTATTGGCTCTACTAGACAATCCATCAGCAGGTGAAGCACTTAATGCGTGTGGTGTTGACGTCTCTGGATTAAAAACAGAGTTACTTGAGTTCATTGATGAAACCACGCCGGTTATTCCCGATTTAGAAGAAGAGCGCGAAACCCAACCAACACTTGGCTTTCAGCGCGTGTTACAACGCGCCGTATTTCATGTGCAGTCATCAGGTAAAAACGAGGTCACTGGTGTGAATGTATTGGTGGCTATTTTTTCTGAGCAAGAAAGCCAAGCGGTTTATTTACTCAAAAAGAATGACATATCTCGTCTTGATATCGTTAACTTTATTTCTCATGGTATTGCTAAGGGCGAGGATGAACTCGGTGATGACACCGACGACATACATGAAGAAGTACAAGAAATATCAAACGAAGAGGCAAGTAAGCTCGACAGCTTTACCACTAATTTAAATGTGCAAGCTAAAGAGGGTAACATTGACCCTCTTGTTGGACGTGACAGTGAAGTTGAGCGCACAGTGCAAGTGTTGTGCCGTCGTAAAAAGAATAACCCATTACTGGTTGGTGAAGCAGGCGTTGGTAAAACGGCCATAGCAGAAGGGTTAGCGTACCGAATTGTTAATGATCAAGTGCCTGAAGTGATTGCCGATGCGGTTGTTTACTCTTTAGATATGGGCGCGTTGTTGGCGGGCACAAAATACCGAGGTGACTTTGAAAAACGCTTTAAAAGCTTATTAAAAGAGCTACAAGCAAAACCTGGGTCAATTTTATTTATTGATGAAATTCATACTATTATTGGTGCAGGTGCGGCATCGGGTGGGGTCATGGATGCCTCAAACTTAATTAAACCGCTACTTTCGAGTGGGCAATTACGGTGTATGGGTTCTACCACTTACGGTGAGTACAAAAACATTTTTGAGAAAGACCGAGCCTTAGTTCGTCGTTTTCAAAAAATTGATGTACTTGAACCGAGTGTTGAAGACACCACTAAAATTCTTAATGGCCTAAAAGAGCGTTATGAAGCACACCATGGTATTCGTTACACGCAAAAAGCGTTAAAGGCCGCTGCTGAATTAAGCGCCAAGTATATTAACGAGCGGCACTTGCCTGATAAAGCAATTGACGTTATTGATGAAGCGGGCGCGAGTCAGCGTTTGTTACCTGTTTCAAAACGTAAGAAAACCATTGGCGTTGCCGACATTGAATTAATTGTTTCTAAAATGGCGCGTATTCCGCCACAAAATGTATCGTCTTCTGACAAAGAAACCTTGAAAAACTTAGACCGCAATTTAAAAATGTTGGTGTTTGGGCAAGATCAATCTATCGATGCACTTACTTCAGCAATACGCTTATCGCGTTCTGGTTTGGCTAATGAGAACAAACCTATTGGTTCGTTCTTGTTTGCAGGGCCAACCGGTGTGGGTAAAACGGAAGTTACTAAGCAGTTAGCTAAGTGTATGGGGGTTGAGTTTATTCGCTTTGATATGTCTGAATATGTAGAGCGTCATGCGGTGAGTCGTTTAATTGGTGCACCGCCTGGTTATGTTGGTTTTGAACAAGGCGGTTTATTAACAGAAGCGGTGATTAAAAACCCTCACGCAGTGGTATTATTGGATGAAATTGAAAAAGCCCATCCTGATATTTACAACATCCTTTTACAAGTTATGGACCACGGTACGCTAACCGACAATAACGGCCGTAAAGCCGACTTTAGAAATGTGGTGGTGGTGATGACCACCAATGCGGGCGTACAAGAAACCACACGTAAGTCGATTGGTTTTAGTGAGCAAGACCATACACACGATGCGATGGGAGAAATTAATAAAGTATTTTCACCTGAATTTAGAAACCGCCTCGATAACATTATCTGGTTTAACCACCTAGATAAAGAGGTTATTTTACAAGTGGTCGATAAATTTGTGGTTGAGCTTCAGGCGCAGCTGGACAAAAAGTCAGTTAACCTTGAGCTTACCTCTAAAGCACGTGAATGGTTGGCTGACAAAGGCTATGACAAAGCAATGGGTGCTCGCCCTATGGCACGCGTTATCCAAGAAGATGTTAAAAAGCAATTGGCTAACGAAATACTGTTTGGCGAGCTAATGTCTGGCGGTACGGTAAAAGTATCGGTTAAAGATAAAAAGCTGCGTTTTGATTTTGAGAGTGATTTAACCCCTGCTTAATGTTTCAAATTTAGGTTAGTCACACAAAAAGCCTGCTTCGCGCAGGCTTTTTTGTTTTCTAATGAAATAGGCAACAAAAAACCCAGCAAAGGCTGGGTTTTTTGTTTATTAAATGTAATTACTGGTAAGTATCCATTAATTACATTTAATAAACGCTTTAAGCTAGTTTGCACTAGCCAAAAACTAAATCTCGTTTACGCACTTACTTAGCGAGCACGGAATACGATACGTCCTTTCGATAAATCGTAAGGGGTCATTTCTACCGTTACTTTATCGCCGGTTAAAATACGGATATAGTTTTTGCGCATTTTACCTGAAATGTGAGCCACTACTACGTGACCATTTTCTAGCTCAACTCGGAACATTGTATTTGGTAAAGTATCAAGGATTGTTCCTTGCATTTCGATTACGTCTTCTTTCGCCATGTTTAGCGTAACACCTCTTTAATAGTTAAACGCTGCAGATTTTGCCCAAAATACGCCAATAAGTAAAGGCGAAGGCGCTATTTTTGTAAATTAAATAGCCACCCACTGGTCATTGAGTTGTTTTTGAGCAGGTAAAAACTGCGTTTTATAGTTCATTTTGTCGCATTCATCTATTTGATACCCTAAATAAACAAACTGCTTATGCTGTTGTTTAGCAAATTTAAGTTGCTGCAAAATCATTACAGTGCCTAAACTAAAGTGTTCATAGTCAGGGTCAAAAAATGTATAAATTGCCGAAATAGCGTTGTCCATACAATCAGTTACGGCAACAGCGACTAAGTTATCTTGATCCCAAAGTTCGATAAAGGTAATGGTTAACCAACTACAAAATAAAAAGCTTTGAAATTGTGATTTATCAGGTGGGTACATAGAACCATCTTGATGGCGTAAACTGATGTACTTGCTGTAAAGCGGGTAGTATTCTTGGCGTTCAACTTGTGAATACTTTACTTCAAAGCGGTTTTTTGCTTTGTTAAGTTTACGTTTTTGCGATTTTGTAGGCATAAATTCATTCGCTAAAACACGCACAGAGCTACATGCGCTACAAATTGGGCAATGCGGGCGGTAAATTTGGTTTCCACTGCGACGAAAGCCTAATCCTAACAATGACTCAAATTTAGCGCTGCTGTAACAACTCGGATCAAGTATTACCAGCAGTTGCTCTTGGCGGTCAGGCAAGTAACTGCATGCAAATGCTTGGCTTAGGCCAATACGGGTTGGCAGTTTTTCATTCATAAATCGCGATTAGCTCCTGTGGTTGCCACATATTTTCAGCAGGGGTATAGCTTTGTGCTTTGTTGAGTTTAGTTAAAAATTTGTCACGCGAAACAACACTGGCACCTAACGACATTAAATAAGGATTTTCTAATTGGCAATCTATAAAATGGGCATTATGGCGTTTAAGCCAATTAACTAACGCCCACATAGCCAGTTTGGAACAATTAGGTTGATGATGAAACATTGATTCGCCACAAAAAACACCGGTTTGCATAATCCCATATAAGCCGCCTGCAAGCTCTCCCTCGCGCCATACCTCCAAACTATGAGCTATTCCATTGTGATGGGCATTTATGTACGCCTGTTGCATTTGTGGGGTGATCCAGGTGCCATCGGTATCAAGACGTTGATCGCGACACGCCTCAATCACTTCTTCAAAGGCATGATTAATGGTTACGGTGACCGGGTGTTTTTTTAAATGCTTACGTAAGCTTTTGCTAATGTGAAAGTCATTAAGCTCAACAATACCGCGCTCACTAGGCGACCACCACATAATCGGCTCGTTTTTACTAAACCACGGAAAAATTCCTTGGCTGTAGGCATTTTTTAATCGCGTTACCGATAAGCATCCACCAATGGCAAGTAAACCATCTGGATCATCCAAGGCATGCTCAGGGTTGGGAAATGTAAAATGGTTTTGAGATAGCTGATAAAGTTGTTTAGTCATAACACCGATTGAATAACTGAATGGTCAAAAGAAAGTGTAACCTGTTGCTTTAAATTCACAAACCACAGATTATAGTGTTATCGCATAGCATTGAATAGGGCTTACATTCTAAAAGTTGTTTTTGTTAGGCAAAAAAAAGCGCGTTTAAAACGCGCTTAACTGAACCATTAACTCATCAAATTAGCTAACCACTTTTACGGGTACTGCTTGGCCCGCGTTGAACTTAGTTGTCATTGCTTCTTCAACAGGTGTAAACGATGTAAGGTCAATACCTTCAACGGCTGACTTATACTCTTCGATAGTCGGGAAACGACCAAGCACAGTAGACAGTACTACAACTGGCGTAGAGCCTAGCAGTGATTCACCTTTTTTCTCAGATGTATCGGCTACTACACGGCCTTGGAACAGACGTGTTGAGGTTGCGATAACGGTGTCACCAGGTTCTGCTTTTTCTTGGTTACCCATACAGAGGTTACAACCAGGGCGTTCTAGGTATAAAATATTTTCATACTTAGTACGTGCCGCTGTTTTTGGTTTTGCATCGTCAAATTCAAAACCGGCGTATTTAGCAAGGATATCCCAATCGCCTTCTGCTTTAAGCTCATCAACAATGTTATATGTTGGTGGCGCAACAACTAAAGGCGCTTTAAATTCAATTGAACCATTTTTCTTCTCAAGGTTACGAAGCATGTGAGCAATAATTTTCATATCGCCTTTATGAACCATACACGAACCAACAAAACCTAAATCAACAGATTTGTCGTTGTAAAAAGACACAGGGCGGATCACATCGTGAGTATAACGCTTAGACACATCGTCGTTATTTACGTCTGGATCGGCAATCATTGGCTCAACGATTTGGTCTAAATCAACCACCACTTCTGCGAAGTATTTGGCGTTGTCATCAGGTGCAAGCGCTGGCTCTTCACCAGATTGAATACCTGCAATACGTTTATCAGCTAAGTCGATTAGACCTTGCAACGTTTGCCCTTCGTTATCCATCCCTTTGTTGATCATGATTTGGATACGGCTCTTAGCAAGCTCAATTGACTTAATTAACGTCTCGTCGTTAGAGATACAGATTGATGCTTTCGCTTTCATCTCTGCAGTCCAGTCAGTGAATGTAAACGCTTGGTCAGCCATTAGTGTGCCAATGTGAACTTCAATAATACGGCCTTGAAATACGTTCTCACCACCAAATTGCTTAAGCATTTGCGCTTGCGTTGCATGTACTACATCACGAAAATCCATGTGCTTAGCCATTGCGCCTTTAAACGTTACTTTAACAGAGTCAGGAATTGGCATCGCTGATTCACCGGTTGCAAGTGCAACTGCAACAGTCCCTGAATCGGCACCAAAGGCAACGCCTTTAGACATACGTGTATGCGAATCACCACCAATAATAAGCGCACGGTCATCCACGGTAATATCGTTCAATACTTTGTGGATTACGTCAGTCATTGCATGGTAAACACCCTTAGGATCGCGTGCTGTGATCAGACCAAACCTATTCATAAACGCCATGAGTTTAGGAATGTTCGCTTGCGCTTTGCTATCCCATACTGACGCGGTATGACAACCAGACTGGTATGCCCCGTCAACAAGTGGTGAGATAATAGATGCAGCCATTGCTTCAAGTTCTTGAGCCGTCATCGGCCCGGTTGTATCTTGTGAACCAACGATATTTACTTTCACGCGAACATTTGAGCCTGCGTGCAGTGGCGTGTCAGACAACACACCTACCGCATTACGATTAAAGATTTTTTCAACCGCTGTTAAGCCTTGTCCTTCATGCGAAATTTCTTTTGAAGGGGCATACACAAGTGGGGTTTCTATGCCAAGTGTTTCAGCAGCAAACGTTTGTAGCTTCTTACCAAATACAACCGCGTAAGAACCGCCAGCTCGCATAAATTCAACTTTTTGTGGCGTAAATGCTGATGAAATATCAGCCAGTTCTTTATCACCGTTATAAAGTTTTTTCTCTTTGGTATTGATTGTTAATACAGTGCCTGTAGCAACTGAATAGGCCTCTTCAAGAACAGCATCACCATTTTTATCAGTGACTGTGTTGCCATTTTCGTCTACTTTTTTCACCCAGTTTTTAAGATCAAGCCCAATACCACCGGTAACATCAACCGTCGTTAAAAAGATTGGTGCAATACCATTGGTACCGGCAACAACCGGTGCAATGTTAATAAAAGGAACATACGGACTTGCTTGTTTACCAGCCCAAAGTGCTACGTTATTTACACCTGACATACGCGATGAGCCAACGCCCATAGTGCCTTTTTCAGCAATCAGCATTACTTTAGCGTGTGGGTGTTTCTTTTGAAGTGCAACAATTTCTTGTTGTGCTTCTTCAGTGATCATGCATTTACCGTGTAATTCACGATCAGCACGTGAGTGTGCTTGATTACCAGGAGAGAGTAAATCAGTTGAAATATCGCCTTCACCGGCAATGTAGGTGACTACGTCGATTTTTTCTTCAATGTCAGGTAATTTTGTAAAGAACTCAGCGTGTGCAAAGCTTTCTAGCAACTCTTTAGCAATAGCGTTACCTGCTTCGTAGGCCGCTTTTATGCGAGCCATGTCAGCTTCGTATAAGTATACTTGTGTTTTAAGAACTTCAGCGGCTTGGGCTGCGATTGCTGCATCATCAGCAAATGCTAAATCAAGTAGCATTTCAATTGACGGGCCGCCTTTCATGTGTGAAAGCAGTTCAAATGCGAAATCTGCATTGATTTCTGCCACAGACTCTTCACCAAGAATGATTTCTTTTAAAAACTGTGCTTTAACGCCTGCAGCACTGGTTGTTCCTGGTAAGGTGTTGAAGATAAAAAAATGCAGTGAATCTTTACGATGCTCGTTATTTGTATCTTTAATTTGAGTAATTATTTCAGATAGTAACTCAGCGCTGTCGATTGGTTGTGGGTTTAATCCAAGTTCCGTTTTACGGGTTTGGATTTCTTCGATATATTGTGTATACAAACTCATAGAAAACTCTCGGTATATTTACTTGATATGAAGTTGAACATTTTAACTGATTTACAGTGTGTAGTAATGTCCAGATGAACAAAGCATTATGCTTTACTGCAATTATAGTTAATTTACTTGCGATATTTTGACGATACCTATTGCACGGTTTTAGATCCTATTGCAATTACACCATTACTTGTATTTATAATATGAATTTTCACTATAAAAGCTATTTATAATGGTGTTGCTCAGAAGTAAAAAGGCTCTGATAACAAAGTATAGATGGCATATTAAAAAAGGGCTGATAAATCAGCCCCACTATTTAATTATAAATTATCGAGGAAGCGCTCAGCGTCTAAGGCAGCCATACAGCCTGTGCCTGCTGAGGTAATAGCTTGACGGTAAATATGATCAGAAACATCGCCGGCGGCAAATACACCGGGTACGCTTGTTTGCGTTGCATTACCATGCAGGCCAGACTCAACCACGAGGTAGCCGTCTTTCATTTCTAGCTGACCTACAAACATATCGGTGTTTGGTTTGTGGCCAATGGCAATAAATACACCGGCTAACTCAAGTTCTTCTGTGGTATTTGACGCAACATCTTTAATACGCACGCCTGTTACACCCATTTCATCGCCAAGCACTTCATCGAGTGTACGGTTGTAGTGCATTACAACGTTACCGTTAGCTGCTTTTTCAGTAAGGCGGTCAGCAAGAATTTTTTCACTACGAAAGCTATCACGACGGTGAATAACATGTACTTCATCCGCAATGTTCGACAGGTATAACGCTTCTTCAACCGCGGTGTTACCACCACCAACAACCGCTACTTTTTGACCTTTATAAAAAAAGCCGTCACAGGTTGCACAAGCAGAAACACCACGACCTTGAAAGTTAGTTTCTGACTCTAAACCTAAATATTTAGCCGACGCGCCCGTTGCAATAATTAAGGCATCACAGGTGTAAGTACCTTGGTCACCGGTTAGTGTGAAAGGGCGCTTTGATACGTCTACTTTATTGATGTGATCAAACACAATTTCAGTTTCAAAGCGCTCTGCATGCTCTTTCATACGATCCATTAATGCAGGGCCTGTTAAACCATGTGCATCACCAGGCCAGTTTTCAACTTCTGTGGTGGTTGTTAGCTGGCCACCTTGTTGAATTCCTGTAATTAATACTGGATTTAAATTTGCACGTGCAGCGTAAACTGCAGCTGTGTAGCCTGCAGGGCCTGAGCCTAAAATAAGTAACTTACAATGTTTTGCTTCAGTCATGGTATTTTCCTAAACGTTTAATACTGTTTTAATGCGCCCGATTCTAAGAAAAACAAGCAAGAAGTAAATAAAAGGTGAGATTATTTTTTTTTACAAATTTTAAAGCTGTTCATTAATGTGTACTAATAACAATGCTCGCTTAATAAGTAGGCTGTTAACCAATAAAACAACGTTAATTCATGACCAGCCTGATTTTTTTTGTTATCTTTTAATTAATTTTGATTTGTCACTGCTTAATTATGTGACCTAAGTGAATAGGCAACTATGTTATTTTGGCAAGAAAAACCCGCATTTGGGTTGACTTCAAAAGACCTTAACGTCTTAACCAATGCGCAACAATACCGTACGCAATTGTTAGATTTAATTGCCAACGCAAAAAAGCGAATTTATATCACCACACTTTATTTACAAGATGATGAAGCGGGTCGTGAGATTTTAGCCGCACTGCATAGTGCCTCTTTAGCTAACCCTGAACTTGAAATAAAAGTATTGGTTGATTTTCATCGTGCGCAGCGCGGTTTAATTGGTGCAAAAAAGTCAGAGGGCAACGCATGCTTATATTGCGATAGCTTAGAGAAGTTTAATTCAAACGTTCAAGTGTATGGTGTACCCGTTAAAGCAAAAGAGCTATTTGGGGTGTTGCATTTAAAAGGCTTTGTTATTGACGATACACTGCTTTACAGCGGGGCCAGTTTAAACAATGTGTACTTACAACATGATGAGCGATACCGACTCGATCGCTACTTTTTAATTAACCAGAGCGAATTATGTGACTCAGTGGTCGATTTTATCGAATCAACTTTATTGAGTTCTGAGGCAGTCCCTCGCCTTGATACGCGTCCGCTTAAGCGCATGGCTGATTTTAAGCTTGAGCAAAAACAATTAATGCGAGAGCTTAAAACGGTAAGTTATAAAAACGCACATCACATTAATACGCAATCGCTGGGTATTCGCTTATTTTTGGGCCTAGGGCGTCGTAACAACGAGCTTAATCGTTTAATTAAAGCGTTATTTGATAACACTGAACGAGAGCTGGTGTTGTACACACCGTATTTTAATTTTCCGGCGCCACTAATGCGCTCATTACGGCGTTTATTAAAGCAAGGTAAACAAGTGACGATTGTGGTGGGTGACAAGACCGCGAACGATTTTTATTTACCGCCCAGTGAGCCGTTCAGTAAAATTGGTGCGCTGCCTTATTTGTATGAAACAATTTTGCATAAGTTTGTAAAATCGCAAAAACGCCATATCGATAACGGTAATTTAAATGTATACCTGTGGAAAGATGGCAGCAACTCGTTTCATTTAAAAGGGATTTGTTGTGACCGTAAGGTACATTTACTCAGTGGCCATAACCTAAACCCGCGGGCATGGGGGCTGGATATCGAAAATGGCATCCTCATAGAAGATCCTGAGCAAACTATAATGCAAGATATTGATAACGAAAGGCAGGAAATTTTAAAACATTGCAGTCGTTTAACTGGGCCTGATGATTTAGAAACCATGGACGATTACCCGCAGCCAGTTAAAAAACTGCTTGGCCAAGCAAAACGCGTAAAAGTGGACTTTATTATTAAACGGTTTATATGATACCTAAACCCGTTTATAAATTTAAAATTTAGATACAAAAAAGCAGCTAATTAGCTGCTTTTTTAATCGCTATACTTAAATAATAACTTAGGTATAAGTGGTAACTATTATCGTTACGCGTTTTCTACCGCAGTACGTGGGTCAACATATTCCATGTTGAACGCTTGTGCTACTTCTTTATAAGTTACTTGGCCTTTAATTACGTTTAAGCCATTTAAGAAGTGCACGTCATCAAGTAGTGCCTTTTTGTAACCTTTGTTTGCAAGATTAATAATGAACGGCAATGTTGCATTGTTAAGTGCAAATGTAGATGTACGTGGTACAGCACCAGGCATGTTGGCAACACAGTAGTGAACAACTTCATCAACGATGAAAGTAGGATCAGCGTGCGTAGTTGCTTTAGAGGTTGCAATACAACCACCTTGGTCAATCGCAACATCAACAATCGCAGCGCCCGGCTTCATTGCTTTAATGTGTTCAGCCGTCACTAGCTTAGGTGCAGCAGCACCTGGGATAAGTACGCCACCAATAACTAAGTCAGCTTCTAGTACGTGCTTTTCTAATGCGTCAGCTGTTGAGTAAATAGCTTTAACTTTGTTACCGAACTGTGCATCTAATGCACGCAGTACGTCGATGTTACGGTCAAGTACTACAACTTCTGCACCTAGGCCAACTGCCATTTGCGCAGCGCTACGACCTACCATGCCGCCGCCAATAACAACCACTTTAGCTGGCTCAACACCCGGAACGCCACCGAGTAACATACCACGGCCGTGGTTTGCTTTTTCTAGCGCTTGCGCACCTGCTTGAATAGACATACGACCCGCTACTTCACTCATTGGTGCCAATAGTGGTAAACCGCCGCGTGCGTCAGTGACTGTTTCATACGCAATACAGATTGCTTTACTTTTAACAAGGTCTTCCGTTTGTGGAAGATCTGGCGCTAGGTGAAGATAAGTGAAAAGAATTTGGTCTTCACGTAACATTGCACGCTCTACCGCTTGTGGCTCTTTTACTTTAATGATCATTTCTGCTTTGGCAAAAACATCAGCAGCCGTTTCTAAAATTTCAGCACCAGCTTGCACATAATCATCGTTAGTAAAACCAATGCCCATACCTGCATTTGTTTCAACACATACTTGGTGGCCATGATTCACAAGCTCGCGAACACTCGCAGGAACCATACCAACACGGTACTCATGGTTTTTAATTTCTTTAGGTACACCAATAATCATAATTTTGCCTTGTTAGAACGGGATAAAATTTTCCACTATTATATTCATGCTAAGGTAGTGTGTCCCACCTTTTTTTAAGTGCTTTATAGTGTTAATATCTGATTAAAGATTTAAAACAGAATAAAAAACTAAAAAGCTATGCATAACTTATTAGACCGTATAGATCGCAAAATTTTAGTGGAATTACAACTCGATGGCCGCTTGTCAAATGTTGAACTGGCCCGACGAGTTGGCCTAAGCGCTACGCCCTGTCTGGAGCGAGTTAAAAAGCTCGAACGAGAAGGGTATATTTTAGGCTATAAAGCAGTGGTCGATCCTGCCAAGCTAGGCCAAGGGCTTTCTGTGTATGTTGAAGTGACGATTACAAAAACATCACCTGACGTATTTGAAGAATTTAGTGCCGCAGTTAGAAAGCATGAAGAAATTATAGAATGCCATTTAGTGTCGGGTAATTTCGATTTTTTATTAAAAACGCGGGTTAATGATATGTCAGAATACCGAGGCGTGCTTGGTGATATATTATTAAAGCTACCCAATGTAAGTGAAAGTCGTACCTATGTGGTAATGGAAGAGGTAAAAGGTGAGGAGGGCGTGGTGATCCGTCCTTTTGTTGCCTAACGATAGAGCAACACTGTGTAAAATGCTTTATTGTTGCAGCAAATTTTGTTTTATTTTAATTAAAAAAATAAAAACCTGTTCATAATCAGGCCATCATAGCTAAGATAAAGTGCATCAAAATACATTTCCTGCTAAGGTATTCTACTGCTTGATATAAGTGTAAAAGTGAGTGTAAAAAATAATAATGAGGGATAGCTAATTATGCGCCTAAACGGTGTACAAAGACTATTAGAAACAGGGCTTATCGTTAGCACCTTTGCAGCGGTATTTATTTTATGTGCGTTAATTAGCTTTCATCCCGCTGATCCTGCTTGGTCGCAAACGGGTGAATTTACCAATGTACAAAATATAACGGGCACCGCAGGCGCGTGGGTCGCCGACATACTGTTGCTTACCTTTGGTTGGCTTGCTTATTTTGTGCCAGTGGCGATTCAGCTGCTTGGTTATTTAGTTTTTAAGCAGCCGCACCGTATTTTGCAACTCGATTACACCACCCTTGGATTACGTATTATTGGTTTTGCGCTGTTTATTACCTCAGCCACCGCGATTAGCAGCATCAATTTCGATGATATTTATAACTTTTCATCAGGTGGGGTGGTGGGCGATGTGATTGCATCGGCGATGATGCCAGCGTTTAATTTTACCGGTACTTCTATTTTACTGCTGTGTTTCTTTTTTGCAGGGTTAACCCTGTTAACGGGTGTGTCTTGGGTGCAATTTGTTGATTACTTAGGTGATTTAATTGTTAGGAGCTATCGCTTTTTGGCTAATTATGCTCGTGGTTGGCTGCAACGCGAACGTATAGCAGGTAAACTGCAAGAAGAGCAAGGCGATGCGTATTTTGACGACGATACTGACGAGAAAGAACCAGAGCTTAACAATAAAAAAGTAGCAACCCCAAAAGCGCTCGATAAACCCGCCACCCAAGTGAACGCACCGCAAGATGATGAGTTTATGCCGTTTGACGAGCTTGACCAAATACTCGATCAAGAAATTAGTTTTAGCGCTATTGATGATGAACCTATGGACACTGAGGCCGCGCTTAATGCGCTTGATCAAAGCCCGGTTGTTGAACCTGAAAAACCAATCACGACGGTGGTCTCCCCCGCAAGGCCGATGAATAAGTCAAAACAGGGATTTCAACCGCCGCCAACAGCAAAGCAAAAGTTTGAACAATTATTAACGCAAGAGCCACCACCCGGGCCATTGCCATCGCTGGATTTACTTGATAGACCAGACAAAGCTAAAAATCCCATTTCGCAAGAAGAGCTCGACAGCGTATCGCGCCTAGTTGAAACAAAACTATTGGACTTTAACGTGCAAGCTAGCGTTGTTGGCGTTTATCCTGGGCCGGTTGTAACGCGGTTTGAACTTGATTTAGCACCGGGTATAAAAGTGTCTAAAATTACCGGCCTTTCAAAAGATTTAGCCCGCTCGCTGTCAGCAATTAGCGTACGCGTGGTTGAAGTTATTCCGGGTAAAACCTTTATCGGGATCGAGCTGCCGAATAAATACCGTGAAATAGTGCGTTTATCAGAAGTAATTAATGCCCCTAAGTTTGAGCAAAATCCATCGCCATTAACTATGGTGCTCGGTAAAGATATCGCAGGGCAACCCGTGTGTGCCGACCTAGGTAAAATGCCACATTTACTCGTTGCTGGTACAACGGGCTCAGGTAAGTCAGTAGGCGTTAATGTCATGATATTAAGCTTACTATATAAGTCGGGCCCTGATGATGTACGCATGATAATGATAGACCCGAAAATGCTTGAACTTTCAGTGTACGAAGGTATTCCGCATTTACTCTGTGAAGTGGTGACCGACATGAAAGAAGCCGCCAACGCACTGCGTTGGTGTGTAGGTGAAATGGAACGTCGTTACAAGTTGATGTCGGCATTAGGTGTGCGTAACTTAAAAGGGTACAACCAAAAAGTATTGGAAGCCAAAGAAGCGGGTTACCCGATTATGGATCCACTGTTTAAAGACACCGATGGCATGCAAGAGGGACCCGATGAGCTTGGTAAGCTTCCTAGCATAGTAGTCGTGATTGATGAATTTGCCGACATGATGATGATTGTAGGTAAAAAAGTAGAAGAGCTTATAGCGCGTATTGCACAAAAAGCCCGTGCGGCAGGTATTCACTTAATTTTGGCAACACAGCGCCCATCGGTTGATGTAATAACCGGTTTAATTAAAGCGAATATTCCTACGCGTATGGCGTTTCAAGTATCAAGTAAAATAGATTCGCGTACCATACTTGACCAACAAGGTGCAGAAAACTTACTCGGTATGGGTGACATGCTTTATTTACCACCAGGCACTAGCGTACCTGAGCGTGTACATGGCGCGTTTGTAGACGACCATGAAGTGCATGCGGTGGTAAATGATTGGAAAGCCCGTGCTAAGCCCAATTATATAGATGAAATTTTAAATGGCGATGCCAGCGAAGATATTCTATTACCAGGGGAAGCGAGTGAAAATGGCGATGAAGAATCCGATCCGTTATACGATGAAGCAGTCAGTTTTGTAATTGAAACTGGAAAAGTATCGGTATCGTCAGTGCAGCGTAAGCTACGTGTAGGTTATAATCGTGCTGCACGACTGGTAGAACAAATGGAAACATCAGGTATCGTAAGTGCCCCAGGTCACAACGGCGCACGCGATGTATTAGTACCTAATGGAGCAAATTAATGAAAAAATTAACAAGTGTATTCGTTGTACTGGGCAGTTTAATTGCTATGCCGAGCTTTGCTGATGATAGCCAAGCATTACAAGATAAGTTATCGACCTTAAAAAGCTTTAAAGCGCAATTTAAGCAACAGGTAACCGATGGAGAAGGCCAAGCAGTAATGCAAGGCGAGGGCAATATTGCGCTGCAACAGCCATTAATGATCCGCTGGCAGCAAACAAAGCCAGAAAACACATTATTTGTATCAAACGGCGATAAAACCTATTACTTTGACAGTTTTGCCGAGCAAGTAACCATTATGAAAACCAGTGGTATAATTGACTCTACACCGTTTATATTGCTTACCTCTAAAGACCCAGCCCAGTGGGAAAAATACAGCGTACTCGCTACCGATTTAGGCTTTAGTATTACCCCAAATAAGGGGGTTGAAAGCCAAGTAGAGCAGCTTGATATTAGCTTTGCCAGCAACGAGCAAGGGCTTGCAAAACTTGTGGTTAAAGATAACTCAGGCCAGCTGTCTGCGTTTACATTTAGCAATGCACAGGTTAATACTGAGCTTGATAAAACAACTTTTGAATTTACCCCGCCAGCGGGCGTAGAAATAGACGATCAGAGTAACGGTGAGTAACTTAGGTTTTAACTTTGGGCCCGATGTACGCCCACTCGCTGCCCGTATGCGCCCTTTATCGCTAAACGATTACATAGGGCAGCAACATTTACTCGGTGCGGATAAACCGCTGCATCAAGCCATTATTGCTGGGCGCTGCCATAGTTTAATTTTATGGGGCCCGCCAGGGGTAGGTAAAACCACGCTGGCGCAAATTATTGCCAACCACGCCGATGCAGAACTGATTCAAATGTCGGCAGTCACCGCAGGGGTAAAAGATATACGCGATAGCGTAATTCAAGCACGCGATAACCTACAAAGCCGTGGCCAACGCACCTTAATGTTTGTTGATGAGGTACACCGTTTTAACAAATCACAGCAAGACGCGTTTTTACCCCACATTGAAGATGGCACTTTTATATTTGTTGGTGCAACCACTGAAAACCCGTCATTTGCATTAAATAACGCAATTTTATCTCGCGCACGGGTGTATGTATTAAAATCTTTGCAGGAAAGCGATTTATACACAGTAATAGAGCGCGCACTTAAACAAGACGAGCAACTAAGCCAAAAACACATCGTGATTGCTAACAACGCCAAACAGGCGCTGTGCCAAGCCAGTGGTGGCGATGCGCGCAAGGTGCTTAATTTATTAGAGCAAGCGGTCGATTTATCCACCGAGCAAAACGGCCAATTTAATGTAGATGAACAAGTACTGAGCCAAGTATTACCGACCCATTTAGCCAAGTACGATAAAGGCGGCGATGAATTTTACGACTTAATCTCGGCGTTTCATAAATCAGTGCGTGGCAGCTCCCCTGATGGCGCGCTTTATTGGTACTGCCGTATTTTAGCCGGTGGCGGCGACCCACTTTATGTTGCAAGGCGCTTACTGGCCATTGCCACCGAAGACATTGGCAACGCCGATCCGCGAGCCATGGAAGTCGCTTTAAACGCGTGGGATATATTCCAACGTGTTGGCCCAAGTGAAGGCGAACGGGCCATTGCACAGGCCACCTTGTATTTAGCCAGCGCGCCTAAAAGCAATGCGGTGTATATGGCGTTTAATCAAGCCAAAGAAGATGCTAAAAACGAGCCAAGCTACCCAGTGCCAGAGCATTTACGCAATGCGCCCACCAATTTAATGAAAGAGTTAGGTTACGGTGCAGAGTATCGTTATGCGCATAACGAAGAGGGTGCGTTTGCTGCCGGTGAAAAATATTTACCACCAGAAATACAGAGTAAACACTATTACCAGCCAAGTGATCGTGGACTTGAGCAAAAAATTAAACAAAAGCTCGATTATTTAAAAGAGCGCGACGCACAAAGCCCAATAAAACGTTATGAGCATGATTAAACTTTACATGATGATTGCCCTCGGTGGAGCTTCTGGAGCCTGTTTACGGTTTTTTATTAGCGAAACCATGCTAAAACTCCTCGGTAGGGGATTCCCTTTTGGCACGTTGGCAGTTAATATTCTGGGTTCATTGTTGATGGGGGTGTTATACGGCCTAATCGAAAAAGAGATAATTGCTGCCAGCCCCGCTAAAACGCTGATCGGAATTGGCTTTATAGGCGCATTAACCACCTTTTCAACATTCTCAATGGATTCGTTGTTGTTATTACAACAAGGTCACTTTTTTAAAATGGCCCTCAATATCATCTTAAACGTGATGGTGTGTATTTTTATGGCTTGGCTGGGCCTTCAGCTAGTAATGCAAAAAGGTTAAAAACTAACATGTTAGATTCTAAATATTTACGTCAAGATGTCGAACAAACTGCCGCACGTTTAGCCGCCCGTGGTTATGAGCTCGATGTGGCACTAGTGACTGAACTTGAAGAAAAACGCAAAACATTACAAGTAAAAACGCAAGAGCTTCAAAGTCAACGTAATGCCAGTGCTAAAGCCATTGGCCAAGCAAAAGCAAAAGGCGAAGACGCACAGCCATTGCTTGATGCCGTTGCAAACCTAGGCAGCGAATTAGACGCTGCTAAAGCTGAGCAAGACCAAGTGTTAGAAGCAATTAAGCAAATTGCTTTAGCGATCCCAAACTTACCGGACGAATCCGTACCAGTCGGCGCTGACGAAGACGACAACGTAGAAATTTTAACGTGGGGCACCCCTAAAAAGTACAATTTTGAAGTAAAAGATCACGTTGATGTAGGGCAAGACCTAAACGGCCTAGACTTTGAAATGGGCGTTAAAATCAGTGGCGCACGTTTTACAGTAATGCGCGGCCAAATTGCGCGCATGCACCGTGCTCTGACGCAATTCATGCTAGACACCCACACAGACAAAAACGGTTACACAGAAATGTATGTACCGTATTTAGTCAATAGTGCAAGCCTATATGGTACTAGCCAATTGCCTAAATTTGCGGGCGATTTATTCCACACATTAGGCCTTGTAAATGACGATGGCGAGCAACAACCAGGCTTTAGCCTTATTCCTACGGCAGAAGTACCGCTTACCAACAGCGCACGTGATGAAATTTACGAGCAAAGCGAGTTACCTATTCGCTTAACAGCGCACACTCCTTGTTTTAGAAGTGAAGCAGGCAGCTATGGTCGCGATACACGCGGTTTAATTCGTCAGCACCAGTTTGATAAAGTAGAGCTTGTACAACTTGTAAAACCTGAAGATTCAATGCAAGCACTCGAAGAGCTAACAGGTCATGCTGAGCAAATCCTGCAAGCGCTTGAACTGCCATACCGCAAAGTAATTTTATGTATGGGCGATATGGGCTTTGGCGCAGCAAAAACATACGATTTAGAAGTATGGTTACCGGCACAAGACACGTATCGCGAAATTTCATCATGTTCAAACATGGGTGATTTTCAAGCGCGCCGTATGCAAGCACGTTTTCGCCGTGAAGGCGCTAAAAAACCAGAGCTTTTACACACCCTAAACGGCTCGGGTTTAGCGGTTGGCCGCACGCTTGTTGCTATACTAGAAAACTATCAACAAGCCGACGGCTCAGTAGTCGTACCAGAAGTACTTCGCCCATACATGGGTGGTTTAGAAGTAATTGGTAAAATGTAAAATAATAGCTGTCAGTTTTTAGCTATAAGCTTTAGAAAGAAAGCCGCTGTTTTAACGAACAGCGGCTTTTTTTTATTGTAGATATAAGAAAAAAGTTACAAGGTTCAATAATGTAAATTTAGCGAAAGCTAAGTTTTGAGCCTATGATTCTTGCAAGCATCATCTAGCGGGCGGCTTTAGCCAGGATTTATCTTACGCTCACATGGATCTTCATTTTGTAACCACTGTCAGCGCAATATTTAATGTAAGACGTGCTTTAGCGCGTTAAATTTAAAAAATAGCTGCCATAAAAAATTACCCACAAATCACGTCCAGCTTACTGTACAAGTATAATTGCAATGGCTATACTTGTTCCATATCACGTACATGTGGAGGTTGTATGAGAATCGTATCTTTTACAGAAGCTAGAAATGGTTTAAAAGCAGTATTAGACGGTGTGGTAAATGATGCTGATACAACGGTAATTACGCGCAGAGACTCAGAAGATGCAGTTGTGATGTCCTTGGACTATTACAATAGTCTGATGGAAACTGTTCACCTACTTCGCTCACCTGAAAATGCAAAGCACTTGAATCGTTCAATCGCACAGTATCGAGCAGGTCAAACAACGGCCCGAGAGCTGATAGATGAGTAGTAGTCAGCGTTTGTTATCCTGGACTGATGAAGCTTGGGGTGATTATTTGTATTGGCAAACCCAAGATAAAAAGACGCTTAAACGTATCAACAAGCTCATTAATGACGTAAAGCGTTCGGCATTCGAAGGTATTGGTAAGCCCGAACCATTAAAAGAAAACTTATCAGGTTTTTGGTCACGTCGAATTGATGACACAAATAGGGTGGTTTATGCGGTTGATAATCAGGCAATTACGATAATTTCATGTCATTACCATTACTAACTTTATCACCTGAGACGGGCAGCTAAAAAGTGATATATGGACTCGCCTTTTTTTCTTTTGAGTCCGTATGTCACACTATTAGTACCTTAGAGGAAGCCGATGAGATTTGAGTTTCAACAAGCAACAAAATCAGATCGCGATTATCTACTAGCTCTGCGCAAGTTAACTATGGTTGAGCATTTAGAAAAATCTGGACAATTCTTGTCTGATAAAGAGCATGAAATTAGGCTTGATGATAAATATCATTGTTCGTATTTGGTGCATTATAAAAACGCATTAGTCGGTACTCTCAAATACGAGTCAACTGAACTCGAAGTTGAGATAATGCAAATTCAAATACACCCTGACCATCAAAATAAAGGTTATGGGCGAGGCATTATTCAGCAAGTATTGAATGGTGCTGAGTCAAAGATCGTGTCACTCACAGTGTTAAAGGATAATCCTGCATTGCAACTATATTTACGATTGGGTTTCATAACTGTCTGTGAGGATATGTATGAGTATCATATGAAAATCAAGCACTAACAAGTTGTTCAAACTGGATTCCATAAACTGTGGCGAGTAGTGTGTAAAAACAAAGATGAGGTTTATTACATTGAGAGAAGTACTTAATTTTTTAACAAAAATATATGCCTGTCCTTTTTCTTTTCTTGTTCAGTTAAAGCTGAAGTACGCACTTTATCTAACGCAGATTTAAAAATACGTAAATCTTCGTCTGTCGCTAAGTTGATATATTGGCTGCCATCAGGAGTAGTTGATATTACTTAAAGCTTCACGTTTAACATTAGTTTTTTCTATATTACTTGATGATTCCGTATATGGAGTAATAGCGAACTGGTCGACAAAGATTGCTTTTTCTTTCATTAATACATCTGCTGCAAATGAGCTTGATGTAGATAATAATAATGCGAAGTAAACCGTTTTATATTTCATTGGTAATCCTTTTTATATTTTATATATATCCTTTCGGTATTGTATGAAAGTGTTGAGTAACATAAACCGTACCGACTTTTAAAAAATATCATCGATATTAAAAATGTTCAACTGCTTATTTTACGCTCTCTTATTTTGATTTTTTGTTGCTATATAGTTACTTTTATGTATGCTTTGGGTTGATTAATTTAAAAGGAGTTTTAATGAAATTTAATAAAAAATTTTTACTTCCACTTTTTCTTGTGGGAATTTATGCCGTTCCATCTCAAGCTGCTGTATCTGCCTTTAGTCGTTCTAATTGCTATGTTCCCATTGCTGAAGTTGGTTGGGAAAGCCTTACGTGGGGCTGGCCTCAATCCTCTAGAGCAACTAGTTCATGGCATTTAAGATTTGGTGAAAATCGAGATAGTGCTCATAATATAATTGCAGGAGATAACTGGGAAGTTCAATGGCACTCCATTGCATCTGATAGTCATGGTGCTTTAGGCTTAACCGGAAAATACGAAGTCAGAGGCAAGCATTGGTGGGGTAAATCACCAGGTCTTTACCACTACAAGAATTCTTACGCGATTGATTGCAATTTAAGTGAATTTTAAAAGGAAGAATAGTAAATGAATACTTCAATAAGAAATATTGTTTTTAGTGGCTTATTTATTAGTAGTGGACTCACTTTTGCTGAACCATCAATTATTGTAGATGAGAATAACCCTTTCCTAAATGAAAAGAGCCAGAAATCAATAAATGAACCCAATGGTGTTTCCATATACTCATTTTCAAAAGAGGAAATGAGTATAGCTAATAAAAATGAAAGTAAGTCTTATTTGAATGATATCGAGAGTACGAATAACTTTGGTTATGTTGAAGTCGACTCTTCAGAAATTAGGGATTTTAACAAATTAATTGCTGAATATATTCAGCATGATTCTGACTTTAAAATTTCTAAAATGAGAAGCCTGCTTTTAAAACAAGCTTTATCGGATAGAGCAACTTTATCAGCCATAGTTCCAAATAAAATATCAAATGTTAACTCATTCAAAAAGGCAGACTTAACCTCGATCATTACTAGTGAAAAGAGTTTGGTTTTAGAGTCCTCTAGTGGTAACTTTATTAAAGGTAAGGGCTGGGACTCTCTGACCCGAATTGTAAAAAATCCAGAGTTTGGTATTTTGGTTATTGATGAATGGGGTTTTTCAGATGAAAGTAGTGGCGTGATAATGGACAGAGATGCTATTAATATTCATATCAATGGTAATCCTGGTATCATTATTGTAAAGCAAGATGAACATGGTAACGCAGAAACCTCTTTATCATGGGTAACTGATAGTAAATCATATTCCATTTTATTAAATAAAAATGTTTATCATGAAGGGTTGATAAATTCTTTGGTTCTATTAGCTGAAAAATTTCCATCAGGGAACGTGAGTTATTAATATCTAAAATAGAGCATGGCTTTAAGTATGCTCATCACATTACTGGAGCAAAGAGTGCCTGGAGATACACAGGGTCAGGTCCTGTGGGAACCCCACATTTTTTATCCAAGCTATAAGCACTCACGGCAATCCTTATTTAGTTGGTTGAGTGCTTTTAAAAACGTTTTCAATTTTATTTTATAGCCAAATTTTTCGAAGTATTGCGTTCCTAAACTAAAACAAGACAGCACGTTTCTATCTTTTATCGTATTCGCCTGAAAGCTTCTATGCACATTCAATATTTTTGCCGTTAAACCTGCTAGCCAAAGGATAAAATTAGCAATTAATGCAATCAATAATGCGACATTCAAGCGGCCTTTTTCATAGCTACGACAATGACGTAAGTTCAAGCCATCACGTGTGTTTTTTAAGTCTCTAAAGGACTCTTCTATCTGTTATTTCGCACCCTAAACTTGAATTAAAATTGTTCGTTAATCGACCACTCAAACTGTTACTGTTAAAAAAATACTTGACGGCGATCCCCATATTTGATCTATTACTCTCTTTTGAGAGCGCGTATTTATGTCTATCCCTTATGCCCAAAAACTCGAACACCACGGCTTAGTTGCTGGATTTTGTCACGATCTAGGTTTTGTCGATATTATTGATAACGCACTCGGTGGCGTGGCGCCTGAGCGCAACATCAGTTGTGGTCAATTAGTGTTGGCTATGGTGCTAAACGGCCTAGGTTTCACTGGCCGCACACTGCATATGTACAGCGAGTATTTTCAAGGCAAGCCGCTTGATAGATTAATTGGTGAAGGCGTATTACCTGAGCACATCAACGACGATGCGCTCGGTCGCTGTTTAGACACCTTATATGAATACGGCGTATCGAAGCTGTATCAGCAATTGGGTGAGGCAGTGGTAGAGAAATTAGGGTTGCAAACCCAAGCCTTACATCTTGATTCGACAAGCTTTCATTACGATGGCAAGGCGACAAGCGAGCCTGATGATGACGAACCAAAACCTATCCGTATCGCGAAAGGTTATTCGCGCGACCATCGCCCTGAGCTCAACCAAGTGATACTCAATCTTATCTGTGAGAACCAATCCGGCATACCGGTTTATATGAAGCCTGCCAGTGGCAACAGTAATGACATGGAAGGCTTTAAACAGATTGTAAAAGCGCATATTGGCAGTTTAAAAGCCGCGCAAGCCAGCCGCTACTTGGTCGCCGATGCCGCCTTGTATGTGCAAGAAACCATTAAAGATTTACATACTCAAGGCCAACTGTTCATTACGCGGGTACCGCAAACCCTCAAAGAAGCCAAAACCCTTGTTAAGCAAGCGCCTAACTTGAATTTCACCCCTATCTCACCTGGCTATGAAGGCGTCAGTTATGACAGTGAATACGGGGGGGTGAAACAAAAATGGCTACTCATTCGCCGTGAGCAGGCGTATAAGCGAGAGCAGCATAACCTGAACAAGCGTATGCTAAAAGCCGGAGAAGTTGCCCGCAAAAGCTTTAAAAAACTGTGCCAACAACGCTTCGCTTGCGAAAAAGACGCACAAAGCGCCCTCATAAAATGGCGAGGTAAACAAGCGGTCTGTGATGTGGATGCACATGTTGTTGAAGTAGCCATTTTTAAGGGAGCAGGACGCCCTAAACTCGGACAATCTCCTGAGCGTATCGAATACCAGATTACGGGTGCATTATGCACACCACTGGCATCCAGAAAAGCCGCTTTACAACAACTGGGTTTGTTCATTATTGCCACCAATGATGTTAGCGACCATCTTGACATGGCAAACTTGCTGAGCAGCTACAAAGCGCAGCAGAATGTAGAAAAAGGCTTTCGATTCTTGAAAAGTCCCGACTTCCTTACGAGCGCTATTTACCTGAAAAAGCCTGAGCGCATTGAAGCGTTACTCATGGTAATGACTTGCTGCCTAATGGTGTACGCGGGGTTAGAGCATCAAATTCGCAAAACCTTGGTCGAGAAAAACTGCTACTTCCCCACAATGAAATACAAGCCGGGCCAACGCCCCACGGCACGCTGGGTGTTCGAGCATATCATCATCATGTACATACCAGATAAACCACCCATAGTGGCGAATATGCAACCGCGCAATCAAACCATTATTGATTGCTTGGGTGAAAAATATCAGCGGATTTATTCTTAAAATGGGTGCGGAAGATCGGGTCAACGTCAATCGGCGAAAAGCGCCTGATTGGCCTGACGATGAAGTCATTAAACGCTGGTATCAACTTTATAATGGCCCATTTTTTAGTTGATCGCTATTTAAGTGGTGAGCGATTAGATGAGGCAAGTTTACTTTTTTTAAATGAGATCATCGCTAAATGGCGAGAAAGGTTATATGACATAAGTTGGTAAAAGTAGTCACAAGCATTATTAAATCAAACCGCCGTGCTTAGTTGCATGGTCTATGTTGATTTGAATCAATTCAACATTTCAGACAGCAGTATTCAAATTTTGCAGGCAGCAAACAACGATTAAAGCAGCACGCCGCCATCAACGATGTAAAATGGTACAAAGGTGCAGGTTAGCAGCATTTTGCATTAGTACATCAGTAATTAAAAAATAGATTCTTCAACAATATTAATCACCTAGCTTTCTTTGGTTTTGCCTAAAACTCTTTTCAAGCAATTAAACTCAACACACTGTGGCGAGTCGTGTGTAAAAACAAAGATGAGGTTTATTACATTGTAAGAGGTACTTAATTTTTTAACAAAAATATATGCCTGTCCTTTTTATTTTTATTTTTAAGATCATTACAAAAAGTAACTTTAGTAGCGCAGTTTTGTTCGTTCAATTAAAATAGCCGTCCGTTTAAATAGGCAATTCGTTCAATAAAGATAACAGGGAGACTGAGTATGATTGAAACGTTAAAGATAAAATTACTTGATGGTATGCACGCTTATAATGAATGGGAATGTGTTTTAGAAATCCCTATTGACTATAGCTTGGATGAATTACACCAGACAATTTTGTGTGCTGTAGGCTTTGATGACGATCATATGTATGATTTTTGTATTGGTAACTCTTATTATTCTAGAAGCGCGCAACATATAGTATGTAATGATGATAATGTAACCCAAGAAACAATTGATAGCATACTCTCACAAGTTAAGGGTAAAAAGCTTTATTATATGTTTGATTATGGTGATAGCTGGTTATTTCAAATAAATAAAAGCAGAAAAAAACGCTTTAGTGAAAAGCCTGATATCTTTTATCCTAGAGTGGTGCTCGAAAGTGGTACAAAACCGAAGCAATACCCTGATTGGGATGAATGATTTTATCGAATCTGGTAGCCCAAGTTCGCAGCGGCCAACTAATATTGACCACTGATTAATATTAAATACGTACCATTACTCAAACATCACTTGATGTTAATAACGGTTATAATTATGGTACTAAACTAATAACACTAATTACATTGGTGTTATTAGTGTTAGTTTTGCCTCTTTGCCATCGGTTAATATCGCTAAATTACCTTCAGTAGTAACAAACACATCTCTTAATCGACCAGACGCCTCTGGGGAAATATGCGATTGGGTGAACTCACCATTCGCTAAATTCACACTGTAGAGCTTTTTATCGACCAGAGTAGTGATTAGCACATGCTGTTGCAAAGAAGGGAAGGCTGCATGCTTAGAGCCATAATACGCCATGCCTGATGGGGCGATTGAAGGCGTCCAATCTACAGTTGGTTTAGCCATTCCGGGGTAGTCTCGAAACGGTGAAATACGTGCTTGCGAGTAGTCATCTCCGTTAGTGATTACCGGCCAACCGTAATTGGTGCCAGCCGTTAAATAATTGAGTTCGTCGCCACCCGCGGGGCCGTGCTCATGGCTAACAATTTGCTGTGTATCGTAATCATAAACCAAACCTTGTAGATTACGATGTCCGAGTGAGTATACAGCATGTGCGTTGAGGTTTTTATGGTTAATAAACGGGTTGTCGGTAGGTATTGTTCCGTTTAAGTTAATCCGTAATACTTTACCCAATTGACTGGTTATAACCTGTGCTTGCTCGCGGTAGTCAAAGCCATCACCACTTGAAAATAATACGCTGTTATCGGGCAGTACAAGCGCGCGGCCAGAGTAATGCTGTGGAGTGTCCTTATCGGTGGTGATCTTGTAAACAACTTTTGGCTTTGAAAAATTTTCCCCATCAAAGGTGGCTTTGGCTATTACCAGTCGGTTAGCATCAAGATTACCTTGGGCATAAGTGAAAATAATTTCTTTTGAGTCATTGTAATTAGGTGCCAATACCACATCGAGCAAACCACCTTGGCCTGCCACGTATAAACCTTCTAAATCTAATTTAACTCTGGTTTGTTGGTTATTTTTAATGATAACGATATCGCCATTACGTTCTGTGATTAACCAGATTTCGTTTGGGAGTTTTACCATGCTCCAAGGTGAATTAAGCCCAGTTGCCAAGGTATTGATAGTGTATTGCTCTTTGGGTAGTGCGGCATGAGCGTGAACAAAAAACGCTAAAAGTGATAATAGCATAATACAATTTATAGATTGTTTACCCTGCAAGCCTTTGCTAGTGTAAAGAAAAAGTTTGATTTTAAGTTGAGATAACCATGTCGTTTTTAACACGTATACTCCCGTCATTTTTAGTTTCTTGGTTACTTACATTTACATTTGCTAGCTTGTTTCATAGTCAATACGTTGTCAATCAATTAGTGAATGTGGGTGTTGTGGTAGGCTTTAATGATCGTGTTAAATTAACCCTTGAGGACTGGTTAGGGTTACTGCCCACCTATGGCGCTATTATTGCCATTGCCCTGATTATCGCTTTTTTAGTCACATGGTTTATTGTTAAAAAGCGGCAAAAACAAGGTACTCAGTTATTTGTTACTGCTGGCATTGTAGCATTTGCGACAGCTTTAATAGCGATTGAGTCGATTATGAATATTACCATTATAGCCGGTGCGAGAGGTTGGGGGTTTTATGCGCAGTTGCTTGCCGGAGCAATTGGCAGTTATACCTTTGCAAAGCTAATAAAAGCCAATAGCGGTAAGGGCGAATGTAACGAGCTTTAAAAAGCTATACACGATATAATAAAAAGCCGCTGTTTGTTCAAAGCAGCGGCTTTTATGTGTTTATCTATTTACTATTGTTGTTAAAAAATTAAGCTTATTAGTTTGTAACCACTTAAGCCAAAAATAAGTATTAACACCGGTAAAATCAGTAAGTTTACTAACAGTGAGTTAGTGTATTTACCCATTACTGAGTTTTGGTTAACTAGCCAAACAAGGTAGGCTGTGACTATGGGCAATAATAAGCCATTAGCCGCTTGGGCAAATATAATTACCGCAACAGGGTCTAAACCGAGTGAGGCGACTGCTGCACCAAACAATAAAATAACAATAGCGACGCTTTTAAAGCGGGTGTTATCCATTTTATTTGACCAACCTAACATACCGCATACGGCATATGCACCCGCAAGTGGTGCTGTAATGGCACTGGTTAAGCCAGCGGCAAATAAACCGATAGCAAAAAAGTAATGAGCAGCATCGCCAAGTAATGGTTCAAGCTGTACGGCCATGTTTGCAGCGCTAATTTGCCCTGCATCAGTGCCATAAAAGGCTACTGAGGCAGTCGATAGTATTGCCAGAGTAATAATACCCCCTAGGGTGATAGAGACACCGGTATCGATATTGGTCTCTCTAATCATTTTTTCCTTATCACTTTTGCTGTCATGGCGAGCAGCCAATATCCCCGAATGCAAAAACAAGTTATACGGCACTATAGTTGTGCCTACTAATGCTAATACGGTGGTAATTGAACCCTCAGGCATACTTGGAATGAATCCCGCTAGTACTTCACTCAGCGATGGTGCCGCCATTACCAAAGTAGAAATAAACACTAGGCTCATTAAAATCACTAGTAGAATAAGCGCGTTTTCAACCACTTTATGTTTACCGCTATACAGTAATACCGCACTTAAAAAGGCAATTAAGGGTGTCCAAAGCTGGGGATTAACGTGAGGGAATATTTCAATTAATCCCATACTGGCACCACTTAAGTTACCAGCTTCGTAGGCAGCGCTACCCACACCAATGGCGCTGATCACTAAGAAAATAGCAAGGGTTTTAAATAAGGGGGTTTCAATGTTAGCTCTGAGTGCTTGCGCTAAATCTTGCCCGGTGGCTACACCAAGGCGCGCCGCCATAGATTGTAATAATATGGTGGCAATAACTGAAAACAGTAATGTCCATATTAATGCAAAACCAAAGTTTGCACCCGCCACGCTGGCGGTCGTTATTGTCCCTGGTCCAATGAAGGCAGCGGTGACGAGTAGTCCTGGTCCTAATCGCATAATTGACCTTAATAGTACTTTTGCATATTGCTATTTAAAGTTACATCTAACGTTTTATAACGCGATGCCTGTATTATTGCTGCCACTTATATTAAGTGCCTTGCAGCGTTAGCCGCCCCTTGGCTTTCGTACCAATTTTATTAAAAAAGGCCGCGTAGCATACCAACTTGTATATAAATTTAAAGGGGAGGTAGTGCGTTTGCATGAAATGTATACAAACATTAAAAATCGTTTAACTAAAAATGCTTTTAAGGGTTTATTTATAGCGTTATTATTAAAAACATTAATTGCTTAGATTTTTGTATACTCATTAGGGCAGCCTTATCAACAACCATGAATCACAAACAACAACACCTTTAAAAGCCACAGTAGACGACTTGAATATTACTAATACAACGCTGAAAATAGCCACATTTAACTTATTTAATTACCTTGAGCCACCCAATGCTTATTATGAGTTTGAGCGTATTTATACCGCAGTGCAATGGGCTAAAAAGCAGCGCTGGATTGTTGATTACCTAACTGAGCATCAGCCTGATGTGGTTGGTTTTCAAGAAGTATTTAGTATTGAATCATTAAAAGAGTTAGTAAAAGCGCAGGGATACAGTCATTTCGCGGTAGTTGATGAACCTGAAGTAATTGACGACTTTATTTACAAACGTCCGGTGGTGGCTCTTGCCTCTAAATATCCTCTTGTCGAGGTTATGAGTGTTGAGCACAATAGCGAGCTTGCAAATACCCTTGGCCTTAATGATTTTACATTTAGCCGCAAGGTACTCAGAGCAACGCTAACTTTGCCTCATATAGGTAATACCGACTGTTACGTCGTGCACTTTAAATCAAAGCGATCGATGATTGAGGTGGATGAGCATAATAAAGATCTCACACCTGAAAAAAACATTATCGAAATACTAAAAGCAAGTGTAGCCGGTAGCTGGGGCTCAACTATTCAGCGTGGCAGTGAAGCTGCGCTATTAATGGTTGAAATAATTGCTCGGCGTGAAACTACGCAACAACCAATGATATTAATGGGGGATTTTAATAATGACTTAGCCGATGGTGTATTAAGCCATTTACTAACGAATACGCTGCGTTTTGCTCCTGCTTATGATTGTAAAAGCTATCTTGCTAAATATTGTTTGAACGATGCATGGCAGTTATTTCAAAAGTTATAACTAAATATACCTGATACAACGCCTGAAACCTCTACTGAAACAACACAGCATACGCACTCACAATCGGATAGCTTGATTCCCCCTGTGCGTAAAGCAACGCATTACTTTGGTGCGAGTAGTTCGGTGCTAGATTATATTTTGTTATCTTGCGAGTTTGACTCGGGCTACGATGACAGCTTTTTTGAAGTCAAAGATTATCATAACTATGATAGGCACCTAATTAACCCAGAGTTTGAACGTGACGACTTAAGTACAGATCATGGCGTTGTTGCTATTACACTTAAACTGCGGGAATAATGATTAATAGTTAACCACTGCTTGGACAAAAGTGCCAAACAGTGGTTAGTTGTTTTACTGACGTGGGTTAATTTCCAAAGGCGATACACTAATGGTGGTATTACTGCTTGCACCTTTGTAATCAATATAGTCTTTATTTTCAAAAAGTGTATAAAAAACATCTATATAATCGTCGTTATTTATAAACCACTTATCTGGCATAGCTTGAAGTAGCTCATTGGTCAGTTTAGGTATAACGGTGTATCCCTGCGCTTGTATGTCAGGAATACTTGCCAAAACATGCTCTGAAATTTCTAATAATTTCATTGCTAAGGTTTTATAGTTGGTGTTGTCATCTTGCTCCATTAAAAGCAAATCAACGGCCTGCCAACGATAACGCTGCCAATGAATTAGCACTTGGTTAGGAGTGTAATCGATGTTGTCATGATCTAAATAAGGTAAATCAACGACATCCAGTATTGGTTCATCTCTGGTAGGGTCGATGCCAGTTACAATGGCGTAAACTTCAGCACTTCCTGAGATCCAAGGTTCTTTGTCATCTTCTAAGCGTATTTTTTTCAACACACTTGTTTGTAATGGCTGCTCATTACGCATCTGATTTAACGAACTCAATGTATCTTTTTTAAACTTTTCGGCAGACAAAATACTTCTCATCACTGCTATACCAGCGTTTTGTACTTTTTGTTGATTTAACTCAATAACAAATACAGGTTGACTCGGCATTTCATCGGCACTGAGGTAATGAACATCACCAAATTGATCGAATGCTTCAATCTCGGCCCATTGTTTATCATCGCCTTTTGGAGCATATGCAAATAAAGGGCTTTCGCCGTGTTGCCAAGCCGCTAACATTTTATCGCTGGCTAAACGAACTTGTAACAAATTGCCTGTATTTTCTGGTAATCCTTTAAGTTGTTGCAGCGCACTATTTGCCATGCGTGAATTATATTTAGAATGCATTCCCAAAGCAGGTAATTGATCAGCATCTAAAGTGAGTTTGTATTGGTTGAGTGTTTGTTTAATATCGTAATTTAATACACTGTAATTTAACGCTACTTCTTTGGCAAAATTACGTTTAATGGTGGTTACGTCTTTATAATTGGGCAATTGCGATAAATTTTCAACTTGCCCTATATGTGGGGGAGCTGCCAACACCGGTGATGATACAAAGCTCACAAGAGCAATACTTGCTAAATAGTTAGCTACTTTATTAGTCATGTTAATTCTACCGTTCAGTTACCAATAGCTATATAAGACAATAATTAGAATAAATACTCAAATAAAATTTTTAAAATACGCTATTAGTATTGGTTTTTAGATTTGAAGCGGTTCATACTTATATCGTAAGTTTTATATCAATAAGTTAAATTTGGCTTAATAATTGCTGAACTAGTTACTCCAATAACAATGAAAAGGAAAAAACCATGACAGATATCGCTCACTCTGCGTTTTTAGCATTTTACCTCTATTTAATTATGATATTAGTTCAATGGGCTGTGGCTACTTTTAGCAAAGCTAAACAGCCAAATGCAGTGCCAGGGAAAATAGATAAAGGCTTATCTCATGAGAGTTTTATATTTAGGGCACATCGTACCTTTCATAACACATTAGAAAATAGTGCGTTATTTATAGGAACGGTTTTATTTGCTTTTGTAATTAATTATCACAGCTCGGTTTTCGCAATCTGTATTTGGGTTTACGTTATTGCACGTTTACTTCATATGGCACTGTATTACGCTATTGCCACTGAGAAAAACCCAAGTCCACGCAGTTATTTCTTTTTAATTGGTGTGATTGTGAATGTTGTTATGCTTGTGATGTTAGGTTTAAGGTTAGTGAGTTAAACGCCTAAAAAGCGAAAAGCCCATTGGCTTTTCGCTTAAACAACACCATAGGTTATCGGCAACCCGAACTATTAAAGTCGACCACTAAACTTGCGCCTTCACTGTTTCCAGATACTTTTAGGTACCCCCAAAACTGTTTTTGATCGCGAATAAAAATACACTCATTATTTGTACTATTTACAGAGTGGGCAATTTCGTTACTGCCATTAGGCCAAGTACTGTTAGCGTAACTTAAATCAATATTACCCGACCCATTAGCTGTGGTAATTGTAATACCCGACTGGCTATTTACATCAGCAATAGCAAACCATCTAGGGCCGCTGTTACTTAAGCATATAACGTCACCATCGTCGAGACGGCCATTGCTTTGCCCTGATGAAGTTGCACAAGCATCGGGCAGAGTGCTTTGAGCTTCTGTATACGATGCGTTGAGCGATACATTGTTATAGTTATTATAACCATTTACCATAACGTGATAGCGTCCAGCACGGGTAGGGTTAAAAATACATTGCTCGTTATTTCCCTCAAGATATGGACGACAGTCATAGTCTGACAATGTTGGCTCAGACCCATAGCTAATGTATAAATCGGCATCGCCAGTACCGTCACTTAAGCTGAACGTTAATTCGCTAGCGCCAATGGGTACATCAAAATCAAAAAGTAATTTTTCGTTTTGCGCTTGAGAAATAGTAATCGTTTGACCATTTATAAGTGTTTGTTTATTCCCTTGAGTATTTTCCTCTACGGTTGCAATAATTGTGGCCATATCAATGTCGCCATCGTTATCGGTGACGGTCAACGATACGCTATATTGGCCAGGCAAAGCGTATGTATGCGTTGGATTTGCAACTGTACTGCTTGTGCCGTCGCCAAAATGCCATAGATAACTAACAATGCTTCCGTCACTATCGTAACTATTCATACTTGAAAATTTAATCGGTAAGTTTTCTAAGCTTGAATATGGCCCGTTTATGTTTGCACTCGGTGCAATATTTAACGGCGTACCATATACTAGCTGATCGCACCATTGCACAAATTCACTTTGGTAGGCATTCGCCCATTGTTGCGTTTTATTTTTATATGTTAGCCAATTGCCTTGGCGTGTATCTGTGAGCATGGTGCTAAGTTGTTCTTTGTGGCGTTCAAACATAAAACGCACCGCTAAGTAGCCCCAACGATAAATTCTATCTTGGTCAAAACCTTCATAGTTGGTGGAAAATATTTGCGTTAGGGTAAAACGTTGTCCGTTTTTAATGGTATTTATTGCCGCTTGGTTGTCACTTTGATTAGCAATGTATTCTGCAACACCCTCAGACCACCATACAATATCTTCGGTTGGCGAATTAAAATTGCTATACAAGTTATAGCGGCCATCTAAATAATGAACGTACTCGTGTTCTAAGTTCCAAACAAAATGATCCGCTTTTGCATAGCTTGCTTCATACGCTACAAAGTTGGCTTGGTTATCGGTATTAGCTGGATCACCTTCTAAATACATACCCCCGTTATTAGTATCAATGCCAAAAATGGCTTTCGCATATTTGCTGTAGTCATTGCTGCTATCAAAAATATTGACGAATAAAAAACGGTTAAAGTCATCGGCTACAGGTATGCGGTTTGTGGCTAACTCATTATGAAAGAGCGTTTCTTCAGCTTGCATTGCATCACATGCCGCTGCGTGTTGATCTGCGCTCATTGCCTGTGAGCGTATTTTTATGGTGCTGCTGCAATTATACTGCTGCGAAAGCACTTGTTGAGTGAGTGTATCGACAAAATTACAAATGCCAAACTTACTGCAATTAGAATAATAATTGACAATATCGGCAGCAGCGAGCCATACGGCATCGCCATACCCAAAACTTTCATAGGTATTAAAAATAGCAATTAGGCCTGCGTCAACATCAGGTTGAATAGCTGCTTGAGAATATTTTTTAAGACGTGCCAGTTCGCTTGCGGCATTCACAATTAAAAACTCACCGTCAGAGTCAATTAACCATTGTTTTTGCGTAAATTCCGTTAATGTTATCGCCAAGGCGCTATCGTTTGCTATTAACATTGTAAATTCATCATTCCACTGACCGCGGTATAATAACGTGAAAAGACCATTAACCGCATTACGCATATTCCAGCTACTGGCATAATGTGTATCAAAACGTGTTAGCCATTGTTTAACAACACTAAGGTAGCGATGTTGTTGCTCGGCGCTGTCCATAGTAATTATAACTTCAGAGAGCGTTTTACCGTGATCATCATTGTTATCGTAAAAGTGTTGATTGTTTACAAACGCATCAATTGCCTCTACGACTGTCGGTGTTACTGAGGCAGGAAAATCAACAGCGTTGTTATAAAACTCTGCATAAAAACCAGCGCGCAAATATAAAAATACCGCCTCTATTCGTTCATCGCCACCACCATTGTACTGTTGTGAAAGTGATTTAGCGTGATTAGCCACCGCCATCATATTATCGGCGGTAAAAATTTGCGGTTGCAGGGCCGTAGCCGAGAACAATTCGTTAATACAGCGAGTGCCTTGATGCTTAACTTCATCAATAATCGTAATGGTGTTTGCCATAGCAAGTGCATTTAAATCACAACTCACAGCCATTATTTGGCTGAGCATTCTTTTCGTTCTAGTGTGTGGCTGTGGTGCTTTATGGGGAAGCTGTTGCGGTTTTTGTAGTGATTTTGCCACCGGTGCGTTGCTATTATTGTATTGGTTTACACCATGATGTTGCACTCGCTCTACAATAGCAGGCTGCGGTTTAAACGTGCGTTCTTGTTGGGGATGCGCAGTTGCAAACGTGGCGACACCTAAGAGCGGTAAAGCCAAAATAAATGTATTTAAATTCATAACGTTCCTTTGATAATGATTATCTCAATTTGAGGTACACAATTGAGGGACAGGTTTATAACATTTATTTCTGTGTGCAATCAATTAGTTTTATATAAAAACTAAATAACAGTACTTTTTAATTATTTTTACGATTAAACAGCTTGGATGAGTTGTAAAAAATTGGTTAAGCCGTTCAAAAAAGAGCCGGTGTTTAAAAAAGATTTAATTGCGAAATGTATTTGAATATGAGGTTTTAAATACAGGTACAAGGTGGGGGTTGTTAGTACCTAATCAGTAACTTAAATAGTTATTTAAAATAAACAAATAATAAAACCTAGTAAACGAGGGCAAGCTATTATTTAATTGCCTGCCCTTTTGACATTTACAGAGAGTCGATATAAAACTCTAATCTACACCAATAAAACCACCGGTTTGATGTGCCCATAATGCTGCATAAATACCGCCTTGAGCAATTAATTCATTATGGCTACCTTGTTCAACAACGCCGCCTTCATCAAGTACAATGAGTCTGTCCATTTGGGCAATGGTTGATAATCGATGTGCAATAGCAATTACGGTTTTACCAGTCATTAAATCATCTAAGCTTGCCTGAATGGCGGCTTCTACTTCAGAGTCTAAGGCGCTGGTGGCTTCGTCAAGAATAAGAATAGGGGCGTTTTTGAGTAACACTCGAGCAATGGCAATCCGTTGGCGCTGCCCACCAGAGAGGGTTACCCCGCGTTCACCTACTTGCGCGTCAAAACCTTTATTACCTTTGCTGTCTTCTAAGTCGTTTATAAAATCGAGGGCTTTGGCTTGTTTAGTGGCATCGAGCATTTCAGCTTCGGTGGCATCAGGCCTGCCGTATAAAATATTATCTTTTACTGAACGATGCAGTAATGAGGTATCTTGAGTGACCATCGCTATATAACGACGCAGACTTTCTTGGCTAACATCGGTTATGTTTTGGCCGTCAATAGTAATACTGCCTTTATCGGTGTCATAAAAGCGCAACAACAAGTTAACCAGGGTTGATTTACCTGCACCAGAGCGACCGACTAAGCCAATTTTTTCACCAGGTTTAATGTTTAAGTTTAAACCGTTTATTACAGGAGTGCGGTTATTTTGATTGGCGGTTTTGCCATAATTAAAATGCACATTAGTAAAGTTTATTGCCCCTTGGGTTACCTTTAACGTACCCGCGCCGGGTTTGTCATCAACAGCAATCGGGTTGGAAAGGGTACGCATACCATCGGCAACGGTCCCAATATTTTCAAATAAGCTGCTTATCTCCCACATTATCCACTGCGCCATGCCATTGAGCCTTAATGATAGGCTCAGTGCCACTGCAATCGCTCCTGCACTTATTGCGCTTAACGACCATAAATACAAAGAAACGGCCGCCACCGAAAATACTAATAAATAGTTTAAACTTTGAATAACCACGTTCAGGCTTGTAACCAAGCGCATTTGTTTGTAAACAGGTTGTAAAAATACATCCATACTTTGTTTGGCATATTGTTCTTCGCGTTGGGTATACGAGAACAATTTAATAGTTGAGATATTTGTATAACTGTCGACGATGCGACCAGTCATTTCTGAACGAGCATCGGCTTGTGAACTAGCGATGCTTTTTAATCGAGGTACAAAGTAAATTTGTACGCATACATACAAGGCTAACCAAACTAATAACGGTAACATTAAACGCCAGTCTGAAGCGGCAACTAAAAATACCATGGAGCCAAAATAAACGCTAATGTACATTAAAACATCGAGTAACTTAGTGACTGACTCACGTACTGCTAAGGAGGTTTGCAAGACTTTAGTGGCTATTCGCCCAGCAAATTCGTTTTGAAAAAAGCTCACGCTCTGACGCAATAAATAACGATGAGCCAGCCAACGAATTGACATGGGGTAATTGCCTAATAGGACTTGGTGTAACAGTACGGATCTAAAAAATACAACTACAGGCAATACAACAAGTAGCATAATTGCCATTTTGATTAGCTCGGATTGTTGTTGTGAAAACAGCGCTTCGGGTGTGTATTCACTAAGCCAATCAACCAATTGACCCATATAACTAAACAGAGACACTTCTAATATAGCCAACAATGCTGCGCTTAACGACATAAGCAGTAACGACACGCCCATTCCTTTGGTGTAATGCCGGCAAAATGCAAATAAAGTATTGGGGGGCTGAGTAGGTGAATGTTCAGGGAATGGATTTGTCATTCGTTCGAATAGTCGATACATATTAACTGCTTAATAATTTATTGTTTATATAGGCTCACTATACCCAAACCACCTTAAAAGGCACAGTGGAGACAAGAAGAGTTTTGTTTATGAAGCATTTTGTACGTTTAATATGTTCAAGGTGATTAATATTATTTTATTAATACTCAAGAGAGATGCCTAATACTGTTAATAATATGTAATTAAGCGTGCGCAGCTTAGCGTTTATCTCAAAAGGTTTGCGGTTAGTACAGTGCACTGGCATGTGGAAAAGATTCATCATGGGAGTCAAACTAATATGCCTAATTTACCTTTAACGTTAACTAATCGATTTATAAAATGTGCTCTGCTCACATCATTATGCTCGGTAACACTCACTAGCGTCGCTGGCGAGTCAACACAACAAGCATCATTGCATAAAATAGCACAAGACATTTCGGCGCAGCGTATTGAAAGTGATATACAAACGCTGGTGGGCTTTGGTACGCGTCATACATTATCAGAGACTCAATCTGACATCCGCGGCATTGGCGCAGCGAGACGCTGGATAAAACAAGAGTTTGAAGCGATTTCTGCACAGTGTGGCGGTTGTTTAGAAATACTAGAGGTAAAAGAAACTATCTCGGGGGAAAAGCGTATTCCTAACCCTGTAGAAGTGGTTAATATAGTCGCGATTCAACGTGGCAATACCGATCCTAATCGCATGGTAATGATGTCAGGGGATATAGATTCGCGGGTAAGCGACGTAATGGACTTTACCAGTGATGCGCCAGGTGCCAACGACAATGCATCTGGTGTTGCTGGGATTATTGAAGCAGCGCGTGTGTTATCACAATACCAATTTAACGGCTCCGTGGTTTATGCTGCACTTTCGGGCGAAGAGCAGGGGTTATTTGGCGGTAAAATTTTAACCGCTTATGCACAAAAAAATGATTGGCAGGTTCATGGTGTTTTAAATAACGACATGATTGGTAACATAATCGGTATTAATGGCGTAACCGATAACACCACTGCGCGTATTTTTTCTGAAGGCACTCGTGTGGTTGAAACCAAAGAGCAAGCACGTACGCGTCGTTTTACTGGTGGTGAGGTAGACTCAGCAAGTCGTAATTTAGCACGATATATTGATACTGTTGCCGACAAATACATTCCTAATTTAGATACTATGCTGGTATACAGACTCGACCGATTTGCTCGAGGCGGACATCATCGTCCATTTAACGACGCGGGTTTTGCTGCAGTGCGTATAATGGAAACAAACGAACATTACGATCGTCAACATCAAGATTTACGCACCGAAAATGGTGTTGTTTATGGTGATACTATTGAAGGTGTTGATTTTGATTATGCAGCAAAACTCACATCATTAAATGCGGTTAGTTTAGCGTCAATGGCGTGGGCACCTGCGCCGCCTAAAGAGGTTAAAATTAGCGGTGCAGTGCGCGCCGATACAACGCTTTCGTGGCAGCCATCAGATGACAAAAATTTAGCGGGATACCGTATTTATTGGCGTTACACCAGTGAGCCACAGTGGCAATACAGTCAATGGGTCGCTAATGTGAATGAATTTACATTAGAGAATGTGGTCATTGACAATTATTACTTTGGTGTTGCCAGTGTGAGTAAAAGCGGTATTGAATCACCGGTGGTGTTCCCGGGTGATGCTGGGTCATTTGATCATAATATTAAATAATCGGTTTGCTTAAAAACACAGCAAATAACTAACATTATGGTGTTAAGCATGTTCTTTATGCTTGCACCTTATTTGTTATGCCCTTAAAGTGTAAAAAAAGAAGTAACAAGGTTATTAATATGCAACAACAAGAACAACAACCATTAACGCCAGAGCAACAAGCTGAGCTACAGCAACAAGAAATTCAATGGCAGCGCGAATGTTTTCAAAATGCGCAAAAGCACCTCGCTGAAAAAGGTATTATGCCAAAAACACTGCTTGAAAAAGAAAGCCGCTTTTTAGCTCCATTGTGCGCACTTTGGAAGTTTAAAGCACAAAATGGTAAAAGCTATTGGGTGATCACCGGCCGTTTACCTACCGATCATGTGGAGGCGTCTGCAGCAAAAGATGCCCGCGATGCAATGCGTTATTTTTCATTGCAGTGGCAGTTAAAAGCCGATCAAATTATCACCGCGGGTGCGCGTGATAAAACCCAAGCTGACTTTGCCAATTTACTGATCAATCGTGCTCATGGCTTATATGAAATGCACGAAAATGAACAGCTTTGGGCAAAACAACCCGCTTAGTA
Source organism: Pseudoalteromonas sp. TAP-3C (assembly GCF_059888565.1). Taxonomy (NCBI): domain Bacteria; kingdom Pseudomonadati; phylum Pseudomonadota; class Gammaproteobacteria; order Alteromonadales; family Pseudoalteromonadaceae; genus Pseudoalteromonas; species Pseudoalteromonas sp. TAP-3C. The sequence goes on along the minus strand of NZ_CM187618.1, from coordinate 1,805,276 downwards.
AATACAAATGAGTAGACAAAAAAAACCTAACCGAGTTACCTAAGTTAGGTTTTTGTCTTTAATACGCGCTATCTACGCGCACTGTGTTATTAGTTAAATAAATTAGGCGTACGTTATCGCCTTGATGAAAACGCATCGCGGGATCATGGTCTTGAATCACCATAAATTGTTCACCACTTTCTACTTGTATCAGTAATTCAACGAGTTGGGTCTTTTCATAGCGTTGTGATTGCTGTTGGTTATGCGCAACATTACCACCAATTACCGAACCTAGAATAGTTGCTACCGTGCGGCCGCTGCCGCCACCAAATTGGTTACCAATAACGCCACCTAGTAAGGCACCCCCAAAGGTTTTCCAACCGTTAGTTTTGTCTTGTACCAGTTGTTGCTCACTAATGGTGCGCATCGATTTTACTTTACCAAAAAGTACTTGCTGTACCGGGACTGCTTTATTTCGCTCGTATTTGGCAAAAGTAGGCGCACTAAATATAAATATAGTAAATAAAATTAAGCTGAGCGTTCTCATGATCACTCCTTTTCGTTACCAACCAAAGGTTGATTTTTCACGTGTTTTACGGATTTCGGTTTCGTCAGCCCATTCCACAAGACCGCTTTGCATGTCCATTAAGCGCATTGTAAATTTGTAGTACACATCGGCTTTATCGGCGTTAGATTTAACAATGCTCGATAAGTTGCCGTACAACATATATTGCGCGCCAATTTGTTTACCAAAGGCAACCGCTGTGCTTGGATTGATCAATGCATCTTCGTTTTGAAATGTTAGTTGCTCACGAACCGCTTCTACACGGGTCATATCAACAAATCTAAATTTACCACTGCGAAGTAGTTGAGTCGAAATTGAGTCGGTAATTGATTCTGTGTCTATGTGTTCACTGGTTTTATTTTTAATGCGCTCAACAAATACCACAGGGCGGGTATTGGCAGTCATAGTACCAACCACTGGCGAGCCCAGCAGTGAGTCGGTCATTTGCGAGGCTACTTTTTGTAAGTCAGTAGAACCAAAATTAATGTCGGTGGTTTCTACTGCTTGTGCATCCCCATAACTAACTACGGCTTTATTAGCACAGCCTGAAAGTGCCAGCGCAGCTAAGCTTAAAATTGCATAGCTAGAAAGTGATTTTAATGGTGTATTGATCATTATAGTTTCCTTTAATCTTTAAATTCTTGTGCGTTAGTTGATACTTCTCTTACTGCTAAAGAAAAGCTAACGGCATCAGGAGTAGGCGCAAGTCCTGCGAGTTGCGTTTTAGCAAAGCCAAATAATGTAATAGCTTGCCACGGCGAGTGGTTGCCTTTAATTATAAAGCCATCTTTATCAAACCAGTTAAATTGATACTGCAAATATTGCGACTTTTTATAGTTACTCGCTAAGGTGACAACTACATCCGTTAAGTTGTTTGTTTGACGCGTTTTTACATCACTAATTAATAGTTTTTTAGCTAACTGTGGGTTGTTAACACTGAGTTGCTTTTTGTAGGCGTTGGCAGTTTGCTCAACCCCAATGCCTGATGTCACAGGGCGGGTGGAACATGCACTAAGCATAAGCAACGCAATAAGGGGAAGTATGTATTTCATGATGGCTCCTAAAGCTGCACGACATGGAAGTTAAAATAGTTATTAATAGAGGTTAAGTAAATTAATGTTAACCTTTGCTTACTAACGGTGAAATTTATCGGTGGCTGTGAGCCAATATTTAAAGTATGTTCGCCCGCAGCCACTGCGCTGCGAGCAAGGCTTATTTGGTTGGGTAGGGTAAGCCAACTGCGTGTATCTGCTTGCTCAGAGGCTAAGTTATATAGGTTCGCTAAAATATTTCCTACATCACCGGCACTACGAGCAAGTTCAGCGCGCATTTTTTCTTTCGCCACGAGGCGTAATATTTGCCTCGATAGGCGCCCAGGTACTTGTTGCTCTAATGTTTTAGCGGCCAATGATTCTAGATGTACTAATGGACTTAATGGCAATGATTGCTCATTAATTTTTATGTTGTTAACGGTGCTAGTGTAGGCGTTATTTATATATACTGGCATGGCGAGACTATAAAAGCGTGCATCCCCCTGTGAGGTATAAATGGGCAGCCGTAATTTAAATTCGTGTTGCTTTGGTATCAGGCCTTGCTCAAATAATATAACCACTTCGCCTTGGTTTTTATTTAAGGCGTTAGCCTCATCAAACTGCTGTTTAAATTGGTTATAATCATCAACGAACCCTTGCTTTTTAGCTAAGCGCAGTAAATCTTGCTGTAAATATTGGTTATTCGGCTGTATTTCGAGCGCTTTTTTGTAATCTATGTAGGCATCATCAGCTTGGTTTGCCACTTGGTACAATAATCCTGATAAATAAAACGTAAACGCATTTTGAAAGCCGTTTTTTACCGAGCGAATTAAGTTGTCCATATTAGGGTAATGCTGTTGTGCTTGAGCAACGGTATTATCAAATTCACTTTGATTATCCATAAGGGCATCAACTTGTACTTTATTGGCGCGGCGTACTTCAACCAATGCGCTTTCTACATCGTAGTTATAAACATAATTTAGTGCTTTATAGCTGTGAAGCATACTCATTTCATAGGCGGGTGGTGTGTAGCTAATGGCTGAGTCGTTGGTTAGCAATGCGTTACTTTGCTCAAGCCCAGCACTTAGTTGTATTTTTGCAGCCTGACGCTTAGTTTGCATTTGTTGATAGACAGTTTCAAAATGAGACTGCGCGTTAGCAGAGTTATTTGCTAGGTCAGCGATACGGCCAAGCTCTAGTTGATTTAATAAATAATTACTGTGTGATGAATTATTGTTATTTATTAAGCTGCGCGTACTTTCTAAATCGTTACTGGCTATTGCTTGCCTTATTGGGGTGGTATTAGTGGCGTAATCATTAAATAGATCGTCAAAGCCAATGGTGCTGCAACCACTTGTTAAAAAGCAAAGACTGAAAATTAAAATGTAGCGCACACGGACTCCTTTATTTATATTTTATAAGATTAACACACTACTTATAATTCCAACTGTGAAAGAGTGTAAAAAAGCGTAGTGTATAAAATAAAATGAGATTTTAATTGTATCGTACTTTATTGCGCGACCTATTCATCAATATTACGGGAATTTATTTGAAAGCCACTTTGTTTACTATTATTGCGTTAGTTGCCTTTGCTGCCAACTCGTTATTGTGTCGGTTAGCGTTGGCGCAAGGCTACATTGATGCGTGGAATTTTACCGTTATTAGGTTACTAAGCGGGGCAGTGTGTTTGAGCATTATTATGCTGCTGTATACTAGGCAGTTAAATAAAAAACCGCAGTTAAGTAATCCTATTATTAACGATACAGGTAGTTGGCGTAGCAGTGCTAGCTTATTAGTGTATGCGCTGTGTTTTTCTGTTGCCTATATTGAGCTTGATACCGGCATGGGGGCGCTTATTTTATTCTCGGCGGTGCAATTTACCATGATAGGCTGGGGCATTTATAAGCAAGAGCGCTTAAGTGTCGTGCAATGGCTTGCATTTATAGTAGCGTTTGCGGCATTTGTTTACTTAATGCTGCCCTCGCAAACAGCACCGCCGCTGATGGCTGCATTATTAATGAGTGTAAGTGGCATTGCGTGGGGAATTTACAGTATTCGTGGCAAGGCGTGTGTTTCGCCACTGAGGGAAACTACCTTCAACTTTATCCGCAGTTTATTAGTGCTGCCTATTTTAATCGTGGTAGGAATGAGCCAGCTTAAAAATATACGTATCGAAGGGGCGTTACTTGCAATAGCCTCAGGTGCCATCGCATCTGGCGTAGGTTACAGCATTTGGCATGTGGCTATGCCACTATTAAAGAGCACGCATGCAGCCATAGTGCAGTTATGTGTGCCCGTTTTGGCGGCTATGGCAGGATCGGTGTTTTTATCAGAGACATTAACTGTACAATTTATGCTCCCCAGCAGTATCATTTTACTAGCGGTATTGGTTTTTACGTTAAATAACAAGACTAAAACCGCTTAGCTGGTGGACTTACATTGATCACAAAGCGTTTATACAATGCAGGTAAGTGGGTTAAAATAGCGTCTTTACCTAATAAATCACTGTGCTCAATACAGTTGTGTAACACTTCTGGCGTAAGGTGACCCATTAGCTGCGCTGATTGTGCAATATGGCTAATATGCCAAAGCTCAGGCGCTACCCCACCTAAATCATGTTGGTAAGGTCGATAAAACCCAAATTCAGTTAAGTGAGTATCTAACCACTGACTTAGTTTGGCAAAGGGCCCGCCTTGCTGATACTCACAGGGGCTTAGTTGCAACACATAGTTATCATTCACTGCGCCTTTATCGTAAATATCCAAATCAGTCCCTAAGTGATGGCGACTCGCTCCCGGTAGCGCCGAATACAGCATAATAGCAATGCATTTTTCGATATCACTGAGTGAATTTATATCAACCACTTGTTGCGCTTTGTTTAATACCGGCCGCTTAGCGGAAAATTTAGCATTCCAAATAGCCGATTGGCGGTTAAAATCCCGAAAGCTTGATGCAATACATAAATCAAAGCCTGCTGAGGCCGCAGCCGTTTGCAGTGCAATAAAGTCATTGATAATATTGCCGTGCAAATAGTGATTTTGTAGGGCAACTAAGTGTTCATCACTTTGACCCGTAATGCATTGAGTGAGTTCTATTTTTGCAGTCATTAACTTAACAGTTGCTCTAATATTTGCTCGTAAATATCGGCCAGCGCGATTAAATCGTCAGTGCTGACACATTCGTTTACTTTATGAATTGTGGCATTACGTGGCCCCAGCTCAATTACTTTAGCGCCTGTTTGTGCTATGAAACGCCCATCTGAGGTGCCGCCGGTGGTTTCTAGGTTAGTGGTTAACCCTGTTACCGATTTAATTGCTGCTACTGTGGCATCAACCAACGGACCATGCTCGGTTAAAAAGGGCAGGCCATTTACAATCCAGTTGAGTTCATAATTTAACTTGTGCGTTTGTAAAATCGCATTCACTTTTTGTTGCAGCTGCTGATGAGTCACTTCGGTACTAAATCGAAAGTTGAACTGCACTTCCAGTTCCCCTGGAATAACATTGCCAGCGCCTGTGCCACCATTAATATTAGAGATTTGAAAGCTGGTGGCAGGAAAAAATTCGTTACCTATATCCCACACAGTTTGGCTTAACTGCGTTAAAGCTGGGGTGGCTAAGTGAATCGGGTTTTGCGCTAAATGCGGATACGCTACATGCCCTTGCACCCCGGTTATGGTTAAAAAGCCAGTGAGTGAACCACGACGGCCATTTTTAACCACATCACCAAGCACATCGCGCGATGAAGGCTCGCCAACAAGGCACATATCAATTTTTTCACCGCGCCCTTCTAAGGTGTCTATCACGCGAGTAGTGCCGTTGATAAAAGGGCCTTCTTCATCTGAGGTGATCAAAAACGAAATAGAGCCTTTATGATTAGGATGCTTAGCTACAAAACGCTCGGTGGCCACAACCATAGCTGCGAGTGAGCCTTTCATATCGGCAGCCCCCCGGCCATGTAATAAACCGTCTTCAATGAGCCCTGCAAAAGGTGGGTGCTGCCAGTTTTTTTCAGGTCCGGTGGGCACTACATCGGTATGACCTGCAAAACAAAAGTGCGGTGACTGCGCTCCTTTACGCGCCCATGTATTAAGGGTGTCGGTAAAAAATAGCGATTCTATATCAAAACCAATGGCGCTTAGGCGCTCATTTATCATGTGTTGGCAGCCAGCATCTTCAGGGGTCACCGATTCTCGCTGAATTAAAGCTTGAGCTAGGGTAATTACTGGATGGGTCATTATTTAAAAATCTCATCGTATTGGGCGGCTTTAAAACCTAAATGGTATTGCCCGTTATTTATTAGGACAGGGCGTTTGATCATCGCAGGGTGTTCAACGAGTAAATCTATAGCGGTTTGTTTGGTTAAATTTTGTTTTTGCACCTCAGAAAGTGCTTTGTAGGTTGTACCACGTTTATTAACCAATTGTTCCCAGTCAATATGTTCTGCAAAGTCGCTTACCATATCGTTATTAACGCCGTCTTTGCGATAGTCATGAAAAGTGTATGCAATGTTGTAATCGCTTAAATACTTTTTTGCTTTTTTAATTGTATCGCAGTTGCTAATGCCATAAAGGATGATCATAAATCTACTTCTTTTTAATTATCGTTAATAAGGTATCTACACCCGCTTTAACCAACGGGTGAGAATAATGAAATGTGCCTAGGTCATGGCCATTAAGTAAAATAAGGCTGGCTAAGATAGGCGAGTCGAGCTCACGTAAATCAAAATAAGCAAGCCGCTGACCTTTAGTGATTTTACTGTCGTTAAGCTGTGCAATATGGGTATGCATAATTGTTTGAGATTCAGGAATGGCTAAATTAATTAATACGGTGAGCCCGTTATTAGCCCTTAAAACAAACTCGGTGCCTGCGTTTCTCACTTGTAACAAATTACCATTAAAAGGCGCGAGTATATTATGGCTCGATAATGTCACTGTAACGCCGGGCCCGAGTGTACCATAGCGAAAAAAAGGATCCGGGTGTGCTTTTAATGAGATTACTTGGCCGCTAAATGGGCTAGTTATTTGCATGGCACTACGGCTAATTTTGTTTTTAGTTAAAAAGCTAACATCTTGAGATTTCATTGTTTTGACATTAAGCGCATCGCCAGTAACAAGGTCATGGCTTTATAGTATAGAGTATTGAAACTAAATTAAAGGCTCAAACCTAGCCTCTGCTAATATTTTTATTAGCGTTGGAAAAATTGTCCACAATTTCTGTGGATAAGCTTGGGGGTTGCAAGGTATAAATAGCCTAACTATATAATTAATAATTAAAAAATAGTTAGGCTATAAAAAGGGCATGTTAGTTTTAGGCGTTAATTAAGTGCTTCTGTTTGCGCCGCTTGAATGGCTGTTAGGGCAATGGTATACACAATATCGTCAACTAATGCGCCACGGCTTAAGTCGTTAACCGGTTTTCGCATGCCTTGTAACATAGGACCAATACTGATCAAATCGGCACTTCGTTGTACTGCTTTATAGGTGGTATTACCGGTATTTAAATCGGGAAAAATAAACACCGTTGCTTTACCAGCTACAGGACTGTTTGGTGCTTTTTGAATAGCCACACTTTCCATAATAGCGGCATCGTATTGTAATGGCCCATCGATGATGAGATCAGGGCGTTTTTGCTGGGCAATTTTTGTTGCTTCGCGCACTTTTTCTACATCTGCACCACTGCCTGAGTCTCCGGTGCTGTAACTTATCATGGCCACTCGAGGTTCTATACCAAATGCGGCAGCGGAGTCAGCAGATTGAATGGCAATGTCAGCAAGTTGTTCAGCATTAGGGTCGGGATTAATAGCACAATCACCATATACAAGCACTTGATCTGGCAACAGCATAAAAAACACTGACGACACTAATGACGAGCCGGGCGCGGTTTTAATTAATTGTAATGGTGGGCGAATAGTGTTTGCGGTGGTGTTTACCGCACCCGATACTAGGCCATCTACTTTACCTTGCGCTAGCATCATAGTACCCAGTACTACGTTATCTTGCAGTTGTTCTTGAGCGACGACCTCTGTAAGGCCTTTACTTTTGCGAATTTCAACCATAGGAGCCACGTAGTCAGTAATAATACTACTTGGTTCTATCACGGTCACATGTTCGTTTAGTTCAATGCCTTGCTGCTCTGCAATGCGTAATATTTCTTCACGATCGCCAAGCAGAACGGTTTTAGCTATGCCACGCTGGCCACAAATAGCAGCCGCTTTAATAGTGCGAGGCTCGTTCCCCTCAGGCAGGACAATTGTTTTATCGGCTTTTCGTGCTTTTTCGGTTAATAAATACCTAAAAGCAGGGGGAGATAGCTTACGCATTTTCCCCACACTTTTTGCTAATGTGTCTAACCAATCAGAATCGATATGCGCAGCGTTATGATCTTTTACTTTTTCAATTCGCTGTTCATCATCGCTGGGCACTTCTAGGTTAAAATTATGCAACAATAAAGAGGTACGCCATGTATCCCCCTCAGTTGCTAGGATGGGTAGACCTGTTTGCATTGCTTGTTCGCACAGCGTCATAATTCGAGGCTCAGGCTCAAAACCCCCAGTGAGTAAAATTGCCCCTAGTTTTGTCCCATTCATGGCTGATAAACAAGCCGCTACCAGTATATCTGAGCGATCGCCAGGGGTGACCAACAAAGCACCGGGAGTAAAATAATTTAAAATGTTAGATACCGTGCGCGCACAAAAAGTAATGCGCCTGAGTCGACGGTGCAGCATATCGCCTTCGTTGATTATGGTGGCTTTTAAATAAGCACTTAAATCTTTAACGCGCGGAGCAACCAGTTCAAAATCCCATGGAATAGCGCCAAGTAACATAAATGGATTTTTTCTGAAGATAGGTAAAGAAGCTAATCGGTTTAGCTCGTTATTAAGCGCTTCAGGCTTGTAGGTGTCGACTAAATCAGCACGGGCACGACCCTCTTCATCAAGCGGTGCATTTACTTTATTAAAAATACAGCCCAATACACGAGGGTGATCAATGCCACCGTAGTTACCCGCGGCTATTTCAAGACGATCTTCAATTTGAGTGATACTGTAATTTCCAGGAGTAAGCACAAATACTATCTCGGCCCCTAAAGTTTGGGCTATTTCACGATTTATTCGACCTGCATAAGGTTGGCGACGAGTCGGCACCATACCTTCAATTATAGCCACTTCGTCATCGTTTATTTTGCTTTGAAAACGTTCAACAATTTCTTCTAATAGGTCATCACCTTTGCCATCACCAATCATTTGCTCTGCGTAATCAAGTGCAAACGGCGTTGGTGGATCAATGGGTGAGCCTTGAGTGACTATTTGGGTCGATTTCTCAGGGCCTGTTTCACCAGAGCGAGGTTGAGCGATAGGTTTGAAGAAATTAACTTTAACCGTTTTTTGCTCCAACGCTCTTACCAGTCCAACTGATACAGAAGTTAGACCAACCCCTGTAGATACAGGGACCAACATAATTCGACGAGCCATATTATAACTCCTTGGTAATGTTTGCGGCATCAAGGGCAATAACCCACTCTTCGTTTGTTGGCATAACCACGGCTTTGCTTGTTGAATCAGTCGTCGTGATTAAACCTGATTGACCAAAACGCGCATCTAGGTTGGCTTGAGAGTCTAAACTTAATCCTAAAAAGGTTAATTGCTCGAGTACTTTTTCACGGATAATATCTGAGTTTTCGCCAATGCCGCCAGTGAAAATAAGCGCATCAAGTCGTTGTAGTGGCACCATGTAAGCGGCTATTTGTTTTGCAAGGCGATAACAAAATATATTAAGTGCTAGCATCGCTTGCTGGTTGCCTGCCATAGCGGCTTCTTCTATTGTTCGACAATCGTTAGACAGCTCGCTTATTCCTAGTAAACCACTTTTTTGATTGAGTAAGTCATCAATTTGCTGAGCAGTGTAATCGAGTTGCGTGGTTAAAAAGTTAAACAAACCAGGGTCAATGTCGCCACAGCGCGTACCCATAACAAGCCCTTCAAGCGGAGTTAACCCCATACTGGTATCAACACTTTTGCCATTTTTGATCGCACACACTGAACAGCCGTTGCCCAAGTGGGCGCTAATAAAGTTACTGTTTTCAATAGGAAGTGCCAATAACTTCGCAGTTTGCCCTGCCACATAAAAATGGCTGGTGCCATGAAAACCATAGCGCCTAACACCAAAATATTTATAAAGCTGATACGGAAGTGCATACAGATAAGCCACTTCATCCATGGTTTGATGAAATGCGGTATCAAACACCGCTATTTGCGGTAAGTTTTTAAATGATGCTTGTGCTGAGGATATCCCCAGTAAATTCGCATGACCATGTAACGGTGCTAAGGTCGCGGCTTGAGTAATACCGGCAATAACGTTTTCATCAATTAATACTGATTGGGTAAAGTGCTCGCCACCATGAACAACACGATGACCTACTGCAATTAACTGCTCATCAAGGTTGTGATCTTTTATTAAATTAACCAACGTATCAATTGCGTGACCGTGCGCTTGATTAGGGGCAAGCTCAATGGTGGTCTTGCTTCCCTTAAACTTATACTTTATTAAAGGAGCATCAGCGCCTAGGCGCTCAGCCAAACCTGAGATAATATCGTTTCCTGTATTTGCATCAATAATTGCAAACTTAAGACTTGAGCTTCCACAATTGAGTACCAAAACATGGCTTGGTTTATTAGGGAGTGTTGGCATAGGTTCATTTTCCATTTAAGTTTTAATCAGTACACTTGGATGATATAAGCTTCGATAGCCTAAATGGGTATAGACTAAAGTGTCGTTGACTTTATTGAAAGTGATTTTGCTCGATTGCACTGGTAATTTATGTTTTTATTGTAATTTAGTGGTGAAGTTAAGCATTATTACCGATAAAGTATAAATAGTTTGAATTGTGTTACACTTTTATAAAGACATGAAGGTTATATTTTTTAAAGTATTAATACCGTGACAGTGAGGATTTATAATGCAAAAAAGTGTGATGTCGCAAGTGCAATTAGGGCGTTCTTACGCTAAAACATGGCCAATGCGTAAAGAGACAGCGCCACTCTTTGCAGAATTTAAAGTGATTAAAGCTACTGAGCTTGCTATTACCGTAATGCCAATATTGGCAATGTTGACATTGTTTTTTCAGATTAATTATTTAGGCTCAGATTTTTTACCTCAAGCGATTGCCAGTAGCCTTTTTTTTATTTCGCTACCGTTGCAGGGTTTTTTGTGGCTTGGCAGGCGTGCACAAACAGAACTAGAGCCTGCAATGCTACACTGGTACAACGAGTTGTTTGCAAAAATGGTTGCTAACGGTTACGACGCGCAAATGGGACAAAAAAAGCCCCGTTATTTGGAGCTTGCACAATTGCTTAAAGATATGTTTGATAAAATGGACAAAACGTTCACTCAGGAGCAATTTTTGTAAATTGGGTAATATAAAATGACAAGGTGACAGTATGCTGCTTTTTTTGTTCTAGCATCTGCCAGTGCTTAGCTCTAAATTTCCAAGCAAAGGGTGTCATCATGATCAAGTTTTTTATATCTATAAATGTCAGTTCCACTTGCTCTGTGAGCAACTGTGTTGAGCCCGTTACAAATCCTGTAGGTGCAACGATTTCAGTATGATCATTAACATTATGATAAATATAATTTTTCAACTCTTTTAAGTGGGTAGGACCTGGGCTTGCTACTATTAACTTACCACCATTTTTAACTAGGCGTGCAAGTTCACTGTCAAATAAAGGTGCAAACACGCTAATTAACACATCAGTAAGGTGATCATCAAACGGGGCTTGGCTAATTGACGCTACGCTAAAATGGCATTGTTTATAGCGTTTTGCTGCGTATTTTACTGCCGATTTTGATATATCAACGCCGTATACCGTTGCTTGGCTGCTATTTTCTATTGCCTGAGTGTAAAAACCTTCTCCACAGCCTAAATCAATGATGATGTTTGCATTTAAAGATTTAACAATATTCGCTAAGGCGGTTTGTAAAAAACCATAAAATCCTCGCTCTAAAAAAGCGCGTCTAGCTTGCACCATTTCTAAAGAGTCACCCGGCTGTTTGGAGTTTTTGTTTTGCACTGGCAGTAAGTTTATGTAACCTTCTTTAGCAAAATCGAAGCTGTGATTATTATCACAACATAATGTTTTATCACTAAGCACTAAAGGGTGTTTGCAAATAGGGCAGTGGTAATGAAGACTCATGGGCCTAAATAGTCCTTATCAAAAAAAGTTTTTACCCAGTGCGGGCGATAGGTGATCAGTACTGTTATTGCCATGCCATTTAACATAGCCTCAGGAAAAGCCAAAATAGGACTGAGATAAATATAGTTTTCGGTTAGTTGATGCCAATTATATTCGCCTATTGCATAATAAAAAGTACCGCCGAGTAAAATATTAACGCAGGCAACAACACCCGCCGTTAAAAAACTACAAATAAATATGTATATAAAAAAGTGCCTTGCTAAATAGTGATAACACAGCATAAACACAAAGTAGCTTAATAAAACCGGTATAAATGCACTGATCACTAACTTTAACGCCACTAATTCCAAGGCAATTTGGCCAAAAGCAGTTAATAGTGTTGTTGCTAATAGACAGCTTAAAATAGCAAGACGCCAACCCAATATAAGCGTGACAGCAGTAATACCTAAAATATGTAAATCGAGGCCGGGTAAAATACCGGCCTTGATACGCCATAATAAAGCGAGCACCAGCGCACAAGCAAACACGCCTGTTTGCCTCGCAGGGGTGTTAAATAAATGGCTGTATGTTGTTTTGTTAATGCTCAAAAAGCCAATAACAATGACAACTACCCACAGTAATATTTGTAACTGTGTGCTTAACATAATCGTTAATTAAACTCAGACCAGATGGGTGCATGATCGGACGGTTTTTCGATGGCACGTAATTCGTAATCTATACCTGTGTCGACACAACGCGCTGCTAAATCGTGCGTTGCCAGTACCACATCGATTCGCAGTCCTCGGTTATCAACAAAACCTTTAGAGCGATAGTCAAACCAGGAGTATTGATCATCGGTATCAGGGTTTTTCTCTCTAAAGGTGTCTTTAAATCCCCAGTTTAATAAAGTTGCTAGCCACTCACGCTCAATGGGTTGAAATGAACACTTTCCGGTTTTTAACCAGCGTTTTGCGTTTACATCACCAATACCAATATCTAAGTCGGTTGGGGAGATATTAATATCGCCCATTACAATGACATCTTGTTCAGGGTTAAAATGGCTATTAAGGTGGGTCATTAAGTCTTGATAAAATTGACGCTTATAAGGAAATTTAGTGTCGTGATTAATGTTATCGCCCTGTGGGAAGTAGCCATTTAAGACATGCAGGTCGCGGCCATTATCTTGTTCAACAGTCACGCTGATCATACGCTTTTGCGATTCATCGGTGTCAGTGGTAAACCCTTTCAATACCGACTTTGGCTCTTTTTTGCATAACATTGCCACACCGTAATGCGCTTTTTGGCCATGAAAATAAACGTGATAACCCATTTTTTGCACATCATCTAGCGGGAACGCTTCATCATGCACTTTGATCTCTTGAAGACCAATAATATCTGGCTGGTGTTTATCAATAATAGCTTGTAACTGATGTAGGCGAGCACGCAGGCCATTGATATTAAAAGAAATCACTTTCATAAAGTTTACCTTTAAGTTTATTTTCATTACTGGCTAAATTGTATCAGCATTTAGAGCGACATAACATGACTGAAATGAGAAAATAACTGCACAAATGTTGATCAATAACTGTTTAATGTTTAAACATTGTAAATGCATTATTAAATAATAAAATAAATAAAATATTCAATTGATATGTTAAAAGTTGTCTATATAATGCGCGAAAATCGTTTGTTTAACTCGTTCAAATAGGATTATCTGATGAAAACTCAATTACTTTTAGCTGCCTCTCTTTTTGTTTCTGTAACCGCTACTGCACAAAGCAGTACTTACTTCAGTAAAGACAACAAATTAGAGTCTAACTTGTGCGTAGTGAGCGCCAATGAGGGATTTTCTGCGGCACGTAAAATGGCAGCACAGCATGGTGTAACCTTGTCGCGTTTTTCAAAAAGTATCCTATGTAACGGTCAAGACATTCGTGACATTGCAAAAAAAGAAACCGCAGTGCAACCTGCAGTATCTAAAATTGAAGTGTTTGCAAAAGACTCACATCAAGAAACACAATTATGTATCACTGCATTAAAGCAAGGTTTACAACCCGTACGTAAGCAAATTGGTAACTTAAGCTCGTTAAAATGTAATGGCCAAAACGTCACTGATTTTGTTAAGCGTTACCAAAACGCAGCAATCTAAATTAACGTGTAAAATACCTTATTCTTAAGCCTAGCAATTGCTGGGCTTTTTGTTTTTTAACAGCAAGACGCATTTCATAACCAGTAATATTTAATTCATTATTGAGTTATTTACACAATATGTTTTCCTAGTTTGGTGTTGTTCTGTCATAATAGATGGCTGTGTATTTTTATTAACTTAAGAGTGGGTATGGTCGGTCGGCGAATTAGTGATGAGCAATTAATTGAAATCATTGAAGCGGCGATTTTTGTGGCAGACAAGCCCATCTCGAAACGCCATCTTAAGGACACCGTTTTAAATGATTTAACCATTTCTATGGTGCGAATTAATGAAGCTATAGAGGCAATTCAAATACATTACCAAACGCGTGGCATACGTTTGGTGGAAGTAGGAAGTGGTTATCGATTTCAAGCGTGCAGTAGTTTAAGCCCATGGTTGAGTAATTTATGGCAAGAACGAGCGCCTAAATACTCGCGAGCTTTGCTCGAAACGCTATCGTTAATTGCGTATAAACAACCCATTACCCGCGGCGAAATTGAGCAAGTACGCGGCGTAGCAACTGGCTCAAATATTATTAAAACCCTACTCGAAAGAGAATGGGTTAAAGTAGTAGGGCATAAAGAAGTACCCGGTAAACCGGCACTTTATGCAACGACTAAACAATTTTTAGATTATTTTTCGATAACGGGACTTCATGATTTACCCGCATTGCCAGCGCAACAGCAAAGTAAAATTACCCAGTTATTAAGTGATCCTTCTGTGAGAGAACCATCCAAATGAGTATACAAGGTGAAAAGTTACAAAAAGTCCTAGCCCGTGCAGGCGTGGGCTCACGCCGTGAAATGGAAAAATATATTGACGGTAATCGTGTGAGTGTCAACGGTAAAGTGGCAAAACTAGGTGACAGAGTTGAAGAAACCGATTTAATTCGTGTTGATGGCCATACTGTTAAAATAGAAGAAAAAGCCGACAGAATTTGTCGTGTAATTATGTATAACAAACCTGAGGGTGAATTAAGTACCCGTAAAGATCCAGAAGGGCGCAGAACCGTTTTTGATCGCTTACCACGCATTGATGGCGATCGCTGGATAGCGGTAGGCCGATTAGATGTTAATACCTCAGGATTAATGCTGTTTACTAATGATGGTGAATTAGCAAATCGTTTAATGCACCCAAGTTATGAAGTTGAACGCGAATATTCAGCCCGTGTATTTGGTGAAGTGACTGACGAAACACTAAAAAACTTACTTCGAGGTGTAGAGCTTGAAGATGGCCCCGCTAAGTTTACGGGTATTAAACCTATGGGCGGTGAGGGTATTAACCGTTGGTATAACGTAACGCTTAACGAAGGTCGTAACCGTGAAGTGCGTCGTTTATGGCAATCACAAGATGTGGAAGTATCACGTTTAATTCGTATTCGCTATGGCAAATTAGAACTTGATAAGCGCGTACCACAAGGTGGCTGGATTGAGTACGATTTAGACACGGTTAACTATCTACGTAAAACAGTAAAGCTGGGTAAAGAGACACAAACTAAACTGTCGGTTATGCCTGAAAAGCGTAAAGATAAACGCGCTAAAATAAACCAAATTCGTAAAGCGGTTAAAAAGCACAACCAACGTGTAAAACCGACTAAACGTAAGTAATTACGGTATTAAAACAACAAAGCCGCTTTTTATAGCGGCTGTTTAACATCTTTAAATAACTAAGCGTTATTTTTTAGCTTGTGCATCTAAGGATTGGCCATTGATATTTTGTGAGTCATCACTCATTAAATACAAGTAAGTTGGCATTAAATCTTCCGGTGTTGTAAGTAAATTTCTGTCTTCGCCTGGGAATGCACTTGCTCGCATTGATGTGCGTGTTGCACCTGGATTAATACAATTAACACGGATTGGCGTTTTTTCAACTTCACATGCCCATGTTTGCATCATACCTTCTACCGCAAATTTAGAAATGGCGTAAGGTCCCCAAAATTCTCGTCCTTTTCGCCCTACACCCGATGATGTGAATACCACCGACGCACTTTTAGATTTACGCATTACAGGGAACAACGCTTTGGTGATCATCGCTTGTGCAGTAACGTTGACTTTCATGACATTTTCGAATGTTGATGAACAAAAGTGCTCCAACGGCCCTAAAGTACCTAAAATACCAGCGTTATTTAATAGTCCATCTAGGCGGCCAAATTGGCTTTCGATAGTGGCAGCAAGGTCGCGGTAGTTTTGCTTTGTTGCGCCTTTTAAATCCATAGGCACAATAGCGGGTTGCGGGTAGCCCGCGTTGACTATTTCATCGTACACACATTCTAGCTTATTAGTTGTTTTTCCTAATAAAATAACGGTTGCACCATGTTTAGCATAGGTAATTGCTGCAACACGGCCAATACCATCACCTGCGCCTGTTATTAAAATTACTTTATCTTTAAGTGCGTTTTCAGTTGCTTGATAGGTATGCATAAAAGTACCAATGTTTAGTTTTTTTTAATTTTAACATAGCAAATCAGCAAGTAATCGAATTTATTAAAAATTTAAGTGGCGAAACAAGAAAGTTTACGTTAAGTTTAACTGGTCTAATGTCTCATTAATAAATTAGCTACATTATTTTAACTTGATTACACTGATTATACACACACGATAAAAATAAAATTTGTGCGGAGAACACTATGAAAAAAATGCTACTCTCGCTCTGTATTGCTGCAGCTTTAACTGGCTGTGGCGGCGGAGAAACGTTAGAAGATGTTAAAAATGACTCGGTTACCGTTATTCCCAACGCAACGGTAAAATTTGATCCTGCTAACGGTGTTATTTCGGTCCCTAATGACTTACTAATGAGTGGCACGCGCGACGGCACACTCAATATCCCAGGGGAGCTAAATGACGACAATGTTTCTATCCCGCGTGCAGCTTATGCAAATCCCCAATTAGCAATAGGTGCACTTGATGGCTGGTCTACACAAACGCCTTTTAAAATAGATTTAACATTTCCACCGAATGTAAGTTTAGATGAAACATCTGCGGCTTCACCGGGCTCAGTGCGTATTTTTGAAGTGATCATGGGTGCAAGCCTAACCGATGCCGAATGCTCACAAGCACCTGCCGGTGCTGCTTGTAAATTAGTGGGTGAACTAACCTTTGGTGTTGATTTTATAACCCAGCCTTCTGGTGATGCGGTTGCGGTTATTCCACTTAAGCCATTTAAAGCGGGCAGTTCTTACATTAATGTATTAACGACCGGCTTAAAAGATTCACAGGGGCGTTCAATTAAGCCTTCTTCTACTTACGCCACAGTTAAACAAGAAGCGCCATTAGTGACACCAGCACAATTAGCACTGCAAGGAGCCGTTAATAGCTACGAAAATGTAGTAGTAAGTTCAGGCGATATCACCAAAGAGGATATTATTTTTTCGGCTGCCATGACTATGCAATCGGCAGGGCCGGTACTTGGGACGATAAAAAAAGTACTTGCCGCAAGTTTAACTGAGCCGAGTATTCCAACGCCTGCGTTGCAAATTCCAACTCAGCCTATGTTTAATGTTCAACAGGTTTTTGCATCACAAGGTGTAACCGTACCTGATATTTTTCAAGTGGCACAATATCAAAAAGGTAATATTCAATTACCTATGTATTTAGGCACGCCTACTGGCAAAGAAATAAGTGATTTAAACGACACATACTGGCAAGGTATGTGTGATAACGCAGTGGCAATAATGGGCTACAAAGCACAAGCCGGTGATGCATTTCCAACTGATCCAATCAGTACTAATGATGCAATGTGTGCAGCGTTGAGCAATGGTCAACTTCGTGATTTAGGGCTAGACAGTACTCGTCACTTAACTAAGTACAACGTTATCCCTAAAGTACAAAGCATGGCTAATGTACCGGTGCAAATTACTAAACCTGTTTTACCGGTTGTTAATAATATTAGAACAACACAACTAAATTTACCTGCCATTGAGATGCCTGCAAACGGTTGGCCTGTGGTGATTATGCAACACGGTATTACCACACAAAAAGAAAGCATGCTAACCCTAACTGCGCAGCTTTCACTGCAAGGTTTTGCAACCGTTGCCATTGACCATCCTCGCCACGGTGAACGTGGTGTAGATGTTGACGTTGATGGCACCGATGACTTTAATGCAACCACAGGCTCAGTACTTAGCTACATGAACCTAAGCTCGCTGCTTGTAGCACGTGATAGCTTACGTCAATCAAGTGCCGACCTACTTGGTTTGCGCTTGGGTTTAAACTTTAGTGGCGATAGTGCTCTTAACTCACAAGATGTGACTTACATTGGTCATTCGCTGGGTTCAATTGTAGCACCTGCGTTTATCGCGCAAGCGAATAGCCCATTGGCTGACCAAGTAGACCCACTCTTTAAAGTGAACGCTGTGGCACTGGCTAGTGGCGGCGGTGGTATTGCGAGCTTCTTGTTAGAGTCGGCGGCGTTTGGTCCATTTATTCAAGGCTCTGTACTTTCTCAAGCTGGAACGCCAGAAGCTGACGAGTTTAATGCATTCTTAAATGCTGGTGCGTTATCAAACTGTGGTGCCTTGTTACCAGACATGCAGGACTTCTTAAGCTGTGGCTTTAATGAGTTTGCAACATCACTCACAATGGCGGGAGAAGCTGATAAACTGGCTAACATTAAGGGCGTGATGACCCAGTTTGTATTTGCAGCACAAACGGCATTAGATAGCGGCGATCCAACTAATTATGCAGCTACAGTAAAAGCACTAGAAACACCCGTGTATATGAACGTTGTTGTTGGTGATGGCACAGACAATAATAAGCCCGATCAGGTTATTCCGCCGATGACTGCTAACAATCCATTGGCAGGTACTATTCCATTGGCAAACTTTATGGGTTTAGAAACCGTAAGCACGACACAAGCACCAATAGAGATGGGCGCTAGCTATTTAGTTAAATTTAACACAGGTCATCATGGCTCGGTGCTAACGCCGGCGCAAGATGAAAGACAGTCATCCACAGCAGCAGGTAGTGCTGCTGCCAATGCAGAGATGCAATTGCAAATTGCAACTTACTTAGCATCACGTGGACGTCTCTTGATGGTGAAAGACACTGAGATTGTGACTAATTAACAACCAACCATGCAATTAAGTTTAAAAAGCCACTGTTAAGTGGCTTTTTTTTGCTTTAAAGCATGCTAAATTGACTGAAATTTATAAACGGAGATCACAGTTGGAATTTTTATACGAGTACGGTTTGTTTTTTGCAAAAACCATTACCTTTGTTATTGCTATCGCAGTCATTTTAACCTTAATTGTAAGTGCGGCTGTTAAGCCAAAAGCAAAAAAAGGTGAGATTGAAATCGATGATTTATCAGAGCAACTTACTAATATTAAAGAAAGCTTTTTAAATAATACGCTGGCTAAAAAAGAGTTAAAGGCGTATCAAAAACAACAAAAAGCAGTGCAAAAAAAAGCCCAGCAAGATGCCCCTAAACCACGACTTTACGTTATTGATTTTAATGGCAGTATGGACGCACATGAAGTAGAAAGCTTGCGAGAAGAAGTGACCGCAATCATTTCAATTGCTGAGCCTAACAAAGATAAAGTGCTTGTTCGCCTTGAAAGTGGTGGTGGCGTGGTGCATGGTTATGGGCTTGCTGCATCGCAATTACAGCGCATTAAATCAGCGGGGATTGAACTAACTGTATCAATAGACAAAGTCGCTGCCAGTGGGGGTTACATGATGGCGTGTGTGGCCGATCATATTATTGCCGCACCGTTTGCAATTGTTGGCTCTATTGGCGTGATTGCACAAATTCCAAATTTTAATAAAGTTTTAAAGAAAAATGATGTTGAACTTGAGCAAATTACGGCCGGTGAATTTAAACGCACATTAACCTTATTTGGTGAAAACACTGATAAAGCCCGTGAAAAGTTCAGGCAAGAGATAGAGCAAACCCATGTATTATTCAAAACCTTTGTAAGCACTCAACGCCCCAGTTTAAATATGGATTTAGTGGCTACAGGAGAACATTGGTTTGCAACCCAAGCCATTGAAAAAGGCTTAGTCGATACTATTAAAACCAGTGATGATGCACTACTAGAGCAGCAAAATGAGCGTCAAATTTACAAGGTCCAATACAAGGTTAAAAAAGGCCTAAGCGACAAACTTGCCTTGGGTTTAAGCCATGGGGTAAACAAAGTGGGTGTTAGTTTAATGTCTAAGTTTAAGGCGTTAAATCCATAGCGTAATAATTTCATAGCTTAGCAATAGCTAACAGATGTTATATCCAATAAAAAAGCCTTGTTACTTATAAAGTAGCAAGGCTTTTTTTATGACTATTGTCAGAAACACTAATCAATAGATTTATGGTAGTCTTCTAAATCTTTTGCGGCATTAGGGTCGTTGAAGATGCTTTCATCAAGCTCGCCTTCACTCTTAGCAACAACACAGGTAACCATACAGTCACCCGTTACGTTTACCGCAGTTCGGGTCATATCAAGTAGCCTATCTACACCAATAATAATCGCAATACCTTCAACGGGTAAGCCTACTTGGTTGAGTACCATGGCAAGCATAATGAGGCCTACACCCGGTACACCTGCCGTACCAACCGAGGCAAGTGTTGCCGTTAGTATTACCATTAAGTAATCAGAAATAGTTAAATCTACACTAAATACTTGAGCGATAAATACCGTAGCTACACCTTGCATAATGGCTGTGCCATCCATGTTGATGGTGGCACCTAAAGGAATAGTAAACGAGGCAACAGAATTGTTAGCACCGAGTTTTTTTGTCGCTGTTTCAAGAGTAATAGGCATAGTTGCACTTGAGCTTGAGGTACTAAATGCAAATAAACAAGTGTGTTTCATTTTAGCTAAAAAGGTCAGTGGGTTTAAACCCGTGAGTAATTTTAGCAGCAAGGTATAATTTACAAATGCATGTAATAACAGCGCTAAAACAACCACACCAAAGTATTTAGCTAAGCTAACAATTAAATTAAGCTCAATCGTGGTAAATAATTTAGCCATTAAGAAAAATACACCGTATGGGGCAATATTCATTAATAAAGTAACCAGTTTTAAGATAACCGTGTTTAAGTCTTCAAATACGGCGGCTACGCGTTTACCCGTTTTACCGCTGAGCGCCATTGAAACGCCGAATAATAAAGCGAAAACAATAACTTGAAGCATATTACCTTTAGCCATTGCTTCAAATGGATTGGTAGGGAACATATCAATAATAACCCGCGCTAGGGTAGGCGCTTCTTTTGCATCGAAGCTTGCTTGAGAGGGAAGGTCTATTCCTTCACCTGGGTTAAATAGTAACGCTAGCGTAATGGCTACTGTTATTGCAATTGCTGTAGTTACTAAATATAAACCAATTGATTTACCGCCTAAACGACCCAGCTTTTTAGGATCGCTTAAACTACATGTGCCACAGACAAGTGATACAAATACTAAAGGCACAACGAGCATTTTTAAGCTTGCTATGAATATTTGCCCACCAACATGAAAAAGACCATCTACAAAAAAGGCTTTAATTGGTAAAGAAAATAACCCAAGAGGAATTAGGTAATCGTCTTCACCAGCTAAAATAGCCTGAAACATAAAGCCTACTACTACACCCAGCACCATACCAATCATAATGCGAGTGGTTAAACTCATTGAACGGATTTTAGACATATTTTCAATCTGCTTTTTATAAATTTGGCATAGACTAACAGCATGTAATTTTTTTTACAGAAAAAACGTCAACTTTTTAAAATTATTTACTAAAAAAAAGAGTAAAAAACTGAGATTTTAAACTAGGTTATAGGTTAACATTAAGTAAATAAGTTTAACTTAGTAATAGCGCAATGGAGAAAACTATGCCTCTAACTCGTTTGCTGGTCATTATGTGGCTCAGTACATTCCTCATCGCTTGTGGCGGTGGTGGCTCACTTGAAAAAGAAGGTGGAACTGTTGGTGGTAATACAGGTGGTACCGGCGGGGGCGGGGAACAAGCAATTCAAGTTGAACTTAATTTTGAAGATAGAATTGTTACCGCCGATAACCCGTTAGAAGTGGTTGCAACAGTGACAGGTAGTGATGGACAACCGGTTGTCCGTCAAGAGGTAAGTTTTACTACAACACTTGGCTCTTTTATACCAGCTACAGCAAGCGCATTAACAGATGCTAGTGGTGTTGCGACTATCGAACTTAGTGCCGGCAGCGTTGAAGGAGCAGGAACCATTGTTGCCAGTTATGAAGATGCCACAAGTAAGCTTGGCTTCTACACTGCGGGTGATGAGCCACAATCAAATGACTCTACTGCAAATATTGATATCAAGATTTTACAAAACTGTCCTGATAGCTGGTTAAATATTGACAGAGATTCTATTGAGCTTAATCCTTCAGACTGTTCTCAAAACAGCAATTTACTTGGGCAACAAGCCATTGTTTACGCAAAAATTACAAAACCTGGTAGTAATACTCCAGCCAGTAATGTACTAGTTCAAGCGACAACCACGCTTGGTATTTTATTACCTGAAAGCTTAACGGCGAAAACTGATGCGTTTGGTGTTGCTATTTTGAATTTATTGCCTGGCAGCAGCTCAGGTGTTGGCCAAGTTGAGTTAACCGCACAGGGCGGAGTTTCGAGTGCTTTATTTGAAATTAACGCTGTTCAAGTAAATGTAAATTTAAGCGCAGGTATTGCTACGGGTGATGTGCTATCTGCCGGCTCTACCACTATTATTACAGCTCAGATTGTAGATGGTAGTAATAATGTATTTACTACACCGCTGGAAGTGCAATTCACTTCTGCTTGTGCAGAAGAATCTACTCCTAGGGCTACTATCGATAATGTGGTAACTAGTATTGGTGGTACGGCAAGCGCAACTTATAAAGCTGATGGATGTAATGGTATAGATACGATTACCGCGACTGTGGTTACTGGTGGTAATGTTGCAACAAAAACTATAAACATTAATGTAGCTGCGGCTCAAACAGGTTCAATTGCGTTTATGGGGGTGACTAATCAAGTGTTAGCTATTAAAGGAGCGGGCGGCCAAACCTTGACTGAAAATTCAGAGCTCACCTTCAAGCTCCTTGATGTTAATGGAAATCCGGTGGGTCAAAAGCAAATTGATTTTGCACTTTCACAAAATCCAGGTGGGGCTTTATTAGACAGCGCATTTCAATTTACCAACAATGAAGGATTAGTGACTGTAAACGTCCGCTCGGGAAGAGCAGCAGGTGTTTTATCTGTTGTTGCCTCTCATCAAATTGAGAGTGGTGATACCTCACAAAATAGTGTGATCTCTATTGTGTCTAATGACATAACCATTACTACAGGTGTTCCAGATCAAGACAGTTTTACACTTGCAGTGCAAACGTTTAATACCGAGTCCTTAAACGAAGCCGGAGTAACTACAGACTTAACCGTATTTGCAGCCGATCATTTTAATAATTTTGTACCTGATAACACAGCAATTTATATTGCCAGTGAAGGTGGTGCCGTTGGCACTATTGATGATCAACAATTTACACCTTTATTGCTTTGTCGAACAACTGACGGTGTGTGTAAAGCACAATGGCGTAGCCAAAACCCAATTCCTTATCATTATACAATTTATAAAAATTCAGTTGCTGATAAATGCGATCGTTACTTTGGTGAAGCAGCTCCGTGCTCTTTGGGCATCAGAGAGTCACAACTAGACCCCAACGGTAATTTAGTCACTTATCTTAATAGTAGTGGAACGGCTATATCACTTATTGATGCGCCAAACAATGCGCCAATAGACTATCCATTGGGTGGGCGAGTAAGTTTGCTTGCTTATTCTGTCGGTGAAGAATCATTTAATGATGTATCTGCCAACGGTGAATTTAATCAAAATGAGTTTGACTCAACTTTACAAGATTTATCTGAAGCATTTATAGACTTTAATGAAAATGGAGTGTTTGACGGAAATTTACCCGCACCTGCTAATCCTATAGATTCTAATGGCGGTGAAAATGAGTGGTATGTGGAACGTTCTGGTGCACTCAATAATGGTCAGTTTGATGCTGGCGATGGCATTTACAATGGTTTGTTATGTAGTGACGAGGCGCTTGCTGCAAATGCATGTACCCGTGAAACAGTAAATGTACGCGATCGCTCAGAGTTAGTTATGTCTGGAAGTACACCTTACATTAGAGCTGTAACGGCTTTAAATGACTGTAGTTTAAGTGATGGTATTCGCTTAGAAGCATCTGATATGGCGGGTATGTGTGACATAAACCTAATTGATATCAGTGATTCAACGCCTTACAGCGCGATTTCAGTGACGATTTTCTTCAGTGACATTCATAATAACCCATTACCTGCAGGTACTACTGTTACTGTTACTGCCGACAATGGCGTATTGAGAGGGTTAACAAATTACACTGTGGTTAATACTGCCCAACGAGAACCTATCTCTGTTTCAGTAAATATTACTAAAGAGGCTGAGCCAAATGATGTTGATTCTGGCTTTTTATACATCGAATTTGAGACACCAGGCGGTGTTAAAACACAATACACAGTGATGTCGATATTGGACGAGCCTAAGGTTTAAAATTAACCAAGTATAGAAAATGCCAACCAATAAGGTTGGCATTTTTGTTTCTATTCTATATATTCCACATCAATTATTCAAAAAACGCTGGTTTGTTTAAATTTACAACAGAAATTGTTTGTTTATTCAGTAAATACTGAAAAGTTTGTATTAAAAGCTTGTAAGAACTAGTGTTTGTAGATATACCTATAAATATTCGCGCCGCATGAGTCGGCTAAACACATTTAAAAAACTAGGTTAGAAATAGGCAACTATGGGCAAATCGCTAGTAATTGTAGAGTCACCTGCTAAGGCTAAAACAATTAATAAATACTTAGGTAATGATTTTATCGTTAAGTCCAGCATTGGACACGTACGAGACTTACCTACATCAGGCTCGAGTAAAAATAAAGTACCTGCAAGCAAAACACCTGCTGAGGTTCGTAAAATGCCACCTGATGAGAAAGCAGCTTATAAACAGCAACGTGACTACACTAATTTAGTCGCGCGTATGGGAATCGATCCTGAAAAAGGCTGGGAGCCACATTACGAAGTACTACCAGGTAAAGAAAAGGTTGTTCAAGAGTTACAAAAGCTTGCCCAAAATGCTGATCAAATCTACCTCGCAACGGATTTGGATAGAGAAGGGGAAGCCATTGCTTGGCACCTCCAAGAACTGATTGGTGGCGAGCCAGAAAAATATAAGCGTGTTGTATTTAACGAAATTACTAAAAATGCAATTCAACAAGCGTTTGAAACCCCTGGTGAATTAAACACCGATATGGTTTATGCCCAGCAAACCCGACGTTTTTTAGACCGCGTAGTCGGTTTTATGGTATCTCCATTATTGTGGGCTAAAGTCGCACGTGGTTTATCTGCAGGGCGTGTTCAGTCAGTGGCTGTGCGCTTACTGGTTGAGCGTGAACGTGAAATTAAAGCGTTTATTCCGGAAGAGTTTTGGGATATTCATGCAGATGTTAAAAATAGTGAGTCTGACCTGCGTTTAGAAGTCACTAAACAAGCAGGCAAGCCATTTAAACCTGTAAATGAAGCTCAGGCTAGTGCAGCGGTTAAAAGCCTTGAGAATGCCGAATATAAAGTTATAAGCGTTGAAGAAAAACCAAGTAAAAGCCGCCCAAGTGCGCCATTTATTACCTCAACGATGCAACAAGCCGCCAGTACTCGACTCGGTTATGGCGTTAAAAAGACCATGATGCTTGCTCAGCGCCTGTATGAAGGTGGTTATATTACCTATATGCGTACCGACTCAACTAATCTATCAAAAGATGCGGTTGAGATGTGTCGTGAGTATGTAACCAATGAGTTTGGTGCCAAGTATTTACCTGCTGATCCAATTAACTATAGCTCTAAAGGCAATGCTCAAGAGGCACATGAAGCGATTCGTCCTTCAAGTGTCTCTGTGCTTTCTGGGCATGTTGAAGGCGTTGATGCCGATGCTAAAAAGCTCTATGAACTAATTTGGCGTCAGTTTGTGGCCTGTCAAATGGTGCCTGCTGAATATGATTTAACGACATTAAGTGTAGCTGCCAACGATTTCACATTAAAGGCAAAAGGCCGTGTGCTGCGTTTTGATGGTTGGACCAAAGTACAACCGGCCGTTCGCAAAAAGAATGAAGAAGATCAATCGCTCCCCGCTGTCAAACAAGGTGAAGTACTCACTTTAGTTGAGCTTGATCCAAAGCAGCATTTTACTAAACCACCAGCCCGTTTTAGTGAAGCAAGTCTCGTTAAAGAGCTTGAAAAACGCGGCATTGGTCGCCCATCTACGTATGCCTCTATTATATCAACGATACAAGACCGTGGTTATGTACGCGTAGAAAGTCGTCGCTTTTTTGCTGAAAAAATGGGTGAAATAGTCACCGACCGCCTTGTTGAAAACTTTACCGATTTAATGAACTTTGACTTTACCGCTAAAATGGAAGGCCGCCTAGATGATATCGCTGAGGGTGAGCGTGTTTGGACGCAAGTGCTTGATAAGTTTTATGCGGATTTCTCAACCCAGTTAAATATTGCCAAAGGTGAACCCGATGAAGGCGGTATGCGCCTTAATCAAATGGTAGAAACCGACATTGACTGTCCAACCTGCGGCAGAAAAATGGGGGTTCGCACTGCTTCAACGGGGGTTTTCTTAGGCTGTACCGGCTATAACTTACCACCAAAAGAGCGTTGTACAACCACCATGAATTTAGTGTCAGGTGATGAAGCGGTTGCTGCTGATGTTGAAGACGTTGAAACAGAAACACTCATGCAAATGAAGCGTTGTCCTATTTGTGAAACGGCGATGGACTCCTACCTTATTGACGAAACTCGTAAATTACATGTATGTGGTAATAACCCAGCGTGTCAGGGGCATGTGGTTGAACAGGGCACCTTTAAAATTAAAGGCTACGACGGCCCTATTATCGAATGTGATAAATGTGGCGCTGATATGGAATTAAAATCAGGTCGATTTGGTAAGTACTTTGGCTGTAATAACGAAGACTGTAAAAACACACGTAAGTTACTGAAAAATGGCGAAGCGGCTCCTCCTAAAGAAGACCCAGTTCATATTCCTGAATTAGAATGTGAAAAGTCAGAGGCCTATTTTGTCTTGCGTGATGGCGCGGCGGGTATTTTCTTAGCAGCAAATACTTTTCCTAAATCACGCGAAACACGCGCTCCTAAAGTAGAAGAGTTACAACGCTTTCGAGATCGTATCTCGCCTAAGTTTTACTATTTAGCCGATGCACCACTGCAAGACCCCGATGGTAATCTTGCTGTTGTACGCTATAGTCGCAAAAATAAAGAGCAATACGTGATGACCGAAGTTGACGGTAAAGCGACCGGTTGGACGGCTCATTACGAAGGCGGTAAATGGGTAGAAGAGGCAAAGAAAAAAGCAGCGCCTAAAAAGAAAGCCGCCACTAAAAAAGCGCCCGCTAAAAGTAAAGCGAAAGCAAAACCGAAAGCTAAAAAAGACAATGAATAATTAATTAGTCATTGTTTTAAATAATAAAAAACCGGAACGCACAATCTGTGACAGTTCCGGTTTTTTTAGCAAATTAAACCTCTCGCAATGGCGTTGTTAGAAGGTTCAATTCACTAAATTATTCATTAAATTTTAACAGCAGTGACTTTATTATAGCCTTCAGATGTTAGCTCATCATTTACGCACTTTAAAACGTAGTTATAAAGTTCTTCATTGCTCACGTCGTCTTCTTTAGCCCAACTTACACACATTTCGGTGAACTCTTGAATTGTTTCAGCTGAAGCGTCTGTTGTATCGTTTGCAACTGCATAAGCAGCTGAAAAAACGAAAAACGGTGCAATAATCAACCCTAGTAATGCTTTATTCATTTTTTTATTCCTAAAAATGGAGTAACAATTGAGTTATGCACTTAAATAAATGTTTACATAAAACAACTGTAACCAAGCCAGAACACCTCTGTTGGTGCTTTAATTCTTAATCACAATTGCCACAAATGAAAACAAAATATTTTTATCGTCAGGATGAGCGTATTGAGTAAAAGTGTTTATTAGTTCTGCAAATTATTCTAATGATGAATTACTTTGGAAAGTCCTTATCCACGTTACGTTTGTTGTATCGGGTGTACTGTTTGCATTTACCGATTACTTAAACAGTAAAACAATTAACCATTAAAAAATGCCATAAGAAAACCCGAACAGTGCTCGGGTTTTCTTTTGTAATAATGTAAATATTAACTGCAGCGAGCGTAATAACAGCCAAATGGCTCAACAGTCAGTGTCTCATTATTAAGCTTTGCGTTGTGATGAGAAAGGCCGTTATGCTCTTTTTCAACACTTATATTAATAGCAAGCTCTGCTTGCGAAGCACTCAAATTGAATACGCACAACATTTTTTCACCGTTAAGAGTACGGTAAAACGCTAAGATTGGCTCTTCGGTTTGTAAAAACTCAATGTCACCTTCAAGTAATACCCGCTGCTTTTTACGCCATGCCATAAATTCACGGTACGCGTTTAATATTGAGTTTGAATCATTCTCTTGCTCAGCAACTGCTTGTAGCCTATGTTGTTGATCAACAGGTAGCCACGGTTTTACTTCACTAAAGCCCGCATTGTGAGCATTGGCATGCGAGCTATCAAGGTTTTCCCATGGCATTGGCGTTCGACAGCCATCGCGGCCTTTAAAATTTGGCCAAAAGGTGATGCCGTATGGGTCTTGTAAATCTTCAAAAGCAACAGTTGCTTCACCTAAACCTAGTTCTTCACCTTGGTACATGCACACGCTGCCACGCAATGAGGCAAGTAAAGCGGTCAGCATTTTACATTGCGTAGAGTTTACTTCACCTGTTTTGCTCCAACGGCTGGCAACACGTTCTACATCATGATTACTAAATGCCCAGCAAGGCCAACCTTCAGTCATACGCTGTTCTAATGTTGTTACTGTGTTTCGGATATATTCACTGGAATAATCGTCTGTTAATAGCTCAAAGCTATAACCCATGTGCAGTTTATCGCCGCCCTGAGTGTACTCTGCCATGGTGGCTAATGAATCTTCAGATGAAATTTCACCCAGTGATACGGTACCAGGGTATTTATTGAGTAAGGTGCGAATATCACGCATAAACTCAATGTTTTCTGGCTGGGTGTTGTTGTAATAATGGTATTGAAATGCATACGGGTTATCTTCGCTAAATCCTCGGCCTTGGCGCTTTTCTTTTGGTTTTGCAGGGTTATCACGAAGTTGTGCGTCGTGGTAGCAAAAATTAATAGCATCTAATCTAAAACCATCAACGCCTTTTTTCAGCCAAAATTCAACGTTATCCAATACCGCTTGACGAACATCAGGATTATGAAAGTTAAGGTCGGGTTGTTCAGTAAAAAAGTTATGTAGGTAATATTGCCCACGGCGCGGCTCCCATTGCCATGCACCACCACCAAAAATAGATAACCAGTTGTTTGGCGCTGTACCATCTTCTTTAGCATCGGCCCACACGTACCAATCTGCCTTGTCATTCGTTGTGTTTTCGCGGCTATCAATAAACCATTGATGTTGATCTGAGGTGTGACTAAGCACCTGATCGATGATAATTTTAATGTCGCGTTGATGCGCCTGCTCAATTAACTGATCAAAATCAGCTAAATTACCAAAGAGGGGATCAATATCACGATAATCGCTAATATCGTAACCAAAGTCTTTCATTGGCGATTTAAAAAAAGGCGAGATCCAAATAGCGTCAACCCCTAGGCTTTTAATGTAATCGATACGATTAATTATCCCTTGCAAGTCACCAATACCATCGTTGTTGCTATCTTGAAAGCTGCGCGGATAAACCTGATAAATAACCGCACCTTTATACCATTGCTTTTGGACCATGCCTTTCTCCGTTTTCACACTGTTTTTGTGTTGTTCTTTTTTTAGAGGTAATAATCCTCGATAATTTGAAAAAGCATACTTGAAGCCTGTCATACTGTAAAAAGTCTGCATACGTATGCACACAAAACAGAGCAATCGAGGTAACTAAATAAATTTATTATTGCGTTGATTTTAGGCTTGGTTTAATGGTGTTTTCTTTACCAATTTTAATAATCGGATTGTTAATTTATTGTTTGCTCTATTTGGGTGCATAAAAACAAAGGGGCGCACTAAGTTGGTGAGTTTTAATGTTGGTCTTACCAATTAACAGCTGAGTGTTTATCCTGATCAGCAATAAAACAAAAAATAAAATAGCGGCAAACCACGTTATTAATAATAAGTGACAAGCTTTTTTATAAGAAATAAATAGTGGTTATCTTTAAATCTAAAAAATAACAATTGCACTATAATATATCAAATAAAAACAGCTATTTATAAAAATTGATGTAAATTTAATGTTAAGTTTGTCCTTGTGTCGTTGTTTTGAATACGTATGCATAAAGTTGTTAATAAAATATGTCGAGCGTTAATATCTACCCTGACAACAAAATAAGCTCGCAGGCTTAACTATCACTTAAGCAAGTAAGCGGGTATCACATTATGGGTAACGGGAAAACATTATGGCTATGTTCAAACCAAGTATATTAACGCTAGCATTCACTGCAGCCGGATTATCTAGCTTTGCCACTTCTGCGGCACAAGAACAAACAATAAAAAATGAAGACGTAGAGATCATAGAAGTAAAAGGCTTTCGAGGCAGTGTAGTTGAATCAATTAACACTAAGCGTTTTTCAACTCAGGTTGTTGAGTCAATTTCTGCAGAAGATATTGGTAAACTTCCTGATTCGTCAATTGCTGAATCAATCGCCCGTTTACCTGGTTTAACGGCGCAGCGCTTAGATGGGCGTGCAAGTCGTGTCAGTGTGCGTGGTTTTAGCGAAAATGAGAGTGCAACCACCTTCAATGGTCGTGAGCAAGTGTCTATAGGTGACAACCGCGGGGTAGAGTTTGATCTTTACCCATCAGAAATTATGAGTGGTGTCACTGTTTACAAAACACCGAATGCCAGTATTGAAGCTGAAGGCATTGCCGGTGTTATCGACATGCAAACGGTAAAGCCTTTAAGTAAAAGTGAGCAGGTGATCATGTTTAATGGTCAATTAGAGCAAACGGGTTTTGATAAATTAAACCCTGATGGCGACGATAAAGGCTACCGTGGTACATTTTCATATATTGATCAATTTGCAGATGACACCATAGGCGTGGCATTTGCGTACACGACCATGAGTTCACCAAATCAAGAGAAACGTTGGAATTCTTGGGGCTACCCAGAGTTTACAGAAGACAGTGGTGAGACATACTCTATATTAGGCGGTGCAAAACCATTCGTGCGTTCATCAACCCTTGAGCGTGACTCTGCAATGCTTGTTATAGAAGCTGCGCCAACAGATCGTTTAAATATGACCTTTGACGCACTTTATGTTGATTTTAACGATGAAAAAATCCTCCGTGGTATTGAAGTACCTTTTGCATGGGGGCAAGGGTCAATAGCACCGAGTTCAGTGACCATTGATGAGCAATCAGGCTTTATTACCAGCGCTACAACACAAGGTCAACGTGTTGTTGTACGAAACGATTATGAAGATCGAAAAGCTGAGCTAACGCAGTTTGGCTTTAATACTAAATACGATATAAACGATGAGTGGTCAGTTGAATTTGACGCAAGTCGTGCAGAAGTAGACCGCACTATTTGGAGTATAGAAAGTTATTCTGGCACTGGCCGTGGTGACTCAAACGGTATAGCCGATAACATTGGTTATGCGTTTAACGGTGGGAACACAGGCGCGCAATTTACTCATGAGCTTGATTACAGCGACTATGACTTAATTCAATTAGGTGGCCCATTATCTTGGGGCGCGAGTAAAGCACTTAATAACAAATATGGTTTAAATGACACAGCTTATCAAAATACAGCACAAGACGGCTTCATCAATGCACCAGAGATTAGTGATGAGCTTTCAACGTTTAAGCTAGCGGCAAGTAAAGTGCTTGATAACGAATATGTTAGCCGTATTAATTTTGGTATGTCTTACCGTGACCGAGAGAAAACAAAAACGTCTGAAGGTTACTTTATGACCTTAAAAGATTTCTCTTTAGATAACCCAGGTATGCTATCAGTACCTGAGCAATACCGTTTAGGCTCTGCTAATTTAGACTTTATTGGCATGGGTGACATGATTGCCTATGATACCAATGGCCTAGTAAACGATGGTTACTACGATTTATTACAAGAGAGCCTAACGGATCAAAAACATTTAACGCGCTCGTGGACAGTGCAAGAAGAAGTAACCGCCGCATTTATTCAAGCAGATATTAACGCTGAGATTGGCGGTATACCGGTAACAGGTAATGTGGGTGTACGCTATGTTCGTACAAAGCAATCGTCACAAGGCTTTGAAGCGTCAAATATTAATGATTTAGTCGTTGCATCAACCACCAATATTAGTCATGACTACTCAAACGTATTACCAAGCTTAAACTTATCGTTTGCAATCGATCAAGAACAAACCATTCGTTTTGGTGCGGCTAAAACCATTTCGCGTGCCCGCCTTGATGAAATGCATGCATCGATTGAAACGAGCTACAATACCGAAAAACCCGATGACAGCGGCAATTACTGGTCTATTTCTGGTGGTAATGCCCAGCTTGAACCAAAAGAAGCAACAGGTTTTGATTTAACGTACGAAAATTACTTTAACGTAGAAGGCTATTTTTCAGCGGCACTTTTCTATAAAGACATTAATCAATGGACTTTTGATGAGCGTTACGATGTTGATGTAACAGGTAAAAAAGACCCAGCGACAGGTGAAGTCCCTCCAGCGGATAGAAACACCGCAACCCGTTCAAGTAAAATCAATGGCGGCGATGGTAACTTATGGGGCTATGAGCTGTCATTATCATTCCCGTTTAGTGTATTACATGAGTCTTTAGAAGGCTTTGGTTTAATTGCAAGTCATACAGGGGTTGAACAAGACCTAACAGATCAAAATGGTAATGATTATGAATTACCAGGTCTATCAGACAAAATTGATAGTTTAACTGTTTATTACGAGCGTTACGGCTTTCAAGCACGTACTAGCATGCGTAAGCGCAGTGACTTTAAAGGGGATATATACGGTTCAGGCTTTGCAACACAGCAAGTAGATATCCTAGGAGAAACAATTTGGGATGCACAAGTTGGTTATGACTTTAGTGATGCTGGTATCATTGGCTTAGAAGGGTTATCAGTGCAATTCCAAGTACAGAATATCACTGAAGAACCATTCACATCATTGCAAGGTGATAACGCGCTTCAAGTACGCGACTACCAAGACTATGGCCGTACTTTTTTGTTAGGTTTTAGTTACAAGCTATAACAACTAACGCAATACAACAGCCCTTGTGATTTTTTTACAGGGGCTTTTTTATGATGATATTACCTAATAATTTAAGCACACAGGTTAAAATTGTCCGTGTGGGCGATGAGTTATTTGTCCAAGAGGCATGGCAGCAAGTCATGGTAGGTCAAGGCTTACTGCTCTTATGATGAAAGGAGTAAACGGGCCTCTAAAATGCGGATTAATTGGCACTGAATAGACCTGTGAATACGTATGCAGCAACTGTAACCAAGCGCTACTTAGCTTTAGTATAAACCCATAACAACACTGAAATAAAAATGACACACACAATGAAAAAAAGAGTTTATATACCACTGCTGTTATCTAGCCTATTACTCGTGCAAGGTTGCAATGATGATAAAAGCGCAGCATTAAAACCGGTTGTTAATCAAACTGAGCCGGTAAAACCTGTCGTCTACCAAGTGTTTACCCGATTATTTGGCAATACGCAAACCGCCAATATTCCATGGGGTACTAAAGAGCAAAATGGCGTAGGCAAATTTGCTGACTTTAACGACGCTGCGCTAAGTGGCATTAAAGATCTTGGCACCACTCATATTTGGTACACCGGCGTATTACACCATGCTCTTGTAGGCGATTACACTCAATATGGTATAAAACAAGACGACCCAGATGTAGTAAAAGGCCGCGCAGGCTCGCCTTATGCAATTAAAGATTACTATGATGTAAATCCTGATTTAGCTGTTAATGTGACTAACAGAGTGGAAGAGTTTAGCGCACTTATTGAGCGCACCCATGCTCATGGCATGAAAGTAATTATAGACATTGTACCTAACCATGTTGCACGAAATTATCATTCAGTGGCTAAACCCCACGGTGTAAAAGACTTTGGTGAACAAGATGACACCAATGTAGAGTATGCGCGCGACAATAATTTTTACTACGTTACAGGCCAATCATTTAATGTACCAACGAGCGAAAATTACCAAGTACTTGGTGGTGATTCACATCCACTCGCTGACGGTAAATTTAATGAAACACCGGCCAAATGGACCGGTAACGGTGCTCGCGCTGCTAAGCCCGATATTAACGATTGGTACGAAACAGTTAAAGTAAACTATGGGGTTAAACCCGACGGCAGCTTAGACTTTCCTAGTTTACCAAAAGGGTTAGAAAATCAAGATTACCGTGCGCATTACGCCTTTTGGCAAGGTAAAGAACTGCCTAATAGCTGGTACAAATTTCGAAACATTGCCCTTTATTGGCTAGATAAAGGCGTTGATGGATTTCGTTACGATATGGCCGAAATGGTGCCGGTTGAATTTTGGAGCTTTTTAAATTCATCAATAAAAATGCATAAACCTGATGCATTCTTACTTGCCGAAGTTTACAACCCATTGATGTATAGAACGTATATTCATCAAGGTAAAATGGATTATTTGTACGATAAAGTAGGCTTTTACGATACCTTAAAAGAAATAATGCAAGGCAAACAACCCGCTAAAGCCTTGTTTAGTGCGCAGCAAGCTGTGGCAGATATAGAGCAGCACATGCTGCACTTTTTAGAAAATCATGACGAGCAGCGCATTGCCAGTTCTGACTTTGCGGGTGATGCCGCATGGGGAAAACCTGCCATGGTGGTCTCTAATTTAATCAGTCGTTCGCCAACCTTACTTTATTTTGGTCAAGATGTGGGGGAAGATGGTTCAGAAAACGCGGGCTTTGGTAGCCCAACGCGCACCAGTATTTTCGATTATATAGGTGTGCCTGCACATCAAGCGTGGATGAACAACGGCAAGTTCGATGGTGGACAATTAACGGCTGAACAAAAGCATTTGCGTGAGTATTACATCGCAATTATGGCACTGAATAACTTGCCGGCTATTGTGGCTGGCGATATGGCACCGCTGCTTGTAACAGGAAGTGATAAGGTTGTTGGTTTTGTGCGTACTTTGGGTCAGCAATCACTTTGGGTACTAAGTAACTTTAGCCAACAGGCGCAAACAATTACTGTGACACTTACGCCAAACCAAGCAACCACCTTTCAATCAAATTCAACGTTACACGACCTATTAGAATCACATAATGGTATTTTGGTTAGCACTGATCAACAAAACGCCACCTTTACACTGACCCTTGATGCACTCAGTAGTGCGGTTTTAACTAATAAGGCTGAAAATGAATAATAATAAAAACAAGCCAGATTTAAGTTTTTGGCAAATATGGAACATGTGTTTTGGTTTTTTAGGCATTCAATTTGGTTTTGCATTGCAAAACGGTAATGTAAGCCGAATTTTTCAAACCCTTGGCGCTAATGTCGACGACATCCCCATTTTATGGGTTGCAGCGCCGCTAACCGGTTTAATAGTGCAGCCAATTATTGGTTATTGGAGTGATAAAACATGGGGCAAGTTAGGTCGTCGTCGTCCGTTTTTTTTATATGGCGCAATATTGACCACGCTATCGCTATTTATTATGCCAAATTCTCCTACGCTTTGGATTGCAGCGGGGATGTTGTGGATTATGGATGCTTCAATCAATGTCACTATGGAGCCATTTAGAGCACTTGTAGGTGATAACCTGCCAAAAAAACAGCGTGCTACCGGCTATGCCATGCAAAGCTTTTTTATTGGTGTGGGCGCAGTGGTTGCCTCAGCACTCCCTTGGATGATGACCAATTGGTTTGATATAGCCAATACCGCACCGGCGGGGCAAATTCCTGATTCGGTCAAATATTCGTTTTATTTTGGTGGTGTTATTTTATTCATTGCTGTTGGTTGGACAATATTAACCACCAAAGAATATTCACCAGCGCAACTCGCTGGTTTTAACGAGCAAGACGACCATCAAGCACGCGAAGCTGTAGCCAATAACGTTAATTTTAATAAAGGGGGGGTTATTTTCACCTTTTTAGGTTTAGCAGTATTAGGGCTTGTAACAGGGCTTAATTTTGAAAAAGAACTTTACTTGCTGGCTGGTGGTTTAGTGAGTTTTGGCGTTATTCAATTTATTGCTGGGCTACTTAGGTCAAAGCACGCCACTAGCGGCGGCTTTTACCAAGTTATTAACGATGTATTCACCATGCCTGAGACCATGAAACAACTTGCATGGGTGCAATTTTTTAGTTGGTTTGCGTTGTTTGCTATGTGGATTTATACCACCTCAGCGGTAACCAGTTTTCATTATGGCAGCAGTGATACCAGCTCGTTAGTTTATAACAACGGTGCAGACTGGGTGGGTATTTTATTCGCCGCTTACAACGGTTTTGCTGCATTGGCTGCTTTATGTATTCCGATCATCGTAAAGCGTATTGGTATAAAGTTAGCGCATGCGCTTAACCTAATTTTAGGGGCATTGGGGCTTTTTAGTTTCATGTTTATAAACGATGCCAGTTTACTTATTTGGCCCATGATAGGAGTTGGCTTTGCGTGGGCATCTATTTTATCACTGCCTTATGCCATGTTAAGTACCTCAGTGCCTAGCCATAAAATGGGAGTGTTCATGGGAATATTTAACTTTTTTATCGTTATTCCACAATTATTAGCTGCCAGTGTACTGGGCTTAACATTACGCCATTTCTTCGATAATCAACCTATTTATGCACTGATGTTAGGTGGTGTATCTTTTGTACTGGCTGCGATTGCTGTACTGCGTGTTAAACAATCTTAATTGAGGGTATAAAAATGAAAAAATATAACGTAATCACCGCGACAATCTTGGCAACAGGTTTAGTCGGGTGTGGCGTAAAAAACGCGCAAACCAACACCGCAGTGCAAACACTAATAACTGCCCCAGGTGCACCTGGCACCGAGCCATTTTGGGCATACGCGGGTAAAACGGGGATTGGCACGTCTTTTGAGCAATACCAAAATAACCAATATAGTGAACAAGCGCCAACTGGTAAAGTCTCAAAAGTGTGGTTTTCGATTGCTAAAGGCATGATCACCGAAACCATGTTTGGGCTTATTCACCAAGCGCAAATTAAAGACATGCAATTTGTTGTAGTTGGAAAAGATTTTACCGTCACAGAAACCGATGAGCTCGATGTCACAATCGATTATTTATATAAAGATGAAGCAGGTCGGCCATTATCGCTTGCTTATAAAGTGGTAAGCAAAGATAAGCAAGGTCGCTTTAGCCTCGAAAAACACATATTTACTGATCCAGATGGGCAAAGCTTATTTGTACGCAGCATTTTTAATACCCAGCTTGACGGTGTAAGAGCGTATGTAACAGTTAACCCATATATAAACAACAACGGCTTAGATGACTTTGCAAAAACCACCGAGCAAGGGCTGGTAGCGTGGCAGGGCGATAATTACTTGTCATTGCAAGGTGCACAGCCATTTAAACAAACAAATGTTGGTTTTACAGGCGTAAGCGATGGTTTAAGCCAGCTTAAAACAACTCAGCAGCTTACCCGCGTTTATAAAACTACCGGTGAACAATCGGGGAATGTTCGTTTACTAGCAGAGTTGGGCGAAATTGGTGAAAATAGTCAGTTTGATTTAACCCTTAGCTTTGGCAAAAGCGAGCAAGCCAGCTTTAAAGAAGGCCAAGCAAGTTTAGCGCGAGGGTATCAATCGGTACTTGATAACTACAATGGCAAAGGCGAAGCAATGGGTTGGCAAGATTACTTAACCTCGTTAGCGCCTATTAATAAAATGACAACGCAAACGGCTGACAACGGCAAGTTACTTTATACCAGCGCCATGGTACTCAAAGCCCAAGAAGATAAAACCCATGCCGGTGCGCTTATTGCCTCTTTATCTAACCCATGGGGTGAAACCGTATCAGCTAAATCAGGCTCTACTGGTTACAAAGCGGTATGGGTGCGCGACTTTTATCAAGTTGCCATGGCGTTTATGGCCATGGGCGATAACGCCACAGCTAAAACCGCATTCGAATACCTTGAAAAAGTACAAGTAAACAGTAAAACCCCAGGCAACAACGGCGATACAGGGTGGTTTTTACAAAAAACACACGTTGACGGCGAACTAGAATGGGTAGGCGTACAACTTGATCAAACTGCAATGCCACTCATGCTGGCGTGGAAACTGCACCAAGCGAACGTATTAAGTGATGCCGAATTAACTGATTGGTATACCCGCATGTTAAAACCGGCCGCTGACTTTTTGGTAGACGGTGGGCGCGCTAAAATCCTTTGGAACGATATGCAAATAACCCCACCGGCCACACAACAAGAACGCTGGGAAGAGCAAGAAGGGT
The DNA here is from genome assembly GCF_059888565.1 of Pseudoalteromonas sp. TAP-3C. Lineage (NCBI taxonomy): Bacteria > Pseudomonadati > Pseudomonadota > Gammaproteobacteria > Alteromonadales > Pseudoalteromonadaceae > Pseudoalteromonas > Pseudoalteromonas sp. TAP-3C. The sequence continues at coordinate 1,766,829 of NZ_CM187618.1, read as the reverse complement.
ATTCGCCATCAACGAGCGCTGCGGTTATAGCAGGATTAATTACCGCCGCTGATATTGCAACACTCGCTGGCGATGATAAAAACGCAAAACGCTACCTTGCAACGGCTAAAAATTACAACAATGATATTGAAAAACTGATGTTTACCACCGCAGGTAATTTAGAATCAAACGCCTCAGATGGTGAATATTTTATTCGCATCGGCCAAGATAAAAACGCCAACTCAAATACCAAAATCAACGCCAATAACGGCCGTGAAGGCTTTAATAAAAAGCAAATACTCGATGGTGGATTTTTAGAGCTGGTACGCTATGGTGTGCGTGATGCACTAGCGCCGAGCATAGTAAAAACCCTCCCCGAATACGATGACGAAAGCTTAATAGATAACCTACAAGTTAAATACAGTTTTGAGTTTAGCGATGGCAGTGGCTCATTCCCGGGCTTTCGCCGCTATGGCAACGATGGTTACGGTGAAGACGAAGTAACCGGCGCAAACTACGCAGAAGGCGAACAAAATACCCCAGGCCAACGTGGTCGTGTATGGCCGTTTTTTACTGGCGAACGGGGCCATTATGAAATAGCCGCAGCAAATGCTACGCAGTCATTAAACGCAGCAAAACAGCAGGCTATTAAAAATAGCTATGTAAAAGGCCTAGAGCAATTTGCTAACCAAGGCATGATGCTACCAGAACAAGTATGGGACGGCGTAGGCAACAATAAAGCAGGGTACACGTTAGGCGAAGGCACTAACTCGGCCACACCGCTGGCGTGGACACACGCAGAATACGTGAAGCTAGTGCGCTCATTAAGCGACAAGCAAGTATGGGATCACTACCCAGTTGTTACCAAAGCACTAAAATAACTGCAAACTAATTATCCGCAGTTCAGGTTAATTAACATAGCCGTAGTGAAATACGGCTATGTTATTTATAACAATAACAAGAGGCTGTAATGAAAACCTTTACCTTGAGCGCGTTGGCACTGGCACTTATGCTAACAGGCTGCCAAAGCGCACCATCATTAAATAACAACACGAATAACACCGAAACATCGCAACTTAACACTGAGCAACACGCAACGCCTTGGTGGCAAAATGCGATATTTTACCAAATTTGGCCACGCAGTTTTTACGACAGCGATGCTGATGGCCATGGCGATTTTAATGGTATGACCCAAAAGCTCCCGTATTTACAACAGCTCGGCGTAAATGCACTGTGGTTAACCCCGATGTTTGAAGCACCGTCGTATCATGGCTATGACTTTACTGAATTTTACCAAGTAGAAAACGACTACGGCAGCATGGCCGAGTTTGAAGCCTTTATACAAGCTGCTGATGCTAAAGGCATGAAAGTTATACTCGATTTAGTGATTAATCATATATCAAGTAACCATGAATGGTTTCAGCGTTCAGCAAAACAACAAGCCCCTTATGCAGATTACTTTATTTGGCGCGACGATATGCCAAAAGCAGGAAGTGGTTGGGGCCACGCATGGAGTAATAACGACCAACCCGATGCGGTATGGCATTGGAATGAAACACGCCAGCAGTATTACTATGGTGCGTTTGGAGCAAGCCAACCTGATTTAAATTTACGCCACCCTGATGTTGTTGCCGAAATGGAAAAAATGGCTAAGTTTTGGCTTGATAAAGGTGTTGCTGGCTTTCGATTAGACGCTGTGCGCTTTGCCATGGAAAGCGGCGGCAATCAACAAGCCGATACTGACGAAACCATAGCATATTGGCAGCACTTTAACCAATACGTAAAAAGCGTTAACCCAGAGGCGTATTTAGTAGGTGAAGCTTGGGCTGACATTCCCGTTGCGGCAAAATACTTTGGCGCAGGCAAAGGGCTCGACCAAGGTTTTGACTTTGAAGTGGGCTATAAAATACTGGGCTTATTAAAACCCGATGCCAGTGGCGAAGCGCAATTTGGCACTATGCAATCTAACCAACAAGCGAGCACCGTTGATGCCAATGTGCTTAAACAAAATTTACAACAGCGTATTGATTCAACGGCGCCGCTTGATTTTTTTGCACCGTTTTTAACTAATCACGACCAAGAGCGTGTGGCTTATCAACTTGCAGAGCACGACGATAAAGCAAAACTGGCCGCCACCATGTTATTTAGCTCCCCAGGCACGCCGTATATTTATTACGGCGAAGAAATAGGCCTAACACAAGGTGGCACAGGTCACGATGTGTATAAACGCGCGCCAATGCAGTGGGACAACAGCAATCAAGCCGGCTTTACCACAGCTAAAACGAGCTGGGTTGAACACAGTGAATTATTTGGTAAAGATTTTGCAAGCTGGTGGCCAGCATTTTTAGCCGAGCAGCTTGATGCAGGTGATCGCAATGTTAAAGTACAGCAAGCACAACCTGACTCACTTTGGCGCTTGTATCAGCACTTAATCGCGCAGAAAAAACAACGTCCAGAGCTCGGCATTAAAGGCAGCTACGCGTTAACTCAACATACCAACGGCCTTGTTGAAATAACCCGCGAGTTAAACGGCAGTAAAAGTGTGTTCGTGCTTAATTTAAGTGCTAACCCTCAAATTGTTGCTAACATCGCTCGTGACGGTTTAACCGCCAGTTGGCAACACGACCTCAATGGCGAACAACTCGCCGCCTATGGTTTGTTGTTACTAAACAACACACTGTAAATAAAATACACACAAAAGGGGCTAACATACGTTAGCCCCTTTTAGTGAATATACTTCGTGTTTTAAAAGAATCACCTCATAGCTACATTCTAGTTAACCACCACTTACTACTTAGTACGGCGTTTTAAATACACACATTAGTTCGGCAATCACAGTTAAAAAAGGTGATTTCATAGGATGAATCTTTAAAAAGAAATTAACTGTACACATAGACAGTTTTTTGGGTTTTGTCCAATATTACTGAGCTCCACTATTTTGGTGTATTTGTACACTTATAAAATATGAGTCGAAGTTTACTAATTGTTTACAGTTGCTTATTTGAGGGCTAATATAAATTCAATGTAATATATGAGCATTCTTCGGTTTATAAAACGACATATGTCGTAGGCAAAATTGTTATATGCCACGGAGGTTTAGACTATTGGATTTAAATTCACATACCTATCAATTAGAAAAGCAAAATAGAAGAATGTTTGGCTCAGTCCACTTTCTTTTATTATGTATTATATTTTCAGCAGTTATTCTGGCTTTACTGATTTACACTGAGCCTGTCATTGCAATTGGTGCTTCTGGCTTTATTGCTTTTCTATTGCACTTTTTTTATGCTCAAATTGCTTTTAAAAAGCTTAATTCACGTATTACATTGCTACAAACAAAAATAGAGCAAAGTGGCTTATAACAAGCTAATAAACAAGGACAAAAAACAGTTTGCTGTTTTCGTCCCTCAACATTTTAGCAAACAATTTTTTTCCCATTATTAGGGCGTTGAGGCTGTAGAATTGCTCTTTTTTAAGAAAAACAGCCTGTTTTATGGGTTCCAAAAATGCATTACCTAATGCTTTAAAAACGCTTAGAGTTAATTACAGGATCTCGTTTTTTAATTGAATTTTTGGCTGTTGGAGTAATCCTACAGTCTCGTTAGGCGAAACATGGAAAAAAATCCAGAAGCATTAACCATAACTGTTGACTACGGCCTTGCCGAGTACAAACAGATAGTTCGTGATTTCACACCAATCCACCTGGAAGCTAAGCATCCGGATCGCAATCCGTACTTTCCTTGGAACTGGGCCATTTCCGAGAAGGTGATATTCGCGGTTTTGCTTCCCCTGGTTTTTAGATGGAAGAAAGCAAAGGTTGGAGTCTGTGAGTTTACGTTCAATAAAGAGGGATTTACGCGCGTCTCTAAGGGCGGTTCAGCCTCGAGCGGCTGGGAAGAGGTCTCGGTAGTACGTCACTTGTCTACTGCATATCTTATAGAACTAGCCGCCGGAGGAGCTATGCCAATTCCCTATCGCGTATTCGATCAGAATCAGCTGAAACTGTTTGAATCCTTTGCCTCGCAAGCGCCTAACAAAGCATTCAACTCGGACGCCGGTAAAACCGGCGCCGGTTAATGCAACGTTAGGAATACCAATGGACTTGGTGAAATATTCACAAGATTTGTCAAGGTGGCTTCATCTGAAGCTAGACGGTTTAACTATTCCCGCTGACGACACTTCACGGGCAGCTGCAGCTTGTTTGGATATGGCGATGGAACATCAACTTGCGGTTTTCATCTTGGTAGATAATAAAGTATATGGTTCGGCTTTTTCGTTAGCTAGATGTGCATTAGAAGCTTATGTTCGAGGAACTTGGCTGAGTAACTGCGCTAACGAAAAACAAACCAGACTTTATTTGAAAGACAAGCTTGACCTCACTTTTCAATCATATATCGATGATATAGAAAAGTTAGATGGATATTCTGGCGGGCTCTTAAGCACTGTAAAGAAAACTAACTGGAAACTTTTTAAGAGCTTAACCCATACAGGGGCTCATCAAGCATTTCGTAGAAATACAGACAAATCAATTGAAGCAAATTATAAACCTGAAGAAATTAAGGAAATTGTGTGGTTTGTTAATGCTATTAGTATCATGGCAGGCTATGAGGTTGCTGGTATGGCAACTGACATGAGCAAAGTAAACGCACAAGACTTTGTTGATAAAATGCAAGAATGTGCAAAGAATTCATAACAAGCTCCGGGTGAGTAGGATCAGGTCTTTCTTTTTGCCTCTTATCGTAAAAGGCAAGATGCAAGACCTGACCCTGCTGGTGTATTTTGTCGGGCTTAGGTGGGATTATCACCATGCCGGTAACGTTACCAGCAAATATAACAAGCGTGCTATATGTGCAAATAAGAATGATCGCTGCTATTGCTCATATGGGCGGGCATGACGTGCAAGACGACCAAGTAAAGTCATTGGTTTATGTGTGCCTCACTGGAAACTCAGCTAAAGATATAATGAAGGGTGCTGGCATTACTATTGGAACTAAGCTTACAACGAATGCGATTAAGTCTATTTCTGGAAAGACTATTACAGCCATCAACCAAAAAGTTGGATTCAGGCTCGTTACTAAGTTCGTAAGCGTCTAGCAAAGTGCACCTGCCAGTCACTCGTCAAACCGATTAAGCTATTTCTGAATATCAATGAGGAGATAGCCATGAGAAAAACACGTAACCTTGAGCAGTGGCGCAGTATTATTGAAGAACAACAAGCCAGCGATTTAACGATTACTGACTATTGCCAGCAACATGCTTTATCAAAAACAAGCTTTTATGCCGCACGAAGTAAGCTTAATGAATCATCAGGCAGCTTTGTTCGCGCTAAAGTAGCTAAACACGTTGACGCCACCGAACAGCAACGGTCGATTACCCTCGAAGTCGGAAAAGTAAATGTCAGTTTGCCTCCCACAACGCCTGCATCTTATCTAGGCCAATTATTACGCGAGCTTGCCTGATGAAAATGTTTGTTGAACCTAAGTGTATTTACTTGCATCGTGACGCCGTGGATTTTCGAAAATCGATTGATGGTCTGGTTGCACTCGTTGAAGGTGAGCTTGAACGTGATGCCTATACTGGCGCTTTATTTTTATTTTGCAACAAAGCGAAGGATAAACTCAAGTTGGTTTATTGGGATAAAACGGGGTTTGCTTTGTGGTACAAGCGGTTAGAAAAACAAAAGTTCAAATGGCCAAACAAAGCCAATCTGCAAGAATTTGAACTCAGTCCTCAGCAACTGAATTGGTTGTTGTCGGGATATGATGTGCTTGGCCATGAAGAACTGCGGTATCAATCAATGATCTAATCGAGCATATTGGCAGTAAATGATCGTTGCCACACCGTTTGTTTTATCTTTGCGCCAAGCAAGAAAACACCGTCAAATTCTGTTAAATTGCGAACATGAAAATTGATGCACACTCACTTCCTGACGACCCAGAACAACTCAAGCGCATGGTGCTTGAGTTGCAACGAGTCGTTGCTGAAAAAGACGCGCACATTCACGAATTGCTACACGCTTATAACGCGAAACTAGCCAAAGAGTACGCCAAGAAATCTGAAAAGATGCCAGGTGCAGGCGAAGTATTCAATGAAGCAGAAGATATTCTCGATGAACATGATAAAGCGCTATTGGCCACATCAGCCTCAGTAAAGAAAGAAAAAGCCAAACCGAAACGCCGGCCACTGCCAGCGCAGTTGCCGCGAATTGAGGTGGTTATTGACCTCGAAGAGGATGAAAAAATGTGTGATTGCTGTCAAAGCCCCCTTCACAAAATGGGTGAAAGCAGCAGTGAAGCACTCGAGTTTGTGCCAGCGCATATCAAAGTCATCAAAACCATTCGCCCAAAATATACGTGCCGTCACTGTGAGCGTGAAGGCATTGAAAGCGTGGTAAAAACTGCCCTTATGCCCGCAACAGCCATCCCAAAAAGTATTGCAACGCCCAGCCTGCTGAGCCAAATAATCATGTGTAAATACCAGTTTGGCTTACCACTTTATCGCCAAGAAACCATGTTAGGCGATATTGGTATTGAGTTGAGCAGACAAACCATGTCGAGCTGGATATTACGCTGCGCAGACCTGTTGTCCCCCTTGTATCAACGCTTAAAAGACGTGTTGCTATCTCAACCGGTTATTCACGGCGATGAAACCCCGTTAAACGTCATTAATGCAGATAAAGCAACCAGCTATATGTGGCTGTATTGTTGCGGCGATGATAAACCAGGTAGAGGCACTAATATTGTCTTGTTTGATTACCATAACAGTCGCGCAGGCCAATGTGCGGTTGATTTCCTTGATGGTTACGAAGGCTACATGCACGTTGACGGTTACAAGGCTTACGAGCAAACGAATGCAACACTGGTTGCGTGCTTAGCCCACATACGTCGTAAATTCATCGAGGCTAAAGGCAATAATAAAAAAACCGTTAAAGCGGATGTAGCACTAAACCTTATTCGTAAGCTCTACGGTATTGAGCAAGCCATCAAAGATAAATCGCACGATGAAAAATTCAAGATTAGGCAGAGAAAAGCCAAACCAATCGTTGATGAATTGTATCAATGGTTACTCAAGCATAAAGATAAAATCCCACCAAAAATGGCGTTAGGTGAAGCAATTACCTATGCGATAAATCAGTTTGATAAATTCAAGCGTTACCTCGATGATGGCAGGCTCAGTATTGATAATAACCGAGCAGAGCGAGCCATAAAACCGTTCGTAATAGGGCGAAAAAACTGGTTGTTCTCAAACACCTGCAATGGCGCTCATGCCAGCGCTATACTCTATAGTCTTGTTGAAACCGCAAAGGTAAATGACCTTGTGGTGCATGACTATATCTCTACTTGCTTACAGCACCTTGCTGAGCAGCCAGGAGACCTTGAATCGCTATTACCTTGGAATATTAAGCAAGGCTAGGTGTCGTTAGCTAGACGCTTACCTAAGTTCGGAGAGAAAGGTGCTATTAACCTTGGTAAAGCGGTCCCTTTAGTTGGGGGTATAATTGGTGGCAGTTTTGACTCGATCACAACAAATACAATCGGAAATGTTGCGAGAGATACATTTATTCAATAAATAAAAGGAGAAGTTAACATGGGATTTTGGGACAAAGTTAAAAGTGTCGCGAATTCGGCGAAGTGCATGACAGGTTGGCATACAGGTGAATATTCACATATACAAGGAAAGCCTGAGTGCCATTTAGAGAAAACATGTCCAGATTGCAATGAGTATGTTACGAAGAAAAGTCATAAGTTTTCAGATTGGAAATATACGAATAACAGCATGAACAATCCTTGTGATTCAGTTCGAAACTGTATTCACTGTGATCATCAAGAGCAAAAAGTTATTCACCAGCATGAGAAGAACGGAAAAGACTCTAGCTGCAGAATGATAGAAAAATGCAAAAGATGCGGGGATGAACAGTTAGGTAGAGAGTCACACAACTGGATAAGCATTATGGGTCATGAAATTAAAACCCAAGGAAAACGCAAGTGTAGAGATTGTGGGGCAGTAGAGTAGATAGCCTAATAAATAAGGATAGGTTGCGCGAAGCCGCAACTTAATCCTATTGTTGGACAAGCCCGTTGCTGATGTTGACACTTATTTATAGTAAATAAATTGATAGAAGCTTTGGGGAACAGCTTGATTATGTTTTTTCAGGCCGAGTGAGCCTAAGGCTGCGTATCGCTTAAAAAATGTTTATAAAAAACCTTAAAACAAACAACGCAGTCTACTTAATTTTGCCGTGTTCTTACTTACCTGTTTTGTAACAAAGCGCTGCTGTCGGACAAATTTTACGCTACGCTTCAAATTTGCCGCAGAGCGCGACGTCAGGGTCAAGCGCGGCGTCAGGGTCAGGTCTATCTTCTTGCCTTTTTGTTGGTTACGGCTAATATTTAGATATTAATTCTCTGTGGCTCGGACAATAATCTAAAATTAGATCTTCACGTTGGTGATGGAGTCCCTTTGAATTTTGATGGCTATCAAGCTTGGAACCGAGAATTGAGGCAAGCACTGAGCAAAGCGTTATGTGCCGTAATGGTATCGCAGCTGTGCGATTGAAATCGTGTCATCTTGTTGTTTATAAACGATCCTATGCTCATCATTTATACGTCGTGACCAATACCCAGATAATCCATGTTTTAAAGGCTCGGGTTTACCAATACCTTCTTGAGGGGTTCTTTGAATATCTTTAATGAGTAAATTAATACGTTTAAGTATTTTTTTATCGGTAGTTTGCCAGTAAAGGTATTGCTCCCAAGCTTTTGTTGAAAATGTTAACTTCATTCAAGAAGTTCTCTTTCAGTACCTTTGCCTGCTTCAAGCTCGGCGATCGATTCTAAAAGGTTTCTAGCATTTGCAGGGGATCTTAGTAAATATGTAGTTTCCTGCATGGCGTTGTAATCTTCTAACGACATCATAACAACAGGCTCTTCACTTTTACGTGTAATAATAATTGGTGCGTGATCATTGCAGACATGCGCCATTGTATTTGCTAAGTTTGCTCTAGCGGCTGTGTAACTTATAGCATCCATAGGTAACTCCAAAGTGTTCATGTACATTAATTGGTACAGTATAGCGCGCTGGCATATAACAAGTCACTCAAAAAGACAAAAAAAAGTTGGCTTTTGCTCCTTCCTCACTTATTTTAGCCAACAATTATTTGCCTCTTGGTGGGGCGCTATATTATCTCGTCTTCCGGTATTTCTCCGTACACATTGAATTGGTTCATTAAGTGCACTATAATCTGTTTATGATTACGGAATGGTTCCGTACATAGGAGGCATTATGGCAACTGCGCGCTTAGATATTCGTCTTGATGAAGAAATTAAGGCAAAAGCAGAAAAGGCATCGGCGTTACTTGGTTTAAAAAGTTTAACTGAATATGTAGTTAGGTTAATGGACGAAGACGCTACGCACGTAATTGAAGAGCATGAGAGTATCGTTGTTAAGGACAGCGTTTTTGATGAATTTATGCATGCGTGTGATAAAGCTAAAGCACCAAATCAGGCTTTGCTTGAAGCGGCGAGATTTACAGATGATAGTAGCATTGAGTGAGTTGGGGTAAAGAGTTCGTTGAACTGAGTAAATCGAAACATGATCGCAACTCTTTTGATTGTGGTGAGCAAGAGTTGAATACGTTTATCAAAACTCAAGCGGCTAAACATATGCAAGCGGGTATTAGCCGAACAATGGTGTTACCTAGTGTTCAGCCATTGCTGAATCAAAAGTATGCGATTTGTGCGTTTTACAGTGTGGCGGCAAGTTCAATTAGCCGCGAAACCTTACCTGTACAACTCGCAAAGAAGCTCCCTCGTTATCCCATACCTATATTCTTACTTGCTCAACTTGCCGTACATAAGGAGTATCACGGTTGTGGTTTGGGAAAGGTTAGCCTAGTTCGGGCACTTAAGTACTTATGGGAAGTGAATCACCACATGAGAGCGTATGCGATTATGGTTGATTGTTTTACTAGCTCTGCTCAAGCCTTTTACAATAAATTTGGCTTTGAAGTTCTATGTGAGCATAACGGTCGAATTCGTATGTTCTTGCCAATGAATACGGTAGAACAGCTTTTTACTCAATAAGTTACGAATATAACAAAGCGTTATAGCTCTGGTCAGATCCGCACTTCAAAATTTAATAAGTGAGTAGGGTCAGGTCCTGAGGGATCCCCACATTTTTTATCCAAGCTACAAGCACTCACGGCAATTCTTATTTAATTGGTTGAGTGCTTCTAAAAACTTTTTAAATTTTATTTTATAGCCAAATTTTTCGAAGTATTGCTCCCCTAAACTAAAACAAGACAGTACGTTTCTATTCTTTGTCGTATTCGCCTGAAAGTGTCTATGCACATTCAAGCGACCTTTTTCATAAAACTTCAAAGCCAACGCCTGATTTAATTGCTTATTGTGTGCTTGCTATATCCCTAGTTAACATTTGATAAATACTTATTAAATAAGTCAAAACGATAACGCAAGAGATAGCTAAAATACTACTGTTAGGGAATAAGTACCAAGCGGCTAAAATTAATATACTTCTTAGTACGGCATGAATTAAGCCAACAGGATGGTTAACGATCCAAGAATATACTATCCAATGAAGCCCTAACCCAACGCCTAAACTCAAAGGAACAAATTCAGGTGCATTTAATAGTAATGGTATATGAACTACCCAAAGTAGATTAACCATTAAAATGCATTGACCCATTAGTTTTGCCAAAGGGTTGGATGAGGAAACTAAGTTCTCTTTCCTAAATTTAGCAATTAATAAAGCTATTGGAAAAATTCCACCTGTTGCAAAAAGCAAAATATATATAGAAATATCTGCGCTAAACTGTGTACTAAAAAGACCAACTAAAGCCCAAATAATGGTTCCAGCAAACGGCATTGAAATAGATCTGTTTGAAGATTGCTCAAATTCTTTTCTGTATTCATCTAGTGTCAAAATACGCTCTCCTTTGCATTAAGTAATGCCCAGACTTGTTGAAATACACAACGGACCTATAGATTAACTCGTTTTTTTTAATAAACAAAGCCTAACTAAGTTCCAAAACAATAAACACACTTTGGGTAACTGCGAGTGTTTAAAGCATCTTGAAATAGCCTTTTATTCACGTGGGGGGAGTTTATATTTTTATAAGTTCGTCTATGTTTATTTAGGGTCTGTTTAGTTATTTAACACACTAATTATGGGTTTAGCTTTAAATGTAGCTAACGCAGTGAGTGATAATTATGCCTATGTAAAATTGATAACAAAACTGGAGAAAGGAATGAAAAAATATGCAGCTGAGTTTGTAGGAACGTTTTGGTTGGTTTTTGGTGGGTGCGGTAGTGCAGTGCTTGCCGCGGGATTCCCTGATGTTGGCATTGGTCTGTTGGGTGTATCGTTGGCTTTTGGCTTAACGGTGTTGACAATGGCTTATGCGATCGGACACATATCAGGTTGTCATTTAAACCCTGCTGTTTCTGTTGGCTTATGGATTGGTGGACGTTTCCCCGCAAAAGAACTCCCTCCTTATATTGCAGCGCAAGTGCTGGGGGGTATCTTTGCTGGGGGCGTATTGTATTTGATTGCAATGGGTCAGGCTGGCTTTGATGTGGCAAGTGGATTTGCATCGAACGGTTATGGTGAGCATTCGCCTGGCGGTTACACCATGCAAGCAGCGTTGATCACTGAGGTTGTAATGACAATGATGTTTATTTTGATAATACTCGGTGCCACTGACAAGCGCGCCCCTACAGGTTTTGCACCGCTTGCGATTGGACTCAGTTTGACGCTGATCCACCTTATTAGTATCCCCGTTACGAATACTTCGGTTAATCCTGCACGAAGCACAGGCGTTGCGCTTTATGTTGGGGACTGGGCCACAGCGCAGTTGTGGCTTTTTTGGTTAGCCCCACTGGTAGGTGCTGCAATTGGTGCGATGCTGTATCGATTTATCGCAAAATCTGAAGACTGAATTAGTTAGGCTTCACTTTTAACTTAGAGCACTTAAGCTGTGTTATATTAATGAATCAATATGATGTATAAAGCAATCAACGAAGGCTTTAATAGTTTAATATTATTTAAAGCCTTTTTTATGCGTCAGTTAATTAATGAGGGCTTATTTTTGACACGAGAGACACTTGAAAAGTATCAAGTATTTTTTTATTTAGCTGGAATTGTTTTAGGCTTAATAGTAGGAATATACGCGCCTTCAGGCGCTCATTTTTTTGATTTGGTTTTATGGCCTTTGCTTGGCATACTTATGTACACAACGTTTACGCAAGTTCCTCTGGCGCAGCTGCGAGAAGCCTTTACTAGTTCGCGCTTTATGTGGGCTGGCGTGATCGGTAATTTTGTTATTCTCCCTTTTATTGTTTGGGGCCTTATGTTTATTGGCCCCGATTTGCCCGCTGTTAAGTTGGGAATACTACTGGTATTACTTGTTCCATGCACCGATTGGTTTATAACCTTCACTCATTTGGGGGGAGGAGACACCAAACGTGCAATCGCTTTTACACCCGTTAGTTTGTTGCTCCAGTTGTTGTTGCTACCAGTATATATATGGCTTTTTCTCGGCTCAGAAATAACAACCAGCCTATTACAACAAGAGCTGATTTTAGCTTTTTTTGGGTTAATTTTATTGCCTTTAATTGCTGCATTTTTAACTGAAAAATGGCTTGAAAACCGAAAAGATAAAAAAGCTGTGTTAAATAGCCTCGGTTGGTTTCCTGTTCCGCTATTAACGCTCGTTGTTTTTTCTATTGCAGCGGCACAAGTAACGCTTATTGGTGATTTTTTGGAGATACTGCCAAGTTTATTTTTAGTATTTTTTGTATTTATTTTAATTTCTAGCTTTTTATCTGTGGCACTTTCTAAACTATTTTCACTGCCCACAACCCAAGGTAGGGTACTTGCTTTTAGTTTGGGCAGTAGAAATTCATTTGTGGTACTGCCTTTAGCACTTGCATTGCCTTCATCATTTGAGCTTGCGGTGGTGGTTATTGTATTTCAATCTTTGGTGGAATTATTTGCAATGGCTATTTACATATGGTGGATCCCTAAAAAATTATTTACTGATACTTGCTTGAAAACCAGCGACACTGCTGGTTAGCGTAAGGTGTAGCTGATGGCGATCGGCAATCGCTTTAACGGTGGCTAAACCCAGACCAAATCCTTCATGTTGTCGAGCCGGATCGCCGCGATAAAAGCGTTTAGTAAGTTGGTTTAAATCGCTTTGTGAAACACCTTTGCCTGTATCGGCAATAATAATGCTGTGTGTGGTGAGGGTGACGGTGATTATTGCCTGACGACCTGCATATTTTATTGCGTTATCGAGTAAGTTAAACAGTGCTTGAAATAGTAAATTTTTATCGCCATGAATTTGCCAATGGCCTTGCAGGTTAAATTGTATACGTTGTTGCTGGGCGTCAGCACTGGGTTGCAGTATTTCAATAACATCATTCAATAAATGCTCGCTATTAATTGCTTCGAGTTGCAATGGAAATTTGCCATGTTCTAAACGGGTTAATTTTAGCATCGCATCAAAGGTATTGATTATTGTATCGAGTTGTTCTATTGCCAGACCAAGCTCTGGCTCGGCTTCAGCGTGGTACTCTAGGCTTAATCGTAAGCGTGTTAACGGTGTTTTTAAATCATGAGCGATATTGTCGGTAATGCCTTGCACAAGAGCAAAGTTTTCTTCTACGGCATCGAGCATAGTATTGATATGGGCAGCAAGGCGATCAAATTCATCGCCTGTTTGACGGTGCGAAAGTCGCGCGCTTAAATTACCGTTTTGTACTTGCTCAGCGGTGTGATTAAAGTAGTTTACTCGGCGTAAATGACGCCGCGCAAATAAGTAACCAAAAAGGCAGGTTAATAGTAGTCCGGCGGCACTTGACCAACTTGCAATGGTTTTAAACTCAGCCATTAAGCGTTGCAACTGCTCGGTGGCGGTGGCGATCACAATATCGCCGTGTGGGGTGCGAATTTTACCGGTGGTGAGTAAGCGTATTTGCCCGCGTTCGGCGTCGAGTACCGGAAATACCACAGTATCGGGTAAATAGGGGATATCGTTGGGTAAAAAGCTCAATTGTTGCGATTGCTGATGATCACTTTGCCAAAAAATAAGGCTGTCGCCTTCGCTGCGAAAAGCCACTAACTGTTGAAAAAAGCTGTGTTTATCAAACTCACTGGCTAGGCCTTCAATACGCATTTGCTCGGCGGCTAAACGCCGATCAACCTGACGGGTTTGCTCGCCTAACAGTAATTGGTAAATAAGCACAACGGTTAATATTAAAGTAATTGAGGTAATGGCTGCAAAGGCAAGCGTTAGACGCCACACTGAGCTTACGCGCGGATCGAGTAAACGCCAGCTGTTTTCGTTAACTTGCATTAGGTTTAACTCGTTGCAGACGATAACCGACACCGCGAATCGTTTCAATTTCTATGGCGGCATGGTGCTCTGCGAGTTTTTTTCTTAGGCGCGCAATATGCACATCAATGACGTTGGTGCCAGGATCAAAATGGTATTCCCACACTGATTCGAACAACAGGGTGCGGGTTACTAATTGGTTTTGATGTTCTAGCAAGTAACGTAACAATTTAAATTCTTTGGGTTGTAGCTGTACCGGGCGGTTTGCAACCTGAGCTTTATGATTACCGTAGTCTAGAGTGAGATTGGCGAGTGTTAACGTGGTGCTTGCCGGTTGTTGCACGATGCCACGTTTTATCAGATTAGCAACTCGAATGGCGAGTTCAGAAAAAGCAAACGGCTTGACTAAGTAATCGTCACCACCAGCTTGTAGCCCACTAACGCGGTCGTCGATTTTATCAAGCGCCGACAAAATTAATACTGGGGTCGTTTTTTTGGTAGCGCGAAGCGCCGCTAATACTTGAATGCCATCGAGTTTTGGCAACATTCGATCAAGTACAATTGCATCGTACTGCTCGCAGGTTGCTAACATAAGTCCTTGCTGGCCGTCGGCGGCAGTATCAACAATGTAACCTTGCTCGGTGAAAGCACGATATAAAAATTCGCGGTTTTGTTGATCGTCTTCCACTAACAAAAGTTTCATTAATTGCCCCAGCGTAGTAATGGTAGGTGTTTACCTGTTTCTAAATCGATGGCTTTCTCGTGCTTACCCTCAGCGGTGACAAAAGTTGCGACCATGTAGCTGATCCCCATATCTTGTTCTAATTGCGCCTCAATTAAATAATGCTGTGGGTTGTTATCGAGTTGCTGCACTAATTGTTGCATGCTGAGTTTTTTTCGTTTCATTATTGCCGCTGCAGCGACTTCTTCTTGTTCGTCAAGTTCTGGGTTTTTATATTCTAGCGTAATAACTTGGCCGTTATGATCCAGTAATAATTCAATAAAGCGCTGTTGAGCAGCTTGATACAGAGTGACTTCGTAGGTAGCTTTACCCTGTTCAATTTCTAATTCAAACTCGACAATAATAGCTTGATCAGCATAACGTTGTTCTATCTGGCTTAACACTTTTCGGGGAGCGGGTGTATCACTTGTGTCAAGCATGCTAAAAATAGCTGAACTGGCGGCTAAACTGATGCTGGAAAAAATAACTAAGCAGATAATAACTAGTTTTTTCATGGTGTTCCTTTAACGCTGCAAACAGCCCTAGTTAAAATAGGGCTGTTAGCTTTTAATTAATTATCTAATTGGCAATTACGCATTTGTTGTGCGGCAACCCATTGACATTCAAGCTCCACATATTGAACACTAAACTTTTCTAAGCTGTTGTCTTCACTGGTATAACCAAATATAGAAGCGGTTTGCTGGCTGTTGTTACTTACCATACCTGTTAAGTTTAACGGCTCGTTGCTGTCCATTAATTCTATTTCATTAATGATGTAGCTACTGTTAACAATGGTGCCTTCAAGTTCAAGCCATAAACCATTTGCTGATGCGACGCTAAGGCCGTCATCAAAAACAGTGTGATTGTTAAGTTTAAATTCTATGTTATTGATGCGCACAATACTATCGTTTATCTCAGCCAAGCCTGAAACCGAAAAGTGCGACTGCGGCAGAGTTCCTGTGTGGCTTTTTTCTAACTCGATTAGCTGTGCTAAAAACCAGCTATTAGCTTGTTGCCACGTGGCATCAACTTCAATAATATCGCCTACTTGTAATTGTGTGCGGGTGATATCTTCAAAACGGGTGCTGTCTGTTATTTTAATTTGCCACTGACTGTTTAACGTCAATAAGCTGGCATCGTTATTAATAAAGGTCACTTTACCAGAGAGTTCAGTATCGATGTTGTCGTCAAATTGAGCATTTGGCTGGGCATCAATTTCGCTTGCCAGTAGTTGCTGGTTGCTCATAAAGCCTTCAACTTCAACAAAGTGACCATTTTTAAGTACACCGTCTAGCTCGGCTTGCTGAAAGTTAACGATAATATCACCGAGTAAAAACGTGTTGTTAGCTGGCTGATAATTGCTGATCACTCCCTCAAGTTCAAGCTCTGTGTTGTCACTCAGTGGTTGTTGGTAAGTGACGGTAAATTCATTATAGGCGCTGTGATAACCGCTTAATTCGAGTAATTGACCGCTGTTAATATTACTTTTATCAAGACCAACCACGCTTACGCCTGCAATACTTGCATTGTTATCACTAAATGTTATTGGGCCTTTAAAACGTGGATCATAATCAATTTCGGTAGCCTCGCGACCATTTGTCTCGACTTCAACCATCATGCCTACTTTAATGGCTGTCAGTGAACTGTTTTGGCCATCTAATTCAATATCGGCATTACGGGCACTTACTAACTGTTGATTGACCATTAAGCTATCGGCTGTCACTTTGGTTACTTGGCCTATTAATACACTTGGTAGAGTGACGGTATTGGCGTCATCTGTTTGCTCAATTGCGTTATTATCGCTGCTACCGCAGGCTGTTAACGACAATGCTAGGGCGCTGGTTGCTACTAATTTATACATAATGATTCCTTAATTGGTTTAGTGGGGATAAGTGTAACTAAACTGACGTATCGAAAAGGTGGAGAGAACATTAATATTTGTTAATGTTATTTTTGAATCAAAATAGTAATTAAGCTAAGGTTGGAACTAAGCTAACCCCGATAACTTTAACAATAAAAGTGTATTTATGAATATTTATTACCAACCCACCACTGATTTAATGGCATCTGCAATGTTAACTTATAATAACATGCGCATTTATTATGATTTTTTTGGTAGGATTGGCAGCCTGCTCAAATATATGAGCAAATTTCAACGCTTGATAATTGGGATATTGTATTAAATGGTGACATTGTTGGCGCAATACGTTTGGCTTTTGATGATGAGGGCTGTTTTATTCGTGATTTACAAGTAAATGCCGTTTTTCAAAATAAAGGGGTTGGTGCTGCGGCAATTGCAGAATGTGAGCGTTTGGCAAAAATTGCTGGCACTAATCAACTTCGGTTACGTGTTTTCAAAATAAGCCCTGCTCATAAATTGTACACACGAACTGGTTTTAATATTTCTCAAGAAGATGACCGATTTTATTACATGGCTAAAAATATAGCCTGATGAGATGCACTTTCATGTTTTAGTTTATTACTTACAAGTATTTTATAGTAGCGCTAAAAAGAGATCTATCATAAGAAAATCATAAGAAAACCACTGTGGTATGTTAATACAAAACAGCTTTTTTATTTAATTATGTGTATCAGTATTTACCGACACACATGATCAACAGGCGCTAGTTCTCACTTTTTAATCTTTCAAATAGCAAACCTTTAGCGGTGCGCTTTTTAAAACCAGGCCAGTAAGTGTGCTCTGTTTTTGGGTTGTTTAATTCATCTATAGCCCATACTGAGTCGTTTGAGTTTGGAATTATATTTAAGTATTTATCCATTTTAATGTTTTGCTTTAAATAGTTGTTTAGCCATGCGCTGACAAAATGTTGTGCAATGTTATTCATACGCGCACTGTCCCAAACGGCATCAAGATAATGCTCACTTATATTAAAGCCAAGTGTTTGGTCAAAGAAATAAGCTTCTTTTGGTGGCGGCATCACAGCCCCTGCATTGTGATTAGCATTAATAAAAGTAAGTAATGCTCGTTCACTGTTAGTTGCCGCTTTGAACATTGCACGCACGCCTGTTTTATACCCTGATACGTCATCTTCAGAGCCACTAATAAAAAATACTGGCATCGTAATTTCTTGCAGTGTTTTTTCATCCCAAAGGCCGTAGTTCATTCCCCAAGGGGCAAAAGCAATGACAGTTTTAATGCGTGTATCTACAGGTGTTTTTTTACCTGATTGATGGCGGCTAAGTGTTGAAAAAGCAGGGCTTTGTTGATTATTGACGGCTTGCGCTGTTACTCCTGCACCGGCATTTATAATTGCACCATACCCGCCCATTGAGTAACCAATTATGGCGGTATTTTTCGCATCAACTAATTTATTTAAGAATGAGTCGGTACGGGTTGACATTTTATCGAGCTGGTCAAGCACAAATAATTGATCAGTGGGCCTATTTACCAGTGTAGATGCAAATGCGGCCTGCGTTCTATAGGTAGAATCAGTGTGGTCAATAGATGCAACAACATAGCCTTTCGATGCTATGTTTTCTGCAAGATGTGCCAGCAGATAGCGATTACCCGGATACCCATGAGATATAATAACAAGCGGGTAAGCCTGCGTTTGTGTAAGCGCAGTAGCGTCTCTTATTGCTTTACCATGTAAGGCAACAGACGTTTTACCATCTCGTATAAAACTGTTCAGTGTTGTTTCACCTTTGCTTGTTGCTTCTGCCGGGTACCAAACTTCAATTGTGAGCGGGCGATTGTAACGGGGTAATTGTTCAGGTTGTGCCAATGTGGGGTTAAGTTTTAAAATATCTATTTGATTAGGGTTAACAACATTTAAAGTGCGCACTCCCGTGGTGTAATTCCCGTATGCTGCAAGCTCTGGGGCATCAGGTCGTTGTGTGTCGATACGATTTTCGGCCCAGGCTATATGACTAGTATTGGCGGTGAGTAAAAGAAATAAAAACGAAAAACTTTTTATGCGCATGGTAACGTCCAATTTTTTTATTAAGTAAGCCGTGCTTGCAAAATAGCGAGTACGGCTTGGTATAAATGGTGAGTTTAGTTTAACCCTAACGCTTTTATCATGCGTTGCGCTATTTCAACGTGATGCGACATAGTAGAAAATTGCTGGGTTATTGCCTCTGGGCCAAATGCGTATACGGGGACAGGTGTCGAAGTGTGGGTGCCTGAGCCCCACACTATATTTTGATCGCCAGCTAAAGCGCGCGCTATTTTTGCACTATGATCATCATCGGCGTAAACGTAAAATTCTTTAAAGTCAGCAAAGTGAGGGACTATTTTTGCATTTTGATAAGGATGATCAGCTATGTAGTATTCGTTTATTTCTCGTTCACCAATTTTGCTTGCTTGAGTAATATCAATTTTATATTGACTGTACTTATTGACAGCTGTCATCCAATCTTTGGGGGTCGTTGTGGTGAAATCTCGTTTTGGGCTGGCGGCATTTATCATATCGAAAAAAGTCCCCGTTTGTGCATACAGCTTGTCTAGGTGTGACAATTCACCAAAATTAAAGTTTGGTTTATGCGCTGTGCCTTGCATACCGCTGCCTTTAAGTAGTTGTGGTTGTGGGATATTTTTGCGTGAATAACTAAAGCCAAAGCTGCCTGTTTCATGATCTGCGGTTATTACAACTAATGTGTCGTTACGCGCTTTAACCCATTCATAAACAGCTTCCACTGCTTCGTCAAATTTAAGAAGTTCACTTAACATCCACCCTGCATCATTCGCATGGCCTGCCCAGTCAATTTGGCCTCCTTCAATCATTAAAAAGAATCCATTTTCGTCTTTTGATAAAATTTCAAGGGCTTTTATTGTCATTTCTTTAAGCGAGGGTTGGCTACAGTTATTATTGGTTTTACAGGTTTTATAGGCTATGCCGTTGTTCATACCTGAGTTAGCAAATAAGCCAAGTAGTTTAGTGGCATGGGTATTTTGCATTTGAGATTTGTTAAAGGCAAGGGAGTAACCATGTTGCTGGTGTGCTTCGATAATAATATTGCGATTATCTTTACGATTTGATTTTTTATAAATATTTGCTGGTGCGCCTAATGTTGCTAGTGCGTGTTGTTCACTAGGATTGGCGGTTATAGATGTAGGTAAAAATTCTCTAGCTCCTCCAGAGAGCATTACGTCAACCATACCCGAGCTAACTAACTCTTCAGCAATTTGCGCTTCTAAAGAGCGATGTGGTTGATGAGATGCAAAAGCAGCCGGCGTTGCATGGGTGATCCGAGTATCTGACACTAGCCCGGTTGCTTTACCTGCTTTTTTTGCTTTTTCTAAAATAGTATCAACAATATTGCCATGTTCATCAAGCCCTATCATTTCAGAACCCGCAGCTTTACCCGTGGCAAGTTGTGTTGCTGAGCATGCTGAATCGTTAACTAATTTACCGTTTTTGCCATAGGGCGCATTAAGCGCCAACCCCATGTGACCTGCTTGGGCAAATTTAGATAATGCGGTTATGTTACCTGTAATATTATAGGTAGAATTAGGGGCGCGGCGGGCATATTCTTCTAATAATCCCACTTGTTGTGGGCCCATGCCATCGCCAATCATTAAAATAACGTTTTTAACGCTCGTATTGCTGGTTGGTGTAGTGGGGGAAATATTGTTTTTTGTGGAATTACAGGCAGTGAGTAAAAGCATTGATATAGTCAAAGCGATGATGTTTTTATTCATTTTTTTGTTATCTCTTAAGCTTAGTAACTTTTAAAAAGTATAAAATTATTAGGTTATAGTAGGCATAAACAATGACCCTAGTATGTCACTCTTGTGACAATTTAGGGACAATGATTATGCTCAATCCATTAGAACACTTGATGAAATTGTGGTTTTGGCTTAAAAACGGCTGCTGTCTGGTTAGAATGCCCCCGTTTTCATTACTGCCTTAGATGATGATTTTTTAGAGAGCCTAGGTTTTGTAGGACTAGATAAACAAGGTGACAACGCGAGTACTTTGTTTAAAAGTATGTTCTTAGCGAAGATGTGTGACATTTTTATACATATTTTAAACCTAGAATATTAAACCGGGTGAATTGTTTTAGGCTGAGCCTCTGGCAATTAAACGTGGAGCGAGTAAGGTGCTTTGCACTTGCTCACCACGGATAAGTTTTAATAGATTATCAACTAGCATTTGCCCTGCAATGGTGGTGTTTTGTTCTATGGTTGTAAGTGGCGGATTGATATAACTTGCAATAGAAATATTATCAAACCCGATGACGGCGACATCTTTTGGCACATTAATATTCGCTTCTTTTAACGCACGTATTGCACCTATTGCAATAAGATCGCTGGCAGCAAAAAGCGCATTAAAGGTGATATTATTAGCGATTAAAGAGCGGGTAGCATGGTAGCCAGATTCTTCAGTGGAGATAGCATTAGCTATTTTACGGTCATTTAATTTTATACCGTTTTGCTGTAACTCATCTTTAAAGCCGTTAAAGCGAGCAAAAAATTCAGGACTATGGTCAGAGGCATCACCAATAAAGGCACAGTCGTTGCGATTATGGGCAATAAAATGTTCAGCTGCTAACTTTCCACCACCATAGTTATCACAACTTATGGTTAAATCAGCACGGTTATCAACACTTGCTCCCCAACACACAAATTTGGTATTTTGCGCTAGTAACGTTTTAAACTTTGGCTGAAAATCAATGTAGTCGCCATAGCCCAATAAGATGATTCCATCTGCACGGTGGCTGTCTTCGTAGTCTGCTTGCCAATCGGCACTTGCTGATTGAAACGACACCAATAAATCGTAGCCTTCTTTAGCGCAGGCGCGAGTAATACTGCCAAGCATAGCTAAAAAGAATGGGTTAATTTGCGATTCATCCGAGGTGGGGTCTTCAAATAATAGTAATGCCAAGGTACAGCTTTGTTGAGTGCGTAAATTGCTGGCGTTTTTATCCACTTTATAGTTTAGCTTTTTGGCAATGTCAAAAACTCGCTTTCGAGTCTCATCATTTACCAGCGGGCTATTTCGTAAAGCGCGAGAAACGGTAGATTGAGATACCCCTGCATAGTGGGCTATATCAAACGAGGTGGCTTTACCTTTCATTATTATTACTTACTTAAGAGGACAATAAGGAGCTATTCTCGTTTATTGATGAATTTTTTCAAGCTTATTTATCAATAAAGGCATTTTTTTATTGATTTTGCTATGACACCGGTGTCACAATATAGACGTTTTATCATTTTGTTGTCAAAACGTATTCGCTCCCTTTACTATTAAAGGGGGCTTTTTTACAGTGATAGCTGCTTTGAGGTGATAGCTCAAAGTATATAAGTATCAATGGATACCCCATTAAAATAATAAGTACTGATTACTTAAACAAAAGAGATAACACTATGGGTTTACATTCTAGCACACATTTTGAGCCTATTTTAGTTGCCGATATTGGTGGCACAAATGCTCGCTTTGCGTTGATCACGGGATTCGATGAATCAAGTAATCAATTTACCATTGAACACAATCATACTTTCCCAAGCGCTAATTATGGCTCGCTCGAAAGTGCTGCCGCGTATTACTTATCAACAGTGCCTCATGTAAACCCTAAGCGCGCATGTCTTGCTGTTGCAGGCCCTATTAATGCCGGGCAAGTTCATTTAACCAATTTAGGTTGGCATTTTAGTGTTAATGATTTTAAACATCATTTCGACCTTGTTCAGTTGAGTGTTATTAATGATTTTGCAGCCTTTGCTTATGCCGCTCCTTATTTAGATCCCTCACAAAACGTCATAGTCAAACCAGGGCAAGCAGATGAATTTGCTAACATTGGTGTAATGGGGCCAGGTACAGGCTTTGGTGCAGCATGTTTAGTAAGAACCCCACATTCGTGTGCAGTAATGAGTTCAGAGGGCGGCCATATTTCGTTAGCAGCGGTGAGTGAGCTAGATACTCAACTTATTCAAGCGCTTAAAAGAGAACACCCTCATGTATCGGTTGAAACTGTATTTTCTGGCCCAGGCATTGCGCATTTATACAAAGCTATGGCGAGCGTTAAAGGAGTTACGGCTAAAAATTTAGATGCGGCACAAATTAGTAGCTTGGCAAACAGCGGTGAATGCGAAGTATGTGAGGCAACGCTCAATCAATTTTGTGACTGGATTGGCAGTGTGGCAGGCGATTTAGCGCTTGCTTATGGTGCCTTAGGCGGCCTTTATATTGGCGGTGGCATATTACCAAGAATGCAGACGCGTTTACTTCAAAGCCGTTTTATTGAACGATTTTCACAAAAAGGCATTATGTCACAGTATACGAATCAAATTCCGGTCACATTAGTAACACAAGACAACATTCCTTTAATTGGTGCTGCCGCGTGTTTGCATACGAGTCAACAGGGTTAATTACGTTGCATACATTTGGAAAATAAATAGATGAAAAAAGTCACTATAAATAGCGTTGCCAGTCATGCAGGCGTATCCAAAAAAACAGTATCGCGGGTTTTAAACAACGAGCCAAATGTGAGTGCAGCAACACGCGAAAAAGTGCTTGCCGTATTTAAAGAACTTGATTACACACCTAATCCTATTGCGCGAGGGTTGGCACAAAATCGAAGTTTTATTATTGGCTGCCTGTACGACAATCCGAGTAAGAGCTACATTACCCGAGTACAAACCGGGGCGCTTGAAGCCTGCCAAGAAAATCACTACAACTTGCTTATTCACCCGTGTGAGCTCAGGGGGGAGGCGTTGATCAACAATATTGAACAGTTATTGCAGTCATCGCGTCTTGATGGATTGGTGCTTACTCCGCCGTTTTGTGACTTTGGTGAATTAGTTGATTTTTTAAAATCAAAAAAAATTCCTTATGCTCGGGTTGCTTCAGCCATTTTAGACGATGATTCTATTTCTGTGACCAGTAATGACGAGCAGGGGGCATTTGAAATTACCGAGCATTTAATTCATCTTGGGCATAAATCGATTGCGTTTATTAAAGGTCACCCCGATCACAGCGCAACAGAGCAGCGTTTTAAAGGCTACAGGCGAGCATTGGCAAGCCATGGAATCGAATTTAACGAGCGTTTAGTTGAAGAGGGTAATTTTAGTTATCATTCAGGGGTTAATAGTGCGCGTAGTATTTTAGATTCATCACCACGTCCTACTGCTGTATTTGCCTCAAATGATTATATGGCCGCGGCTGTGCTTAAACTTGCTACACAGCGAAACCTTCGCGTTCCAGATGATATTTCCATAGCGGGCTTTGATAACGCGCCTATAGCGCGTCATATCTGGCCTGGGCTGACCACCATAGCGCAACCTGTGGAAGAAATGACAAAACAAGCGGTTACGCAATTAATTACCCACATTATTGAACCGCAACAGTCACCTTATAAAGTAATTTTAGAGGCTAAACTAATCACCCGAGAGTCAACCGCCGCTGTAAAATAACTCTACCTTTAGAATAACCCGAGATAACTTGGGTTTTCCCCCTGTATTTTTACTCCTACGGTATTTGTTTGCGGGTATTTTACAAAAAATGAATAGACGTGTTAAAAAAATAGGGGTATTTTTATTTGTCAGGGTTGACACCGGTGTCATTGTCATGCGTTAATACAGTGACACCGGTGTCAAGGTTGTTGTGAGAGGCTCCTTGGTAGCGTACCTTTGAACGGGTAAGTCAAAGATGCTCAGTGCAGTTATTTTCGTGGAGTCTATAATTGTCACTGAGCCTTTATCCTCTAACTAATAGAGATGAGTAAAATTATGTTGCACCCTCGAATTAAAGAAGTCACAGAGCGCGTTATTGAGCGCAGTAAACAAACCCGTCAAGCCTATTTAGATCGTATTTCGCACGCAAAAAAACAAACAAGAGTCCGTGCTGGTTTAGGTTGTGGCAACATTGCCCATGTTATGGCTGCGTGTAGCAGCGACGATAAAGCACGTTTAAAAGCAGATGAAGTGCCAAACCTTGCCATTATCAACGCTTATAATGACATGTTATCTGCGCATGTGCCTTATAAAGAATACCCCGATTTAATTAAAAGTATTGCCACAAAATTTGACGCTACAGCGCAAGTTGCTGGTGGTGTTCCTGCGATGTGTGATGGCGTTACGCAAGGGCGTGATGGTATGGAGCTGTCGCTTTTTTCTCGTGATGTTATTGCTATGTCTACCGCGGTATCACTATCGCATGACGTGTTTGACGGTGTTTTTTGTTTAGGCGTATGTGACAAAATTGTCCCAGGCCTATTAATTGGTGCACTATCGTTTGGCCATTTACCTGTGTATTTTTTACCAGCAGGGCCTATGCAATCAGGTATTCCAAACAAAGACAAAGCACGTGTTCGTCAAAAGTTTGCCCAAGGCTTAGTGTCGCGTGAAGAATTATTAGAGGCAGAGAGTGCGTCTTATCATAGTGCGGGTACATGTACGTTTTATGGTACTGCTAACTCAAATCAAATGTTGATGGAAATAATGGGCTTACACTTACCAGGTAGCTCGTTCATAAACCCATACACAGAGCTGCGTGATGGTTTGACTGCAAACGCAGTGGAAACCATGCTTAAGCAGCTTACTGAAAACAAACATGGCCCGTGTTTAGCGGATGTGATCAGTGAAAAAACCATTATTAATGGCTTGGTTGGCTTGTTATCAACAGGTGGCTCAACCAATCATGCAATTCATATTGTGGCTATTGCAAAGGCTGCGGGTATTCAAGTTACGTGGAAAGATATGTCTGATTTATCGGCAGAAGTTCCGCTACTTACGCGTATTTACCCTAATGGCTCTGCCGATGTTAATCACTTTCAAGCAGCCGGCGGAATGGGGTTTTTAATGCGTGAATTAGCCAGTGCAGGCTACTTACACACAGATGTAACCACTATTTTAGGCGATGGCCTTGCACCTTATATGTGTGAGCCATTGTTAGATAAAGACGACACCCTAATTATGAGTGATGCGAATGGCCCAAGCAAAGTTAAATGGGTAGCGTGTCCAGAAAACTCACATGATGAGGAAGTACTTCGCCCTGTTACTAATCCATTTAGTAAACAAGGTGGTTTACAGTTACTTACGGGTAACCTAGGTAAAGCGGTTATTAAAGTATCAGCGGTGGCAGAGTCTCATCAAGTGGTATCGGCACCGGCTAAAGTATTTAGCTCACAAGGTGAGTTACAAGATGCCTACAGCCGCGGCGAACTTAACCAAGACTTTATTGCTGTACTTAAAGAGCAAGGGCCAAAAGCCAAAGGCATGCCTGAGCTTCATAAGCTCACACCGGTAATGGCCACATTACAAGATCAGGGCTATAAAGTGGCGATTGTTACCGACGGGCGTATGTCGGGTGCGTCAGGTAAAGTACCTGCAGCAATTCACTTAGCGCCAGAAGCGGTTGAAGGTGGCATTATTGCTAAAATTCATGAAGGCGATATTGTTACTTTAGATGCGCCAAATGGTATTTTAAAACTGCATGTGAGCGATGAAGAGCTTGCAGCGCGAGAGCCGCAAATTAGCCAAGCAAGTCAAACGTTTGGTACAGGTCGTGAATTATTTACTGGATTTAGAAATATCGTAAGCAGTGCCGATTTAGGTGCAAGTGCTTTTGGACTTGAATAATAATTAGCCATATTGGGTAATGAGGAACAAGTAATGAGTATTGAAAAAATCTTAGCATCGGCACCGGTTGTGCCAGTGGTGGTGATCGAAAAATTAGAAGATGCGGCACCACTTGCAAGAGCGTTATACAACGGAGGTTTAAAAGCACTTGAAATTACACTGCGTACACCTATTGCGGCAGAAGCTGTAAAGCTAATGAAGGCCGAAGTCCCCGAGGCTTATGTAGGCACTGGCACTGTTATTGATAAAGCAAGCTTTAATGCATCTGTAGAAGCGGGCGCTGATTTTATGGTAAGCCCTGGCGTTAGCGATGAACTTTTAGCGCTGGCAAAAGAGTCGACAATTCCTTTTTTACCCGGTGCAGCGACCCCAAGCGAAGTAATGAACTTAGTTGCGCATGGCTTTAAGTATTTAAAGTTTTTCCCTGCAGAAGCTGCAGGCGGTACTGCCATGCTAAAGGCTATTGGCGGCCCCTTACCCGATATTACTTTTTGCCCAACCGGCGGCATTAGTTTAGCTACAGCGCCTGACTACCTTGCACTTAACAATGTAATTTGTGTGGGTGGTACGTGGATGTTAGACAAACAACTTATTGAAAACAAAGACTGGCAAGCCATTGAAACGCTTGCTCGCCAAGCATGTGAAGTTAACAGGAGTCAAAAATGATTAATGTAGCAATTAATGGCTACGGCCGAATTGGTCGTAATATACTACGCGCACTGTATGAGTCAGCGCAAAATAATGAAATTAAGATTGTGGCTGTTAACGATTTAGCCCCTGCACATGTGAATGTTCACTTAACTCAGTTTGACTCAGTACACGGTCGTTTTTCACACCAAGTCACGCTTAAAGACAATAGCATGTTAATTGGTGATGATGTGATCACACTAACCCAAGAGCGTGACCCTGCTAATTTACCGTGGAAAGCGTTAAATGTAGACATTGTTTTAGAGTGTACGGGGTTATTTACCACACGCGAAGCGGCTAATAAGCACATTGAGGCAGGCGCGAAAAAAGTAGTGGTATCGGCACCGGGTACTGACATGGATGCAACGGTAGTTCATGGTGTAAATAGCGAAGTTATTAATGCCAACACACATATTATTTCAAACGCGTCGTGTACTACAAATTGTTTAGCGCCAGTGGCTAAAGCGATAAATGACACGGTAGGGATTGAACAAGGTAGCATGACCACCATTCACTCTTACACCAACGATCAAAATTTATCTGATGTATACCACCCTGATTTATATCGTGCGCGAAGTGCTACGCAATCTATGATCCCCACTAAAACAGGTGCTGCAAAAGCGGTTGGTTTAGTGTTACCTGAGCTTGCGGGTAAACTAGATGGCATGGCAGTACGCGTACCAACAATTAACGTGTCATTGGTTGATTTAACCTTTATTGCTAAACGCGACACTAGCATTGAAGAGATTAACCAAGTGGTGAAGGCTGCGTCACAAGGCCCAATGAAAGGTATTTTAGAGTATAACGAGCTGCCGCTTGTTTCTATCGACTTTAATCATAATCCTGCCTCATCTATTTTTGATGCAACCCAAACCCGTGCCGATGGTAAACTAGTAAAAGTAATGGCGTGGTACGACAACGAATGGGGTTTCTCAAACCGCATGTTAGATCAAGTTAAAGCGCTGGGTGCTTATTTATAAATTTTCCGTGTAGTTAAATTTTGCTTTATCCAGCCAAGCCACGCACTGCGTGGCTTTTTTGTTTAATTATTAATATTGTATTGGCAGTATGTTTAAGCCGATTAAGTGGTCAAAATATGGGGTTTAGCTTTTCTATAAAAAAAGGCCAACGAGGTTGGCCTTTAAATACTATTAAGCGTTAGAACTTAAAACTGTGCGTTGTGGTATACGTTTTGTACATCGTCACAATCTTCAAGCATGGCTAAAAAACGCTCCATTACTTCAACGTCTTCGCCTTCAATCGGTGCCTCTACTTGGGGTACAAAAGCAATCAAGTCTTCGTCAAATTCGGTCACGCCCATTTCTTCAAGTGCGGTACGGGTGCTGTTATATTCAGTATGTGGAGCAAACACGGTGACTTTGCCGTTTTCTGCTTCTACGTCGGATACATCAACATCCGCCATCATCAATGCCTCAAGTACAGTTTCATCGTCGTCACCATCAAATACAAAAATAGCAAGGTGATCAAACAAATGTGATACTGAGTTTTGTGCGCCAATTTTAGCATTTGCTTTGGTAAAACATACACGTACGTCGGCAAAGGTACGTTTGTTATTGTCGGTTAAACAGTCAACAATAATCATGCAGTTACCTGGGCCGTAACCTTCGTAGCGAGTAGCTGCATAATCTTCGCCGCCGCCGCCTTTCGCTTTATCAATTGCGCGGTCAATTACGTGAGCGGGTACTTGATCTTTTTTAGCGCGTTCAATTAAACGACGCAGTGCTAGGTTACCGTCTGGATCGATTCCGCCGTTCTTAGCACATATATATATTTCTTTACCGTATTTTGAATAAACTTTAGTTTTAGCACCCGCAGTTTTAGCCATTGAATCTTTTTTGTTTTGGTAAGCTCTTCCCATCTGCGTTTCGCCTTAATATCTATAAATAATTGAAAAATTTGCAAGGGCATATTCTAAAGGTAAATGCAGGGCAGGGCTAGTAATACCCATTTTATTAATAGGCAAAAATAAAACAACCCGCCTAAGCGGGTTGTTTAACACGTGACAATCAATGAACGATTGTAACGAAATTACCAGATACGAACGCGTTCGTCTTCTGGTAGGTATAACTCATCCCCTGGTTTTACATCAAAGGCTTTATACCATGCATCGTGGTTGCGTGGAGCTTGCGCTCTAAAGCGACCAGGTGCGTGTGTACCGCCACGTAATTGATTTAACATGCTTTGCTCGGTGCGTTTTTCTTTCCATACTTGGGCCCATGCTAAGAAGAAACGTTGATCGCCGGTTACACCATCAATCACCGGTGCTTCTTTGCCATTTAAGCTTAGTTTGTAGGCATGGTAAGCCATGGCTAAACCACCTACATCACCAATATTTTCACCTAAGCTGTTACGACCATTTACAAAGTTACCTTCAATTGGCTCATATTTGCTGTACTGAGCGGCAAGTTTGTCGGCTTTAGCATCAAAAGCGGCGCGGTCTTCATCAGTCCACCAGTTACGTTGTATACCGTTGGCGTCTGATTTTGAGCCTTGATCATCAAAACCGTGGCCCATTTCGTGGCCAATCACAGCACCAATACCACCGTAGTTTACCGCAGGATCTGCATTAGGATCGAAAAACGGCGGTTGTAAAATAGCGGCAGGGAATACAATTTCGTTAAACGAACTATTGTAATAAGCGTTAACACGTTGTGGTGTCATGCCCCAACGGTTACGGTCGGTTTTCTTAAGCTCTTTTTCAACACTGTCGGCTTGGAAAAACTCACGCATATTTTTTACATTAGCCATTAAGTCATTGTTACTAATGTTTAAGCCTTCATAGCTTTGCCATTCATCGGGGTAACCAATTTTTGGCACAAACGCGGCTAATTTTGCACGCGCATTTACTTTTGTTTCTGCGCCCATCCAATCTAAATTGTCTATACGCTCACCCAGGGCAGTGCGCAGGTTTTCAACTAATTCAGACATTTGTTGTTTAGACGACTCTGGGAAGTAACGCGATACATAAATTTTGCCAATAGCAAAGCCTAATGAACTTGTGCCTGACATTTCGCTAATAGCACGTTTCCAACGAGGGCGCGGTTCTTGCTGACCATTCAACTCTTTACCAAAAAAGGCAAAGCTGGTGTTAAATATATCTTCAGATAACAACCCCGCATTACCATTAATAGCGTGATACGTTAGGTAGTCTTTCCATATGTTTAATTCTTCATTGTTGATTAAGTCAATCATGGCCTTAATAGGTTCAGGTTGCGACATGTTTAACTGTGGCACTTTGTAACCTGTTTGCGCAAAGTATACATCCCAGTTAAACCCGGGGTACTGAGTACTTAACTCATCGCGCTTTATTTGGTTTAGGGTTAAGTCACGATTACGGCGTTTTTCGCGAGGCCAATGCCCCTGTGCAATTTTTGTCTCTAACGCTAAAATTGCTTCAGCGCGCTGTGTGGTGTTTTCAATTCCTGCAAATTTAAGCATATCGGCAATATGTGCAACGTATGCTTGACGGGTTTTTACAAAACGTTCTGCGTCTTCAAGGTAATAAGAGCGATCGGGTAAGCCTAACCCGCCTGCACCAAGTGACATTTCATACTTATTAGGATCTAAGCGGTTAAACCACATACCGCCCCCAATGGGGGCGCGAACACCTGTTAACCATGATTGGCCAAAGATTTTTGCTAAGTCATCAGTTGACGCTACTGCGTTAATGTCGTTAAGCAGTGGCTTAATGGGGGTTACACCGAGTTTATTAAGTGTGTCGGTATCCATGTATGAATTGTAAAAATCGGCGACGAGTTGCTCTTCAGCGTTTAAGTTTTCACGCGCTGCAATCTCTTCAATAATTTCTTTTACACGGTCTTCACTGCGCTCAGCTAAGGCTGAAAATGCACCATAGCGAGTTTTATCTGCTGGCATTTCATAATTGTCGTACCATGAACCACTGGCGTACATAAAGAAATCATCGCCTGGTTTTACTGCTTCGTTACGCGCGCTTAAATCAACCCCAAAGGTGCCAAGCTCTGCTTTCGCAGTTGCGTGTGGTTTTTCAGCTGTTGCTACTTGTTGTGTTTTTGTTGTTTGTGGCTCTGAGCAGCCAGTAATAAACGTGGCAGCGAGTGCGGCTGCAATTAAACTCTTTTTCATTATTGTTTCCTATGTATTCATTGTATTTAATGCGTTATATTTTTGTTATAAAAATAGCCACTCGATTGTATTGATAACTTCACTTCAAAGAAACCTTTTGAGGTGAATAACCGTTCAGATCGATAAAAACCAGTATTTGGCATATCTTTCACCTCAAAAAGCCTGATATGTAGCCTGTTAGTTTACTGGTTTTGATTGTTTTTGTTGTAAGGCCCACATGTGAGCATAGTCACCATGTTGAGCAAGTAATTGGTCATGTTTTCCTTGTTCTACCACTTCGCCCGCTTTAAGTACAATAATGGTATCGGCATCGGTAATGGTTGATAAGCGATGTGCAATAACAAGACTGGTGTGATTGGATGCCACTTCTTGCATGGCTTTTAATATTGCTTGCTCCGATTGCGAGTCGAGGGCAGAGGTTGCCTCGTCAAAAACTAAAATGGGTGATTGTTTTAAAATTGCTCGGGCAATGGCAATGCGCTGCTTTTCTCCACCAGAAACTTTTAAACCGCGCTCGCCTACTAAAGTGCTATCACCTTTATCTAAGGTTTTTATAAAGTCGGTTAAGTGCGCCATTTCAATAGCTTTATTAACTTCATCATCAGTAGCTGAGGGTCTGCCGTAAGCAATGTTTTCTCGTATGGTGGTATTAAACAGCACTGTGTCTTGGGGGACTATCGCAATGGCTTTACGCAGGCTTGAAAGTGTCACAGTATTGATGGCTTGTTTATCTATGCAAATAGATCCGGATGAGAGCTCATAAAAGCGATACAATAATCGGGCTAACGAGCTTTTACCTGCGCCACTGGCGCCGACAATGGCCACTTTTGAACCCGGGGCTACTTCAAAGCTGACGTTTTTTAAAATGGGTCGGGTGTTATCGTAACTAAAACTGACATTTTTAAAGCTAATTGCGCCTTGTTTAATTTTTAATGCTTGTGCATCGGCGTTATCGGCGATTTTTGGCGAGGTGTTTAATAAACCGAGCATGTTTTCAAGGTCGGTAAGGGCACGGCGTATTTCCCGGTACACAAAGCCTAAAAAATTCAGCGGTAAAAATAGTTGAATCATATACGCATTAATCATTACCAACTCACCAATACTGAGGTTGCCCGTGACGACTTCACTTGCACCTAGCCACATTAATGCGGTTATTGCGCTGGCAATTATCAGTGCTTGACCTGAATTAAGTGCTAATAAAGACATCCGATTTTTTAATCTAGCGTGTTCCCATTTAGCTAAAAAAGTATCGTAGGTACTAGCTTCAAACGTTTCATTATTAAAGTATTTAACGGTTTCGTAATTTAATAAGCTATCAATGGCGCGAGTGTTGCTTTGGTTATCAGCAGCATTAGACTCGCGAATAAAGCGGTTTCGCCATTGAGTAACCGTCACAGTAAAAAAGATATAAATAGCCACAGCAAGTAAAGTAATAAGTGCGAACCAAATTGAAAACACAGTACCAAAAATAATCGCGACGGTTATTATTTCAAATAAGGTAGGCACAATGTTAAACATTAAAAAGCGCATTAAAAAACTTAACCCACTCGTACCACGCTCTATATCTCGACTAATGCCCCCAGTTTGCCTATCTAAGTGAAAGGCTAAATCTAGCGAGTGTAAATGCTTAAATACTTTAAGACCAATGTCACGCATGGCATGCTCGGTTACGCGAGAAAATACAGCATCGCGTATTTCACCTAAAAACACGCTGGCAAAACGCAGCGCGCCATACATAACAAGCAACAATGTGGGAATAAGCAACACCGGGTTAATGGATTGATCAACCGAATCGATAATTTCTTTAAGTGCCCATGGCATCAATAATGTTGCACCTTTAGCGCCCACTAATGCACAAACGGCAATAAATACTCGGCCTTTAAATTTAGTGATATAGGGCCAAAGTGTTTTAACACTTTGTTTTAGGTTCATTGCATCGTGGCGTTTTTCAGATGATTGTCTAGCGCGCATCGAGGATCTCAGTATGTGTTTTTGTATAAATGAAATTAGCTTAAGCTATTGTATTTTAATTAGCTGCCCTAATACCGATCTTCCGCACCCATTTTAAGAATAAATCCGCTGATATTTTTCACCCAAGCAATCAACAATGGTTTGATTGCGCGGCTGCATATTCGCCACCATGGGTGGCTTATCAGGCCAATACATTATGATGATATGCTCGAAGCACTGGAACACCCAGCGTGCCGTGGGGCGTTGGCCCGGCTTGTATTTCATTGTGGGGAAGTAGCAGTTTTTCTCGACCAAGGTTTTGCGAATTTGATGCTCTAACCCCGCGTACACCATTAGGCAGCAAGTCATTACCATGAGTAACGCTTCAATGCGCTCAGGCTTTTTCAGGTAAATAGCGCTCGTAAGGAAGTCGGGACTTTTCAAGAATCGAAAGCCTTTTTCTACATTCTGCTGCGCTTTGTAGCTGCTCAGCAAGTTTGCCATGTCAAGATGGTCGCTAACATCATTGGTGGCAATAATGAACAAACCCAGTTGTTGTAAAGCGGCTTTTCTGGATGCCAGAGGTGTGCATAATGCACCCGTAATCTGGTATTCGATACGCTCAGGAGATTGTCCGAGTTTAGGGCGTCCTGCTCCCTTAAAAATGGCTACTTCAACAACATTTGCATCCACATCACATACCGCTTGTTTACCTCGCCATTTTATAAGGGCGCTTTGTGCGTCATTTTGGCAAACGAAGCGTTGTTGGCACAGTTTTTTAAAGCTTTTGCGGGCAACTTCTCCGGCTTTTAGCATACGCTTGTTCAGGTTATGCTGCTCTCGCTTATACGCCTGCTCACTGCGAATGAGTAGCCATTTTTGTTTCACCCCCCCGTATTCACTGTCATAACTCACGCCTTCATAGCCAGGTGAGATAGGGGTGAAATTCAAGTTAGGCGCTTGCTTAACAAGGGTTTTAGCTTCTTTGAGGGTTTGCGGTACCCGCGTAATGAACAGTTGGCCTTGAGTATGTAAATCTTTAATGGTTTCTTGCACATACAAGGCGGCATCGGCCACAAAGTAGCGGCTGGCTTGCGCGGCTTTTAAACTGCCAATATGTGCCTTTACAATCTGTTTAAAGCCTTCCATATCATTGCTGTTGCCACTGGCAGGCTTCATATAAACCGGAATGCCTGACTGGTTCTCACAGATAAGATTGAGTATCACTTGGTTGAGCTCAGGGCGATGGTCGCGCGAATAACCTTTCGCGATACGGATAGGTTTTGGTTCGTCATCATCAGGCTCGCTTGTCGCTTTGCCATCGTAATGAAAGCTTGTTGAATCAAGGTGTAAAGCTTCGGTTTGTAACCCTAATTTCTCTACCACCGCCTCACCCAATTGCTGATACAGCTTCGATACGCCGTATTCATATAAGGTGTCTAAACAGCGACCAAGCGCATCGTCGTTGATGTGCTCGGACTTTACGCCTTCACCAATTAATCTATCAAGCGGCTTGCCTTGAAAATACTCGCTGTACATATGCAGTGTGCGGCCAGTGAAACCTAGGCCGTTTAGCACCATAGCCAACACTAATTGACCACAACTGATGTTGCGCTCAGGCGCCACGCCACCGAGTGCGTTATCAATCATATCGACAAAACCTAGATCGTGACAAAATCCAGCAACTAAGCCGTGGTGTTCGAGTTTTTGGGCATAAGGGATAGACATAAATACGCGCTCTCAAAAGAGAGTAATAGATCAAATATAGGGATCGCCGTCAAGTATTTTTTAACAAAATTCGATCAACCGCTCATTTAATGAACTAATTTAATTCAGATTTAGGGTGCGGAATGACAGCTAATATACTCACTATCCTTTATTTTAGTTTTAAATGACAGATGTTTAAATTTCGCGTTTTTATAGCTACTTGCTTGTTTTTTGTTGCGCTATTTAGTGTGCAAAGCAATGCTGTGGATGTAAAACACAATTTAAACAATAGCGAAGGCATGCATAGCGACGTTATAAATTTAGATCATTTGACTAAAGCCCCTGCACCCGTGCATTTGCCAAAAAGTGTACAACATAAAAATTCGCAACCTGCCGATTTTGATGCCCATCAACCAAGGTTAACAGCCAATAACTCATTTTTATTTTTACACAGTGCGCAGGGCGACCCTGAGTACGATGTAGTGTATGAGTTTTTTGCACTGACTGACTGCAGGCATATTTATCTGCGCCCACAAGCGATAATAATTAGCCAGCCTTGGTATACGTGGGTAACTAAAAGTAAAAAGTCACGCTTAAGTGGCTGGAAAGACGCCAACCTGTTATATACCGCCTTAATTACTTACCACGCTTAATGTTTCTTATTTAAAGTTAATTGGTTTGAACGCCTAGCGTTTTGACTTGTAAATTAATTGTGCCTAATAGGTACGTTACTGGATTGTGTCCGGTAATAAGGAACAACTATGTTAAGTTTAAAAAAACAAAAAAAGCCAGTTATGGCTAAGTTTAAATTGCGCTATGTAGCCATGCTGGTTGTATTGGTTCTACTGGCAATAAGCGCTTTGCCTAATTTATACCCGAATAAGTCGTGGTTGCACATTAGTGCTACGGCTGAGGTTAAAACTCAAGCAATACTCAGTACTCAAACGTTAGTAAACTTTTTAAATAACCAAGGGTTTGAGGTCAGCCAAGGTGTACAAAACCAAGCAACTATTAATGTGCTTTTAAATAAGCCAACGCAAAGTGCGAAGGCTCAAGCAGCAATTAAAGCACATTTTCCAAGTACTCAGGTTAAAATTGTTGAACACGCCACGAGTCCATTGTGGCTTCAAGAGTTTGGCTTATCGCCAATAAAGTTAGGGCTTGATTTAAACGGCGGGGTATTGTTTGTACTCGATGTTGATTTAGACAAAGCCATTGATGAGCAATTACTCAGTGCTTATCAGCAAACCAAAGCCATTATTGTTAAACAAAAAGCCTATGGTGTTAAAGCACAGCAAACCAACCAAGGGTTTGAAATTACCGCTTTAGGAAATGCCACAGATAACCTTCTGCCTGTGATTAGTGAACTTAAAAGCCGTTTTGCAAATTTAGCCACAACAACATCAACCAATGGTAATTTACAGTTAGTGAAAGTGAGTTATTCTGATCAAGGACGCAGCGCATTTGATCAAGAGGTGATGAGTCAAACACTCACTACGCTTCGCTCCCGCATTGAAGAGCTGGGTATTACCGAGGCGGTAACACAGCGCCAAGGTAAGCAGCGTATTCGCATTGAGTTACCCGGCGTGCAAGACCCAGCCGAGGCAAAACGTATTATTGGTGCTACTGCGTCATTGGGGTTTTATCAACTTAAAAATAATGGCGGGCAAACGTTTAATCTGCAATCGGGTGGGACTATTAAGCTCGACCCTGTGCCTATTTTTACCGGTGAACATATTAATAATGCCAATGTTGGCCGTGATGATTGGGGTAAACCATTAGTACAATTGAGCCTTGATAGCCAAGCTGGAGAAGCTATGTCGGCGTTTTCAAAAGCTAACATTGGTAAACCTATGGCAACGCTCTATTCAGAGTATTCGCAAAATGCTAAAGGGGAAGTGGTTAAAAAAAGTGAAGTAATAAATGTTGCTAATATTGCTCAGCATCTAAGTTCGCGCTTTAGTATAACCAATATGCAAAGTCCACAAGCCGCGGCCGATTTAGCATTGTTACTGCGTGCTGGCTCACTCACTGCGCCCGTAACCATAGTACATGAACAAACCATAGGTCCAAGCCTAGGACAAGAAAACATTAATAACGGTTTAGCCGCGTTAATGTTAGGCATGGGCTTAACACTTGCTTTTATGGCGCTGTGGTATCGCCGTTTAGGGTTTATCGCAAATGTGGCATTAATTTTAAATTTAACCTCACTCGTAGGGCTAATGTCACTCCTACCAGGCGTGGTTTTAACGCTTCCTGGTATTGCCGGTTTAGTGCTGACCATAGGTATGGCAGTTGATACTAACGTGATCATATTTGAACGGATAAAAGAGGAACGTCGCAAAGGGCGCCCTCCATATCAAGCGATACAAGAAGGCTATAAGCAGGCGGCTAATACTATATTTGATGCCAATATTACCACCATGATCACCGCGATTATTTTATACGGCATAGGGTATGGGCCGGTTAAAGGCTTTGCCATAACGTTGGCTCTTGGGCTTATTACGTCGGTATTTACTGGTGTGTATGTATCAAAGTATTTAAGTCAAAGCGTATATTTAAAGCTAGGTAAAAAATCAGGAGTAAATGAACATGCTTAACACTTTTTTAAACTGTGAGTCAGGGACGCGTATGCGTTATACCGGTATGTTTATTAGTGCTATGTTAGTGTTGTTATCGGTGTTCACTATTGCACAAAAAGGACTAAATTTTGGCCTTGATTTTACGGGCGGTTATTTAACAGAATTTACCACCAGCCAAGGTGTTGAACTAAAGCAGCTTGAGTTGTTTATTACTAAAAATCATCAGGGTGAGTTTGAACTCACAGCGCTAGGCAATAATCAGTTTCAATTAACGCAAGGTCCAAATAAAGGAGCAAATAATGACAAGTGGAAAACGGCAATTAGCCAAAACCCAACTATAAATGCTGAGATTTTATCATCCGCTTATATTGGATCCCAAGTGGGGGATGAGTTATTTGAGCAAGGCTGCTTAGCATTATTTGCTGCTATGATGGCGGTGATGCTTTATTTAGCGGTTCGTTTTGAATGGCGTTTGGCATTGGGCTCTGTAGTGGCTTTACTGCATGACTTAGTGCTGGTGGTAGGCTTATTTTCATGGTTGCAAATAGAGTTTAATCTAACCGTTTTAGCCAGTTTGTTGGCGATTATTGGTTACTCTCTTAATGACTCAATCATCGTGGGGGATAGAGTACGCGAGCTGTTACGCATACCAACAAACATCACGCTCAAACCAAGCAGTATTATTAATAGCGCGATTAAAAGTACCTTAACGCGTACGCTTATTACCTCAGGGACGACGCTCGCAACAGTAGCCAGTGTTTGGTTGCTAGCCGGCGCACCCCTAGAAGGATTTGCTATTGCCTTGTTTACTGGCATCGTTGTCGGTACGCTTTCCTCTATTTGTATTGCTGTTACCTTACCTGAACTACTTGGGCTAAGTGCTAAAAACTATGATAAGCAGGTTGATGAACAAACACAGGCATTAATGAATATGCCATAAACATGAGAGAGCACAGTTGCCACATTGCAAAGGGATAGTGTTCGATGTGGCAACAATGCTAAAATGGTAAGATTATTTTAGCATTGAGTAAATACCCAAAATGAATAAAAACCATGTAATTGAGCACCTGCGTTTTGCCTTAGAAGCGCAACTTAATACCGCCAAAATAGCAGCAAAAACTGCGCATGACACCGCTACCCACGAACAAAGCGTTGCTGAAACTCAATACGATACTCTTGGACTTGAAGCTGCGTATTTAGCGCAAGGTCACGCAGATCGTGTGAATGAGTGTTACAAACAAATACAACTATTTGAAGCCACATACAACAACACAGTGACAGGTGCAATTGGTGTAAATTCGCTGGTGTGTTTAGCAGATGGCGCTGGCATACAAAAATGGTTTTATTTAGGCCCTGCCGCAGGTGGATTAACGGTTGACGTTAAAGGTATAACTATTCAGGTGGTCACCTCAGCTGCACCACTGGGTAAACAGTTATTAAGTAAATACATTGATGATGAAATTAGCCTAACCATAGGTGATGTTAAGCATAACTACGATGTCGTAAAAGTGCTTTAAATTTAGGTATTAGTTATTTATGAATGTAGTATTGGTTAGTGATATTTTTGGAAAAACCCCCGCTTAATAGAGTTAGCACAAAGGTTAGATGTTCATACCATTGTTGACCCATACAGCGCAGTGGATATGGCATTTAAAAGTGAAGCTCAGGCCTATGCTTACTTTACAGAACAGGTTGGTGTTGATAACTACACATCCATTTTACAGCAGGCAATAGAACCGCTTACTGAAAAGGTTACACTCATTGGGTTTAGTGTTGGGGCATCGGCAATTTGGTCTGTTGCTGCAAAGCCGTTAATAAACAATATAAGTCGTGGAATTTGTTATTATGGTTCGCAAATTAGGCATCATGCTCATTTAAATCCACAGTGTGAGGTAGAACTAATATTTCCTTGCAGTGAAACTCACTTCGATGTGCAAGCATTGAAAAATAGTTTGGCAACAAAGCCTCTCGTTAAAACCAAGCAAGTTGACTACTTGCATGGTTTTATGAATCCGCATTCGAATAATTTTAATCAAGCGGGTTACGACGAAACATTAAACGCATTAGCGAAAAAGTTAACCCTAATACAAGCAATAAAGTAACCCCTTGTTATTTTATGTATTTACTAAAAACAAAGCGTGTCTTGGTCATTTTAGTGTATTAATAATTTTAATTAGAGCTGATTTTTTGCTGTTTTAAAACACAAATTAACGAGGGGGAAGTTAATCAATAATTTTTATCTTGACGCTAAAAATATCTCGTTTGTCACTTTTAATAAAAGGGCATATAAAGCGTATGTCGCTTAAGCAATTTAAGCGCTAACGTTTATAGTAGATACTCGTTAAAGCACCTATCGTATTAAGTGATTTGCTAAATGCTGCACTTAGTGCGATAGGTGTTTCTATTTTGTAGTTTAACTTGCTGATCTCATAAATTATATCAGCACACTTTATATTGACTTAACTAGGAAAAGTCGTGTTTAAAACCTTAATTGTGGTTGATAACAATGAGCAAACCCTTGCTCTTTCATTTGAAAATGTCATTACCTTTAATACCTATCTACGTGATTATCCAAAACGTAACGAGCCAAAAACGCGCATTATTAATTTATGTGACTCTAGTCAGTATTTGAGTAAAGGTTATTATTGTTCGTTGTTAGCTGAGGCACGCAAGCACCAAGTATTACCCAGTGTAAAAACAATAAATGCGCTTCGCAGTCATCAGGCGGCTGTGCAAAATATTGGGCAAATTGAAGGTGCCATTTATTTTGGCCACACCGAGAATGAAACACAAATTAAAGCGGTGAAATCGGTATTTAAACAATACCCAGCGCCCATATTATTTGTTGATGAACAAGGGCTGTTACAGCAAGGTTCATTAGCGTCGTTAAATGAGCAACAATATGCCGACTTTTTATCTAAACTCAGTGAATTTACTCAAACGCAATGGCGAATTGGTAAAGTAGAGCGTCGTTTTCGCTGGGATATGGCCATTTTGGTTGATCATAACGAGAAAGTACCGCCGAGTGATAAAGAGGCCATAGCGCGCTTTATTAAAGCAGCCGCAAAGCATGGTATTAACGCAAAAGCACTCAGCTTTGACGAAATAGATAACATAGCGCAATTTGATGCGCTATTTATTCGTCAAACAACGGCGATAGATCACCCTACGTATCGCCTCGCGAGCAAAGCACAGAATTTAGGGCTGGTGGTGATTGACGATGCAGAGTCTATTTTACGTTGCTGTAATAAAGTGTATTTGCATGATGCCTTTAATTATCAAAAAGTGCCGAGTTTAAAAACTGTGGTAGTGGCTGATCAATCCAGCGACACCATAACGCAATTAGAAGCATCGTTTAGTTATCCGCTGGTATTAAAAATGCCGGAAGGATCATTTTCTAAGGGTGTGTACAAAGTGGTGAACCGTGAAGAGCTTGAAGCTAAACTTGCTGAGTTATTTGCAATAAGTGCATTAGTATTGGCGCAAGAATACATGTACACCGAATACGATTGGCGTGTAGGTGTGCTTAATGGCCGCGCAATTTATGCATGTCGTTATTTAATGGCACGTAATCATTGGCAAATTTATAACCATGACGCTAAACGGTTTTTCTCGGGTGGATTTGAAACATTGCCAACCTTTGAATTACCAAAAGCGGTGTTAGATGCGGCGTTAAAAGCCTGTAAAACAGTAGGTAAAGGCTTATATGGTGTGGATGTCAAGGAACATCAAGGCCGAGCCTATGTATTGGAAGTAAATGACAATCCAAGTATTGACCATAAAGTAGAAGACGGTTATTTAGGTGATGAGCTATACATGATCATCATGGACGAATTTAAGCAACGCCTTGAAGCACGAGGTCGTGGTTAATGTCTAACGCACAAGCTGATAAAAAGGCTTTGATAGAGGCAAGTAAGGTGTTTATTCGCCTTGCAACCATAAGCGACTTAAAAGCGTTAGTGATACTTGAAAACAGCTGTTTTAAAAACGATAAGCTGAGCCCTCGCAGCTTAAAGCGCTGGATAAGTGCCAAACATGGTATTTTGATAGTTGCTCAAAGTAGCTATACAGAACAGCTTTACGG
Source organism: Pseudoalteromonas sp. TAP-3C (assembly GCF_059888565.1). Taxonomy (NCBI): domain Bacteria; kingdom Pseudomonadati; phylum Pseudomonadota; class Gammaproteobacteria; order Alteromonadales; family Pseudoalteromonadaceae; genus Pseudoalteromonas; species Pseudoalteromonas sp. TAP-3C. Next base: position 1,725,096 of record NZ_CM187618.1, on the reverse strand, counting down.
CTACGGGCTAGTGTGGTGCCATAAAGGCACGCGCTTAGCGCGTTTGTATTCGTTGGCAGTCTTACCGGCAATGCAAGGCAAAGGCATTGCTAAAATGTTACTTAATTCGCTTGAAGAGGCGACTTGTGAACGTGGGCGTCTATACCTACGTTTAGAAGTTGCTGTAAATAACGAAAGTGCTATTGGGCTTTATGAGAGGTTGGGTTACAGGGTATTTGGTCAGTATAGTGATTATTACGACGATCACAGTGATGCTTTGCGTATGCAAAAAAATATTCGCCAAAACAGTGAGTTAAAAGTAGCACGATTAACACCTTGGTATCAGCAAACGACAGATTTTACCTGCGGTCCTGCAGCCTTATTAATGGCATTAGCTTCACTTGAGGGCAGCACTGAAATGAGTCAATCACATGAATTGGCACTGTGGCGTGAAGCCACTACTATTTTTATGACCTCTGGGCATGGTGGTTGCCATCCATTTGGACTAGCACTGGCTGCAAATAAACGTGGTTTTAAAAGTGAAGTGATTATTAATACCGCAGCACCATTATTTTTAGATGGGGTACGTAGTGATAACAAAAAATCAGTATTGGCCACGGTACATCAGCAGTTTGTTGAAGGGATCGCTGCGGCAAATATCACAGTCAAACAAAAAGATGTTGAATTAACCGATATAGAAAACTGGTTAAGCCAAGGATTTAGTGTGTTGTTATTAATTAGCACCTATCGGTTTGATGGTAAAAAATCACCGCATTGGGTGTGTGTAACGCATTTAGATGAGCATTGTGTTTATGTTCATGATCCGTTTTGTGAGCCTGTAAATGACAAACAGCTTGCAATAGATTGTCAATATGTACCAATTGCACGCAGTGACTTTAGTAAAATGTCGGCTTTTGGTAGTCAAAGGCTTAGAACAGCAATCGCCATTAGCAAAGTATAACGTAATTATAAACTAGGATAATCAGTGACATTTTTAGATTTTATCGATGTAGCGCCATACTCTTGGGCGGCCATTGGCACCGCCGCTTTTTGTGGTGCTATTATTGGTATTGAGCGCCAGCTTCGTGGTAAGCCCGTGGGTATTCGCACCTCAGCACTTATTACCTTAGGTACTTACTTGTTTTTATCAACCGCGTTTAATTTACAAGGCGATGTAATAGATCATTCTCGTGTAGTTGGACAAATAATTACTGGCATTGGATTTTTAGGTGCCGGTGTTATGCTGGCAAAAGATGGCGCCGTTGTAGGGGTTACCTCTGCTGCCACTATTTGGGTTCTTGCCTCTATTGGCGTGATGATAGCAACTGAAAATTTAGGTGCCGCGATTAAACTTTCAGTACTGGTGGTCGGTATTTTATATGGTGTTGATGTCCTTGAGGCCAAATTTAAGAGCTTAAGTAAAGGCGTGCATGCCAAGGTAAAAAGTTACCATAAACGTTATTATCGAAAAGAGACGATTGATACAGAGCGTCACTAACCTCAGATCACAGGCGTTATGCTGATAATACCCTTTTTTCGAACCCGATTGCCTCATCAATCGGGGCAGGGCGACCAATAAAATAACCTTGTACACTGTCTACATTAAGCTTTCTTAATGCGTTGAGTTCTTCTTGTGTTTCAATCCCCTCTGCAACGATGGTGCAATCAATTGCTTTTGCAAATCCACACAGCGCTTTTGCAAGTAAAAATTTACGTGCGTCGGTGTTTATATTCTGTGTAAGGCTGATGTCTAATTTAATGATATCAGCTTCCAGCTCCAATATGTGTTGGAACGATGAAAAGCCGGCGCCTACATCGTCAATTGCTAAGCGCAGCCCTTTGTTTCTAAGTGGGGTGAGTGCATCGCGCATTTTAGTGTAGTCTGAGATTGGAGAATGTTCGGTTATTTCTAAGACGAGTCTGGTGCAGTCGGCTTTTTGTAACGTGTGTTCAAGCGCCCCACTGATAATGTGTAAAGGCGAGCTTATTATAAATCTATCATTATTTTTGTACGGCAATTTAGCCAAATAACTTTCGTCTCACTACTTTTCTATACTCGCTTGGGGTTTGGCTCAAGACTTTTTTAAACACGCGGGTTAAGTGTCCTTGATCGTTATAGCCAACCTCTAATGCAATCTCTTGAATTGATAAGTTAGAAGAGGCTAATAATTCTTTAGCGCCCTCTACGCGTAATTGTTGCCAATATTCGATTGGACTTTGGTTGGTAGCGTTTTTAAAACGCCGGGTGAAGGTACGATAGCTTAAACTAAATTGGGCGGCGACCGCTTGTAAGTTCAGTTCACTGGCTAAATTCGTTTTTAACCAAAACTGTATTTGTGCTATGAGCTCATCTGGGTGACGGTCAACTGCTCCTTCTAGGTAACGTTGATCTTCGTAAGGTTTTCGTATTTCATGAGAAAAGTTGCGCTCCACATGTTGCGCTGCCTCCTTACCATAATATTGACTAATAATATGCACAATAACATCAGCGAGTGCATTGAGACTGGCTACGGTGTACATTCGTTCTGATTGCGTGATAAAAAAATCGGGTTTTAAACTGACATTGGGATAGTCATGCTTAAATTGTTTAGCATAATGCCAATGGGTAGTCGCAGGGTGGCCATCTAGTAAACCAGCTTCTGCAACAAAACAATTACCTGTGCCTACGCCAATAATATGGCTTCCCATAGTAAAACTTTCAGTTAACCAATTTACTACAGACTGATTAGCAAGAAGCACAGGTCGAGGATTACGCCAAATACCGGGCACAATGACTAAGTCGCAATAAGGTGTGTTTTCACAATCACAATCAGCAACAATTGAAAGCCCCGTACGCGTTTTTATTGGGGTCGTGTCCTTAGCAACTAAATGTATGGTCAGTGGTTTAAACCCACGTTTTTTGTTATGGCCTTTAGCATACGCTTCACCTGCGCGTAACATCTCAATGGGGAGGGTTAAGCTAGTAACCAGCAGGTGCTCAAATACGGCAATACCAATATTAATAGGGTACAGTGGTGATGTATTACTCATTATGAATGCTCCGACCAGTTGTTTTTGGCCTTTTATGCCGCTTATTTGGCTATTAAAGCACAAAGCTGTACTCGTAATCCAATTAAACTGAGGTATATTCTAAACACAGGTATTTCAAAGGTACGTTATGACTGCATTACCCGTCATTGTCGGCATGGGAGGCATTAATGCCGCTGGCCGAACTTCTTTTCACCAAGGCTATCGTCGTATTGTGTTAGACAGTTTAGAGCCACAAGCGCGCCAAGAAACGTTTTTAGGCCTTGCCACATTAATGAACTTAGTGACTAAAGTTAACGGCCAGTTGCAAGATACCCAAGGTAATCATGTTGAGCAAAGCGACATTGAAGCACGTTTTGGTGAGCAAATTATTGCCGGTACATTAATTCGTAAAATAGAAAAACAACACTTTGATGTAGACGCGACACCTTGGCAGCAAAAAATGACGTTAACGGCTTCAGATGATAGCGCAATTATATTTGAAACTCGCCGGCGTGACTTACCCTCACCGTTACCAAGTAATTGGCAAATTGATGAACTCGATAATAAAAAAGTAAAAGTGACGATTACTGCAAAGCTTGATGTAAAACACGATTCAACCCGTGATAATCCGATTAAATCGGCAGGGCAATTTCCTACAGGGTTCGATCCGGCAATAATGTACAACAGTCGCTACCAGCCTCGTGGGTTGCAGGCTACAATTTTTGCTGCCACCGATGCAATTAAATCAACCGGATTCGACTGGCAACAGATCATCAATAGCGTAGAGCCTGACAAAATTGGTACTTATTCAGCGTCTGTTATTGGTCAAATGGATGATAAAGGCTTAGGTGGGTTAGTGAAAGCGCGCCAACAGGGAGAGCGTGTCAGCACTAAACAGTTAGCGCTGGGTTTAAACACCATGTCGACTGATTTTATTAATGCTTATGTTACGGGTAATGTCGGTACTACGTTTTCAACATCGGGTGCGTGTGCTACTTTTTTATATAACCTGCGTGCTGCGGTTAATGATATTCAAGCTGGGCGCACCCGCGTAGCCATTGTTGCCAGTGTAGAATGTGCTATAACCCCTGAAGTTGTTGAAGGCTTTGGTAATATGAGTGCGTTGGCTAACGTTGAAGGGCTGCGTCGTTTAGATAATTTAAGCAATGATGATGAGCCAGATTATCGTAGAAGCAGCCGCCCATTTGGCGAAAACTGTGGTTTCACGCTAGGCGAAGGCGCGCAAGTCGCTATATTAATGGATGATGCGCTGGCACTAGAGCTCGGTGCGGATATTTTGGCGAGTGTTCCCGATGTGTTTGTAAATGCAGATGGAGTTAAAAAGTCAATTACCTCCCCAGGCCCTGGTAATTATATTACGATGGCTAAATCGGTTGCACTTGCCAGTAATTTACTGGGTAAAGAAGCACTGCAACAACGTAGTTTTATTTTAGCCCATGGTTCAAGTACACCGCAAAACCGCGTAACAGAGTCGTTAATTTATCATAAAGTAGCGCAAACATTTGCTATTAATAACTGGAAAGTTACTGCGCCTAAAGCGTTTGTTGGCCACACGATAGCCCCAGCTAGCGGCGACCAACTTGCCATTGCCTTAGGTGTATTTAGTCATAATATTATGCCGGGTATTACTACTATTGATAAAGTGGCTGATGATGTTCACGCTAACTATTTAGATATTCGTAATACTCACTATAACTGTGGCGATATGGATATTGCGTTTATTAATTCAAAAGGCTTTGGTGGTAATAATGCAACCGCTACTGTGCTTAGCGCAAAAGTAACCATGCAAATGCTTGCGAAACGCCATGGCGATGCTGCAATGAATCACTACGCTGAAAAACATAAGCACGTAAAAGCGGCGCAGCATAATTACCAAGCACAAGCTGATTTGGGTGAGTATTCGTTAATTTATCGTTTTGGTGATGGCTTAATTGAAGAAAATGAAATTGTGTTAGATGAGCACAGTATTACGCTGCCAGGCTTTGAGAAATCAATTAGTTTTAATACAACAAACTCCTATCAAGATATGTTCTAAGCACACATACTTGTTAGCAAGGCGCTTTTTAAGCGCCTTTTTTGTTTGCCCAGCGAAGCTGGCAAACCCGTCAGGTTGAAAGAAATCTGAATCACCCCGACTGAGGGGAAGATAATCCGAATCGTAAGGGCGTTGCTGGCCAACGGCAGGGTCTGAAGGAAGCGATAGGAAGTTAACAGTACACAACGCAAGTGAACCTGTTTCGGCAGTGTAGGTGGGTAAGCGTGCAAAATAGCGCAAAGCCCGATACTCAGTCAGACCTATACTGTGTTTGAGGGTGGGATTGTTAACAGGGAGCCAGCACAGTAACTGGGGAAGCCTGGCATCTAAACTTAGTGTAAATAAGTGGCCTAAACTCAAGGGGAAACCCAAGGTTTAACGTCGGTGTGAGGTGGCAGATGAACCCGTAGTAGTGAGTAAGGCTAGGCCGATGAAAGCCAGTAATGGTGTGGAGGGCAAAACCAAGCCGACTATCAGCAGCGTGTCTGATAGGGTCAATTTAAATCAAAAGTTTTAATTGATTGCGAAGGGGGGAAGTATTCTTTAAGAGTATGAAAATCAGGAATATCGACGTATAGGCTCACATGTATTTCGACGGAAATAGGCAAGAGATGACGGCTAAGCAGGAATGTGGACGCTGAGAATTAAAGGCCGAGCACGGGAGTAATGATTGACCACTTAGGCAGATTGCCACTGGGCTAGCACACCTAATGTCATCATGAAGGACACCACTATACATCAATGTGAAACGACAGACATACCGCAAGCAAAGGCAATTGATGACAGTTTACTACAGCTTGTATGGGCAATTATTAGATATTAATAACCTGTACAAGGGATTCAAAAAAGTGAAAGCAGCAAAAGGAGCCGCCGGAATAGATGGGCAGTCCATAGCCGCGTTCGCCTTGAATTTAGAAGAAAACTTGAAACAACTGCAACGAGAACTGCAAAGCAAGCAGTATCGCGCGCAGCCGGTCAAACGGATAGAAATACCGAAAGACGATGGCGGCGTGAGATTGCTGGGCATTCCAACAGTTCGCGATCGCATAGTACAACAAGCGCTATTGAACATTCTCCAACCGATCTTCGACATCGACTTTCACCCATCAAGTTATGGGTACAGGCCGAAACGAAGCTGCCATGATGCCATCAGCAAAGCCACGGTATTTATTCGTAAATATCAGCGTGAGTGGGTGGTTGATATGGATCTGTCGAAGTGCTTTGACCTGTTAGATCACGATTTAATTATTAGCAGCGTCAAACGCAAAGTGACAGACGGTAGCATTTTAAAGCTGCTCAATCAGTTTTTAAAAAGTGGGGTAATGATAGGCAATCACTGGGAAGCGAGTGAGGTAGGGAGTCCACAAGGAGGGGTTATCAGTCCATTGTTGGCGAATATCTACCTAGATGCGTTCGATCAAGAAATGAAAAAGCGAAATCACAGAATAGTGAGGTACGCCGACGACATTTTGATCTTATGCTGCACAGAAAAAGCAGCGAAACATGCACTCACTGTAGCAACTCAGATACTGGAGAAAGACTTGAAGTTAACAGTCAACCAAAAGAAAACCCACATAGCGCATAGCAGTGAAGGGGTAAAATTTTTGGGAGTGGAGATAGGATGTAATTGGACACGGATCCAAGGGTCAAAACTCAAAGGCTTCAAACAAAAAGTTAAACGATTAACAAAACGAAATAGCGGCATGAACTTAGTTGAAATAATAAAAAGACTAAACCCAGTGGTGCGTGGTTTTGTAAATTATTTCAGTATAGCCAATTGTAAACGAGCATTAACTCAGCTGGCGGGGTGGTTAAGACGCCGATTAAGGGCCATTCAGTTAAGGTTGTGGAAAAATCCAGCGAGATTGCATAAACGACTAAAACAATTAGGGAAAAAGCCGCCATTTAAGTTTATAAAAATGAACTCATGGCGAAACTCCCTAAGTCCATTATCGAGTGTAGCAATGCCAAACCAATGGTTTGAAGAGCTAGGTTTATATTCAATGGAAAAAGTAAGTACAGGATGGCTTGCTCAATCGGCGTTTAGTAAATAAGCCGAAGGGATAGAAGAATACAGGAGCCGTATACGAGGTCCGTACGTACGGTTCTGTGAGAGGGATGAGGCAAAAGCCTCACCCTACTCGATAATGCTTTCAGTTTGCAGAGAAGTTTATAGCGTGTACACATTTTTACAGTTTTTACTCTATAAGTGATTAAACTAAGTTTAAGTAAAAAACACACTGGCATATTATGCGCTTCGTTATTATTTTAATTGTTCTTATAAGCTTAACTGGTTGCACTGTGGCAGGGGTTATTTTAGATGGTCAGGCACATTCCGAGATGCTTGAAAAACAAAGTACCAGTAATTTATCTCGCTCTGAACCTTTTAAAGACACATTAACGGCGGGTCCTAAAAACAAAGAGGGATTAAGCTTTTCTAACTTAGGGTTGAAAATAGACACTGCATTGGTAAATCTAGTGAAAGTAGGTATTTCTGATAGTCCGCGACACATATGCCGACAGATCACAAAAAACTTAAAAGAATGTGTAGAAGTAGAAGAGTCTACTCTACACAACAAAGAACCTAAGCAGTTAAAAACTGATGATGAAATAATAAGTGTTGGTCTATAAAACTACTAATGAAATAGTAACTATGATCGTAGCCAGCGTGCATTTCGAGCTGCAGCGGATACGCTTTTTTACTAGCGATATCGACCAAGTTTTGCGGCTTAAGCTGCGCTTCTAGAAAGTTATCAGCATCACCTTGGCTTACCAACATAGGTAAATAGTTTGCTTGCTCGGCTTGTTGCATTAATTCGCAGGTATCGTATTGTACCCACGTTGTTTTGTCGTCACCTAGGTAGCCTGTAAATGCTTTTACACCCCACGGACACGCCATAGGGTTAACAATAGGGCTAAATGCAGTGGCACTGGTGTATGACTTTGGATTTTTAAGTGCAATCATTAATGCACCATGCCCGCCCATAGAGTGCCCAGAAATTGCTTTTTTAGCCGTTACTGGAAAATGCTGCTCTATTAATGCGGGTAGCTCCTTCACCACATAGTCGTACATATTGAAATGAGTATTGTAAGGTGCCTGCGTCGCATTGATGTAAAACCCTGCACCTTGCGCAAAATCGTAGCTATCTTCGTTGGGCACGTTTTCACCACGTGGGCTAGTATCGGGCGCTACAATAGCAATACCTAGCTCCGCTGCTTTTTTAAATGCGCCGGCTTTTTGCATAAAGTTTTCATCGGTACAGGTTAAACCTGACAACCAGTACAGTACCGGTACTTTATTAGTTTCACTGGCACCTGGCGGTAAAAATACCGCAAAACGCATAGTACAACGAGTGCTTGAAGCGCTATGGCTGTATTGCTTATGCCATCCGCCAGCCACTTTTGTTGTTGAGATATTTTCTAACATAACAATCCTTAAAAGCCGTTACTTAATAGCAACGGCTTGTAATGGTAATTTAAATAAATTAGTAATGAATGACAGTACGAATGCTTTTGCCTTCATGCATTAAGTCAAAGGCATTGTTAATTTCTTCTAGGCTCATGGTATGAGTGATAAAGTCGTTTAGCGCAAATTCACCTGCCATATAGCGCTCTACAATCTCAGGTAACTGCGAACGACCTTTAACACCACCAAACGCACTACCACGCCATACGCGACCCGTTACTAATTGAAATGGGCGGGTTGAAATTTCTTGGCCTGCACCTGCAACACCAATAATCACCGACTCTCCCCAGCCTTTATGACAACACTCAAGGGCAGAGCGCATTACATCAACATTACCAATGCATTCAAATGAGTAATCAACACCGCCATCGGTCATTTCAACAATGACGTCTTGAATTGGCTTATCAAAGTCTTTTGGATTAATTAAGTCCGTTGCACCGAGTTTGGTCGCAAGTTCAAACTTAGCAGTATTAATATCAATACCAATAATACGACTCGCACCGGCCATTTTTGCGCCAATAATGGCAGATAAACCAATACCGCCTAGGCCAAATATTGCCACAGTATCGCCCGCTTTTACTTTAGCCGTATTGGTGACAGCGCCCATACCGGTAGTAACACCACAGCCTAATAAACAAATTTCTTCTAACGACGCTTCTTTATTTACTTTAGCCAATGAGATTTCGGGTAGTACTGTGTATTCAGAGAACGTAGAGGTCCCCATGTAATGATAAATTGGCTCACCATCTTTGAAAAAGCGAGTGGTGCCGTCTGGCATTAGGCCTTTACCTTGCGTTTCGCGAACCGCAGAGCATAAGTTGGTTTTACCTGAAGTACACATTTTACATTCACCACATTCTGCGGTGTATAAAGGAATAACATGATCGCCAACTTCTACGCTGGTAACGCCTTCGCCCACAGCGTATACAACACCTGCGCCTTCATGGCCTAAAATAGCGGGGAAAATGCCTTCAGGATCTTCACCCGACAAGGTAAATGCATCAGTATGGCACACACCGGTTGCGGTGATTTTTACCATTACTTCGCCTTTTTTAGGCATCATCACATCCACTTCTTCAACGCTTAACGGTTGATTTGGACCCCAAGCAATTGCAGCTTTCGATTTTATAAATTCAGACATGTGTTTATCCTTTATCGTAATTAGATAATAATTGTAGACCCAATTTATTTGGGCGATGAGGTTATTGTATTTGTTTCTCAGATAATGATAATCTTCAATTTAATAAAACACTTTTACAGTATGGTAATAATTATGCGCTGGGAAGGAATTGATGAGTTTATTGCTGTTGGTGAAGAAGGAAGCTTTACCCAAGCAGCACAGGCGTTAGGTTTATCGGTTGCGCATATTAGCCGCCATGTTACTAAGCTTGAGCAAAGACTAAATACGCAATTATTAACCCGTACCACTCGCAAGGTGGTATTAACTAAAGAGGGTGAGCAGTTTTTACACCAAGTAAAACACTTACAACACGCTATGGATGAAGCCACTCAAGGCTTAGCATCGGTGCAAACCTCACCTAAAGGTAAAATTAAATTAACGGCGCCGGTTATGTATGGTGAAAGTTTTATTATGCCCATTGTGCATTCATTTATGCATGATCACCCAGAGGTAGAAGTAATCGCAACGCTTTCTAACGAGCAAGAAAATCTACTAGAGGGCGGCTTTGATTTAGCCATACGATTAGGCCATTTAAAAGACTCAAGCTTAAAAGCGCGTCGCTTGAGCTCAAGGCGTTTCATTATGTGTGCCGCGCCGAGCTATTTAGCGTGTTTTGGTCAGCCCCATACTTTGGGTGAGCTTAATCAGCACCAATGTTTAATTGGTAACAGTAGTTATTGGCGAGTCAATGAAAATAATCGTGATAAACATATTAAAGTAGCGGGGCGATTGCGTTGCAATAGCGGGTGGGCACTGGTTGATGGTGCTAAAAAAGGCTTAGGTATTGTTCAGTTGCCTGACTATTACATTGAAAATGAGATAAAAACCGGTCAGTTAGTGCCGGTACTAACGCCATACCAACCCCAACAAGAGGGTGTATGGGGGGTTTATCCGCCGCGGCAATTTGTTGCTACTAATGTACGTGTTTTACTTGATTACTTAGTGACAGGGCTAAAAATATAGCAGCACTGCCTGTTTGTTTAAAATATGGGCAAGTATCAGATTTATAAATTATTTCTTACATTTATGGTGATATTCAATTGTGCTAAGTTCATGCTACTATAGCGCCACACTTTTAGCATTAATGTTTTAATCAATATGTTTCAACCTGTTAGCTTGTTTATCGGGCTCAGATATAGCCGATCATCAAAAGGCAATGCGTTTATTTCGTTTATTTCTTTTTTTTCTATTGCAGGTATAGCGATTGGTTTAATGGCGCTATTTACGGTAAGCAGCGTCATGAACGGCTTTGAAAGTAGTTTAAAATCCAACATGCTGGGGCTTATTCCGCACGTTGAAGTGCAAGCCAAAGATCACACTAAAGCGCAAATGAATACCCTTAAATCAGCTCTTGAGCAATCGCCGTATGTTAACCATGTTAGTTTGTACCGCCATGGTGAAGCTATATTGCAAACTAATAAAGATCTTCACGGGGTGTTATTACAAGGGCTGTATGATAACAACGGCTCACTTTACAAAATCACCGACAAAATAGTACAAGGTAATTGGCAAAGCGTATTAAACGATAATTACAACATTGCAATAAGTCGCTATTTAAGCCGAAAACTTGGCGTTGGCTTAAACGATAAATTACGAGTTATTATGCCTAACGCATCTACCTATACACCACTTGGGCGCATGCCAAGCCAACGTTTATTCAAAATTGCGGCTATTTATGAAACTGGCTCTGAAATAGACATGGGGTTGGCTTTTACCAGTGGCGAATCACTGCAACGAGTATTAAAGCAAAGTAGCAATACAGCCCCTAATTTAAGCGTGTCACTGCATGAGCCATTTGCGCTCGATGAGTTTACACAAGACAGCCAACACATACTCAATGATTTTAAATACACCGATTGGCGCAGCAGCCAAGGCACTTTATTTGCCGCCGTTGCAATGGAAAAACGTATTATGTCTATGCTACTGGGTTTAATTGTGCTGGTGGCGGTATTTAATATTGTATCGGCACTCACCATGATGGTCAGTGAAAAACAAAGCGAAGTCGCAATCTTGCAAACATTAGGACTCACACCCAGCCAAGTGCAAACCGTATTTATGGTACAAGGGCTCTATAACGGGGTAATTGGAACGGCAGTCGGTGCCTCGTTAGGTATTTTATTAAGCTTATATATTAATGAACTGTTCGCCTTGGTTGGCTTAAATTTATTATCGGGGATGTCACTGCCGGTCAAATTTGATGTGGTGAGTTTGAGTGTGATTGCTGCTTTGAGCTTAGTAATGAGCTTTATAGCAACTTTATATCCTGCGCGCCAAGCGGCTAAAGTAAATCCAGCAGAGGTATTACGTTATGAATGATTTAGTAATTAGTTGTGAAAAAATAAGTAAAGTGTACCAAGACGGGCAAAATCAGGTTGAGGTATTAAAAGGAGTTGATTTAGCGCTAACCCAAGGTGAAATGCTGGCCATTGTAGGCAGCTCGGGTTCAGGTAAAAGTACGTTATTGCATATTTTGGGCACCTTAGACACGGCCAGTGCCGGTAGTGCAAAAATAAAAAACCAAGACGTGGCTAAGTTATCTCGCTCTCAGCAAGCGATGTTTAGAAATAAAAACTTGGGGTTTATTTATCAATTTCACCACTTATTAATGGAGTTTAGTGCACTTGAAAACGTTGCCATGCCATTACTTATTAAAGGCTTGAGCGCAAAAGAAGCCAATAAAAAAGCACTTAACATGCTAGATAAAGTAGGCCTTGCACACAGAAGTAGCCATAAACCCTCCGCGCTTTCTGGTGGTGAGCGCCAGCGTGTTGCCATTGCGCGTGCTTTGGTGACAGAGCCTGCCTTGGTACTTGCCGATGAGCCAACGGGTAATTTAGACAAACAAAACGCAATTAAAATTTACGATTTAATTAATCAGCTCAATAAAAGCTTAAACACCAGCTTTGTAGTAGTAACGCATGATTTAGAGCTGGCCGATAAGTTAGGTAAAATAGCCTATTTAGATGATGGTAAATTATCAATAAAAGAGTCTAGCCATGTTGCTTAGTGCCTTTATTAGCAAACGTTTTAGAGCCTACTCAGGGCATAAAGATGAAAAAAATGCCTTTGTTAGTTTTATAGCAAAAGCATCAACTATCGGCATTTTACTCGGTGTGGCGGTATTAATTGTGGCGTTGTCAGTGATTAACGGTTTTGAACAACAACTAGTGCACCGCTTATTGAGTGTAGTACCGCAAGTTGAATATGTAGCACCAAGCAGACCGATTGCTGATTGGCCCGCTAAAGTCAAAAAATTAAAACAGCAACCACAGGTAATTGGCGCGGCCCCGTTTATCGCGGTTAATGGTATGGCGCAATTCAAAAGCCAATTAAAAGCGGTTGAAATTCGAGGTGTTGAGCCTTCACTAGAAGGCGATGTCTCAGCTATTAACCAATTTACACAAGGTAAATTAGTCAGTCAGCTAGCAGGTGATGATGTTATTTTAGGCAAGCAAATCGTAAAGCAACTTAATATTGCATTAGGTGATAATGTAACCTTGTTAATTCCACAAATTAGTGAAAATAACCAATCATTACTTGCGCCAAAACGGATAACATTGACGCTTGCAGGTATTATAGAAATGGGTGGGCCACTTGATAGCAGCGCCGCGTTTATCCATCTTAGTAAAGCACAACAAACCTTAGGCTACGATCAAAGCCAAGTAACAGGTTTACGCTTACGTGTTGATGATGTGTTTTCGGCGCATCAAATAGCACTTAATGTTGGGCAAACTATTACCGATTATGTATATATTTCCAGCTGGTTTAGAACCCAAGGTAGCTTGTATCAAGATATTCAAATGGTACGCACTATTGTTTATATTGTGGTGTTTTTAATTATTGCGGTCGCCAGTTTTAATATTGTGTCATCACTGGTGATGGAAGTACGTGAAAAAGAGGGCAATATTGCTATTTTAAAAACCATGGGTGCCAAAGACAGTACCATATTGGCTACTTTTGTAATGCAAGGCTTAACTCAAGCATTTGTCGGTGTACTTTTAGGCTCAATTATTGGCGTTGTATTAGCCATTAACATCAGCGAACTATTTACCTGGTTAAGTATGTTACTCGGGGCTAATCCATTAGAGGGCGTGTATTTTATCGAATTTTTACCCAGTAAATTGGTATGGCAAGATATTGTACTGACTGTAATCGCTACCTTTGTGCTCGCTATATTGGCGACACTATACCCTGCTTGGCAAGCAACGCGTGTTGATCCCGCAAAAGTATTGGGTAATTAAACACAGTATTTAATAGGGCACTTAACCTAGTTCTGATAAACTATCCAGCTATTAATAGCCAACAGTTTTGTTTGCTGAGCATTTATTTACCCTAGGATTTACTTTGACAAATAACGATATTTTACGCCGTATTCGCTATACCTTTGATTTAACTGATTCAGCTATGGTTGACGTTTTCGCCGCGGCAGCGCATACCGTAAGCACTGAGCAGGTAATTGCATGGTTAACTAAAGAGGGTGAGCCTGGGTATACCTCAATAAGTGATACCGAATTTGCTGTGTTTTTAAATGGTTTTATAAACACTAAGCGTGGTAAGCGTGAAGGCGAGCAGCCAATACCTGAAAGCAAATTAAACAACAATATTATTTTTATGAAGCTACGCATTGCTTTAAACATGAAAGCAGAAGATGTAATTGCTACGTTGGCATTGGTTGACTTTGATTTAAGCAAACATGAGCTAAGTGCATTTTCACGTAAAGTTGAAAATAAGCATTACCGTGTGTGTAACGATCAAGTGTTGCGTTTATTTTTAACCGGTGTACAGCGTAACACAGCATAAATTTACAGCTCAGAGGGCGCTATTAACTCTTTGTGCCTACAAATTAGCAGATAAGTGGCGTGAGCATATGCGAACGCTTTGCTTGTCTTACTTAGTCCACCTAAGTTACTCATGTTGCGCTGCGATTTAATCGTCACTAGTGTAAAAGTTAAATAGCTTCCGGTAAAATTGCCTCTAAAATACTGCTTTAAATTTATTTTTATATTTTATGTAAGAATACCTATCACAATTGCGACTAATAAATATCATCATTCATTAAGGCGCAAATTATGTGTTCATCACCTAAATCAAATATGTCAGCTAGGGCCAAACAAGCGCCCACTAAAGGTATTCTTGAAGAGTTGACGATTGAACAAAGACACCATTTTGCTGAAGTAGCAAATCGTGCTGATCAACAAAGACAGCAGAGATTAGCAACGCAGCGCCGTTATGCTCAAAAGCACGGTAATACCACTAGCAAGACTAAAACAGTAAGTTTTTGGCGTTTTCTAACAGGCTATCTATTTTCTTAATGCTACATTTATTTATTATTGTTAAATGTAAATAATTTGTTTGAGTAGTTAGGTTTACTGTTATAGTTAAACAATTAAAATTTAGAGACGCCATACAATGACACAAGATTTGTCTGATCAGTACACGTTTGACGATCCGGCTCTTATTAGCAAAATAAGACAAGAAATGTTGAAATTTGCGATATTGCAGCTTAAAGATAATGGGCTAGCAGAAGATGCTGTGCAAGAGGCGCTTATTGCTGCTCATCAAAATAGCGCATCTTTTGGTAAAAAATCAGCTTTCAAAACGTGGGTATTTGCAATATTAAAAAACAAAATTATTGATATTTTGCGCAAACGTAATCGTGAAACCAATATTAGCGACCTGATGAATGAAGACAATAATGATGTTTCAGATATATTGTTTGATCAACGCGGCTTTTGGCAACAACAAGAGCGACCCGCTGGTTGGAATACACCTATGGAGTCGGTAAAAAATACCCATTTTTGGCGAATATTTGAAACCTGCTTAACGGGATTACCAGAAAATTTAGGTAGAATATTTATGATGCGCGAAATGTTAGAACTTGAGAGCAATGAAATATGCGAAATGTTAAATATTTCTACGAGCAACCTCCATGTTATTTTGTACCGAGCCAGAGTGAGATTGCGAGAGTGCCTAGAGAATAAATGGTTTCAAGAGGCTAATTAAAATGATGAATTGCAAACAGGCAACGCGACTTTTATCAGACGCACAAGAACGTAAGTTAACATTAATGGAAAAAAGCACCCTAAAAATGCACACTGCAATGTGTTCAAGCTGTCGTAACTTTGGCAAACAAATGGGTATTATTCGCAGTTTAAGCCGTGAATATTTAAAAGGCGATCACCGCTCGTAAAGGTTTTTTAAACAGTATATTCAGCCATCCATGATATCAATTTATCAAGCGGCATTGGCTTGGCTATATAAAAGCCTTGTACTTGATCGCACTGCCAAGTTGTTAACTTATTTAAGTGCTCTGCGGTTTCAACGCCTTCAGCGATGACGGTTAATGACAAGGGACCTGCCATGGCAATAATGGTCTCTGTTACATTACACAATTTAGTATCAACCAACATATTACGAATAAAAGACTGATCTATTTTTAGTTTATTTAAAGGTAATTGAGTAATGTAACTAAATGATGAATAGCCAGTACCAAAGTCATCCATAGCAAGGTTTAATCCGTTACTTTGTAACTCGGACATAACAGCAATCGCTAAATCAATGTCATATAAGGCAGCACTTTCTGTTACTTCTAACTCAATAGCCTCTGGCGCGAGTTGATACTCAGCTAATAGCGCTAAAACATGCTGGCAAAATCCAGGACTCAGTAACTGCACGGGAGCAATATTAATAGCCATAACAAAATGCGGCTCCGTAATTTGACTTACTAGCTCTGCCCGTGTTTTTATTGCTTGGCGCAATACCCAGTTACCAATTTCTATAATTAAATCTGACTCTTCAGCAATAGCAATAAAATCGCTTGGGGGATCCAATTACCGTCATCATTTTGCCATCTTAGTAACGCTTCTACCCCTACTATATGTTGATTTTTAAGACTTAATTGTGGTTGAAAATACAATGTTAACTGATTTTTCACGATTGCACTGCGTAGTGCAGTTTCTATTTCCATTTTATGTTTTATTTGTGTTTCTAATTGATCGGTATACAGGCAAGCGCCGCCTTTTTGCGATACTGAGCGTAAAGCAATATTGGCTTGTTTTAATAAAGTATCAAATGAGGTAGGAGTAAAATAATTTGTCGCGCCAATCGCAAGATGTATAAAAAAGTCAAGGCCATTAATAGTGATTGCTTGGTCAAAAGATGTTTTAAGTGCATCTAGCACATAATAAAGAGTATTTTCTTCAGCGGTATCGAGTGTTGCTGCAAAACGTTCATCGCCCAAATGATATAAATAAGCCCCATGTGATTGGCAAACCTCGTTTAATTTTTTGGCACATAATATAATAGCGTCGTCTGTGGCACTGTGGCCAAGCCGTAAAGTGACTTGTGAAAGGGTAGTTATATCGATGAGTAAAATAGCGCCTGTGCATTTTTTTTGCACAGAAAAATCACGATGCAGTGATGCTTTATTATTCAAATTAGTTAATTCATTGTAGTACGCTAAATGCTTGAGGTTATTTTCAGCGACTTTACGTGCGGTTATATCAGATAGGTAAAGTCGATATTCATCAAGATCAGGTAAACGTTGCAAGCCATATTCATAAACATGGTGTTCTAAGTCATACTCACCCTCTAAATAGTTATTTTGTTGTTTGCATTGCTCGAGTAAGCCATCTAATTGAGGAGGAAGTAGCTTATAAAAATCAGCCGAATTAAAGAGTGTTTTACATAATGTTAATGAGGCTGGATTAACGTAATCTATTTTCCCTAATGCTGTTAATGCCATGACCGGTCTAGGATTTCGCTCTGGAAAACCGGCAAAGCGTAATAATTGTTGTTGGGCACGCTTTCTTTTATTATCTAGCCAAAGCAGCATACCCAATACTACAAGCAGTCCAATATTAAGTAGTAAAGTCCAAAATAAACTCTGCTCAATTTGTAATAGGCTCTGTTTAGCTTGCATGATGACTTTATTTTCAATATCAGTGATGAGTGTACCGATGAGTTTGTTGGTTGATGTGGTAATAGACTCAAGTTTAGCTAATACTAACCTTGCACCGTCCCAATCGGTAGGCGCCATCATTTCTGAACTCATTTGCTGTGCAAGGATGGCTATGTGAGTCATCTCCTGTGTTAATTTTTTTAAGTTAGTATTTTCACCAAAATCTTGGTTAATACTATCAATTAACTGAGCTGTTTCGTTGTTATAGTGTGTAAAAGAAGACGTAAATTCAGCGTCGTCGTTAGTTAAGTAATAATTATGAAAGGTCAGGTTTTGCATGGCTAACACTGATCTAAGATGATGTGTTTTTTCAAATAAAGGAAGCTGAAATTGAGCAAGTTGTGCATTGCCTAATTGCACAGCTTGCACACTATAAAAGCTTTTTAAACCAACAAATACACAGCAAGCAATAACCAAAAGAATTAAAACCAAATTAAAAAGCGGTTTTCGTGCCATTATTATTTTTCCTTTGGCTATGATGCTATTATTCGAACGCTTTGAAGGCCTCATCTACAGGTGTGTTAGCAAAGTGATTAATATAGTTACTCATCACTTTTTGAGAAACAAATAAAATAACTTCAAGCACATGTTGTTGACTGTAGCCTATGTTCATAAAGTCATCAAGTTGTTGTTCCACTCTTCCTCTATTTCTGATCACAGCTAAAGTAAACGAGCGTAACGCATTTAATTTTTCGCTCGGTAACTGAGTGCCGTTGATAATTGCATTACTGATCTGGGCAGATACAGCCATTGATTGAGCAATTGCGCTATGTGCAGGAATGCAATAATGACAGTTATGTTCAACGTTAATGGTTTGCCAAATCACGGTTTTTTCGTCATTGTTAAAACTACTTGCAAGGGCTAAATTATGCAGATATTTATAGGCATCTAAAACAATGGGGGCTTGCGCCATTACCCCGTGAAGGTTAGGGAACATCCCAAATGACGCGAGTGATTCTTGCAGTTGTTCAGCCGCTTCTTGGGGAGCGCTTTGTAAAGTGTGAACAGTAAATTTTTGCATTAATTAATTCCTTATTGTGTTGATGTTTTTGGGTGTAAGTACTTTTGAGCTAGCCAGTAATCAATACTGACAAAACGTCCTGCGCCACTTATTAATAGCATTAGCAACATAATTAAATACGTAGCGGCAAATTCAATCCCATTTTTAAGCACCGTAAAATTTCCCGCAGCAGTTAACCAATCGTAATTACCATGTTGTTTAAGGAGTGAAACCGCTGCGGTTTTACGTTGTTGGGCTTCGTCTATTAAGTCTGTTCGCCACTCCCAAGGGACCGTCAGGGTGCTCTCTGGCAGTGCATGCCAACCATTATCCCAATGAGCGGTACCTGCGGCCACAGCCATAGTAAACATCATAGGTATTGCCATAATCCTAAGCGCAACCCCAAATAACAATGATAACCCGCCAATAAACTCGGTGAGGCCTGCAAGTGTTGCCATTAACATCGGCGCAGGCATATTAAGGTATTCGCCAAAATAATAAGCGGTATCTTCAAGGCCTGTTAATTTATTCCAACCGGCAATCATAAATATTGGCGCAAGATAAATTCGCAGCGCTAATGGGCCTAAAAAATCAATTTTTTTAATAGTAGACAAGCCTGTATCTACCATTTGAGAAAGTAATGTTATGGTTTTCATAGAGAGTCCTTGTAATACATAAAGTTAAATATTCCTAAGGTTAAAAGATAAATTAAATAACTACGCTATAGTTATAGTCGTCAGCGCGCTATTTTTCTTACATATTTTTGTAAGAAAAATAGTTTACCTTCGACAAACAAGAATGAAGTTAGTTGTATAGGAAGAAAAATGGATAAATCTAAGCAAGCAAGGCAGCAGCAAATAATCTCTGCTTCGGGTGGTAATAAACCTACAGCTGCAAATACAAAAGTGATGTCATTTTTTGAATTTTGGCCTACCTGGTTAATGTACTTGCCAGTGGGCATTATGTGGTGTGTGTGGGCTATTCGTTATCGTTCTTTTACTTTGCCTTTGATAGCCAATCCTAAAATTTATTTAGCCGGTATGGTGGGTGGTTCAAAAGCTGAGTTAATGTCACAGGCTACAGGTAAATGTAAAAAGGCAATTTTACCTTGGTTAAAAATAACCAAAACCAACGAGAGCATAACAAAGCAAGTCACAGATGCACTGTTACTTTTAGAGCAGCACCGTATTTTATTGCCATTTGTATGTAAACCAGACACGGGATGCCGTGGTGTGGGTGTAAAACTCATTAAAGACGTTATGTCATTTACAAATACCTTATCTCAATACCCGCAGGGTGCAGGTATTATTTTGCAGCAATTATCCCGTTATAGCGATGAAGTAGGTATTTTTTATGTTCGTGATCCGCAATCTAGTAGCGACGAAGTTGTTTCAATGACATTTAAACAGCGGCCTGAAGTAATCGGTGATGGTATACATACAGTGGCCGAATTAGTCCTTAAAGATGCTCGGGCAGCTCGTTTACTGTCGTTATATGCAACGCGAAATCAATCTGTCTGGCACTGTATATTGCCAAAAGGGCATAAACATTCATTGCTATTTTCTGCAAGTCATTGCCGGGGTGCAATTTTTGTTGACGCTAAAGATCACATAACGCCCCAATTGAACCAAGCCATTAAGTTGATTATGCAAGACTTACCTGAGTTTAATTATGGGCGTATGGATGTAAAGTACCGGGATCTTACAGCACTAGAAAATGGTGAACACCTAGAGATTGTTGAAATAAACGGTGCCAGCTCTGAGTCTATCCATATTTGGGATAAAAATGCACGACTGTTCGATGCTTTCAAAGCATTACTTTGGCAGTACAAAACACTATTTGCAATAGGTCATCAAGTTCGAAAAACAGGTAAACGGCCACCCTCCGTCATGTCATTGTTGAAAGCGTGGCGCTACGAAAAAAAATTAAGTGCATCTTACCCGGAGAATGACTAAATGAATTCATACTCACCGTTCGACTTTGCGGCTGTGCCCGTTATATTACGGCCTATTTTGAAGCTAATTATTAATGAACCAAAAATGTCATCTTGGTATTATCTATGGCAACAAACTGATGAACAAACATTAGAAAAGTTTCTTGCTTTTGTGCTTAAAAAGCTAAAAGTAAATGTTAGTTTTATCAATCAAGACAACACCGGCGCTATTGCGCAAACAGGGCCGTTAGTTATTGTGGCAAATCATCCACTCGGTGCTGTAGAGGGGCTTATTTTGTCGCACTATCTGTTGACATTTAGGCCAGATTTAAAAGTGCTGACTAACAAGTTACTATTGTGTTTTCCTGAATTTAAAGAGCTGTTTATTGGTGTTGATATTCTAAGCAAACACCGGCGTAATAAATCGGCAGTGTTAGCTATGAAGCAGCATTTAGCAAATAAAGGCGCACTGCTTATTTTTCCTGCGGGCACTGTTGGTGAATATAATACCAAAACAAACCAAGTAGACGATGCACCTTGGCAACATACGGCTGCTAAACTCGCCCTTAGGTATAATGCACAATGTTTACCGATTTATATTGACGGTTGTAATGATCAACGTTTTTATTTCGCTAAACGTATTCACAAAAGGCTAAGAACGTTATTGCTGCCCCGAGCTATGATGCAAAGCGACAAACACCCCATTTTAGTGCACCTAGGTAAGCCATTCAATTTGTCTGACGTTAAAATTGATAATGTGCAAACGGCAACAGACTATTTAAAAGCAAGTTGTGACATAGTTGGTGCAGTAAAAAATGTGCCAATTACAACAAGAATAGAACAGTCGATTACTGAGGTTGCAGCGCCAGACTCATTAGAATATTTAGCGCAATATGTGTTACTCAAACAAAGAAACGTTACGATATACAGCGTTCCTTTTGCTGCATTGGGGCCCCTAGCTGATCATTTAGCCACAGAACGCGAAAAAACGTTCAGAAAGGCAGGTGAAGGCACCGGAAAATCAATTGATTTTGATGTGTATGATGAACATTATCAGCATATTCTTGCCTGGGACAATGAAAAAAACAGGCTGATTGGCGGTTACCGTGCCTGTCGTGTAAACGGCCCGTCTGATACATTAGCTTCAAAACCTTTATTATATAGCCGTTCTTTATTTTATTATGACGATCGTTTTTTAAACCAATACTCAGGGGCGATTGAGGTCGGTCGTTCATTTATTTGTGAAGAATATCAAGGTGATCCCAGAGCGCTCGATACTTTATGGCAAGGGCTGGGGGCCTATATGTTATTGCATCCCGATTGTCATACATTTATAGGTTGCGTTAGCATTTCACAGAGTTATGCGCCGCTGATCAGAGAGTTATTTTATGACACGCTGCTCGCAGGTTACAGTGTTGATGCGAGTATCAGTGAGGGGGTTTTACCTCACAAGCCATTTAAATCCAAGCAAAGCCAGTGGAGCCACAAGCTTGTAAAGCAGCTCTCTAGTGTGGGGGCAATTAATAAATTATTAGGTTTTTCGGGGCTTGATATACGTGTTCCTGTATTAATTCGCCATTATCTCTCGCTTAACGGTCGTTTTATTGATTTTTCAATTAATGAAGGCTTTAACAACTCACTTGACGGGCTAATAGTTGTTGATTTACGCAATGCCCCAGACCGCTACCTAAAACGTTACTTAGGTAACGAAGGAAAACAGTTATTTTTACAACGATGGAGAAAACACCATGCTGCTTGATTCAACCGGTGTTGCACTGCAGCAGATCACCGCAATTTTAACGTTATTAGCATCGCAGCCTAAAGTGCAGCAACAGCGACTTTTTGTTGAACAGCGCATTGGTGCGCATATCAGGCATGTGCATGATCACTTTAGAAGTCTGTTTATTGGTCTAGATTCAGGCATTATTGACTATAATATAAGAAACCGAGAAAGCTCAGAAGAACGTGAGTTGCAACTATGTGTTTTTGAAAATAACAAAATAATCAATCAGCTAAATACATTAGAGAGCCAATATCCGCAGATTGAAATTGTGTCAGAAATAAACTGCCATGCCACCGAAAACCTGAAAATTAGCTCCAGTGTTGAACGTGAACTGTTGTATTTAATCAATCACACTATTCACCATGCGGCGATAATTAAACATATTATGAAAATGGAGGGCTTAACTTGCGCTGATGAAATTGGCCTAGCACCAAGTACAGCAAGCTATTACAGAGCACTCCCTAAGAAGGTTTTGTCATGTGCACAGTAACCCTTGTTAAAGTCGATCAGCAAACGATTATTACGATGAATCGCGACGAAGCCATTACCCGGTTAGAATCTCAGCCAAGAATGCATGCATTAAGTAATGATGTTTACTGTTGGTATCCGGTTGACGAAGACAGTAATGGCACTTGGTTTGGGGTTAATAATCATGGTTTAGTTTTGTCTATTTTAAATTTTTATCAAGCCCATAATCCAAGTGCTTTTGAGTCAAGGGGTCAGCTGATCCCGCATTTATTAAAATGCACCAATATAGTTGCTGTTATTAGGGCGTTAAAGCACTTACAGCTTGCGCATTTTTCACCTTTTACACTGCTTATTTATCAACATGGTACATTGCATAAATGTTGTTGGAATGGTGCTTACTTACAGCAATGGGATGAGTGCTTGACAACCTCTTATTTTATAACCTCATCCTCTATTGATATTGCTGCTGTAACCGCATGGCGAAGTTGTGCATTCACTGAGCATTTACATAACAATAGCGTATTAAATAGCCAAGCAATGATTGATTTTCATTTTATGGTATGTCAAGAAAACCCATCATTTGGGGTCAATATGACAAGAAAGGGAAGACACACTAAAAGTATATCGCAGCTGGTTCTTGTACCTGAAAAAGTGCAAGTTAGCTATTACACAAGACGACCAGATAAATATCTAGCACAACCCTTTGCTATCCGAGATTCAATTTATTTTGCATTAAATAAGGATGCATTATGTACTTAATTGGTCAATTAGCAAAAGCAGTTGGAATTAATATCGAAACAGTCCGTTACTATCAACGCATTGGATTGATTGCGCAACCAGAAAAACCAGCGGCAGGTTTTCGACGTTATTCAGTTACAGTTTTAAACCAGCTTCACTTTATTAAGCGTGGCAAAGAGCTTGGACTTACGCTGGAGGAAATTGCACATCTTCTTCATCTTGACGATAGTCCTTGTCATCAAGTACAAGATATAGCAGAGCATAAACTCAGTGCCGTAAAAGAAAAAATAGCGGATTTGCGGCGTTTAGAAGCGGCTCTTGAACGGTTATTAACCCAATGTCACAACAACAATAAGGATGATAACCATTGTCCTATCATAGATTCCTTACAACCGTAATCGTTTTATATTTTCTATAAAATCAGCTTGACTCTGTACTTAGGTACGGCATATATAGTTGCTTTATTAATATTATTTTAATGGAGTGAGTATGCCTGTAGAAGATAAGTTCAAAGCAAATTCAGCTGATAGCTATTCGTTCACCGCCCTGAAAACACGGCATAATATTCGCCCCGATAATAAAAAAATACCTGGTTTCAGAATGTCTATTATCGGTGGCGTTGTTGCAAGTTTAGGCGCTGGTATTTGCTGTGCTGGGCCTTTAGTGTTGTTGTTACTCGGCATCAGTGGTTCATGGATTGGTAGCTTAACCTTGCTAGAGCCGTACCGCCCCATTTTTATGCTGCTAGTATTTGCTTTGTTTGCGGTTACTGGTTGGCGGATTTATCGCCCTATTGAGGTCTGTGAACCAGGCTCTAACTGTGCCATAGCGCAAGTGCGTAAAAGGCGGCAGGTTATTTTTTGGTTAGCTGTACTAATGGCACTCCTGTTAGTTACCAGTAATTATTGGATTATTTGGCTCATTGAATAATATAAACTTATACCCCTACAAATTAAATCACGATTATTGTAAACCATGGAGAAAATTATGAAAAAATTGATCTTTGCAGGTCTTTTAGCGCTGGCAAGTATGGGAGCATTAGCTGAGCAGCAAACAATAACGCTACAAATTCCAAGCATGAACTGTGTAACTTGCCCAATTACGGTAAAAAAGGCCTTACGAAATATTGATGGTGTCAGTGAGGCGGAAGTCATTTTTGATACAAAATTGGCACTAGTGACCTTTGATGATAAAAAAACTAACATCAAAGTACTCACAGACGCCACCACGAATGCCGGTTACCCATCTACGATTAAGGAATAAAACATGGCCATGCTAGTAAGTTTACTAACTCGATTTGGTGATAAAATTGGCTCATTGGGTGCGCTGGTTTCGGCCATGGGCTGTGCAATGTGTTTTCCGGCTATTGCTAGTTTAGGAGCAGCCTTAGGATTAGGTTTTCTCAGTCAGTGGGAAGGGCTGTTTGTTAATACTTTGCTTCCCGTATTTGCTTGGTTAGCACTAATACTCAACACATTAGGCTGGTTTAGTCACAAGCAATGGCTGCGAAGTGTGTTTGGTATAATAGGCCCAATATTGTTGCTGTTATCGCTTTACCCTTGGTTTCAATATGGCTGGAGCACATATGTTACTTATTCTGCATTAGGCTTGATGGTTATTGTATCACTTTGGGATATATTTTCTCCTGCCAACAAACGCTGCGATGATGACAGTTGTGCTGTTTAACATTATCAATTACCAGACTTAATTTGAGGAAAAAAATATGATTTTACTATCGATAACAGGAATGACCTGTGCAAGTTGTGTCTCCCATATAAAACAAGCGCTTGATTCAGTCGAAGGTGTTATTAAGTCAGAAGTATCGTATGAAAACGCCAGTGCATTGATCACTACAAGTGATGACGTTAGTGCGGCAGTTCTTATTGATAAAGTTATAAAACTGGGCTATGCCGCGAAAGAGGACCCTATACCTAACGCCCGCTATAACAAGGAAGATACAAACAGTAAGAAAAATAGCAGCGCTCAACATGTAGTGATTATTGGCACTGGTTCCGGAGCGTTTGCCTGTGCTATAAAAGCTGCTGAAGGCGGCGCCAAAGTGACGCTTATCGAAGGCGCTGATGTGATTGGTGGCTGTTGCGTTAATGTTGGCTGCGTGCCCTCAAAAATTCTTATTCGTGCTGCGCAATTGGCCGAGCAGCAACGCAATAATCCTTTCACTGGTCTGGAAAATCATTCGCCGGTGCTTAGCCGAAAACTACTGGCGCAACAGCAAGCTGAAAGGGTTGCGGAGCTTAGAGCGGCAAAATACCAGCATATTCTAGCGACAAACCCAGCGCTTAGTTTGCTCAATGGCTGGGCACAATTTAAAAATGCCAACACGTTGATCGTTAAAAATAATGATGGTACTGAGCGAGAAGTACATGCGGATAAAATCTTAATTGCCACAGGATCTACACCAACTATTCCTACCTTAGCTGGATTGATTAAAACGCCTTATTGGGACTCTACCAAAGCGCTATTCGCCACAGAGCTTCCGCAGCATTTGTTAGTGATTGGTTCATCTGTCGTTGCGCTAGAAATTGCCCAAGCGTATCGCCGCTTAGGCAGCGAAGTTACATTGCTAGCCCGTAACACCTTGTTATATCGCGAAGATCCGCTGATAGGTGAGAAACTGACGGAATACTTTGAAAAAGAAGGGATCCGTGTACTTAATCATACTCAAGCGAGCAGGGTGAGCCTCGATGGCAAGCAATTTACTTTGCAGACAAACGTAGGAGAGCTGCAAGGTGATCAACTATTAGTAAGTACCGGGCGCCATGCAAATACTGCACGGCTGAATTTAACAGCTGTTGGTGTAGAGACAGATAAAAATGGCGCGATAGTCGTCAATGAAAAGATGGAAACTAATGTATCCGGTATTTATGCTGCTGGTGACTGTTCCACTATGGCACAATTTGTTTATGTTGCAGCAGCGGCTGGTAGTCGTGCGGGGATCAATATGACTGGCGGGGATGCCAAGCTGGATCTGTCTTGCATGCCTGCGGTGATTTTTACTGATCCGCAAGTGGCAACCGTCGGATTAACTGAGCAACAGGCTATAGCTCAAGGGATAGCAATAAATAGCCGCGTGTTGGGAATGGAAAACGTACCGCGAGCGCTGGCTAACTTTGCAACCGATGGTTTTATTAAGTTGGTTGCGGAACAACAGACAGAAAAATTAATTGGTGTTCAAATTTTGGCTCATGAAGGTGGAGAAATTATTCAAACAGCGGCACTGGCTATCAGCAATCAGATGACAATAACTGCGCTGGCCGAGCAGCTATTTCCGTATTTAACTATGGTGGAAAGCTTGAAAATTTGTGCTCAAACGTTTAATGCAGATGTGTCACAATTGTCGTGTTGTGCTGGTTAGTGCTATTCATCTAAATTTAATAAGGCATGTAAAAGGTTATCTTGAAAGCTAGGATTGCTGGGTAATTTGTCATGGCGTTCACACAAAAAGAGTGAATAGTCTATGGCAAAGTAACTAAACTTATGCCTAGGTACTGACGGGTTAAGCGCTTCACGAGCCAATAATGATGCTTTAGTGACGGTGCCATCGCCCGGCTCTAGCATCAACTGTTGATAATCTATATTTGTTAATGGATAGCGAATATCGCTTGGGAATAGGCGTACTTTTGATTCGTTATTGACTTCTTCAACCACTAGTCGAGCGGGTGTCATATGACAACTACCACCAAATACGATGAGTTGGTAACTGTCTTGTGGTAGCGGTACAGTTAATGACCAAACGAATCGCCGAGCTCGCTCTAAATGTTTAGCAAAATAGCGCTCTAGTATAGCAAATTCTTTATGTGCTTGCTCTAAGGAAGGCGCCTTACTAAAAATAGCTTGTTTAATTTCAGGGTTAAAAATAGACCACTGAAATTGCCGCCAAATATTGATATCAAATAAGTCGCGTTGTAATGGGCGGCCATCAATGGTTACAATCCAATCATTAAGCGCATGAGGAAAAAGCTGGTACAGGCTCGGAAAAGTTGCTAATGTTTCTGGCGCAATGGTTTTCATACCCACTGAAATGCCTTTCATAAAAGCATGTAAAGACGTGATTGAACCCAGATTAGGCGTGCCTAACAAAATGCTGCGGCGCACACTTTTAGTTCCTTGTAAATTGACTGGAAAGTTATTGCTATTTAGTACATCACTATCACCATAACGTAAAAAGTAGCGAGTGAGTAAGCCCCCCATACTATGGGCAACAATATCTACTTTTAACGCAGGGTTTGCATGGTCTTTTCGGATCTGTGCAATAAACTTTTTTAATTTACCTGCGCTGACAACATTGTCTTGACGCCAGTCATAGTAAAAAATGTAAAGATTACGAGTGCCTATTTGTTGAGGTTGCCCTAATTTAGCTAGCTGATAGCGTCCAGCGACAGTTAGTGTAGTAATTATCTCTTCGTAGTAATCAACGCCTAACACTTTGCGGGTAACATCTACGGCTACCAGATCATCAGACATAGGCAATAGTGTAGTAGGGTCAATCTTCAGCGCTAAGTCTTGATAATCAGATGAGATGATTTTGATTAAGTCACCAGGCCATGCTTCTTCTTTTGTAGCACTATTGTGTAAACGTGCCCCCATAACACCATGGATCAACACAACAGGTGGTTGCTCTAGATTATTACTGTGTGAATAGAGCCTTTTAAGATCGGGCTTGACAACTACTTCGCACGCGCTGAGCAATAGTAATACGCACAAAATTAAACTTAGTCGAGTCGAGTTTTGCATGCAAATTACCTTTAGATTGATTTTGCTATTAAATAAGCACTGATTGCTGTGTTAAATCCTTTACAATTGCTTCGCAAAACCCTTTAAATTGACTGTTTAATGGGCGTTTTAGCGCAGCGGCTAAGTGTGCATACAGTGTGTCTTTTGCCAAAGGTTGCTTTTTTAACATCTGTAGTAACAAAATGGTTGCTGGATTTGTTTCAATAAAATTAACCTGATTGTCACTATTTCGATAAACAATAATGCAGCTTTGTTGAGGCGTGTTTGGTTGATACTCTTGGCAAATTTGGTGTACTGGCCATTGATAAATAAGCGCAAGCAGCGGTTGGTTAAGTGTTACCTTTGTCGCTTGGGGTAGCGGTATTTTTACATCGGCTGTATCGATGTAAAGTTCAACCCACTCATAATGCGCTAATTCAAGAAACCAAGGGGGGAGTTGTTCAAGTGCAGCGCTTTGTTGCAAATATTGTAAAAACTCTTCGGGAATGTCTTTAAACAGTGGCGATGTGGCTCGCCATTGTTTAAAAAAGTCACGAATTAGATTGTTCCAGTCGGTGGCCTTCGTTAGGCTCTTTAACACAGGAAAACAGCTATTAATAAAGCCACTGACGTTTTTGAACAATAATTCTTCGTATACTCTGGCGCGCCTAGCGTCAATACCCAAGGGCAGGTTTTCGGTGCTGGGTGAACGTAAATACTTGCCTAATGTTAATTGAAATGCTCTAAGCTCGTTTGGCGCAATCATAATCACTCCTACTTTGCTTATTAATCATTTGTATTTTTTTGATCATCGCAACTTCTTTCATTAATGCTGTTATACCAGGGTAATTAAAATCGCGCTCTAGGCAAGTGGCTATTTTAGGTTCAGCAAGCAAGGTATAGCTGTGTTTTAGCAATGCCCATACAGGGTCAATTACCTCAGCGCCATGACTATCTATGATCAGCCCATCGGGTTCGGTATAGTGCCCGGCAACGTGCATATAAGCTGTTTTATCAAGTGGCAATGCGCCCATATATTGATAGGGATCAAAATCAAAGTTTTGGCTATTAACATAAATATTATTAACATCGAGGTGTAAAAAACACCCTGAGCGCTTAACTATTTCAGTAATAAATTGTGTTTCTGACATTTCACCATTGGGTGGATTAATATAATAAGAGGCATTTTCAATGCCAATTTGCATGCCTAATAACTCTTGCGTTTGCTGAATACGACTAACAACCCATTCAATAGCTTGCTCGGTAAACGGAATAGGCAGTAAATCATATAAGTGACCATCATCGGTACACCAAGATAAATGTTCTGTATATAAGGCAATATTGTGCGTATTTATAAAGTCTTTAATATTATGTAATAGGCGGGTATCTAGCGGCTCAGTACCCCCCAGAGAAAGCGATAAACCATGGCAGGTAAAGGGGTACTTTTCAGTAAATGCACGTAAATCACTTTGGTATTGGCCACCTATATTTAGCCAGTTTTCAGGGGCGACTTCAAAAAAATCCACATCCAGTGTGTCGAGTTGTTTTAAGTCCTCTAGCATTTCTCGGCGAAAGCCTAAGCCTGCTCCGAATAGTTTTTTCATAAGGTTACTCTATTTATATAGTGTGGGCGTGCCGCAGAATATGACCTGTTATTCTGCGGAACCAATTAAACAATTAATAATTTTTTAGCTACCGCATTTACCCTCGCCACATTTACCTTCTTTGGCTTTTTTCTGCTCGCCTTTGGCACCGCATTTGCCCTCACCACATTTACCTTCTTTGGCTTTTTTCTGCTCGCCTTTGGCACCGCATTTGCCCTCGCCACATTTACCTTCTTTGGCTTTTTTCTGCTCACCTTTGGCACCGCACTTGCCTTCGCCACATTTACCTTCTTTGGCTTTTTTCTGCTCACCTTTGGCACCGCATTTGCCTTCGCCACATTTACCCTCTTTGGCTTTGCTATCTGCTTGAAAAAGCTGATAACCAGAGTCTAACGCGTTTGCAGAAAATGGATTGTCATTTGCCATGGCGGCACCTGACGCTAATGCAATAGATGAACTTAACGCCAAACTTGTAATTAATGAAGTTTTCATAATGTATTCCTTAAAAGTGATTAAATATTAAAAGTGATTAAATAAAATAGCAGGTTAGTGTTAACACTGCATTTATTAAGTAGTCGTTTAAGTATAGTGATTTCTTACAATTAATTTAAAATTATTTTTATTAGCTATTTTTATCAATAAGCATTGGTAAAAATTAAATTTCATAAAAGTAGGCTAAACTATGTAAGAGTTTTAGCCAAACGAGCGACTAAAGTGGCTAAGTGAAAGTGTTTAAAATAAATTTAATATACTTTAATAGTGATGCTAAGGAGATAAATAAATGATTGGTGACTCAATCAGTAAAAAGGTGATGGCGGGTTATGTTGTTATATTACTGGCGGTGTTAGTGGCTGGCCTATTTATGTTTCAAAAAAGCAGTTACATTGGAAAAACTAATCGGGTATTTACAAATGAATTGCTACCTGAACTTCAATCTATCGAATTTATTAGCAAAGAGGTAAGTGAGTTACAGCTTTTTGCATACGCGCTTTACGGCACAACAATTTCAACCAAGCAGTTTGCACAACATTACAAAAACTCGAAAGCTAAACTCACTAAAGAGTTGCCTCAACTTGGCACAAGTGTATTGTCAGTCGATTCTTTGTTTGTTGAGCTTTTTCAAGTGATCGATTCACTTAATACAGCAATGCAAAATAATCAAGTTGATTGGGATGAAGCCAGAGAACACCTTGAAGTACTGCAATCCATTAAAAACAAGCTTGATACACAGCTCACTGAGGTGGAAAATAAAATACAGAAAAAGGCACTGAATGATTCAAATTATATTCAACAACAAATAGTAGGAATGCACCGTTCTATTGTGTTAGTTGGTATATTTATTTTGTTTATTATTGTGGTAGCTTTTTATATTTCGCGTCGTGGGATTGTCATCCCCGCCAGGGATTTGTCACAGCAATTGGCAGCTATTACATCTTCAATGGATTTGACCAAGCAGGTTAATATTTTTAGTAAAGATGAATTATTAGACATTGCTAATGCATTAAATATTTTAATTGTTACATTTAAATCTAATACTCAAACAAGTAAACACTCAGCAAAAGCATTAGCAGTTGCTGCCGAGTCTTTAGAACAATTATCCAGCACAGTTAAACAAGAAATAGCAAATTTTACAAATGATATAAACGTACTTAATCAACAGGTTAATTCGGTTGAAAGTAGTATACTAGCAGCATCAGAAAAATCTCAAGCAGCATCCGATATTGCCTTAACAGGCGCAGAGCAAGCTCAATCAAGTGCCCAACGAGTTAATCATGCCGCGCGTGGAATTGATGAGCTCAGTCAAGACCTTCAGCTTTCAAGTGATATGTTAACAGCATTAAAGGTGTCGGGAGATCAAGTCGGTGCGGTTGTAAAAACAATTGCAGATATTGCAGAGCAAACGAATCTATTGGCACTTAACGCAGCAATTGAGGCTGCACGAGCAGGTGAGTCAGGTCGTGGCTTTGCTGTTGTAGCTGATGAAGTTCGCTTATTAGCAACACGTACTTATGAGTCGACGCATAAAATAAATGAAATTTTGGCAACGATCGTACAATCAATTACCGAAGCGGTAAGTTCAATGACTTCAAATCAAGACAAGGCAAAAAGAACGGTTGACGCTGTACATCTTAGCGTTGAGTCTTTGCAGACTTTGCAGCGTACAATTTTGAAATTGAGCGACGATAATCAAGACTTAGCGCACTTAACACACAGTAATGAGGCCGTTATTATTCAGATGCGAGATAATATTGCAAAGGTTGTGTCATCAAATCAAACTGTAGCAAATAGCGGTGATGAACTTCATGAAGCATCCAATCAATTAATGAATTTAGCGGGTTCTTTGCAAGCTGATGCAAATAAATTTACTACATAAATTTTAATGATTGAAATTTATGTAGTAAAAAATGTATTTTTTTTGTACGGCAATAAAGACACTTACTAAGGGGATTAATAGTGCGACTCTTACCCTCACAGTTTTACTTTTCACGTGCTATAGAACATGACTTTCAATACCAATTAAATAAAAGTACGCTTCATATTGCTAATGTAACACTTTATTTAGTTACGCTATTTTTGCTGTCCTTTATTTTTGTATCTTGGTTTGACGATGAAAAAGACAGCAGCTCTATTATAAATATTCTGCGTTTTATAATGATTTGCTTATCAGTGGTTTTAATTTATATAAACAAAAAATTAAAACCAAAAGAATTGCATACGCGCTATTTTTTTTACGGTATTTTGTTTTGCTTTTTATTTGGTTATTTTTTTTGGTCATATGTAAAGCTTTACGGTGAGCTAAATGAGGGCGGGCCAATGTTAGTGGTTGCGGCATTTATGGCTATCCCAATGCTGCATTTAGGCCACAAACTTGTTTTATCGGTCATTATAGGTATTGCACTTGTGTTGATTGAGTTTTTTTCCTCAACTTCAATTATATGGACGCTTTATTTTTATTTCAGTATGGTTATTGTAATGGGCATTGTGCAATATCAATTGGATATTTTATTAAGAAAACAATACAAAGCTGAGTTATTTGAAACAGAAAAAGCGAATATTGATCAGTTAACGGGTATGCATAATAGGCGCAGTTTTGACAGGCATTGCAAAGCATTAATAAATAAATTGAAACCCTCTCAATATTTAACCCTAGCAATGATAGATATTGACTACTTTAAAAAATATAACGATAACTATGGTCATTTAGAAGGGGATATTGTTCTTGTTGAAGTCGCAAATCGACTTAAAAGTTGTGGAGCCGATATTGCTGTTCGCTTTGGAGGGGAAGAATTTGTTTTAGTAAAAACAGTCGAAGAAAATGAACTAAATTGGTTAAGTGATTTACCCGATAGGTTTGCGAATACGCCTATTCCTCACGCGTATTCTCCGTTTAACCAAATAACGCTTTCAGCAGGGGTGGCTTATGATCAATTTTGCCAACAACGCTCGTCGATTAAGGCCTTATTAGCGACGGCTGACGCAGCAATGTATGAATCAAAGGCAGCAGGAAGAAATAAGCTCACGTTCAAAATAGTTGATCTTAAGTCTATTGTTGAAAAGCACTAAATACAATGCAACGCTCAACAGTTGCATTGTACTAAAAGAAACGTTAATTATTACGAAAATGCAGACTCGGCGAGTTCTTCTTGCATTTGTTCACGCATTTTAAATTTTTGCAATTTGCCGGTTACCGTCATCGGGTAATTTTCAACAAAGCGGATATATTTAGGCTGTTTAAAGTAGGCGAGTTTGTCTTTCAAGAACAGCCGAATTGCATGCTCATCAAGTACTTCACCTTCTTTAGGTTGGATCCAAGCACACACTTCTTCGCCAAATTTTTCATCACTGATACCGAAAATAGCCGCATCTTGTATGCCAGGGTAAGTGTAAAGCATTTCTTCAATTTCACGTGGATAAATGTTCTCCCCACCACGAATGATCATGTCTTTAATTCTGCCAACAATACTGACAAAGCCTTCGCTGTCCATCACCCCTAAATCGCCTGAGTGCAACCAGCCTTTATTATCAATAGTGGCTTTGGTTTTCTCTTCATCGTTCCAGTAGCAACGCATTATGCCCGCACCACGGCTGCATACCTCGCCAGGTTGGCCTATTTGTTGAATTTCACCCACCTCATTAATAATTTTCACCTCAGTATGTGCAAGTGCTCTACCAACGGTGGTCACTTGTCGGTCAATCGATGAGTCGGTTTCGGTAATATTATTGATTGGGCTGCATTCTGTTTGGCCATAGCCAATCACAATTTCTTTCATATGCATTAGCGTTTGAACTTTGCGCATCACTTGCTCTGGGCAAGTTGAACCTGCCATAACGCCCGTTCGCAGTGTACTTAGGTCATAATCATTAAAATTATTAAGTTCTAATTCGCTTATAAACATAGTAGGCACACCATGAAGCCCTGTGCATTTTTCTTGCTGCACAACCGCCAATGTGGTTTTGGGATCAAATGAATCACTTGGATAAATAGCAGCAGCCCCTTTACTAACACATAATAAACTACCTAATACCATGCCAAAACAGTGATATAACGGTACAGGAATACAGAGCTTATCGTTATGAGTAAAATGTATAGCGTGTGCTACAAGTAGGGCATTATTAAGAATATTTTTATGGGTTAGTGTTGCCCCTTTGGGATTACCTGTGGTGCCAGAAGTAAATTGAATATTAATATCTTGATTGCAATCGAGCGTTTTCGCCACCGCTTGAAGTTCGAGTTCATGTGCATCTGATGGCATATTTAAAATGTCATTAAATGAGAAC
This sequence comes from Pseudoalteromonas sp. TAP-3C, assembly GCF_059888565.1. Classification (NCBI taxonomy): domain Bacteria; kingdom Pseudomonadati; phylum Pseudomonadota; class Gammaproteobacteria; order Alteromonadales; family Pseudoalteromonadaceae; genus Pseudoalteromonas; species Pseudoalteromonas sp. TAP-3C. Next base: position 1,690,407 of record NZ_CM187618.1, on the reverse strand, counting down.
ATGCCATCGACGGGCTCGTCACCTATACAAATTATATTTTTTAATGAGGGTAATTTAGCGGCCTTTAAATTGCCTTTGCTACCATTATTAAGCTCAGGGGCTAAACTTTGCAGCATCTTAATATAGTGGCTGCCTTTAAATTCAGTGGCGGTAATAAGCGTAGAACATTCAACACTATTAAGTGCATATAGTAGTTCACTTGGTCGATAAGCTGGATTAATACACACCATGATTGCCCCTATTTTAGCTGTTGCAAATTGGGTCAAACACCACTGTATGTTATTCGGTGACCAAATACCGACCCGTTCACCGGGTTTGATCCCAAGCGCCAATAGCCCCATGGCGAGTTGGTTAACCTGTTGCTGAAATTGCTTGTAGCTTAAGCGAATATTTTGGTGAGTAACAACGACTGCAAGCGCCTCGGGGTTATTGTCGACAATTGAGTCAAAATAATCCCCAATAGTTTGCTCCACCAGTGGTGTACTCTGAATCCCTTTAAAATCTGACGAATCCCCACAAAATAAAAATTAATGGTAGACTCTCATGATTATTTGTGATCAAATTTTTTCACTATAAAAAAACTCACTCATAATCATGAAAGCCACCGAAATATTACACAAAGATATTGCCATTGCCTACCCTGAAATTCATAAAACACGTTTAAATACAGTCTTTACGTTTGTTAACTCAGGCTTGCGTGACCAGCGCGTTACTGTCACTTACCTAGGCCGCGGATTAAAATCATTTTCTAATACCGATAAAAAACATGATATTAAACGCGCAGACCGTTTGATTGGTAATGCTAACCTGCATCAAGAACGTCTTTGTTTCTATGAACATATGACCGAATGCTTAGTAGGCCAGCAACAACACCCACTTATTATCGTTGACTGGTCACCTATTAATGGCGGCGAAATATTTCAAGTGCTCAGGGCAAGCATACCAATGGGGGGAAGAGCGTTAACGCTCTATGAAAAAGTGTATCCTGAAAGCGAATTAAATACCGAAGCGGCTCATCAACACTTACTCGATAGCTTGGCACAGTGTTTACCTGCAGATTGTCAGCCTATTATTTTATCTGATGCTATTTTTAGAACGCCATGGTTTAAAGCCATAGAAGATAAAGGCTGGTATTGGCTTGGGCGCGTCAGAGGCAATGTGACCTTATCTAGCGACCTTGAGACATGGCGAAATTGTAAATCATGGTTTGAGCAAGCAACAGATAAACCACACCTTCTGACACAGATTTACTACGGAAAAACAGTTCGTTTCGCGTGCCAAGGTGTTTTGTTTAGAGGGAAAAACAAGGGACGTAAAAAAATCAAAAAACGGGGTGGGCAATCTCAATGTACAACGGTTAAATACCAACAACAAAAGGCCAAAGAGCCTTGGCTACTTGTGTTTAATTTACCTACACAATTTACAGATAAGCCTCAACGGATTGTGACTTTATATAAACAACGTATGCAAATAGAAGAAAGTTTCAGAGACACTAAGAATGCAAAACTTGGCATTAGTTTAGCCTTTGCAAATTCAAGAAGCGCAGAAAGGTTTGATAATTTATTGCTCATAGCGGCGTTAATGTTGTTTGTCTTATGGTGCATAGGGTACACCGTGTCGGCACAACAAGGGGATGCGGCATTACAAGCGAATACAGAGAAAAAACGACGAGTATTGTCCTATATTTATCTTGGCAAAGAAGTGGTTGATGATCCTAGGTATGAGCCTGATGGGCAGTTCATTATTTATGTGTATAGCCAGTTGTCACTTCTGACTATACAAATTGATAATTTAGGCTAAATTCGTGGGGATCTCTCAGCTTTAAAATAACTATTTGATAGCGGTATAGTGTTTATTTTTTCTATTTCGGTTAGCACTTTTTGTGTCGCTTTCATGACATTCTCCGTGTTTTTATCAATCCAAGGCCTGTTGATTAAATAAACACAAATTGTCGACAAAAGGAAGTGGGGTAGACTAATGTAGTATAATTTTTTGAGTAAAAATTGAAAAATTCAGGCATAAAAAAACGCGTGATATCGTACCTGCACGCGTTTTTATAAACAGACGATTCAATTACAGCTCGTCGCTGCGGTAGGTTTTTTTCATTATGTAAACATACGCATTAACGAACGCATTTTCTTGATATTTTTTAAGACCGGTATCTTCGAACGCAATAGGGATCGGGTTACGCTTTACCTGTTCTTTAATTTCACTGGTTGAAAACACACGTACATCAAGGTTGTCGATTAACTGAATAGCCGTTTCCATTTTGAACCCTTTAGCGCTGCCTGCAAATTTACCTTTAGGTTGGCGTTCACGAATAGCTACCGAATCAATTTGATAATCTTGCATTAGTTTTGCAAAATCAAATTGAAACTTACGCATTACTTCAGTGTCGTTACCATTACCTAAGGTAAAGCGTGTTTGGCGCACGTCACGAATATCAAAAACGTCATTATCTTTACTTAAAATACAAAGTAGTACATCACTACCGGTAATTTCTACACCACATGTTCTCATTGCTAATCTCTACTATAACCTAATTACTGGTTATTATACGCAACACGCATTAAAATGCGAGCTTAAGCGCCTTGAGTACGGCTTTAACAGGGTGCTAGGGTTAATTTTTTATTGTGATAATTTAAAACAAGCCACTAAAAATTATTAATCTGTCATTCCGCACCCTAAATCTGAATTAAATTAGTTCATTAAATGAGCGGTTGATCGAATTTTGTTAAAAAATACTTGACGGCGATCCCCATATTTGATCTATTACTCTCTTTTGAGAGCGCGTATTTATGTCTATCCCTTATGCCCAAAAACTCGAACACCACGGCTTAGTTGCTGGATTTTGTCACGATCTAGGTTTTGTCGATATTATTGATAACGCACTCGGTGGCGTGGCGCCTGAGCGCAACATCAGTTGTGGTCAATTAGTGTTGGCTATGGTGCTAAACGGCCTAGGTTTCACTGGCCGCACACTGCATATGTACAGCGAGTATTTTCAAGGCAAGCCGCTTGATAGATTAATTGGTGAAGGCGTATTACCTGAGCACATCAACGACGATGCGCTCGGTCGCTGTTTAGACACCTTATATGAATACGGCGTATCGAAGCTGTATCAGCAATTGGGTGAGGCGGTGGTAGAGAAATTAGGGTTACAAACCGAAGCTTTACACCTTGATTCAACAAGCTTTCATTACGATGGCAAAGCGACAAGCGAGCCTGATGATGACGAACCAAAACCTATCCGTATCGCGAAAGGTTATTCGCGCGACCATCGCCCTGAGCTCAACCAAGTGATACTCAATCTTATCTGTGAGAACCAGTCAGGCATTCCGGTTTATATGAAGCCTGCCAGTGGCAACAGCAATGATATGGAAGGCTTTAAACAGATTGTAAAGGCACATATTGGCAGTTTAAAAGCCGCGCAAGCCAGCCGCTACTTTGTGGCCGATGCCGCCTTGTATGTGCAAGAAACCATTAAAGATTTACATACTCAAGGCCAACTGTTCATTACGCGGGTACCGCAAACCCTCAAAGAAGCTAAAACCCTTGTTAAGCAAGCGCCTAACTTGAATTTCACCCCTATCTCACCTGGCTATGAAGGCGTGAGTTATGACAGTGAATACGGGGGGGTGAAACAAAAATGGCTACTCATTCGCCGTGAGCAGGCGTATAAGCGAGAGCAGCATAACCTGAACAAGCGTATGCTAAAAGCCGGAGAAGTTGCCCGCAAAAGCTTTAAAAAACTGTGTCAACAACGCTTCGCTTGCGAAAAAGATGCTCAAGCAGCCCTTGTCAAATGGCGTGGCAAACAAACGGTCTGTGATGTGGATGCACATGTTGTTGAAGTAGCCATTTTTAAGGGAGCAGGACGCCCTAAACTCGGACAATCTCCTGAGCGTATCGAATACCAGATTACGGGTGCATTATGCACACCACTGGCATCCAGAAAAGCCGCTTTACAACAACTGGGTTTGTTCATTATTGCCACCAATGATGTTAGCGACCATCTTGACATGGCAAACTTGCTGAGCAGCTACAAAGCGCAGCAGAATGTAGAAAAAGGCTTTCGATTCTTGAAAAGTCCCGACTTCCTTACGAGCGCTATTTACCTGAAAAAGCCTGAGCGCATTGAAGCGTTACTCATGGTAATGACTTGCTGCCTAATGGTGTACGCGGGGTTAGAGCATCAAATTCGCAAAACCTTGGTCGAGAAAAACTGCTACTTCCCCACAATGAAATACAAGCCGGGCCAACGCCCCACGGCACGCTGGGTGTTCCAGTGCTTCGAGCATATCATCATAATGTATTGGCCTGATAAGCCACCCATGGTGGCGAATATGCAGCCGCGCAATCAAACCATTGTTGATTGCTTGGGTGAAAAATATCAGCGGATTTATTCTTAAAATGGGTGCGGAAGATCGGATTAATTACTCATTTAAGCTAAAATTACGTGGTTTTTAATAGCTTAAAACTTGTAATTAGCGCTGCAGCACGCGACAATAACTTTTTTGTAGTTGAGCAGACTCAACATCTACATTAGCCATCTATGGCGAAAAATAGTCAATGCTTATTCGTAAAAGCGTTGTCGAGTCATTCTCATTTAATTAATTAAAAATACACGTGATACATTGTAGGTGTCACCACTGTATGTAAGGATTTATAATGCCAGTTATTACCCTCCCTGACGGTAGTCAGCGTAGTTTTGAAAACCCGGTAAGCACACTTGATGTTGCCAACGATATTGGTCCTGGTCTTGCTAAGGCAACCATCGCCGGTCGTGTTAATGGTGAACGGGTGGATGCATGTGATTTAATTTCAGTTGATTCTCGTCTTGAGATCATTACTGTAAAAGACGACGATGGTTTAGAAATTATTCGCCACTCTTGTGCACACTTAATTGGTCATGCCGTTAAGCAACTGTTCCCAGAGGCTAAAATGGCGATTGGTCCGACTATCGATAACGGATTTTATTACGATATTGATATGGAACATTCGTTATCTCAAGATGATCTTGATGCCATTGAAAAGCGTATGCTTGAACTTGCAAAAACAAACTACGATGTAGTGAAAAAAACCGTTAGCTGGCAAGAAGCACGTGACACATTTGCTGCACGTGGCGAAACATACAAAATTGAAATCCTGGATGAAAATATTGCTCAGGATGACCGTCCGGGGTTATACCACCACGAAGAATATGTAGATATGTGTCGTGGCCCACACGTTCCGAACATGAAGTTTTGTCAAAACTTTAAAATTATGAAGGTGGCAGGTGCGTACTGGCGCGGTGATTCAGACAATAAAATGTTGCAACGCGTTTATGGCACAGCATGGGGTGATAAAAAGCAACTCAAAGCGTACTTAAAGCGTTTAGAAGAGGCTGAAAAGCGCGATCACCGTCGTATTGGTAAAGCACTTGATTTATGGCACTGGCAAGAAGAAGCGCCAGGCATGGTGTTTTGGCACAACGATGGGTGGAGCATTTACCGCGAATTAGAAGAGTTTGTCCGTGAAAAACTCCGTGAGTACCAATACGAAGAAGTAAAAGGTCCAATGATGATGGACCGTTCGTTATGGGAAAAATCAGGTCACTGGGAAAAGTATTCAGAGGCGATGTTTACCACTGAATCGGAAAAGCGTGAATACGCAATTAAACCAATGAACTGCCCAGGTCACGTACAAATATTTAACCAAGGTTTAAAATCGTACCGTGATTTACCACTGCGTATGGCTGAGTTTGGTTGCTGTCATCGCAATGAGCCATCAGGTGCGCTTCATGGCTTAATGCGTGTGCGTGGTTTTACTCAAGATGATGCGCATGTATTCTGTACCGAAGAGCAGATCATGGATGAAGTATCGGCCTGTATTAAAATGGTTTACGATACATACGAAACATTTGGTTTTGAAAAGATTGTAGTTAAACTTTCAACTCGCCCAGAGCAACGTATTGGCGAAGATGAAATGTGGGATAAAGCAGAGCTTGCACTTGCTGATGCACTTAAAGCAAATGACATTGAATTTGATTACCTACCAGGTGAAGGGGCGTTTTATGGTCCTAAAATTGAATTTACTTTGTACGATTGCTTAGACAGAGCGTGGCAATGTGGTACAGTGCAGTTAGATTTTGCATTACCTGGTCGTTTGGGCGCAACATATGTTGCTGAAAATAACGAACGTCGTACACCTGTTATGATACACCGTGCTATATTAGGCTCTATTGAGCGTTTTATCGGTATTTTAACAGAAGAGTATGCTGGTTTATTCCCAACGTGGCTTGCACCTAAGCAAGTGGTGATTATGAATATCACCGATAAACAAGCGCCCTATGTGCAGGAAATAGTACAAAAATTAAATAAACTTGGAATTAGAGCCGCTGCTGACTTGAGAAATGAAAAGATTGGCTTTAAAATCCGAGAGCATACACTTAAGCGTATTCCCTACTTATTGGTTGTTGGCGATAAAGAAGTTGAACAACAAGAAGTGGCAGTACGAACTCGTACAGGCGAGGATTTAGGCAAATTTAATGTCGATGATTTTATAGCTAAAATTAGCGAAGAAATCAAAAGTCGACAGTAAAAATCGAGCGTGTAGAGCATATTAAATTAGCTAACTACACGCTTATATTATTGATATTCTTGGAGGAACGTACTATTAGAGGCGGCAAGAAAGGGCAACAAACAGCTCAAAAAAATCGTATTAACGAAGAAATTACAGCGCAAGAAGTTCGTTTAATCGACATCGACGGCGAACAGGCTGGAATTCAGACATTAAAAGACGCGCAAGCCATGGCTGATGCGGCGGGTGTTGATCTTGTAGAGATCAGTCCAAATGCTGAGCCGCCTGTTTGTAAAGTTATGGATTACGGTAAGTTCATCTTTGAAAAAAGCAAAGAACTAAAAGAGCAGAAGAAGAAGCAAAAGCAGATCCAGATTAAAGAAATCAAATTCCGTCCGGGAACGGATGAAGGCGATTATCAGGTCAAGTTGCGCAACTTACGTAAGTTCTTAGAAGCTGGCGATAAAGCGAAGATAACTATCCGCTTCCGTGGTCGTGAAATGGCTCACCAAGAAATTGGTATCGAATTATTAAACCGCATTAAAACCGATTTAGAAGAGTTAGCAGTTGTTGAGTCTTTCCCAAATCGTGTTGAAGGCCGTCAAATGGTTATGATGATGGCGCCGGTTGCTAAAAAGTAATAATTAGGCGATAATGCGCACCGAATTTAGCTCAGGTTTGCAAGTGGTGTGAAAGTACCCACCTGAGTTAACCGGTTTTAAAGTAAAACTGCGGTATTTATACTGGGTTTTCACCGGAACATAGCAGTAAGTTAGGCCTTTAAAGTGGAGCTATAGCAATATATCTCACGCCTGCTCACTAATTTTTAAGCAATACAATTGGAGTTATTGCAATGGCTTACAAGCTAAAAAGTCACAGAGGCGCAGCTAAGCGTTTCAAAAAGACTGCTTCTGGCGGTTTCAAGCGTAAACAAGCGCATCTTCGTCACATTCTGACCAAGAAAACTTCTAAGCGTAAGTTACACCTACGTCCTAAGATGATGGTTCATAAAAATGACCATGGTCTAGTTTCACGTATGTTACCGTTCGCTTAATAGGGGTTTTTAGAAATGGCAAGAGTTAAACGCGGCGTTGTCGCACGTGCACGTCACAAAAAAGTTTTAAAACAAGCGAAAGGTTACTACGGAGCACGTTCACGTGTTTACCGCGTAGCTTTCCAGGCTGTTACTAAAGCGGGTCAATACGCTTACCGTGACCGCCGTGCGAAAAAACGTACTTTCCGTCAATTATGGATTGCACGTATTAATGCAGCTTCACGTCAAAATGGTCTGTCTTACAGCCGTTTTATTAATGGTCTTAAAAAGACATCGGTAGAAATCGATCGTAAGATCCTTGCAGATATCGCTGTTTATGACCAAGTTGCATTTGCAGCGCTTGTAGCAAAAGCGAAAGAAGGCCTAGCGGCAGCTTAAGTTTTTGTATAAGTATTGAAAAGGAGCCGATGGCTCCTTTTTTTGTGCCTGTAATTTGAGTTTCAATAATTTATATCGAGCTTAAACGAATCGGTCGTTGAGGGGATTTTTTTGTTGAATCACCGCAGTTTTGGCAACTAAAAATGTTTAATTGCTATAATTTTCTTATTAATGCGTTTGTTAGAGAAGTATATGTTTATAAGTTTATTGGTTTTATCTGCAAGTATGGCAAATAGTAATTATTTACCGCCATTATTACCATGGGAAGGTAGTAGTACCTCATTACTGCAACAACAAGGACCCTTAACCACAGACTTTGAAATTTCAGCTGGGACATCATCACCTAATTATGCCGATACCATGGCTTTTGTCGATAGGTTAGTTGCAGCGAATCCTACGCAATTTAAATCTAAAACAATAGGCTACAGTAACAGTAAACGCGCTATAAAAATGTTGATTGCCAGTGAACAAGGCTTTTTTGATGCGGGTCAAATGGCCAATAGCACCAAGCCTACCGTACTTATTCAGGCGGGGATTCACGCAGGTGAAATTGATGGAAAAGATGCGATGTTTATGCTGCTTAGAGATATTGCTACAGGTAAGCGTCGAGATATTTTAAAAAGGGTGAATATATTATTTATCCCAATTTTAAACGTTGATGGGCACGAACGTAGTAGTGCGTTTAATCGTATTAATCAGCGTGGTCCGGTAAAAATGGGTTTTAGAACAAATGCCAATAACCTTAATTTAAATCGTGATTTCACCAAACTTGATACTCCCGAGGTTAAAAGTGTACTGGCAGTTATCAACAATTATAATCCGAACTTATACATAGACGTGCATGTTACTGATGGGGCTGACTATCAATACGATGTGACCTATGGTTACAACCCAGTATTTGCTAGTGAGTCGCCGGCTATTTCAGATACGCTCAATCGTTATTTTAAACCGCTAATTGATAAAGCGTTAACTAAACACGGGCATATACCAGGACCTTTAATTTTTGTTAAGGATAAGCAAGAATTTAAATCAGGGCTGGCTGGCTGGGTTGCAACACCGCGTTTTTCAAACGGGTGGGGGGATTTAAGATCATTGCCTACCATTTTAGTTGAAAATCATTCTTTAAAGCCATACAAGCAACGCGTGTTAGGGACCTATGTGTTTATTGATGGTGCTATTGAGGCTTTGGCATCACACAAAGACACACTTGCTAACGCTGTTAAAAAAGAACAGCAATTTGTTCCTCAGCATTTAGTAGTAAAACGTAGTTACTCGCAGCAAGCTGATCATATTGAATTTAAAGGTATTGCCTACTCTAAAACCTTAAATAAGTTATCAAATCAGCAAGAAGTAAGTTATTTAGGTAAAAAACAGAATTATGACAACCTCCCCATTTTTTGGCAAAAAGAGGTACAACATACAGTTAAAGTACCTAAATCATTTTTTATTCCGCCAGTTTACACGCATATAATTGAAAAATTAGCTTTGCATGGGGTGTCAATTAATAAGTTAACTGGTGCTAATACCCAGCCTTTAAAAATGGCTAAAGTAGCGCAGTATAGTTTTGACAAAGCACCGTTTGAAGGACGCTTTAGGGTCTCTGCCAGTTTTGAGTACGTCCCTGCTACGAATGTAGATTTAGACGGTTGGTTTGAAGTGAGTACGCAACAAAAATCAGGTGAACTTGCCGTGCATTTACTGCACCCTGAAGCACCGGACTCTTTTTTTGCATGGGGTGAGTTTAATACTATTTTTCAGCGTACTGAGTACATGGAGAATTACGCCTTGCTCCCGTTTGCTGAAACAATGCTCGCCAATAATCCAAAACTGGCGGAAGCTTTTAATAACAAAATTAAGCAAGATAAAGCGTTTGCTGATAATTCAGACGCGCGTTTAAATTGGTTATATGAGCACAGTCCATTTTATGACCATGCTTATCTGAAATACCCAATTTTAATGTCATATGAAGAGAATATAGTTATTCCAGCGCAAAAAGATAAAGAAATTTAAAATGAAAATAATCACTATTCCCGTAACCCCGTTTATGCAAAACTGCCGCATTATAATATGTGAACAAACCCAGCACGCTGTGGTGGTTGACCCCGGTGGTGATGCTGACAAAATTAATGCAGCGCTTAAACATCATAACTTAACCTTGTCGGCAATTTGGTTAACCCATGGGCATTTAGATCATGTGGGCGCTGCAGATAAACTGCGCGAGCAACACAAAACTAAAATAATTGGTCCACATCAAGACGAACGTTTTTGGTTCGATAACATACCAATGCAAGCCACTATGTTTGGTTTTGAGCCGATTAATGCTTTTTATCCAGATACATGGTTAGCGCATGGTGATAGCATAAAAGTTGGGCTGCTTGAATTCAAAGTGCTCCATTGCCCAGGGCATACGCCAGGCCATGTGGTGTTTTATCAACAAGCACACAGCACCGTTATTGTAGGCGATGTTATATTTAAAGGCTCAGTAGGGCGCACGGATTTCCCTAAAGGCGATAGTAAACAGCTTATTAACTCGATACAACGACATATAATGACGTTACCACAAAGCACCGCAATTTTGAGTGGCCATGGTGAAGACACTAATGTCGCCCATGAACAGGCAACTAATCCCTTTGTAAGTAGTCAGTTTGGCTGATGCGTATATTTGTTAAAAATAAGCAGACGGCTTTTTAAAAAAGCTGTATAATTTAACCAATTTATTAGATAAATAAGAAATAAAATGTCTCTAAATAACGTAGATCGCCAAATATTGGCACTTTTACAACAAGACGCAAGTTTATCAACCGCTGAAATTGCAGACAAAGTCGGTCTATCTCAATCTCCTTGTTGGCGTCGGATTGCCAAATTAGAACAAGATGGTTACATCAAAAGCAAAGTTGCTTTACTTGATGAAAAAAAGCTTGGTTTTGACATGTTAGTTTATGCCCATGTTCGCTTATCGAACCACGGTAAAAAGAATTTAGCTGAGTTTGAAAAGCTGATACTTAGTTATGATGAAGTAACTGAATGCTATACGATGGCGGGCACCATGGATTTTATGTTGCGTATTATTTCTAAAGGGATTGAAGGTTATGAACATTTTGTACGCGACAACCTGCTTAGCCTAGAGTATGTACAAGAGGTGCATTCTAATGTCACCATGACTTGCGTTAAACGCAGCACATCACTGCCACTTTAAATAGATAAAATCAAAACTATATCGTCATCAATGTACTGTTAGAGTAAAAATGAATAAGCGAAAGGTAGATACTTTCGCTTTTTTTATGCGCAATGTTGCGATAGGGACATAAAAAAGTAAGACAGTCGGTAGTGATATGATTGATGATAAATCGATATAATAGTAACAAATTTACAAGGTAATGATTAATTTTGAATTGGCAGTCTTTAATTGATAACAGGCAACGTTTTTTTTGGCTTTTGCAAATTGCTGGCTGGATAGGGTATGCGCTAGTTAACTATATTGGTTCTAAAGTATTTGAAATGCGGGATATTTACGTATTTGTTATTTTACTCAATGCGTATGCAGGTTGTTTAATGACCGTCCCATTGCGTTATATCTATCGTAAGATTTGGAATGCTTCGCCTTGGGTATTAATCATTGTTGTATTTGGGGCATCGTATGTCACAGGTACACTGTGGGCTGTGGTACAAAAATTTAATCTGTGGGAAATTTATCGCCATGGATATCGTCCTGAAGAATGGTTTTATTATTTTCAACAAGGCCTCGATTCGGTTTATATTATTTTATGCTGGAGTGGTTTGTATTTTGGCGTTAAATATTACCAATTATTGCAAAGTGAACGGCAAAAAGCATTAAAAGCAACCACAATGGCACACGAAGCCCAGTTGAAAATGCTTAGATACCAGTTAAACCCGCATTTTCTATTTAATACGCTTAATGCTATTTCAACCTTAATTTTGGTTAAAGAAAATAAAGATGCTAACCTAATGGTCTCTAAATTGAGTGACTTTTTGCGCTATACGCTCAATACTGATCCAATTAAAAAAGTGCCGTTGGAGCAAGAGCTACATGCACTAATGCTGTATTTAGAAATTGAACGTGTGCGCTTTGACGAGCGTTTACAAGTTAATGTCGATGTGAGTGAGCAGGCTCAACAAGCGTTAGTACCGAGCTTAATATTACAACCGATCATCGAAAATGCGATAAAATATGCCATTGCCCATATGGCTGAAGGTGGCGTTATTGATATTAAAGCGCAAGTATTTGCGAATGAACTATTGCTTGAAGTGGGTGATAATGGCCCAGGCACCGACATTATAAATGGCCAGTTAGTTAATGCACAAGGCGTCGGGGTAGCAAACACCCAAGACAGATTAAAAACGCTCTATGAAAATAATTACTCGTTTGTATTATCACATAATACGCCAAGTGGATTGAAAGTTAATTTGCGAGTCCCGTTTGAGAAGGCTGTGAAGAAATGACAAGAATAAAAACGCTTATTGTTGATGATGAACCATTAGCACGAAAAGGGCTGGCCGTCAGGCTTGAAGAGTTTTCTGATATTGAAGTGATCAAGTTATGTAGTTCAGGTTTTGATGCAATTGAGAGCTGCAAAAATGAAAAAATTGACCTTGTATTTCTAGATATTCAAATGCCGGGGATGAATGGCTTTGAAGTAGCACGTGCATTGAGTGAAAGCAGTAAAGATTTACCCGCCATTGTGTTTGTAACTGCGTTTGATCACTTTGCTGTTAAAGCATTTGAAATTCATGCCTTAGATTACATTTTAAAACCCGTTGATGATAACAGATTAAAACAGGCGGTAGAAAAAGTGCATACTTATTTAAAAACTCAGCAAGATAATATTCATAAGAAAAAACTAGCGAGCTTCGTAGCAGGGATAACAGGTAATAACTGCGAAGAAATTTTAAAGAAGTTAGCTACGGGTGATACCTTTAGCGATCGCCGTTACCCTGAGTCACTTGCAGTAAAAGAGCAGGGTGAAATTGTAAGAGTACCGGTTGCCACTATTCAGTGGGTAGATGCCGCAGGTGATTACATGTGTTTGCATTGCCAAGACGGGCAAACGCATATATTACGTAAAACCATGAAAGAGCTGGAACAGGAACTCGACCCAAGTTTATTTGTTCGGGTGCACCGTAGTGCAATAGTTAATACTAAACAAATTAGTAAACTGGTTACCCAAGTCAGTGGTGAATATTTATTAGTGTTGGATAACGGACAAGAACTTAAAGTAAGCCGCAGTTACCGCGATAAAGTAAAAGCAGCACTGGCCAGCTAGGTTTTGTGTACCTTTTGAGTTAAATTTAATTAATAAAAAACGCGAACTTAACGGCTCGCGTTTTTTATGGTCATTACTTTTAAGAGATAGTCACTTTTAAGAAACAGTCACTATCTTCATCGTATTAGTCGCGCCGATAGTTTCCATTGCATCACCGTGAGTAATAATCACAGTATCGCCTGCTTGTAGAGAGCCCGCAGCCACTAAAGTACTCAATGCATCTTTAATCATGCTATCTTTTTCACATTGTGTAGAGTCAAAAAATACCGGATAAACACCACGATATAGTGCCGTTTGACCTAGTGTACTAGCATGGCGTGAAAGTGAGTAAATAGGCAAGCCAGAGCTAATACGCGACATCAGTTTTGCAGTGCTACCTGATTCAGTCAGGGTGATAATCGCTTTTACTGAGTCCAAGTGATTAGCAGCATACATCGCTGATAAAGCAATTGACTCGGCATTAGAGGCAAAGCGACTGTCTAAACGATGTTTAGAGACATGGGTTTCTTTTTGCGACTCTGCACCTAAACAAACACGTGCCATAGTTGCCACCGTTTCTTCTGGGTAATCGCCTGCAGCTGTTTCGGCAGAAAGCATTACTGCATCGGTACCGTCAAGCACAGCATTGGCAACATCCATAACCTCTGCGCGTGTAGGCATAGGGTTATCGATCATCGATTCCATCATTTGTGTGGCTGTTATAACGGTACGATTAAGTGAGCGAGCACGACGAATGATGAGTTTTTGTTTACCCATCAGTGCAGCATCACCAATTTCAACACCTAAGTCACCACGTGCTACCATGACGGCATCAGACGCTAAAATAATATCATCAACTGCTTCTTGTGTTTCTACCGCTTCAGCACGTTCAATTTTAGCTAAAAGCTGGGCATTGGAGCCTGCTGCCTCTGCAAGTGAACGTACATAACGCATATCATCGCCACTGCGTGGAAAAGAAACCGCTATGTAATCAACACCAATGTCAGCGGCGGTGATTAAATCTTGTTTGTCTTTGTCAGTAAATGCTGGAGCGGTTAACCCCCCACCCAAACGGTTAATCCCTTTATTGTTAGATAGCACGCCCCCTACAGTGACCACTGTGTGTACTAAATGACCTTCTACGCTTTCTACTGTGAGTTGAATTAAACCATCATTTAACAGCAGTAAATCACCAGAGGAGACATCTTGTGGCAGCTCTTTGTAATCAATACCAACGGCGTTAATATCGCCTTGGCCTTTTTCCATTTTGGCATCAAGTATGAATTTAGCGCCGACGACTAAAGATACTTTGCCTTCTTTAAAAGTTGAAACGCGGATTTTAGGGCCTTGCAAATCAGCAAGAATGGCAATGTGCTTACCGAGTCTACTCGCTATATCTCGAACGGCTTGAGCACGGTCTTTGTGATCTTGTGCAACACCATGTGAGAAATTTAATCGAACCACATTAGCGCCTGCACGAATGATTTTTTCTAAGTTATTATCTCTGTCTGTTGCAGGTCCAAGTGTCGCGACTATTTTTGTACGTCTTAACATTAAATTCTCCTGTGCACGTATTTATATACAAAATGAATATCTAACCATTATGACACCGGTGTCAAAAGGCGTCAATGATCTAAAAATTTAAATAGTACTGCTATTTCTTCCCCTGTGGCCGCGGTTGTTTGATATAATTATCACGTTCATTTTAATTTACTAACCAAATAGTTGTTACCGAGGAGGGCACTAAATGCAAGTTGCATTAGTAGGGTTAGGCGTTATGGGAAAAAATCTCGCCCTGAACTTGATAGAAAAAGGGATAACGCTGGTCGCTTATGATAAAAACCCAAATGCGGGTGAAGAGTTACTAAGTTGTGCTAAATCACAAGGCATGGCTGATAAGCTTCACATTGTTGCTGATCTTGGGGATATGGTTAGGCGTTTAGAAGCACCGCGTTCTATTTTATTGCTTGTGCCGGCGGGTGAGTTGGTTGATACGGTTTGCAACGAGCTAATTGAGGCGGGTGTACAATGTAGTGACATTATTGTTGATTGTGGCAACAGTAATTACAAAGATGGTATTAATCGTAAGCTAAAATACCAAGATAAATTTGAATTTGCCACTATGGGCATTTCAGGGGGGGCCGAGGGTGCACGTCACGGACCTGCAATGATGGCCAGTGGCTCTGAAGGTGGTTGGGAGCGTGTTGAGCCATGGTTTACAAAAGTTGCTGCAAGCTACCAGGGTGAATCGTGTTTTGCACGTGTAGGTCAGTCAGCCAGCGGTCATTTTGTAAAAATGGTGCATAATGGAATTGAGTATGCCCTGATGCAGCTTATTGCAGAAATGTATCAGTTGCTTCGCCATGGTACTAACCGCTCACCAAAAGACATTGCAGAGATATTTGACCAATGGTCACAAGGCCAGTTGAATAGCTATTTACTGTCAATTACGAGCCATATTTTATCGCTTGAAAATGCGCAAAATGTACCGCTTGTTGATTTAATTGACAACAAAGTAGGCGCAAAAGGCACCGGTTTGTGGACAGCACAAAATGCACTGGAATTAGGCATCGCGGTACCGTCTTTAGTGGCTGCTGTACAAGCGCGTCATTTAACCAATGCGTGCAATACCACAGCTGCGCAAGAAATGAGCTACAGTGCACAAGATACATCGCAAGCTGATATTGATCTAGACGAGCTAAAAGATGCGTTTACTCTTGCAAGTTTACTGGCTTATCGCCAAGGACTTGCATTAATTAAAGGGGCTTCTCGTACTCATCAATGGAAAGTTGATTTAGCTAAAACACTACAAACATGGCGTGCAGGGTGTATTATTCGCGCCGATTACTTAGACAGTGTAGCGCAAGGCGTTGAATTTATTGATACGCTTGAAAAAGAGTCGCGGGCACTGCGTAAAGTAACGGGTCAAGCGGTTATGACTGGTTTGGCGTTTCCTGTGCTTAGTGCAACACAAACCTATTTAGCAACGTTAACAACACCGAGTAATGGGCATTTAGTGCAAGCCCAGCGTGATTATTTTGGTGAGCATGGCATTAAAACTCACAGTGGTGAAACGTGTCATTTGACAGATCTCGTAGATATTGACGCAAAGGTGCGTTAATAAAATTTGAGTAAACTAGGGTCTGTTGATCTTTCAAGGTTAAATTTGCAGCAGTCTGTTTGGTATTTAGGCAAGGCAGAGCCTATGTAAGGCAGAGCCTATGTAATGTGGTTATTCCCCATAAATAGGCGATAACGCAGCATCAATGCCAAACAGGCGCTGCCCTTCGGGTTCTGCCTAGGGGCGATTTACTCTTTGTTGCTCGGTTTTTACTTAGCCCACTAGGTTACAAACCTCGCGCCGCGATTAAATCGCCCCTAGTTTGAACAAATTGTAATCCGCAAAGGTCAACAGACCCTAAAAAGGACGCTAAATAGTGTCCTTTTTTGTTATTCATCTAACTCATTATTTAACGGGTCAATTCACCACGCAAATTATCTTGCATTAAATGACGAATAGTCTCGACTTCAAGATTTTGACTGAACAAGTAATGAAGTTTAGTCAAACAGGCTTCTAGGGTCATATCAAATCCGCTGATCACCCCTATGTTTAATAACGCGTTACCTGTTGCATAGCCGCCCATATTTACTTGGCCTTTTAAACACTGGGTCAGGTTGGTGATCACCACGCCGCGTTTACTTGCTTCATCTAAAATATTTAAAAATTCAGGATCTTGTGGTGCATTACCTACACCAAAGCTCAATAAAACAAGCGCTTTGATATTGCCATTGACTAAACTTTTTACCACGTCTTTGCTGATCCCAGGGTATAAATACAGTACACCAATAGCTTGAGGTGTAATGGGAGTAACTTGTAATTCATTTTCAACATACGGACTCAACTGACCTTTGATCAACTGAATATTAATCCCTGATAACGCGAGTGGCTCTAAATTAGGTGAAGCGAATGCATCAAATCCATCAGCATGGGCTTTGGTTGCGCGGTTACCTCTAAATAATTGATTGTTAAAAAACAAGCTGACCTCGGCTATGGGGTAGTTAGCCGCCAAATACATAGCATTAAGTAGATTTACTTGACCATCTGAGCGCAATTGAGACAGCGGGATTTGTGAACCGGTGACAATGATAGGTTTAGTTAAATTTTCAAACATAAACGACAGAGCGGATGCCGTATAGGCCATAGTATCTGTCCCATGTAAGACCACAAACCCATCGTAATCTTGGTACTTACTTTTTATGTCATTTGCGATAAGTTGCCAATGCGCAGGAGACATATCTGAAGAATCAATAAGCGGGCAGTATTCATGAATATCAAATAATGGCATTTCTTCACGATTAAATTCTGCGTTGTTTACCACAGTGTCAGTTAAAAACCCTTCGGCAGGAATGTAGCCGCGAATTGATTTTTTCATTCCTATGGTACCGCCAGTGTAAGCGATATAAATGCGTTTACGTTTCATAAAAAAAGCCCAGTAAAAAAACTGGGCTTAGTATACCCAAACCAACTCAAGATGCGAGCGTCGTTGGAGCTAAAAGCGATTTAGCAGGTATTATTGTGCAATGGTACACGCTAAACAGCGCGCATAAACACCTTGTGGATCGTTATAGTCTTTCAAGTTTTCTACTTCGCTACTTAACCGCTTAATAACACTTTGCAGGTTAGCTTGTCTAGCTAATACAGCTGAGCTTTGAGTATCAACCCCAAAAACTGATTTAACCGCGTTGCTGCCGAAAATTTCTTGGAGCATTTGTTCTTGCGGGCTCAGTGACTGCTTAATGGTTGTCACTTCATAAAAATTCAGTTTAGCCAGCTCTGCAGCTGCTTTTATTGCGTCTTGTTTATTACCTAGTTTATCGATTAGGCCAAGCTCTTGAGCTTGAGAGGCAATCCAAACACGCCCTTGTGCAATGTTATCTACTTGCTCTGGGGTCATATTACGGGCATCAGCAACGACCTCTAAAAAGCGTTTATACGCTTGTTCAACACTCATTTGGATGATTTTTGCCATTTTTTCATTGAGTGGGCGAGTGATAGAGAAACCGGCCATTTCTGTTGTGGCAACGCCATCAGAATAAACACCGATTTTAGCTAAGGTATCTTCAAAAGTCATAAAAGTACCAAATACGCCAATAGAGCCGGTAATAGTGCTTGGCGCGGCCCAAATTTCATTAGCTGCTGATGCAATCCAATAACCACCTGATGCAGCTACTGAACTCATTGAGGCAATAACAGGCTTGCCCGCAGCTTTGAGAGCCAGTACTTCAGCACGGATTACTTCAGAGGCAAACATACTGCCGCCACCAGAATCAATACGTAACACCACCGCCTTTACTTTTTCATCAAGACGCGCTTTACGAAGTAGCGCAGCTGTTGAATCGCCCCCAATCTCACCAGCGCGACGTTCACCGTCAACAATAGTGCCTCTAGCAACGACCACTGCTACCTTTTCAGTCATTGGATTATCAAATTGTATCGGCGGTTTTACTAGGCTTAGGTATTGACGAAAAGAAACCTGCTTAAATGTTTTACCCTCTTCTTCGGCACCGACCAAGTCAATTAACTGCTGGCGCATTTGTTGGTTGGTTTTTAGTGAATCAACCCATTGATTATCAAGGGCATATTTACCAGCGTCGCCATCAGCTGCTTGCATTTTAGCTAAATATGCATCCATAGTTTCATCAAAGTTTGATTCGTCAAATGGGCGTACTGCACTAACATCTTGCTTGTACTCATTCCACAAAGCGCTTAACCAAACTCGGTTCGCTTCTTTTGCAGCCTCTGACATATCGTTTCTGATAAACGGTTCAACCGCTGATTTAAACGTTCCTACACGGAATATATGTTGAGTGACTTCCAGTTTTTCTAACGCTTCTTTAAAGTAAAGCGGGTACATACCGTAGCCTTCAATTAGCACACTACCATAAGGATGCATGGCAATTTCATCTGCATGGGCAGCAATGTAGTATTGAGCTTGAGTGTAGTAATAACCTGAAGCAATGATTTTTTTACCCGCTGCTTTAAATGTTTCCAGCGCTTGGGTAATTTGCTTGAGCTTATTTAAATGTGCTGTTGGCATTTCTTGCAAGTCAAGCAAAATAGCACTGATGCGTGAGTCTTGTGCCGCTTCATTTATTACTTTTACAATATCATCGAGTAATATTTCTGTTGGCGTGTCGGCACTGGCGGTTGCATCGTTAATAGCGGCTTCAATTGGGTCTATGTAGGTTTTTTCTTCTACAATGGGGCCATTTAGGTTGAGTCGCAGCACTGAGCCGTCTGCGACAGTGATTTTATCACCATCGCTGGATATCGAAACAATAAAAATAATAACCAAAAATAAAAATAATAAGTTGAGTATTAAACGACGAGAAAAGTTAATTCCCGTCCAAATACCTTTAAAGATCTTTGCTATCAAAATAGCTCCTCAAATTGGTACAGCTAAAACGTTATTGCCATAGTAGCTTAGAATAAAAATAATTTTAACTGCTAAATCGTAACGAAACATTTATAAATTCAATTACTCTGATGTTTAAACAAATATTTATGTCACTTTTAGCCACTTAGTATTGTTAACAGTTATACCTAAATTGACCGCATTTAGGTTATTTTAAATTAAAAAATTCAAGTTTAAACTGCTCTTATATTGCTTATTGTTCGTCATTAAAGCAAAATTGATTAAACACACAGGTTAGACCAGTCATTGGGGCACAGGATGTTAGAACAAAAATTAGAACTAAAACACACACAACTTCGCAACCGTTTAGTAATGGGATCAATGCACACTGGCCTTGAGGAAGGGTGGCACAATCGCAAACGCCTTCGCGCTTTTTATGAAGCGCGTGCAAAGGGGGGCACTGCCATGCTGATCACCGGAGGTTACAGCCCAAACCTTCGCGGTAAGTTAACGCCTATCTCATCATCATTTAATAGTTATTACGATGTTTTTAAACACCGTGCTTATACGCAGGCTGTTCATCAACATGGTGGTAAAATTTGTTTGCAGCTATTGCATGCAGGGCGCTATGCGTATCATCCGTTTAATCAAGCACCGAGTGCTATAAAAGCACCAATAAACCCTTACAAACCCAAGGCGATGTCATTAAGTTCAATCAAAAAAACCATTAAAGATTTTGCCCACTCTGCTTATTTAGCACAAAAAGCGGGTTACGATGGTGTTGAAGTGATGGGCTCAGAGGGCTATTTGATCAATGAATTTATGGCACCGCATACCAATAAACGAGATGATGACTTTGGGGGAAGCCTTGAAAATAGAATGCGTTTAGCCGTTGAGATTGTCAAAGCGGTAAGAGCCAAAGTGTCAGATAAATTTTTAATTATTTTTAGACTCTCTGTGATTGATTTAATCCCTAATGGTTCAACACCTGATGAGGTAACACAACAAGCAATTGCACTTGAAAAAGCAGGGGTTGATATTTTTAATACTGGCATTGGTTGGCATGAAGCGCGCGTACCAACAATAGCCAGTATGGTTCCACCAGGTGCATTTAAAGAAGCATCTAAACGTTTAAAAGAGGTCATTAATGTGCCTGTTATTGCGGTCAATCGGATCAACACGCCACAGATTGCCAATGACATTTTAACAGCCGGTGAGGCTGATTTAATTTCCATGGCGCGCCCTCTACTTGCTGATCCTGAATTTTTTAATAAATATCAAGCTAAGCGCTCTGAACATATTAATATTTGTATTGGCTGTAATCAGGGCTGTTTAGATCACGTTTTTAAAGGGAAACGTGCCACTTGTTTAGTTAACCCACAAGCGGGTTTTGAACTTGATTACCCGTTAGAAAAAGCAGCAAAAGCTAAAAATGTATTAGTCGTGGGTGCAGGCCCCGCGGGATTATCATCTAGTTGCTACTTAGCGCAAAAAGGCCACAATGTAACGCTTATTGATAAAAAACAGCACATGGGTGGGCAGTTCAATTTAGCCATGCAAATACCCGGTAAAGAAGACTTTAACCATACCTTGGCGTACTTTACCAAGGAGTTAGAACGTTTAAACGTAACTATTGAATTAGGTAAAGTATTTGATGACAGCATGCTGAGCCAGTTTGATGATGTGGTATTTGCCACAGGTGTCAGACCACGTGAAGCCACTATTAAGTGCAGCGATGAAAAACGTGTATTTGCTTATGATGAAGTTATACGTGGCGAAGTAGAGTTAGGTAATTCAATTGCTATTTTAGGGGCAGGTGGTATTGGTTTTGATATGGTGGCATTTCTAAGTGAGCATAAATCGCAAAGTATTAGCGATTTTAAAACTCAGTGGGGTATAGAATGTGAACCCCAGCCTCATAAAGACGAGCGCCAACTTTATATGCTTAAACGCAGTGAAGGACGTTTTGGTAGTGACTTAGGTAAAACAACGGGGTGGATCCACCGTCAAGTTGCAAAACAACATGGTGTTAAGCAAATTGCCAATTGCCAATACCATAGTTTTGATAAAAATGGTTTAACCATCAGTGTGGCAGGTGAAACACAAGTATTGCCAGTTGATACGGTTATAGCGTGTATTGGCCAAGTGTCGAATGACGAACCATTTAAAGCGCAATCAGATAACGCTAAGGTGCATGTCATAGGGGGGGCTAAATTGGCCGCCGCCATTGATGCCAAACGTGCAATTTTTGAAGCGTTGCAAGTGGCACGCAGTATTTAATAGGCAATTTAATTAAGTGCACATTATATAGCTAATCAAAATAGGGCGGCGCTGCTTACCATGTTAGTAGCAAAGCCAGTCCATTATATTTTAACCTAAGGGTTTCAATGCTATGCTGTCGTTTTTGTTTTTTGAGTAATTGTAATGGATGCTATTGAGCTATTATTAACCCGTCAATCAGATGCCAAACTGACTGAGCCAGGCCCGAATGAAGAACAACTAACCATTATTCAGCAGGCGGGCCTTAGAGTCCCTGATCATGGCTGTATTGCACCGTGGCAATATATTATTGTTCAAGGAGAGGCTCGTTATAAGTTGGGTGAAATTTATTATCAAAGTGCGTTAGCTGAGCAGCAAGCTGAAAAAGTAATTAATCGTGCTAAAGAATTACCCTTTAGAGCGCCGGTAATTATTATTGCCATTGCAAAATATCAACAACACCCCAAAGTGCCAAGAATAGAACAAGTGCAAAGTGCAGGCTGTGGGGTTTTTGCTATGCAACAAGCCGCTTTTGCACAAGGTCTAGGGGGTGTTTGGCGTACAGGTTACTTTGCACAAAGCCCAAGTGTTAAACAAGCGCTTAATTTAAACGAACACGATGAAATTGTCGGTTATTTGTATTTAGGGACGCCTGCAATTGAGTGTAAAAAGTCAGCGCGACATAAACCAGAAAACTTTTTTAGTTTTTTATAAAAGCAGTATGAACTTTTTACATTCAATGTAATCATAATTCATTAAGTTAATCGTGTTACACTATAACGGTTAATATTGTAGCTGCGAGAAGCGCATGGAAGCATCATACGCAATAAATCTTCTTCAGTTTGTTTTTTAATCGGTTGTTTTTTGGTAGTGTATGGAAAGTCTTACTAATAATAACGATAAAGAAGACGAAAATGATGGGAAATTTATTTTTACGCGAGAAAGAAAACTGGTTTGCTTGGTCAATTTGGGGCGTTGTTGGCGCATTGGCAACATTTTATGTTGCAATGAATACCCAAGCCGCCCATTTTATTGCTGCAACAGCAATGGGGGTATTGGTTCTACTAACATGGTGGATGCAACGCGCTAAACGATTTGATTTTGGCAGAGCTTTTAAAATATGTTGTTATGTTTTGCTCATTGCTTTGTTACCTTCGTTTGTGTTGGTTGTGATCCCAAGTGATGATTTAAACCGCTTCGATTTGATATTCCAAAGTATTGCATTTTTAACTGCCAGCCTATTAGTATGTTTAGTTTGCTCTTGGATTGCTCGAAGGCCTAAACAATACTATTAGCGTTTAGTCTATAACCAGAGCGGTTGATATTTAGCTTGTAACGCCCTATTTATTAAATTAAGGCTTTACAAGCTAAACGTATAATCTTATTATGCGCGCCTTACGGAGAGATGGCAGAGTGGTCGAATGCACCGGTCTTGAAAACCGGCAGGGGTTTATAGCCCCTCTAGGGTTCAAATCCCTATCTCTCCACCATTATTTAAAAAACCGCCTCGTGGGCGGTTTTTTGCTATCTGGAGCTTTATTATGTCACAGTCCCCGGAGTTATCCTTTGCTAAACGTTTACTTAAGCACATTCTATTATGGACTGTATTTGGTTATTGTTACCAAAGTGTCGTAAGCCTATTAGAAAAAATGGCTCTAGATGCTTATCCAGAGAATGCCCTGCTAATGACTCTTTTATATGGCATCGGGTTTAATCTTTTATCGGGGCATTTAATTACAAAGTACGATCACTATTGGCCTGTATGGGGTGCATTTTACATTGGCCTTGTTGGTTTAGTGGCAGTGCCACTTTTATTAACCGGTATGGCTGGCTTGTTATCAATGGGCTTGCTTGCTGGAATTTTGCTCAGTTTACCTGTTTGTACCTTTGCTATTGGTTTAATTAAAGAAAAACTCAATCAAAACTAGCCCCAAACAGCTTTTATTTTGTGATAGCATATACGCGTCTTTTAACTAACAAAACGTGAATAACACATTATGTCAGATAATTTTACTACAGATGCTGAAAAAGCAAGTTACGGTATTGGCTTACAAATGGGTGAGCAACTTAAAGCTAACCCTTTTGAAGGTTTAAACTTAAATTCAGTATTTGAAGGCATGAAAGATGCGTATGCAGGCAGTGCTTTTCAAGTAGAGATCCCTGAGATCCAAGCTGCGTTTGAGAAAATTAACGAAGAGATCCAAGCTCGTCGTGAAGAAGAAGCTAAAGTATTGGCAGCTGAAGGTATTGCGTTCTTAGAAGAAAATGCAAAACGTCCTGAAATCACAGTCACTGAGTCAGGTCTTCAGTACGAAGTACTCGCTAC
Source organism: Pseudoalteromonas sp. TAP-3C (assembly GCF_059888565.1). NCBI lineage: Bacteria > Pseudomonadati > Pseudomonadota > Gammaproteobacteria > Alteromonadales > Pseudoalteromonadaceae > Pseudoalteromonas > Pseudoalteromonas sp. TAP-3C. The sequence continues at coordinate 1,666,152 of NZ_CM187618.1, read as the reverse complement.
CGGTGAGGGCGATAAGCCAACTGCAGAGTCTACAGTACGTGTTGATTACCACGGTACTTTAGTTAACGGTACTGTTTTTGATAGTTCATACGAGCGCGGTCAACCAGCTGAATTTCCAGTGGGTGGCGTGATCAAAGGTTGGACTGAAGCATTACAAATGATGCCAGTAGGCACTAAATGGCGTTTATACGTTCCTCATGAGCTTGCTTACGGTGAACGTGGTGCCGGTGCTGCAATTGCACCTTACTCAACACTTGTATTTGACGTTGAGTTACACGCAATTCTTTAATTAGAACGCGCATAACATTTTAGTTATAAAAAAACCGCGTTCATTTTTATGAATGCGGTTTTTTATAATCTTATTTAAAGTGAGTAACGTTTAAAAGTAACCTCTAACCCCAAATTGAAAATTACGCCCAGGAAGAGGAGCAATATCTTTAATAAATGAGCTATGCACAAAGCCAAGCTCATCGGTAATGTTATCAACACTTAAGTAAAGTTGAGTATCAACAGCGCCTAAATCAAGCTGATAATTAGCTTGTAAATCAACCAATGTATAGCCATCCATTGAGTTTTCGTAAGCACTAATATCATTTTGCTCAAAATAATGCGTTCCTGTTAAGGTAAATTGCGCATTACCTAAGGTGTATTGTAGTTCTGAGCCTAATTTATTAGCAGGGATACGCGGTAAGTTACCCTCATTATCTTTTAGCTTAGCACGAGTAGAATCACCAAATACTTTTATCATGGCACTGGGATTTATTTGATAATGTACATCAAATTCAAACCCATACAGCTGGGCATCTTTGCTGGTAAATTGATAAACATCAATTGCTTCATCGTGTGCACCTACAGCAGACTCAAAACCATCTAGCTCATCAAACACTAACCCGGTGTTTTGTTGATAATAAAAGTTTTTAATATCGTTATAGAAAAAGTTGATTGTGTAACCTAAGTCACCACTAAAACGACGCAAACTGATATCAAAGTTAGTTGAGGTTTCTTGTTTTATCTCCTCAGGTTTGAAATGTGCTTCATTGTCTTCAATATGATAGCCAAGCCCAAGTTCGTAAGTGCCTGTAGCAATATGGACTCCATTAGAGAGTAACTCTGCTGAAAGTGGTGCGCGCTCTGAATGAGATAGGCTAACGGCTAAGTTATGGCTTGGTATGTACTCCCAAATCGCACCTACTGAGGCGCTCAGATTAGTAAAGCGTTGCGCATAATCAATCGTCTCATCTGCTGATAAAGGCTCATCATCATGGCTATGATGGTGTGTATCTACATTACTTTTAATATCATAATCTTCCACACGGGCGCCAAGTTCTAAAGTAATATCGCCAAATGTGCGCTCTTCAAGTAAATATAAAGCGTGGGTGGTGGTTATGCTTGCAGGTGTAAACGCTTCTTCGCCAATGGCATCATAATCAGATTCACTATAGTGATAGCCAATCATGCCATGCCATTGGCCTAACTGGTGCTCTAGGTTTAAACGTGCTTCAGTGGTTTCATTACTAAATGTGGTGCCAATCGCGCCATCTTCTATTTCACTGTGAGTATAATCGGTATAACCAAGGCGCAAATTAATCGATTCAATCCAGTTGTCATGAAACGCGTAACTCACAAGTCCTTGCCAACGATCTTGCTTTAAATGAGCATAAACGGGTGTTTCTGCATGTTCTTCACCAGCGTGCTCTTCATGCTCATCCTCTTCTTCATGGTCATGCCCGTGATCATGTGAATGGCCAGGAATACCATACTTGGTTTCAATATTACCGTATGAAAAGCCAACCGTTAAATGCTCACTGACATAGCTAGTACCAAAGTTCACTGTTTCACTGTCGATAAAGGTATTTTCAACTGAAGTGGCCGTTTCTTCATCGCCCTTAATGTGTACTTCACCTTCTTCATGTTCATCGGGTAGGTTAAAGCGAGGCGTTTGATAGTCGTCACCACTGCGCTTGGTACCATCAAAATGGAAGTTAAAATTGTTACTGCCTGTTTCTAACTTTGCCGCATAGGTATTCGCATTTGAAACAGTATCATGAGTGTACTGTACGGCCCCTGATAGTGCGTCAAGATTATTGGTTGGAATACGGTTATCTACCACATTTACCACACCACCTATTGCACCAGAGCCAAAAAGTAGGGTGCTTGGGCCGCGAAGTACTTCAATTTGCTCTGCAGCTAAGCTATCGCTTGAAGTCGCGTGATCTGGGCCAATGCGTGATGCATCGCTGCTATCTAAACCGTTTTGAGTAATTTTAACGCGGGGACCCCCTAAGCCGCGAATAATTGGGCTTGAAGACACAGGGCCGAAGTAACTGGCATTAACACCGGGTATGCCTTTAAGTGTTTCACCGAGCGTCGGTTTCGCTTTATTTTTAAGCTCATCCCCTGACAATACACTCACCGGTGAAATCATTTCTAAATTATTTTTATGCAGTGCTGATGCATATACAACAACGGTTTCAACCGAAGACGGCGTTAATGTCACGTTGATTGTATCGTCTACATTTTCAAGCGATATACGTGAATCTAGGTAGTTATCTTTACTAATATGTAGTTGGCTTTTAGCATCTATATCAATACTAAATTTGCCTTGTTGATTACTTTGTACGCTTTGTGATTTACCATGAACATGGATTGTTGCATTGGCAATAGGTTGCTTGTTTGCATCTGTTATAGTGCCATTAATAGTTGCTGCCAGTGCAGAATGAGAATATAAAACAGACAATAGTGCTGATGATATGAGTGTTAACTTGGTCATAATTACTTTAATTCGTGGTTGTTATGTTGTGATATAATATAACACCACAAAGTAATGCCATCAATGATGTTATACTATAACTTTGTACATTTGCGTTGAATAACAAAAATAGCGCGTTTATTAGTTTAAGAACGGCTGTCTATCATTAGCAGGTTTAACTGTTTTTGTGCTTTAAAAGGATTTTGCTTATCGCTTGGTTCAAGCATTTCACAGTTATCGTTTATCATTTCCGAAACTAAACTTGGATAATGCCGGCAATCTTGCGGGCGGTCATGGTAAATACTGCAGGTATATTTATCTTTTTCTTGCGCGTTTTTTTTACTGGCCATTGCCAAAAATGGGCATTGTGTTAATTGTTCGCCCGATTTTGGGTCAAACCATAACTGATTGTTTTTAACATATTGAAATATTTCAGGGTTGAATAATGCCCACATGTCAATTTCATCTTGGTTTGCATCTAAATCTGCTGCGCCATATTTAGTGCAGCACTTACCGCATTGATTGCAATTTTGCATAGGATGGATATTTATTTTAGTTATTTAAATTAGGTGTCAAGTGTATCACCCTAATATCGGCGTCATTAAATTAAACAGCTCTTTTTATCACTTATTATACTTTTGTAACACCGCAGTACTTGATAATAATGTACTATAAGAAAATATATGTTGAATACGATGCCCTTAATAAATTAAAAAGGGCGTGTTAATAAGGTAACAAGTAATTATGAATACTAAACTATACAAAGCGGTACATGATTTAGCGGAAAAGCTGATGGCAGCGGCTAATAAAAATGACACGACACAGTTTGAATCTTTATATGCAGAGCTTAAAGCCATTTGTATTGAAAACGAAAATACAACTAAAGATCACCCTGTACAGTGGGAAACACTGGCTGATTTTACCGAAGAGTTAGAAGAAGCGATTGAGACCTATGAAAAAGCACTGCAGAAGTCGATTGAAATTAACAACAAAGATCATATGTCATCAGTTGCATTTTCTATGGCTACTTTACAGCTTGAGCTAGGTGATAAAGAAGCGGCAATTAAAAACCTGCAAGATGCCAAAATCAGTGCTAATAAAATTGAAGATAAAGAGTTAAAGTCTGAAATCCATGAGTTATTAGAATCACTGGTTGAAGAAGAGGGATAACGAGTAAAACCAAAAGCGCGGTAATACAGAATATCTGTGTATTTTATTGCTGCGCCATAAGCTTGCTGTTCACTTTAAATTTATACTAATATCACCATTGGGCTTGCAGCAACACAATAGTATTTCACCATCACGCACAAATGCCAGTGGTTCTTCATTGTAATTCACTTGGCCAGAGATAAGCGTTGCACGACATGCACCACAATATCCTTCGCGACATTGGTAAGCAGCGTCAATGTTATTTGATTCTAGGCAATGTAAAAGAGAAGGGCAGCCAGCGGTAAAGTCTAACCGTTGGCTGTTATCTGCAAGCGTGACACTTGCAGTGGCTCTGTCAGTCATTATAAATCAAAGTCACCAAATTCATCAGCATCAACTTGCGAATCAATTTGACCTACAAGGTATGAGCTTATCTCTGCCTCTTGTGGCGCAACTTGCACGTTATCAGAGACTAACCATGAGTTAATCCATGGAATAGGGTTACTGTTATTTTCAAATTGTGCAGGTAGGCCAATTGCTGTCATGCGTGCATTAGTAATATATTCAACATATTGACATAAAATATGTTTATTTAGGCCAATCATTGACCCATCCTTAAATAGATACTCTGCCCATTCTTTTTCTTGCTCAGCGGCTTCAACAAACATTTTAATCGCCTCTTCACGGCACTGAGCTGCAACAATAGCCATTTCTGGATCGTCTTTGCCATCTTGCATAATATTCAAAATATGCTGTGTACCTGATAAGTGAAGTGCTTCATCACGGGCAATAAGCTTGATAATTTTAGCATTACCTTCCATCAGTTCACGCTCGGCAAACGCAAACGAACATGCAAAGCTGACATAAAAGCGAATAGCCTCTAAAATATTCACCGACATCATTGCCAGATACAATTTCTTTTTCAGCTCAAATAAGTTTACCACAACGGTTTGACCGTTAATTTCATGTTTGCCTTCACCGTACAGGTTGTAAAGTGACACAGAATTAATTAAATCATCGTAATACGTGGTTACCGCATCGGCACGTTCACTAATTTTGTCATTACTAACAATGTCATCAAAAATGAGTTCAGGGGCTTGGGTTACGTTACGTATAATGTGAGTGTATGAGCGGCTGTGAATAGTTTCACTAAATGCCCATGTTTCTATCCAGGTTTCTAGCTCAGGAATAGACACGATAGGCAGTAATGCAACGTTAGGTGAGCGGCCCTGAACACTATCAAGTAACGTTTGATATTTTAAATTACTTAAAAATATGTGCTTTTCGTGATCGGGAAGTGCTTGAAAGTCTAAACGGTCTTTACTTACGTCAACTTCTTCAGGGCGCCAAAAGAACGACAACTGTTTTTCAATCAGCTTTTCAAAAATAGGGTATTTTTGTTGATCGTAACGCGATACGTTAACGGTTTGACCAAAAAACATTGGCTCTTTCATTTGATTATTATGATTTCTGCTAAAAGTAGTATAAGACATGTTTATCACTCAAAAAACTATCACTAAAACTATCAGGATAAAACGGGCACAGTGCCCGTTCTAAGTTTAATTATTAAATTTTACACGCGCCGCCTGCACAATCATCATCTTCCACTTCAGGTGCGTCTTCTTGTACATCTGATGCGCCATCGCGGGTGTTGTGGTAGTACAGCGTTTTAATACCTAGCTTGTAGGCACTGAGTAAGTCTTTTAATAAGACTTTCATAGGTACTCTACCGCCTTCGTATTTATTTGGATCATAATTAGTATTCGCTGAAATCGTTTGATCGATAAATTTCTGCATTATACCCACTAATTGTAAGTAACCATCGTTTGATGGAATATCCCACAGTAACTCATAACTATCTTTAAGGCGTTCATACTCAGGAACTACTTGCTTTAAAATACCGTCTTTACTTGCTTTAACACTAATGTGGCCACGCGGTGGTTCAATACCATTGGTCGCATTTGATATTTGCGATGACGTCTCTGATGGCATTAATGCGCTCAGTGTTGAGTTACGCATACCGTACTCTTTAATGTTGGCACGTAATGTATCCCAATCAAGGTGAAGGGGTTCATCACACACTTTATCTAGATCACGTTTGTAGGTATCGGTAGGCATGATCCCTTGTGAATACGTGGTTTCGTTAAATTTAGGACATGCACCACGCTCTTTAGCCAGCTCGTTTGACGCTTTCATCAAGTAATACTGAATCGCTTCAAATGTTTTATGAGTCAGTGCATTGGCACTGCCATCTGAGTAACGTTTGCCGTTTTTAGCTAAGTAGTAAGCATAGTTAATAACGCCTATACCTAGAGTACGACGTCCCATGGTGGCATTTTTAGCCGCAGGGACAGGGTAGTCTTGAAAATCAAGTAAGTTATCTAGTGCGCGAACGGCAAGCTCAGCTAACTCTTCTAATTCATCCAAAGACTCAATGGCACCTAAGTTAAATGCTGATAACGTACATAAGGCAATTTCACCTTCTTCGTCATTCACATTACTAAGTGGTTTAGTCGGTAACGCAATTTCTAAACATAAGTTAGATTGGCGAATAGGCGCAACTTTAGAAATAAACGGGCTGTGCGTATTACAGTGGTCAACATTTTGTAAGTAAATACGCCCCGTACTCGCACGCTCTTGAGCAAACATAGAAAATAGCTCAATCGCCTTGATACGTTTTTTACGGATTGACTCATCTTGTTCATACTGTGTGTACAGCGCGTCAAATTCATCTTGGTCTTCAAAAAATGCATCATAAAGGCCAGGGACATCTGATGGACTGAATAATGTAATGTAATCGTCTTTAATTAAGCGTGAATACATTAACTTATTGAACTGCACACCGTAATCTAAATGACGTACGCGGTTATCATCAACACCACGGTTGTTTTTAAGTACCAGTAGGTTTTCTACTTCTAAGTGCCAAAGCGGGTAGAACAAAGTAGCTGCGCCACCGCGTACGCCGCCTTGCGAACAGCTTTTTACCGCTGTTTGAAAGTGCTTATAAAACGGAATACAGCCAGTGTGATAAGCCTCGCCATTACGAATAGGACTTCCTAATGCACGAATGCGACCAGCATTAATACCAATACCAGCACGCTGAGAAACGTACTTAACAATAGCTGATGACGTCGCATTAATTGAATCTAAGCTGTCGCCACACTCTATAAGTACACACGAGCTAAACTGACGGGTAGGCGTACGAACACCTGACATAATTGGCGTAGGTAAAGAAATTTTAAATAATGAAACGGCATCGTAAAAGCGTTTGATATAGTCAATTCGGGTTTCGCGAGGATAATCAGAGAATAAGCTCGCTGCGACTAAAATATATAAAAATTGGGCACTTTCGTAAATTTCACCAGTAACACGGTTTTGAACCAAGTATTTACCTTCAAGTTGCTTAACGGCTGCGTAGCTAAAGTTAAGGTCGCGGCCATGATCAAGATAAGCATCTAGTTCATCAAGTTCTTGTTCCGTGTAATCAGCCAATAAGTGGGCATCATAGCGTTTTTGTTCTACCATTTTTGTAACATGATCAAACAAACGTGGCGGCTCAAACTGACCATACGCTTTTTTACGTAGATGGAATACAGCTAATCTAGCGGCTAGATACTGATAATCGGGTGATTCTTTAGATATCTGATCGGCAGCGGCCTTGATAATCGTTTCGTGAATGTCTTTGGTACGAATACCGTCATAAAATTGAATATGTGATTTAAGTTCAACTTGTGAAACCGAAACGTTATTTAAACCTTCGGCGGCCCATTCAATAACGCGATGGATCTTATCAAGATCAAGTGGCTCTTTACGGCCGTCACGTTTGCTTACAGATAACAGTTGGTTCATAGCTTTGCCTGTATTCCTTGGGAATTAAATATTTTTGACCAATGCGTGCACTTAAAAGCCGAGCACCTATTTTTTTATTGTTATTTCACCCGTTGGATGAATTTGATTGAATAACATTTAGCCACAATATCTGGTGTTGTTTAAATTAGAGATCACAAGATAGTGTGGTCTGGTAACTTTTGCAAGGGATAGAAATCGCCCTCATTGTGGATAACGTTGGGATAAGGCAATTGTGTTAGTAGGCATTAACCTTTGATCATTCGGTTAAGTTGAAATTTGTAAAAATCAACTGAGGAAAGATTAAATTTACGCTTTTTAAAAATAAATTTTGTCTGCTTTTTTTATCATCAAGCTTTGCGTAAAAACTAACACAATCACAATATGTAGTGTTTATTAATTAACATGGCACTATATATGGTTAAATGCATCTATAGGACTATGCCAATTAAAATCCGCATTCCAAGCCAATGCTTCGTCATTACTAGGGATATATCCCCACAATGCAGTTGCAGTGTGCATATTAGCTGCTTTACCAGCTTGAATATCACGCTGTGCATCACCTATGTACAAGCAACGTGAAGGGTCTACATTCATCTGCTCAGCACAATACAATAAAGGTAAAGGGGAGGGCTTTGACTCTGCTAAGGTATCACCACTGACCACAATACGGGCATTTTTTAATACAGGAATGGCTTTAATTAATGGCTCGGTTAGAAAACTGGGCTTATTAGTCATAATGCCCCAAGGGATTTCTTTATTGTCAAGCGTAATAAGTAATTGCTCAACGCCCAAAAAACACCGAGTATGCGTGGCTATATTAGCTGCATATTGAGTAACTAGCTCGTTTAATAGCTGCTGTTGAGGCTGTTTTTCCCAGTATTCTTTAAAACCGGCAGCCAATAATGCTGCAGCTCCATTTGAGGCCGCTGGGCGATATATATCACTGCTTACTTCTGGCTGTTTATGATTGCGCAGCACCGTATTGAGTGCTGCGCCCAAATCATCAGCGGTATCAAGTAAAGTGCCGTCTAAGTCAAACAGCAATGCTTGATATTCAACCGCAGCAGTGGGTGTTTGAGAGCGTGCCACTACGCTAACTTCTCAAAATGCAGCATATAATTTACGCTTACATCATCATTAAGCGTATATTGTTTTGAAAGCGGGTTGTAACTTAACCCCGCACTGGCACGTACTTTTAAGCCTGCTTGTTCTGCCCATGCAATCAATTGCGCTGGTTTAATAAACTTCTTATGATCATGAGTACCTTCTGGCACCATTTTTAACAGTTTTTCAGCGCCTACAATGGCGTATAAATAAGCTTTTGGGGTTTTATTGAGGGTAGAGAAAAATACCTCGGCCCCAGGTTTTGCCAATTTAGCCACCGCATGAATAATAGAAGCAGGGTCGGGGACATGTTCTAGCATCTCCATACAGGTGATCACGTCAAAGCGTTCTGGGTGCTCATCGGCAAATTGCTCTGCGGGTACTTTTATATATTCAACCGGTACATCGGTTTCTAAACTATGTAACTTGGCAACGGTTAAAGGCTCTTGGCCCATATCGATACCGGTTACTTTTGCGCCCATTCGCGCCATACTATGGCTCAAAATACCGCCACCACAGCCTACATCGAGGGTTTCTTTGTCAAATAATCCTTTGGTTTTGTCTGCGATGAAATCTAATCGTAATGGATTAATTTCGTGAAGCGGCTTAAATTCACCTTCTAAATCCCACCAGTGCTCTGCGATGGCTTCAAACTTTGCTATTTCTGCGTTATCTACATTTTGATGTTCGGTCATAAAATACTTCCTCGTCAATCTGAGGCCATTATATAGGCCTAAATTGATAAATCGCAAAGTTTTGCGCCTGTAAATTAAAATTAATTGTGATAGCATAGCTGCTTAGAAATAATAACAAACACTCTTACTACCTAATACTGGGTTGTTGAGAGCTGATACTGAAGGAATGTGATATCAAATGACTGATCTCGCCAATGAAATTCTGCCAGTCAATATTGAAGACGAGTTAAAAAACTCCTACCTAGATTACGCCATGAGCGTAATTGTAGGACGTGCATTACCAGACGTACGTGACGGCTTAAAACCTGTTCACCGCCGCGTTTTGTTTGCAATGAACGAGCTTAGTAATGACTGGAACAAGCCTTACAAAAAATCGGCCCGTGTGGTCGGTGACGTAATCGGTAAATACCACCCACACGGCGACAGTGCAGTTTATGACACTATCGTACGTATGGCTCAGCCATTCTCACTGCGTTATATGCTGGTAGATGGTCAGGGTAACTTTGGTTCGGTTGATGGTGATTCAGCAGCGGCAATGCGTTATACAGAAGTCCGTATGGCAAAAATGTCGCATGAATTACTAGCCGATCTTGAAAAAGAAACGGTTGATTTTGTGCCTAACTATGACGGCACAGAGCAAATTCCTGATGTGTTACCGACTAAAATACCCAATTTATTAGTGAATGGGTCGTCAGGTATTGCCGTTGGTATGGCAACAAATATTCCGCCACATAACCTAACAGAAGTTGTGAATGGCTGTTTGGCGCTGATTCAAAACCCTGAATTAACCATAACAGAGTTAATGGATTACATTCCTGGTCCAGACTTTCCAACTGCGGCCATTATTAACGGTAAAAAAGGCATTGAACAGGCCTATCAAACCGGGCGTGGTAAAGTGTACATGCGTGCACGTGCTGATGTTGAAACCGATGAAAAAACCGGCCGCGAAACCATTATTGTTCATGAAATCCCTTACCAAGTTAACAAAGCGCGGCTGATTGAAAAAATCGCTGAGCTAGTTAAAGATAAAAAAATTGAAGGGATCAGCGCATTACGTGATGAATCAGATAAAGACGGTATGCGTATCGTTATCGAGATCAAACGCGGTGATGTCGGTGAAGTTATTTTAAACAATCTTTATGCACAAACTCAGTTACAAACTGTGTTTGGTATGAATATGGTTGCATTAATTAATAACCAACCTAAGTGTTTCAACTTAAAAGAAATGCTTGAAGAGTTTATTATTCACCGTCGTGAAGTTGTTACTCGTCGTACCGTGTTTGATTTACGCAAAGCTCGCGACCGTGCACACACGTTAGAAGGCTTAGCGATTGCACTGGCAAACATTGACCCAATTATCGAACTTATTCGTAAGTCGCCAACGCCTGCTGAGGCAAAAATTGCACTAACAGCACGTCCGTGGGAATTAGGTAATGTTAAAGCCATGCTTGATAAAGCAGGCGAAGATAACGTTGCACGCCCAGATTGGTTAGCAAGCGATCTGGGTATTCGTGATGGTCAATACTATATTTCCGAGCAACAAGCCCAAGCAATATTAGATTTACGTTTACATAAACTAACCGGTCTTGAGCACGAAAAAATTCTTACTGAATATCAAACGTTACTTGATTTGATTGCCGAGTTATTATTTATTTTGGCAAATCCATATCGCTTAATGGAAGTTATTCGTGATGAACTGGTTGAAATTAAAGAGCAATATGGTGATGAGCGTCGCACGGAAATAAATGCTGCAGCACACGATATTAGCCTTGAAGATTTAATTAACGAAGAAAACGTCGTTGTTACGCTGTCACACGAAGGCTATGTTAAGTACCAAGCATTAACTGATTACGAAGCGCAGCGACGCGGTGGTAAAGGTAAATCAGCAACCAAGATGAAAGATGAAGACTTCATTGAACGTCTGCTTGTTGCTAATACCCACGATACCATTTTATGTTTCTCTACAGCGGGTCGTTTATATTGGCTTAAAGTATACCAGTTGCCACTTGCCAGTCGTGCAGCGCGTGGTAAGCCAATTGTTAACCTATTACCACTTGAAGCCGATGAGCGTATTACTGCAATCTTGCCAGTACGCGATTATGAAGATGATAAATATATCTTTATGGCAACGGCCTTTGGTACGGTTAAGAAAACGCCACTAACAGCATACAGCCGCCAACGTGCTAGCGGTATTATTGCAGTTAACTTAAACGAAGGTGATAGCTTAATCGGTGTTGATATTACCGATGGTAGCAACGAAATTATGTTGTTCACTGATGCGGGTAAAGTTGTTCGCTTTAAAGAAGCTGAAGAAACCACCGTTGTTGATGAAAATGGTAACCCAGTACTAGATGAAGCTGGCAAACCTGAGATCCGTTTCAAAGGTGTACGTCCTATGGGCCGAACTGCAACGGGTGTTCGTGGTATTAAGATGCCAGACAATCAACGTGTTGTATCGCTTATTGTGCCAAAGAATGATGGTGCAATATTAACGGTGACAGAGAATGGATATGGTAAGCGTACTCAACTTGAAGATTACCCATCGAAGAGTCGTGCTACACAAGGGGTTGTATCGATTAAGGTGAGTGAACGTAATGGTGCTGTTGTTGGCGCTGTTCAGGTTGATGATAACGACGAGATAATGATCATTTCGAATCGTGGAACCTTAGTACGTACTCGCGTTAATGAAGTTTCTACTGTTGGACGTAACACCCAAGGTGTTATTTTGATCAGAACTATTGACGAAGAGCAAGTAGTTGGTTTACAACGTATAGAAGAAATTGAAGTGACTGAAAGTGACTTGATTGATATCGAAGACGTTGAAACAGTAGAGTCGGTTATTGAAGAAGTGGCGGATGATAATCCTCCTTCAGAATAATTGATATTGAAAAAAGCGGCCTTGGCCGCTTTTTTTATATGATAAAAAACAAAGTTTTGTTTAAGTTAAATTACTGGAATGAGGAAAAGGTAATGAGTATATATAATTTTTGTGCAGGTCCCGCCATGTTACCACCGGCCGTTATGCAAAAAGCCCAGCAAGAATTTTTAGACTGGCAAGGTATGGGCGTTTCAGTCATGGAAATAAGCCACCGCAGCAAAGAGTTTTTAGCCTTAACCGCAAAATGTGAAGCCAGCTTACGACGCTTAATGAATATTAGTGACGAGTTTGAGGTGTTGTTTATGCACGGTGGGGGTCGAGGTCAGTTCAGTGCTGTCCCTTTAAACCTTCATGTTGATGGCAAAAAAGCGGTGTATTGTGAAAATGGCGTTTGGTCAAAAAGTGCAACCAGCGAAGCCGATAAGTTTACGCAAACTCACGCTATTGACGTGCGTAACGATGATAACGGGCAGTTCTCTGTTAAGCAAGTAGCCGATTGGGTGCTACCTTTTGATGCATCTTACATTCACTATTGCCCGAATGAAACCGTAGACGGGTTAGAAATTTTTGATGTACCAAGTCATCCCACAGCGCCGATTGTGGCCGATATGTCATCAACTATTTTATCGCGCGAAATTGACGTTAATCAATTTGATTTAATTTATGCTGGCGCACAAAAAAATATCGGCCCATCGGGCATAGCGATTATTATTGTGCGTAAAACGCTTTTGGAGCTTGAAGGACTTGCCAAGCCGGGTATTTTAGATTACGCCCTTGAAGCAAAACAAGGTAGCATGTTTAATACTCCCCCTACTTTTGCTTGGTACTTAGCCGCTGAAGTATTTGCATGGCTTGAACAAACTGGCGGGGTAAAAGCCATGCAAGCACAGAACATTGCTAAAGCGCAGCTGCTTTATGACTTTATAGATAATTCAGATTTTTATACTAATAAAGTGGCTCAGCATTGTCGTTCACGCATGAACGTGCCTTTTTGGCTGGTTGATGAAAGCTTAAATGATAAGTTTGTTAAAGAGTCAAAAGCCGCGGGGTTATTAGCACTTGAAGGTCACCGTATTGTGGGCGGAATGCGCGCCAGTATTTATAATGCGATGCCACTTGAAGGTGTTCAGGCCTTAGTTGACTTTATGGCTCGCTTTGCCAAGGAGAACGGTTAATGGAGCAACTTTTTTTAGCCCCTATTTCACAAGTTAATGGCAGTGTGACGTTGCCAGGTTCGAAAAGTCTGTCAAATCGCATTTTATTATTAGCAGCATTATCTAACGGCACCACAATTGTTGAAAACTTGCTCGACAGCGACGATATTCGCCATATGTTGGGCGCATTAGCGCAGCTAGGCGTAAATGTTACACTTAATGATGAGCGCACCATCGCGACTGTAGAGGGCGTAGGTGGGGTATTTAATACCCCGAGTGAGCCATTGTTTTTAGGTAACGCAGGTACAGCGTATCGGCCATTAACGGCCGTATTAGCAGCCATTGTTGGTGAGTACGAGTTAATTGGTGAGCCGCGTATGGAAGAGCGCCCAATTGGCCACTTAGTAGATGCCTTACAAGCGCTCGGTGGTAATGTGAGTTATTTAAAAAATAAAGATTACCCACCGCTTAAAATCATTGGTGGGCAAATAAAAGGTGGTGAGGTAGAAATTGACGGCAGTATTTCAAGTCAATTTTTAACGGCACTGCTCATGGCCGCACCGTTATTTAAAGGCGATACCAAAATAAAAATCAAAGGCACTTTAGTGTCAAAGCCGTACATTGATATTACGCTTGATGCTATGGCGCGCTTTGGTGTGAGTGTTGAGCATGATAATTACAATACCTTTGTTGTAAAAGGCGCTCAGCAATACCAGGCAGTTAAGCGCATAATGGTTGAAGGCGATGCCTCATCCGCTTCTTATTTTATTGCCGCAGCCGCGATTGCTGGCGGTGAAATAGAAATCAAAGGAGTAGGGGCAAAATCAGTTCAAGGCGATATTGGTTTTGCTAAAGTAATGGAGCAAGTGGGTGCCAAAATAGATTGGTATGATGAGCGTTTAGTTGTTCGTAAAGGCGAGCTTAATGGCATAGATATCGATGCTAACGCAATACCTGATGCTGCAATGACATTGGCTACCGTTGCCTTGTTCGCAAAGGGGCCAACCGCTATTCGCAACATTTATAACTGGCGCGTAAAAGAGACTGACCGTTTACATGCAATGGCAACTGAGCTTAAAAAAGTAGGCGCTGAAGTCGTTGAAGGGCACGACTTTATTGAAATTACACCACCAAAACAATTTAATAATGTGACTGTAGATACCTACGACGATCACCGTATTGCCATGTGCTTTGCGCTTGTTGCAGTAGGGGGCAAACCGATAACGATTAACGATCCGGCCTGTACCTACAAGACATTCCCAAAATTTTTCAAAGTGTTAGCATCCGTTAGTCAGTGATGATTTTTTAATTTTTTATAAAAAGTTATCTACTAAAAGCAGATAATTTTTATTAGTTGGCTTATAATATGGCGGTTTATTTTGGTGTGCATTGAAGGAGGTTTTAAATGCCGGCGTTATTAATGCCCGTAATCACCGTAGATGGCCCAAGTGGTTCTGGTAAAGGAACTATTTGTCGCTTATTGGCTGAAAAATTAGGCTGGGATGTGTTAGACAGCGGGGCAATTTACCGCGTATTATCACTGGCAGCACTTCATCACCAAATTGCGTTAGACAACGAAGAAGCACTGGTTCCATTAGCTGCCAACTTAGATGTACAGTTTCTGATAGACAGCGGCACTAATGCAGCAAAGATAATTTTAGAAGGTGAAGACGTATCGACCACTATTCGTAATGAAGAAGTGGGTGCTGCAGCGTCTAAAGTGGCCGCATTGCCGCGTGTTCGTGAAGCACTGCTTCGTCGTCAGCGTGCGTTTAGAACTGAAAATGGCTTAATTGCCGATGGTCGTGACATGGGGACTGTGGTATTTCCTGATGCGCCATTAAAAATATTTCTAACCGCTAGCGCAGAAGAACGTGCTCGCAGGCGCTTTGTTGAGTTGAATGAGCGCGGGCTTGATGTTACACTAAGTGGTCTATTACAAGACATTAAAGCACGTGATGATCGCGATATGAATCGTGCCGTTGCGCCGCTTGTGCCTGCAAAGGATGCGATTGAGATTGATACTAGCGAACTCAACGCGCAGCAAGTGTTTGATAAAGTTATAACTTTATTAGATGCCAGCCTCTTTGAAGGTAAGCTTCCTAAACGAAGCTAAACACATTTTATGCACCAACAGGATGTCAGTGCTATTTTAACAACCCCATGCAGCATGGTTGCTTATTGGTATTAATATATGAGACGTATATTCGTATGTCAGAAAATTTTGCGCAGTTATTTGAAGAAAGCTTAAAGGGTTTTGAAGCAGAGCAAGGCTCTATCGTTAAAGGTACAGTCATCTCAATCGAGAACAACATTGTACTTGTAGATGCGGGTCTTAAATCAGAAAGTGCTATCCCTGCAGAGCAGTTCAAAAATGCTGCTGGTGAACTAGAAGTTGCTGTTGGCGACGTAGTAGATGTTGCACTTGATGCAATGGAAGACGGTTTTGGTGAAACTATCCTTTCTCGTGAGAAAGCGAAGCGTCACGAAGCATGGATCCGTCTTGAGAAAGCATGTGAAGAGCAAGAAACTGTTACTGGTATCATCAACGGTAAAGTTAAAGGCGGTTTCACAGTTGAAGTTGATTCAATCCGTGCTTTCCTACCTGGTTCACTTGTTGATGTTCGTCCAGTACGTGACACAACTCACCTTGAAGGCAAAGAGCTTGAATTTAAAGTTATCAAGCTTGATCAAAAACGTAACAACGTTGTTGTTTCACGTCGTGCAGTTATCGAATCAGAGAACTCACATGAACGTGAAGAGCTGCTTGCTAACCTTGTTGAAGGTCAAGAAGTTAAAGGTATCGTTAAGAACCTTACTGACTACGGTGCATTCGTTGACCTTGGTGGTGTTGATGGTCTACTACACATTACTGATATGGCGTGGAAGCGTGTTAAGCACCCTTCAGAAATCGTTAATGTTGGCGACGAAATCGCAGTTAAAGTTCTTAAATTCGACAAAGATAAAACGCGTGTATCTTTAGGCCTTAAACAGCTTGGCGAAGATCCATGGGCAGCTATCGCTGGTCGTTACCCAGAAGGTTCTAAACTTTCTGGTCGTGTAACAAATCTTACTGATTACGGTTGCTTCGTAGAAATCGAAGAAGGCGTTGAAGGTTTAGTACACGTTTCTGAAATGGATTGGACTAACAAGAACATCCATCCTTCAAAAGTTGTTTCACTAGGTGACACTGTTGAAGTTATGGTGCTTGAAATTGACGAAGAACGTCGTCGTATTTCTCTTGGTCTTAAGCAATGTATTGCTAATCCTTGGCAGGAATTTGCTCGTCTACAAAACAAAGGCGACCAAGTTACTGGTAAGATCAAATCAATCACTGATTTTGGTATCTTTATCGGTCTTGACGGTGGTATTGATGGTCTTGTACACCTTTCAGATATTTCTTGGAACACACCTGGCGAAGAAGCTGTACGTGAATTCAAGAAAGGCGACGAAATCACTGCTATCGTATTGCAAGTTGACCCAGAGCGTGAACGTATCTCTCTAGGTGTTAAGCAAATCGAAGCTGACCCATTCAATAACTACCTTGATGCAAACAAAAAAGGTGCTATTGTTAAAGGTAAAGTGACTGAAGTTGATGCGAAAGGCGCAACGGTTGAACTTATCGAAGGCGTTGAAGGTTACATCCGTGTAGCTGATATCGCTCAAGAGCGCGTTGAAGATGCAACCACTGTTGTTTCTGTAGGCGACGAAATTGAAGTTAAATACGTTGGTGTTGATCGTAAGAACCGCACTTTAAGCTTATCTGTTAAAGCTCTTTTCGAAGCAGAAGAGAAAGAAGTACTAGAGAAGCTTAAGAAAGAAGAGCCAGTGTTTGAAAACGCAATGGCAGCTGCTTTCGCAAATGCACAAAAAGACTAATTAACTCTAGTCTTTTAATTGGAGGGGCAGTTTATGCCCTTCCATTATTTCTTCTAAGGAAACGCTATGACTAAGTCAGAACTGATAGAAATACTTGCTGAACAACACGCACATATCCCTATGAAAGATGTTGAGAATGCTGTTAAAGAAATTCTTGAACAAATGGCCGGCTCATTATCTTCTTCAGATCGTATTGAGATCCGAGGTTTTGGAAGTTTCTCTTTGCATTACCGAGCACCTCGCACAGGGCGTAACCCTAAAACGGGCGAAACTGTTGAGTTAGATGGTAAGCATGTACCTCATTTTAAACCAGGCAAAGAATTACGTGATCGTGTAAACGAGAGCATTGCTTAGTAAACTAATTGGAGTGGTTACTTGTTTAAGGTATTTAAAATTATTCTGGCGGCACTTTTTTTTATTGGTGCATTTGTACTGGGTTCTCAAAACCCACAACTAACACAAATTAACTACATAATAGCCAGTAATACGTTACCTTTAGCCGTTATAATAAGTATCTGCTTTTTACTGGGTGTTGTCGTGGGCTGTTTTGTAAGTTTTAAATTGTTCACACAATTAAAGTGGCAAAATTACCGTTTAAAAAAGCAATTAACGCCTGATAAAGACAATAAAAAGCGCATTGTCAATAAAGACACCTAATTATGATTGAGCTGTTATTTTTACTGCTTCCTGTTGCTGCCGGCTATGGTTGGATAATGGGGAAAAACAGTGCTAAAAATCAAGCTCATCAATTTAATCGACAAATTACCTCTGAATACAGTAAAGGATTAAAATTTTTACTAGACAGAGAGGAAGATCAAGGGCTCGAGCATTTAATAAATTTGCTTGAAGTTGCCGCTGATTCTGTTGAACATTACTCTACATTGGCGAGTATGTTCCGCCGCCGTGGTGAATTAGACCGCGCGATAAAAATCCACGAATTACTATTAAAACACCCAAGCCTTAACGAAAAACAAGCTGCTAATAGTCGTCTGGAATTAGCCGAAGACTATATAATGGCTGGTTTACTCGATAGCGCAGAGGAGCATTTAATCTGGCTGGTTAAGAATAACCATGTTGAGGCACTCGATCCAATTATTTCTTTGTATTCACAAACCCGTGAATGGCAAAAAGGCATTAATATGTTTGCAGCTCACAGTGAGCTTTTTTCAAAAGAACAACATTTTAAAGCCATCGCTAATTTTTACTGTGAATATGCCATCGCTAGCAATGACTCACAACTTATGCGCAAAGCCATTGGTTTAAACGTTAAAACAATCAGGCCCTTATACGAGCTAGGGCTGAGGGCTTATACTAAAGAAGATTACGTAAAAGCAATTTATTATTGGCGGGAGTTGATCTGCCAATTTACCTTTTTTGCCCCCCTATTTATTGATAAGTTAGCGCACAGTTACAAGCAACTTAAATTAACTCACCAATTTCATGAACTCATTACTGAGTTACTCGAAAAGGGGGGGGTGATGATAAAAATACAACATTGCCAAGCTTTACTTGAACAAGGACACACTAAACAGGCATTTGAGTTTTTAACTGATAATTTAAAACGTCAACCCACTATACGTGGTTTTAGCTTTTTACTTCAGTTAATGAGCGCTGAAAATAAAGATACTAAAGATGTGCTTAATCAAATAGATAAATTAGTTACCTCATACATTGCCACTAAACCCGATTTTCAATGTCAGCATTGCGGCTTTACAAGTTATACCATTTACTGGAATTGCCCTTCGTGTAAACACTGGGAAACCATTGTGCCTAGCAGAGGCTTAGACGGATTTTAATCTCTTAGCATTAAATTATACTTTTCGCTCACTAGTAGGATAGTTATGTCTTTCGAACAATCAAAAAAAATTCTTATCGCCCTTGATTATGATGATCAGCAAACTGCTTTAGCATTTGTTAAACAGTTATCACCAGATACCTGTCGATTAAAAGTGGGCAAAGAAATGTTTACTTATTTTGGTCCTGCATTTGTTAAAGAACTGGTCGATTTAGGCTTTGATGTATTTTTAGATTTAAAATTTCACGATATTCCAAACACGGTGGCGAAAGCAGTGATCGCGGCTGCCAAAATGGGCGTTTGGATGGTTAATGTTCACGCCAGTGGCGGTGTTGAAATGATGATTAAAGCCAAACAGGCGCTTGAGCAATTTGGTGATAAAGCGCCATTATTAATTGCCGTTACCGTTTTAACCAGTATGGATGAAATTGAGCTTAAGCGTTTGGGTATAAACAAATCAGCTCAAGAACAAGTAATGCATTTAGCAAAACTTGCAAAAGAATCAGGCCTTGACGGTGTGGTGTGTTCGGCGCAAGAAGCGCAAAGTTTAAAAGCGGCTTTAGGTAACGATTTTAAACTAGTGACCCCAGGTATTCGCCCAGCGGGCAGTGATGTTGGCGACCAAAAACGTATTATGACACCTAAACAAGCCGTAGAAGCTGGCAGTGACTACTTAGTAATAGGTCGTCCTATCACTGAGGCACAAAATCCTATTGAAGTATTAGCTGATGTGAATAAATCAATAGCTTAAATTTTAAATTAGCATAATGTGAAAGAGTTTCTATAACTAATTTTCTTTGTGCTACATTTAAATCATGGGTGTACAGTGGAGAACTAACTTTGCGAATAATCTTTTTTTTAGTTGTTATCATTTTTAGTGGTTTTGCAGTTAATAAATATGTGTTGTCTAGCAAGATGTATCAGGGTGTTTCAAATGTTACAGATTTAGTATCTGAATATCCCGTTGATTTATTTAAGTTTAAAAAAATGGCTCAAAATTATGCCCAACATTTATGTTATAAAAATGAAGCCGCTTTAGAGGATAAAAATGTCAGTGCAAGTGATTGCGTTGCAGCTCACGATGAAATGCAAAAAGAATGTACAGACAAGGTATTTAGGTTAGCACCGCTAAATATCAACTCTAAAAAAGAATTGATTGAATACTCAAACCACTATTCACGTTGTGCTTTACCTTATAAAAATATTAGCTTATAAATATCAGATACTAAAAAGCCACTAAAATTTAAATTCTAGTGGCTTTTTATATTTAATTATTTTAAACGAATAGCCTTAGCTTCAATATCAATTAAGCCTTGCTTAAACAAGCCGCCAATGGCTTTTTTGTAGTTTGCTTTGCTGGTAGAAAATACTTTTTTAATCAGCTCAGGATCTGATTTATCACCTATGGCTAATATGCCACCTTCATCTTTTAGTTTTGTCATAATTTTTTCACCCAGTTCGCTCACTTTTCCCATACCTGGTTTTTCTAGGATAACGTCAATCTTGCTGTCTTCGCGTACTTTTTGAACATAACCAGTTAAGCGCTGGCCAACAAACAGGTTTTTAAATACCATGTTATAAAAGATCACCCCAAAGTGCGCTTCTTCAATAATAACTTTGTAACCAATGTCTGTTTTTCCTGCCACAATAAGTTGCACTTCTTGCAGTGGTGCATACTCAGGCTCTGCTTTATTCAGGAAGCGATTAAAGTTAGTAGATGCACAAATACGGCCGCTGGCATTATCTAAATATAAACGCACGAGGTAAGAATACCCTTCCTGCATTCTTGGTTTTTGTTCGTTAAATGGGGCAAGCACGTCTTTTTCTAAGCCCCAATCTAAAAAAGCACCAATACTGTTTATTTCTTTAACACGAAGTAGGGCGTATTCACCCACTTGAGCTAACGGCTTTTTCGTTGTGGCAGTGGCGAGATTAGCGTTATCTAAAAAGATAAATACGCTGACACTGTCACCCGCTTCAAGCTCATGTTTTATTTCTTTTTTAGGTAAAAAAACTTCACCTAAGTCATGGCCATCTAAATAGGCACCTTCGTTGCTGACTTCTTTTACAAATAGGGTTTGGGTCGTTCCTAGGTAACTCATAATTATTCCTGCTCAGGCTTTTTTTTACGACGCATCGGGGTGTCACCATCAATATTAAGGGGTGCTTTAATGGGGACTGATGGCTTTTTAGGTTTCGCTTTGCGTTTTTGCTGTGGTTTTTTATCAGCCACTACTTTTTTAATCGGTTTAACTGGCATCATTTTTTTCTCTTTGATGCCTTTAAATTTTGCTTTTAAACCGTCAACAGAAGCAAACGATAACTCATCATTTAAAAATGATTTTATAGCTAGGTAGCTTGCCCAATCTTTTGGACCAACCAGTGATAGCGCATTACCTTTAAAACCAGCACGACCAGTGCGACCAATACGGTGAACGTATTCTTCTGCGTGTTTTGGTAAATCAAAATTAATAACATGGGTTACGCTGAGTAAATCTAAACCGCGCGATGCCACATCAGTGGTAATTAATATTTTGAAATTTTCGCGGCTGAATGCATCCATAATATCAAGACGCTTAGTTTGGGTTAAATCGCCTGCTAATGCGACAGATTTAAAGCCCTTGCTATTTAATGCTTCACTTAAACGACTCGTATCAGCACGCGTTGCAGTAAATATAATGCACTGACCAACATTATCTTGCTTTAAAAAGTGTTCAAGCAGTGCTTCTTTATGATCAAGGTGATCAGCTAAATACAATGTTTGTTTAATGTCACTGTGTTGCTCATTAGCAGCACTTAGCATAATTTTTTTCGGTTTTTTTAATAAATTACGTGAAAGCGCATCGACTTGAGCATGATCAAGTGTTGCTGAAAACAATAAGGTTTGACGTAAACGATGATCGGCCAGTTCATTAATTAACTTCAGCTGCTGAGTAAAACCTAAATCTAAAATACGGTCGGCTTCGTCAAATATAAGCAGTTCTAGACCACTTAACTGTAATGACCGTTGATTTAAATGATCCGCTAAACGCCCTGGTGTCGCCACCAAAAAGTGGGGGTCGTTACGCAAAGCTTTAATTTGGTCATTAAAGTTTTCACCACCGAGAATTTTTACTGCCTTGATATTTGTACCGGCAATAAGTAAGCGTAGTTGGGTAAACACTTGGGTTGCAAGTTCACGAGTAGGAGCAACAATAAGTACACGAGGGTCACGTTTACTGAGGGCTTTTTGTTTCATCACACGTTGTACAGCGGGTAATAAAAACGCTAAAGTTTTGCCTGACCCCGTTTTTGACTGAGCAAAAATGTCATGTCCAGCAAGTGCCGTTGGCACAGCGTGAGCTTGAATATCGGTAGGCTGGGTGATCCCTTGGTGCGCTAATTGTGTTTCTAGGCGAGTATCAATCCCAAGATCAGTAAAGTGCAATGTTTGTTTCTCCATATGAGCAAGTCTTAATTTATCCGCCATTATAGCCCACTGAGCGACTGCGCTAACAGCAAAAAGCGCATTATCAGCCATTTTTTTGCATTTAAACAAAAAAAGCGTAAAATAAGCGCCCCACATGCGCCGGATTTACGATTCGGTAAACGCCCTTACGGGTTTTAAAAGCAAAATAGGAATACCATATGACTACTGTCCATAAAGATAATGCAACCAGCGAACACTTTGTTGTGTGCGCGCTGTATAAATTTGTTTCTTTACCTGATTTTGAAGCACTTCGCCAACCTTTACTCAATGTCATGGAGAAAAACGAGGTACGTGGTACTTTGTTAATTGCCGCAGAGGGGATTAATGGTACTGTCTCTGCAAAACGTGAAGGCATAGATAATTTACTTGCGTGGTTAGATACCCAGCCAAATTTAGACAATATTGTTACCAAAGAATCATTTGATGATGAATGTCCGTTTTATCGCACCAAAGTAAAACTTAAAAAAGAAATTGTGACTATGGGTGTTGAAGGCGTTGATCCATTAAAAGTGGTGGGCAGCTATGTTAAACCTTCACAGTGGAATGCATTAATCTCTGATCCAGAAGTCATCCTTGTGGATACCCGTAATGATTACGAAATTGAAATTGGTACGTTTCAAAACGCAGTTGATCCAAACACTAAAACGTTCCGTGAATTCCCGCAATGGGCTAAAGAAAACCTAGATCCGGCCAAGCATAAAAAAGTAGCTATGTTTTGTACAGGTGGTATTCGCTGTGAAAAATCAACAGCTTACATGAAAGAGCAAGGCTTTGATGAGGTTTACCATTTAGAAGGTGGTATCTTAAAATACTTAGAAGAAGTACCAAAAGAAGAAACCATGTGGGAGGGTGAGTGCTTTGTATTTGATAATCGAGTAGCGGTCAATCACGATTTACAAAAAGGCTCATACGATCAGTGTCATGCGTGTCGTATGCCAATCACAGAACAAGAAAAGCAAAAACCAGAATATATGGAAGGCGTATCGTGTCACCACTGTATTGATGAGGTCACTGATGAACAACGCGCTCGCTTTGCCGAGCGCCAAAAGCAAATAGAGCTTGCTCAAGCGCGCGGTGAAGGACACATTGGTAACGAAGCTCAGACTGTTTTAAAACAACGTAAAGAAGCTAAAAAAGCACAAAAAGACGCGCAACGAAGTAAATAATTAGCCAGTGCCAATAATAAATAAAACCTCAGTGATCACTGAGGTTTTGTTATTGTATCTCATCTCACCTAATTTCATCTTATAGTTTTACCACCTTATCGTACTAAGCTACTTATTGATCACAGAGCTGTTAAACTACGTACTTAATGGAAATAATAATTAATTAGGATATTTTTTTGAAATCGAAAATTCTTTTAATAGGCGTTATCGCTTTATTTTTATCAATGAGTTTGCCAGTTAATAGCGCCAATGTTGTCGTTGAAAAAATAACCATGGAAAGAGCACAACAGCAAGTTCAAGCTGTTGGTAACGCGGAGGCTATTCGCTCAGTTATCTTATATCCCGCAGTTGGTGATAAAGTTGTTGCAGTGCATTTTAAGCCAGGCGATCGCGTGCAAGCGGGTGATATTTTACTCGAACTTGATTCACGCCGGCAAAAAGCGGCCCTTGATGAGGCAAAAATTAAACTTGCTGATAGTCAAAGGACACTTACACGTTTAAAACAAAGCCAAGCAAAGGGCGCTGTTGCACAAAGTGATGTTGATGATGCAAAAACAATAGTTGAACTTGCTAAAGTTACTTTAACGCAAGCAGAAAATGAATTTGAAGACAGACAAGTCCGTGCGCCTTTTAATGGCACTATGGGACTGACCGACGTCGAAGTGGGTGACAGAATAACAACGCAAACAACAATAGCCAGTATTGATGATACCAGTGAGCTATACATTAATTTTAATGCACCTGAATCCGCCATCGATATGCTTCGAAATAAAGGCAATATTAAAGTTATTCCTTGGCAATCACAAACGCCAGTAACTGCAGAAACGGCCTATTTAGATTCGCGAATAGATCCTCAAACGCGCACTTTGCGCGTAAAAGCAAAAATAAACAATGATAAGCAACAATTCTTACCAGGCATGAGCTTTCGAGTTTACGTAGAAGTACTTGGTCAGCCTTATGTAGCTATACCAGAGGCGGCTTTGCTATGGGGAGCAACTGGCCCATATGTGTGGATGAGTGTTGATAAAAAAGCAACCCGTGTTGATGTGAAAATAGAGCAGCGTTTGGCAGGGCGTTTATTAGTGTCGGGGGCGTTAAATTTAAACGACACACTGGTGGTTGAAGGTGTACAAAGGTTGCGGGCAAATCAAGATTTAAGCTTTTCTACGCCAATAGCAAGTTCGCAGGAGTCGCCATGAAACAGCAACCTATGATGCAAGACTTGCCATCAATGGCTATCCGTCGGCCCGTGTTAATTGTGGTGCTTAATTTACTGATCATTATAGCGGGTATCGCAGCTATTGCGGGCATTGAGGTTCGTGAGTTACCGGATGTAGACAGACCGCGAATTACTGTTTCTGCATCTTTTCCAGGTGGTTCACCTGAAACAGTCGATACCGAGGTAACCAGTAAGTTAGAGGGCGCTGTAGCCCGTGTTAGTGGTGTTAAATCTATTCAAGCACAAAGTGAAGAGGGCAGTTCACGAATTGTGGTTGAATTTAGGCCTGGGATTAACCTTGACGATGCGGCAAATGAAACGCGTGAGTCAGTTGCACGGGTGCAAAGAGAGTTACCAGAAGAGGTTGAGCGCGTTTCAATAATTAAAGCCGATAACGACGCCGAAGCGGTGGTGTCTTTAACAGTATCAAGTGAAAGCTTGTCGTTAGAGGCATTAACTGAACGGGTTGATGTTGATTTAGCCCCGCAGTTTTTAACCATTCCCGGTGTTGCCGATGTGCGATTAAACGGTGACAGAGAGCGGGTACTTAGAGTACGCATCGACCCATTAAGGCTTAGTAGTTTTAACTTAACTATTCCTGATGTGGCTAATGTACTTAAACAAGCGCCATTTGATGTACCAGCAGGCAGCTTAAAATCTAATGATCAGCAAATTATTGTTCGTGCTGATGCCACCTCAGTTTCACCTGAACAAGTAGGTGATATTATTATTCGTGGTGACACCCGAGTGAGTGATATTGCCGCGGTGTATTTTGGACCCGCTGATCCTCGTTCTATGGTAAGACTTAACGGCAAACCTGTTATTGGCATGGAAATTATTCGCCAGGCACAATCCAACACCATAGAAATTTCCGATGAAGTGCTAACCCTCATAGAAAATATGCGTGAGCGCTTTCCTGAAATGGAATTTACGCTTACTTCAGACGATGCACAGTTTATTAGAAGCTCTGTTGATGAAGTTATTAACTCTTTACTGCTTACGGTACTGTTAGTTGTAATTACTTTGTGGGTATTTATTGGCTCATGGCGAGCGACCCTAGTGCCTGCATTTGCAATTCCTGTTGCATTAATTGGTTCATTAGCGCTTATATGGGCACTGGGGTTTTCAATCAATATTTTGACCTTATTAGCGTTGGTTCTTGCTACAGGTTTAATTGTTGATGATGCCATTGTGGTCAGTGAAAATATTCAGCGTCAGCGTGGATTAGGACTTGGCAGGCGCGCTGCTGCAGTAATTGGAACTCGAGAAGTGTTTTTTGCGGTTATAGCGACTACAGCAGTATTAGCGGCTGTGTTTGTACCCATTGCGTTTTTACCCTCAACGGCTGGGCGGTTATTTAGGGAATTTGGTGGTGTACTTGCAGGTGCTGTGATCATATCAAGTTTTGTGGCTTTATCTTTGGTTCCAGCATTAACTTCAAAATTAAAACTAAAACCAGGGGGCTTTCACCCATTCGCTAAGTTTGGCCATGCACTTGCTAGGTTTTACACTAAGACAATTCATAAAGTACTCGATCACGCCTGGCTTACTTTTGTTGCTTGTTTATTGGTAGCCGCAGGCTCTGGTGCCTTGTACATGAACTTAAATAATGAGCTATTACCAACAGAAGACCGCGGTAAAATTAGAATTTTTGCCAGTGGCCCCGATGGCGCTGGCTTAAACTTTATGAATAGACAAGCCATTAAAATGGAAGATACATTACTTCCTTTTGTAGAAAGTGGTGAAATTGAATCTATTTACACCGTCGTTGGCCAATGGGACCCAAATATTGTATTTATTACAGTGCCATTAAAACATTGGGATGAGCGAAATTTTAGCCAACAAGAAATAATTGATAAAATTCGTGAGCCGTTAGGTAATATTCCAGGTGCACCCGCTTATCCTGGAGGGGCGAACAGTCTAAATTTACGCGGCCAAGGGGGCGGCATAGAAATCGCTTTATTGGGGCAAGATTACCTTGAAATATTTAAAGCGGCGCAGCTGTTTTCAGCAGCCTTGGAAAAGGCGGTACCGGAGGTTGCACCAGTCCGAGTGTCTTATCAGCCTTCACAGCCCCAATTGCGGGTTAATATTGATAGACGTCGTGCTGAAGAGCTGGGTGTGTCGTTAAGTGATATTGCAATTACCCTAAGAGCCGCAATTAATGGCGATGATATTGCTGATTTAAATATTGGCGATCAGTCGATTCCGATTATAGTGCAAGCACAAAATCAGACGATTAACGATCCCAGCGATTTAGCAAACTTATACGTTAGTGCGCGTGGAGGTCAATTAGTTCCACTTAGCAGTGTTTCAACTATTTCTGAGGAGGGGGTAGCCGCTGAGCTTGAACGCCATGCTCAACGCCGTGCCATTGAATTAAGTATGGAATTACCTCAAGGGTTAACCATTGCCGACTTAGTAGAGCAAATAAAGCAAGTGTCTGAACAGACACTGCCAGCAGGTATTACTTTAGCGTTCAAAGGGGAAGCACTGACATTTGAAGAAACGTCAAATGAGGTATTCATGACTTACATATTGGCATTTTTAATCGTGTTTTTAGTGCTGGCTGCACAGTTTGAAAACGTCAATAGCGCCATTGTGGTAATGATCACTGTACCATTTGGTATCACATCCGCTATTTTAGCACTGTATCTAACCGGCACATCGCTAAATATTTATTCGCAAATAGGCCTAGTGATGTTAATTGGTTTAATCGCTAAAAATGCGATATTACTGGTTGAATTTGCTGATCAATTAAGAGATCAGGGCTTAGCTGTTCGTGAAGCAGTTGAGCAAGCAGCATTGGTGCGTTTAAGACCTATTACCATGACTTTAATATCCACTTTATTGGGGGCGTTACCCCTTATTATTTCTACTGGTGCAGGTGCAGAAGCAAGAAACGCGATTGGTTGGGTTGTTTTTGGTGGTTTAGCCTTAGCAGTATTGTTTACTTTGTATTTAACCCCGGTGATTTATTTAGGATTAGCGCGTTTTACTAGCCCTCGAGGTGATGAGTCAAAGCAATTAGCACAGGAGTTAGCACAGCTAGAGTAAATAAATTGCTTAAATGGCTATTTTTCTTTGAAAAAATAGCCATTTAAGCTCACAATTGTATCTAATTGATGCAATTAGGAATAACCATGCAGGCCGAGCAAGTTGAAATAGCACAATTTTTAGTTGAACACCCCCCTTTTAATTCTCTTCCTACAGACGCATTGAACCAATTAGCCATACAGATTGAGGTTAGTTATTTTCGTGCGCAAACAGATATTTTAAATGCAGGGGAAGATATAAGCGACTTATACATAATTAGAAGCGGTTCGGTAGAAATATCAAGGCGTAATGGTGAATTATATAATCGACTTGCAATAGGAGGCATTTTTGGTCAAATGGGCTTATTAATGAACCGTAAAGT
The DNA here is from genome assembly GCF_059888565.1 of Pseudoalteromonas sp. TAP-3C. NCBI lineage: Bacteria > Pseudomonadati > Pseudomonadota > Gammaproteobacteria > Alteromonadales > Pseudoalteromonadaceae > Pseudoalteromonas > Pseudoalteromonas sp. TAP-3C. The sequence continues at coordinate 1,637,628 of NZ_CM187618.1, read as the reverse complement.
TCGCTTTCCTGCCCGTGCACTTGAAGATACGCTGGCCTATTGCATTAATGTTGAAATTTTTAACGATTATTGTGATAAGTATGAATCCTTTGCTGATTTTTTTGAAGTTGATGGCAACGTACGCTTACACCAAGCCATTGTGGAGCAAGCTGATAGTAACGATTTAACCACAGCGAAAGTAAAATCATTATTGCACAGAGATGTCGTGACGGTTACTACACAAACAACCATTCAAGAAGTCGCGTTTCTAATGAGCGAAGAATCCGTGTCTTCGGTGTTAGTGACTGACATAGAAAAACAAATCAGTGATGATCCAGAAGAAGATGACGGCCAAGTAGTAGGTATTATAACCGACAGAGATATCCGCACCAAGGTAGTCGCTCATGGCTTAGCCTTTGATACGCCAGCGGCAGAAGTCATGACATCTAGTTTAGTATTACTCGATAGTAACGCTTATGTGTTTGAAGCCGTATTAGCCATGCTAAGAGATAACTTACATCACCTTCCCGTGGTTCACAAAAAGCGCCCAATTGGGGTAATATCCTTGTCCGATATTTTACGTTATGAATCGCAAAGTAGCCTATTACTGGTACGAGGTATTTTAGCGCAGCAATCGGTTGATGATTTAGTTCATTATGCACGCCAACTCCCTAACGTATTTGTGCGCATGGTTAACGAAGATGCAAATTCACACATGATAGGCACAGCCATGGCAGTAATAGGGCGTACCTTTAAACAGCGCCTGCTGGTATTAGCTGAAGAGAAATTTGGTGAACCGCCAATTCCTTATTGTTTTATTGCTTTGGGCTCTATGGCACGCGACGAGCAACTGATTGTTACCGATCAAGATAACGCACTCATTTTAGATAATAGTTTTGATGATGCATTGCATGACGAGTATTTTCAAAACCTATCCGATTTTGTTTGTGATGGCCTTGCAAAGTGTGGTTATACCTATTGCGATGGTGAAATTATGGCATCGTTTAAAAAATGGCGTATGACACGCAAACAGTGGAAAGAAAAATTTGCCAGTTGGATGGCGGAACCTAAACCGCAAGCGTTATTAGATAGCTCAATATTTTTTGACCTAGATGGCGTGTGGGGCAGGCTAAAATGGGCAGACGAACTGAAAACGCTAGTAGCAAAAGAGAGCAAATTAAATAAGCGATTTTTAGCCAACCTGGCCGCCAATGCGCGTAACAGAACACCGCCATTAGGGTTTTTTAATGGTTTTGTACTTGAGCATAATGGCCAACATAAGCGTTCAATGAACTTAAAGCGTCGAGGAACAGCGCCTTTATCTGACGTAGTGCGTGTTCATGCCTTAGCCGTTGGTTCACGTAAACAAAACACATTTGAACGCCTAGAAGACATAATAGAGGCAAAATTACTGCCTAAAGGCAAAGCACAAGATTTGCGGGATGCTTTTGAGTACATTGCTACCATGCGTATTCGTCACCAAGCGTGGCAAATAGAGCAAGGCGAAGCCCCTGATAACGACTTAGATCCGCATTTACTGTCGCCATTTGAACAAAGTAATCTCAAAGATGCGTTTGCTATTTTAGAAAAAGCGCAGAGCTTTTTAAAATTTAGTTATTCTGCGCACTCAGGTGTTAAATAAGTTATGCTTAAATCACCATTAGATTGGCAACAACGTTACCAGCAGTTATTACAAAGTGTTAAAAGCCCTTTGTTAAAAGGCTACTATCAACAGGCATTTACAGATAAGCTAACACCGTTAAAAGACGTACCCTTTGTTGCACTCGATTTTGAAACAACCGGCTTAGATGCCAATACGGATGATATTGTGAGTGTGGGTTTAGTGCCTTTTAATGTAAACCGTATTTACTGCAAGGATAGCCGTCACTGGATAGTGCAACCACGGCATGATTTAAGCGAAGAGTCGATTGTTTTCCATGGAATTACGCACTCAGAAATAAACGAAGCCCCAGATCTCAATCACATTTTAGCGCCATTACTCGATGCGCTTAAAGGTAAAGTGGTGGTGGTACATTACGCAGCAATTGAGCGTCACTTTTTTTATAACGCACTTATTTTGCGAATAAAAGAGGGAATTGAGTTTGCGTTAGTTGATACCATGGAACTGGAAAGGCGGGCGCTCAAAGCGCGTCAGGGTCTGCTTGGTAGGCTGTTTAATTCAAAACTAGGGTCGCTCAGACTCAGTGATACAAGGGAGCGTTATTCGTTGCCACTGTATCAAAACCATAATGCACTCACTGACGCCTTAGCCACCGCTGAACTACTGCAAGCACAACTACGTTATCATTATCGATTAGACACACCAGTAAGCGAAATTTGGCTTTAGTTATATAAAACCTGCTTAAGTAAAAATAGAGTATAAAAAACGCCGCAATTTGCGGCGTTTTTATTATTTTATACGTGTTATTTCACTGGGCGAGGCTCAGTTCGTAAGCCTAAAATTAAGCTTACACACATCAATAATAATACAATAGTAAATGGCAAGCCGGTTGAAATAGCCCCTGCTTGCAGTGCTTCAATTGCTTGTGTGCCACCAATCCAAAGTAGTGCAGCCGCAATAGCGCCCTCAACAGTGGCCCAAAATATACGTTGCGGTACAGGCGCATCGATTTTACCACCCGCTGTGATTGAATCGATTACCAGCGACCCAGAATCAGAAGAGGTAATAAAAAATACTAACACTAGAACAATGGCGATAAAAGACAGCACACTTGCCATCGGTAATTCATCAAACATTTGGAACATCGCCAAAGGCACACTGGTTAAACCGTCGGTGCCGAGTGCGCCAACACCTTGCACTACTTGATCAATTGCAATTCCACCATAAATTGACATCCATAAAATAGTCACTGCCGTAGGAATAAGTAATACGGCCGTTAAAAACTCACGAATAGTACGACCACGTGAAACACGGGCAATAAACATACCTACAAACGGTGACCACGATATCCACCAAGCCCAGTAGAATACGGTCCAACCGTGCATCCATGTTTCATCTTCACGGCCATGCGGGTTACTCAACGGAATAATATTTTCTACATACCCCATCACCGTGTTAGGAATATTACCTAAAGCAACAGCAAATCCAACTAAACATACAAATACTAATAAAACTAACGCTATTAACATGTTTACATTACTGAGTAATTTAACACCGCCATCAATACCTCTAATTACAGAGACGATAGCGAGTAAAGTAACACCTGCGATAACTAATATTTGTGAACCAATACCTCCTTCAAGTCCAAATACGTGGTTAATACCCGCTGAAGCTTGTTGTGCACCTAATCCTAGCGAGGTCGCTAAACCAAATAAGGTAGCCAGAACCGCTAAAATATCGATAATATGACCCGGCCAGCCCCATGCTTTATCACCTAAAATAGGGTAAAAAATTGAGCGCATAGAAAGCGGTAAGCCTTTGTTATAAGTAAAAAATGCTAATGAAAGCGCAACAACGGCATAGATAGCCCAAGGATGAAGGCCCCAATGAAACATGGTTGCTCCCATCGCCATCTTTGCAGCTTCAGGTGTGTTGGCAGCCACATTGAGTGGCGTTTCATACCAGCCAGTGTAATACGCAACCGGTTCAGCAACTCCCCAAAACATAAGGCCAATGCCCATGCCAGCTGCAAATAACATTGCCAGCCAAGAAATTCGAGAATGTGATGGTTTCGCATCATCGCCACCTAAGCGGATATTGCCATAGGGCGAAAAAATTAATACTAAACAAAAAATAACAAAGAAGTTGGCAGCCCACATAAACAGGCCATCAAAATTATTAATAATATCGGTTTTAATGCCATCAAGTGTGGATTTTGCCACTTCGGCATCTGATACTAATACGGCAATTAAAAAAAGTGCGATTAACCCTGCACTTATGCCAAATACAGGGTTATGTATATCAAACCCCCATTTTTGTACGTTGTCTTGACCTACGGTGTAATCCGTATTGTCAATACTGTACTTGTCATGATTCTCGCTCATGCAATACCTCATTGGTTAATGAAACAGGCTGGTTTAATACCCGTTTGTTATAGTTCACTGCATTCGTCTTATTAGATTTTTAACTAAAGCTAATAACACGAATAATTAGAAGACTAACTAATTTAATTGCCCATCATACCTTTACTCATAGAGGAGTTAAATATTAAATGCAAAAGAATTAACACTTTGGCAAAATTTTAAGCTGCTTTTGTTGTTTTATCGTACCAGCATTTAGGCTCACTAATTAATTGTAAACACATTAGTCATTTAGTTTTATAGCCTTAAACAGGAATGAATGCAAAGCGAATGAATATTCAACTAAATAGAGTGTGGTAAATAAATTAATAACATTCACGTTATAAGGCGATTATGTACAAAGAGAGTCAATAGATGCTGCAGTTTTTAAGCTGCAGCGTAGAAAACAATTTAACTATTTTTTATAGGCCTCGTTGTGAACGCCTGCCGCGCGACCTGATGGATCGGCATTATTTTGAAATGATGCATCCCATGCTAGGGCTTCAGGGGTTGAGCAGGCAACCGATTTACCATGCGGTACACACTTAGCCGAGGCATCGCCTGGGAAGTGCGACTCAAAAATACGGCGGTAAAAATACGCTTCTTTAGAGTCTGGCGTGTTAATTGGGTATTTAAATTTGGCATTCGCCAATTCGTTATCGGTTACTTGCTCATTAACAAATTCTTTTAAGGTATCTATCCAGCTGTAGCCAACGCCATCAGAGAATTGCTCTTTTTGACGCCACAATACTTCATCGGGAAGGTAGCCGTCGAAGCCGGCACGTAAAATGTGTTTTTCAATTTTGCCGTCTTTACACATTTTAGCTTCAGGGTTGATGCGCATTGCCACATCAACAAACGCTTTATCTAAAAATGGCACGCGTGCTTCAACCCCCCAGGCAGCCATTGATTTATTAGCACGTAAACAGTCAAACATATGCAGTTTTGATACTTTGCGGTTCAGCTCTTCATGAAATTCTTGTGCATTTGGCGCTTTATGAAAATATAAATAACCGCCAAATAATTCATCAGCACCTTCACCCGAGAGCACCATTTTAATTCCCATGGCTTTAATTTGACGCGCCATTAAATACATGGGGGTTGATGCGCGAATGGTGGTTACATCGTAGGTTTCTATGTGGTAAATCACTTCTTTTAGCGCATCAATACCTTGTTGAATAGTAAAGATAATAGGGTGGTGAATGGTCCCTATCATATCCGCCACTTTTTGTGCGGCTGCTAAATCGGGTGAGCCTGCTAAACCCACCGAGAAGGAATGCAGTTTAGGCCACCATGCATCACTTTCATCGTTATCTTCAACACGTTTTGCAGCAAAGCGCTGGGTAATAGCGGAAATAACCGATGAATCTAAGCCACCCGATAGCAATACGCCATAGGGTACGTCACACATAAGCTGGCGCTTAACCGCTGCTTCTAAGGCATCTTTTACATCTTCAGCTTTAGCGTCGTTGTTTTTAACCGCGTCGAAGCTTTGCCAATCACGTTGATAGTAAGGGGTTAATTTGCCGTCTTTGCTGTAAAGGTAATGCCCTGGCGGAAACTCTTCAATGTGCTTACAAATAGGCGAGAGTGCTTTGAGCTCGGACGCTAGATAAAAGTTACCATGCTCATCGTGACCTGTGTATAGCGGAATAATTCCAATATGGTCGCGACCAATTAAGTAGGCATCTTGTTCTTCATCGTATAAACAAAAAGCAAAAATACCATTTAAATCATCTAAAAAAGCCGGCCCTTTTTGCTTATACAGGGCTAAAATTACTTCACAATCTGACTGAGTTTGAAAATCAAAGTCGACCTCTAAATTAGCGGCTAACTCTTTGTGGTTATAAATTTCACCATTAACCGCTAAAATATGGGTTTTTTCTGGATTGTAAAGAGGTTGAGCACCGCTTGATACGCCAACAATGGCTAAGCGCTCATGCACTAAAATTGCTTTATCAGATGAATACACACCAGACCAATCTGGCCCGCGATGGCGTAACAGTTTAGACATTTCGATTGCCTGAGTGCGTAACTGGCTGGGGTCCGATTTAATATCGAGTACGCCGAATATTGAACACATAATTTTTCCTCATTCCTATTAAGTGTTTGCAATAGCGAATTTGCTAAAGACTAACCTTGTTTTATCAGAAATAAATACCTAAGTCACACGGCTTTTATAAAATAATAAGAATAATTTATGCAACAAGTGGAGCAAATACAATCGTTAAGTAAACAAAATTTTTATGTTACTTAGCCCAATAGCGGTTTAAACTCAGTTTAAGCTGAGCTAGATGCGCATCGAGTTTAGCTTTTGCTGCGCTTGCTTGTTCAAGCGTTACAAATTCAAAGGTAATAGAATCGGCGGTTCTAAATTGCGCAAATTGATGTAAGTCGGCTTCTATTACATGCGCGATTAAAGGGTAACCGCCGGTTGTTTGCCCGTCATTTAATAGCACAATAGGATTGCCGTCGGGTGGAAGCTGTACGCTCCCCGGTGCGACCGCTACTGAGGGCAGCGAAAGCGTGTGTTGCATAATATCAGTGTTTTTATGATCTAAGCGCACGCCCATTCGATTACTATTGGGGTTAATACTAAATGAGGTATCACAAAGCGCATTGATACACTCAGGTGTGAGCAGCTGATGATGCGGGCCTTGATGTAGCCGAATTACTTTTCGTTTAGGCGGTGTTAATGCGCCTTTATTACATAGCCAAGGCTGAGTATATGGGGTTATTTTTATAATATCGTCGCTTTGCAGAGCTCGGCCATTAAAACCGCCAATGGCTGCCCCTAAATCAGTTGATTTAGATCCCATCACTTCAGGGCATTCAATACCACCCTTTATGGCTATGTAAGCTCTAGAGCCACCGCGGCCTGTACTAAATTTAAGTGTTTGTTTTGCTTTTACAGGGTAGCTCCAGCCTGGGTAAAGCGGGTGTTCGTCTAGTTTTGCTTTTAGGTCGGCACCATGAAGGGCAATAACCGTATCACACTGAAATTGTAATTCGCATAAGCCAACGGTTAACTCTAGCAGTGCAGCATTATCATGATTATTTACTAAGCGGTTGGCAATAATGTGCGCATACGTGTCTAAGCTACCAGAGCGGCTAACCCCTAAATGGCGAAAACCGACACGACCTAAATCTTGAATGGTGAGCTGTATACCGGCTTTGATTACTTTAATCATTGTTCACTCCTTTAACAGGCATAAATTCAAGGGTGTCACCGGGTTTAAATAAACAAGGGTTTGAGGCGGTTGCATCGAATAAGCAGGCATCAGTATGAGCAATAATATGCCAACCACCGGGTGAGCCTTCAGGGTAAATGCCAGTTTGCTCTGACCCAATCGCAATCGAGCCTTTAGGCACACTGACTCGCGGGTTGTCTCGCCGTGGGGTAAACAGCTGGGGATTAAGCCCATGTAAATAAGCAAAGCCGGGCACAAAACCCAAAAATAACACATGGTAAATTTCTTTACTGTGCAAATTAATCACCTCATCAATCGTCAGCTGATGATAATTAGCCACGTAGTCTAAATCTTCACCCTGATAATAGGTGTTAATTTGATGATGCTGACTTTCAAATGGGTAATCATTAACCTCACCCCATAACTTGGCCAACGTATTGTGCCATTTATGTAAATTATTGGCTGATTTTAAATATAAGGTTAATGAATTCATCCCTGGTACTAAATCTATAAATTCATTGGTGTTTTTACAATACTGTGACAGTGCCCAGAGTTTTTTTTGGGTAGCAAGTGTGTGTTGTTCGCTGTAGTGAGAAACATCAAAAAGCAGACTAGAATTTGTTAATATTTTTATACTTGGCAAAGTGCTCATACAGATAACTTATTAATATTGTTTGTATTAAAGCTATCACAGTCATTGTGCTATTACGATAATAATAGACAAACTTGGATCGATAAGATTAACGTAGCCGTAAACTTTAAACGTGAATGAAATTTATTTTCGCGTTTAAAGGTCTGCTGTAATTAATATAAAGAGGTCATCGTATGTTTAAGCGGGTAATACTATCGGCGTTTGCCATTTTAGGCTTGTTGAGTGCAATGGGTGCCATATCGTCAGATGAAATAATTAAACCAGCTGATTTAGATGCCACCATGCATGTTGAAAAAATAGTGCTGGGATCAGGCTGTTTTTGGGGCGCAGAAAAACGCTACGAAGCCCTTAATGGTGTGCTAGACGCTGAATCGGGTTACGCCGATGGCCAAGGATTTAAGCCAACCTACAGAAATATTACCAAGTTATCCCGTCGCTTTGATGAAGATAATTACGCCGAAGTGGTGCAGGTTACCTTTAATAGTAATATTATTTCGGCAAAAGAGCTGTTGCAAAATTACTACGAGAGCCACGATCCAACGCAAAAAAATCGTCAGGGTAATGATGTAGGCACGCAATATCGCTCTATTATTTTAACCACTACCGATCAGCAAGCGAGTATCGCAAAAGCGGTCACGAGTGAGTATCAGCAATTATTAAGTAAAGCCGATTATGGAAAAATAGTGACGCAAATAAAGCCACTTGAGGGTTTTTATTCGGCTGAAGAGTATCATCAAGATTATCTTGAAAAAAATCCAAACGGCTATTGCCCTGATCATTCTACCGGCGTTGTATTTACTCAAAGTGAAAAACAACAGGTAGATAACACGGCATTATTAAATGGCAAGCAGATTGTCATTTTAGACTCGCAAAATTATTGCCCTTACTGCGAAAAGTTTAAAGCGGCCGTTGCCAATGACTATAAAGGCACCATTCCCATGACATTTCGCCATGCAGATCAACTTAATGGGTTAACGATTAAATCGGCGACATGGGCAACGCCGACCATATTATTTTTAGAAAATGGGGTTGAGGTTTATTCTCGTCAAGGCTACATGGACGCAGCGCAATTTTATAAAGCATTAGGCGCGTTTAAGCTTGGCAACAGTGAAGCTTATAAAGTGGCATTTAATGCTAAAACCGACAGCCCATACTGTAAAGAATATGCTATTTTTAAAAACACTCCCGATGGCATTTTTATTGATAAACTCAGTGGTGAGCCATTATTTGACACTAAAGATAGATTTAACTCTGGCACTGGCTGGCTTTCGTTTACCCACCCAGTAAAAGATAGTGTTACCCAGCATGAAGATAACAGCTGGGGAATGCAGCGCATTGAGCTCAAATCTAAAAGTACCGGTATTCATTTAGGGCATTTATTTCCTGGTGAGGGACCAAAAGGGCAAGATAGATACTGTATTAATGCCACTGTTTTAGAATTTGTAGCCAGAAAACAGTAAATTCAAGCAAAAAAAAGCAGCGAAACTTAAGTAGATACTTAACGGTCGCTGCATTTCAATTGACAACATCTTCACACAATAAAGATTCGGGGGGTGTATTAGTACAAAACTAATTCTGGGTTATTGTTGCTGATGAAAATGTAAATAAAAACAACTCAAGCTCAGTCACCACCGGACTTGAGTTGTTTTTTACACTGACAACATCTTCACACACAATAAAGATTCTTTTTTACTAGCTCGTTGTTACAAACTAATGAAATCTGATTTAAGTAACACGTTTTATAATTTTTAGCGTGTTGCCTTTTGGTTGGGTTAACTTTAGAGCTTTTACTCAATTTCGACAAGCGATAAAAACGAAACTAATAAGTGAAAAAAACTAATCTATGGGGTTTTAGATTTTTATAACAAATAAAGTGCTGATAAATATGCGATTTTTATTTTATTGCGGTAGGGGAATATTTAATATATAAAAGTTGCACACTTTAAATTTAGCTAAAAAGCGCCCAATAAGGAGCGCTTAATTAAAGGTGCTATTTAGTTTGCCTAAAGGTGTTAATCACCCATTTTGCAAATAAATCGAGCGGGTGATTGGTGGTACTTGAGCCATGCTGCACTAAATAATATTTATCTTTGGTAGTGAGTGGTTGTTCAAACAGTTTATAAAGCCATCGCTCATCCAGCCAGCTTTGGCTTATTGGTAAAGGAATAAGTGCAATGCCCATTCCTTGCTGCGCAGCCCGTGCTACGCCAAACATGCTGTCTATTTGAATAATTTGCGCAGGAGAAAAGTCAGCAATACCGACTTTTTCAGCCCACTGGTGCCACGCCCAAGGGCGTGCTTTGTGTACAATAAGCGGCACTTGGTTCAGTGCCTTACAGTGATCGTTTTGCCATTGGTCAAGCAATTTTTTATTACACGCCGGAATATACTCTAAGTTAAATAACTCAGTGGCGAGCCCATCAAGCGGTTTGCTTGAAGATAAAATAATAGATAAATCACTTTGACGAGTTAGCTCTTTGCGCGTTTTAAGGGTATCCATATGTAAATTTATATTAGGGTGCTCGCTGGTCCACTCACTCAGTTTTGGCATTAATAATTCACTGGCAAAAAATTCAGGTAAGGTAATAGTTAAGTTTACATTTTGCTGTAATTGGCTGAATTCGTTAATAGTGCTTTCTAGCATATTAATGATAGGGTAAATCGCTTCAAAAAAATTTTTACCGGCAGGGGTTAAGCTAATGGAACGGGTTTGCCGTTGAAATAAATCAATACCCAGCTGCTCTTCTAGCTGTTTAATTTGATGGCTGACCGCCGAAGGGGTCAAATACAGTTCTTTAGCGGCATGTTTGAAACTGAGACTTTTTGCGGCAAAACAAAAAGATCGAAGGCCGCGAATAGGTGTTTGCATGGTATCCAATATAAAGTTATTTCAATCGCCTTATAACAGGCAAAATTTAAACCAAAAATAAACGTTAACTATATCAGTTATTTACTTTTTTAATTAGGCAAAATTCACCTAAATGGTGCGTTAAATTGTCACTATAGTGCAAAAGCTTAAAGAAAGGCAAAAAAAATCCCTCTTGCGAGGGATTTTGGGTAACTCAGCGCCATTGGCACTGGGAATGAGGTCGGTACAGGGTGAAATAATGAGTGGTTTAAAAAACCATTTCAGGAATATCACCATCAACAAGTAATTTACCTGCTGTTTTACTAATAATTTCATCAACAGACACGCCCGGGGCACGTTCTAGCAAATGAAAGGCACCGTCTTTAACTTCAAGAACAGCTAAATCGGTGACTATTTTTTTAACACAGTTAACGCCGGTAAGCGGTAACGTACAGTTTTCTAATAACTTAGAATCGCCGTGTTTGCTGGCATGGGTCATGGTAACAATAATGTTTTTTGCACCCGCGACTAAGTCCATCGCGCCGCCCATCCCTTTAATTAACTTTTTAGGGATCATCCATGAAGCGATAGAGCCGTTTTGGTCTACCTCAAACGCACCCAGAACAGTTAAGTCTACATGACCACCGCGTATCATGGCAAAACTATCTGCACTATTAAATATAGCGGCCCCAGTAGCTGCGGTCACGGTTTCTTTACCCGCGTTGATCATATCCGCATCAACAGTGTCTTTAGTTGGGTACTCGCCCATACCTAAAAGGCCATTTTCGGACTGTAACATAACTTCTATGTCATCGGGTACATAGTTTGCGACGAGTGTCGGAATACCTATGCCTAAATTAACGTAGTAACCATCTTGTAGCTCTTGAGCTACGCGCATTGCGACTTGTTCACGTGATAATGCCATTTTAGTGCTCCTGCTTAATCTCGTGTGGTAACACGTTCAATGCGTTTTTCAAAGTGACCTTTAATAACGCGGTTAACAAAAATACCAGGGGTATGAATTTGGCTTGGCTCTAGTTCGCCGGGTTCAACAATTTCTTCCACTTCGGCAACGGTAATTTTACCTGCTGTTGCGGCCATGGGGTTAAAGTTCATCGCGGTGTGGCGAAATACTAAGTTACCATAGCGATCAGCTTTCCACGCTTTTACAATAGCAAACTCACCCGTAATTGACTCTTCTAAAATATAAGGGCGGCCATTAAACTCTTTTACTTCTTTCCCCTCAGCCACTGGGGTGCCGTAACCTGTGGCAGTATAAAAAGCAGGTATACCCGCACCACCGGCACGCATTTTTTCGGCTAATGTACCTTGCGGGGTAAGTTCTACATCAATTTCGCCACTGAGTAATTGCTGTTCAAATAAGGCATTTTCGCCAACGTAAGAGGCAACTACTTTTTTAATTTGTTTGTCTTGTAATAACAGCCCTAAACCAAAGTCATCAACACCGCAGTTGTTCGATACAACTGTTAACTCTTTGGTCTGCATTTTTTTAATTTGAGCAATTAATCCCTCTGGAATACCACATAAACCAAACCCTCCGGCTATTATAGTATCGCCATCCTTTAAACCTTCCATTGCAGCTTCGTAACTCGAAACTACCTTATCAAAACCGGCCATGAGTGACTCCTCATTCTGTGCGATTGCAATTATTGTGTGTGTAATGCCACTGATACTTTACTAACAGGCTGTTTATTGAGCGCATTAGTGATTTGCCAACCTGCTTGCGCAAGCCTTTTTAAATCAATTCCATGCTCAATGCCAAGCCCTTGCAGTAAGTAAACAACATCTTCGGTGGCAACATTTCCTGACGCACCCTTAGCATAAGGGCAGCCACCAAGGCCTGCAACAGCAGCGTCAACCGTTGAAATACCTAGGCTTAAGGCAGCGTAAATATTTGTTAGCGCCTGACCATAGGTATCATGAAAGTGCACTGCAAGCTTATTTTTATCAATATGCTTAAGTAGCAATGTCAGCAGTTCAGTTACTTTACCGGCAGTGCCAACGCCTATGGTATCGCCAAGGCTAATTTCATAGCAGCCCATTTTTAATAGCTTTGCAGCAACAGCTAAAACGGTATGAGGGTCAACATCGCCCTCATAGGGGCAACCTAGCACGCAGCTAACATAGCCGCGTACACGAATGTTATGTGCTTTAGCATAGTCCATAACGTCACTAAAACGTTCAAGGCTTTGTGCAATAGAGCAGTTTATATTTTTTTGGCAAAACGCTTCGCTGGCTGCGGTAAAAATAGCAAACTCTTTAATACCTGCCGCATGGGCGGCCTCAGCCCCTTTTAAATTAGGGATGAGGGCACTTAAATTAACATCGGGTAACTCAAGAGCACTAATTACCTCACTTGAGTCTGCCATTTGTGGCACCCATTTAGGGGATACAAACGCACCCGCTTCTATGTTTTTTAATCCTGCTGCGGCGAGCGCATTGATCAGAGTTATTTTATCTTTAGTGCTCACCGTTTTTTCGTTTTGTAAGCCATCGCGGGCACCGACTTCAACAATGCGTACTTTTTTTGCAAAGGCATTCATTACGCAACGTCCTCGGCAGTCGTGTCTTCAACAATGGCTAATAGCGCGCCATGTGAGACTAGTTCACCTTCCGCAAAACAGTAGCTTTGTAAAATACCATCATGCGGTGCATTCAGTGTGTATTCCATTTTCATGGCTTCAATAATGATCACCGCATCGCCTTTGTTAATCGTGCTACCTACTTCAATTAAATGTTTTACTACAGTGCCATTGAGGGGGGCGGCAAGCGGCAGGGCGTCACTTTCGTGAGAGCTAATAAAATGCTTATCAACACGTTCAAACTTAGTTTGCAGTGCTTTATTCATTACCGTAATTGCATTTTCGCAAATGCTGACATGCACACTGTGTTTTTCACCATCAATAAATACACTATACACACCGTTATTTAACGTCCCTTGTAAACTGTATTCGCCGGTGCTGTGTATCACATTATAGCCCTGCGCTGTTTTAATAGCGCTTAGCTGTAAATCTACAAATGGGATTTTAATTGCGTGCGGTGCATTTAACATAAAGCCGCTAAGCTGTTGCCAAGGGCTGGCACTATCAATCTGTGCTTGCTGCGCGTTTAACGACTCTAAATAAGCAAAGGCGGCAATAAGCTGACTTGATTGTAATAATGACTCATTGATTGAAGCTAACGCTTCACCTTGCTCAGCAATAAAGTGGGTACTTGGCGCGCCTTGTTTAAAACGTGGATGCGTGGCTAAATTATATAAAAAACCTACATTAGTACTAAAACCGGCTAAATGAAACTGCTCAAGCGCTTGCTGTAAACGGCAAAGTGCTTGGTCACGGTTATCATCATGAACAATTAACTTTGCGATCATGGGGTCGTAAAATGGGCTTATTTCATCCCCTGATGCAATGCCAGTATCAATTCGCACATATTCACTGTTAGTCGGGGTGTAAAGGGCTTCAATGGTGCCAGAACAGGGAATGAAGTCATTAGCGGGGTCTTCGGCGTAAATACGCGCTTCAAAGCTGTGACCTTGCAGTTGAATATCCGATTGCTGTAATGGCAGTGTTTGCCCACCCACTATATTAATTTGCCAATTCACTAAATCTACCCCAGTCACCATTTCGGTTACTGGGTGCTCTACTTGCAGGCGAGTATTCATTTCCATAAAGAAAAACTCATTATCGCACAGTAAAAACTCAACGGTACCGGCACCACGGTAGTTAATAGCTAATGCACAGCGTACCGCAGCTTCACCCATTTCTTTACGTAGTTCGTCAGATAAACCTGGAGCAGGGGCCTCTTCAATCACTTTTTGGTGTCGGCGTTGCAATGAGCAATCACGGTCGCCTAAATAAACACAGTTACCGTGATTATCTGCAAATATTTGTACTTCAACATGGCGAGGTTGGTTAACGTAGCGCTCAAGCAGCACTAAATCGTTACCAAATCCGGCGATGGCTTCACGTTGTGCGCCCTCAAGTGCGCTTATAAAATTTTTTGCTTTTTCTACAACGCGCATTCCTTTACCGCCGCCGCCAAAGGCTGCTTTGATAAGCACAGGGTAACCAATTTTTTCGGCCTCAGAGTGTAAAAATGCAGGCTCTTGCTTATCACCGTAGTAACCCGGCACTAAAGGCACGTTAGCCGCCGCCATTATTTCTTTAGCACGGGTTTTTGAGCCCATGGCTTCGATACTACTGGCTGGTGGGCCAATAAACGCAATGCTATTGGCTTCACAAGCTTTGGCAAATTCACTGTTTTCAGATAAAAAACCATAACCTGGGTGAATACAATCGGCGCCACTGGCTTTAGCAACCTGCAAAATTTTATCTGCGACTAGGTAGGAGTCTTTACTTGGCGCAGGTCCAATATGATAGGCTTCATCAGCCATTTTTACATGTTGTGCGTTTTTATCTGCATCTGAATAAACGGCAACCGTGGTTAAGCCCATTTGCTTTGCGGTGCGCATAATGCGACAGGCAATTTCGCCTCGGTTAGCAATCAGAATTTTTTGTAATTGTACTGTGTTCATAATGCGTCCTAGAGTTGCCATTGGGGAGGGCGTTTATCAAAAAAGGCACTCAGTCCTTCTTGGCCTTCAGCTGATACACGAATTTTGGCAATACGCTCTGCGGTTAGTGCTATTAGCTCATCGTTTATCTCTTTATTGACAACCTCGTTAATAAGTGCTTTTGCGGCTTTAACTGCTACAGGGCCATTATCAATCAATGTTTGCAGCAAGTTATCAAGGGCACAGTCTAAGTTACCGGTAATTTGATGGACTAAACCCAATTGCTTTGCCGTGTGGGCATCAAAAATTTCAGCGGTTAAAAAGTATCTGCGTGCCGCACGTTCACCAATAGCCTTAATCACATAAGGGCTGATCACAGCAGGTATAAGCCCTAATTTAACTTCACTTAGGCAAAATTGCGCATCGTCTTTACACAGTGCAATATCACAGCAGGCAATTAATCCTAGTGCCCCCCCAAAGGCAGCACCTTGTACCGCACAAATAGTAGGGTGCGGGCTTTGTGCTAATACCTGCATGAGCTTAGCCAGTTGCATTGAATCAGCCAGGTTATCGTTATAATTGTTATCCGCCATCGACTTCATCCAGGCTAAATCGGCACCGGCTGAAAAATGCTTACCTTCTGTTTTTAATACTAAAGCACGAATATCGAGCGTATTAGCATGCTCAATACATTGAATAAGCTCATGAATAACGTCGCTATCGAATGCATTGCGTTTTTCTGGGCGACTTAAAACAAGTACAGCCACATTAGATTTTGATATGTGTAGTGTTACTGACATTTTAAACTCCCATTACATTCTAAATACGCCAAATTTTGATTCACGCTGTGGTGCATTTTTAGCTGCAGTTAATGCAAGCCCTAATACATTACGTGTATCGACGGGGTCTATAATGCCATCGTCCCATAAGCGGGCACTGGCATAATATGGATGACCTTGTTGTTCGTATTGACTAATAATGGGCTGTTTAAAATCGCTAACTTCTTGCTCGCTCATGCTTTCGCCTTTACGGGCTAATCCATCTTGTTTAACTTGTGCCATAACACCGGCCGCTTGCTCACCCCCCATGACTGAAATGCGGGCATTGGGCCACATCCACATCATGGTCGGTTCAAACGCACGGCCACACATACCATAGTTACCTGCGCCGTATGAGCCACCAATTAAAACAGTAAATTTTGGCACATCGGCACACGATACGGCCATCACCATTTTAGCGCCATGTTTAGCAATACCTTCGGCTTCGTATTTTTTTCCGACCATAAAGCCGGTAATGTTTTGTAAAAATACCAATGGAATGTTGCGCTGGGCACACAGTTGTATAAAGTGCGCGCCTTTTTGCGCCGACTCGCTAAATAAAATGCCGTTGTTAGCCACAATACCCACCGGATTGCCATAAATGCTGGCAAAACCTGTTACCAGTGTTTCACCAAAGTAACGTTTAAATTCATCAAACGATGAATCATCGACAGTGCGGGCTATTACTTCACGTACATCAAATGGCTTTTTAAGATCAGTCCCCACAATGCCGTAAAGCTCGTTAATATCATAACGAGGGGCTTTTACGTCATCTAACATGGGGGCGGTAGGACGTGTGTAATTAATTCGCTCAATACATTGGCGAGCAATCGATAACGCATGGGCATCATTTTCAGCGTAATGATCGGCCACACCCGATGTTTTACAGTGAACATCGGCACCACCAAGCTCTTCGGCGGTAACTTCTTCGCCAGTTGCTGCTTTTACCAGCGGGGGGCCGGCTAAAAATATAGTGCCTTGCTCTTTTACAATAATGCTTTCATCGGCCATGGCGGGTACATACGCACCGCCTGCGGTACATAAGCCCATTACCACTGCAATTTGTGGAATGCCTTTACCCGACATTCGCGCTTGATTGTAAAAAATACGCCCAAAATGTAGTTTATCTGGAAATACATCGTCTTGCTCTGGTAAGTTGGCTCCACCAGAATCAACTAAATAAATACACGGTAAATGGCAACGTTCAGCAATATCTTGTGCGCGTAAATGCTTTTTAACGGTGAGCGGAAAATATGTCCCGCCTTTTACGGTTGCATCGTTTGCAATCACCATACATTCAACGCCTTTTACGCGGCCAATACCGGCAACCACACCGGCACAAGGTATCTCTTGTTCATACACACCAAATGCCGCAAATTGCGATATTTCTAAAAAGGGTGAGCCTTCGTCTAACAATGTGGTAATGCGGTCACGAACAAATAATTTACCGCGACCTTCATGGCGCTCTTTAAGTGCAGCGCCACCGCCTAAACTAATGTTGGCAACTTTATCGCGTAAATCGTCCACTAGCGCCGACATATTCTTATGATTTTGCACAAAACTAGGGTCGTGGGGATTAACGCTCGATTTTAAAATCGTCATAACTAATCCTTAACGGCTTTCAGTAAATAATTCACGGCCAATCAGCATGCGACGAATTTCAGAAGTGCCTGCACCAATTTCATACAATTTAGCATCACGCAATAAACGACCCGTTGCATATTCGTTGATGTAACCATTGCCGCCTAAAATTTGAATGGCATCAAGCGCCATTTTTGTTGCCAGTTCTGCAGCATATAAAATGGCACCTGCAGCGTCTTTACGGGTTGTTTCACCGCGGTCACACGCTTTTGCAACGGTGTATACATAAGAGCGGGCTGCATTCATTTGCGTATACATATCGGCAATTTTGCCTTGAATTAGCTGAAACTGACCAATCGGGCTATCAAATTGTTTACGCTCATGAATGTAAGGCACCACAATGTCCATACACGCTTGCATTATGCCAAGAGGGCCTGCAGCTAACACAACTCGCTCGTAATCAAGGCCGCTCATCAATACCTTAACGCCTTCGTTTAAGTTACCTAAAATGTTTTCTTCGGGTACTTCGCAGTTTTCAAATACCAGTTCACAGGTGTTTGATCCGCGCATACCAAGTTTGTCGAGCTTTTGCGCGGTAGAAAAACCAGGAAACGTTTTTTCTACAATAAAGGCTGTGATCCCTTTCGCGCCGGCGTTTAAATCTGTTTTTGCATAAATAATAAGCGCATCTGCATCAGGGCCGTTAGTGATCCACATTTTATTACCATTTAAAATGTACTTATTGCCTTGTTTTTCTGCTTTGAGTTTCATTGATACAACATCAGAGCCCGCGTTAGGTTCGCTCATTGCAAGTGCACCAATGTGCTGGCCACTAATAAGTTTAGGTAAGTATTTTTCTTTTTGTGCTTGCGTCCCGTTACGGTTTATTTGATTAACACACAGGTTTGAGTGGGCACCGTAGCTTAAACCGATGGATGCACTGGCACGGCTAATTTCTTCCATGGCAATAACGTGCTCTAAATAGCCTAAACCGGCACCGCCAAATTCTTCATCAACGGTCATGCCAAGCACGCCCATTTCACCCATTTGCGGCCAAAGTTGATTGGGAAATGCATTATCAAGGTCTGTTTTTTCAGCTAGAGGGGCAATTTCTTGACTGGCAAAACTGTTCACGTGATTACGGATCATATCCGCTGTTTCGCCAAGGCCAAAGTTCATTTCTTTATATAGTGAAATAGTGCTCATGATTAATTCCTGTGTGTTGATGATATTATTATGTGTTATTCATCTATTTTGTTAAGCGTGTCACGACAGCGACGTTCAGCGGTGACCAGTTCCATAAGAACTACTTTAATGTCATCCATCTGTTGTGAAAGGTCGGCTTTTTTCTCACTAATAAGATCAAGCATGGTAACTAATTGCTTAGCACTTGATTTATCAGCGTCATACAGTTCAAACAAACGGCCTGTTTCAGCCAAGGTAAAACCTAAACGTTTACCGCGCAGTATTAGCTTAAGGCGCACTTTGTCACGCTTTGAGTAAATACGTGTTTGGCCATTACGATCAGGCGATATAAGCCCTTGGTCTTCGTAAAAGCGGATTGAGCGGGTAGTAATATCAAATTCTTTAGCCAGTTCGCTAATGCTAAACGTTTGTTCATTTTTAACCGGCTCATTGCCCGAGTTTGCAAAGTTTGTTTGATTATCTGATTTCATTGTCATGTTTACCTCATTCGAATAACCCCAATATAAGTGAAGTTTACGTAAAGGTAAAGTGCGATCTGGTTGTTATACTTTAGACGTATAAAATTAAGGCGCATTTACAGCGGAAGTTGAGTGTTTATAAACGTTATAAGCCATTTTTGCAGTAATAAATAATTTTTTATCAAGCCAGCTTTACAGTTTTTACACTAATTATAAAGTTGATTTTAGATTAACGTTGGCGTAAACGTAAATTTTATGTATGCTCGTATTTATCAAAACAGATTAATCATTAAGCTAAACATAATAAAACATGTTGGCGTTAATTGAAAATGGAGCCTTTTATGTCTTTAGAAAGTGTTGTAATTGTAGCGGCAAAACGTACCCCAATGGGTGGCTTTATGGGCGCACTAAGTGATGCGCAGTCTACCGAGTTAGGTGCAACGGCCATAGCAGGTGCGCTTGCTCAAACGGGTTTAAGTAATAATGCAATTGATGAAGTAATTATGGGGTGTGTATTGCCAGCCGGCTTAGGTCAAGCGCCTGCGCGTCAAGCTATGCTCAAAGCCGGGCTTGCACTGAGCACCGGCGCTACCACTATTAATAAAGTTTGCGGCTCGGGTTTAAAAGCGGCGATGCTGGCGCATGATCTTATTAAGGCAGGCTCTATTAATTCTGCGATTGCTGGTGGCATGGAAAGCATGACCAATGCACCGTATTTTATCCCTAAAGCGCGCGGCGGCATGCGAATGGGCCATGGCGAAATTAAAGATCATATGATGAGTGACGGTCTTGAAGATGCTTACGATAATAAAGCCATGGGTTGTTTTGCTCAAGACACAGCCGATGAATACGGCATTGGCCGCGAGCAAATGGACGCGTTTGCATTGGGTTCGTTAAGTAAAGCAAATGCAGCTATAGAAAATGGAAGCTTTGACAACGAAATCGCCCCTCATACTATTAAAACCCGCAAAGGCGATGTAACAGTTTCAATTGATGAGCAACCTGGCAACGCACGCCCTGAAAAAATCCCAAGCTTACGTGCAGCATTTAAAAAAGACGGCACTATTACCGCTGCTAACTCATCGTCTATTTCAGATGGTGGTGCTGCGCTAATACTTATGAGCGAATCAAAAGCAAAAGCAGAGGGCTTAACACCGCTGTGCAAAATTGTGGCGCACAGTACCCACTCGCAAAAACCCAGTGAATTTACCGTAGCCCCAGTGGGCGCAATGAACAGCGTTCTCGAAAAAGCTGGCTGGACAACCGCTGATGTTGACTTATGGGAAATTAACGAAGCGTTTGCCATGGTGACCATGCTGGCAATAAACGAATTAAAGCTTGATGAAAGCAAAGTAAACGTTAATGGTGGTGCGTGTGCACTAGGCCACCCAATTGGTGCCAGTGGTGCGCGTATTTTAGTAACACTTATCCATGCGCTTAAGAATCGTGGCCTTAAAAAAGGGGTGGCGTCTTTATGTATTGGTGGCGGTGAAGCGGTTGCTATGGCCATAGAAGCACTTTAACTAATAACAAAGCCGCAGCAATTATAACAATCACAGCGCTGCGGCAATTAAATTAATCAATAGGATTTTATTATGCACCAAGTACCCTTACTCATAAACGGCGAGTTTGTTCAATCAACCTCAAATGAATTAATTGATGTAGTAAACCCCGCTAATCAAGAAATACTCGCGCAAGTACCCTGTGCGACAGATGCTGAAATGGATGCTGCGATTGCCTCAGCCAGTGAAACATTTAAAACCTGGAAAGACGTACCAATCACTGAACGTGCGCGTATTATGATGAAATACGCCGCACTGTTAAAAGAGCACCATGATGAACTTGCTACCATTATTTGCCACGAGTTAGGTAAAACCTTTGAAGATGCTAAAGGCGATGTGTGGCGTGGTATTGAGGTAGTTGAACAAGCCGCGAATGCGCCGTCGTTAATGATGGGTGAAACCATTGAAAACGTAGCGCGCAAAATCGATACGTATTCTTACATGCAACCACTTGGTGTGTGTGCGGGGATTACCCCGTTTAACTTTCCGGCCATGATCCCGCTTTGGATGTTTCCATTGGCAATTGTATGCGGTAACACCTTCATTTTAAAGCCATCAGAGCAAGATCCGCTCACGCCAATGCGTTTAGCCGAACTATTTATAGAAGCCGGTGCACCAAAAGGGGTGTTACAAGTCGTGCATGGCACAAAACCACAAGTAGACCGCTTACTGGAAGATAAAGCCGTTCGTGCTATTTCGTTTGTTGGCTCATGTGGTGTGGGTGCCTATATTTATTCTAAAGGCACACAACACTTAAAACGTGTGCAAGCCTGTGTGGGCGCTAAAAACCACATGGTGATTATGCCTGATGCGAGTAAATCGCATGTTGTTAATAACCTGGTAGGTGCCTCTGTAGGTGCGGCGGGTCAGCGCTGTATGGGTATTTCAGTGGCGGTATTTGTTGGTCAAGCCAAAGACTGGGTTGATGAAATTAAAGCTGGCTTTGAAGGTGTACGCCCGGGTGTGTGGGATGATGCAGATGCTGCTTATGGCCCGCAAACATCACCTGCTGCAAAAGCACGTATCTTATCACTAATTGCCGATGGCAAAGCCCAAGGGGCGACCTGTTTAATTGATGGCTCTGACTTTACAGTAAAAGGCTTTGAGCAAGGTAACTGGGTAGGTCCTACGTTATTTACGGATGTAACCAAAGAAATGAACCTGTACAAAGAAGAGATTTTTGGCCCAGTACTGGCGTGTATGTTTGTCGATACCCTTGAAGAAGCTATTGCCCTTATTAATGAAAGCCCTTACGGCAATGGCACCTCGCTATTTACCTCAAGTGGTGCGGCTGCGCGTAAGTTCCAACATGAAATTGAAGTGGGTCAAGTAGGGATTAACGTACCAATTCCTGTGCCGCTGCCGTTTTTCTCGTTTACTGGATGGAAAGGCTCATTTTATGGCGATACTCACACCTATGGTAAGCAAGGTATACGTTTTTATACAGAAACTAAAACCATTACCTCACGTTGGTTTGAAGATGACATTGCCTCAGGCCCTAATATGAGCATTAATCTTAAATAACATGTGCACCAAATAATTAATAAAAAAGAGGGGCACAGCATACTGTGTTGTCGCTCCTCACTAACAGTTCCCTCTAGGGATGCTCTGACAACATACAAACACACTTAAAGAGGTCTACCATGGACTTTAACTTATCTGAAGATCAACAAGCCTTTGCGCAAACGGCGCGCCAATTTGCAGAGTCTGAACTCGCCCCTCATGCAGCAAAATGGGATCGTGAACATATTTTTCCTAAAGACACCATTAAAGCCGCGGGTGAGCTTGGTTTTTGTGGTTTATACACGCCAGAAGAAGCGGGTGGTTTAGGGCTATCCCGCCTTGATTCAAGCATTATTTTTGAACAGCTTGCGATGGGCTGTACGGCCACCACAGCCATGTTGACCATTCATAATATGGCAACATGGATGATCGCAAGCTTTGCTACCGATGTTGTTAAAAACAAATACGTTGAACAGCTAGTAATGGGTGAATTACTGGCATCATATTGTTTAACTGAGCCAGGCTCTGGCTCTGATGCCGCTGCATTAAAAACGAAGGCAGTGCGCGATGGTGATGAGTATGTCATTAACGGCTCAAAAATGTTTATTTCGGGCGCCGGCGAAACAGAAATTTTAGTGGTTATGGCACGCACCGGTGAAGATGGCCCTAGTGGCATTTCAGCGTTTGTTGTTCCTGCAGATGCTAAAGGTGTCGAATACGGCAAAGCAGAAGAAAAAATGGGGTGGAACGCTCAACCTACACGTTTAATTAGCTTTGAAGATGTGCGTATTCCTGCTGCAAATTTATTAGGCCAAGAAGGTGAAGGCTTCAAGTTTGCCATGCAAGGCTTAGATGGCGGGCGTATTAATATTGCCACTTGTTCTATTGGTACAGCGCAAGCGGCGCTTAATACTGCCCGTGATTATTTAAAAGAACGTACCCAGTTTGGTAAGCCTTTGGCTGCTTTTCAGGCATTGCAGTTTAAAATTGCTGATATGAACACCGAATTAGTTGCTGCCCGCCAAATGGTGCGCTTAGCGGCCTTTAAACTTGATACTAACGACAGTGAAAAAACCACTTATTGCGCCATGGCTAAACGCTTTGCTACCGATGTTGGGTTTACTGTGTGTAATGAGGCACTGCAAATTCATGGTGGCTACGGTTACATAAAAGAATACCCACTTGAGCGTTATGTGCGCGATGTTCGTGTTCATCAAATTTTAGAGGGCACAAACGAAATTATGCGTGTCATTATTGCGCGTCGTATTTTAGCCGAATCAGCCAGTGACGTTTTATAAGGAGAGTGTTATGTCTAATCCTAGCATTGAATTAACTATTGAAGGCCATGTAGCCATTTTAACTATGTCGAATCCGCCAGCGAATACTTGGACCAAAGACACTTTAGTGGCACTTAAAGACACCGTTAATCAACTAAACAGCAATAAAAATATATATGCGTTAGTACTGACTGGACAAGGCGAAAAGTTTTTTAGCGCCGGTGCCGACTTAAATGTATTTGCCAGTGGCGATAAAGGCGTAGCCGCAGACATGTCGCGAGTATTTGGTGAAGCGTTTGAAGCGTTAACTAATTTTAGAGGCGTATCGGTTGCGGCCATTAACGGTTATGCAATGGGTGGCGGCCTTGAAGTAGCGCTTGCCTGCGATATTCGAATTGCCGAGGCGCAAGCACAAATGGCATTGCCTGAGGCAAAAGTGGGTTTATTACCGTGCGCGGGTGGCACACAAAATTTAGCATGGCTTGTTGGTGAAGGCTGGGCAAAGCGCATGATTTTATGCGGTGAGCGCTTAAAAGCCGATAAAGCCCTACAAATTGGCTTAGTTGAAGAAGTAGTTGCACAAGGTGAAAGCTTTGCAGCAGCATTAAAATTAGCTAATCAAGTAGCAGAGCAAAGCCCATCGTCGGTTGCTGCGTGTAAAACTTTAATTCAAAAAGGGCGTCATCAACCAATGGCGACCACATTACCCCTTGAGCGTGAACTGTTTGTTGGTTTATTTGATACCGAAGATCAGCAAGAGGGCGTGAACGCCTTTTTAGAAAAACGCTCTGCAAATTGGGTGAACCGCTAATGAGTGAATTAACATCTTTAAACTCAAGCGATGCCCCTGTTGTATTTGAAACCGCAACAGCGCACAACGGCAAACTGATTGGTTTTGCTACCCTAAATGCCCCTAAGTCGTTAAATGCCCTTAATTTTGAGATGATCAAATTGCTAGAACCACAACTACAGCAATGGGACAAAGACGAAGACATAGCACTAGTGGTACTTAAAGGCGCAGGCGATAAAGCATTTTGCGCTGGTGGCGATGTAGTGAGCTTACACAAAGCCATGAGCGAAGGTAAACCAAGCTCATTGGTTGAAACATTTTTTACTCAAGAGTATCAACTTGATTACCTTATTCACTGCTACAACAAACCCATTTTAGTGTGGGGTAACGGGATTGTAATGGGCGGCGGATTAGGTTTAATGGCCGGTGCGAGTCATCGCGTGGTTACCGAAACATCACGCATTGCCATGCCTGAGCAAACCATTGGTTTATACCCTGATGTGGGCGGCAGTTATTTTCTACACAAAATGCCATCAAGCGTTGGCTTATTTCTAGGGTTAACATCGGCCTCTATTAATTGTGAAGATGCCAAGCTTGTATCGCTTGCTGATCATTTTGTTAATGCGGATAAATACCCAGAGCTTGTTGAATCATTACTCAATACTAAATGGGGAAAAACAGCAAGTTTAAACCACGACAAGCTCAGCTCAGTGCTTATTGAGTTAGACAATAATTCAACCCGTATGCCCAAAGGTAATTTAAAAGCGAATTTACCGCTCATTCAAAAACTAGCTGAGTTTGATACGCTACAGCAGCAGGTTGACTACATTTTAAATTTAAACACAGACGATAAGTGGCTACAACGTGCACAAAAATCATTGGCGCATGGTTGCCCGTTAAGTTGGGCGTTAGTCAGTGAGCAACTTACGCATAGCAAAGGCAAAACGTTGGCAGCGTGTTTTAAAATGGAACTAGGCATGTCAGTTCGTGCTGGTGAAGTAGGCGAGTTTCAAGAAGGTGTACGCGCCTTACTAATCGATAAAGACGGTGCGCCACAATGGCAGTTTAAAACGTTAGCAGATGTACCAAACGAAGTAGTAGAGAGTTTTTTTGCTAATAGATTTGGCGAAAATCATCCGCTAGAGTCGTATTTTTCACAACTAAATTTACAAGGGTAAAGCGATGAGTAAACTAAATATAGGATTTATTGGTTTAGGCAATATGGGCGGCCCAATGGCAGCTAATCTTGTTAACGCAGGTCATCAAGTTAAAGTATTTGATTTAAACCAGTCGGTCGTAAATGATTTGGCGAGCAAAGGTGCAATTGCAGCTACGGATGCCAAACACTGTGCAACCGATATTGATGTGTTGATCAGCATGTTACCTGCCAGTAAGCATGTTAAATCGCTTTACCTTGGTGATACTGGCCTTGTTAATGTATTAGCTAAAACCACACTGGTTATTGATTGCTCGACTATTGACGCTGCATCGGCACGTGAAGTGGGAGCAGAGCTAAGTGAACACGGCATTGCCTTTGTTGATGCACCGGTATCGGGTGGTGTAGCAGGCGCAACCGCGGGCACATTAACTTTTATTGTTGGCGGCGAAAAAGCCGCGTTTGATAAAGCGCATAACGTATTAGTTGGTATGGGAAAAAACATATTCCATGCCGGTGATGTAGGGGCCGGGCAGGTCGCTAAAATATGTAACAATATGCTGTTGAGTATTTTAATGGCAGGGACCAGTGAAGCGCTGCAAATGGGGATTAATAACGGCCTCGACGCAAAAGTACTCAGCGACATTATGAGCGCAAGTTCGGGTCGTAACTGGACGTTAGAGCTTTATAATCCCTGCCCAGGTGTTATGGATACTGCGCCTGCAAGTAACGATTACAAGCCCGGTTTTATGGTTGATTTAATGGCCAAAGACTTAGGCCTTGCGATGGAAGCGGCGCAACAAAGTAATTCTTTAACCCCAATGGGCTCAATGGCTAAAAATTTATACACTATGATGCAGCACCAAGGTGCAGGCAGTGATGATTTTAGTGCCATTTTTAAATTGTTTTCGAAGTAGGAAAGTATCGTGGAAATAAAAAATAATACCGTAGTGATTACCGGTGGCGCACAAGGCTTAGGTTTTGCAATGGCGCAAAAGTTTGCCTTAATGGGCGCTAACATTGCATTAATTGATATGGCGCAAGCACAGTTAAATGACGCAACCGAGCAGCTATCCGCATTAGCAGGCGTAACAGGCACTATTAAAGGCTACAGCGCCAACGTAACCGTTGAGAGCGAAGTAGAAAGTGTATTTAATACCATTAACAGTGACTTTGGCCATATTGGGGTATTAATTAACAACGCCGGCATTTTACGCGATGGCATGTTTATAAAAGCCAAAGACGGTAAAGTGGTTAAAAAAATGTCGCTGGAACAATTTCAATCAGTGATTGACGTTAACCTAACCGGCGTATTTTTAGCAGGGCGCGAAGCGGCAAGCCACATGATTGAATCCGGCAAAGGCGGCGTAATTGTAAATATGTCAAGCGTAGCGCGCGCGGGTAATATTGGCCAAACAAATTACGCCGCCTCTAAAGCCGGTGTTGTGGCATTAACCACCACATGGGCCAAAGAGCTTGGCCGTTTTGGTATCCGCGTTGGCGCCATTGCCCCAGGCGTTATTAGCACAGCCATGACCGATGTAATGAAGCCAGAAGCCAAACAGCGCATGCTAGCTGTAACACCCGTAGGGCGCTTAGGTGAAACCACTGAAATAGCGCATACTGCACAATATATTATCGAAAACGACTTTTTCACTGGCCGTGTAGTAGAGATTGACGGCGGTATACGTTTGTAAAACGAACTGAATTAAGGTTTATTTAAAAAGCATGGCTACTTTAGCTGTGCTTTTTTTTGTTTTAAATCGGGAAGTTTATAATCTTGAAAAAGGTCTGATAACGGCGTTGGCGCCTTGCTGTAAAACATGCGTAGGATACCCGCTGAATCAAAACGTTGAACATTTTAGCGTTCTAAATAACTCATTAACTGCGTTAAAAACTTCTCATATAGACAAACAATATAACTAAATTTTTGCCTTGTTACTGAGATATTTATCTGTTGCTATAATTGCTCACTAATTCAATACAGAGGGTATTATTTGTGTAGTCCGAATATCACTATGACCTAGCTGTGTTTGTACTGTGCGGATATCAGCGCCGCTTTGCAGCAAATGCGTAGCGAAAGAGTGACGCAAAGTATGTGGTGTAACGTGTTTATTAATTTCAGCTTTTGTTGAAGACAGTTTAACTGCCTTTCTTACCCCTGAATGATCTAAGTGGTGACGTCTTATTTCTCCTGTTTCAGGGTCTGTACTTAATTTATGTGATGGGAACAAAAACTGCCATTGTAAAGACTTATTAGCGCTTGGGTATTTTTTACTAAGTCGATGAGGCATCCATACACCGGCGTACGCATCATTTTTTAAATCTAACTGTAAATATTCATCAACTTGAATTATTTGATTTCTTAGCATTGGTATTAATTCTTCAGCAAATGTCACAATACGATTTTTATTACCCTTACCGTTCCAAATGCGTATGTTTTTATAGTCGAAGTCAATATCTTGAACTCTTATTTTTACTGCTTCCATCAGCCGTAAACCACTTCCATATAGCAGGCTTGCTATCAAATAATGTCGTTTATTTATATTTCTAAAAAATAGCAATACCTCAGTTTGTGTAAGTACGACAGGAAGTTTCTGTTGGCGGTTACTTTTAACGAAATTTAAATCTAATGAGAGCTCATTCTTAATAATATGTTTATATAAAAAAGCAAGCGCATTTAAAGCGGTTGCTTGGGTTCTCGCTGCCACTTTTTTAGTGACTGTTAAGTGATTTAAAAATATTTCTACTTCATTATTGCCCATACTGGTAGGGTGCCGCTTATTATGAAAATGGATATAGGCAGTAATCCAAAATACATAAGTTTCGATAGATTTTTTAGCATAGTGATGGCTATACATATAGTTGATAATACTATTAAGAAAAGGGGATTTAGTTTTCATTTTAAATCTCAATTAACTGTATTTATATACAGTATTGTCGTTTTTCCTCCTAAGTCAAGAAATGAGGACATTTTCCTCTTTTCTGCATTTTAATAAAAGAACAGCCTGACTTAAAGTTTAAAGCTGGTAATGTGTTACAGGATTTGTTATTAATATTAAAAATAATTAAGAGGACATACATTGCTCATAAAAAGAGGAAAGTGTCCTCTGATAAAGCTGTTAGTTTTACTAGGAGGTATCGTGCAAGATGACATTAAGCGAGCAGCTCAGTCTTTTAAAGATCAAACAAGTTCTCTCACGCATGAAGAGTTGGCGGCGCACTTCGAACAACAAAGAGAAAACTATGAGAAAGAATACTCAGCTTTCATAGAAAGCTACAATTCTGATGAGTGTTACCTTTGTGGAAAGTCATTTAAAACGATAAGTAAATCTGAACCATGTGTTCACTGGTTATTAAGGCGGGGGAAATTCAAAAAGAAAGACTTCAGTAAAATTACTGACAAATTTGATTTCTACAATATATCTGCATTTTTGAGATGGGTTGCCAATGCTGAGGCTGGCGTGAGAAATATAAACAACCTTAAAGAAGAAAGCTGTGATAGGAAGTTGTTTGAAACAACTATAAAGTGGAAAAATATTGAATGGACATTAGATTGCTCGAAAAACGATTTTGAGGGGCATGCGGGTAGTAAAACGGATTTTCCACATTGGCACTTTCAAATGAGAATAGATGGCAATCAATTTATTAATTTCAATGATTATCACGTCCCCTTCTCAAAAGATGATCAGCTAAAAATTACATTAGAGAACGATCCAGAATCAGGGTTCTTGCACACTTTTGGTCCAGGAGGGCAAGGTATGCAGGAGCATATGGGTCGTTTGGCAGATGACCCAGATGAATTCATCGAAAATGTATTAACAACTGACAATCCTGAAAAAGGCACCGTTCATATGCAGTCCATCGTGAGAGGGCCCGAAGGTGGTATTTCTGGCGAAAAAATCAATGAAGCACTAGAAATGGCCAGAAATACAGGAAAATCACTTGCCCATTGCTTTAGAGAGACCTTATCAGATGACGAAGGTGTATCAATATCAACCATTGCAAGCCCTGCTGAAAGTGTTCCAGAGATCGCTAAACGTTCAGAGCGCAAGAGAAGATAAAACTAACAAGGCGCTGCTACGGAAAATTTACTCGCTGGCGCTCCCAAATTTCCGCAGAGCGCGGCGTTAGTTTTTAAAGGAGTCGAGTGCCCATTAAAATCTTAGGGTGGTTATCAATAATCATAGCAACTCTTGCTCTTGCACCAAGTGTTGTTCCAGGATCTATGTCAATCTTGGCTTTTTATCTGTCTTTGGGCGTTTTAGTTATTTCTATTACAACTATAAAGGCGACAGGGGTTTTCTACTTCAAAACTACTGCAATTATTGTTTGTGTGGGAATGTTAATTATTAATGATTATCTTCGCTTTTATGGTTTACTTCCACAAGCTACGTGGGGTGAAAAAATAGGACTATATGTTTTTTATATAGTAATTTGTATTACAGGATTTTTTAAAACTAAAAAGTATGTCAAATAATAAAAACTAACAAGTTGCCTAAGTTCGCCGCAAAAAGCGCGGCTGGGACAAATACTCACTGGGCTTCGCCAACAACGTTCGCATTTGCCCCTTGGCAAAGCGTTATATGTTTTTATCAATTTAGGAGTTATTTCAATGTCTTATTCTGAGGCTAGCTGCCTTTGTGGTTCTGTAAAAATTACGGCAGAAAACATCAATCCCAAGTTTACAGTTTGTCATTGTCAATCATGCCGAACTTGGGGCGGAGCTCCTTTCTTTGCGGTGAAATGTGGCACTCAAGTGAAACTAGAGGGGGAAGATAAAGTAAAAATGTACAAGTCATCTTCTTGGGCATCACGAGGCTTCTGTATAGAGTGTGGAACGCATCTATTTTATAAATTCAAAGAAACAGGTGAGTACAATATGCCGGTAGGTTTATTTCCAAACCTAGAGGGGTTAGAAATGGATATGCAGTATTTTAGTGACATGCGACCGAGCTATTATTGCTTTGCCAACGAGACTAAGGAGATGACTACAGAAGAGATCATGGCCTATTTTGCGGACAAGGTGTAACCAAACATATAATAAATAAGGATAGGTTGCGCGAAGCCGCAACTTAATCCTATTGTTGGACAAGCCCTTTGCTGATGTTGACACTTATTTATAGTAAATAAATTGATAGAAGCTTTGGGGGACAGCTTGATTATGTTTTTTCAGGCCGAGTGAGGTTAAGGCTGCGTATCGCTTAAAAAAAGTTTACAAAAAATCTTAAAACAAACAACGCAGTCTACTTAATTTCGCCGTGTTCTTACTTACCTGTTTTGTGCGTATTTACCTTTCTTTGATGGCTTTAATTCACGCATCAGCTTTTGCTGTTACGTCGACTCCTGCTCCTTAGAATAAGATCACATCCGTGTTTTATATCGTCAGCCCGACAACCTGATTTTGCCCAATAATATGACCGCCAATACGCGCGAGATACAACGTCATGTGCGCTTTGCAGTGCGGGCAGCACACGGGCGCTTTGGCTGTACTTATTAATGGCGGTAGCTGCATCTTAAGGGGGATCCCTCAGGGTCAGGTCCTGAGGGATCCCCACATTTTTTATCCAAGCTACAAGCACTCACGGCAATCCTTATTTAATTGATTGAGTGCTTCTAAAAACGTTTTCAATTTTATTTTATAGCCAAATTTTTCGAAGTATTGCGTTCCTAAACTAAAACAAGACAGCACGTTTCTATCCTTTATCGTATTCGCCTGAAAGCTTCTATGCACATTCAATATTTTTGCCGTTAAACCTGCTAGCCAAAGGATAAAATTAGCAATTAATGCAATCAATAATGCGACATTCAAGCGGCCTTTTTCATAGCTACGACAATGACGTAAGTTCAAGCCATTACTTGTGTTTTTTAAGTCTCTAAAGGACTCTTCTATTTGCATTCGTTGACTGTAAATTTTAACAATATCTTGTGCTGAATAATTAATATTGCACAATGAGGTAAATAATAACCATGGCTCCGTCGCACCTTTAGCATGTTTCAAGCTTACGCTGCTGCGAATAGTTTTTCCTCGAAGATTTTTCTTCTTTCTTTGTTTAGGTTTTGATTTAAATAAGTAAAAGTGACCACTCAATGAATTGGCTTTAGCGAGTTGTGTTTCAAATAAATAAGCGGGTCTTGCAGTTGCTTTTGAGTAAAGTGTTTTGACTGGTGACCAACATGTATCATCTTCTGGCTTTTGATATTGTGTTTGATGCCTCACTCTGCCTACAAAATCCCAACCAAATTTAAGCACTAACTTAAACCAAGGATTGCGAAATCCTGCATCGGTAACGATGATCGGCTTGCACTCAGAAGGCAATATTGATTTAAGTGTTTTGAGGAAATCCTTATGCACGCTTTGCTTCATGTATTCACATTCACGAAAACTTTGCTCATAGATTGTCATTGCTCGACCTTTAACTGGGACTGCTGCTCGTAATAAATGAAACTCGCCACAGGGTGTTAACCCAGACCAATCAATCGTCACGCATGGACGTCTAATTTGACCAATCACGCGGCGAGTGATTTCTTGGTAATAGTGGTAGCGGGCGTGCTGGACGCGGGGGTTGCCAAATAACCTATCCATTCGTTTAATAGTGTGTTTAACCTTCGCGTTGCTCTTTAGTTTTCGCCCTAAAGCAGCAATGGATAAGAACTTATGTTGGCAGAGTGTTTCTACCGCTTTCATTAATGTGCAGTGGTTACGCTTATCAATAATACCCGCTGTATTAGAAAATGTTTTATGTAATAATTTACTCAAGTGCATAGTCGATTTACTTTGTAATTTCTTTGGTCGGAAAAAACATATAAGATCAAAATTGGCTGTGCACTTCAACTATTTTTTACATTATCTTATTGATTTATATTATCAAATTGTGGGGATTCGTCAGGGTCAGGTCTTTCTTTTTGCTTCTTATCGTAAAAGGCAAGATGCAAGACCTGACCCTGCTGGTTCTTCTGGACCCTGCTGGTTCTTCTGCTGGTTCTTCTGCTGGTTCTTTCCGAAGATTATTATGAACTTAGAGAGCAGGATGATAAGCGTTTACTCGTTCCTGTCAGTATTTACCGGGGTGAGCGAGCGCCTTTAGTTAGAGTGGAAATATAACAATCGCCACCAAAGACGCGCCCGTTGGGCGCTCGGCTCGCAACAAGTTGCTCGCGTTTGTGGCGGGCGGTATAGTCAATTAATCTGGGAATGGTCTTCAGATGTGGTCAATTAACCTACAACATTTTCTCGATGAGAAAGGCAGCACAAGCTCTACGCCGCCCGAAGCAAGAGAATTAGCCGATTATTTCGGCGCAATTGTTGCCACGGTGACACTCGACTTTTCAGGCCTGGAAACCGTTGTGCCTACCCTTGCATGTCGTGATCATCAATTTTGCGGTTGCAATGGCGCGATAACCGGTTATATGGCTGCCCGCGAAGAACTGGATGCAGTTGAATGGTATTGCACTGAGTGCGACAACAGAGGGGTGATCACAGGATGGGAAGGAACGATTTGGGATTGTACGGACCAAGCGCTGGCGAACCTTTAAACTATAACAAGGCCAGTTACGGCGATGTCTACTTCATTGCGGCTTCGCCTTTATTCCGAAGCCGCGCCTGCTGGCAGCGTTATATTTTTCTAGAGTGCGGAGTTAACATCCATACTTTTATGTAATATTCTCACGATAAATATTTGACTGTTTTTATACTCTTTGTAATAGATAACATGGCTAGCTTGTGGGTATTTGCTGTAACCCTCTCTTATATAATCACAGTTAATACCTAGCTCGTAGTCACCAGCTAATAAATGGAACGTGTTATCTAATACTTTTAGGTAATCATTCCGTTGAGCTAGTCCCCAAGTTTTTTGGGTATATTTAGCTATTTTAATTAAGTCTGTTTTGGCTTTCGAAGATAATACAAACTTATTCATTAATGGTTATCTTTATCTAATTCAGTCAATAAGCTTTCATAGCTGTACTCGGCAACACCGCTTTGTTCGCCTTGGATTAACATATTACGTAAATTTAAAAGCTTAGCTTCTTGATCTTCTAAGGCTCTTAATCCTGCTCTAACGACTTCACTTGCTGAGCCATAACGACCAGTGTTAAGTTGTTGGTTTATAAACTGATCAAAATGATCGCCTAGTGTAACGCTTGTATTTTTAGCCATGATGTAAAACCTCATAAGTACCTATATATAATATATTATGGTACAAAAAATATATCAAGTCACTCAAAAGGACAAATAACAGTTGGTTTTTGCTCCTTCGTTGCTTATTTTAACCAACTATTATTTGCCTCTTAGAAACCAATGATTATCAGATCTTGACTTCAGACATCAAATTTACAAAAGAACCTTATGAACCGCTTTTAAAATGCTGGTGGCTTACACGTTATTAACTTATATAGTAATTTAAAGAAAAGAAAGTATTTATGTAAGGTATTAAAGGTATTTGATTTACGCGTAATTTTTAGTATTGATTTGAGTGTGTATAAAACCGGTTTTTAAATATTAAACCAAGCTTCAGTTGTGACTAATACCAAGTGAGGGTCATTTATGCCCGCTGATTAAAACACAATCAATATTTCGTTGCGATGGCCGCTAATGTTGTGGCCAAATTACTCTCTATCCAGAGACGTTATTTTTCATTTAACTTTACCAAATGTGTAATGGTCTAATGAAACTGGAGAGAGATAAAGATAGCGGACCCTGTGAGCGGCAGGTTGGGAATAGGTAGTTATTTTCATCTATACCCAGCCTAATATAAAATTGCTGTTACAAACTTTGCGCTAAAGCGCTTCAAATATAGCTGCAATGCCTTGCCCGCCGCCGATACACATTGTGACTAGCCCATATTTGCCATTAATTCGTTTGAGTTCGTACAAGCATTTGGTGGTTAGTATAGCGCCCGTTGCGCCAACAGGGTGGCCTAAGGCAATGGCACCGCCATTGGGGTTTACTTTATGCGCAGGAAAGTTTAACTCGTTAGCAACGCACAGTGCTTGTACTGCAAAGGCCTCGTTAGACTCAATCACATCTATATCGTCAATAGTTAAACCCGTATTTTCAAAAACCTGCTTTACTGCAGGGATAGGGCCGATACCCATTAAAGTAGGATCAACGCCCGCTCTGGCATAGCCCACTAAACGAGCGAACGGTTTTAAGCCTTGCTCATTGGCTTTTTCTTCTGACATAAGTACCAACATGGCTGCACCATCGTTTATACCTGATGAGCTTGCAGCGGTAACGGTGCCATCTTTTTTAAAGTAGGGCTTTAGTGTAGCGAGCTTCTCGGCTGTAGTATCGGCGCGAACATGTTCGTCAGTATCAAAAATATGGCTGCCACTTTTTGATTTGATTTCAATAGGGAGTATTTGCTGTTTAAAATGGCCTGCAGCAATGGCTTTTGCTGCTTTATGGTGGCTTTTTGCTGCATAGGCGTCTTGCTGCTCGCGGCTAATAGAGTAGTTGCTTGCGATGTTTTCAGCGGTTATTCCCATTGGATTACCATCCCATGGGTCTTGTAAGGTAGTTGTGAGTTCATCGACCATGGTGCTGTCACCCATTTTTTGCCCCCAGCGGTTACTTTCGAGGGTATAGGCTGAGCTACTCATGCACTCTGCGCCGCCAGCAAGCGCTGCGTTTACATCACCTAATTGAATTTGTTGTGCTGCTTGTATGATTGCTTCAAGGCCCGAGCCACATAATCGGTTGAGTGTAACTGCGTGGCTGCTAATTGGTAGGCCTGCGTCTAAGCCGATGACTCTTGAAAGGTAAGCGTCTTTAGGGCCGTTATGTATTACTTTACCAACAACACAGGAGCCAACTTGATCGGGTGATAGTTTAGCCCTAGCTAGTGCTTCTTTTGCACATAATGTGCCTAGTTCAGCAGGGCTGAAATTTTTAAGGCTGCCCCCAAAGCCGCCAATGGCGGTACGTACAGCACTGAGTATTACTACGCTGTTATTATTATTTTTTGTCATTATTTTCTCTAATTATTTATTGTGTGTTATCAAAACATGATTTTTAAATAAACAAAAGGCGCAGCGTTCATTTGCTCTATTTGTACACAGTTTACTTGAAACAATCAGTAACATTTTACTGCAATGGTACAATAGACACACAACAGGCTAGTTATTAAGATGAAGCATTAAAATTATTCTTTAAACAAAAACTAAAAAAATGGAGACTTATTATGGACAATAAATTAGCACAGAAGAGTGTGTTTAGTTCTTTTTTTGGCGAATATTCATGGATGTTTAAGGCTTGTAGCATTGTTGCTTTTGTAATGTGTGTGTACATTAGCTTTAATGCTAAAGAGCATATATGGACGCTACTTATTGACGGTGGTTTTAATTCTGCGATGCTGGTTATGGTACTTGGTTATTTATCTGAATTTAGGTATCGCTTTATTAAAGAATCACGAAATAACTAATTGACGCTAATTATTTAGGAGAGAGTATGAATCAGTTAACCGAAAAATCGATTAGTTGCCCTTATTGCGGTGAAACCATTGAGGTGTTAATTGATTTAGCCGATATAGGTGAGCAATACATAGAAGATTGCCAAGTGTGCTGTAAACCTATTAATTTTTTGGTGTTTGGCGATGAAGACGAGCTTAATGTAAATGTATATAGCGAGGATGATTCCTTTTAAAAGGAGTCTATGAGGCAAATAACATTACAGCCACTAAATAAAGCACACATAACCGAACTAATGAGTTGGTTTAATAATAAACAAGTTTGTTTATAAAGATAACTTACCAGCCTTATCCGCTTATAAAAAACTAGGTTTTACTGTTGAAAACACCTCAGCGAGTCAAGACACTAACCCGCTAATAGCTAACTGTGCGTATATGGTTAAGAAAGCTATATAAAATTTACTTTAAGCGCTTTTATAACCAAAGCAGAAATTATTAGTAGTTATTTATCTTGTTGCTCACGGGCTAATTGATTAGGTAATAACTGCTCTATAATTTCACGTGCTGGCAAAGTGTAACGCACGCCATCAAACATAACCGAAGTAAACTCGTTAATATTTGTAATACCAGTTAAGGTCCAACCCTCGCCACGTTTTGGGCAGTAAACGGTTGTAGTAGGCTGTATTACTTTAAAATTGTCGCTCATGGCTGTACTCAATTAATGCTTGTGAATGCGATATGGTATGTTAATAATAGCGTTATATAAAGTGCTATTTAAAGCGCAGTCGTTATTTATAGAACTGCAGCAGTAAAGCGCGTTTACTTTGTTTGGTATGGGCATGTTTAAAACTATAAAATTACCGCGTGTTACTTTGCGTTTAATTACCCACAAACATGGGGCTGCGCTTTTAACTATTCTAAATAATCCTCTCGTGTATGAATTTAACGATTACCAAACGCCGCTTAATAAAGAGCATATTAAACAATTAATTCAAGATGATATAAACGGATATTATGAGGGCGAAGTGATTAGATTAGCCATTGAACATAATTTATCAGGTAACTTAATTGGTACTTGCGGTTTGTATAATATTAAAAAACAAACAAAAAGTGCGTATTTGGGCTTTGAATTAGACCCACTATATTGGCAGCAAGGTTTAATGCAAGAAGTGCTGCATGGTTTGATGAGTCAAATGCCTAATACATTAAATATTGAGCAATTATATGCTGAGATTCACGGACATAACGTTCGTAGTTATAACTTACTTACTAAGCTTGGGTTTGTGTTTAATAAACAATTAAACAATGGTATTTGGCACAAGTACTTGATACGCAAAAGCCCATTATAATATTTGCAGCGCTTATATTTCCACCCAAAAGAACACATCATACTCAATTTT
Organism: Pseudoalteromonas sp. TAP-3C; assembly: GCF_059888565.1. NCBI lineage: Bacteria > Pseudomonadati > Pseudomonadota > Gammaproteobacteria > Alteromonadales > Pseudoalteromonadaceae > Pseudoalteromonas > Pseudoalteromonas sp. TAP-3C. The sequence goes on along the minus strand of NZ_CM187618.1, from coordinate 1,600,244 downwards.
GATGAAAAATAAACTTAACAACAGCATAAAACACAACATAAGTTTGACAAATAAATGTTAATGGTGAGTTTGTTGCTTTTGGTTATCTGGGGGAGTTAAATGAAAGATTTAAATAACAAAACTAAAAAGGTGGGCGCTTTTATCAATATCAGTGCCGCTTTATACACTTTTGGCTTAAAATTACAAAAGCGCTATTTTGTTACTTAACTGCCTCAGCATGTTATCGGCGTTTGGGAGTTTCTCGTTTAAGCCTGATATAAGGGTCATAAAATAGCAGTCCATCATCACACTAGCTTTTGTTTCATCAAATTCTGGTTGCTCGCTAAAAAGCAGCTTTTTAAATTCACCTGTTTGCGCGTTAAAAAAGTCCGCCCGCCAAATAATGTCGCTAATTAAAAGCTTACTAAATTCACTATTTTCACAATAAAAAGAATAAAGTGGATGAGCATAGTGACGTAGCTTTAATCGAGGAGAGTGTTGCGTATCTAATTGCTTAGCTTGGTCAATTATAACCGCTATTTGTTGCTGCATACCGGCCATTAATAAATCAATTTTATTTTCGAAATGGCTGAATACAGTGCCAACAGCAACATTCGCTGTAACGGCTATTTCTCTAGTAGATGTATGATCGTAGCCTTGTAGTAAAAACAGTTCCCAGGCTGAAGCTAAAATTTTATCCCGTGTTTTTTCTTTTTTACTCATTATATTCAATGCTTTATAGTTTAGTTGGACGTTGGGCTTAAATCAGCGCTTGATTGGTTGAGCGCGCTCAATCAAATTTATGAGCATGCTCAATTAATTAAAAGGTGTTAGATGGAGTTTATCAAACGTGTTATTGGTTATGTACTTTTTATTCCACTTATTTATTTTTATTCTTATATTCTCGGGCCAATACTTAAAGCCGTTTTAGTCTCAGATGGGTTGCCTTTTTGTGGCTTATTTTAGGGCCAAAAAAGGGGACTCGTGCGTTAAAAAAAGCATTTAAGAAAAAGTAGTTAAATCTTCAGCAAGACAAATAAAAAGCCCTGCTATTTTGCAGGGCTTAAGTACTAAGCTATATTAAAGTACGTATCTAAAACCAAATGCGATACCGTCATCTTCTGATTGTTCCATTTGTGCTTGTTGCTGCTTATTATTACTTTCAAAATCACCAAAGTCTTTACGTGCTTCTACGTAAAGTTGGCTGTTTTGATCAATTAAGTAATGCACACCAATTACAGCAAATTGACGTTTAAATACGTCATTAGGATCAGCGTTAAAGTTTGGCTGAATAACATAGTCATCACCGGCGTCAAATAAATTGTAAGCAAAAAATGGTCTAAAATCGTTTTCAAAACGGTAAGAAACAAATGTTTCAATACCAATGGCATCTTTAATTAAACGACCAATATTATCGGTATCGTGGTTTTCGTTTTTATTTATATTTGCAGCTACGTATAAACCGGGGGCATCAATGTTGCCCCAAATAATACCCGCGCCATAAATTAAATCGTCAACTGAACGCATTGTACCGTCGCCAAAGGTTAACTCGAACTCGCCACGGTTAACACCGGCGGTAAGTTTTAGCTTATTGGTTACATTGTAAGTTATTGCGCCGCCGAAGGTGTAATTAAACTCAACTTGTTGTGCATCTACATTGCCTGATTCAAAATTTGCTCGACACTGTGATTCTGTAATATCACTAACGTCACAGGTGTAAAAGGCACTATTTTTTAACTGTGTTTGTACGCTAAAGTCAAAGTCGTTATAGCTATTACGGTATTGTAGTGTTTTATCACCACGGCCAGTCCCATTGACCGCACCGTCGTCTTTATTATAAGTGTAAACACCTGCGGCGTTACCATCCCACACATAGCTGTAATTAGTTGCATATACTACGTCAAACCATGCACCCCATTGTTTACCAATAGTGATTTGGCCGTATTTATCGTGTTTGAGACCTACGTAACCTAATCGATTGTATAAAAACTCATCTTGAATAGATTCAAAGCGGTTGTTGTATACAATGTCGCTGCTGCCAACAGGGTTTACGCCCCATTCAATTAGAGCCATTGCCTGCCAATCTTTTTTTAGTTGACGTTTAAAGTCAAAATTAATTCGTGAGGCACCATTAACTATTTCATTTTGACCTTGAGTATTAATTACTCGCGCATCTATATAACCGCCAATTGCGACTGTGTTTTTTTCATCCTTAAAAACTTCAATTGCTGAAACACTTGGAGCAGCTAAAATCCCCGCAATTGCTAGCGATACTAATTTTCTTTTCATTGTGTGTGCCTTGCCTAAATTAAAGACGTTTTTTAAGTTACTAAATTCGAAGTGGTGCAGACTAGCAAAGCAACAAAAGGCTCAAAAGTGAAAAATTATCAATACAAAATTGAAACAAAAGCTAAGTTTGTTCATTTTAAGTTAATGCTGTTTTTAATTTGTATGGGTATTTGTTGATGTCAAATTTTTAAATTAGACATAAGGCTTAAATAGAGAGGTTGTTGTGATGAGTTTTTTTCATAGTTGCCAGTGTCGGCATAGGTAGAGCTAAAACTCTAACAGCATAAAAAACGTTAATATATCCAGATTAAATGTTAATAAAAGTAAAATGCGACCAATTAGCGTTTTAACACGTTTAATTTAGTTTTTGGTGTGTAATGCCGTTTTTTGTAAATTATATTTTTACTGTGCACTAATTATGGGGGTGTTTACGCTTTTTTAAACTGGTTATATCCACTTTTAAATCCGCTATTTGGTTGTGCTAGCCCCTTAAACTTTCATAGAAAAAATCGCTTATTTGGTTTAAACTGCACGCAATTTAAATACTTCAGTCTCCCTTGGAGGGTAGCGCTATTATTAGTACAGCTAACATCACCATGCAATTTGGTGCTAAACCGTTATTTGAAAATATCTCAGCTAAATTTGGCGAATCAAACCGTTATGGTTTAATTGGTGCCAATGGGTGTGGTAAATCAACGTTTATGAAAATCTTAAGTGGTGAGCTTGAACCATCTTCGGGTAATGTAAGCACGGATCCTAATGAGCGTGTTGCTAAACTAAATCAAGATCAGTTCGCCTACGAAGAATACTCTGTGATTGACACGGTTATTATGGGTCATAAAGAGCTTTGGGATATAAAACAAGAGCGTGATCGTATTTATAGCTTACCAGAAATGAGTGAAGAGGACGGCATGAAAGTGGCCGACCTTGAAACTGAGTTTGCTGAAATGGATGGTTACTCGGCTGAGTCTAAAGCCGGTGAGTTATTGTTAGGTGTAGGTATTGCTACCGAGCAACACTACGGCCCTATGTCAGAAATTGCACCGGGTTTTAAACTGCGCGTGCTATTAGCTCAAGTGTTGTTTTCAGACCCTGATATCATGCTGCTCGATGAGCCAACTAATAACTTGGACATTTACACCATTAAATGGCTTGAAGATGTATTAAATCAGCGTGACTGTACTATGATCATTATCTCGCATGACCGTCACTTTTTAAACTCTGTATGTACACACATGGCCGATATTGACTACGGTGAGCTACGTATTTACCCGGGTAACTACGATGAATACATGTTTGCAGCTACTCAAGCACGCGAACGTTTATTAAGTGAAAACGCGAAAAAGAAAAGCCAAATTGCAGAGCTTCAACAGTTTGTATCGCGCTTTTCTGCCAATGCGTCAAAAGCCAAACAAGCAACCTCTCGTGCCAAACGTATTGATAAGATTCAGTTAGATGAAGTAAAAGCGTCATCTCGCCAGTCGCCGTTTATTCGCTTTGAGCAAGAAAAACAGTTGTTCCGTAATGCACTTGAAATGACCAGTTTATCGCAGGGCTTTGAGCAAACGTTATTTTCAGGCCTAGAAGGTTTAGTAGAAGTAGGTGAGCGTATTGCTATTATTGGTGAAAATGGTGTGGGTAAAACCACACTATTAAACACCTTAGCAGGGCGTTTAGCACCAAAAAGCGGTGAATTTAAATGGTCAGAAAATGCGAATATTGGTTACTACGCACAAGATCACGCTGATGAGTTTGCTACCGATATGAACCTGTTTCAGTGGATGGAGCAATGGCAACAAGAGGGCGATGACGAGCAAGTTGTGCGCAGCTTCTTGGGCCGTATGTTGTTTTCTCAAAATGATATTAAAAAATCAGTGAAAGTGATCTCAGGTGGTGAACAAGGGCGAATGTTGTTTGGCAAAATTATGATGCACAAGCCTAATATCTTGTTAATGGATGAACCGACAAACCATATGGACATGGAGTCTATCGAGGCGCTTAACTTAGCACTTGAAGCGTACGAAGGGACTTTACTGTTTGTTTCTCACGATCGTCAGTTTGTATCATCGGTTGCTACCCGTATTTGGGAAATTAAAGACGGTAATATTATCGATTTTAGAGGAAATTACTCAGAATACTTGGCAAGTAAAGAAGCATAATCGCGAGTATTTTCTACTGTTTTAAAAAGCCATATTTAACATGGCTTTTTTATTGCCTGCTGGTCGCATTATTGCGGTGTTTAAGTATATAATACCCGCCATAAAACCGGACATAAGTCCGCTATTTTAAAATACATTACTGAGGAGTATTTATGACTGTTGGCATTATTATGGGTTCTAAATCAGATTGGCCAACCATGGAACACGCTGCGTTGATGCTAGAAAAATTTGGCATTGCCTACGAAACTAAAGTGGTTTCTGCACACCGCACTCCTCAATTACTTGCCGATTATGCAAGTTCAGCTAGTGACCGTGGTATTAAAGTAATTATTGCAGGCGCCGGTGGCGCGGCGCACTTACCGGGTATGGCTGCAGCATTTACCTCTTTGCCTGTTTTAGGTGTTCCTGTTAAGTCAAAAGCATTAAATGGCGTTGATTCATTGCTGTCTATTTGCCAAATGCCAAAAGGTGTTGCAGTAGGCACACTTGCTATTGGTGAGCCTGGCGCTGCCAATGCGGGTTTATTGGCGGCACAAATATTAGGCTGTCAAAACCCTGAAATTTTCGCCAAAATTGAAGCGTTCCGCAAAGAACAAACTGAGACTATTTTAGCTAACCCAAATCCTGCAGAGTGATCATGACTATTTTAATTTTAGGGGCTGGGCAGCTAGCGCGAATGATGAGTCTAGCTGGTGCACCGCTTAATTTAAATGTGGTGGCCTATGATGTAGGCAGTAAAAAAATGGTACATCCGCTGACCAATGAAGTGTATTCAACCACATTAGAACAAGCGATTAATGATGCTGATGCGATTACCGCTGAGTTTGAACATATCTCAGATGATGTATTAACACTTTGCTGTAATAGCAATAAGTTTTATCCGGGTAAACAAGCCATTAGAATCGGTGGCGACCGTGCGCTTGAAAAAGCGCTCCTAGATAAAACCGACGTGGCTTGTGCGCCATATCAGTTAATTACAGAAAAAGCGCAGCTTGAACTTGCAGTCCAAACACTCGGTAAGCCATTAGTCATTAAAACATGCCAAGCGGGTTACGATGGTAAAGGCCAATGGCGTTTAAAATCAGACGATCAAATTGAGCAAATTTGGGCTGAAATGGCCGATTTTTTAGCATTGGGCACCGAACAAGCACCGCATACTATTATCGCGGAAAAAATGATCCCGTTTGATCGTGAGGTCTCAATCATTGGCGCGCGTGATATACAGGGTAATATTGCTATTTATCCACTCACTGAAAATCAACACACCCAGGGTGTATTAACTCTTTCGCTTGCAGGTAAAAACAATAGCCAAGTAGAGAGCCAAGCAACTACGGCGTTTACCCGCATTGCTAATGAGCTTAACTATGTTGGTGTACTCGCCATTGAGTTTTTTGATGTACAAGGTACGTTATTAGTTAACGAAATAGCACCTCGCGTTCATAATTCAGGCCATTGGACACAACAAGGCACTCATTGTTCACAATTTGAAAATCATATGCGCGCTGTTGCTGGCTTACCACTTGGTAACACGCAAATGAAGCAACCCACGGCTATGATCAACGTATTAGGCCAAGCGAATATACCCACTGATGTGCTTAAAACAGCCGATGTAACCAGCCACTGGTACGGTAAAAGTGTAAAACCAGGTCGTAAAATGGGGCATATCAATGTATCGGGCGATAATTTACAGCAATTAGGTGAGCGTCTTGGCGAGCTTGTAATGTGTTTGTCAGAGCAAGATTATCCGGGCGTGTTAGCTACCAGTAAGTCGCTATTATAATTTAAACAACATATTGTTGATAATATTGTACCTGTATATAAGGCTTAGGCATGATGTTGACTAAATTTCATAAACCTTTATTTATTGTATTACTTGCTTTGTGTGCTACCCCATTTATAGGCTCTGGGAGTGCCTTAGTTATGGGGACAGTGTTTACCATCATATTAGGTAATCCGTTTGCTGATTTCTCACAAAAAGCCAGTAAATGGATGCTAAAACTGGCTGTGGTAGGCTTAGGTTTTGCGGTTGATTTTAATCAGGTAATTGAGGTTGGTCGCAGCTCCTTAGTACTAACAGTTATAAGCATCACTGCTATAATTGGCCTTGGTGAAATTTTAACTCAAGTGTTTAAGCTTAATCGTAATACGGGCGTGTTAATTTCTTTTGGGACTGCTATTTGTGGTGGCAGTGCTATTGCTGCTATGGCACCCGTTATAAAGGCAAAAGATCATGAAGTGGCTGTTGCCTTAGGGATTGTATTTTTACTCAATGGCGTAGGATTATTACTATTTCCCGCAATTGGGCATTATTTTGAGTTAACCCAACAACAGTTTGGATTATGGGCAGCATTAGCTATTCATGATACTAGCAGTGTGGTGGGAGCGTCTGCTACCTATGGTGCGCTAGCGCTAAGTATAGCTACAACAGTTAAGCTTACGCGGGCAATGTGGATTATTCCTTATACGGCTGTAGCCGGTGTGTTTATGCACTCTGATGAAAAGGCGACGATCCCTTTATTTATTGTTGGCTTTTTATTAGCCGCATTAATTAATACCTACATACCGTCATTTTCAGCCGCATGGGAATTTATTAATAGTGCAGCTAAGCAATTATTAGTAATGACGTTGTTTTTAATTGGCAGTGGTTTGTCGTTATCAGTGCTTAAACAAGCCGGTATAAAGCCGTTTTTGATGGCTATTATTTTGTGGGTTATTGTTAGCAGCACTCTTTTATTATTAATTTTAGATGGATTCATATAATGAAACGTAATCTGAGTATTACAACTATCAGCTGTGTATTATTTGCTGTTTTTTGTACCAGCCCTGTACTGGCTGAATCGCTCCGCGTAGCAACCTTTAATGTCAGCATGGACGCCACTAACTACACCGCTAAAAGTGAGAAAGTAAAAAGTGATGCACTGGTGAATGCGCTTCGCTCTAACCACCAGCAAATCAAAAATATTGCTGAAATAATTCAACGCGTTCGCCCAGATGTGGTGCTTTTAAACGAATTTGATTTTGTGCCAAAATCTCAGGGCATTGAATATTTTAAAAAACATTACTTAAATGTAGAGCAAAATAATCAAGCGGCGATTGACTATCCGTATGTGTATATTGCACCGGTTAATACAGGCTTAGCGACTGAATTTGATTTAGATAATGATGGCAAAAAAACTAAAATAATGGGTGACGCACACGGTTTTGGTTTTTTTGAAGGTCATTACGCCATGGCGTTTTTATCTCGTTACCCAATTGATTTTGACAATATAAGAACATTGCAAACCTTTAAATACAAAGACATGCCTAATGCACACATGCCAATTCATCCTTCCTCTGGTGAAAATTGGTACAACGATCAAGAGTGGGAGATGTTAAGGCTGAGCTCAAAATCTTTCTGGGATATACCTGTAAAAGTAAATGGCAAAGTAGTGCATATGTTAGCATCGCACCCTACGCCGCCTGTGTTTGATGGTGATGAAGATAGAAATGGAAAGCGTAATCATGATGAAATTAGGCTTATTGCCGATTACGTTAATAACGAAAGTTACCTGTATGACGATAATGGTAAAAAAGGTGGACTTATTGGGCAATCACGCTTTGTGATTTTAGGTGATTTAAATGCCGCGCCTGAGGGCGATAAAAAAGAGAAAATACAACGGATCAGTTACTTAAAAGCCCGATGATTAATGCCGGTTTTATTCCAACCAGTGAGGGCGCTAAAGAGCAATACCCGCAAGCTTATGCTAAAAATTATACCGCTAATTGGCAGGCACGCGTTGATTACGTTTTGCCTTCAAACTATGGGTTAACCATTAAAGATGGCGGCGTATTTTGGCCGAAAAAACAAAGCGAGTTATATCGTTTAATTAAAGATAGAAACGCATCAAGTGATCATCGTTTAGTGTGGTTAGATTTAACGGTCGATTAAACAAGGCGACTTAACTTAATATCAGCGTTGTTTATCTTAAATAATTGCATTTATAAAGGTGTTTTTGCTTAAATGAGGTTAATTATAATAACCGCCAAGAAGCACTATGATTTTTAAATTTTCATCTTCTAAAACACTTATCGCAATGGCCGTTGCCTCAAGTGTTATGTTAGCGGGCTGCACAGCCACCGGTACAACGTTTACTGACTCATCTAGTCAAACAAATAATTCTACTGTTGCAAGTGTTGTTAACACACCTGCAGACATGGGCGTGTCAAAAATCACCCTTGAACAAGCAATGGCGCACCCTGATTGGATTGGCCGCCAACCGCAAAACGCTTTTTGGAGTGCGGATTCAAGCTCGGTTATTTATGCACGCAAGCAACAAGGTAGTGAGTTAAGAGATTTATTTACTCAGGCTTTAAATGCGCAAACAGCAGAGCAAGTAGCGCTTGAAAAATTACACCGTGTTGGTTCAAGCAAAGCGGTATTTTCTAACGATAAATCACTTCAAGCTTATGTGTTTGAGGGCAACGTATTTATTAAAAACGTAAAATCAGGCGTAATTAAGCAAATAACGCAAAGCTCAGCCACTGAATCAAAACCACAGTTTTTAAACAATGGTGACTTAGCGTATCGCCAAGGGAATATCTTTTTTAGCGTTGATTTAAGCACAGGCTTAACCCGTGAAATTGCTAATTTAAAACTCGCTGACAAACCACAAGGCGTGAAAGAGCCATCAACGTATATTGCAAAAGAGCAACATAAGCTGATTGATTACATTGCACTGCAGCATAAAAACAAACAAGACAAATATGCGCGACATGAGCAAGTAAAAACGCTAAATAGCTCAATTGCTAACACGCATTACTATTTAGGCGATGGCAACAGCGTTGATGAAGCCCAGCTTTCTCCTAATGGTGATGCGTTAATAGTGGTTGTGCAAGAAAAAAGTTCATGGCGTGATGAAGGCGATATTATGCCTAATTACATCACAGATGATGCCACCATTGAGCCTAAAAAAGTTCGCCGCCGTGTGGCTGACTCAAAAGAACAAACCTCTGAAATTGTTTATATTAACCTTGCAGATCAGAGCCAAACCACGTTAGGGTTTAATACCTTGCCTGGTTTTGATGACGATGTACTCGCTGAAGTTAAAAAAGAAAACTACGCCCGTGAAGGCAAAACGTATAAATCAAAAAAACAACCGCGTGGCATTAACGTTATTTCAGACTGGGGTTGGGATCAATCGCCTATCAGCTGGAACAGTGACGGTAGCCAAGTGGCAATAATGCTTGAAGCGTGGGATAACAAAGATCGTTGGTTAGCCACGGTTGATTTTGAAAATAACACACTCGTCTCTGAGCATCGTTTACATGACGATGCGTGGATTGCTTACACATTTAACGATTTTGGATGGTTAAATAATTCAAACACCTTGTATTATTTATCGGAAGAGTCGGGCTACAGCCAGCTTTATAAAAAACCATTGAATGGTAAAGCAACTGCGCTTACCAAGGGTAAGTTTGAAGTGTCGAATTTAACCCTAACTGATGACAACAGCGCAATATACTATAAAGCCAATGTTCAGCATCCGGGGCTTTACGACATATATCGGGTTGATCCACAAACAGTTGTTAGCGAGCAAGTAACCGATTTAAAGGGGATGACGGATTACACTTTAAGCCCTGATCAGTCTAAGTTATTACTTAGACATTCTAAAATAACCATGCCAACAGAGCTTTATGTAGCCGATGCCAAAGCAAACACAACCGCAACGCGTTTAACTCATACGGTATCTGAGGCGTTTTTAGCTAAAAAACTAACCGCACCTAACATTGTTGCTGTGCCTTCAAGTTATACAGATCAGCCAATATACGCAAAAGTATATTACCCCGCTGATTATCAAGAGGGTGAAACAGGCAAAACTCGCAAAGCGGTTATTTTTAACCACGGCGCTGGTTACCTGCAAAATTCACACATGGGTTGGTCTGTTTATTTCCGTGAGTTTATGTTTCATTCATTACTAGCTGATGAAGGGTATGTAGTAATGGATATGGATTACCGTGCATCTAAAGGCTATGGTCGTGATTGGCGTACTGCTATTTACCGCCAAATGGGAACACCTGAGACACAAGATTTAGCCGACGGCGTAAAATGGATGGCGGATAATGCCAATGTAAATACTCAGGCAGTGGGAACGTACGGTGGCTCTTACGGTGGCTTTATGACTTTTATGGCGTTATTTACCGCGCCAGACTTGTTTCAATCGGGTGCGGCGCTTCGCCCAGTGACTGATTGGGCACATTACAACACCGGTTATACGGCTAATATTCTAAACCATCCTGATGTTGACCCGATAGCCTATGAGCGTAGTTCACCTATTTATTATGCTCAAGGGCTTAAAAAGCATTTATTAATAAATGCACCTATGGTTGATGATAATGTATTTTTTCAAGATTCAGTGCGTTTAGTACAGCGTTTAATCGAGCTTGAGAAAGAAAATTTTGAGACAGCAATCTTCCCCGTTGAACCACATGGTTTTGTGCAGCCTTCGAGCTGGTTAGATGAATACCGTCGTATTTATAAATTGTTCAAAGAAACACTTTAACTCGCTGCTAACTAAACATATAAAAACGCCACAATGTGGCGTTTTGTTATTGTTTGGTTTTTTTAAGCACTTTATCAATTAAAGGGATAGCTAACAGCGTACCGCCAATTGCACCAATCAAATGCGCATCAATAGCGACCGTTGATTGAATAAATTGACCAATTTCTGCGCTTGGACCATTAATTTGCTCAAAAATTAATTTTACCCACACGCCAATAAATAAGATATAACCTGATTTAAGCCCATTAGTAACATCTTTTACTGCGCCCCAGATGATCACGCCATGCAATAGTGCACTCAGCCCTGTATAAACAGTAATTGTTGGGCAAAACCAATAAACTCCCAAACCGCACCAAAGCGCAAGTACAACAATATTAAAGTTGTATTGTTTAGGCGTTGTATATTCACCATGCAGTAACCAAATAAGCACAATACCGGCACAGTTTAAACCTAAATGCGCCCAATTTGCATGTACAAATTGGCTAGTAAATATTCGCCACGGCTGGCCTTGCTCAATGAGTTGACGATGAAACTCCAACTGTTCATTAATATTAAGCCACGCTAAAATCGTACTTAATAAAATTAAACACAAGGGGGGTAAAACATAGCGCGGCTGAAGGGGTAAATTAAGCATTTGATGATCTTTTTTTATATTTATTTTTGCATATTGTGCCCGTTTAACTTTAAGATGCCAATTATCTTCAATGCAATTTAAGTTTTATCACTAATTATGAATTTTAAGCTCAACTATTTATTCTCGCTGACCCTAAGTGCACTGTCTTTTTCTTTGTTTGCACAAAGCGCTACAGAAATTGAAACCCGAGAACCAGAGGCGGCTACTGGAGTAATACAAAAACAATTAGTTTCTGGTAATAAATACATGGTGGCTGCGGCAAACCCGTATGCCTCACAAGCAGGAGAAGCCATTTTAGCCCAAGGCGGAAGCGCTGTTGATGCTGCCATTGCTACCCAATTGGTGCTTACACTGGTCGAGCCGCAATCATCAGGCATTGGTGGTGGTACATTCATGATGTATTACAACAAAGCCAATAATAAACTCACTAGCTTTGATGGCCGCGAAACAGCCCCCAATAATGCCGATGAAAACTTGTTTTTAAATGAACATGGCAAAGCTGTTAAGTGGATTGAAGCCGTTGTAGGTGGGCGCTCTGTTGGTGTACCTGGTATTTTACATGCGTTTGCCAGTGCCCATAAACAGTATGGTAATTTACCATGGGAAACGTTATTTAAACCTGCTATTGCGCTTGCTGAACAGGGCTTTGAAGTATCGCCGCGATTACATGGTTTACTCGTTAGGCAGTTAAACCCTGGCGTGATGAAGTTGCCGGTGATCAATGAATACTTTTTCCCAAACGGTAAAGTGATTGAAGTAGGCAGTATTAAAAAGAATCAGCCACTGGCTAATTTATATAAAGACATTGCCGCAAAGGGAATAGATGCCTTTTACAAAGGCGATAACGCTAAAGCAATGGTAAAGGCCGTGCAGCAATCGAAAATTGCCCCAGGTACATTATCTGAGCAAGATCTTGCTAACTATACCAGTAAGGAGCGCGCGCCGGTGTGTATTAAATATCGAGTGTATAACGTGTGCTCCATGGCCCCACCGAGTAGTGGCGGGATCGCGGTGCTGCAAATTTTAGGCTTACTTGAACACAAAGACATGGCAAATTTCAAAGCCAACAGCGCAGAGGCTATTCATTACTTTAGCCAAGCAGCGCGCATTGCGTTTGCCGATCGTAATAGGTACATTGGCGACCCAGACTTTACCCAAGTACCCACTCAACAACTGTTAAACAAAGGCTATATTGCCACCCGCGCTAAATTAATTACTGAAAAGGATCAAAAAGCCATACCGGGTGATCCAGTTGATTACTTAAGCTATGCAAATGATGACTCTTTTGAACTTCCGTCTACTTCGCATGTGTCGATTGTTGATAGCAGCGGCAATGCGGTATCAATGACCAGCTCAATAGAAATGGCATTTGGCTCAACAGTCATGGTTAATGGTTATATTTTGAATAATCAGCTTACCGACTTTTCACTTTCACCGCAAAAAAATGGCAAGTTAGTGGCTAACAGAGTTGAAGCACATAAACGCCCACGCAGCTCTATGTCACCGGTGATGGTGTTTAACCAAGATGGAAGTTTACGTTTGGTGGTAGGCTCTCCCGGTGGTAGCCGCATTATTAATTATGTAGCGCAAGTTGTTATTGGCGTTTTAGATTGGGATTTGAGCGCGCAGCAGGCCATTAATTTACCGCGTACCACTAACCGTAATGACTACACTAGCATTGAAAAAGGCACTGAACTTGAAGCAATCGTCCCTATGCTTGAAAAACGCGGTCACACTGTGCGTGTAATTGATTTAAACTCAGGATTACATGCTGTTGAGGTTAAAAACAATGCTCTTTATGGTGCAGCTGATCCACGCAGAGAAGGGCTCGCTTTATCTGATTTGAGTAGCAATAAAGCCTCATTTAAATTTTAAACCATGTATAATTATAAATTAGATTTCTGTTATTTGTTGTCATAATGTATATAACAACAAATAACAACAAATAAATTCGGTTAATACACGCGATTATTTTTTAATAACCACGTGTATTTAAACATTCTCAATGGTCTGACGAGCTGAAATGTCATTGCAATTTAGTTCTTAACAACCATAATGGCAGATCATTATTTAAGATTAGGTAACGCTTGGAAATATGACTACAAATACCGATCCAAATTATCTTTACATTCCTTATTCTGGCCCTGGCCTTATTGAAACCCCGCTATTGAATAAAGGAAGCGCATTTAGTCACAAAGAACGTGAAAGCTTTAACCTTGCTGGTTTACTTCCTCCTCGTTACGAAACAATAGAAGAACAAGTTGAGCGTTGCTACCAACAATATTCGAGCTTTAATGACAACTTGAATAAACATATTTACTTACGCGCCATTCAAGACAATAACGAAACGCTTTACTACCGCTTAGTGCGCGATCATATTGAAGAAATGATGCCAATTATTTACACCCCAACTGTAGGGGATGCCTGTGAGAGGTTTTCTGATATTTACCGCAGTGCCCGTGGCTTATTTATTTCTTATGAAGATCGCTTTCAAATTGACGATATTTTGCGTAATGCCACAAAAGGCAAAGTTAAAGTTATTGTCGTTACCGATGGCGAACGCATTTTAGGCCTTGGCGACCAAGGTATTGGTGGCATGGGGATTCCAATTGGTAAGCTTTCTTTGTATACCGCCTGTGGTGGCATTAGCCCAGCGTATACATTACCGGTTATGCTCGATGTTGGCACTAATAACGAAAAATTATTAAACGACCCTATGTACATGGGGGCACGTCATAAACGTATCGCTCAAGATGAATATGATGAGTTTTTAGATTTATTTATCAAAGCCGTTAAACGTCGTTGGCCAACTGTATTACTTCAATTTGAAGATTTTGCACAGCCTAACGCAATGCCGTTATTAAAACGTTACCGCAACGAAATTTGTAGTTTTAACGATGATATTCAAGGCACGGCATCAGTGACTGTAGGGTCCTTATTAGCGGCGTGTCGTGTTAAAGGCGCTAAATTATCTACTCAAAAAGTGGTGTTTGTCGGTGCAGGCTCAGCAGGATGTGGTATTGCAGAACAAATCGTGAGTACTATGGTTGCTGAGGGCATTAGTGAAGCACAAGCACGTAGCCAAGTATTTATGGTTGATCGTTTTGGCTTGTTAACTGATGGCATGCAAGGCTTGCGCGATTTCCAACAAATGTTGGCACAACCTACAAATTGCTTAGCTGAATGGACTTACAGCGGCGAATACGCATCATTATTAGATGTAATGCATTGCGCTGAACCTGATATTTTAATTGGTGTTTCAGGCCAACCAGGGTTATTCACTGAGCAAGTTATTCGCGCTATGCACGCTAACTGTGAGACACCTATTATTTTTCCATTAAGTAATCCATCTAAACAGGTAGAAGCGTACCCAGAAGATGTTATTACATGGACTGATGGTAAAGCGATTGTTGCTACCGGTAGCCCATTTGAGCCGGTTGTTTACAATGGGGTGATTTACCCAATTCCTCAGTGTAATAACAGCTATATTTTCCCGGGCATTGGTCTAGGTGTTATTGCCTCTAAAGCAACGCGTATTACCGATGCAATGCTCATTATGTCGAGCGAAATGTTGGCTGAGTCATCACCATTAGCCAACACGGGTAAAGGTAGCTTGTTACCGGCATTAACTGAAATTGAAACCTTGAGTAAGCGTATTGCTTTTGCAGTAGCTAAGAAGGCAATTGAAGAGGGCGTAGCCCTTGATATATCAGACGATGCCCTATGGGCTGCAATCGATAAGAACTATTGGTTACCAAAATACCGTAACTATAAGCGTTGTAGTATTTAGTAACTGTAGAGAGTGAAAAAACAGGCTTTTGCCTGTTTTTTTATGCTTGTTCATCTTTAATTAACCCCGTAGGGTGTTAACTGAGTTTAATTAATTTAAAAGGATAGACTTATGAAAACATTTTCAATTTTAGCAGCCGCTTTACTCAGTACATCTGCATATGCCAGCAATGCACCTAAAGAGCCCCATATTTATGTTAAAGGTGAAGCATCGGTAACGACTATGCCCGATCATGTTTTATTAACGGTGGGCATTACTGAAATAGATAAAGACTTAATTGCTGCAAAAAAACAAACCGACACTACAATGGCAAACGCAATAAGTTTAGTAAAAAAAATAGGCGTGACGGATGCGGACATTAATGCGGGTCAAATTTCTATTTCTCGTGATAACCAATATAACCGTGAAACAGGCAAGCAAGAGTTTAGTGGATTTAAAGTATCAAGAACGCTAACTATTAAACTCTCGGCAATTAATAAGTACCCAGAGTTACTACAAAGCTTAGTTAATAATGGCATTAATGAAATCAGGCAAACACAATTTTTAGCCAGCAATTACGATGAGCTACATAAAAAAGTACAAAAATTAGCAATTAAGCAAGCTAAGGACGCGGCAAAAGAATTAAGTAACGATTTTGATGTAGAACTAAAAGGGCTTTACAGCGCATCATTAAGCCCACTTGATATGCCATCAACACCCTACATGCGAAGTGAAAAAGTGATGATGGCTGATAGCTCACCAAGTAATTATGTCCCCGATGCCTATCATGCTGGAGAAATTACTATTAGTGCTTCAAGCTACGCAATTTATTTTATAGACTAGGCCTGACGGTGGTGGCGCTCAAAACGTGCCACCAGTTTCTTTCCTTGTGACTCACTAATACGCACTATCGCGTGTAACATATTACTGATCTCTCGGCGGTCATATTCATTAACTATGTGCTGATTAATATCATCAACAATGGCGTTTAAATAATTAAATACACTATTACGTGCATCGACATCGTCGTTTGCAATAAATAAAATATTTTTAAACGCTTCAATAACGTTAGTCATTACATACGCATCAGCTTTAGCATAATTACGCAAAGGGGTAAAATTGTCATGCAGCAGCTCATCAAAGCTGGTTTCATGAAAATAAAGCAGTGGAGGGCCTTCTGATTGATAGCACGAATAATTGATAGCTTTAATTTTTAGTCGTTCAATGAGCAACATACTCAGCATATCGATAGATTTTACCGCCGTACCCGGATCGTTAATTCCCGGGCTCATCGCTTTTACTGCAATTTCTGATATTTGCGTTAAACCATAGCGGTAATGATCGCTAATATATTCTTCTATATAAAAAATAAAGCAATCTAAAATCCTCGCTAGTAACTCATCTTTCTGTGATATGTCTTTACTACATTTTAAAAATGGGTAACCCTTAACGGTAAAGTAACCTTGCTTAATCGTAATAAGCAGCTCGATTTTCTCCTTAGCTAACAGCGCACAAAGTTTATTTGTGTGAACACCTTTGTAGTAACCTCCAGTAATACTATTTATTGAATACCAATTTGAAAATTCTGGAAAGTTATCAACGGGGTTTTCATCTTGTTTGCTGATGATGTCTTGGATTTCTTTTTTAGTTTGCCTAAATAAACCATTTAGCACGTTATCAACTTGAATAGCTTTTGAAATAGAGTGAATAAAAAAAACAAAAAAACCTAATGAGATCAAGCCAAAAATTAAAGCAAATAGTACTCCCAAGGAAGGAATAGCGGTATTACCATAAGCAAGCTTGTTGATATTAATCAACATAATAATGGAGTAAATTATACTGCCTAAATAAAACCCCAATACCATTTGATTTGATTTACGAGTGATCAGCCCAGGGACAACTCTCGGTGATAAACTGGCGCTAGCCGAATTTAATACTACCATCACCATTGAAAAGCTAAATACCGTTAAAGAAATAATACTACCAGCAAGAATACTTAAAATGGTACGTGCGTTTTCTGCGCTATCAACAAGTATAAACGAAATTAATGCTTTAAATTCCTCAATAGGTGATAAGTACTCAACAGACATGGTTAGTATGGCAAAAACTAAAAAAGCGAGAGATAAGAGTGAAGGGTAAAATCCAATACTGTTAATTATTTCTCTATAAATATTAGTTATTTTTGTTCTTAAATACATATTATTTTTACTTACTACAATTCCAATTTATAAAGCACTCTAGCATAGTTGATAATAAAGTAAGTGATTTTACCGCTTGAGTTATGTGTTATTATTATTAAAAAATTAACTGGACCATACTGTGATTATATCGAGCTATGCCGCCTTACTGGCACTGTATTATATTTACTTGAGCGTTAATGTTATAAAAATACGCAAGGCTGAAGGCATTTCATTAGGTAATGGTAATAACTCTGCGCTTGAACGAGCTACTCGTGCCCATGGTAATTTTATTGAATACGTGCCAATCAGCTTAATTTTGCTGTTTTTATTAGAGTACCAGGGATTAGCGAGTCATTATGTGCATGCACTAGGTGGTTTATTATTTATCAGCCGCGTGTTTCATGGTTCGGCTATAAGTACTAACAATTTAAAGACGCGCATGCTAAGCATGATAATAACCTTTGCTATTGTGTTTATTAGCGCATTGTTATTACTGTTAGGCCGATAAACTACAATGAAATCAGCTGTTGCTTTTATTCTTCTTTATTTTGCCAGCTGTTGGGAAGGTTCTGTATTGGCAATAGAAAATAATAGTAAAATAGACATGCGTACTTTAAAAGTTGTTTATCCAAAAACAATGCGCAGTGATGAAAATGAAATACTCTACCCACTCGTTTTATTAAAAACTGCATTACAACACAGTGGTGAAAAATTCACATTGAACGCTTCAACTGTTTCTATGGCACAAAGCCGTTCATTAAAGCAAATTATGAATAATGATGAAATAAACGTTGCCTGGACAATGACCTCAAAAGAGCGCGAACAAGAATTACTGCCTGTAAGGGTACCAATATTTAAAGGTCTATATGGTTGGCGTGTATTGGTGACCACGCAAAATAAGGTAAACGGTTTATCATTCATTAATACCCTTGCTGATTTTAAAGGTGTACATTTTATTCAAGGTCACGATTGGCCTGATACGCAAATACTCATCGACAGTGGTTTAGCAGTTTCCACATCGATTGAATACAGTTCACTATTTAATATGTTGGCAAAAGATCGAGGAGATGTGTTTCCTCGCTCCGTGTTAGAGGTTGAAACTGAGCTAAATACCTTTAAAGACGACGCAGATGCTAATCTAGCTAAAGTGCCACATTTAATCTTGCAATACCCAAGTGCAATCTACTTCTTTTTTAATAAAGAAAAGCCCGAAATAGCGCAAGCGGTTGAGAAAGGCTTAGCTATTATGCGTAAAAACGGTGAGTTTGATCGTTTGTTTAAGGCTTATAATCGCAGTGCGATTGAGCATGCAGATATAAAAAATAAAATCATTATTAAATTAAAAAATAATCAGTTACCCGCATTAACACCCCTTAATGATGTATCACTTTGGTTTTCAGAAAAAGACATTTAAAACGCCATGACACAAAAAATATTTATAATTGGTTTGCCACGCACCGGCACCACCAGTGTATGTAATGCATTTTTAGAGTTTGGTATAGCCACTGCCCATACTGCTTATACTACCGCCTGTTTTGAAAGCGCTGTTGCAATAGCAGATACGCCCATATTTAACGATTATCAAGCATTAGATAAACACTACCCACGTGCTAAGTTTATTTATTTAGAGCGAGAACTTAGTGCCTGGCTACCATCAATAAGGCAGCTTTTGCAGCGCATGCACACTAACTTAACCCGTGTAGATGGTGGCTTTAACATCCATTTAAAGCGGTGTTATTTGAATACGTTTAAAGACTTTTCACTCGAAAATATAAATAATGATGAATACTTAATTGATTGTTATAAAAAGCATATTAGTACCGCTAAGGCTTATTTTAATAGTCGAAAAAATGACTTTTTAGTGATAGATATAGCAAATCCTAACAGTTTTAATCAGCTTTGTGAGTTTTTAAATATCACGAGCCCCTCAACTGGCTTTGAAAAAATGAACATGGGCGGTAAAGTCACAGCATGGAATGATATAAAACACCCATTAAAAGTTGAGTCGACCGCGAAAGGGCGGATTGATAAATTTTTACCTTATGAGGATTAAATTTAAAACCCGAACAAAGATTTTTATTTTTAAATACGTTAAAATCCACGCATTATTTTATAAGTTGTATCTTTATGTTTGAATTAAAATACCACACCCCATTTGAATGGACTGAAGCGGTATTAGCCGACTTTGAAACCTTTTTACAAGACCACGCGGCCGCTGAAAAAAAAGCATCTGGCATGGCTATGTCTATGCTTTCACATTACCCCGATAAGCGTAAGTTAGTTAAAGCGATGACTGATTTAGCCCTTGAAGAGTTAATTCATTTTAAACAAGTGCTCAAGCTATTAATGGAACGCGACACTAATTTAGGTGACGATAAAAAAGATCCTTACATTAAACAAATTC
The DNA here is from genome assembly GCF_059888565.1 of Pseudoalteromonas sp. TAP-3C. Taxonomy (NCBI): domain Bacteria; kingdom Pseudomonadati; phylum Pseudomonadota; class Gammaproteobacteria; order Alteromonadales; family Pseudoalteromonadaceae; genus Pseudoalteromonas; species Pseudoalteromonas sp. TAP-3C. The sequence goes on along the minus strand of NZ_CM187618.1, from coordinate 1,580,291 downwards.
GTGCACACTTTAGGCATGGTCGTGACGGTTTTTTAATGGACAGATTATTAGTCGGTGGTGTAATTGAGGCGAGGGGACATGAACGTTTTTCTTTAGTTGCCGAAGCGTTACCTGAAGGCAAAGAAAAAGATTTTTATGTTGCTATTGCAAAATCTGAAGAAAAGCATAAAAATTTATTTGTAGAGCTTGCGTACGAATACTTTGATAAACAAGAAGTTGACGAACGCTTAGACGAGTTACTTACAATAGAAGCTGAAATTTGTAAAAATATTCCATTTACAGCGGCCCTTCATTAAAAAGTGGGTATGTTGTTTGAAAAACAAAAGCAACATACCTTATTTTTTAAGTTATTACCGCTCCTTTTTACTGATCAGATAATCAATTAAACCCAAGGGTCTGTTTACCTTTGCGGATTATAATTTGTTCAAACTAGGGGCGATTTAATCGCGGCGCGAGGTTTGTAACCTAGTGGGCTAAGTAAAAACCGAGCAACAAAGAGTAAATCGCCCCTAGGCAGAACCCTTCGGGCAGCGCCTGTTTGGTATTGATGCTGCGTTATCGCCTATTTATGGGGAACAACCACACCACATAGGCGCTGCCTTGCCTAAATGCCAAACAGACTGCTGCAAATTTAACCTTGAAAGGTAAACAGACCCTAAGTAGATCAATTTTTCTGCGCTTACTTTACACAGCAAACTAATAAACAGCTATTATGAATTACTCAATTTAGCTTATCGAATAAAGTGAATCTATGACAGACATTGATCAGACCCCTATACCACTTTTTCTATTTTATATAAATGCATAGCGTGACCGCCAATGAATCTTATTATTTTTTCTCGTAGCTCATTAAACCCATCTAAGTAGGTTTTATCTCCATGCTGAACTAAATTGATACCTTCAAAACATTGAAATATCCACCTTAATGTGGGTCTTTCTATTGGCTGATTAATTTGGTTTGGAATGGTTGCTTTTACTTTCTCCATGTTCGCCCTTAATCGTCTTTGAGCTATTGAATATACTAATAAAGAGAGTGTCATTATCATCAACAGTGCATCTATTCGGCTTGGCTTTTTTATAAATAATGATGAGACAAAAAATAACGGATCTTTTAAAAATCTAAAGCCTTTTTCTACTTCAGACTGTGCTTTGTAATGTGTGAGTAAATCTTCTGGACTTAGGTCTTTTTCATCTGCATTTGTTGCTAATACAAAGCATGACTTTTGCTCTATTGCCTTTTTAATTGCAGTGCCATTCTCTTCAATCTCTGCGCTTATTTGCCATTCTATACATTTCACTGGCGCACCTTTTTTAGGTCGGCCTTTCCCTTCGTATACTTTATGTTCATTGAACTGCATCGTTGCCACTTTATGATATTTAAATTTTTTCGTTAACTTATTAAGTTCACGTTGTGCATCGGTTTGACATGCAAACCGCTGTGCTTGTAGGTGATAAAGGGCTTTTTTAATCTGGGTATGCGCACGCTCGACTTGTCGAGCGATGCTTTTTACTGCACGGTTATTTGCTGCATTTGAGTAAACAACCATCCATCGCTGATTTATTCCCATGTGCTCAACATTATTAACAACATAGTGATAGTTATCATCAATTTTTATCCAACTGTTATTTTTAATAGCGGTTGAGATGGAGGATTTCTCGAGCGAAATTGTCGAAGGAATGAGTGTTATAAATTGAATCTTAGATAAAAACTCGGCGTTATTTTGATGATATAATTTACAATCAGCGACAAGAAATTTCGGGGTCTTGCTTTTCTTGAACTCATTAACAAGGGCTTTGCTGCGTGCTTCAAAAATAGCGGTATCAGCACTATTGCCATCCCAGTTTTTACACGCAAGTGGCACACCACCATCTTGGCTAACGATAATTTCTTGTACTACTTGTTTCAAATCAGGACGATGAGCTTTGCTATAGCCGTGCGTGATTCTTATTATATTTTCATCGGTATTTTCTTCGTCAACGGCATATTCACCAGTAAGAGAATGACTCGTTGTATCTAATGATTCAAATGTACGATCAACCTGTTCAAGTTGACATGCTTGCTCTGAGACGAGTGAAAATAAGCTTTCACAACCAAAATCAAAGCATTGGTCGAGGGTTCTTCCCAATTTATGACGATTAAAATGCGATGCTTGAACACCTTTACGGAACAAATGTTCAAGAGGCAAATTAGTAAAAAACTGAGGACTGAGAGATAAAGGACGATTGGCAAACCCAAGGCCGTTCATAATCATGCCTTTAACCGCTTCACCTGGGGTAATTTCTTGCTTTTCATCTTGAGGTAAATATTGGTCTAAAAGGGACACTATTTTTAAGTCTGCAATGACACCTGAAACAATACCATGATGATCTAACCGTTTGATTTTTAAGTTCATAAACACCTCGAAGTTGAGGTGTTATTGTATCAAATTACAGCAAACTTAGGATTTTTTTAACCTAACATTAAATAAAAGTTTATGAATTTGGTCTAATCAATGTCTGCTATGAAACCAATTAATCATATTGCCGTGCTAACCTCAGGGGGCGATGCGCCAGGAATGAATGCCGCATTATTTGCTATAGCCAAAACCGCTCAGCAACAGGGTATAAAAGTGTCTGGCGTTCGTAAAGGGTTTTGAGGGCTTAATTGATAATGATTTAGTGACACTTGATTGCAAAAGCCTACAACAAACTATGCACTTAGGTGGTACTGTGTTAAAAACAGCGCGCAGTGATGAGGCGGGTAGAGAACAAGCTTTAGCGACAATTGAACATAATAATGTAGATGCATTAATTGTGATTGGTGGTGATGGCTCTTTTAGAGGCTGTTTATGGTTATCACAAATTACCGACATACCATACATAGGTATTCCAGGCACCATAGATAACGATATTGCAGGTACGGACTATACATTGGGGTTTGATACAGCCGTTAATACATCAATGCAATGTATTGATAATATTAGAGATACGGCAGAATCACATAATAGGGTGTTTGTTATTGAAGTGATGGGCCGTGACTCTGGTTATATTGGTACTTATGCAGGATTAACCTCTGACGCCGACTCAATATTGATCCCTGAAAATGACAAAGACATTGATGATTTGCTAAATAAAATTAGCGATTATCACAGTGAGCATGCTTTTATTGTGGTGGTATCTGAAGGTGATGAAATTGGCGTTGAACATGTATGCGAAAAAATAAGCGCGGTTAACCCGAATATTGATTTACGCATCACTAAGCTAGGACACCTGCAGCGCGGCGGAAACCCATCTGCAGCGGATCGTATGTTAGCAATAAGATTAGGCGTACACAGTGTTAAGGCTTTATGTGCTGGAGAAAGCGCTAAAATGGTGGGTATTTTAAACAACAAAGTATCAAATACTGCTATGCAAGATGTTGTAAAACAACACGTTATTAGTGAAGAGCTACAAGGGTTGCTATCTGTATTTTGCCGATAGCGACTACTAAATAGGAGTAAAAATGAATGCGAGATAATATGAACTATAAATTGACAGTTATTAAAAGCATCGCAATAAGTGTGCTATTAACTGTTTCAACAGCCGTATTGGCTAAAGATGATTGTGCAGATTTAACGGGGTGTGCGAAAAAAGCCTGCAACGTTAAAAGCGAGTTACTAGTTGCAAAACAGCAAGGCGATTCACACAAAGCTAAAGGTCTTAATAGATGGATTAAAAGCAGAGTTACAACAAAAAATAGATGATGCAAATTTAGAAATTGAAGAATATAAAACCGATCTTAAAAAAGCTAAGCGCCAAGGTAAGCATGACAATGTTGAAAAGTATCAGCAAAAACTAAATGAAGAGGTTGAACAACTTAAGCAATTAACCGACGAGCTAAATAGTTTGGTTGATTAAAATGTCATTACAGCGTTTTTATATTTAATAAAGTAGAGCATTTTATTAAATATAAATATTATGCGATAAAAGGGCTAAAATACCGTGTTTATAAGTGACGTAATTGCCGATAGTTAGTTTGATTAAGTACACATTTAGCCTATTTAACATAATATAAATTATAGGCTATCAATTTAAGGGATATTAAAAAGGCTTGTTAAGTCCAATACTGAATAGTATCGGACTTAAGTTATTGTTTTTATTGTGGTTTTAGAATTGAGCTAAGTATATATTTTTACCTGAATATTTAAGAATTGGCAAATTTTCATTAAGGTAAATGTAATAACCTAACTTTTCTAAGTAATTTGAGCTTAGCAATATTGTTTCAGGTTCTTTAAATTTCTCTTGGCGTTCTTGGGGGTTTTCATCATCACCACTGAGGATCGTTTTTTGTTTCTCTACCTCTTTACCAGTAACACAATTTATATAGTGCTCAACAGTAACAACGCCGTTTTTCTTTTTAAGCTCATAACCACCGTACTCATAATCTTTGCAAATGTCATTTAAGGGATGCTCGAATTTCTCTGGTTTATAAGTTAAGTCAAGATCCTTTTTAACCGGCTCACTTTTGGTTTGTTTAGTTTCCTTAATTTCTGTCTTAGTTTCTGATTTAAGCTCAGGTTCGTCGGTGCCAACAAGGCCAAGGCTAACCAGTAACGAATAAAAAACATAAATGCACAGTGGTATAGCAAGTAAAAACAAAAGTGCTTTTGGTGGTAATTTAAATTTGGCGGTATGGTCATCGGCAGACCAATAAACACCATAAAAATTAGTATCTCGTTTTAATGTAGATGTTGCGCATTTTTCTAAGTCACCAGAATAGTCTGTGCTGAATTGTTTATCACGTTGAAAGCGTGTGATAACCGCCCCACCCATTGGCCTAAAATAATGAACGTGCATACCCGTACATTTTTGAATGACGTTATCCAAAAAAGTGTAATGCTGAGTAACTAAATGAATATCAACACCGCTGTGTCTGTGCTTTTGAAATTGAGTGTAATGGTATGGCCGTTTTGCACTATTGGCCATTGGCGGAAAATAGTCTTGGCACTCATCAAATAAAGCTATTGAGCCATTAGGTAAATTAGGCCAGTCGGTTGGGTCGTTTGTATGCGTCCAGTGATAATTTAATAGCTTAATAGATTCAATTGTTGGATTGTCTGATTCTTCTAAAAATACATCTAAGCCTTTTAAGTTGGCTTTTGGGTAACACTTGCGGCACCACTTAACAAACAAATCAATTACAGCCTGTTCGTCATAAAGTTTATAGTTAGGTGCTAACCAAGGCACGTCCCCTATTTCAATTAATCGATTTTGAGCATGAACCTCTTTAATAATTTTAGAATAGCGCCCTACTTTATTGGTAGTTTGTATTGATGGGTAGTACTGGCCGTAAAAGAAACCCTGAAAACTATTACAAAAATCTAAATCTAAAAGGAACGCTTTTATATTACTATAAAATTTAGTTTTTTGGGTAACCGCTGGGTCATTACAAATTTCCTTTAAAGAATTTAACGTTTTTCCCGCGCCTGGTACTCCAGTTCGTAAATAAATCATGGTGCAGACCTCAAACCTAATTTAGTGACTGAACCCGCACTTGTTAAACCACGGATTGTTAAAGCAGCAGCATAAGAACCAAGCATAATGCCGAAAGCGACATCAGTTTTAGCATATTTTAAAACGGCAATTATTTCAGTCGGTAAACCTGCTGCATTAGATGCAATTTGTTGGTACAGATAATCAATACCAAAAGAACCTAATTCATAAGTGACATACCCAAAGCCCAAACCGACAAGAACCTTAGATACTAACGTAGGCAGCAAAGCAGCTAAACCCATAAAAAACGCTTGTATTAGTGCTGGCATATTATATTGCTCCTGTAATTATTCTTGCGCTGTGCATTAGAGATGCGATTACCATTAAACCCGAAACGGCTTGGAAAAATAAAATAAAGGCTTCAAAGCTTAAACAAAGGGATTTACCCGTAGTTATAACAATACATTTTTCAGAGGGTAATTCGGCATTAGGTAACCAATCATCATATTTATCTGCGTATTGGTCTAGGTTAATGGTTTCTTTTGGTATGTCAGCGCCAGCTATAGGAACACAATCGGCAGCACTACCCTCACAATCGCCAGCACCAGAACCGTCACCACCGGAACCACCACCACCAGAACCGCCCGTTTCAATACCGTTGACAGCATCAACTAATTCATTAAATTTTGAGATTGTTATAGCGTGTAAGCGGTCATCTTGTTGAGTTTGCAACAAAATAGATGTATCAATACTGTCTAACAGACATTGATCAGACCCCTATACCACTTTTTCTATTTTATATAAATGCATAGCGTGACCGCCAATGAATCTTATTATTTTTTCTCGTAGCTCATTAAACCCATCTAAGTAGGTTTTATCTCCATGCTGAACTAAATTGATACCTTCAAAACATTGAAATATCCACCTTAATGTGGGTCTTTCTATTGGCTGATTAATTTGGTTTGGAATGGTTGCTTTTACTTTCTCCATGTTCGCCCTTAATCGTCTTTGAGCTATTGAATATACTAATAAAGAGAGTGTCATTATCATCAACAGTGCATCTATTCGGCTTGGCTTTTTTATAAATAATGATGAGACAAAAAATAACGGATCTTTTAAAAATCTAAAGCCTTTTTCTACTTCAGACTGTGCTTTGTAATGTGTGAGTAAATCTTCTGGACTTAGGTCTTTTTCATCTGCATTTGTTGCTAATACAAAGCATGACTTTTGCTCTATTGCCTTTTTAATTGCAGTGCCATTCTCTTCAATCTCTGCGCTTATTTGCCATTCTATACATTTCACTGGCGCACCTTTTTTAGGTCGGCCTTTCCCTTCGTATACTTTATGTTCATTGAACTGCATCGTTGCCACTTTATGATATTTAAATTTTTTCGTTAACTTATTAAGTTCACGTTGTGCATCGGTTTGACATGCAAACCGCTGTGCTTGTAGGTGATAAAGGGCTTTTTTAATCTGGGTATGCGCACGCTCGACTTGTCGAGCGATGCTTTTTACTGCACGGTTATTTGCTGCATTTGAGTAAACAACCATCCATCGCTGATTTATTCCCATGTGCTCAACATTATTAACAACATAGTGATAGTTATCATCAATTTTTATCCAACTGTTATTTTTAATAGCGGTTGAGATGGAGGATTTCTCGAGCGAAATTGTCGAAGGAATGAGTGTTATAAATTGAATCTTAGATAAAAACTCGGCGTTATTTTGATGATATAATTTACAATCAGCGACAAGAAATTTCGGGGTCTTGCTTTTCTTGAACTCATTAACAAGGGCTTTGCTGCGTGCTTCAAAAATAGCGGTATCAGCACTATTGCCATCCCAGTTTTTACACGCAAGTGGCACACCACCATCTTGGCTAACGATAATTTCTTGTACTACTTGTTTCAAATCAGGACGATGAGCTTTGCTATAGCCGTGCGTGATTCTTATTATATTTTCATCGGTATTTTCTTCGTCAACGGCATATTCACCAGTAAGAGAATGACTCGTTGTATCTAATGATTCAAATGTACGATCAACCTGTTCAAGTTGACATGCTTGCTCTGAGACGAGTGAAAATAAGCTTTCACAACCAAAATCAAAGCATTGGTCGAGGGTTCTTCCCAATTTATGACGATTAAAATGCGATGCTTGAACACCTTTACGGAACAAATGTTCAAGAGGCAAATTAGTAAAAAACTGAGGACTGAGAGATAAAGGACGATTGGCAAACCCAAGGCCGTTCATAATCATGCCTTTAACCGCTTCACCTGGGGTAATTTCTTGCTTTTCATCTTGAGGTAAATATTGGTCTAAAAGGGACACTATTTTTAAGTCTGCAATGACACCTGAAACAATACCATGATGATCTAACCGTTTGATTTTTAAGTTCATAAACACCTCGAAGTTGAGGTGTTATTGTATCAAATTACAGCAAACTTAGGATTTTTTTAACCTAACATTAAATAAAAGTTTATGAATTTGGTCTAATCAATGTCTGGTCTAAAGCATTTAAGAGTGCATTCGTGTTTTTTGTTTCAGCATCAACTTTTTTGTTATGCAGTTTGTTGTCATTATCAATCTGCTTGTTAGTACTATTTTCGATTTCAGTTTCAACATTTTTTAAATTACAGGCAGCATCACCTTCGGCACATGTTTCTTTTGGTTTTTCTGGTGTTTCATCTTCTGGTGTTTTTGAATCGTCGTTGTCATGTGGGTCTTTTTCAGGTGTTGTTGGGTTTGCATTAGGGCAAGTTAACAAAGGAACATCACCAGAACTTACAGAGCATTCACCAGTATCACCCTCATCAGCTAATTTTTTATTATCGTAAGGTTTATCACCACAGGCCGAACCTTGAGAAGTACCAACCGCGAATTTTTCAGAGCTTATTTGTTCAGAGTTAACAGAATAAGCACAACCATCATTGCAATACATACCGCCGCCTGAAAACGGAACACCTAGATTAGGGCTGGTATATAAATTTGAACCAGAACCAGATGGAGGGCATTCTTTAGGTAAACAGCCAGATGAACCCATAGCCTTAGAAACTGCTTTACTATGATAGCCAGCAGGACAGTCTGCAAGTTTTGGCTTTGCACACTGCGAATCACCAACCTTTATAATGTGCTCAGGAAAACCAGAGGGTGGACACTGATAAATATCCTTTATGCCATTCTTATGTACTGTAAATTGGATTGGTTGTGTTTGATTAAATGGATGGGGTACATCAGGGTCATCAGTAGTATAGCGAACAGAACCAATAATATAATTAGAATCATCCTGAGTGATTAAAGGTTCAGGGTTTGAATAGAGAGTACCCGAATAACCGCCCATAACAGAAGTGTAAGTATCAGAATAACAAGATGAATAATCAGTACCGGAAACATAAGTAGTTTTGTATGTAGCATTAGACTGTACTGTTCTGCATTGAACGTAACCCTCAGAGGGTTTTAATTCGGCAGGGATTAGAGTGTCAGGGTCATATTCTTGTTGTGCAGAAACAAAAAAAGCGCTCATAAGCGCCAATAAAAATATTAGTAATCGCATGGGAGCGCCTTATTTTAATCATCGAAAAGGATATAAAGTGCTAAAAGTCCGGAGACAATTAGCACTGTGTCTAATGTGATGAACATTAGCCGAACAACATACCCTTAAGCCATTTCCAACCAATAGCCACAAAGCCAGCAGTTAAGAAAACGCCACCAAGTAGATTAGCGTTAGCAGTAAAAAAAGCCGTAAAGGCAGTAGTAGCAGCAGTTACACCAGCATCAGGTTCAGCATGTGCAATACCCGAAAATAAAGCAACAGAAAAAACTAAAGCCGCTTTGCTTAAGTTACCTTTTAAATTTTTCATTTGTTTATTCCTTATTTAAAAAACCATTTTTCTTAATTTTTTCCACCCGTAACATAAGAGCAGAACACCAATGATTGACGGGAGCACTTCATTTTGAAATGTCTCGTAATCGAGCGGAACTGGTAGAGGGTTTTGCACCACTTCCAATTCCACAGGACACTGTTTTTCGACAGGTTCAACAGGGCAAATTACGATGTATTCGTAACTGGCCATGTGACTACCCGCCTAAGCTTGTTTTAAAATGCGCTTTTAAATCTGAATCAACTGGGATTATTTCAACAACTTCATTATCAAAAGTTTGGTCATTGAAAGAGAACTTGAGTTCATAAGCCTTATCAGCAACAAAAGCTTTAGAATCAATTAAGGCATGAGCATATTTTGTATTAATAACAATTGGCTCTTTACCAAAAGGTGTTGAAGTCGTTTTTCCGATTGCTTTACGTTGAAATTTAGGTGAGTTCACAGACTCATAAGGATATAAAACTTCAAGCGTAGCTTTTTCAGCATCAGGATTTTTAGATTCTGGGTAACGGTTAATGCCAATACCAGCAATAATAATAGCCATGTTAATAATTCCTTAATTGTTCAGTTAATAGTTGTTTGTAGGTGTTAGGTATATCCAAAGATTTACCCGTTATATATTGGTCAGGAACTAGCAAACCTAAAAGCGTTTGAATGTCCCCCTCAGTAATTTCAAAAATATCTGATAGTGCTTTACCACACATACGCCTAACCCATTTGACTCTACTGGCTAAATCGGTAGCGGCCGTTGTCACTCTTGGAGAACTTGAAGTATGAACACCATCTGTATTAATCATTTGTTGTGAAAAATCACAAATACCCGCAAAGGTAGAATCAGGGTCTAAAAGTGAATCAACAGTCCATTTCTTTAATTCAACTTCATTGCGATACCAAATAAGGTCAGGTTCTTGAATGCCTTGTTCTAATTTTTTGTTATAGATGCGCCAATAAACTGGACTAGTACGTTTACCAATAGTGGTCATCTCAACATCGTAAACACCATCAACAGTAAAAGAATGGCGAGGTGACATTGTTGGATTAGGGCCACCCTTTTTGCGAGCAAACGCACGTTGAAAGAAATTAGTTTCAGCAGTTTTGCAGTTAAAAACATCATCATAACAATCGCGAGCAATATCAATACGCGATAAAAAACTGATACTTAGAACCTTAGAAAGCCAGTGGTGAAGAATAAACGGTGTTGTATGAGACCATAAGTGTTTACAGCCCTCACCCGATATTTGAAAATAAACAGTATTGCGTTGACCACCAATACCAACAAACCCTACTTGAGTACCCTCACTAGTCACTAAATTCATTGAATTGGTATATCCGTGAAAGCCTTTATCTCTTGGAGTAGAGAGATTGAAGCCGAGAACGTAGCGAGAAAATACCTTTAAGGTATCAATATAAAAATCAGCCATACGCTCGTTAACTTTAGATTTTTGTTCTTCTAATGCAACTAAAAACTCATGCTCTTCTAAACCCTCAGTATTAAATTCATAATTTATTTCAGGTAGTTTAGGGAATAAAGTTTGAGTATCAGGTGTATAACCAATAACCCCTGCACGCTTACAATGACGTAAGTCAGCAAGGGCAAAACTAAACGAAAGGTGGTCAATAATTGTTTGGTTATCTTCATGTTTTTTAAAACGCTCAAGACGGTTATTAATTAATTGTGTTGCACGGTCAGTATATTGGTAATTCATATAACCCCCTGCTCAACTAACTGGCAATAATTTGAATCAGTAATTTCTACCGTTTCACAATCATATTCATGAGCAACCCAGCAACGAAAACGATACATATTATCGAAATAATCGTACATGCGAACACCGTTCAAATCGTATATAACTTGAACGCCTGCTTGTTTGTTATTTTCGAAATATATCTTCATTTCTAAGTTTCTAAATATTTATTTAATGAGCGTAGATTAGTTTCTAAGATTCTAATTGCCAACATTTATAAGTTTATGAGTTTATAATTACTGATAACTTTAGAAACGGGAAAGACAATGCCTACAAAACATATTGATGATGTAACGTGGAGGAAAGTGGAAAAGGAACACGTAAAAGCCGTGATAGCCACTCAAAAATCGCTAAAGGATACTGATATTTTAAGAGTACTTATAAACAAAGGTTTAGAGGTAATTACTGAAGAAGACTACGAAAAGCTTATAAAGAAAAAATAAAAAAAAGCATGATGCTATAGGTTTAGATAAGAGTTATACCCCGTAATACCCCGTAATACAATTACGGGGTTTTTTTTGAATCATTCCCAGCAAAGACAGTGAGGGTCTCGGAACTCGCCCTTCTCTCTGCCTTTTGCTGCTGGGGAATAGTTAAAGATGGTTTAGGTTTATCAGGGGCGCATGCTGCGCGGGTTGGATTTTTCAAACTTATATGGTTTATGGATGCGGCCGACTGGATTCAGGCTTTCAAATTAAATTAAGAATGCGGCCTTACATGAAGCAAAGCTTCATAGGTTCTTAAGCTCAACCCTCCAGTGGTACATAATAATTGCATTAAATTATTACGTAACCTTACTTTTTGTATGGTCATTGATGAGCCTATAATTGCCATTATGTTACGTGCCATATCGGGTCGGCCTGTGCTGCGCTATTTTACAGGCCGCAAACACTCAACATAACGCCTCGTACAAATTATAGGTAGTTAAGTATCTATTTCTAAACATCACTACATCGCTATATTTTAATAAACACACAACCACTAAGTCCAATACTAGACGGTATCGGACATTAAGTGGGTTGAAACGGCTATTATGGTTATTCATAGTTATCTTCTTGAGGTTCTTTAATGCTTAGCTTAATATTAAAACACAAGCCGTAAATAATATTGAAGTATTCATATGGAATTTGTACGTCCGCTCGAACCCATTTTAATTATTGATGATGTTAAACAAACCCGTGCTGATTTAAGTCACGTATTAGAAGGCTTAGGTTTTGATGATATTATTGAGTGCGAAAATTTTAATTGTGCTAAACCTCTGCTTATCGATAAATCACCCAATGTGATATTTTTAGATGTTGATTTACCCGACTCTGAAAGCATTGAAATTTTAGCCTCAATAAATAATCAACATCCGCATGCTCATGTTGTGATGTGTTCGGGCCACAATAGTTTTGAAACGGTGCAAAATACCTGGGAGCTAGGCGCAAAAGAATTTATTGCTAAGCCCTTTAATACGCAAAAAGTTGATGCGGTAATGAAACGTTTAGAGCTTATAGATTAAAGGACATTATGCAGCACCTTGTTAGCACAATAATTGAAGACCTCTCAGGCGTTATATTTGGTAAGCAACAAAAAATAAAATTAGCGTTAGCCTGTTTATTTAGTGAAGGCCATTTACTCATTGAAGACTTACCCGGTATGGGAAAAACCACTTTGTCGCATGCCTTAGCTGCAGTACTGGGGTTATCGTACCAACGGATTCAATTTACTAGCGATTTGTTACCCGCTGATATTATTGGCACCAATATTTTTAATAACAAAGATCATAGTTTTTCATTTCATAAAGGCCCAATTTTTAGCCAAGTCGTACTCGCGGATGAAATAAATCGTGCGGGTCCTAAAACTCAAAGTGCTTTATTAGAAGCGATGGAAGAACAACAAGTAACAGTAGATGGAGAAAAGTATCTGCTCCCTACTCCATTTTTTGTTATTGCGACTCAAAATCCATTATATCAAGCAGGTACATACTCGTTACCAGAATCACAACTAGATCGTTTTTTAATGCGGATTAGTTTAGGGTTTCCACCGAAAGATGCAGAAAAACGGTTACTGTTAAATAATCAAAAACGTGACTATTCGCAGTTACCGCAGCGAATTGAACAACATCAACTTAAACAAATTCAAGACGCTATATCAAATATCACGCTAAGTTCGCCGGTGGTTGATTATATAATTGAGTTAGTCACTTATACGCGTGAGTCTCAAACATTAACGACTTCGCTTTCCCCAAGAGCCAGTATGGCACTGGCTAAATCAGCCAAAGCGTGGGCCTATATAGATGGCCGCGATTATGTATTACCCGAAGATGTGCAAGCTGTTTTTTCAAGTGTGTGTCAGCATCGATTAGGTTTACATAGTGATGCCGGGGACACTCAAATAGCGGCCATTTTAAAACATGTTTTAGTGCCCGTTTAGGTAAATGCGTATTTATAAATTTAAGCGCCCTACTTTTATTCACACTATAAAAAGCGCGATTTTAACGACCTTATTAAAAAATAAGCACAAAAAAAATAGCATCACCTTAAAGCATAATACTATTTATGTTTTACCCTCCACGCTTGGCGTTTACTTTAGCGTTGTTGCATCATTAAATTTTGTAATGGGCATTAATTATCAAAATAATTTAATTCTGTTTATGGCTTATTTAATGTTTGTAATTATAATTTTTGCCTTGTTATTAGGTTACAGTAATGCCAGAGGTTTAACTGTCAGCTTTAAATACGCCATTGAAAGTTTTGCGCCTCAGGCACCCCAGCTAGTGTGGCAAATAAAAGCAGCTGATCCTTGCCAATCCATTACATTAAGTTACCCCTATGATTTAAAAAATGCGTGTTACATTACACGTGTTAATAATGAAGCAATAAAATGCCAATTATCATTACCTTATACCAAGCGAGGCTATTATCAGTTACAGCCAATAAAAATTGCCAGTAATTACCCCTTTGGTTTAGTTAGTGTGTGGAGTTATGTTCAACCCGATAAAGTGGTGTATGTTTATCCGTCAATTATTAAAACAACAAATCAAAAACACCAAAACCTAGTTGCAAATAATACCGATGAAGGCACTGAAAAACATAAAGGTGATGATGAATTTGAGCATTTAATTACTCATTTGCCAGAAATGGGGTTACAGCGAATATCGTGGAAGCATTATGCAAAAACACAGCAACTGCTCGTAAAACAATTTAGTGATTTTATATCGGCCGATGCGCAATTTGATTTTAATTTATTGACCGGTGATACTGAACAACGTTTAGGGCAACTCTGTTTTTTAGTTTGCCAAGCATTTGAAAACGACATTAATTATTCTTTAAAACTTCCCAATAATTTAATCGCCAGCAATTCAGGCAAGCTGCATCATCAGCGCTGTTTACAAGCGTTAAGCCAAGTCGGTAATGATAATGAATGAGATTAAAAACCATCGCGTTATTAACTTTGCACTATCGTTTATTTACTTAGGGCTAGTCAGCTTTTTTACAGAGCACTTACCCCTGCCCTTTATTGCAATGCTTAGTGTGTTATGTGGCTGGAATATTTATTTAACAGGTAAGCAAAAGCAAAAACCTAACGCTTGGTTTGCTAATGGATTGGCCGCCATTGCATTAATTATTATGCTAAGCAGCATAGGCTTTAAAGATACCGTGGTATTGTTTGTAGCCATGCTTTTATTGTCGTGTGTTTTTAAATTATTGCAGGCAAAATCAAAACAGCATTACCAATTGATCATTACCCTTACGTTCTTTTCACTCTCAGCGGTGTATTTGTTTAGCCAAACCATTTTTACTACTTTAGTTATAAGCATCTTATATATTTTAAATTTTGCAGTACTGGGATTATTAGAATCGAGTCACAGTTTAAAACTCTCTTCAAAACAAAGTGCTAAAATTATGCTACTGGCTTTTCCTTTAGCGGTCATACTCTTATTATTTTTACCTAAACTTCCGGCATTTTGGCAACTACCTGGGCCCAAAATGGCACAAACAGGGTTATCTGAACAAGTCGATCCGTTTGATATAGCTAAGTTATCAAATTCAGATGAACTGGTATTTAGAGCCAAATTTAATGGCGCACCACCTTCTATGCCCTATTATTGGCGCGCTATTGTACATGATGAATTTGATGGCGCAGCGTGGAAAACATCCTCCTTTTTAAAGCAAGCATTGATGTTACCCGCTAAAAAAAGTACGAGCGATGAGGCTCAGTATACGGTTATAGCTGAGCCTGCTATTTCAGATTGGCTATATGGGCTTGGTTTTTCAAGCAGTGAAACCCCCAATATTATTGCCAATGCTTTAGGTTTATTACGTAAACAACACTATAAATCCAAGGTTTTACAATATGCAGTTAATAGTGAACCGTTATCTAGTACATCGCTTAGTAAATCCCAACAGCGGTTTTATAGCCAATTAACCGTTAGTAATAATCAAAAATCTCATCAGTTGGCGCAACAATTAAAAAATAATAGCGAAAATGCCGATGAATTTTTTAATCAACTTTTAAGCTATTTTTCACAAAATGAATTTAGCTATACACTAACACCCACCCCCATGCGCGGCGAAAATACGCTCGATCAGTTTATGTTTAATAATAAGCGCGGCTTTTGCGGGCATTATGCCAGTGCCGCTGCCTTTATTTTTAGAAGTGCAGGTATTCCTGCGCGGGTTGTCAGTGGCTATTTAGGAGGCGAGCTAAATAAAAACAGTGATTACATGACTATTCGCCAATACGATGCACATGCTTGGGTTGAAGTGTATACCGATGCGGGTTGGAAAATATTTGATGCCACGGCGGTGGTGGCACCTGAGCGGTTAAACGGCTCTTTGTCACAAAGTACCACCCTTAATAACGAATTTAAAAATAATATTAACTTTGGACTGGTTAGTTTAAGTAACTATGCCGTTATTAATTGGCTTAGACTTGAATTAGAAAATTTAGATTATCAGTGGTCTAGCTGGGTACTTGGGTTTGATAAAGACAAGCAACAGGATTTATTTGCAGCCTTATTTGGTAATAAATTCATTTGGCTAGTCCCGCTTGGGGCTATTATTATTTTAGTTTTGAGTTTTACGGCTTACTTTATTTACTTAAACCGCCCTAAAGCTTTAACAAAACAACCGCCACTGGTAAATGAGTATTATGAAATTATTCGTTGGGCTAATAAACACGCGATTAGCTATCCTGAAAATGCCACGCCAACCCAAACTTTAGAACACATTAGCAATCAAGCTCCCCATGCAGGGCAACAAATAACCGCTTTTTGTGAGTTATTTAAGCAAGTGCGCTATGCAAGGCATCCATTCACTAAAGAACGTAAAAATCAGGCTAAAGATCTGATAAAATTAATTAAATCTATAAAACAGAGAAACCTATGAACGCAGTTATTATCGGCGTTATTTTAATGCTGGGACTCACTTTAGTCCGTGTGAATGTGATTGTTGCAATGACCATAAGTGCACTGGTTGCCGGATTAACCGCTGGCATGGGGTTGAAAGAAAGCATCGATGCATTTAATTCAGGATTATCGTCTGGCGCAGAAATAGCTTTAAGTTATGCGATGTTGGGTGCATTTGCCGTGGCAATTTCCAAGTCAGGCCTAACTCGCATTTTAGCTGCGAAGTTATTGGCAAAAGTTAACGCGCAAACAGGCTCAAGCGAAACTCTACTTAGTTACTTTATATTATTTATTATTTTGATCTGTGCTATTTCTTCACAAAACTTAGTCCCTGTCCATATTGCATTTATTCCTATTTTAATTCCGCCGCTATTAGTGGTGTTTAACAAATTGCGATTAGACAGACGCGCTATTGCTTGTATTTTAACCTTTGGTTTAGCCACCTCGTATATGGTACTCCCTTATGGGTTTGGTGGAATTTATTTATACTCAATATTACATAAAAACCTAGTCGATAATGGCCTTGAAATTGTAAACACCAGCGTACCTTTGGCGATGATTATTCCTGCTATTGGCATGTTTGTGGGGTTGTTAATTGCGCTGTTTATTACTTATAGAAAACGCCGTGAATATTCGAATACCGCCCTTACCGTTGAGAGTAAACAAACAGAGGTTGATAACCCAAAAAAAGTAATGATGGTTGGTTTATTTGCGGTTGTTGCGTCGTTAATTGCTCAAAATGCCAGTGGCTCTATGATATTAGGCGGCCTAGTTGGCGTGGTTATATTTAGTGTATTTGGTGTGGTTAAGTGGGAAGAAAACGGCGACGTATTTAGTAAAGGCGTGGCTATGATGGCCATGATTGGCTTTATTATGATCTCAGCACAAGGCTTTGCCGCGGTCATGAAAGAAACCGGACACGTAGCCAGCTTAGTTCACAGTAGCGCCGCTATTTTTGATGGTAATAAGCCGATGGCTGCGGCTGTAATTTTATTAGTCGGCTTATTTATAACGATGGGAATTGGCAGCTCGTTTTCAACGGTGCCTATTATTGCCACCTTGTTTGTGCCTTTATGTTTAGAATTAAACTTTTCGGTTATGGCAACCGCTGCACTAGTAGGAACAGCCGGTGCGCTAGGTGATGCAGGCTCCCCGGCCTCTGACTCTACGTTAGGGCCAACGTCGGGCCTTAATGCTGATGGTCAGCACGATCATATTTGGGATTCAGTGGTACCAACCTTTATTCACTTTAATTTACCGCTATTGGTATTTGGCTGGATAGCCGCCATGGTACTTTAATTTTTAAAAGGTGAGCTTGGTGCACGCCTTTTTTAAAATACTTACCTATCTTTTTGATTAATCTTACAAATAAGCACGTTTGTTAAGACTATAATAAGAATATATATAGTATGATGTGTTCTTTATGGTTTTCAATATAAGCACCAAACTAGGTGCTTATATTTATTTACTATTTGGCGTTATAACTCAAAGCCATGTAGCATTTTATCGCATACTACCGGTGTTGGTCTGTGGTTATCATCCACAGCAACAAAAGTAAAACTCCCTGTAATGGCAGAATGCTTATTATCTTTGTGCATGGTTTCTAGGAATATTTCCACATCCACTTTTAAACTAGTATTACCCACATACGACACTTTTGAGATTAATTCAGCAAATGAACCTGCCGGAATAGCCTCCTTAAAATCTACTCTGTCAGATGAAATAGTCACTAATGGCTTACGGCAAAAACGGGTAGCCGCTATAAAAGCAACCTCATCCATCCACGCTAATGCATCACCACCAAATAGCGTATTGTGATGATTAGTACGCCCTGGAAATACCGCTTTTGTAACCGATGTGGTCGAATCTTTTATACGCTGCGCAATAATTGCTTCGCGCTCTTCTTGAATCATAATCTCTACTTTTTATTTGCTAATGTGTCTTGCATCAATAATGCAGGGTCAAGGCGTTCACCTTGCCAATTAAATCGCCAATCCAAATGCGGACCAGTTACTCGCCCTGTCGCCCCAATTTCAGCCACTTTCATACCTTGTGTAATTTTATCCCCTACTTTTACATCTAATTTACTTAAATGAATATAAGTAGAAGTTACACCATAGCCATGATCTAAAATTAATGTCCCCCCTGAGTAATATAAATCAGGCTCGGCAAATACCACGGTACCACTAATGGGCGCATACACAGGAGAACCCGTTTTATTGGCAATATCTAAACCAAAGTGTGGTCTGCGTGGTTCACCATTAAAGTAACGCTGGCTGCCATAAACACCTGAAATACGGCCCTCGGCAGGCCTAAGCACAGGCTGTAAAAAGTACTCTAAGTCAGAATTTACAGCGCGCGCTTTTCTTACCGCGACCGCTTCACGGCTAATACGCTCACTGAGAGCTTTTGGTGGCGACACATATTTTTTTGCAACACCGGTTATTTTATCGATGTTGTAGTCACGTTCTGTGATAACTAAATCTTGGCTGTGGCTTTTTCCACTGTTGTCAACCCACGATAGTGTGTGATTTGGTTTTGCATCACGGCCAAAACCAAATACAAATAAGCCAGTATCAGATAATTTTAACGGCTTATCATTTAAACTAACCGACTTTACGTTATTTAATTGCCCTGTAACCAAGCCGCCTTGAGTTAAATGCCCTTTTAGTTCAACTGCTGCCAAAGCACTAAAACTAAATGATGCAATTAACGCTGATACTAATAAGGATTTAAGCATAACTAATTGACCCCTTACCAACCCCTTCATAAGCGGTAATTTTTACGTCTTTTTCTGGGTGCTGCAGTTTTACTTGGCCGGCAATATAGTCAGCTATACATTCTACTGTGGTATCTATTGGTAAAATGTCGCAACGCGATTCACTAATGGCCATTTCAAAATAACCTTGCGCGGCTGTATATGCAAAACACACGTCATCCTCTTTGGCGCTAATATGTTTTAATTGCGAGGCGTTTATTTGATCTTCGCTGGTCGCTAAGTAAATATCTTGCCATTTGTCAGCCCACTGTTTTTGTAAACGAGGCATAGACATACCGCTCAAACTAATCCCTATTTGTGAACGATGGCCATGAATAATGCGCTGGCAATTACCATCATGCCTTTTAAGGCCATGGCTGTAATGGTAGTAAAAGCTTTGATTGTGCTCAGGCTTTAATACCAGTTCAATTTTTTCAATATTATCAGGAAGCTGTGGCAAAATTGTAGCAACTAAATACTCTGTAACCGACTCAATGGTTATTTCGTCGGTATCTATCAGGCAAAAAGCTTGATGAGGCGCACTCATTGCTAAGTGCTTATTATCGGCAAATGTGCAGTCTACTGTTTTATGATCAGCAAACTCAGTAACCTGTCCATTGATAGTGGTTGGCACGGCTAAACGGTGATCAATACATTCATCAATAATGCCTTTTATTTGCTTTTTAACTAAGCCAAAGTCTAGCACCATAGACTCTTCATTTAGTTTGCCATGTAAAGTCAAATCAACAATCCAACTTTCGCCAACTGCACCGCGTTTATTGCATAAGTAAGAAAAATCAATCACAGTGAGTGAGTTAACAAAAAGGGTCATAAATTTCCTTTAAAACTGATTAAAAGTCAGCCCTAATTATAATGATTTCTGTTAGTAATTGCGCGGTTTAATCATACTAAAATCAGTTGCATTGACTGATTGGTGATAATTAAACCATTTTTTAACTGCTCCGAGTTGTTTAGCGTACAAGTGTACGCTAAAATACGGGGCAATTTCTAAGCAAAGATAAAGTGTTATGGAACCTAAAAATAGCTATACAAAAGAAGATTTGATCCTTTGTGGTCAAGGTGACATGTTTGGTGAAGGCAATTGTCGTCTACCAAGTGACAACATGTTAATGATGGATCGTATCATCTCTATCACCGATGACGGTGGTGAGCACGGTAAAGGCCAAATTATTGCTGAGCTAGATATTGACCCTAGCCTTTGGTTTTTTGACTGCCACTTTAAAGGTGACCCTGTAATGCCAGGTTGTTTAGGTTTAGATGCCATGTGGCAACTGGTTGGGTTTTTCTTAGGGTGGTCGGGAGGCCCTGGCCTTGGTCGCGCACTGGGTGTAGGCGAAGTAAAATTTACTGGCCAAATTCTACCAACGGCTAAAAAAGTAACCTACCGTTTAGACATGAAGCGCGTTATTAAACGTAAATTGTTTATGGGTATGGCTGATGGCACTGTTGAAGTAGATGGCCGCGTTATCTACGAAGCAAAAGATTTAAAAGTGGGATTATTTCAAGACACTAGCGCTTTTTAATTTTAACGCATACAACAAAAAAGCCTCTAATAAGAGGCTTTTTTGCTTAAATTCGTTGAGAGTTTATGTTTTATACATATTGCGATTTTCTATTGCCTCGCGCCAACCACCAAGCCACTGTGACTTAGGATCAACTTGTTGATAAGGGCAGTGCTCTTTTGAGCGACCAGCTAAACCCGCTTTAAAACCTTGAGAATGAGCTCTTTCTAGACGATCTCTTTTCTGTCTCTTCATCGGTAAAATCCTCACCTTTATATTTATATTTTTGTAGCATTAAGTTCATCTACATTTAATAAATAGCCAACAAAAATGTTTAATTCAAACACAAAATACAATTAATTTGTTTGACTTTAACTAAGCTGCTGATGCAATGATAAATTAATTTAAAAATAAATTTATTGCTCACATCTAGTAAACTTTAACCTATTTAACTTTATTAAAATGTGCCGATACATCGGTTCAAAAACACATAAGTGTCATATTTGTGACTAACAATATACCCTTAAGTTCCCAATTAATTTGTAATCGAAAAATGAACGTTATAGCTGTTTTAAAAACATTCCAAATAAAGGCTTGATTAATTAAAACCGATCGGTCTAATATAAGGCGTGAACAAAATAGCAGCAGTTACAATCAGGCGTGGCCGCCCACCTAAAATAGCCAGAGACAACGCAGACACAAAAGCGTTGCTTATTCGTGTGGGATTAGAAACCCTCACTGAGTTTGGTTTTAGTGCCACAGGGCTCGACACCATCTTAAAAAAAGCCAAAGTCCCTAAGGGCTCCTTTTATCATTACTTTAAAAGTAAAGAAGCCTATGGCTTGGCTCTTGTTGATGCCTACGACGATTTCTTTATAGCTAAACTTAAGTTTTATTTAGAACAACCTGAAGTACCTCCGCTAGAACGCATTGTTAACTTTACCCAAAGCGCGATTGCTGGAATGCAAAAGTATGATTACAAACGCGGGTGTTTGGTGGGTAACTTAAATCAAGAGCTTAATCATTTAAGTGACGATTTTAAAGCTCGTTTAATGCAAAGCTACACGGCTTGGCAAGCACAGTTAAAACAGTGTTTAGATTTAGCCCAACAACAGCAAACCATTAACCCGCGTATTAATACTACGCAAATGAGTGAATATTTTTGGGTGGGCTGGGAAGGCGCAGTAATGCGAGCTAAACTACCCCAATCAAGTAAGCCACTTACTTTATACACAGAAATGTTTTTACGCGCATTACTAACCTAATGCGTTGTTAAGCGTTTATATTTTATTATTAATTTAAAAACGATCGGTCTAAAAGGAAATCTAATGAGCAATTCTATCAAAGCTATTGTTATAGATAAGCAAGACGACAGCTACACTGCCGCGCTAAGCACCATAAACAGTGACGATCTGCCAAACGAAAATGTATTAATTGATGCGCTTTACAGTAGCTTAAATTATAAAGATGGCTTAGCAATCACGAGGAAAGGCCCTGTTGTACGTAGCTTTCCTATGGTGCCGGGTATTGATTTAGTGGGTACAGTTACCAGCAGCGACAGTGCTGAATTTAAACGTGGCGACAACGTTATTTTAAATGGTTTTGGTGTTGGCGAAAAACACTGGGGAGGCTTATCTCAAAAAGCGGCGCTGAGCAGTGATTGGTTAATTCCCCTACCCGCTAATTTATCACCTAAACAGGCTATGCAAATTGGTACTGCCGGTTATACGGCCATGCTCAGTGTTATTGCACTAGAAAAGCTAGGAATTACTCCCGAGTCAGGTGAAATGTTAGTGACCGGTGCTAATGGTGGCGTAGGCAGTTTTGCCATTTATTTATTAAGCCAGCTAGGTTATCAAGTCACCGCTGCAACAGGTCGAATGGAGCAAACTGACTATTTAAAATCATTAGGTGCAGCTAATGTAATTGATAGAAATGAGTTTTCTAACCCAGGTAAACCCCTGCAAAAAGAACGCTTTGCTGCTGCTATTGATTCTGTAGGTAGCCACACACTTGCTAATATTTGTGCATCATTAAAATATGGCGGGGTCGTTACTGCTTGCGGTTTAGCACAAGGGATGGACTTACCGGCCTCGGTCGCCCCCTTTATTTTACGCGGGATTTCATTAATAGGTATTGATAGCGTTATGCGCCCTAAAGCGGATCGGATTGAAGCATGGGATCGTTTAGCTTCATTAGTTAATGCCGATTACTTGGATAAAATTTCAACTGAAATAAATCTTGATCAAGTTATTGAAAGCGCCGAGCAACTAATGCAAGGCCAAATTCGCGGTCGTGTAGTGGTTAATTGCCAAAGTTAAGCATTTTTGCTACTAAACTCTCGTTATTAAATTTATAATGTTCGCTGATTTTTTAATAACGAGAGAACACCTATGAGCAACCAAGAACTTTTCAGTAATAACCCACTGCAAGGCGTTAAATTAGAGCAAGTGGTTGAAGAACTGGTTGAGCAATATGGGTGGGAACTCCTGCATGCCTACTTACAACTCAATTGCTTTAAAAATAATCCAGACATTAAATCTGCAGTTAAATTTTTGCGTAAAACCGAGTGGGCTCAACAAAAAGTAGATAATTTCTATTTATATCGCCTTAAAAACTTACCTCGCCCTGATGATGTGCAATACGAGTTACCACCACGCGACCGCATTATTCCTGAAGGCGATAAACCAGGTGAGCCATGCGAGTTAAGCTTTTCTGATGCTAAGCGTATTCAAGCTAAAAAAGAAGCCAAAGATCGAGCGCGTACTCGTAAACAACGTTCAAATTCAAGTAACCCTTGGGGTAACTAACTCATCTTTGTACCAGAGCTAACTTTATTGTTAGCTCTTTTATTACTTGATGAGGAAATTAATATCCTCGGTGTTTCCAAAAATTATTTTCCGTTCTAGTCTGTTCATCGGTTAGGTTAAATGTTTTATCAGTAATTATTTTTCCTGCTAATGATAAGGTCATGCGCCAGTCACCTATTTTATCCTCAATAGGCTCCCATACCGTATCGCCTAAATAAAACGACCAGTCGTTATCTTTAACATACACAGTTCCTTCAAAAGGCTGCATCACTTCGCCATCGGTATCTATAATACCGGGGTGATAAATACAATAATGTAGTTTTTCGCCCTTGGCTTTTTTAATGTTCACTATCAGACCAAATTCTACATCAATACACGCAGTTATTTCTGTGGTGAACTGCGTGATTTGTGGTAATGATTTACTGGCTTTGTCCCAGTGACTATATAGTCCGTAACTTTGTAATGTAATTTGTGGTTTAGATTTTGCCATTGAACTTTCTATTTTTTATTTTCAATTTTTAAGCCACCTGCTTATGCGAGTGATTTATTAATTAAGTAATAGTTTTGGATTTTTAGGGTAATAATTGCTGGGTTGCTGCTCACATAAACTAAATTCACGCGTATTTTTATACGGTAACTTCATAAAACCAGCGACCCCTACATCGGTGATATTTACCGCGTATTGCATCAGTTTATTCAGCAAACGTTTAAATTCAACTTCTTTGCTAGCATCAAGTAATCTGTAGTAATGGTGAATTTTCATCCTATCTGGCAACGCTTCAAAAATAATACAACCCGTATGATGTATCTGGTTTAGCTCAAATACACATTTAATGACTTTTTTAGGCAGTTGCAGTTGCTCATCCGGGTCTTTACCATCTTCAAAATATGAATGCGGGCGAGTTACATCGCTGGCTTTTACATTAACCACTTCATAATCAAGCTCAGGTAACTGATTAAATTTAAATGCCCCTGTGCCATCGCGTTCCAATTGAATGGTTTTACGGGCATCAAATAAACAACACTTAAATAGGCCTTTTTGGCTAATAGCCTGCGCTAGCATCACTGTGTTATTAACCGCATCAGTAAACGCTGTGGCGAGGGTTTCGTTATGCATAATCAGTGATGATTCAACATATAAAGAATCATCTTTCCAATGAAAGCTCAAGCCCCCTACTACTGGGTACTTCGCCAAACGACTAATTGAGGCTAAAAACGCTTTTTCGGTATCCCCCGTATCAAACAAAAACTCTTTATAATACCTATCTAGCTGGGCATCGTTAACATCTAATAATTGCTGTTTATGATCGGCTTGGCGTAAAAATTGTTTTCGGGAACTATATACAACGGTTTCGGGCTCGGGATCTTGGCTGAACCAAAAAGGAATACTGGCTTTGATTTCTTTTTTGGGTAGTTGTGGTAAATACGCCTTTACCATGGTTTCTATGTTACGCATAAAATAGTCACCCGCTTTGTCTCTGATCAATCGCTCTTTTGAAAGCATGCCGTCAATAACGTTTGCCAGCTCCTTAGGTAACATTAAACTACTGGCGGGTATAGCCTGAGCGCCAAATCGACACGACTGCGCCGATGCAAGTGCATATAGCGTTGATGCAACCCCTTGCTCATCAAACCGAGGGGATGATTTTTCGCCCGACATTTGCGCATCACCAATAAAATACACATCGCCCATACGCGCATTAGTAGTACTTAAGTCACCCGACATTAAATCCATAAAATTACTCGTAATTGGGTTTCCTTGTTCATCAACCTGAGCATATACAGAGCTTCCCCAGTCAACCAAGGAAAGCTGCTTGCTAGTCTCATCCCACACTAAATTAGAGGGTTTAATATCGCCATGCACAATAGGTTGTGGGCTTAATCCATTTTTATGATGGCGTAAATCCATGAGTACATTTCTTAATTTAACCGCTAAGTTCATTATTTTTGCAGCAGGTAATCGCCCTTGTTTTAAGGATACTTTTTCAAGATCTTCACCTACTGCACGGGCCATCATTAAAATGCCCTGTTTTTTAATCCGCTCAAAACCGTAAAATTGTGGCACTAACGGATTATCAATTTGAGACAGCATATAGGCTTCATCCTCAAGGCGATCACGGACACTTTGCGCCAACGTTATCCTTGAAAACTTAAACACCCAGGGCAGTTGATTCTCGTCATCTGCAGCAAATACAAACCCAAAGGCGCCTGAGCCAATCATCTCTGCATTTTTATAACCAAGTAAGGTAAGTTGTTTAATACAAATATTGAGCCATTGGCGATGTTTTTTGGCATCACGATGCGATAACAAATAAACAGACTGTTCTTCGTTAATGTAAAAATTGCGAATTTCTTTTGCTTTCAAAGTAAGTGCTCAAATTTGAACATAATTAATTTATCTCATAAAATTCAACTAATTTAAAAGTTAGCTTACATATATTTAAGCTATTAACAATATGCTTAAATATAATCATTTAAAATTTTTTAACAGGACTAAAAGGAAATAAAATGAAACAAAAAATATTAGCTGGTCTAATCATTACTTTATTTAGCACAGCATCATATGCAGATTATAAAGAAGAGATAGCTAAGTTATCAAAAATACAAATTCCAACTATAATACTCCACGATTAGCTCAACTCTGATAATCAAAGTCTGTTGTTTAATATAATTTAAGCTATTAGCGATGATTTAGACATATATCGCTGTTATTTGCAGTTTCATCGTATCTTACTTACCTAAAATACTAAAAATTACGCGTAAACCAAATACCTTTAATGCCTTTGTAAAGACTTCCTTTAAATTCTGACGAATCCCCACAAAATAAAAATTAATGGTAGACTCTCATGATTATTTGTGATCAAATTTTTTCACTATAAAAAAACTCACTCATAATCATGAAAGCCACCGAAATATTACACAAAGATATTGCCATTGCCTACCCTGAAATTCATAAAACACGTTTAAATACAGTCTTTACGTTTGTTAACTCAGGCTTGCGTGACCAGCGCGTTACTGTCACTTACCTAGGCCGCGGATTAAAATCATTTTCTAATACCGATAAAAAACATGATATTAAACGCGCAGACCGTTTGATTGGTAATGCTAACCTGCATCAAGAACGTCTTTGTTTCTATGAACATATGACCGAATGCTTAGTAGGCCAGCAACAACACCCACTTATTATCGTTGACTGGTCACCTATTAATGGCGGCGAAATATTTCAAGTGCTCAGGGCAAGCATACCAATGGGGGGAAGAGCGTTAACGCTCTATGAAAAAGTGTATCCTGAAAGCGAATTAAATACCGAAGCGGCTCATCAACACTTACTCGATAGCTTGGCACAGTGTTTACCTGCAGATTGTCAGCCTATTATTTTATCTGATGCTATTTTTAGAACGCCATGGTTTAAAGCCATAGAAGATAAAGGCTGGTATTGGCTTGGGCGCGTCAGAGGCAATGTGACCTTATCTAGCGACCTTGAGACATGGCGAAATTGTAAATCATGGTTTGAGCAAGCAACAGATAAACCACACCTTCTGACACAGATTTACTACGGAAAAACAGTTCGTTTCGCGTGCCAAGGTGTTTTGTTTAGAGGGAAAAACAAGGGACGTAAAAAAATCAAAAAACGGGGTGGGCAATCTCAATGTACAACGGTTAAATACCAACAACAAAAGGCCAAAGAGCCTTGGCTACTTGTGTTTAATTTACCTACACAATTTACAGATAAGCCTCAACGGATTGTGACTTTATATAAACAACGTATGCAAATAGAAGAAAGTTTCAGAGACACTAAGAATGCAAAACTTGGCATTAGTTTAGCCTTTGCAAATTCAAGAAGCGCAGAAAGGTTTGATAATTTATTGCTCATAGCGGCGTTAATGTTGTTTGTCTTATGGTGCATAGGGTACACCGTGTCGGCACAACAAGGGGATGCGGCATTACAAGCGAATACAGAGAAAAAACGACGAGTATTGTCCTATATTTATCTTGGCAAAGAAGTGGTTGATGATCCTAGGTATGAGCCTGATGGGCAGTTCATTATTTATGTGTATAGCCAGTTGTCACTTCTGACTATACAAATTGATAATTTAGGCTAAATTCGTGGGGATCTCTCAGCTTTAAATTACTAAATAAGTTAATAACTTGTAAGCCACCAGCATTTTAAAAGCGGTTCATAAGGTTCTTTTATAAATTAGATGTCTGAAGTCAAGACCTGTCGCCCCTTGGTTTCCTCAGGTTTTCGGGCTTGTTCAACACTTGGGATAAAGACGCGGCTTCGCGCGGCCTATCCTTATTAGTTAGTTGCCCTTGCTCGACTCTAGTGCTAACATTTGTACACACGAAAACTTAGGGAGCTACTCATGGACACTAGAATTCAATTTCGTGTTGATGACGAAATTAAACGTTTAGCCCAACAAATGGCTGAGAGCCAAGGTCGCACACTCAGCGATGCTTGTCGTGAACTTACTGAACAAATGGCTGCGCAACAAAGAAAAACATTATCTCATGACGCTTGGTTAACTGAACAAATAAACCTAGCATTTGAGAAGTTTGACTCAGGAAAATCTTCATTTGTTGAACATAATTCAGCTAAAGCACGAATGGCTGAACGAAAGGCCAAAATTCGTAATCGTGGTCAGCAATGATTTTATGGGAAGAAGAATCGCTAAATGATCGTGAGAAGATCTTTGAGATTCTTTATGACTTTAACCCTGATGCGGCTGAAAAAACTGATGAAATTATTGAGGCTAAAGTAGAAAAATTACTCGAACAACCATTGATGGGTGTTCAACGGGATGGAATACGAGGACGATTACTCATTGTTCCTGAAATTTCAATGATCGTTTCGTACTCGGTAGAAGGTTCAATTATTCGCATAATGCGAGTTCTACACCAGAAGCAGAAATTCCCTACCGATTGATTGTATTTTGGATGGCGGTTTTTTTCGTCTTTTTGCAAAAAAAAGTCGTCAAGATCAGGCCTTGCATCTTGCCTTTTACGATAAGAGGCAAAAAGAAAGACCTGACCCTGCTCTTTCTCTGACCCTACTCTTTCTGTAATTGAATACCTGTTGACCCTCTTATTAAGTCGGCAATAACTTGCCAACTTGAAATTATACAGCGCCCCTTATTTGCCGTTTTTATTGACCAAGATTACTGATATTTCTACTTTAGGGTGTGCTTTCATACTTAATGATTTAAAAATAGTAGATAATATTTTTGGTATGTTACTTGCTTTATGATATGGATAAGTATTGATGTTTACATTACTAAAAAATGTAGTTTTTTATTAAAAAAATTAAGGATAATGACATGATAAATTCTATTGGTTCACAGAGCTATGCTGTACAACAAATCCGTTCTAATGTTGGTAAAGTTGAACAGACAGCGATAACCACATCAAAATCGTCGGAAAATACAAATAATCTTGATACACGACAAAATGCTCTTTCTTTTATTGAAAACGCTACTCCAGAAGAGCTTGAAGCAAAAGTTAATTCATTAGTCGGAAGGGAGCCATCAATGGCTAGCATTAATTTAAGAGAAATTATGAACTCTGACAATGAGGATGAACTAGTTGGAAGAATAGGTCGTTTAAAGGGTCAAATAGAACAAGAAAGTCGTAGTGTTTTGAATCAAGAACAAGATTTAATTAGTCTGGGGCGAGCCGAAGGGAAAAGCGCTAAAGATATTTTAATAAGTATTGCAAACATGCAAGACGAACAATCAGATCTTTATAAGATGTCGATGAACTGGGGAAATAAGGGACTTAGCTCTCCTGAAAATTATGAAAAATTAGTGAAATTAACCCCTAGTTATGTAAATTATTATGCTTGATAAATAGCGGTTTCGGGTTGAATTTAAAACCGCTAAAATAATGTTTTCTTTTTATTGATATGTTACAGCGATAGAGCCATTTTGTCCGAGTAATGCCGGGCTAACACTACCGCTGCCTGCGTAATAAAAAGCATATCTCCAAGATTGGTTGGCTGGTATATTATAAGAACTTGTATTACCTCCTGCACCAAAATTACCACTTATATCAAAACAGACATTTAATGTGCTCTCACATAAATAAGTTGTTAAATTAGTGTTGTAATTCCATATATTCCATTGCCAAGTAATATTTTGAACTGTAGCAGTGGAAGATGTTCCTGAAGGCGCGTCCATCAACGGACCAAATACCCATTGTCCAGCTGTGGTAATATTGGGATTATAGACAACGTCAGTCCATGCTCCAGCAGAAGCGAAAGCATCGATACCGCCTTCTGAATTTAAAGCACGGGGTGTATCCAGCTGATTTAGATCGATTATTTTTGCTTTGTTTAGATCAAACACTAGCTCTGCATTTTGTTCTTCTACAGCCATTGCATTCATAGTGAAAGCGCTAGTGATAACACCTAAAGCTAATAACGTTTTATTCATTTTCATAACAAACATCCTTTTATCCATGTTAAATTACTCCCTTAGATATTTAAGGGAAAGTATCTTGAGATATGAGGTCAATATCTCAAGTTTTATCAAAGCAGAAAAACCTTTTCACTTAAACTGTTATTTTATGATTGTCGAGGGGATAAGCAACAACCCCCTTGATGTGCTTTATTTTGATTAATCATAAGTAACTATAAATTCAAATTTGGTTAAAAAACAAGCTTAAGGTTCATTTCGAGGGGATGGGCACAAAACCCCTAAAAGAAAATGCCAAATAAAGTCATCACGTTTGAATTCATTATGCCCCCGTGTTTTCAACTTCTTAATATAACCAGCATGTTGTTCATAAATATCTCTAGCTATCACAGCCAATTTTAAAATTTGATCTTGATATGTCATGTCATCCTCGAATGGCCTAACGCCGCGTTAAGGGGTGAGCAACGCGACTACCAACTAACCGCATTGCACTAAAAACTAATAAAATCAACGCATAACGAAAATGCCACGCGTTGCGAATCCCTCTTTAACGCTTTGTTAGCTGAATTTCTCCATGACAAAGTTGCACAGCTTTTGGCCGCGAACTTTTATGGTTTGTTCTTGTATCACATTGAAACCAAATCTCTCGTAAAACGGACGAGCTGTAATACTCACCTCAGAATAAAACCTAGTAATTCCTTGTAACTCACCCATTCTGAGTGCATGTTCCATTAACTGTCGTCCGACTCCTTGGCCTTGATGTTCATGGTGACAAAAGAAATGATCAATTAATCCATTTTCTTGAAGATCACTATAACCAACAATTTTCCCGTCAATTTCAGCAACAAAAGGTGACAACGAGTTCATTTTTCGTTGCCAAATCTCAGAAGGAAAACCATCTGGAGCCCATGCTTCAACTTGGGCTTGCGAATAATCACGTAAGTTCACATTACGAACCGTATGATAAAAAATAGCCCATAAATCAATCGCATCTGATTCTTGATACTTTTTAATTTCGATCATGCTGATATTTACCACCATTCAGCTAACAGCTTATTGAACACCACTTTGGGGGGTTATAACACCCCAAAACGGCGTATATTACATTGCTTAATAATTCCACTAAACAACTTCAATGTAAACAAGTAATTACGTAAGCTGTAAAACACCCGTTGTTAAAATACACCAAAACGACTTTTAATAACGTTATTGGCCAAACCTAAAGCACTGTGCAAATAAACAGTATCGCTAAATATGCCATTTTTTGCTTATAAAACACCCAACTCACTGGCTAGTAATTTAGCTTGATGGTTTTAATTTTTGCTGCTGTTGATTATGATGAGAGTACACCCTGCCTTTTTAAATCCATTAAGGTTTTTTCAGTCATTTTATTAAGGAGTATTATGTCTAGTTATAACGAAACGCCAGAGCAAATTGTACAGGCCACCGAGGGCTATGTGATGCAGCAAACCATGTTGCGTATTAAAGATCCCAAGCCGTCGCTGGCATTTTATGAAAACGTATTAGGCATGAAGTTGTTAGGAAAGTACGACTTTCCTAACATGGAGTTTACTTTGTACTTTTTAGGCTACGAGCAAGACATGCCTAAAGGCGATGATAAAGAAAAAACACAATGGGTGTTTCGCCGCCCTGCGCTCATTGAACTTACCCATAACTGGGGTACTGAAAACGACGACAGCTTTAGCGGTTATCACAGTGGTAATGAAGAACCAAAAGGCTTTGGCCATATTGGGATTAGCGTACCGGATGTATACGCAGCGTGTGAGCGCTTTGCTAAATACGATGTTGAGTTTGTGAAAAAGCCAGATGATGGCTCAATGAAAGGCCTCGCCTTTATAAAAGACCCCGACGGTTACTGGATTGAAATACTCTCGCCGGAGGGCATTACAGAGATTATTCAATCGCAATAAAAACCATTAAACATAAAAAAGCCTGCAAATGCAGGCTTTTTGTTTACAAGTACTGTGAAAAACTTGAATTTAATTTAACGACGTAGTGCGTCTATACGTGCGTCAAGCGGTGGGTGAGATGAAAACAACTCAGCCATGCCTTTGCCACTGGCAATACCAAACGCCATCATTGAGCCTTGTAATTGCGATGGGTGGTTTTGCTTTAATCGCTCAAGGGCTGAACGCATTTTGTCTGCGCCTACCAACTGCGCTGCGCCGTTATCGGCTGCAAACTCACGTTTGCGGCTGTAATGGGCAACCACTACACTTGCCAATACACCAAATAATACTTGGAATAACATATCGAATAAGAAGTAAGTCCAGCTGCCGCCTTCTTCTTCATCGCTATTTATAAAGTTATCAACAATGCCTGCCAATACTTTTGCGGCAAAAATAACAAAGGTATTCACCACGCCTTGAATAAGTGTCAGTGTGACCATGTCGCCATTGGCCACATGCGATACTTCGTGCGCCAGCACGGCTTCGGCTTGATCTTTGCTCATGTTGTGTAATAAACCCGTGCTTACCGCCACCAGCGAATTATTTTTACTCGGGCCGGTTGCAAAGGCGTTCATTTCAGGGCTGTCGTAAATAGCCACTTCTGGCATATTAATACCGGCTTTTTTAACTTGCGTGGCAACGGTGTTTATTAACCATTGCTCGGTTTCGTTACTTGGTTTAGTAATAACCTGTGCGCCGGTTGATTTTTTTGCCATCCATTTCGACATATACAACGAAATAAACGAGCCACCAAAACCAAATACCAACGCAATCATTAATATTCCGCCAAGGCTACGATGACTTAAGCCCAACGCACTCATTATTATTGAAAGCACCACACCTAATACCAACATAACCGCGAGGTTAGTTAATAAAAACAAAAATACCCGTTTCATACATGTTCTCCAAAAATAACAATTATTGCTGAGCGATTTATTTATTGTTGATCGGCCATCGCAATATCTGCGTTATGACACACTATGTCATAACGGCAGTGCCATTTTGTGACAAACTATGTCACAACACAAGGGTTATTTATGGATTTAATGATAATTTTTCAAGCAATATTTTATAAATTTGTAATTTAGGCGTTTGCTCGGTATATGGGCTTATCGCAAGTAGTGGCATGGGTAGGCGCGCTTTTAAAGAATCAAGATTAGCTTGGTACTCATCCATACTGGCATCAACTTGGTTAGCAATCCAGCCAATGCAATTAACCCCCATACTTTGCATATGTGCTGCAGTGAGTAAAGCATGATTTATACAGCCTAGTTTCATCCCTACCACTAAAATAACTGGCAGTTGTTCTGCTTTTACCCAGTCGTATAAATACTCGTTACTATTAATAGGTAATGCCCAACCGCCCGCGCCTTCTGTTAGCAGGTAGTCGGCGCCCTGTTGCTTGATATTTTTATATGCGCTGCTGAGCTTATTTACTGTTATGTCTATACCCGCTTGCTCTGCGGCTATATGGGGGGCAATGGGCGGCGCAAACGCATACGGATTAATAATGTCGTATTTAGCGCTTACGGTGGCACTTTCCATCAGCATCAGCGCATCGGCATTTACAAGCTGCTCAAACGCCAGTTCAGAGCCTGATGCAATGGGTTTAAACCCTATTGCACGCTTTTTATGCTGCGCGAGTAACTTTAACAGCAAACTGGTTACATGGGTTTTACCAGCGTCGGTGTCTGTACCGGTAATAAAAAATTGATGCATGGCTTTGCCTTCATAGTTTTGCTTTTTCTAATGATAACAATACCACATGGTAAGATACATGGGCGTGATTGTTTATTAGCGGATACGCAGTACACACTTTTTGCAGCGCCGATTTAGTTAATAAACCAGGGCGTTGGCTTGTTTGATTTTTTGATGTTGCGCCAATGGTTTTAATTGAATTAATTGCTTTAAGCGGACTTGTAAACGCATCGGTATATATAACCTCTGTTGCGCTATTAATAGTAAACCCCGCCTTTTTGACCGATTGGTTTATAGTGTGGCTACTGTGAAAATGATTAATATGGCTATGTGAATCAAGCACCGCAAACGCGGTTTTTATTTCATTCAGTGAGCCTTCAACCACCGTACTTATATACGCCTGCCCGCCTGGTTTTAATGCTGTATACAAAGAGTACATTAACGCTTGAAAATTAGCCGACCACTGGAGCGCAAAATTACTAAATACCACATCAATGCTATTTTCTTGTAACGGTAAATTATCCATATCAGCGCAAATACGTGGTGCATTTACCGCACTATTTTTAAGCATATTTAGGCTTAAATCCATGGCAATTACCTGTTTGTATATTCCTTGTAACGCTTGAGTATTCATTAACGGTCCCGCGCCTAAATCAACACAGTGTTTGTGCTTTGTGCTCGCATCAAGCTTAATGAGTTTAATTAAATCGATTGCGGCTTTTTTTTGTACATGTGCGTGGGCTACATATTGGTTTGCCGCTGTTGAAAACTTGCGTTGCGTTACCTGCTTTAAACTATTAACAGCTAAACAAGCTAACGGTGGCTTTATGCGTGAGTTCGTATTTGTAGCTTGTGCGTTTATCATGCAATGGCCTTTTTTAAACAATTTACCAATGTTGTTATGTCTTGCTCGGTGTGTGCAGCGGTTAACGTAACCCGAAGCCGTGAAGTATTATAGTGAACTGTAGGCGGGCGGATAGCGGTTAGCCAAATACCCTGCTGCTTTAGTTGCTCACTGGCTTTTAACGTTTGCTCAGCGCAGCCTAAAACGATGGGTTGAATCGCGGTATTGGAGTCCATTAAGGCTATGTGCTGCTCATTAGCTAAACGTTTAAATAAAGCAATGTTCGCGTTTAATTTTGCACGCTTGTGGTTAGCATCACGTATGCTTTTAATTCGCGATAATGTATGCGAGGCAATAAACGGCGACATAGCGGTTGAATAAGTGTAATCGCGGTTAAACTGCAGCATGTAATCAATAAATTCGCTTGAACCTAATACACACGCCCCGCTACTGGCGACCGCTTTACCAAAGGTGATCACTAAAATATTAGGCAAGTTATCTGCTGCTATTAGTGGCTCACAGCTTCCCAAGCCAGACTTACCCAGCACACCAAAACCGTGGGCATCGTCTATCATTAACCATGCGCTATGTGCTTTAGCTAAACTCAGTAACTCATGCAATGGCGCTTGATCGCCATCCATCGAGAATACACCCTCACTAACAATCAGTTTATACTTAGCATTGGACTTTTCAAGCCGAGAGCGTAAATGGTTTATATCGTTATGATTAAAGCGATGCAAAGCTGCGTTTGCATGCAGTGCACCATCAATTAAACTGGCATGATTGAGTTTATCCTGAAATATCGCACTTTGCTGAGCAACCGCTTTATCCTGAAATAATGCTTTAATAACACTGCTATTGGCACTAAAGCCCGAATTAAACAACATACCTGCTTCATAACCCAAAGCACTACATAAAGCTTGCTCAAGCGCTTGCTGTGGCTGTTGATAACCCGTCACTAGTGCTGAACTGTGGCTACCTAGTGATGGCGCACTGGTTAATTCCACCGCCGAATCGCCAAACCCTAAATAATCGTTACTCGCAAAGTTAAGGTAGGTTTTATCATTAACCGTAATAGTGCGCGCTGTTGCGCTTTGTACTACATAGCGTTTACGCAAGAGCTGCTGTGCTTTGCGCTCATCTAAATGGGTATTTATAAATTCAAATGACATAAATGCTTTAACCTTCAACGCAATACTTTAAACCATTAGCATAGTACTGAGCACTTTACGCTTCGTAAAACAATTCTGCGGTTGCTTTATCGGCGACTTTAGATGACAACGACGCCGCAACGGCTTCATCTGAAAAGTCTTCTGCCGTTTCTGGGTTCATACCGAGTTTTTTAATTAATTGCATGTCGGCATCGGCTTCTGGGTTTTCGGTAGTGAGGAGTTTATCACCATAAAATATGGAATTAGCACCGGCAAAAAAACACATTGATTGCATTTGCTCGTTCATGGCGCTTCGCCCTGCCG
This sequence comes from Pseudoalteromonas sp. TAP-3C, assembly GCF_059888565.1. NCBI lineage: Bacteria > Pseudomonadati > Pseudomonadota > Gammaproteobacteria > Alteromonadales > Pseudoalteromonadaceae > Pseudoalteromonas > Pseudoalteromonas sp. TAP-3C. The sequence goes on along the minus strand of NZ_CM187618.1, from coordinate 1,544,331 downwards.
ATAAACGTACATAGCTGTGCGGCATCATAATACGCGCGGTGGCAATAGTACGAATAAACTCAAACTGATCTAAGTCGTCAACATTCTCAAGCGGTGTGCCTTTTACTTTTACCAGCATATTAATTGGCACACTTTCGGGCTGCTGGGGTAAATTAGCTAATTGCATTAATAACCCATAACGATCACTTGGTTGCTCGCCCATACCGACAATACCGCCCGAGCACACTTTCATGCCGGCATCGCGAACATGGTCGATAGTGTTTAGCCTATCTTCAAAACTACGGGTTGATATGATTTGTTCGTAATATTCAGGTGAGGTATCAAGGTTATGGTTGTAATAATCAAGCCCTGCATCGCTTAGTGCATGGGCTTTTTCATTGGTAAGCTTACCCAGCGTCATACAGGTTTCAAGGCCAAGGGCTTTTACTTCTTTTACCATTTGTGAAATGTACGGCATGTCTCTGTCTTTTGGATCTGACCAAGCTGCGCCCATACAAAAACGCGTTGCGCCTTTTTGTTTTGCAAGGCGTGCCTGCTCTACCACTTTTTCTACTTCTAGTAGGCGTTCGCGCTCTAAATCAGTTTTATAATGGCCCGACTGCGGGCAATATTTGCAATCTTCAGGGCAAGCACCTGTTTTTATTGATAACAAGGTGGAAATTTGCACTTGATTAGGATTGAAATTCGCCCGATGTACGGTCGCGGCTTTAAACAGCAAATCGTTAAACGGCATTTCAAATAAGGCTTTAACCTCGCTGTGGGTCCAATCGTGGCGAATTGTTGCAAGCTCCATAATACTCTCTTTTATTTTTTGCTCTTGGGGTTATTGGTTTAGAATACGTATTGCCGTACCATTGTCAATAAAGCAAACCTTAGTAGAGTTTACATATGCTTAAAAAGCAATCAATAGACCTTGATTTTGACCGTAATCACATTTGGCACCCTTATACATCAATGACTCAGCCTATTCCGGTTTACCCCGTTACGCATGCAAGTCACAACCTTATTCACTTAGAAACGGGCGAACAACTGATTGACGGCATGGCCTCATGGTGGAGTGCTATTCACGGCTATAACCATCCGGTTTTAAATGAAGCGATGCACGTACAAATAAATAAAATGAGCCATGTAATGTTTGGTGGTATCACTCATTACAGTGCGGTAGCGCTTTGCAAAAAATTGGTGGCGATCACGCCCAATAATTTAAACAAAGTATTTTTAGCCGACAGTGGCTCGGTAAGCGTTGAAGTAGCGATTAAAATGGCGCTGCAATACTGGTTAAGTCAGGGCATTACCACTAAACAAAAGCTTATGACACCGTTTAAGGGCTACCATGGCGATACCTTTGCAGCGATGAGTGTATGCGATCCGGTTAATTCTATGCATAGCTTGTACTCTGGCTTTTTACCTGAGCATGTATTTGTACCTGCACCTAAAAGCCAATTTAACGATAAGTTTAATCAAGCCGAGGCCGATGAACTAAAACAGTATTTTTTAAAACACCACCAGCAAGTTGCGGCGTTTATTATTGAGCCCATAGTTCAAAACGCAGGGGGGATGAACTTTTATCACCCTGAATATTTAGCTTGTGTACGCAAATTATGTACTCAATACAATGTACTGCTAATTTGTGATGAAATTGCCACCGGGTTTGGCCGCACTGGTAAACTGTTCGCTGTAGAGCATGCCAATGTTCAGCCCGATATACTTTGTATTGGCAAGGCACTCACCGGCGGCACCATGACCTTATCAGCCACGTTAACGACCGATAAAATAGCCACAGGCATTAGTGAAGGTAAAGCAGGTGTTTTGATGCACGGTCCTACTTTTATGGGCAATCCACTCGCCTGCGCCGTTGCCTCTGCCAGTATTGATATATTGCTTGCGCAAGATTGGCAACAACAAATTACCGACATTAATAACGCGTTGCAACAATTACATCAATGCAGTGAACTTAGTGACGTTGCTAATGTGCGCACTTTAGGTGCAATTGGTGTGGTAGAACTTACAGAGAATGCCGGTAACATTGATGTTGCTAAAATTCAGGCTTATTTTGTTAGCCAAGGGGTGTGGATACGCCCTTTTGGTAGGCTTATTTATTTAATGCCACCGTATATAAGTGACGATACCAGTATAAAACACCTCTGTGATGCAATATTTAGTGCGATAGAGGGTAAACATTACGTTTAGATAGTTAATTATTTTTGAGACTTTAGTTAAAGTTTATCTAATTTTTCCGTTTAATTATTATTCGTCTGAAAACTTTAGTAAATTAAGGCTCTGCCTTGATTTACTGTGTTGATCTGAGTGATTTTTAGGGATATGATAATGACTATCATTTACAATAATATTATGGACTCACTTGCTATGAAAATATTACTTAAGCCTGCCAAAACATTAAGTGCAACTTTTTTACTCGCCTCTGCGATTTTTGCACAACCGGCACTTGCTAACGGCCCCATAGGTGAGCACGTTAATCACCTGCAAGCTAATTTAAAAACCTACAATGAAGATGTTGAGTGGATGGTTTCTAAGATTGATACCATGGTAAGCGATTACGAGAAAAAAGGCGCAAAAGCGGTTAATAGTGATGATTTAATTGAGTATTGGGAATCAGTTAAATTTCACAGTGCCATAGAAACAAACTACGTCCCCGTGTATGCCTCTATTTGGCAAGGCTTGTATGGCATTAAAATGGCTATCGACAACAAAAAACCAGCGTCAGAAGTACGTATACAGCAACAAGCAATGAACAACGCATTATGGCAAGGTTTAGGTGCAGTCAAACTTGCGGCTCAGTTTCAACAAAAAGGCTTATTAAAAAGTGTTAAAGCCACTGCCACAAAAGAAATGACCCAAAGTGCGACCATTGACGAAATTAAACACAAATTAGACCGAGTAGTCGCTAAATATGCAGAGCGCTTAAGCGATGAAGCCACCAGCATAGTGCACGACACTTATCTACATTTATTTGAAGGCGTTGAAGGCACATTGATTGAGCAAGACGCAAAATTAGTAGAAGTGCTCGAGAAAGACTTTAACGTAACCCTACCGCAAGCTATTTCAGGTAATAAAACGGTTGATGCAGTGCGTGATGTAGTTACTGATATGCAAACTAAATTAAGCCGTGCGCAAGCACTGATTGAAAAAGCTGAAAAATCACGTAAGGATGTATTTTAAGTGAAACGCAGAACCTTTATTCAAGGCTTAGCTGCGCTTGGGGTAGCGGGTGCTTTGCCGCTATCGCTTACACGTGCTTTTGCCGCTGATATTGCCAACCCCGTGTCGGTTGATACATTACCTAAACTTAAAGGCGCATTGACCCTTTATTTAGGGCGTGGTGAAGGTGGCTTATACGAAAATGTATTACAAGCCATTCAAAAAAAGAACCCTGATTTAGACCTTGCTATTCGACGCGGCCCCACTGCGGCATTGGCTAACACCATTGTTGCCGAAGCCAAAGCGGGTGTTAAACGTGCTGACTTATTTTGGGCTGTCGACTCGGGTGCCATTGGCTTAGTGACCGATGCTGGCCTTGCCAAACCTATGCCAAGTGATTTATCAGCGCAGCTACAGCCACAATTTAGATACGATGAGTGGGCACCTGTAACTGGTCGTATACGTACTTTGCCTTTTAATACTGAGCGTTTAACCAAAGAGCAAATTCCAAAAAGCATTATGGAAATTGCCGACAGTGATTTAAGTATTGGTTGGGCACCAGCTTACGCTTCTTTTCAATCGTTTGTTACCGCTATGCGAATTTTAGAAGGTGATGACAAAACCGCTAAATGGCTTAAAAAAGTGCAAAAACGTTCTAAAACCTACGCCGGTGAACTCGGTGTAGTTATGGGTGTTGAGCGCGGTGAAGTCGATATTGGTTTTGCCAATCACTACTACACATTGCGTTTAAAGTCTGGCAAGCCCGATGCCAAACTTGATTTAGCCTTTACGCAAAATGATGCTGGCTGTTTAGTTAACGCTTCGGGTATTTTATCGTTATCTGACGACCCACTGGCAATGAACTTTATGCGTTATTTACTCAGCGTTGAAGTACAAAGTTATTTAGCAACCGAAGCCTATGAAATCCCTCTGGTTAATGGCGTTACTCAACCCGATGGTTTACCTAAGTTAACCAGTATTTCGCCCCCTAAAATTGATTTAACTCAGTTGGCTGATTTACGTCCAACTATTGACTTAATGCGCAGCAGCGGCGTTTTATAATGCGAATACCATCATCTTACCCTTTGGCGCTGCTTGCAGCGCTTGTTACCCTTACCCCTATTTTTATTTTAATAACGCTTGCCAGTGACGCAAGCGCTTTTTTTGATAGCCATAATTTAACCATTTTAGGCAATACCCTGTCGTTAATGGGATTAACCGTACTTGGCTCTATTTTAATTGGTGTGCCACTGGCATTTATTAGTGCCTATGTGCAGCTACCATTTAAAAAGTGTTGGCTGGTAGTGTTTGCCGCCCCTTTGGCTATTCCCAGTTATATTGGTGCATTTACCCTTTATGCTGCATTTGGCCCAGGTGGTGAAATAAACACCGTACTTGGTTTTGAAACCCCTTCCATGTATGGCTTACCGGGAGCTGCCATTGTAATGACCTTGTATACTTTTCCGTTTGTGATGATGACCACTCGTTCTTCCTTACTCAGCCTTGATGCCAGCATGGTCAACGCCGCTCGTACGCTAGGTATGTCGATGACGCAAAGCGTGTTTAAAGTTATTTTACCCCGTGTTGTAAACGGAATAGCCGCAGGGTCGTTATTAGTTGCGCTGTATACGCTGTCTGATTTTGGTACACCGGCGATGATGCGCTTAGATACCTTCACTCGGGTTATTTATGTTGAATATAACGCCTTTGAACTAAGCCGTGCGGCTATGTTGTCAATGCAATTGATGGTCATCGTTGGCTTTTTATTAATGATTGAATCACAAATTAAAACCGCGTCTGAGCGCCACGGTAGGCCACTTATTTTATTTCCAAAAAAATGGCAATTAGGCGTGATGTTTGCCGCCTTTGCCCCCATTTTATTACTCGCTATTGGCTTACCACTCGCGGTATTTACGCTGTGGCTAGTGCGTGATGGCTTTAGTTCGTTTGATTTTAGTATTGCATGGCATTCTACTTACGCTTCAGCTATTGCGGCTATTGTGACTGTTATTGTGGCTATTCCTGTGGCACACGCCGCCCTCACCGGTAAAGCGGGTAAAGTGATGGAGCGTGTTACTTATTTTGGCTTTGGTATTCCGGGTATAGTAATGGGAACTGCGCTTGTGTATGGCGGTTTACAACTGCCGTTTTTATATCAAACGCTGGGATTACTAATTGTAGCTTACATGTTGCGCTTTTTACCGCTTGCCGTAGGCTCTGTGCGAACCAGCACTGAACACCTCGACCCAAGCTTAGTAAAATCAGCCCGCGTGTTGGGCGCAAGCCCGCGTGAGGCATTTACGCGTATCACTTTACCCTTAACCATGCGTGGTATTATTGCAGGTGCCGCTTTAGTATTTTTAGAGTCAATGCGTGAACTAGAAGCCACACTGTTATTGGGTCCGACTGGTTTTGAAACCCTATCAACATATTTATGGCGTGTTTACGAAGCGGGTTACTTTGGCCGCGCTGCAATACCTGGGTTATTGTTAGTGGTGATTTCAGCCGCTGCTTTAGCTATTATGATGTCGGGCGAGAAACGCAACCAGTTTGAACATTAAGGATTTATAAAAAATGCTATCTGTAAGTCAGTTGTCTATAGATTATGGCAGTAACCGTGTTGTAAGTGACTTAAATTTCACCTTAGGTGAAAGCGAAATTTTAATGCTTGTTGGCCCAACCGGTTGTGGTAAAAGTACTATTTTACAAGCCTTAGCTGGGCTTTTACCCATCAGCGACGGTGAAATTAAAGTGGCTAAATGGACCGCAACACCAAAGCATACCGTGGCCCCTGAAAAGCGCAGCGTGGGTATGGTGTTTCAAGATTTTGCGTTATTTCCCCATTTAACGGTTGAGCAAAATGTGTGCTTTAAACTAAAAGACACAAACCCGGCCGATCACTGGATAAAACTACTCGGTTTAGAGGCGTTTAGAAATAAAAAACCCGCTACGCTTTCAGGGGGGCAAAAACAGCGTGTTGCATTAGCTCGCACCCTTGCCCACCAACCAGACTTTGTATTACTTGATGAGCCGCTATCTAACCTCGATGCCGCTTTAAAAGATATGCTACGTTGGGATATACGAAATGCGCTTAAAAAGGCGGGCGTACCTGCTATTTGGGTAACGCACGACCAAGAAGAAGCGCTGTCGGTTGGCGATCGTGTGGGTGTGTTAAAAGAGGGTGAAATACAACAAATTGATACCCCAGAGCAATGCTTTAGTAAACCAAACAATCGTTTTGTAGCACGTTTTTTAGGTGAAGCCAGCTTTATTAAAGGCACCCTTAATAACGGCCAAGCCCTAACTGATATCGGCAATGTGCCTGCTCATGGTGTTGACTGTGCAAACGCTGAGGTAGAGGTTTTACTTCGCCCAGATGATGTATTATTAGTACAAAGCAGCGTAGGTACTAATGGCGAAGTTATTTGGGTACGCTTTGAAGGCGGAAGCCGCTTATGCGCAGTAGAGCTTGCTTGTGGTACTGTGGTAACAAGCCGCGTGAGTCATGAATTGGTTGTAGAGCCCGGTGACAAGGTGCATGTTTCGCTCAGTACGTCTCACCCATTGGCGGCATTTAAAAGCTAGCGTGTAATAACACGAGTAGTTTTATGAAAAAGCCCTAATTTTGGGCTTTTCTTATAATTACCACTCAAACATGTAGGCCATTTTGCTAATGGTTTTAAGCGGTATGTTATGGCTATTGCGTTTGGCGTATAAGTGCTGCATTGATTTGTCTTTTACTTCACCGACAATCACTTCTTTTACTTGATACCCTAAAGCAATCGCTGCTTGTGAATAAGCAATAAATTCCCACTTTTTAATATTGGTGTTATCCACTATCACCAGTTTAATGCCTTGCGCTAACGCGTTAATAAAGCGGGCTAAGTTTAAATTGTGGTATTGCGATAATTTAAACTTGTCAAAATGATACTCACCCTGCTCGTTTACAAAGTAATCATCTGTTGAGCAAATAAAATAGTGGCTTTCATCTGCGCCGGAAAGTTCGTCAGCGAGATTTTGCGCATAATATGACTTACCACTGCCTGGCAGTCCTCGTAAAATAAAAACTTGTTTCATAGCATCCATTTTTTATTAATACGTCAATTCGGTTTATTTGCTAATAATGCCACAAATTGATGAAATTTCAGAGTAACAAATAGCAATAGTGGTTATTTAGCACTAAAAACCGATTAAAAAAACGACGCATCACTAAAAACTTTTAAAGAGTTGCCTACAACAGTTTTTTTATTTTACTTTACTAGGTATTATACAAGGTTCAAGTGTGGTGAGCTTAATTGCCAAGACGCAAAAGCAACGCACAATTAATTTATATAGTTAGGCAACTTATATCATTGGAGTGAAAATGAGCCATTTAGCGATTTCAGAGCTATTAAAAGGCAATGTTGCGGTAGACAGCCAAGTAACCATTAAAGGCTGGATCCGCACGCGCCGCGATTCAAAAGCAGGAATATCATTTTTAGCCGTTCATGACGGTTCGTGTTTTGATCCTATTCAAGCGGTAGTTCCTAATTCACTGAATAATTATGATGAAGTTACAAGCTTAACAGCAGGCTGCTCTGTGTCGGTTACTGGCGTACTAGTACAATCTGCAGGACAAGGGCAATCTTTCGAAATTCAAGCTAACTCTGTCACTGTATTAGGTTGGGTTGAAAATCCAGATACTTACCCTATGTCGGCTAAGCGCCACAGCATTGAGTATTTACGTGAGCACGCTCACCTTCGCCCGCGTACCAACATGATTGGCGCAGTAACACGCGTACGTAACTGTTTAGCGCAAGCGATTCACCGCTTTTACCATGAGCAAGGTTTTTACTGGATCAGCACGCCTATTATTACTGCCAGTGACTGTGAAGGTGCGGGTGAAATGTTCCGCGTATCAACCCTTGATATGCAAAACCTGCCAATGACAGATAAAGGCGAAATTGATTACAGCGAAGACTTTTTTGGTAAAGAAGCCTTCTTAACCGTATCTGGCCAGTTAAATGGTGAAACGTACGCCTCTGCCATGTCAAAAATTTACACCTTTGGCCCAACGTTCCGTGCAGAAAACTCTAATACTTCACGCCACCTTGCTGAATTTTGGATGGTAGAGCCGGAAGTCGCCTTTGCTGATTTAGAAGATATCGCAAAACTTGCTGAAAACATGCTTAAGTATGTATTTAAAGCCGTATTAGAAGAACGCCGTGACGACATGGAGTTTTTCGCATTACGTGTTGAAAAAACAGCGATTACTCGTTTAGAAGAATTTGTAGAAAAAGACTTTGCACAAGTTGATTACACAGATGCTGTAGAAATTCTAAAAGCGTGTGGCAAGAAATTTGAGTACGCGGTTGAATGGGGTGTAGATTTACAGTCTGAGCACGAGCGTTACTTAGCTGAAGAGCACTTTAAGGCACCGGTTGTTATTAAAAACTACCCACGTGACATTAAAGCATTTTATATGCGTCAAAATGAAGACGGTAAAACCGTTGCAGCAATGGACGTAGTAGCACCTGGCATTGGTGAGATCATTGGTGGTTCACAACGTGAAGAGCGCCTTGATGTATTAGATGCACGTCTTGAAGAAATGGGCTTAAATAAAGAAGACTACAGCTGGTACCGCGACCTACGTAAATACGGCAGCGTGCCACACTCTGGCTTTGGTTTAGGGTTTGAGCGCTTAGTGGCCTATGTTACCGGTATGGCTAACGTACGTGATGTAATTGCGTTCCCGCGTACTAAAGGCAGCGCAACGTACTAAGCAAGGCAGCGCAACGTACTAAGCCAGGCTTTGTACCGTTAAATAAAAAACCAACCTACGGGTTTAATGCCGTTCACTTAAGGTGAGCGGCTTTTTTATTTCTAGCGTACCGCTGCGGTCTTGGCTTGACTGAGCGAGGGAAACTTCGCTCCCTTCGAGGCTCTAGAATTAGGCTTTCTGCCATCGTATAAAAGTATTTTAACTGACGTGGTATGGCCCCTGGGGTTGAATAAGGTAATCCAACAAGCAACCTCATTATTTGAGCTAAACTACCATTGAAACTCAGTTGGTACGGTAAATAATCACCTTTTAATGTGTGGCACATTTTTACCATCTGATATCGCACCATATTATAAGTAAGCAACACTCCCCACAGCTCTTGCTTTACAAGCGCTGGTAAGCGACTTCTTAATGTTAATCGATTACCCAGCATATATTGCTTTTGTTCGCGATAACCAAGCTCTATCTCCCAGCGGTGACTGTATATATCGCCTATATCGGCTGATGGATATCGCATCGGATCTGTCATCGATGTCATCACACTGTATGATTTCCCCTTTATTTTTCGAGTCACTAACCTCGCTATTAAGGTGTCAGGCAGCGTTGGCCACATTTTGCTTGCTCTTGGGTTACTGCTAAGTTGGACTAATTTATCATTACGCCCTAATGTTTGAATAACGTTATATTGCACATTTTTTTTCAGGGGGATTAGCCAATGGCGTTCACTGCCAGTCGTTTGCCATTTATGTAAAAGCCCTAAAGAATAGAAGCCTTTGTCGAATAAAGTGAGACTGTTATCGGGTGTGGTTTCTATAAGCTTTTCAGCCAGCACCATTTCATTGACCTTGTAATCATCAAAAGCGCTCCCCGTTATTAAATGGCTGCTCAGCTCCATTTGACACACCATTCTGACCTGTGGGTATTGTGTATTGGCCGGTTTTGTAAAGGCCTCATTATTTTGGGGGGAGTCATCCGTACGCCAAACAACACCATCGACACCAAGCAAAGTAAGCCCATTCCAATGAGGGTGATTAGCGTCATCATTCCAATGTCTTTGGGTGCATTCAAATAAGGCTTTCATGGCGGCTTCACCTAGATTTTTACGACGCTGAGTTAAAGCACTTGGCGCAACAAATGGCTTTCCTTCTCGGTCAATAATGTCGAGCATATTAACGACATCGGCCATGGATTTATCATTATAAATAACCATACCGATCAACAACCAAGCCATCGATTCTAGGGTTAGTTTTCTTTTTCGTAGTGTAACGGTTTCGGTCAGCGCATAGGCCTCTTCGATAAGGGATAAAGGGAGTAAATCTGCGAGTGTTTCAACTTCATTAGGTTTGATGTTGTTGATAATATCGAGAGCATTAGAAAGTTGCATAAAAAAATCCGAATTCTACAAAAGAATTCGGATTCTTACATACCTAGAAGATCGTTCAAGTGCTATTAACTATTTCTTAAATGATCGGCATTAAACCTACGGGTTGGTTTTTTATTGCCTTTATCTAAATCTTTATAAATATTTTTCGTTTATAAAGCATATTAGAAATAACCCAAAAGCCAATAACATGTAATAAAGCAAAGGTGAACGATGCTAATTTAGCACTCATTACTAGGGCTAACTGTTGATATATCCAATCACCTAAATTAACCTCGCCAATATTAATCAGTGAATAGCTCAGTACCCACACACCCGATAACACATAAATAAACAATGGATTCGAGCCATACACAATTAAAGGATTAACAAGGCGTTCGGGTTTTACTATGTCGCACAGCCACACAAAAAAGGCCAGTACAATACAGGCAATCCCTGAGGTGTAAATAACAAAGGTACTACTCCAAAGCGATTTATTAATTGGCATGATCAGCGAGCCTAATTGCCCTAAAGCGATACCAACAACCCCAATGAACAACAAACGTTGTATACTTGTCCATTGACTGCTAGAGCGGGTGAGTAAGCGAGTGACTTCAAAACCAAATAAAACACTCACTACACTAGGTAAGGTACTCAAAAGCCCTTCTGGATCAAACGCTAATCCTTTACCTTGCCACAAATGCGACTCACCTAACACCGCCATATCAACCGATCTAACTAGGTTATTCTCTAGTGTATACGCGTTATTAGTGCCAACACTTAAAAGCAGTAACCAATATGCAACTAAAATAATAACCGATAGCGTTAACACCCCTCGCCTATTTAGTAGCAATACACAGATAGACGCTAAAATATAGGCAATGCCTATTCGCTGTAATACGCCCAGTATTCTTAAATTTTCAATACTGGTGGTAAAGGGATAAATATTTAATGCTAAACCAATAGCAAATATAATGGCTCCACGTTTAACTAGCCTTAATATTTGGCTAGCACTGGCTGTACTGTTGGTTTTTTTAAATGAAAAAAACATCGCAGAGCCAATAATAAACATAAAAAACGGAAAAATTACATCTGTGGGTGTACAGCCATGCCAATCAGCATGAAGTAAAGGGGCATACACGTGGGACCACGACCCTGGGGTATTTACCAGTATCATTAATGCGATGGTTAACCCCCGCATAGCATCAAGCGCTTTATACCTTGTCATTTTGGCTCCTATTTAATAATTTGCATTTCTACAAATGACAACGCTGTCACTTTGTTATAAAAAAAAGCCAAGCGCAAGTATTTTAGACAAGTAGAAAAGTTGAAATAAAAAAGCCGCAGAATCAATAACGACACGGCGGCTTTAAATCAGAATAGTTAACTTACTATAATGCTGTGGTTATTTAGCTTTATAAAGCTTGTTCAAGCTCGGGTAATACATCAAATAAATCAGCAACTAAACCGTAGTCCGCCACTTGGAAAATAGGCGCATCTGGATCTTTATTGATGGCAACTATCACTTTTGAATCTTTCATGCCTGCTAAATGCTGAATAGCACCACTTATACCCACGGCAATATATAAATTAGGCGCGACAATTTTACCTGTTTGACCTACTTGCATGTCGTTAGGCACAAAGCCTGCGTCAACCGCTGCACGTGAGGCCCCAATTGCAGCCCCCAGTTTATCGGCAATACCATTTAATAATGCAAAGTTTTCACCATTTTGCATGCCCCGACCACCCGAAATAACCACATCTGCAGCCGTTAGCTCTGGGCGTTCAGATTCGGTTTGCTCAACACTAACAAAACTGCTTAGCTGTGAGTCAGAGACCGCATCTAAGGTTGTGACATTCGCTGGCGCTTGTTCGCCTTGTAAATCAAAGCTGCTTGCACGCACGGTGATCACTTTTTTACTATCGAGTGATTTAACCGTTGCAATGGCATTACCCGCATAGATTGGGCGTTTAAATGTGTCGGCGTCAATAACATCAATAATTTCTGAAATTTGCGCTACATCTAATAATGCGGCCACGCGTGGCATAAAGTTTTTACCAGTGGTGGTGGCACTTGCCACAATATGGCTGTACTCATCTGCAAGCGATAACACTAAATCTGTCATGCTTTCAGCAAGTTGATGCTCGTAAACACCGTTATCGGCAAGTAATACATTGGCTACACCGTCAATGCTCGCAACTGATTCACTTATAGCCCCTAAGTTTAAGCCAGCTAGTAATACATCGACATCAAAGCCTAATTTTTTAGCTGCATTAATCGTTTTTGAGGTTTCTGGTTTTAAGGCACCGTTATCGTGCTCTGCAATTACAAGAGTTTTCATTTAAATCACCTTTGCCTCTGTTTTAAGTTTTTCTATAAGCTGTGCAACGTCATCTACAATAATACCGCCGCTGCGTTTTGCAGGCTCTTCTACACGAACGACTTCAATACGCGGTGTTAAGTCGATACCTAGCGAATCAGCGGCAATCACCTCTAAAGGCTTACGTTTTGCTTTCATAATGTTAGGTAGCGATGCATAACGTGGCTCATTAAGTCGTAAATCGGTGGTGACTATCGCGGGTAAATTAAGTGCAACAGTTTGTAAGCCGCCATCCACTTCACGTGTTACATTCACTTTGCCATTTTCAATAACGACTTTTGAAGCAAATGTACCTTGGCCGCGATTAGTTAATGCCGCTAACATTTGGCCGGTTTGATTATTATCAGAATCGATAGATTGCTTGCCTAAAATAACCAGCTCAGGAGATTCTTGCTCAACAATTTTTGCAAGTAACTTTGCTATGTGCAAAGACTCTAAATTTTGTTCAGTTTCAACATGAATGGCTCTATCAGCACCTAATGCCAGTGCTGTGCGTAATTGTTCCTGTGATGCTTTAGCACCAATGGTAACGACAACCACTTCGGTTGCCGTACCCGCTTCTTTTAAACGAATCGCTTCTTCTACAGCAATTTCACAAAAAGGGTTCATTGCCATTTTAACGTTTGTTAAATCAACACCACTGTTATCAGGTTTGACCCGAGCTTTTACGTTGTAATCAATCACTCTTTTAATTGGTACGAGAACTTTCATAGGGACTCCATAATTATTTAAACCTATAAGTTAACGTAGTCGTCAACCTATTTATTTTATGAAATCAGACTACTTCCTGTTGACGTAAACGTCAACCTAAAATAACCTTAAACTATTCACAACCTGTAACGATTAATTTGCATAACAAAGAAACAGGTTGCTTAGCTTAGTTTTTGCTTAAAAAAGTAAAGGTAAGTCCGTCATAGATAAAGAGGTTAATATGATTGAACGCGAAACCATGGAATTTGACGTTGTTGTTGTAGGGGCAGGCCCTGCGGGGCTTTCAACAGCAATTAGACTCGCGCAGCAAGCACAAGAAAAACAACAAGAATGCATGATTTGTGTGGTTGAAAAAGGCTCAGAAGTGGGCGCACATGTATTATCGGGCGCTGTTTTTGAAACCAAAGCACTGGATGAACTACTGCCAAACTGGCAAGAATTGGGCGCGCCTGTGACGACTAAAGTTCAACGCGATGAAATTTACTGGTTTAACAATGAAACAAAAGCAACCTCAATCCCGCATTTTGCAACCCCAAACACATTTCATAATAACGGTAACTACATTGTTTCTATGGGGAACGTATGTCGTTGGCTTGCTGAGCAAGCTGAAAGCTTAGGCGTTGAAATATTCCCCGGCTTTAGTGCGCATTCAGTTATCATTGAAGATGATGTTGTTAAAGGCATTATTACCGGTGATATGGGGCTTGATAAAAACGGCGATGAAAAAGACGGATACATGCCAGGCATGGAGTTACGTGCCAAATACACGGTATTTGCCGAAGGCTGTCGCGGTCATTTAGGTAAACAGCTAATTAATAAATTTGCTCTAGACGATGAATGCTCGCCACAGCATTATGGTTTAGGCTTTAAAGAAATTTGGCAAGTGGATGAATCTAAGCATCAATTAGGTAAAGTAGTTCACGGAACCGGTTGGCCATTAAATGGTGATACTGGCGGGGGTGCCTTTATGTATCACAGTGAAAATAACCAAGTGGTTGTCGGATTAATTGTGGATTTAAATTATTCCAATCCGCATTTAAGCCCGTTTGATGAGTTTCAGCGTTTAAAACATCACCCGGTATTTAAAAACACTCTTGAAGGGGGTGAACGCATTGCCTATGGCGCGCGTGCCATTGCCAAAGGCGGCTTACATTCATTACCTAAAATGCACTTCCCTGGCGGTTTATTAGTGGGCTGTGATGCAGGCACACTCAATTTTGCAAAAATTAAAGGCAACCACACGGCAATGAAGTCAGGCATGATAGCCGCACAGGTCATTTTTAATGCGCTACAAAACGATTTGGCTAACACCGATTTAACCCAATACACCAGTGAATTTAAAAAATCATGGGCGTACAAAGAGCTGTATCAATCTCGTAACTTTGGCCCCGCAATGCATACCTTAGGTAAATTTGCAGGCGGCGCATACAACACCCTTGATCAAAATATATTTAAAGGTGCCCTACCGTTTAGCTTTAAAGATAATGTACCTGACCACGCGACTTTAAAGAATGCTGATCACGCTGAAAAAATTGCCTATCCAAAGCCTGATGGCAAACTCAGTTTTGATAAACTTTCTTCAGTGTTTTTATCAAACACAAATCATGAAGAGTCGCAGCCATGCCATTTACAACTTAAAGATGCATCCATCCCAATTAAGGTTAATTTAGTTAAATTTGATGAGCCTGCGCAGCGATACTGCCCTGCTGGTGTGTATGAAGTGCAAGAAATAGAGGGACAAAATGAATTTGTGATAAATGCACAAAACTGTGTCCATTGTAAAACCTGTGATATTAAAGATCCGAGCCAAAACATTACTTGGGTAACACCCGAAGGCGCCGGTGGTCCAAATTACCCCAACATGTAACACGCTTACTATAATAATTATAAACTTATCCTAAATTGCAGGGGCTTCGGCCCCTTTTTTACGCTATGCTATTAAGTAATATAAATATATGAGAGTGTTTTATGGCGTCGTCGAGTGTGATTTTTCGTTTTTTAGCAGAGCCTACCGATGTAAATTTTGGGGGGAAGGTGCATGGTGGTGTGGTTATGAAGTGGATTGACCAAGCCGGTTATGCTTGTGCCGCGGGCTGGAGTGGCCATTACTGTGTGACTGTGTCGGTTGCAGGTGTTAAATTTAGACGCCCTATTTTGGTTGGCCAAATTGTTGAAGTGGAAGCAAAAATAGCGCACACCGGTAAAACCAGTATGCAGATTTTTATTCAGGTTCGCTGTGGTGACCCAAAAACACAAAACTTAGTTGAAACCAATCACTGTGTTATTAGCTTTGTTGCCATGGATGAAACAGGATACCCAGTGGCGGTGCCAGAATTTAAATCGGTTACCGACGAAGATAAAAAGCTTGAAAACTACGCCATTAAAATGAAACAAATAGCCATAGAAACCGAAAACTTATTAGATAACGTTTAACTTAGTGCCTTTTTGCAGGTTTGTATAAGCTACAACAAATTGTAAAATATACAATTTTTATTTTTTTTAAAATTAACAGTGCGCTTAACAGTTGAATGTTTTGCGTACTAAAACTACCAAAAAAAGTTCAATAAACACACTTTATGGATAAATGTTAGGCAGAATGATTGTTGGCACGCTCACTGCAATGAGTAAATCGACGTTTGATAAATAAATCGAACATATCGTTAAAGGAGCTATACAATGATTAAAATACTTTCCCTTTCTGCACTTGCTTTAGCAACACTGGGTTTTAATTCAGCAGTACAGGCTGATATTACCAACATGGACTCTCCACGTATTTATACCGGTATTGGTTATGGCCAGTATTCATTTCAATTTGAAGATAGCGAAAACGACACTGATTTTGATGACGATGCGCAAATGCTAAAAGGTTATATTGGTACTCAATTTAATGAATATTTAAGCCTTGAACTTGCGTATCAAAATTTTGATGATGTGAGTGATATAGACAGTAAAGCAGAAATTGATGGGGTATCGTTAGCAGCGCGTTTTTCAGCCCCTATCACTGAAGATTTTTCTGTTTATGCAAAAGGCGGTTGGTTTGAGTGGGATGCTGATTTAACTCAAAAACTACCAGTAGGCAGCGTTAGCGTATCACAAGACGGTGGTGACGTATTTTACGGTGCAGGTATTGAATATGCTTTCTCAACCAATATGCAAGTGCGTTTAGAGTATGAGCGTTACGAATTAGATGATGATATTGATCCAGAAATGGACGTTGCGTCAGTATCATTCCAATATATGTTTTAATAACAACTTAACCGTTGAAATATATGGGTAAGGCTACGTTTAGCCTTACCCTTTTTTATTTTATATTTAGACCAATCAGTTTAAACTCTCTTTGTGCTGATTATATTAAGCTAATGCCACCCATGGCAATTACAGGTAGAATACTCCCCTATTTTATTTGTTAGCGAGCATTATGAGCGATTATCAAATTTCGGCGATTGGCCATATCCAATCACCGTATAAACAAAAATTTGCCATTCCTAGACAACCTCGATTAGTACCCGAAGCAAAAGCCAAACTCATTTTTGCTAAGGAGTTTAATCGCGAAGAGTTTGTGCGCGGATTAGATGATTTTACGCATATTTGGTTGTTGTTTCGATTTCATGAAACCGCAGATAAAGGTTATTCAGCCATGGTGCGCCCGCCTCGGTTGGGTGGGAACGAACGCAAGGGCGTATTTGCCACCCGTGCTACTTTTCGCCCTAATGCCATTGGTATGAGCGCTGTAAAGTTAGAGGGAATTGAATACCAGAACTGCCAGCTTGCGTTATTGCTCGCCGGTATTGATTTACTTGATGGCACACCCATTGTAGATATAAAACCTTATTTACCTTATTCAGACGCATTACCCGATGCCAGTGCTGGCTTTGCCGATACGCGCCCTGAAACTCATATGAGTGTTGAATTTAGTCAGCAAGCGCTCGATTTTATTGCTAATCAACCGCATTATCCTGACTTAAAAGCCTTTATCAGTAATGTACTCAAACAAGACCCACGCCCTGCTTACAAAAAGCAAAAACAAGGGATGCAAAGTTATGGAATGAATTTGTATGAATACAATATTACTTGGCAAGTAACCGATTCACATCATTTAGTTACCCAGATAGAAAATTGTTAAATCGCGTTTAATTTAAGCGAGCTATCGCTATAAAATACGATAAAAAATCACTTAGCGCTTTAGTGTCCATGCAACCGCTGGTAAACTGAAACCCTTAACTAAAAGAACACATTACTTTATTTCGGAAAAAACATGCGTACTAGTCAATATATACTCGCTACACTCAAAGAAACGCCAGCTGATGCTGAAATTGTATCGCACCAGTTAATGCTTAGAGCCGGTATGATCCGTCGTGTTGCTTCGGGCTTATACACTTGGCTGCCCTCTGGTTTACGCGTGCTTAGAAAAGTAGAAAACATAGTACGCGAAGAAATGGATAAAGCAGGCGCTATTGAAATGTTAATGCCTGTTATTCAACCAGCTGATTTATGGGAAGAGTCTGGTCGATGGAGTGAGTTTGGTCCAGAGCTAATGCGCTTTACCGACCGTCATAATCGTGAATTTGCTATGGGTCCTACCCATGAAGAAGTGATCACCGATTTTGTTCGTAAAGAAATTAACAGCTACAAACAGCTGCCTATTACGTTATACCAAGTACAAACCAAAGTACGTGATGAACGTCGTCCTCGCTTTGGGGTGATGCGTGCCCGTGAATTCACCATGAAAGACGCCTATTCATTCCATTTAACCGATGAATGTTTAGCTGCAACTTATCAAGTTATGCACAAAGCCTACTGTAATATTTTTGAACGTTTAGGTCTTGATTACCGCCCTGTTATTGCTGATACCGGCTCTATCGGCGGTAGCGTATCCCATGAGTTTCATGTACTTGCTGAGTCAGGTGAAGATGCAATCGCCTTTAGTGATGCCAGCGATTATGCAGCTAACATTGAAAAAGCAGAAGCATTAGCACCCAATGAGCCGCGTCCTGAGGCTACAAAAGAGCTAAAAGCATTCCCAACGCCTGATGCAAAAACAATTAATGAGCTTAAAAAGCATTATGGTGTAAAACCACATCGCGGTGTTAAAACATTGATTGTTTATGGCGCCCCTAATGAAGACGGAAAACGTGGCTTAGTTGCACTAGTACTGCGTGGCGATCACGAACTCAATGAACTTAAAGCTGAAAAGCATCCACTTGTTGATTCACCACTTGAAATGGCCACAGAGGCTGATATTGTTGCAGCCATTGGCGCAAAACCAGGCTCTTTAGGCCCTGTAGGCTTAAACATGCCTATTATTGTTGATAGAACAGCAAATGTATTGGCTGACTTTGTTGCAGGTGCCAACAAAGATGATGAGCATTTTAGTGGCATTAATTGGGATCGCGATGTAACAAACTACCACGTGGCAGATATTCGCAATATTGTTGAAGGCGATCCTAGCCCATGTGGACAAGGGACGTTACAAATTAAGCGCGGTATTGAAGTTGGTCATATTTTCCAACTAGGTACTAAATACTCACAAGCGATGAAAGCAGGTGTACTAAGCGAAGCTGGTAAAAATCAAATAATGACCATGGGTTGTTATGGTATTGGTGTATCACGTATTGTTGCCGCTGCTATTGAACAGAATAACGATCAATACGGTATTACATGGCCTAAAACCATCGCCCCTTTCGATTTAGCGATTGTGCCAATGAATATGCATAAATCGCATCGTATTCCTGATATTGCGAATACTCTATACCAAGGGTTAAAAGAGGCTGGTCTAGACGTGTTATTTGATGATCGTAAAGAGCGCCCTGGTGTTATGTTTAACGACATGGAATTACTCGGTGTACCTTACACCTTGGTAATTGGTGAGCGTAACCTAGATGAAAACAAAGTAGAACTTAAAAACCGCCGCACTGGTGAAAAGCTAATGATAGATATTGATAGCGCCATTGAGACAATCAAAAATCAATTTAACGCCTAAGCCTTGAGTTAATTAAAAAAACCGCTGTATAATTTTTATACAGCGGTTTTTTATCAGCACTAATAAGAGGACGACTATTTATCCCTATTTCAAGTATAAGTATAAAAAACTAAAAAACGTTCACGTGTCGCTAAATAAACTGACAGTTGTCAGTTATGTTTATTCTAGTCGAATATCAGCACACGTGATCCCAACTTTACTTGTTGAGTTATAAATTCACAATCTAATTCCCAAAAAGTTTTAATTAATTCATCACATTATTTATTTCAACTTGTATTTTTTTATTAAGCAGCAAAGTAAACGAAATTAAATCTTTAATGCGTGACTGTTCTTT
This sequence comes from Pseudoalteromonas sp. TAP-3C, assembly GCF_059888565.1. Taxonomy (NCBI): domain Bacteria; kingdom Pseudomonadati; phylum Pseudomonadota; class Gammaproteobacteria; order Alteromonadales; family Pseudoalteromonadaceae; genus Pseudoalteromonas; species Pseudoalteromonas sp. TAP-3C. The sequence goes on along the minus strand of NZ_CM187618.1, from coordinate 1,524,645 downwards.
TTCTAATAGCGACCCACTTTCAATATCATCACAAATTACCAACATCTCATTACAACCAATTATACTTGCACCACTTTTCATTTTGTGTGCTACAGATTTACACTTGACAAAATCTTTTTCAGTTAAAGCACTTTCTAACTCTTGAATATCGTCTATGTTGACACTTAATATCTGTTCTAGGATTTTTTTATTGAGCTCGGGATTACCAGCTGTTAATCCATTTACCATTTCTATATTAAATAACTGACTTTGATTCGAAGAAAAGTTATCTTCAACTATGCTTTCTTTAGCTAGAGAACTGTTTACAGTGTTATTTAAATCTTCAATATTGATCGGCTTAAATAAACAATCATCCATACCAGAATCTAAGCACTTATCTATAATTTCTTTTTGGGCATTAGCAGTATAGCCTATAATGTATACTGGTTGAATATTGTGTTCATTTTCATAACTTCTGATTCTTTTTGCTAACTCATAACCATCCATTTCAGGCATGTTACAATCTGTAATGATCAGATCAAATTTATCTGAAATGTAAATATCTAAAGCTTCATTACCATTACTCGATTGTACGACATGATGGCTTAAATATTTTAGTTGTTCAGAAAGCAACAGTCTATTAGGTGCATAATCATCAACTATTAAAATTTTAAAAACTTTCTTTTCATTTTCATCCCTATTTATTAGACTCTCAGGGTTAATATTTTCACTCTCAATATATAAATCGAAATTTAAAATAATAGTTATTTTTGTACCTATATTTACTGAGCTTTCAATGTTAAAACTAGCATCCATCAAATCACATATTGCTTTAGATATCATTAAACCAAGGCCAGTTCCTCCTTTTCCGTTGTGGTTGTTAGCTTGATTAAAAGCTTGAAACATACTAACCATATCATGCTCAGGTATACCTATACCTTGGTCTTTTAAAGTAACTTTAACCTTACAGGTATCATTATTTTTTTCCAATAAAACAACCTGTAAATCAATATTTCCGTTTTCAGTAAATTTTATAGCGTTGGATACAATATTAACTAAGACTTGTTTCATTCTCGATTCATCATAGAACAACTCGTCGTTTATATTTTCATCAAAATCAAGATTGAAATTTATTTCTTTTTGTTGGGCTAAGTGGGAGTATATTTTGTATATGGAAAAGATTGTTCTTTTAAAATTATTTTTTTCTGGCGTTAAAGATAACTTTCCTGATTCAATTTTTGAAATATCAAGAATATCTCCGATTAAATTCAGTAAATCATTTGCCGCTTGATAGGCTATATCTATAGATTGGATATCAAACTCATTATTTTCATGTTTTTTGATTACCAGCTCTAGTAATCCAAGAATAGCATTTATTGGTGTACGAATCTCGTGGCTCATGGTAGCTAAAAATCTACTTTTAGCTACATTAGCTGAATCAGCTAACTCTTTAGCATTAGATAACTGTTCAAGGAGGCTAACGCGATCACTTACATCAATCCATCCGCATATAATACCGTCTACTGGATTATCACTTTTTAAACTAAAAGGCTGAATCCAATGATAGAAATTGTATTTTTTATCATCAATAACAACAGCCCTGTCCTTAAATACGGTTATGTTATCATTTAAGGCTTTTTGATTATCTAATTTAATATTTTGAACAAATTGCTCATAAGTCAAATCATCAAAACTCATTTTTCCAGACAACGACTTTTTATTAGTCTCTGTAAAATCTAAGTAACATTTATTTTTTAAAATATATTTTAATTCATTATTCATGGCAAATATTGGGTGAGGTATGCTGTCTATAATTATTTGGATAAAGTTAAGTTGCTCTATTAGCTTTTCTTTGAAAGATAACCTTTTTTTATAATTTGAAATAACAATTAAACTACTAAAAAAAACTATCAAAATAATAATAATTCCAGAAAAGATCAGTGTATACACTGTGTATTGATAATCTTTCCAGTTTTGATGTGTTGGTAGAGCATTTTTTTGCCACCTATTAGTAATGATCTTGACATCCTGAGCCGGTACATAATCAATAAACTCTGAGAAAAGATTAGCTAAATTTTGGTTATTATTTAGCATTGCAAGATTTAAAGTAGCAGCAGGTATATCGGTGATTATTTTTTTTATATACAAATCATCTTTAAAAAAGTGGTTTATATAATAATTTGCAAGTAATAAAGGCGCTAATGTCACAGCATCGCCATTAGAATTTACCACATCATTTAAAGCATCTATATAAGACTTTGATTCAACAACTCTAAAATCATTATTTGCTAGTTTAATATCATTGGTCAGCAAGTGTCCTTTTGGTAGAAAAATTGTAGATGAATTATTTGATTTTTCATTTAATTTTGCAATAACAACATATGGAGAGTTTGCAAAACTTTTAGTAAAATAAAAATCCCTTTCCCCAGAACGTGAAAATGCACTGATGTCTGCCTCTCCTGTTTCTAGTGCCTCAATTTGCTCCTCCAGGGTATTTTTGAAAATATATTTAAAGTTTACACCGGTGTATAATTTCATTAAATCTAACCACTCAATTAGAATACCTTGTGGGCTGTCATTTATTCCTGGGTAACTAATAGGCGCAGAGTACTTAGCAAGAGCAACTTTAATCTCTTTATTATTTTCGACATACTTACTAGCCATAAATCGTGCGCTTTCTAAAGTCGATTTAGTCGGTACAGATATCCCACCACCGTTCCAATTTATCTTTAACAGTTTTTTTAAATTATTATCAACCGAATGTAAGATTTTATTTAATATTTTTAACAGTATTTTATTATTTTTATTAAGAGCAAATGAAAATCCTATGGAATCAAATTCAAGAAGCTCCTTAAAAGAAATATTGTCAACAAACTCACTGTTTATCTGATAATTTGCAGAAAATAAATCGAGGACAATGGCATCTACGCTACCGTTTATTAAAGAAGAGACAAGCTCTTGAGGAGATGAAAACTTTACTAGCTGAGCATTAGTGTAACGATCAAGTACAACTTGATCAGGTAAATACTCATAAAATATACCAATTTTTCTTATATTTTCTATATTATTGTAACTATTTATAAAAACAGCGGGTATATCACTTTGATAAGGCTGTGTTAAGGTTAGTCCCAAAAGGTTTTCGTAGTCATTTGACGATGTCAAAAGATCAATTTCATTGTTGTTTATCGCATTTATTGCATCTTTCCTAGTTTTAAAACTAGTCAGTTGAGTTTTGGTACCTAGCAATAATTCAACCAACTTTAAATAATCAGCTGTGATCCCTTCGTAATATAATGACGCTCCATTATTAGAAATATCATATGGAGGAAAATCTTTCTTTACGAAACCAACTCTGATTATTCTATTGTTAAGCCATATTTTTTCTTTCTCAGAAAGTTCAATTTTTGGTAAATCGAGCTCATTATGTTGCAATGTACTATATAGTTCAATGCTGTATGCTTTAGAAAATATTTGACTAAAAACAAGAATTATAAAAAAAAGAATGTTCCTAATCATAAAATACCATTTTTTCTAGCTACATCTATTATTTCTACAATATTTTTTATATTTAGTTTTTCAAAGATCCTAGTTTTGTAAGTACTAATTGTCTTGCTACTTAGCAACATCTGTTCAGCAATCTGTTTATTGGTTAGTCCTGAGGCTAAAAATTTAAAAACCATCATTTCTCTTGCAGAAAGGACAGATAATGCATCAGAGCTTTCTTCTTTGTCTTTTGAGTTATTATATGAAACTGAAGTATCAGGAAAAAACTTATACCCAGATCGTATAGAGCGAATTGCTGTTAACACTTCTTCTATACCTTCTGTCTTAGATAAATAACCAGATGCACCAGCTTGCATACAAAGATGGATAAAATGCTCAGAGGATTGCGACGTTAACACTAAAAAACGTGTTTTTAAGTTTAAAGCTTTGCAACGTTTAATTACTTCCATACCATCTAGTGAAGGAATATTTAAGTCAATTATAGCTATATCAGGACTTAGTTTTTTGATTAGCTGTAATGCATCTATACCATTTGAGGCTTCGCCAATAACTTTAAACTGATGCTGCTCTAATAACATTTTTGTTGCCAAAAGCACAACAGGATGGTCATCAACTAATAAAATATTACTCATAAGGTTATCTCTATTGCTTGGTGGTTAATGATGCAATTAAATTTCTATAAATCTATGAATAATAAAATAGCATACTTACATTAGTATATAACTAGTTCACGTTCTTTGCAGGAAAAGGCCTACAACAATATAAGAAAACTGAAAATGTGACGAGTGAAATCATTACAGATAAAAATCAAAAAACTTACAAAAAGCGAGTGAGTATCTTGTTATTACGTAAGAAATATCTCATGTTAAGGTTTTCCTTAGAGGTTTAAAACTTAACACAGTATTATTACTTTTTTATAACTGATGGAAATATATATGGAAATTAAAAAAGTAAAATTTATAACTATTTATTTACTGATTGGAAGTACAAATACCTACGCTAATACATTAGAGTTTAATGGAAAAATTAAACATCCTACTTGTCAGGTAAAAGTCAATAACATGATTCAATCTCCAGCCATAACACTTCCTACTATTAATATTCAACAGTTAAAAAATAGCGAAGATTCTGCTGGTGAAACACCGTTTGTGATCACTATCTATGATTGCTTAAGAAGTATGACTTTAGAACAAAACTGGGATGTCAGATTTTCGCCATGGGGAATAGATAAAAACAGAGATTTACTTATTCCGGGCTTTATTCCCATGATGTTTGGCACAGCAAAAGGAATAGGATTACAAATATTAGATGCTCAGTCAGGTACACCGATTAATAACGAGTTTCGAGAAGATCTACTAATTGGCTATCGTGCTAAAAATGCAATAAAAATTCAACCGGGAGAGTCTCAAGGATCACACAATTTTGCCGTACGTTACTTATCTGTTAGCGATAATGCTTTACCAGGAAGCATAATAAGTTATGTGCAGTATGCTGTGGGATACTTTTAAAAGCTTAAAGACCACGCCGTTTATGGCGTGGATTTTCAATTAAATTTCTTTACTCTTCAATTGATAATGTAACACGTCTATTTATTGCTCGTCCTTCAACAGTGGTATTGTCTCCTTTAGGGTTTTCTGCGGCATAAGCGTAGACCAATAAACGATTACCATCAATATTATACTCCAGTTTTAATTTGTTCATTATAAAGTTTGCTCTTCTTTCAGATAACAACTTATTGTAATGTTGATTACCAATATCATCAGTATATCCCGAGATTATGATGGATTTTTTATGACTCAGTGCATAGCTTAAAAAAGAACTTAATTTATTATTGTCAACTGCAGTTGGTTTTGATGAATCAAAGGGAAAATAAAAAGAGACAGTAGGTGTTTCTAAAGGCACTTTTTCAACAGATTTTTTTGTTAAAACGTTGGCTTCTGGAGCTGGAACATTATTGCTAGCAATAGCTATTTTTGGTCTTTGCTTGTTAAACCTATAACCTAAAGTTAACAAACTCATCGCATCTTGATTGTAAGATTTTTCAGAAAAAACCTTTCTTATTTCAGCGGTTAAGTAAAAGTTACTATTGATAATATAGTTTATGCCAATACCTAAATGAAGTTGATTTTCTTCATATTGTGAGTAAAACACTCTTGCTATATCTCCAGATAAAAATAATGACGTATTTTTATTTCCATCGAAATAATAGCGACTACCCAATAAAAAGCTCTCATAGTCTAATTCAGAGAGTTGTTTGGAGTTTAAATAATTAAATTGACTACTCCACTTTTCTGTTATGAAGTACTCACCACCAATACCAATAAACGTCTCATCGTCTATTTGCCTAGTGTTATCATTCCACAGTTCACCAAATGAAGCATGAAATTTAAAATCTGTAAGATTCTGTGAATATGCGGCATGCGAAAATACCACACACGAAAAAAATAGAGTAATTAATATTTTCATATTATATCTTATAAAGTTAAATTTTTAGAGGCATTAAAAATAAACCCTGAGTCATTAATAATATTAAATTTAATAACTTCATCTTTCGGTTTATTTAATAAAGGGATTGTATTAACGCTATTTGGTTTGAGGACGCTAGAAAAATCGGATAATGGTAGATCATCAATAAAGATACCAGCAATGTTAACATGAATAGATGCTTTGTTTTTCACCTTTAATAAGTATTTCCGCTCTTCAGAGCTCCCATCCAAAACAACAGAAAAGTTAACGGATTCAATAATTTCTGAATTTGATTTGCTCATTGATGGGGCACGATAAAATAATTTATATTGTTTTTGCATAGTTAAAATAATCTTATCATTTGAAACTCTATTTTTAGGTGGAATTTCATATAAGTTTAACCAATACAACTTCTCACTCTCATGTTTTTTATTTGAGATATTAATTAGTTGGATAACCTGAGTAGCTCCAGGTTTAAGAGTAAAAAGAGCTGGATTAGTAATAACTGGAGCTATTGCAGTGTTGGGCTTATTATTTAAGTTTCCATCATCAACCCAAGATTGCACAACAACATCATACTCATTCGTGTTCATAACTATCACCGATTGCGATAACTGTGTAGAGTCAAAAATAACTCTTGTACCTTGCATCGTAACTCCAGCTAAAACTGGGTTTGCGATAAATAGTCCCACGAGCAAAAAAATAGTAATACGCATATGTTAATTAACCCTCATCACTACACGTGCAGTGGCATGGTATTTACCAGGTGTGACGCTAATATCACTCTTGTTTGGCAATTTACCTAATTTAGCCTCAAAGCTCATAGTGTATGTATTATTACCAACAGGAGAACCAATAGGCGTTATTTTGCCCGGGTTATATAGTGTCGAAAAATAATTATCTGGGTTTGCAAAGTTTAGCTGCCTACCCGACTGATCAAAAAACATAACAGCAACCCCTTTTGCTGTGCTTTGGCCATCATAGTTCTCACTCAACAAATAGGGAGTTGACATGCCATTTTCAGCAAGTAATAGCTCTTGTGCTTTTTTAAAATTAGCAGCCGTAGGCAAAAAAAACATACTAACCTGATCGTGTCCTGACCCAACTACAGAGCCAGATTGACAGTTATACGATACAGAGAAACTGGCATTACTATAGGAGCCTTTATTTAGCTCTGACGCACTAATTTTTGAAAATGTGACTGTTGGTGTAACAAAATTTATTTTACATGTTGGTAGTCTGCGTGTATTGAAACTTTTATATAACCCAATTGTTGCTGGCCAGTATTGGTACCAACCTGGATAATGATTTTTATGATTTAACCCCGGTGTTGGTCCTTCCAAATAATTAAAGTTTGTTGATAGAGGCAACCGAATGGCAAAATAACCTATAGGTTGAGGGTCATTAAATTGTTCTGATACATCAAAGCCGCTCCAATTAGGATGACTATTACCATTAGGGTGAGTATCTGGAATTCTGATCAGCTCAATTTTAATATTACTAAAATTTTTTGCTTTGACTAAAATATTACCATATTGATCTCTATCCAAGGCGTTTAATGGCCTAGCCTTCCAATTATGAGAAAAATACTCCCCAGTAGTGAGATTAGTAATACGAAATCCTAATCCTTTTACTCTTGTAGCGTAAACCCCTGGCATGCCAAAATATTGTCCAACTTCCATGTCATCATAACCACCATAACGATAGTCACCATTTGTCGAGTACATTTCAGAAATAACACTTTCTGTCCCCGCTGGACATTTATACAGAACTTGTTCTGGTGAATATTTAGCAGATTCAGCGAACTCTAAAAAACTTTTAACGGAAGAGCTTAGTACTGTTCCAACTGGCTGAAAGCTAGTGTCAGTTATATTAGGATCAGGAATTCTCATATTGGTATAGTTAGTATCTGCCGCTCCAGACCAAAATGCTGTTGTGCCATATTCCGCTTGTACACCAAATATATTACCGGAGTTAAGATTATTTGCTGGATGGCTTGCTGCGTGGGCTACTCTAACACAATTAGGGATCGGTCCATAAAAAGCAGCTTGGGCATCATTCAAAATAAAACACATTAACAAGCCTAAAATATACTTTATAGAAGCGTGTTTATTTAATAAATACATTATTTGCATGTGGTAGATAACCTTAATAAATTTATATCACTACTTAATTTATCAGCAATATCATAGTCAAATATGCATTGCTGATCTGCTGATTCTCCCCAACGGATATACAAAGAACCAAAAGGTTTAGATACTCTAATATACGCAAGGCCGCTTTGTGAGACCATACCTATACTGTTGTTATCTTCATCTTTAATCTCAGCCCCTAATGGAGGAAGTTTTTCGCCATATATTTGAATTAACAGTGCTTTACCTAGACGAGTTGTAACATCGTAGCTTAAAATTGCCCCAGCCGTCGGTATTAATCTAAACTGTGTTTCTGACAACTCCACATCTTTGTTACCTATAGTAGATGGATCAAGTGATATTTGATTAATACTATAAGGTGACAAATTACTAATGATTCCATAACCGTTCCCTGCTATTGCTGCACCTCTTGTATTTCGGATAGCTACGCCTTTAGCATCTTTCGCTTTAACGATTGCAAATGAATCACCTAAACTTTGGCTAAGGTTAACGCCCCCTGAATGTATAACCGCTCCACCGCGAATATTTGCCCCCCACTGTTTATAGTTTTCACTTTGACTATATGTGGTGCCAAAAGAAGCCTTTTCAGCTAATTGGTTTAAGCTCACAGAATATGTCGAATTATCATCTAAAGAATAATTCAATCCATAGGTTGTATTTTCCAAATCTGCTAGTTGGCCAGATAATCCCGCTTGATAGCTTGTTATATTGTCATTTCGAGTTACACCCAATGACATCAATGCTGGATAAGTGCTCTTTCCTAACGGAATAGAAATACCAAGGCTTACTACATCATCTGAACCGATTCTATCCTCCTGATATATTTTAGAATAATTAAGATTTAATGTTGCATTTCCTATCCGCGATGAATAACCAAGCTGAGCTTGAGTTACCGCCTCCTTTTCACCGCGATAGCTAGTGTGGGAGCCAGAAAAGTAAAGTTGTCCCATATCTGAAAATGACTGATTAATATTTAGGCTCAGTAGAGAACGTTCTGACTGACTAAAAGGTATTTGTGTATCAATATTAGGCTGAGAATTAATAGCCACAACGTCATTTAATGTACGATAACCCGATGTAGAATAACGATATCCGGCTAGAGTTAAAGTTGTACCTGTGTCAAAACCTACAGAATAATCAGCTCCGGCACGCCAACCTTTATATAACTCTCCGTGCACATCTGCATGTGAATATATTGAACGCAAACCTAAAGCACCGACAGGTGTGCCTAAAACAACACCTAACGCAGATGACAGATAATTTTCTGCCACCCGCACTCCAATGTTTGCAGTTAAACTGTTGGTAATTCCCTTTTCATATACGCCTTGTAAAAAATAAGACTCATCAATTATTTCCCTTAAACGTACTTTACCAGCAGAAATACTGTAGTTATATTGACCAGGACGAATAGAGCCTGATACCGCATTAAAAGGAACAATAAAATTAACAACCTTACCATTTGCCTCTTCTACCGATACATTTAAATCACCTTGATAATAAGTAGAATAGAGATCTTTAATCTCAAATGGACCTGGCGATACAGTCGTCTGATAAATTTGTCTTCCTTGTTGAGATACGGTTACAGTTGCGACTGTATTTGCTATACCAGTTATTGTTGGCGCAAAACCACGTTTAGAAAGCGGTCTCATCCTAATATCTGATTTCAATTCAATTCCATTAAAACCTAAGCTATCAAAAACAGTATCTGAGGTAAAAGTTTGACCTACGGTTAACTCACTATGCCATGAAGGTATTGCTGTTTGCGCATAAGTGCGCACATGATTTAAATCACTTTGTGTTCTTGATCCTGAATCTGTATGGCTATAACTGAGCTGACTACGTAAACGCCAGCCACCGAGGTTTCCACCAACCCGCATACTCGTAAATAAACTGCTATTTTCATTATTATTTTGAGTAGACTTTTGTTTTGAATGAAAATAATTTGCATCATAGTTAATAAAAAACGCAGGTTTTCCAAAATCCCATTGCCCAGGATTAATATATCCTCGAGGTAAAGAAACCATATAAGCTTGCGGTACAAATAGAGAAAGTCTTAAATTTGAGCGATTAAGGTCAAAAGTTAAACCTTGAACACTTGCACAATCATCCTCTTCAATTGTCAAAATATATTCGGCACTTACTCCGAGTTCTTTCCAATAGTTATCAGAGAAACAGGGAGCAACTTCATTATTTTTATCAATCATGCTAACTAGTTCACGACGGTGAAACTGATTATTTATATATATATCTAGGCTATATTGCCCTTCTTGTGGCAATGAATCATTTAACAAACCATCAACAACATCACTCAAGTTGTTAGCATCATTAGAGCCTAATAACAATGAGCTATCGAATGAAAACTGACTGTCCGTTGCATGTACTTTTATTGATAATAAAAAAAACAAAGTTAAATTAATTTTTATAAAGTTAGGAAACATCAATACTAATTCCCAGTTAAATTATCAATCGTAGAAGTAGCAGAAACATGAGCGCCATAGTCGTTAACATACGCAAAGCTTAGAATTGCTGTGTTTATTTCAGTGGGCTCTTGTATTGCGATAGTTTCTTTGCGTAATATATTGTCAACCGTTAAAGTACTGTAAGGTGCTATCATCGTTGGACCAAAATTATAACGATTCGTCCCTTTATCAACATTTAAGTTTGACAAACTTATATAGTAACCAGAATCATTTTTAAGGGTTAGCTTTTGGGGTTCGCCATATTTGTTGTAAGCTAAACTGGCTGACATTTTTGTAACCGACTGCCCTGAGGAGTCTTTAATTCCTGCTGGACGGTAAAATATCTTCACACGATTACGTAACACAATTAATAACTGATTTTGATCCTGGTTGTCTTCCATTTTTGGTGGAATCACTAAAAAGTTTAAATAGAAAATGCTTTCTCTATCTTGGGGTAAACCCTCACCGGTATGAATCATGCGTACAGACTGGCCACTTTCTGGGTTTACCTTAAAAATTGGAGGTAAAATAATAAAAGGGCCATCAGCAGTCTCTGGAGTAGATTGAGCATCCCCAGTATCAGTCCAAAGCTGAACAATATTTGGAAAGTCATCGGTATTCATAAATTGAATCGTATGCTCTGCACTGTTTGCCGGGTAAATAACACGTGTATTTGTGAGCACAACTGAAGCTGAAGCTGAGGCTATAAAAAACAAATATAAACATGCCGTAAATATAATTTTTCTCACATTTTTCATTATAAAGATCATTCTTTTTTCCTATACTTACCAAGCAGAAGCAGTTAGTTGGTATTAAAAAAACAGATAATAATGATCAACACTATTATTTTTGAGTTATAATAAGTTTAGCTCCACACTAAAAATATGCATGGTGAATCGTATGAAAGCTTTAAAAACTTTATTTTTATCTATTATAACAATAGGTTACCTTTTTAGTACAAATGTCTACTCATCTACTCCTGTAGGTAATGGTTCAATAACATTTATTGGCAGTGTAGTAGAAAGCACTTGCAATGCTAATAAAAAAGGCTTGGTTTGTGGTAATAATCAAGTATTGAATTACGCAAATTTAACCTCTTCTACCGCTGCAGGTGTTATCGAAACGACATCTACAAAAATAAAAGTTGTTAATAAGGTTAAAGTAAATGATAGAACCTTACTGGCAACTATTCAGTACCACTAGGCCACTGCTCTAATTATAAGTTACCAAATACTGTAAATTTGATACTACACTCCCTGCGGTTGCGTTACCCTCCTCGGAAAAATAACGCACCCCAAGTTTTAATTGTCCATTATCAGCCCCTGTTGGCATGTCTATTTCTAAAACTGTTGGCTGATAAAGGTCAATGGTCTCTTCTTTACTATTTAGTAGTTGCAAAACAACATTTTTAGCATTACCAGCGGCATTGGTTAAATTACCTTGTTGCGTAGCATTGCCTATTAATCTAGTAAAATAAACGTCATCAACCTGTAATGGAATGCAATCTCTTAATGATAATTCAAACCATTTTTCACCAGCATAAGAGGAAGGTAATACCAAATCATCCACCGTCACCGTTTTCAATAAAACCACAGGGTTACTACTAGAACCATTAACTTCAATTGCACATGTTTGATTACTTGTTGCGCCAAGAAATTGCAGTACGTTTACTTCAGCCGTAACAGAATACGAACACAAGTAAAAATAAATAAATAGTAACTTCTTCAATTTAAGACCTTAGCAATATTTAATTGGTTAATAACACTGGAACAAAGTAATGAATTAATAATAAGTTTCATTTAAAATGAATAACTAATTATAACTCACAGCATATTGAACAGCGCCAATCACGCTACCCGGAGCAGCGTTACCTTGCTTAGAAATATACTCAACTCCATAATCTGTAGAACCAGAAGTTTCACCTTTATCTAAAGAAATAAAACTACTAAGGTCTGTATATGTATCCCCTGCAAATTTTAAAGGCGTACCATAGTTACCTAGTATCTGTAAATCTACATTTTTAGCAGTTCCTGCATTGCCAATAATTGATGTAGTCCCACCCTCTTCATAATCACCTTCATTATAAGGATAGAATTTCACAAATAAGGATCTACTTTCTGTACTTGCTACACAGCCCGTTACTCCAATAGAGAAATTCGTTCTACCTGCCGTTGAACCTGCATCTTTTAGATTTGAAGCATGCACAGGATCTAATGTTATAACTGGGTTTTTATTACTACTGCCGTTAACCAGCAAGCTACATGTTTGATCAGTTAGTTCGCCATTAATAACCAGATCATTCATAGCAGCTAGCGAGGAAAATGAACTTAAAGAGAATAAAGATATTAAGGTTAGTTTTACAAAAGATGACTTATTCATTATATTTTTACCGTTTCTAATATGAAGATGATTTAATTTATATGTAATGTTTAAAACAAAAGTTAATTGTAAGAAACCGAATACTGTAATGCACCCGTTACACTTCCTGGTGTAGCATTACCACTTTCAGAAGTATAAGCGACACCAAACTCAGCTGATGCTGACGTGGAACCTACTTCTAATACAAGCCCACTTAAGTTAGCCTGCGAGGTCAAATCAACAGGGTTACCATCTGTATCCATAATTTGTAATGCTACATTTTTAGCATCACCTGTATTAAGTAAATTACCTTTATCAGTAACACCGTTAGCTACAAACACTGTAGTGACATCTACTTGCGCTTGTGGAGCAGTACAGCCTGTGATACCCACACTGAACGTTTTAGCACCCGCAGTAGAACCGGCTTCTTTTAACAGCGCAGCAGATACTGTTTCAAGTAATACAACTGGGTCAGCATTGTTACCATTAACGGTTACTGAACATGTTTGATCTGTAACTTCACCATTAAAGGTTATCGTGTTGTTAGCTGATGCCGAAGCAGATGCAAGCAAAGCAGCAGATGCTAGTAGAGCACCAGCAGATGACAAAACTAAAGAAGCAGCTACAGAAATCATTGATTTTTTCATTATTTAACCCATTTTGTTTCATTATTAAATAAGCATTACTATGCTTTAACTTGAGTTAATTATGCATTATTTGTAAAACCCTAAATATAGGACTAGACCTTAAGCCTTGTAGGGTATTCCTTACAATAGAATCGCTATTAAGGTTTGGCTCCATCCACTGTTTTACAATTGAGCTTAAATATATTTTCTTCATCTTTAACATTTTTGAACTACATAAAAGATAAAAGCAGCGCCCCAAAATGGGTAAACGCTGCTTTATTAACTTTTCATGTTGATCTCTATAAGTGTTTTAATCTACCAAGCGCCAGACACATTATTTAAGTGAGATAATTTCTTCTGGCTTAAAATACTTAATTAGTTATAAACCACAGAGTATTGTAGTGCACCAGTTACACTACCTGGTGTAGCATCACCATTTTCAGAAATATAAGCGACACCAAACTCTGCTGATGCTGAAGTTGAATCGGCTTCTAATACAAGACCACTTAGGTTAGCCTGTGAGGTTAAATCAACAGGGTTACCATCCGTATCCATAATTTGTAATGCTACATTTTTAGCATCACCTGTATTAAGTAAGTTGCCTTTATCAGTAACACCGTTAGCTACAAACACTGTAGTAACATCAACTTGTGCCTGTGGAGCAGTACAACCTGTGATACCTACACTGAACGTTTTAGCACCCGCTGTAGAACCGGCTTCTTTAAGCAGCGCAGCAGATACTGTTTCAAGTAATACAACTGGGTTTGCATCGTTACCATTAACGGTTACTGAACATGTTTGATCTGTAACTTCACCATTAAAGGTTATAGTGTTGTTAGCTGATGCAGAAGCAGATGCAAGCAAAGTAGTTGAGAAAACTAAAGAAGCGGCTACAGAAATCATTGATTTTTTCATTTTTATACCTATGAAGTTTAAGTTGATAATTTGCAAGAAACATCTTGCTTGTGTACCCAGCTATTATCTATAAATCATAAATATATCGGTATAGGCCTACACCCTAAGTCATGTAGGTCGTTTCCTACCAACGTAGAGTTGTTTTATGAGCGGCTTTGATTTGGGATACGTCTTATTACCTTAATTTATAAGGTAAACAACTGAGTTTAATAATATTAAACACAGTAAAAATAATAATGTCATGATAGATATTGATAGCGCCATTGAGACAATCAAAAATCAATTTAACGCCTAAGCCTTGAGTTAATTTAAAAAAACCGCTGTATGATTTTTTATACAGCGGTTTTTTATGATCATGAATCACTGAATAATTATTTGCGCATTTTAAATACCTGAGTAATACAAAACACGAAAAAAATAGCCCGAGAAATGAATGTGTCTATTTGACTAAGTTCAAAAAAAGCATCAAAAATACTATTTATCGTCCTTCTCTATTAGGCCTTTAGCAATAGCTATGTCTTTAAGCACATTTAAAAGTTCCCATACTTCTAACGTAACATCTTTACTAATTATGCCTTGATCAACACGAAGTGCTTGCTCGTTAATTTTTGAATCGTGAACACTTTCGAGTCGTAAAATTAAATCATCATATGTAATTTCAACAGGTAATGATTCTGATTGATAATGAAACTTGCGAATAAATTCTATTGGTGGTTCTTCAAGTACCTCAACATAAGCTTTACCAAAATGAGTGTCTTGCTTAGCACGTGTAAGCAACCAGTTATATTGTTCCTGAGATAAAAATTTATTTGGGATGGGTAATACTTTAACCGTTTGAACATATTCACCATCAAAAAAACCTCTAAAGGTATTTTTTGCAGAGGCTTGATAATCAATATAATAATCGGGATCATTTTCTGGGTTTATACTCATTTCATAAATTTGTTCTTCAGAAAGCCCTGGCATGTGCGCTGCCATTTTTTTTAGCGCCGCATTAGCTTTATTTTTCAGCACATGGTAATCGAGAAAGTAAGCGCTGTGTTTATTATGCATAAGCACATACTGACCTTCATCCATAATAGTTAACTCAGAGAGCTTTACAGTATAAGAATTATTAGTAAGCAAATTATAATCTGTTCGTAAATGAGTATCGCTTATTTTAACTTGCACATCTGCTATACGTCCTGACTTATGGTTGAATACAGCATAATTTAAGGTTAAGAAATTCTCTGCCAAGGCATTGCTTGTTAATAATGTTCCAAATATTAGCGTTAATAAATTAAGGTGTTTTTTCATTTTAAATCCTTTTAAATTTAAATGGAATCAGGGTAGTTAAGTATACAAATTAAACAGTAAACGCTGAAATAGCGTTGTTTACAAGATCCCATCCTTGTTGGTTAGTCCGTTAATACACGGCAAGAACATTATAAATCGAACTTATAGATCAAGTCGTGATCAGATCAAGGTATGATTTTAACCTTGGTAAAAAAATGAAGACTACTTTTCTGAAACATTTTAATTCAATTACAGATCCTCGCATTTAACGTTGTAAAAAGCATAAACTCATCGATATTTTTTATTAGCGATTAGTGCAGTAATCTCTGGCGCGCAAAGATGGGAAGACATTGAAGGCTTACCACCAAAGATAAAAAAGTGCATTATATTACAGCTAGTGCATGGAATTGCCAACACCAATTAGTGCTAGGGCA
Organism: Pseudoalteromonas sp. TAP-3C; assembly: GCF_059888565.1. Classification (NCBI taxonomy): domain Bacteria; kingdom Pseudomonadati; phylum Pseudomonadota; class Gammaproteobacteria; order Alteromonadales; family Pseudoalteromonadaceae; genus Pseudoalteromonas; species Pseudoalteromonas sp. TAP-3C. Next base: position 1,508,476 of record NZ_CM187618.1, on the reverse strand, counting down.
AACGGCTGTTGATAGTAAAACAAATGAAATTACCGCAATACCAGAGTTACTCACCATGCTTGATAGGGCCCTTCAAGTTTATAATTATTTGTTTAACAGGGGTATTGCAAAAGAAAGGCTAATAGTAATTTCTTTAGGTAAAAAAGCACAGGTCAGTTTCTTGGAAACAAAAGAAGCTGTTGAGTTAAATCAAAGTGTTGAAATTATTGAAGGTTAAAGCTTAGGATGAGGGCATTCAAAATTTTGAACGCCCTTTTCTGTGTCAACCCTTTAACGTTTAGGGTTAAAACATGGTCAACGATTTAGTACGATAACTTTACAAGCTAAAGTCGTATAACAGGTACCAACCGCTCACCATATGGGCAATTACCTTACAACAACTGAAGCCAAAACCGCATTTTTTAACTCCCAGTAACAAAAAAAATCATCCTAAATTAGTTGGTCTGTTTAAAAGAAGCCAAGCGGATCTTCACTGTAGCTGACTAATAAGTTTTTAGTTTGTTGGTAATGATCAAGCGCGAGCTTATGTGTTTCGCGGCCTATGCCTGACTTTTTATAGCCACCAAATGCGGCATGAGCTGGGTACATATGGTAACAGTTGGTCCAAACGCGGCCTGCCTCTATTTTACGGCCAAAGTGGTAAGCGCGGTTCATGTTACGGCTCCACACACCGGCACCTAAACCAAATTCTGAGCTGTTAGCAAGCTCAAGCGCTTCGGCTTCATCTTTAAAAGTCGACATGGAAATAACAGGGCCAAAAATTTCTTCTTGGAAAACGCGCATGTCGTTGGTGCCTTTTAACAGCGTTGGCTGAATGTAATACCCGCCGTTTAACTCATCGCTTAATTGTTCAACATTACCGCCGGTGAGAACTTCAGCACCTTCTTTTTTACCAATTTCAATGTAACTTAAAATTTTATCGAACTGCGCTTTTGAGGCTTGTGCGCCCACCATGGTTTCACTATCAAGTGGATTACCGCGTTTAATTTGTTTAGTACGTTTTAGCATGCGCTCTATAAATTGCTCATAGATATCTTCTTGAATAAACAAGCGTGATGGGCAAGTACATACTTCACCTTGGTTAAAGTAGGCAAGGATAGCGCCTTCAATGGCCTTATCTAAAAAAGCATCGTCTTTTTCCATTACGTCGCTGAAGAAAATATTTGGTGATTTTCCCCCCAGCTCTACCGTAGAAGGAATAATATTCTCAGCTGCACATTTTAAAATATGCGATCCTACAGGCGTTGAACCTGTAAAGGCAATTTTGGCGATACGCGTATTCGTCGCCAGTGCCTCACCGGCTTCTTTACCAAAACCGTTTACTATATTTAATACACCTGCGGGCAATAAATCACCAATAATTTCCATTAACACCAATATTGAAGCGGGGGTTTGCTCAGCGGGTTTAAGTACCACACAGTTACCTGCTGCAAGCGCAGGAGCCAGTTTCCAAGCAGCCATTAAAATAGGGAAATTCCATGGAATAATTTGCCCAACTACACCCAATGGCTCATGAAAATGATACGCCACCGTGGTTTCATCTATTTCACCAATGCTACCTTCTTGAGCACGCAGGCAACCGGCAAAGTAACGAAAATGATCCGCAGCCAAAGGAATATCGGCAGCCAGTGTTTCGCGAATAGCTTTGCCGTTATCCCATGTTTCGGCAACGGCAAGTAGTTCCAAGTTTTGTTCAATACGGTCGGCAATTTTTAATAGTATATTGCTGCGCTCGGCAACTGAGGTGGTGCCCCACTGCGTTTTTACGGCATGCGCTTTATCAAGCGCAAGGTTTATGTCGTCTTTGTCTGAGCGAGGAATTTTACAAAATACTTTGCCATTTACAGGGCTAATATTTTCAAAGTATTGGCCATTTATAGGGGCTACCCACTCGCCACCAATATAGTTACCATATTGCTGCTTAAATGTAATGAGTGCGCCTGCTGAACCGGGGTTTGCGTAAATCATGTGTGTGCTCTCTTGTTGTTAGCTAAAAGTCTAAGCCGAAATGTAAGCAAGTTTATTAGAGTAATGGTGCAACATGCTTTATATTTAATCGGTACTGATTGACATTAGCCTATTAAGTACTTAAAAACATGATTAGCTGTCCAAAAAAGTGGCCTGTGAGTCCATACATAAAATGATTTTAAAAGGCTGAATATGCATATACCCCAGTTAAATAAAAAACGTCAACAACTAGATGTGCTCATTGAAAATAAAGTGACCTTTGCTGCCGATAACTCCGAGCTAAGTATTTACGATACCTATAAAAGCGCACAAAAAGTGGCACTGCATTCAAACGAATTACTGTTTTGTGCCATGCTCAGTGGTAAAAAAATAATGCATGTTGAGAGCAGTCAATACCACAAAGCGTTTTTGCCCCACGAATCGTTTGTATTAGCACCAGAGCAAGGGGTACTCATTGATTTTCCGCAAGCTTCTATAAACTCACCAACAACTTGCCTAGCGATTGAAATTAGCACGGATAAAATAACGCACGTTGCCAATTCGCTAAATATTCAGCAACACTTTGCAAATGATGCCTTATTTGAATACACGCCTAATTTAGTGCACACCCAACACAATACTCAAACGCAGCAATTATTAGAACGTATGGTACAACTCTTTAGTGAGCAAAGCGCTGAACGCCATTATTTAATTGATTTGTCGTTAAATGAATTGATCACTCGCTTATTGCAGCAACAAAGCCGTGATCTATTATTGGCAAATTGTGACAAACTGCGTCTAAAAACTAAAGTTAGCGATGCGATACACTATATTGAGGAACACCTCTGCGACAGTCTCGATATAGATACATTATGTAAAATAACCTGTATGAGTCGCAGTAAATTTTATCAACAATTTAAATTGGCGTTTGGTACTAGCCCTGCACTTTGGCAACAGCAGTTGAGATTAAAAAAAGCCCGTAACCTACTGTTACAAGGCCAAGCGATAAGCAAGGTGTGTTATGACTTAGGTTTTACTAGCGCCAGTCATTTTAGCCGCTTGTTTAAGCAAACCTTTGGTATTTCACCAAAAGCGTGTCGGCATTAACGCCAATATAGCAGTTTTTGTTATACTGCCCTGCCGAATATGTTAATTTATTGCCACTGAGCTAAGTAGTAAGAGTGACTGATGAGTAAACCTACCCGCTGGACCCTAAAAAGCATCGCCAATGAATTAGGCGTGTCTAATGCAACGGTATCAAACGCGTTCAATCGCCCTGATCAACTTTCGGCTAAACGTCGTGAAGTCATTTTAAATGCTTGCAAAGAGCTGGGGTATTACGGTCCTAATAAAGCGGCACAGTCACTTCGAAGTGGCACCTTTAATATTGTTGCATTAGTTCTTCCTGATAGCGTTGAGTACATGGTATCAGACCCTGTTGCCAATAGTTTTATGCGCGGTGTTAGCTCGGTACTTGAAAAAAATAACATCAATATTTTACTGTTTTCAGGTAACAGCGACAATCTCAACAGCGTTGTCGATTTTGTCGATGGTTTTATTTGTTACGGTCGCCCACGAAACAAAGCACTGGTTGAGCAATTAAAAACAGTGTCAAAACATGTCGTTACGGTTGATTTTGATATTGCCCGAAATGCCTCAATTAACATCAATAATGAGCAGGCCAGTTACGAAATAGCCAAACATGTTTTACACAACAATAACGACAAAGTTGCCATATTAGGATTAAGATTACTTGATGAAAACGTATTATGTCGTGTGTATGAGCATCATGAATTTGAAACGGGTCAATCTATTTCGCATCAACGTTTACGAGGCTATCAACGCGCCTTAAATGAAATTAATATAACGGTTGCCGACGACCGCATTTGGAATATTCCTGAAAGCAGCGAACGCTTTGCGAGCATCGCTGCAAAAGAAGTATTAACAGCCTCTCCTCGCCCTAACGTGATTATATGTATGAGTGATTTAATTGCCCTTGCCACAATGCGGGAGGCTATAAAACAAGGAATAAAAGTAGGTAAAGCGCTGCGTATTGTCGGCTTTGACGGTATAGAAGAAGCTGCCCGCTTTGTTCCTCGCCTCACAACTATTCATCAAAACAGCCAAGAAAAAGGCGTTATAGCTGCTAATTTATTTATTTCTAGAGAAGAAAAACAATGTGAAGTCGGTTACCAGCTAGAAATTGGCGCCAGTAGTTAAAATACCAATAATAAAAAATGCCACGTTAATTAACATGGCATTTTTGCTTTAAACTTTATCAAACTTAGTTAGCTAAAAACGTGTTTAAATTAACGCTAATTTCTTGCTCCCCTTTAATTTGGGTAATGATCGCTTGGAGCAGTTCAAAGTCGATTGATAATGAAATTGACTCATCAGCTAATTGCCATGCTAAACAGCAAATATTTCCGCCGCCTTGAGCAGAAAACTCGCCAGAAAATGCATTGTGTTCGTTACGGATTTTAATTAACTCAATAAGCCCTTTTACTACCGGCTTATTGAGTGCTTCATTTATTTTAGCCGCGTTCAAATATGGCCGGTTTATATCACGGCCTACATTAGTTTTTGCTAACAATGCCATATCGTTTTCACACGCAAATAAGCCGACATAATAGACTTGCGGTACACCTGGTGCAAAAAATTGAATCGCCCGCGATAATAAATAATCAAAATCGTTAGCGCCTAATGCATTGTAATAAGTACAGTTAACTTGATATAAATCGACATTACTGGCTGCCGCGCCTGTTGCTTGGCGGCTTTGATTATTGCTATTTGCATGCATGGTTTCTACTAGGTTATCAATTTGCTCTGCATTTAATAAGCCTGGTTTATTACCCATTGGACCTGCATCAATAATGCCTATGCCATCATGGGTATCAAGAACTGTTAAGCAGTTACGCGGCGAAATTTTTAACCATTTAAGTAGTGCATCAGCATTGTTATTAAACAAACTATGTAGAATCAGTGGCGGCAGCGCAAAGTCGTAAACCATATTAACGCGTTTAGCTATATCTACCTGTGTTTGATAATGACTATGAATTTCTGCAATGGTTTCCATGCCTAAATCGTTAGCTTGTTTTGATAAGTTATCTAAGTAGCCAAACGTTTCATCTAACATAAAGCAATTTGTTCCTGCTTGCTTAATTGCGTAACCTGCAGCATCTAAACGTATAATATTAACGTTGTTTGCAGAGAATTTAGTCAATACGTTATTTAGATACGCAATGCCCGCCTCTACTTTTACGTTTATATCAATTTGATTATCGGTAAAGGTGGTCCAAAAATCATACGTTTGACCATCACCGCATTGCATTGGCGTAAAACAACTCCCCGGACGCGGGCGGTAAATAGCTTGCTGCTCAGAGTCGCTCATGCCATTGGGGAACACGTCTTCTTTGGTTAAAAATAAATCCCAAAATGCTGACGCTTTACCTTTGGCAAGCACATCCTGAAACTGAAAAGATTGTGCCGATACATGATTGACTATTAAGTCGGCCATTAAATCATGGTCTTTACCGAGTGCCTGTATATCGTTCCAAGTACCGATTCGAGAATCAACTTCACTATGATCAATCGGGTCAAAGCCTGCATCGCTGCCATCAATTGGGTTATAAAATGGCAATAAGTGTACACCACCAAAAACGCCCTCTAATGGGCCATGTAAAAGAGTGGTAAGTGCATTTATATCTTGGCCAGTAATTCGATCAGCATATGTGATCAATTGAACTTTATTCTTCATCATTGTGTGATTACCATGTTGAAACTTAATCGATTAAGTTATATCTTTAACTAGCACGTACGAATTTACAAGTTATTTTTATAAATTTTACATACAAATATCGTGGCGACATTAATACTATAATCAGTAACTGACTGACTTACTGAGTGTTAAGAACGCATTTAACGAGGAAAATCACATGACAAAATCACACACACACGTAAGCAGCGATCCGTTGCAACAAATTCGCTGGCTCACATATATGATGTTTTTTATGTTCGCCATGACCTCCGATGCCGTCGGCATGATCATTCCCGAGCTCATTAGCGACTTTGGTTTAAGTATGACCCAAGCGAGTGCATTTCACTATGCGCCTATGGCTATGATTGCTTTTAGTGGATTGTTTTTAGGCTTTTTGGCCGATAGTTTGGGGCGTAAAAAAACGATTATGCTCGGCCTTTTAATATTTTCCGCAAGCAGTTTTTTGTTTGCTGTTAGCAGCAGCTTTATATTTTTTGTTTTTTTGCTTTGCTGTATTGGCTTAGCTATTGGGTTATTTAAAACCGGCGCTTTGGCGTTATTAGGCGATATTTCTCATAGCAACGCAGAGCACACCAAAACCATGAACAAAGTAGAAGGCTTTTTTGGTATTGGTGCCATTGTAGGCCCTGCTCTAGTCGGTGTGCTACTGGTACAAAATGTAAGTTGGACTTATTTATATATTATTGCCGGCATTATGTGCTTAATTTTAGCGTTTTTAGCGTGGCGTGCAGAGTATCCAAGCGTTGTTAAAAACACTGAAAAACCTGCCTCACTTGCTACCACCATGAAAATGATTAAAGACCCTTATGCGCTAGGCTTTTCGCTCGCCATTGCGCTTTATGTTGCAACCGAGGTTGCCATTTACGTATGGATGCCGACATTGCTAAAAGACTACACGGGCTCTTGGCCTCTTTTGGCAACCTATGCACTCACCATATTTTTTATACTGCGTGCCGCAGGGCGTTTTATTGCTGTGTGGTTATTAAACCGCTATAGCTGGCAAGGTGTTATGGCTTACTTAAGTTTAGGTATTGCATTGTGTTATGTGGGTACTTTAGTCGGTGGCGTTGATTGGGCTGTTGGTTTATTGCCGCTTTCAGGGTTATTTATGTCGATGGTTTACCCTACTTTAAATTCTAAAGGAATATCGTGTTTTCCTGTACACCAACACGGCGCAGTAGCCGGGGTTATATTATTTTTCACTGCACTTTCAGCCGCCTTAGCGCCTTTATTTATGGGTATGATCAGCGATTATTTTGGTCATGTACGTTATGGTTTTTATCTTGCAACCGGCTTTGCCATTATTTTATTTTTAGCGATGCTGTTTAACTATTTCCGTGACCCATCAGCCAATGCTTTACAAGAGAGCAACCGGATAGCTGATTAAATAAAAAATTAATGCTATAAAAATACCATAAAAATCAATACCTGAGAAAAAAAGCAGCGAACTATTAACAAAACAATTTGCTTATTGTAAAAACTTTGTTATTTTTACTTAATCGATTAAGTAAAGATAACATTCCCTTCGGGCATATAAAACGAGGCGTACACATGACAACACACAACACACCTTTATATTTAATGAGTGCTATAGCACTGGCTGTTAGCCAAGGCGCTTATGCACAACAAGAAGAGCAAAACACACAAGCGCAAGCTAACAAAGGGCTTGAGACTATTGTTGTAACCGGTGTACCCCGCCGTACAACCATTATGGCATCAAGCTCATCAGTGAGCAGTTTATCGCTTGCGCAAGTTGAAGTATCGACACCGCGTTCAACTGCTGAAGCGTTTAGAATTATTCCGGGCGTACGCTCAGAATCAACCGGCGGTGAAGGTAACGCAAACATTGCTGTGCGCGGCTTACCTGTAGCCTCTGGTGGTGCTAAGTTTTTACAATTACAAGAAGACGGCTTACCCGTTATGCAATACGGTGATATTGCTTTTGGTAACGCTGATATATTTATGCGCCTAGATAATACCGTACAAACTATCGAATCAATTCGTGGTGGTTCGGCCTCGACTGCAGCAAGTAATGCTCCGGGCGGCATAATTAACTTTATTTCTAAAAATGGTGAAAACGAATCAGGCAGTGTCTCTACAACACTGGGCCTTGATTACGACACTATTCGTACAGACTTTGAATACGGCACATATTTAAATGACACTGTACGCTTTCATGTTGGTGGTTTTGTGCGCCAAGGTGAAGGTCCGCGTGAAACAGGTTACACATCAAATAAAGGTGGGCAAATTAAAGCCAACCTTACCAAAGACTTTGACAATGGTTACGTGCGTCTTTATTACAAACATTTAGATGACAAAAGCGTGGGCTACTTACCGATGCCAATGTATGCAAATGGTGACTCAATCCCAGGGTTTGACGCACAATCTGACACCCCGCATTCGGCATTATTTACTAAAACAGTGCGTTTAAATGGCGAAAATCAAATTAGTAGCGGCGATATTCGCGATGGCATGAACCCGCAAGTTGACTCAGTGGGTTTTGAAGCCGTATTTGACTTAGATAACGACTGGCGTATTGAAAACCGTTTTCGTAAATCATCTGTAAGCGGTAATTTTAATTCGTTGATCCCAGCTGAAGTTGGCGATGCATCAGCTATTGCACAAAGTATTGGCGGCGCAGGTGCAACGCTTAGTAATGCAAATACCGGGGCTGCATTTAATGACGATTTAGCCATGCGTATTCATACGTTTGACGTCACAATGAACGACTTTGACTCTATTGTGAACGACTTCAAACTAACTAAGTCACTAAGCGATGATACAAGCGTTACGTTTGGTTACTATGCTTCAACGCAAAATATTGCCATGTCGTGGTTATGGAACTCTTACCTAATGGAGCTTAAGGGCGATAATGCTGCGCTACTAAATGTAACAGCTGCCGATGGTACAGAGTTTTCTGAAAATGGGCTATATGCATACGGAACGCCTTTTTAGGGTAACTGTTGTCAGCGTGATTACGATACAGAATACGATACCCGCGCCCCATACGTTTCATTTTCAACAAAAGTGGGTGATGTAAGTATTGATGCAAGTGCTCGTTACGATAGTGGTGAAGCACGCGGCAACTATGCAGGTGCCGTTACCTCAACAGTCGATATGAATCGCGACGGAGTGATTTCAGTTCCTGAGCAAAATGTAGCAGGCATTGATACCGCAAATGCTAGCCCAGTAAATTACGATTGGGATTATGCATCCTATTCAATTGGGGCTAACTACCAAATAGATTCAAGCCTTGCTACATTTGCACGATTGAGTAAAGGTGGCCGCGCAAATGCTGACCGACTTCTATTTGGTAAAGTACGCGCTGACGGTTCGGTTGCTGATGAAGATGCCGTTGATGAAGTAAACCAGTATGAGTTTGGTGTTAAAAAACGTTTTGATTCACTCTCAGTTTTTGCAACAGCGTTTTATGCAGAAACAGAAGAGCAAAACTTTGAAGCCACATCGCAAACCTTTTTCGACCGTGAGTACGAAGCAAAAGGGATTGAAATTGAATCAACTTACTTCATCGATGCATGGGATTTTCGTGGTAACTTAACATGGACAGATGCAGAAATTGCTAAAGATGCACTTACCCCTGAAGTGGTAGGTAATACGCCACGCCGCCAAGCTGATTTAATCTACTCTTTAATGGCGCGTTATAGCTTTAATAAAGGTGCTGCCGGTGTCAACTTTATTGGTACTACTGATGCTTACGCTCAAGACAATAACGACCTTAAATTTGACGGTTACACTCAAGTAAATGGCTTTGTAAGTTACGATTTATCTGAAAACCTCAATATTGCACTTAATGTAAATAACTTATTCGATACGGTAGGTATTACAGAAGCTGAAGAAGGCTCAATTCCAGATAATAACATTATTCGCGCCCGTACTATTAATGGCCGCACAACATCAATAACGCTTAAATACGCGTTTAACTAACCATTTTTAGTGTAACAATTGCTGAAGCTTTGTTTGTTCAGCGATTGTTACACTAATTAGTTTTAATAATTCTCCCTTGAATTTTGACCTAGCTCTGCTAGGTTTTTTAGGATTTACACTATGACCAAATTACTTAGCCTCGGCGAGCTGCTTATTGATATGCTGCCACAAGATTCTCAAAACAGTGCTTATTTGCCCATTGCAGGAGGTGCCTCTGCCAATGTAGCGGTAGGTTATGCAAAGTTAGGCGGCAAGGCTGCTTTTTGTGGCGGTATCGGCGATGACTATTTCGCTAAACAATTAAGCAATGCGCTTGCACAATATAAGGTAAGTACAGAATACTTATTTACGATTAAAGGCTCTCAAACGGCTATGGTTATTGTGAGTTTAGATGAAAAAGGTGAACGCAGCTTTAATTTTTATCGTCACAATACCGCCGACTTACTGTTAACGAGCGAACATTTAAACCATATCAAATGGGATGAATTGAGTACCCTACACTTTTGTTCAAACACGTTAACCAATCCAGCCATTGCAAACACCACCGTGTGTGCTTTAAAGCTGGCTAAAAATAACCATAAACTCGTTAGCTTTGATGTAAATTTACGCTATAGCTTGTGGCAAAATAGCAATGACATTGAACACAATGTACATGCGTGTTATGCCTATTGCGATATTGTTAAGCTATCGCGTGATGAGCTGAACTTTTTAGCTGAGCAAACACAGCAAGCACCTGATGATTACTTACAATCTATTTTCGATACAGGTGTTAAATTGGTATTTTTAACCGATGGCCCTGCACCTGCAACGGTTTACCATAAGGCGTTATATTAAACGAATCGGCGCCAATCATTAATGCTGTGGATACTACCAGTGCTGGTGATGCGTTTATTGCAGGCGTGTTATATTATTTAAATCACATCGATGAAAATAGCCCGCTCATCGAAAAAATTAATAATGAGCATCTAGTAAAACACGCTTTAAGTTTTGGTTTGCGCTGTGGCTCTAAAGCCTGCTTAGCCAAGGGGGCTTTTCCGGCATTACCTACACTTCAAGAGGTATAAAATACTTTAAAAATAAAGGCCGATTATGGCCTTTATTTAAGCATCCGCTTGTTCATCATTACTTTTTAACCATTCTAAAGCCGCAGTGGCGTTCTCAAAATATTGAATTTCACCTGATACAAACCAACTGCCTAATTTAGCGATGGTTGATTGCCAGTCTTTGTTGCCGTATATGGCTATTTTTTTAAACTCTTTATTGTGTTTTAAGCCGTGCTATTTGATTTTCAACATCTGTTAAATGACCGATTTTAAGCCAAACTCTGGCTCCTTCACTGCCTGCTGTTGCTTTAATTTCGCTGTTAGGCGGCACTCTTAACCAGCTGTGCTTTACTAATGTATCGCCCTGCTCTTCAAGCGAGCCCTCAAGTACTAAAAGCTCGCCTCCACCAATGGCGTTTAACGCTATTTCACTGTTAGCTGAAAATGCTAAAATACTCACCTCTTCAAAGGCGTCTTTATAAAGAGAAGCTACATTTACATTGCTAAACTCAGGGTGAGGAACACCGCGCATTGTATTAGTTTGCAAGCGAACATGCTCTGTGTCCTCTGGCTGAAACTGCCATAATTTTACAAATATAACGCACCCGTTTTCAGAGCTTGGTGTATGTTTTGACTCAGGCGGATTACGAATATAAGCGCCCTTGGGGAAATCACCATGTTCATCTTGAAAGACACCTTCAAGCACAATAAATTCTTCACCGCCGGTATGTGTATGGGCAGAAAAATGGCTATTTGGCGCATAACGTACAATGCTGGTTGCGCGTGCAACCTCATCGCCCACTCTATCAAGTGGACGCCTATCAACACCCGCCATCGGTGAGGCAATCCATTCTAACGATTCGCTATGTACAACAACACGTTCGCTAAAATCAGCTGCAATTTTCATATTTGGCTCCATACCTAAACAGCAATACTTGGACGCTGAGCGACCTTTTCTTGCCATGCTATTAAATGTGATAGCTCACTAGGAATAGCTATTTTTGCAAAGTCTGCAAACACCAGACCGGCGTACAAAGTAATATCTGCAACACTGAAATTCTCACCGGCAACATAAGCAGAGTTGGCTAATACGCTATTAAAATAAACAAAGCCTTGGCGCGCTTTTTCACCTTGCTTTTCTCCCCAAGCAACATTTTGATAGGTTTCAAGCGCTGGGCCTAAACCATCCGTTGCATGATGAAAGTAAGTGGCGACAGCATCAAGTACCATTGACTCCGCACGCTTTTGCATCATATTAATCACCGCGCGTTCTTTTGCCTCAACACCGGTTAATGAAGGGCCAGCAAAAACGGTATCAATATATTCAGTAATCGCCGTGCATTCTGCTATGAACGTTCCATCATCTAGCTCTAAAACAGGTACGCCTGCTAAGGGGTTTTTAGCTAAAAAAGCCTTAGTGCGGTGCTCACCATTTAATAAATCGACAGCAACAAACTCTACTTTATCAGTCGCTTTTTTTTCAGCAAGCGCAATACATACCCGCAATGGATTAGGAAAGTTTTCTACATCATAAATTTTCATAATTATCTCTTTATATTTTTAATCACAGTTTGAGTTAATACTGGCAAGAACAAATTACCTACCTACTGATAGGTAATTTATATTAAGATCTCGATCTTTGCAAACTAAAAATAAAAGAGCTTGAAAATAACTACCTACTGGTTGATAATTTTTTGCAGCGATATGAAGGAAATTTTAAAATGACAAAAAAAGCAGCGTTGTTAAAAGCAGCAGAAAATAAGGTTAGACTTGGTGGCTATAGCAATTTTAGCTTTAGAGAGTTGGCGAATGAAATTGGTATTAAAAGTGCGAGTGTGCATTATCATTTTCCGACTAAAGCTGATTTAGGTGCAGAGCTTGCGCATCAATACACTGATGCCTTTATCACTGTGCTTGGCGAACCGGAGGTACATAAAGCAAACGGTAAAAATCCTATTGATATTTATACTCAATTATTTAGAAACGCGTTGATCATAGATAAAAAGATGTGTTTGTGTGGTTTACTTGGCGCACAAAGTGATAGTCTACCCGATAAGGTACGTGTTGAAGTAAAACGTTTTTTCACAAAAAACATAGCGTGGTTAATTCAAGCACACAAAATAAATGCAGAACCAAACCCTGAACGAGCCGCTATTCAAACAATAAGCTTATTAGAAGGCGCAATGATGATCAGCAAAACCCTTGACGATATGCGCTATTTTGAGCAAGCTACCTTTTAGTTAGTCTGAGCATTTTATGACGTTACTTCCCTAAGTTTACAACTGAATTAAACGTAAAAAAAGCGAGCCTACATCAAGCTCGCTTTTATATTATTAGTATTACTATTTATTAAGCTGCACGCGTTTTGTGCTTTGAATGCACAAAAGCTAACATAATAAACCCTATGACCGCCACTACTACCCCAATAGGTTTACCTAAATCACTCGATAGATTTAATCCTATAGCCGCAGTCATGATATACGATAAAGTAACCGCTGTAGCAATAACCGCAGGGACACTGGCAATCCAGTGAAATGTACCACGGTCAAATAAGTACTTAGTTGCAAGCCATAACACACTGGTAGAAAGCAGCATGTTTGAAAATGCAAAATAACGCCAAATAACAGAGAAGTCGAGCTTAGTCATAAAGTAGGCAATGGTTAAAATAGGGATTGCTAACAATAAACGATTACGCAAACTTTGCGGAATACTAAACGCATCAACCACGGTTAAACGCAATGATCGAAACGCGGTATCACCAGAGGTAATTGGGAACACAGCCACAGCAATAATCGCCATAATGCCACCAAAAACACCTAAATAACTATTTGCTATGTGATTAACCACCAAGCCTGGGCCACCTAAATCTAGCATAGATTTCAAACCTGCATAGCCCTCTGGGAACGCTGCTATGCCCGCTAAAGCCCATACACAACCTACAATGCCTTCACACATCATTGCGCCGTAATACACTGGGCGTACATATTTTTCATTAGTTAAACAGCGGGCAATAATAGGTGCTTGGGTAGAGTGAAAACCACTAATTGCACCGCAAGTAATGGTGATGAACAATAACGGCCAAGTAGGTAATCCATCTGGATTTGGGGTCAAAAAGTCGTGAGCATGATCGGCTTCAAAATACGCTAAAAAGTCACCTGCTACTGGTAAGTGTGGTGCGTTAATTAGCAGTGAGATAGCAATAGCCACGGTCATTACTATCATCAACAGACCAAAAATCGGGTAAAAACGAGTTATAATTTTATCAATAGGAAGTAGTGTAGCTAAGAAATAGTAGGCTAGTATAGCTAAAACCCAAAAAGTGTTATTTGCTAAAATAGTCCCTTCAAAAAAATCTAAGTTGCTGAGTAATCCAGCAGGGCTCATAATAAATACCACACCGACAAAAAATAACAGCATGGCTGTGAATATAAGCATAAATCCTTTGAAGACTACATTGTAATAGTGCCCAGCAATTTCAGGGAGGCTTTTACCATCTTCTTTTATACTCATTACACCTGAGAAAAAGTCATGTACGGCACCGCCTAAAACGTTACCTAACACAATCCAAACCAGTGCTACAGGGCCATATAACGCCCCCAAAATAGGCCCGAATATAGGCCCTACCCCAGCAATATTCAGAAACTGAATTAAAAATGCACGAACAGGATGAATAGCAACATAGTCAACACCTTCGCTAAAACGCTTTTGTGGTGTTTCGACGGTTGAGTCCATACCCGCTTGCTTTTCAACAAACGGGCTGTAAAACTTATAGCCTAATATTAAAATGGTAAGGCAAATAAAAAAGATAATCATAAAGCACGCTTCTCTTTTTGTATGAGTGTTACAGAGCGCAATTTTGCAGCCCCACTTCTTAAAATAACAGTTGAAAGTAGCATATGAAAAAGTAGTCAACAATAAGACGTTTGGCTAACACTCTTGGCTTTTAATTTATAAAAGTATAAAAAAAGCAGCTTATTAGCTGCTTTTCCCCTCAAGAATAAACAATACTTAACGTGCTTGCCATACATCTGCTACGCCGGGCTCATTACCTTGAGTCCACCATTTAGCTTGATATTTATTACCTTGGTGTAAAACTTCATCACCCGCATTATATACGGCACTTGCCTGCCAAACGACTAAGTCTGTATCATCGCCGGGCTCTGTTGTTGCTTCCCATACACCGCCTAAGTCTGGACGGTCACCTTGTGTCCACCACTTTGCTTTGTATGTAACGCCGTTATAAACAACTGTATCGCCACCAACATATACTTGGCCCGCATCCCATATGCCTGTAGGAGGCGTTGTAGTATCAGTGTTAGTCACAGTAACCGTAAAGCTTTGTGTGGTTGCAAGTTGACCATCACTTACCACAACAGAGACAGTCACGTTAGTATTCACATCAACTGCGTCAGCTGTTAGGCTCACATTTGCACCACTGCCTGTTAATGTAAGCCCAGCAGGTACATTCCACGTGTAAATTAATGCATCATTTTGTGCATCAGCAGTAATAACAGCGACGCTTGCAGAAGCACCTTCTTCGATTGTGATATCAGCAATTGCATCAACAACAGGAGCCGTGTTGTCGCCACCAGATGTAGGAGCAATAACATTAACTACCACATTTTGGCTTACTGTCGCTTTACCATCAGTAACACTAACTGTTGCCGTAAACTGGCTGTCTTGGGTTACGTTAGGTGCTGTAATTGCCAATGTATTTGTTGCACTACCAGATACCGTTAATTCAGGTGATACAGTCCAACTAAACGTCAGTGGGTCATTATCGGCATCTGTTGCTGAAGCACTGACAGACACACTTTCGCCAGCGTTAACGGTTACAGAGCTTGATACTGATAACACAGGTTTTTTATTACTTGGCGGTGTAACAACTCCACCTAAACCATCATGCATTGCATTTAAGATATCACCGTTGTCAGCGTCAATTTCCCAAGCAAATAAACCACCTAAGTTATGCTGATTAACGTAAGCACCTTTAGCAAGTACTGATTCACGGCTATCGTATGTGATTAGTTTACCGGTTGAGCGGTTCCATACATAAGCTGCTTGCGCTTGATTATCGTAACCAACTTCAAAACCATTTACGCCGGTGCCTGCAGCACCAATCATATGCGTTTTAATACCTTTATAATCAATAACACCGTCTTCCCACACGCCTTGTGCTGTTGACCCTTTTAACGGGCCTGAGCCGGTTGCTGTCATTGGGTTGCCATCAATGGTGGTGCCTGTCGGATAAACACCTTCCCAACCACGGCCATACATAGCAGTACCAACAACGATCTTCTTAGAGGGTACATTTTGCGCTAGTAGTAGCTGAACAGCATTATCTGTCGTGTATGCTGGGCCTTTACGTGGCTCACCATTTTCATCAAGGCCAGTACCATTACATTGGCCTGCGCTCATGTGCTCACCGCAGTATAGTGCCGTTTGATGCCCCGTTACGCCGCTCCATGCACCGTAAAAATCATAAGTCATGGCGAAGATGTAATCCATATATTGGCTAGCCGCTTGGTAGTCAACATCTTCAATTTTATCGTAACCTGCACCAATCGCTGATGTTAGCTCATAAGTACGGCCAGTTTCAGCTTCAAGCTTATCAAGCATAACGCGCAGCTCTTGCATTAATGCCACATAAGCTGGGCCATCGTTGATTGGATCGCCAATATCAGGGTTAGGGCCATCACCACCGGGAAATTCCCAGTCAATATCAACACCATCGTAAAATTTCCAGGTTCTTAAAAACTCTTCCATTGACGCTACAAAGGTGTCGCGGTTAGCTTTATTAGTAAAACCACCGAATGGGTCTGATAATGTCCAACCGCCCACTGATGGTAAGATTTTCAGGTCGGGATAACGCTGTTTCAGCGCCATTAATTGTGAGTACGTACCACGGATTGGATCGGTCGCGTCCACACCTGGTAATGCTTTTTGTACCGCCGCCCACGGATCGTGAATAACCACTTCATAATCAGCAGAGCCCGCACAGGCTGTATCTAGTGCTTGCTTAGGACCACCCGTTAATGATGCATTTTCACCACAAATTGGAATAAAGCCATATAAAATGTGGCTTAAGTTTTGAGCTGGGATATTTGTCACATCATAATCACGTCCGTAAATACCCCACTCAACAAAATACGCACCGGTTACTAAGCCTTGCTTAATGCCAATATCACGGTTATTAGGGTCAACATCCATAGGCAATGGCGCTAAATGGCCGCCGTCGGTATCAGCAATTACAATGGGTTTACCAGCACTACGCGCGCAGGTAGTACCGCCTTCACATAGTTCTACATATAATGTATGGCGACCCGCTTTATCATACGGGAAAGAAATAGTCCCGCTCTTAGAACCTGCTGCAAGTGTGCCTTCATTTACCAACATATCATCAAAGTAAACTTTGTAGCTGTCACCACCGTCGCCACTCCACGCACTCCATTGAATGTTGATAGCAACTTGCTCAACTCGGGTAACAAGTTGTTTATAAGAACCGTTTCCTTCTAAGTCCACTTCAACAAACGAATATTGTTGTGGCTCCCAGTTGATGCTTGGTGTAGATGGCGCAGCAGA
Organism: Pseudoalteromonas sp. TAP-3C; assembly: GCF_059888565.1. NCBI lineage: Bacteria > Pseudomonadati > Pseudomonadota > Gammaproteobacteria > Alteromonadales > Pseudoalteromonadaceae > Pseudoalteromonas > Pseudoalteromonas sp. TAP-3C. The sequence goes on along the minus strand of NZ_CM187618.1, from coordinate 1,491,181 downwards.
CACTGTGCCTGCAAATAAAGCAACACCAATGGCTGCGGTTAACTGTTTGATATTCATATTTCTCTCTTATCCATTATTAATGTAATTATTTAATAAGTTTGAACTACAAAACTTAGGCTTTTATTTAAAGTTGAGTCCATACATTGGCTTGTCCAGGTGTATCACCTTGAGTCCACCACTTAGCGCTATAGCGCTGTCCTTGATACGTTACTTCGGCACCAGCTTGATACGCTTTGCCTTGACTCCAGTCACGGTTTACGTCTGAAGTAGATGCTCTTTGCCACGCATTGGAGATGTCAGGTTGCTCGCCTTGACTCCACCATTTAGCGGTATAAACAACACCTTGAAAACTTGCTTGATCACCGGCTTGATAAACCGCACTACTGCTCCATGGCGCCGCATCAGGATCAGTGATAACGCTGTCATTTACGGTGACGGTAAAATTGGTTGCGGTGCTTAACTGACCATCAGATACCGACACTGAAACGGTGTGATCTGTAGTTGCCGATACCTCAGGTGCAGTAATTACAATATTTGCGTCCCCTCCAGTGAAGCTCAGTGGCGCAGGCACTGACCAGCTGTAAGTCAATTGTGTTTGCTCATCATCAAAAGCATGTAGATGCAAGGTTGTACAGCTGTTTTCAGCTACCACTAAATCATACGGAGTGTGGACAATTGGCGCCGTATTACTCGGCGCACTTTGCACGCTTAATGTGTAGGTGTAGTTTGCGTTACTGCTATAAACTTGATTGGTGAGTACATCATTGCCATTAAATACCACCTCACCAGCTTGATTTTGTACACCAACTTGCACTAAATGGGCGTAATCTAAATTCAACTGTGCAGCGAGTGCTTGCTGCCAATTTGCTTGGTTTTCAGCGGTGACTTTTAACTGCTGATTAATCACTTCTTGGCCATTTTCATCAAACAAACGTACCCAAACGCTCTCCCCTGCAATGGCATCTTGTCCTTGACGAACAAAATAACCCACGCTTGTCCAAACACTGGGATCAGCGGGGCCTGCATCGGTGACAATGGTAATATCGCTACAGTTGTAAAAACCCTCGCCAACAACATCGTTACGTTGCCAACGGCTATACAAAATGGCATCACCGCTGCGCCCTTGTGGAATGGCCACACTCATTTGATAATAACGTTCACCATTGGTGTCTTTAACCACGTCAACATTTTGATGTTGCTGAACCAGCTCTAAGTCTTGCCATGTCAATATATCGGTGGCAGCGTTAAAACTAGGTTTAGTTAAGTAAAACTGCCAAAAGCTGGGGTTATGTGGCGTTGATGCAAGGTAACGAACTTGAATTTCACCATTGCTATTGGGTACTACGTCACTACGTTGCCAATGTGGTGAGAATAAATCCATACCGCGTTTGGCTGTATCGCCACCAGCACATAAAGTACCGTTTGGTACACTGGCCTCAACTGCGGTTTGATTTAAGTAGTCAGGCGTATTAACTGAAAATTCAATCGCCTGCACAAACTGCACCGTGCCGGATTCTAGATAAGCTGCTCGACATGCAAGGTTAGGAATATTTGTGCCATCTTCTGGCCACCAATATCCACCATCGGCTTGGCAAAAAGCTTGGCGCGCTTTGGGACTATCCATATAACCGTGTGCGCGAACATCCGTAGGCATTAACGTTAGTAACACGCTACTTGCGAGCGCTGATAGCGACAAGGTTTTTAATTTAATTGATGTCATTGTGTTGTCCTTAAAAAGATGCAAATTTAGGGGTAAATAGTTACCCCTATTTTGTTAATTACTTACAGGCTACAGCTTTTAGTCCAGTCAGCCGTTGCTCCAGGCTCAGAACTTGTCCACCACTTCGCTTTATAAACCGCACTGTTATGAGACATTAAGTCACCGCCTGCGGCATGGCTTGGATTGCCAGCCCAGTCTTTTTGAGGGAAGTTTGGATATACAGGGATTGAGCTCACAGCCACACCTTCACACATACCAGATGTATCGCCATTACCTGGATCCGTTGTGTCGCCGCCACCTGTAGTCCCATCAGGCAATTGTGGATATTCAAATTTGAACGCGTAAACTTTGCCATCTTTTTCGATAGTGAAGTTACTAGGTCCAGTAATAGGCATGTAGTACATCACCTGCGCATTCACGGTTGCACCGGCGCTGAAGTCTTTGGGCTGGCCACCCCATTCGTTGTTAAGCGTGATTGAAAAACGGTGAAACTCGTTCTCGTAACCGCCCACATTATTACCCGCAGCGTTAGAGCCATTTAATTCAACTGCCATGCCCAGTTTTTCTTGTGCATTCCAGTTAGATTTGAAAATAGCCGAAGTAGATACTGGCACATCAAATGAGATTTTCGCACCACTTAAATCAAGGCTAGAGTTATTGGTAAACGCAAATGTTGGGCTGATTGGGTAGTTATCATCACCGACAGGGAAGTCTTTTGCTTCAAATGTGATATCTACTGCTTCAGCAGGCACTGTAAAATTAGGGTTACCCGCGTGAACATCATAAGCAACACCACTTTGATTAAACTTGTCATAAGCTAGCGTCGTTAAAGTAGAGCCCATAAAGTATTCACCTTTTGCTGCGTCAAACTCATAATCACCAGCAAGTTCCCAAAACATAATACCGCCAAGGCCATTATTAATAACGTAATCAACTTTAGTGGCCATAGACTGCTCATCTTCGATAGATAGGAATACTTTTTTATCAGCGTTCCATAACCACGGTGCAACAGCAACACTGTCGTAATAACGTGTATAAGTACCCGTTAATTGATCATCAGCATCCGTATCTGGTGTTAAACCATAAACACCTAAGTACGAACCAACAATGCCATTTTCAAGATTTTTAACGTGCCATAACGGGTTTGAACCTGCTGGCATTTCTTGTCCTGCATCGTTTTTATCGTGCCAAAGATTATCAATGCCTAATGCGCCATTGCCACACTTGTTCTTTTCGCCAACGCCGGTACCTGTTGCGCAATCAGCTTGGTTTGGTAAAGCCGCTTGCCCCCACAAACCATTATTACCGCCAGTTACATCTTTAAAACCACGGGTATAGTAAGGAATACCAATATTAATACGCCCTGCTACCATTGCACCACGAAAATAGCGCACAGCCCAATCGGTATTTAAATAGCCAATGCCTTCAAATTCTTTAGTGCCATATACGTTCCACTGCGTAAGCTCAGAATCTAGACCTGTATCAAATAATGCTGCGTTATGACCCACATGCGAGTTCCATGCACCGTGCAAGTCGTATGACATGATATTGACATAATCTAGATACTTAACTGTTTGGAATGTTTCCATACCGCGTAATAAATAACCTGAAGAAGGCGATGCAATAGTGAGTAAATAATGTTTACCAGCAATTTCACCTGCACGGTCTAACTCTTCACGTAGTTTCTTCATCAACACTTGATAAGACGCATTTAAACCAGCGCGGCGTGCATTTGAAATTGGGAAATCATCAGGATGGCCTGAGTCTTTCATTGATGAAGGGTATTCATAATCGATATCAACACCGTCAAAACCATATTTTTCAATGAATTCAACTGAGCTTTTTGCAAATGCCTCAATGCCCGCTTGATTCACTGAACCATCTGCATTGGTCGTCATGGTATAAAAACCACCACTTTCAACACGGCCCGTTTCATCAAAGTAACCACCGGTTTCAGCCCAGCCGCCAACAGAAACGAGTGTTTTTACATGAGGGTGTTGTTTTTTAAATTTATTTAATAGATTGAAGTGACCTTTATACGAGAAGCTAGGGTCCATTTCTGCGCCCGCGATACCTGGCCATTCCATATTGGTAGCTGGGTTGCCTGCGGCATTTGGATCACCAATTGACACTTTATTATTGGCATCAACGTGAGCAAAGGCATAGTTGATATGGGTAATTTTATCCCATGGTATATCGTTCACTAAGTAGCTAGGTTGACCATTTGCGCCATTGCGCCAACTGGTAAAGTAACCAATTACACGGCGCGGATGATCAGCTCCCATGATCTCGCGACCACCAGCATCATACACAGTACAATACGGTGTATTGACACCCGGTGTTTGATATAAACCTTGTGGGCGACAATCAGTGCCAGGTACTGGCCCGGTGTTTTCTTCAACAACAGTAAGCACCTTAGTTACTTGAGCTGTTGCGCCTTCGTTATCGGTTACCGTTAACGTAAACGTGACTTGGCCAAGTGCTGTTGCTTGCCATGCATAACTGCTAGCTGGCGTACTTGCTTGATGTACGTCAGTGCCATTAGCAGCAAAGCTTAATCCCGTTACTTGACCATCACTGTCAGTACCTGATAGCGCAAACACCACTTGAGAACCAACAATCAGTTGCTCAGGTAAAGTACTAAATGAAATAGACGCAACAGGTGCTTGGTTAACAGGATCAACCTCAGTCACGCTGATCGTATTGATCACTGGTGTTGATGTAGCGCCTTTATCATCCATTGCTACTGCACTTACTTGATGAGTGCCGACAACGCCAAGCCAATTAGTACTAAACGGTACGCTTCTATCAGTTGCGATTAATTCACCATCAACAAAAAACTCAACTTTTGTTACAGTGCCATCGTCGTCGATTGCTTGCGCACTGATGACAACGCTGTCTTTATCAGAAAATTGAGAATTATTTTCAGGAGTCAACGCTGTGATCGTAGGTGCTTGATTATCTATGACAACGCTGTCACACAAGCCCAAAAATAACCATTCTTGCCACGGGCCTGCGTTCTCAACAGGGTTTGACTGTGTCCACCACTTTGCCTCATAGGCACTATTTTGCGCACGTACTTGACTGCCGCCGCTGTGAGTTTGCCCTGTCTGCCATTGTGTTAAAGTACTGCAGTCAACGGCTGCATGCGCGCTGAATCCTAAGAAACTAAGTGATACCACACTTAATTTAAACGCATTTATTATTGTCCTTTGTGAGCTCATAGCTCCTCCGCCCAAAGTTATAAAGTTACAAAAATTTTACAAATCACTTTATAAATTAGCATAGTTTACATAAACGTCAACTTAATTGGGGAATATTAAGTATACTAAAGAGTCAAAAAACAGTACAAAAAAAAGCCCAGTAGTACTGGGCTTTGCTATTTTAGGGGGTGTAACTATTAATCAGAAAATGAAACCGTAATAGTGTTAGAACATACGTTTTCAGACACACACAGTTTATAATCATACGATGGTAAAGTTGCGCCTCGAACTGACTCACGGTAACGGCCATTATCAGAAGTAGTATTAACTAACTCGTTATTACGATATACATTTAACGATTCAGCGCCTACTTGCTCCCAACTTAATTCTACTCGCATAGTATCAAGACGCGACTTATTAGCGCGTTTAAGGCTCAGCTCAATTTCTACATCACTGACGATTACTGTTTGAGTAAAGGTATCGGTATTACCTTCACCATCAGTAACTGTTAACTCAACATTGTAGTTGCCTGCTTGTGAATACGCATGCACTGGATTTGGATTTGTTGAACTTGCACCATCACCAAAGTCCCAGCTCCACTGTGTAATATCATTATTTACATCGCTACTTGTATCGGTAAATGTTGCTGTAAGCCCTTGGGTTTCAACATTAAAACCTGCTTGCGGTGGCTGCGGACTCACCTCACCGATGGCACTTAATGTAAGTGACCAGCCATTAATGTTACCTGTATCAGCTGCTGCTGTATCAACAACACTTAACGTCCAATCACCTGTAGCAACCTCACCATTGAATGCTGAAGTGGTAAATGTTTTAACAATATCATCTTCATTGCCACCTTGGTTACTTTGCAATGTTACTTCTGTACCTTGCGCAGATGTTAAAGTAAGTACCAAATCACCAGACCAAGTGTGAGTAATATTTACATCTGTAGCAGTACCAAAAACAGTCAAATCATCTGCTATGTTAATAACAGAATACGCACCTAAGGGATCATTATCCGGAATAGCAACGTTTTCATCGCTACTGTAAATAAAGTCATTTAACCCTGCAGGTTGTAACATTAAACCCACTGATTTTTCTTTTATTAATTCACCAGATGTGGCAGTAACAGTAAACTGGTAATTACCCCACATTTCATCGGTAGTATCAACACTTAATGTAACAGCATCGCCGGGACGAGCAGTTGTTTGCGATAATACCGCTGAACTTAACGGACTGGTTAAGGCAAGCGTTACTTCTTCATCCCACTGTGCAATAGAGCCAATCTCAAAAGTGTAGTTGGCAGTTTCACCCACCGTCAGCTGTTGAGAAGAAGGCGTAACTGATAACTTAAACCCAGGAGTCGGATCCGCTTGCTCTAATGCTTGGTTAACATTTAAACGCTTGCCAGAAACCGTTTTACCTTGCAATTGAGTATTATCATCACCGCTTTGCATTAATAGCTGCTTAAGCTCATCAGTTGAAAGTTCTGGGTTAATCGACAACACAAGCGCAGCGGCCCCTGCAACATGGGGAGCGGCCATTGAGGTACCTGAATAAGTTGCGTAACCATTACCAGGTACAGTTGATAGAATAGCACTGCCTGGTGCGCCTAAATCAACGGTTGTTAAGCCCCACTGTGAAAAACTAGACATCTGATCACGACTGTCTGTACTTGCAACAGAAACAACACTGTTATTTTCATAATTTGCTGGATAACTAGGGTTTTGGTCGTTATCAACCGCATCATTACCTGCCGCTGCAACAAAAAGAATATCAGCCTGCTCACTGGCCGTAATTGCATCTGCAAGTGCTTGGCTGAAACCACCACCGCCCCAGCTATTATTTAATACCCGCAGGTTCACACCCGAATTTTTTAAACCTACCATGTAATCAATACATGTTATTGCATCAGAGGTTGAGCCGCTACCTTGTGCATCTAAAAACTTACACCCAACGATTGAGGTTTCGTGATTGACACCCACAACACCCGTACTGTTATTACCCGATGCGCCAATCGTACCTGATACATGCGTTCCATGGCCTTGATCGTCCATAGGATCGCCACTCCCTGTAATAGCATTAATACCATATATATCATCAACGTAACCGTTACCGTCGTTATCAACACCGTCACCTGCAATTTCACCTGGGTTAACCCACATATTTGCAGTTAAATCGCTGTGACTGTGATCAACGCCAGTATCAATAACACCGACTACAACATCTTTACTGCCCGTTGAAATTGACCACGCTTCTAACGCATCAATGTCGGCATCAATTGTGCCACCTGTTTGTCCTTCGTTGTGTAGTCCCCACAATTTAGTAAAATCAGGATCGTTTGGCGCAGTTGCAATACTAACGCGATAATCGGGCTCTGCATATTCAACAGCTTGGTGTGTTTCTAATAATTCAATCGCCGCTTTAACACTAATACCGGAGAGTTTAAATTTAGCTAACTGCCCAGACATGATTGAAGAAAAATGGTCATCAACTTCGTTTTTATTAAAATCAGAAATTTTTGCTTTAACTAAGCCTCTTACTTGCTTTCGCATCTCAGGACTAACATTTTTTTTGTACTTTACAATAACAGCGTCATCACTAAATGAAACTGAATGCTTAAGTTGGGTATCAGACACATTTGCCGTTGCTAAACAAGGCAATAAAGCAAGCGTTAAAACAGATAATTTAGTTTTCATTATTCTATCCATAGTTTGGTTAAAAATGCTTAAACTACTAAGCGCTTATCTTCACTAAAATTTGTGTTCAGGCAGAACACTTGGCATTGAGCATTAAAACGATGAATTAAAATAACATTCAAGTTAAATTAATGTTAACTATGTAAATACCCGCTTTTTTTACTTTATTTTTAACCAAAAAAACAACCAACTCATATTATTTAATGATAAAAAATAGCCTTACTCTTTTTTATCAACCTCATTACTTATGACTGCTTTTAGAAAATATAAATACTAAACTCAGGAAATAATAAGTAATACACTGAAATATATAATTAAATTAATTGGTAAAAAATAATGATTTAAATAATCCAGACTAAAGAATAAAGTGGCTTGGCAATTATTTATTTAACAAATATTAAACTTAAGATCGCAATAAAAGATGAGTTTAATTAGTTAATATTAATTGCATTAATCCGCTTCACTAAAGCATTCAGGTAGACACAATACTTTTTTCGGTAAGGCATACCGAGACGATGAGTACTTTTTAAAAAATATAAAATTAAGTATTTACTCACATAATTCATGGAGAAAAAAATGAAATTAAATAAATCAATTTTAAGCTGTGCTATTGCCATTGCAATGAGTGCAAGTTTTGCTGCTCATGCAGAAACAAAACCGGGTTCAACTTCTGAGCTTGCAACTAAAGTGTCTGTAAGCAGTGTTGAAAATGCCGTAACAGTTAACCAAACACTTTCTAATAATACAGCATTAGTATCTCAAGAAGGCGATGGTAATACAGCATTGGTCACTGAAGTCGGTAACAATAACGATGTTAAAATAGCGCAATTACAAAATGGTAATTACGGTGAAGTTGAAACAGCCGGTGATAATAACCAACAAACTTATGCACAAGATGGTGTTGCTAATGGATTTATTACCCGTATAGCGGGTGATCATAACGGCGTTTTTGTTTCTCAAGCAGGTGAAGGATTATTTCAAAACAACGAAGCAATTAATATTATCACCGGAAACGACAATAATATTGATGTAGAGCAAGGCAATGGTGGCCACTGGTTCTACAACATGGACATGCGAGGTAATGGAAATGAAATTATTTCATCTCAGTCTGGTATGTGGCAAGAATTTGAAGTGCTTAGTTTGTCGGGTGATGAAAACATCATTGAAATTGAACAAACCGATACTTGGAATGAATTTAAAATAGAGTCATTACGCGGTAACGAAAATGAATTAGACGTTGAGCAAGATGGTTCACGAAATATTATTACCTTTAGCGATATTGCTGGTGATAATAATGAAGTTAAACTTGACCAAGAAGGCGCAAATAATGCTATTGATTCTGGGCTTTTCGAAGGTGCAGATAACGAAGTAGCCGTTTCACAAGTCGGTGATGAAAACCAAGCCACCGCCGAGTTGATGGGCGATGGCAACGAGCTTACAGCAATGCAAATTGGTAACGCTAATGAAGTTTACATGGGTGTAATTGGCTCAGATAACGAGTTTACAGTAACTCAAATGGGTGATTTAGGTTCGGTACATTTAGCCAATTTTAATGGCAGTGGTAATGATGTAGACCTTAGTCAAGCAGGTAATGAAAATGCAATTTTAGTGCAATCTTCTTATCCTGATGTGTCACTTACCTCAAACGATAATAATATTGATGTTAATCAAGTAGGTAATCAAAACGAAGCAATTGTAACGCTTGCCGGTATTCTTGATAGTAATGCAAACCAAATTGATATTGCCCAAAATGGCGACATTAACGTTATTGATTTAATGGTTGAAGGCAGTAACCATTCGATTGATATTGCACAAACTGGTGAAGGTAACTGGGTAGGTGGAGTTGAAGATTCAGCGTTTTTAGTGGGCGGTGAAAACGTTTCATTCTCTGTAACCCAAACTGGTAACGATAATATGGTCGAAGGTAGCGTAATTGGTTTTAATAGCACGTTTTCTGTGACCCAAATCGGTGATGGTAATACAGCAACCATTACCCAAATGTAATTAATGAGATAGGGAGAGCAGCCCTCTCCCTTACTTTAACTATGAAAAATAAAAAATATAACCCCCTTTTTATACTGTTAATTTTTTTTACTTCTTTAAGTAATGCCGGTGATGATTTAGAAATTGACGGGTTATTACTAAACAAAAGCATTAGTCGCTTTGGGTATCAATTTTACAGTGAGTTTTCAAATTACTGGCGCGAACTCCCCTCTACAACGGGCTTTAATGTCGAAGTAAAAGAGACCGTCATACCTCGTGCTGGCACAAAATTAGTTTTGATCATGAATAATAAGGTTATTTATGCAACCCACTTAGGACGAAAATTAGAGCCTCTCGATGAACGAGTCGAACACGCTGTGCATGCTGTTATGGATGCGATGGCACGTTCAAATATGCAAACCGCGTCTCCAGATATGGCATTAAATGGATGGTAATTATGAAAAAAATAGTTTTAACAATAATAACAACATTAAGTTTTTCAGCAACGGCGACTGAGCTTGTTTACACCCCAATTAACCCAAGCTTTGGCGGTAACCCATTAAATGCAAACATGTTACTTAGTAAGGCACAAGCACAAAACAAACACAAAGCGCCGGTGATTGAAAAAGGCTATGCAGAACAATTTCAAACCTCATTAGAGCGCACATATTTAAATAGAATGGTGCGAGAGATAACTGATTTAGCGTTTGGCGAAAATATTGAAGACAGTATTTTTAATCAAGACTCAATGTTTATGAGCGGCGATCATCAAATTGAAGTGATCACCAGTACGACAGACACAATAACAGTTAAAATAACAAACATAATCGACGGCTCAATCGTGATTATTGAAGTTCCGAGGTTTGGGTAATGCGCAAAATTATAATAATAACTGTACTTCTCTGCCTTAGTGGTTGCTCTACAATAGGAAACTTAATTCCACCATCAAAACAAACTGCCGTTGCATTGGCACCAACAGAGGTTTTTTCTGATTTAAAAGGTTTACCAAAACCAGTAGGCAGTATTCCGGTATCCGTTTATTCGTTTCGCGATCAAACTGGACAGTATAAACCACAAACTAATGTTAGTTCATTTTCAACAGCGGTTACTCAAGGAGCCAATTCAATACTTATTCAAGCATTGTATGAATCAGATTGGTTTACACCCGTTGAACGTGAAGGCTTACAGAACATATTAACTGAAAGGAAAATTATACGCGCGGGCCAAGCTAATAACGCAAACGAGTTACCTCCTCTTACTACAGCTAAAATTATATTAGAGGGCGGGATCATAAGTTACGATACCAACGTAAAAACCGGTGGTTTAGGTATGGAATACTTTGGTATCGGCGCATCAGAACTATACCGTGAAGATGCAATCTCAATATATTTGCGTGCAGTTGATGTTCGAACTGGGCAAGTACTATTATCAGTTGCAAGTAGTAAAAAAGTGCTCAGCCAAGAAGTACGAGCAGGCTTTTTTAGATACATAAGTTATAAACGCTTAGCCGAAGCAGAAGCAGGATACAGTGATAATGAACCTATGAGTATTTGCGTAACCCAAGCAATAGAAAAAGCACTTACGGATCTTATTAATAAAGGTATCGATAAAGGCTTATGGGCCAAACAAGCCGCTTAACTATCTGGCCACGTGTAACAACGTGGCCAATCAAGTAAATATTAACTCTCTGCAGGCAATAAAACAGCAATATAGCGCTGCGCCCAGTTTGCCAACTCAACTCTATTGCGTGAATTAGTTTTTTTAAAAGCGCTATACAAATGTGTTTTAACCGTATGATCGCTAATATTGAGTTTATCGGCTATTTTGTTATTACTCGCACCTTGTGCTATTAAATGTATAACCGACTTTTCTCGCTTAGTTAGTTGTTTATAATCTTTGTCATTTAATACAATATCTTCACTTAATGAGTTAAACGACGTGGCCATTTTTAAAATATCATTAAAGGTTTTAGATATCACTTTGCGCGTAAACCACAACTCACCCGAGTTAATTCTCACTAACCCTTTAAATATATCTTCTGGCGCTGCAGATTTGTAAAATACACCATTGAAATGATTAAGTAATAAGTTTTTCTCGCAGACTTGTTCTGCCTCAACATTAAAAAGTACAACCTTATGTTGTTTAGCCAAACTAATTAGATCAGTAGGTATTAAATCTTGCCAATCATTTTTAGACCCATCAATTAAAAAAATATCATAAAAACCACGCTGCTCAATACTTGGAAGCGCATTATCCATTTTAATATCAGCAACCGTGGCTTGTAGCGTTCTTAAAATAACGGTGTAATTTTGTGAATGAAAAGACGATTGAAACGTCGTTTTTATAAAAGCCGCATTTTTATTTAGCATAGAGCCCATCCTTGAAACTTTATATTTACAATGTAATTACTTTACCTAATACAACTACAAAGTACAATAATCCTTTGCTACAGGAATGTTTGCAATACACAATATACTAACTATTAATAAGTGTATAAAACCGTGATGTAACACCGTTAGTCCAACCAAATCCTTGCTGTACCTGATATTCCCCCCCGCTGGCTTTTTGTTGTGGCGTGCATACGTTATATTTTTCGAGTAAGCATTTATTTTCAACAAAATCTTGTTCAACCATTGTTAACCAGCTTTTCATTATGCATGTAGCTAATTGATCAATACCATAATTACGCAAGCCTTTTACCGCAAACCATTGTAATGGAGCCCAGCCATTCGGGCTGTCCCATTGCTGTGGAGTGTGAACGACTGTAGTTACGATGCCGCCTACTTTTAAAAACCGCTCGCTCAAAACCTTAGCAACCAGCTCCGCTTGCTGCTGCGAGGCTAAGTTAACAAAAAGCGCTGTAGTTGCTGCTGCACTTAAAATAGCAGATTGCTTAGGGAGCTTATGATTATAGTCAACAAAAAATTGATGCTTATCACTCCAAAGATACTGATTAATAAGTGACTTTCTTTTTAAGGCATAGCCATTGTAAGTTTGTGATTGTTTATCATCGCCAAGTAATTTTAAACATTCACTAAGCTGATTTTCTAAATTGTAGAGCAGGCAATTTAAATCTATGGGCACAATATCAGTTGTTTGAATTGAACTCAGTAAATTTGGCTTTGCTAACCAACGCGAACTAAAATCCCAACCAGATTCACAGGCTGCACGAATATGACGATAAAAATCAGCTTTTTTATCATCAGCAAGCTCAGATGCAAGTGCTAAGTCCTCTCTTAATGACTCTGCACGAGGAGTGGCCTCATCATCCCAGTACCGATTTAATACTCCACCACATGGCATTGTTACCACGCGCTTCACACGTGTTTGCGTATCACTAAGTGTACCTGCGCCTTGCATCCAAAATGCGTATTCTTTCATTAGCGCCTGAGCACATTGCTTGAGCCAAGCTAAATTATGCGTTTTACTATGAGTGTGCTGCCATAAAAGCTCCACCATCAATGCTAAAATAGGCGGCTGAGAACGCGATAAGTAATAACTACGGTTACCATTAGGTATACAGCCATAATCATTAATTAAATCTATAAAATTCTGTAGCATATCCTCTACTACATCACTTTTATCAGCATCAATTAAACCCAGCGCAGTGAAGTAACTATCCCAATAATATATTTCTTGAAAACGTCCACCAGGTACAATATAGCTGTGCTTTAACGCTAATAAAGAGTTGGCCCTAGGTGTATCGGCTTCACGTCGAAGGCCACTCCAAAGTGAGTTTATGTAGCTCTTCACACTTGAAGTATTTACTGCTCCTTTCATGGTTAATAAAGGCGTTGTTACAAAATGGGTATCAACAAAGTCACTCAATTGCGTTTTATTAAGAGGTGCTACTTGCTCATACTGTTTACAAGCACGTTGCCAATCAACACGTGCGGTTGCATCAGTAAATGTTTTACAATCGCTAAATATATGCTGCGACTGTACATCTTTAAATAATTGGCTATTAAAAAAACTCATAACTGTCCTGATCTATTAAGTATTAACTGCATCTTGTGAAATGGCATGGGTGCGTTTTTTAAAAATAATCACGCTAATAAAAATTAAACTAATGGGTACAAGTGAAAGATAAAAAGCATGTTGGCCACTAAAGTGCTCAAATACATACCCGGTTATCACCGAGCCAGTAGTACCACCAAGCGCTGAAAATACAACGATTAACCCTGTCATTGCAGCATGCTGATGCTTTTCAAGCGCGCTGAGCATTACAGAGTTGAGTACTGGATAAATAGGCGCCATAAAAAAGCCAATTAATGGCAAAACAAATGCCGCTAGAGGCGCATCAAATAAGCTATTTACCTCGCTTTTAGGTAAGTTTTCTGTAAGCGGTAAGGTAATAATAATCAATGCAGCCATAGCAACTAGACAGCTACTAAGTACAACAAACCAATGAACATGCTTTAACACTTGGCCTGCTACTAAACGCCCTAGCGCCAAGGCCGCAGCAAAAATGCTCGCTAATTGAATACTGATAGCTACTGGTAATTGCAACACTTGATTATTAAAAGTAGGCAACCAAGTCCCTACCCCTTGCTCTATTAATACATATAAAAATGCACTAATAATAAAAATCAACACTAATGGTTGATAGGTAAGTTTGAGCATAGCAATAAAATCATACCAACCAGCGTTGCTTTTTTGAGCTTTAATAGCGGGTTTTATAGGGGCTATTACAACACTAACAATCACTAAAAGCGTAAGCGCTGCTAATAGGTAATAAACACTCAACCACGCATTACTATTAACTGGGTCTATAAATGCGGTGAATATCCAATAGCCACTTAATACACCCACCATAAAGATGCCTTCTATTGTGTTTAGTAATGAAGAGTGACTATTTGCATCCTCCGTCACTTGGCCAATAATTGAATAAACAGAAACCTTAACGACCGCAAAGCCACACCCTACAGCAGCAAATAACACTTTAAACACTGAGAGATCCCCACGAATTTAGCCTAAATTATCAATTTGTATAGTCAGAAGTGACAACTGGCTATACACATAAATAATGAACTGCCCATCAGGCTCATACCTAGGATCATCAACCACTTCTTTGCCAAGATAAATATAGGACAATACTCGTCGTTTTTTCTCTGTATTCGCTTGTAATGCCGCATCCCCTTGTTGTGCCGACACGGCGTACCCTATGCACCATAAGACAAACAACATTAACGCCGCTATGAGCAATAAATTATCAAACCTTTCTGCGCTTCTTGAATTTGCAAAGGCTAAACTAATGCCAAGTTTTGCATTCTTAGTGTCTCTGAAACTTTCTTCTATTTGCATACGTTGTTTATATAAAGTCACAATCCGTTGAGGCTTATCTGTAAATTGTGTAGGTAAATTAAACACAAGTAGCCAAGGCTCTTTGGCCTTTTGTTGTTGGTATTTAACCGTTGTACATTGAGATTGCCCACCCCGTTTTTTGATTTTTTTACGTCCCTTGTTTTTCCCTCTAAACAAAACACCTTGGCACGCGAAACGAACTGTTTTTCCGTAGTAAATCTGTGTCAGAAGGTGTGGTTTACCTGTTGCTTGCTCAAACCATGATTTACAATTTCGCCATGTCTCAAGGTCGCTAGATAAGGTCACATTGCCTCTGACGCGCCCAAGCCAATACCAGCCTTTATCTTCTATGGCTTTAAACCATGGCGTTCTAAAAATAGCATCAGATAAAATAATAGGCTGACAATCTGCAGGTAAACACTGTGCCAAGCTATCGAGTAAGTGTTGATGAGCCGCTTCGGTATTTAATTCGCTTTCAGGATACACTTTTTCATAGAGCGTTAACGCTCTTCCCCCCATTGGTATGCTTGCCCTGAGCACTTGAAATATTTCGCCGCCATTAATAGGTGACCAGTCAACGATAATAAGTGGGTGTTGTTGCTGGCCTACTAAGCATTCGGTCATATGTTCATAGAAACAAAGACGTTCTTGATGCAGGTTAGCATTACCAATCAAACGGTCTGCGCGTTTAATATCATGTTTTTTATCGGTATTAGAAAATGATTTTAATCCGCGGCCTAGGTAAGTGACAGTAACGCGCTGGTCACGCAAGCCTGAGTTAACAAACGTAAAGACTGTATTTAAACGTGTTTTATGAATTTCAGGGTAGGCAATGGCAATATCTTTGTGTAATATTTCGGTGGCTTTCATGATTATGAGTGAGTTTTTTTATAGTGAAAAAATTTGATCACAAATAATCATGAGAGTCTACCATTAATTTTTATTTTGTGGGGATTCGTCAGCTTTAAACATGTAAAAGTCACTAATGACAGCTGTACCCAAACACGCAATAGCAACAACTATAAGTGCTAGCAGCATGGCAAGCTTATAGCCTAAACGCGGTATTAATGAAGCAACAACAAATGACATTATGGCAATTGATAAATCTTTAAACCCCTCTAAAACCGACGCTTCTGTTTTGCTTACTCCTAGCGTGTTTATAGCCTGCAAAATAACGGTACCTACGCTATTTAATAATATTGCGAAAATAAAGTAGCTTGCAGCTGTCATTCCGCACCCTAAATCTGAATTAAATTAGTTCATTAAATGAGCGGTTGATCGAATTTTGTTAAAAAACACTTGACGGCGATCCCCATATTTGATCTATTACTCTCTTTTGAGAGCGCGTATTTATGTCTATCCCTTATGCCCAAAAACTCGAACACCACGGCTTAGTTGCTGGATTTTGTCACGATCTAGGTTTTGTCGATATTATTGATAACGCACTCGGTGGCGTGGCGCCTGAGCGCAACATCAGTTGTGGTCAATTAGTGTTGGCTATGGTGCTAAACGGCCTAGGTTTCACTGGTCGCACACTGCATATGTACAGCGAGTATTTTCAAGGCAAGCCGCTTGATAGATTAATTGGTGAAGGCGTAAAGTCCGAGCACATCAACGACGATGCGCTTGGTCGCTGTTTAGACACCTTATATGAATACGGCGTATCGAAGCTGTATCAACAATTGGGCGAGGCGGTGGTAGAGAAATTAGGGTTACAAACCCAAGCCTTACACCTTGATTCGACAAGCTTTCATTATGATGGCAAAGCGACAAACGAGCCCGATGATGGTGAACCAAAACCTATCCGTATCGCTAAAGGTTATTCGCGCGACCATCGCCCTGAGCTCAACCAAGTGATACTCAATCTTATCTGTGAGAACCAATCTGGCATTCCGGTTTATATGAAGCCTGCCAGTGGCAACAGCAATGATATGGAAGGCTTTAAACAGATTGTAAAGGCGCATATTGGCAGTTTAAAAGCCGCGCAAGCCAGCCGCTATTTGGTGGCCGATGCCGCCTTGTATGTGCAAGAAACGATTGTAGATTTACATACTCAAGGCCAACTGTTCATTACGCGGGTACCGCAAACCCTCAAAGAAGCTAAAACCCTTGTTAAGCAAGCGCCTAACTTGAATTTCACCCCTATCTCACCTGGCTATGAAGGCGTGAGTTATGACAGTGAATACGGGGGGGTGAAACAAAAATGGCTACTCATTCGCAGTGAGCAGGCGTATAAGCGAGAGCAGCATAACCTGAACAAGCGTATGCTAAAAGCCGGAGAAGTTGCCCGCAAAAGCTTTAAAAAACTGTGCCAACAACGCTTCGCTTGCCAAAATGACGCACAAAGCGCCCTTATAAAATGGCGAGGTAAACAAGCGGTATGTGATGTGGATGCAAATGTTGTTGAAGTAGCCATTTTTAAGGGAGCAGGACGCCCTAAAGCAGGGCAGTTACCTGAGCGTATCGAGTATCAGATAACAGGCGTGTTGTGCACACTGTTAGCGGCACGGGAGAGTGCGTTGCAACAATTAGGGTTATTTATTATTGCCACCAATGATGTGAGCGAGCACCTTGATATGGCCAGCTTGTTGAGCAGTTACAAAGCGCAGCAAAACGTGGAAAAAGGCTTTCGCTTTTTAAAAAGTCCCGACTTCTTAACCAGCGCCATTTACCTTAAAAAGCCTGAACGCATTGAAGCCTTACTCATGGTGATGACCTGCTGCTTAATGGTGTATGCAGGGCTGGAGCACCAAATCCGTAAAACCTTGGTGGAGAAAGACTGCTACTTCCCCACGATGAAATACAAGCCGGGCCAACGCCCCACGGCACGCTGGGTGTTCCAGTGCTTCGAGCATATCATCATCATGTACATACCAGATAAACCACCCATAGTGGCGAATATGCAACCGCGCAATCAAACCATTGTTGATTGCTTGGGTGAAAAATATCAGCGGATTTATTCTTAAAATGGGTGCGGAAGATCGGTTGCAGCAATTGCCAGTGTGATTTTTATTTTACTCATTGCGTGCCTCGTTTATAGCGATATAAGCCATAACGTTTATAAAGCAAATTACCAGTAGCTGGTAAATTACCGTGTATGTTGGTCAGTGAAGCCTGAGTTTAGAGCAGAATAAATAACATTGCAATCGTTTGCATTTTGAGTTTAACAATTAATATACATAAATACTAAGTTAACGTTTGCTTGACTGGCGAATAATTAATTCTATATCAATGACTTGTGATTCGACTTTTTCACCTAAAAACTGTTGTATTAACTTTTTAACTAACAAAGTCGCTGCAAATTGGGTGTTTTGTTTAATTGTAGAAAGTGAAGGATGGCTAATATCAGCCATAGCAATGTCATCAAATCCAACCAGTGCCACATCGTTCGGAATACTTACATAGCGCTCTTTTAGCGCTTTCATCGCCCCCAGTGCAACCATGTCGCTACAGGCCATTATTGCGTCAAAATATAAACCTTTATCACGTAATAACTGGTTAATTGCTTGATACGCAGCGCGACTGGTAATATTAATAGATATGACATGTTGTTCAAGTTTATGGTTAAAAAGTGCAGCAGCGTAACCACGATGCCTTTCACTGATTTCACCATGCTCTGGATCGCCTAAAAATAAAATGTTTTTAGCCCCGTGTTCTATTAAATGAGTACTCGCTTGCAATCCTCCTAAATAGTTATCGCTGCCAACGACAAGATAGTTGCTTTGTGTTTTTGGATCTCCCCATACCACTAAAGGAATACCCGCATCGGCAGCGGCTTCTATATTAGTTTGGTTTTTTCCTTGCCCTACAACAATAATGCCATCTGCTCTGCGGCTATTAATAAAGTAATTAGCCCAGTCATCTTGCGCCATTATAGAGTTCGATAACAACAACTCTAAACCTTGCTGGTTAAGCGCTAGGTTAATTTCGCTCACTACTTTTAGTAAAAATGGATCGCTGATTGATTGCTCGGTTTGCTCATCAAGATTAATAATAACAGCAACCACATTGGTTTTTTGCGTTCGCAATCGGCTAGCCGCCGTGTTAAGACTAAAATTATGTTTTTTTGCAAGTAGCTGGAGCTTGTCACGGGTTTCTTGTTTAATTAGCGGGTTATTATTCAGCGCGCGCGAAACCGTAGAGGTCGACACCCCTGCAAGTTTTGCTAAATCAGCTAATTTAATCTTTTTATTATTCATAAAACCCTAAACACTCCACTGCGGCTGATGTTATATCTAACTTACTGACAATATAGCATTATTATTTTTTACTGGCTTGCTCATTAACTTAAAAATTATGCGCTTGTGCAATTACGCTCAATAAAACAGCACCCTTATTAATAACTAATTTACAAATATATATTGCAAACGTTTGCATTTATCTCTAGAGTTTCAATTTATACAGCCTGTTTACATTAAAATTTAATCAATCTCGCTGTAGTACACACTGTTTAACACACTATAAAACGGGATCTCACACATGAAATTCAATAAAGCAAAAAGCCTGTTAGCCTGTGCGGTAACTTTAGCGCTGAGCACACACACCACCCATGCAACAGAACAAGCAAATGAAAAAAAAGTTGAGCGAATTGTCGTCTCTGGAACACCCGCAGGTGTTGGCGTAAGAAAAATTGATGCCAGCTACGCAGTGACAAATATTGATTCATCACAGATCATAAAGTTATCCCCCAAAAGCACTGCCGACTTATTTAAAGCGGTTCCCGGTGTGTGGGTTGAAAGCTCTGGCGGTGAGTCTGGTGCCAACGTATTTGTGCGTGGTTTTCCAGGCGGTGGGGACGCACTATTTTTAACGCTAAGTATTGAAGGCTCGCCAGTTTACCCTGCCTCTACTCTTTCATTTTTAGAAAACTCATCGTTATTTAGAATCGATGAAACGATTGAAACAATGGAGGCATTGCGTGGTGGCCCTAATCCTGTGCTGTCCAATGGTCAGCCTGGTTTAACAACCAACTTCAGATTAAAGCGTGGCAGTGAAGACACCCAAGGTTTATTTAAATACACCACCTCTGATTACGATTTACAACGTGTTGATGCCGTTGTCAGCGGTGAAATATCAGATGACCTTTACTTTATGGTAGGCGGCTATGTAAAAAGCTCACCGGGGATTCGTGATGCAGGCTTTACCTCTGAAAAAGGCAATCAATTCACCATTAATATCACTAAGGTGCTTGATAACGGTGAAATGAATTTTTATACCCGCCAAACCGACGATCATGGTGCATGGTACTTACCAACCCCACTGAATGTGGACGGCATTGACGCACAATACACTCAATTAGGCACACTTAACCGCCAAGCAACAATTTTTACCGGCCCAAATGCGCAAGCACATGACATTGACTTAGGTGATGGCCGAGGCTGGGATGGCCATGTCTCTGGCGGTAGCATTAAACTTGAGTTTGATAATGGCTGGCAATTTATCGATCGCTTTAATATTACCAAAGGCGATGCCAATACATTTGGTCTAGTACCCAATGGCTCTGCAACGACGGTTGGTGAAGTGGCTGATAATAGTCAATCGGCAACAGGCGCTGCAACAGGCACAACGTATGATAGCGATACCCCTGTACAACAACTGGGCCGTTGGGTAGTACTCAAAGAAATAAGCTCATTTACTAACGACTTAGCATTTTCAAAACAATTTGATGATTTATCTATTGCGCTAGGCTATTACACGGCAAGTACCTCAGCCAACGATTGGTGGAGCTTAGGTAATACCGCCTATCACGTGCTGGAAGCTGGTGGTGAATTATTAACTGGTATTGAATGTAACCAAAGTACTGACGGGTGCGGTTTTAATTACGATATTAGTGCAACAGGCGATGCGCGTACCAATGCTTTTTACTTTACAGGCCAATACAAATTTGCAGATGCATTTACACTTGATTTAGGTGTACGTAAAGAAAACCATGACGTGCAGTACAGCGTAGATGAAGACCTTGATGGTATTATCACTCAAACCATTGATTACGATGAAAGTAAAACCTCATGGACAACAGGTTTAAACTATTCAATTAATGATGACATGGGCGTGTTTGCACGTGTTAACCGTGGTTATAAAATGCCCTACTTTGATGACTTTAGAGATAACTTTGGCGCATACCAAGGCGGTGAAAAACTCATTAAAGAAGTAACGCAGGGGGAGCTAGGTTACAAGCTTATTTCTGACTCTACCGACTTCTACGCCACCTTTTTTGTTAACGAAGTAAAAGGCGATACCTTTGTAAGTCGCCCAGGAGTGCCGGCTGAAATTTTAACCAACGAAGCGTATGGTGTTGAACTTGATTACAACTTTAATCATGAATCTGGCTTTTCTGTTAATTTAAATACCACATTACAACAAACCGAGATCACTGAAAGTCCAGAAAATAAGGGTAACGACGCACAGCGCCAACCGAAATGGCAAGTACGTGTAACACCAAGCTATGACTTTGAAGTGGACGGCATGTATGCCACGTTATACGGCACGTTGTCAGCGGTTGATGACCGCTTTGGTAATAACGAAAACACCGTAACACTCGATGGCTACGAAAAAGTAGACTTAGGTTTAATTGTTGAACCAATGGAAGGCATTAAACTGCAATTAGCCATAGATAACCTAACCGACGAGCAAGGTATCACTGAAGGCGACCCACGTAATGCCGACGCCCCCAATGGCCGTTATATTATGCCACGTACAACACGCTTAAGTGTTAGTTACGCATTTTAATACTCTCCCTGTATCAAAACCAAAGCCGCTGTAATTAATACACAGCGGTTTTTTTATTATATCTGTCAACCTATGAGCAAGCTCTTTATGCCCACTAACAGGTAAGTGTATGCCTTCTTTATCACAGGACTTTATAAGCGGATAACAATCCAAAAATACACACGTGTGACGATCAGCGGCTGCTTTGAACTCAATGGATAATTGTTTAGCTTTTTTACTTGCACCTGCGTAAATGCTTTTATAACTTCCAACCTCATGAACCTTTGACGGACTCAAGATGATTATTATTGGCCGTGCTTTACCACGATAAAACGCTTTAATGGCTAAAATCAACTCCTCAAGCGCTTTACCAATATCGATAGCAGACAGTGCAAAACGTGCTTTTAAGTCATTGGTGCCAAGCTGAATAATAACAACGTCAACGGTGTGCACTTCAAGATAAGGTTTTAAATATTTAATCCCTGACTTATCACCATCAAAAGGCGGATCGTTCACTAAGGTTCTATTCGGTTGCCCTGCTTCAATCACTTCAAAGCCGATGCCCAACTGCTGCTTTAATAAAGTAGACCAGCGTTCAGTTTCGCTCAGCCGTTTTCCATCAATAGGAGAAATACCAAAGGTATTGGAATCACCAAAACATAATATATTCATTAAAACGGATTCAATGTATAGCCTTGTTGTTGTAACTGCGCATGCGCGGTCATTGCAGAAAGCGCCATTTTCACCCCTGGTATTAACTGCTCAGCCGAGACTTTCATATGCATTGCCGACTGTCCGCACACATACACTTGCGTGTTATTAGCAAGTAACTGCTTGAGCAAGGATTGGTTTTTATTATCGTTTTCAAAGCGGGCTTTATAAACGCTGTTTTGAAGTACATCAACACTGGCTCCACCATGTACCACTAGCGCCAGCTGAATGTTTTCTGGTTTTACGCCGTGAGCCACATGCATATTGATAAAGCGCGCTAGCGAATTAATATGATTATTTTGCTCCCCCTTTTCAGCGCCTTTACCTACATCAAAAGCTATCTTGAACTGTGCTTGGCTTAAATCAGACACATGCTCGATCTTATAAAAATAACCATAGTCTTTAATAACAGGCGCAGGCTCTGCAGCAAGAGTGCTAAAGCTTGCTAGAACTAAGCCTGAGCCTATAAGTAACGTTTTCATATATCATCCTTTTTACTTTTTTGTTTAGCCTAACTCTATTACCATTATTTAACTAGCCTGAACATGAGAATGTGCTTTAAAAGTCATTCCTAAATAATTAAAGGTATGTTTAAACATATCGATAAATGCGTCTGGTGCAGAGGAAGATACGGCATTAGACAACAGTGAAAACTGTTTTTGTCGTAAGGTTCTAAGTTTGGGTTTTAACGCCTCATCATCCATGTAATCGGTGATCCTATCCATAAACGCCTTCATTTGTGGCGTAGTGTTATACCAGTACACAGGGGATGCAATAACCCAATGTTCGTAACGTAATAGCACTTCAAACAAATTGTAAAAATCATCATTCTGATATTGCTTGTCATAACGATAAGGTGAAATCACATAGTCATCTAAACAAAAAACAATACCACTTTGTTGTTTGCTATACGCATTCACTTGCGCGGTAGTATTGCCGTTTTTACGGCCACTTGAATAAATAATTGCAGTGTTATGTGCTGATTTTTCTTGCATTGGGTTAGCTCCTTTTTTTATGATGGAGCAAAGCTTAAAACCTCAAGCTAGCTTAAGGTCAACAAGTAATCTGGAAATTTTAAAAAAAAGAAGAAAAACTATGACCGTTCAACAAAAAAAACTCATCGATGCAAATTTAACTGTGGGCTTTGTAGCGAAACGCAGCGGCGTAAAAGTATCAACACTGCACTTTTACGAAACCAAAGGCTTGATCCGCAGCTGGCGAAACAACGGCAACCAACGCCGCTATAAACCCGATGTACTGCGCCGTGTTGCAGTAATTAAAGCCGCCCAAGCAATGGGGATAACGCTTGAAGAAATAAAACAAACTCTAGCAACTTTACCAGAGCAGCGCACACCAACCCAAAAAGACTGGTCTGCACTTTCAAAACAATGGCAATCACAGCTTGATAAACGCATTGCTTATATGCAACGTTTACGCCAGCGGGTTGATGGCTGTATTGGCTGTGGCTGTTTATCAATGAGCAAATGCCCTATTTATAACAAAGACGACCACTTGGGTGAAACCCAAAGTGGCGCCATTTTATTAGAGCAAGATTAGACTGCTAATAGCCTTAATCTTGGCCATTTAACCTTTCTTCCACTAAATTAGTAAACTGTATCTAATGTTGTTGATAAAAAGTCATAATTTAACTTATAGCTAATGCTTTAAAAGTCTAAAAATTGAGTTATGTGTCGCTTTTGTATTATTGATGGTACTGAAGTACACCGGTATCTATAAACGAGTGCGCGACACACAATTTTATTTAGTTTTACGATTTAGCGCTCTTATCGAAATAGAACATCTTCGCGGTTAAACCACTTAACACAAAATGCCAGTAGCGCACCAGCTATGAGTGCAGTGGCTACAAATATTAATCCCACCAACGTGTAGTCTACCGTGCCTTTAACTATTTCTTTAATCGCTAAGGCAACATTGGTTACTGGAATAAACGCCGTTTTAGCAGTGAGTTCCATATTAGGCATAATTGAAATAATAATTGGGAAAAATACCCCCATGGATATAGGGGTCATGTAGTTTTGCGCTTCTTTAAACGAGCGTGCATAGATTGAAATTGCTAAGGCGAGTGCTGAAAATATAGCAGCAACCGGTAATAACAAAACAAAAATCATCAGTAAATCACTTACGCTAAGCGTACTAAAAGCGGCTTTAATAAATTCAAGATCAGCAAAAGCCAGCGCTAAGGCTATCCAACACCCCATACTAATGACGGTGATGGTGGTTGATGCAATTGAAGTGGTTAATAAAGTAATAAATTTACCCAATACAAGCTCGGTACGGGTAATAGGGGTAAGTAATAAGGTTTCTAAAGTACCTCGTTCTTTTTCGCCAGCACCTAAGTCAATAGCAGGATACGTTGCCCCTACTAATACCAATGGAATAAGCAAATAAGGTAAAAAACCCCCTATTTTCTCACCTAAGTTTTCGCGTTTATCGGCGGTATCAACTTTGGTAACTTTAACTGGCTTTAAAATAGATGCTTGTGCGCTTTTATCGATACCAAAGCTCAGTAGTTTACTTTCTTGCAGAGTATCGCTGTACTCTTTAGCAAGCTCTTTCACACGCTCAAATAAGAAGTTAATTGATTTTGAGTCGTTAAACACTACTTGCCATTCGCTTTGCTTTTGCTCATTTAATGTTTGCACGGCATCGCTTGGCAGGTACATTCCCATGTCGATATCGCCAGCGTTTACACCTGCTTTTAGCTCCTCAACACTATTAAAGGTTTTATCGCCTTTATAGAGTTTAAAGCTTTTGTGGTAAAACACTTTATCAGTAAATTCTGGTGCATAGTCGCCATTGATAATCACATAGGTATTTATTTTTTGTTCAGCATCGAGCGCAGCTTGCGAGGATATAAACGCAACCACAGCAAATAACACCGGAAAAACCACAATCGGAAATACCACCACAAACAATAAGGTTTTTTTATCGCGTAGTAGCTCTTTTAATTCCTTTTTAAATACTTCAAACATTATGTTTCTCCGTTAAAATGTTCATAAACGCTTGGTTTAATTCGTCACTGTTGCCTGCTTGTTTAAATTCAGCGAGCGTGCCATCAAAACAACTAACCCCTTCATTAATCACCGCTACACGGTCGCATAAAAGGGCTACTTCATCTAAGTGGTGAGTAGAAAAAATCACCGGAGTACCTCGTGCTTTTAAACCTTTAATAAAGTTAATCACCGTTTGGGTAGTCATAATATCAAGGCCAGTAGTGGGCTCATCAAGAATTACCACTTCAGGGTGATGCACCACAGCTCTTGCAATGTTGGCTTTTTGTTTCATGCCGGTTGATAGGTTTTCAGCGCGCTTATCAATAAATTTATGCATATCGAGTAAGGTAAATAGCTCTTCACAACGATCCTTGATTGCTTGCTTGCCCATACCATGAAGCTTTGCAAAGTACTCAATATTTTCTTTTACTGTTAAACGACCATATAATCCCGTTGAACCCGATAAAAAGCCAATTGATTTACGCCCAATCAGTGGTTTTTTAATTATATCGTGACCGGCTATGGTAATACTGCCATCATCCGGCTTTAAAGCGGTAGAGAGCATTCTTAATGTGGTTGTTTTACCTGCGCCATTAGGCCCTAATAGTCCCAGCACTTCGCCTTTAGCACAGCTAAAGCTGACATTTTTAACCGAGTGAAAATAATCTTTATCTTCGCGTGGGTCTATATCATCTACTTTATTTTTTTTATGATCTTTGGTGAGCTTAAACTTCTTTTTAAGCGCGGTTACTTCTATCATCTTCGTGTCCTTCGTTTCGGTCTAAAATAATCCGTGTTATCGTAAAACGATGGATTGTTATTCTCATCACACCAACCAGGTACACCTAATAACGGTAAAGGTGAAAGCTGTTTGTTATCTGCTAAACAATCATCAGTTTTTATCATCTCATAAAGTCGTTGATCTAGGTACTGGTACTGAGTTACTAAATCTTTACAAAATATTTCATCCGGCACATTTACAAATAAGGCTTTACCAGTAAGCCCTATATAAGGTTTGGTCAACATTTCGTAATTAGCATGGCCGAACATAAAAGGCGCAATGGTTTTACCCCACTGCGCTTTATGTTCTTTGAAGGCTGTTTTCCATTGGTGATCTCTTAACCACTCCTTCCACTGCGATTCGCTGATTGCTAGCACAACCCCGCACTCATCAAACAAAGTTAGTGCATTTCGATGTTTACCGCGTTGTTTTAAACCATGCAATGCTATTTCATCTACATGGCGCTGATTTATCAAGGCTTTTGTTTTTGGAAATAAACACCAAATAAAACCACCAAACAAATCATGCCAGTTTTGTTGGCGGGTGGGCACGTCCCCTGTTTCGAAAATAACTTGTTCATAATAGCGCTCAGCAAAATCAACCTTGGCATCATCAACAAAACGAATGGGAAGATTATTTGCGTTTATGGCATGTAAGTAAGGTTGAAAATACGCGGGCTCTGGCCAATCTGTTTGCTGATGAATGTTAAACAACTGACGAAGATGCGCAAATGCCCCGCTGCTTAGGCTCGTTGCTTGAAATTGTTCTGGGGGAGTAAAACGCTTCATTGTTACCTTTAGTGTACATTTTTATCAGCAACAGTTTACCGCAAAAACTGGTTCTAATTAATAGAAGTTCATATACTAATGCCACTTAGAACAAAAAAAGAGCCAATATGAAACGTTATTTTTCTTTGACCTTAATTACAACTGCTATTTTAGCTGGCTGTGCAACAACAAGTATTACCTCTGACGATGTCGCTAACGGCTATAACAGCATTCAAGCCGATGAAATTGCTAAACATGTAAAAATACTCGCCTCAGATGAATTTGGTGGTCGCGCGCCTTCATCTGAAGGCGAAAAGTTAACACTTGATTACCTAACTAAAGAATTTACTGCTTTAGGCTTTGAACCGGGTAACGGTGATAGTTTTTTTCAAGAAGTACCGCTTGTTTCACTCGAAGCAGATTCAAACATGGTGCTTAGTATTGGTGGAAAAGACTATGAATATAAAAAAGACATGGTGATGGGCAGTAGTCGTATTAGTGTGCAAGAAGGCATAGAAAATTCAGAGCTGGTATTTGTGGGCTACGGTGTTAACGCCCCTGAATATAACTGGAATGACTACGAAGGTCTCGATGTAAAAGGTAAAACAGTGGTCATGTTAGTAAACGATCCAGGTTTTGCGACTAAAGATCCCGCGTTATTTACCGGTGATGCCATGACCTATTACGGACGCTGGACTTACAAATACGAAGAAGCAAGCCGTCAAGGTGCTGCGGGCGCTATAATTATTCATGAAACAGCGCCAGCGTCTTATCCGTGGTCTGTGGTTGAGAACTCATGGAGTGGCGAGCAATTTGGTTTTGTAAAAGACAATAACAATATGGACCGCGTTGCCGTTGAGGGTTGGGTAACCGCTGATGTAGCAAAAGAGTTATTTACTAAAGCAGGGCTTGATTTTGAAACCGCTAAAGCCAATGCTGCTAAAGGTGCTTATCATGTAGACATGAGTGACTTAGATGCTACCGTTGAAGTTAACAACACCATCAAAAAATCAGTATCGTATAACTTTATTGCCACCCTTGCAGGCAGTAAAAAACCAGATGAACATATTATTTACTCTGCGCATTGGGATCATTTAGGCACAGATAAAAACCGAAAAGGCGATCAAATTTACAACGGTGCGCACGATAACGCCACAGGTATTGCTGGTATGTTTGAAGTAGCCGAAGCCTTCACTAAACTCGGTAAACGCCCTGACCGTTCAATAACTTTTTTAGCGGTCACCGCTGAAGAGCAAGGTTTACTTGGCTCTAAGTATTATGCGGCTAACCCGGTTATTCCTGCTAATAAAACCGTTGCTAATATTAATATGGATAGCTTAAACCTGTTAGGTAAAGTAAAAGACATTAGCGTGGTGGGTATTGGTAAATCACAGATGGATGATTTATTGGCAAATGCTGCTAAACAGCAAGGCAGAACAGTATCGGGCGATCCTAAGCCATCGTCAGGTGGTTATTATCGCTCAGATCACTTTGCCTTTGCCAATATGGGCGTTCCAGCCATGTATGCCGGTGGCGGTTCACAAGCGTTTGATGAAGAAACTGAAAATTACCGTAAACGTATGAGCCTAGTACTGCGTGGTTGTTATCATCAGCCGTGTGATAGATACCGTAATGAGTGGGATTTATCGGGCGCGGCTGAAGACCTACAATTATTTTATAAAGTAGGCTTTGATATTTCGCAGCAAACTCAGTGGCCTACGTGGAACGAAAATTCAGAATTTCAACGTAAATAATCATATTTACCTGAACACCTAAATGATATTGATTATCATTTAATAAAATAGTACAGTGTGATCTCATTCTTTAATTAGGTCGTACTGTATGTTTTTAACACCTCATTTAGGCGCTATTT
This sequence comes from Pseudoalteromonas sp. TAP-3C, assembly GCF_059888565.1. Lineage (NCBI taxonomy): Bacteria > Pseudomonadati > Pseudomonadota > Gammaproteobacteria > Alteromonadales > Pseudoalteromonadaceae > Pseudoalteromonas > Pseudoalteromonas sp. TAP-3C. Next base: position 1,462,418 of record NZ_CM187618.1, on the reverse strand, counting down.
CGCCAGCTGCAAAACGTGTTTTTCACCAAAATAAACGCCTAATTTTACCATTGCTAATTTTAGTCTGTTTAGCCCTGCCCAGTTTACGCACCATAACAATTACTGCACTCAGTGATGCTTTTTTTCAAGTAAGTGTGTTTGTTGCTGCCACTTTGTTTATTTATTACTACGTTGTAGATAATTTACCTCAGTTAGAACTTCGCTATTTAAATGCAAAATCACCGGTGTTGGAAGTCAGCTTTGCTGCTTTTTTAGGCATGTTACCAGGCTGTGGTGGCGCTATTATTGTGGTGACTCAATTTACAAAAGGCCAAGCAAGCTTTGGCGCTATTGTTGCCGTATTAACGGCCACTATGGGTGATGCTGCGTTTTTATTATTAGCTACTCGCCCTACCGAGGGTTTAACAATCATGGCAATAGGGTTTGTGGTTGGTTCTGTAACGGGTTTAATCGTCAACACACTTCATAAAACAGGCTATTTATGCCCAACTGATCAAAAGCACACACAACAGGTTACCCTTTTACCGACGAAAATAATTACGCTCAGTAAACCTATTTGGTTTATCGCTATTATTCCGGGGTTGCTTATTGCCTTTTTACTCGCTTTTAATGTTGATTTGAGCCAATTTGGCGAATACAGCAATGCCTTTATTAGTAGCTTCGGTGCATTAATGGCTTTGTTTGTCGTATTTATGTGGGCGCTATCTTCAAAAGGTGAAAGCTATCAAGAAGTAACCTCAGAAGATGATATATGCAGTCCACCTTCAAAAATTACCAAGGTGTTGCAAGATACCCATTTTGTGACCGCGTGGGTGGTTGCTTCCTTTGTATTATTTGAACTACTGGTAACAGTGTTTGGTCTTGACTTAAAAACATGGTTTTTAAATTATGCTTATATGGCCCCGCTAATAGCGGTTTTAATTGGTTTTTTACCTGGCTGTGGCCCACAAATAATTGTCACCACCTTATATATACAAGGTGTTATTCCATTTAGCGCATTAGCGGCCAATGCCATTTCCAACGATGGAGATGCGCTCTTTCCTGCCATTGCAATGACACCCAAAGCCGCCATCATAGCCACGTTCTATACAGCCATCCCCGCGTTAATAGTTGGCTATGGTTTATATTTTTTTGCACTTTAGGGCCTGCATTAAATTTAACCTTTAAAGCTCAACAGACCCTAATATATTTACATAAAAAAAGCTCAGCAACGGCTGAGCCCTGAGTGTAAGCTAATTACTCAATTAAGCTGTTTGTAATTCAACTTCTTTAGGGTTTATGCCATGGTCGTTCTCACCCTCTTGCGAGTCTTGCGCTAAGAAGATAATTAAAATAATCCAACCTATTACCGGTACTAGCCACAGTAATTGCCACCAGCCTGAGCGATTAGTATCGTGAAGGCGGCGCGCTCCAGCACTTAGCTGAGGGATCAATAAAGCGAGGCTGTAAATAGTCCCGATTATTGCTGTACCTGTAACATAGTCAATTGCAGAAGTTACAAGCGAAAATATGACGTTAAATAAAATAAACATCCAATAGGCTTTGCGACGACTACGACCTGAAAAATCTGCGTAGCTACGCAATGCATTGATATAATGTTCCATAAAATATCCTTAGTGTTATTGTTTATATTCCCTAAAGGGCGTGTAGTGTTACCATTTTTATTACACGCATATCTTAATTAAAAATATAAATTTATAAAAGTAAAAAACCAGCTAGTTAGCTGGTTTTTTGAAATTTTTTAACTATTTAATTAAAAAAGATTAGCGCATTGCCATCATCATTTTAGCAGGCTGCTCTAAGTATTCTTTCCATAAATTATTAAAACGGGCTATCGTGCCGCCATCAATTACACGGTGATCCCCAGACCAACTTACTTGCATAATTGCACGCGAAACCACCTGCCCTTGCTGATCAAAACGTGGAAGGTGCTGTAATTTACCTAAGGCGACAATGGCCACTTCTGGTTTGTTAATAATCGGCGTAGCTATAGTGCCACCAATTGCACCAATATTAGAAATGCTAATAGTGCCACCTTTTAAATCATCAGGCGAAACACGGCCTTCGCGCGCAGAATCAGTAAGCTGAGTTAAGTTGTTCGCCACCTCTACAATGCTTTTAGTTTGGCAAGCTTTAATATTAGGCACCAGTAAACCCACTTTAGCATCTACTGCAACGCCAATATTATGATCGTCATAGTAAGTAATTTCACTGCAATCATCATTTACTTTTGAGTTAAGTACTGGAAATTGACTCATTGCCAACGATAACGCCTTAATAAAAAACGGCATCATAGTCAGCTTAACGCCTTGCGTTTTATACAGCTCTTTAAGGTCAGTACGCAGTGCAATTAAATCAGTTAAGTCAATTTCATCGCTGTAAGTAAAATGTGGAATAGTGGAAACAGACGCCACCATTTGTTTTGCCATGGCCGCTTTAATGCCTTTAATCGCTTCTGTCCGCGTGCCCCCTGGGCTAGTTGCGTTCTCAGCGCTATGAGTGGCTTTACTCTGAGTAGTTTGTGGCTTGTTAAGCTCAGAAGTATCCATACCAGATGGCACTTCATTTTTTATAAATGCTTCAATATCTTGTTTATAAATACGGCCATTTTTACCACTGCCTGGTACGCAAGTTAAATCAACATCAAGCTCTCGCGCTTTACGTCTAACCGCAGGTGAGGCAACTGCTTTTTCGTTAACAATCGGTTGCGTTTGCTTAGCGGGTACATCAGAGGTTGCATTGCTTTGTGCTTTCACGACCGCTTGATTAACATCAACGTCTTCTTTTGCAACTTGACCTGCTATGGTCATTTGAAACAACGGGCTGTGTACTTTGGCAATTTCACCTTTTTGATAATATAGCTTTTGTACAGTACCGGTATATTTAGCCGGTATTTGTACTAACGCTTTATCGGTCATTACATCACAAACGGCTTGATCTTCTTGTATTTCATCGCCCTCTGCCACTAACCAGTCAACAATTTCACACTCTACAATACCCTCACCGATATCCGGTAGAATAAAGTCTTCTAGCTGCTCTGTTACTTTAGTGGGTACATCACGTGTATCATTCGCATCACTAACGCCATCACCTGCAACATCCATTGCAAATAACGGCGCATGAACTTTAGCAATATCACCTTTTTTACAATATAACTTAGTGATCACGCCATCGTGCACTGCTGGAATTTGCACTAAGGCTTTGTCGGTCATTACGTCACAAATAGGCTGATCTTCTTTTACTGTGTCACCCTCTGCTACCAGCCATTCAACAACTTCGCATTCAACAATGCCTTCACCAATATCGGGTAATATAAAATCTTTAGCCATGGAAACCCCTAAAAGTTCACTGATTGTTTAATTGCAGCCATTACTTTCAATGCATCTGGAACATATTCTTTTTCAAGTGCCAGTGGATAAGGCGTATCTAAACCACAGACACGTAAAATAGGCGACTCTAAATGTAAGAAGCACTCTTGAGCGATGGTTGCCGCTATTTCTGCACCAAAACCATTGGTGATAGGTGCTTCGTGACTAACAATAAGTCGTCCTGTTTTAGTCACTGATTTAGCAATGGTTTCAACGTCCCACGGTAAAATACTACGAAGATCAATCACCTCACAGCTAATGCCTTGTTCAGCTGCGTGTTTAGCCGCGGCTTCCACGATTTCCATTTGTGCGCCCCACGCCAATAAAGTCACGTCTGTGCCCTGTTGAATTATTTCAGCTTTACCGAGTTCAATACTGTAATCTTCCTCTGGTACTTCACCGGTTGAGGCACGGTATAAACGTTTGGGCTCAAAGAATATTACGGGGTTGTCGTCTTTAATGCAGGCTCGCAGTAAGCCTTTCGCTTGATAAGGATTACGAGGAACCACTATTTTTAATCCCGGCGTATGGGCAAAATAAGCTTCTGGCGATTGTGAATGATATAAACCGCCGGCAATACCGCCGCCGTAAGGTGTACGTATTGTCAAGTTACCCACATTAAATTCGTTACCACTACGATAGCGAAACTTAGCGGATTCATTCACAATTTGGTCAAACGCGGGGAAAATATAATCAGCAAATTGAATTTCAGCCAGTGCCGGTGCACCAAACGCTGCTAAACCATTGGCAAAGCCTAAAATACCTTGCTCTGTGAGCGGGGTATTGAATACGCGATGCTTGCCGTATTTTTCTTGTAAGCCAGATGTTGCTCTAAATACACCACCAAAATAGCCAACATCTTCACCAAAAATACATGCTTGAGGGTGTTCATTCATGGTGATATCTAAGGCAGAATTAATTGCATGTAGCATGTTCATTTTAGCCATTACTTAATTCTCCCTGCTGTTGTTGGGTAGGCGTCTGGATGCGCTTTAATGTGAGTTTTAAGTTCATCATATTGACGTTGTAAAGAGGGAATTGGCGTGTCGTACACATCGGTAATTAGCTCTTCTAACGCCGGCTTATCAATTACTTCAGCGCGTTTTAGTGCCGCTAAAATATCATCACGAATGGTTTCTTTCGCTTTAGCATCGTCGTTTTCATCTAACCAATTTTGTTTTACTAACCATTTTCTAAAGCGCTCAATTGGGCATGTTTTATAATTGGCTTCTTCATCTTTAGAACGATAGCCACTGGGATCATCTGATGTTGAATGCGCACCTAAACGATAGGCTATCGATTCAATTAATACGGGTTCACCCTGCGTTGCTGCAATTTCACGGGCTTTTTTAGTTGCGGCATAAACAGCAAGTGCATCGCTGCCATCAACGCGAATCGTTTTTATGCCGTAACCTACGCCGCGACAAGCAATACCATCACCTTTAAATTGCTCATCGGCTGGGGTTGAAATAGCATAGCCATTATTACGAGCAAAAAAGATAACCGGTGCTTTATGCACTGCAGCCATGTTTAAGCCTGCATGAAAATCACCTTCTGAAGCCGCCCCTTCACCAAAATAACAAATGGTGACGTTATCAATGGTGCTTGCCAACTCCCCAGTTTTAGCATCAATGTGTTTTAATTTTTGAGCGTATGCGTAACCCGTAGCCTGTGGAATTTGTGTTCCCAAAGGCGATGAAATGGTCATGTAATTAAGTGCTTTAGAACCATAATGAATTGGCATTTGGCGGCCTTTACCTAAATCTAATTCATTAGAAAACATCTGGTTCATAAATTGATCAAGGGTAAAACCACGATAATGCAGCGCCGCTTGCTCACGGTATTGCGCCATGATCATGTCATCTTGATCAAGCGCTGCGGCAGAAGCCGTTACCGCGGCTTCTTCGCCTAAACATTGCATGTAAAAACTAACGCGGCCTTGGCGTTGAGCCCCCTGCATACGTTCATCGAGTAAACGAATAAAACGCATGGTTTCGTATAATTTGATAGCGGTTTGCTTTGAAATATCAGGTGCTGGAGCACTAGGATGAATGTCGCCGTCCTCAGTTAAAATACTAAGGGTTGGAATATTAAGTGCGTGGCCATCAATAAACTCAAGCTCATGATTAATATTCAGCGATACGTTATTAGGATTACTCATAACCTACCTTATTTTGTTGTCAGTATCACAGCGCCCCTTAGGATTATTATTATGGGTGATTGTTGCTGAATAAACTTTGCAACATCTGCACTGTATTTAATTAAAGCTGCCAACACTTTACGTTAACGTAAAGTGTTATTCAACAAAACTGTGACAAAACAAAAGTAAATAATGAACAAAAAACTGGCAAGTTAGCCATACAAATAATTAACCACTTATTAATCAGTTGGTTAAACTTTCATAACAAGTGGTCTGATGTGTTGATCAGCTAAAACGGTTGTCAACGTGCAGAGGCACAACGGTAAGTAATGCACGCTGCCCGATGGCAACTTGTGCGTTTGGAAAAATAATCGCTTCTCCTTCTACATCGGCATAAATCGCCTTATCGCCGTCAGTGGCTAAGAGTTCGCCCTTTGCAAAACCAGTAAAGTTCTCGGCATCATCAGAAAACGGGAAACTAAATTCTTGCTCTGTGCGATTTATAGTACGATGGACAGAAAACAACTCAAAGTCTTTTGCATTAAATTCTTGGTATTTTACTTCTTTTTGGCTAATTAATGCAGTTAGAGTTTGTTTTGTTTTTGCAAAGCGTAACATGTCGTTTTCACCAAAGGGTTTCACTTGTCCAAGCTCTACAGTAAATGAGTCGGCACCATGGACAAACGACGAATAGTAACTAAATGTTGTGGCTGGTGATTTCATCATCAGCACCGTATTTACCCCACAACTTAATAAAAACTGCAATTGCGACTTTTTCCAAGGTTTGCCATGCAAAAATGGATAAACAGCAAATTTTTCGTTTTTAGAGCCGCGAATAGCGGTATGTAAGTCATAATGACACCGATAAGTACCCTGCTGTGAACGCGTATAAAAATCGCTAACATACTGCTCAAGTTTTGCAGCTCTTATGCGCTCATCGTTCATCGCGATACCATCAACAGTGTGGTGGCCGTTAAACAAGCGGTTTAAGTTCTCTTCTACAAATCGTTTACCAATATTAATTGACTGAGGGTTACCAAAAATAAACAAAACACGCTGTTGTAATTTAAGCTCACCGCTAATGATTTGTTTAATAAGCTCATCGCAAATTTCAATCGGTGCTGTTTCGTTGCCATGAATCGCGCTTGATAACACCACATTTTTTGAAGTAACGTCATCCGGTTGAAATTCAATCACACCGGTGTCATGTACTATAACCTGAGTGTTGTTATTAAGGGTAAATTGACCTGCGTCTAAATGCCATTCATGCTTTCGCGAAAGCGTTAAAAAATCACCATCTTGTTTTAATTGATTAATGTATTCAGGGGTGGCAGACATAACGATAAAGCCCTTTTTTGTTTTATAAATAGTAGATACAAAAACGGCTGAATAAATCAGCCGTTTTTAAGTGTAATTGCAAATTAGCTAATCACTGAATCAACCAGTTTTTTAGCTTCTTTTTCTAATAAGGCTAAGTGTTCTTCGCCTTTAAATGATTCTAAATATATTTTATAAATATCTTCCGTACCTGACGGACGCGCTGCAAACCAGCCGCTTTTGGTAACTACTTTTAAGCCACCAATTGCTGCATTATTACCTGGCGCATGCGTTAGCTTTTGTAAAATAGGCTCACCTGCTAAGGTATCTGCTTTTACATCGTCAGCACTGAGTGCTTTTAATCGCGACTTTTGTTCAGGCGTTGCGGGGGCATCTAAGCGTTTATAAAGTGGTGCACCAAACTCTTGCTCTAGCTCTTTATATAGCGCAGACGGTGTTTTACCAGTAACAGCTAATATTTCAGCAGCAAGTAGCCCCATAATAAAACCGTCTTTATCTGTACACCATACGCTGCCATCAAACCGTAAAAAGGCCGCGCCAGCACTTTCTTCACCACCAAAGGCCAATTTGCCTTTATTTAAACCTTCAACAAACCATTTAAAACCCACAGGGACTTCTTTTACTTTACGGTTATTGCGCTCAGTCACTTTGTCAATCATTGAGCTAGAAACGAGTGTTTTACCGATTTGTACATTAGCATCCCAATCACGATGCGTTAGTAAATAGTCAATCGCTACCGCTAAAAAGTGATTTGGGTTCATTAACCCATCAGGTGTTACTATGCCATGGCGATCGTAATCGGGGTCGTTACCAATCGATAAATCAAAGTCATCTTTTAGGGCAATTAAATTAGCCATTGAATACGGTGATGAACAATCCATCCGAATTTTGCCATCTTTATCAAGCGGCATAAATGCAAATCGCGGATCGACGTTATTATTAACAACGGTTAAATCTAAATTATATTTTTTCGCGATCACTGGCCAAAAGTTAATGCCTGAACCACCTAAAGGATCAATACCAATTTTAATACCGGCGTCACTAATGGCTTTTAAATTAACAATGTTTTCAAGGTCATTAATGTATGGTGTCATTAAGTCTTCATAACGAATAAAACCAGAATGCGACGCTTTAGCAAAAGGAAACAGTTCAACCTCAACTAAATCTTCAAGTAGAAGTTGATTAGCTCTGTCTTCAATCCATTTTGTTACGTCTGTATCTGCAGGGCCGCCATTAGGAGGATTATACTTAAATCCGCCATCTTCAGGTGGATTATGAGATGGGGTAACCACAATGCCGTCGGCAAGTTCATTGGGGTGATTTTTATTATAGCTAACAATAGCGTGACTAATGACGGGTGTGGGGGTAAAGTCACCGTTTTCTTGAGTTATTACTTGTACTTCGTTAGCAACCAGTACTTCTATGGCTGAGTTAAAGGCCGCTTCGCTCAAAGCATGCGTGTCTTTACCTAAAAATAACGGGCCAAATATATCATTTTGTTTTCTGTAATCACAAATGGCTTGGGTGATTGATAATATATGGGATTCGTTAAATTTTACATCATACGCACAACCACGATGCCCTGAAGTGCCAAATGCAACACAATGCTCAGGGTTTTGCTCTAAATCAGGTTCATTTAAATAATACGCAGACACTAACTTAGGTACATTGACTAAAATTGATTGTGGTGCAATTTTACCTGCGCCGGGATGAATTGCCATGGTATTTCCTTAAAGATAATCACGAATTTTTTCAGCTTGCTCATTGCTGTAGCCTAAGCTAAGTGCAACTTCATGCAGCATCATTTTTTTGCGTGTAGTATTTGAATTAGTCATCACCCAATATTCACTGTCGGTAATATTTTTAGGATTCATACTACTGCCGCTATTAACTAAGTCTTCTTTGCTAGTAGCAAAATATACTCGATCACGACCTTTTATATCCAGCACCGCTGAAAAATCAGTTTTATGCGTTCGATAAAATGCACTTAAAATAAATAAAAAACGACCAACAACGCCTTTTTGCATTGCCAGCTCTTCTTTATTTAAAACATTAAAAACATTGGCATTTTTTTTGTTTACCGGTGGTTTTGCCACTGGTACTTGCTGCACAACAGCTGATAGTGGTTGTTCTTGCGATGAATTAGACACACTAACAGTTTCATTTTTATGATCGGTGTCTGATTTTGTGGTGTGAATTTTTCCGCCGTTGAGATTTAATAAACGACGTAAAATAGTCGATGCACTCTCACCAATACTTTGAGTATTGCTTGCAATGTACTGATATAACTCGTCGTCTATGTCGATTTGTTTCATGGTCTTCCTGTCATTACGGGTCACATTTTTCTTTCGATATGATTATACCCAATCCAGTTAGAAATGCGAGTTACAACCTCCAATGCACTGAACATTAAAACAATGATTAATGAATCAAGGAACTAATTTAACAATAGCGCTGTAATAAGTAAGCCTGTAATAATGGCTGTATTTTTTGCTTTTTTTTAAAATGCTCGGCACACTATGCACAAAATTAAAGGAGTGCGTTATGCAGTTAAATTACAAACAAACTGGTCAGGGTGCTGATGTTATTTTACTCCATGGCTTGTTTGGTTCTTTAGAAAACCTCAATGTGATTGCAAAACCATTAAGTGAGCATTTTTGTGTAACCAATGTCGATTTACGTAACCATGGCCTTTCGCCCCACAGCGATGAAATGGATTACTTAGTCATGGCAGAAGACATTATAAAATTAATGGCAACACTCAATATACAAAAAGCGCACCTTATTGGGCATTCAATGGGCGGTAAAGTCGCCATGCAGGTGGCCCTGACACATAACGAACTAGTCGATAAATTAGTGGTACTTGATATCGCACCCGTTAGCTATCCTGCTCGGCATACTCAGATACTTGAGGCATTAAATGCAGTAAAAAATACGGATATTAGTGATAGAAAGCAAGCTGATTTGATAATGCAGCCGTATATAAAAGAGCTGGGTGTTCGTCAGTTTTTATTAAAGAGTTTATACAAAAACGATAAAGGCAAATTTGTTTGGCGGTTTAATTTATCAGTCATTGATAAAAATTATTCGACAATTACCGCTAATGTTAATGCAAATAATTCTTGTTTGTGCGACACTTTGTTTATTAAAGGTAATGACTCTGACTATATTTTAGCCAAACACCGAGAAGCAATTAATGCAGTGTTTAAAAACGTGAGTGCAAAAATCATACATGGCGCGGGCCATTGGTTGCATGCTCAAAAACCACAGGCAGTAAACAAAGCAATTAATGAATTTTTAACCGCAGTTTAATGGTATTTTTGTGGCGTATTTTTGATTTGTCGCACTAAATAATTAAAGATTTATGTGCTATAGTACGCGCCGTTTAATTTAAAGGTTATACGTCGATGGTCAGTCAGTTTATTAACGAATTTGATACCTTAGGGTTGTATTTTGGCTTAGCTGGTATACTTATTTTTATCGGCTTGGCAATAAAAGATGTACTGAAAAGCGGCAATGTGCCTAAATTTGGTCGTTATATTGTCTGGTTGGTACTCTTTTTAGGTTGCTCTGGCTTTATTGCTAAAGGACTTATTCAGGTGTTTTGGCAAGGTGCAGGTGTAAGTTAAGCATGGCCAAGTCAGAAACAGATAGAACAACGCTTGATTTATTTGAATACGAGAAACGCCCAGGTAGACCTAAAACAAATCCCCTTCCGCGGGATATGCAGTTAAAGGTCAATAAACGTAATCAAATAAAAAGAGACAAAGCGCGCGGTTTAAAGCGTGTTGAATTTAAAGTTTCGTCACAGCTGTATCAAGCACTGAGTGATATGGCAGATGCACAAAATATTAGCCGCAGTGCGTTGATCGAAACAATTTTACAAGAAAGATTGGCTATTGATAGATAAAAGGTTTAAATCCATGGCAAGTGTAGGCATTTTTTTCGGAAGTGACACAGGTAACACAGAGCACGTAGCAAAAATGATCCAAAAAGAATTGGGGAAAAAGCTCGTTGCTGTGCATGACATTGCAAAAAGCTCTAAAGAAGAGATTGCTGAGTTTGATCTGATCTTATTCGGTATTCCTACTTGGTATTATGGTGAAGCGCAATGTGATTGGGACGATTTTTTTCCTGAACTTGAAGAAGTAAGTTTTGAAGGTAAGCTGGTTGCTATTTTTGGTTGTGGCGACCAAGAAGACTATGCAGAATACTTCTTAGACGCTATGGGCATGATCAACGATATTGTAACTGAACGAGGCGCTATTGTTGTTGGCCATTGGCCTAGTGACAGTTATGATTTTGAAGCATCTAAAGGCATGGCAGATGACAAGCATTTTGTTGGTCTTGGCATTGATGAAGACCGCCAACCAGAGCTTACTGAGCAGCGCGTTAAACAATGGTGTGCTCAAGTATATGATGAAATGTGCTTAGCTGAGTTAGCCGATTAGTCTTCCCTTTTTTGTGCTAACTGTTTAAATTATTCTCAAGCAGTTAGCACTATCATCACTAATTTTGATATAGATCAATTGTTCTTTGCACTTACTACCAAGGCACGTTATCCTATTATTGTGACGAATACATCTTGCAGATGTCTATTATAACTAAACAAAATTGAGACAGATTTAATGACTGATCATAACTTGGAACTTAAAAAAGCCGGGCTAAAGGTAACTTTACCGCGTATTAAAATTTTAGAGATCCTTCAATCTCCAGATAACCAACACATAAGCGCTGAAGATGTTTACAAGGTTTTATTAGATCTGGGCGAAGAAATTGGTCTTGCTACTGTATACCGCGTTTTAAATCAATTTGATGATGCCGGAATTGTAAGCCGTCACCATTTTGAAGGTGGAAAATCTGTATTTGAACTCTCTGGTAGCACTCATCATGATCATTTAGTCTGTTTAAAGTGCGGCATAGTTATTGAGTTTGAAGATGATTTAATTGAGCGTAGGCAACTTGAAATTGCTGAAGAAAACGGCATTAAATTAACCAACCATTCGCTTTATCTTTACGGCGAATGTGAAGATAAAGCTGCATGTAAAACCTTTTCAGAAAACAATAGCTAATAGTCTTAGTTGCATAAAAAAACCTGCTTTTGCAGGTTTTTTTATGCATAAAATAGAGCCTATTATTTATGCTCTATTTTAGCCCATGAGTCACGTAAACCCACAGTTTGGTTAAATACCACGTTTTCAGTTTTACTGTCACGAGAAAAATAACCGGTACGCTCAAACTGAAAACCTTGGCCAGGTAATGAATTAGCCAGTGAAGGTTCAAGCTTAGCGTTGTTGATTATGACTAATGACTCTGGATTTAGGGTACTTTCAAAATCATCAGCAGCGCCAGGGTTGGGCACATTAAATAGACGCTCATATAAACGTACTTCTGCTGTCACTGACTCAGGCGCCGACACCCAATGAATAACCCCTTTTACTTTACGACCATCACTTGGGTTTTTACCCAGTGTTTGAGGATCGTAACTACAATAAATAGTGGTTATTTCACCGTTATCGTCTTTTTCAACGCGCTGTGCTTTAATCACATAAGCTCCGCGTAAACGCACTTCTTTATCAAGCACTAAGCGTTTAAACTTATTATTGGCTTCTTCACGAAAATCTTCACGTTCAATGTAAATTTCGCGTGTAAACGGCACATCACGACGGCCCATTTCTTCTTTATTTGGGTGATTAGCAACCGATAACACTTCAACTTTTTCTGCTTCGTAGTTTTCAATCACAATTTTAACCGGATCGAGTACGGCCATAGCCCGTGGTGCGTTTTCATTTAAGTCATCACGGATACAGGCTTCTAGCACACCCATTTCAACCATATTTTCTTGTTTAGTAACACCAATACGTTGACAAAATTCACGAACAGATGCCGGTGTATAACCACGGCGGCGCAGACCTGCAATGGTTGGCATACGTGGGTCGTCCCACCCTTCTACATGGTTGTTTACCACTAGTTCATTAAGTTTACGCTTTGACATTATGGTGTATTCAAGATTTAAACGCGAAAACTCAATTTGTTGTGGATGACACTCTAGACTTATGTTATCAAGCACCCAGTCGTATAAACGTCGGTTATCTTGAAACTCAAGTGTACACAATGAATGAGTAATGCCCTCTAGTGCATCAGAAATACAATGAGTAAAGTCATACATCGGGTATATACACCACGTATCACCGGTTTGGTGGTGATGAGCAAAACGCACACGGTATATAATAGGATCGCGAAGCACAATAAATGAGCTTGCCATATCTATTTTCGCACGCAATACACACTCACCCTCTTTGAACTCACCGTTGCGCATTTTTTCAAACAGGGCTAGGTTTTCAGAAGGACTGGTATCACGGTATGGGCTATTTTTACCTGGCTCTTTTAACGTACCCCGGTATTCGCGCGCTTGATCGGCGGTTAAAAAACAAACATACGCTAAGCCTTTATTAATAAGTTCAACTGCATAGCCGTAAAGCACATCAAAATAATTTGATGAATATTTTATCTCACCATCCCAATTAAAACCTAACCACTGTACATCTTCTTTAATTGAGTTAACGTAGTTAATATCTTCTTTTTCTGGGTTAGTATCGTCAAAACGAAGGTTACATAAACCATTATAGTCTTTGGCAATACCAAAATTTAAACAAATTGATTTTGCATGACCAATATGTAAAAAGCCATTAGGTTCTGGTGGAAAACGGGTATGTGTTGTAGCGTGTTTCCCACTTGCTAAATCTTCATCGATGCGCGTTCTAATAAAGTTGCTTGGGCGATTCTCAATTTCCGCCATAGGAGTATAAACCTCTGTATATTGAGTGATAACAAAACTAATGCATTATTACAAAAACAAACCTTAACATACAGTAATAGATGTGGGTTTATGCTTGTTATTAACAAAGTTTATTTGATAAAGGATAGTTTATGAACAAAATTTGTTTTAGCGCAATATTTAAGTCATCAAAGGAATTTATAGTATAAAGATAAACCCACTTACAGGAACGAAAGATGGCTTCATTAAATCAAAACCGCGTTTATATACCAAGTAATGCACGCGCAAATCATTACTTATTAGCTGAAATTACACCAAACGATAATTTTTATACAAACTTTAGTGGCATTAATGCATGTTATCAGCGCATTGCGCGACAATTATTTGCATCATGTGATGAATATGAACTGCATAATGTACATTTACTTGCAAATGATAAATTGCCCGTTGTACGCTTTAATGAGGAGTCATATCAACTTGAAACCGATAAGCAAATGTTATTTTTTTATAACCCTCGCTACCATGAAGCCCATAAGTTGCACTGTACAGCGAATATTCAAAGTAAAAAAATACGTTTATTATTTTTAGCAACGGGTGAAGATATTCGCGCACACTCAGCACAATTTCATACCAAGGTACAAAAGGTATTAACGTATTTGCAACAACAGCTATTTTTAGATCAACCTAGTTTTACGCTAAGAGATCATCAACACTTAACCTACGACTTATTTGCTAAAGAAAAAGGCAATAAAGAAAGCTATGGCTATAAATTGAGAAGCTTATACCCTCGCTATCAATCAAGACAATGTGCAATACCTAACACACACGCTGAAATGACATATGTGACTTTTTCTATTCCCGTATCACGTAATATTAAAACGCAATTTCAAACACAAATTAATAGCCACACTTATGAGCCGTTTTATAACCACTTTGCAAAATTATTTACGCAATTGTGTGAAAGCAATAAGCTTACCCACGTTGCTATGATTGCTAATGGGGCAATGCCAATAATTCGTAACAGTGAAGTGGATAGAAATGAGGGAAATGGGGAATTACAAAAAATCAGTTTTGATATAGAGGACTCAAGTCAGCAAGTAAAAATCTTTTATGAAGCCGAAAAACTAGTAGAAACACTGCATTTTGTCGTTGTAGCTGCCCAGCACAATAAACATGAAATTGGCTATGGTCGCTTTTTGAATCAAGTAGAAAAAACTATTCATAGTTTTTGTGATGAACTCGCCATTAATAAGCAACGCCAAGATTTATCGGTTCGCTTTTTTCAGCATATCAGTTACTCATATTAACAACATAACAAAAAGGCTCGCAATTGCGAGCCTTTTTTAAAGATAAACAGCTGATTACCAGCCAGTTTTCTCTTTAAGTGCATTACCGATTTCAGCTAATGAACGTACAGTTTTTACGCCCGCAGCTTCTAATGCAGCAAATTTCTCATCAGCAGTACCTTTACCGCCAGCGATAATTGCGCCAGCGTGACCCATACGCTTACCTTCTGGTGCAGTCACACCAGCAATGTAAGACACAACAGGTTTGGTAACGTGTGCTTTGATGTACTCTGCAGCTTCTTCTTCTGCAGTACCACCAATTTCACCAATCATTACAATTGCTTCAGTTTGGGTGTCTTTTTCGAACATTTCTAAAACGTCGATAAAGTTAGTACCAGGAATTGGGTCGCCACCAATACCAACACAGGTAGACTGGCCAAAACCAGCATCAGTAGTTTGTTTAACTGCTTCATACGTTAAAGTACCAGAGCGAGAAACAATTCCTACTTTACCAGGCTTGTGGATGTGACCAGGCATGATACCAATCTTAGTCTCACCAGGGGTAATAACACCTGGGCAGTTAGGACCGATCATACGAGTACCTGTTTGATCTAGTTTAACTTTAACGTCAACCATATCAAGCGTTGGAATACCTTCAGTGATACAAACGATTAGCTCAATACCTGCATCGATTGCTTCTAAGATGGCATCTTTACAAAAAGGTGCTGGTACGTAGATAACTGATGCCGTTGCGCCAGTGGCTTCTACCGCATCACGTACTGTGTTAAATACTGGTAGACCAAGGTGCGTTTGACCGCCTTTACCTGGGCTTACACCACCAACCATTTGTGTACCGTACTCAAGCGCTTGCTCTGAGTGGAAAGTACCTTGGCCACCGGTGAAACCTTGACAGATAACTTTTGTATCTTTATTGATTAATACAGACATTATTTGCCCTCCGCAGCAGCAACAACTTTTTCAGCCGCGTCTGTTAGTGATTCAGCAGCAATGATATCTAGACCAGAGTTCTTAAGAACCTCACGACCTAGTTCAGCGTTAGTCCCTTCTAAACGTACAACTACAGGTACGTTTACGCCAACTTCTTTAACTGCACCAATGATGCCTTCAGCGATCATGTCACAACGAACGATACCACCAAAGATGTTAACTAAAACAGCTTTAACGTTGTCATCAGAAAGAATGATTTTAAATGCTTCAGATACACGTTCTTTGGTTGCACCGCCGCCAACATCTAGGAAGTTTGCAGGCTTGCCACCGTGTAGGTTTACAATGTCCATAGTACCCATCGCAAGGCCTGCACCGTTAACCATACAACCAACGTTACCGTCTAATGCAACGTAGTTAAGTTCAAAGCTTGCTGCATGTGCTTCACGTGCATCTTCTTGAGATGGATCATGGAAATCGCGCATTTTAGGTTGACGGTAAAGTGCATTACCATCGATACCAATTTTGCCATCTAGACAGTGAAGGTTACCTTCATCTGTAATAACAAGCGGGTTGATTTCAAGTAGTGCGAAATCAAAATCAGTGAACATTTTACCAAGACCCATAAAGATCTGTACGAACTGTTTCATTTGCACTGGGTTAAGACCCAATTTAAAACCTAGTTCACGTGCTTGGTAAGCTTGAGGACCGACTAATGGGTCAATCTCTGCTTTATGGATAAGCTCTGGAGTTTCTTCAGCAACCGTTTCAATTTCAACACCGCCTTCAGTAGACGCCATGAACACAACTTTGCGAGAAGCACGATCAACAACGGCACCTAAGTACAATTCGTTGGCGATATCAGTACAGCTTTCAACTAAAATTTTAGTAACTGGCTGACCATTCTCGTCTGTTTGGTAAGTAACTAGATTTTTGCCTAGCCAGTTAGCTGCAAACGCTTTAACTTCGTCGATAGTTTTAACTAGCTTTACACCGCCCGCTTTACCACGTCCACCGGCGTGAACCTGAGTTTTAACAACCCACATATCGCCGCCAATTTTTTCAGCAGCGGCTGCAGCTTCTTCCGGTGTATCGCAAGCGAAACCCTGAGAAGCTGGTAAACCATATTCGGCAAAAAGTTGTTTTGCCTGATACTCATGCAAATTCATGATACTTTATCCAATTTTTTATATTAAAAGAGCTGAATATTTATGCAAATAAACAACTATCCCAAATTGCGTGCCTAGTATAGATCTCATGACGCTACATGAAAACCCCAGTATGACCATAGGCACAAAAAAAAAGCTGTGATAGTTACTCACAGCTTATATTGTGTACTACTTAATTAAACATCCAGCAGTAAACGTGTTGGATCTTCAAGTAACTCTTTAATTGTTACTAAGAAACCAACTGATTCCTTACCATCTATTTGGCGATGATCATACGATAACGCTAAATACATCATAGGTAGAATCTCGACTTTACCATTAACAGCCATTGGACGATCTTGGATTTTATGCATACCCAAAATTGAAGACTGCGGTAAGTTGATGATAGGTGTTGATAATAACGAACCGAACACACCACCATTGGTGATAGTGAAGTTACCACCGGTCATATCGTCAAGTGTTAACTTGCCATCACGACCTTTAAGTGCTAATTCACGAATACCTTTTTCAATTTCTGCAACAGAAAGCTTATCGCAATCTTTCAATACTGGTGTTACTAGTCCACGCGGTGTAGAAACAGCAATACTAATATCGAAATAATTATGATAAACGATATCATCGCCGTCAATTGAAGCGTTTACATCAGGGAAACGTTTTAACGCTTCAGTGACTGCTTTGACGTAAAAAGACATAAAGCCTAGACGAATACCGTGACGTTTCTCAAACACTTCTTGATACTGTTTACGCAAGTCCATAATTGGCTTCATGTTAACTTCGTTGAATGTGGTTAACATTGCCGTTGAATTTTTCGCTTCAAGTAGGCGGTTTGCAATAGTTTTACGCAAACGTGTCATAGGCACACGTTTTTGTGTACGGTCACCCACTGGCGCTGCTGCTGGCGCTGCTTCAGCTTTTGTTGCAGGAGCTGGTGATTTTAAGAATTGCTCAACATCTTCTTTAGTCACACGACCATTTTTACCAGAACCTTTAATTTTAGAAGCATCAAGGCCTTTTTCAGCAATTAGACGACGCACCGATGGTGTTAACGCATCTGAACTATCGCTTGAACTATCACTTGCGCTTTCATCTTTAGCTGCAGGTGTATCCGCTTTAGCGTCAGATTTAGCAACTGCTGCACCGGCTTTTACTTTACCAATTACTTGCTCACCCAGCACAGTATCGCCTTCAGCATGGATAATGTCACCCATAACGCCGTCTTCTTGAGCAACGACTTCAAGTACAACTTTATCTGTTTCAATATCTACCAAATTTTGATCGCGTGTTACCGCGTCACCTGATTGAACATGCCAAGTAGCAATTGTTGCATCTGCAACTGATTCTGGAAGTACAGGTACTTTAATATCCACTTCTTTACCTTCTGATGCTGGTGCTGATTGCGCCGCTGGCGCGTCGTCTTTTGTTTTTTCTGGTGCTGAGCTATCTTCTTTAGGCTCTTTACTTGCTTTAGACTCTTTGCTTGGCGATGCTGCTTGTGCATCACCAATTAAGCCAATTACTTGGTCGCCAAGTACCGTCGCACCTTCTTCTTGTGAAATTTCAGTGATCACGCCGTCATTTTGTGCAACCACTTCTAAAACCACTTTGTCTGTTTCAATGTCTACTAAGTTTTGATCACGGCTTACTTTGTCGCCAACACTTACATGCCATGTAGCAACGGAAGCATCTGCAACCGACTCAGGAAGAACAGGAACTTTAATTTCTGTGCTCATTGCTTATCCTTTTTTTCTATAGTTAGCGCGTCGGCAACGAGCGCTTGTTGTTCTTTAGTGTGTACTGACATATACCCACATGCAGGAGATGCTGACGCTTTACGGCCGGCATATTTTAGTTTCGCACCTTGTGGAATTGCATCAACAAAATGATGTTGTGAACAGTACCAAGCGCCTTGGTTTTGTGGCTCTTCTTGACACCATACAAAATCTTTAACATGTTGGTAGCGTTCAATAATCGTTTTCATTTCATCATGTGGGAACGGGTAAAGTTGCTCAACACGCACAATAGCGATGTTGTCTTGCTCAAGTTTACGGCGTTCTTGCAATAATTCGTAATAAACCTTGCCACTACAAAATACAACGCGGTCTACTTTCTTTACATCAATATCATCGATTTCATCGATCATGTTGTAGAACACACCTTCAGAGAGCTCTTCTAGTGTTGATGTTGCAAGTGGATGGCGCAGTAATGATTTAGGGGTCATAACAATCAGCGGGCGGCGAAGCGGTCTAACTGATTGACGACGTAACATAGCATAAACTTGCGCAGGCGTAGAAGGTACACATACTTGCATATTGTGATCGGCACACAATTGCAGAAAACGCTCTAAACGCGCTGAGCTGTGCTCTGGGCCTTGGCCTTCATAACCATGAGGTAGTAAACACGTTAAACCACATAAGCGGCCCCACTTTTGTTCACCTGAACTTAAAAATTGGTCAAATACAACTTGCGCACCATTGGCGAAATCACCAAATTGCGCTTCCCATAATACCAGTGAGGTCGGCTCTGCCGTTGCATAGCCATATTCAAATGCCAACACGGCTTCTTCAGAAAGAACTGAATCAAATACTTCGAATGTACCTTGCTCTTCACTAATATTTTGCAGTGGTAAATAAGTTGCACCATCTGTTTGGCTGTGAACAACCGCATGACGATGGAAAAAAGTGCCACGACCAGAATCTTGTCCTGTTAAACGAATATCAGTGCCTTCAGCTGCAATAGTTGCATACGCTAAAGTTTCAGCCATGCCCCAATCAAGTGGTTTTTCACCGGCTGCCATTGCTTTACGATCATCGTATATTTTCTTAACACGAGACTGTGCTTTATAGTTTTCTGGGTAACTTGCAACAATATTACCAAGCTCTTTAAGCTTTTCTACAGAGACACTCGCATCATACTCGACATTCCAATCATGGCCTACATATTTAGCCCAATCAGATGAGTGAGATGTTTCTGGTTGAATTTCTTCAACAACACAGTTACCACCGTCTAAACCATCACGATAATCATCAACAAGTGCCTTTACTTCGCTTTCAGTAAAAGAGCCTTCAGAGATGAGTTGATCTGCATAAATTAAGCGCGGAACTGGGTGCTTTTTAATTTTTTGATACATAATTGGCTGTGTAGCGTTTGGCTCATCAGCTTCGTTATGACCATGGCGGCGATAACAAACTAAGTCTATTACCACATCACGTTTAAACTGATTTCTAAAATCAAGCGCCAGTTGTGTTACAAATGCAACCGCTTCAGGATCATCAGAGTTAACATGGAATATTGGTGACTGCACCATCTTAGCTATGTCGGTACAGTAATCAGTAGAGCGTACATCGGTTTGTTTACTTGTTGTAA
Organism: Pseudoalteromonas sp. TAP-3C; assembly: GCF_059888565.1. Taxonomy (NCBI): domain Bacteria; kingdom Pseudomonadati; phylum Pseudomonadota; class Gammaproteobacteria; order Alteromonadales; family Pseudoalteromonadaceae; genus Pseudoalteromonas; species Pseudoalteromonas sp. TAP-3C. Next base: position 1,442,031 of record NZ_CM187618.1, on the reverse strand, counting down.
AACCAACTTGGTTATTCACTACAATACGAATACTACCACCACAACTAAACGCATTAGTTTGCGATAAGTTAAATGTTTCTTGTACAACGCCTTGACCAGCAACTGCTGAGTCGCCATGGATGGTTACTGGCAGTGCTTTACTGCCCGTTTTGTCATTTAAACGGTCAAGACGAGCACGCACAGAACCCATTACTACAGGATTTACAATCTCTAAATGCGATGGGTTGAATGAAAGTGCCATGTGCACGTTGCCACCCTTGGTGGCGAAATCAGATGAGTAGCCCATGTGATATTTAACGTCACCTGAACTTAGCGTTTCTTTATGTTTGCCGGCAAACTCGTCAAATAGTTCTGATGGGTTTTTACCGAGTACATTAACTAAAACGTTTAAGCGACCCCGGTGGGCCATACCAATGACAACTTCTTTTTGACCGCTTTCACCCGCACGGTGAATCAGCTCTTTTAACATGGGTACTAACGCATCACCGCCTTCGAGTGAGAAGCGCTTAGCCCCTGGGAACTTAGCCCCTAAATACTTTTCAAGCCCATCTACAGCTGTTAGCCCCTTTAAAATACGAAGCTTTTCATCTTTATTGAACTTTGGCCTAGACTGAACAGACTCTAAACGTTGTTGTAACCAACGTTTCTCCTCTGTTGATGTGATGTGCATATATTCAGCGCCAATGGAACCACAGTATGTGGTTTTTAGTGCCTGATATAACTCACCTAAAGGCATAGTATCGCGGCCTACGGCAAACGATCCTACGTTAAACTCGCGGTCAAAGTCAGCGTCTGACAAGTCGTGGTATTCTAGCTCTAAATCTCGTACGCGTTCACGTTGCCAAATACCTAACGGATCTAAGTTAGCGTTTTGATGCCCACGAAAACGAAAAGCATTAATAAGCTGCAGTACTTTGACTTGTTTAAGGTCACTACTACTGCCCTCTGCTACCACCACTTCTCTATGCTTGTTTTTAGCAAGCGCCGCAAATTGTGAACGAACTTCAGAATGTTTTACTTCAACATCCACACCATCTACTTTTGGTAATTGTTCGAACACTTCTCGCCATTCTTCTGGCACCGAAGTCGCATCGTCTAAATACGCTTCATAAAGCTCTTCAACATAAGCAACGTTACCGCCGTTTAAATGCGAAGATTCTAGCCATGCCTTCATCACACCTTCGTGCATTTATAAGCCCTTTTTTTTAGCGCAGAAATTAATAGTTATATAACAAGATGGCTAATAATATTAGCCATCTTTCGTCTACTAAAATTATTAAACCGAACGATTTAATAACATAGATTTTATTTGCCCAATAGCTTTAGTCGGGTTTAAACCTTTAGGACAAACGCTAACACAGTTCATGATACTGTGGCAACGGAACACACTGAATGCATCATCTAAATCAGCTAAACGCTCTTCTGTTGCAGTATCTCGGCTATCAGCCAAGAAACGGTAAGCATGAAGAAGGCCAGCTGGCCCTATAAACTTATCTGGATTCCACCAAAAAGAAGGGCACGATGTAGAACAACATGCACATAAAATACACTCATAAAGCCCATCTAGTTTATCACGTTCTTCTATTGACTGAAGACGCTCACCTGCAGCAGGTGTATCGTTAATTAGATAAGGTTTTACTTTTTCGTATTGAGTGTAGAACTGACTCATGTCAATAACAAGGTCGCGAACAACAGGCAGCCCTGGTAATGGACGTACTACAATTTTACCTTTACCACCTTTTAGTAGTGTAGATAATGGGGTAATACATGCTAAACCATTCTTACCATTCATGTTTACACCGTCAGAACCGCACACACCTTCACGGCATGAACGACGAAACGACAATGTTGGATCTTGCTGTTTTAATAATAACAAGGCATCCAATACCATCATGTCTTGACCTTCCTCTGTTTGCAAAGTGTATTCTTGCATACGAGGTGCGTTATCAACATCCGGATTGTAACGATAAACTGAAAATTGTACTTGTGCCATCGTCTCGCTCCTAGTAGGTACGTGCTTTAGGTGGGAAAGCTTCACGAAGCTTAGGCGCGTAGTTAACTTTACGCTTGCTCATTTCATCCGTTGCCGGATTGTGAATTGAGTGACATAACCAGTTTTCGTCATCACGATCTGGGAAGTCAAAGCGAGAATGTGCGCCACGGCTTTCAGTACGGAAGTTTGCAGTTACTGCTGTAGAGTAAGCTGTTTCCATTAAGTTATCTAGTTCTAAACATTCAATACGCATGGTGTTGAAATCTGATGATTTATCATCAAGACGGGCATGCTGCAAACGTTCACGAATTTCTTTAAGTTCAGCAAGGCCCGATGCCATAGAGTCACCTTCACGGAATACCGAGAAGTTGAGTTGCATACATTGTTGTAAATCTTTCTTAATTTGAACCGGATCTTCACCTTGTCCAACTTTAGAGTTTTCCCAACGATTGTAGCGAACAAGAGACGCTTCTAAATTAGACTCAGAAGCCGGTTTAGAAATCTCAACATCATTTAGGTATTTGCCTAAGAAATTACCCGCAGCACGGCCGAATACAACTAAATCCAGTAGTGAGTTACCGCCTAAGCGGTTTGCACCGTGAACAGATACACAGGCTATTTCACCAACAGCAAATAAACCTTGTACTACTTTCTCGTTGCCCGCGGCATCGATATTAAGTACTTGACCATTTACGTTAGTCGGCACACCACCCATCATGTAGTGACAAGTAGGTATAACGGGAATGGGTTCTTTTGCAGGGTCAACGTGAGCGAATGTTTTTGCAAGATCGCAAACACCTGGTAAACGTAAGTTAAGCGTTTCTTCACCTAAATGGTCAAGTTTAAGCTTAAGGTGTGGACCCCAAGGACCATCACAACCACGTCCTTCACGGATTTCAGTCATCATTGAACGGGCAACAACATCACGCGATGCTAAATCTTTTGCATTAGGTGCATAACGTTCCATAAAACGTTCGCCATCTTTATTTAAAAGATAACCCCCTTCACCACGACAACCTTCTGTCACTAGCGTGCCAGCACCAGCAATACCGGTTGGATGGAACTGCCACATTTCCATATCTTGCATAGAAATACCAGCACGGGTTGCCATACCAATGCCATCACCGGTATTAATGTGAGCGTTGGTTGTAGAAGCATAAATACGACCAGCACCACCGGTAGCAAGTACGACTGCTTTTGACTTGAAGAAGGTAATTTCACCTGTTTCAATTTCAATTGCAGTACACCCAACAATATCACCATTGTCGTTTTTAACTAAATCAAGTGCATACCACTCTGAGAATACATTGGTTTTATTTTTAACATTTTGTTGATACAAAAGATGTAATAACGCATGACCTGTGCGGTCAGCTGCCGCTGCTGTGCGTGCAGCTTGTTCACCACCAAAGTTCTTCGATTGACCACCAAAAGGACGTTGGTAAACACGGCCATTTTCAAAGCGAGAAAATGGTAAACCCATGTTTTCTAATTCAGTTATAGCTTCTGGTCCTGTATTACACATATATTCAATAGCATCTTGGTCTCCAATAAAATCTGAGCCCTTAACAGTATCGTACATATGCCATTCCCAGTTATCTTCATGAGAATTACCTAGCGCTACTGTAATGCCGCCTTGGGCAGATACAGTGTGTGAGCGCGTAGGAAAAACTTTAGAGATTAGCGCACATGTTTTGCCGGATTCAGTAATAGCAAGGGCAGCGCGCATTCCAGCACCACCAGCACCAATTACAACGGCGTCAAATTCACGAACAGAATATTTCACTTAAACACCCCATAAAACGATTAAACCCACAGCTACATAAGCAACAGCCATTAGGTTTAGTACAAAGCCTAGGAAAGCACGCAATTTAGCGCCCTTTACATAGTCGGTTAAAACCTGCCATAGGCCAATACGGGTATGAACCATAATACAGATCAGAGTGATTAACGTCGCTCCTTTCATAATTAGGTTAGAGAACAGGCCTGTCCAGGCATCATAGGTGACTTCAGGCACAGCTAAAAAATAGCCAATAATAAAAATAGCATACGCGCCAATAATTAGTGCCGTTGCGCGCAGGGATACATAATCTTGTACACCATCACGCTTGAGAGTTGCTTGATTTAAGACCATATCCACACTCCTGCCAATACAGCAAAAATAACGCCAAGTGCCATAGCAATCTTAGCGCTAGTGTTGCCTGATTCAAGTTCTTCCCAATGTCCCATATCCATAATAATATGACGAATACCACCGATGAGGTGATAACCTAATACAGACAGGGTGCCCCAAGCTATAAATTTGGCGATGAATCCGTTGAACAGACTCTTAACCAATTCAAAACCTTCGGCAGAAGAGAGAGACTCTGACCAGGCCCAAATGACAAACGTCAAAGCAAAAAACATTGCCACACCGGTGACGCGGTGAGCAATTGAAGCTTTAGCCGTTGCCGGCATGGATATAGTTGTTAGATCTAGATTTACAGGTCTTTGCTTTTTCACAGTTACTTGCCCATCTTGCCCGCTACGGGGCTCATCTACTTGCTTTTCTAAAACCCACCAAATATTTCTGGTGGAACTATTAAAATAAACGTATTAATACTAATAAAGTTCACTTTTTAATGAAAATTAATATGTAAGAATAAGTTTACCCAAATACAAATCGGTTTAAAACCTCCCACAGTATATATAGCCGAAGCCTCTTTTACAATTCTTGTTTACTTTGAGAGGTTTGCGAATTAGCCAATGGTATAATATTCAATCTACAGCGAATATTTATTATACATACGTGCATAATAGTTATAAAAATTGACTTTAACCCCCTCTTTCACGTTAGAATGTGGAAATGTGCTTAGAACAGATTTTAGAATATAAAAATCAGAATAGTTATCTTAATAGGAGATACATAGATGGCAGATAAAAAAGCCACGGTCCATATTGATGGACTAGATCCAATCGAACTTCCAATATATCAAGGTACTGCTGGCCAAGATGTAATTGATGTACGCACTCTCGGCTCACATGGTCATTTTACTTATGACCCAGGATTCATGTCGACTGGTTCTTGTGAATCTACCATTACTTACATCGATGGTGGCAAAGGTGTTTTATTACACCGCGGTTACCCGATTGAGCAATTAGCAGAGAGCTCTAATTACATCGAGCTTTGTTACTTACTGCTTAATGGTGAATTACCAACAAAAGAGCAATACGATGATTTTGCAACAAAAATCACTCGTAGTACTATGCTAGATGAAAAAATTGCAAACTTTTTCCAAGGCTTTCGTTTTGACGCTCACCCTATGGCAATGCTTTGTGGTGTTGTGGGTGCTTTATCTTCTTTTTACCATGAAGATCTTGATGTTAACGATCCGGCTCAGCGAAAAATTAGCGCTATCAAACTGGTTGCAAAATTACCAACAATTGCAGCAATGGCATACAAAACAAACATCGGTCAACCTTTTGTGTACCCACGCAATGACCTAAGCTATGCAGAAAACTTTTTACATATGATGTTTTCTGTCCCTGCTGAAGAATACAAAGTTAACCCAGTAACCGCTAAAGCTATGGATAAAATATTCATGCTTCACGCTGACCATGAACAAAATGCTTCAACGTCAACAGTGCGTTTAGCTGGCTCTTCGGGTGCAAATCCTTATGCGTGTATTGCTGCAGGTATTGCATCGCTTTGGGGCCCTTCACACGGTGGCGCTAATGAAGCCTGTTTAAACATGCTAGAAGAAATTGGTTCAGTTGATCGTATTGATGAATTTGTGGCAAAAGCCAAAGATAAGTCTGATCCGTTTCGTCTTATGGGCTTTGGTCACCGTGTTTACAAAAACTTCGACCCGCGTGCAACCGTAATGCGTGAAACATGTCATGAAGTATTAGCTGAGCTTAATATTCAAGATCCATTACTTGATATTGCAATGAAGCTTGAGCAAATTGCCCTAGAAGACCCGTACTTTGTTGAGAAAAAACTCTACCCTAACGTCGATTTTTACTCAGGTATAATTTTAAAAGCAATCGGTATTCCTACCAGCATGTTTACTGTAATTTTTGCTATGGCACGTACTGTAGGTTGGATTTCACACTGGGATGAGATGCTTTCTCAACCTGGTCACAAAATCAGCCGCCCACGTCAGCTTTACACAGGTGAAACAGCCCGTGATTACAAAGCAACTGACAAGCGCTAAGCTGTAAAGTTAGTTTTAAAAGGCCGCTTTCGCGGCCTTTTTTATTCCATGCTACTTGAGAATTATCTTAAACCGATTACAATCCCTGCCCGAATTGATTAACTTTATGAGCCTATGTCTGTGTCCTTGTTTGACTTCAATAAAATCCGCGATGATTTTCCTACCCTAAAACAAACAATCAATGGCACCCCTTTGGTTTATTTAGACTCGGCAGCAACAACGCAAAAACCCCAATGCGTGATTGACGCTACCCGTGCGTTTTACACGGCGCAAAATGCAAATGTTCATCGCGGCCGTCACACCCTTAGCGAGCAAGCTACAACAGCCTATGAGCAAGTACGCCACGTTATTGCTGATTATTTTAAAGTGACCAGTAACGAAATTGTCTGGACTAAAGGAGCCACTGAAGCTATTAACTTGGTTGCCCATGGCTTGAGAAATAAATTAACAGCCAAAGACACGATTTTGATCAGCCCAATTGAACATCACGCTAATATCGTGCCTTGGCAAGCGCTTGCAGCACTAACTGGTGCAAGCTTAAAGATTCTGCCTCTCAATGATGATGCGACCTTTGATATAGCGCATTGCTGTGATGTGATTAAACACACCAAACCGGCATTACTGGCTATTACCCAGGCCTCTAATACGCTTGGCAACATTACCGATTTAAACCCCTTAATAACCGCGGCTAAGTCTGTAAGCGCCCTCACCTTGGTAGATGGTGCTCAAGGGGCCTTACATTTAAAACCGAATTTAACTGAACTTAATTGTGATTTTTATGTGTTTTCGGCCCATAAGATGCTGGGGCCAACTGGCCTTGGCGGTTTATATGGTCGCTATTGCACTCTTAATGCACTCGCTCCTTATCAAACTGGCGGCGAGATGATTGAAACAGTCACCTTAACGCATAGCACTTATCGTGATGCACCGGCTAAATTTGAAGCCGGAACGCCGAATATAGCCGGTGTTTTAGGCTTTGGTGCTGCACTTGAATATTTAATGGCACTTGATCTGCAATCATTACAGCAACATGAACAACAGTTGTTTATTTATGCAGCCAATGAATTGCGTAAAATAGACGGAATTATTATCTATAGTGACCTTAAATCAAACATTGGCACGCTTTGCTTTAATTATAAAAATGAACACCCTTACGATCTGGCAACTTTACTTGACAGCTTTGGTATTGCAGTGCGCAGTGGTCATCATTGTACTCAACCATTAATGAGCCACTTAAAGCTCAATGGCTCACTCAGAGCCAGTTTTGCGTTTTATAATACCACTAAAGATGTAGATCAATTTATTGCCGCTGTAAAAGAATGCATCGCTTTATTAGACTAATTTGGATAAACAATGACACACACATATCAACTTGTAAGCAAAAGCATTGAAAATAGCCAAGGCTGGCAGCAAAAATACCGTGAAATTATGTTACTGGGTAAAACACTTCCACCGTTAGCTGATGTATTAAAAACTGACGATGCGCTTGTTCGTGGCTGTGAAAGTAAGGTATGGATGTTTGTCGAGTTTGATTTATCAGAAAATGCACTTGTTGTGGTTGGTGATTCAGATACACGGATAGTAAAAGGCTTACTTGCGTTAATTTTAGCGCTGTATAATGGTTTAACACCCGAGGAAGTATTAGCAGTAAATGCGTATAACGAATTTGAAAAGCTGGGTTTAATAAGCCATTTAAGTGCCTCAAGAGGCAATGGAGTAAAGGCTATGGTTGACAAAATACAAACCATAGCCAAACAAAAAGCGCTTTAAGCAGCGCTTTTTATAAGCCAAGTTCAAATAATTGAATGGTTTGAACGCGCTCGCTTATCTAAGTATTTTCGAACGGCTTTGGCGGCAACAAAAAATCCAAAACTGCCAGTGATCATTGTCACTGAACCAAAGCCATTGTTGCAATCCATATTCATGCTACCATCAGCATTTTGTTTAGCATGACACACACTGCCATCGCTGCCCGGATAAACAAGCTGCTCTGTTGAATAGACACAATCCACATTAAATTTACGTTTTGGATTTGAGCTAAAGTTATATTGCTTACGCAAAATGTAACGTACTTTTGCAAGTAATGGGTCTTGCGTTGTTTTTGCCACATCACCAAAACAAATTTGGCTTGGATCGGTTTGTCCACCCGCGCCTCCGGTGGTAATAATGGGCAGTTTATTACGTTTACAATGGGCGATTAACGCCGCTTTTTCTTTTACCGCGTCAATACAATCTATTACATAATCAAAATCTTGAATATGTTCTTGAATATTATCAAGGGTAATAAAGTCATCTATTACGTTGATCACACATTTAGGATTGATCAGCTCGCAGCGTGCTTTCATCGCCTCCACTTTAGCTTCCCCGATTGTACCTGTTAAAGCATGAATTTGACGATTTACATTGGTTGCGCAAATATCATCTAAATCTATTAAGGTAATTTTACCCACCCCAGTGCGCGCTAACGCTTCAGCAGCCCAGCTGCCAACCCCACCAATACCAACCACACAAAAATGGGCTTGTTGTAACCATTCAAACTGCTGTTGGCCATAGAGTCGTTTAATACCACCAAAGCGGATATCTGTTACTTGTTCACTCATTTACCAATCCAATTTCCACGGCGTTTGCCACGCATCAAAATCTTGATGATTTATTAATTGTTTATATTTGTCTTCACAATCTGGCAGCAGAGTGTGTTGTATTGTTTGCTCACCCCATACAAAATCCAACGCAAATGCATGTAAATAGGTACGCTCGGCAGGGCTACCAGCGTAACTGGTATCACCTAATATTGGGGCACCTAAACTTTTTAGTGCCACTCTAAGCTGATGAGTTTTACCTGAGTAGGGTTTTAATAAGTAAGCTCTAAAACCGCTTTTAAAACTAAATGAGTAAAAACGGGTAATGGCTGGGTTTATTTGCGAGTTCAATAACTTAAACGTGCCACGGCGAGATTTTGCCATATCCCCTTTAACCCAGCCTTGCTTTTTTTTAGGCTTAGCATCACTTATCGCTAAGTAAAACTTATTAATGGCATGCTCAGTAAACAACTGAGTAAGCTTTGCCGCTGCACGTTTGTGTCGCGCTAAAATAATAAGCCCAGAAGTGACTTTATCTAATCTGTGTACTGCAAATAATTTTTCATTAAGCTGTTGCTCAACAAGCACCACAAAACCTGGGCCTTGCTCAGAGTGAAAATTAAGCCCTGCAGGTTTATTTACGATATAAAAATCATCGTGGGCATATAACACCATGAGCAAATCTGTACAGGCTAATTTCACAGGTTGTTACTTTGAATATATGCTACCACTTTAGCTAAGTCCTCTGGTGTATCAACCCCAGCATGCGGAGCAACCACGGCTTGCTCTATTTTAATCGCATAGCCATGGTAAAGCACCCTTAGCTGTTCCAAAGATTCAAGCAACTCCAATGGTGACACACTTAACCTTATATATTGCTTTATAAAGCCAGCACGGTATGCATAAATTCCTACATGGCGTTGAAAAGATGTTAAGTCCAGCGGTTGGTGTTGCTCCATCATGGTATTTCTATCAAAGGGAATACTGGCCCTTGAAAAATATAAGGCATTTTTATTTATATCACTGACTACTTTAACCGCATTTGGGTTAAACACTTCATCATGCTCTTCAATGGCAACGCTCAGTGTGGCCATTGGCGCGCTTGATTGGGCTAACAATGAAGCCACTTGTGATACGTTGTCAGGCGATAATAACGGCTCATCACCTTGTACATTTACCACGATGGTGTCATCTGCTAAATCTAACAAGTCAACCACTTCAGCAAGACGTTCAGTACCTGATTGATGATCTTCTCGTGTCATCAATACATCGTTGGTAAAGCGTTTAGCTGCATCAAATACTTTTTGATGGTCGGTGGCAATAACCACGTTGCTTGCGCCTGATGAACAAGCTTTTTCATACACATGCTGGATCATTGGCTTACCACAAATATCAGCAAGCGGTTTACCTGGCAAACGGGTAGAAGCGAAACGCGCAGGAATAACGACTACGAATTCCACTTGTCTACCTCTTGTTGAGACAGCTCTCGGGCCTCATTCTCTAGCAACACCGGAATATCATCACGTACAGGGTAAGCAAGCTTTGCAGCCGTGCTGATCAGCTCTTGATTGTCTTTATCAAAGCGCAACTTGCCTTTACACACAGGGCAAGCAATAATCTCGAGTAATTTTGTATCAAAGGCCATGGTGGATCCCTTTTTCTTTTAATAGTAAATTTAAAGTATTTATTACTGCTGTTGTTGGTTTCGCATCAACTGGCAAGTAATACCAGTTAGGTTTTGCAAAATCACGACACTTTACAGCGTCTTTTTCAGTCATGAGTACACAGTCATCACCAAATTGAGCAAAATCAGCAGCGCTGTAGGCATGATGATCACGAAAGTGATGTGTAGACAATAACGCAATACCCTGCGCTTTTAATGATGCCTCAAAACGCTGCGGGTTTCCGATTGCACTGACCGCGTGCGCTGATTTTATTACAGCTGTTATATCGCTATTATCTCTCACATGTTTTATAGCTGATGGTTGCAAGCGATAACTAAATTCATGCTCAGAGCCATTTTCAATCACTACGTCGACACTTTTTAAACGAACGACTGTTTCGCGCAGAGGCCCTGCGGGTATTAAAAAGCCATTCCCAAATCGTCTTTGGCTATCAACAATACAACATTCTATGCTGCGTGCCATTTTGTAATGCTGCATACCATCATCTGAAATAATCACATCAAGTTTAAAGTGCGCGTTGAGCTTTTCTATGTTGTGCTGCCGATTTGGGCCAACCACTAACGGGCATTGCAGGCGATTAAATAAAAGTACCGGCTCATCACCAGCTTCTAGCGCACTCGTTTGTAAAGTAACTAATAATGGGTAATGCGTTGCTTGCCCACCGTAACCTCGGCTAATAATACCAACCGCTAAGCCTTGCGCGGTTAAATAATCATATAGCCACAACACAAATGGCGTTTTGCCATTACCACCAACACTGATATTACCAACCACAATCACTGGCGTATCACTGATAAATGGTTTTAAAATACCCATTTGGTAACAGTACTTACGAACTTTAGCCACAAAACCAAAAATAACAGATAGTGGCAATAATAATAATGTAATTAAGCTAAAGGGTTTGTACCAGCTTTGCTCTATTTTACTCACACTTGATCACCAAACTGCATTTTGCACAATGCTGAATAAGTCCCGTTTTTAGCTAGCAAATCGGTGTGCGTACCACTTTCAACCACTTTACCACTATCTATCACGTAAATGCGGTCGCTATTTTCTATGGTTGATAATCTATGTGCAATAACAATAGAGGTTTTATCTTTCATTAATGTATCGAGCGCATGTTGAATTAATTTCTCTGATTCTGTGTCAAGCGCAGACGTCGCCTCATCTAAAATTAAAATCGGCGCATCTTTTAATATTGCACGAGCTATTGCTATACGTTGACGCTGTCCACCTGAGAGCATCACCCCATTTTCACCCACCATAGTATCAAGTTGCTCTGGTAGGTCTTTAACAAATTCCCAAACATGGGCTTGTTTAGCCACAGCATGAAGCTCTTCAACAGACACATTGTGCTGAAGGCCATAACAAATATTATTGGCAATCGTGTCATTAAATAACACCACTTGTTGTGATACTAACGCAAATTGGCGACGTAAATCTGTGAGCTTATATTGATTAAGCGCCACCCCATCAAGGCGTATTTCACTGGGCGCTTCTAAATCATAATAACGCGGTAATAAATTAGAAATGGTCGATTTTCCCGAACCAGAGCGACCAACAAGGGCAATGCTCTCACCGGCTTTAATGCTCATGGATAAATTGTTTAATACCGCTTCGTCTTTAGTAGGGTATTTAAAGGTGACATTATTTACCTCAATATGCCCTTTCACTTTATCAACCGATAAGGTGCCCGTGTCTTTTTCTATTTCTTCATCTAGCACTAAAAAAACACTTTGCGCCGCGGAAATACCGCGTTGTAAATCACTGTTAACGTTTGCTAGTTGTTTTAAAGGGCGCAGTAGCATCATCATTGATGAAATAAGTACGACAAAGTCTCCAGAGCTAATACTGTCTATCATAGAGGGCATAGACACCACCCATAAAATAACTGCCATGGCACTGGCAGCCAAAATTTGAATGACCGACACACTCAGCGCCCTAGTGGCGTCCATTTTAATACGCTGCTGGCGATTATGATTATTAATTTTTGAAAATTGATCAATCTCTTGGGTTTGGCCACCAAAGCCGTGGATCACTTTATGGCCGCTGAGCATTTGCTCTGAGCTGCGGGTAACTTGTCCCATCGCAGACTGAATATTTTTCGATATATGACGAAAACGTTTCGATACAACAGCCACAATAACGGCTACAAGTGGAATGATAACTAAAAAGATGAGTGATAATTGCCAACTGGTATAAAACATCAAAGCCAGTAAAAACACCACAAAAGCGCCTTCTCTGACCAAAATAAGCATCGCCTTGGTGATCGCTTGCTGCACTTGTTCGGTGTCGAAAGTAATTTTTGAAATCAGATCGCCCGTTGAGTTTTTATCATGAAATGATACCGGTAAATGCAATATGTGCACAAAAAGCTCTTGACGAAGCGCACGCACAACTTGGGAGCCTACGTAGCTCAAACAGTACGATGACATAAAGTTAAATAAGCCGCGCCCTATAACTAAAGCAATAACCACAAATGGCGCATAAGTGAGTACTTGACTATTGCGCTCATTTAAACCCTCATCAATAAACGGCTTCATTAGTTGAATGAATAATGCATCCATGGCTGAATACCCTATCATGCCAATGATCGCGACGATAGCAACCGACTTATAGGCACCCACATAAGAAACAAGCCGTTTATAAATTTGTGTTGTACTTTGATCCATAACACTCTCTAATACCAGTGATGGCCCCTATTGTATCCTTAGCCACAACAAAACTAAACGTCAATCTTTGATAAACCAATAACTTTCCTGCGCCCTTGCAGTTTCTATTTGTAATTGTTTAGCATAAAATTTTATTCTGATCTGACCAACATCACCTGTTATGTATTGCCCAGCATTTATTTTATCGTAACGTTTTACCACCTCTTTACTTGGAAATTGCCACTGCCCTTGAAAAGCACTTGAATGAATGACCCATTGTGGACTAACAGCCTTAATAAACGCTTCACTTGAGGAGCTATCACTGCCATGGTGTGGACTGAGCAATACCGTGCTTTTTAAATTATGTCCTTTGTCAATTAAATTGCGCTCACGTGACTTTGAAATATCCCCGGTAAGTAATACGCTAAAGTGGGTATCGGACACCTTCACAACACATGAATTATCATTGCTATTATTAAATTCATGGGTAACAAATGTATCAATACGTAAGCCATGAAAGTCAGTTTGCGTCGCTTTGCACTGACTATTAATACCGTTTGGGTGAAAATAGGCAAAACTCGATGCATAACCCGCCGCTTTAAAATGCGTAACACCCCCGGCATGATCGTTGTCATGATGGCTTATAATTGCGGTTTCAATCGTTAAATTATGGGCATTTATATAAGGTAATAAAACACTAGGCACGCGACTAAAACGATTAAAATAACTCGGTCCAAAATCATAAATAAAAGCGTGTTTATCTTTTTCAATCAGCACCATTAAACCATGGCCTACATCAAATACATTTAACTGCCAAAGACTCGGTTGAGTGAAATAATAATTGCTCAATAAACTTAAAATAGGGATGCTCGCCAGTAAACGAAGCTCAATAAAATAAAGTAGCGGGACAACACTGTATAAGCACACAACAGCAGTAATACTTATTTTCCCAACATTAAGCCAGCCCATCGGTTCGGGGATTGCTTGCAGCAGCTGATAAATATAGGCAAATGGCAAGTCGTACAACACAATAAAAGCATGCCAATCAGTCAATAACCCTAACAACAAGCTAATAAATAAAGCAGGCATCAGCACACAGGATAAAATAGGAATAGCGAGCAAGTTTAACACCAGTCCGGCTAAACTCACGCCATTGAAAAAGTATAAAGACAGCGGTAATAAGCCTATAAATAAACCAATTTGAATAACAAACAAGGTGCGAATATTGGCCAAAAATGAACGGCCATGTAATGGGAGCTGTTTTAATACTATAAAAATAATACACACGGCTAAAAATGAAAAATACAAGCCTGGGTTAAGTAAATTAAAAGGATTAACGGCTAAAATAATAACTAAGGCATATAAAATACTGCGCCATCTTAGTGACTGTTTTGCTAAATAATAAAGCAGTAAATAGCATCCCAGCATCACCAGAGCTCGGGTTGCGGAGATAATAAAATCACTCAAATAAACATAAATAAAAGCCGCTATAAAGCCGCAAGTGCTATATAAAATAGAAATATTGAATGATTGATTCAGCTCAAGCCTAACAAGCTTAAATAGAAACCGGATGACTATATAACCAAAGCCGAACACCAAAGAAATATGCAATCCCGAAATTGCAAGTAAATGACTTAGCCCAAGGCTTTGCATTAGCCGCTTGTGTTCAAAAGTCATCATCGATTTATCACCCGTTAGCAACACATAATACAACCAATTCAATTGGGCATTGCTGACTAACCTTTTTACATACCCCCGATATAAATTAATGTGATCATTTTGTGCGCCACTTTGAATAGTTAACTGTTTATTTAGTACAGAGCCTTTAAACGCTATATTTTGTGAAAATGCATAAACTTGGCTATCAAAAACAGAAAAATTTTTGATGCTTCTAAATTTTTTTAATCTCACTTTTGCAGCAAACACATCGTTGGGCTTAATTTGCTCAGTTGAGTTAATGCTTAATAAAGCTCTGGGGGCCCTAAATGCACTATAGGAAGTCTCTTCTAAGCGATTAATTCTAACTTTTAAATATTGCGGGGCTGTCGAGGATATTACCTCTTCAACCACTACATTAACCGAATATGCATATTTTTCGAGCTGATCAGGCAATTCAAATAAATAAAACAAGGTAAAATGCATCGCGACGCAGCAAATACCACAAATAAAACCTAACAATACAGTTAAAAACGGCTTAAAATACCAACTCGCGATGAGGATTGAAATTGTGATAACTGCAAACTTAAAGGTTTGATAATAAAATACAGTAACAACAATGCCGATAACAAATCCAAGACTAATCCACACAGATGTAAATGGTTGCTTTAAATGGCTAAAAAGACGATCCAACGGTTTTTACCCGATCCAGAAAAAATTAGACATCACAAATCACTAAAAATTTTTGGTAGGCTTTTACATGCTGCTAATCTTTGGCATTTAAATAGGCGCTCAGCAAGAGGCGCATTTGCCATTGGGCTTTTTTTTGCTTTCATCCCTGTTCCTTTTCAAATGGTATTCGCAGCAGCCGCTGCCATAATATTTAGAGTTAACTTACCAATTTCCGTTGCCCTAGTGTGGATCACCAATCCATTGACCATGCCCCCTATATTTTACGCCTCATACTTAGTGGGTACATTAGTGCTTAATCAGCCTGCACAACACTTTGCATTTGAACCCAGCTGGGCATGGTTTATAGAAAGCTTAACTACCATAGGCCCCGCATTTTTAGTGGGCTCTTTAGTCTGTGCGTCAATAGCCAGTATCATAGCTTACGTCGCTATTGATTTTATTTGGTGCCGCTCTGTAAAACGTGCTTGGACTAAACGCAATGATTAACGCACATTATTTATTTTTATAAGCTGATATTAATATAGACAAAAAAAACCCAACTTAACAAGTTGGGTTTTTTCGTTGTTCTATTTTATAACTCAGTTCACTTAAAACCTAAACACGCGCCTTAAGCCAACCAGCGGAAGTAGTAATAAACCAAACCAAGAAAAACTCGCGGAGCTACGCTCATAAAATTCTGCATCTGGCGCTTTACAGTTTTCAACTTCACCGTTGGTAATGGGTGATAGTTTTACCGCAACGGCGACACTTTCATACTCAATGTTACCATTAACATCTTTAACGACCTCACCAAGAGAGTTACGTTTTTCTACTGTTTTAGTCGCCACACCAAACACTTCGTTATTTTCATTGATAGCTTTAGCTTCAACCATTTTATAGCTGTAGCTAGTTTCACCATCACTGTCATAACAAGGCAGCAATTTATTTAGATTAGTGATTTTCTCGTCGCCAATTTTATAAATAAAGGCTTCTGAACGTCGGGTGTTTTCAGACTCACCAATCTCGCCTTCACCAACCATGTAACCTTGGTTGTTAATGTCGTTAGCGTATGAACTTGAACTTAAAAAATAATCCTCAGGAAACACGGTCGTATTAGTATTTATATCGTGATAGAAAAGTTTATTTCTTAGCTTACCTTCAATCCCTTTGGTGGCATACCCAACAACAATATCATTATCGTTAATAGCCAATGCTTTACCACCTTGCCAATCATCACGTTGCTCAATAAAGTCAACCACTTCACCCTGTTTAAAGTAAGCTGGCATGGTTAGGATTGTAGAATCTCTATCAAAGTACCGCGTGTTAGAGTAACCGGCTGCAATACCGTTATTATTCACCGCTAACGCATTACTGATGAATGGGTTTGTATCTTCATCTTCTTTTGGCGTGAGTGCTAAACCTAATAACTCTGTTGAAGTGACATTAAACGCATTGTCTACTGTCCACTTAACCGCCGTTTTATTAAACACTCCACGGTTATTACGCGTATTCGTATTGTAAGGTTCAACACAAGCCATTATGGGCTCATCAAGGCCATCACAGTTTTCAGTGATTGTAGTTTGTCTCTGTGTAGGAATACTCACCGACACATTACCCACAACAACATAACCAGTGTCAGTGGCAACAATATCAGTGGCTTGGCTAGTACCACCGTATTCATTAAACTCTGGCACAAGCGGTACTTCAATCCCACCTTCAGAAATTAAAATACCGCGCTCTATAAATTCGCGGGTAAACCACGTTTCTTCTTCAGTTTTACCATCAGGTGTGAAGCTAATTTTTTCATAGGGCGCACTGCCCCACCCTATTGTTGTACCATCCTGTGCAACGCCATTATAAAAATTACTGACTGAGCGCGTTACACCAGCATAATCAACTGAAGCAATATCGAATAAAAATCGCTCTACTGCGACTGTGTCTGTGAAGTTTACAGCGGCTAAAGAACTTAATTTTTGATACTCAAAATTACCAGACACACTGGACAAAAAACTAACCATAAACCGGTGGGCATCTGCATTGGTAAACACCGCGTCATTATTTTTAATATCATCTAAGGTAAATGTAATTTCTTTGTCGCTTAGTTTGAAATTGCTAACTTCTCTGTCGTACGCTTGACGTATTTCGCTACTCGAAAAATCAATATAACTAGTATCAACAGGCAGGCTGTATAAACCATTTGCTTGACCAATTACATGCCCGCTTTCACTCACATCAGTAACGTAAGTATGTTTTGCTCCCTCAAGATGACCTAATTCAGTTAACTGATACGTTGCACTTAACGCCGATGTGCTCAGTGTGGCTAAAATACTGGCCGTGAGTAATTTATATTTCATTTTATTCCTTACTACTGATTCTTTAATTCTTCAAGTTCTTCCCAACGCGCAAAAGCGGCTTCAAGGTCAGACTCAAGTTGGGCTAAATGGTTCAATTGCTTTGCTGTTACATCACTGTCTTGCTTGAAAAAATCTTCATGACTGACTACTTGTTGTTGTTTTTCTAGCTCAGCTTCAAGTTGTTCCATTTTATTAGGTAGTTGCTCTAGTTCAAGTTTTAATTTGTAAGAGAGTTTATTTGCTTTGTTATTACTTTTAGCTGGTGCAGGTTCAGATTTTCCAACTTTTTTAACTGCCTGCTGTGGCTGCTTTTTATCTTGCTCAGCTACATAACGAGTATAGGCTTCATAGTCACTGTAACCGCCGACTATATCGGTTACCTTGCCATTACCTTCAAATGCCCACACACTCGAACAGGTATTATCAATAAACTCACGGTCATGGCTCACTATTAGCACTGTGCCTTGATATTGATTAATAATATCTTCAAGTAACTCTAACGTCTCAATATCCAAATCATTAGTTGGCTCATCAAGTACCAGTATATTTGAAGGCTTTAAAAATAATTTAGCCAGTAATAATCTATTTTTTTCACCACCTGACAGTGCTTTTACAGGCGTACGAGCACGTGCTGGTGGAAATAAAAAGTCTTGTAAATAACCTAATACATGACGAGAACGCCCACCCATCATCACTTCTTGCTTACCCTCGGCTACGTTATCTTGAACGGTCGCCTCTTCATCAAGCTTTTCACGGTATTGGTCAAAATAGGCAAACTCTAAATTAACGCCTTGTTTTACTTCACCACTGTCTGCTTTTAAATCACCAAACAGTAATTTTAGTAACGTGGTTTTACCAATTCCGTTAGGACCAACCAACCCAATTCGATCGCCACGCATCACTAAGGTAGAAAAATCATCCGCTATTACTTTGTCTTTAAATGCGTGACTCAAGTGTTTCGCTTCAAATACCAACTTACCTGAACGGTCTGCTGTTTCAATGTTAAAATCAGTTTTACCAACTTGATCAACACGCTGTTTGCGCTCATTACGCAATTGCTTAAGCTCACGAACACGTCCTTCATTACGAGTACGACGTGCTTTAACACCTTGGCGGATCCACGCTTCTTCTTCTGCTAAACGTTTATCAAAGAGTGCATTTTGTGTCTCTTCTACTTTTAAATCATGCGCTTTTTGTTCTAAGTAAGTGGCATAATTACCAGGGTATGAGATTAACTTACCACGGTCTAAATCTAAAATACGTGTTGCAACGCCGCGGATAAACGCACGGTCATGGGATATAAAGACAATGCCGCCTTTAAACTCTTTTAAAAATTGCTCTAACCACATTACACTGGCCATATCTAAATGGTTGGTAGGCTCATCGAGCAATAATAGATCAGGCTCACTCACCAGTGCACGCGCCAGTGCCACTTTACGTAACCAACCGCCCGATAATGACTCTAGTTTTGCATCAGGGGTTAATTCTAGCTGGGTTAATACCAGTTGAATACGGCTATCAAAACGCCAGCCATCAGCTGCTTCTAACTGATTTGATAGACGTTCTAATTTATTTAAAAGTTGGTCGGTACACTCTGTTTGTAGCTGAGTACTTACATGGTGATAATCAATGAGTAAGTTGGCAATTTCAGGCATACCTTGCGCAACATAGTCAAATACCGTGCCATTAGCCCCTTTTGGTGGATCTTGTTCTAAACGCGATATTTTTAAGCTACCGACTTGGTTTATTTCACCGTCATCAAGTATAACTTGGCCATCAAGTACCTTTAACAGTGTTGATTTGCCCGCCCCGTTACGACCTACAATACACACACGTTCGCCACTTTCTATTACTGCATCCGCATTATCTAATAATGGGTGTGTACCGTAAGCGAGTTGTGCTTTTGAAATTCTAATTAAATCCATAGTTAATCTTTACTCTTATTCTGCTTGCGCTAAAAACTGCTGCGCCTGAGGTGCAGTAAATGGCCAAAACAATTGTTGGCCTTGTTGATTTTTTAAAACCGGAATACTAATTTGATATTTTAAAATCAATGCATCATCGCTCATAATATCAATAAGTTGTAACTCATCAGCAGATGAAAGTAACGGTTTTAATAGTTGCTCAGCTTGCTCACATAAGTGGCAACCATCGGTATGATATAAAGTCCACTTAGCCATGTTTAATTAACCAGCTGTTGTGAATTTTTTTATTACGTTTAAAGTCAGGTGATAAGGTTTTTTCAGATATATTTTCCGCTTTTAAGCCTAAGCCCATCAAGCCCACTTCATCCATTATAAAACCGCGTTTATTGTTAGAAAATAGCAGTGTACCCGATGGGCTTAATATATTTTTAACCCATGTTAGTAGCTTAATGTGATCATTTTGCACATCAAACGCATCTTTCATGCGTTTAGAATTTGAAAATGTTGGAGGATCTAAAAAGATCAAGTCATATTGCCCTTGTGCATACTCTAACCACTTTAAACAGTCTGCTTGCTCAAACCGATAGCGTGTATTGCTAATATCGTTAAGTGCAAAGTTATCTTGGCCCCATTTTAAATAGGTTTTAGATAAATCAACAGTAGTAATGGCTTTTGCGCCACCAATCGCTGCATGCACAGAGGCTGTTCCTGTGTAGGCAAACAAATTTAAAAAGCGCTTATCTTTGGCGTTTTCTTGAATGTAACGACGTGCAAGGCGATGATCTAAAAACAGCCCCGTGTCTAGGTAGTCAAATAGGTTAACTTTAAACTTGGCACCAAACTCTTCTACCACCATGGTTCTGTTTTGCTTAGCCATGGGAGTATATTGCTCTTCGCCTTTTTGCTTTTTACGTACTTTTACAGCAATATTTTCAGGTAAAATCTTAAGCTGCTGCGCTGTTAAACTGATGACGTCTTGCAAGCGTTTCTCTGAAGTTTTTTCATCAATTTCTTTTGGCGCTGCATACTCAAAAATGACTGCACAGTCACCATAAATATCTACAGCAACGTTGTATTCAGGAATATCTGCATCATAAACGCGATATGCATGCACTTGGTTTTGCTTAAGCCAATTTTTTAAGCCTTGTTTATTCTTTTTCAAACGATTAGCAAACGCCATCGAGCCTTCAAAATTCAAAGCCGGTTTATCATCGCTAGTAAGGCTTACTTGTTTATCATCCAACTGATACAGATTTAATTCTACATCCAGTGGGCCGTTTTTGAATTTATAGCGCTTTAGCCTCACCAACTTAAGCAGTTTAAACAGGCTTTCATCCATGCCTAGTAAAGCAAGTTTCCAGTGATTAAAATGCTTTTTAAAGCCAACGCCTAAATTACGATGTAAATCAACAAGCTCAGCCATCGAGCCTATACGCTCACCATAAGGTAAGTTAGAAATAACAACGCCCGGTAATTTAGCAACGGCCGTTAATTTAGTGGCATCACTTTGCTTAAATTTAATCACTGTATCAAGCTCAGCGCGCTGCGCGTTAGCTATCGCCTTATCAAGAACGTGTGCATCGTAGTCATGGCCAATTAACCACAACGTAGGATCGGTAATATTGGCTAAAAGCTGCTCTTTAAGCTCGTTAAATTTTGCCACTCGAAAGCTCGGTAAACGCTCAAACGCAAAGCCTTCACGAAACAAGCCCGGTGCCTCATTACGCGCCATACCCGCCGCTTCAATTAAAATTGTACCGGCACCACAACAGGGATCAAATAATGGTTGATTAACATTGTCAAGCCAGCCACTGCGCTTGATAATTGCGGCGGCTAAATGTTCTTTTATGGGGGCTTTACCTTGACCTTGGCGGTAACCTCGCTCTGATAAACGTGGGCCCGAGTAATCAATATAAAGTGACACACCATGGCGATTTAAACGCGCAACTATACGTACATTGGCATCTTGCTTATCTACGTTTGGACGCTGTTCATATAAGTCATTAAAATAATCAACAATCGCATCTTTAATTACTAAGCCAGAGAACTGGGTATTTTTTAGTGAGTCGTTTGTACCATTAAAGTCAACAGCAAAGGTTTGAGTTGGGCCAAACCACTCTTGCCAAGGTTGCAAGCGTGCAAATTGATACAAGCTATCTTTGTCATTTACGCCTTCTTTTTCTTCAATAAGCATAAGAACACGTGTAGCAAAACGTGTTGATAAACACACCTTTTGCGCTAGCAATGAGTCAGCCTCAAAGCGAACAGAACCCACCGTTTGCTTTGACACAGCTGCGCCAAGTTCAGTAAGTTCATCAACCAATAAATTTTCGATTCCAATAGAAGTAAGTGCGATAAATTGCAAAGTAAAAACCCTTAATAGCTAATTGCGCGGGATTATAACATAAGTTTACGTACAAATACGCCATAAACACGGTGGGGAAACTAAATTAGGCTAAGCGGTTTGACTATCGAACTGGGTGGTAATAAGCGGGTGTACACGGTTGTTTAACACACGGATCACTTCAAACTGTGATAGCGCTAAATTATCGTTAAGTGCAAAGGTTTCACTTAAATTTATACATACACAGGCATCAGGGCAATGCTCAACAATTAAAAACTCACCGGTTTGAGACTCAGAGCTTAGATTTATAACCGCTTCAGTACTGGGTGTTGCGCCGGTATAAGGTCTAAAAAACCAGCTTTTTGCAAGCACTGGCTTTAATTGAAACTTAACGGCGGTTGCATTAAGCGAAATTTGACATAACTGGGCAGGATTCCATAAATTAAACTGCCCGAGGTAATAATATACCTGCTCATAAAAAGCGGCATCCTCTACACTAAAATAAGGATTTTTATTTGCACAATCAGTAAGTTGTCTTAATTTATATGGGGTACACAGCTGCATATCGTCATTTAAATCAAGCAGTAAGCGATTTTTTTTAGCACACGCTATCCACTGCCATTGCTTTGACGCTTGTAACATATGCTCCTCCCTTCCTAGTACTTAATATGTAAATAAGACAATAAGCTTAGAGTATAGCTGCTTTTGAGTATTTTTAAAACATGTATTTAGAACATTTATCGAACGATCAAAAGCTTAGATAACAATTCATTATAAGCCGTTAATAATCGACTTGACCAATCGCGGTCCTTTGTAAATAAAACCGGTATAAACTTGAACTAAATCTGCACCGGCATTTAATTTCTCTTTAGCCGATTGAGCATCCTCAATACCACCCACGCCAATGATAGGTAATTGATTATTAGTTAATCGTTTTAGTTCTGAAACAACATGAGTTGAACGCTCTCTAACCGGCGCACCTGATAATCCCCCCGCTTCATCCGCATACTGTTGACCTTGCACTAAACTACGTTCAAGGGTGGTATTGGTCGCAATCACACCATCAATTTTATTGTTTAACAGTGATTCGCTCACTTGTGCAATTTGAATAGCATCAAGATCGGGGGCAATTTTTACCAACATAGGGACATTTTTATTGTGCTGAGCAATTAAATCCAACTGTTCATTTTTCAAGCTTTGCAACAAATCATCTAATGCCGCACCGTATTGTAAGTCGCGAAGCCCGGGCGTATTAGGTGATGAAATATTAACGGTTATGTATGATGCATGCGCAAACACTTTTCGCATACAATGAATGTAGTCATCTTTACCTTGTTGATTAGGCGTGTCTTTATTCTTACCAATATTAATACCTAAAATGCCGTTATATTTTGCTGCTTTTACATTGTTAACTAAATTATCAACGCCTTTATTATTAAAACCCATACGATTAATAATTGCATTTGACTGCGGTAATCTAAACATACGAGGCTTATCGTTACCCGCTTGAGGACGCGGTGTCACGGTACCTACTTCAACAAAACCAAATCCCATTTGGGCAAAAGCATCTATACATTCAGCATTTTTATCAAGACCGGCTGCAAGCCCTACTGGGTTTTTAAATTCCAGACCTAAAAAATTCACCGGTTTATTGGCAATATTTTGTGTCCATGCCGCACTTAAAGGAGAGTGAGCAAAACGACGTAAATTATTAAGAGCAAAATCATGTGCCCACTCCGCATCTCGGGTAAACATAAAACGGCGAGCTAAATCATAGAACATCAACATAATCCTCTTAAAATAATAGACAAAAAAATACCTCAGGCTAGGCTGAGGTATTATATAACAAAAAACTGTTTAACGATTGATTTTAATCATTCACTATTTTCCTGTTGTATCACAGTTATGACCTAGCAACATAAGTTCTCTAAGTGCTACTGAGAATTTTGCAAAATCATGACTTTGCGATGTTTTAAACTCAGTTAACATGTGCTTCCAACGTTGAAGTAGCAACTCTTGGCTTTGCATCCACTGTTCAATTTGAGCATCAACATCACTGCTATCACCTTCAAAGCTATTAAGAACCACTTCAGATAGCGTTCGTTGTTGCCAATCTAACTCTTCACGATAAGAAGCCCTTGCAAGTGCTTGCCAGTGATTAGAAACAGGCTGATTGGTAATTTGATCTAAGAACCAATGTAAGCCCATTTTCGCACCGAGTTTAAAGTAAGTATGTGACACCATATCAATACTACGCTGTGAATTTTGCGCAATCTGCGTTAAATCCATCACTGAGAATAAGCTTGATAATGACACAATACGTTGTGCAATAGCATCTGGTACACCGTTTTGTGTGAGTTGTTCACGTTCGCTTACAATACGCTCGTTTTCATTTTCCACGATGTATTTACTTAAGTTTTCACTTAAATCTGCAAATGTAGGTGCAAACATGTCAATCGCTTGTTCAATCGTTTGCGCTTTTGTACGATGACGCAAGAACCAACGTGTTGCCCGACGAACAGTACGACGTAATTGATACAACATTTCTGTTTGTACGCTTGCCGGTATCTTATTGTCTAAGTCACTAATAGATAACCATGTTTCACGCATTTGGAAAATTTCACTGGCAATTGAATAACATAATGCAATTTCAGCCTCATTTGCACCAGTTTCTTCATTCATACGCACCATGAAATTCAAACCCATATCGTTAACAATATTGTTTGCTAATTTGGTAGCGATAATTTCTTTGCGCAGTGGGTGGTGATTCATTGCATCGTTAAACTTCTCACGCAGTGGACGTGGGAATGATTTAACTAACAACTGACGATAATACGGATTTTCGGTAATTTCGTCAGTAACAAGTGACTCTTTAAGCACCATTTTGGCATAAGAGACCAGCACAGAAAGCTCAGGACGCGTTAAGTCTTTACCCGCAGCTGCGCGCTCTGCTAATTCTTCATCGGTAGGGATAAACTCAATAGCACGGTCCAACTTGCCCTCTTTTTCAAGCGCATGAATAAAGCGCACTTTTTCTTTAAGCGTAGACGTACCTTTTGATTGAGTAATTGAAAGAGTATGAGTCTGACGGTAACAATCTTTAAGTACTAATTCAGACACTTCATCGGTCATAGAGTAAAGTAACTCATCGCGTTGTTTACGGGTTAAATCCCCTTCAGCAACTAAGCCATTAAGTAAAATTTTAATGTTAACTTCGTTATCTGAACACGCAACACCACCTACGTTATCGATAAAGTCAGTGTTTACACGACCACCTTTAGTCGCAAATTCAATACGACCAAGTTGCGTTGTACCTAAATTACCCCCTTCGCCAAATACTTTAGCACCTAGGTCTTTACCATTTATGCGCAGCGCATCGTTTGCACGATCGCCTACATCGGCGTCTGTCTCTTTAGAGTGTTTAATGTAAGTACCAATACCACCATTCCAAAGCAAATCACAATCCATCATCAGTGATGCTTTGATTAACTCATTAGGTGTCATGCTGGCTTTTTTAGTACCTAACATTTTTTTCATTTCTGGAGTCAGGGAAATCGATTTTGCTGCACGTGAGAACACCCCACCGCCACTAGAAATTAATTCTTTGTTATAATCTTCCCACGATGAGCGTGGTAAGTTAAATAACCGCTCACGTTCTGGGTAAGAAACGGCTGCATCTGGGTTTGGATCGACAAATATATGCATGTGGTTAAATGCGACTTGCAAACGAATATGCTTTGATAACAACATACCATTACCAAATACATCGCCCGCCATATCGCCAATGCCAACAACAGTGAAATCTGTGGTTTGACAGTTAATATCCATTTCTCGGAAATGGCGTTTTACTGACTCCCATGCACCACGCGCAGTGATCCCCATCTTCTTATGGTCATAGCCAACCGACCCACCTGATGCGAATGCATCACCAAGCCAGAAGTTATATTCGTTTGCTATGCCATTAGCTATATCAGAGAATGTCGCTGTGCCTTTATCCGCTGCAACCACTAAATAAGCATCATCTTCATCGTGGCGAGTAACATTAATGGCAGGCACAACTTCACCGCGTTCAATGTTATCGGTGATATCAAGTAAACCACGAATGAAAATTTTATAACATTCTTGGCCTTCTTTAATAAACGCCTCACGTTCGCTCGGTAGTTGTTTACATACAAAGCCACCTTTTGAGCCTACCGGTACAATCACGGTATTTTTAACTTGCTGCGCTTTTACTAAGCCAAGTACTTCAGTGCGGAAATCTTCACGACGGTCTGACCAACGAAGACCACCACGCGCTACTTTACCAAAACGTAAATGCACACCTTCAACGCGTGGAGAATATACAAATATCTCAAATGCAGGCACTGGTAATGGCACGTCTGGAATTAAGCTTGGTTGTATTTTTAATGAAATATATGACTTAAGTTTACCCTCAGCATCCTTTTGGAAGTAGTTAGTACGCAGCGTTGCCACTATCATATCAACGTATAAACGGATAATACGGTCATCATCCAGATTGGCGACGTTTTCAAGCTCTAAATAAATTTCAGCCCCAAGTTTTGTCAGGGTTTTTTCACTGGCTGGGTTTTTAAGTGAGAATTTTTTAGCAAATAAATTAACAATTTTAGCGGCAATGTGCGGATAATTTGCAAATGTGCTTTCAATATATGTTTGTGAAAAGGTTACCCCAATTTGACGCATATATTTAGCATAGGCACGTAAAACAGATGCTTCACGGCCAGTTAATCCACCCATTAATACTAATCGGTTAAAGCCATCATTTTCTAAACGATTTGCCCATACACTGGTTAGTGCGGCACGAAAACGCGCTGAAATTTTATCAAAGTCAGCCATCCCTTTGCTATCAATGAGCATTGAGAAATCCATGATCCAATTAATGCTACCATCGCTGGTTTCAACTGAATAAGGTGTTTCACCAATTACTCGCAGGCCAAAGTTTTCAAGCATCGGCATAACATCAGATAAGTGAATTGGCTCATCTTTATGAAATAAGCTTAAACGAACAATATTACTGTTTGCTTCTTCTTGCGGACGGTAAAACAACATTTCCAGCTTGTTGTCATTATTAAGTAATTCAAGTTTTTCAATATCAACTACTGCGGCACTAGGTAGTACTTCTTCTTTATATGAGCGTGCAAACGCGTTGCAGTATTTACGATTTAGTTCATTTCCACGTACCTCACCCGCCGATTCAAGTAAGGCTGATTGTAGTTTGTCTTCCCAAGTACGAGCAGCTTCGATTAGGTTATTCTCTATGTCTTTCACGTTATATTCAATATTGTTGTCGGTCACACGAACGGTATAATGGGTACGCGCCAGTGTTGACTCAGAAAAATAAGTAGTAAATTCAACTTGCGCGTCAGAGTTAAACGCATTAGCTAAAATTGTCTGTGTTTCACGACGCAGCGCCGTGTTGTAACGTTCGCGCGGCACATACACCATGCATGATAAGAAACGGCCGTATGCATCTTTGCGCACAAATAAGCGACACATATCACGTTCTTGAATTTGTAATACGCCCATGGCAACGTCAAGTAGCTCGCGTTCACTAGCTTGCACAAGTTCATCACGCGGATAGGTCTCTAGGATATTTAATACAGCTTTGTAAGCATGTGTACCCTTAGCAAAATCACACATATCCATGATGCGATTAATTTTACTCTTAAGTACAGGCACATCAGCGGCGCTATTGTTATAAAAGTTTGATGAGAACAAGCCAATAAAACGATCTTCACCGATAACATTGCCTTTGTCGTCAAAACGCTTCACACCCACATAATCTATATAAGCAGGGCGATGCACACGAGACAGTGAATTTGTTTTAGTTAAAATCAGTAAATTACTGCTGCGCGCTTCTCTTTGCGCGACTTCAGGTAACTCAGAAAGTAAACGTGTGTGTTCAGTATCAGCGTTTTTCATTAATCCTAAGCTGGTATCCATTTTACCTTTTAACTGATAATCGCCTTGAACTGGCGATAGTTCATATTGACGATACCCCATCAAAGTAAAATTATCTTTTACCAACCAATCTAAAAACTCAACGGTTTCATTAACCTCGTTGTCATCTTTATCTTTGTGGTTTTTAGGTAAGCTTTTGCTAACCGCTATCAGTTTTTCGCGAATAGGCTGCCAATCTTCAACAGCCACCGAAACATCAACCAGTACAGATTCAAGTTCTTTTTTAAAAGATTCAATAACAGCAGTGTCTGTTTGACGGTCAATTTCGATAAAAAACACTGTTTTTGTAGAGGTTGATTCTTGTTCTGCTTTTAAACTTGATAATCCAGATATTTTTTCGTTTTTATCACGTTGAATTTTAAGTGGACTATGAAGAAGTAAGTGAGAGGCTATGTTTTCTCTGGTCATGGCCATACGCACAGAATCAACTAAAAATGGCATATCTTTAGCAATAATCTCTACAATAGTATGTGATGACTGCCAGCCATCTTTTGCCACTTCAGGATTAAAAACGCGAATAACGGCGTCATCTGATGTATTTTTTTCTAGCGAATTCCAAAGACTGAGTGCGGCACCATATAAATCACTGTCAATACGATTTGCCAAATCCTCTCTAGACATATTGCTGTACAAGGTTTTGGCGAATTTTTCAACGAGTAACACATTATCAGCGTGGACTTTTTTCTGGATGAGCTTGCAGACGTTATCTAAAATAACCGAGGCTTGGCCTTCTTTTCGTGTCATTGTATGTTCCTTAATCTATTACTACTAGTTAGTAGAATATTTGTACAGCCATTTATTAGCGTGGAGTCAGTTAAATTCTAACCCTTTTGAAACTAATAAACAGCCTTTTCGATGAAAACATTTTAAGCATTTCAGCTATTTGGTCATCTATTCACAAAATATAGATATAAATGGCCATTACTGGCCATTTTGGAGCAAATTTATTCACCTTCTTTTTTCTGGTCAGTCCAGAGTAAGCTGCCAATTGCGGGTAAAAGTAACACCGCCCCCAGCATATTTACTAAAAACATGAAGGTAAGCAGAATTCCCATATCTACTTGAAACTTCAAATCAGAAAAAATCCACGTACTTACACCTATTGCCAGTGTAATACCGGTAAATAATACAGCGCTTCCTCGTTCAATGAGTGCATTACGATATGCAATACTCAGAGGCACATTTTGTTTAAGCTGTCCCATCATAGATGACAAAATATAAATACCGTAATCAACACCAATACCCACACCTAATGCAATAACAGGCAAGGTAGAAACTGTTAAACCTATTTCAAGCTGCACCATTAGCGCTTGAGCAAGTGTTGATACAATATATAACGGAAGTACAACGGCAATCGTTGCCTTAACGCTCTTAAAACTCAACAAACAAAGCACAATAACTGCACCATAAACATAAAGCATCATGGGTATTTGTGCAGCCGATACTGACTCATTGGTTGCTGCCATAACACCCACAGGACCAGACGCCAATTTAAAAGCGAGCTTATCTGTCCCTTCTTCAGTTGCAAATTGTTTAACGTTTTTAATTACGTTATCAATCGTTTGCGCCTTATGATCATCTAAAAATATGATCACTGGCATCACAGAGCAATCCCCATTGAGTAAACCGGTACTGGTTTCAACACGTGAGGTGGCTTGTACTAAACTTGCGGAATTACGCGGCAAACTTTGCCACTTTAGATTTCCCTCGTTGTAACCGGCATTCACTGATTGTGCAACAGAGCTTAAACTTACCGCAGATTGAACCCCAGGTAAATTTTCAACTTTATATTGAAAACGTGATATTCGCTCCATCACATCATGCTCTGTACAAGCCGCTGGGTAAGCCTCAACAATAACTTTTAGAATATCCGAAGAAATGGTGTATTTATCTGATATTAAAAACGTATCTTGGTTATACCGTGCATCTTGATGCAATGACGGCGCGCCTGCGTGCAAATCACCAATACGCATTTTATCTGCTTGCCAATAACCCAATGCAAATAATACAAGCGTAAAGCCAATAATTATTTTTGCTGTTTTAGGATCTGTTGCTTTAACCAACAAATCACGCATGGCATCGAGTATATTTGGCTTATTTGCATCGCCCGATTGAATATGAATACTATTTTCAAAACGCATATACGATGCCCAAACAGGCAGTAAAATTAGGTTGGTAAATATAATAACCGCCACCCCTAAACTTGCGGTAATAGCAAGTTCACGAATAATACCAATATCAATCGTTAATAATGTTAAAAAGCCAACCGTGTCGGATAACAACGCAATACCGCCAGGAACCAATAAAGATCTGAAGCTTGACTGGCAACACACAGGAGTCGATTTACCCTCACCCACTTTTTTGCCTATTGCGTTAATCATTTGCACGCCATGGCTTACACCAATAGCAAACACTAAAAATGGCACTAAAATTGACATGGGATCAAGGCCAAAACCTAAGCTAGATAACAAGCCCAGTTGCCAAATAACAGCAATAATAGAGCACACAATAGGTAAAATAGTCAGTTTTATGCTGCCACAAAACAACCATACCATCACAAAAGTAAACGCGATGGCAATGGCAAAAAATAGCACCACCCCTTTAGCACCCTCTGCAATATCCCCGGCCATTTTTGCAAAACCAATAATATGGATACTTATATCATCAGTGCTGAGCGGTTCACGAACTTCGCTTTCTAGTTTTTTGGCAAAAGCAAGGGTGTCTAATTTTTCCTGAGTTTGCGGGTCAGTTTCTAATAGTTGCGCAGATACCATGGCACACGAATAATCGCTTGCTATCATCCGACCCACTACTTTAGCTTTTTCTATATTTTCTTTTACAACGCCCAAACCCTGCTTATCTGCTTTAAAATTGGCTGGAATAATGGGGCCACCGGCAAATCCATCTTCAACAACTTCAACAAAGCGCGCACTGGGTGAAAAAATTGAATTTACTAAAGGACGATTTATACCAGGAATAAAATAAAGCTGATCGTGTACGGCTTTTAACTGGGTGAAAAACTCAGGATTAAAAATATCGCCGCTGTCATCACATACTGAAATTAAAATACTATTTGCACCACCAAACTGCCTTTCGTGTTTGGTGTAAACCTTCATATACTCATGATTGAGCGGAATATTTTTGTTAAATGATGCATCAAGTTGAATCTGTGTTGCTTTAAAAACCAATAAACACGTGATCAACACAAAACTAACCAATACTATTAAGCGATGCCTAAAAATCGCTTTTTCTAAAAAATCTAAAATT
The DNA here is from genome assembly GCF_059888565.1 of Pseudoalteromonas sp. TAP-3C. Classification (NCBI taxonomy): domain Bacteria; kingdom Pseudomonadati; phylum Pseudomonadota; class Gammaproteobacteria; order Alteromonadales; family Pseudoalteromonadaceae; genus Pseudoalteromonas; species Pseudoalteromonas sp. TAP-3C. The sequence goes on along the minus strand of NZ_CM187618.1, from coordinate 1,410,733 downwards.
GCTTGCATTAAGGGGTCAACTCCTTCACTTTAATGCCGTTTTCTGTCGCCATGATAAGTTTATCTTTAACAATCACGCCATCAAGAATCGCTTTACCATCCGCCATTTGCTCATACGACAGCGCATCGTCTTTTAGGTGAAAAATAACACCACTGTTAGCCAATAGCAGCCACTGTTTATTGTTATAGTTAATAATGCTATTAATAGTGGCGGTTTTGTCATTGTCTAATTGCTGCCACTGTGTAGTGTCGGTTTTTTTTATAAAAATATTACCGCGAAGCCCTGCAACAATCTGCTTTGATGTATCAGCTGCAAAACCAAAAAATGAACCAGGATAAATTTCATCTAAACGCTGCCATGTTTGGCCATCGTCATCACTTTTTGCCAACAGGCCCATTTCACCCACAAGTATCAATCCTGTGTTTGTCGGTTCTATACGATTAAAATGAGGCAAAATAGAAGAGGTCTCTATTTCATATCCTTGCGGGTCCGTTTCTTTCAAATCGTTTAAATAGTCTCTATCTTCACTAAATAATAATGAATCTAAAAAACGCTTTTGCCAGTTTTTACCACCGTCGCTAGTTTGATAAAACATGCCATAAGCACCCACTGCGTAACCATTTAAGTCATCTTTAAAATAAATATCTAAGCAAGGTTTATCTAAGGCTGAGTTGGCTTGTTGTAATTGCCAGTTATCACCGCCGTCTGTGGTATTGATAATAGTAGCATCATGTCCACATGCCCAACCATTAGCACTGTTTGTAAAGTCAACCGCTGTTAATAATACTTGCGTAGGCACCGACTGTGCTTGTTGCCAATCTTTACCATCTACACTTTTAATAACTGTGCCATGTTTACCAACAGCAATGAGCCCTGCAGACGTTTTTATAATGTCTGTAAGGAGTGTTTTATTTGCATTAATCGCGCTAATAGCATCTTGAGGCGCGCTATTTGCAAAACTTGCACTAGTTAAAAACAGGCTGGCATAGAGCAAATACTTCATAATATAAATTCGCCTTGAACTGAGGATTTGTTTGTCTGATATTAAGAGGAAAACCTGTGCGTTAAAAGACAAACGCGATGTGAAAGAAAAAAGGCACCTAGATAGCTAAGTGCCTGCTTTTATACTATCTACCAGCGCGACGTAAAGCACCTGATGTAAACTCATTGTCGTTAAACGATTGAGAAAAATCGTACATCTTTTGTTGGTTATCTAAACCAATGGCTAAATAACGTCGTGAATTTAAATCGTGATAAACTTCAAGCGTGCTCCAGTGTGTAGGAACCTCATAGTAATTAATACCATAAGCCATGGCTACACGATAAAGTTGGTCGCGGTTATCATAAATATCGGTAACATGTACTTGCCAACTGTCTTCATCTATATAAAACACACGTTTTTTATAAATGTGACGCGTATCGCCTTTTAAATTTGCTTCTACAACCCACACACGGTGTTTTTCATAACGCGTATGCTCAGGATTGATGTGGCCTGGTTTTAAAATATCATCATAGGATAGCTTATCACTGTGAAGCTTGTAACTATTGTAAGGAATATATAGCTCTTGCTTACCTTTTAACGTCCAGTCATAACGATTTGGCGAGCCGTTAAACATATCAAAGTCATCGGTTGTGCGCAGGCTATCTGCTGCTGTGCCCGGTGCATCATAAGCAACATTTGGCGCACGGCGCACACGACGCTGGCCTGAATTGTACGTCCACGCTTGACGAGGAGTTAATATTTGATCCATGGTTTCATGAACTAATAACGCCGTACCTGCCAAACGAGCAGGCTCAGTGACTTGCTGTTTAAACTTAAACAAAATATTAGAATCTTTTAGCTCAGCGGGTGTTGCATTTGGATCTGAGTATTTAACTAACAACTGCTCGTCAAAGCCGACATAGCTATACGAACCTGATGCGGTAGGTGCAGCTTGGCCACCAAAACGTTCAATTGACTGGCCACGATAGCGAAGTAAATGGTTCCAAATTGCCTCTAAACCCGTTTTAGGAATTGGAAATGGAATACCAATCGCTGTGCTCTTAATACCATTACCGCCCTCTACTAACTCAGCTGTTGTAGCAAACTGTTTAGTCGCATCGTATACATACTGAGGGAAAGACGCTGAACGACGGGTTTTGTAAATTGGCATTTTAAATGTATCAGGGTACGCGTCAAATAATGCTATTTGCCCTGGACTTAGGTTTTCTTTGTATTTATCAATATTGCTTTTATCAATAGTGAATAAAACGTCATCAGTTGCATAAGGGTCTAAGTGGTGCATACCTGGCTCATAACCAGCTGGTACTTGTGTAATACCGCCGTTCCAAGCAGGTATTGAACCATCAGCATTCGCTGCTATTTCTGCACCCAGTGGACTCAAATCTTTACCAAGACGAGCTGCCTCTTCTGGGCTAATTTTAGCCAATGCGCCGTGACTTGCAAACAAACTACAAAACGCTGTAGCAATGAGGGTAGGTTTTTTAATCATAATAATGTTACCCCTAAATAGAATATTTTAAGTTAAAAGAAACGTAATCTCGGTCAGAGAAAGTGTTGATGTCGCCACCCCCCCAAAATGCGTTGTAACTAACATCTAAAGACCATGCATTTTGATAGTTAAAGCTCATAGTTGCACCTAATGATTTACGATCTTCAATGAATAAGAACATGGGATCCGGTGTATTACCATTTACATCATGCGAAAACACAAAGCGAGGTGAGAAATTAACACCATCATAAATATTATAATAATCACCTTTAGCAATCAGGCGGTAGCCCCATGATGAAGCACTAGCAAACGATTTTTGTTCAGGGCCATTTGATAACGCCATCTGAAGTGCAGAATAATCTGAGCTCCCTGGACCTTGAATAACACCGCTTCGACCAGTACCTGAAACATTTAAACGCATTTCATCGTATTTGGGCATATTATTAATACGTACACCACCAATTTCACCTACAACCGCCCAGCTATCAGCACCTAGTGACGGGCCAAATAAATGCGTTGCTGTAAACTGCAGTTGTGCAGTATTGCGTTCAATATAGCCCTTAGCAAGTTCACCTGGGCCTACTACACTTAAAGCATCCCCTTTACTCATTTGCGAAATACCCGCAAATTCAGGGCGTAAACCAGCAATAGCTAATTGTTCAGGCATAGCAGCATAAAGTAATTCTACATCGTCAATTTGCAACGGTTCGTCTTCACGAAAGGTAAATTCACCCGCAAACGCGGTCCCGCCAAGCGGAGTATTAAAACTTAAGCCATATAGTTTAATGTCTTCAGGGTATTCGTTTGTCGCTTTGGCAAATGCTTTTAAGTCGGAGACATTATCAGAAGTGATTTCTGTTGTGGCAATCATCGCTAAATCTTGCTGGATTGATGCCTGCGTAAAATTAGACACGCGCCCCGATATAAGTGGACGACGACTGTGGTAATTAACGTGGTAAAGTGCCACTTCAGTATCGTTCCACTGTGGTAAAAACATGCCTAAGCGCAAACCGTATTGGCCACCATCGTCAGGTTCTGTTTTACCGTCATACCCTTTGCCTTTGAGGGCAACCTTGGTGGGGTGCGCTAAATACATATTTGCCAGTAACTGTTTGCCAGCCGCGCTTGATGGGTCAATACCTTGACTTGCAGCCACTTGACCATAAGTGCTCATTAGGTTATTTAAACTATCTGTTAAGAACGCTAAATCAATGTCAGGGTTTGAAGTAAAGCCCAGTTGCACATTTTGCTGATAACCGTTTTCAGCGGCAAAGTCATTGGTAGAGAAATAAGTTCCCGCCGCAGGTAGGCGTGTTTCATGCCATTGGTACTGATAAAAGCCCTCTAACGTCATGTTTTCTGTCAGCCCTAATGAGGCCCACAGCATTCCCACCGGAATAAATGCTTCTTTTAGTTCAGCACCGGGGGCTTTTAATCTGTCTATATCGACCGGGTTTACGTTAATACCGTGAGAAATTAACGTACTTTCCCCCCAGTTAACCACTTGCTGACCAAGCCGAATTGAAAGCGGGTTTTTACCCTCATTTAAATCAAAGTTTGCCCACACATAAGCATCAAGTAAACGAATGTCAGCACAGCTTTGTTCTTTCGTATCATCGTCATCACATGGGTCAACTCCACCACCTGATGTGGGGTTAACATAGGCACGGTTGCCATCCATCAATTCAAAATCATAAAAATACATAAAACGGGTAAATAACCCGTAGTTATCTTTACTTATTGATAAATCATGGGTGCCCTTTAATAGTTTTGAGAAAGACTCACCGCTATCAAAGTTTAAACCACCCGCATCGCCGTTATTCGAGTAAGAGCCCGGCTGTGCCCACACGTCTTGAGAAGAGTAAATCGTGTTGATTGCAGGGTTATAACCCGTCCAATCAAACGATGGGTTATTACTTTTACCAATGAGATTAAAGTCACGGTCTTCAACGCGAACGCTCTGCCCATAAGAAAAAGTAGAATCAAAGGTGATATCAAAACCACCGGCCTCAAATGTTGCAGCCTGTGTCTGTGCTGCTGATAAACCTATAGCCGCAGCTGTTAAGCCAAGTACTATTTTATTTTTAACAAAAAGCGATCTTCTTATCATTTTGGTTCCCCCCTGTCGCGGGTATTTTGTGTGATCAAGTTATTGTTTTTAGTATAATCGTAACGATAGAAGCGAATTAAACAAATTACAAATGGTCGCCTTCAATCAGTTATAAATTTTTTACTTGTTTGACGTTTACGTATTGGTAAGACGTCCTACCAGATAATTTATACACGTAAATTAACAATAGAACAAATCGAAATTAACAAAAAGGCAATATTTGTAGGTATTTATATCACAAAAAAATATAACTAAGCTACTCGTTCAAGACGGATGAACTTGTTTTCATTGCTTAAAATAAGTCTAAATCGGCCTCGAATACCCAAACTAGAGATAAACGGACGAAGGTGATGGGCAGAAAAACGAATGGTTTTGCCATTATCGGCTGTCACTTGAATTGAGCTATACCGGCCATGGTAATAGTCCATGCACTCGGTATAGCTCAAATGTATACTAAAATAATATTCTATCATGATTTATTGTAAGGCTTTTTCAACCTTTTCAAATAAATCGTCACTCAATCCGACTAAGTTTGCTAAGCGCTCTAGCTGGGCCTTCATTGCACTAGCGCGAGTCTCATCATATCGACGCCATGACATAAACGGGGTTAACATGCGTGATGCGTTTTGTGGGTTAATGTCATTAAGCTTAATCAACAAATCGCCAAGTAACTCATAACCTTTACCATCTAAGCGGTGAAACTGCGCTGTATTAAAATGAGAGAAACTTCCTACTAACGCGCGCACACGATTTGGGTTTGAAAAATCAAAACAAGGATGGGTATACAATCCCTTAATTTTTTCAATCGCATCATCGCCACTGTTCATCGCTTGCAGCGCAAACCATTTATCCATTACTAGCACGTCATGACGCCACTGACTGTCAAAATGCCCGAGTAATTGATTGGATAATGGATGTACCGCTTTAACAACACTGCTAAGCGCGCCTAGCACGTTGGTCATATTGGTCGATGACGCGGCTTGTTCAATTAAACTTACAGCTTTAGCACTGTCGGTTTTTGCTAAGTAGTGTAAACAAAGCTGCTTAAGGGCGCGAATAGCCACCGCTTGGGCACTTACGCTGCCATCATCGGTGATTGCTTGGTAACAGCTTAAAAATTCAGCTTGAAGTTGCGTGGCGATTTGCTGTTCGAACAACTCAATATTACTGGTAATATCATCAACCGGTATTACGTCAAACTCAGCAGCTAAGGTATCAAAACTCGGCAGCTTTAAAAGTTCAGCAATTAGCGCTAAATCACCCTCACGCTGAGAAATTAATGTTCGTAACGCACCAATTACATCACCGCTCAATGGTAAATTACTTGCTGAAACAACGTTTGCTTTGAGCGCATTAATAAACAGTTGTTGTTGTGCATCCCAACGTGAAAAATCACTGCGTGCAAAACGCATAATATGTAACAAATCAGCCTCAGTCACATGCTGATTTAAAATACACGGTGCTGAAAAATCTTCCAGTAACACGGCGATTGGGTTACTTTTTATCGTATCAAAATAAAACGTTTGCTTAGCTTGAGTTACATTTAATACATGATCAAGCTGTTTACCTTGGTATTGCAAGGCAATACTCTGGCCTTGTGAATCTAAAAGTTCAATCGCAAAAGGGATATGCAACATTGCATTTTCAGGCTGATTTAGTGGCGCTAGTTGCTCAATGGTGAGAGTGAATATTTGTGCGCTTTCATCATAGGCTTTCGTCACATTTAAACGCGGTGTACCACAGTGATTATACCAACGCTTAAATTGTGATAAATCAATTGAAGATGCATCACTCATAGCAGCAACAAAGTCATCACAGGTGACCGCTTGACCATCATGACGCTCAAAATACAATGTCATACCTTTTTGAAAGTTTTTCTCACCTAACAGAGTGTGCATCATACGAATAACTTCAGCCCCTTTGTCATACACTGTCACAGTGTAAAAGTTATTCATTTCAATCACTTTTTCTGGACGTATAGGATGAGCCATTGGGCCTGCATCTTCACTAAATTGATGAGTACGCATTACTTTTACTGCATCAATTCTATTGAGCGCGCGCGAACCCAGGTCACTACTAAATTCTTGATCTCTAAATACCGTTAAGCCTTCTTTTAAAGACAATTGAAACCAATCACGACACGTAACACGGTTACCTGTCCAATTATGAAAGTACTCATGTCCGACAATAGACTCAATGGTATGAAAATCTTTATCAGTTGCGGTCTGTTGATTTGCTAACACGCATTTGCTGTTAAATATATTTAACCCTTTATTTTCCATTGCTCCCATATTGAAAAAATCAACGGCAACAATCATATAAATATCAAGGTCGTATTCTAAATTAAAACGTGACTCATCCCATGCCATCGCTTTTTTAAGCGAGGTCATGGCATGCGCTGTTTTAGGTAAGTTTCCTTTATCAACAAATAACGCTAGGGTGACGTCTTTACCACTGCGGGTTGTGTATTTATCGTGTAAAACATCAAAGTCCCCTGCCACTAAAGCAAACAAATAACTCGGCTTTTTGAACGGGTCTTGCCATTTTACAAAATGACGCCCATCGTGTGTTTCGCCACTGTCCACTTGGTTACCATTAGAAAGTAAATGTGGGAATGTCGTATCGGCAATTATCGTTACATCAAACGTTGAAAGTACATCAGGGCGGTCCATATAATAAGTTATTTTTCTGAACCCTTGCGCTTCGCATTGAGTACAGTAGGCCCCACCCGATAAATACAAGCCCTCAAGTGAGGTGTTTGTTTGCGGTGATGTTTGCGTCACTATGCTTAGCTGGCATTGTTCAGGCAGATTATTAATAATTAATTGCTCATTTATAATACTGTAATCTGTCAGCTCTGTGCCTTCAATTGACAAAGAGATCAAGGTTAAGTCAATGCCATCTAATACCAGAGGAGCATTTGCATCACCCACGCGGTTAAGCGTCAACAAAGCATTGACTTGAGTTGTTAACGGCTGCAAGTCGAAAGTCAGCTCTGTATGTTCAATTGAAAAATCAGGGGCTTTGTAGTCTTTTAAATATTCTGCTTGCGGTTTTTGTAGTTCAGTCATGATCACTCCAAAAAAATAGCTCCTTTTAATAATAAAAAGGAGCTACTTAAATTAAGCCATTTGTTTAGGTTTGATACGCAGTATCTTAATACCTAAGTAAGCGTAAATAACGGCTAAGAAAGGATTTATAAGGTTAAAGAAGGCATAAAGTGCATAATCAAAAGGATTGATTAATAGAACACTTTGCATATACGCACCACAAGTATTCCATGGTATGAGCGGGCTGGTTATGGTGCCACCATCTTCTAGCGTACGTGACAAGTTAACGGGCTTTAAGCCGCGTTTTTTGTATTCTTCTTTAAACATACGCCCAGGTACAACTATAGCAATATACTGATCGGCCGCGATAATATTAGTACCAATACAGGTTGCAATTGTAGAGGCTATCAGTGAGCCGGTGCTTTTAGCGACTTTAAGGATACTTTTAACGAATATATCAAGCAGCCCCGTTTTTTCCATAATTGCACCGAACATCAGTGCCGTCATAATCAGCCAAGTGGTTGTTAACATAGCTGACATACCGCCGCCACTGAGTAACGAGTCCATTTTTTCATCACCCGTGTTAATGGTAAAACCATCAAAAAATGTCGTCCAAACAAGTTTAAAGTAACCAACAAATTCGCCCTGACTGATATCAATTTGACTAGCAATTAAATCGGATTGAAATAACATTGCCCACACGGCACCTATCACAGCACCGATTGAAATAGCCGGAAAGGCTGGCATTTTTCTGATGGCTAGCACGAGTAACACGATTAAAGGCACTAACATCTCTAAACCAATATTAAAGTTTTGTTGAAGAATCGATGTTATATGGTTTATTTGACCTGCTTCGCCTGCAACCGTGGCGTTAAAGCCCATAAATACAAAGATAATTAATGCAATCACAAAGCTCGGAACAGTCGTCCATAGCATGTGGTGTATATGTTCAAATAAATCGGCTCCAGCAACGGCAGGTGCCAAATTAGTTGTTTCTGATAATGGACTTAGTTTATCGCCAAAATAAGCGCCTGATATAACGGCACCGGCGGTTACTGTAGGCTCAAGTCCAAGTCCAGAAGCAACGCCTAGTAAAGCAACACCAATCGTCGCAGCCGTTGTCCATGAACTACCAATACTCATGGCAACAATGCCACAAATTAAACAACTCGCCGCATAAAACCAGCTAGGGTTGATAATTTGTAGGCCGTAATAAATTAAGGTTGGTACAGTTCCAGATAATAACCAAGTGCCAATTAAGGCCCCCACCATAAGTAAGATTAAAATAGCGCTGAGCGATAAGGTGATCCCCTCAATCATTGCATCTTCTAATTTTTTCCATGTGTAGCCATTTTTTAAACCAATCAAGGCAGCTGCAAATGTTGCAAACAACAAGGCAATTTGATTTGGCCCCGATGATGAGTCATCACCAAATAGGTACACAGCGGCACCTAATAAGCAAATCAATACTGCGATTGGGATAAGTGCATCAAATAACGAGGCACTTTTTAATGGTTTTTCTTCAATGGGCTTCAAAATATAGACTCCTACACACATCCAGTGCATGTTGATTATTTTTATTAGCACGTACGCGCATTTATTGAGCAACCTTGATCTAGCTCAACTTTTAGTAGTCGGCGATTATAACAATTTAGTAAATTATCGATAGTAAAAAAGGCGCTTTAGCGCCTTTTTATAGAATATAGCTTTTTTACTGCTTAGCTACACGACCATAGTTAATATAATCTTGGGTGATAAGTGCGGCTTCTTCTAGGAATGGATCCAACTTTTCAATGACCTCGGGTACATCATCAAGGTTTTCTACAGCCGATTTGCCTAAACGTTTTAGACGCTCATTAGTGCGCGCTAGTGCTCGGGCTTCATTCTCATCTTTTTCTTTAATACGTATTTTTTCAACTAAAGAAATAGTTTTACGATCTTTCTCTTCGTTGTAACGTGCAATATCTTCAAATACATAATTAAATTCAGGCTCTGATTTAATTCGTTCACTATGTTGTTTTTCAAGCACACTAATAACCGGAGTTAAACGCCCTATTTGCTTATATTGTGCTGCTACTATGCTATCCCAAGGAAGCGCATTATCTTGTTTACTTTCGCCCCATTCTGCGGGGTCAATCGCTGAGGGAAAAGTAATATCTGGGATCACGCCTTTGTGCTGCGTACTGCCACCATTGATTCGGTAAAATTTAGCAATGGTATATTGCACGCTTCCTAATGGGTTATCATACAAATCATAAGCGCGAGCCAGGCCTTTGTGCTGCTGCACAGTGCCTTTACCAAAGGTTTGCTCGCCTATAATCACTGCACGACCATAGTCTTGCATTGCGGCGGCAAAGATTTCAGACGCAGATGCACTGTATCTATCTACCAGTACGGTAAGTGGGCCGTCATAATAAGTAATGCCATCCCGATCTTTTTGCTCTTCAATGCGATTATTTAATGTATGAATTTGTACCACTGGGCCTTGATCAAAAAACAGCCCTGATAGTTGGGTTGCTTCATACAATGACCCTCCACCATTTTGACGTAAATCTATAATAATACCGTCAACTTTTTGCTCTTTGAGTTTTGCCAATTCAACTTTAACGTCTTTAGACAAATTATTGTAAAAACCAGGAATTTCAATTACCCCAATTTTACTAGTAAGATCTGAGTAACTCGCTTCAAATACCTCTGATTTTGCCGCTCTATCTTCTAAACGGATTTTATCACGAACAATCTCAACTATTTTTGGTGTTCCGTGAGCATCGACCCCTTTTAAATACTGCAGGCGTACTTTTGTGCCTTTAGGGCCTTTGATAAGGTCGACTACGTCATCTAAACGCCAGCCAATAACATCAACAAATTCTTCGCCATCTTGAGCAACACCAATAATGCGGTCATCGGCCTTGATTTGATCTGTTTTATCAGCAGGGCCACCTGGTACTAAACTGCGAATAACGGTGTAATCTTCATCTGGTGTTAAAACAGCGCCAATCCCTTCAAGCTCTAAGTCCATGTCCATTTTAAATTGTTCAGCACGACGCGGTGACAAATAGGATGTATGTGCTTCAATACTGCGTGCCAGTGAATTCATCAAAATTTGGAAGGCATCTTCTGACTTTGATTGTACAAGGCGTTTCTCAGCGTTTTTGTATCGCTTGGTCAACACCTCTTTTATGTCAGTCCACTCTTTGCCGGTCATTTTTAAACGCAGCGCATCGTATTTTACTCGCTCACGCCAAATTTCATCTAACTGTGCTTGTGAAGTCGCCCATGGCACCTCTTCACGATCGTAAAAGTAGTCATCATCTTCGTCAAACGTCATTTCATTTTCAAGTAACGAAAGCGAAAATTCATATCGCTCAAAACGACGTTTAAGGCTTAAATTGAAAATATCAAATGTGAACCCTAGCTTGCCGCTGATAAGCGCATTATCAAAAAGAGAACGATATTGCTCAAATGAATCAATATCGCTTTTTAAAAACACACTTTTATTAAAATCAAGGGATTCGATATAACGGTCAAACACTTTACTGGAAAGCTCATCATTAAATCGAACCGGTGTGTAGTGTGAACGAGTAAATAGATTAGCCACTCGCTTGCTAGCTGTAGCGTGCTGACTTTCTTGTTTTAACAAAGGTAAGTCTTCTACTGTTACCTGCTCTACTGCAGCAAATAAAGAACCTGAAAACAGTGCAGCAACTAACGGAATGAGTCTAAACTTTTTACTCATACACAACTCCTTAATTTTTTTCGCAACTTAAATAATGTATAAGCTATCGGCTTTGGTTTTTACTTGCATACCGGTCACTAGTTCAACGTGAACATCGTCTTTGTTTACTTCAGTGATTACTGCATTAACAAGTGCTTGGCCAAGTTTAACTTTAACCTTGTTGTTAACCTTGACCTCACCTGCAGGTAAAGGTTCAACTTTTCCTGAACGCTTAGGCGCAGCGGCTTTGGCAGGTTTTGCTGCAGGTGATGGATTTTTAGCCGCATTTGCTGGTTTCTTTTTGAGAGTTTTTGCATCTGAGTCTTGGCGTGGGCGTTGCTGCTTTTTGCGTTTTGCCATTTTAGCACGGCTTTCTTCCAACGCTTTTTGTGCGTGGTCTATATGCTCTTGCTCAACTTTTTCGCCTTGATTTCCGTCAAGATCAATACGGAATTCAGATTTAGTAACCGCTTCAAGATAGCGCCAGTTAGAAGTGTACTTTCTAAGTGCTTGGCGTACTTGAGTCTTACTTACTTTTTCAGAGCCTTCAATACGCTCAGCGATATCTTTAAAAATACCGACTTTCAGCGGCTGAATGCCTTCTTTTTGTTTAAAACATTGTGGGAATTCTTGGTACAAGAACGCCAATACTTCATTAATATCTTTTAGCTTGTTTGTGGTTTCCATTTTAGAACCTATTTAATCACATCTTTTCATCAAGGGCAGAATCAACATAGTGAATGCTCCAATCCGCTAACTCTTCAAAGTCAGTTTCGATCACAGCCATATCACCACGTAAATGTTCCCAAATACCATTTATAATTTCATCAATTGATTCACAGTCTAAATCATCGGGTAGACGATCCCATGCCATATGAATCAAATCATTGAGCGTTTGCGCTACTAGTTCTTCGTCACCTTCCCAATCACCAACATCTTGAACGGCAAAAAGGTAGTCTTGAACATTTAGCAAATCTTTCATTACAAGCTAGCCTCTAAGCATTTTACAAGTGCTTCAAGCCCTGCTTGGTCATCAGTATCAAATCGGCCAATACTTGGGCTGTCTATATCAAGTACTGCAAATACAGAGCCGTTTTTCATGATAGGAACAACTATCTCAGAATTTGACGCTGCATCACAGGCTATATGACCGTCAAACGCATGCACATCTGAAACTAACTGGGTTTGCTCAGTTTCTGCAGCAGTCCCACATACGCCTTTTCCTACCGGAATTCGAATGCACGCTGGATTGCCTTGAAATGGGCCAAGTACCAATTCAGTCGGTGAATCCATAAAATAAAAGCCCGCCCAATTTACATCCTCTAAAGAAGTAAATAACAGCGCGCTAATGTTTGCCATATTGGCAATTATGTTTGATTCACCGCCTATCAGCGATTCAGTTTGCTTAACTAATGACTGGTAAAAATCGTGCTTTTGCATACCAAACTACTTCTTATTAAACATACAGTAGCTAAAGGTACTCTTTGTCACTAAAAATTGAAACCTTTTACGGGCAAAAAAAATGAAATTACATGGTTTTACAATGCACTTGGTTAAATAATCTGCAATTAACTTTGTACCGATTTACGTAAGCCAAATAAAAACAGTCCCGCAGCAAGTCCAGACATGACACTATTTATTAAAAATATCTCACCCGAAGTCGCACTCAGCAGATAACTAAAAATAGCACCACCGAGTAAGCCAAGCGTTAATACCCCAGAGTAATTAACCTTAGAATACTTAAACATCAGCAGGTAACCGGGCACAACAAAAGCTGCCATGGTCAAACCCACAATATGGGCATTGGCAATGGCCGTCATTAACAGCCCAAGAAAAATTGAAACGGCGTCACCACGTATTGTCACAGCGTAATAAATTCCTAATATGCCTCCAATAATAACAGGCGACAGGAGAGAAAGTGCGACGCTTTTAGCAAGTTGATGTTTCATATAAGTTCCTAAAAATACTCACCAAACGGTTAATTTAGCATGCACCAAGATCTTCGATATAGAAATAGAGACTATGGTCGTAATTACAATGAACGATGTTAGCTAAAAGGCAAAGTATGATAGGAAGATAAATGAAAAAGCCCGCTAAAAGCGGGCTTTAATATAATGGTGGAGAGATAGGGATTTGAACCCTAGAGGGGCTATAAACCCCTGCCGGTTTTCAAGACCGGTGCATTCGACCACTCTGCCATCTCTCCGAAAGTGCATAAATTACAAGTAAGCGAGTACTTATAATTATTTTAATAAGGTGGTGGAGAGATAGGGATTTGAACCCTAGAGGGGCTATAAACCCCTGCCGGTTTTCAAGACCGGTGCATTCGACCACTCTGCCATCTCTCCTCACGGCCTGAATAATAGGGAAACCCTGTGACTTTGTGAAGCTTTTTTTTCAATTATTTATTCAAGTGATTAAAAAACAACTAATTTGTTTAAACAAAAAGCAAAAAGAGCGGTTCCTGTACGGCGAGTGAACTTTTATTTAAATTTAGTTGTCTATTGTTCTACAAAGGTTTGCCCAAACATATAAGAGTTGGTAATCTAACTGAAGTTAAATTATAGGAACTATCTAGTTTCATTTACAGGAGCTCTACAATGGCATTTAATCAATCGTACAGTACTGCTAAACCGGTAACGTCGACCATTGAAACAAACAAAGTGCTTAAAAACACTTATTTTCTACTTGCAATGACACTTGCATTTAGTGCCGTCACTGCCGGCATTTCAATGGCCCTACAATTACCTTATTTCATGGGACTGGTATTTACGCTGGTTTCGTTTGGTCTGCTTTTTGTAGTTAACAAAAAAGCGGATACAGCGTCTGGTGTATTTTGGGTGTTTGCGTTTACAGGATTAATGGGCGCTGGTTTAGGACCTTTGCTGAACCACTACGCAGCTATGCCTAATGGCCCTATGCTAATTATGCAAGCCCTTGGCTCAACAGCGTTAATTTTTTTAGGTTTGTCTGCTTATGCACTTAACACTAAAAAAGACTTCTCTTTCATGGGTGGTTTTTTAACTGTAGGCTTAATTGTTGTTATCGTGGCAAGTATTGTAAATATTTTCATAGGTAGCTCTTTGATGTTTATGGTGCTTAATGCAGCGGTAGTGTTAATTATGTCTGGCCTGATATTATTCGACACAAGCCGTATAATTAATGGTGGCGAAACCAATTATATCCGCGCAACAGTTTCTTTATACTTAAGCGTATACAATCTATTTACGTCGTTACTTGCGTTACTTGGCGCAAATAATGACTAATTAAATAGTTCTGTTAAAATAGCCCCTTTATTGGGGCTTTTTTATTGGATTAGTTTTGGCACGTTTTGTACTTTCTTTACATACTCCACCATCAGATCACGATACCACACAGCGTATTGTTAAGTTTGCTCATGCTTGTTTGGCGCAGGGACATAGCGTTGATGCAATCTTTTTGTACCAAGGTGGTATTTACCATGCTTCACCTCATTTTGAGCTTGCCTCAGATGAGTTAAACTCCTCGTCACTTTGGCAACAGCTAGCAGATAAAGACATTGAACTTATGCTGTGTGTTACCGCCGCTGAGAAACGAGGCCTAAATACACAAAGTACTGGCGTATTTGCTGTGGCCGGTTTAGCTGAGTTCGCTATGCTCGCCAGTGAAGCAGACAAATGGATACAATTTAAATGATTAACGTACTTGTTATTAGCCAATCAAGTCCATTTGATGACATGCATATTCGCGATGCGCTTGATATGACACTTATTTTTGCCGCTGTTGATCAAAATATTAGTTGGTTATTTAGTGGCCCTGCGGTGTTAGCACTAAAAAAAAATCAAACCCCAAATAGCCTGGGAATAAAAGATTTTTTTAAAAATATTAAAACCTTAGAAATATACGATGTTGACAATATTTACGTCTGCGAAAAGTCACTTATTGACTTTGGTTTAAGTAAAAATGAGCTACTTATTGAAGCTAAAACCGTTAACTTTAACGCCCAAAAACAGTTAATTAAAAACCAGCAGCATGTGGTGACCCTATGAGCACTTTGCATATTTTCTCAAAACCACTGAACTATTACAGTGCAAACACGCTCGACAATCTTATTATGCTCACAGATAGTATTTTATTAGTGAGTGATGCCTGCTTTGCTAAAGAACAATACAAACAATTTGCTGATTCACTTTATATCTTAAAAGATGATGCACAGGCACGTGGTATATCACTAAATCTAAGTGACAAGCCGATCAGCTATGAAGAATTTGTTGCACTTAGTTTATCTACAAAACAATCAATCACGTGGTGAGTCATGCTGAAATTTAATAATCAAACAATAGACACAGATAAACAAGGTTATTTACTGGACCATACTATTTGGTCAAAAGAGTTGGCCGATATTATTGCTCAACAAGAGAGCATCATATTAACTGAGCAGCATTGGGAGGTTATTCACTTTGTCCGCGAATTTTATCTTGAGTACAATACCAGCCCAGCAATCAGAATGTTAGTCAAAGCCATGGCTAAAGCACTTGGTGAAGATAAAGGTAATAGTATGTACCTGTATAAACTTTTCCCTAAAGGGCCGGCTAAACAAGCAACTAAAATTGCAGGCTTACCAAAACCTGCACGGTGTATTTAATGAAAAATAAAGCCGAACATTCGCCATCTTCAGCGGCCAAACGCAACACTAGTCGAACTTATTCGCGCAGTAGTGTAAAAAAAAGCCCTGCAAGAAGAGCAATTAAGCCACAGATAGCACAAAACGATAGAAAAATTATCCTCTTTAATAAGCCTTATGATGTTCTTTGCCAATTTACAGACCAGCAAAATAGACAAACACTGGCTGATTTCATTTCCATTAAAGATATTTACGCTGCAGGTCGCTTAGACAGAGACAGTGAAGGCTTGTTATTATTAACAAACTGCGGGAAGTTACAAAACACCCTCACGGCACCAGGAAAAAAAACCAATAAAACCTACTGGGTTCAAGTGGAGGGAATACCAACACACGCCTCCATTGCTACGCTAAGTAAGGGAGTGGAACTTAAAGATGGATTAACCTTACCCGCTCAGGTGAGGCTAATTGACGAGCCTGTGCTTTGGCCACGCACACCGCCTGTGCGCGAGCGTAAATCAATCCCCACTTCATGGTTAAGCATAACCATAAATGAAGGAAAAAATCGACAAGTCAGACGAATGACCGCCCATATTGGTCACCCGACGCTACGTTTAATTCGCTATAGTATTGGTGAATACACCCTCGATGGAATTGAAACAGGCCAATACAAAACCAGTGGGCCATTAATAAACAGTTGACATTGTGGCCTTTTTTATCTGTCACAGGTAGCAAAGCTGACGCATTATGTTTTACCGTATGCACGCCCATACTTACACCGAAAATACGTAAGCAATGCTGTTCTAACCTTGCGCCACATAAAAACAACAACAAAAATCTATTCAATCCCTATCCTCTCTTTAAGCACCTGCAAAATACATGCTATAATCGCAACCTTTCCTAGTTAACAGTAATCTGTATAAGCGAAATTATTCATGAGCGAAAATAGTCACATTAAAGTCATCGTTGGTATGTCCGGCGGTGTTGATTCTTCTGTATCCGCCTATTTGTTAAAACAACAAGGTTACCAGGTGGAAGGCCTGTTTATGAAAAATTGGGAAGAAGATGACAATGATGAATATTGTGCAGCTGCTGAAGATTTAAAAGACGCGCAAGTAGTGTGCGACAAGCTGGGTATAGAGCTACACACTGTTAATTTTGCAGCTGAATACTGGGACAACGTATTTGAATACTTTTTAGCAGAGTACAAAGCAGGCCGTACACCTAACCCAGATATAATGTGTAATAAAGAAATTAAATTTAAAGCCTTTTTAGAGTTTGCAGCGCAAGCATTAGGCGCTGATTTTATAGCAACAGGCCACTATGTACGCCGTGAGTTACGTGATGATAAATACGTGATGTGCCGTGGCCTAGATGATAATAAAGATCAAAGCTACTTTTTATACGCATTAAGCCATGAACATATCGCGCAGACTCTTTTCCCCGTCGGCGACATTGCCAAACCTGAAGTGCGCCGAATTGCTCAAGAACAAGATTTAATTACCCATGACAAAAAAGACAGTACCGGTATTTGTTTTATTGGCGAGCGAAAATTTAAAGATTTCCTACAAAAGTTTTTACCAGCGCAACCTGGCGTAATTGAAGACACCGAAGGCAATAATGTTGGTGAACATGAGGGCCTGATGTACCACACTTTAGGCCAACGAAAAGGCTTATTAATTGGCGGCATGAAAGAAGGCTCAGGTGAGCCTTGGTATGTGGTCGATAAAGACTTAGAACGTAATGTATTAATTGTTGGCCAAGGTAAAAATCATCCACGGTTATACAGTAATGGCCTTAATGCCAACCAATTACATTGGGTAGACAGAATTGGCCCTCAAGGTACCACGCGCTGCACTGTAAAAACCCGTTACCGCCAAGAGGACTTAAACTGTACATTGCTGGTTGGTGAAGATGGTATGGCACGTGTGCTATTTGATGAACCACAAAAAGCGGTAACCCCTGGACAATCTGCTGTATTTTACGCTGATGAAGTGTGTTTGGGCGGTGGTATCATTGATTCGGTGATTAAATAATGAATGAACATCAAGTCATGGCGCTTGCTGCCATGTGCCAAGTAGCGAAACAAGTTCAAAAGGTAGCCCAATACGGTCGCTGTGATGAACAAGACTTATCAACTTTGTTATCGAGTATTGTACAAACCTCACCTAATTCGCCTGACGATGTCTATCAGGGGACACAAAACTTGCGTGATGGTTACAAAATATTAATAGCACAACTGAGCGCTGGTGCTCAAAAAGATGTCGAAATTGTTAAATATGTAGGCGGCTTGATGCAGCTAGAGCGTGCTCTTAACGCCAACAGTAAACGCCTTAATGAATTGGCTAAGCGCATAGATGATATTCATCGTCGTTTAGACCACTTTGCCATCACCGATGACAGTGTTGTTGCCGGTTTAGCAGATATATACTCGTCGGTGCTGAGCCCCCTTGGGCACCGAATTCAGGTTTATGGTAAACCCGAGTTATTAAAACAGCAGCTCACTCAAAATAAAATCCGTGCGTTACTTTTAGCCGGTATCCGTAGTGCAGTATTGTGGCGTCAAATGGGCGGCAAACGTCGTCATTTCTTTTTTGCAAAAAGAAAAATTCTCGCTATAGCTAAAACAAAAATTTAATTATCGTTCAAACTAAAATTAGGAGTTATTATGGAGCTTTCAGCGTTAACGGCTATCTCTCCGGTGGATGGTCGCTACGGCAGCAAAACCACTGAATTACGCAGTATTTTTAGCGAATTTGGATTAATCAAATACCGCGTAATTGTTGAAGTGCGTTGGTTGCAAGCGCTAGCTGCAGCAAGCGATATAAAAGAAGTCCCTGCTTTGAGTGAACAAGCCAATGGACTGTTAAATGCTATCGTCGATAACTTCTGTGAAGCCGATGCTCAGCGCGTAAAAGATATTGAACGCACTACTAATCACGATGTGAAAGCCGTTGAATACTTATTAAAAGAAAAAGTAGCCAATAACGCTGAATTACATGCCATTAATGAATTTATTCACTTTGCCTGCACCTCAGAAGATATTAATAACCTCTCTCATGGTTTAATGTTAAGTGAAGCGCGTAATAATATTATATTACCCTATTGCGACGAGCTATTAAACGCCATTAAAGATAAAGCCATTGAATATAAAGCTATTCCTATGATGACCCGCACCCATGGACAGCCTGCTACGCCATCAACCATGGGTAAAGAGTTTGCAAATGTTTACATGCGTTTAAAGCGTCAACGTGACCAAATTGCACAGGTAGAAATGTTAGGTAAAATAAATGGCGCTGTAGGGAACTACAATGCACACCTAAGTGCATACCCTGACTACGACTGGCACACCCATGCTGATAAGTTTGTAACTAGCCTAGGTTTAACTCTAAACCCGTTTACCACACAAATTGAACCGCATGATTACATTGCTGAGCTTTTTGATGCAATTGCACGCTTTAATACTATTTTGCTCGATTTTGACCGCGACATGTGGGGCTACATCGCACTTAATCATTTTAAGCAAAAAACCATTGCCGGTGAAATTGGTTCATCAACTATGCCCCACAAAGTTAACCCAATTGATTTTGAAAACTCTGAAGGTAACCTAGGCTTAGCCAATGCGATATTTAATCATTTAGCACAAAAACTACCGGTATCTCGCTGGCAACGTGATTTAACCGATTCAACCGTATTACGTAACTTAGGTGTAGGTATGGGTTATGCGGTAATTGCATACCAATCAACCCTTAAAGGTGTAAGCAAGCTTGAAGTGAACGCGCAACGTTTAGCGGATGAGCTTGACCAAAACTGGGAGCTGCTAGCTGAGCCCATTCAAACCGTTATGCGTAAATACGGTATTGAAAAGCCCTATGAAAAGCTAAAAGATTTAACCCGTGGTAAACGTGTAAATCAAGAAATTATGGCTGATTTCATCGATGGTTTAACATTACCAGAGGCTGCAAAAGCAGAAATGAAAAAACTGACACCGGCTAATTATATTGGCCGTGCTGTTGAGTTTATTGATGATTTAGTTTAATCAATCAAATCTACTAATAAAAAGCGAAAGGTATCTGCCTTTCGCTTTTTTTGTCATTAACGTTATAGGCATTCTATGTATCAATTAAAAATAAATGAATTATCTGAGCAAGCGTTCTTAAATCAATATTGGCAAAAAAAACCATTATTGATCAAGGGGGGATTTAGTAACTTTCAAGACCCACTTGATGCGAATGAATTGGCAGGTCTTGCTATGGAAGACAGCATAGAGTCGCGTATAATAACCAACCACAATCAACAATGGAAATCGTATCAAGGGCCATTTGACGATTTTGAGATACTCACTGATGAGCATTCGACGCTACTCGTGCAGGCCGTTGATCATTGGCTTCCAGAAGCAGCTCAACTACTTGAGCCATTTCGCTTTATACCTAATTGGCGAATAGATGATTTGATGATCAGCTACTCGACCCCCGGTGGCGGCGTTGGTCCACATTTGGATCAATATGACGTATTTATTATTCAAGGTGAAGGCAAACGCCACTGGCGAGTGGGCTTACCCGATCCGACACTAAAACAATTTGCCCAAAACAAAACTTTATTACAAGTTGAAGCCTTTGCAGCGGTTATTGACTGTATTTTAGAGCCCGGTGATATTTTATACATACCACCAGGTTGCCCGCATGAAGGCTATGCAGTTGAAAATGCATTAAACTATTCAGTCGGATTCAGAGCACCCAATCAACACGATTTACTTTCTAGTTTTGCAGATTATATTATCGACACAGAAAGTGGCCAAAAAAGGTATACCGACCATACCCTCGCCCTTCGTGACTCTAAAGGTGAACTAACCCAAAGCGAAGTCGATAAAGTAAAAACACTAATGCAAGCATTACTTGAAGACGATAGCTTATTTAAACACTGGTTAGGAAATACCCTTAGCCAACCTAAGCATGATATGGACTTAGCCCCTGAAGAAAACCCATACAGTGTTGTACAAATACAACAATTACTCGAAAACCAAGTAACATTTGAGCGATTAGGCGGCACCCGTGCAATTTATCAATGCATGGATACAGCGCTACTTTTAAGTATCAATGGCGAAAACTATTCTTTACCTTTATCTGATTTGGAAGCGGTAAAACAGCTAACTGATCAAATTAAATTTAATAGCGATGAGCTAAATTCGACCACTCCTAGCCTAGATTTTATCAAAACGTTTACTATACTGGTTAATGAGGGTATTTGGTTTAGTTAGGGAGAGATCATGGTTTACAGTGTTGGCAAGGTTGATTGGCAAAATGAAAGAAGTCAACTTCAACAAATACGAGAACGTGTATTTGTTTATGAGTTACATATTCCAAAGAATATTGAATTTGATAATCTAGATGCACTCGCCCAACATATTTTAGTGACCGATAATATGCACTCAGCGGTTGCCACAGGTCGATTATGTAATGATGGCTTAATTGGTAGAATCGCTGTATTACCTCAGCATCGCAACCGCAATGTTTATAAGTCACTGCTTAATTTCATTGTCAAGCTAGCTGCGGAGCAAGGTATTGAAGCAATCAGCATTAATTGTGTTTTAAATGAAGTAGAACGATTCAAAAACCATGGGTTTACTGTGCAAGGATTCGTTTTTATGGAAGCTGGAATACCGAGACAACGCATGCAATGCCCTATCACATGTTTTAAAACGCGCCCATTTACACTAATTCATTAAACGAGCCATTTGGCTCGTTTCTTTCGTCTATTCTTGTCGGTAATCTTTGAAAAAACGCTGCATTTTCATCATCGCGCTGCTCAAATCATCTTTATTAGGTAAAAACACTAACCTAAAATGATCCGGCTCTGGCCAATTAAACGCACGACCATGCACTAATAATATTTTTTCTGCTTTTAACAGATCAAACATCATTTGCTCATCGTTTTTAATGTTAAAGTGTGCAATATCGACTTTTGGAAAGGCGTAAAGTGCCCCTTTTGGCTTTTTACAGCTGATCCCCTCAATTGCATTTAACCCACGCCAAGCAATATCTCGCTGCACATATAAGCGCCCACCTGGGTCAATTAAGCTATCTATAGATTGTACCCCACCCAGCGCTTGCTGAATTGCATATTGCGCGGGCACGTTTGCGCATAGTCGCATTGAGGCAAGAATGTCTAAGCCTTTAATTAAATCACTCATTAATGCGGTACGACCACTTAGCACCATCCAACCCATTCTAAGCCCAGCTGCACGATAGGTTTTAGCTAAGCCATTAAAAGTAATCACTGGAATATCGTCGCACAATGCACCAATAGAAGTATGGCTAATACCATCGTATAAAATTTTCTCGTATATTTCATCACTCAACAGTAACAGTTTGTGCTCTCGGGCAATACTGATCAACTCTTCAAGCAAGGCGTCACTGTACACAGCCCCTGTTGGGTTGTTTGGATTTATGAGTACCAGAGCTTTGGTTTTAGATGTAATTTTGCTTTTAATGTCTGCAATGTCGGGAAACCAATCTTGTTCTTCATCACATAAATAGTGAACAGGATTACCACCCGCTAACTTTACCGACGCAGTCCAAAGAGGGTAATCAGGCGCAGGAATTAACACTTCATCGTCATTGTTCAACAGCGCTTGGGTGACCATTTGAATAAGCTCGCTTACGCCATTACCAATATAAATATTATCTACATCTAAATTAAATAAACCACGTTGTTGATAATGCTGATAAATAGCAACACGAGCAGAATAAAGCCCTTTAGAGTCACAGTATCCTTGCGCCGAATATAAATTACGAATTATATCGCGATGCATATCCTCTGGCATATCGAAACCAAATGCTGCGGGGTTGCCTATATTAAGCTTGAGTACTTTTTGGCCTTCGTCTTCCATTTTTTTAGCTTGTACTAAAACAGGACCACGGATGTCATAACAGACGCCGTCTAGTTTATGACTCTTTTTTATTTCTGACATTGTTACCTCTAAAGAGCGGGTTAATCATTAGACTAACTTAATAAATCCGTGAATTACTAGAAAAAATAAGCGCTTAAAACTGAAAAAAATTCACGTTAACACTCTTTTTGTTATCTACATTTAGCGCTGTGCTAACCATGCATTGAGTTTTGCTTGTGAGCCAGTAACTTGCGCCATCAACCTATTTACTGCATCAACCGCTTGCTGCTCGTTAGCATTATTTAAATTATATTCAACCAAGCGAGCAACTTCGGCTAAACTTATCGCACCAAATTGAGCCGCATTAGATTTTAAACTATGAGCATTGCGAATAGCGGCTTCTTTATCTTGGCCGAGGTTAGCAATAACTTCGCTAGCCAATCGTTCAAGTTCCGCACAACAAAACGCCAGTGTCTCTGGGAATTGTTCACCTAACAGCGATTCCATATTCTTTAAAGCGGACTCGTCGATACTAATATCAGTCATGTCAATGCCTTTTGATCCGGTTAGTCGATTGAATTCATCCCCTAATACTCTATATCGAAGCACAAAAAAAACCAACTTTATTAATGCAAAAATGTATAATTGCGTCAAATCCATTAACCGCAAGGTTAACTTATGGCTCGCGCCCTTTGTCAACACTGTCATTTTTCGCTAAGAACCTGTATCTGTAGCGCAATTATAAATGTTAATAACCGTACTCAGGTTATTGTTTTACAGCACCCAAGTGAAGTAAAAGTTAGCAAAAATACCGCACAGCTATTAGCATTGAGTTTAAAACGCTGCACTATCATCATAGGCGAAAATAATCAGGATTTCGCCTGTTTACAAACCTTGCCATTAAGTACAACCGTTTTACTCTACCCCAACGAGCGCGCTATTGAGTTAGATATACCCAATAAGAGTGAAAATTTGCAGCCCATTACACACTTAATTGTCATTGATGGGACATGGAGTAAAGCCTTTAAAATTTTACAATTAACGCCGTTATTACAACAGTTTAAAACAATAAGTTTTAAACATGTTCCAACTAACCGTTACGCTATTCGTAAAGCCCCAAGAGCAGATAGCTTATCGACCCTTGAAGCGGTAGCGCATAGCTTATTGTTTATCGAAGCACTCAATCCAACGCCACTTTATAATTTATTATATGAATTAATAGAAAAACAAACCCAACACATGCCTGCTCACGTAAAAGCACGTTACTTATGATGTATAAACAGCAATAACATAACCAATGCGTAATACCACCTCTCGATTAAAGCGCGGATTTACTCGCCAAGGCCCCGACTATCGTTTTGACGACCAAGTTGATTTTAGTGATATAAGAACCACGTTTGGTTTTCGCTCTATGGTAGTTGGTAAGTGGGTGACCAAAGAAGAGCGTTTTATTAGTGCCAACTTAATTTATGATGCGCTAGCAGATTTAGCGCAAATTTTGCATTTACCACCCACTGCTATTGGCCTGCGTGGCAAACTTAATTTTGCTTTTGGCCACGGTGGGCAAAAAGGCGTGCAAGCACATTATAATGCGTATGATCAAACCCTTGCACTTGCTAAAAATGCAGGCGGTGGCGCTTTAGCCCATGAATGGTTTCATGCTTTTGATCATCATATTAGTGAGCATTTATTTAAATCAAAAACTCGGTTTGGTTTCGCTTCTAAATTATGGTTATCAAATACTCCCGACTTAAGCCACCCGCTTAACGATGCATTAAATCAATTTTATAAGCAGGTGTTTTTAGAGCAAAACGGCGAGCATGCCAATGAATTTGTAAACAAATGTATTGCGTTCGATAAAGCGCATAATCAACACTATATGAGTATGCCTGAGGAATTGGCTGCTCGCTGTTTTGAAGCCTGTATCAATGAGCATAAAACAATCAAAAACAGTTTCTTAGTCGGCGGGTTAAGTAATAATAATTTAATTTATCCTGAGCTAAAACACACGTTACACGCCAATGAAGCGCTTAACCATTATTTTCAACTGTTAGGTTATGCGCTTCATCAATTAGAAAAATAAGCGATTGTTTAGCTTAGTTATTTATCGTCACTTATACGACTCGCCACAGCACTATTTTGATCTTTGTATTTTGCATCGATGCGAGTGTTATAAGGGTTTTCACACGGGCCTGTAAGGGTTTCAAAGCTCATTGCACCTATTTTCATCATAGGTCTAAGCGCCAGTGGAAGTTTTCCGGAGTTATAAAATTCTAAAACAATATTACCACTCCAGCCAGGATCAATTCGGTGCGCCGTTACATGCACCATTAAACCTAAACGTGCCAACGATGAACGGCCATCTAACCAACCAACAATATCTGCAGGTAGGGTTACTTTTTCATAGGTAATTGCTAGCGCAAGCTCGCCTGGATGCAAAAAGAACGCCTCACCTTCAGCTAATACAATCTCGTCACTCATAATTGATTCAAGTGCTTTATTAAGCTGATCTTTTGGGCCACTTAAATCAACATAAGCGGCGTTATGCGCATGAAATGTTCTAAATTTATTTCCTAAACGAAGATCCGCAGTCACCCCGGAAATCATTTCACTGGTAGGCGCCGGCTCAATGATAATGCGCCCGTCGTTCAAGTATTCTTTAATATGTGTATCTGAAAGTCTCATTTTAATCTTCCGTTATCACAACTTCAATCGCGTTGTGATGGTGTTGATAGTAAAGCGTGCTGGCAATCAATCGTGCGGCCGCGCTGTAAGTTTTGCTAATAGCTGCACTTGCATCATTGGCAATCAACTTACCTTGCTCAGAGTATTCTCTGATATCAATCGCAAGCGGAATATGGCAAAGCACCGGCACACCATGCTTCATGGCTAACTTTTGCGCCCCATCTTTACCAAATACATGATTGGCTTCGCCGCAATGCCCACAAATATAATGGCTCATATTTTCAATTAAACCGAGCACGGGCACATTTACTTTGTTAAACATAGCAATGCCTTTTTGCGCATCAGCAAGGGCTAAATCTTGCGGTGTGGTCACAATGACTGTGCCGCTAGCAGGCACTTTTTGACTCATAGTTAATTGAATATCGCCTGTGCCTGGCGGCATATCGACAATTAAGTAGTCAAGTTCACCCCAATCAGTTTCATTTAATAACTGACTAAGCGCGCCTGAAGCCATAGGCCCGCGCCAAACAGTGGCATCGTCGCTAGGGACTAAAAAGCCGATTGATTGCGCTTTAATGCCGTTAGCGTCAAACGGTTGTAATTGTTTATTGTCTTTAGTGACAGGTTCACTGCCCACTAATCCCAATAACATTGGAATTGACGGGCCATAAATATCAGCATCCAGTATGCCTACTTTAGCGCCTTCATTTTTAAGCGAACCCGCAAGGTTAACTGCGGTGGTGGATTTACCCACTCCTCCTTTACCTGAGGCCACTAAAACAATATGTTTAATGGCTTTAAATTTTGCAGCCTCTTTGAGGTGAACACTGGCCGTTACGTTTACATCAACCTTTAAACGCTCAGTCAAAAATTGAGCCACGTACGGCATTTCAGATTGCGCCGCAAAAGGAAGAATGAGTTTAACTGTAATCGATTTATCGGTGTGTTGAGTGATATCAGTAATAAAATCTTGCTCAATACCCACCGCGAAAGCAGCACTGCGATAGGCCGCAAGAGCAGAAATAATCGGCTGTTTTTGCACCGATTTTGTAGAGAATAGTTTCGACAGTCCAAACATAGCAATAAAATAGCGTTTCTTTGATGAAAAGTGCTGCGGAATTATGTAACATTCAGGACATTAACACCAGTCAATTAGTAAATATCGACAAGCAGTGTGCGTTGTTCTCACCTCGCTTATCGATAATGTAATAATTTTCATCTGTTCCTAACTAGGAACGCTTAATTCGGAATAATTATGGCACAGCGAAAGATCCTGATCACTAGCGCATTACCTTATGCCAATGGCCCTACGCATTTAGGGCATTTATTAGAGTATATTCAGACTGATATTTGGTCGCGTTTTCAAAAACTACAAGGCCACGAAGCATACTATGTGTGCGCCGATGATGCTCATGGCACACCTATTATGCTTAATGCGCAAAAGCAAGGGATCACGCCAGAGGAAATGGTCAAAAACGTTAGCATCGAGCGCCAACGCGACTTTGCTGATTTTAATATCAAATTTGATAATTACCACAGTACCCATAGCCAAGAAAATAAAGAATTTAGTGAGCTTATTTATAACCGTCTTAACGATGCCGGTCATATTAAAAAGCACACTATTTCACAGTTATTCGATCCAGAGAAAGGCATTTTTCTGCCAGATCGCTTTGTTACTGGCACCTGCCCAACGTGTAAATCAGAAGATCAAAACGGTGATAGCTGTGATGCGTGTGGCGCAACTTACAGCCCAACTGAGCTGATTAACCCGCGATCTGTCATGTCGGGTGCTGAGCCCATATTAAAAGATTCTGAGCACTACTTTTTTGATTTGCCCGCCTTTGAAAACATGCTTAAAGAGTGGCTACACTCAGGCACAATTCAACAAGAAATGGCCAACAAGTTAGATGAGTGGTTTGCCGATGGCTTGCAACAGTGGGACATTAGCCGTGATGCACCTT
The DNA here is from genome assembly GCF_059888565.1 of Pseudoalteromonas sp. TAP-3C. NCBI lineage: Bacteria > Pseudomonadati > Pseudomonadota > Gammaproteobacteria > Alteromonadales > Pseudoalteromonadaceae > Pseudoalteromonas > Pseudoalteromonas sp. TAP-3C. The sequence goes on along the minus strand of NZ_CM187618.1, from coordinate 1,383,231 downwards.
ACTTTGGTTTTGAAATTCCAAACGCACCAGGTAAATACTTTTACGTATGGCTAGATGCACCTATTGGTTATATGGCCAGCTTTAAAAACTTATGTGATAAGCAAGGCATCGACTTTGATGCATTTTGGCAAGAAGGCTCAAACGCTGAGCTTTACCACTTTATCGGTAAAGACATCATCTACTTCCACAGCCTATTTTGGCCTGCGATGTTAGAAGGCGCTCAATTTAGAAAGCCAACTAACGTATTCGCCCATGGGTTTGTTACGGTCAATGGCGCAAAAATGTCTAAATCAAAAGGCACGTTTATTAAAGCGCGTACGTATTTAGATAACCTAGATCCAGAATTTTTACGTTACTACTACGCAGCTAAACTTAATGGTGGCATTACCGATTTAGATTTAAACCTAGAAGATTTTGCCCTGCGTGTAAATTCAGACTTAGTGGGTAAAGTAGTCAATATTGCCAGTCGTTGTGCTGGTTTTATTACTAAAAAGTTCGACGCTAAGCTGAGCAATACGGTTATGCAACCTCAATTACTTGCAGAATTCCAAAACGCATCGGCTACAATCACCGAATATTATGAGAGCCGTGAATACAGCCGTGCAATTCGTGAAATCATGGCACTTGCTGATAAAGCAAACCAGTTTATTGATAATGCAGCGCCTTGGGTGCTTATTAAAGATGAGTCAAAACAAGAAGAAGCGCATCAGGTTTGTTCACTAGGACTTAACCTATTTCGCGTATTGATCACCTATTTAAAACCAGTGTTACCTGGTATGGCAACTAATGTTGAAGCTTTTTTAAATGATGAGCTGTCATGGCAAGGTGCGCAAACAGCGTTAGTAAACCACCCTATCAATAAATTTAAGCCGTTAATGCAACGTGTAGACATGGATAAGGTAAACAAAATGGTTGAAGAATCAAAAGAAAGCCTAATCGCTGAAAAAGATAAAATCGATCCTAATAGCCCGCTTGCAAAAGAGCCTATTAGCGAAGAGATTGAGTTTGATGACTTTGCAAAAGTAGACCTGCGTATAGCTAAAATTGCTAAAGCCGAACACGTAGACGGCGCAGATAAACTACTTAAGTTAACCCTTGATTTAGGCGGTGAAACTCGCCAAGTATTTGCTGGTATCAAATCGGCTTATGCACCAGAAGACATTGAAGGTAAGTTAACGGTAATGGTTGCTAACCTTAAACCACGTAAAATGCGTTTTGGCATGTCTGAAGGCATGGTACTTGCCGCAGGACCAGGTGGTAAAGAAATTTACATTCTTAACCCAGACGATGGCTCTGAGCCGGGTATGCGCGTAATGTAATTATTATCGTTAAGAGCCGCTAATATTTAGCGGCTTTTTTATTGCGTAACATCAATAATACAGTTTGAGCGAATTGGATGTATTTCGTTTTTTATAAGCAACATATAAAGTATGCGGTAACATAACAAGCTGATTTAATATAATCGCTAATATCAGCGCAAACAATAAGGCACTGGCCGTTAAAGGAATGCCTAGCTTAAAGTTATCAAGTGTATTTTGTAACCTATCAAAACGCTCGAACGAGAACATATACACCATTTTTTGCAGCAAATTACCTTGCTCAAATATTACTACACCCTGTTTTAAATCAGTAAATAGCGCCAGAGTTTGCTGTTTTTGTTTTGCATCAGCTCTGACACTCAGCTCAACGTTTGTCAAATGACGATTTATCATCGTTTGTGTACTAGGAAACTTATATTGCTTAGCAGTCTCTGCATAACCATCCACTTGCCCTTTGGTTACATAGAACATCCCCGCTAGGTTTTGCTGATAATGATCGCTCAGTTGCGGTAGTTGCAGTGCAACAATATAAGCGCAAGCGAATATTAATTTATCAAGCATGTTGACGATCATAGTTATGCCTTTTGTTGCTTTAAATAAAAAAATCAGTGTAAGTGACTATAACATGTACCCATAATTTATCGATTGAAAAGTGATCGCAAGCTAATAACCCTGCGTAAAATTTAAGTGAAACCTCATCAATTTAAAGGAAAGTCATATGTTTAAAAAAATAGCGTCTGTTTTAACTTTTGTACTATAATAATCACAAACTATTAATCCCTTTTTTAAAATACCCTCTTTTGTACTAGTGATTTTTACATAATATTCAAACATAATTAAAACTCTGTTAATATTGAGAAAGTGTTTGTGGAAACAAATAAAAATAATACCACTATTGAAAGTAAACCAACCGAAGCTCAAAAGAAGTTTTTTCTTGATCTACTTCCAGGGAAGTTGATTGATATACAATTTAACAACCCTATTCAGGTTCGCTTTAAACTCACGTTAATTGGCTACGATACCGGTAAATATTTAATATTAAAATACCCAGCCCAAGCGGGTAAAAATGATTACAGCGATATTCTTGTTGAAGGGAAAGGCGCCATTGTGCGTTACATCATTGAAGATGAACGTGGTGAGTGTGTTGCCTTTTCAACTAGTATATTGGCAATTTCAATTCGCCCTGAACGATTAATTTATTTAGCTTACCCTAAAAAGATTGAAAGCCGTCAGCTACGTGAGAAAAGCAGATTACCAACACACATCCCTGCTAAAATTAGTTTGCACAAAGGCGACCATGATGCCGATAGTAAAAGTTTACTCCACGGTTTAATTATTGATATTTCACCCACGGGTTGCCGCTTTGCTATACACGTCAGTTCTGGATTTGTAGCACTGAAAAAACGCCAAGTGTTTGTGCATATACTTTCCCCGTTAGACAACGAGCCGGTGATTATCACTTCGTTTATACGAAATAATCAAATGAAAGGTGACCGTTTAAGTGTTGGTATCGAATTTGATGCATCAGAGCAACTCAAGCTTAATAAGTTATTAGAAGCCTATTCAATTGATATTGATTAATGCCTTAATAAATATCAATTGTGACAAATAGTTATAGCTAACCAATGGTGTTTAGCCATTGCAGTCGTTAGTTTTTATTCTAAACGCTTTAAAAATCGGTTTCTTCTTGGCAAGTAATAATTGTCATAATCAAGGGACACGATCACTCGTTCTGCCCGACCCAGTAACTCCTCACGCGGGACTAAGCCAATCACTCTTGAATCAGCACTGTTATCGCGGTTATCACCCATAACTAGGTAATGATCTGCTGCTATGCGTGTTGCTGGAAACTCTACTAAGCTTACTGCCGATTTGGTAAGCCGTATTGTATGAGCATGACCCTTTAAGGTCTCAGTTTTGTCTAGCCACTCCATGCTCTCATTTAAGGTACTATAACTTAGTTTCTTGCCATTAATCGTCAATTCGTTATTTTTAAATGAAACAGTATCACCCGGTGTGCCAATAACGCGTTTTATTAAACGGTTATCCGCCACTGTTGAATCAAACACAACAATATCGCCATTTTGCGGCTCTGCCAGTCTTAAGAGGGATACATGGGTGAATGGTATGCGTAAGTCATACGCCATTTTATCGGTAAGAATTCGGTCACCTTCTTTAATTGTAGGTTTCATAGACCCTGTTGGCACTTCATACCAATCAGCCACGGCACTTCGAGATACACTCATTAAAAGAATGAATACAATTAAAGAACGATTATTTTTCCAAAATTTATAAAGTCCTTTCATGCTTTGCCTCTACTATAAGTCAATTATGTGTTTATCTGACTGTATAAACGTAAAGCAGTTCAAAAGAAGGTGTAACAAAACATGTTTAACAATAGAGACAGCCATAAAGCATGCCTCTAGGTGAGATTTACTGCTGGTTTAACTTATCTTTCGCTTGTTGTACTTTAGCAAAGTCTAAACCTAACTCATCGGTTGCTTCTTTAATTAAATGTGGTTGAGTCATTACTACTGCCATCAATTGCTGTAACTTTTCTGGTGGAATGCCCAGCTCTTGTACTAATGCCATCGCCATCATTGGATTTTGGGTAAATGCTTCAAATAATGCCGCTACCTTTTCATCACTTACATTGTGCTCTTTTAATATTGCAATAATTGGATTCATTATTAACCTTAAAATTTAATCGTTCAGTAAATTATATGAGCTCAATGCAGGATTAACAATATTAATCCTGCATTACTCTTTGTGTCACTCTACCAGTAACACAACTTTACCTGAGTTTTCGTTGCGTTCCAAAATAGCATGCGCTTCACTGGCTTGTTGCCATGGCATGGTTTTATAAATATTAACGTCATAGTGTTGATTAGTTATATGCTCATAAAAACGCGCTACAAATGCATTTCTTAACGCACGTTTGAACGCAATACTGCGATTACGTAATGTTGAGGCATGAAACGAAATTCGCTTTTGTAATAAACATGCAAAATCTACCTCAGCAAAGCGCCCGTCTAAAAATGCCAGCATCACAATCTGACAATCCATTGCCGCCACTTTGGCATTTTTATTTAAATAACTGCCCGAAACGGGATCAACAATTACGTTAGCAGTGAGCTTATTTGATTTCATGTATTCAACAAAATCAGTGGTTTTATAGTTAATTACGTGGTCAGCTCCTAATCGTTTAGCGTGCTGACATTTGTCGTCTGAGCCTGCGGTTATAACTACCTGTGCACCGGCACTTTTTGCCATTTGAATAGCCGCCCCACCCACGCCACTGGCGCCCGCATGAATAAGAGCCGTTTGCCCTGACTGTAGTTTGCCTAACTCAAATAATGCGCCAAAGGCCGTTAAATACACTTCACTAATAGCGGCACCTTGCGCCATCGAAATATCATCTGGCAATACCATTAACTGCTGCGCATCTACGGCTACATACTCACTATAGGCGCCACCAGCACACAAAGTAAAAATACGTTTACCTTGCCACTTAGGGTCTACCTCACTGCCAAGTTCACACACTGTACCTGCACATTCAAGGCCTAGAATAGGGCTGTCTCCTTTAGGTGCTGGATACTTACCCTGACGCTGCATACAGTCAGCACGATTAACCCCAATGGCAGCCACTTTAACCAGCACTTCATTGCTGCTAATTCTGGGTTTATCCGTTTGTGCAAACACTAACTGCTGATCTTGATGTGAAATGTACTGCATAAATCTCCTCATATTTTGTGTTATTCCGGCATATTGTTAAAACGCCAACTTTGTTTGTAAGGGTAAACGTTGGCGAGCTGACCTTGTTTAATCTGATGTTGTATCATTTGCCAATACTTTACACTAAATAAGTCACTGTGATGATGATTAAAGTGGCTAAATGCACCGTGACTGGCACTAAAAAATACCTTAAATTGACTAGGAAAAATATCATTCGGGTCTACATCAAAATAAGCGTGTGAGTTTAGTTCTTCTAACGCGTTATGGGCAGTTGGCACCTCTCTAAAATTACAATCACTTAGCGGACAAATTTCATCGTAATCATAAAATACCACTCGGCCCCAGCGCGTTACACCGAAGTTTTTCATTAGCATGTCCCCGGCAAAAATATTGGCACTAGCAAGCTCTTTAATTGCTTTACCATAATCAATCATCACCTGCTGCAGTGATTTACTATTGCATTGATTAATATACAAATTAAGCGGTGTCATTTTTCGCTCAACATAAACATGTTTGAGTATTAACGCCTTACCCGAAATTATTAAGCTGTCACCTATGTGTTTTTTCATTTGTATTAGTAGTTCATCGCTAAAACGACTTAAATCAAATGCGAGGTATCTAAATTCATGCGTATCAACTAACCGTCCCACTCTGTCGGCTTGTTTTACAAAGTTATATTTATCTTTTACTTGTTGTTTAGTCGCTGTTTTTGGTGCACTAAACTTATCTTTTATAACCTTATACACATAGTCTAAACCCTCAATAGTGAAAACCAGCATTACCATACCCGGTGTACCTGGCGCTAAATGATACTTGTGTTCTTTGGGGCTATTTTTGGTGGTATCAACCTTATAACGATAAAATTCTGTTTTCGCATGTTTAATAAAACCAATCGCATTAAATAATTCAAAGCGTTGTTTGTGCGGCATTAGCACACTTAAGTAATCTACATACCGTGCAGGTTGGTCGGTATCTACCATAAAATAGGTACGCGCAAAGCCAAATAATAAGCTTAGCTGATCGGCTCCCATCATCACTGCGTCTATAATGAGCCCTTCTGAGGTATTTAAAATGGCGATTGCAAAGGGCATATTGTCGCCATTTTTAGCAATGCACCGGCCTATTATATAACAGGCTTTATTTCGGTAAAAATGAGAATTGGCGTATTCAATGTAACCATCATTCAAATTAATTAGCTCAAATACTTGTCGGCATTGCTGCTGCGCCCCTCGAGTTAACGTTGTTTGCAGTTTAGCTAAATCGTTGTTTAAATTTTTAAAGGGAACTCTAAATACTTGCTCATTTAATAAGGTTTCAATCGCATGCTCAAATCCTGTTTTTAAAGAAATACGATTCACTAGCCCTTCATAGGAACGCGGTTGCCCCCGGTATTTTGCTTTTAAAACAAATAAATGCACCGTGCGAATTTTTTTATCATCCCAAATAGCACCAAAGGTTGAATTAAAAAACGTATGCGCAATAGGCTGATTTTCATGCTCTTTAACCATCTCGCCATATATGTTTTTAGCGCGCTGCCATGTTTGAGGGCAGTTTAACTCATCATAGGCGATCACTTTAACGGTCTCACTCACCTGCTTTACTTGGCGCTCATACACTTGTAGGCGCTCACGCATAGCCGCTTGCACCTGATGATACTGGCGCAGCTCAAAGCGGCTTTGTGCCCCTAAGGTAATATTTAAAAACTGGGCAAACATAGCCTCAAACCCTGCAAATACTGCTCGGGCCAGTTTAGTAGCAATAAGTTCTTGTAATGGATTATGTTTTGATTTTAATGACGTGCTAGGCATGATAAAGGGGTTTCTATTTTTAGCAATTATGCTGATTATTTTTGATTAGAGGTTTACACCTTAGCAAGCACACTTTAATTTAGATAATTAATACAGCAAATAAATGAAATTGATTATATGAATATAAGAAACGTTGATCTCAACTTGCTCGTCTATTTAAATGTACTCATAGACGAGAAAAGTGTATCCAAAGCAGCTAATAAACTGGCACTTACACAACCTGCTATGAGTAATGCGTTAAAACGCTTAAGAGATTTATTTGATGATCCATTATTAGTGCGTGCAGCAGGCTCTATGACACCAACAGCTAAAGCGTTGTCGCTTAAACCTGAAATTGAAGCATTATTAAAAATGGCAGAAGAAATTACTCAACCCAGCGAGCAATTTAACCCCGCTACAGCCAAAGTTACTTTTCGAATCATGGCAAATGATTATTTAGAATCGACCCTAATTGCCCCCTTTATTTGCGAGCAACTAGCTAAACATCCAGGCATCGACTTTGATGTGCTTAGTCCAAGCGATGTTAACTTACAAGATATGGAAAAAGGCACCATTGATTTAGCAATAAACCGTTTTAATGGCCTGCCCCGCTCTTTTCATCAAGCGACTGTATGGCGCGATAACTATTGCTGTTTAACTCATCCTAATAATAGTTTTTTAAGCGATGCAAATTTAAACCAGTACCTGCAAAGTGAACATATATGGGTTAACCGCGCAGGCTGGGGGCCCGAACCTGCTGTGACCAATAAATCAGGTAAACAAAAATTAGGTTGGGTCGATGAAGCGTTATGGCAATTAGAGCAAACACGTAAAATAAGAGTATTTACCCGTCATTACATGATCGCCAGTTTACTGTGTCAATCAGAGCAGCTCATTGCAACGCTGCCGCGTCGTCAAGCAAAACTATTAACCAGCCACACTAATTTAGTGATCAGCCCTGTGCCATTTCAAATTGTGCCCATAGAAATAAAAATGATATGGAGCCCTTTATTACACCATACACCAGCGCATCAATGGCTTAGACGTGAGTTGTTAGCGTTTGCACAAAAAGTGGCTGATAGGTAACTAATTACAATATTGATTAGATCAATGTCAGTTATTGAAAACAACAATTTTATTAATATTACACTTAGCGCTACAGTGAAGTTAAGCCAACAAACTAAGAGTAATAATTATGCAAACATCAGCAAGCTTCACACAACAAGATGGGTTATTTATTGATGCAAATTTACATCAATTCATTAAGCAGCAATTATGCGCTAAAACAACACTTGAAACACGTCATGTCTATCAAGCGCTTGCAACACTGGTTGATGAATTTGGCTGTAAATGTCGTAAAACAAAACACCAAGAAAACGATATCCTCGACGTTAATACCTTATTAAATGCATACCAGCGGAAACGCCATCCGCATTGCCATGTAGATGCACAAACAACCGCAGCCGTTTTAGATGAACACTGCTGCCAAGTCCCTGCCATTATTGTGGTGGCATTATTGGATACGCTCAGTGGTACTCACTGCGATGAGCCAAGCGCAGATGATCTTTATCACAGAGCAGCGCAGCTAACAGAGCGCCCATGTGTTCACCGCAAACAAACAGCTAACGCGTCTGCAGCTTAAAATGCAGCTGTTTAAAAGTGCTCGATAACCTTATTTGCAAATTGTTTGCAGCTTAAGGTTGTCGAGTCAGGAGTTGACTGTGCTAAATCAAACGTAACCTGCCCACTGGCAAATGTGCTTTGAAGCGCATTTTCAATTACACATGCCGCTTCATTCCATCCCATAAACTTAAGCATTAGCACTGCACTTAATATACTGCCACTCGGATTTGCCTTATCTTGCCCTGCTATTCGCTCAAATGTGCCATGAGTTGGCTCAAAAAACGCAACTTCATTGTTTAAATTTGCCGCAGGCATAATCCCCACTCCCCCAACCTGTGCACTGAGCATGTCAGCTAAAAAATCGCCATTTTGATTGGTCGTGGCCACCACGTCAAATTGAGCTGGGTTCATTAAACACTGCTGCAGCATGTTATCGGCAATCACTTCTTTAATTACAAGAGGCGGGAAATCAGCACGTTGTATTTCAAGCCAACGCCCATTTGGGTGCTCTGTGGCATTATATTCTTGTTTTGCCAGCGCAAAGCCCCAGCGCTTAAATGCGCCATCGGTAAATTTAAGAACGTTGCCTTTATGAACTAAAGTCAGCGATTCACTGTCATTTTTTAGTGCGTAATTAATTGCATAGCGTATTAAACGCTCTGAACCTTCTTTAGATATATTTTTAATCCCTAAGCCACACTCTTGGGTAAAGCGAAGTCGTGTTACGCCCATTTCTTCGCACAAAAAATCGAGCATTTTTTCACTTTCAACACTGCCCGCTTGCCATTCAATCCCAGAGTAGACATCTTCGCTACTATCGCGCAGCACAGTAATATTAGTAGTAAATGGATCTTTTAATGGTGAAGGTAACGCACTAAAGCCTTTGATGGAGCGCATATTTACAAATAAATCCATTTCATGACGAAGTGCCACATTAAGTGAGCGAAACCCGCCACCTAGCGGCGTCGTTAATGGCCCTTTAATCGCCACTTTACAGTCACGGACTGCGTTAATGGTTTCCTCTGGAAACCAGTCACCATCATAGAGCTTGGCGGCTTGCTCACCATTGTAGACTTGCATCCAGTGAATTCTTCGCGCTGCGCCATAGCATCGCTCAATAGCCGCATCAACTACTTTTCGCATCACAGGCATTACATCAAGTCCTACACCATCGCCATCAATATAAGCAATAATTGGTTGAGCTGGTATTTGCCAATGCCCTTTGTCATCTATTTGTATATTTTCGCCATTTTCTGGCACGATAATATGTTGATATAGCATAAGTCCTCCTGCAGGGAAGCACATCTAAACATACACGATCTTAATTGTCTTTATCAGAAAACGTATAACGGTTATTCAATTATAAAATGTTTAGGGTGCAGTTTCCGCAGCTAAAATAACGTCAATAGCGTTGAGTAGAGCATCAACTTGGTGTGTATCAACAACAGTAGGAGAAAACTTTAAACTCGTTTCCAAGCTAACTGCCTGTTGATACAGCGCTTGATATTCAAACATCCCTGCAGTTCCTTTGATCATATGCACGCTGCGTGCAAAGCCTGTTTTATCATCCTGCTTAAATTGTAACTGTAATGTATCTTTCTGTTTTTTTAATCCTTTAATGTATTCTTGTCTTAGCAGTGCAAACTCATCATCAGGGAGCTTTATATCTTCGCATACATCAATATCAAGATAACTTGCAATTTTACTGCTAAAACAACTCCTATCTATAGGTTTGGCAATATGGTCGGTAAAACCTTGTCTTAAATAACGATCGACTTCATGCTTCATCGTATTCGCGGTAAGCGCAACGATAGGAGTCGTTATACCTGTGGCTTGCATAATATGAATTGCTTCCTCACCATCCATGATTGGCATTTGAATATCTAATAAAATTAAGTCAAATTGTTCATCTAGTGTCGCTTGCGCAGCATCTCTTCCATTTTCTACTGCTACGACGGTTAAACCCATTCGCTCTAATATCCGCTTAATTAGCTGTCGGTTTTCTGGGTGATCCTCAGCCACTAGTACCCTACCAATCAAATTTCGCTGATTACTATCTAAAGGGATCTCTGTATTTTGTGACTTACAAATATCGTCAAATACGTTAATCCATTTTGTATGAGTAGTTGTTTGCAGTGCCATAGTAAAACAAAATTCACTACCGTTCCCAACCACAGAAAAAACCGTAATATCACCATCAAGTTTAGTTGCTAGGCTTTTTGATATATTTAATCCAAGACCGGTGCCCCCGTATTTGCGTGAGATCGATGAGTCAGCTTGATGAAAGGGAGTGAATAAGTCCTTTTGTTCATTTTCGGTCATGCCAATTCCGGTATCTTTCACTTTAATAATTAGCTGTTTTTTATTGCAGCTAACCGTTAACTTTATATAGCCTTGGGTAGTAAATTTAAGTGCATTGGTTGCTAAATTTAATAATATCTGTCTCAGTCGAGTTGGATCTGAGACTATCCAATCAGGTAATGGGAATTGATAATCAAGCTTAAATTTCAAGCCCTTGTCACGAATTTGTTTTCCTAGTAACGATTCAATTTCAGCAATAGTGGCAAACAAGTCAGTTTCTACCAACTCTATTTCTAGACGATTCGCTTCAATTTTTGACATATCTAAAATGTCATTAATTAACCCAAGAACATGACGACTATTTTGCAAAATCACCCGAATACCATGGTTCCTCTCATGAGGCTGTATATCACCTAAAATAATACCATCAGCATAACCAATGATTGATGTCATTGGAGTTCGAATTTCGTGACTCATATTGGCTAAAAACCGACTTTTAGCTTCACTTGCATCTCGAAGCTCTTCTGCCAACTCTTGTAATTCTTGGGTACGCAACTCTACTTTGTGTTCCAAATTTTTGGTCAGCTCAACATTCTCATGATGTAAAATACTAAATTTATTTGCTACGGCAAAAGCAAGTAACACCGCATCGAGCGCTGTGCCAATAAGACCAAATAAGTAAAGATCCATTTTTATTGGCTCAATGAGTCCTAAATTAGTTAAATTACCCACCATATTAGGAATCGCCATCGCCAAATAAGCTAAAATAAAGTAACGCGCTGGCTTGAATCCACTTACCCAACTACGTATACCAACAATCATACCTAAGCACAAAGTAGCTGCGGTTACTAAAGTGGCCCAAATAAAACCAAAACCAGGCCAAATCATCGCAAATGGCGTACCAGCAGCAGCAAAAATGCCTAAGTAGATTGACAATCGTGATAATTGAGGAGACATTTCTCTCAATTTAAGCAAGCTGTTATAAAACAAAATATTTGTAATAGGAATTAAGGTAAAACCTAACCAATGAAAATGGGCGTTATAAAAGCCAAAAATTTGATCGGGTATGTGAAAAAACTGACTCCAAGCTAACACCCAGCAGGCTGTAAACATAGCATAATATAAATGTGTTATATCTCTATCACCCAGGTAAATAAGAAAATTATATAAACCTAATGCGATGCCAATACCAAAACATAACAACATAATCATGTTGTCAGATGTTATTTGTGAAAAAAAGTCATTATAGGGCTTAAGAACTAATTTTGGAGGATTATAAAAATAATCACTTTGAAATTTTGCTATTAAATAATAGTGTTTATTTGGAGTTAACTGGACTTTATTACCATAGTGAAAAGCAAATTCGTTGGGGTAATATCCACCTGTTTGATATTGTTTAATTGGCTCATCAACGCTCGATAAATCGTAAATACGCGTCTCAATTTTTGAAACCAGTGTATTGTAAGGATATAGCACTAGCTCTTGTAAATGGGTGTTATTTTCTAGTTGAATAACAAACCAAAAGCTATCACTGGTAAAACTTACTCTTCGTTGTGGCTGTTTTTGTGCAAGCCATGCCTCTATCTCACTATTACTACTGGGAAAAAGACCATTGGTTACCTTATATACGCTGCCTTTATTGAGTAAATTGGTATCTTTTTGTTTTAAAGTATAGGCGAAAGGCTCGAGTGATTCTGCTACTGCTAAATTAGCAAAGCACATAAATACATAAAATAGAAATAACTTAAGAACGGCCTTTATTGGCATACTTCGCACCTTAAATTAAAAACCGGAATTAAAACTGATAGCTAATATCTAAGCCAAAACGCCTGCCCTCGCCTTTAAAGTCTTCGAGCATGCCAAGAAAAGAGCTTAAATCAAATTTTAAGTGGCTATATTGCGTGCCAAATAGATTTTTACCCCAAATGGCAATCCCCCAGTTATCGTATTGATATTGTATATTCGCGTTAAAAATACTGTAGCCATCTTGCATCGCATAAGAATTTTGATTCTGATCAAAATAGTAGTCCGATTGATAATCAACTAATAATTGAGCTGTTAATGGGTGATTGGCCAGCTCAATACTGTATTCAATACCCGTGCTAATATTCCATTTTGAAGTAAATGGCAAACGATTATCAGTTAACGCGTTACCTAATGGATCAACATATTCTTCAAACTCTGCATGCGGTATGTAACCCATTGCAAAGCTTATATTTAAAGCATTTGTTATCCCATAATCTAGCTCAGCCTCTAATCCATAAATAACTGAATCAGCAACATTTTTTAACAGTTGTATTGGTGGGCTCTGCTCAGATACTGACGGCTGATTCATAAACACTTGTTGATCATTATAATCATAATAAAATGCAGCCCAGTTAAATCGAATACCCTGTTGTGGCCACCAGGACTTTGAGCCAATCTCATGAGAGTTCAATCGCTCTTTTTGATAATCAGCAAGCAGGGCCTGTTCAACAGACGACAAAAAACCCCCATTATAACCACCGCTTTTTGCTCCATTGGCAAATCGATAATATACATTTGTAGAGTCATAAATTTTATAATTAACACTTAATTGTCCAGATACTCCATTATCAGATTGTGCTCCTTGAACATTGTAAAATGGCACCTTAACCCCGGTTAAATCGTTAGCATCTAAAATAATATTAAGCTGAGAAGTTGAGTCGTAATCTAAAGACTCATAAGAATAACGAAGCCCAGCAGTAATCAGCCAATATTGGTTTAATTGGTAGTCAAGTTGCGTGAACGCAGCAATACTCTTTGTTTTTATCTTATTGTCATAGAAAAAAGTAGCGGTTAAATCTGTCGGCAAAATACCCCGATAATCCCGTAAAATATCATTAACGTTGTTTTGTTTTATAGACTCATCAGCATAATAAATTCCCGTTGTTAAAAAATGCTGCGCAAGCTGAGATTGCAACCGAAATTCCTGCGTTACTAAATCAGTATTTAAACCTAAGTTGCCTTCACATAACTGTGCTGGAGAACCATCACAGTTAAAGGCATGATCACGCTTTAACTGGTTATAGCTAGTTAGTGAAACAAGCTCATTGCGTGTGTTCAATTGCCAATTAACATGGGCGCTAACCCCCTTGCCCTCTGTTTTATGTGGTGAATTATTATTAACGCTCACTGTATAAAAATCATCACTGCCATCATTAAATCCAAAATTATCAAAACAGTTGGTTGAACCTGCCTGTACGGGTGAGCACCGCTCCCCTGTCAGTGGATTGGCAATAACCCCAATGCTACCAACAGGTTGAACTATGCCATCCCAATCGGAAATATGTCCTTTTATTAATAACTGCACAGTGTCAAAGTCAGCTAAAAAAGAAACTCGGCCATTTGTTTGCCGCATGCCAGCGGTTGGTGAATCGGCAAAAATATTGTTTGTAGAATAATCATAATTTTGATGATTTAGCGCTATGCGAAAAGCGGTGTTTTCTCCAATAGCTGAATTAAGCATAGCATCAACACTGGTCGCATTGTTATTAGCAATACCAGTGCTTAAATAACCACTTTGTTCAAACTCAGGGCGTTTAGTGCGGATTAAAATAGCGCCGCCAGTGGAGTTACGACCAAATAAAGTTCCTTGAGGGCCACGCAAAATGTCAATTTGCTCAATATCAAATAAGTTTACAATTTGGTTACTAGCAGAGCCAACCGCTATATCATCAACATACATAGCCACCGGAGATGTATTAGCGGTATTGTAATCAACTAACCCCACGCCTCGTATATTAACCGCTGGCGGTGTCCCTTCAGCGGCGTTTTGACTGATTTTTAAATTAGGCGAAAATACTGAAAGTTCTGTTGAATCTTTAAAGTGCTGTTTCTTAATATCAACGCCATTGACTGTACTGACTGAAATACTTACTTCTTCAATTCTTTGTGCTCTTTTCTGAGCATAAACTTCAATAACTTCAATATCCTGCTTTAATTCCGTCACATTCATTTCAAGCTCTTTTGCTTCCAATGGCATTAATAAGCTCGATGAAAATATCAACCATATATGCTTTTTCATTTGTGAAAACCTTTATTTAAAGTGCGCGTAAATATCAAAATAATAAACGAATCAACTAAAACAGCTTAATTTGGAACGTTTAATTATTGGCCGGTTCAAACGCATTTTCACCACTTATATTTTCAGGATAACCAATCATTGCTCTAGAAGTTTGCATTCCAGCCATAACCGCTGCTTCAACACAACCTGCATTAACCCCCGTTTTTATCCAGTCACCAGTAATGTAAAGATTATTAAAGATAGTTCCATTAGTGGGAAGCCTATACTGACTTGATCCTTTTACTGACAAAACATAGCGTTCACTGGGATCAACGTTTACTCGCCAGTATTGAGCATTGAGTCGTTCCGAACCCGATAAATCAGAGCCATATAGAATAGACCAATCAAACTTATTATTTTTATATGCATATGGCCATAAATTCTGCATATTATTTTCTAACATTATCTTAAGGTTTGCCTTCACTTTTGACTTAGATCTAGTTACAAACGCATAATCACTTTGCGGCGGATAGTCATCGCACGCAAACGCACTACAAAAATAAGCAATATTCTGCGGTGAATTACCTTTAGGCCACTGCTCTTTATTAATTAAATTAACCATAGCAGCCCATGTATCAAAGGGTTCTTTATACCCACTGAGAATTGGCCCTTCTTTACTTTGCGGTATAAACTCCCATCCCAGTTGTTGGTCCGTGTTATTGAGCCACAATTGGCAAGCCTGAGTTGCCACGGTTTTAATTTGTAATGCTTGCGCCGAAAGGCCTTTATCTAATTTAAGCAGCTCAGGGCATACGTGTTCTAATGACGCAACTGAAACACCTAAAATAAGCCTATCAAAATCTTCTTTCACCCGTAATATTTTCTTTGGTAAAGGGCGTCTAAAATGATTTTCATATAGCATGGGCCAGTCAGACCAAAAAGACTCCAAATTAATATGATGCAGCTGCAATAATTTGGCCTGCTCTGTATTAATTTGTTCATAAAGAGGCTCACTAGGCCAACATGGTAGCTTTTTAATGTTTACTAATGGAGAATATTCCGTATTAGATTTCAATGTAATTTGTTGTTCAAACTCAATAATTTTTACGCTGTTATCTTCTTTACTATCTGAGCTTGCAATCAAATTCTTTAACTGATGAAAGTATTCAAATTTAACGCCCCTGTTTTTTAACAACTCATACAGCGGTGCAAAAATTACATCACCCATCCCTGCCTGCATTTTCCACATCACCCCCCCTCGATAACACAAAACAATACGTAACATCGCAAGCGCAGCCACTCCCGCTTCAACGTTTGGTTTACTAAAATTGCCTTTAGGATATGCAAATACTAAATCGTAAAAACCACGGACTGGCGCTGAATTGGCACTGTAGTGCTCGTTTGCACCATTTCTTATGAGCCACTGTCTAAAATCATATTTATTTATTATACCAAATCCCTTTTCATACACTTTATCCCTGACCAACCCTATCAACATTGCAATAGCCAAGTCTGCACAAATAAATAATCTCCTAAGCTCATCATTTTCATCCATTAATTGGATTAGCTCTGCATTAAGCCATCGTTTGAGTTTTCTCACTACATACCAAATTACCAATCCATCTTTTTTTTCTTTGCCTAAGGGGTTTACAGTGTGTGGTGAATGAACGAAATGACTCAGTTTATCTATCAATATACGTGGTTCAGAGATAATCTTACTTGCCCTTTGCTCTATATCATCAGTGAAACGCTGCCAAGCACCATCAGTTTCATCGACTAAATGCGTTATTTGTTGCTGTAAATGGCGCAAAAGAGATTGGTCGCGTAGTTTTTTTGTGCTCAGTTGTGTGTTTTTATTTGCATTTTCTGCGGCAACTTGTAGCTCTGGTATCCATTTTTTTAACCAAGCAATCGTCATTTTAATGAAGTCCCAGGCTGTAATATCTAAACTACCTTGGGCAGGATTACCAGGTAAAAGTGGGAAATCGATTGGCCATGTTTGCCATTGCCCATTAATGTTCTCCTCTAATGCAACAAAACTATGAGGCTTTAGAGCTTGTTGCCACGTTGGCAATGCACAACTTTTTGGTCTTTTAAGCGTGTTGTATACGCTTTGAATCATCTTAAAACTATTGACATAAGCACCAAACCAAACATGCAGGCCATGCTCTTCAATACGCTGTCCCATGAGAGCATTTCGACCACTTGCACCCTTACCCCCTAAACGCCAACCCTGCTGATATATCGTAATACTTCGGTGCTTTTGCCAATCACTTTGCTCTGTAAGGTATAATGCAGCTGTCATTGCTGACACGCCGCCACCAACGATAACTATCTTTTCTTGATTCATAGTCAATCCTTTTTGATGTGCTTAAATATTAATAGCTGCTAGCTGATCAAAATCCATTTGGATATAAAAAGGTAGATGAAGTGGCTGGCTACCTATTTTTAAACCAAACATATCTGCAAGTGGAAAGCTATCAAGTTTATTTACGTGTAAAGTAAAATCAGGTCTTAGCAGTCTAAATGTATGTATTTTTTTTATTTTTGAGGGAGAGTGAACAACCGCTTGAAATACAGCACTGGCTCCGTCTCCATTTGGAAATTGCTTAAATATAATTTGATCCATTTGCGGGTTAATGAAGCCGTTTAGCAGCTGCTTTAATAGCGATGCATCGATTCCTAATTTTTTACTAGAGAACAGATGCGCTACATGATCTCCAAAATCTTCAATCTTAGCTAAAAAGCTATTGTTATCGTTATTTGAATTGGGTGTTATTGAAAACAGCTCATGTACTTGTAACTTTGAACTTGGTGAAAAATGTTTAAAACATTCTAATGAAACTGAAAAAGACGATAATTCAGAAACTGTTTTTGGCATAACGTAATCACATAGGTATTTATTATAACCCCAAGTTTCACGGCCATTTATAAGAGCGTATATATTATTTACACTAATAAAAGCAGGATACCAATAAACATAAGTTATGCTCTGCTTTTCAACTTTTGCGATAGGAAGCCAAATAATAATATCAGTTTCTTGCATCCAACCTTGTTTATTAAAAGGGATAGCTAGCGATGCGATTTTTGCGATATCAGTAAAGGTAATTAGTGCAAACTCTCCGAGGAGTTTAAAACTAACTCCGGCTCTAGCCGCTATATTCAATGTAGAATCAATAAAATCTTGTGTCTTTACTGAGTCTAAATCAGCAAAAAAGCCATACATATTAGCATTCGTCATTCTACAAGGTGGCTTTGCAATTGGATTAGATAAATAATGTTGATAGGGGTTATTTATTGATTTCATAATACTTATCTTCGTTTTAAAAATATAAGTGTAGTTAAGTTTATAAAAAAATGCCTAGATGAGTATTGAAGAAAATAATAAGCTAAATAGGACATGCTGATCTTTTGTAATTAATTTTTAATTAATCTATTTTATATTCAAGCAAGGCAGAACCTATTAGGTGTAAATATGACCCATAAATGGGCAATAATGCAGTATTAAGTGCCAAATATTTACTACCCAAAGGATTTTGGCTGGGGCGATAAATTTTTTGTTGTTCGGTTTTTACTTAAACCCTACGTCGCGCCGAGGATAAATTGCCCCTAGATTAAACAAATTTCAATCCACAAAGGTCAAGCCCCCCTAATTAAAACGCCAACGCCATTAACCAAACCAAAAAATATTTTATTAGGTAATACTTGTACAATACGATATTTGTTGTATCATTAACTATCGGCTTAAAAAAGCCATCGCGGTTACCCTTTTACCCTGATCCAGTAAGCCCCGCAAAACGTATATTTTAAAGCTAAGTTATTGTACGGCGAGAACCCCTATTAATACCTTGATGATATATTTTTTTAATATCATCGTAAAAGTGTCATAAAGATCGTCAACACTGTAATGAAGCTAAACACAAGTTAATTATTTATATCTGAGAATGAGCTTTTCGAAAGCCCAGAATAAATAACAAAAATAAAGTGAGTTTTATTATGTCATACCAATACAACGGATCTATGATCCAAATAGCACATCCAGTGCAATCAATTTCGGTTAATAAACACCGTGTTATCTTCAGTGATACGCAAGGTTTAAAAAATGCATTGTTTCAAAAAGCAAGCGATGCACGTCAATTTGTAAAGTGGTTAAAAGCGAGTTAACCACCTTTTAAGTTAATAACTTATACAAATTATCAAATGCCAGCTTTTGCTGGCATTTTACTTTTTATTATACCTTTGACTACAATTAAGCCAGTATTTATTCATTCGTTGTGACTGTAATGCGGTTTTCATGGTTAATATTTCTACTTTTTTTATTCATTAGCGCTCAGTGTCATGCCAGAACAATAAAATGGTTAACACACGACTTTGCCCCCTACTACATTTTAAGCGGACCTGATAAGCTTCAGGGACGTGATGAACGCATCATATCACTTTTAGAACAGCAGCTACCCCATATTACCTTTGAAAGAATGATTATTCCTTCAGGTAAAGTTGTTCAAGAACTCACAAATCAGCAATCGAACGCGTGTGCATTATCACTTTATAAAAACAAATATCGTGAAGAGCGTATTTATTTTACTCAACAAAGCTCTACCGCTGGGCTATCTCCATCCATCGCTATGCACAAGGAGCTAAGTAATGCGCTTGAAATCGAAAACGCTAAAGCCGTGTCATTAACAGATTTACTAATTAATAAACGTTTGACCTTGGGTGTCTCGATGAATCGATCATACGGTAGTGAAATAGATAAGATAATTAATACCACTGAGGATATAAATCTAGTAATTAGACCTACTCGCGATACCCTTAGTACATTGACATACATGCTCAACATAAAACGAATCGATATTTTGTTAGGCTACCCGAGTGAGCATTACTACTTGGCGAAAACAATGGGGTTTCAGGATAACTTAACGCAACGGATACTAAAGGAAACACCAAAAATAAGTTACGGATTTATAGGATGGATGCACTAAAAGCGAGCAAGGCGAGAAAAATATTGCCGAATTAAATCAAAAACTAGAACTGATCAAACAAACGAAAGAGTACAAAAAAATACTAATACAATGGCTTCCGGCGCATTTAAAACCACAACTAGAAGCACATTTACGATAAAAAGCTGAGCGAGTTAACACTCGCCTAGCTTTTTATAAAACCGCCTTATTTACGAATACCTTCGATAAATAAACCGATATCGACATGAGTTGATGCTGGACCTAAATCATAATCAATACCATAGTCAGCCAATTTTAAGCTGGTTTCACCTTCAAAACCAACACGGTAACCACCCCATGGATCTTGCCCTTCACCCATTTTATCAATTTCGAAGGTAATCGTCTTAGTGACACCGTGTAGAGTAAAGTCACCGGTTACTGTGGCTTCTTCACCGTTATCGTCAAATTTAATCGCTGTACTTTTAAAACTTGCTTGAGGGTATTTACTTACGTTTAGAAAGTCATTACCGCGTAAGTGTTTATCACGTTCAGCATGATTAGAATCTATACTTGCCGTATCGATATTGACGTTAATTTGAGATGCATTCGGATTGTTAGCATCGTAACTGAACTGACCATCAAAGGTATTAAAGCGTCCATGCAACCAGCTGTAACCCAAATGTTTAATTTTAAAGTTAACAAAAGCATGCGCACCTTGGGTGTCAATGACATAATCGGCAGCACTGGCATTGGTAGCGCCCATGAACGTTGCAGCTGATAACGCGCAAGTTAGTAATAGTTTTTTCATCTTAATCATCCTTTTGTAATTTAATCATTCTAATTAATGTTTTATCTTTATCGATAAAGTGATGTTTTAACGCGCCTAAAATATGCAGTACTACAAATCCTATCAGTAAACATGCACAGTAGAAATGGATCTGCCCTGCAATATCTGCCTGTGCATCAAATGTAAAGTCGATAGCTTTTACATAAAACAAGCCAAATACTTCTATGGGTCGCCCGTCTGCTGTGGATATTAAATACCCAGAAACCATAATGATTGCTAAAAACAAATACATTAAAATATGTGCCGTTTGAGCTAATTGGTTTAATTGCTTATTACTGCCAATCGGACTCGGCTTAATACTAAAATATCGCCATAACAGCCTAAGAATAAAAACCGCAGCTAGGCTAAGACCAATGCTTTTATGTAAGTCTAATGAGCCTTTATACCAGCTATCATAGTAAGTAAGCTCAACCATGTATAAGCCTAAGCCAAACAAACCAAACACGGTGAGTGCCATTAGCCAGTGTAAAAATATGGCCATCAAACCATAGCCCGTTTTTGAGTTTTTAAACATTCCTATTGCCAATCTCATATTTAATAATACCACTACAATATAGTGATTAAGTGACGATTAAAATAGCATTTGCAAACAGTTATCGTGCGTATATGCACATTAATAAATATTAAAGCAGTAAAATTGCAAATAAGTCTAAGAAAGGATGACGCTAGCGGCGGTCATTAAGAGAAACGTAAATTTGACTATTTGCTTGAACTTGCAAGCAAGTAATTAAACCTTCTTTTATTAGTTCAAGCACAGCTATAAAACTAACAACAACGCCACTACGTCCCTCTTCAAAGGTGAACAGTTGGCTAAACACAACGGGCGCTTTAGCTTGAGATAAGGTTTGCAAAATTAAACTCATGCGTTCACGGGTTGAAAGGGTTTCTGCGCTAATTAAATGATGTTCAACTATTTTTGCTCGAGCCATTACATCACTGAGCGCTAACACTAAATCTTTAATGGCCAGTTCTGGTAGAGGTTGATTTTTTTCTGCAAGCTCAGGCATGCTTACTTGAGCGATAAATATATCGCGGCCTACGCGAGGGAGAAAATCAATATTTTCAGCCGCTTTTTTAAATTGTTCGTACTCTTGTAGGCGTTTTATAAGTTCGGCCCGAGGGTCTTCTTCCTCTTCTAATTCTTCATGAACAGGTAACAATAAACGTGATTTAATGTGTGCCAACAGCGCCGCCATTACTAAGTATTCACCAGCGAGCTCCAGCTGAAACTCACTCATCATGTCTACATATTTTACGTACTGCTCGGTAATACTAAAGATTGATAACTCAAGAATATCTAACTTGTGCTTTTTAATTAAATAAAGCAAGAGATCTAAAGGACCCTCAAAGGTTTCTAAAATAATTTCAAGTGCATCGGGCGGAATATATAAATCTTCAGGTTTATCAACAACGGCTTTACCATGCAAAAATGCCAGTGGCAGCTTTTGCTGCACTGGCATATCAGCTTTTGGCGTTGATGATAGCGCCTCAGGCTGTTTCATTGTTATTCAAATGCAGTAGTATCACCGCAACCAACACGTAAAATTTGAATATCGTCTTCTGATAAATCAATCACTGTGGTTGCCTGCTCGGGCAAATACCCGCCATGAATAATCAAATCTACGTGCTTATCAAGGCGCTCTAAAATGTCATCCGGGTCTGCTTGAGTGAACTCTTCCCCCGGTAAAATAAGTGAGCATGACATTAAAGGCTCACCCAGCTCGGCTAATAAAGCACAGGCTATTGGGTGCTCAATAACTCGTATACCTATGGTTTTTTTCTTGTCGTTTAATAACCGCTTAGGCACTTCTTTTGTGCCTTTAAAAATAAACGTGTAAGGCCCCGGGGTATTATTTTTAATCAGCCTAAACATTTGGTTATCTACACGCGCGTAAGTAGCGAGCTCAGATAAATCGCGGCACACTAAAGTAAAGTTGTGGTGTTTTTCAATACCACGGATACGCTCAATACGCTCTTTAGCCTGCTTATTACCTAAGTTACAGCCTATTGCGTATCCTGAATCTGTAGGGTATACAACTACGCCGCCTTGCTTAATAATATCAACAGCTTGAGAAATTAATCTAGGCTGTGGGTTATCCGGATGGATATGAAATAATTGACTCATAATGCAACTCCTTCGTGCTTTTCCCAAGTTTGCCAAACCCCTTGGCAATCTTTAGGTAAGTATAAATTTTTTCCTAGTTCTAGGTAGCTAGTCGGAAAATGAAAATCAGAGCCTTGTGAGCAAAGTAGCTCATACTCTTGGCTTAATAACCCCAAGAACTGACGTTCGCTTGGCGCCTGTTGTGGCTGGGCAACTTCCAGCGCATCACCGCCCACTGATTTAAATTCCACTAACAGCCTACGTAACCATTTATTAGACATTTTATAACTACCTGGGTGCGCCAAAACAGCCACCCCACCTGCGGCATGAATCGCCGCAATTGCTGTTTGCATATCACACCAATTACTTGGTACATAACCGGTTTTACCTCGTCCTAAGTACTTTTTAAATACCCCAGGAAAGGTTTTCGCTACACCCCGTTCAATTAATGCTCTGGCAAAGTGAGCGCGAGTAATTTGTGCATTTTCGGCCAGCTCGCGAGCTTGTTGGTAAATTCCCTCAAAGCCATTTTTAGTTAGTCGATGGCCTATTTCAATCGCACGGGTTTTGCGTTTTTGCTGCTGCTCGGTCAGTAATGTATGCAAAGTACAATTATTGGTATCAATATTTAATCCAACAATATGAATTTCAAAACTTTCCCATTTGGTTGATACCTCAACCCCGTTGATCAGTTTAAGTGGTAAATTTTCACGTTTGATAAAATCCTGAGCCGGTTCAATTGCGGCCACAGTATCGTGATCGGTAATGGCAAATACATCAATTTTTTTATCGACTGCTCGCGCTAATAATTCCTCAACGGTTAAGTGTCCGTCTGAATGCGTTGTATGGCTATGTAAGTCGTATTTTATCAAATGAAAACTACTTTAATTTAGGGTTTGAGGATGTTTCACACAGTATAACAAGTTTTTTAATTAAATTGTTTTAAATAAACACTTGACATAAAAGCAGCTGATACGTTTTACTATAACCACTTTTAGACATTAAAGAATAAACAACAATGAAAAATTCAATTCAAAACATCATTTGGTGGTGGCACTCTTAAAATCAAGGGTGATGAATTGTCGTGTCTAAACAAAAAATTCTAACCCGCTATCATGCGGGTTTTTTTATCGCTAAATTTTACAATACAAAATTTATAAACAGGAATTAAAAACATGAATAACGTAAATACGCTTACACATCATTGGTGGTGGCGCCTGGCATAGCGGGACGGTAATGGTCTATCTATAATTTAGACATCGTTATTCACACCCCGCACTGCTTAGCATTGCGGGGTTTTATTTTTTTAGGGGATGAGGTTTGATTTTTAGTCATATAACAACAACACCGGGTGAAGTGACTAGCATAACGCAAGCGCGAGACTATATAAGTAGTCCGCTTGCTTTATATGCCGCACTTGATAAACCTAACTCACTATTACTTGAATCTGCTGAAATAGATTCAAAAGATAGCGTAAAAAGCTTAATACTCGTCGATTGTGCACTGCGTATTGTGTGCCAAGGCAACCAAGTGAGCGTAACCGCACACTCAAATAACGGTCAGCAATTACTTAACTACTTACAAGCTAATGTAAAAAACTGCGCATCCCAGTTAACCGATACTACACTCACACTGGAGTATCACCCAGCTGATGATACAATTGATCAAGCCAGTAAACTTATTGCAGATAACGCCTTTAGTGCATTACGCACCTGTTTAAATAGTATTAAAAGCACCACCAACAATCCATTTTCGGTGTTTTTAGGCGGCGTATTTGCCTATGACATGGTGGCTAATTTTGAGCAGTTAACAGACGTGCCCGATGGTGAAAACACCTGTCCCGACTATGTTTTTTATTTAGCAGAAACACTGGTTGTTATTGATCATCAAAAACAAACAACGGAGTTAATTGGTAACGTATTTAATGGACCAGACGTTCACGCCAACTGCTTTGAAGTTGGCAAACAATTAGAGCGTCTCAATATATTATGCGATAAAGCTGCTGACTTTAGCGCACCAAACCAAACTGGCGACTGCCCGGTGAGTGTTGATATTAGTGATGAGCAATACTGCCAGCAAGTAATTAAGCTTAAGCAACACATAGTTGATGGCGATATTTTTCAGGTGGTGCCCTCTCGTACCTTCTCATTACCCTGTCCTGACTCTTTACATGCCTACAGCCAACTTAAAAAACAAAATCCTAGCCCGTACATGTTTTACATGCGCGATGAAGACTTTTCATTATTTGGCGCATCCCCTGAGTCTGCGCTTAAGTATGATGTTCAGTCTCAACAAGTTGAAGTTTATCCGATTGCGGGGACTCGCCCCCGCGGCAAGTTTGCAAATGGACAAATTAATCCTGATTTAGATAGCCGTATTGAGCTTGAACTTAGAAACGATCAAAAAGAACGTGCTGAGCACTTAATGCTAGTTGATTTAGCACGTAATGATGTGGCCCGAATTAGCGTACCCGGTACCCGCCATGCCAAAGAGCTATTAAAAGTAGACCGCTATTCACAAGTCATGCACTTAGTGTCGCGCGTGGTGGGTAAATTAAAACCCGAACTAGATGCCCTGCATGCTTATCAAGCCTGTATGAACATGGGCACCTTAGTGGGTGCGCCTAAGGTACGGGCGGCAGAGCTGGTACGCAAAACGGAAGGAAAACGTCGCGGTAGCTATGGTGGCGCAGTTGGTTATTTAACCGGTGATGGGGCCATGGATAGCTGTATCGTTATTCGTGCAGCGTTTGTAAAAAATAATGTAGCTTATGTGCAAGCCGGAGCTGGAGTTGTGTTTGACTCCGATCCACTCTCAGAAGCAAACGAAACACGTGCTAAAGCCCAAGCGGTGATCACCGCCATTAAATCAACGTATAAGGCTGTATAAAAATGAGCGAAGTACACCCGATTAAAATTTACTTTTTAGATAATTTTGACTCATTTAGTTATAACCTGGTCGATGAGCTTACAATGCTAGGTGCTGAGTTAGTCGTTTACAGAAATAACATTAGCGCTGAAGTCATATTCAACAAAATGCAGGCAGAGCACAAGCAGGTATTACTGGTTTTATCGCCAGGTCCCGGAGCGCCCAGTGATGCAGGCTGCCTAATGGAGTTAATTAGTTTATGCAAAGGTAAATTTCCGATATTGGGCATTTGTTTAGGCCAACAAGCACTGACACAAAGTTACGGCGGAGTAATCGGTCATGCTGGTGAAACCGTACATGGTAAGTCATCAATTATAACGTTAGACGAGCACCCCGTATTCAGTGGGATGGGCCGCACTATTCCCGTGGCACGTTATCACTCATTAATGGCCACAAAAGTACCTGATAACTTAGCGGTTATTGCAAAGTATCAAGATATTCCAATGGCTATATATCATCATCAAGACAAGGTGCTGGGGTATCAATTTCACCCAGAATCAATTTTAACGCCCAATGGCGCCATGCTGTTACAGCAAAGCGTAGCCTATTTAACCCGTGCAGAATAAGGCGAACATTATGACGACACAATTACAAAACCCGCTTAATGTTCAACAGGCTATTGAGCACATTATTGCTAAGCAATCATTAAGCTATGAACAAGCAAAAACACTGTTTGACCAAATAATGCAAGGGACTATGAGTGATATTGAACTCTCTGCCTTGCTAATAAGCCTTAAAATGAAAGGTGAAGTAAGTGATGAAATTGCCGGTGCTGCTGCTTCAATGCGTGAAAATGCCGTTGCTTTTACAGCTAATGAAACGCAACTTGCCGATAGCTGTGGTACCGGTGGTGATGGTTCTAACACCATAAACATTAGCACCACAGCGGCTATCGTAGCAGCAGCCGCTGGTATTAATATGGTAAAACATGGTAATCGCAGTGTATCGAGTAATTCAGGCTCTGCCGACTTACTTAAAGCATTGGGGATAAATATTGATATGACCCCAGAGATCGCTGCCCGCTGTTTAGAGCGCACACATTTTACCTTTTTATTTGCACCGCACTACCACAGCGGTGTGCGCCATGCGATGAAGGTGCGTACTACATTAAAAACCCGCACTATTTTTAATATTCTTGGGCCACTGGCTAATCCAGCCGCTCCAGAAGTTCAATTACTCGGCGTGTACGACGAAGCCTTGTGCCTACCTGTGGCGCAAACGCTTCATACTTTAGGCACTAAACGCGCTATGATAGTTCATGGCTCTGGTACCGACGAAATTGCCTTGCATGGTCCAACACAGGTTGCGGAACTTAATAACGGCAAAATCACCCAATACACGCTCACCCCGAGTGATTTTGACCTTGCAAACTATTCACTTGAACAATTAGCCGGTGAAGGCCCACAATACAATGCAAACGCCAGCCTGGCCATTTTACAAGGCAAAGGCAGCGAGGCGCATAACGCCGCTATTAGTGTTAATGTTGCTGCATTGCTGTATTTAACTGGCCAAGCACAATCGTTAAAACAAGGTGCGCAAATAACACACTCTTTATTACGTTCAGGCAAGGCCATGGACACACTAAATGCAATTATTGAGGTAAGTCATGGCTAATGTATTAGACAAAATTATTGCTGATAAAAAAATAGAGCTTATTGAACGTAAAGCATTACGCCCGCTTGAAAGCTTTAAGCATCAAGCAAAACCCACTGAGCGTAGCTTTTACCAAGCGTTAGCGGCACCTGGCACGCAGTTTATTTTAGAGTGCAAAAAGGCATCGCCGTCTAAAGGGTTAATTCGTCAGCCATTTGATTTAACAGAGATCACGCAAGCTTATAAACAGTTTGCCAGCTGCATGAGTGTTTTAACTGACGAAAAGTACTTTCAAGGCAGCTTTGATTACCTTGCATTTGTGCGCAGCCAAGTAGAGCAGCCACTTATTTGCAAAGACTTTTTTATTGATGAATACCAAATCTATATGGCACGTATTTATGGGGGTGACGCTATTTTACTGATGCTATCAGTGCTTAACGATGAGCAGTATAAAGCCCTTCATGCAACAGCCGACTCATTAAATATGTCGGTATTAACCGAGGTAAGTAATGAAGAAGAAGTACATCGTGCGCTGGCACTCAATGCGCAAATAATTGGTATTAATAATCGTGACTTGCGCGATTTAAGTACCGACTTAGCCACAACCGAGCGACTACGCACGCTTATTCCTAACGATAAAGTGGTGATTTCTGAATCAGGGATTTACACCCATCAAGATGTAAAGCGTTTAGCGCCTTTATGTAATGGTTTCTTAATTGGCAGCTCATTAATGGCCGAGGCTGATTTATTACAAGCGTGTCGCCGCGTTATTTTAGGCGAAAACAAAGTTTGTGGCTTAACCCGTAATCAAGATGCGGTGGCAGCCTATAACAATGGCGCTGTGTATGGCGGGCTCATTTTTTATCCTAAATCGCCCCGTTTTGTCGATGTAGATTGCGCCAAAGAAATCAGCCAAAGTGCGCCTTTAAAGTTTGTAGGTGTATTTGTTAATGCCACCATTTCTGAAGTTGCAGAGCATGCCAAGCAGTTAAAACTATCGGCTGTTCAATTACATGGCCAAGAAGATGAACACTATATTGCATCACTGCGTAAGGAATTACCCACTCATTGCGAAATTTGGAAAGCACAGGCAATAAAAGATGTATTACCACAACCTGTTGTAGGCGCCGACCGCCATTTATACGACACCCACAGTGATTCGCAAGCGGGCGGTACAGGTAAAACATTTGATTGGTCGGTACTACGTGATGCCACAACCCCCTTTATGCTTGCTGGCGGCTTAAACCCAGACAATATTAGCGATGCACTTTTCCAAGGCGCTTTAGGACTTGATTTAAACTCAGGTGTTGAAGAGTCTCTTGGTAAAAAATGCGCAAAAAAATTACATCATGCTTTTTCAAGCATCAGAAACTATTGAGGTTAAAATGCAAAATCCAGCTTATTTTGGCGAGTTCGGCGGTATGTTTGTCCCCGAGTTACTCGTACCTGCGCTAAAGCAGTTAGAAGACGAATTTAATAGAGCGCAAAAAGATCCTGAGTTTCAAGCAGAGCTCAGTAAATTACTTAACGAGTATGCAGGTCGCCCTACACCGCTCACTTTAACGCGTAATTTAGTTAAAAATCCAAAAGTAAAACTGTACTTAAAACGTGAAGATTTACTTCACGGTGGTGCACATAAAACCAACCAAGTATTAGGCCAAGCACTGCTCACCAAACGCATGGGTAAAAAAGAAGTAATTGCAGAAACCGGAGCAGGCCAACATGGTGTGGCAACCGCGCTTGCTTGTGCGTTACTGGGTTTAAAATGCCGTGTTTATATGGGTGCAAAAGATGTAGAACGCCAACAACCTAATGTATTTAGAATGAAACTTATGGGCGCAGAAGTTATTCCAGTAACAGCAGGCTCTGGTACATTAAAAGATGCAGTTAATGAAGCAATGCGCGACTGGTCAGCAAACTATCAAGAAGCACATTATCTTTTAGGAACAGCCGCGGGGCCTCACCCGTTCCCAACAGTTGTTCGTGAGTATCAAAAAATTATTGGTGAAGAAGCTAAACAGCAATTACTAAAAGCTGAAGGCCGTTTACCTGACGCGGTAATTGCGTGTGTGGGTGGCGGTTCAAATGCTATTGGTATGTTTACTGATTTTATTGATGAGCCAAGCGTAAAACTTATTGGTGTAGAGCCTGCGGGTAAAGGCCTTGATACTCATGAGCACGGCGCTACTATTTGTAAAGGTAGCAAAGGTATTTTGCATGGCACATATACTTATATTATGCAAAATGACGACGGCCAAATTGAAGAATCTTATTCAGTATCGGCGGGACTAGATTACCCCGCAGTGGGGCCTCAGCACGCATTTTTACACGAAACAGGACGTGCACAATATGTCGGTATTACAGATAAAGAAGCACTCGATGCGTTTCAAGCACTTGCAAAACATGAAGGAATTATTCCTGCATTAGAGCCAAGCCATGCGCTGGCTTATGCACTTAAATACGCAGAGCAACAAACAGAAGAAAGCATTATTGTGATTAATTTAAGTGGCCGTGGCGACAAAGATTTAGCGCATGTACACAAGGTATTATCAGAGGAAGGTGAGCTATGAGCCAAGTAAAAACTAACCGCTACGGACAAATGTTTGCCGCATTAAAAGAGCAAAACCAAGGCGCCTTTGTGCCATTTGTAACTATGGGCGATCCGGGTAAAGCACACAGCATTGAAATTATTAAAAACTTAATTGATGGCGGTGCTGATGCCTTAGAGCTAGGTATTCCGTTTTCCGATCCGATTGCCGATGGCCCTGTGATTCAAAAAGCCAATATTCGTGCCTTAAACGTGCATATTAATACCCAAGACTGCTTTGATATTATTAAGGAAATTCGTCAGTACAACGCCGACATTCCAATTGGTTTGTTATTGTATTCAAACTTAATATTTAAACGTGGCCTAGACACATTCTACAAAGATGCAAAAGCGGTGGGTGTTGACTCTATTTTGGTCGCTGATGTGCCATTACATGAGTCTAAAATGTTTAGAAAGGCAGCAATTGCTAGCGACATCGACCCTATTTTTATTGCAACACCCAATGCCAGTGACGATACCCTGCGCGAATGTGCATCATATGGTCGTGGTTACACTTATTTACTTTCTCGTGCAGGAGTAACGGGTGCCGACACTAAAGCACAAATGCCAGCAACGCATGTCGTAACACGCCTACAAGAATATCACAGTGCACCTGCATTATTAGGCTTTGGTATATCAACACCTGACGATGTAAAAGCGGCGCTTAAAGCGGGGGCAGCAGGCGCTATTTCAGGCTCTGCGGTGGTAAAAATCATTGAAGCAAATTTAGATGATTTTCAGGCGATGAACTCACAATTAAAAGCATTTGTCAGCGATATGAAAGCGGCTACAAGGCTTTAATTTTAAACTGTTTTTAAACTACTTTGAAACAACAAAAAGGGCATATTAAGTGCCCTTTTTATATTTTAGTACGGGTTTAATCAAGAGTATTAATTAAAGGCTGTCTTTTAACACTTTAGCTGGCTTAAATACCGCTTTATTAGCCCCTTCTATTTCAATAGTTTCGCCGGTTTGTGGATTACGACCTCTGCGTGCTGGGTAATAACTTAATGCAAAAGTGCCAAAACCAGATATTTGTACCTGATCGCCTTCAGACAGTGATTTAGTAATCACTTTTTGCAAACTTGAAAGCGCTAATTGCGCCTGTTTTTTCGTTAGTTCACTCGAGTGTGCAATGGCTGTAACAAGTTGTGCTTTATTCATTATTTGCTCCTAAATACACGCCTAGGGTTTAGCCCTCGAGCGTGGCAATACAATGATGTAAAAATAAAAGCAGGCAGGCTAAGGGTTACCAAGGGGTAAGTCAACCTTAATCAAGCACAAGGCGTATAAGGGAGGTTAAATGGTGTAAAATACAATCAACTTGCGTGCTTCATCATAAATGAACGCCTGTAGCAGGCTAAGGAAGCAAATACATTTGCGCTAAAACCTAGTATTTACATTAATTGAGTACCCAGAGCGTAGCGTCTATGAAAAGATTGACTCTATGACTCTAGAAACAAAAAAAAGCCGCGACAAACGCAGCTTAATTAAATTTAGTTTAAATTAAAAACCAAATATGCTGATATTAAAAAACTTAGTCGCGACAGTATTTACAAAAATTATGAGTAAAATTGCTGGAATAAAGGTTTGCAGTGAAAAGTTAACGTATTTTTCCATATAACTATTCGCATAATTAGGAGAGCCTTGTCTTAACTCTTCACTTAAACGGACTTTTTTCCATTTATAAATCACAAATAGGCACACCATTAACCCGTTAAGTGGCAAAATAGTGTCGTAAAAAACATCATAAATAATATCAAAAAAGCTCTTGTTGCCGCTACCGTAGCTGGCAAAAGACGTTAAGCTGTCTATCATGCCAAATGACATAATACATAAAACAGTAAGCACACCCGTTGATAAGGTTAAAATACCCAGTGCTTTTTTACGGCTAATGCCTTTGCGATCACTGAGTGTGGCGGTAGGCACTTCTACAATAGATACTAATGAAGTAATGGCTGCAAAAAATACCAGTAAAAAGAAAATAAACGCCACAGCAGATGCGCCAAAATAACCAATATCGTGTTGCATCGCTAATAATATTTTGGGCAGGTAAACAAAAATCATCGACACCGACGAGTCTGACAATTTAGAGGGATCGGTATTCGGGTCAAAACTAAAAATGGCTGGCAACACCATTAAACCTGCTACAAATGCAACCAGAGAGTCAGTAATGGCCACCATTTTAGCGCTGCCTACTATGTCGTCTTTTTTAGAAATGTATGATGCATAAGTAATTAAAATACCCATGCCTAACGATAATGAGAAAAATGCTTGGCTCAATGCGCCGTTCAACACACTGGCGTTCATTTTACTAAAATCAGGAATAATGTAGTATTTTACACCTTCCATTGCGTTATCAAGCGTTAATACATAACCCACTAATATAATGAGCATGACAAATAATGCCGGCATCAAAAATTTAGCCGCCTTTTCTATACCATCTTTTACGCCACCGACCAAAATTAAATTAACAATAACCACAACCAGCGCCATGTAGCCAAACACATTGTAGCTATTAATAAACTCATCAAAATGCCCAGGATTTGCTAGCATATCAAGATTACCCAGTGCGGTTTGGCTCAAGTAACCAAAAATCCACACCGTGATCACCAGATAAAAAACAGCAATCATAAATGGCGTTAACACCGCTAAAAAGCCAGCAAACTTCCATTTTTTATCATTATTGGCAAGCACCTTATACGCACCAAGGGGATCTTTTTGTGCATGGCGACCCATCGCCATTTCGGCCATCATCACAGGTAAACAAATAAATGCGACAAATAAAGCATAGACGAGCAAAAATGCACCACCGCCATTCTTGGTCGCAGAAACTGGAAAGCCTACTAAGTTACCAATACCCACAGCAGAACCTGCCGCTGCTAATATAAATCCTAAGCGGGAGCTAAAATGCTCTCTATTTTCACTCATGTAATAACCTTGTTATTTTTTATCTTATCCAACGGACTCTACCAGTGTTACGCAGCGCTTTTCAAGCAATTACCGTGTAAAAAAACATTCTTGCTGTAAACATCGCCACAAACACTTTTAATTCACCATTTATCAACCCTATGCTAGTATGCAGTTAATTAAATTTAACAAGTTTTGAGAGTTTTTATGTTGTATATGATTTATTCAACAGACGTACAAAATAGTTTAGAGCACCGTAAAGCGGCTCGTCCAGCGCATTTAGCGCGCTTACAAACGTTACAGGATGAAGGCCGACTGCTAACCGCAGGTCCGCTTCCAGCCGTTGATAGCGAAGATCCTCAAGATGCAGGTTTTACCGGTTCTTTGGTCATTGCTGAGTTTAATTCATTAGAAGATGCCAGAGAATGGGCCGCGAACGACCCATATGTTGCCGGTGGTGTGTATGAAAACTCAATTGTTAAACCATTTAAAAAAGTATTCCCTGCTTAAATGAAATGCGTTAGTTAACCGCAACCGGAAATTCAGGGGTTGTTCACTCATTTTTAGTTAAACTTCACTTTATGAAAATTTGAATACACAGCATGATATTTAAATTTTAGTGGTTTAGTTTGTAGGCTAAGCAGGTATGTTTTAGGAGTTTCGTAATGCGTGTATTATTATTGCTCAATTTAATTGCGGTTGTTTGTTTTGCTAATTTAGCTCAAGCAAATAACACTACCAATAAAGTCGATAAAGTTGATAAAGTTGAGATAAACAAAAAGAAAGCAGTAATACTTGCAAAACAAACTACAAACGGCACAACGCTAAAAATTTCTGAAGAAACACTTTTTTATACTGTACGAATTTTGAAAACTGACGGCCACGTCGTCGATTTGAAAATAAACAAAAAAACTGGCGAAGTGAAAAAGGATTAACCAATGCGAATTTTAGTAATAGAAGATGATTTACACTTGGCAGACAACCTGCGCAATGCACTAGAAAAAGAGCGTTACAGCGTTGATGTATGCCACGATGGTGAAGCAGGCCTTTTTCATATCACTGAATACCCCCTAGATATGGCTGTGGTCGATTTAGGCTTACCAAAAATTGATGGTATTGAGCTAATTAACAAAGCACGCGCCCAAGGGATAACTATTCCTATTTTAATCTTAACCGCTCGCGATCGTTGGCAAGATAAAGTTGAAGGCCTCGATGCGGGTGCTGATGACTACCTCACTAAACCATTTCATGTGGAAGAGCTTATTGCCCGTTGTAATGCGCTAATTCGTCGCAGTGCAGGTAAAGCTAACCCAGAAATGAGCGCAGGCCCGATTAAAATTCATACTCGTTCACAGCAAGTATGGGTAAACGACAAAGAGCTAAGCTTAACCGCCTACGAATACAAAGTACTGGAATACTTAATGGTTAACCCGCAAAAAGTAATTTCAAAGTCTGAACTTACAGAGCACATTTATGACCAAGACTTCGATTTAGATTCAAATGTAATAGAAGTATTTGTACTACGTTTACGTAAAAAGCTAGACCCAGATGGCGTACTTAACCCAGTAGAAACACTGCGGGGGCGTGGTTACAGGCTTAAAAGTCAGTGGTAATATCACAAATTTCGTTAAAAATAAGGCAAGGATTTATCCTTGTCTTTGTTTTGTTAGTTGCCCTTCCTATTTTGTTTTACTCTATAGGTAAGGCCTACTATGCCTCACTTGTTGAAGCCACTGAAAAAAATCTCGAAGCTCATCTTTACTCGCTCATTTCAGAAGTAGACTTTACTGAGCGGGGAATCATTATGCCCAGCTCTATTTTAACTCCTGAACTGAACAACTTAAATTCAGACACTTATGCCATGATTTACCGTGACGACATGCCAATTTGGCATTCTGAATCGGCGGTTAACCTAAACTTTGTGCCGCAATATATAGAGCCAAAAGCCGGCGCTGCAGACTTTAGACGTGTGGTGTATAACAATACAGCCTACTGGCAGCTGAGCTTAACAGTCATCCTTAATAATATTGACCAATCAGAACAAGCCCGATTTTTTTTATTAAAACGTAACGATGCCCTACTGCGTTTAATGGACGGATTTAAGCAAACCTTGGTCGACTGGATGTTTATAATGGGAATTGCCATTGCAGGATTAATGGCCATTGGTTTTATTTGGAGTGCACGGCCGCTGCAACGCCTAGATAAAGAAATAAAAGCGATTGAATCAGGCGATATACAAGAAATTAAAGGCCTTTACCCTGTTGAACTGCAAACAATTAAAGCTGACCTAAATCTATTATTAGAATCTCAACAACGTCAAAAAGAGCGCTACAGAGCATCGCTAAGCGATTTAGCACATGCACTTAAGACCCCTTTAGCCGTATTAAAATCAAGTCCATTAGCCAATGATGCTGATGCACAAGAACAACTCGACAGAATAAATGTGATGATCGAGCATCAATTAAAACGCGCTGCCACGGGTGCTTCCGATACATGGAAAAAGCAAACCCCAATAAAACCGGTTATCGACTCTATTTTAAGTGCAATGGGCAAAGTTTATCTCGATAAAGACATCATATTTAACTGTAAAATAAATGATAAAGACTACTTCTTAGGCGATAAAACCGATTTAATGGAAGTATTAGGTAACTTGATAGATAATGCCTGCAAAGCCTGTCGCTCTCAGGTTAGTATTGAGGTTTCACAAGCTAAAACACTCAGCATTAGTATTTGCGATGACGGCCCTGGCATACCTAAAAACAAACGAGAGTCGCTTTTAAAACGCGGCACTCGCCTCGATACTTACGAAAGTGGCCATGGTGTTGGTATGGCCATTGTATCTGACTTAGTAAAGTCGTATCAGGGGATGCTAACTATTTCTCAGTCGCAACGTTTAGGCGGCGCTAAATTTATTCTCGAGTTTAATTACCATGAAAAAAAATAAATACGCCTTTTGTTTTACCCTAACACTATTACTTGCTTGGGCTCAGCCAAGCACAGCGGCACAACCAGAATGCACCCTAGAAGATAACCCTCAACCCGAGCAAATTAAAATTTATACACAGTGTTTAGATGCTAAATTAATTAAAATACAGCAGCACCAAGACAGCTGGATCCAAAAACGTACCTTTGAATTATCAGCATTAGAAAATGAAACGGGTAACACTCAAGTTTTGTCATTATTTAAGCAAAGCATTAATGCTAAAGACAACTACATCGAAAGAAGCTGCCAATGGCGTTATATGTTAAAGCAACCCAATGCCCCAAAAGCCGTCGTTGCCTACAAAGAGTGTGAAATAACACTGATAGAGCAATTTATTGCGCAGCTTAAAATGGAGCTTTAATAATTACTAATAAGAGATTTATATCGCGATACAAACCTAATTAAACATTAATTAAAGCCAAACGCTATTAATTCATACATTAATTTACAGGTTAGGTATAAATTTTAATATTGACCTTTTAACCACCTTTTAGCTGTGATTTTTTCAAGTTTTCTTCTGTATTTCTTAGGCGAAAATTCTGCTGTATTACCTTTTATCACATCAAAAACATCTTCTGATATAATTGCACCAATAGCATGAATTGACGAATGCATTCGCAAAGCATCCTCAGTCATTTCAAGTTCTAATTTTGAATCTGTCATTCCGCACCCTAAATCTGAATTAAATTAGTTCATTAAATGAGCGGTTGATCGAATTTTGTTAAAAAATACTTGACGGCGATCCCCATATTTGATCTATTACTCTCTTTTGAGAGCGCGTATTTATGTCTATCCCTTATGCCCAAAAACTCGAACACCACGGCTTAGTTGCTGGATTTTGTCACGATCTAGGTTTTGTCGATATTATTGATAACGCACTCGGTGGCGTGGCGCCTGAGCGCAACATCAGTTGTGGTCAATTAGTGTTGGCTATGGTGCTAAACGGCCTAGGTTTCACTGGTCGCACACTGCATATGTACAGCGAGTATTTTCAAGGCAAGCCGCTTGATAGATTAATTGGTGAAGGCGTAAAGTCCGAGCACATCAACGACGATGCGCTTGGTCGCTGTTTAGACACCTTATATGAATACGGCGTATCGAAGCTGTATCAACAATTGGGCGAGGCGGTGGTAGAGAAATTAGGGTTACAAACCCAAGCCTTACACCTTGATTCGACAAGCTTTCATTACGATGGCAAAGCGACAAGCGAGCCTGATGATGACGAACCAAAACCTATCCGTATCGCGAAAGGTTATTCGCGCGACCATCGCCCTGAGCTCAACCAAGTGATACTCAATCTTATCTGTGAGAACCAGTCAGGCATTCCGGTTTATATGAAGCCTGCCAGTGGCAACAGCAATGATATGGAAGGCTTTAAACAGATTGTAAAGGCACATATTGGCAGTTTAAAAGCCGCGCAAGCCAGCCGCTACTTTGTGGCCGATGCCGCCTTGTATGTGCAAGAAACCATTAAAGATTTACATACTCAAGGCCAACTGTTCATTACGCGGGTACCGCAAACCCTCAAAGAAGCTAAAACCCTTGTTAAGCAAGCGCCTAACTTGAATTTCACCCCTATCTCACCTGGCTATGAAGGCGTGAGTTATGACAGTGAATACGGGGGGGTGAAACAAAAATGGCTACTCATTCGCAGTGAGCAGGCGTATAAGCGAGAGCAGCATAACCTGAACAAGCGTATGCTAAAAGCCGGAGAAGTTGCCCGCAAAAGCTTTAAAAAACTGTGCCAACAACGCTTCGCTTGCCAAAATGACGCACAAAGCGCCCTTATAAAATGGCGAGGTAAACAAGCGGTATGTGATGTGGATGCAAATGTTGTTGAAGTAGCCATTTTTAAGGGAGCAGGACGCCCTAAAGCAGGGCAGTTACCTGAGCGTATCGAGTATCAGATTACGGGTGCATTATGCACACCACTGGCATCCAGAAAAGCCGCTTTACAACAACTGGGGTTATTTATTATTGCCACCAATGATGTTAGCGACCATCTTGACATGGCAAACTTGCTGAGCAGCTACAAAGCGCAGCAGAATGTAGAAAAAGGCTTTCGCTTTTTAAAAAGTCCCGACTTCCTTACGAGCGCTATTTACCTGAAAAAGCCTGAGCGCATTGAAGCGTTACTCATGGTAATGACTTGCTGCCTAATGGTGTACGCGGGGTTAGAGCACCAAATCCGTAAAACCTTGGTCGAGAAAAACTGCTACTTCCCCACAATGAAATACAAGCCGGGCCAACGCCCCACGGCACGCTGGGTGTTCCAGTGCTTCGAGCATATCATCATAATGTATTGGTCTGATAAGCCACCCATGGTGGCGAATATGCAGCCGCGCAATCAAACCATTGTTGATTGCTTGGGTGAAAAATATCAGCGGATTTATTCTTAAAATGGGTGCGGAAGATCGGTTGAATGGAAGTCATGAACTAATTCAATTCGTATTTAACCGTTAAGCAATTATATTTTTCTCACCCACAGTCGCTACTAGCCTGAAAAATTAAGCAGGTTAACTCATTGAAACGTTTTGACAAATCTGCATAAAAACCACAAACTACCTACCAGTAGATTGACTTAACTAAAGTGACTTAAAATGCATAAACCTGTGGTTATTATTGGTGGTGGCTTAGCGGGCTTATATGCCGCTTACAGCTTAAAAAAACGTGATATTGCGTTTTTATTATTAGAGGCTAAAGCCAGTTTGGGCGGCAGGATCACCTCTCATTTTTTAGCGACCAACAACACCATTGGCCACGATTTAGGCCCTACTTGGATATTTCCTCACCAGCCGAATATTCAACAGTTAGTTGCTGCTTTAAACGTCCCTGTATTTGAGCAATACAGCCAAGGCGATGTGTTGTACCAAGCATCAACCACTGCGCCTGCACAGCAAATTGCAGGCGCAGGTGAAATGCAACTATTTAGAATACAAAACGGTATGAACGAGCTTATTAATGCGCTTTATAGGCAACTTGACCCAAACACTGTTAAATTAGCGCACCCTGTTAGCGAGGTGAAAAAACTCTCCGATGGCTGGCATATAAGCGCCAATGTTCAAGGAAGTATGCAGCACGTTAGCTGCGATCAGTTAATAATGGCGCTATAAACGCGGTAGATAGCGTTTTAGCTAATTTAACAGTTACTTGTTAATACACAGCAAAGGCGTGCTTTGTTTGGCACGCCTTTGTAATATTTTACTCGTGTGATTTTATCTCGTTTTCTTCACCCGTACCAAGTAGTGTTGCTAACCAACGCCCCTCTTCACTGGCCTCAAGCGCTATTTTTACAATCATGGTTAAAGGCACCGATAACAGCATACCCACAGAGCCTAATAGCCAGCCCCAAAATATTAACGACAAAAATACGACCAAGGTAGAAAGCCCTAAACCTTTGCCCATATATTTTGGCTCAACCATATTCCCCATTACTGTATTCATTATTAAGTAACCAGCCCCGACTAAACTAGCTACCAAAGGGCCTTGAGTTATTAATGCGAGTAAAAGCGGAGGAATAGCCGCAAAAATAGAACCGATATTAGGGATGTAATTAAGCATAAATGCCAATACCCCCCATAACACAAAGTAATCTACATCTAAAACCCACAGGTAAATCGCTGCAATTACTCCGGTGGCTAAACTCACTAAGGTTTTAATTGCCAAATAAGAATTAATAGAGTCTAAAAAGCGATCAATTTGTTTGATTTTGCTGTCGGGGTCGTCCAACGCTAAATGAATTTTTTTACCCAGCACCGGCCCTTCAAACAACATAAAAACAACAGTTAAAATAATTAAAAACATATTGGCCATTACGCTACCCAAACCGGTTAGCATGTTGGTAGCAACATCAACCATTTTGCTTGGGTCGAACATAGACAATATTTGTTCTTTATTAATTAAAATATTGTATTGCGAGGCCATATCAACCAGCCATACAAATTGTTCTTTTAATTGCGCTTTATATTGAGGTAGTTGCTTTGAAAAATCGTT
Source organism: Pseudoalteromonas sp. TAP-3C (assembly GCF_059888565.1). Taxonomy (NCBI): domain Bacteria; kingdom Pseudomonadati; phylum Pseudomonadota; class Gammaproteobacteria; order Alteromonadales; family Pseudoalteromonadaceae; genus Pseudoalteromonas; species Pseudoalteromonas sp. TAP-3C. Next base: position 1,343,557 of record NZ_CM187618.1, on the reverse strand, counting down.
AACCGACTGCCCCACTAAGCCGCCTAGGCTCACTCCTAAAGCCACAATTATAAGCACCACAAGTATAACTGCTGCCCCTTTGGGAATGCGGTAACGGGCAAAAAAGTTAATTAGCGGGCTACAAATGATGGCAATAAACGCTGCCAAAATAAACGGAATAACAATAGCGCTTGCGGCTTTAACACCAGCCAATACAATTACTAAAGCTGCAAAAATAATTAAGCTTTTATTTACCCCTGTTAAACTTGCCAATACGACTATCCTATTACTGTTATTTGGCTTTAGTGTAAGGCAAAACCTAATAGAATGAAATATTTACTCAGTGATCATAATCGCTAATAGCACGTATAAATTTGCAATTCGTTAAGCTGGGGAGTATAAATTTTAAACATCCTGCTTTATTTATAATTTTGGAGTTGTAATGCATATATTTTTTACCGGTGCCACGGGCTTAATTGGTAGGCACCTTTGCCCTTTTTTGTTGCACCACCACGACATTACTGTGCTGAGCAGAAATCCAACCAAAGCAAAGGTTTTGTTAGGGCATAAAATTAATGCGACTAACAGCATAGAAGGCGTAGATTTTAATACCGTTGATGTGGTTATTAATTTAGCCGGTGAGCCTATTGTTAACAAACGTTGGAGCGACAAGCAAAAGGCAAAAATACGCGATAGTCGAATTATTATTACCCAAGCGATCAGTGATGCAATTAATCAGTGTCATACCCCACCCCATACTTTTATTTCTGGTAGTGCAATCGGCTATTATGGCCGCCAAGGTAAAACCCTCGTTGATGAAAATAATGCAGCCCCTCACGATGAATTTAGTCACCAACTTTGTAAAGATTGGGAACAAGCAGCATTAAACGCACAATCTGACGATACCCGTGTTTGCCTGCTACGAACCGGTATTGTACTGGCTAAAAAAGGCGGTGCGCTTGGTAAAATGCTACCTGCATTTAAGCTTTGTTTAGGTGGGCCTATTGGCCATGGCGAGCAAGGCATGTCGTGGATACATATAGATGATATGGTGCAGCTAATTTTATTTTTAATGCGTAACACAAAGCTCTCAGGTGCTGTAAATGCCACTGCCCCAAAGCCAGTAAGTAATAAGCAGTTTAGCAAATCGCTCGGTAATGCATTATCGCGCCCTGCTTTTATGCCTATGCCTGCTGGCGTGCTTAATCTGCTTATGGGAGAAATGGCCGATCTACTCACTACCGGTCAATATGTGGTGCCTAAAAAAGCACTAGACAACAACTACCGATTTCACTTCTCGAACATAGACGCTGCCTTGAAAAGTTTAGTTTAACGAAAAAGGCGGCATCAAATTTGATGCCGCCTTTTTTCGTTGATTAAGTTATAAGCGCAAAGTGTTATTTGCTGATCCAGGGTGTTACTTTAACTACCTCATTTATATCAGCTAATATTTTGGTATCATCTTGCCAACTATCAGTTACTTCAAAATAGCATACTGATTTTTCGCAGTTTATGCGCTCATCATCAAATTGTTTTGGCGTTTTAAAGGTAACAACCACGCCTTTTTGCTCTGGTAATAAAAACCACATTAGTTTACTAACAAAAAAGCCCGATAAATCGGTTAAAAGCGCTTCAAGCTCATTATTAATGGTTAATAATGAATGCTTTGAAAAAGGAAGTCCGTCTAGCTCATTGGCTTCTATTTGCAATTTTAACTGACAATCATGAACCGGATTTTTTGGCTGAACCACGATCACGGCTTTGTCGGTATCAAGCTGCTTATCATAAGGCAGTAGCAGTTGTGCTTTATCGGTGTAATTAAGCGGGTACTCATTTTTTTCAGTTAAAATGGTCCCACTTTCAATACTACAGACTTCGTTGGTGCCAATATCGTTGATATAAAAGTTTACACGCGCGTACTGAAAATCTCCCTTGTTAACTACTTTTAAACGATCATAAAAGCCATCATACGACATGACAAACTCTTTAGCATAAGCATGGCTTGCAGCAATGACTAAACAGCTCGCTGTCACTAATTTTAATACTGACTTATTCATTAAAGTACGCTCGATTTTGGTTGATCATGGTGTTTAGCTCTTCAATGTACGCTTCACCGCGTTCAGAATACGACATTAAGCCATACGTTAGTTGTGTTGCTAATATAGGCTTTTGCTGTTGACGCAAATTTTCACGTATACTACGCAGCTCTTTATACGCATTGTGTGTGTTTATATTTCTAAAATATGAGCTAACCGCTGCACGTACTGACTTAAAAGCAGCCACTTCATGCTCGGCTTCGTTATTACGTCTTCTTGGCACCATGCCACAGCCTTTTTTATAGCACCATTGGCCAAAAAAGTTTAGACCAATGCGTGCAAACCGTGATGTCCCCCACGCTGACTCATTGGCAGCCTGCATTAATGCCATTTCTTTGGGAATAATATCAACATGACGCAGTGCTTGTGTAAGCGTAAGTGTGTTGATAGTAGTATCAAGTCCATAGGCTTTGAGTATTTTAATCACCTGATTTTTTTGATTGTTACCCAAAGGCTCATCATGCTCAAGCATCATACGCGCAATTTCAAGATTTGCGCGTTGCTGTAAAATCTTTTTATTTTCAGCTTCTACATGCGGCTTTATAAAGTCAAAAAAAGCCCGTTTTTTTTCTTTAACATCTGTGTACTTTGAAAACTTCGGTAAAGTCACATTATGTAATGGCTTTTCTTTCTTTGTTACTTTTTTTGCTTTATCAGTTAGCACTACGCCCTCTGACATCACATCACCGCTTTGCATGAATGGGTGTGTAAGCCCCCAAATTACAATCACAGCTAATAACAACTGAAAAATAATTTTTAACATGTATTCTCTCAATTTAATGCTAATTTATGTATGGTGTATTCGCATACATACGAAATACTATTATACCTAAGCCACTTTATAAACGCGAATACTGAACAACTGAATACATTTCATACACCTATTGTTCGCTATTTATAATATACTCAGTGCTAAAGTCGAAGACGAATTAATAGGTTGTGACATGGATAAACAGTGGCAAAGTAGAATAATCGAACAATATAAACACCGTCCTAATGATAATCGCTCTCCTTGGCAAATAGACCGCTCTCGAATTATTCATGCTGCTGCCTTTAGGCGTCTTCAAGCAAAAACACAAATAATGGGGATAGGTTTAAACGACTTTTATCGCACTCGCCTTACTCATTCTTTAGAAGTATCTCAAATCGGCACAGGCATATTGCGCCACTTAAAAGCCCAGCATCCTCACTTTGAAGATTTTCCGTCTACCGGGTTACTCGAAACATTATGTTTAGCGCACGATATAGGCCACCCGCCATTTGGCCACGGTGGCGAAATTGCGCTTAACTACATGATGCGCGAGCATGGCGGATTTGAAGGTAATGCACAAACACTGCGTATTGTGGCTAAGCTAGAGCCCTACAGCAATGGCTATGGCATGAACTTAACTCGGCGCACTCTATTAGGGTTTATTAAATACCCTGGCTTTATTAACCAGCTGTGGCACAACATTCCCAAAGAAGATAAACAACGCACCTATATAAAAGCCGATGACTGGCGACCGGCCAAAGGCATTTACAATGACGATGCCACTATATTTAATTGGATCATAGAGCCACTTAGCAAACGCGATAAAACCTTATTATCTAGCCAACACAATGTAGATGTTTATCGCGCTAAAACGCGCTATAAATCTTTAGACAGCGCCATTATGGAATTGGCCGATGATATAGCCTATGCCGTTCATGACCTTGAAGATGCCATAGCCACAGATATGCTTAGTCTAGATGATTGGCTAACTCACGCATTGCCACAGTTACAAGTACTTAACTTTGATTGGTTAAACACTTTACTCGAGTCACTTACACAGCGATTATTTTCAAAACACGAACATGAGCGTAAAGACGTTATAGGCGAATTAGTGAATACCTTTATTATTCATATTCATTTAGATATACAAAACGACGCGTTTGAATGCCCTATTTTAAAACACACCGCAAAATTAGATGCACAATACGAAAGCGTATTACAAATACTTAAACACTTTGTTTTTCAGCGCTTAATACGCGACCCACAAATGCAGCAAATAGAATTTAAAGGACAAAACTTGCTTATTGAACTATTTAGCGCGTTTGCCAGCGATCCGCTGCGATTATTACCCGAAACCACCCAAGCACTCTACCTTGATGCCGAAAAACACCAGCAAGGCATGCGTATTATTTGTGACTACTTAAGCGGTATGAGCGACGAATACGCTTATAAAACCTATCAACGATTGTTCTCACCTATTCAATAAAATAGTCAACATAAAAAAGCCGAGTTACTTAAATAACTCGGCCTATGTTTATATTACTCCTTCATATTTAAAGTGATTTAACGCCCATGTTATAAAGCGTAAAGCCGTACATATCTGCATAAAGGTCGATAATTTTACTGGTTGGCGTACCCGCACCATGGCCTGCATTAGTTTCAATGCGAATAAGCGTGGGGTTATTACCCGCTTGATTAGCCTGAAGCTCAGCTGCAAATTTAAATGAATGCGACGGTACAACGCGGTCATCGTGATCGCCTGTAGTGATCATCGTCGCCGGATATTCAACGCCCGCTTTGACATTGTGAACCGGTGAATAGCCTTTTAAGTAATCAAACATTGCTTTACTCTGCTCGCTAGTACCGTAATCGTATGCCCAGCCAGCGCCGGCAGTAAAAGTATGATAACGAAGCATATCCAATACACCGACCGCAGGTAGTGCAACTTGAAATAGGTCAGGTCGCTGAGTCATTACAGCACCCACTAATAACCCGCCGTTTGAACCACCGCGCAGTGCTAAGCGCTTTTTAGAGGTGTATTTTTTGTCTTGTAAGTATTGTGCGGCAGCAATAAAGTCGTCAAATACGTTTTGCTTTTGCAATTGCGTACCTGCTTTATGCCACTCTTTACCATATTCACCGCCGCCACGAATATTAGCAACTGCATATACACCGCCTTGTTCAAGCCAAGCTGCTGTTGTAGAGCTAAAACCGGGTGTTAAGCTAATATTAAAGCCACCATAACCATATAAAATGGTTGGGTTGCTACCATCTAATTCAATATCACTCTTATAAGTAATAATCATCGGTACTTTAGTGCCATCTTTAGAGGTATAAAATACTTGCTCAGAGGTGTAGTTATCGCTATTAAAATCAATCCCCGACTTACGATATACTTTTGACTCACCGCTTTGCACGTCAAAGCTGTAAGTTGTGCCTGGGGTTTTATAGTTAGTAAATGAGTAATAAAGCGTCGTTTGCTCTTTTTTACCACCAAAGCCACTCGCCGTACCAACGCCTGGTAAGCTAATATCACGAATTAACCCGCCTTTTTTGTTGTACTGCTTTACGTTAGAAATAGCATCAACCATGTAGTTGGCAAAGAACGTATTACCACCAAGCGTTACATTGAGTACGTTTTCGGTTTCTGGAATAAAGTCTTGCCAGTTTTCAGGTTGCGGGTTACTTGCATCCACTGTCACTACTTTTTTATTTGGAGCATTTAAGTTAGTGACCAAAAATAGCTTGCTGCCTTCATTATCAATCACACTGGTATCAGAGTCGGTATTACCCACTACGGTAACAAACTCGCTATCTGGCTTAGTTAAATCTTTAATAAATAACTTATTGCCTGAGGTCGATACGCTAGCACTAATAAATAAATAACGGCCGTCTTTGGTCGCTTTAGCGCCCACATAACGATGTTTTTGCTCAGCGGTATCGCCAAACACTAGCGTATCCTCGCTTTGAGCTTGGCCTAATTTATGGTAGTACACTTTATGTTGATCAGTTTTTGCAGAAAGCTCACTGCCTTTTGGCTTATCGTAGCTTGAATAATAAAAACCATCATTTGCCAACCAGCTTACACCACTAAATTTTACATCAACCAGTGCTTGCTCTACTTGCTCTTTGGTTTTTGTATCAATAACAATGATTTTACGCCAATCACTGCCGCCTTCCGATATTTGGTATGCTAACAATGAGCCATCTTCTGAAAATGATAAGCCCGACATCGAAGTGGTGCCATCTTCACTAAAAGTATTAGGATCTAAGAAAACCTCAGCTTCACCGCCATCTTTACTGCGGTATAAAACATACTGATTTTGTAAGCCATCATTTTTATAAAAGTAGGTGTAATCACCTTCTGTAAATGGCGCGCTAATTTTTTCGTAGTTCATTAATTTTTCAAGGCGCTGTTTTAACGTATCTCTGTAAGGCACTTTTTCTAAATATGAAAAGGTTAAATTATTTTGTGCTTTAACCCATTGAGCTGTTTCGTCGCTCATATCATCTTCTAACCAACGATACGGATCAGCCACTATTTCACCAAAGTAGCTATCAACCACAGAGCCTTTTTTAGTGTCAGGGTAATCTAAAAAGTTAACTGTTTTCATTGCTGTTTTTACTTCATCTTGAGAAATTTGTTTTGTAGGTTGCGAACAACCCGCAAGTGCGATCACAATCGCACAGGTTAGTGTCTTTTTGAGCATTGATTTACCATTATTTTATTTATATTCAGTCTAAACTATTAACTTTCTGCTAGTTTGTCCATCAACTTGCGGTAAACACCATTTATCGCTGTTAACTCTCGTCAAGTTACGCTTAAATACATCAATGAACAACGTTTAAACACCAATAGGCTAAGTAATGACAGACTCTCAATCCTTTTCCAGCTTTAAACGCTTTTACCCTTATTACTTAAAAGAGCATCGCAATCAAACCTGTCGTAGATTGCATTTTATAGGCAGTAGTTTAGTACTGTTACTGACAGGCTATGCGTTTTTTAGCTCACAACTTATGTTGTTATGGTTATTACCAGTGATTGGTTATGGCTTTGCGTGGGTTGGGCATTTCTTTTTTGAAAAAAACCGCCCTGCTACATTTAAGCACCCGTTGTATAGTTTATGGGGCGATTGGGTAATGTTTAAAGATATGCTCACAGGTAAAATCAAATGGTAAATGGCAACTTACGCTACAGGCTAATCAAATAGTCCCCCTGTCACTGTAAATAAATTGTAGATTGAGTGTAATTAAATTGACCTTGGTTGTAAAAATGGTCTACCTTGACAACAGCAGTTTCAATTAGTTCATTAATAATTGAATTACCTGTAGAGCATTGAATGAGGGAAACTAATCATGCAACTAAAACAGCTATTTACAGCAAAAAAAACCATTACACTCAGTGTTGCCGCTGCACTACTTGGATCCTGGTCGGTAAATGCAGAACAGCAAGACACACAAGCAGAAGAAAATATTGAACAAATTAGTGTAATTGGCTCTCGCCGACTTGGCCGCACAGTTGAAGACAGCCCAGTTCCCATTGATATCATTAGTAATGATGCCCTAAAAAGTTCAGGGCAAACTGAAACCAATGCATTACTGAGCACCTTATTACCAAGCTTTAATTTCCCTCAACCATCAATTACCGATGGTAGCGACCATGTACGTCCTGCGCAACTGCGTGGCTTAGCACCCGATCACACCTTAGTGTTGGTTAATGGTAAACGTCGCCACAGTAATGCATTGCTTAATTTAAACGGTTCAACGGGCCGTGGCTCATCATCGGTTGATTTAAACGCTATTCCAGCCAATGCCATTGAGCGAATAGAAGTACTACGCGACGGCGCCGCAGCACAATATGGCTCAGATGCAATTGCCGGTGTTATCAATATTGTGCTTAAAAGTAATAGCAGTGGTGGCAGCCTAGGCGCTGTTTATGGTGCAAATATTACCAATATGGACGGTGTAGCCCAGTTAGAATCCGTTTCTGAAGATGCCAATGGCAACTTAGCCTTTAGTGAAGGCAACGACCGTTCGCTTACTGACGGCCAAACGTTAACCTTACAAGGTAATATGGGTTTTGAATTAGGTGATAACGGCTTTTTAAGTATTTCTACTGAATATCGCGATCGCAGCTCAACAAACCGCTCTGACTACGACCAACGCGAAAATTACGCCCGCCTACCTGATGGCTCTCTTGATCCGCGTGAGTTCACATGGGATCGCTACAATCATAACTTTGGCAACGGCACCGTTGAAGACTTTGCGCTGTTTTATAATGCCGGTTATCAGTTAACTAACGATGCCGAGCTTTACTCGTTTGGCTCTTACAGCAAGCGTGAAGGCGAAGGCGGTGGTTTTTATCGTCGCGCACAAGACAGCCGTAACGTAACAGCAATATACCCCGATGGTTTTTTACCGGTGATCACCTCAGATATTGACGATTTTTCGTTAGCACTCGGCGTAAAAGGGTTTGCCAATGAATGGAACTACGACGCTTCTGCTGTGTACGGCCAAGATGCCTTTAACTTTGGTGTTATTAATAGCTTAAACACCTCATATGGGCCTAGCAGTCAAACCAGTTTTGATGCCGGTACACTTACCTACGATCAGCTTACTAGTAACCTTGATTTTAGCCGTGAGGTTGACGCAGACTTTTTAGCTAGCGGAATTAACGTCGCAGTGGGTGCAGAATATCGCCGTGAAGGCTACGAAATTCAAGCAGGCGAAGAAGCCTCATACGCACAAGGCACTTTTGGCCCAGGTGGTGCTGTAACCGATCCAGTTAATCGCCCTTTTGGTTCAGCAGGCTCACAAGTGTTCCCGGGGTTCACACCTGAGTCTGCCGGTGATAACAGCCGCCATAATATTAGCCTTTACATTGACTTAGAAGCGTTTATTACAGATAACTGGAACGTTGCCGTGGCAGCGCGTTATGAAGATTATTCAGACTTTGGTGATACGCTTAATGGTAAAATTGCCACCCGTTATACGCTAACAGAAGATTTCGCATTACGTGGCTCTGTATCAACCGGCTTTAGAGCGCCCTCATTACAACAGCAATATTTTACTTCAGTGGCGACCGTGTTTGTTGATGGTATTCCAACGCAAACAGGTACATTTGCCCCAAGCAGTGATGTAGCCGTTGCATTGGGCTCACCGGGCTTAGATGCAGAAAAAGCCACCAACTACGGGGTAGGTTTTACCTGGTCAACCGACTTTAATTTCAGCTTATCGGTGGATTATTACCAAATATTAATTGATGAGCGTATTGTGTTATCAAATAACCTGTCGGGCGCAGGTGTAGCAAGCTTACTTGAGGGCACAGGCGCTAACCAAGGGCGGTTTTTCTTAAACGCGATTGATAGCAAAACCCGTGGCATTGATGTGGTTGCCTCTTACAACCTAATGACCGATAACTACGGTGATGTAGCGTTTAATTTAGGCTATAACTACGGTAAAAACGAAGTGATCAATATTATTGACCCACCCGCTGAGCTACAAAGCGTAGGTGTTGAACAAGATAACCTGTTTTCGGGCAACGAACTGCGTCGTTTTGAAGTAAGCACACCGCGTAATAAATACAACCTGAGCGCTACATGGACACTAAACGAATGGCGTTCCACACTTCGCAGCACTCGCTATGGTGAAACACAAGACCCTTCTGAAATTCCAGAGCGTAACGAAGTGCTCAAGCCAAAGTGGATCACCGATTTAGATGTTTCTTATGCACTTAATAACAACATTACACTGAGCTTAGGCGCTAATAATGTGTTTGATGTATACCCAGATCCAACTCGCGAGCTAGTGAGCGATGTAACCACCTTTTCACGCTTGTTCTCGTATTCGGGTTTTTCGCCATTTGGTTTTAATGGTCGTTATGTTTACGGCAAAGTTGAAATGAAATTTTAAGCCGCAGCTAAAAACAAAAAGCCACACTATTTAGTGTGGCTTTTTTAATCAATGAATACTCTATTAGATTTTAGTTAACCAACCGTGTGTATCTTCACTTTTACCCCATTGAATATCGTTCAAGGCTTGGCGTAAACGTGCTGTTGTTGGGCCTGGTTCACCGTTACCTACCTTGTATTCTTTATCGTTATGGATAAAGGTACCAACTGGTGTTAATACCGCCGCAGTGCCCGACAGAGCCGCCTCAGTACCTGGTTTTGCTGCACGCTCTAATAACTCAGTCACAGTAAAATTACGCTCGCTCACCGTCATGCCTAAATCTTTGGCAATGGTTAAAATACTATTACGGGTTACGCCATGTAAAAAAGTGCTGTCGAGTGCTTTAGTAATTATTTCGTTGCCATCAATTAATATAAAGTTTGCAGCGCCGGTTTCTTGCACATCGCCACCTGGGCAAAATAAAATTTGATCCGCTTTATATTTAGTGCGCGCAGCTGAAATTGGCCCTAACGCACTGGCGTAGTTACCACCACTTTTGATCATCCCCATATGCGGCGCACAGCGCATGCCGTCTTCTTCTAATAAAACACGTAGCGCGGTTGCACCACCTGAAAAATAATCGCCTACTGGCGATAATAGTGTGTATAGCAAGGAGCTGTTTGTTGCTGCAGCCGCTTTACCAATGGCAGCCTCAGTACCAATGTGGGTTGGGCGAATGTACATAGAACCAGGAGGAAGCGGCGTTTCATCAGCGTATTCACGGACAATATCGATGATCATTGTTTTTAGCATCTCGCCATCAACCGCCGGTAAACTCAATAATTCAGAACTTTGCTGCATACGCGCAATATTTGCATCCATTCTAAAAATATTCACTGAACCATCTTCATGACGAAAGGCTTTTAAACCCTCAAAACATGTACTTGAATAATGAAGAACGTGTGCACCTGCATGCAACTCAAGCTTATCGCAAGGAACAATAGCGCTTTCGCCCCACTGATTGTTAGAAAACGTAGCTTGAATCATCTGCGGCATAAACACAGTACCAAATGCGGCCATTTTTATTCTCTCTTGTGGAATCTATTTTTTCCATTGTATGACAACCCGCTACTATTTAACCAGTGCAAAACAAACTGTTTTTTAATTAATGAGAAGAACTTTTTGCATGTGCTGATGGTTATTTAATCAAAAAAACGTTATTTGCCCTATTAAAGCAAAAATCAGCTAACGCTTTAAGCGTTAGCCGATTATTTAATGCATACAATGTAATAACGATTATTTTATTAACCTCTATTTAAACGAATAACGAAATATACGCTTTAACACTGAGGTATATTGATGAAAAAATCCGCCAGTATTATAAGCTATACCCTGCTTTTGCAACGCAGCTTGCACTTGTGGTGCAATTTCTTGATAACGTGATGAGGGCATATCAGGAAATAAATGATGCTCTATTTGAAAACTTAAATGCCCAGTTAATATATGAAACCAAGACGCGCCTTTAATGTTTGACGACCCCAGCGCTTGGCGATAATACCACTGGCCTTGGCTTTCGTTTTCACAATCTTGCTCGTAAAAGGTATGGGTTTGCTCAGTAAAATGGCCACAAAAAATAATGGTTGATGTCCATAAATTACGAATTAAGTTCGCCAATAAGTTACCGCTTAGCACCCACAAAAACAGTGGTCCCGCTAAAAGTGGAAAAATCACATAGTCTTTAATTAATTGGCGCGCCCCTTTACTAAAAAAACGCGTTTTTAAGGTACTGTGCGCTACAGCTCCTTTGCGGCTTGGCTTCTTTTTACCAATAAACACACGCTCACCCGCCAGCTCGTGGTACGACACGCCCCACTGAAACAGCACGCTTAAATTTAAATAGGTAATAAACTGCCAAGTATTTTTTAAACGCCATTTAAAGTCATTACTTAATCTTAATAAGCCATAACCAAAGTCGCGGTCTTTACCAATAATATTAGTATAGGTATGGTGTTCAAAGTTATGAACACGGTTCCAACTTTGGCCGTCGCAGGCTATATCCCACTCGTATGTTTTTGAGTTAAGTTGTTTGTCATTCATCCAATCGTACTGACCGTGCATTACATTGTGACCAATTTCCATGTTATCGAGAATTTTAGCTAAGGCCAGTAATAACACACCCGCCACCCAAAGTAGGGGCTGTATAAACCCAAGCATTAATAAAACACGCCCGCCTATTTCACAAAACCGTTGCTTACGTACAATCGAGCGAATGTAGTTTGCATCTTTTTGCCCGACTTTAGCCAAGGTCGACATTTTAATTTCATCTAAATCGTCGGCTAATTGTTGATAATTAATACTTGTCATAACTGCAACTCCAAATCGCTAACCGCTTGGCTGACACACAATTGAATTAACTGTTCGCCACTGTCTGATAATTGATTAGTGTTTAAATTACGCACTACGCCTGATTTTTTAATGCACTGACATTGATGGCAAATACCAATGCCACAACCACGCTGTACAGGCAGTCTTTTGATTTCAAATTGGCTTAATAGCGCCTCGCGTGTGGTCACTGAATACGTGGCTTGATTTATCTTAACTGAAAATTGGTTATCATCAGTTAACACTGGCAAGGCAAGCCCAAACGCTTCGTGGTAATAATTGAGCTGATGCTGCTTGGCAAAATCAGCAATTTGCTGCATAAAACCATTTGGACCGCAGCAATAAATATCTGGCTGAGCATCAATATTAATGTGTTGCGTCAATGATGTATGTTTATCGCGCGTCAGTAATAAATAGCTAAAATGCGCATAGCGCTTTGCTAGCAGTGCAAGTTCACTTATGCCTTGGTGTGCATTTTCTTTTGCAAAGTACAGCAACTGCATAGCATGGTTGGTATTACCAAGTTGCTGCTCAAGCATAGCAATCATCGGCGTTATTCCCGAGCCGCCTGCAATAAAGGTACTGGGTTTACCCCAACTTTTAAACACAAAATCGCCACTGGCTTGCGAAATATTACACCACTGCTGCGAACTTAAAGCTTGTTGTAATTGCCCGGTAAACTGCCCTAGTGAGTTGGTTTTAATAAGTAAACGCACTAACCCTGTGTTTTTAAAATAGTCAGGGCTACTGGCAAGTGTAAATATGCGCGTTAACAATCGCCCGTTTATCTCAACCGTTAAACTAATATGTTGGCCAGCAATATGGGCTTGCCACTGCTTGCTTGGCTTTAAAGTCACACTCAAAAAGTCGTTGTTACAAGATGTTATCGCTGTAATTTTTGCGCTACAGAGCCCTGCACGCCATGTGGGTTTAAAAACCTGCATAATTGGCTCAATATAAGCGGCAAAGCTTTGATGATGTAAAAACCACTTTGAAAATTGGTCTAATACCGGAGTTAACATGGTTATAAATTCTCTATTTAAATCGACTACCCATTAGTTTGTGCTGGGCTTTATATTTGAGCCTACACGTGTAAGCTCAACTTTCAGCGCACAAGTGTACGCTCGATTTTTTAATTTTCAACCCTAATAGAGTAATTATTCAGTTTTTTTAATGCGGTATTAAAAGATTAATAGAACCTAATAACCAAATGTAAACGATTAAATAGCACACACTTTCATTCATCCCAAATACTTAACACTGTTATTGATAGCATGCTAAGGTAGTTAAAATTTAGTTAATTTTGGAAGCCATTATGAACAAAGTAGCAACGCGTAAAAAACTTTCTACTCTTGCCACCACCAGTTGTGCCCTAGCGCTGTCGCTGCTTACCAGCCTTAGTGCTTATGCCGTTGACTTTAAAGAACTGGATAAATTAGCGCTTAACGTGAAACCAGCCACCATTGCCCAAGGAATTTCTATTCCGTGGGCTATTGAAGCCCTGCCAAACGGTGATTTATTAATAACCGAACGCAGTGGCACCCTGTATTTGCTACGTAAAAATTCCACCCGCTTAACTAAAGTCTCTGGGCTACCTAACATTGATGCCAACGGCCAAGGCGGTCTACTTGATTTAGAACTGCACCCCGATTTTGCCAATAATCAATGGCTGTATATCACTTACTCAAGCAGTGAAGGCAACGGCGCTGGCAGTAACACCGCACTTATGCGCGCAAAATTAAGTAACGATCACAGCCAATTACGTGAGCCACAACAATTATACAAAGGCGAGCATAATTCTAAAAAAGGCCAGCACTACGGCAGCCGCATTGTGTTTGATAAGCAAAATTATGTTTATTTTTCAATTGGCGATCGCGGTGCACGCGATGTTAACCCACAAGATTTAAGCCGCGATGGCGGTAAAATTTATCGTTTGCACGACGATGGTAAAATTCCAACCGACAACCCATTTGTAAACCAAAAAGACGCAAAACCAGCGATTTGGTCTTACGGGCATCGTAATCCACAAGGCATGTGGTTCGATGGTGAAAATAATATATTTTGGGCACATGAACACGGCCCTCGTGGTGGTGATGAGCTAAATATAATTAAACCTAAAACTAACTATGGCTGGCCAGTGGTGAGTTACGGCATTAACTATAGCGGTACTTTGTTTACTGACTTAACCGAACAACCAGGCATGCAAGCGCCCACATTACAATGGACACCGTCTATTGCCCCTTCAGACATGCTGCTCGTAAAAGGTGGTAAATATCCTGAACTTAAAGGAAAATTTTTACTCGCTTCAATGAAATACGCCTTTGTTAGCGTACTTGAAATCACTGATGGTAATGTCGTTAAACAAAGTAAACTACTTGAAGGCATTGGCCGTATTCGTAGCCTAGCACAAGGTGATGATGGCAGTATTTATTTAGGATTAGACGGCCAAGGCATTGTGCGCCTCGACCCACAGTAAGCTTTAAATAGGCTATATTTACGGTTACAGCAAACTTTTTACTGCTTTTGTACGTAATATAATTTTAATTAGTTAATTAATAACGAGGGTGTTAATGTTTTCATTTTTAAAGCCAGATCCAATCAAAAAATTACGCAAAGAATACGACGCAAAATTAGAGCAAGGTATGCAAGCGCAAAGAAAAGGCGATATCAAAAGCTATTCAATGCTCACTGACGAGGCTGAAAAAATTTGGAAAGAAATAGAAGCGCTCGAAGCCAAAAAAGCCCAGTAAAAATCTAGCCAAACAAGTTTAAACTTATCCCCCGCATTAACAGTGCGGGGTTTGTATTTCTACGACTAAATAACTTCAATAAACATTTACCCTACTGAGCAAAATTAAATAAACCAAGGAATACAGATGTACACAGGTAGTTGTTTATGTGGCTCAATCAATTTTTCAATTAATGGTAAAGTTACTGATATTATTCATTGTCATTGTTCGCTTTGTCGTAAGGCCAGTGGCAGCGCTTTTGCTACCAATGGATTTATTAATGCCAGCGATCAGACATTAACTGACAAAAATGGCACACTTACTTTTTACCAAAGTAGTGAAGGTAAACGTAAGTACTTTTGTAAAACCTGTGGTGCACCAAATTATAGTGCTAATACTCAATCTCCTCACAGGTATCGCCTTCGATTAGGCGCGTTGATCTGCGATATAACAGAGCGACCCATATCGCGTAATTTCATCACCTCAAAGGCAAATTGGGAAGAGTTAGATGCTCAGCTTCCTCGTTATGAGGGACATGAGCCAAGTCGAAAGTAGTTTTGGATTAATCGAAGTACAAAAATAGCTATAAAACTGAACACGAACCAGCATTGCGCTAAGCGGCTCAATGCTAGCGTTTAAGTACTTGGCTATTTATATTCCACTTTGGCGGTTAAGCGATTAAATAACCTTGGGAAAAACCGTTTTATAAACGGTGCCCAACCACTTAACCCTTGGCCTATCACAACTTCGTCTTTTTTATTATAAATTGCGCTAAGCATTTTTGATGCGGCGAGATTTACATTCATACCGTTTTCTATTGAAGGCTCTGGTTTGTTTTGCGCCTCTCCCTGCGCGTTCAATGAATTGTGGGCAATCGCCGTTTTAATGGAGCCAGGGCATATAGTTAAGCAATGTATATTGTGCTGCGCGACTTCGGCGCGTAAGCAGTCCATAAAACCCACTACCGCGTATTTACTGCCTGAATAACCGGTTCTAAATTTAGATCCCACTTTGCCTGCCACGCTACTAATAGCCACGACTGAACCGCTTTTACGTGCCACCATCGAAGGCAATACTGCTTTGGTTAATGCAATTAAGCCAAAGTAGTTTACTTCCATAAGTTGGCGGTACACGTTAAAGTCGTTTTCTAAAAATAAGCTACGCTGTGATACGCCACCGTTATTAATTAAAATATCAATGGGGCCTAAGCTATCTATTTGCGCTGATATATCCTGCAGTACAGATTCAGGCTTTGATAAATCAAGGGGGATAACACGATGACCCTCACCTTTTAATTCGGCTTTCACTTGGTTGAGTTTATGGATATTTCGCGCTGATAAAATGACCTTTGCGCCTTGCTCTGCAAATTGTTTGGCAAGCTCTTCACCAATACCTGACGATGCACCGGTGATCCACACTGTTTTATTATTATAATCCATGGTTTACCTTATAGTCTTTGACTGATTATGCTTTAGTTGGGCCGGCGATTTCATTAACCTGCTGCTGTAACTTTTTATAAAAGCCCATTAAAAATAACAGCTCTACGGTGACATACAAAGGGCCAATAATTAAACCCACTAAATCATCAACAAAAGCGGGCTTTTTGCCTTCAAAATAATGACCAATAAACTGCAACACCCAGCCAAATACAAACACCCCAACCCCAATACTCAACCACGGTGTAAAAGCCATTGCGGCAATTGGCTGGGCAGCTACCAGTAATAAAGTGAAAATAATCCCCATAAGTAAACCTAGCGAAAAGCTCAACATAAAATAGTAAACCACTGAGGCTAATACAAAAATTTGCGCGACATCAATGCTAAAATTAGCAATAGGAATTTCAATTCGGGCGAGTAAGCATAAAGCGGCAAACACAATCAGTGGAATACCAAAAAAATGGGTTAATACATTTCGCTTAGAACGGTGATACAAACCATACTGGCCAAGTTGTTGTTGCAGGGTTTTCATCGGCTGATCCCATTGTTATTTTTATAGGCAAAGTTCACCTTATAAAAAAGTGCGCACAATAACAACAATCTTAAAACATTAAAGCTAACTTAACTCTACAAAAAAATAGCAATTAAGCGATTAGTTTACGTAAAAAAATATTTTAAATATTATTTTCATTTAGCAATTAAAAAACACTTTACTTGGTATAAAAAGCAGCATAAATTCGCAACCAAATTAACCCGCTTCAAATAATCGCGCCACTATTTACACCAAAATCAGCAATTATTTAAACCCTTTTATCGGAATAATCTAATGGTGGAACTTGCCGCTAATAGTAAATCAAATAATCCTTTAGCCCCTGTTATTGGTTTATCTTTTTTTGCTATTGCTTCGGGCTTTTTAATGAGCCTGATCCCGTTATCACTGAGTGCTTTTAAGTTAAGTATTGATCTTGCGCCTTGGCTTGCCAGCGTCTTTTATTTTGGTTTACTTATTGGCGCGCTGTGTATTGAGCGTGTAGTGGTAAAAATTGGCCACCGCCTAGCGTTTATCGCATTTTTAATGTTGCTGATCATCAGTGTTATTGCGCAGATCATTTCCCCTACAGCCACAATGTGGTTAATTGCTCGTTTTGTTGCTGGTATTGCTGTTGCGGGAGTATTTGTTGTGGTTGAGTCGTGGTTGTTAATGGCGAATACCCCTAAGGCGCGAGCTAAACGCTTGGGTTTATATATGACCTCTTTATATGGTGGCAGCGCTGTAGGGCAATTAGCAATCACACCCCTTGGCACTGAAGGTGCCGTACCGTATTTATTTGTCGTTGCTCTTTTAGCATTAGCAATTTTAGCCCCATTATTAATTACCACAGGCCAGCCTAATACGCAGCAATTGCAAAGGCTGCCACTTAACGAGCTAAAAACTCTTAGCCGCCCAGCTATTTTAGGTTGCTTAATATCGGGGTTGTTATTAGGCCCTATTTACGGCTTACTTCCTGTATATATAGCCGCGCAAACTGATCAAGCTCAATATACCGGCTTACTTATGGCGGTGATTATTTTAGGCGGCATGCTAGTGCAACCTTTAGTGAGTTATTTATCAACCCGCATTATAAAAAGCTTACTGATGGCTATTTTTTGTTTTGTTGGTGCCGCAAGCGTAATGGGCATATTAAACGCTCATAGTTTTAGTGGATTAGTTGTAAGTTACTTTGTACTAGGTGCGTGTAGCTTTGCGCTTTATCCGATTGCGATTACTTTGGCATGCGACTCGTTGCCTATGGCAAAAATAGTGTCAGCCACTGAAATAATGCTGCTCAGCTACAGTGTCGGCTCTGTATTAGGCCCGTTGTTGGCAACGCATTTTTCTGATGCAAGCCATGGCGTGCTAATTTATTTAGGTGGCTGTTTAATTACCACCTGTATTTACATGCTTATAAAAAGTATGAAAAAAATACCCACCGGTAATACCCCGGTTGCAGGCTAACTAAACCTAAAACCGCTTAGGGCTTATTATTTTGCCACTAAGCGGTTTGTGCCTGCTGTGAAGTTGCCTTACGAGTTTTATTTTTTAAGTCATTTACCTCAATGCTATGCTCGTTTATGAGTTCATCAACAAAACAGCTGCGGTTATTATCGTCACTTATAATATACATCTTTTGTTTAGCGCGAGTGAGCGCCACATAAAATAAGCGTCGCTCTTCGCTATGGGCGTAGTTATCTTTGGCGGGTAAGAGGGCTTCTAACATTGCGGGCGATGGCTTAGTGCTCGGAAATCCAAATTGCCCACCATTCATGCCTAATAAAACCACATAATCAGCTTCTTTACCCTTTGAACCATGAAAGGTATCACAAATAATTGTTAGCCCTGAAAAGCTTTGCTGTAATGCACTAATATCGGCCTTTAACGGTAACTGAAATCGAAACCGTGCTAACAAGTACACTATAACCGGCTTATTACTATTTGTGTTAATCGTCTCGAGTACATGAGCAAGTGCCCCATTAATTAGCTCAGGTATTTTTGTATTTTTGCTTGAACCAAGATTCGCTGTTTTTAATACGCTAATAGCAGGCTTTGTCACTTGTGCTAGTGAGCGAATATTTTTGTTTAACTGAGCGGGGTTTTTCATAATAAAACCTGCGGCAACCTCACCAATTTTATTATTAAACCGAAAGGTCACATCTAATAGGGTTTGTGTTGTCAAACCAAAATGTGCGGTAAACTCGGTGGTAAGTCGAATATCTGCACCACTAAAACGGTAAATAGCTTGCCAGTCATCGCCTACTGCAAACAGCGAGCTATTAGGTTTACTGTTGCGTAGTGCTTTTACGAGTGCTGCACGCATGGGTGATATATCTTGAAATTCGTCCACCATGATATAACGCCACGGCGATATAAATTTACCCGTGGTGACATAATCAATCGCTTTGAGGATCATATCGTCAAAGTCTATCTCGCCTCGCGTATGTAAATAATGGTTGTAGTTGGCTAATAAAGGTTTTAATAGCTTGCAAGCCTGTTTTATCTGCTTTGAGTCGCTTTCAAGGGTTTTGTTTGCTGTTTTATACACACTTATTAATTGACTAAATAAAGTGGCGAGTGTCATTAAATGCCCCGCGCTTTTTAGCTCTTTTAACCGCTCTGAATTAGTAAGCTTTACAGTATTAAACTCACACTCGTTCTTAACTGAATAAACATTATTATTAATATAATTAACTAATGCTTGAGCATACTGTGGTTTAGCATTGGCAAGCGATTCAAAACATGCTTCAACCCATTTTACCTTCGCTTTTTCATTTTCAGCCAGCGTTGATATTTTGGGGGTTTTACCCTCAACCTCAGTAATAATAGTTAAACCCAAACTGTGAAAAGTAGCGGTTTTTATAGCCTGCGTATTCAGCTTAGTTTTAATGCGTTCGTCCATTTCACTGGCGGCTTGCTTGCCATAAGCCACTAGTAAAATATCGTTGTAATTAGCTTGATTACTGTTAACTAAATAGCCTGCTCTCGCCACCATGACACTGGTTTTACCAGTGCCAGCTCCCGCTAATACGAGGTTATTATCGTCATCGATAATGCATGCCCGTCTTTGTTTTTCGGTAAGTGGGTTTGCTTCAACGCTGTCGAAAAAACCAGCATAACGTTTCAATTGTGACTGTGTGTATTTATGCTGCAAAAAGCGAGTTAATGAATCACTCCACTGGCTATATTGTTCGAGCAATTTTATTTGTGTACTAACAAGTGCCAATGCCTCACTCTTTTTTATCCAGGGGAGCCAACGATTATATTCATGCCCCACCTGTTTTTTTATATTAGCCACGTATGATTGACGCAAAAACTGATCATGAGCAAATTGGTTAATATTTTTTAGCAGCGTATTTAATGGTTCAATATTACTATTAACCCATAGCATATCAGTTTTGCCTTTGAGTACTCGGTGACTGCCATAGGCTCTCATCCAAACACGGTACTGCTCAGACTGTGTTGCAAAGCACAGTGTTTGCCCAAGCACGCCATATTCATAACGAATAGGCGAGGTTAAATCACACCAACTCAGTGTAACTGTGTGCCTTTTATTAATGATGACTACGCCTTGTCGATTAATATCAACAACGCAGTATGGGGTAAACAGACGGCCAAAAATACTCGCCAGAATAGAATCCATTAACAGCAGAGTGCCTTTAAAAAAATGAACTGATTGACATCATTTTAAGGGAATACTGTTCATAAGTGTAATAAATATAAAGATAAATAAAACTCAAAGGCACATTTCACCCAAGTTGGGTTATTAACCAATAAATTCAACTGTGGCTTAGGGTCTGTTGACCTTTGCGGATTATAATTTGTTCAAACTAGGGGCGGTTTAATCGCGGCGCGAGGTTTGTAACCTAGTGGGCTAAGTAAAAACCGAGCAACAAAGAGTAAATCGCCCCTAGGCAGAACCCTTCGGGCAGCGCCTGTTTGGTATTGATGCTGCGTTATCGCCTATTTATGGGGAACAACCACACCACATAGGCGCTGCCTTGCCTAAATGCCAAACAGATTGCTGCAAATTTAACCTTGAAAGGTCAACAGACCCTACTTTGTATCAATAATAATTATTTCACACTCGGTTGTCGCCGTTAGCGTTATGCAATCAACATGCGTTATCTCTGCACCATCTCCCTTATTCATGGTAATAACACGGCTTGTATCATCAACAGTAAATATACCATCAGATGCAAGTACATAAGCTTGATGGTCAATGCGCTGGGATATAGTGGTACCTTTTGCCAGCTTTCCACCATAAATGCGTGCTTGTTGATTAATAAATAAGGTGTTACCCGCATCTTCTGCATAACCCGACACTAAAAGCGTAAGCTCATTAGCTACGTCTGTCGGGAATTTTTTACTTTCCCAGCGCGGCGGCACATTTTGTTTATTACTTTGAATCCAAATTTGATAAAAAGTAAGTGGTTCATTGGTACGATTATACTCAGAATGTACAATACCTGTACCTGCACTCATCACCTGCACCTCGCCCTGCTGCGTAACGCCATTATTTCCTAGGCTGTCTTGATGGGTAATTGCACCACTGCGAATAAAGCTAATAATTTCCATATTTTTATGCGGATGCGCACCAAATCCCATACCGGGTGCCACCCAATCATCATTAACTACACGCAAAGTGCCAAAGCCCATACGCGCAGGATTATAGTAATTCGCAAAACTAAAGTGGTGCTTTGACTTAAGCCAACCATGATCAGCACTGCCTAAGCTATTTTTTGGGTAATGAGTAAGCATATTTTTTCCTATACGTTATCTCTGCATCATTTAGAACTAACGCTCACGATCATGGGCAGCATCAAACGTGTGTTTAGCACCTAAAGGCACAATTTGCGTTGGGTTAATGGTTACGTGACTAACGTAGTAATGCACCTTTGTGTATTCTAAATCGACCGTTTCCTTTATCCCAGGTACTTGGTAAAGCTCATTAATGTAGTTACTAAGATGATGAAATTCGCTTAGCTTTTCACGGTTACACTTAAAGTGCCCGTGATACACCGCATCAAAGCGAATAAGGGTGGTAAATAATCGCCAGTCAGCTTCAGTGATTATATCCCCCACTAAATAACGTTGTTTTGCCAACCGTGTTTCTAACCAATCTAAGCTGTCAAATAAAGCAGTGTAAGCGTCATTATAAGCCTCTTGGGTTGTAGCAAACCCCGCTTTATACACCCCATTATTAATGGTGTTATAGACACGAGTATTCACAGTTTCTATTTCTTCACGTAGCGCATCTGGATAATAATCGTCGGTATTACCTGTAAGCTCATTAAACGCGCTATTAAACATGCGAATTATTTCTATTGATTCATTATTTACAATAGTCTGCGTTTTTTTATCCCATAAAATAGGCACGGTAACACGCCCTTCATAGCTAGGGTCGGCTTTTAAATACAATTGATAAGCGTAATCTAAGTTATAAAGTGGATCGCCCTGCTCGCCAAATTCCCAACCGTTTTCCATCATGGGTGCTTCAACAATGCTCATAGAAATAATGTCTTCGAGCTGCTTTAATTTTCGAAATATAATGGTGCGGTGCGCCCAAGGGCAAGCCAAGGATACATATAAATGATAGCGACCCGCTTCTGGTTTAAATTTACTGTTTTGCGCTGATGAAATCGTATCTCTAAAGCGGCTATCTTGGCGTACAAATTTGCCGTCGCTTTTTTCGGTGTCGTACCATTTATCGACCCATTCACCGTTAACAAGTAATCCCATAATAAATTCCTCAGTTTATAAACTATGCACCTATTGTATAAGTTGTATAAAAATTAAATACCTCCTATTGTTTGCTATGTATGTTCAAATAATTTGAACAGTTGATTTTTGGTATAATGATGAACACACCTCCCATTAGTGTAGAAGCCTTACTGGTATTATTTCTTGCATGGAAAATAACAAATAAAGGTAAAGGGTTAAAAAAATTGATCACTATTTTAACCAGCAATGTTTAATTAACCAGCCACAAATACGTTAAAGCCCACGCTCGTTAAATTAGCATGGGCCTTCGAGTCAGTAATAAATACTATAGCGCAAGCGCTTGTTTAGCTCGCGATAAATTATGCGACACTAACTTATTCGCTGAAATCTGCTGTGCTTCGTAAAAGTCTGATAGCGCGGCGGTTTCGTTATTTGCCATTAAACGGCCTACGCCACGATTACTTAAAGCAAATGAAGTTAACTCACGCACTTTAAAACGTGGGCCTGTGCTTTGTTGTAATAAGGTAATCGCTTTTGAGCACATCTCTTCTGCTAAGCTATAATTTTTTGATTTTACATTTAATGCGCAATTGTTAAATGCAACTTCAAACTCTTGAGGGGCTGTTTCAGCCTGTTCGATAACCATTAATTTGTAGTCACTTTGATCAGCCATTACAGCAGCTGAGCAAGTTAAAAAAGAGCCAAGAGCGATGGTTTTGATAAGTGAGCGTTTCATGATTAATATCCTCTTTAGTTAGTCGTGCTTGTTGCCGACAGCTAAACTTTAGGACTTTTACTTCTTTTCGACAAACGATTAAAAACAAACCAATAAGTGAAAAAAACTAATCTATAGTTGTTCAGTTGTTCAGTTGTTCAAATAGTCAATAATCTCTTCTTGTAAATCAACATACTCACTTTCAGAAATATTTAAAATAGAAAGTATTGAATCTTCGACTTCATCCCAGTCGTTAATTTTTTCACCTCGAAGAATAACATTAACCATATTGGTAGACATTTTTAAAACACAAAAACACAGTTGTTCATTACTCCCTCTTTCACTGTTTAATAAACTGTTATCATGCTGGCGTAATATTAGTTGGCAAATATCTTTGGGTAGGTGCCAACTTGTTGCTAAAAAATAACCAATTACAGCATGATTTGTTCCATACATTTGTTCTTCTATTTCAATCAAGCTTTCTTTTTTACTGTGATTGGAGGTATGTAACGCATTAATATAATTATCGTACTTGATCGCCATAGGGACTATTCCACAATCATGAAACAAGCCTAATGTGTATAAATACTCAGCCGGCACTTTATCCTTAACTTTTTGTCCAATAATCATATTTACATGGGCAATTTCAGATGCAGTGTCCCAAAAACGCTCCAAGCTAATACAACACTTACCTTGTGCAAACATCTGTTTTAATTTTAAGCTCGGTACAAGGGCTTCAATTCCGTTCCACCCTAAAAACATAGCGGCCTGTTTTATATTTGTCACAGTTCGCGCTAGTCCATAGGCAGGCGAATTAATAATTTTTAAAATAGCGGATGCTATGGCGACGTCCTTAGCAATAATGGCTGCTGCATCATTTAATGAAGGTTCAGGGCTATTTGCAAGTACTTCTAATTCATTCAAAATTGCGGGTTTTGGAGGGATAATAAAGTGTTTATTAATATCAGATAAAATTTGCTCATTAACAATGATCATTTAAGGGCTGCCTGTAATCAAAATTTTGAAGTAACGGTTAAACGTTTTTCTTAACTTTGATACTAGAACACAGCACTTTATTTATCAAAATTAGAGTAAAAAGAGCATAAATTTAACATTAGGATTATGCTCTTTATTGAAATACTAGAAGTAATAACCAATATTAATGTTAAAGCGACGCTCAGTTTCGCTGCTATCACCCGCAATAGAGCCTCCAACAAACGGCATGTTCTTACCATGAACTAAGTCAAAGTAAGTAAATAAACCGCCCGCCGCTACAGAAAAACCGGTTACGTTCATCCACGTATCTTTGCTGTTATCTGATTTATCGTAAATGGCGCTGTAGTCGTTGTAAAACTGTAAGTTTGTCACTGCACCCCATTGCACCGGTACGCTGTATGCTACGTTTGCACTAGACATAGTTGCTTCTGCCGCCATGCTGTCGTAAAACGCATAAGCACCTACCGCAATGCGGTTTACATCATCAATATCATAATTGTATTCACCGTGTTGTAACTGCAAATTCCAAGGGCCCATGTTGCTATTCAAATGCAATGCCCATGCGTTGTAGTCACCTGCGCGGTCAACACCATCATGCAAACCACCCGCAAGCGCCGACACACCAATTTCAGTTTTACCGCCTTCATGCTCTAAATGGTAACCATAACGGCCTACAAAGGTATTGTACTCGCCAATAGGATTGCCAGGCTCATCATAAACGCCATCACCTGCATTTCTAAAACCGACGATATCGTATGAGTAGCGGTCGCTGCGATCGCTCACATAACCATCAACACCGCCAAGCTCATCGTTTTTGAAAAAGCCTAGATCGAGTTGCCAGTTATCGGCAATTTTACGTTTAAATAGTACACCTAAGTCGTGATCGTCTTCTAAACCAACATAGTAGTTGGTGCTGAAAAAATAGTTGTGTGAATTATAAGGCCAGTTACCAAAAGGAACTTGGGTAATACCCGCTTGTACCTGCCAATCATCAGCAAAATCGTAGGCCGCATAAGCGTATTTAACCGCTGTCATATAATCAAAAAAGCGAATTTCAGCGTTTAATTTTACATCACCCACGTCGCCCGAAAAATTTAAACGGAAAATATCAAAATCAAAATCGCCACCGCGGTTTTTATTACCGTCATTATACGATGTATGACTGTAGTTAGTACGAACAGCCCCACCTACTTTTATACCTTGAGGCTTATGTTCGTGTTTAGCTACTTGAACCTCAGCTATATCTTTTTTTTCTTCAATGGTGCGCTCAATTGCTTTTTCATCCGTTTGCTTTGCTTTTGCAAGTTGCTTTTGCAACATTTCCACTTGTTTTTGTAAGCTGCTTAATTGCTGCTGTACTTTATCAAGATCTGTATCTGCATGTGCTGAATGCGAAAAAACAACCATAGCCACTGCCAGTGCTAAAGGTTTCATAGGTGTCATAATTTGTCCTTGCTTGCCTTGTTGATATTTTTAACTCAAACCTACTGAATGAGTGAGCTAAGTACCTGCTTGATTTTACATGTTGTTTTACAATGATAACGTATTTTCTCAACTCTTCAATTACACTTTATAATTTAGTGCAACATGACAACAGTAAAAATACTTTTTTGTTAGCAATAAGGAACAGTCATTATCTAAAAAACAAAACGCAGGCTTAAAAAAAACCAGCTAATTACCAGCCTATTTTTAGTACCTAAATTCAAGGTATACTATTGGTATAAACCAGTAAAACAATTTGTAAATAATAATCTCGGAGCCCCACAATGAAAAATAATGAAACCTTTAACACCATTGCCACGCTAATTTTTAAACATCTTTATAGTAACTTTCCAAGTCCAACTCATTTAGACCCTGAGCAAGTAATTAGTAATGCCTCAGATAAACAAAGCGAAGAAATTAAAGGCACAATCGCCTTTCTTCTCAATGAGGGATACATATTTTCAACGCCTAGCGCCACTTTTTTACTAACTGAAAAAGGTTTTAGCCACAGCCTATGTCCAAAGTTGTAATCTTATCGCTTTCATTCAATTTAACAGCTAAAAACTAAAAATATTTAAACTTTTTACTGGCGTTGGTCAAAATTCAACCTAAGCTTAGTGTGTAAATTAGGTACTGATTATTTGCTCAACGTTAAACAATATGGGCATGAAGTTGATCGTTTACGTTACATCAAACCACGTATTAGTGAAAAGGATATAAAGATGAATAAATGTAAATATATAGCATTGCTAGCCATGGCTATTTATGGCCAACACAGTGTTGCTAGCACAGATGAACTCACAATTTTAAAACACACCCAAGAAGCAAAAAAAACGACCATCGCCAAACAGGCTAATACCTATGTAAAACTTTCTAAACAATTTGCTATCGAAACTACGCAAGGGCAAGTTATCACCCAAGTTATAGCTCACCCTAATGCAGATTACATAAAGCTGCACTTTAGTCAGGTAAACCTAAATGGTAGTGCAAGGTTAATAGTCAGAAATGAAGATAACTCAGAACGCTATGAATACAGTAACGATAATATGAGCGCTGCCACAATCGATAGCCTCAACGGCGATGATGGTGTGCATTCATTTTCTGCTATGTCGGTTTCAAATGACAGCGTTATCATTGAATATTACCCTGATCCAGCAATGAGTAAAAAACACCATCAGTTTGGTATTATCGATAGTTATTTTTACGGAACCGAAAGCACTCAAGTAAAAATCAGTGAAGACAATAATCCAACCCCTATGTCAACGTGCGGCGTTAATGAACGTAAAGATGTGCAGTGCTGGGCCGACTCTAATCCGACAGAGTTTGATCGCAGTCGTCCCGTCGCGCGGCTAGTGATCGGTGGACGTAGCTTGTGCACAGGCTGGCGCGTTGGCAGCGATAATAAATTATTTACTAATAACCATTGTATTGAGACCGCATCTGAACTGGCCTCTACAGAAGTGTGGTTTAACTACCAAAACAAAAGCTGTAACGGCACAAGTAAAGAAACCGTGGTTAAGGTCACAGGCAATGAATTTTTTAAAACTGACTACACATTAGATTATACGCTGTTTAGCGTTAATAACTTTGCAACTATTGAGCAATTTGGCTATTTAGGGCTGGATGTTCGAAACGCCCAACAAAGTGAACGCATATATATTCCGCAACATGGTTCTGGTAATCCCAAAGAACTCGCAATAGAGTCAGATCAAGACAATGATGGTTTGTGCCAAGTTAATGCGCCGTCAACAAATGGCCGTGGCAGTAACACCGATATAGGATATTATTGCGATACCATAGGTGGCTCCTCAGGTTCCCCTGTTGTTGCTGCTGCAAGTAATCGCGTTATTGCGCTACATCATTTGGGTGGCTGCTATAATAAAGGCGCTAAAATAAGTAAAATTTGGCCCCAAGTAGCAACCTATTTTAATGACACAGTGCCTGTTGGCGATAACGATGGTACTAACCCACTTCCACCTAAAGCGCGTTTTGAATACAGTTGTGAGCAATTACAATGTGATTTTGATGCAACGGGTTCCAGCTCTACAGGCACAATAAATAGCTACAGTTGGAATTTTGGCGATAATCAAACCGATACAGGTGCAACTGTAACGCACAGTTTTGCGTCTGCAGGTGACTACGAGGTGTCTGTTACTGTCCAAGATAGTAATAACAATACCAATACACTCACCCAAACAATTAATGTGTCAGATGGCTCCTCAACAGAAATTGAATTAACGAAAGGCCAAGCATTAACAGGCCAAAGTGCTCTAATAAACGAAGAAAATATCTACTTCATTGACGTACCTAAAAATGCTATTAACCTCATAATAAACATTTCAGGTGGCTCAGGTGATGCCGATCTATATGTTAAAAAAAATACAATACCTACCACAAACAGTTACGATTGTCGGCCATTTAGAAATGGTAACAATGAAAGCTGTAACATTAGTCAAGGTGAAGGACGCTACTATATTATGCTTAGCGCTTACAGCCGCTATGAAAATGTAACAATCATGGCTGATTATGATATTAGCGCACCCCCTACCGACGGCGATACTACTGTGATCACTTCTCGTGCTTATGGGTTTCCAGGTTTTTGGCAACGTTATAGTTATGTAGTACCTCAAGGAAAGACCTCTGTAACTATAAATACATCGGGTGATCAGGGAAATGCTAACCTTTATGTAAAAGCGGATGGAGCGGTAACAAAAACACAATATGATTGCTTGTCTAACAACAACGACAACAATGAACGTTGTACCTTAGAGGTAAGCCCCGGGCAGACATTACAAATCGGCTTATTAGGTGTCACTAACTATGATTGGATAAAACTTGTAGCAACTGCAAAATAAATAATACTAACCTGCAAAAAGCACTTCAGCGTGCCTGAGGTGCTTTTATTGGTATTAGGTATTAGGTATTAGGTATTAGGTATTAGGTATTAGGTATTAGGATTTACGCTTCCCAGTGAACATTGGCCCAATCAAAGAAATTCTGCCCCACCAGCCAACCAATACAATCGCAGCAATATGTACAATTACAATTGCATACAAGCTGTTAGCGAGTATTGAATGAATATCCTCAACCAGTGAACTACCAAAAAAGTAGTCTGTCTCTTGGAGTAAAAAACCCGTTGTAGCCAGTGCAATAAAAAAAAGCCATGTTGCCAATGCCATTAACCACCCTATCGGGTTATGCCCTGAGTTCGCAGGCATATTTCTGTTTTTAAGGTGTAAAAAGTGCAACTTAAAATCGCGGGGCCGCAATTTAGCCTTGTTGATATTAGCAAATCCCGAGCCAAAAAAGGCCCACACAAAGCGTATCAATACAGCACTAAAAGCAACATAGCCAATAATTTGATGCTCGTCACTGCCTGCTTCTAGGAAAAAATAATTTAAGCAAAAAGCAATCACTAAAAGCCAATGGATCCCCCTAACAAGAGGATCCCATATAACTAGTTTTGCAGACAATTAATGGCTTTTTTGTTTAACAATACTGCCATCAACAGGGCTGAAGTAAATTTCAACTTTACTGCCCTTTGAGTCACTGCCATATAGCTCATAACAGTTACCGTCGGTTACTTTAAACTCTTTAATTTTATACCCTTTTAATAATCGATACTTTTGTATCAACATCAATCTGTAAGCAAAACCTATAAACTGCCTCGTCCCTGTGCCATAATCTAAATAATTCATAAATTTAGTTATATTTATTTTAAAAAATACAAGGCATTAGCATGGAGCCAAAGTTTGATGAGGGAGATTCAATTTTTGTAGACACTGAAGCTGAATGTATTCACGGTTCCTATGTAGTAGCCCGCCTAGACGACGACAACCAAGCCACATTTAAACAGCCAATATTCAAAGCTAAAAATCGAATTCACAACAACAGTTATAAGGAAATTCCATGAGTGCTAATGTACCTAAAGTATTTATTTCATATTCCCATGACACACAAACCCATAAAAAATGGGTACTAGAGTTAGCTCAACGTTTACGCAATGCTGGCGTCGATGCAATCTTAGACCAATTTCGCGTGGGTCTTGGTGATGAGCTAAGTGGCTTCATGGAAAAAAGCGTTGCTGAGTCTGACCGCATTATCATGGTATGTACTGACAATTACGTCAATAAAGCCAACAGCGGCTTAGGTGGGGTTGGTTATGAGAAAATGATTATGACAGCTGAATATATGGCCAACATTGATAGCAATAAAGTTATCCCTCTGATTCGTCAAAACGGCACACATAACGTACCTACATTCTTACAAACCCGCTTACATATCAATTTTTCTCGTGAAGATGAGTATGAATTACAATTTGATAACCTTTTACGTGAAATTCATCAAGCCCCTTTGTTCAAAGAGCCACCCGTTGGTAATAATCCATTTGAATCTGTAACCGAGAAACCTGCAGAAAGTGTAACTGATAAGAAAATGGAGCTGCTTAAAGAAATGGTAAATTCTTATAATAAAGGAACTCTCTTTTTCTTCTTTGATGATCTTCAGCAACGACTTGACTGTTCAATAATATTTACTGAAATCTACATAACTGATTTATTGAAAAATGAATTTATTCAGGAAATACAGCATTATGAAGAGGGAGAGATCCTCGATGCTTACAGATTAACTGATAAGGCAAAATTATATGCAATTGAACAAGGTTGGGTTACTGAATAGAATATAAAGCCTGCATTTAGCGGTTATGTTGTTTGGTTCTGGCTAAATGTGCCTTTTGCTTAATAGCGTTTATTCTATTGAATACTGAATCGGGTATTTTTTTAACATTTCCTACTCTTATATCTTTATCTAATAAACGCAAAAATTGCGATGTGGTTTTCATGGGTTCATCTTCTGCACTATTCATTCTACCTAACACAAATATACATTGTGATAAGTCGCTCTGCAGGATTATCGATAAGGATATTAAACCCATTATTTTGATAGAGTGCTACCAGCTTTTCAGCTTTTTCGCATTCTAATATTATTACTCGGCCACCCACAAGTTGGTTTGCTTTGTCGATAATTGTGTAGGCTTCTTCGAGAATATAAGATAAATTCATCCGATTATCTGCTACTGAATCATTTTTACCTATCTGACCTATAAGGTAGGCGTTTACACGCTCACTGTTTTTACAAATTCCATCAAGCTTTTTACGCAGCCCTTTACTTATTTTATTTTCGTTATTTTGATTTAGGGAGACTTCTTTGATAGACAATGAAAAATAGGCAATTATTTGGCCGCTGTCATCATCTAATATTAGATAGGTGCTTGATTTAGAGGCATTTTCGAGGCGAATAGCTTTGTTTTTATCGGTTAGGAATGATTCAACATCTGTGTTTTTTGTGCTGCAAAAACTAGAAAGGAGTTGATGTAATTGGGATGCATCAAACTCCTTTATTAGCTCTGAGAGCTGGACAACCGTTGTCTTAATAATGCAATTCCTTTCACTCTATCTGCCTCATGGTTACGGTTATTAGTTGTAACTTTATGGGCTTTTTTGCAGTTCTCTTTAAACGCTTTTATTACGTTTTGGTCTGTTACTACAAAGTTTTTTTCAAATGACGTGGTAGCCATAATAAGCTCCTTAATGCCGTTTTGATAACTTTTTACGCCGTGTACATAATTTTTTATGCACTATAATATAATAAAGCTATTGACGGTTATGTCAATAATTTTGTATGCATGTATACATTTACGCATTCTGTTGTATTATCTATTTGCTGGCGTTTTTTTATTGCTTCATCTATTAATCCACAATATCTCATATCATTCTAACTGCTCTTTTAACCAATCATGTTTATTGTAAACGGTCATTACTCCACGTATTGTGTAACCTAAAATTTTTTCGGTTACATGCGGCGCTGCCACCATCTTCACTGAGTAATGTTGATATTAAGCGGCGGGCGTCATGCAGTAAGAGCTCGGGTATTTTATACTAAGTAAACAAGTGTTCCCACTTGGCTAAACGAACCGCTGATTGCTTAGCGCTTGTTATGTAAATTAGCTGTAAACATGCTTTGGTTGCTGGTGCGGCTTTTGAGCTTTCGATTTGAATCCATCGTTTTGCAATTTCATCAAAGCGCATTTCTCACTGGTCTAACTGCTTGTTAACCCGTCGCATTTAAGGTCAGTAAAGTGGTTAGATGGTTTTACCTCATCGCGTTTTTCAGCCCAGCTTATTATTGATTTTATTTGCCATCTGCTCATTAACGATAATGCCATGTAATTAAGCCCTTAGCTGACGCCCTTACACTTAAACTATCTCTATGCGATAATACATATGGTGTTTAATTTTTACCTAGCGGCTTTTTTATGCTACTGAGTGCCATTTAATATTTTATACACAGTTAGCAAAAAATTTAGACACAATGATACGCACACATCGCGCTCACTATAAAAACTAGAATATATTAAAAGTAATTAAAGCGCGACAGAACCCGCAATTTTAAAGGGCTGAAACACAGTATGAATAACGAAAAATATCAAGAAAACCAAGCAACAATCTATTGGCACGACTACGAGACCTGGGGAGCAAGCCCGCAAAAGGATAAGCCGAGCCAATTTGCAGGTGTGCGCACAGATCTTGATTTAAATATTATTGGCGAGCCGCTTATTGAATACTGTAAGCCTCAAGCGGATTATTTACCGCATCCTGAGGCGTGTTTAATTACCGGTATTACCCCTCAAGTGGCGATGCAAAAAGGCTTAGTTGAGGCTGAGTTTATTGCTAAAATTCATGCAGAATTTAGCGTGCCCAATACCTGTGTAGCTGGTTATAACAGTATTCGCTTTGATGATGAAGTAAGCCGATATAGCTTTTATCGTAACTTTTACGACCCATATGAGCGTGAATATAAAAACAATAACAGTCGTTGGGATATTATAGATTTAGTGCGTGCCTGCTATGCACTTCGCCCTGAGGGCATTGAGTGGCCATTAAAAGAAGATGGCAGTCCTAGTTTTAAACTTGAGCATTTAACTGTAGCTAATGGTATTGAACATGCCGCTGCGCACGATGCATTAAGTGATGTAACGGCTACCATTGCACTGGCTAAATTAATAAAAGAAAAGCAGCCTAAGCTGTATCACTTCTTTTTTAGTTTGCGTAATAAGAAAGCCCTTGCTGAATTGGTGGACGTGTTTAACATGACCCCATTAGTGCACACTTCGTCTCGCATCCCAGCAACCCAAGGCTGTACCACTTGGGTGGCACCAATGAGTTTTCACCCGGTAAATAAAAACGCAGTTATTTGTTTTGATTTAACCCAAAACCCGCAGGTATTACTTGATTTAAATGTGGAAGAATTACGTAAACGTTTATACACCAAACGTATAGATTTAGCCGAGGGTGATTTACCGGTAGGTTTAAAACTGGTGCATTTAAACAAGTGCCCTATTTTAGCGCCAGCTAAAACGCTACTGTCTGAAAACGCTGCTCGCTTGAGTATTGACCGTGAACAATGCTTGGCTAATTTAGCCATTTTAAAAGCCAATACCGAGCTACGTGATAAAGTCACTGAGGTATTTAACGAGCAAGGCGATTACAGCGCGACCACGAACGTGGATTATTTACTTTATGATGGCTTTACTAGCCATGCTGATAAAGCCAAATTTGCGATTATTCGTGATGCAAAGCCTGAAGACTTAGCAAGCTTAAAGCTTGAATTTGAAGATCCTAAATTTAATACTTTGCTGTTTAGATACCGCGCCCGTAACTGGCCACAAACGCTAAACCAGCAAGAGCTTGATCAATGGCGTCAATATTGCCAAAGCAAGTTAATGCATGGCGAAGATCAACCATCAATCAGTGCACAAGACTTTATGATCACCCTTGAAAACCTAGCGCATGAACACGACGACAGCGAAAAAAATCTTACTATTTTAAAAGCCTTGTATAACTATGCGCAAAGTATGTAAGCGGTAAGCGGTAAGCGGTAAGCGGTAAGCGGTAAGCGGTAAGCGGTAAGCGGTAAGCGGTAAGCGGTAAGCGGTAAGCGGTAAGCGGTAAGCGGTAAGCGGTAAGCGGTAAGCGGCTTGATGTTAATAAATAAAGCGCCTTAGTCAATAGAATTGAAGGCGCTTAGTAACTATCTTAACGTTACTTTTTATGCAGTGCTTCTATGCGCGCTAATAAGCTTGAGGTATCGTATCTGCCGCCGCCGAGAGCTTGTACATCGGCGTAATATTGATCGACCGTTGCGGTCATTGGCAGTGTTGCTCCGTTGTTTTTAGCTTCATCAAGGGCAATACCTAAATCTTTACGCATCCAATCAACAGCAAACCCAAACTCGTATTCGCCTGCCCACATTGTTTTGTAGCGGTTTTCCATTTGCCACGAGCCGGCCGCACCTTTAGAGATGGTTTCTATTACTTTTTCGCCATCAAGCCCTGCTTGTTTAGCAAAATGTAACCCCTCGGCTAAACCTTGCACTACACCAGCAATGCAAATTTGGTTGACCATTTTACATAATTGCCCCGAGCCCACATCGCCTAATAGCTGGCTAAAACGGCTAAATGCCGCCATTACCGGTTGTACTTTGGCAAATACCGCTTTGTTACCACCGGCCATTACAGTTAATACCCCATTTTCAGCGCCAGCTTGGCCGCCCGAGACCGGCGCATCAATAAAATCGATATGCTGTAAAGCCGCTTTTGCTGCCACTTCACGCGCCACTTCAGCTGAGGTAGTGGTGTGATCAACTAAAATAGTGTTTGCATGCATACCGGCTAAAACACCGTCATTACCGTAAACAACTGAACGTAAATCGTCGTCATTGCCAACGCACATAAACACCATATCGGCGCCGCTGGCTGCTTCACGTGGAGTGGATGCAAAGCTGCCGTTAAAATCTTCAACCCATTTATGCGCTTTTGCTGCTGTGCGGTTATAAACACACACCTTGTGCCCTGCTTTTGCTAAATGCCCTGCCATGGGATAACCCATTACGCCTAACCCTATAAATGCAATGTTAACTGACATAAAAATGACCTATTTAACTGATAACTTATAAACATAAGCTCGATTATGTCAATCGGCCGCTAAAAAAGCGAATGAAAGTCTTTTAAAATTTCCGCTAATAGGAAATTAGGTAGGTAATCTATGGATAGCATTTATCAATTTAACGCACCACTTTGTAATAACAATGATTTTTCTTTGAGTCAGTTAAAAGGAAAAACCGTTCTTATTGTCAATACAGCAAGTAAATGTCACTTTTCAGCGCAGTTATACGCGCTTGAGAAGCTTTATCAACAATACAAAAGCAAGGGTTTTACTATTTTGGCCTTTCCTTGTAATCAGTTTGATAAAAATGAGCCATTAGAAGGTATGGCAATTAAAGATTACTATAAAAAGCACTTTTCAATTAATTTTGAAGTATTTAATAAAGTAATGGTGAATGGCCCTGATACACATCCGCTGTTTAGTTATTTAAAATCTCATACCCGTGGTATTGCTCAAAACCGCGCAATAAAGTGGAACTACACTAAGTTTTTAGTTAACCCGCAAGGTCAACTGGTTGCACGTTATGCACCCCGCACTAAGCCCGAATCGCTGAGTAATGCGGTGCAAAACTGCTTAGCTTTAAAAAGCACACAAACTAAAACATTGTCTACGCACGTAAGCGCAAATACATTTTTATTAAAATAGCCAAGCGATAAGTCAAACTTAAAAGCTGTAAGTGGCTATAATAATGAAATTTCACAGATAAAACTGACATGGAGTTTAATAATGAAGATTGCTTTTTTTAGTGCACAAAAATATGAGCGCCCTTTTTTTGAGCACAGTTTACATAACACTAAGGGCATTACTATAACTTACTTTGAGCAAAGCCTATCCGAGCAAACAGCCGTGTTAGCCAAAGACTTTGATGCAGTGTGTGTATTTGTAAACGATTTAGTAGATAAAGCCGTTATTGAACAACTTGCCGCGTTTGGAATTAGGGCTATTTTACTGCGCTGCGCCGGATTCAATAACGTTGATTTAGCCGTGGCTAAACAACATAACGTGAGTGTTTTACGGGTGCCCGCATACAGCCCAGAAGCGGTGGCAGAGCACTGTATTGCTTTAATGCTGACACTTAGTCGTAAAACACACAAAGCGTATAACCGTGTCCGCGAAGATAACTTTGATTTAAATGGCTTACTTGGTTTTAACCTGCATAACAAAACAGTAGGCATTATTGGCTGTGGAAAAATAGGCTTGGCTTTAGTAAATATACTCAATGGCTTCGGTGCAAATGTATTGGTTTGCGATCCTTATGCAGTTCCGGGCAATTATACAATTTGTGATCAAGACACTTTGTTAAGTCAAAGCGATGTAATCTCTTTGCACTGCCCGTTAACCGAGCAAACCCATCATATGATCAACGAACAAGCATTTGCCAAAATGAAGCAAGGAGTGATGCTCATTAACACTTCCCGCGGCGCATTAGTTGATAGCAAAGCCTGTATTAGCGCACTTAAAACTAAAAAATTGGGTTACTTAGGGCTAGATGTGTACGAGCAAGAGTCAGAGCTATTTTTTAAAAATCACAGTGATGAAATAAACCATGATGATATATTTTCCCGCTTAGTCAGTTTCAAAAATGTATTAATTACTGGCCATCAAGGCTTTTTTACTCAAGAAGCGCTTACAGAAATTGCCAATACCACCTTACAAAATGCCCGTGAAATCGCTAATCAACTTCCTTTGAGTAATGAAGTTAAATGAGGAGGGATTTAGGTGCTAGGTAAAAGTTAAAAAACTAAAGCAGAAGAGAGTCAACCTAGTTAGCTTTGCTTTAGCTTTTTAAATTGCATAAGCTGAATAGCTCATATCAGCTCTAAAACCTTTAGCTAATGAATTTAGAGTTCAACTGACGGGCAGCTACGAGCGAATAACCACTCGCTGGTAAAAGTTAAATTTATTCCTGTGTTTTGAGTAGAAATTTAATTTTGTCCAATAACATTATTAAATGCCGTTTGAGTAAAGCCAGAGGGGTCACCCATTAGAATAGGGCAATCGCATTAAAAACTGCTTGACACAGAACCCCTAATTTGATCTATTACTCCCTTTTAAACAACCTAAAGTGACCAAATATAAGCCGACACTTATCGAACATTTCAACGATATCCAAGACCCTCGCTTGCAAAGAAAGCAATTGCATAAATTAGATGACATCTTTTTTATTACCTTATGCGCCGTTATCTGCGGCTGCGATAGTTGGGTTGCCATTGAAAAGTTTGCCCATATAAAACCCACTTGGTTTGAACAATATTTATCCCTAGAAAATGGCATTCCCTCACATGATACCTTGGGACGTGTTTTTGCGTTAATCGATCCTGAGCAGTTTCAAAACTGTTTTTCTAACTGGATCAAAGCGATAGTTAAAAATGTGACCGGGGATGTGATCGCTGTTGACGGTAAATGCCTTCGCCGCTCTCATGATAAATCGAATGAGATAACGGCCTTACCCGCGCTGCTCAAAAACTTAGATATCACCGGCAGCATCATCACCACAGATGCCATCAATACCCAAAAGAAATCGGCTGAGTTGATAGTGAGTAAAGGCGCGAATTATGTATCGGCCCTTAAAGGAAACCAAAGTACTTTGCATGATGACGTGCGCTTGTTTTTTGAAGACACCCCTAAAAGCTATCACAGCAGCTTAAATACCCACAAAAGTGTCGATGCAGATCATGGTCGTATAGAAGAGCGAATAGTGACGTCATGTAACCAAATTGACTGGCTGAGGGCAGAGCACGCGTACCCACACCTTGGGAGCATTATTAGCGTGACATCACGACGGTTTGATGCCGATAAATGGTCAGAAGAAACCCGCTACTTTATTAGTAGCATTAAAGACAATGATGCGGAAAGATTTGCTCACTATGTCCGTGCTCATTGGGGTGTGGAGAATAATCTTCACTGGACATTAGACATGGCGTTTGATGAAGACCGGTGTCGAATTCGCCAAGGAAATGCAGATCAAAACATGGCCATATTACGCCATATCTCTTTAAATTTATTAACCTCAGATACTAGTCATAAAGTAGGGATTAAAATTAAGCGGCAAATGGCTGGTTGGGATAATAATTACTTGCTCAAATTACTACAAATATTTTAATGCGATTGCTCTGCCTTTTACGATAAGAAGCAAAAAGAAAGACCTGACCCTGATGAATCCCAGATAGATTTATTGCCAAGTTTAAAGAAGTATTTATCAGAACTGATTTTGAAGAGCATTACAACAAAATGATGCTTTGACAAGATTGTAGGCACTATAATTTTTTGAGTTCAAAAATAGAGCCGGAGGGATCAGGTCAGCCAGAGGGGTCAGGTAAGCCGGGGGGGGTCAAATCCTGAGGGATCCCCACATTTTTTATCCAAGCTACAAGCACTCACGGCAATCCTTATTTAGTTGGTTGAGTGCTTTTAAAAACGTTTTCAATTTTATTTTATAGCCAAATTTTTCGAAGTATTGCGTTCCTAAACTAAAACAAGACAGCACGTTTCTATCCTTTATCGTATTCGCCTGAAAGCTTCTATGCACATTCAATATTTTTGCCGTTAAACCTGCTAGCCAAAGGATAAAACTGTTATTCCGCACCCTAAACTTGAATTAAAATTGTTCGTTAATCGACCACTCAAACTGTTACTGTTAAAAAAATACTTGACGGCGATCCCCATATTTGATCTATTACTCTCTTTTGAGAGCGCGTATTTATGCCTATCCCTTATGCCCAAAAACTCGAACACCACGGCTTAGTTGCTGGATTTTGTCACGATCTAGGTTTTGTCGATATTATTGATAACGCACTCGGTGGCGTGGCGCCTGAGCGCAACATCAGTTGTGGTCAATTAGTGTTGGCTATGGTGCTAAACGGCCTAGGTTTCACTGGCCGCACACTGCATATGTACAGCGAGTACTTTCAAGGCAAGCCACTTGATAGATTAATTGGTGAAGGCGTAAAGTCCGAGCACATCAACGACGATGCGCTTGGTCGCTGTTTAGACACCTTATATGAATACGGCGTATCGAAGCTGTATCAACAATTGGGCGAGGCGGTGGTAGAGAAATTAGGGTTACAAACCGAAGCTTTACACCTTGATTCGACAAGCTTTCATTACGATGGCAAAGCGACAAGCGAGCCTGATGATGATGAACCAAAACCTATCCGTATCGCGAAAGGTTATTCGCGCGACCATCGCCCTGAGCTCAACCAAGTGATACTCAATCTTATCTGTGAAAACCAGTCAGGCATTCCGGTTTATATGAAGCCTGCCAGTGGCAACAGCAATGATATGGAAGGCTTTAAACAGATTGTAAAGGCACATATTGGCAGTTTAAAAGCCGCGCAAGCCAGCCGCTACTTTGTGGCCGATGCCGCCTTGTATGTGCAAGAAACCATTAAGATTTACATACTCAAGGCCAACTGTTCATTACGCGGGTACCGCAAACCCTCAAAGAAGCTAAAACCCTTGTTAAGCAAGCGCCTAACTTGAATTTCACCCCTATCTCACCAGGCTATGAAGGCGTCAGTTATGACTGTGAATACGGGGGTGTGAAACAAAAATGGCTACTCATTCGCAGTGAGCAGGCGTATAAGCGAGAGCAGCATAACCTGAACAAGCACATGCTAAAAGCCGGAGAAGTTGCCCGTAAAAGCTTCAAAAAACTGTGCCAACAACGCTTCGCTTGCGAAAAAGATGCTCAAGCAGCCCTTGTCAAATGGCGTGGCAAACAAACGGTCTGTGATATAGACGCTAACGTTCTCAAGGTCGCTGTTTATAAAGGCGCAGGACGCCCTAAAGCAGGGCAGTTACCTGAGCGTATCGAGTATCAGATAACAGGCGTGTTGTGCACACTGTTAGCGGCACGGGAGAGTGCGTTGCAACAATTAGGGTTATTTATTATTGCCACCAATGATGTGAGCGAGCACCTTGATATGGCCAGCTTGTTGAGCAGTTACAAAGCGCAGCAAAACGTGGAAAAAGGCTTTCGCTTTTTAAAAAGTCCCGACTTCTTAACCAGCGCCATTTACCTTAAAAAGCCTGAACGCATTGAAGCCTTACTCATGGTGATGACCTGCTGCTTAATGGTGTATGCAGGGCTGGAGCACCAAATCCGTAAAACCTTGGTGGAGAAAGACTGCTACTTCCCCACGATGAAATACAAGCCGGGCCAACGCCCCACGGCACGCTGGGTGTTCCAGTGCTTCGAGCATATCATCATCATGTACATACCAGATAAACCACCCATAGTGGCGAATATGCAACCGCGCAATCAAACCATTATTGACTGTTTAGGCGAAAAATATCAGAGGATTTATTCTTAAAATGAGTGCGGAAGATCGGATAAAATTAGCAATTAATGCAATCAATAATGCGACATTCAAGCAGCCTTTTTCATAGCTACGACAATGACGTAAGTTCAAGTCATTACGTGTGTTTTTTAAGTCTCTAAAGGACTCTTCTATTTGCATTCGTTGACTGTAAATTTTAACAATCTCTTGTGCTGAATAATTAATATTGCACAATGAGGTAAATAATAACCATGGCTCCGTCGCACCTTTAGCATGTTTCAAGCTTACGCTGCTGCGAATAGTTTTTCCTCGAAGATTTTTCTTCTTTCTTTGTTTAGGTTTTGATTTAAATAAGTAAAAGTGACCACTCAATGAATTGGCTTTAGCGGGTTGTGTTTCAAATAGATAAGCGGGCCTTGCAGTTGCTTTTGAGTAAAGTGTTTTGACTGGTGACCAACATGTATCATCTTCTGGCTTTTGATATTGTGTTTAATGCCTCACTCTGCCTACAAAATCCCAACCAAATTTAAGCACTAGCTTAAACCAAGGATTGCTAAATCCTGCATCGGTAACGATGATCGGCTTGCAATCAGAAGGCAATATTGATTTAAGTGTTTTGAGGAAATCCTTATGCACGCTTTGCTTCATGTATTCACATTCACGAAAACGTTGCTCATAGATTGTCATTGCTCGACCTTTAACTGGGACTGCTGCCCGTAATAAATGAAACTCGCCACAGGGTGTTAACCCAGACCAATCAATCGTCACGCATGGACGTCTAATTTGACCAATCACGCGACGAGTGATTTCTTGGTAATAGTGATAGCGGGCGTGCTGGACGCGAGGGTTGCCAAATAACCTATCCATTCGTTTAATAGTGTGTTTA
This sequence comes from Pseudoalteromonas sp. TAP-3C, assembly GCF_059888565.1. Classification (NCBI taxonomy): domain Bacteria; kingdom Pseudomonadati; phylum Pseudomonadota; class Gammaproteobacteria; order Alteromonadales; family Pseudoalteromonadaceae; genus Pseudoalteromonas; species Pseudoalteromonas sp. TAP-3C. The sequence continues at coordinate 1,302,674 of NZ_CM187618.1, read as the reverse complement.
ACCTTCGCGTTGCTCTTTAGTTTTCGCCCTAAAGCAGCAATGGATAAGAACTTATGTTGGCAGAGTGTTTCTACCGCTTTCATTAATGTGCAGTGGTTACGCTTATCAATAATACCGCTGTATTAGAAAATGTTTTATGTAATAATTTACTCAAGTGCATAGTCGATTTACTTTGTAATTTCTTTGGTCGGAAAAAACATATAAGATCAAAATTGGCTGTGCACTTCAACTATTTTTTACATTATCTTATTGATTTATATTATCAAATTGTGGGAATTCGTCAGGATTTGACCCTGAGGGTACACAGCAATATACCAGTAAGCATTATCGTAAGTTGTTGGCTAACTATGGCGTTAGAGCTAGTGTTTTAGTAAAACTAAATGATAGGCCAAGAAAGAAACTTAATTACAAAACCCCAGCCCAATTAATGGTTGAACACATGGCAGCAATTGCTGCTTAGCGGTTATGCACTTCGGAGTTGAATCTGCCAGGTATTAACTTAGGGAATTAAACACTTAAATAAAAATATGCAGATACTGCCAAAGATAGACTGGAAACAATCAACGCTGAGGTAGAAAAATAAAGTAATCTCTTATTTTTTTCCGAAAAATTAGCGTCGCATTTACCAAGACTTAGTGATAATGATGCAATTTGCGATTCGAAAATTTCCTTAGTTGATCCCAATTCAGAAAGTAATTTTTTATCGCGGACTTCTTGCTCATCCTGCAATTCATCAATTCGTTGATTGAATTCAGCGTCGCGTTTATCAAGACTTGATGATAGCGATGAAATTTGCGATTCGAAAATTTCCTTAGTTGATCCCAATGCAGAAAGTAATTTTTTATCGCTGACTTCGTGCTCATCCTGCATTTCATCAATTCGTTGATTTAATTCTTGTGCCACCGAGGTAACTGCTTGTTTACTAACCTCGGACTCGGTATGAATTTTCAAATCAACACTTGAGAGTTGCCCCCTCAAGCCCTCGATTGCGGAATTGTACTCTGTACTAAACGCCTTAAGCCTAACAGCTGCTTCTTGACTATAGCCGTGGAGAGCCTCGTCAACTCCGGCTTTGATAAACTCAGCGTGTCCTTCGCACTCAACGATACGAGCTGTAAAAGAATGCTCTAGTTTCTGATTAGATAGTTCTATTTTTTGTTCAGCTGCTTCTACACGCTTCACACATCCAACAAGCTTCTCGGCTTGTTCACGTGTTAAGCCTTTTGCTTCCAACAAACCATTATTCGCTTTGACAATCTCTTCTTGCTGCTTGCTAATTTTTATTTGATGCTCTTTGATGTTTATGTTTTGCGCAGCCAATTCGCAGGCTTGCGCTCTTAACATCTCCTGCTGCTCATGCAATATGTTTTGTTGCGACACTAAGACTTTAGATATTGCGGTGTTAAATAAAATTAAATCTGAGGATTGCTTAGTAAGTAAGCCAATTGATTTATTTAAATCTAATTGTGTGTCTTGCAGTTTATCTTTTCTGTCATGCCACCAATTATCTATTATACCTCCTTCTTTAACACGATTACGAGCTGACTCAACATCATCTAAACTAGTGCGAACCTTATTTTGTGCTTCCTTAAAATTGGAGATAAGTTCTTTAAATTCACTGTTTTCAAAAGCATCACTAGGTATTACCATTTGTGATATGGCATTTACGATAATCAATTCTTGTTTTTTGCTTGTATCCATGACTTTAACCGACCTTTACTTCAATTCATTTAAAAAATTTTCTATGTTAAAATATGACTCTTCTTGCAGTTTAGTTTCCTTTCTAATGCTTTGAATTTGGTTATCCATAACTACAATATCGCACTCCAACAGATGCAAGGTATAATCATTAGCTGCCAATGCACTCGCAAATTTTTTAGCAATATCCTGATTGATTCGAATTGAGTATTGGTAGTTTTCTACAGCCATGATTGAAACATCCAGCTGGTCCAAAATATCATCAGCAAATTTATGCTGAAGATTTGAGTTTTCCATAAACTGATCCAGCATTTTTTCATCGAATGAAGGGCCGCCGTATTTATCAAAGAGCCGGTCGATAACATATGCGATCAAAGCTGATGATATCCCCACCAGGATACCCATAAATACTGGAGCGAGAATATCGGCGAAAACACCAACCACTGGGATAGCGACGAAGAAAGCTTTGAAGGACTCCTCAAATAAAATACCGATAGATGTAAAAACTGCTGTAGTAATCAGTTTCAAAGCCGTTTTTAAATTCTCCTGCTTATTTACACCTTTTTTCGGGAATAATATCATTTTTATTGCTTTAAAAAGAGAAAGCAGCCCTTCACGTATTATCTTCACTACATTTTTTGCTGTAGTAATAAAAGTGTTAATTAAAAAAGTGATGAGATTACTAGCAAACCCACTTAAGCCACCTTCAAAAATTTGATTTAGTGCATTAGGTAGTTTTTTTAGCAGGGCGTCTATAATTTTTTTTGCGCGAAACTTTAACTCCTGCAGAAGCTCTTTGCCCGAGGCAACACCTTGTCTATATAGATCTTTTATCTCATTGAAAAGTTGATTAACTAGCTCAGTCAGCAACATGCCCAAGGCTTGGCGAACACCCATCATTGCGGCTTCTTTGGCACCTGTTGACAGCAGCTCACTAGCTAATCTCTCATTCTCAGCACCTTGAATATAATCTCGTGCCTCCTTATCGATTTTCTTTATATTTTCGATCTCGTCTTGAGATAAGTTATTAGCTTTTACAAACTCTGGATCGCTGAGGCATTCATCCCAGCTTTTTTTCCCTTTTGACATATTCAGTTTTCCTTCGATATATGCCATGTTTTTTTCATTATTTGCTATCACTTTCCTCTCTTCCTCACTGAATCGAAGATGGAGCGATTTATTAGCATGAATTTCCGCTAAAGAGACGACATGATCACCGTGAATATCTCCTTTTGTCATTGGGCGTTTAGTTGCATCACTCAACACTTCTTGGCCAGCATCTAGTGCTTGGTTATTTTCTTTATGCTTTCCTCCTCTAGCACTCGCATCATCCCAATGTTTTTGTCTGGTTTCTTGGCTGTAACGGTCATTAGCTATTGCGTAATTTTTCTCATGCATTTCGTCAGGGAATATTGATTGATCAGCATTGTGAACCGTCGCTACGTTGCCACCATTCTTATTCTCAAACATTGCAGTTGATAAACCGAATGGCCCCATAATTTGAGACAGAACCTGTTGCTGACAACTATCAAAAAGTTCCTGCAACCTTTGTTTTTCCAGTGTTTGCACTGACTGGACCATTTCATATCTCCTATGACTGTTTACGTATTAGCTACTGTTTGATATTGAAGTTTAAAAATTAGAAATGTTCACTGAATAACGGATAGGAAATTCGAGCTATCTAGGCACAATATTTTATTCCAAAAGTGCCGCACTATCCAATTATTCAACACGTTTCCACGCATGACACTTAATCGGCGCAAAGTTTACACAAAATTCTAGCAATAGTGTAACTATTCAGCCTCATCTTCAATAAATATATCAGGTAGCTGATTTTTGAAGAGTAACTCAAGCGCTAGGGCTTGCAGATACATCTTGTTTTCTGCAAGACGATAGATAGCTTCTTATCAAGCAGAACATCTCTGCGCCTTGTTGGCTTCTAAAACATCCTGATATTTTTTGATGAACCTTGGTCATCCTAATGTCATTCTCACCTTGATTATTTGTAAAAGGCACAGCAATTCCCGTCATAAAACGTAAGACATCATCTTGATAACCCCTTAATCGCTCTAACAACGCTCTGGACTTAGTTCGCTTTAATCGGCCTCGTTGCCCTTTTACTCGGCTGTTTTCATCTGGTGGGGGGCATTTAATGTCACCTTGGGCCAATATTTCTTCATATTTCTGTTTATATCGCGCTTTGGTGTCCGCATTTAGTCCAGGGTTATCAATTTGATATTTGTTGATTTCTTTCAATAGGTTTTGCATGTCCTTGGCCCACTGCATACCGTCTTGCTCCCAAGCCCTTTCTAGTTCTCGCAGATGATGAGAAGCCAATGTGTCTGAGAAGCCAATGTGTCAAATCTTGTCTTCAGACATCATATTACTGACCGTCTTATCTGAGCTGATTTAAGACAAACGTGAATGCTAAATACTGATTCCAATTGGCTGAGTATTGTTTGGTTGGGTTTCGTTAAACTCAACCCAACCTACGCCGCTTAATTTAACACCGAATGAACTTAAAGCTCTTATCGAGACATAAAGCTAAATCTAGACCACATACATCATATTACTGACCGTCTGCAATTGGCAGGGTTTTGACTGTCAGGTTTGGTTAATTCCTGTTAATCGAATCTGACAAACAAGCGCAAAGATATAAGTCTTTTAAATACTGATAGTTACATTTTTCGAATAATATTTAGTTTATTGATCTTATTGATCACGCCTAAATCAAAAAGCTGTTGCGCGCTGGACTTAAGCAATTGGGTTTCGGCGGGCGTTCTATGTTTTTTAATGATTAAGTTTGCATAGCTAATTTGCAGCTGATTTATTGCATGGCTTTTCTTTCGACATTCAAAGCATTTGATAGCATGTGCATCAATCCAAAACTTTAATTCTTCAAACCAGTATTACTGCTCTTTCGCAAAAAATATAAATGGCCTGTGACAATCGACACATTGCTCTTGTATATCAACATAGAGTTGCCTTGGATATATATTATAATTTTGCTTTTCGATAACTGCGGGGATTGTTGTTTCTGGAATATAACGCACACTTTTATATCGCCAATGAGCATCTTCTATTTCTTGCTTTGTATAACTATTACCAGAGGAAATTGGCTGGCTGCCATATATTGGGTGGTTTACATAATTAACCATGTTAGCTATTTACCCAGCACAAAAAGGATAGCTAAAGCGCCGAATGCTAGAAAACTTTTATTTAGTTTACTTAACCAAGGAGAAACAATAACGTCATTTTCTGAGCCGTTTACTCGCGGTTGAGGTTGTTGAGCTGTCGGTCGTGCTGGCATTTCGCTGTCTGCAAGCTGCTGCAAAGTCATCACAACTTGCTCAGTATTAACATGATCACCATTGGCAATCGTTATATTTTCAATAATGCCATTACAGTCGGCCATGACTTCTAAAACGACTTTTTCAGTCTCAACATCAAATAACACATCGTCTAAATAGACTGGTTGATCTTCATTAACATAAAGGTTAGTAATTTTTGCTGTTGCTACCGAGTCAGGCAAAATCGGTATTTTAATTTCTCTGCTCATAATCCCTCCTTGGATGTATTACCACTCACACCTAAAAAACTGACGGCTAAATTTCAACCAAACGCTACATTAGCAAATACCAATGTCATTAGTACTGGGCAAACAAAACGAATGTACTGCGCAAACCAATAGTGCACCCCAGAGCTTGCTTGGTGTAACTTATTACCGCGCTGCCATAACCAACCTACCGTTATAAAGTAAAACAGTCCCATTAATGGCAACTGGTATTGGGTAAATACCATAATAACCAAACCAAATAGCCAATCAAAGTTAACAATAATAGTACTGGCACAAATAAGTACAATAGCACTGACTGCCCATGTTGCTTTGGTTCTATCTACACTGTGGTTTTCTACTAAAAAGGCGACCGGAATCTCAGTTGATGAAATAGTTGAGGTAACTGAAGCAATCGACATAAGCACAAAAAACAGTAAACCAACCAATAAACCAATCTCACCCATAGTGGCAAATAACTCAGGTAATATGGCAAAAATAAGCTGGCCTTCACCGATTAGTTTGCCGTTGCTAAATACTTCAACGCCATTGTACTGGGCAACATAAATAGCCGGAATTATTAATAAGCCCGCCAAAAACGCCACGCTGGTATCAAGTAGCGCAACACTTGCGGTTAATTTTGGTAAGTTAGCTCCGGGTTTTAAGTACGAGCCATAAATCATCATACAGCCTACCCCAAGCGACAACGAAAAGAACGCCTGCCCCATTGCGGCAATAATTAAATCGGGGTCAAGTATTTTGCTAAAGTCGGGCACTAAATAAGCGGCAAAGCCTTCGCTTGCGCCTTCAAGCGTTGCAATATAGACAATTAAACCAATCAGTAAAACCAGTAACAGCGGCATTAAACGGCGCGACCAGGTTTCTATTCCTGATTTAACCCCTTTTAAAATAATACTGGCGGTTAAAATAAGCATAAGCGGCGTAAATATAAAATTACGCAGCATAGAGTCACTATGTAAAAATTCACTTAAATGCTGCCAGCCTAAAAAGGTCGTTATAGGCTCTATGGCGTAAGAAAGCATCCAACCCGCCACTATTGAATAAAAGCTTAGCATCACTATTGCGCCAGCTAAGCCAATGTAGCCTGCAGCAGCGCCCACTTTAGGCGCATGATCTTGCCATGCTTGGCCAAGAGCTTTTACTGGGTTAGCTTGGGCTTTGAAGCCTAAATACAGTTCGGTGTATAACGCAGGTAATGCGAGTAAAAAAATAACAATAAAATACACCAATAAAAATGCGCCACCACCATGATTAGCAGCCTGTGTAGGAAAGCCCCATATATTACCTAACCCTACCGCAGCACCGGCTGCTGCCAATACAAAACCAAGTCGACTTTGAAAACCATCACGCACTTGTGTCATACACTTACAAATCTGTTATTATTTTAACGAATGTGAATTAAACCATATTTAACAGCGACTGAGTAATAAAAATGTCCTTAGCGCGTATAACAACAAACAACCGCTCACAAACTACCCAGCTTAGGGTGATAAATATGTAATCGGTCGTCATTTTTAACGAGCAATGATGAATTCAACTTACTTCGAAAACCAGCTAGCAGTCACGCACGCTAAAGCAGATAATAATCAGTGCATTGTAATGCTTGACGCAACCACCCTCAATGTGAGTGAATTTGATTTACCCCAATATTTAAGCCCTTTTGAGCTCAATGTTATTGCTCGGCGCAAGACCCCACAGGCTAAACAAGAATATTTAGCTACACGGCTAGTGCTAAAGTATTTAGTGAAAACTGCTTTTACTTGCTATGCCCCTCTAAAACTGGCTGATATCAGCTCTGAATTTAACCCTGATAATAGTAAACTAGAGTTACATATTAACAATACAACTGACGTGATCAGTTGCTGTATTTCTCATTCTCATGGATTTATAGGTGCAGCGTTAAATGTTGCATCAACGCAATTTGGTTTTGATATTGAAAAAATTAGTTTAAAACGCCCTTTTAATAAACTCGCTAAACACTTTTACCATCCAGCCGAATTGAGCTTAATAACCGATACCGATAATATAACAACTCAAGCACATTACTTTTTTAGGATTTGGACGTTAAAAGAAGCGCTGGCTAAAGCCACCAGCCGCCCTATTGCTCAGCTATTAAGCCCTAATGTGTTTAACGAACTTAATAACGCACAGCTTACAGCCAGCAGCAATACACTGGCAGGGGTACACAATAAAATGTTTGATATAAGCGTTGTGGCAAAAAAAAGCACCGACTGGCGGTGCTCAATAATGACTATTAACGATTTACGAAGCGCACTGACCCTCTAGTAATCGGCTGTGAATAGCTTGAACCACTGCATCTGACTCGCTTTGCTCCACTAAAAAGCATAGGTTATGTTTACTTGCACCATGACAAATAAGGCGAATATTAAACTCGCTCAATACCTGCATTAAATTCATTTCATGCTGGCGCAAAACAATTTCAGAGCCAATTAACGCCACCAGTGTTAAATTATTTTCAACCGATACATGGCAAAATTCAGCCAGTTTATCTAAACATGCTTGTTCTAGCTCTGGGCGCGATGCATTCGGCGCATTATCAAGGGTAATTGCTACACTAATTTCAGAGGTAGTAACTAAATCAACCGAAATATTACATTCACTTAAAATAGTAAATATACGGGCTAAAAAGCCACTGGCTAATAGCATTTCTGGGCTTTTAAGGGTTAATAATATTTGGTTTTTACGTTGCGTTACCGCACGAATACTAGGTAGCTGCGATTTTTCACGCTCAATCCACGTACCGCCAAGTTCTGGTTCTGTGCTTGAGCCAACAAATACATTAATATGGCTGCGACTAGCTGGCAAAATAGTGGCTGGATGCAGCACTTTAGCGCCAAAGGTCGCCATTTCTGCCGCTTCATCAAAACTTAAACGGGCAATAGGTGTCGCTTTTACACACAAACGCGGATCGGTGCTAAAAATACCGACTACGTCAGTCCAAATATACACACTTTTAGCGTTAATAGCCTCAGCAAGCAGTGCGGCGCTATAATCTGAGCCGCCTCGACCAAGGGTGGTGGTTAAATTGTTTGCATCGCTGCCAATAAACCCTTGGGTCACAATAACGCTATCATCAAGCAGCGGAATTAAATGTGTTTTAGCGGCTTGCGCTGTGGCGGCCACATTAGGTGTTGCTTTACCGAATTGACTATCGGTTTTTAACACTTGGCGAACATCAAAACGCGCTGCATTTAAACCCTTTAACCGCAATACCTGCGTAAACAAGTACGACGATAAGCGCTCACCAAAGCTCAGTAACTCATCGTGTTGCTGCTCAGTATTGAGTGTTTGTGCCGCCAATGTTTGAAATGCATCAAGCGTTTGATTAAAGCCAAGGGCTAAGTCATCATCTAATGCCAAATGATTTAAAATAGCCTGCTGAATCGCAAGTACACCGTCAATATGCAGTTGGCGCTCGGTGGCTTCAATATCCACCTTGCAAAGTGCCACCAAGTGATTAGTTACACCAGCACTGGCGCTTACTGCAACAATTCGAACGCTGCTATCGTTTACAATAATTTCGCTACAACGGCTCATGGCCTCAAAATTGGCCACGCTGGTGCCACCAAATTTGGCAACAATGTAATCTGATTTTGTGCTCTGTGAACTTTGTGGCACTGATTGGTTAGTCATTTCGTCTCCTTTGGCGGCATCCAAACCGCAATAAAACAAGAAGAACTTGGCAGGAAATAAAGATAAGAAAAATCCACTGCCAGAAGCTCTCCACCTAAATTGGTGACAGTTTTGAGGATTCAGCCCCATAAACCGAAAAACAATAGTAACGACCCATTATTTTCCTCGGCGAGTACTTCCCTTCTTAATGGTCGAAGGCTGTCGTTGCCTCACATTAAGTACCTAAGTATCGCACCTCTTCTGAATGGTTTATTAACCTGTGGCTAATAAAACAAAACCGCACTAAAAGTGCGGCTTTGAAAGTTATCGTTTAGACGTCTAGCTGTCAAGTCGTTTTACTATAAAATCAAATAAAACTGCCCATTAGGTAAGAGCCCACATAACCAAAGGTGTAACACACTAACAAATACAACGATAAACGAAGGTAACTTGCAAACGTCAGCTCTTTTACCTTACTCATGGCTATAATACCCGCCGCCGAACCAATAATTAGCATAGAGCCACCTACACCAGTTGCATACGTAAACGACAACCAATGCTGTTGGCTCATTACAATATCGGCTTTTAATAACGCAGCCGTCAGTGGCACGTTATCAACACCTGCGGATAAAATACCCATTAAGTAGTTTGCATACTCGGGCGCCATTACTGTATACAAGTTAGTAAATTGGCTCAGTACTCCCACTTCTTTTAACGCACCCACAAGCAATAACACCCCTACGAAAAACAATAAGGTGTCGTATTCTATGTCGCGTATAAAGTCGATCATATCTTTGTTAATGTCTTTTTTGCGCATTAAAAATTGCGCCACTAAAAACATAATCGATAACCCCAGCAAAAAGGTAAGTAAAGGCGGTACGCTATATAAAACACTCAATGTTAAGGTTGCTATCACCGTCATCAAAAATATAATGGCGATAGTAATATCCGTTTTTTCGATACGTTTAAAACTGGCTTTTTTAAACGTTAACTGCTTGTTCATACCCATCGATAATAATGTGGCTAATAACAGTACACTTAATAAAGCGGGTATGATTAACAGTAATAAATGACTAATGGTAACTTTGCCATCAAGGAAAATCATTAGCGTGGTGACATCACCGGTGATCAGCGATACACCACCAGAGTTAACCGCAAAAACAATCAGTGTGGCGTATTTAACTAATTTTTTGGCTTCAAGCTTTAATGACATAATAACAGCCAAGGAAATCAATGTGGCTGTCACGTTGTCGGAAATAGAGGAAAATAAAAACGCAAAACTCCCCACCAAAAACATCAGCTTTCGCTCACTAATGCTGGTTGGCATAATACGATTTACCACATTTTCGATAAGTCCTTTGGAGTTTAAATAGGCAACAAAGGTCATTGCGGCCATTAAAAATAACCATAAAGAAGCAATTTCTAAAATATTGTGGTCAAGGAGGGTTTGCGTTGTTTCGGGGCTTTGCCCATTAAGAGGAAAAATAAAGGAGATAATCCAACAAAGCGTGCCAAAAAATAATGTTGTTTTTGCTTTGTTTACGTGAATCACATCCTCGATAACGATAAGCAAAAAAGCAACCGCTATCAGCGTTAAAATAATTGAGGAAACCATGATATTAAACAACCTTCGAGGTTAAGTAAAAAATTGAAAACGGATAAAAATATACCCACAAACTCTGTGCGCCCATATTCGGCGCGGATCCTATCACCAAGAGGATATAAAAACTATTATTAAATCGCGGTAAAAACGAATACCATACACCTTTTAGATATATAAAATAACAAATACTAGGAAGTTGTACGTCTTATGATCCCAGCTAAAAAGCGACTTAATACCCTCAACGAGCATTGGGGCGTGCTAGAGCTATTATTTAAACGCTTTAAAATGGCCGACTTTAGTATTAAAGATCTTCAAAATGCCATTAAACAAAAACAACCCACGTGGAACAATGAGCGTATTTATAAAGAAACTAATCGGTTATTAAATCAAGACATTATTATTCCCTTGGCTAAATCATCACAACTTGAAATAAACCGCGCCATCGCCGATTTTGCCATTTTTTTGCTGCAAGAAGAACACTTAGGCTTAGCACAAGAAATTAGCGTATTGGTTGAAGATTTAGCTCGCTTAGGGAATCGCCTTTTAAACGCAGGTGAAATAGAGGATTTTGATGATTTACGCCGCTTTAGTCGCATTATGGATGACCGGGTGCGTAAAATAATTAAACTGTTTTTACACAACGAAAACGCCATTTTAAATATTGTTGAACAAGCCAAATCTAATAATGCAGTGCAATCGCTACAAAAGCGTTATAAAGCTGTTATAGAAGCGTTTGATGAATACATAGAACCCATGCTGGAAATGGTGGATATTCGAGGCGATTTTCATGCTTGTTTTACCCTTATTGAGCAACAGATTAGCAGCCAAATAGAGCATATTGAACGCTCAGGTAAAGCATACAGCGATAAACGCATGCTTGAGCAATTGCGTACCCGTATTCTAGAAATGCACCTAGTTGGCCGGATAAGTTTACGTAAAAGTGCCGATATGCTAATGCCACTGCGTGAAGAGCTGCGTCGCAATAACCTCATTACCCGCCAAGCCGCAAAAGTATTAGGGCTAATACGTAAAAATGGCGTGGATAATATGCTCAGCGCCGTACAGCCACATTTTGTAAGCGATGCACAAAAGTATTCGCTTGGGCAACAGCGCCATATTGTTGCTTATATGGCAAGCCTGGCTGAGTTTGAACACCACGAATATCAGCTGCCAGAGCAAAATGATGTGCCTGCGTTTGTCACGCCAAACATTCCTGATTATCACGATGTGAAAGCACAATTTACCAAGCGCTTTAAAAAACAGCGACAAAAACCACAGCCTTTGCTGCAATTTTTAGATGAAAGCTACCCAGAACTTGAAGCCGACGAAATGCTGTTCCTATATCAAAAACTAGTGAGCGACAATACTCTACACATTAGTCAAAGCGATAAAAAAGCACGCGTTACTATTGCAGGCCAACACTTTTCGCTATATCCCTTTAATTTTGAGCCTCAGGCCAATAAAGCCGAGCACGAGTAATGACCATGACACAGATAAATTTAAATGAGCTCTCTCACTTACAAGCTATAAATAAAAAATTAGTCGCCGGTTACCACATCTGCGAACAAGACACCGTAATGTGGCAAGAGCTTGACCAACAAATAGACGCCTACAGCGCTTTGTTTAGCGCATTAGGTCATGAGCTAAAACACGATAGCCGTGGCTTTTATTATTTTGCCAGCGATGAAAGCACCCCTAATATGGGCAAAATATCGCGCGCGATAGCGCTCACCGTTTATATTTTAATTGAACATTTTGCCAACACCGGTAAAGACCCAATGCGTGCATTATTTGATGAACCAAACGATTTAGAGTTAATGCAAACCTTGGTACAACTTAATAAACACTTGTTCGATCAGCTTGAAATATTTTCAGGCTCTGATTTACGCAAAGATGTGTATTTACGCATGGTGCGTTTGGGCCTTGCCCGCGAAGTGGAAAGCGGCTTTATGCTGCAGGCGCCAATTCATCGCTATATTGATGCGTTAATGGAAGTAAATGAAGAAACCTTTATTAGTGAGGACGAGCAATGAAAAACTTATACGGACTGAGTAAACTCGCCCTACTCAATACCGCAGGCTATGCAAAATGTGTGATCCCACTGGATAAAAGTAGCTCCATTTGTGCGCCTAACAACACCGGTAAAAGCTCGGTAATTAATGCGCTGCAATTTCCGCTGATTAACGATTTACGCCTAACCGAATGGGATGGCCACGATTTAGATGAAACCCGTAAGTTTTATTTTTCATCCGATCAATCCTACATTTTATTACAAGCCGACTTACCTCATGGCTCAGTGGTGATTGGCGTGGCAGGCTTAGGTAAAATTGCCGGTTATGCACACCAATATTTTTGCTATCAAGGCAAACTTGATTTAGCCCAGTACACCCAAGGCAATACCATTATTAAGTTTACTAAGCTGTTTAATCACTTAAAGCAGCAAGGTTACAATCCGATAGAGCTTAAAGCGCAAGAGTTAAACGCCCTACTTACAGGTGGAGCAACGCAATTTGACGGTGAGATCAATTTAAAAATGATCCCCCTTAACAACGTTCAAGACTCAGCAATATACAAAGAAATATTTCGCCGTATTCTTAATTTACATAAATTAGGCGCAAACGACGTTAAGCGCTTTATGTTACGTGTGTTTGAGCGCCACATGTCAAATTCAAAGGTCGATTTTTACGAGGTATGGCGCCGTTCGTTTGATAAAGTTAATCGCGCAAAGCGTGAATTAAAAGCCCTTGAGTCAATGCAAGAGCCCATAGCCGCCCTTGAATCAATGCTTGAAAACCAAACGGTGCTAAAAGGTAAACTGGCCGCTTATGCACCAAAAATTGACCAAGCGTTGATTGATTTTGATACGTATCAGCAAGAGCAACTAAGCGAGCTCAACATCGCCCTTGAAGATATTGAGCACGAAAAACACGAGTTTGAACAAAAACAAAGCCTATATGTGCAACAATCGCGCGATATAGAGCGTAAGCAAACCCAAATTGAACAGTGGTTTTTAGATTACAATGCCCTTAAAAGTGAATTTGAACTGGTTAATAAAGCCACGCTCAAAACCAACCTTACGCAGTTAAAAAATGACTATGAGTCGTTGTCGCATTCTATAACCAGTGCACAAGGTCAAAGCCTGCACACCCTTGATTACCGCATTAGCGAAACACAAAAACAAATTAAAAGCTTAAAGTTACAACTTAAAAACTTAGAATTTAATTTATTTACACGCATGCGCGAAGACTTATCACTGAAAGAAGTAGAAGACATATCGCGACTGCTAAACCCCGATATTCTCTCCTTTGCCACCACCAGCAATGGCGATATCACCATTGATGATGACGACGCCTTTGGCGAATTTTTATCTCTGCTTAGTGAAAATGTAAAAGGCGGTGTGCTTACCCTACCCGGTGCCAGTATTAAACTTAAAAAGCTCTCGCCGGTACAAATGCAAAGCGGCGAAAACAAAGAGCAACTGAGCGCACAGCTTAATGCGCTAGAACACTCATTAAAAGAGTTTAAACAACAGCGCGACGTAGCAGCAAACGTGGCCGATAAACAAAAAGAAAAAGACGCTTTGTATGATGAGCTAATGAGTTTAGAGGCTGCATTAAAACGCTTAGAACAATTTGAAGTGATGCAACAGTCGGTTGATGCCCAAGCGATGCTCAAAGAGCAGCTTTTAGCCGAACGCGAACAAGTAGACGACTACCTGCAAGATATTCAAAAAAACAGTGGCTCTATTGCTGACAGGCGATCACTTATCAAATCAAAGCAGGCACAAATTAATCGTCAAACAGAGCGCCTGCGCCAAGTTAAAACCGAGCGCATTGACCATACATTAGATTTATACAGTGGCAAAGTAACGCCTTACATGATTGATATTCAAATCGACTTTGATAATTTAAGCGATTTAATTCATCACTTTAATAAAGACTGCCAAGCGCTACGTAACTTCGATATAAATGTACGTAATACCTATATGCATATTTACAATGCCGGTATTACCAAATTTGATAACGAAAACGATGAGTTTAGTAAATACCAAAAACTTATTAGCGCGTTTCATAATATTGATAACGAACGTGATGCGGTTGAGCGCCAAGGTCGCGTTGCTCTCACCGAAGTGGCCGCAACCATTAAAGGCCTGCGCGAAGATTTAGACCGCTTACGCCGTGAAATGAATAGCTTTAATAAAGGCATAAGCCAGCATCGTATTTCAAACCTGCAAGCATTTAAAATTAATGTTATCCCGCGCAAAATGTTGGTAGATAGCATTGATACTATTATTAGTACGTCTAACCAATTTGAACAAGGCGATACCCTGGATTTACTCAGCCAAGAACCGTGTAGCGAAGGCGCAGTAAACGACGCAAAAGATCATTTAATTAAACTGGCCTCAGACAAAGCTGGCTTGACCCTTACCGATTTATTTGATATTCGTTTTGAAGTGGTTAACCGTGCGGGTGAAACCGAGCACTTTGAAAAAATAGATTCGGCTGGCTCAAATGGTACGCGTATCACCATTAAGCTATTATGTGGCATGTTGTTTATTCGTTACTTATTAAACGATCAGGAACAAAACTTATACCGTATACCTATTTATATAGATGAAGCAGCGGATATAGACCCACAAAACCAAAAAGCGATTATAGAAACCGCCTTGAGCTTTGGCTTTGTGCCAATATTTGCCTCGGTTAAACCGCAAATAAGTTGTGATTATATTGTGCCCATTCGTTCAGTAAAAGACGGCGCACAAAACTGGGTAGACGAAAAAGATTGGATTGAGGTTGAACATAAAGCCCCTCAGCTAGACTAAGAATTAATTGGCTATTCATCTTAGTCAGCTACACTTATTTTATAGATTTTAAATTACCCTCGCCCATGGTAGTTTAAACAAACGCACTTTATTGGAGAAAACGGAATGAAACATATATTTATTGTCGCAGCACTGGCGCTACTCACCGCCTGTACACAAACGCCCGATTGGGATTACGATAAATCAGCAAACTTTAGTAACTACAAAACGTTTGCGTGGGTAGAAAACGCCAGCCTAACCAAAGACACGAATAACTACCAAATCAGTGGGCTTATGGAAAAACGCGTTCGCAATGCACTAAACAACCAACTAAGCCAACAATTAGGTATGCAATTGGTTGACGTAGCACAAGCGGATGTACTTGTTAATTACCATGCAAGTGTAGATAAAGAGCTTGAAGTGGATAGCTTTAACGTAGGTTATGGCGCGCGTTGGGGCTACTGGGGCACCGGCTTTAACCACGATATTAGTGCACGTGAGTATGAAGTAGGCACACTGGTTATTGATATTATTGACCGTCAATCAAACCAACTAATTTGGCGTGGTGCAAAAGATGGTCGTTTAAAGAAAAAACAAACTCCATCACAACGTGAAGCGGCAATTAACGAAACCGTTGCTAATATTTTAAGTAACTTCCCGCCGCAAAAGCAGCAGTAAGTTTTAATTAATAGTTAAAAAGCTCACACTATGTGAGCTTTTTTCGTTTTTTGAGTGCTTTTAAAATAAACTATTTATGTGCTTCACACGTCACGTTAGCAAGCTGAACGTCTACAAAAAATACCGAGTTAAATTTAACTTAAAGGCCTAAGCGCGAGAAGCGATAGCTTCTAATTACTTACTAAACGTTATTTCATCAAAAATTTACGATTTATACTTGTGTAATAAATCAAGTGGGATATGGCAGTAGTCATCTGGGTAATTCGTTAAACGGTCTTGATGCTCAGCATCGCTAGGGACATAATTAGTCAGTGGTGCGACTTGGACTGCTATTTTTTCGGCATCATCACGCTGGCTAATATAGTCTCTGGCGATGTTTAGATGGTTACTGTCTTGGCTAAAAATGGCGGTGCGGTATTTTTCGCCTACATCGGCACCTTGTTTATTGATACTGTATGGGTCAATAATCTCAAAAAAATAGCTAATTAACTCGTTTAAGGTTACTTCTTGGCTATCAAAAATCACTTTTACACACTCGGCATAACCATCGTATTCACCCTGTGTTGTGTTACTAGTGCCATTGGCACGCCCCGCCTCAGTAGTCACTACTCCAGGTAAATACCTCATAAATTCTTGCACGCCCCATAAGCAACCACCAGCAAAATAAAGTGTGTGCTGATTTAATGAATAACTTGATTGTTGTGTTTGCATAATAAAGTGACCAATGTAAATAATTTATGGGATGCAGAGTTACTATTTTGTAACGCTAAGTTTGATTATCAAATGCAGTTTTTTATCATTAATGTACAATAGCGCCCAAAATCACCCTAGCTTAGTGAGCTTACCTTATCATGTGATAAAAAGTGATAGGTATTTAATTGTTAGCGCCATTGCATAAAATGAGAATAATGATATGAATTGTGCCCCGCACCTTATTATACCGGCCGTACTAGCCAGTATTTCAACTGTTGCTTATGCAGAACAGAATAAAGACACAGCAACTATAGAACAAATAACAATTGAAGCGTCACCCACTGCCAATACCTTACCCGTTGGTACGTTTGATTCACCTATTTCAAATTTAGAGTACGACCCGCGTGTTGACTTGCAATCACGCAATATGGCAGAAGCACAAGCTGATGTAACGATACGCGGTGGTATTTTTGAAAATACCGGTTTTAGAGTAGGTAGTGCAACCCTGCTTGACCCGCAGTCAGGCCACTACTTTGCAGAAATTCCCATTGCACCGCAAATGCTAACGGGCGCAAGTGTATTAACTGGCGCTGATAACGCACTTTATGGCATGAATAGTTCAGTAGGTACGGTATCGTTTGGCTGGAAACCAATAACAACCGGTGGCAGTATTTCTTTAGGTGCAGGGTCTAACGACTTTAATTTACAAACTATTCATGCAGGTGTGAGTACTCCACTTGAAGCAAACGCTGATTGGCGTTTAGGTTTTGAAGGTGAATATTCACACTCACAAAGCGATGGTTCAATTGATTTTGGCGATCATGACTTTACCCGTACCTCAGCTAGAGTGCAGTTAACCGGGAGCGACTCTCAAACTGATTTATTTTACGGCTTGCAAGAAAAGTTTTTTGGTTGGCCAAATCTTTATACCCCATTTGGTGTCAATGAAACCGAAGACTTAGAAACGCAACTGTTAATGCTTAACCATAAACAAGCTTATGCTACCAACAGTGAGTTTGAAGTATCAGCTTATTACCGCAAGCATAACGACCATTATATTTATTCACGCGAGAACCCAAGTGCGTTTCAAGCATTTCATGAAACACAAGTAACATCACTGGCTGTTTCAGGTCGCCATGTTCAAACACAGTCAGTCGCAGTTAATTATTCAGCGCAATATATAGAAGATAGTATAAACTCAACGACCCTTGAAAATAACTTTACCTCACGAAACTACGTTAAGCTTAGTATATTGCCTGAATACACAACAGCGCTTGCAAGCAATCAGCAGCTAACAGTGCGTTTAGGGGCTGCGTTTGATAACTCCAGTCGTGATGATTCCGAGCTATCGCTAATTGGTGATGTTAGTTTCAATACCCAAAATAACGATGGCACTGGGCGAACATTGTATTTATCGTATGCCGAGGCTAGTCAAGTTGCCGGTTATACTGCTATTGGTGGTAGCGAGTCTGGTGGGTTGTTTAGAAGTAACGCTAACCTTGAGCGTGAAACCACCAAAAGCTTAGAGCTGGGCTTATTGCTTGAGCAACAAAGCTGGCAACTCAATTCCGCGCTTTTTTATCGTAAAGATAACAACCTAACCGATTGGACATTTAACTTTGATTCAAGCTCAGCGCGATTTGCACAGCCGGTTGATATTGATACTACAGGCCTTGAATTTTTAGCCTCCAAGCAATTTGATAATACAGAAATTGTTGCCAGCTATAGCTACTTACATAAAACAAAAACCTACGGCGCAGAAGACATTGATGCTAGCTTTTATGCCTTAAATTTTCCTGATCACCGCTTAACACTTGGTGCAATATGGAATCCGACGGATATGTTAGAGCTTCGTGTTGATAATGAATGGCGTAAACAGCATAAAAATGCCCTGCGCCGTTCAGGTGACGAGGCGCTATTTACTCAGCTAACATTAAAAATAACGCCGTCTACACTGCAAAACTTCTTTATTACTTTAGCAGCGGATAATTTGTGGGATGAATCGTTTGAAGAAATCCCCGGCACGCCAGGTCGCGGTGAGCAATATACGCTAAGCGCCACGTATAGCTGGTAACTTTTAGCTCAGCGAGGGATTATCCTGCGCTGAGCTTGTTTTATTATGGCTTTTAGAAACACAACGTCAGTGTCACCACTTTTCAAGCGTATAAATTGTAAATATATGTGTATTTAATACAATAAATTAGGTTAATTGCTCTAATTCGGTAATTAAGGTTAATGCTTGCTCACTAGTCGTCCCACATACATCTAACGTGGCACTAAAATCATTGCACACTTTTGGGCGCGACTCATCACCAAAGAGCTTGCATAAATTGCGTTCATCCAGCTGAATACAACGTTCTCCGGCCTTTTTACCGTTTGGCATACCTGGTATTGGCGAGCTAATACTTGGCGCAATACAACATGCTCCACAGCCTAAACGGCACGCCATTGATTGTATTTTCATTCTAACCTCAGTAATAAATTTCAATTATATTGTTGCTGCTTTGCATATAAATAGCGCGTTTTGATCTATTTGTAACCGCCTTGTGCAATGACTTGTTACATCTTCAAACACACTGTAAACACTTTATTGCGTATCATTAGCCCATCAGCACAATTTATGAAGGAATGCCCTGTGGCGACTAAAAAACAAATAATACTCCCTATCGTGGTCCTTGTTGGTGGCATTGGCCTCGCAGCAGGCTTTTCAGCAATGAAAAAAACACCAGAAGAAAAACCAACACAAGATACTCGCCCATTGGTTGCTGCACACCCTATTCATCTGGATGCAATCACGCTCGATGTTAAGTCGTACGGTATTGTGCAACCAAAAGAACGCACTGAACTCATTGCTCAGGTAAGTGGCCAAGTTATCTCTGTGGCAGGGCAATTTGTTGAAGGTGCCTTCGTAAAGCAAGGGGATATATTAGCACGAATTGATCCAAATGATTACGAAGCTGATTTAATTGAAGCGGAGGCTGGGCTCGCTCAAGCCAGTTCATCGCTTGAGATTGAACGTGCTCAAGCCCATGTTGCTAAAGCTGAATGGGAACGTATTAAAGCAGACTCAAGTGACTCTATCGCCTCAGAGCTTTATTTACGTAAACCGCAATTGGCAGAGAAAATGGCACGTTATCGTTCAGCGTAAGCCAGTGTAAAGCGTGCAAAACGCAACCTAGAACGCACTTATATTAAAGCGCCTTACGACGCTATTATTAACCAGCGCAGCATTAGTTTGGGCTCTGTAGTCAACCCAGGCAGTAGCTTTGGCGCATTAAGTGCAACATTGCTCGCTGAAATACGCTTACCCGTAGCCGATAACGAAATGCAATACCTAGCAAATGGAGGTATTGGTGCAACCGTTACCCTTAACGCAGAATTTGCAGGCAAGCAAACATCGTGGCAGGCAAAGGTTGTGCGCAGCGAAGGCGTAGTTGATCAAGTAAGCCGTATGAGTTATTTGGTTGCGCAACTACCAACGCCATACGCCGATAACACTAAACCACTGCGTTTTGGCTCATACATCAATGCAACCATTGAAGGCAAAGCCCTTAATAACGCAATTATTGTCCCGCATCACCTTGTTAAAGATAAAAAAGTTGCCATTTTAAACGCCAACAATACCCTCAGCTTTAAAACACTAAATATCATACGTGAACAAAATGGCATGGTGATAGCTGACCAAGGGTTACAACCTGGCAATAAGCTAATTACTTCTGCCCTTGAATACCCTACTGAGGGAATGGCTGTTAAAACAGATGAAAATGATGAACAAGCTGAAGTAACACAACTTGCGCTTAAAGAGGACACCCTATGAGTACCTCTGAAAAGGGCCTAATTGCCTGGTTTGCTCGCAACCCTGTTGCAGCAAATTTAATTATGATTTTTATTCTAGTGGGCGGTTTATTAACAGCCTTAACTATTCGTAAGCAAGCGTTTCCGCAATTTGAGAGTAACTGGGTAAGCGTTCAAGCTGTCTATCCAGGTGCAGCTCCGCAAGAGGTTGAAGAAGGCATCACCATAAAAATTGAAGAAAAATACGACCTTCAAGAAGCCTTAGACGAAATAAAAGCCCAAGTAGATTCTATAAACTCGTTTCCAGCGGGTATGGAAAGACCAATAATTCAGCGCGATAAATACCAACAAGAAGTGATGTATATCGCGCTATACGGCGATATGACCTACGCACAACTAAAAGAATTAGGGAGCGATTTAAAGGATGAATTACTCGCCTTACCTGGCGTTAATTTAGTCAGCTTTTTTAGTGGCTTAAATTATGAAATAGGCATTGAAATTAGCCCCGACAAACTGCGTGAATACGGCCTTACTTTTAGAGACGTGTCGAATGCAGTAAGAAACTTTTCAACCAATATGTCAGCAGGGCAAATTCGTTCAGAGAATGGTTATATTTCTATGCGTGTTGAAAAACAAGCATACACAGGTAATGAGTTTGAAAAGCTGCCTTTAATTACCCTTGCTGATGGCGCACAAATATATTTAGGCGATGTAGCCACTATTAATGATGGTTTTGAAGAAGGCCTATTATATTCAAAGTACAATGGTAAAAACTCGCTAATGTTTGATATTGCGGCATCTAAAGATCAAGACATTACCGATGTTGCCAAAGTACTTAAAAATTACATGGCCGAAAAAGAATCTAAATTACCACAAGGCGTAAAACTGAAACCTATGGTTGATTTAACCTACTACCTGCAAGGTCGTCTCGATATGATGATCGACAACATGGTATGGGGTGGTGTTTTAGTAATGATTGTATTGGCATTATTTTTACCACTTAGATTAGCATTTTGGGTAATGATGGGGCTATCTGTATCGTTTTTAGGCGCCTTTTTATTCATGCCGATAGGCTTTTTAGATATCACCATTAATATGGTATCGCTGTTTGCCTTTATTATTGTTCTGGGTATTGTGGTGGATGACGCCATAGTCGTCGGTGAATCTGCCAGTGCCGAAATAGAAAAGCATGGTCACTCACTTGATAATGTAATACGCGGTGTTAAACGTGTTGCAATGCCCGCCACATTTGGCGTGCTAACCACCATTGCTGCTTTTTTACCGCAAGCAATGGCATCAGGCCCCGGCGCAGCATTTTCTAAAGCCATTGGTGTCGTTATTATC
This sequence comes from Pseudoalteromonas sp. TAP-3C, assembly GCF_059888565.1. Taxonomy (NCBI): domain Bacteria; kingdom Pseudomonadati; phylum Pseudomonadota; class Gammaproteobacteria; order Alteromonadales; family Pseudoalteromonadaceae; genus Pseudoalteromonas; species Pseudoalteromonas sp. TAP-3C. The sequence continues at coordinate 1,280,855 of NZ_CM187618.1, read as the reverse complement.
TTGTGTTTGATTTTCTCGTTAATTGAATCAAAACTTATTTTACCGGCTCATATTGCTGCAATGAACCCACGAAAGCCCAATCCTAAAAACCCATTGCATAAAGTGCGTATGGTTGTTGATAGTGGCCTCAAAGCGTTTGTTCAAAACTACTACACGCCGTTTATAGGGCACTGTATTCATTACCGCTATACCGTAATTATTGGATTTATATGTATTTTAATTATGAGCGCAGGCATGTTTGCAGGCGGTTTAGTTAAGTTTGTGCCAAACCCTAAAATACAGCATGACTTTCCACGTATTGTTGTAGAAATGAATTTAGAGTCGTCTGAGCAAGCCACACTTGAAACAGCTAAGAAAATTGAAGATGTAATTTTAAGTGTCGATGAGGAGCTTGAAGCACAATACGGTCAAAAAATGATTCGTGACCTTTCAGTAAGCCTTCGTGGCCGCACGACTGCACAATTAATGGCTGTACTCATTGAGCCTGATAAACGCCCTATTGATACCTTTACACTAAGCTCATTATGGCGTGAAAAAATGCCATCGCTGCCGGGAGTTAAAACGCTGACCATTGAAGATAACTTATTCGGCGGCGGACGAGATGACGGTGACGTAAGTTTTAGACTGCAAGGTAAAAATACCGACAAACTAAAAGAAGTTGCCGCGTTATTAAAAACTAAATTACAAAGCATGGAAGGTGTAGGTGATGTTAATGATTCATTACAAAGTGCCACCGATGAAGTGCAGCTTGATTTAAAACCACTTGCATACAGCATGGGACTGACCCTTGCAGATGTAGCATCGCAAGTAAGTTTTAGCTACTACGGATTAGAAGCACAGCGTATTTTACGCGAAGGCGAAGAGATCAGAGTGATGATCCGCTACCCTGAAAACGAACGTAACGCTATTAGTAATATACACAGTACACGTATCATCACGCCCTCGGGAGCTGAAGTTCCGTTGAGTGAAGTGGCACAAATTAACATTGTAGATGGTGTAAACAGAATTCGCCGTGAAAACGCAAACAGAACAGTTAATGTATGGGCAGCCATTAATACTGATAAAGTTGAGCCTTTTGCCATTGTAAAAGAAATCACTGATGAATACTTACCTACACTTTTGAAAAATTACCCAGGCGTTACAAGTAATGTAGCTGGTCAAGTTCAAGAGGAAATGGATAGCGCTGATGAGCAGTTACGCGATTTTGCAATTTCACTAATGATTATATTTGCATTATTAGCCATACCGCTTCGCTCATACTCACAACCGCTGATTATTATGTCGGTCATTCCATTTGGTGTGGTAGGTGCAATGTTTGGTCATATGGTACTAGGAATGACCATGAGCGGCCTTTCAATGTTTGGCATTATTGCGGTAGCCGGTATTGTGGTAAACGACTCTTTAGTGATGGTTGATTTTGTAAATAAAGCACGTGCTGAAGGCGTACCTATTAAAGAAGCTGTTATGCAAGCCGGTGCTCGTCGTTTTAGGGCTATATTACTGACCTCAGTGACCACCTTTATTGGCGTGTTACCTATTATTATGGAAACGAGTTTGCAGGCACAAATTGTAATACCTATGGCCGTATCACTGGCCTTTGGTGTGTTATTTGCCACCTTTATTACGCTTATTCTTATACCGTGTCAGTATGTTGCGCTTGAAGATACAAAACGCCTGATCCGTAAATGGCGCGGTAAAGATGCCCTCGTCGATGGCCAACCAGCAACGACAAATAGTTAAATAAGTAAAATCCCAACCCTAAAAGCTCGGTATCATTATGCCGAGCTTTTTATTTGTAGCTCAAAAATAACATTCAATTATTTGCCAGTTTGCCTCCTTACTGGTAATTTAACGCTAAACTTCGTTTTTAAAGGATTAACCATGGGCACATTTCAGCTTATCTTATTTATCGTCTTTGCCGTATTGACTACTCTGGGTTACAAAAAGAACAACCGCAATTTAATGCTATTGGGTGCAATAACTATTTCTTTTGCATTTGTAGGGTTAGAATTTTTACTCGGGTTTGATGAAGGATTATCAAGGACTGACTATGAATAAAAAAGTAATACATTGGCCAAGTATGTCACTTTATTTAATCGCCTTATTCACGTTTATTGGTGGCATTATTGACTCCACCTATTCGAGCCTCCTCATTGGCTTTGGCTTTTGTTTTATGGGCTTTGCAAGCATTCGCTTAATCCCTGCAAACTTTCTTACTCGTAAACTAACTAGCCCTGTAGCACAAACTCTCGTTCGCAAAAGAGATATCGCAACACAAATTATCGGATTTTTATTACTTATTAATGGGTTAGCTTTATCTATGTTGTTCAAGGTTTAATTGCGTGATCAAAAAAATCCTATAACAAGTATATTAAAAACAGCCATGAATTCTCCTCAGTCTGAACACATTCCTCAAGAAGCATTTGATTGATTGGCGTTTTTTAATGATCACTTAAGCTAACGTTACCAAGCGTGTATTCGTTACTTATTAATTAATACACGTTTATCAACAATTCCCTCTTTTACTAGCTGATTCAATAAATAAGCGGTTTTTTCTCTGCACACATCACGCAATAATCGTACAGCGGGAGTAATCGATTGCCTGCTTGGGCAAATAAGCCACAGCTCGCCTTGGCTGTACTGGTATTTAGGCATAACAGTAACAACTCGTTGATTTAATAAGTCATCGGCAATATCTAACGCCGATTTAACCGCTAAACCTTTACCTGCCACACACCAGCGCCTGACTAAATCGCCATCGTTTGAGGCACGTCGACCCTGCATTTTCACTTTGTATTTTTTTTGGCCGTCGGTAAACTCCCACACATTATTAATAATATCTTGCAGCTGATAAAACAATCCGTGATGCTGCGCTAGATCGTCAGGGTGCTGCGGCTCACCACACGCCGCTAAATAAGCCGGTGTGGCACAGAGTAATCGCGGTACATTGCAAATTTTAAACCCATATACACTGCTATCACTCGGGGAGCCATAACGCAGTGCAATATCAACCGAATCACGAAAGAAATCGATATTGCTGTCACTAATGTGCGTACGTAAACTCACACTTGGGTATGTATCCATAATCTCATCAATCCAAGGGATCACTAAGTTACGCCCTAAATCAGACGAAGTAGCCACCCGCAACTCCCCTTCAACGGCATCATGCTCACCTTTGAGGTTTTGCCTTGCAGTCTCAAGCACAGCAAGAGCTTGTTCGCATTGGGGGATGTATCGCTCCCCTGCACTAGATAATCGCAAATGGCGGGTAGTTCTAATAAATAACTCGCAACCAAGGGCTAATTCAACCCGCTTAATAGCAGCACTGGCGGTGGCGGTACGCATATCTAACTTGGCAGCAGCTAACGTAATGCTTCGGCACTCAGCTACTTTTAAAATCAGTTTTAAGTCATCAATCTGCATATTATCTATTTTTATTTGATAATGATTCAATAATTATGCTGTTTATTTTAAATAAAGCAAGTTGTATTATGCTACTTATACACTCAGTTAACACTGTATATCAGCCTTTTTTATTATGGAGAAACTATGACTCACCCAATTATTCGCGACCTTGAAAGTCGCCATACTGCTAAACGTTACGATGCGACAAAACGCATTTCCCAAGACGATTTAGCAATATTATATGACGCAATGCGTCTTTCTCCTTCGTCAATTAATTCACAGCCTTGGAAATTTATTGTGATTGAATCGGACGCAGCAAAAGAGCGTATGCACACTACCTTTGCTAATAAGTTTCAATTTAATCAACCACACATTAAAGCGGCGTCCCACATCATTTTGTTTGCTCATAACCCACAATATACCCGCGAAAATTACGGGCAAGTAATTGATGCTGATATAAAAAATGGCCGAACTCAAAAAGAAAACAGCGAGCAAGCCTTTGCTGCCTTTGCCTTTGTTGATTTAAATACCGATGAACAAGGTAATAATGCCGCGTGGACTAAAGCACAAACTTACATTGCTTTAGGCAATACCATGCATGCAGCAGCAAGATTAGGCATTGATACCACGCCGATGGAAGGCGTTGATGCGCAGCTGATTGGTGAAGAGTTTGCAAGCGAATTAGACGGCTACATCTGTGATGTGGCACTTGCGCTGGGTTATCATGACGCTGAAGAAGACTACAATGCTAAGCTGCCAAAATCACGTTTAAGCAAAGAACAGGTTATTAAGGTTTTATAAGCATAAAAAAACCAGTGCTTGTTGCTAGGCACTGGTTTTTATTAAAACGTTAAAGTGAGTCAACTAATTAAATATACTCAACCTCAATAATTTCATACTCTACATCACCCTTTGGCGTTTTGATAATTACAGCGTCATCCGCCTGTTTACCAATTAAGCCACGTGCAATAGGTGAATTAACAGAAATAAAATTATTTTTAATATCTGCTTCATCGTCACCAACAATCTGATATTTAACTTCAGCATCGGTTTCAACATTAACAATAGTGACGGTAGTACCAAAAATTACTCGCCCTGTATTAGGCATCTTTGTTACATCAATCACCTGCATGTTTGAAAGTTTTGCTTCAATTTCTTGAATACGGCCTTCACAAAAACCCTGTTGCTCACGCGCAGCGTGATATTCAGCGTTTTCTTTTAAGTCACCGTGTTCACGTGCATCAGCAATATCAGATACAATTTTAGGACGGGTAACAGTTTTTAATTCGTTAAGCTCATCGCGCAATAATTTTGCACCACGAACAGTCATTGGAATTGATTGCATACTTTTCTCACTTAACACCAAGGCCTTAATAGACCTTGGTACATTTCCTTAGTTCAATCGCAGGTGTAGCTCTTGGACTGACGTCACTTTACTGCGGTCATCTGCTTTATTAGCAGTACAGTTAGCGAATGCGGCATTCAAGGTTGTCGTATAGTTGGTTTTATTTTGCAATGCACCACGACGTAACACCTTCGAATCTTCGATCGCTTGGCGACCTTCGGTGGTATTAACGATATAGCTATACTCTTTATTCTTAATATAATCAAGAATATGCGGACGGCCTTCATAAACTTTGTTTACACGGCGAACGTCAATACCCGCTTCTTCAAGTGCTTTTGCTGTGCCACCTGTTGCATCTAGCTCAAAACCTAATTCAGTCATGATTTTAGCTAATTCAACAATACGTGGCTTATCGCTATTACGGACAGATAATAGCGCGCGACCACCGCGTGGTAAAGTATTGCTTGCGCCTAATTGCGCTTTTGCGAATGCTTCGGCGAAAGTATCGCCAATCCCCATCACTTCACCCGTTGAACGCATTTCAGGACCGCGGATAGGATCAACACCTTGAAACTTAGCAAATGGTAACACCACTTCTTTAACGCTGTAGTAAGGTGGGATCACTTCTTTAGTAATACCTTGGCTTGCTAAAGATTGGCCCGCCATACAGCGCGCGGCTACTTTTGCAAGCGCAACACCGGTTGCTTTTGATACAAACGGTACAGTACGCGCAGCACGTGGGTTTACTTCGATTAAATACACTTTGCCATCTTTAACCGCAAATTGGGTATTCATTAAGCCCACTACACCAAGTTCAAGTGCCATATCGGTTACTTGCTTACGCATAACATCTTGCACTTCTTGTGATAACGAATGCGCAGGTAATGAACACGCTGAGTCGCCAGAGTGAACACCCGCTTGCTCAATGTGTTCCATAATACCGCCGATGATCACTTGCTCGCCGTCGCAAATTGCGTCAACGTCAACCTCTATGGCGTTATCTAAGAAACGGTCAAGTAACACGGGTGCTTCGTTAGATGCAGATACCGCCTCGGTCATATAACGACGTAGGTCATCTTCATCATAAACAATTTCCATTGCGCGACCACCGAGTACATAAGATGGGCGAACGACCAGTGGGAAACCAATTTCAGTTGATTTTAAAATCGCTTCTTCAGTGGATGTTACCGTCGCATTTTCTGGCTGTAGCAAATCTAAACGCTCAACTAATTGTTGGAAACGTTCGCGGTCTTCTGCGCGATCAATCGCATCGGGTGAAGTACCAATAACTGGCACGCCGTTGGCTTCAAGCTCACGCGCAAGTTTAAGGGGGGTTTGACCACCGTATTGCACAATAACGCCTTTAGGCTTTTCAACACGTACAATTTCTAGTACGTCTTCAAGGGTAATTGGCTCGAAATATAAACGGTCTGAGGTGTCGTAATCGGTAGAAACCGTTTCAGGGTTACAGTTAACCATAATAGTTTCGTAGCCGTCTTCACGCAGTGCAAGCGCGGCGTGAACACAACAGTAATCAAATTCAATACCTTGACCGATACGGTTAGGGCCGCCACCAATAACCATGATTTTATCACGCTCTGATGGATTTGCTTCACACTCTTCATCGTATGATGAGTACATGTAAGCGGTATCTGAGCTAAATTCTGCGGCGCACGTGTCAACACGCTTGTAAACAGGTAGTATATTTAACTGATGACGCTTCTTACGAATTTCAGCTTCTGATACGCCCGCAATTTCGGCAATACGCGGATCTGCAAAGCCTTTACGCTTTAACTTACGTAAAAAATCTGCATTTAAACCAGCCATACCTACTTCAGAGATTTTGGCTTCGTCTTTTAAAATATCTTCTATTTGTACTAAGTACCAAGGGTCAATCTTAGTCAGCTCGTAGACATCATCAACGCTCATACCATGGCGCATTGCATCGGCAATATACCAAATACGCTCAGCACCTGGTTCACGTAATTCACGAATAATTTTTTCTTTTGCTTTCGGGTCATCCAGTGCCACAATCGGGTTAAAGCCCGTTGCGCCTACTTCTAAACCACGAAGTGCTTTTTGTAGTGACTCTTGTTGGTTACGACCAATCGCCATTACTTCGCCTACTGATTTCATTTGCGTGGTTAAACGATCGTTTGCACCGGCAAATTTTTCAAAGTTAAAGCGAGGAATTTTTGTTACTACATAGTCGATTGATGGCTCAAAAGATGCGGGTGTTTTACCACCGGTAATATCATTTTGAAGTTCATCAAGTGTGTAACCTACAGCGAGCTTGGCTGCAATTTTAGCAATTGGGAAACCCGTCGCTTTAGAAGCAAGTGCCGATGAGCGCGATACACGTGGGTTCATTTCAATAATAACCATACGACCATCAACTGGGTTTACCCCAAACTGTACGTTTGAACCACCGGTTTCAACACCAATCTCACGTAGTACTGCCATAGAAGCATTACGCATGATTTGGTATTCTTTGTCGGTTAATGTTTGCGCTGGCGCTACGGTGATTGAATCGCCAGTGTGTACACCCATAGGGTCAAAGTTTTCAATGGTACAAACAATAATACAGTTATCGTTTTTATCACGTACAACTTCTGTTTCATACTCTTTCCAACCAATTAACGACTCATCAATTAATAATTCGCTGGTTGGCGATAAGTCTAAACCTCGCTCACAAATTTCTTCAAACTCTTCCATATTGTAAGCTACACCGCCACCTGTGCCACCCATAGTGAAAGAAGGACGAATAATACACGGTAAGCCGATACGGGTCATGGTGTCGCGAGCTTCATCCATCGAATGAGCAATTTCAGCACGCGGACATTCAAGGCCAATGTTACGCATGGCAACATCAAAACGTTCACGGTTTTCGGCTTTATCGATTGCATCGGCCGTTGCGCCAATGAGCTCAACACCATGTTTAGCTAATACACCGTGCTTGTCTAAATCAAGCGCACAGTTTAATGCTGTTTGACCACCCATAGTCGGTAGTACAGCATCTGGCTTTTCTTTTTCGATTATTTTTTCTACCACTTCCCAGTGAATTGGCTCGATGTATGTTGCATCGGCCATTTCCGGGTCAGTCATGATAGTTGCTGGGTTTGAGTTAACAAGTATAACTCTATAGCCTTCTTCTCTAAGTGCTTTACACGCTTGAGCACCAGAGTAGTCAAATTCACAAGCTTGACCTATGACGATAGGGCCTGCGCCTAAGATAAGAATGCTTTTTATGTCGGTACGTTTTGGCATTATTACTCCGGTTAAATTAGTGGTTACGCGCTTGCATCAAATCGATGAAGTGATCAAATAATGGGGCGGCATCGTGCGGGCCAGGGCTTGCTTCAGGGTGACCTTGGAAGCTAAATGCGGGTTTATCTGTACGATGAATGCCTTGCAATGTGCCGTCAAATAACGATTTATGCGTTGCACGCAGGTTATCTGGTAATGTGGCTTCATCCGCAGCAAAACCGTGGTTTTGTGCGGTGATCATAACTACATCACGGTCTAGATCTTTAACTGGGTGGTTACCACCGTGGTGGCCAAACTTCATTTTTACTGTTTTTGCACCTGAGGCGAGTGCTAACAATTGATGACCTAAACAAATACCAAAAATGGGGGTGTCGGTTTCTAAGAACGTTTTGATTGCATCAATGGCGTAAGTGCATGGCTCAGGATCGCCAGGGCCATTTGATAAGAAGATACCATCTGGGTTAAGTGCTAACACGTCGGCCGCCGAGGTTTGTGCAGGCACAACGGTTAATTTACAACCACGGTCTACCAGCATACGTAAAATATTACGTTTTACACCGAAGTCATAAGCGACAACATGAAACTTTTCATCATCAGCGTGTAAGGTTTTAAATCCTTCGCCTAATGTCCAGCTTGATTCGCGCCACTGGTAATTTTCCTTGGTTGAGACTACTTTTGCTAAATCCATACCTTTTAAGCCTGGGAAGGCTTGCGCGGCTTCAAGCGCTTTTTTCTCGTCTAGTTCGTCACCGGCAACAATACAGCCATTTTGTGCGCCTTTATCACGCAAAATACGGGTTAGTTTTCTGGTGTCGATGTCCGCAATACCTAAAATATTACGGGCTTTTAAGTAATCATCTAACGACTGCTCGTTACGAAAATTACTCGCTAGCAGTGGCAAATCACGGATCACTAGGCCTTTAGCCCAAATGTGATTCGCTTCTTCGTCTTCGCTGTTGGTACCCGTATTACCGATGTGTGGGTACGTCAAAGTTACGATTTGTTCCGCGTACGATGGATCAGTCAAAATTTCTTGATAACCAGTCATAGACGTATTGAATACTACTTCACCGACTGACATGCCGTCAGCGCCGATTGCAGTACCGCGAAACACTGTGCCGTCTTCTAGGACTAACAGAGCGGATTTAGTCAAGTTAAACCTCCTAACAGTAAAAAACGGGAGTAAGCAAATTGCTTAACACCCCGCTAATACTCAGATAATTGGTCAAAACCTGATTTCTGTGAGCTTAAATTGTTTTACGCAATCTTAAATGATGCCGATGTAAACCACTAAACCTTCATTCATTTTTCTTGCCTAAAACTCTTTTAATTCCCACACAAACTCTGGTTTTGCTAACCACATGAGTATAATTGGAAACACGCATTTAGTAATTTTTGGCAAATTAGCTGCATTCTACATGAAGTTGGCTTTTAGGTCTAACGCTAATTAGTAAATTGCAATAAATAAGTGGTTACAGCAAAAAACCACCCTAAAGCGTTAAAAAAGGAACTTAACTACTTCAAATCGAGCACATCTTGCATATCATAAAGTCCAGCAGGTTTATTTTTTAACCACTGCGCAGCTCTTATAGCGCCTAGTGCGAAGGTCATTCTTGAACTTGCTTTATGGGTTAATTCGAGCCTTTCGCCCATTGTAGCGAAGTAGGCCGTGTGTTCACCTACTATGTCACCGCCTCTTAGCACCGAATAGCCTATTTCATTTTGTGATTTGGCTTGCTCACTATTGTTACGATCATAAACGGCAACCTCTTCATGATCCCACCCTTTTGCCTGTGCAATCGACTCGCCAATGGCTAATGCGGTGCCCGATGGCGCATCGATTTTATGGCGATGATGCGCTTCAAAAATTTCTATATCTAAATCATCGCCCAGTTTTGTCGCTGCCGTTTGCACTAAGTTAAGCAGTAAATTTACACCCACGCTATAATTACGCGCAAATACAATGGGAATATGTTTAGCGGCATCTTCTAAGGCCTGCATATCTTTATCACTTAGGCCTGTGGTACCAATTACCATTGGGATTTTATGCTCCAATGCTGAAGCTAAGTGATTTTTCATGCCTTCAGGAAGAGTAAAATCTATTAGTACATCGACATTTTCAATCTGCTGTTCACTGCTAAAGTAAACCTCTTTTGCCACAGCACTGTTAAACTGATTAACTGACAGACCTAATAATTGTGATTTACTGCGTACATAGGCAGCCGCTAATCGCGAATTTTTATTAATTGTTGCTGCTTCTACAAGTGCCAGCCCCATGCGACCATTAGCACCAAATACACCTACTCGACTCATCTTTTTACACCCTATGTGTTTTTTAGTTAACTAGATTTTATCTAAAACTCATGTAATAGTCAGAAAAGCTTATAAAAAGCTTCGATTATTTTAATAACAATAATAACAGATAGTCTTTGCATTTAGCCATCTATACATTTAAACTTCTTTTTTGCGCCGATTTGGTCTTTGGCTTGCGGGCGCTGTTGAGTTACTTATCTGGTTAGATAGTAAAACAAACAACTAAATTCAGCTAAAAGAGGGATGCTTTGGCTGTTTAATATATCAATCGACTTCGATTGCTATGAATAATTAACGAGGATTATGATGCAGCCATCATTTGATAAAAATAAAGCAAAGTTTTCTTTGCTCCCCCTACTCACCTTTGTTGCTATTTTTTTAGGCTCAGGCTTATATTTACAATCTCAAGGGGTTGATTATGCATTTTATCAACTCCCTGCACCGGTCGCTATTTTACCCGCGATTGTTTTAGCCTTTATTCTAAATAAAGCCAGCATAAACCAAAGTGTAGAAACCTTTATTAAAGGTGTGGGTAATAACAACATTATTACCATGTGCCTTATTTATTTATTAGCGGGTGCTTTTTCTGCAGTTGCAGGCGCAACCGGCGGCGTTGATGCGGTGGTAAATGCGGGGCTTTCACTTATTCCCCCTTCATTATTACTGCCAGGCTTGTTTTTAATCGCCGCTGTTATTTCTACTGCAATGGGCACTTCTATGGGAACCATAGGGGCTATTGGCCCTATTGCTTATGCGGTATCTATGAAAACAGGGATTGATCCAGCATTAATGGCCGGTACTATTGTATCTGGCGCTATGTTTGGTGATAACTTATCAATAATTTCTGATACCACCATTGCTGCTACCCGTACGCAAGGCTGTGAAATGAAAGATAAGTTTAAAGAAAACCTTAAAATTGCGATCCCTGCCGCTATACTCACTATTGCATTATTATTATTTTTAACACCTGCAGCACAAGTTGTTGAAACTAAAGACTACGATATTTTATTAGTGCTTCCTTATGCCTTTATTTTAGTATTGGCGGTAATGGGCTTTAATGTATTTGTGGTGCTGTTGAGCGGAATTGTGTTTGCCGCATTAATGGGCTTTACTGGCAGCTATGAAGGCGCCAGCTTTGTAAAAGATATTTACAAAGGCTTTAGTGATATGCAGGAAATATTTTTACTGTCTATGTTTATTGGTGGGCTGTCTGAATTTATTCGTATAAATGGCGGCCTTGATTACATTGCTCAAAAGATTCAAGCCATTACTAAAATCATTGCAAAATGGCATCGCAAAGTCGCCGATCAGTTAGGGATTGCAGCGCTCGTATTTACCAGTAATCTATGTATTGCCAATAATACAGTGTCTATTATTGTAGCTGGCCCGATTGCTAAAAAGTTGGCTGATGATGGCGAAATTAGTGGCAAGCGCTCTGCCAGTTTATTAGATATTTTTGCCTGTGTAACGCAGGGTTCTTTGCCTTATGGCGCACAGGCACTATTACTTGGTGCTACATTTAAAATTAGCCCGTGGGATGTGTCGACCTCATCTTACTATTGTTTCATTTTAGCTTTTACCGCCATTGCGGTTATTTGCCTGCGTCGTAATAAAGCTTAAACGTTGTTTAAACAGTGTATTAGCTGCGTGCTAATACACTGTTTAGCGCAATAAATAATTAACAAATTAACCGTGTTTGCTATAATGTGATATTCAGCGTGTCACATAAAATATGGTTATGAAAATTAAAAACTTACTACTCCTTGTTGCACTAGGTGCCTGTACCTTAAGCTCAACAGCAACGGCTGCTAATTGGAGCAATACCGCGCTTCATATTAATAATGGCAGCCACAAAAACCCATTTACCGAACAAAAATCGAGCACGACTGTGTACTCAATAGAGCACGCTTCTGGTCATAATTATGGCGATAACTTTTTCTTTATTGATTACAGTTCCGACAGCAACGAGGATGGCTTTCAAGATCAAGACTTTTATTTTGAAGGTTATTCTACGCTCAGCTTATCGGCTGTAATGGACGAAAAAGTAGCATCAGGCGCGCTCGTTGACGTTGGTTTAACCATGGGTATTAATGCTGCAGGCGATGCTAAAGTTGTAAAATACTTACCGGGTATAAAGTTAAATTGGGATGTACCGGGTTTTAATTTTGTCTCAACACTTGTTACTGCTTACATAGATGACAGCGAAGGCGTTGCAAAAGGTGGAGCCCCCATTGAGACTAATAGTTGGATGTTTGATGTCGCCTTTGATTACCCACTTATGATTGGCTCTCAAAAGTTTAACCTGAAAGGTCACGCAGAGTACATAGCTGAGCGCAAAGATGAGTTTGGTAATGATGTACGTGCGTGGTTTTTAGCCCAACCTATTATTGTATGGGATATGGGACACGCGCTAGAAATGAAAGAAAACACCTTATTACTCGGTATGGAATGGCAATACTGGCACAATAAATTTGGTACTGATGTTAGCGAATCAGTCCCGCAAGTTCATTTAGAGTGGACGTTTTAGGTTTTAGGTTTTAGGTTTTAGGTTTTAGGAAATATGATAATTGAAAAGCCTGTCAGTTTATATCTACAGGCTTTATAGTTTCCTAATGAATATTTAAATTACAACTTACACTGCGGATTTTTACCTTGTGCTCTAGCTGTTTTTCGCTCATTCAGCGCTTTATTCATTTGTGCTTGTAAATTTGCAATACGGCTCGTTGGCGCTGGATGAGTTGATAAAAACTCTGGTGTAGCGCCACTGCCCGCTTGGCTCATATTTTGCCAAAGCGTAACAGACTCTTTAGGGTTAAACCCTGCTTGTGCCATAAGATCTAAACCAATAGTATCTGCTTCTGACTCATGTGAGCGACTAAATGGTAAAACCACCCCATATTGAGCGCCTAAGCCAAGGCCTTGCATAATTTCATTGCGGTATTGAATGTTACCCATTTCAAGTGCTGCACTGCCTAACTGCATGCCCGTTTTTAAAATTGAGCTTTGTGAAACACGTTCATTTGAATGCTCAGCAATCACGTGCCCAACTTCATGCCCAAGTACAGTGGCAACTTGATCTTGGTTTGTGGCAATTTTTAATAATCCCGTATGCACACCAATATAACCGCCTGGCAGCGCAAATGCATTCGCGGATTCATCTTCAAATACCACCACTTCCCAATTTTGAGACGCATATTGAGTAGGTAACACAGCCACTACTTTTTCAGCAATGCAATTAACGTAACTGTTTACTTTGGGATCTTTATTGACAGGCTGCGTTTTTTTCATTTCTGCAAAACTCGCTGTGCCCATTTGACTCATTTGTTGATCTGAATAAAGCGCAATTTGCGTGCGCCCAGTGGGTGAGGTTTTACAACCAACTAATACTGCGCTAGCAAATACTGCCAAAACCAATTTTTTCATTATTGTAGTGCCTTAAAACCGTATTTTAATAATTATAGAATAACAAACACTGTAGAAGTTTAATATCTTTGCTTTTTATAATTATTTAATTAAGTTAGCAGGCAAACTAAGTTTATCCTACCTATTTGCCCTGCTATAATGCAGCCCTTGTGTTGTAACTTTGAGTGTTTAAATGAACGCCTCGGCTTCTTCTTTTAATACCCGTATTTTATTACCGTTATTAGCCAGTATTGTAGCGATCACCCCACTGGCAATTGATATGTATTTACCAGCAATGCTAGTAATTGCCAACGATCTGAATACCAGTATGCCTAATGTACAAATATCCTTGAGTATCTATTTGGCGGGGTATTCATTGGGTATGTTATTTTTTGGTCCAATTGCCGATCAAATTGGCCGGCGTAAATTGGCAAAGATTGGTTTAAGTTTATTTGGATTAAGCTCACTGGCATTAGCATTTACTAATGAAATAAATACTTTTTGGATACTTAGAGCTGTACAAGCATTTACAGGGGCGGCAGCCACTGTTGTCGTTCCTGGGATTATTAGGCATATATATCAAAAAAATACAGCTAAAGGTATGTCTTACGTTTCGATGATCATGATGATAGCGCCGTTACTCGCCCCTTCTATCGGCTCGGTTATTTTAGGTTTTTCGCTCTGGTCTACCATTTTTATTGTGTTAGCCACTTATAGCTTTGTAATTTTACTCTTTGTGCAGTGCTATTTAATTGATATTCCAATATTTAAAAATGATCGCAAAGGATTAGCACTGTTTTTTTCAAGCTATAAAGTTGTGTTAGGTAACAAACATGCGCGTGCTGATATTTTAAGTTCGATGTTTGTTTCATTTGGCTTTTTTTGTTTTTTAACATCTGTTTCGTATATTTATCTAGATTTGTTTCAGGTATCTGAACAATTATTTGGTTTACTATTTGCCTTTAATGTAATGGCGCTTATGTTTGGTAACTTTTTAAATACTCGCGTTGTACCGCGTATTGGCTCCCGTAAAATGCTTTATTATGGCCTAGTGTGTGGTTTTATGTCAGGCGCCGCGCTATTAACTTTTAGTATATTACATTTATCGCTTTACTTTATTGTTGCTACTATTGCCCCATTAATGATGAGCTTGGGTATTATTGCCAGTAATGCGGACTCTTTAATCTTAATGAAGTTTGAAGAAAATAGCGGCACAGCCACGGCTGTAATTGGTACACTTCGTTTTGGCAGTGGTGCGCTAGTAGGCCCCATTTTAGCCATAATGCACGCACAAAGTGCAATTCCATTTTCTAGCTTAATGTTTAGTGCTATTTTGCTAACCATAGCTGTACAAGTCATTCATTATTTTAAAGACAAAAAAAATGCCTCACAATGAGGCATTTTCAGTAATGTAGTTAAATTAAGCATCAGCCGCTTTAGATACCATAACCATGGCAGGGCGAAGTAAACGCCCGTTTAAGGTGTACCCTTTTTGCATTACTGCTAACACAGTATTAGGGGTTACATCGTTACTTGGCTGAATCGACATTGCTTGATGAAAATCGGGGTTAAACTGCTCACCTTGTGGATTTACAATTTCTACACCAAACTTGGCAACCGCATCGTTAAAGCTTTTCACTGTCATATCAATACCCTCTAATAGAGGCTTGAGCGTTTCGTTTTCTTTATCTGAAAACTCAATAGCACGCTCTAAATTATCAATCACAGGAAGTAACTCATTCGCAAATTTTTCCAGTGCAAATTTATGTGCTTTTTCTACATCTTGTGCAGCGCGACGACGCATGTTGTCAACATCTGCTGCGGCACGAACTACGCTGTCTTTTTGATCTGAAATGGTTTGATTTGCCGCTTCAAGCTCAGCATATAGCATCGCAATTTCTGCTTCTGGGCTTTGCTCTTGCTCTGCGTGTTGTTCTGCAGCTTCTACTGCGGCTTCAACATCAGCTTCCATTTTAGCCACTTCTTCGTTCAATTCTACTTCTTGCTCTGGGTTTTGTGTCTGCTCAGACATAAAATATACGCTCCAATTCTTTACAACTGCGGTAATTATGGGGATTGAATAAAAAGATTCAAGAGTTAGACGGCTCTAATAATTTAAATTCTTGGATTATTTTTTCTAATTGTGCTGATTTTGGACAAATAACACAAAAACGACTCTGGTATTCCTGATTTTGAAAGTAAGGCACACTAAGCACAATTAATTCATCGCAAGCGCCAAAAGGTAAATTTTCAGCGCTGAGAATAGAGACTCCATTTTTAAATGCAAGTTTATCTTCCACGAAGTTTAAAAATGACACACCGATATTAAGGCTTTGCTCGCAGTCAATTTTTTTGTATAGATAATTTTCACCCACCACAATGCTATTATCAGAACCTAACTTTTGGCTTAGTTCACGCGTCCATTGGGTTAAAGAATCATTGCAATTTCGCGGAGCGGTATTTGCCATCGCTTGCATTCTATACAAACCTTCTATTAATGTTTGCTGACTAAATACCGTATTAAGCCAAGTAGCAAACTCATAGCGCTCGCTGTTATCACAATAGTGTGGTTTATTAATACAAATATTATGGCTTTGCCCTGCTCTATCTAGTAACAAAATAAGCCAATTGGTTGCATCAAAATCGAGAACTTCTACTCTAAACACCTGTTGTGATTTTACTTGAGGTAACCCTACACAACAACATACTTGATAACGTTGGCTGAGCCCATGTGCAAATTCAACCAATTGAGCTTGTTCTGGTTGCCAATAATTTGCAATATTGCCAAGGGTAAAAAATTCATCAAACCAATAATCAAAACCATTATCAGTGGGTACACGCCCTGCTGATGTATGTGGCGAATACAACAAACCCACTTTCTCAAGACGTGCCATGGCATTACGCACAGTTGCTGAACATACTGCCATTCCTTTTTGCTTTGCGATTTTTGTCGAAGGCACAGGTAAACCTTGTCCATTGCAATAAAGGCTCATTACCGCAGCAAATATTTGTTGGTCTCGTGGGTTTAGTTTCATGTTATCTACATCTTTATACATAAGGTGTATATCGGGGCTAGGTATTATTATTTCAAGTATAAAAAATGTAATAATTCTAAATTTTACAGTGAATTAATTAAATCACTGGTAATTACTAAGAACTGTATTTTCAAACACTTCTGTTTTAGGTTACTCTACAAATATGAGCAATTTCAGTGTATTTATTATGGACTCTCCGTTTAACACTATCGGCTTGATTGGAAAGCCAAATCACCCCAATGCAGCCGCTACTTTACAACGTTTACATACGTTTTTATTAGCCTTGGGTTTTGAGGTGATTGTTGAAAATCGCACAGGGAGCCAGCTCAGTGATGTACCGAGTGACAAACTAGTAAAACTCGTTGATTTAGGCGAGCGCGCTGACTTGGCAATCGTTGTCGGTGGCGATGGTAATATGCTAGGCGCGGCACGCGTACTTGCCCGTTTTGATATCGCGGTCATTGGTGTGAATAGAGGTAATTTAGGCTTTTTAACTGATTTAGACCCCGAAGGATTTGAAGGCAGTTTAGAGCAAGTGCTCAGCGGCGATTATATTGAAGAAAAACGTTTTTTATTAGAGGTTGAGGTTTATCGCCATAACGAGCTTAAAAGCGCTAATTCTGCCGTAAATGAAGCAGTATTACATGCCGATAAAGTAGCGC
Organism: Pseudoalteromonas sp. TAP-3C; assembly: GCF_059888565.1. NCBI lineage: Bacteria > Pseudomonadati > Pseudomonadota > Gammaproteobacteria > Alteromonadales > Pseudoalteromonadaceae > Pseudoalteromonas > Pseudoalteromonas sp. TAP-3C. The sequence goes on along the minus strand of NZ_CM187618.1, from coordinate 1,263,426 downwards.
ACATGATCGAGTTTGAAGCATTTATAAATAATGACTTCGTGTTTTCTCAACGCTCAGACGGTTTAATCGTGTCAACGCCCACAGGTTCGACTGCCTATTCCTTATCAGGGGGCGGCCCCATTTTAACCCCTGAACTTAATGCAATGTCACTAGTGCCAATGTTTCCGCATACTTTGTCTAGTCGGCCTTTAGTGGTTGATGCTGATAATGAAGTACGTTTAAAGCTGAGTCTTGAAAATACAGATAGCCTTCAAGTAAGTTGCGACAGTCACGTAGTGCTTGCTGTTTTACCTGGTGATGAAGTGGTGATACGTAAAGCCGATAAAAAATTACGCTTAATTCATCCAAAAAACTACTCGTATTATAATGTGCTTCGTACAAAACTAAATTGGGGCAGCCGTTTATACTAAGTTATTGCCAAACACATGACTTTAGAGCAAGATACTCGGCTAGATTTTTAACATTATCAGGAAAGTATCGTAATGACTTATGTCGTTTTTCTTGCTTTATTATTGTTGTTAATTACTTTACTTGGCAGCTACTTACTCATCGAAAGTAATCGTAAAAAAACCATTGAAGTAAAGAAAAAGCTGTTTAATGAACGTGTTTCAAATACGCAATTACGTTTAAAAGTAAAACTTAACGAATTACTTGATGCAGGAGTCATTAGTACAAAACACCTCCCTCGAATTCAAGCCGTGGTAAGTAATTTTTTTGTAGTGCAATCGCACACCGACGAAAATTTAAACAGGCTTGAATCGTTAACTGACTCACTTATTAATATTCTTAATGAAGAGCTAGTCAAAACATACAAAAGTAATAGTAATGAAGCGTTTGCTCAAAGCACACACTATTTTATTGCAGAATTACCTGCTAAGGGTATTTTATACAACAAAAGCTTTTACCAAGACGTTCTCCCAACGCTGATTTTAAAATTAAAAACCGAGGATGCAGTGCAACCAGTTGATAATATTAACTTTATTGATGAAGCCTCCTTGGTAGAAGAAAAAACAGACACACTCAGTGAATCGAGTGTTGCTTAAAATATATAAATTTAATTTGCAAAAAAGCAAAACACTGTATAAATTAACAGTTAATTCACTGGATGGATGAACAGTATGTTAATTGGTTTAGAAATTAAAAATTTTGCAATTGTAAGTAATTTAAGCACTGAATGGCATTCGGGCATGACCGCAATTACGGGTGAAACCGGAGCGGGTAAATCAATAGCCATTGATGCATTGTCATTATGTCTTGGAGAACGCGCTGAAGCCTCTGCTATTCGCCCTTGCACCGATAAAGCAGAGGTCTGTGCACAATTTGATTTAAGCAACTTACCACTCGCTCAAACTTTTTTAGAAGACAACATGCTTAATAACGACGACAACGAATGCCTACTTCGTCGGGTTGTTTGTAAAAATGGCCGCAGTAAAAGCTACATTAACGGTAGCCCCGTTACTGCTGCGCAACTAAAAGAGCTAGGCCAATATTTAATTTCTATTCATGGCCAACATGCACATCAGCATTTATTAAAAGCAGAACATCAACTACAACTTTTAGATGCCTATGCAGGGCATCACAGTTTAGTTAATGCAGTAAGCCAATGCTATAAACGTTATGCTGACTTACAAAAAGAATTTAAGCAGCTAGAACAACAACAGCAGCAACAAGCGGCGCAAAAACAGTTATTAGAATATCAAGTGGCAGAGCTTGATGAATTTGCCCTGCAAACAGGTGAATTTGAGCAGATAGAAGCTGAGCATTATAAGCTTAGTAACAGCCAAACCATATTACAAGCTTGCCAACGCGAGCTTCAACATTTATATGAAAGCGATGAACAAAACGCATGTTCATTACTACAGCACAGCGCACAGCAGTTTACCGAGCTGGCTCAGTATGATGAAAGCTTAGCCAATGTAGCTGCACTACTTGAAGAAGCTGCAGTACAAGTTGAAGAAGCAAGCAGAGAAATACGCAATTACACTGAACAAGCCGATTTAGATCCTGCTCGCTTAATCGAAGTAGAAAATCGGCTCAGTGGTGCTATGGATTTAGCAAGAAAACACCACATAAAGCCGCAAGAGCTTGTTGAGTTTCATCAAACTGTTACACAAGAACTCGACTCTATAAGTAATAACAGCTCACGACTAGAGCAACTTGAAATAGAAATTGAACAGGTGTTTGGGGATTACCAAAACGCCAGCGGAAAATTAAGCACTAGTCGCCATCAATACGCCAATACGCTTAATGGCTTGATCAGCGAAAGTATGGCTAATTTATCTATGGAAAATGGTGTATTTGAAATAGCGCTCACCGCACAAAATGATCGTTCTCCGAATGGCTTAGGCTTTGATAATGTTTCGTTTTTAGTTTCAACGAACCCTGGACAACCATTGCAACCTTTAGCAAAAGTAGCTTCTGGTGGTGAGTTATCACGAATTAGTTTAGCCATTCAGGTTATTATTGCGCAAAAAGTCACAACCCCTACACTTATATTTGATGAAGTAGATGTCGGTATTTCTGGCCCAACAGCTGCTGCTGTTGGTAAACTACTGCGCCAGCTGGGTAAGTCGGCACAAGTTATTTGTGTTACTCACTTACCTCAAGTGGCGAGCAGTGCTCATCAACAATTTTTTGTTGCCAAGGAAATTGCCGATGGTGAAACATTTACCCATATGCTGGCATTAAATAAAGAAGGGCGAGTCAATGAAATTGCTCGCTTACTTGGTGGTGATAATATTAGTAAAATGGCTAAAGCAAACGCGAAAGAACTAATAAAAGCGCACGGATAAAATTAATAATTTTACAGTGTGTACCTTAATTTGGTGAGGAAACCTTAATGCAAACAACGGTCATTTATTCTGGCTTAGCAATTAACTGGCTATTACTTATAGTCAGTGTACTTTTGGCTGTGTTTAGTAAGTTTAAGCATACGCAATTTAAGCAAGGCTTGTATCGTTTTTTGAATATCGCTTTAACAATACAGATTGTTATTGCTGCTGCAGTGATTTTTTACAGCGCCACAACGAGTGAGCTAATTACATTGAGCAGCTTAGCGATTGGATTTCAACTAATCTGTAATTTTATTTGCTATAGAAGCGTGAAACGCCGACAAGCCAAAGTAAAACCGACTCTAGAACACTTCTCGATGGATTGAAACGTTAAATAATTTACGTTTTATCTTTAATTTATAAAGGCAAAATATAAATCACATTGCAATGATTGTATTTTAAGTCAATAAATAGAGTTATATATCAACTGGTTTGCTAGTACCTGATTTTTTATCTAATCCGAAAATGTTAATTTTTAAATTATAGTTGATATAAATATTGTTTTTAGTCATTATTTATCTATGTCAGGGATGAACAATGTTATTTTTAATATTAATTTCTGTGACGCCAATACTATTGTTAAAAATATTAAAAACTTAAGGATTAAAAATGAAGAAGCTTATTTTTATCGTACCCACATTACTTATTCTTTCAGGATGCAAAAGCACAGATATTAGCCGTGCAGTAAAAGATGGAATCAACGGTGCAATAAATAGTGCATCTACCTCTACCAACCAATCTATTTTACCCTCCACACCAAAAACATACACCACAACGGAAACAACAATCGCTACTTACAAAGCAATAAAAGAATCGAGGGATTATGGTGATATTACCTTAGCTAAAACCACTGCAAACCCCACAAAACAAACTAGAGTTATAATTAACAAATGTGTACATCCTCGTGTTGGTGAAGTTAAATGCGAAGCTTATATGCACGAAATTAGCCCAGAAGGCTGGATAGTCGACGCACAACAAAATAAAATATTTATTGAAAAACGCTCAAGATATAATGATAAAGTAATTCCCGCAGGCAACTACTATATGAAAGTAAAAACAGAGGGTGTTGCTAAAGAGAGTTATGCTGTTGGTAATATTGAAATTATGCCATTTGTTACAAATTATGTTGATATAACATTTGAATAATAAAAACATCGAGTAGGGTGAGGCTTTTGCCTCATCCTTCTCTCAGAACCGTACGTACGGACCTCGTATACGACTCCTGTATTCTTCTATCCTTTCGGTTTATTTACTAAACGCCGATTGAGCAAGCCATCCTGTACTTACTTTTTCCATTGAATATAAACCTAGCTCTTCAAACCATTGGTTTGGCATTGCTACACTCGATAATGGACTTAGTGAGTTTCGCCATGAGTTCATTTTTATAAACTTAAATGGCGGCTTTTTCCCTAATTGTTTTAGTCGTCTATGCAATCTAGCTGGATTTTTCCAAAACCTTAAATAAATGGCCGTAAGCGTATTTACACTTTTAGGTAATCCATAATGCCTTCTGCAGCGTTACGTCCTTCAAATATAGCGGTGACCACTAAGTCTGAACCACGAACAATATCGCCACCAGCAAATATTTTAGGGTTAGTGGTTTGATGGGTGAACTCCCCTTGCTCTGGCGCATTAATACCGCCCCAGTGATTAATTTCTACGTCGTACTGTTCTAACCAATCCATTTTATGAGGCTTAAAGCCAAATGCCATAATCACTTGTGTTGCTTCAATAATATGCTCTGAACCTGGTACTTCTTCAGCACGACGACGGCCATTTTCATCGGCTTCACCAAGTTGGGTTTTCACCATTTTAACACCGGCTACAACGCCTTTTTCATCAAGTACAATTCCTTTAGGCTGAACGTTATAAGTAAAAATCACCCCTTCTTCTTTGGCATTTTTTACTTCACGCTTCGAGCCTGGCATATTTTCTTCATCACGGCGATACGCACACGTTACCTTTAACGCATTATGACGAATTGAAGTACGCACACAGTCCATTGCTGTATCACCCCCACCGAGCACGACCACTTTTTCGTTTGCCATATCGATACAGGCTTGCTTAGATTCATCGTAACCCATAACGCGATTCGTGTTACCAATTAAAAACGGCAACGCATCGTGTACACCCGGCGCGTCTTCATTTTCAAGCGCTGCACGCATACTCTGATAAGTCCCCACTCCCAAAAATACCGCGTCATACTCGTTAAGTATTTCATCCATGCTAATGTCTTTACCCACTTCCACATTAAGCTTAAATTCAACACCCATTTCAGTAAATATTTCGCGACGTTTTTGCATGACTTGTTTTTCTAATTTAAAAGAAGGAATACCAAAAGTTAGCAGCCCACCAATTTCTGGGTGACGGTCAAACACCACAGGTTTAACGCCGTTACGTACTAAAATATCAGCACAGCCTAAGCCCGCAGGCCCCGCGCCAATAATGGCCACTTTTTTATCAGTCCATGTCACGTATGACATGTCTGGTTTCCAACCCATTTTGAACGCGGTGTCGGTGATATATTTTTCAATATTACCGATTGTTACCGCACCAAACTCTTCATCTAGCGTACATGAACCTTCACATAAGCGGTCCTGTGGGCATACACGCCCACATACTTCAGGCAAACTATTAGTACGATGCGATAACTCTGCGGCTTCTAAAATACGCCCTGTGCGGATCAGCTTTAACCACTGTGGAATATAGTTATGCACCGGGCATTTCCATTCACAATAAGGATTACCACAATCAAGGCAGCGATCAGCCTGTGAATTAACCTGACTTGCTGAAAAGGGTTCATAAATTTCTACAAACGATTTTTTACGCGACGAAATAGGTTTTTTGCGTGGGTCTACACGCTGCACGTCTATAAATTGATATACATTTTCGCTCATACTGCCCCCTTATTGCGCCTGAATACGTAGTTCGGCGCTACTGCGGGCGCGATGCCCGAGTAAACTGTTTACGTCACTTGATTTAGGTTTTACTAATTTAAACATGGGTAAGTAGAGTTCAAAATTAGCTAAAATAGTTTCTGCTCTGCATGAGGCTGTTAGGTCTAAATGATCAGCAATCAAGCCGCGTAAGTGCTCTTGATGTGAACGCAATTCATCTAAAATAACCACTTCAACCAGTTCTGGATTGATGCGTTTTTCAAAATCGCCTCGCTCATCTAAAATATAAGCAAATCCACCAGTCATACCTGCACCAAAGTTCACTCCTACGTTACCAAGTACACAGACAACGCCACCGGTCATATATTCACAGCCATTATCACCAACCCCCTCAACAACGGCTTGCACGCCCGAGTTACGAACAGCAAAACGCTCGCCTGCACACCCTGCTGCAAATAATTTACCGCCAGTTGCACCGTACAAACAAGTATTACCAATGATTGTTGCTTTATGGCTTTCAAATGACGAACCCAGAGGTGGGCGAATGACGAGCTTACCGCCCGCCATCCCTTTACCAACATAATCGTTAGCATCGCCAACTAACGTCATTTCAAGGCCACCGGCATTCCATACACCAAATGATTGACCGGCTGTACCATGCAGTTCAATAACCACAGGATCTGCTGCCATGCCTTGGTTGCCATGTTTATCGGCAATATAACCAGAGAGCATAGCGCCAACCGATCTATCGGTATTACAAATACGGCTCACTAATGAAATGCCGCTTGAGTTATCAATCGCCTCTTGTGCCTTACCTAATAGGCTCTCGTTTAATTTGCCTAAATAATGCGAGCTATTTGGCGCACTGCAAAACAAGGTTTCACCCGTTGGGTTATTTGGCTGAGCGATAACCGCTGATAAATCAATTTTTTGCTGCTTCGCTGTTTTGCCTTCAATCGCTTCAAGTAAGTCTAAGCGACCAATCAAATCGGTTAGGTTTGTAACTCCTAAGCTTGCCATAATTTCACGCGCTTCTTGAGCAATGAACTTAAAGTAGTTCATCGCCATTTCAGGCAGGCCATGATAATGCTTTTGACGTAATGTTTCGTCTTGGGTTGCCACCCCCGTTGCACAATTATTTAAGTGACAAATTCGTAAGTATTTACAGCCTAATGCCACCATGGGCCCTGTGCCAAAGCCAAAACTTTCTGCGCCTAAAATGGCCGCTTTGATGATATCAAGTCCGGTTTTTAAACCGCCATCTGTTTGCAAGCGAATACGATGACGAAGACCATTTTCAACAAGTGCTTGTTGCGTTTCAGCAAGACCAAGTTCCCATGGGCTGCCAGCATATTTAACCGAGGTTAATGGACTTGCGCCCGTGCCGCCGTCATAGCCTGAAATAGTAATTAAATCGGCATACGCTTTTGCTACACCGGTAGCAATTGTACCCACACCAGGTTCTGAAACGAGTTTTACTGAAATCAGTGCCTTCGGATTTACTTGTTTTAAATCAAAAATCAGCTGGGCCAAATCTTCAATAGAGTAAATATCGTGATGCGGCGGCGGTGAAATAAGTGTCACCCCGGGTACTGAATAACGAAGTTTTGCAATATAGGGGGTTACTTTTTCACCCGGTAATTGTCCACCTTCGCCAGGCTTTGCACCTTGTGCCACTTTTATTTGAATAACATTCGCATTGCGTAAATAATGCGGTGTTACACCAAATCGACCCGAAGCCACTTGTTTAATACGTGAATTTTTTTCGGTACCGTAGCGTAGTTTATCTTCACCACCTTCACCCGAATTTGAACAGCCACCTAAACGATTCATGGCAATTGCGAGTGCTTCATGCGCCTCAGGTGATAATGCACCAATACTCATAGCTGCTGAATCAAAGCGTTTATAAAGCTCAGTGGCTGGCTCTACCTCATCAATGCTAATGCCTTTTTCTGGCAGTTTTAAGGCCAACATATCACGCAAAGTGGCTACTGGGCGGTGATTAACTAACTTCGCGTATTCGCTGTAATCACTGTACTGGCCGCTACGTACTGCTTTTTGAAGAGTTTGAATCACATCAGGATTATAAGCATGATACTCACCACCGTGGACGTACTTAAATAAGCCACCATGGCTTAGCAATTTACGTTTACTGAGCGCGAGTTTATGAAGGCTTTGCTGATCATCGTCAAAATCGCTAAAACAGGCGCCTTTAATACGACTTGCTACCCCTTTAAAACACATCTCAACAATCGCGTCCGATAGACCAACTGCCTCAAACAACATTGAGCATCGATATGACGCAACTGTACTAATGCCCATTTTAGACATAATTTTGTACAAACCTTTGTTGATCGCTTGACGGTATGCCAGTGTTACTTCGCAGTACGTTTTGTTGATCACCTTAGCATCGCTCATTGCAACCAGCGATTCATACGCTAAATAAGGATAAATTGCGGTTGCGCCAAACCCTATCAACACGGCAAACTGATGCGCATCACGCACACTGCCGGTTTCGATAATAATATTAGACTCACAGCGTAAGTTATTATCTACTAGGCGTTTTTGTACTGCACCCACAGCCATCGCAGCAGGAATAGGCAGTTGACTTTCATCAAAGTTACGATCTGTTAGTACTAACATTATGCACCCTGATGCCGCTTTTTCTTGTGCTTCATCACAAATGCGTTTAACCGCGTTTTCAAGGCCTTCTTCAACTGTGTAAGTAATATCAATCTTACAATAGCTATAGTGCGCTTCATCGGCGTTAAGTAGCTGCTGCATGTCAGCATACATTAAAATAGGGGTATCAAATTGTAAGCGCTTAGCATGCCCTGTGGTTTCATTAAATACGTTTTGCTCACTGCCAATACAAGTGGCCAGCGACATAACATGATTTTCACGTAAAGGGTCGATTGGCGGATTAGTCACTTGAGCAAACTTTTGACGGAAGTAATCATAAAGCGAGCGATGACCTTCACTCAAAACAGCAAAAGGCGTGTCATCACCCATTGAACCGGTTGCCTCTTGGCCATTTTCACCCATCACCCGAATAACGCTGTCTAGCTCTTCGTTAGTGTAGCCAAACATCTTTTGATATTTAGCCAATGTAACGTCATCGAACGAGCGATTACCTGCGTCTTGCTCAGTAAGCGCTTCAAAAGGCGTTAACCGTTTAACGTTTTCTTCTAACCATGATTTGTAAGGGTGGCGTGATTTTAAATCTTGATCAATTTCATCTGAATGCCAAATTTTACCTAGCTTAGTATCAATAACAAGAAGCTCACCTGGGCCAACCCGCCCTTTTTCAACCACTTCGTCAGCGGTGTAATCCCAAATACCTACTTCTGATGCTAAAGTAATAAAGCCATCTTGAGTAATAATATAACGCGCTGGGCGCAGACCATTTCTATCTAAGTTACAGGCAGCAAAACGCCCATCTGACATAACAATTCCTGCGGGACCATCCCATGGCTCCATGTGCATTGAATTAAAATCATAAAATGCGCGCAAATCGTCATCCATTGCGCGATTTTTTTGCCATGCAGGTGGCACTAACATACGCATAGCGCGAAATAAATCCATACCACCGGCTAAAAACAGCTCTAGCATATTATCAAGGCTGGATGAGTCAGACCCTGTTTCATTAACAAACGGCGCAGCGCTTTGTAAATCAGGAATAAGTGGCGATGCAAACTTATATGAACGCGCACGTGCCCATTGGCGGTTTCCCTCAATGGTATTAATTTCACCATTATGTGCTAGGTAACGAAATGGTTGAGCTAAAGGCCAGCGAGGCTGGGTATTTGTGGAAAAACGCTGATGAAAAACACAAATAGCACTGGTCATGCGGATATCCGCAAGGTCGAGATAAAAGTTTGGCAAGTCAGCAGGCATCATTAAGCCTTTATACACAGTGACTAAACCGGATAAACTGGCAATATAAAATGATTCATCAGCTATTAGGCGCTTTTCAACACGACGACGTGCAACGTATAAGCGACGCTCTAAATCTTTAGAGCGCCAGCCCTCAGGCGCACTAATAAAAATTTGTTCAAACCCAGGTAATTGCTTTAGGGCAATCGGTCCTAACATTGATGGATCGGTAGGAACTACGCGCCAGCCTAAAATATTCAGCGTTTCTTTTTCTAGTTCTTCGCTTAGAACATCTTTGGCAGCTTGTGCTAATACCGGATCAGCATTGAGGAAAATCATCCCAACGGCGTAATTTTTACCTAAATGCCAATTATTTTCGGCAGCAATAGCACGAAAGAAGCTGTCTGGTTTTTGTAGCAACAAGCCACACCCATCACCCGTTTTACCATCAGCAGATATACCGCCGCGATGCTGCATACGATCTAAACCGGTGATAGCCGTGCGAATGAGTCGGTGACTCGCTTGGTTATTAACTTGGGCTATTAAGCCAAAGCCACAATTATCTTTTTCTAATTTTGAGTCATATAACATGGACCCCTCCCCTTGCTGCGCTGTTAACGTGGATGAACGGCTCGACGATTTGCTAACAGACAATCAAAATTAGCGTTATTCCTAACCTGAGTCAATATCTTTCTGAATACATATTCATTATATTGAATATATTTCAACATCATTAAAAATCATAAAAAAACGCTAAACATTAACATTTGAGCCAAAATTAGTTCGAAAACTTAAATAACACCGGTGTTAATTTTAAGGGATTGTAACCAAAACGCCCTCGCCAAAAACAGTTTACGTAAACGTAAACCACACGGAGGGTGAATAATTATTCACAATAAAAGCGAATCTTTTTTATTTACTTAGTGATTATTACCATTAATAAGAAAATTAATAATACGCAGGTAGCGCAATCAATAAATTATAAATTTGTGTTACTTTTTTTTGGTTACAAAAAAAGCTGCATATAGCAGCTTTTTTTGAACCGTGAACGCTTACTCAGCGTCAGCGGGTTTATGCTTTGCGGCTGTTTCAGTAATGAGCGGTTGTAGTTCACCACGCTGAAACATTTCAATGATAATGTCACAACCACCAATTAACTCACCCTCAACCCAAAGTTGTGGGAATGTAGGCCAATTAGCATAAGCAGGAAGCTCTGCGCGAATGTCTGGGTTAAGTAAAATGTCTACATAGGCAAACGGTTCACCGCAAGACATTAATGCTTGTGATACTTGTGAAGAAAAACCACAATTAGGCAGTTTTGGTGATCCTTTCATGTATAAAATGATCGGGTTTTCAGCAATTTGCTGTTTAATTTTATCAATGGTTTCCATTTACAACCTCAAAATGACGATAGCGAACACATTAGGCCTTGAAAAAGTTTCACTGTGGCCTCAAATATATAGATTAACATAGGCGATTAACGCCTCAATCTTAAATAGCTTTAGCAAGAGCATTGCTGTTTGCTAAAACTTGAGTAAAATACTCAACTATTATAGTAACACTATATTCCTGTTTGGTATAGATAAGTGCCCTGTTTGTACAGGTATTACGTATAGCTTACCAGACTATCAACCAAAAGAAGATGGAGATAAAAAATGGCATTTGAACTACCGTCACTACCGTATGCAATTGATGCACTTGAGCCACATATTTCACAAGAAACATTAGAGTTTCATCATGGTAAACACCACAATACTTACGTGACTAAACTTAACGGTTTAATCTCAGGCACTGAGTTTGAGGGTAAATCACTTGAAGAAATCGTATGTTCATCAGAAGGTGGTGTATTTAACAACGCTGCTCAAATCTGGAACCATACTTTCTACTGGAACAGCCTATCCCCAAATGGTGGCGGCGTTCCAACGGGTGCAATTGCTGATGCAATCAACGCTAAATGGGGCTCATTTGACGCATTTAAAGACGCGTTAAACGACAAAGCAGTAAATAACTTCGGTTCAAGCTGGACATGGTTAGTTAAATTAGCTGATGGTTCACTAGACATCGTAAATACATCTAATGCTGCAACACCACTAACCGATGCAGGCGTTACACCAATCCTAACAGTGGATTTATGGGAACACGCATACTACATTGATTACCGTAACGTGCGTCCAGATTACCTTAAAGGTTTTTGGTCACTCGTTAACTGGGAATTTGCAAACGCTAACTTCGCATAATTAGTTTTATACTGATTTTAAAAAAGACGCCTAGGCGTCTTTTTTTATGCCTCTAATTTTGATTAACCATTTTTATACGAAGGGTGTTTTCTAAAAGCGCATTAACATTAAATTTCATATAAATTTTTAATTTTATTGCACAAAAATTTAAATTCGTGACTAGACTTCAAATAGTGAATACATTTTTAAAGTCGGTTTCGGAGGTCATTATGACTATTTTTGATCACTACCAAGCACGTTACGAAGCAACACAAGAAGAAGAGTACAGTGTTGCTCAATTCTTAGAGATATGTAAAACAGATAAGTCTGCCTACGCCAGTGCATCAGAGAGGCTACTGATGGCCATTGGTGAGCCTAAAATGGTGGATACCGCTACCGATAATCGCTTAAGTCGCTTATTTTCGAACCGCGTTGTAGCACGCTACCCCGCATTTGCTGATTTTTATGGCATGGAAGACGCCATTGAACAAATCGTGTCCTATCTTAAACATGCAGCACAAGGCCTAGAAGAATGTAAACAAGTGCTTTACTTACTTGGCCCTGTTGGAGGGGGCAAGTCATCAATTGCTGAAAAATTAAAGTATTTGATGCAACAAGTACCTATTTACTCGATTAAGGGCTCCCCTGTTAATGATCATCCATTGGCATTATTTGACCCCATTGAAGATGCAAGCCTACTCGAGAAAGAATATGGAATTAAGTCTCGCTACCTAAAAACCATCATGTCACCTTGGGCTGCAAAACGCTTACAAGAATTTAATGGAGATATTAGCCAATTTAAAGTGGTAAAACGTTTTCCGTCAATTTTAAATCAAGTGGCAATTGCCAAAACAGAGCCTGGCGATGAAAACAATCAAGATATTTCAGCGCTTGTCGGTAAAGTTGATATTCGCAAGCTCGAACACTTTGCACAAAATGACCCTGATGCCTATGCCTACTCAGGCTCATTATGTTTAGCTAATCAGGGTTTAATGGAATTTGTAGAAATGTTTAAAGCACCAATTAAAGTATTACACCCGCTTTTAACAGCCACCCAAGAAGGTAACTATAACGGCACAGAAGGCATAAGCGCTTTGCCATTTAACGGCATGATACTCGCTCATTCAAATGAGTCAGAATGGCAAACGTTTAAAAACAATAAAAACAACGAAGCATTTTTAGACCGTGTTTATATTGTTAAGGTACCTTATTGCTTGAGAGTAACCGAAGAAATAAAAATTTACGATAAACTTTTACAACACAGCGAGCTGTATAACGCCCCTTGTGCACCAGGAACACTTAAAATTTTAGCCCAATTCACTACGCTCTCACGATTAAAAGAGCCAGAAAATTCAAGCATTTATTCTAAAATGCGCGTTTATGACGGTGAAACACTCAAAGACACCGACCCAAAAGCTAAGTCGTATCAAGAATACCGAGATTACTCAGGGGTAGATGAAGGCATGACCGGACTTTCAACCCGCTTTGCATTTAAAATTTTATCGCGCGTTTTTAATTTTGATACGACCGAGGTAGCGGCTAATCCGGTACATTTGTTTTATGTACTTGAGCAACAAATTGAACGAGAGCAATTTAGTGCGGAAGTTGAAGAACGCTATTTAAGCTTTTTAAAAGGCTACTTAATTCCACAATACGTTGAATTTATCGGTAAAGAGCTACAAACTGCGTACCTAGAGTCATACTCTGAATACGGACAAAATATATTTGACCGCTACGTTATTTATGCCGACTTTTGGATTCAAGACCAAGAATACCGAGACCCAGATACAGGTCAACTATTTGACCGTGACGCACTTAACGCAGAACTGGAAAAAATTGAAAAGCCAGCAGGTATTTCAAACCCTAAAGATTTTAGAAACGAAATCGTTAATTTTGTTTTGCGCGCTCGCGCTCACAACAATGGCAAAAACCCGCTGTGGACCAGTTATGAAAAATTACGCACGGTTATTGAGAAAAAAATGTTCTCAAACACTGAAGATTTACTCCCTGTTATTTCATTTAATGCTAAAACATCGGCTGAAGATCAGCAAAAACATGAGGATTTTGTTAACCGTATGGTTGAAAAAGGCTACACGCAAAAACAAGTGCGCTTACTATCTGAATGGTATTTACGGGTTAGAAAGTCGCAATAACCTTCATAATTGCAGTTTTTAGGAGGTCATTATGGCGCATTTTATCGACAGGCGTTTAAATGGCAAAAACAAAAGTACGGTTAACCGCCAGCGTTTTATTAGGCGTTATAAAAAACAGATCAAAGAAGCGGTGTCTAATGCAATAAATAAACGCAGTGTCACCGATTCAAGCTCTGGAGAGAGTATATCTATTCCGCAACGTGATATTAGTGAACCTAATTTTCATCAAGGTAAAGGTGGAAATAGAGAGCAAATACATCCAGGTAACGATCAGTTTTCCACTGGTGACAAAATTGAGCGCCCTAAAGGAGGACAAGGCGGTGGCGCCGGTAAAGGTGAAGCGAGTGATTCTGGTGAAGGCCAGGATGACTTTGTTTTTTCCATTTCTAAAGAAGAATACCTTGATTTATTATTTGAGGACCTAGCGCTGCCTAATCTACAGGAAAACCAGCTCGACAAATTAGTACAAATGAAAATTCATCGCGCTGGGTTTTGCAGCGATGGTATGCCCAGTAATATTGATGTAGTGCGTTCATTACAAGGCTCTTTAGCACGTCGTATCGCAATGACGGCAGGTAAAAAACGGCGTCTTAATGAGCTTGAAGAGCAACTTGCGCGGCTGCTTGAACATCCTCATTACGATAAAGCGGTGGTGGCCTTATTACAAAAAGAAATCGAGATACTCAAACAGCAAATTAAAACAGTGCCCTTTATTGATAATTATGATTTACGTTTTCGTAATTACGATAAGCAACCCCATCCAACCAGTAAAGCGGTGATGTTTTGTATTATGGATGTCTCTGGTTCAATGGATCAGACAACGAAAGATATGGCAAAACGTTTCTATATTTTGCTTTATCAGTTTTTAACCCGCAGCTATAAAGACATAGACGTCGTATACATTCGTCATCATACCCAAGCGAAAGAAGTTGATGAACAAGAATTCTTTTATTCACAAGAAACGGGTGGCACCATAGTCTCTAGTGCACTTAAACTGATGAATGAAATAATAGCAGATCGCTATCACGCTGATGAGTGGAATATATACGCAGCGCAGGCCTCTGATGGAGATAATTGGGCAGATGACACTCCACAATGTGGTCATATATTACGCAACAAACTATTAAGTGCAGTACGTTATTTTGCTTATATAGAAATTACCACCCGTGCGCATCAAAGTTTATGGCGCGAGTATCAAAACATTAGCCAAACTCACAGTAATTTTGCCATCCAACATATTCAAGGTGTTGAAGACATTTACCCTATATTTAGGGAGCTATTTAAAAAAGGCCGTCAACAACAAGGCGCTGCATAGCCAAAGCGAGGTAGCAATATGAATAACAAACGAATAAGTGATGGGCCCGATTGGACCTTTGAATTATTGCAGCAGTATCAAGACGAAATAGCGCGAGTAGCTGCTCATTATAAGCTAGACACCTACCCTAACCAAATTGAGGTGATCACCGCTGAGCAAATGATGGACGCCTACTCAAGTGTAGGGATGCCGATTGGCTATACCCACTGGTCCTATGGTAAAAAATTTATTCAAACAGAACAAAATTATAAACGCGGTCAAATGGGGCTTGCGTATGAAATTGTTATTAATTCAGACCCTTGTATTGCTTATTTAATGGAAGAAAATACTTTGCCTATGCAGGCATTGGTAATGGCGCATGCTTGTTACGGACATAACTCATTCTTTAAAGGGAACTATTTATTTAAAACGTGGACTGATGCCGGTTCTATTATTGATTATTTGCTGTTTGCTAAAAATTATATCAGCCGCTGTGAAGAGAAATACGGTATTTCTGAGGTAGAGAGCATACTCGATTCTTGCCATGCATTAATGAGCTATGGTGTTGATAGATATAAACGCCCGCAACGAATTTCATTATTTGAAGAACAAAAGCGCCAGCAAGAAAGAGCGGAATATTTGCAATCACAAGTCAATGAATTGTGGCGTACCATCCCTGATCAACAGCAAGAGTCAGAAAAGCGTGAGCGTCGGTTTCCGCAAGAGCCACAAGAGAATATCTTGTATTTCATTGAAAAAAATGCGCCTTTGCTGGAGTCTTGGCAGCGAGAAATCGTTCGTATTGTGCGAAAAATATCTCAATACTTTTATCCGCAAAAACAAACTCAAGTCATGAATGAAGGCTGGGCTACTTTTTGGCACTACACTATTTTGAACCATTTATATGATGAGGGTAAACTAACTGATTCGTTTATGTTGGAGTTTTTACAAAGTCATACTAATGTTGTGTACCAACCCCCGTACAATAGTGATTATTATTCAGGCATTAACCCTTATGCGCTAGGCTTTAACATGATGGTTGATATTCGTCGTATTTGCGAAAACCCAACAGAGGAAGATAAGCGCTGGTTCCCCGAGTATGCTGGCAGTGATTGGCTCAAAACGCTGCACTTTGCTATGCAAAACTTTAAAGATGAGAGTTTTATTAGCCAATTTTTATCGCCGAAACTAATTCGAGACTTTAAGCTTTTTACCATTGTTGATCATGCTAATAATCCTCATTTAGAGATTGGCGCTATTCACGACGATAATGGCTACAAAGCAGTTAGAGACGCACTGTCCGCGCAATATAATCTTAGTAATCATGAGCCTAACATACAAATTTATGATGTTGACTTACGCGGAGATCGCTCATTAACTTTGCGATACGTACCACATGATGCCATACCGTTGGCTAATTCTTACGAAGAGGTATTAAAACATCTCTATAGATTGTGGGGCTTTAAAGTAAAATTAGAGCAAGAATCAAACTCTGGTGATATTTCAACTATTGGTCAATGCCCAATCGATGATTCTCGCCATACAACTAAGTAACTAGATATCATTTTTTATATCATCGTATACCGATACCCTATTTCGGCCATGTTCTTTTGAGTAATAAAGTGCTTTGTCGGCAGCTTCAATCCAGCGCTCATGATCTTTAAATTGCTGGTCAAAGCAAGCTATACCTATACTAATGGCCATATGAACCGTATGCTCTTTGTATCTAGCAGGCGAGGATTCTATTAACTGGCGTAAACGCTCAGCAAATACAATAGCACCTTGTTTATCAGTATCTAACAAAGTCACTACAAATTCTTCACCACCGTACCGTCCAGCAATATCAGTTTCACGTAATGCGGTTTTAAGCAAACTAGCTATGTGTCGAAGTGCTTCATCTCCACAACTGTGACCAAAGTCATCATTCACTTTTTTAAAATGATCAATATCAAAAATTAATAATGTGCTACTGCCTTCATTACGCTTAGTACGTAAAAATTCTTGACGTAATAAATGCTCCCAATGACCTCTATTGGCTAGCTGAGTAAGGCTATCAGTTTGACTTACTTGCTCGAGTTTATCATTTAACTCTTCTAGCTCTTTTTTGTTAACTGCAACATCAGTAACGTCGTAAAGAATGATACACATGTTGGCTACTTCACCTCGTGTATTGGTCAGCGGAATAAATGTCGCATTTTGATACATATAATCGGCTTTACCTGTAATTGGCCGATAATTTTTAAAACGAAATATATAAGGCTGCTGCTCCCAAATAGTAAATGAACGATTTTTTAATATAAAGACAGATTCAGCTTTACTCCTAAACCATTTTTCATCAATGGTTGGAAATAAATCAAACAGGTCTTTATCTTTTACTGCACTAGGTAGTAGCCCAGAATGATTTTCCATAAAACCATTCCAAACACAGACTTTGTAGTCTCTATTGAGTACCACAAGTCCCACATCAACAGTATTAAACATGTCCATTAACCAATGAATTTCATTTAGATCTAAATCAGCTGGCATAAATATTTAATCTTCCAGTAGATAAGCAACTTTATATTTTAAAGTTTTGAGTGAATCTTCAGTAAAAAGCAACATTAAATCACAACTAATGTCATGATCTTCAATTCCGTAACTAATTTCTATAGCAAGCGTCCGCTGCCAACGATCTTTGTTGGATCTTACTAGCTCTGACACATCACGGTGTTGACCTAACACTATCGGATGGCCTTGACTGAATGTCATGTCGAGTTGCTTTGAAAGCCCCGTTAAAATAGCGCCTATTAAAATATTACTGATATCCATTAACAACTCTAATTCTATTTTGTTGTTAAGTTCACCCTCGTAATTCATTAACGATGCAATTTCTTTAAAGCTAGAGTCATTAAGTAATAACAATGCCTCGCCAGAGATCCCTCCTCCGATAAAGCCTTGACAAATACCTGAGGTTGAGCTGTTATTGTCAACGGATCGCAGTGCCATATCAAGCTCGCTCACCTCTAAAACATTTACATTGGGTATAGGTAATTTAACAAACACGTTTAATAACCTTGCGAGCAAGTCTCCCGCTTGGCCCATTGCAACGTTGGTGAGCTCTTGGTATATGTCACGAACGTCTGGGTCAACTTGTTCACCCAAGGCATTAGAGAGACGCTCTCTTAATGCTTTATCTTTAATGCCATGGTGATCAATAATCGCCGCAAGCTTTTCGGCAGAACAAGGCTTTTGGATAAAATCAATCGCGCCAAGTTCAAGTACTCGTTGATGAGCACTTGGTTGGATATCGCCCGATACCACCACGGTGAGTACATTGAGCCCCTGCTCTTTCATGGCCATTAATACTTCATAGCCATCCATTTGTGGCATATTTAAATCAAGGAAGAGAATTTCAGGGGGGGATTTAGTGATTTGTTTTATACAATCAACACCATCGCATGCAAATTCAATTTTAATATCCCAGTCATCGGGTAGAGAGCGAGCCAACTGGCGTCGTGCTAATTTTGAATCATCACATATTAGAACCGATGTTGACATACAATCTCACTATTTCAAAGCTAGGTGTAATTTTAAGCGTGTAAAACAAAAACAAGCCACTAATGCACTAAATACGATGTCTATTTCTTATATAGTAATCAATACATTGCATATTTACAATTTTAGGTAAAAATAAAGCTGTCTATTATTCTGCTTGGTTACTTATCTACATTATAATACACTCATAACTATTGCGTTAATTTAAAAGGAAAAACTCCATGCGTCGTTCATTTGCTTTTGCATTAAGCCTATTTTGTTGTACCAGTTTTGCCGCAGACTTACCCGAAAATACACTCGATGCAGGAAAAGTAACCGCACAAGGTAAACCAGTTACATTATTAGGAAAAGGCCTCAGTGTAGGCGAGGATGCCCCTGATTTTAAAGTAGTTGATGGCAATTTTACTGCAGTTACGTTAGCAGATTATCAAGGTCAGGCAGTGTTAATTAGCGTTGTACCAAGCTTAGATACAGGTATTTGCAGCTTGCAAACTAAGCACTTTAATGAAAAGGTTGCAAAACAATTTCCTGGCGTGGCGATGCTTACCATTAGCGCCGATTTACCGTTTGCACAAAAACGTTTTTGTAAAACAGAAAATATTGATAAAGTCACTACGCTTTCTGATTCCGTTTGGCGTGATTTTGGCCAACAGTACGGACTTATAATTAAAGATATGGGCTTACTTACTCGTGCTGTCTTCATTTTAGATAAAAGCCACCGTGTTGTTTATAAACAACTTGTAACAAATCTCTCTACTGAGCCTAAGTACGATAGCGTAATTGAAAAGCTGAAAACGCTTTAAAGGACGAATTCAGGTAATAAAAAACCGCTTTAAAAGCGGTTTTTATTATTTATGCTGTCAGTGTTAGGTAAAAATTAACCTAAAAGCTCAGCGAGTTGCGTGCTTACTGCGTCAACCGCTTGAGTACCGTCTAGTTTATGGTACTGCGTATTACCCGCTTTTGCCTCTGCTTGGTAGTAATCAACCAATGGCATTGTTTGCTCATGGTAAATACCTAAGCGTTTACGAACTGTCTCTTCTGTATCATCGGCACGAATAATCAGCTCTTCGCCTGTTTCATTGTCTTTACCTTCCTCTTTTGGTGGGTTATAAACAACATGATAAACACGACCAGAGCCAGGATGAACACGACGTCCGCCCATACGCTCAACAATAACCTCATCAGCAACATCAAATTCAATAACATGATCAACCACCACGCCATTATCTTTCATTGCATCAGCTTGAGGAATAGTGCGTGGGAAACCATCGAGTAAAAACCCTTTTTCACAATCTGGTTTTGCAATACGCTCTTTAACAAGGCCAATAATGATATCGTCAGAAACCAACTGACCTGCATCCATTACTTTTTTTGCTTCAAGACCAAGTGGTGTCCCCTCTTTAATGGCAGCTCGTAGCATATCACCGGTAGAAATTTGTGGAATACCGTATCTATCCATTAAAAACTGAGCTTGAGTACCTTTGCCTGCACCCGGTGCGCCCAAAAGAATAATGCGCATATCATTGTCCCCTAATATGAGAGTTTAATTTAAAGTTTGAATTCTTCCATAAGCGCTGCCGATACTCAAGTAACTTATACTAATTGTCTATGCTCCAGCGCATAAAAAAGGGAACAAACGTTCCCTTTTTACTCAATCATTGATTTTTTGTGCTTACTTGCGCAAATCTAGCATGAGTTTGTTTAAGCGAGTAACAAACCCTGTTGGATCTTTTAATGTACCGCGCTCTGCAAGTAATGCTTGGTCAAGTAATACATGTGACCACTGTGCAAACTTGTCTTCATCTTGCTCATCATTTAAATGCTTAACCAATTGGTGTTCTGGGTTTAGTTCAAACACAGGTTTAGCCTCTGGTACTGCTTGACCCACTGATTCCATTAGCTTTTGCATTTGTGAGCTCATATCATTGTCATCGCTCACCACACACGCTGGTGAATCGGTTAAACGATGCGTAAAGCGAACGTCTTTCACATCATCACCTAATGCGGTTTTAATACGCTCAATCAAGCCTGCCACTTCTTTTTCAGACACTTCTTGCGCTTTTTTAGTTTCTTCGTCGTCTAAATCGCCTAAATCTAAATCACCACGGGTAATTGATTGAAATTGCTTATCTGCAAATTCAGTTAAGTGGCTCATCATCCACTCATCCACACGGTCACTTAGTAGTAAAACTTCAATGCCTTTCTTGCGGAAAATTTCCAAGTGCGGAGAGTTTTTCGCAGCAATAAACGAGTCAGCAACCACGTAGTAAATTTTATCTTGGCTGTCTTTCATACGTTCAATGTATTGCTCAAGCGATACATCTTGCGTTTCTGAATCTGTGTGGGTTGACGAAAAACGCAATAACTTAGCAATACTTTCTTTGTTAGCCGCATCTTCCGCAGGCCCTTCTTTCATTACTTGGCCAAACTCGTTCCAAAATATTTGATAATCGTCAGCTTTGTTTTTCGCCATACGCTCCAGCATTTTAATAATACGTGACGTACACCCCTTACGAATAGCTTGGGTCACTTTGTTATCTTGAAGTATTTCACGCGATACGTTTAGTGGTAAATCGTTTGAGTCTAATAAACCTTTCACAAAACGCAGGTAGCTTGGCATAAACTGCTCGGCATCATCCATAATAAATACACGTTGCACGTATAGTTTTAAGCCACTTTGGCGTTCACGGTTCCATAAGTCGAACGGCGCTTTTTTAGGGATGTAAAGCAAGCTAGTGTATTCAGTTTTACCTTCAACTTTGTTATGCCCCCAGCTAAGTGGATCTTCCCAATCATGGCTAACATGCTTGTAAAATTCTTTGTATTCGTCTTCAGATATTTCAGACTTATCACGGGTCCACAAAGCAGTTGCGCGGTTAATGCTTTCCCACTCACCAGGAACAGCAGGGATTTTTTCACCGTCTTCGCCTTCAGACTCTGGCACTTCAGCTTTATACATTTGTACTGGTGTAGAAATATGATCAGAGTATTTAGTGACAATGCTACGAAGGCGCCATTCATCTGCGTACTCATTTTCCTCTTCACGTAAATGTAAAATAATATCAGTACCGCGGCCTTCTTTTTCAATTTCTTGCAGCGTGTACTCACCTTCACCTTTTGATTGCCATTCTACAGCTGTTGCCTCACCTGCTTTACGGGTACGAACAGTCACTTCATCAGCAACAATAAACGCTGAGTAAAAGCCGACACCAAACTGGCCAATAAGTTGTGAATCTTTACTTTGATCGCCCGTTAAATTTTTGAAAAACTCAGCAGTCCCCGACTTTGCAATCGTCCCTAAAGAGCTGATCACTTCGTCACGCGTCATACCAATGCCGTTATCAGAAATAGTTATTGTGTTAGCTTCTTTGTTTGCGCTAATACGTACACGTAAATCGGCATCGCCTTGATAAAGTTCGCCGTTTGATAGTGCTAAAAAGCGCAGTTTATCAGCTGCATCAGATGCGTTAGATACCAGCTCGCGTAAAAAGATTTCTTTGTTTGAATAAAGCGAGTGAATCATTAAGTTTAATAGTTGTTTTACTTCTGTTTGAAAGCCTAATGTTTCTTTTTGTGCTGCAGTCATGTATGTATCTCCAATTTGCAAAGTGTCTGCGTTATGCACTTAATATGGGGGGAGGTGTGGAAACTTCAAGAGAAAAAAGTAAAAAAACAGCCGGCAAAAAACAATAATAGTATAAAGAATATCAGTTCAAAATGGGCTCGCACAGTGAAAATGCACCGGCTTTTGAGTACTTGGGTGATGAAAATAGATATCGCTGGCATGTAATTGCAAACGCGATGCCATCTGTTCACTCTTATCGCTTTTATACAAATCGCAACCTAAAATTGGGTGCCCAATAGCATGACTATGAATACGTAACTGATGCGTTCGCCCAGAAACGGGAGTAAATTGCACAAGTGTGCGTTCAGGCTTTAATAACCTTTTAAGCACTGTGTATTTACTAATCGCTTCTTTACCTGTGGTTTTGCATATTTTAACTAAAGGAAAGCGCTCTTTGTCTTTTGCTATAGGCAAATTTATTTCACCTTCGAAAGTAGTCACATTTCCTTCTAGCATCGCTAAATAACGCTTTTGTATTGCTCGACTTTGAAATTGTTTATTTAAATGTTTAGACGCTGAGGCATTTAAGCCAACAATCATAATACCTGATGTGCCAAAATCTAGCCGGTGCGGTAATTTAGCCTCAGGAAAAGAAGCTGTTAATCCTTGTTGACCATTGACAAGCCTAAAGTGAACCGAATCCCAGTTAAGCGGGTTTTTACCCGATAAGCTCAACAAACCGCTAGGTTTATTAATCAACAAAATATCATCATCTTGATATATGATTTCTATATTTTTATGGCAAACAGGTGCGATAAAGTCATCAACAATCACATTAATACTCTGGGTTATTGCAGCCATACGTTCTCTTTACTTTTGTAACTATAATTAATTTACCAAATCCAATAAAAAAGCCCACATCACTTATGCAGGCTTTTATTGTATAAATTCAAATAGTTAAAACTGAACTATTCTTGACTGACTAATCGCCTGCCGCTAAATGCGTGCATAAGCGTCATACCATCAACTAAATCAAGCTCACCACCCACAGGGATACCGTGGGCAATACGCGATGCACCGACTTTATTTTTGTGGCAAAGCTGAGCAATGTAATGCGCCGTTGTTTCACCTTCAACCGACGGATTTGTGGCTAAAATAACTTCATTAATACCACCTTGTGTCAGTTTTTGCTCTAACACGTCAAGGCCAATTTCTTTTGGGCCAATGCCATCAATCGGTGATAAATGCCCCATTAGTACAAAGTAAAGTCCTTGGTATTGCCCTGTTTGTTCAATCGCCAACACATCCGTTGGCGATTCAACCACACACAAAATCCCACTGTCTTGACGCTTAGTACTTAAGCAAATATCGCACTGCGCTTGCTCTGTGAATGTCCGACACGATTGGCAATGACCTACAGCAGTCATCGCCTTAATGAGTGCATTACCTAGCTGAGTGCCACCTTTACGGTCGCGTTCCAATAAGTGAAAAGCAATGCGCTGTGCAGACTTTGGGCCAATACCCGGCTGACAACGCAGTGCTTCTATTAGCGATGTTAAACTATCTGAAAGTTGCATCGTTGCTTAGAATGGCATTTTCATACCAGGTGGTAATTGCATACCGCCTGTTACTTTGCCCATGCGTTCTTGCGTTTCATCGGCAACACGGCGAACGGCATCGTTGCACGCTGCGGCAAGCAAGTCTTCAATCATGTCTTTGTCGTCTTCCATTAAGCTTTCATCAAGCTCAACACGACGAACATTATGATTGCCCAGCATAGTTACTTTAACTAAACCGGCACCGGCTTCACCCACCACTTCCATGGTTGCGATTTCTTCTTGGGCTTTTTGCATGCGCTCTTGCATTTGCTGCGCTTGCTTCATCATGTTACCCATTCCACCTTTAAACATAATCGTCTCTCTTTCGTTTAATACGTTAACTAAAATATAGATAAGGGCAATGCTAGTTAATTACAATGCCTGAATACTGTTTTCGTCAATCTCGGCGCTAAATAGCTGTTTAAATTGTACTATATTTTCATCACTGGTGATCACATCAATCGCTTGCTGATGACGACTTGCATCAATTTTTTGTTGAATCAAATAGGGTGAGTCAATCACCCCGCTGGCAAAATCGATATCCAGCTCAACGTTATGCCCATAAATAACCGATAAGGCCATATTTAATTTTTGACGCAACACGGGGGTATCTAAATGTTTTTGTGATTCATCCACTTCAATATGAAAATGATTATCTTGCTTAGTAAAAATTGAATGCAATGCAAACTGGCGCATACGCCCGCCAAGCCCCATACGCTTAATTAAATAGGCCCATTCGTCTTGTTGATGGGCAAATCTAATTTCACTTATTGGGCTTTGAAAATCATCTGGCACCACAATCTCAGGGGCTTGCTCAGCAACAGGCACAGGCTTTTGTGGATTAATTTGCTCAAGTAGTTCTGGGGCTAAATTTTCAGTAATTGTTTGATGCTTGGCTTTAAAATCAACTTTATTCGCCGACTTTGTTGTTACCTGCTGTTGGCTCCCTTGAGTTGGGAGCTGAGGCTTTTTTTGCACATCATCGTTAACCTCAGTATCCCAAGGAGGCGTCTCCGGCGTTGCAGTTTGGGCAGTATTGCCAACAGGATTTACTTGGGACCTTTTAACTGTTGGCTGAGCTTCAACGGGTTTTTTAGTTGCTGCACTTGAAAGTTTACCTGCACCAGAAATATTTCTATCACGCAAAATACGTGCTATTGCAGACTGCGCGCGCGCTTCTTGCTCACCCATTGATGACGCTAAATGCTCATCATTACTCGCAGAATGTGCTAATGCGGGATTAAACCCTTGGTCAACCGCACTACTCATTACATCATCGTATTGCGCTGCAATAGTTTGCTCAACATCGCTGTGTTGCATATAGGCATCATCTTCGCTTTGACGCTGCGCTTGTTCATCGCTGATTGGTGGTTTGTCAGGCGCATGTAGCTGATTTTGTGATAAATCTGCCTCTATGTGAGTGGGGCTATTATTATCAGGCTGCGAATCTTCTGGCTCAGTGGCCTCTATTGATTGCGCATTATTTATTAATGACTGACTTTCAGTGCTATTATGTTGCGCTGGTTTATTTTTATTTAAAATATCACGTAATGCATCAGTACGCCCTGCAGCGTTTTGCTCTACAGTAGCTTGCGGGCTAGGTGTGGGCTGCGTTGTTTGCGACTCTACCGGTTGAAATGCCAACAGTCGTAGCATAATCATCTCAAACCCTAAACGCGGCTCAGGCGCCCACTGTAAATCTTTTTTGCCATTCAGTAATAACTGATAATACACTTGTATTTGCTGAGCATGGGTGTGCGCAGCAACATGTTTAATATAGTCAGCATTGTTGCTGTCAAGCGATGCCGCTTCAGGCACTAATTGGCTTAATTGAATAATGTGCGTGAGTGCAATTAAGTCATCAAGTAGGGCAATATAATTAGGATTTCTGCTCGCTACTTGGGCAACTTCAGCCATTAAGGCTGCGCCATCTTGAGCCAGTATTGCCGCCAATAGACTCTGGCTGTAATGGGTGTCCATTAAACCAAGCATAGCTTGTACCGCTTGATTGTTAATATCGCCATTGGTTTGAGCAATAGCCTGATCGGTCAGGCTCAACGCATCACGCATACTGCCATCGGCGGCTTTGGCAATAATACTAAGCGCATCATTATCAAAGTTAAGCTGCTCTTGCGTAAGCACATGCTCAAGCTGTTGCTTAATTTCAGCTTGCGATAACGCATTTAAATTAAACTGTAAGCAACGCGATAAAATAGTCACCGGTAGTTTTTGAGGATCGGTAGTGGCCAGCAGAAACTTCACATGCTCAGGCGGCTCTTCGAGCGTTTTTAATAAGGCATTAAAGCTGTGTTTTGACAACATATGTACTTCATCAATTAAGTACACTTTATAGCGTCCGCGCGTTGGCGCATACTGCACGTTATCGAGTATTTCACGGGTATCTTCAACTTTGGTACGTGAAGCCGCATCTATTTCAAGTAAATCAATGTAGCGCCCTGCTTCTATATCAACACAGCTACTACATTGACCACAGGGTGTAGCAGATACTCCTTCATCACAATTTAAGCTTTTAGCAAAAATACGGGCAATAGTCGTTTTACCTACCCCGCGGGTTCCAGTGAATAAATAAGCGTGATGCAGTCTATTTTGGGTCAGCGCATTGACCAGCGCTTGTTTAACATGAGACTGCCCAACCAATTCATGAAAGGTTTGAGGACGCCATTTTCTCGCTAGAACCTGATAACTCATCGATTATTCGCCTTCAAATTCAACCAATTTTAGGATTTTAATACCCATTTTTTTTATTCGCTCTTCACCACCAAGCTCTGGAAGTGACACAACAAATGCGGCATCAGTAGCATTTCCGCCCAATTTTGCAACGAGTTTTGCGGTTGCTTCGATTGTACCACCAGTCGCTAATAAGTCATCAACGAGTAAAACTTTATCGCCCGCTACAATTGCATCGGTATGCAGCTCTAAAATATCTTCACCATATTCGAGTTGATAATCTTGGCGAATAACTTCACGCGGTAATTTACCTGGTTTTCGAACAGGAATGAAAGGAATGCCTAAAGCATAAGATAACGGGGCACCGAAAATAAAGCCTCGAGACTCAGTGCCAATAATTTTAGTAAACCCTTGATCTTTATAAGCGTTAATAAATGCATCTATGGTCGCTTTAAACGCTTCAGGGTTTGCCATTAGGGTTGTTACATCGCGAAACATAATGCCCGCTTTAGGATAATCAGCAATGGTAGTAATGCTGCTTTTTATAATTGCTGGTGTTACTTGAGTCATAATTTTAACTGCTCAATGGTTTATGTTACAAATCCAATGATTATACCCTTAAATAAGCGTAAATTGCGAGTTTGCGGTAGTTATAAAAATAGGATTGAGAAATAACCTGGCTAGAGTGTGGGCTGATGATAAACAACAGCCCTTATGAAATTAAACTAAAATTAGCTCAGCTTAGCAATCCACCCTAAAATAGCATTTAAACACCCTATTCCAACAAACACAGCTAAAAATGCAAAAAAGTAAGCCGCACTAAACGGATCTTTAAACTCTTTATCATCTGACATGGGTACAACCTTTTATTAAGCACAACAAATAAGGCGGCTATAATAGACGATGTGAAATAATCAATAAAGGGCTTAATCTTGATTTTTTGTCACTAGAGCTAAGCCACTTCAAAATATGAGCGTTGTTGGAATTAAAAGCGATTTAGGCATGGCATTAATTGTAAGTAATAGTGATTCTATTGTTCAAATCAATAAACGAATTATGACTTCTAATAAGCATTTATCAATTAGCTATTTACAGGTAAAATAGCGCCTCTTTTTAGAAATGAATTAATCACACTATGAAACTTGTTTTAGCACCTATGGAAGGTGTTGTTGACTTTAAAATGCGCCAATTACTGACCGACATAGGCGGCTTTGATCTCTGTGTGACTGAATTTATTCGCGTTGTAGATAGCTGCCTTCCAGATAAAGTATTTCATCGTTATTGCCCTGAGCTCAAAAATGCAGGGCTAACACGCAGCGGCACGCCGGTTCGTATTCAGTTATTAGGTCAAGTAGCTGACGTACTCGCTGAAAATGCCGTAAAAGCAGTTAATTTAGGCTCTCATGGTGTTGATTTAAATTTTGGTTGCCCAGCAAAAACAGTAAATAAAAGCAAAGGCGGCGCTGTTTTACTCAAAGATCCAGAACATATGTATTCTATTATCAAAACCGTCAGGGATGAGGTTGATAGTAAACATGAAGTAAGTGCAAAAATTCGCTTGGGTTTTGATGATGATAGTAATAGCCAAGAAATTGTCGATGCCGTTGTTAGCGCAGGTGCAAGCAGCATTGCTATTCATGCGCGAACTAAACGTGATGGCTATAATCCGCCTGCTTATTGGGAAAAAATCCCCCCATTGATTAAAAATAAACACATTGATGTTGTAGCTAATGGAGAAATTTGGCAAGTAGAAGACGCACTTTTATGTCAAATACGCAGCGGCTGTACTGACTTAATGCTTGGCCGTGGCGCGCTTTCGCACCCTGATTTAGCCCGAAAAATTAAAGCGCATATTAATAATGAAACTTATAGTGAATTGACATGGGAAAATATTTTACACCATATAATTCATTCATCAATTCACCTAACAGCCAGTAAAGATACAAAATATTTTGCATCACGCACAAAACAGTGGCTTGGGTATTTAAAACGTCAATACCCACAAGCAGGACTATTATTTGACGAAATTCGACGTTTAAAAGCAAAAGACGAAGTAGCCGAGGTATTAAAGAAGTACGCAAAAGCGCCACAATTTGATGCAAATCATAACATATGACCAAATCTAAATAGATAATGGCGGTATCACTATTTACTTAAGGGTTATATGCTAATGCATCATCAGCAACGATTAAACGATGAAATAGAACGTGTTAAAGCAACTATATTAGGGTTGCTGTCACAATCGACTCACCCTACACATCAACACTTGCTTGGTGAACTAATTCATACATCAAATGAAGAGTGGCTGGATTTAGCAGCTCAGCAGTTAGGAAATGAGTACAACGCATTAATTGAACGCATGAACAAACTCGAAGCCGCAATCAGCCAAATAGATATTGGTCAATACGGTTACTGTTGTGACTGCGAAGAAAAGATATCAGAGCAGCACTTAGAACGCGACCCGGCAGCACAGCGATGCGAGCAGTGCGCTAAGTCATAGCGCACAATAATTTAATTTAACAATTGCGATGCAAAACTAAATGCTTGCCCCGGATAAAAAATAATATCTTCTACTAATATACCCGCCTCTTCTGGACTAATGTTTAAACGTTTTAGCAAATTTAAGCGCGCTTGCGACAATGTCCAGGCATGGTAGTGCACCCCAAGATCGGTTTCTATCATAGCTAGATAAAGCCGCTCATCTGCAGGTGTCAATTGTTTGTTTTGAGCACGCTGAGGTAATAGCGTATAACCCGTTGACCAATCTAAACCAAAAGCGTGTTTATCTGTTGCAAAGATTTGGGTGATCTGGGAGCTATTAGACTTATACACAGTTTTTTGCTCTGTTAGGCCCTGCATTGCTTTAAATTTACTATCAATGCGGCTAAGCCACTGCAGCGGTGAAAGTACGTCATTGGCAAAATAATTTAATTTACTTTGATACCATTGGCCACCATTGGCAAGGCCAGATAAACCAATGCTGCCTCTTGGTTTATAGTGCGTTAAATAATAATTTAACTCACTCAACGCTGCATTAAGTTCAACCGGTGTGTTAATGCTATTTATCGCTTGTTGCACGTACTTTTTTAAATAGCTATGTTCAACTTTATTTAGCTTTAAATTGCTTTGCTCAGCAGCTTTTAGCTGTGAGGTTACAAACCTCAACCACTGCGCAATATTTTTATACTGCACATTACTTTTTGTCAAAGAGAGCATTTTAGCCAATACATTCGTTTGTGCTGGCCATGCAAAATAGCGCCCAGGGAATCGCTCAGCAATAACTAAATAATTAACCTGATTGGTTTGCTCTGCCGTTAACTGCATTTGCATTAACTGTTTATAAATAGCATGACGACGCTCTAAATACGCATCTGTAAAAGGAAACTGCTCGGCACTGAGCTGCGTAACCGATGAGTTATGTTCCCCAGTTAACGCCGTATTGAGTGATATTAGTGTGGTTTGCGCCTCTTTATAAGATGAAAATAAATCAGCGGGCTTAGAGCAAGACGTTAAAAGCAAACAAAATAGCAATGTAATAA
The DNA here is from genome assembly GCF_059888565.1 of Pseudoalteromonas sp. TAP-3C. Taxonomy (NCBI): domain Bacteria; kingdom Pseudomonadati; phylum Pseudomonadota; class Gammaproteobacteria; order Alteromonadales; family Pseudoalteromonadaceae; genus Pseudoalteromonas; species Pseudoalteromonas sp. TAP-3C. Next base: position 1,233,232 of record NZ_CM187618.1, on the reverse strand, counting down.
TAAGCGTTTTATTCATGTTAATTCCAATAAAAAAAGCCCCAATGGGGCTTTTTAAAAATACTAGAGTACATTAATTATTAAATTTTAACACCGTTGCGAGCGGCTTTATCTTTAATATATGTAGCCCAACCTTTTGCAAACCTACGTGTGCTTGGGTCGTCCATGGCTTTAGTTATAGCAGCGTGAGCTTGCTTATACTTGCCCTGATAGTAAAACGCTTCAGCTAAATCTGAATAAATCGCGCCTTTTTTCTCAGAGCCAAGCTCTAATGCCTTGTTCAAACGAACAACAGCAGCACTAAAATTTTCAGATTGTAAAAGTAATGACCCTGCTTTGCGATACAGCTCAGCGTCGTCATCAAATTTTGCCGCTTCTTCGTAATACTTAGCCGCTTTCTCTATATCTTTCGAACGATGATAGTTACTCGCAATTGCACTCATATTTTGCTTAGTGCGTTTTACTTTTTCTTCTTTAACGGCCTTTTCAAGCGTTACCGCTGCTTTATAAGGAATTTCGTTTAAAGAATAAAAGTTAGCTAACACTTTGTATTCAACTTCGTTTTCAAAATAGCCGTTTTTGTATGCAACTTCCATGGTTGCTAAGCCTTTTTTGTAGTCTTCGGTTTGTAAATAATACTTACCTAAGCCTACCCAAGACTTTTTATCATCAGGCCATACACGGACCATTTCTTCAGCGACTTCAACCATATTTTGGTATTGCTTTTTCTCAAAATAGGCGGCTAGTTTAAGTTGGTATGGCGCTTTATTCGGCTCTTCTGCTAACTTTATTGCTTTATTTGCCGGCTCAAGAACCTGATCAAATTGCTTAAGCTCATAACTTGCTTGCGCAATACGAGTGTAAACTTTTGGATCCTCTTCACCTGTAAAGTCCATCCAATCAGAATATGCTTGCTTTGCAGCACTGTATTGCTCTGTGCCCGCATACATATCACCCAAGGTTTTTAAGCCTTGAGCCTGATCGGCAAAGTTTAATACATCTGGCGCAATCGCTGCTTTCATATACTTAATAGCCACTTTGTATTGCTCTTTTTGAGCATACATGCTGCCTAAGTAACGATTAACAGTCGCTTTATCAAAATCATCAGACGGTTCTAATTCTTTCAACAACGCAATTGCACCATCAATGTCATCTTCGTTATACAAATCAAATGCTTTGATAACTTTTTTACCCGTGCGCTCACCCATGATTTTAGTTTTTGCTTTCTTACGCTCTTCAATTTTTGCGTAATCTGGCGCCGCTAAAACAGGTGCAGTAAAAGCTACACCCGACACAGACATAAGAATTGCAAGTGCAGTTACTTTAGAAAAATTTCTCATTACTCGCCTCCTTAGTTGCCTTGGTTAAGTTTAAAGTCTAATTGAACTTGTAAACCAACTTGCTTTTGTGGTTTTCCGTCAATGATTTTAGGACGGTATTTCCATTTGCGCAATGCACGTTTTGCTTCACGGTCAAAGACACGTTTTGGATCAGCGTCGATAACATCAACGTCAATCACGCCACCTAACTCATCAATTGTAAATGAAAGTTGAACCCAACCTTCTTTACCATCACGCGCTGCTTGCGTTGGGTACTTTGGTTCTATACGAACGATAGGTGTCGCATCACCATCTCGTCCAAATGCACCTGGACCACTTAGACCACCTGCCGTGCTTCCCACATCAATACTTGGCATGTTAAAAGACATGCTTGTATTTGGGTTGCTGTTTTCCGGCTGTGGCGGCTGCGGTTTAGGCGGCTGCTTTGGCGGTGGTGGAGGTGGAGGCGGTACACGCTTCCTCTCCTGCACCTTAGATTCAGGCGGATTCGTCATAATTTCGACTATGATCTGCTCTTTTTGTTCCGTATTACGGTCAGCCCCACCAGAGATGAGGTATGCCATGAAGTAGAACAAGCCGAAAGTAACTGCCCCACCTGCAATCAGTGAAAACAGAAAACGAATCATTACTGATCTCCAGCTATTGAAATTCTCAGGTTATCACCTGTCGCTTTGATCTGGTCCATCACTTTAACCACTGTGCCGTGTTTTGCTTCTTTATCTGCTTGCAAAATCACAACATCAGTAGGTTGCTCTGCTAATAAACTTTCAATTTTTGCTGAAACACGTTCAACATCAATTTGCTGTTTATCAATCCAGATTGCACCGTCGCTACGAATGGCAATAAAAATGTTAGCATTTTTTTGCTTTGTAGCTTGGGCCGCTTTTGGTTTATTGACCTCGATACCCGCCTCTTTAACGAACGATGTAGTTACGATAAAGAAAATAAGCATGATAAATACGATGTCAAGCATTGGCGTCATATCGACCACTGCTTCTTCTTCTTCACGAAAACGTTGTTTACGTGCCATATTTAATTCTCTCTCTAGTGATGAGGCATGCTATCTACAAGTTTGGCTTTCACCATTCTCGCTCTTGCCTCAAGGCGTGAGCTAAAGAATACCCCAGATAGTGCCGCAACCATTCCAGCCATTGTTGGGATTGTTGCCATTGATATGCCTGATGCCATTAAACGTGCATTACCTGTACCTTGGGTTGCCATGGTTTCAAAAACCGAGATCATACCCGTTACTGTACCAAGTAAGCCTATTAAAGGACATACAGCTACTAATGTTTTAATCAACAACATACGCTGATCTAATTTTTCAGACGCTTCAGAAATCCATGCTTCACGGATTCTGTGTGCGTACCAAGACGTAGTGTCTTGGCGGGCATCCCACTTGGCTACAATTTCCTTTGTTAAACGAGGAAACTCAGCAAGTAGGAACCAATAGCGCTCAATCATTAAAACCCACATAAGAAAGAGTGCTATCGCGACCACGTATAAAACCTGACCGCCTGTGCCAACAAAATCCCTGATAGATTCCCATATCTCCATCAGGACTAACATTAGGCTTTCTCCTTCTCCGCGTGAGTCGCGATGATACCCGCGCTTTGCTCATCAAGGATATGTAATACCGACTTACTACGACCTGCAACAACAGAGTGAAGTAGGATAAGTGGTAGTGCTGCAATTAGACCTAGTGCTGTTGTTACAAGTGCCAAAGAGATATTACCAGCCATGATCTTCGGATCGCCCGTACCGAACAATGTGATTGTTTGGAACGTTAAGATCATACCGATTACCGTACCTAGTAGACCCAGTAATGGGGCGATAGCAGCAAGGATCTTGATGATGTTAATACCCGCTTCGATGCGTGGCGTTTCACGTAGAATCGCTTCATCAAGCTTAAGCTCAAGGTTTTCAACATCTTGACTCTTGTTGTCAGAGTACACTTTAAGAATACGACCCAGTGGGTTGTTTGTATTCGGTGTAGACAGATTCTTAAGCTGGGCTTTAATTTTAGAAGTAGTAAGCGCTAAGTCAATGAAACGCACTAAGAAAATTAGTAGACCTACAGCAAGTAGTACTGTGATGATATAACCAACTTCAGCACCTTGCTCGTAGTATTCCATTAGCGACTTTTTCTGTGTGTTGATACGTAAAATAGCACCACGAGTAGGATCCACATACACACCAGCGTAGTTATCAGCCGAAGTACCCGCTAAATCAGAAATACCTTCTAAGATATAGCTGTCCGGTTGCTTACCTAGCGGTTGAATAGATTTAGTTTCAGGCGAATAGATTAAGTAGCCATCGTCTGTCACTAAGTTAAAGTTACCGATACGGGTTACTTGTTTCATTGACGAGTTACCGTCAAGACCAGCCACTTCAGCTTCAAACGTTGAAACTTTAGCTGACTCAGTCATTTCTGTTTGAAGTGCAATCCAAAGTTCTTCTAACTCACGAACAGTTGGAAGTTCTTTAGCCGCAGCTAATGAACGAAGTACTTCAGCACGACCTGGTTTTTCAGCACTCACTAAAGAGGCTTCAATTGAACCAATCGCGTCAGCGGCTGCACGACGTACAACACCGAACATTTCACCTAACGTACCTTGCGCGTTTTGAAGCGCTTGCTCTTTTTCCGCTAAAGTATTTTCGTTTTGTGCATATTCTTTACCAAGACGATCGCCACGTGCTTTTTCAGCAGCCAATTGGCTTTTCGCTTTATTAAGTAACGCTTGTTTGTCAGCTCTATCTGATAAGAACTCTTGCTCACGTTGCTTATTGATTTTTCCTTCAGAAATACGCTCTTGCTTTACTTGCTCAAGAATTTTGTCTAAAGCATCAGTATTTGCATGTGCATTAAGCGCGGTACCGGCAGAAACAGACAGTACTGCTGCAATAGCAAAACCTTTAAATAGTTTCTTCATTATTGATTACTCCGCGCCAAAAATTGGTAGTTTAACAAGTTCTAGTGTCGCTTGCTTACGTGCCATACGGATCACTTCTTTAACAGGTTTTAGGTATTCTTCACCTAATTCTTTCCACTGTTTAGTATTGTTATCCCACACCCAAGCGTGTTTTAGATCGAATGATTGCGCTACGTAAGTGATACGACCTAAACGGCCAATATCAACGTTGATGCTACGACCATCTACATCTAGAGTACCTTGAGAGGCAGTTACAGCTGAGCTGTATGCTGTTTCAACAGTGTACGATTCAAGTACCTGACGGAACTTCTCAGACGTTGTTACAGACGAAGATGCCATTAGTTCACGTAATTTTTCAACGCGACCAAGACGGTTCTCTAAGTTAAATGGAACGTCCGCTTTGATGAATTGCTCAAGCGTATCGATCATGCGATACATCAAAGGCACAACGTTTTGTTTAGTGTTATCGATTGTCGCGATTTGACGATCGAACGATGCAATAGACGCGTTTTGGTCTGCAACCAAGCGTGCTACGTGATCGTTATACACTTTCATAAGTTCAGTCTCATCAACGATGCTACGGTACTCAGCAATTAGCTCTTGAGTTTGACCATATACATTGTCGATTTTAGTTTGAGACTTAACTGCAGCCTTTTGAATTGTTTGACCTGCTTTTTGCACGTCATTCAAAGGATCTGCAATCACATTGCTGCTTGCAAATGCAAAAGCGCCAACCAACGCAGTTGCTACAAGACTCTTTCTGATTTTAACAGACATAGTTCCCAACCAATTAAGTAATGTTACTTTTATAATTTAATTATCAACCCGCAAAGGGATGACAACCCTGATATCTTTTAATAGATATCAACTTACCAATAATGCTAAATGCGTTAAGTCATGTCAACTTCATGTTTCACATAACCTATAAATAAATTAGCTTGTAACTAGGTTATTTAGGGTAAAAACACATAAAAATTAACATATTTATAACGAACACGATAAATACTATTTCTGCAAACCCACATATAGTAAGAAAGCAGACTAAATACCCTATTAAAATAAACAAAAATATAACATTTGGAAATAACGTAATCGTTACTTAAAATAAATTAAAAATAAGCTATTTTTTTGTGCTAAAGAATCAAATTAAATAGTTTTCAAGACTTTTTAAGCTGAAAATACGGCTAACTATTCCTGTTCGCTCATTTTTTCTATAAGCATAATGGCGTGGCTAATGAATAAAAAGCAATACAAAGGAAGGGTATGAAAACATAAACAATACTTTTATTAACACCTGTATTTATAACTCTATTACTTGTAAATATTTAACACTTTAATACTAATGATGTTAGCTATTATTAATTCGAAATGGTGAGTCTATATTCAAGCTTAGTGATGAAATAATGTTTAGTGAAAAATATACAGGGAATTTTGAAAAACACAGATAAGGGAATGTTTACTATTAATTTTAAATTATGGTGAAACAGATGAATGTTTCACCACGATGAACTCAGGTTCACATAATAAATTATGCTACTTCTACGTTCTCAGCTTCTGGGCCTTTTTGACCTTGCTTGATGCTGAAAGTCACTGCTTGACCTTCGCTAAGAGTGCGAAAACCAGAACCAGTGATTGCGCTGAAGTGTACAAACACGTCAGGACCATTTTCTTGTTCAATGAAACCAAAGCCTTTAGCTTCGTTGAAAAATTTTACTTTACCAGTAACCGACATACTAAATTTTCCTGTAAGTCAATAATTAAAATTTAACCATATTATTATGGCAATATCCTCCCTGAGTCAATGCCCAAAAAACTGGAGGTGATAGTACAGGAAGAAGTAATAACCAAACCGGAAACCTTAAACACAGCACAATACCGTAATTCAATACGCAAAAACTCAAAGCAAAATAAGATTAACACAATAATATTATTTTGGCTCTATTAAATGCGATTTATTTTTGAAGATTCATCAATTTATTAACTATTTAACTTGCCAGTCAATAACACTGTCTGCTTTTATTGGCACAACATTAGAATCACCTAGCGAGTAGCTTGCTGGCACAGTCCACGGTGCTTTTACTAAGGTGATCGTGTCACTATTACGTGCCAAGCCATAAAAATCTGGACCAAAATGACTTGCAAACCCTTCTAATTTATCAAGGGCCCCCGCTTCTTCAAACGCTTCTGCATATAATTCAATAGCGGCATGTGCAGTGTATGCCCCAGCACACCCACACGCCGCTTCTTTTTTATCTTTATAGTGTGGTGCGGAGTCAGTGCCTAAAAAAAACTTTTTATTACCACTCGTTGCTGCCGCCATTAATGCTTGCTGGTGAGTATTGCGCTTTAGTATAGGTAAGCAATAATAATGCGGGCGAATGCCACCCGCTAACATATGATTACGGTTATACAGTAAATGATGTGCAGTGATGGTAGCCGCTACGTTATCTGAAGATTTTTCAACAAACTCTACCGCATCTTTGGTAGTTATGTGCTCAAGGACAATTTTTAGCTCAGGAAAGTCAGCAACCACCTCGCCTAAAATAGTGTCTAAGAACACTTTTTCGCGATCAAATATATCAATAGATGAGTCGGTTACTTCACCATGCACTAATAACAGCATACCAACCTCTTGCATTGCTTTTAATACCGGGTATATGTTCTTTACTGAAGTAACCCCAGAATCAGAGTTAGTCGTTGCCCCCGCTGGATACAATTTTGCCGCAAAAATTTTACCCGTTGCTTTTGCTTTTTTGATTTCTTCTGGTGTCGTTTTATCCGTAAGATAAAGTACCATTAACGGTTCAAACTGACCTTGCGGTTTAGCCGCCATAATGCGCGCACGGTAAGCTAATGCAGTTTCCGTACATGTCGCTGGCGGAACTAAATTTGGCATAATGATTGCGCGCCCCATGTAACGGCTGATATCACGTACCGTGTCTTTTAATTGATCCCCATCACGTAAATGCACATGCCAATCATCTGGTCGGGTAATTGTAAGCGTTGTAATTTTGCTGGTCATCGTAAGTTCCTAATACTCAAGTTAACTGATCATAGGCATATGCCCTTTTTGAGTAAAGTGCTTATTATAAATAATCTTTGCAAATTATTTATAAAGTAAACTTTACAGTGTGTGATAATCATTTAGCATTTTATTTTGTAGAAACGTTAATATTAGGTTAACGTATGTACCTTTAATAAATAATATAAAGTCGTTCTTAACTGCCTATGTCGAACAATATCGATACCACTAAAGCGCTTGAAACCAAAACGGATCAATTGAGTATAATTAATCAGTTCTCATCAAGTTTATTGCAACTGAATACGTTGGAAGCGCTCTTTAGTTATGTCACCACACAGGTCGTAAATAGACTGGGATTTGTCGACTGCGTTATTTATTTAGCCGATGACAGCCAATCTGTGTTAAATCAAGTGGCTTCTATGGGCATTAAAAACGGACACACTTGTTATCAGTCTGAACGCAAAATCATCCGTTTTAGTGAAGGAATAACAGGCTACGCTGCTTCTACCGGGAAAGCTTTAATCATTGGCGATGTAACCAAAGATACGCGTTACATTGCCGACGAACGTCCTGCGCAATCAGAAATATGTGTTCCGCTTATATATAAAGACCGCGTGCTAGGCGTTATCGACTGTGAGCACCCTGTTAAAAATTACTTCACTAGTTCACATTTAGAAATATTAACCACCGTTGCTCATTTACTCAGTGCTAAAATAAACCAAGTAAACACACTCAACAATTTACAAAACACAGTAAAGCAACTTAATAACGCACAAAAATTAGAAAGCAGCCTGCTGCAAATAGCCAACTTAACCTATAAAGCGCAAAATATTGATACTTTTTTTCAATCGCTGCACGTTATTATTGATAGTTTACTTACTGCTAGTAACTTTTTTATTGCCCTGTATGACAGCAAAGTAGACGTGTTAGATTTTATGTACACTGTTGAAGGCGGTGTGCAAACAAATACCCATAAAATCATCTCTAAAGATCAGTTAAAAGAGACAGCCTCATATTACCTATTAGTTAATGAACGCCCGCTATTGCTTAATAAAGAACAATACCTTGAGCATATTAATCAAGGCCACTTTAAATTGGTAGGCAAACAAGCAGAGTCTTGGCTTGGTATTCCTTTTAAAGTAAATGAACGCATGAGCGGTATTATTGTAGTCCAAAGCTATGATGAAAAATTACATTATAATCAACATGACAGTACAGTATTAACTTACATTAGCCGCCAAATAAGTATGGTTATAGACCGACATTTAGCGCGAGAAGAGCTTGAGCATAAAGCCCTTCACGATGAGCTTACAGGACTTGCAAATCGCTCGTTACTGATTGAACGCATGAAACACGCCATTATGCGCCTTAATCGAACAGAGCCGGGGAGTTTTCACGCATTACTTTATTTAGATTTTGATCGTTTTAAAAGTGTTAATGATTCGTTAGGCCACGAAGTGGGCGATCATTTTCTAATAACTATCTGTAAACTTATTACCCAAACCGTACGCAATACTGATACCTTTTGCCGCTTGGGAGGGGATGAATTTGCTATTTTTATGGAAAATATCACACACCGCAATCAAGTCAACGTTGCCCTTACCCGCATTCAGGGCAAACGGGTGAAAAACATACAAGTACTTTTTGATCATTTGACCGATCCTAATGATCGTGGTTTATAATAGTCTTTGCCTGTACGAAACATGAAAGAAACGACTATCAGCCAAGCTTTTAATCAACTAACCGATCCAAGAAACTCTGCCAGTATCCGCCATCCACTTATCAATATTCTGAGTATCACTATTTGCGCGATTATCAGCGGTTGCAATAATTTTAACGAGATAGAAGAATACGGAAAGTCAAAAGTAAAGTGGTTACGGAAATTTTTAGACCTGAAAAATGGTATTCCTAGTCATGACACTTTTAATGACGTACTCAATCGCCTCAACCCAACTGAATTTAACAGCGCATTTACCAAATGGGTCACTGAAATAAGTAAGAATAAAGAAGGAGTGATTGCTCTGGATGGTAAAGTAATGCGCCGTACATTAGATAAAGCCTCAGGTATGCCCGCAACTCATTTAGTCAGTGCATGGTCTGTTGAGAATAATTTTTGTTTAGGACAAGTTAAGGTTGCTGATAAATCGAATGAAATAACCGCTATCCCCATTTTGCTTGAGCTCCTTGACATAAAAGGAGCGACAATTACAACAGATGCCATGGGATGCCAGTATAAAATCGGTGAGCAAATAATCTCTAACGAGGGTAACTATGTGCTTGGACTTAAGGGGAATCAAGGGGAGATTTATGATGACGTTAAACTACATTTAGATACCCAGCTCAACACGCAATTTAAAAATATCCCACACAGCGTGCATCGTTCACTAAATGGTGATCACGGGCGAATAGAAAATAGAGAGGTTTGGTTAACGACAGAAGTAGATTGGCTGGTAGCACGACATCCACGATGGAAAAGCTTAAAAAGTATTGCCGTAATATGTTCAACACGAGAGGTAAATGGTGTAAGTTCGAATGAGCAGCGGTATTACCTTAGTAGCCATAAAGATAAAGATGCTGCATTTATTGCTGATGCTATCCGTAGTCATTGGCATGTGGAGAATAAATTACATTGGCAACTCGACGTTAGCTTTAATGAAGACCAAAACCGTTTACGCAGTGGGTATGCAGCTCAAAACATCGCGTTAATTAATAAAATAGCACTTAATCTATTGAAGAACGAAAAAAGTGCAAAGGTTGGAGTGAAAAGCAAGCGGTTGAAAGCGGGTTGGGATAATGTTTATATGATGAAAGTGCTAACCGTTGGGCTAACTGTATAAAATCAACCCGTTTGCCCTGTACCCGCATTAAAAGTGCGCTGTCTGAACCGGTTAATGTTGATGGCCATTTGCTGCAACCTTCCACCAGCATAGGTGTTGCATTTAGTGACAATACAAGCGATAAAGCATTTACATTATTACAGCAAGCCGATGCTGCTATGTATGAAGCAAAATCATCAGGGCGAGGGCAAGTTAAATTTTTCAACAATGAAATGCGCAATAAATTAAAAATCCATGCCGAGCTTGAAAACGATTTACAACACGGTATTGAACATAATGAATTTGAACTTTATTTCCAGCCTATCTTTACCATTAACGGCGGTGAAATTATAGGTTTTGAAGCGCTCGTTCGTTGGCACCACCCCAAAAAAGGATTTGTATCACCTGGGGATTTTATTCCAATCGCTGAAAAAACGGGGCAAATTATTAATTTAGATTTGCATTTACTTGATCTCGCAGCGCAGCATATTGCTTTGTGGCAACAACAAGGTCACCGCTTTTTACGTGTCACTGTCAACGTATCGTCGCGCCACTTTGCTAGTTTAGAGTTTGTGGATCAACTACATACAATTTATGAAAAACATCAATTGCCCTTAGGATCATTGTGCTTAGAAATCACCGAGTCAGGCTTGATTGAAAATTTAGAGTTAGCAACTCAAATCATACAGGGGTTATCGCCTTTAAAAGTGCTGCTTTGTTTAGATGATTTTGGAACTGGTTACTCTGCACTTGGTTACTTACATCAGCTACCTATTCATATACTTAAAATTGATAAAAGTTTCATCGATAATTTAAAAAATACTGCCAACCCACTTATTGATGCTATTTTAACCTTAGCAATTTCTTTGGACCTTATGGTAATTGCTGAAGGAATAGAAAGTGCTGAACAACTAGAGATTTTACAAAAAACCCAATGTGGTTATGGCCAAGGTTTTTTAAAGTCTAAACCTGTTACAGCAGAAAAAGCGATTTCACTGATCAACAACCCTTTGTAAATTAGTCTGAGTATCAATAATAAATAACCATAATAATCAATTCATCGGACCATATAACAACAAACATTTACACATCATACTTGTCATATGCTTAAAAAAGCACGTGCTTTTACCTTACAAGAATTAACATTCATCCATAATTTAGTAACCTTGCTCGACGTACATCACCCTATTTTTTTGAATTTCTTATCTTTTTGTTACAACTAAAATTTAACATGAGATAAATTCAACAATAAGTAAGAATAAAGCATCACTTGGCTAAATAAAACTAAAAAATTTAATATTTATAATGAAAAACAAGTTAAATCCTATTTTTATAGCCATCTAGACGTTGAAACGTTTTTTGTAAAGGCGTAGTATGTAATGAATTCGGGCAATATTCGCTTTATTCATGAGATTAATTAAAGATGATTGACATTAAACACCTAAAAACGATAGCCACGCTCAAAGAAACGGGTTCTTTGGTTAATACAGCACGTGAGCTATTTTTAACTCAATCAGCTTTATCTCATCAAATTAAAGATTTAGAAAACAAATTAGACTGCCAATTGTTCGAGCGAAAAACTCAACCGGTTCGATTTACACCTCAAGGTATGTTGTTACTTGAATTAGCACACGAAATATTACCTAAATTAGAGGCAACCAAATGCCGATTAAAAGAAAGTTTAAATCAGCCAATCTCGCAACTGCGTTTAAGCGTTGAATGTCATGCCTGTTTTCATTGGTTATTACCGACTATTAAAGAATTTAATAATTTTTGGCCCGACATAAAAATTGATTACGAGCGTGGTTTTAGTTACAACGCCATTCCTGACTTGCTAAGTGATGAATTAGACTTGGTACTTACATCGGATATACGCGACCCCGACAAGCTGGAATATGCTCACTTATTTGACTTTAAACTTAAGCTTATTGTGGCACCTGATCATGATTTAGCTAAAAAAGCCTATGTGACCGCGCTTGATTTAAAAAGCGAAACCATTATTTCTTATCCTATACCGCGTGAGCGCCAAGATATATTTAAGCACTTCATTCAAAATGCGCGCTTTGACGGTACACTTAAAACAGTTGATCAGGGTTTACTTATATTTCAATTGGTCAGTGCAGGAATGGGCGTTGCCGCTTTACCTGATTGGCTGGTAACCCCTTATGAAAGCCAAGGGTTAATTAAGTCTATTCCATTAGGGGCGCTTGGTTTAACCCGACCAATGTACTTAGCGATGAAAAAAGAAATGCAAGACAACCCTGTTTATCGCCACTTTTTAAATACCTGTAAATTAAATAACGGTCGATAAATCTTGAACCTATGCGTAACATGCTAATAAATTTACTTAACTATGTTACTCACTATGTTTGAACTAAAAAAAATACTGGGCGGCCTACTTATGCCATTACCTTTGCTGGGCCTACTAAGCTTAATATTACTGTTTTTTGCGCTCAAACAACGAAAGTTCGCCCTTATACTTTCTTTATTAAGCCTAACAACTCTACTACTTGCCAGTACGCCTTTGGTTGCTAGTTTACTGATTAAAAATAACCAACCAACCTCATTAGCATTTAATGCGCTTAAACACCTCAATATAGATAAGGTTGTGGTGCTGGGCTGTGACATAAACCCCAACCCTGCATTAAGCGCTAATAGTCAGTTAGGTAATTGTGCGTTAACTCGTTTGGTAGAAGGAATAAGACTTGCTAATATTTATCCACATGCGCAATTAATTGTCTCGGGTGGAGGGTATGAAAAAGTCACTAACAGCGCACTCATGTATAAAATCGCGATTAGCTTAGGTATTAATAAAAATCGTATTGTGCAAAATCCAAACGCAATGGATACCGCCCAAGAGGCAAAGCTTTTAGCCCCTAAACTTGTAGATTACAAAGTTGCTTTAGTAACCTCAGTAAGCCATATGCCCAGAGCAAAAAATTTATTTAATGCGCAAGGCATTAACGTTATTCCTGCAGCAACCGACTACCACAATTTTGCCGCTTTCCCTTGGTACAAACAACTCATACCTAATGCAAAAGCGCTTCTAGTGGTCACTCAATATGCCCATGAAGTTATTGGTAATGCGTGGATAAATGTGCGCCGCACAATTAATCCTGAAGCACTTTAATTGGCTTTACATAGGGCGTTTTTTATTCTTGATGGGTGTTAACCACAGCTGATTTACCCCAAAGTCGATATAATGCGATCAGATATAAGCAAGGATAAAAGCCGCTGCACTCATTGATAACTATACAGTTGTAATTTGCGAAAATATTTAGTTATTTAAAACGCTGGACTTTAAATAACCTACCCGAGATACATTACAAGTAGGTTATATTTATAATTTTACTTTTAAGTCAAGTGTTTACACTGGGTTGTCTATATCGATAAACGTCACGTCAAAGCCATGTTGCTCCGCAAGAAGTTCACCCAACGCTTTAATACCGTAGCGTTCGGTGGCGTGATGGCCTGCGGCAAAAAAGTCGATATTTTGCTCGCGTGAGCTGTGAATGGTTTGCTCTGACGCCTCACCGGTTAAGTAAGCATCTAGTCCCTGCTCGGCTGCCAAATCAATATAACCTTGCCCGCCACCGGTACACAAGGCAATGGTTTCAATTTTATCGCTACGCACTACACTCGTTAATGGCTCGCGATTAAGCACTCGCTTTATTTTTTCAGCAAACACTTGGCCTGTTAATGGTATTTTTAACCGCCCTTTCATCGCCACACTATTACCAACTGGTTCAAGGCCTGTCTCTATTTCAATATCAAGCAACTGTGCAAGCTGAGCATTATTACCAATTTTAGGATGAATATCTAATGGCAAATGATAGGCAAACAAATTTATGTTGTTTGCTAAAAGCGCAGCAATACGACGTTTTTTCATGCCAGTGATAACTTGTGGCTCACCTTTCCAAAAATAACCGTGATGGACCAAAATTGCATCGGCGTTTTTTTCAATCGCCGCATCAATCAGCGCTTGGCTTGCCGTGACACCGGTTACTATGGTTTGTATGTTATTTTTACCTTCTACCTGTAGTCCATTGGGACAAAAATCATTGATAACATCTGGTTTTAACAGGGTGTTTAATAGTTGGTTAAACGCTTTACGCTGCATATAACTTACCTTACTTTACACTAAATTTTGTGCAAATTTTGGCGGTTATAAGTTAAAAATGAAAGGAAAATCGCAAAAAATTGAAAAACAGTGCTAAAGTAGGTATAACTATTATTTCTTTATCTGTGAAACAAAGTATAGGGTCTCTGATGAGTAAACTAGACAAAACAGAAGTGTTATCTGCCTTTGAAGCTGCATATGAAGCTGTCAATGGTAAAAAACCTAAAATAACAACTAAACCTGGCTGGTACAGCGTTGATGGCGGCAAAAATATGCGCCTAGCTGATGTAGCAGAGCTGACTGAAGAGTTAAGCTCTGGCAAGTCTACAAAAAAAGCAGTGACTAAAAAAACTAAAAAAGCGGCTCCTGTAAAAGCACAGAAAAAAGCGCCTTTTAATGTGATCACACAAAGTGAAAAAGGCTACACAGCAGAAGAACTCTGGATAGTTGAGCTTGCTCGTAAAGATCATGACTGTCGCCTACCGCGCGGTGTGGTGTAATTAACTGAATGCTCAGTATAGAGAAACCGCGTTAAGCGGTTTTTTTATATCTAATTAAGTGGTAACAGTCGCATTAACAAACAAAGCGGCTAAATAGCCGCTTGTTAACTACAAAACCGCTGCATTATTCAAAAAATAATGGCTCACGCTGTTTTTTTCCCACTTCGTTCATGGTGGCTGCGTCGAACAAACGGCCGTTGATCATGGTGTAATCAATTTTATCTGAATCGCGAATGTTTTTCAGTGGGTCGCCATCAATAACCATTAAATCTGCCAGTTTACCGACTTCTAATGACCCTATGTTTTTATCTAACCCTAGGTATTTAGCCGGATCGAGTGTCGACGCTCTAATCGCCTCAAGTGGCGTCATACCACCTTGGGCAAACATCCACATTTCCCAGTGTGCGCCTAAACCTTCACGCTGGCCGTGCGCCCCTAGATTAACTAATACGCCTAAATCTTGGAGCTCTGCGGCAACACGCGCATTGTTAAAGTGATTATAGTGATGATCGGGCGCTTTAACACGGCGCATTGAGCGCGGGAGCAACTGGTTTTTAGGCACAAATTTGCTCAGGCGAGGATGATTCCACACATCGGTTTTATCATACCAGTAGTTTTCACCCCAAATACCGCCATATGCAACCACCAATGTGGGTGTGTAACCTACATCACTTTGTGACCACAATTGTTTAATATCATCATAAATGTGCTCAACCGGAATTGAATGCTCAATGCCTGTATGGCCATCAACCACCATGCTCAAATTATGTTGTAATAATGAGCCCCCTTCAGGGACCACCATCATCTCAAGCATCCGCCCTGCTTCAATTACTTGTTGACGCTGCTCTCTGCGAGGCTGATTATAAGATTTAACACTAAACGCTCCCACTTTTTTCAAACGCTCTAAATGAAATTTAGCATCATCTAATGAGTCAATATGCGAGGTATACCCGGGCATATTCGCGCCATATAAAATAGTACCAGTAGAGAAAATACGCGGGCCGACAATCATACCTGCTTTTTGCATTTCACTGGCGGTAAATATCTCAGTAGTGTCATTTGATGGGTCGTGAATAGTCGTTACACCTAGCGCAAGGCCCGCTAAGTTTTTCCAGTTTTGCTGTGGAATAATTTCATCACTTGCTTGTGAGCCATGTGCGTGAGCATCAACTATCCCAGGCATAATTGTTTTACCTGTTACATCAACAACCTTTGCGCCTTTTGGAATACTTACATCAACGGCAGAGCCAATGGCTTTAATATGTTTACCATCAGTAACGATAATGCCATTTTCAATGACCTTTTCACCCTCCATGGTAATAATTTTAGCGCCGGTTAATGCAATCATCCCCTCTGGTTCAGCCATTTTTTTACTAAAGCCAATGTTAGTACCGCTTTTTACTTTAAGGTCTTTTTTATCGGCTTTATTAATGGCAAATATGCCATCCAAACTAGCATGATACAACTCAGGTCCTAGCGTCCAATACAGTTTATTGCTATTGGCACTCCAGCTAATGTTTTCACCAGCGCGTATAGATAGTTGCTCAATTGGGAATTGACTGTCTTTAGGCCCAATATTAATGGTTTTGCCACGCTCTACAAACGGGGTAACAAACACTTTAAAACGCTCAGCGAATGCTAAATACTCACCATCAGGTGAGACTCTAAATTCAGTGGCATGCTCTGATTCATAGAGTTTGCGACCTTTTTTACTTTTAAGCTCTACCACGCTCAATGTCGGTTTAGGCCATGGGCTCATGATGTAAACACGATCGTTGGCACTGCCAAACTGCGGTTGATAGCCACTTTTAGAAATGAGCTCACTTTTTCCGCCTTTAGCACTGACGCTGTACACCCCAGGATGCAGTGACCACTTAGGATTTAAAATGCTGCCACCACTGGCTTTACGATACACCACTGTTTTGCCATCCGGACTAAATGTTGGCTCTACATATTTACCTGGTTCGTCAGTAATAGTGTCGCCACGGCCACTGCGCGCAGAAACAACACGAACCGTACCTTGCTTGCTATCATCCCACGTGGTGTAGACAATGTTTTTGCCATCACGGGAATACTGCGGGAATAACTCATAATGATCAGTTTGCTTAGTTAAACGTTTGATTTTACCTGATTCTAAATCGCGCTTATAAATGTAGCCAAGTGCTTCAAAAATTGCCGTTTCACCGTCAGGACTAATTTGTACATTACGCAGCATTTTTACATCAAACTCATCAGTGTCGATATTTTGCGTAAATCGCACCGCTTTTTGAATTTTTTTCGTGGTGTCTACTTTAAAGGCAATATCGCTGACTGATTTATCAGATACATTGAGTTTATGGATTGTGCCACCAGCCCAAAATACCAGTTCTTCGTTATCTGGGGTCCAGGCAATAGTTGGATATACGCCATGAATAGCCCATGTTTCTTGCATGTCGCGCTCAAGCTTGTCGTACAACTTAGTGTGTTCACCGCTGGTTAAATCGTACAAATACAGGCTGGTTTGAAAGTCATCACGTTTTATATAGGCTAGTTTTTTGCCATCTGGCGACGGCGTTGGTCTTATAGCTCCCCCCATGCCACTAATAATGGTTTCTATCTCGCCTGTCTGACGATCATAACGTTTTATTTTATAAATACCGGCAACAGAGTCTTTTGAGTAATGAAAGGTTTTACCTGGTGTTGCATCATGAGAGAAATAAACGTAACGGCCATCAGGTGAAAACATCGGCTCACCTAAATCTTTTTGATCGTTTTCACGTTTAGTTAGTTGCACCCCTTTACCACCGGCTTTGTGGTATAGCCACACTTCACCCGCGCCTAAAGAGCGACTGGCTGTAAAGTGTTTACGAGCAACCAGATAGTCACCATCTGGGCTCCACGCAGGGCTATTTAATAATCTAAATGTTTCGTCAGTGACGGCGGTTTGGTTTTCGCCATTGATGTCCATTACCCAAATATTGTCACCGCCTCCTTGATCAGAAGTAAACGCAATGTGCTTACCATCGGGACTAAAGCGCGGCTGCATTTGCCAGGCGATGTCTGAGGTTATTTTAGTGGCTTTGCCGCCACTCATTGGCATAGTATAAATATCACCCAGTAAGTCAAATACGATAGTTTCTCCGTCAGGGCTAATATCGACATTCATCCAAGTGCCTTGCTCTACACTAATGGATGCGTCTACAAATTGTCCTTTTGGTGAATCAACGTGCCATTTTTTTTCATCTGTTTGCTCTGCGTGTGCATGGCCTAGTGCCAATGAAACCGATAACGCAAGCGCTGTTTGCAGCATTTTCTTCATGCTTATCTCACTTATTATTGTTGCTGTGTGTTGCTGTGTGTTGCTGTGTGTTGTTGTATTACATGATTGCAACAAAAACGCTGGCAAGTTACCAGCGTAATAGGATGAAGTGCGTAAAATTAATGCCAAACGATAGGATCAAATTGATAAAAATCCACCAGCAAACGGTAAATTTCGGGGTCTTCGCGGCGTAAATCGGCGGGTTTTTCTAAAAATGTTTCAGTGATCACCGCAAAAAACTCCGCCTCATTGGTGGCGCCGTAGCTATGAATAACATGCGGCATGCTATAAGCAACGTGTGTTTTTAATTGCGAAAATGCTCGGCTAAATACTTTGCCCCACTGCTGGTATTTTGCCTGCGATGAGAGTAATGGTGTACCCGTCGTTTTGCCGGTTTCTTGATCAAGTTGATGCGCAAACTCATGAAATACTAAATTATGCCCATCACTGGGCAGACGATTACCCTCAAGTACATCATGCCAGCTCAGTACCAGTGTGCCTCCAGGCCATGACTCACCTTGCCTTACAGTATTATGAAAACTAACAAGTCCAGCGTTATCGCGACTTGATTGAGGAGCGTAATACGCGCTGGGATAAAGTAAGATTTCTTTGACGTTTTTATACAAAGGCCAGGGCTTATTAAGTACCAGCAGGCAAGCATCGGCGGCAATAATGAGCTTCATTGCCTCTGTTAGTTGTAACCCATCGCAACCCACAAAACGCTTTTCATTTAAAAACCACACAATATGAGACGTTAATTTAGCCCGATCGGCATCGGTCATTTTATTATAAACGGGCATTGCTTTTAGTAACAGCGCATGCTGTTGTGGAGTTAATGATAAAGCACTGTATTTACGGTGCCACAGAATATTTTGAATATCAGGCCAACGCCAAAACATCACTGTAAATACAATTAAAACAAAAATTAATAGCCCATTTATCATTGGGTCATCCTAAGTCAAACCATTTAGCTTTAACGCTAAAATACCGCGCCCCTATTATTAAAATAATATGGGTGCAGCGAGGCTGTTTTTCAATTACATCACTTCGGTTCGATTTCGGCCATTGTTTTTTGCTTTATACAAAGCTTGGTCGGCGCGTGATAACAATCGGTCGTAATCCTCTACATTCGCAGAGTCTGAAACACCAAAGCTCACAGTCACGCTAAGCCCCTGAGCAATTGACGAGAAGTCGTTATTTTCAATATCTTTACGCAATTGCTCACACATTTGCAGTGCTTGCCATGCACTCATATCAGGAAAAACAAAGGTAAATTCTTCTCCCCCCAACGCGCCACTTCTTGGCCACTTTCACAACGTGTTTTAAGAATATTGGCGATTTCACATATAACCTGATCACCAATAAGGTGTGACCAACCATCGTTAATTCGTTTAAAGTGATCAATATCCATAATTGCAATAGCAAGGAGTTTATTACGTACTTTAAAGTCAGTGAAATTATCTGATAGCCAGCCATCAAACGCGCGGCGATTAGGTAAGTCAGTCAGCTGATCATGAGTTGCCTGATACGCAAAGGCAGTTGCTTGCTCTTGCAGAGCTTGCGTTTGCTTGATCACCCGACAAGTTAGTTCTTTCTCTACTTGTTTATAACGGTATAAACGATATCGATAAGCGCTATATATAACAACAAGAAAAATAAAAAATAGGAATAGCTTAAAGCTGATTTTTTGCCAAAAATAGGATTGAATTTCAAAATCAATAACTTTGTGATTTTGTTGCCAATCAGTATTGGGATAAGCAGCACGAACAGCAAATGAATATTTACCCGCAGGCAAGTTAGTATACTCTGCCGTTGCCGTATTATGGCGGTCAACCCATTGACTATTAAAGCCCTTTAGTTGGGTTTGAAAATTTAGTCGTTGAGGCATGATAAAGCTTAACCCTGCGTATTGAAACGATAACCTAGACACACCTGGCGGTAAAATAACCGTTTCACCTTCAATTGGTAACGCCATTGACTTACCATCAACAGAAAAATTTTCAACAATCGTGGGTAAAGATATTTTAGTGGCTTCTGCTATGCGCTCAGGTTTTACAGTACTGACGCCTTTTGCGGTTGCAAACCAAATTGTGCCATCTGAGTGGGCGCTAGCAGAAGGTGTTGAACCGCCATTTGCTTGCGCACTGAGCATACCATCACCTTCATCGTATAATTGAAAGTCTAATCGTTCTGCGCCTCTTATTTTTGAATCTAAAAGCTGATTAACTTGCTTATAATTTACTTCAATAATGCCGCGATTACTTGATAGCCAGAGCGAATTTTTATACGGCACAATTTGAAACAACTTATCAACAGGTAAACCCAACTCACGTCCTAAAATAGCCATCTTTGCGTTTGAATGCTGGTAACGTAATAAGCCTCGGTCGGTGGCCATCCAGGTATATTTGTCGTCAATGTAAAAGCCAAATGCATATTGGGCGGCAAATTCAGCAGGAAACTCGACAGGATTAAACATCTCTGTTTGCGTGTCATATACGACGACCCCGTTACCTGTTCCTATCCAAATATTACCCGCTTTATCTTCATTTAATGCTGAGAGATCCCCACGAATTTAGCCTAAATTATCAATTTGTATAGTCAGAAGTGACAACTGGCTATACACATAAATAATGAACTGCCCATCAGGCTCATACCTAGGATCATCAACCACTTCTTTGCCAAGATAAATATAGGACAATACTCGTCGTTTTTTCTCTGTATTCGCTTGTAATGCCGCATCCCCTTGTTGTGCCGACACGGTGTACCCTATGCACCATAAGACAAACAACATTAACGCCGCTATGAGCAATAAATTATCAAACCTTTCTGCGCTTCTTGAATTTGCAAAGGCTAAACTAATGCCAAGTTTTGCATTCTTAGTGTCTCTGAAACTTTCTTCTATTTGCATACGTTGTTTATATAAAGTCACAATCCGTTGAGGCTTATCTGTAAATTGTGTAGGTAAATTAAACACAAGTAGCCAAGGCTCTTTGGCCTTTTGTTGTTGGTATTTAACCGTTGTACATTGAGATTGCCCACCCCGTTTTTTGATTTTTTTACGTCCCTTGTTTTTCCCTCTAAACAAAACACCTTGGCACGCGAAACGAACTGTTTTTCCGTAGTAAATCTGTGTCAGAAGGTGTGGTTTATCTGTTGCTTGCTCAAACCATGATTTACAATTTCGCCATGTCTCAAGGTCGCTAGATAAGGTCACATTGCCTCTGACGCGCCCAAGCCAATACCAGCCTTTATCTTCTATGGCTTTAAACCATGGCGTTCTAAAAATAGCATCAGATAAAATAATAGGCTGACAATCTGCAGGTAAACACTGTGCCAAGCTATCGAGTAAGTGTTGATGAGCCGCTTCGGTATTTAATTCGCTTTCAGGATACACTTTTTCATAGAGCGTTAACGCTCTTCCCCCCATTGGTATGCTTGCCCTGAGCACTTGAAATATTTCGCCGCCATTAATAGGTGACCAGTCAACGATAATAAGTGGGTGTTGTTGCTGGCCTACTAAGCATTCGGTCATATGTTCATAGAAACAAAGACGTTCTTGATGCAGGTTAGCATTACCAATCAAACGGTCTGCGCGTTTAATATCATGTTTTTTATCGGTATTAGAAAATGATTTTAATCCGCGGCCTAGGTAAGTGACAGTAACGCGCTGGTCACGCAAGCCTGAGTTAACAAACGTAAAGACTGTATTTAAACGTGTTTTATGAATTTCAGGGTAGGCAATGGCAATATCTTTGTGTAATATTTCGGTGGCTTTCATGATTATGAGTGAGTTTTTTTATAGTGAAAAAATTTGATCACAAATAATCATGAGAGTCTACCATTAATTTTTATTTTGTGGGGATTCGTCAGCATTTAATGCCAAAATAAACCCACTGGGCAGCTCTTTTTTATTAGTGTATTGGACTAAATCCCCATCGGTATTTACACGAGTCAGACCCATGGCTGAGCCTATCCACAAGCGATTTTTTGAATCAAAAAGTAATGATCTGACTTCATTGCTGCCTAATCCATTATCACGATTTAAATAGGGAGTTAATGTGCCATCAACAACTCTCAAAACACCTGAAGTATAAGTACCCACCCATACATTTTGATGTTTATCTTCCATTAAGCTTAATACCGAGTAGGGTGAGCCTTGTTTGGTTCCTTTAATTTGCTGTATCTTATTGTTTTGTATACGGTCTAATCCTGTGCTTCCACCTATCCACAGACTCCCTTGTGAATGTGACAGTACAGTGCGTACATAATCGCTAGATAAGCCTCGTTTTTTACCCCACGATGAAAACGGCGCTTCTCTAAGCCTAAATACCCCCGCATTGGTGCCAACCCAAATACTATTTTCTCTGTCTTGTAATAAAGATAAAATACGATTTGCAGGCAAACCACTTTGTGCATTTAGCTGCTCTATGGCATTATTACTCAGCCTTAATACACCTTTATTAATGGTGCCAAACCACAAGTCGCCGTGGTTATCTTCTAACAAACTAGAAATAGATTCCGTGTCAAGTTGTGGGTGGGGAGATTCGAATGACTCGCCATTTAATATTCTGGCTCCTTTTTCGCTGCCTATAATAAGGCGGTCATCACGGGTAACTAATAAGGTATAAACAGGGGCATCTGGTAAACCGTGTTGTGTGCTCATTAATGTTGGTTTGTAGTTTACTATTTTGTACAAGCCGTCACTGGTTGCAGCCCATACAACCCCTTGTTTGTCTTCAATTATTCTATATGCACTGACATTTTGTATGATTGGGGTATCTTGGTTGCTATTGGCGGGGCGATAAAATACGCCGTCATTTTCAAGCGCCAGCCACAAGTCATTATTTTTACTTTTAAATACGTGGTTCACCATCGCCTGGGCACTTGGTTGCGTGTCCCATTGCCTATGCTGATATAAGCTAATACCGCCGCGAGAACCCGCTATAAGTAAACCACCGTCGGATGTAGGTGTAAGGGCACGTATGCCTGAGTCGGGCAAATCAGTAATTTCGGCACGGGTAAATAACTTAAATTCTTGGCCGTTGAAACGGGCAAGCCCCTCCCAAGTGCCAATCCATAGATAGCCATCTTGTGTTTGTGCAAGACTATTAATACTGTTGTGCGGTAAACCCGAGCGAGTATTCCAGGTTTCAAAAAAATAATCACGTAATGGCAAGCGAGTCTGTTGCTGTGCGTCAACAGTAAAAATCACCAACAAGAAACATAAAATCACTGAGCGATTCATCAAACACTGCCTTTATTATTAATTTTATATTTGAGTAAGTTATAGGATGAAAATTGAAGTAAAAATATACAACCCGTAAATGGTAACATAGAACTTACAACTTTTTCATTAACTATTATCATCACAACTATCGGATATTCGTTGTAATAGCTGGACAAACTTGGTCACATGCAGCCCGTCTAAAAGCACATGGTGAACATCAATCGCAAGCGGCATTTCACCTGTATTGACCTTGTATTGGCCAAACACAAATTTAGCAATACCACGACTTTGAGCATGGGTAAATGCATGCGAAAAGCTGGATATTACCCTGCTTCGCCTCTATTAACATTAACTAAAGTCACACTTTGAGTGAGGTTATACCAAAGTATTACATGAGGCATAAAAAAAGGAGCGTATTTTGCTCCTTTAGTAAAACACATTTTAATCCTGAACTAGACTGACAACCTAAAGTCCGTTTTCAATAATTTCTTGTGCTAATTCATCAGCAATCAAATGCGTTGATTTTTGCTCTTTTTCACTACGGGTAAAAATTTCGCTTAATGTATCGTAAATTCTTTCAACGTGTTTATTCGATGCTTCTTTACTGTACCCCTCAGGTGCAGTTTCATAATACACGTTGATAATGCCGCCTGCATTTATTACATAATCAGGCGCATATAAAATGCCTTTTTCACGTAAAATTTCACCATGGCGTGATTCAGCTAGTTGATTGTTTGCACACCCTGCCACTATAGTTGCTTTTAAGCGTGGGATGGTAATGTCATTAATAGTGGCACCTAATGCGCATGGGGCATACACATCAACGTCTAAGTCGTATATTTCATCAATACCGACCGCTGTAGCACCAAAATCGTTTACTACGCGTTCTACTGCAACTTGGTTAATATCAGTAACAAATAATTCAGCACCCGCTTGCGCTAAATATTTACATAACCCATAAGCCACCGCCCCCAAACCTTGAACAGCGACTTTAATGCCTGAGAAGTCTTCAATACCACGCTGGTGATTAAGCGCGGCTTTTATACCTAAAAATGTGCCGTACGCGGTGAATGGCGACGGATTACCACTTTTACCTTCAAGACCTAACACGTAGTTTGTTTCTTTGTTCATTAACGCCACATCATCACAAGTAATGTTTACGTCTTCGGCTGAATAGTAACTGCCATTTAAACGCTCTAACTGGCGACCAAACGCGCGAAATAACTGCTCAGATTTGATTTCTCTTGCATTACCAATAATAACAGACTTACCGCCACCAAATGGCAGGCATGCAACAGCATTTTTATAAGTCATCCCTTTTGATAAACGCAGTACATCGTAAACTGCGTCTTCATCGTTGGCATAATCCCACATTCTACACCCGCCAACAGCTGGGCCTAAGTTTGTGTTATGTACCGCAATGATGGCTTTTAAGC
Source organism: Pseudoalteromonas sp. TAP-3C (assembly GCF_059888565.1). NCBI lineage: Bacteria > Pseudomonadati > Pseudomonadota > Gammaproteobacteria > Alteromonadales > Pseudoalteromonadaceae > Pseudoalteromonas > Pseudoalteromonas sp. TAP-3C. Next base: position 1,208,543 of record NZ_CM187618.1, on the reverse strand, counting down.
CAGACGCTTTGTCTGAACAAAAAACCACTTGTTCATGGTTATCAAATTCAACTTGATTAAATACAACCACCTTAACTACTCCGAAAATAATGAGCCCCAATGGGCAAGCACGCTAGACATAGTCGAGACTTTATCACTTCAGTTAGTGGTTCGCCACACTGTGAGTAGACAAACCAAATAAAGCGCACTCAACAGAAAAATAAAGCTAGCCAAAGACAAAGTTAAGCATAAAAAATTCAGCAACAGCTATTTTATTAACTATAAAAGCTAACAACACCACCCCAGCCAATAGTTACGCTTACGTTAACGTCATCCTGAATTTATTTGTAAACTTAGTCATACACTTTTAAAAAGTATACAACACTTTAAAATACAATGATTTACAAGATAATTGCCAACGCAGTATAAACTGATCTGAGGTGTGAAAGTCCTTAGCAAATTTCAAAACAAACTAAAAAGCGAGCACAGTGTGCTCGCTTTTATGGTGGCTTTAACTAGCAGCTTTACTTCATTTTACTGTCTAACTCTTCAATTTTTGCTTTCCAAATTGCAGGACCTTGGGTGTGGGCATTTGCACCTTCACTGTCTACGGCCACTGTTACTGGCATATCTTCTACTTCAAATTCGTAGATAGCTTCCATACCTAAATCTTCAAAGGCAACAACACGTGCTTTTTTAATTGCTTTAGAGACTAAGTAAGCCGCACCGCCTACCGCCATTAAGTACACTGACTGATGCTTTTTAATAGATTCAACCGTTTCAGGGCCACGCTCGGCTTTACCAATCATGCCCACAATACCGGTTTTTTCTAACATCATGTCGGTAAATTTATCCATACGCGTTGCTGTTGTCGGGCCTGCAGGGCCTACGGCTTCATCGCCTACTGCATCTACAGGGCCCACGTAGTAAATAAACTTATTATCAAAATCAACGCCCTCAGGTAAACCTTCTCCTGCATTGAGCATATCTTGTAAACGCTTATGGGCCGCATCACGCCCCGTTAAAATAGTCCCTGAGAGTAAAACAGTTTCGCCCATTTTCCACTCTTTGGTGTCTTCTTTGGTAAGCGTGTCTAAATTAACACGACGTGTGCCCTCACCGACTTCAAAAGTCACTTCTGGCCAATCTTCTAATTTAGGTGCTTTTAAATTAGCAGGTCCTGAACCATCAAGGGTAAAGTGTACATGGCGCGTAGCCGCACAATTTGGGATCATAACCACAGGCTTTGAAGCTGCGTGAGTAGGCGCCGTTTTAATTTTAACATCGACAACCGTTGTTAAGCCGCCCAAACCTTGTGCGCCAATGCCTAATTTATTAGCACGCTCAAAAATTTCTAAACGCAGTTTTTCTTCTGTTGTCTCTGCGCCGCGCTCAATCAGCTCATGAATATCAACCGGATCCATTAATGACTCTTTGGCCATTACCGCAGCTTTTTCTGCAGTACCACCAATGCCTATGCCTAACATGCCTGGTGGACACCACCCTGCGCCCATGGTTGGTAGCGTTTTTTCTACCCACAGCGCCACATCGTCAGATGGGTTTAACATCACCATTTTACTTTTGTTTTCCGAGCCACCGCCCTTAGCAGCGACCATTACTTCGACTTTATCACCTGCCACTAAGTCAATGTGTACCACTGATGGCGTATTATCTTTAGTGTTTTTACGTGCCCCAGCAGGATCGGCAACAATAGATGCGCGTAATGGGTTATCTGGATTTAAATACGCACGACGAGTGCCTTCATCAACCATTTGTTGTACTGTTAAATCGGTTTTATCCCACTTAACATCCATACCTACTTTAACAAAGCAAGTGATGATCCCAGTATCTTGACAAAGCGGACGCTTGCCTTCTGCCGACATACGCGAGTTAATTAAAATTTGTGCAATCGCATCTTTAGCGGCTTTACTTTGTTCTTTGTTATACGCTTTTTCTAACGCTTGAACAAAATCAAGAGGATGGTAAAACGAGATATATTGCAAGGCATCTTCAATGCTATCAATAAAGTCTTGCTGACAAATTGTACTCATAGTGGTTCCTTAATTTGTTGTTACGCACGCTGCACGTAAGCGATATCAAACCTGTGACGGTGGTTCGAATGTTTTCAGCCACAGCGCTCACTAAACGCTGCCAAATAAATTTGACTTATGATACCCTCCTAGCCCGTTTGGAGCCAGTTCTTAAAGGGGTAGTAAATGCTAAACAATAAAAAAAATTGTGTTGAATTAGCCATATCAGCAAAGTGTATTGAGGTATTTTCGCATTTTGCTCATTTACCTTACGCCATTTTGTTAGATTCAGGTGACAGCGTTCATGTTAACAGTCGTTTTGACATGATTGCGATCGCGCCTCATGGCATCCTTGAAGTTGAAAATAATCAAAGTATTTTTAATGGCCAGCACAGCCCTAAAAGCTGCTTTGAAATAATGAATGATGAACTGGCAAAGCTTGATACGACAAAAGCCGCGAACAATTTACCCTTTAATGGTGGCTGGCTAGGTTATTTTGGTTATGACTTAGGCCGTACCTTAGAGCAACTACCAAGTAGCGCTTTACACGACATTGATTTACCGCAAATGGCCGTTGGACTTTACCTCGATGCGCTGATTTACGATAAACAACTGCACACCTGGTTTTATGTTTCCCAGCCCAATGTAGACCGCCTATGGCTGTATCAGCAGTATTTAGCGCAGCCAACTAAACAGCAACGTTTTACGCTCACATCACAGTGGCAGTCAAATATGAGCCAAACGACTTACAGCGAAAAGTTTGCCGCCATTGAAGAGTATCTTAGAAGTGGTGATTGTTATCAAATTAACTTAGCGCAGCGTTTTAGCGCGCATTACCAAGGCTCACCTTGGTCGGCCTATATTAAATTAACTCAGGCTAATAAAGCGCCTTTTTCAAGTTTTATTAATCATCCTCAGGGCGCTATTTTATCAATTTCACCCGAGCGTTTTATTGCAGTGCACGACAACAAAGTAGAAACAAAACCGATTAAAGGCACTTTACCTCGCAAAACCGATGCACTGGAAGATGCAAAACAAGCGACCTTACTGGCAAATTCCAGTAAAGACCGCGCCGAAAATGTGATGATCGTTGATCTACTTCGAAATGATTTAGGAAAAGTCGCAAAACCGGGCTCGGTTATTGTGCCCTCATTATTTGCCATCGAAAGCTTTGCAGCGGTGCATCATTTAGTGAGCACAGTCACCTCAACCCTAGATGCAGGTAAAACGGCAGTCGATCAACTAGAAGCCGCCTTCCCTGGGGGGTCTATTACAGGTGCACCAAAAGTACGTGCCATGGAAATAATAGAAGAGCTAGAACCCCACAGACGCAGCGTTTATTGTGGCTCTATTGGTTATATTAGTGCCTGCGGTAACATGGACACCAGTATAACTATTCGAACTTTAGTCACTCATAAACAACAAATATATTGTTGGGCTGGCGGTGGAATAGTTGCTGATTCAAAAGTCGAATTGGAATATCAAGAAACTTACGATAAAGTAAATAAAATACTCCCTATATTAACTGAGGGTTGCTTTGAATAGTGTAACTGTGGCGGCACGTTTTCAATTAAACCGCAGCTTAGCGGTAGATCAGCTCAAAGATAACAAAAAAAAGCGAGCAAGTGCGGTCATGCTGCCTTTGATTGATATAAACAATCAAGCACATATTTTATTGTGTAAGCGACCAACATATTTACATCATCATCCAGGAGAAATTTGCTTACCGGGCGGCAAATTTGAAATTAATGATGTGAATTTACGCACCACCGCGCTTCGTGAACTCCACGAAGAGCTTAATATTGCTCCGCACAATGTCCATGTGTTAGGCCAGTTACCTGAATATTCAACTCTCACCGGGTTTACCATACGCCCTTTTGTAGGCTTAATTAAAAAAGAAACCGTATGGGAGAACGATCACAACGAAGTACAAGCCAGCTTTTTGCTCTCGATTAAAGCACTCAGTAACGAGGCTAACTGGCAGCCTCTGCCTTTTATACGCGGCGGAAAAACCATTACTTTAAATGGCTTTATTACCCCACATGGACTCTTATGGGGAGCAACCGCCAGTATTATTAAAAACTTTACAAAACAACTCGCCATACCAGTTTAAATCTTTACTAATAAGGGTTACACACCTACGTTTCCACGTTATCATAGTCGACCGTTCAAACAGCAGCTTAATGCTGAGAAAACTAAATAGAGACACACATTATGATCAGTGCATTTGATATGTTTAGCATTGGTATTGGCCCTTCATCGTCACATACTGTTGGCCCAATGCGCGCATCACGCTTATTTGTTAACGCCCTAAATGAGCAACAACTATTAGCAAATGTGACCGATGTAAAAGTAGAACTTTATGGTTCATTAGGCCAAACAGGTGTTGGTCACGGCTCGGGTAAAGCGGTGATACTTGGCTTAGCCGGTTACGATCCAGAAACCATTGATGCCGATTTAGTTGACGACATTTTAGCAAAAATTGAAAATGAGCAGGTTATTTACTTAAACCAAACTCACAAAGCTAAGTTTCCTAAACAAGGCGCTATTGTTTTTCATCGCAGAAAAACGCTGCCTAAGCATTCTAATGCAATGGAAATCATTGCCTATAACAATGGCGAAAAAATTTACAGTAAAATTTACTACTCGATTGGGGGTGGATTTATTGTTACGGATGAAGAGTTTGAAAAAGAAAAACAAGCCGCAATTGATATCCGTGAAGAAAATCCAGCGCCATTCCCATTTGGCTCGGCTAAAGAATTACTCGAAATGTGTAAAGAGTCAGGTTATAGCATATCGACGTTAATGATGAAAAATGAAAAAACACTGCGCAGCGAAGAAGCCATTAAAGATGAGCTATTTAATATTTGGCAAGTAATGAAAGCCTGTATTGCGCGTGGTATGCGCACCGAAGGTATTTTACCTGGTGGATTAAAAGTAAAACGCCGTGCACCAAGCTTATATTTAAAGCTTAATGTCGAAGTAAGTAACGATCCACTGCGCGCTATGGACTGGGTTGATTTATTCGCATTGGCCGTCAATGAAGAAAATGCAGCTGGAGGACGTGTAGTTACCGCACCAACAAATGGGGCCGCGGGCATTTTACCAGCAGTATTGATGTATTATCACACTTTTATCAAAGAAGTTGACCGTGATATTGCTACCCGCTATTTATTAACAGCTGCCGCAATTGGTATTTTGTACAAAAAGAACGCCTCTATTTCTGGCGCTGAGGTAGGTTGCCAAGGTGAAGTAGGCGTTGCCTGTTCGATGGCCGCTGGTGCGCTGACTGAAATTGTGGGTGGTAACGTCATGCACGTAGAAAATGCCGCTGAAATTGGCATGGAGCATAACTTAGGTTTAACCTGCGACCCTGTAGGTGGCTTAGTACAAGTGCCTTGTATTGAACGTAATGCAATGGGCGCAATTAAAGCAATTAACGCTTCTCGCCTTGCTATTCGCGGTAGTGGCGAACAAAAGGTATCACTTGATAAAGTGATCAAAACCATGCTTGATACCGGTAACGATATGAAAACTAAATACAAAGAAACCGCACGCGGAGGACTAGCAGTTAATATTATTGAGTGTTAAAAACAAAAAAGCCGCGTAGTTTTGCAACCAAGCGGCTTTTGAATCTTTATTTATTACTACCTAACCGGCAGCTCTATATCGGCAAATAATTTATCAACGTCTTCTTGATTACGTAATAAACTTGCCCGCTCTACTCGCTCTTTGGTTAAATGCGGTGCAAAACGTTCAATAAAGTCATACATGTAAGTGCGTAGGAAACTTCCCTTTCTAAAGCCAATTTTAGTTGTACTCGCTTCAAATAAATGACTGGCATCTATACACACTAAGTCAGAATCATTTGCTTTATCTATCGCCATTGAAGCAACAACGCCTACACCCAACCCTAAACGAACATATGTTTTAATCACATCGGCATCAGTTGCTGTAAATACAATATGCGGCTCTAACCCATAAGCATTAAATGCTTTATCAAGCTCTGAACGCCCTGTAAAACCAAACACATAGGTGATCAATGGGTATTGAGCAATATCAGCGACAGTTAAATTATTAACTTTTTGCGCCAATGGGTGGTCTTTAGCAACCACAATACTTCGATTCCAGTGATAACAAGGCAGCATGACCAAGTCAGAATATAAATGAAGTGCTTCCGTTGCAATTGCAAAATCAGCATCCCCGCGTGCGGCTGCATCCGATATTTGTTGCGGCGTGCCTTGGTGCATATGCAGTGATACTGCAGGGTATTTCTGGGTAAAGCCTTTAATAACGCTTGGAAGCGCATAACGTGCTTGAGTATGCGTAGTGGCAATATTAAGTTTGCCTTGATTTGGTAACGTATGTTCATTAGCTACCGCTTTAATACCCTCAACCTTTGAGAGTATTTCTCGCGATATATTAATGATCTCTTCACCAGCCCCTGTAACGTGAGTTAAGTGCTTACCACTGCGACCAAAAATTTGTACACCTAGCTCATCTTCTAACATACGTACTTGCTTAGAAATACCTGGTTGAGAGGTAAACAAACTTTCAGCAGTGGCTGAGACATTTAATTTATGATTTTGAACTTCTACGATATATCTAAGTTGTTGTAATTTCATGGTTATGTAGTTTCGTTATAATTCAAATTGACAGATAAAGCACACCCTATAATTAACAGGTAACTATATAAAAGGCTGATTAAGGTTACATAATATAACAATTAATCGATTAAAATTCAGGTTAACACAATAAATAAAGTTCAGATAGCAATGATTATCAGCAGAAAAAACATAACATATTAAGATTTAACCGGTTTATGGGGATACTTTTTTCAGTTAATCAGCGCAAAATTTCCCTACTGTTATATATTTAATGTAAGATTAAAACATAAGGTTAAGAATTTGAGAATTATAACATGATCGTCTCCATTATAATTGTATTAATTGTTGCGCTTATCGTCATTGCACTATGGGTTAGTGCTGTTCAACAACACAAAGAAAAACAAGAAGCTGAACGACGTAAAGAACTAACAAAATATAAAGCTATTATTGAAGAAACTGAAGAAGCTTTAATGAATAGTGCTAACATTCCACTCTCAGAGCCCATTCAGCGAGTATTACAACGGCGTATTCACGATGCACTTAATAGTATGGTATCAATTTCAACCGGTGGTAGTGGATTAAAGAACCGTTTAAAAGAAGCAAAAGAACGCTTGCAAAACCCCATTCAAGACGGCTCTGAGGGATTTGTTTTACCAGGTAATGACAAACAATTAATATCGCTAATACAGGGCATTAAAAAACTGCGCGTTATAGCTCGCTCCGAGCACAATAAAGGTAAAGTCGATAGCCAAGTGTTTATCGCAGAAGATAAGCGCCTAGAAAAATTACAGCTTAGAATTAACATTGAAAGCCAAATAAAACGTGGATTAGCAGCCCAAACAGCCGGCATGATAGGCTCTGCTCGGCAGTACTTTGAAAAAGCGTCTACAACCCTTAATAGCGTCTCATTTAATGATGATTATATTGCAGCAAAACGCGCTGAAGTTGAAGGTTACCTAGAATCGATAAGTACTGAACTGAAAGCTTCTAATGCGTCGTCGTTAAAGAAAAAGAACGAGCAAGAGCAAGATGACTTAGACGTACTCTTTGCTCCTAAAAAGAAATGGTAGTAGCAAACATATCAGTTTTAAAGCCCATGCAAAACCGCATGGGCTTTTTTAACTTAACCTAAAAATGCAAATTTAACGATAAATAGCACCGTTAAAATCCATACACTTATACTCACTTGGTCTTTTTTCCCACACAACACTTTAACCGCGGTATAAGAAATAAAGCCCAATGCAATACCATGAGCAATCGAGAAGGTCAGCGGTGTCATTAATAATACAACACTCACCGGAATTGCATCTGTCATATCATCCCAGTTTACAAATTTTAAGTTTTGTAACATCAAAACAGATACATACAAAATAGCGCCGGCGGTTGCATATGCTGGCACCATCTGTGCTAAAGGTGCAAAAAACATCATCAGTAAAAAGCAGCAACCCACAACTACAGCCGTTAAACCGGTTCGACCACCAACCGATACCCCTGCAACAGACTCAATGTATGATGTGGTTGTTGAAGTACCGAGCATTGCACCTGCAATGGTAGCTGTACTGTCTGCACTTAATGCACGGCCTAAACGCGGCATATTACCGTTTTTATCTGCTAACCCAGCCTTTTGAGTAACCGCTACAAGCGTGCCCGAGGTATCAAACAAATCAACGAATAAAAATGCAAAAATAACACTCAACATAGACAGTTCAAAAGCAGCACTAAAATCAAGTTGCATAAAGGTAGGCATGATAGAAGGTGGCATTGCAATAACACCATGATACTCCACTAACCCCATAGACACTGCAATCGCGGTGACTAGTAAAATACTAATCAGTACGCCACTTTTAAAATCACGATAAAGCAATGCAGCGATGACAAAAAAGCTAAAAATAGCTAATAATGGACCAGGGGAAGTAATATCACCCAGCTGCACCAGTGTTGCAGGGCTTGATACGATAATACCCGCACTTTTAAGTGCTATCAGTGCCAAAAACGCACCAATACCTGTTGCTATTGCTTGTTTAAGCACTAAAGGGATAGCATTTATGATCCACTCGCGTACCTTAAACAAGCTTAATATTAAAAATAGACACCCTGACATAAACACCGCACCCAGTGCAGCTTGCCAGCTATAACCCATACCTAATACAACGCCATAGGTAAAAAAAGCATTTAAGCCCATACCAGGTGCTAATGCGAGCGGATAGTTAGCCCACAAGCCCATAATAAAACACCCTATTGCCGCAGCAATACAAGTAGCAACAAAGGCAGCTCCTTGATCCATACCTGCCTCAGCAAGCATAGCAGGATTGACGAAAACGATGTAAACCATGGTGATAAATGTAGTCATACCGGCAATACATTCACGGCGAACCGAAGAATTATTTGCACGGATTTTAAATAAAGCGTCGAGCATAATATACTTGTGGTTATAAAAAGTGGCGAGATTTTAGCATAAAAATCACTTTTTACAGGACATTTTGCCTTGCTTTATACTAAACTAGCTAAGTGTTTAAAATAACAAATGAATTAATATGATCAAAACAACACCTAGCGGCCAAGACCTAGAGCAACAACTAGACAATATTCTTTCTTTTGTAACGCAGCCAAGCGATACAAATCTGCCTGCGAGTTCTAAAAGTACAGATCAAGACACATTAAATAAAGCCCTTTATTACCTTAAGAATGAACAAAACGCTTTAGCGGCAAAGTGGATGCGTTTGGCAGCAATGGCAGGGAACTACCGTGCTCAGTTTTATTTAGGGTTATTTTTTATAAAAGGGCAAGGCGTACCACAAAGTGTGTTCCATGGTGCAGCATGGCTTAGCTTAGCAAGTAGTCAAGGCTATGAACCCGCGATAGAGGCAATAAACGATATACGCAAACACATTAGCACCAAACGCTTTAAAGATGCGCAATGTTACGCTGCAAGTCTGTATGAACAAATTCATCAGTTACAATTTTCCCACTTGATCCCCTCAAGCAGCGATAAGTAATTTTTACAGCCCTTCAACTCTATTATCAGTTACTTAAATTAAGCGTTAACACGTTAAAAACAACGCTTAATTTACTACAGCCACTGTATTCTCAGGCCATCTTAAGGTGAGAACATGCACACTTAAAATTCAACTCTTTGTTATATATGAATTATTAATTAGTCGATAGTAATTTTAACGGTTTAAACGAAACAGCTGTACAAAAAAATAGCAAAAAACACTTGCACCAAACAACTGTATAAACTACTGTATACGTGTACTGTATATAAACCCAGTGAGTGAGATGATAATGTTACAGCCAGTTACCGTAAGAACAGTTAAAAGCTACCAACAAGATGGCCAATCAGATTGTGTTAACGTTGTGCAAATTGAAGATGAAATTTCAGCAACTTTTGAGTTATTAAAAGTATTACACCAATATAATAGCTTAAATGCATGGACGTTGTTAATTGCGCCAGATAACGTACCTAGCAAAGCGTTACTTGATTCATGTTCAATTAATACCAGCAAACTGTTAGTTATTCGGCAAAAACATTTAGTTAATTTGGAGTATGTTTTAAGCTCAGCACTGCACAATGGTAATTTTGCAGCCGTAATAACTTGGACTGACATAATAAATAATGCACAGTTATCGCAACTATCATTAAATTTGAGTCATACGCGCACTAAGTTGTATTGCTTTAGTAAAAAAAGCGCTCAGCCTGAGATTTCACTTGCGCAATAAGCTTGGTAAACTAACATTTTAATACGCAGTACATTTATCATGACCTCTAGCGCCCTATTATGTTTTTGTAACAGCCAGCAACTTTATGCTGATTGCTGCGAGCCTTTTCATTTAAAAACTAAACACCCAAAAACACCTAAACAACTTATGCGGGCGCGCTATAGTGCTTATGCCACTGAAAACGCGACTTTTATTTATGATAGTTACGCAAAAGAAAAGCAACTAGAAAACCCAGTGTCAGATATTAAAGATTTTGCAACTAGCTGCCGCTTTGTAAACTTAACCGTATTAGACTCTGGTTATAACGATGAAACAGGATTTGTAAAATTTAAAGCTCATTATTTTTATCAAGATTTATATTGCGAGTTGGCAGAGCATTCAAGATTTATTAAAGAAGATGAACAGTGGCGCTACCTTGATGGTGAAATTACACCGGTTGCCGATATTAAAGTAAAACGAAACGATACCTGCCCCTGCGGCAGTAATAAAAAATATAAAAAATGCCATAGCGTGTAAACGTCACCACAAAAAATGGGCCACTTGGCCCATTTTCAAATCTACACTAAACGCAGCTTGGCGTTTTATTCGTCATTACCTTCATCAAAGTCTTGACGCTGCGCAGGTCTTGCTAAAATCTCTAAGTAAAAAGACGTTAAACCTTGCTTTTCAATTTCACTAATATGGTTGTTAATTTCAGCAACGCGAACAACTTGAGCGTCTTGTGCTGTATTACCAAACTTACAATCAAATGCCCAATAATCAGCATCATCAGGTAAAGTTTTATTACGTTCTCTTTTCAAATATTTTTTCACTTCATGCTTTGCAGCATCAACCATACGAGGGTATTTGATTTTCTCGTGATTCAGCGTGAATGTTTTCTTCATTACGTTCCTAATTACCTTGGTTTAATGATAATGGCATTTAATGTCATACCATTTGTGCCATTATAGCAATTGCATTTAAGTTTTGGATGCTTTTTTTATATTAAATCGCTTATGAAAATAAAGCGCCTATAAAGCCACTCGTTACTAACTACTATAAACATTGTTTATTACAATCAAATGGCATGTATAAAACACTAATAAAGCAACTAAATTGACCTTATTAGGCTTATTTATGGCTGTTAGTTCTGAGACATTAAACGAATTTAATTAGGCACTAAATAAGTGTAATGGCTGGTGTAGGGCCTCATTTTGTAAATCATCATAAAAAGCTACGGCATCCATTGGTGGGTTTGAGAGCTCAATGTCTGTCTTTTTAAGGCGACGTCGCACCGCTAATTCGCAGTTATCAATTACATTAACTGGAATATGGTTTTTATTATCACGAATATGTAATGGTTCTGGTTTTAAATATTGCTGTAGTTTTATCTCACGCATACCCGCTGCACTGCCCATTTGAGCAAGTAATTCAATGTTATTTTTACCAATTAGCATATCAAAGCTATCAGGCGCTAATGGTTGCTTTGGGCCCGCGCCCAATTGCTTACGTAAGGTATCTTCATCAGTTTGATAGCTCTTTGCATCACTTTTTGGTAAGTGAAATTCACTAAAGTCGAGTGCATCATGAGAGAGCATTGCTAATAAAAGCGAAAACTCGCCACGGCGACTTTCATGCACACTTTTATTGAGCCTAGTGTTTAACTGGCTCTCTGTGATTAACAAATCACCAACCTGCATAGACTTTAGCCTATTTAACTAATTAATAAGTGTTTATCGGCTATATTTGAATTTTCTTTAGCTTTTTTCTTTACTTAAATAAGAAGTTTGCTATCATCTGCCGCGTTGCATTGGAGGGGTTCCCGAGCGGCCAAAGGGATCAGACTGTAAATCTGACGGCTCAGCCTTCGCTGGTTCGAATCCAGCTCCCTCCACCACTTTTCTTAGGCTAAGTTAAGTGGCGCCAAATGCAATGACAATTAGTGTGGAGGGGTTCCCGAGCGGCCAAAGGGATCAGACTGTAAATCTGACGGCTCAGCCTTCGCTGGTTCGAATCCAGCTCCCTCCACCACTTTTCCTTTCTGTTTTTATTTTTTATTCAAATACCCACTGTAAACTCACACCATAGTTGTTTAACCAATTACTTGCTTGTTTATGATCTGAATAAAATAATTCCACACGGTGCCAAAATTGAGCGCTGTGATTTAAGTACTTTAAATGCGCCAACTCATGAACAATCACATAATCAATTACCCATGTGGGTGCGCTTGCAAGGTGTAAGTTAAAGGTCAGTTCACGCCTGCGGTTACAACTGCCCCAACGACGTTTATACGATTGAATACGAATATTACTCGGTAGCGTTTCATCCATCAGCTGACAGTAATCGTTAACTCGCATTTCAATATAACCCTCTAACTTCTCATGCAAAAATTGCTCTAACAAACGTTGATACATTTGCGTTTGATACTTTACACGTGAAGAAACACTCAGTAACAACGTTTGACTTTCATTGTAATGTTGCCACTGGGTGCATGCTGCTTTTTCAAATTTCACATTAATAACTTCATTGAATAATGTAATACTGTGGCTTTTAAGTGGAAACTGTCGTGTATCTGCTTGAATTTTTTGCTTATGTAACTGAGCGTCAATCCAACCCTGTTTACTTAACAACCAGTCGTTAATTTGTGTTTTAGTAACAAAATGAGGTGCATACACTGTAAGCTCACGCTGTGCAACTTTGATTGCCACTGTTTTTCTACGCTGACTGCGCTTTAAAATGTAATCCAACAATGAATAACGCCTGTGTGTTGTAGCGGTCACAAGTGATCCCACCACGATAAACATTAAAATCTGAACGCTTAAAAATACCGAGCAACTTTAAGATAGTTAAGCTTCAAGCTGTGCTTTAATAACATCATAATCATGGGAAGTGATCTCATGGCTATTCCCACTGTTATCTTTAAAATACATAGAAAAATGCTAATTCCTCTACTACGGTAAAACCAAGCACCTTTTCATACCAATCAACGGCTTGGGTGAGGCTTTCAACATTTAAATGACAATGATCAATACCGCTCAATTTTGGCCTCACTGACTTACCCTCCAATTTCAGATTTTAACTGCTCTAAAAAGTCATACATGTAAGCTGTTCTTCTAAGTGCTTCTGCTTTAGCAGAAGGTGTATTCATACTTTTTGCAATATGCAGTAACTTTATAAAAAAATGATCTAAAGTGTACTGTTTATCATCAGGTTCACGCTCTAAACAAAATGGATCATTCGGATTGTACAAAAGTCGGCTTATTGAGCCCCCCACTTTCATACAACGACTTACACCAATAGCGCCTAGTGCATCCATTCTGTCAGCATCTTGTACAATTTGCGCTTCGATGGTTTTAATTGCAATATTGGCACTAAAACTATGTGCTGCAATGGCATGATGAATATCATCAAATAGCGTTTCATCATAGCCAATAGATGTTAAAAAACTGATCGCTTTATCAGCAGCCATTTTCGAGGCTTTTGCCCTATCAGGATGATTTTTAGCTACCGCAACACAATCGTGTAACCACGCAGCAGGTAAAACAACATTCATATTGGCTTTTTCCGCATTGCATAATTTAACTGCGACACGCACAACCCGTTCAATATGGGTAATATCATGAGCTACATCGGCATGTATCAAAGAAGTAATAAATTCTCTGCATTGCTGATCACGTTGCATTAATGAAGGGTTTAGGGCTGAGTTGTCCACCGAATTTCCAAAAATCTATTTAAACGAATTAATATCCACTACTTTAACGCGATTTATAAGGCCCTTGCAAAACATTCATTGTATGTTGAGCATGCCTTGACTAAAATACAGCGCTTATATACTACTACAGAGAAGCCCTATGTCATCTGCCGTTTACCTACAAGCTGGTCGCGATAAATCATTAAAAAGAAAACACCCTTGGTTATTTTCTAAAGCCATCAAAAGAATTAAAGGTAAACCCGGATTAGGTGACACAGTCACCATACACGACAGCGAAGGTAAGTTTTTAGCTACCGCCGCTTACAGCCCGCATTCACAAATTCGCGCGCGTGTGTGGAGCTTTGATGAAAAAGAAGTGATTGATCAGCATTTTTTTGAACGTCGCCTGCGTCGTGCTTTCGAAGCACGTAGTCATACGATTGAAGAAGGTGGACTGACTGGTTTTAGGCTCTGCGCCGCTGAATCAGATTATTTACCGGGTGTCACCATTGATAAATTTGATAATACCTTGGTTTGTCAGCTGCTCAGCGCCGGTGCTGAGCGCCATAAAGGTGAAATTGTTGGCGCATTAATGGCTATTTTTCCAGGCTCAAATATTTATGAACGCTCAGATGTTGACGTTCGCACCAAAGAAGGTTTAGAGCCAATTAAAGGCGTACTGTGGGGTAATGAACCCTCAGTACCCGTCATCATTGAAGAAAACGGTTTAAAGATTGAAGTTGATGTTATTGAAGGCCATAAAACTGGGTTTTATTTAGATCAACGTGATAGCCGTGCTGCACTGGAACGTTTTTCAAAAGACAAAACGGTATTAAATTGCTTCAGTTATACAGGTACTTTTTCGCTTTATGCCTTGCGTGGTGGCTGTAAGCATGTCACTAATGTCGATGTATCACAACCAGCACTAGATACAGCAAAGCGCAATGTTAAACATAACAATCTTGATTTAAATAAAGTCGACTTTGTTAAACAAGATGTATTTAAGTTATTACGCCAATACCGTGAAGACGGCGTGATGTTTGATACTATTGTTATGGATCCGCCAAAATTTGCCGATAATAAAGCGCAGCTAACTGGGGCGTGTCGGGGTTATAAAGATATAAATATGATTGCAATGCAAATATTAAAACCAGGCGGCACACTACTGACCTTTTCGTGTTCTGGGTTAATGGAGCAAAATTTGTTTCAAAAAGTGGTCGCAGACGCAGCCCTTGATGCAGGCAAAGATTTACTTATTATAGAGCGCTTAAATCAAGCAGCTGACCACCCTATTGCGGGCAGCTACCCTGAAGGTTTTTATCTTAAAGGCCTTATTTGTAAGGTCTACTAAAAACTGGTTAAGTAGTTAGTTAAACTCAATAATTTCAAGCCCCGCGGTTATCGTGCCATCTTCTTCTGTGCTGGCACGTATCACTTTAACAGTGGCTTTTAATGGTGCAATGCTCGGATGGGTTGATGCAATATCAACCGATAGAACTGAATTAAGTTCCAATAAATCATCAAGCTGTAAAGAAAGCCCCGTTGCACTTAAGTCAAGGCAAGTCGCGGTATAACTTAGCCCCGCGACGGGCTCAATCGAGGTTAACATAGCTGGTGTATTAACCTGCATGCGTCTATAGTTTCGCTTATCTTCAGTAAACATAATTCCCTCTACAATGTTATTAATTTTTTCTCGTAGTATGGCGATAGAAAATGGTTTTACCACATACTCATCACAGCCTGCATCAAAACCGGCTTGTTTTTCAAGTGCTGATTCTAATCCAGATAACATCACCACCGGAATGTGTTTTGTCTCAGGCGTATGTTTGAGGATACGACAAGTATCGTAACCATCAAGTCCCGGCATACACACATCCAGCAAAATAATGTCGGGTGGATTTGCAATGGCGGATGCTAAACAACTTTTACCACAGTCAGCATAACTTAAATCAAATGCGGATGCTAACCCCGCCTTAAGAATTTCAAAATTGAAATACTCGTCGTCAACCACTAACAACTTCCGTGATTTATGTTTTATTAATGAGGACATAGCAATGTCATTCCTTCTCAATCAATGCTTCTACAAGTTATCTTAATAGATAACACCAAAGCTATTCAATTTCTTTTATCGCATTTAATACCCGCTTTGCAGAAATTGGATAAGGTGTACCCAAGGTTTGTGCAAATAAAGAGACTCGTAATTCTTGCTGCATCCAAAAAATAGCTTCAACATCATCAGGCAATGGCATACCTTTAGGCGTTTTAGTTGTTAATTTTTTGTATTCTTGCGCCACTTTTTCCAGTTCTAATACACATAACCTATCACGATTTGGGTCAACCGGTAACTTTTCTAGTCGCTTTTGAATCGCTTTTAAATAACGAATTAAATCACCAAGTTTATCCGCCCCGTGCTGACTCACAAAACCTTTAAAAATAAGCGACTCTAATTGCGACTTAATATCACCATGGGCGGTGATCATGGTTAAATCTACTCGCCCTTTCATTTTTTTATGCAGCGCATGGGCAATGCTCAGTACTTGCTCTACTTGGGTTGCAATGGCCACCACAGTGTCGCCTAATTCGCCGCGAATATGCTCTTTAACGGCTTCAAAGGCATCGCTTGTGCGGATATCGTCATATTTGACTAATAAGCTGTCAACGCCTGCGGCAATACAGTCATCAATTAAATCAGCAATTTTACCAAAGGGATTAAAATACAACCCTAGCTTAGCCTTGTTTGGTAAGTTTTGCTGCAAGTATTTAATGGGTGATGGCACATTTAATAGCACTAAACGACGTAAACCTTGCTGATGTGCTAATTGCGCTTTTATTTCATTATCGAATAGCTCCACTGCCGCCGTTGATTTTTTATCCACCAACGCAGGGTACGCTTTAATTTCGTACTGACCTTGCTTTTTAACATAGGATGTTGGTAACGCACCAAAATCCCACTGCGTTAAGTCGGTTTTTTCAATGCCTTTGTCGGCCACTTTAGATAAGGTGTCGGTGACCTTGCCTTGAAGCTGCGCTTTAAGTTTAGCTAAATCAAGCCCTCGCGCTAATAATTCATCGTGTTCATCGCGCACTTCAAATTGTAGCCTTAAATGCGGAGCTAGGGCATTTAAATCCCACGCTTCAGAGTCAACACGTACGCCTGTCATGCGCAGTAAACGATTGCTTAGCGAGTCGATTAACGAGCCTTGTAATGGCTCTATAGCCGCTAACACCGCATCGGCATAATTAGGTGCAGGAACAAAGTTACGACGCAGTGACTTAGGCAATGACTTAATTAACCCACAAATTAACGCGTGACGAAATGCCGGTATATGCCAATCAAAGCCACTTTCTTGTACTTGGTTTAACAGTGCAACGGGTATTTGTACCGCAACGCCATCAATCGCTTGGCCTGGATCAAAGTGATAGGTAAGCGGCAACATCAAATTATCTTGCTGCCACGTATCAGGGTAGTCAAATTCGGTAATGCTGCTGGCGCCATGCTGCATTAACTCATCACGGGTCATATGCAGGGTGTGTTTGTCTTGTTGTTTTTGTGTTTTATACCATTTGATAAACGCAGCTCGGTTGTTAATATCGCCAGGTATTTTCTTCTCGTAAAATTCAAACAAGGTTTGCTCATCAACTAAAATATCGCGCCTTCGAGATTTATTCTCAAGCACTTGAATATCTTCAATCAATTGGCGGTTATACGCTAAAAACGCTTCATTTAATCCCAGCTCTTGTTCAACCAGTGCAGAGCGGATAAACAATTCACGACTTACTTTAGGATCAATCTTGCTATACACACACCGGCGTTTATTAACGATTAGCAGGCCATATAATGTTTGTTGTTCAAAGGCAATGACTGCGCCGGGTTTTTTCTCCCAATGAGGCTCTGTGTAGCTGCGTTTTACCAAATGTTGAGCAAAGGGTTCTACCCAGTTCACATCAATTTTGGCATTAATACGCGCATAGAGTTTACTGGTTTCCACCAGTTCAGCCGACATCATCCACTTTGGACTCTTTTTAAATAAGCCTGACCCTGGAAAAATATGAAATTGGCTATTTCGCGCACCTTTATACAGCTGCTTTTCGTCTTTAAAACCGATATGACTGAGCATGCCACTTAACAGTGCTTTGTGAATAAGCTCGCTGTCTGCCACATTGGTGGTGGCTTTCATTTTCATTTCATTGCACACAGTGCTGATTTGATAAACGATGTCTTGCCATTCACGAATACGCATATAGGCTAAAAAGTCTTTTTGACATAGCTTTCTAAACTGGCTGTTGGTCAACTCACTTTGCTGCTCTTCGAGGTAATTCCACAAGTTTAAAAAGGCAATAAAATCAGAGTCTGGATCGTCAAAACGACCGTGTTTTTCATTCGCAGCTGGGCGTTTTTCTTGTGGACGCTCACGTGGATCTTGAATTGAGAGTGCGGCAACAATAATGATCACCTCACGCAATGCGCCGAGCTTATGCGCAGTTAACACCATTTTTGCTAAACGCGGATCCACGGGCAAACGGCTAAGCTCTCGGCCAGACTGCGTTAAACTGGTTTTTTGATGACGTTTAGCTTCGTTTACCGCTTCTAACTCTTCAAGCAGGGTTAAACCATCGTTAATGTTACGGCTATCTGGCGCTTGCACAAAAGGAAATTGCGCCATATCACCAAGCCCTAATGCCAGCATTTGTAAAATAACTGACGCTAAGTTAGTACGCAGTATTTCAGGATCGGTAAATTCAGGGCGCGATAAAAAATCATCTTCTGAATACAAACGAATACAAATACCCGCTTCTACACGCCCACAGCGCCCCATACGCTGATTTGCACTGGCTTGCGAAATAGGCTCTATAGGTAAACGTTGCACTTTTGTACGGTAACTGTAACGACTAATACGCGCTGTGCCCGGATCAATTACATAACGAATACCCGGCACCGTGAGCGATGTTTCAGCAACGTTGGTAGACAGTATAATATGACGGCGCGAATGCGACGCAAAAATACGATTTTGCTCAGCGTTCGATAACCTTGAGTACAAAGGCAATATATCGGTGTGTTTTAAATTACGCTTGCTTAGCGCATCAGCGGTGTCGCGAATTTCTCGCTCACCGTTTAAAAAGATCAGTATATCGCCGGGGCCTTCAGCGCAAAGTTCATCGACCGCATCAAAAATGCCCTGTAGTTGATCACCCTCAGCTTCCATGTCTTCTTTTTGGATATCACTAATGGGGTTATAGCGTACATCTACAGGGAATGTGCGGCCTGATACTTCAATAATTGGCGCATCATCAAAGTGCTTAGAGAAACGTTCTGGATCAATGGTCGCAGAGGTAATAATAACTTTTAAATCAGGACGTTTTGGTAGTAAATTTTTAAGATACCCTAAAATAAAATCAATGTTTAAACTACGCTCATGCGCCTCATCAATAATAATGGTGTCGTATTGGTTTAAAAAGCGGTCTTGTTGTATTTCTGCTAATAAGATACCGTCGGTCATCAGTTTTATATAACTGTTAGTAGAAACCTGATCGCTAAAGCGAATTTTAAAACCGACTTGCTGACCAAGCTCGCATTGCATTTCTTCTGCAATACGATTGGCAACGCTACGTGCAGCCAAACGTCTGGGTTGCGTATGGCCTATGTACCCATCAACCCCACGGCCTAACTCTAAACACATTTTAGGAATTTGTGTTGTTTTACCCGAGCCTGTTTCACCGGCAATAATCACCACTTGATTATTAGCAATCGCCTCTTTAATGGTGTCTTTTTTCTGACTAACGGGCAATTGTTCAGGGTAAGTAACGTTAGGTAGCCCAGCTAAACGTTGCTCTCGAAGCGTTTGACTGCGACTGATATCAGCCGTAATTTTTTCAAGCGCACTGGTAAATTTTGCCTCGTCGGTAATTTTTTTAACGCCATGGAGACGTTTTTTAAAACTGAATTGATCTTTTTTTAAGCACGTTTTTAGCTCGCCAAACAACTGACCTAGGTTTACCACCTGCATACCTTATAAAAATTAGTCAAAGAGCCCCGATTGTAGCAAATTAAATGGCTGGGGTTAATCTTGTAAAGAATATAACAATCAGGGGATTGTTATATAACCCTTCAGCCACTCATTAATGCGCTTATTCGTCGCTAAAAATACCCACGTAAGTCGCTTGCGTATTCGATTTACTCGCGCGGTACATGCCTGTAGTGTTAAACGGTAGGCTAATATTGCCTTTTGTATCAACAATAATAACACCGCCTGTGCCACCAATCGGTTTAAGCACCTTATTTATTACTTCATCGCCTGCTTGGGCTATGGTTTTACCCTGATATTTTACCCGTGCGCAAATATCACTTGCCACAGTATAACGAATAAAATATTCGCCATGGCCGGTTGCCGATACCGCACACGAGGCGTTTTCTGCAAAGGTACCCGCGCCGATAACCGGCGCATCACCAATACGGCCAAAACGTTTTGCGGTCATTCCGCCCGTTGACGTGCCCGCCGCTAAATTACCTTGTTTATCCAGTGCCACCGCGCCCACAGTCCCCACTTTATAATTAACCGGTAACGCCTTGTGCGCCGCTTGATAATCTTTACTGGTATTTCTGCTCGCCTCTAGTTTCTTTTTGGCTTTTAGTAACGCCTCATAGCGGTGCTTTGTATCAAATATATTATTTTCGACTAAGCTCACGCCTTGCTCTTTAGCAAACTCTTCAGCACCTTGACCACTTAACATCACATGCACTGATTTTTCCATCACTAAACGGGCAAGTTTAATGGTATAAAAAAAGCGCCCTGAGGCGCTTTTCAAATGCTGTTTAAAAATTACGCTTGTTGCGCTTTTAAACGCGCTAAACGGGCTACTTGATGAGTAGACGTTAAAAAAGAATAAATAGGTGCTAAATAACCGCGTTTACGAAGCTCTAGAAAATCTGCATCGCTTAGCTCATTTAGTTTTTTCTCATCAATAAGGTAAATACCGTTGATGTCTTTTTTCTCGCCTTTAATATCTACTGTGAGTGTTTGTGCTACTAATAGCTCTTTGTCAGCAAGAAATTTAGTAAACGCATCAGTGACTTGTGAAAACTCAATAAACGATACTAATGCTTCTTTACGACGCTTAAGGTAATCAGTTTCTTCACCGTTTTCAAATAATGCATTACCGTCTTCTTCACCCACTAGTTGACTTGCTTCGTCAATTACAATACCAAATTGGTCTTGCTCAGGGTGCTTTACTAACCCTAATGGGTAACGTGTTGTTGCCATAGGTGCAAAAGCAGCTGTCCATTTGTCGCCATCAACAAATAAGTTTTCACCTGGCTCTAGGCCAAACATAGCAACCGCTTGAAAAGTACCTGTTTCGTTATTTTTAACAAAAGACATTGGAAATTCATTAGCGATACGCGCAAACTCATGGGCTACCACTGGTACTAAGTGTTGCGTTTTCATAAATTCGATATTGATGCCATTTTTAATTTTAGTGTTGGCATGTTTTTCGTTGTGTAAAGGCTGTACTTGTTGCTCCGCCATGTTACTGCTCCGTTATTTTATAAATTTGATTTTTTACTGTTAGTGTCCTAAGGCTAAAGGTTTTGACGGCAAAAAGGAAGTGAAAATTTTGTGTCAGTTTGTTCGTTATTAATTAACAAATAGAGACAGTTTTTGTTTGTACAATGCATAGTATAAAAAATATACCGCAGTGGTTTTGTTTTTTGTTTCTTAATAATGGATTTTTGTTAATATATTCAATAATCTTAGAAAGAAGTAAGTTAAATTGATAATGGAACACTACAAATTAAACCCTGATTTTAAGGTTGAAGTCGTTCATCTTAAAACGGTGAGTGAAGATGTGATCATCATCGACAATTTTTTAAAAAGTATTGATCCAGTTGTCAATTTTGCCAACCATGTTGCTTATTTAGAGCCGGTTGGCAGCGATGGTACTTTGTTTCCTGGTAAGCGAGATGTAATGCCTGAACCTTATTACCGCACTTTTAGGCAGCTCTTAATATCTTTACAAGCACGAGGGGTTTTTAACCACGAACAAAAAACGCTCTATTTGCATCGTTGCAAACTATCGTTAGTGACCCAAAAAGCCAGTGAACTTAAATTACTACAACGTATACCTCACATAGATTCAACCGATAATAACACCTTTGCAGCAGTGCATTACATATCGGGTAAAGAGTCTAACGGAACGTCAATTTATCGCTATATTCCTAAGAACCTAGTTAAAATAACCGCACAAAACCAACACCTTTTTAGCGAAATAATAGAGCAAACCAAGAATAATGAATCAGAACATCGAGGGTATTTAAACAGTAATACCGCATTATTTGAGCAAGTTATCAATATAAAAGCAAAGCAAAACCGCGTCGTGTTATATAAAAGTAACTTACTGCATTGTGCTAACCTAGATAATGACTATCAATATAATGGTGATCTAAAAAATAGCCGCTTATCCATTTCCTCATTTTTTAGAATTGATTAAATAATATCTTTTTGACTTTAATTTAAATCCTAATTTTTTTGCAAGCCAAATTGATGTATTTTATTAATGAGCTCTCTATGTTTTGGCAGCTCAGCTAATAATTGTTTTATCCGAGTGTTTTTAAGGGCATGTTGTTTATCAGCCAACTCTTTCATCTGCTCAGTTACGGCTTTTTTACGAGGCAAATAATTCATACCATAAAGCACGTAGAGATAATTTTCTAAATCAAACAAATCAAACTTACTGCTGAAGTCTTCCCGCAATGGTGCAAAATTTTGCCAACGCGCTAAGTTACATTTAAGTTTATCAGAGAGCCCCGATGCGTCACGATTGTCTTGCCAAAACGAAGAGTCGTTTCTATCAGAAATGCAATAATGCATTTTAATAAAATCAAAAGTACTTTCCCACACATAAGCTACATGCTTATTAAAATCAGCCGCAATGTACTGTATATCAGCCTTATAACGAGGAAAGCGCTTGGATAATAGACCTGCTGAAAAATCGGTCAGCAAAATAGCCGTCGCTTCAAGGGGCTCCACAAACCCCTGAGATAAACCAATAGCAACACAATTTTTTTGCCAAAACGATTCTCTGCGCCCTACTTTCATAGGAATTTTACGTGGCTGTAAATTGGTAAATTTATTACCAAGGTAATGATGCAATTTTTTTATCGCTTGCTCTTCATCCATGTGTTTAGATGAATAAACAAACCCAACACCTCGACGCTTTGTCAGTGCTATATCCCAAATCCATCCAGCTTGGTGAGCTGTGGCGATAGTATAAGGAGGAATTTCATCATCTAATGATGTAGGAACTTGCAAGGTAAGTGCAGTATCTGTGAGTAACTCATGAGAACGATCAATAAATCCAACATTTAATTTTTTACCAAAAATAGCGGCGCTAAATCCTGAGCAATCAACAATAAAATCATAAGCTAGCTGTTTATTATCGCTATCTATTAAATGGCTAATAAAACCATTATCGTCAAGTATAATGTCTGAAATATCAGCATAGAGGTGTTTAACTGCAAAATTAGCCTGGGCATGTTTCATTAAAAACGCCGCAAATTTTTTAGCATCAAAATGATAGGCATAGCCATTGACTCCAACATACTCAGGGGTAGATATTGACTTAGGAGCATATTTTTCTTCACAGCAAATTTCTTGCTTAGACACCGCATTGGCATAACGATTATGTAATTCACCAGCAAGCCATTGCTGGGTCATTTCTTCACCAAATATATGGGGGTGATCGAATAAATGATGGTAGTAGTTTTCACCATGCTTTTTTTTATCGAGCCAATTTACAAATTTAATAGATTGCTTAAAGGTAACATCACACTCTTTGATAAAGTCAGTTTCCCGAATACCAAACTTTTGAAGCGAATTACGAATTGAAGGAACTGTCCCCTCACCAACGCCAATGCTCGCAATAGTGGGTGATTCTATTAAAGTGATTTCAGTACCTGTGCCCAATAAAGCATGACCTAAATGGTTAGCGGTTAACCATCCTGCTGTGCCCCCGCCAACAATTGCTATTTTTTTTATCATAATTAAATCACTTTATAAAAAAGCTAATAAAAAGCCCAGTCATAACCGGGCTTTCATTTCGTTATCTAATTAAATTAGAAACGTAAGGCAATACCTAATCTGTAGCGTGCTTCACCTTCAAAACTCCATGCTGGATAACCATTACGAAGCTCCGGCTTAACTTCTGCATCACCTGTGGCTGTACCTATCTGAATGCTGTCTTCTTCGGTTATGTTAACAGCTTCAAATGTTAAATCTAAGTAGTCAGTTATGGCGTAGTTTGCAGTTAAATCAAGTGTTCCGTAGTCTTGGTGCTCACGGTTACCGTAGAAGTAAGGTGCTTCACGAACCATATATTCTGAACGCCAGTTATATGCTAAACGAACACTGTAGTCATCAGTTTCATAGTAACCTACCACGTTTACGGTATGCTCTGATGAATCAGAGAATAACTCGATACGATCTGGAAAGTTTTCAGCAGGTGCTTCTGAGTCGACCCATGTATAGTTTGCTTGATAACCAAAGCCACTATCAAACCCATCTTGAATTTGCAGCTCTATACCTTGAATTTCACCACCTGAACCTGTGCCTTTGGTTGCTACTGTCCAGTTATCAACATCTGAATCAGGGTCAACGATACCAATACTTTGATTAAGAATTTGATCAACTTTTGTAAATGATGAAATATTCTTAATAAAGTAGGTCGCACTTACCATGCCATCACCATCAAAGTAATATTCAACCCCTAAATCTGATTGTGTTGCTTTAAATGGCTCTAGACCGATATTACCTGTAGAAATAACTTCATTTCCTACTGTACCGTCTTCGTAACCTGAGAGTGACGAAGCTGCAAACATATCCGTGTAGTTAGCACGCGAAATAACCTGTGCAGCTGAGAAGCGTAAAATTACATCTTCGGTTAAATCAAATGCAATATTCACACTTGGTAGCACTTCATTATAATCCGCTTTTTCTGTGCTCAAACCATTGCCGTAACTACCCGTTGCATCTAGCGCATAGTAATCAGACTCTGCATCAGTTGATACATAGCGAATACCGAAGTTACCACGAATGCCCTCAGCTGAGAAATTAGCCATTGCATATAAAGAAATATTTTCTTCTTGAATAGTTCCGTAACCTGATTTGTATGCTATTGAGCTATTATCAAAGCTTGTAATTGCTGCATAGCCATCACCAATCATTTGATCAAGCTTTGGCTGGGGTAATACATAACCCGCACCTGATGTCACTGTACCTGAATAATAGCGTGACGCATCATAAGCTGAAATCGAATCGACTACGTTTGCGGTGTAGGTTTCTTGCTTAACGTCATGATCAGCCCAACGAAGACCTGTTTTAATTGACGTAATAACACCGAAATCTACAGGGAAAGTAAAATCAAGCTGGGCATAGGTTTCTTCATCTGTGTTTGGCTGCTTTTTAAGTGCCCAACCAGCAGAAGATAACTCCCCTTGAAAGTCATCGGGTGTAAAAGACTTGTTAGCCACATCAATTTTTATTTCATCGCCAGTTGCATCATACGTACCCGCGTAATCTGCTGCAGTTCCTAACCAAAAGCCATAATTAGCCGTTAAGTCTGTGCCACCGTCTGATTGCGTATTACCAATTCGACCTTCAATTTCAAATTTTTCACCTACATATTTGAAGTCTAAATCAACGGTTTCTGATGTCATTGAGCCCGCACGAGCCCATGTTTGTGCCCAGCCAGGGTTGGCACCATTACCTGAACGCCGATAAAAAGTACATGTGCCATCTACATTTACTTGCTCACACGCAGCGTCCTTATCATCTGGGAATATTACAAATAATGACGTATTTGCATTATCTGCGGATAAATCTAAACTCATGACGTTCAAGCCAAACTCTAACTCATCACTTGGTCTATACTGGAACGTAGCATTTATCGCAGTACGTTCACGTTGTTGTTGAAATGTTGAAGGAACAATGTCACCCCAACCAACTAACGACTCAATACCATTACGCTGATAGTTAGTTTCTGAAAATGCCGCCGAAACAAGTGCACCAAAAGTTTCATCCTCATTTTTCCAACTATACAAACCTGAAATTTCTGGATCGACTTCTTCTGATATTGAGCCGTAATCACCTTTAATACTTGCAAATACAGTATTTGCATCTAACTCTAGTGGTTTACGCGTATTAACAATAACAGTACCACCAATACCGCCTTCCACAATATCGGCCTGCGATGATTTATACACTTCAATACTACCCACCATTTCAGGCGGCAGTAACGAATAATTAAAGCTACGATCAATATTTTGTTGATCATACCAACCTGTTGAAGCAACAGAGTGGCCATTCAATAAAGTACGTGTTAGTTGCGCTGATGCACCACGGATAGAAACTTGTTGACCTTGCCCAAATGCTCTATTTACAGCAACACCAGAGATACGGCCTAATGCCTCGCCTACATCGCTGTCTGGAAACTTACCTACATCTTCAGACGATAATGCATCTACCACAGAATCTGAAAAGCGTTTAGTGTTTAAAGATGCCTCTAAAGAGCCGCGAATACCACGTACTTCAATAACTTCAACATCTTCTTGAACTTTAGTTTCATCGGCTGCGAATGCAGCACCAGTAAACCCGGCTCCCATTACTAAGCCGATATTTACTGCTAATAAGCTTTTTTTAAAATTTTTAGCTAACACAGGATTCCCCTCGAATCATTTTGTTGGTTTTGTTCATCATTTTGCCCCACCATTATGACAGCGCTGTCATGATAGTAACAAACCATACATGCTAAATTACATTTTTGCTACATTTTTCCGCGCTTTTTGTATGAAATTTAACTGATTTATTATTAAATAACTGATTTTAAAATAATTAATTATTTCATAAAAAACAGGGTTCAGTTGGTACTTACGTTCAAACTAGTAACATGAATATTTTTGGCTAATGCTGTTCAAAATTGTAAAGGGTGTGAATATTGCCTGTGGTTAAATGCCTAGCTTATTTAATCTTAAGCTAAAAAAAGGCCAGTAGCGAAGCGACTGACCTTTAATTAAACCATTAAGAGAATTGGTTTTAGAATAGTTTATTTATGTAAAAGCTAGGGTGCCCAATAGACTTCAATATTGATATCAGGATGATTTAATACCGCACGTAGTGGCATTTCATTCACATCGCCCCCTGCTTTTGCCTGCTTATAAACAGCAAGCTTCTCATCACCACTAATAAGTAATTTGACCACTTTTGACTGTGCAATTGCGCTCAACGTTAAGCTCATACGCTCGGTAATACTGCCAGTAACGTCACTTTGTATCGCATTAATAGCGCACACAAGTTGATTTGAGTTTAAGCCGTTTTCTAGCCCATTTGCACGTGGAAATAACGACGCTGTATGGCCATCAGGGCCCATACCTAAAATGGTTACATCAAACGGACGTTTTAATGCTTGAAACTGCGCTTCACAAGCATCAACGCCTTGTTCGGCAGTCGGTGCTGTATTTTTCATGCTAATAAAATTAGCCGCTGCACCATGATTTTGTAATAGAGTACGCTGAATAAACGCCTCATTACTTTTTTCATGACTCACATCAACCCAGCGTTCATCAACCATAGCAACATCAACATTAGCCCAGTTTAAATCAAGGGTTGACAAATGCTGGTACGCAGGCTCTGGTGATGAACCACCTGAAACCATCAGTACTGCTCGGCCATCACCTTCAATTCCATCACGTAGCGCACACTCTAATGACTGAGATAGCTCAGCTGTTAGCGCGGCTTTATCATCGAAAAATTTTTCTACTATCGTTGCCATTATCTATGCCTTATCGCCAGCGTTAAACCATACATGATTACTCTCTGCTAATAATTCATCAGCGTCTTCAGGGCCCCAAGTACCGGCTCTATACAATGCGGGTTTACCTTTTTCTTGCCAGCGTTCAATAATAGGGTCAATCCATTTCCATGCTTGGCGCACTTCATCACGATGAATAAATAGGGATGGATTGTTAGCAGCCGCATCGAGCATTAAGCGCTTATAAGCATCTGAATGAAAACCATTACTGTATGCTTGCGACAATTCAATGTTCATAGTCACAGGCTCAAGTTGCATATCTAAATTATCTAAACGCTTAGACATCAGGGTTAGCTGAATGCTTTCTTGTGGTTGTAAACGAATGATCAAACGGTTTGGCTCAATATTGCCTACGCTGTCTTCGTATACGTTATGTGACACTTGTTTATACTGCACTACAATTTCAGCGCAGCGTTTTGCCATACGTTTACCCGTGCGTAAATAAAATGGCACACCCGCCCAACGCCAATTATCAATGTGGGCACGAATAGCAACGAACGTTTCTGTTTTACTTGCCCCTTCATTTAGCTCTTCAAGATAGCCTGGGACAATTTTACCCTCTAACTCGCCTGGGACATATTGACCACGAACACAATTGTCATCAACCTCTTCATTTTCAAGTGCGCGTAATGCCTCCAACACCTTTAACTTTTCATTACGAATGCTATTAGCATTGAGCTTATGCGGCGACTCCATGGCAACTAAACATAACAGCTGTAATAAATGGTTTTGTACCATGTCACGTAAAGCACCTGCTTTATCGTAAAAACCGGCGCGGCTTTCAAGCCCTACCGTTTCTGACAAACTAATTTGAATGTTATCAATCGATTTAGCATCCCACATGTTTTCAAATAATGAATTTGAAAACCGTAGCGCCATTAAGTTTTGAACAGTTTCTTTGCCTAGGTAGTGATCAATACGGAAAATTTGCTCTTCATTGAAATATTCAGCAATTTTCGCGTTAATCACTTCAGCTGACTCGCCGCAATAACCAATTGGCTTTTCAACTACAACACGAGAGTTAGCCGTAATTAGCTTTTTAGTCGAAAGTATTTCACAACAGGCCCCATACACAGCGGGTGGAAGAGATAAATAAAATACACGCGATTTATCGCTGTCGTCTTCATCTAGAATTTTTTTCAGTACATCCCAGTTATCATCTGCTTCGGTTACATTGCTCACTACTGGCACTAAAAACTTTGAGAACGATTTCCAATCCTTTGCGTTATATTCGCCTTTACTTAAAAATTCTTGTAGTGCTTTGTGTGCGGTATCGATGTATTCATCGCATTTACTTTGTTCTCGCACGGTAGGTAAAATACGTGAGCCTTGCGGTAAGTTGCCTTCTTGATATGCTCGATACATTGCAGGTAATAATTTGCGTAACGCAAGATCACCACCGCCCCCAAAAATTATAATATCAAAAGGATTAAGCATAGTTACTCTCTACGTTTATGCTACCTGCACTACCGTATTGGTAATCAGTTATAGCGGTTTATTATTTCGATCATGCAAACTTTTATACAAAGCCTACTTATGTTGTTTGTTAACTGCGCGATTATAAATGGGTCTAGGGACACTGTAATTCCTCTCACAAAAATACAGGCCCTAGGACTCCAGCGCTACCCGTTCAAAGGTATTTGGTTACTTAATGTGTAATAAGTGAATATGTTACTGCGTACGATGTTGTTTATAGTAAGTCATTAAACCGTGCGTTGAGCTGTCGTGCTCATTAACCACGTTGTTATCGGTTAATTCGGCCTCAATTTTAGATGCTAAACCTTTCCCAAGCTCAACACCCCACTGATCAAATGAACATACCTGTAAAATAATACCTTGGCAAAAAATCTTATGTTCATACAGTGCAATTAAACGACCCACCGCTTTAGCATCTACCGTATCTAATAATATAGACGTTGTTGGGCGATTTCCTTGATGGATTTTATGCTTAAGTAGCATTTCAATTTGCTCAGGCGTTTTACCTTTGGCGGTTAAATCAGCGGTTATCTGCTTAGCATCCACCCCGTTCATTAATGCTTCGGTTTGTGCAAAGAAGTTCGATAATAAAATATCGTGATGCTTATCAACATTAACTTGTGGCTTAATAGAGCCGATAAAATCAGCAGGAACAATGACATTACCTTGATGCAAGCATTGATAAAACGCATGCTGGCCATTTATTCCTGTCATACCCCAAATAATAGGCACCGTTGTGTAAGGTACAGTTTGCCCATCAAAAGAGACATGCTTGCCATTACTTTCCATTTCACCTTGCTGTAAATATGCAGGTAACATGTGCAGCGCTTGGTCGTAAGGTAAAATAGCTTGCGAATTAAAGCCTAAAAAGCTGGTATTCCAAACACTTAATAGCGCCATAATTAAAGGAATATTTTGCTTAAGCGGCGCCGATTTAAAATGCTCGTCAACTTCAAATGCCCCTTCCAAAATAGCTTCGAACGCTTCAAACCCTGCATAAAGGGCAATAGGTAAACCAATGGCGCTCCACAGTGAAAAGCGACCGCCAACCCAATCCCACATGGTAAATACGTTTTCGTCACGAATACCAAATGCAGCGGTTTTTTCTAAATTAGTGCTTACGGCTACAAAATGCTTTGCTATGGCGCTTTTATCTTTGGCGCTTTGTAAAAACCAGTCAACCGCAGTTTTGGCGTTGGTCATAGTTTCTGAGGTGGTAAACGTTTTTGACGAAATAACAAACAGTGTGGTTTCAGGATCAACTTTATCTAATATCGACGCTATTTGTACGCCATCGGCATTAGAAACGTAATGAATGTTTAAGGTATTATCAACCAAGGCATTAAGTGCCTCTGTTGCCGTTTGTGGGCCTAGGTTTGAACCCCCTACGCCGATACTCACTACATCCTTAACCGCTTTTCCAGTATAACCTAGCCACTGACCGCTACGCACTTTTTCAACAAAGGTCTTCATCTTTGCAAGTTCAGCATTGACCGCTTCGGTAATATTTTCACCGTCTACAACAAGTGGGGTGTGAGCCCGATTTCTAAGCGCCGTGTGTAACACTGCACGGTCTTCGGTAATGTTTATTCTCTCACCGGCAAACATTTTTTCACGCCATGCCTCAACGTCGCATTCTTTCGCTAATGACATTAACTGATCGAATACTTTTTCATCAACTCGTTGTTTTGAGTAATCAAACAATATACCTGGAATGTGAGAAGAGAATCGAGAAAAACGAGAATCGTCTTGTGCAAATAAAGTTTTCAGATGCATTTGTTTCATCTTTTGTGCACTATTTTCTAGTGCTTGCCAACTTGCTAACTCAGAACGGCTCGCCATGTGAACATCCCCTAATTGATTAATCTATTGATTTTAAGCATTTTATTTAAGTTTTTACGACGCTAAATAACCGGATTTTGTAAAAAGCAAAGCCCAATATTATATCTTAAACAGCTTGATTTAGGTTATTTTTATAAGCATTGATGCAGATAATAGCGCAATTTTTTGCTTTTGACACCGGTATCATAAAATTAAAAATTGAATTTAACAACTAATCACCCACTCTGTTTAATGAAGATTTTATTAATTTCTAATTAAAATGAGCAAAAAAAAGACCGACACATGTCGGCCTATCCTCTAAATAAACTATTAACTCATCAACGCTAAACCGCCAGACAAGTTGAAGGCGCGACTGTAACCAAGTTCAGTTAAATTTGCGGCGGCAATTTTTGAACGGTTACCACTGCGACACACTAAAATATATTGATTGTCTTTATTTAACTGACCTTGAGTGAGTGCGTTTGCCATTCGACTTAAAGGAATATTTAAAGTTTTCGCCACGGGTACATTTAACATCGCACTTATGTTGTTAGCGCCATGCTCATAGGATTCTCGGGTATCAATTAAATAGGCGTTGCCTTGTGTAAGTATGTCTTTGGCTTGATTAAAGCTAAGTTGTAAAGCCTCAACAGTGGGTTTTGCATTAACATAGCCACAAAGGCTATTCGCTGGCGTATGCTGTTGTAAATCAGTCTGATA
This sequence comes from Pseudoalteromonas sp. TAP-3C, assembly GCF_059888565.1. Lineage (NCBI taxonomy): Bacteria > Pseudomonadati > Pseudomonadota > Gammaproteobacteria > Alteromonadales > Pseudoalteromonadaceae > Pseudoalteromonas > Pseudoalteromonas sp. TAP-3C. The sequence continues at coordinate 1,176,663 of NZ_CM187618.1, read as the reverse complement.
TTTTTGCGTGGCAAATTCAGCGTTGTTGATCTGGCCTTTAATAAGCGCTTGTAATAACGGCGTTTGTTGCTGTTGTACAGCCCAGTTCATTGCAAAACACTGTTGATAGTCATGCCCTGAGCACACCACAGTTTGTGGATTAAGCTGCGCCGCTAACAAAGTCAGAGACTGTGCCATCTGCATGGCATCTGCGCCATCGAGCGCGGTATTACCAAGCCCTGCAGGTAAAATTAAGTCACCACAAAAACAGTACTGTACTTCACCATTATTGGCTTTTAATAAATAACTAACGCTGTCTTGACTGTGCCCTGGGGTGGCTAATTTTTCCAATACTTGGGTCGTTAATTGCAATTTATCGCTATTAATTGGCCAACCTAATTGATCAACTTCTCCAGCAATTAAGTGCTGTTTAAGCGCACTGCGCATTAAATCAAGCGCACAGCTTCGCTCTTGATGCTTATGAGTATTGAGAATAGCGATAATCGTTAAATTTTGTGTATTTACTATTTTTTCAAACCGGGGGATCAGTTCAATAATTGGATCAATAATCACTGCGTGTTTATCGTCGCTCACATACAACCAACTGCAGGCACCTTGGTGTCTAAATTGAGTAAGCCCTAACGCACATACTTCTTGCGCAGGGAAACTGCTGTCAGAAATAACCAAGCAGTTAGCTTGTAATACTGGCTTAAGTGCACGGATTTGCTCACACGCGTACTCTATTTGCTCCACAGTGGCAGCAGGTCCAAACGACAAACGAATAGCGTTTTCACTTTGAAACTTAGAAGCCCCCATCGCATCAAGCACAAAGCTTTGAGTGGCGCCCGTACTACACGCCGAGCCACCGCTGACTCTAATACCTGCCGCATCAAATAAATCGATAACCTCTTTACTGGTTAAATCCTGACGAATCCCCACAAAATAAAAATTAATGGTAGACTCTCATGATTATTTGTGATCAAATTTTTTCACTATAAAAAAACTCACTCATAATCATGAAAGCCACCGAAATATTACACAAAGATATTGCCATTGCCTACCCTGAAATTCATAAAACACGTTTAAATACAGTCTTTACGTTTGTTAACTCAGGCTTGCGTGACCAGCGCGTTACTGTCACTTACCTAGGCCGCGGATTAAAATCATTTTCTAATACCGATAAAAAACATGATATTAAACGCGCAGACCGTTTGATTGGTAATGCTAACCTGCATCAAGAACGTCTTTGTTTCTATGAACATATGACCGAATGCTTAGTAGGCCAGCAACAACACCCACTTATTATCGTTGACTGGTCACCTATTAATGGCGGCGAAATATTTCAAGTGCTCAGGGCAAGCATACCAATGGGGGGAAGAGCGTTAACGCTCTATGAAAAAGTGTATCCTGAAAGCGAATTAAATACCGAAGCGGCTCATCAACACTTACTCGATAGCTTGGCACAGTGTTTACCTGCAGATTGTCAGCCTATTATTTTATCTGATGCTATTTTTAGAACGCCATGGTTTAAAGCCATAGAAGATAAAGGCTGGTATTGGCTTGGGCGCGTCAGAGGCAATGTGACCTTATCTAGCGACCTTGAGACATGGCGAAATTGTAAATCATGGTTTGAGCAAGCAACAGATAAACCACACCTTCTGACACAGATTTACTACGGAAAAACAGTTCGTTTCGCGTGCCAAGGTGTTTTGTTTAGAGGGAAAAACAAGGGACGTAAAAAAATCAAAAAACGGGGTGGGCAATCTCAATGTACAACGGTTAAATACCAACAACAAAAGGCCAAAGAGCCTTGGCTACTTGTGTTTAATTTACCTACACAATTTACAGATAAGCCTCAACGGATTGTGACTTTATATAAACAACGTATGCAAATAGAAGAAAGTTTCAGAGACACTAAGAATGCAAAACTTGGCATTAGTTTAGCCTTTGCAAATTCAAGAAGCGCAGAAAGGTTTGATAATTTATTGCTCATAGCGGCGTTAATGTTGTTTGTCTTATGGTGCATAGGGTACACCGTGTCGGCACAACAAGGGGATGCGGCATTACAAGCGAATACAGAGAAAAAACGACGAGTATTGTCCTATATTTATCTTGGCAAAGAAGTGGTTGATGATCCTAGGTATGAGCCTGATGGGCAGTTCATTATTTATGTGTATAGCCAGTTGTCACTTCTGACTATACAAATTGATAATTTAGGCTAAATTCGTGGGGATCTCTCAGGGTTAAATCATTAACTGCAAAGTTTAAGGTGGTGGGCACTGAGCAGGTAAAATCATGATTAAAAGTAATACTGCCAAAGGTATCAATCAGGGCGCTATGCAGTTTATCTCTATAGTTATTAAGCACTTCAATTGATTTAAATGTCTCGTCTTGTTTATCAAGCAGCAAGCTAAATAGTTTATTAAGTCCGGCAATGCCTGGCAGGTTTTCTGTGCCCGATCGCATTCCGCTTTCTTGGCCGCCACCAGCGATAAAGGGAGTGTATGGACTGCCTTGGCGAATATACAATAAGCCTATGCCTTTAGGTGCATACAGCTTATGTCCTGAAAATGGCGCATAGTCGATGGTTGTTTTGCTAAGATTAAGTTGTTGTTTACCCAATGCTTGTACGCAATCAACCATCCACGTTACATCTTTATTGCGACTACGAATAACATTTTCTATGGCGTTTAAGTCTTGATATACCCCGGTTTCGTTATTAACCGCCATGGTACAAATCATCAAAGCATTATCAATATGCTGAGCAATGAAATCTAAATCCAAAATACCGTTATGGTTTACCGGAATAGCAATAATATCAGCGTTAATTTCAAGCACTGTATTCCAGTGTTTTAACGTATTGGGCACCGCTTTATGCTCAGTTGCCCCATACAATAAAATGGGATTTGACTTAGTATGATGCTTTGCGTTAATTAAGGTCGATACAATAGCGGTTTGTATACCTTCGGTCGCTCCCGATGTAAATAAAATATCGCCCTGCTGCGCGCCAATAACGCTGCGGGCTTTTTGCCGCGTTTGTTCTAATAAATGTTTGGCTTGAATACCGGTTATATGAGGACTTGAGGGATTACCAAAACAAATCTGCATGGCATGACAAACCACCTCTGCAATACATGGCAATACAGGTGTGGTCGCATTTGCATCAAGATAAACTTGGCTTTTGAGTTCATCGGGTAATAGAAAGTCTGACATTAACAACGCACCTTATTACTAAAAAATATATCTTATTACCAATAATACATAATTTTAGTAACAATGAGTAATAATCTTTTTAGTTTTAAAGATGCGTTTGCTATGCTTTTTTATACTATTTACCAAGCTCTTCCGCTATTTCCTCATGTGTGGATGACCAGGCGTTAATAAGTGCCTTGACCAATGACGCCAATGGAATGGCAAAAAACACCCCCCAAAAACCCCATAGCCCACCAAAAAACAACACCGCAACAATAATAAACACGGGGTTTAAATCAACGGCCTCAGAAAATAATAAAGGCACTAATACGTTACCATCAAGTGCTTGGATAATGCCGTAAATAATTAACACAGTCCAAAATGGGGTCTCTAAACCAAATTGAAATAATGCAACCGCGGCAACAGGTATCGTCACCAACGCCGCACCTACAAACGGAATGAGTACCGAAAACCCTACGAGCACGCCTAACAATGCCGCATAGCGCAAGTCCAGCACAGTAAAAGCAATAAAAGACACGGAACCAATAATTAAAATTTCGAATACTTTGCCACGAATATAATTCATTATTTGCTGATTCATTTCATGCCAGACTTGTAAAATTAAGCGTCGTTGGCGTGGGATCATTTTAGCAATACTGGCACTGAGCTCTACTTTGTCTTTAAGCATAAAAAAAACCAGTAACGGCACTAAAATAAGGTAAATTAACCACGTGACTGCATCTTTTAATGAATTAAGTGACGCCGATAATACTACTTGGCCAAAGTCGAGCACCTTGGTTTCTACGGTCACCACAATCGACTGCACTTGTTCTGCACTGATAAGGCTTGGGTATTTAGCAGGTAGGTCAAGTAAAAACGATTTACCTTGTTCTATCATATGGGGTATTTCTTTTACTAAGTTACTACTTTGCTGCCAAAGCACAGGCCCTATAACCAGTATAAGAGTGAGCATAATACCGATAAATATCACCATCACGGTGGTTGTCGCAGTAAAGCGTTTAAAACCGAGCCGTTCAAGGTGCACGACTGGCCAATCCAGTAAATAAGCAATAATGAGTGCCACTAGTACAGGCACAATTAAAGGGCCAAAAAAGTACAACATGGCAACGAGTGCCAATAATAAAAAAAGTAAAGTGACTGAATTAGGATCAGAAAACTTTTTTTCATACCATGCTTTTACATATTCAAACACGTAACGGCTCCACAACTAACAACCCCTGTTGTTTATTTAACTTGTAATAATACGTTTTTTTTCGCAAGTACTGTTCAATATCATCTATGTTTTGCGCATCTGAGATAATAAACGTAATTGCTTGTTGTAACGATATTGCCTTACGCAGCCCTAATTTAAACTGAATAAATTGCTGAGGGCATTTATAAGTGCGTAAATTTAGCTCTAGCATACTCGTTTCGCCACCTATTCACATTAATAATAAGTCCTATAACCGGGTCAACTAAGGTTAACCACAGTTAAATTTAACTTTTTCTTAAAACAAGCTCTGCAATAGTTTATCCTTATAAAGTATATTTATCTTTTAAGATTAGTTTTAGATTTTTACAGGCAACTATGCTTGTGTGTTAACGCTATAATTAGTGAGCTAATTTAAACAACCTTTAACACTTAAAGATAAATACGACCTAAATACTTAGCTCTAAGGATGAATTAATGCCTGATTCGCATAATAAAGCGCAATTGCCCAGCAATCCAACTCTCAAAGAAATTAATTGGTTTAAAAAGCAAATTAATTGGGGGGAGCTTCCACATTTTTATCATTTAGTGGCCTCATCAGTGAGTGAGTGTGAGAGTATCTTAGATCACGGATTTGATAATGCGATAAAACTCATTATTGATAAACGCAATTGGAATCTAGACGCGTTGGGTATAGACCCAAACGAGCTCTATGAAAAAGAAACCAATAACAAACCACGTATTTCATTGCACCAAGTGTTTACCGAGCGCGGCTTTGAATTACAAGCGTACCCTTTTTCTAAAGATACTCAAATTGATCGGTACTCACGACACGATGAGTCAATGGAATTTCACTTGTGGGATCCATTAACCATGAAAACGATTATTAGAATTAACCAGTTACATAAATTTATTGGTTTTTACTTAGACCAAGGTGATGAGGCAGACAAGGCACTTATTTTACATTCCCACAAAGTAGTGCACAAGGTCATTGCTTTTTTACAAACTCAATTGAACATTGTTAAGGTTGATGGGGTCTCAATAAAAGCGTTTTATCAACTATGTGAAAAGGACAGCCGTTTATATACCGATGATCCTAGTAGTGCGTCTGATGAAAAATAACCAAGGAATACAATGCAGCTAAAACCAGCCTTTATTACTTTATGTAGTGCAGCATTAACATTTAGCTTACTAATAAGTGAGCCATTAAAGGCACAAACCAATCTTCAACTTCCCGACTTAGGCACCTCAGCTCTGCAAGCATTGCCGCTTGAAAAAGAAAAAGCAATTGGTGAGGTGATGATGATGCAGATCAGAGGCTCATCGCCATTGATAAATGATCCAGCGCTTGATGAGTACCTTACTACTTTGGGGCGAAAGTTAGTTGCAAACGCTAATGATGTGCGCTTTGGGTTTTCATTTTTTTGGTTAAATAACCCCGAAATCAATGCATTCGCATTTTATGGGGGTCATGTTGGTGTGCATACCGGATTAATTGCACAAGCCGATAACGAGAGTCAATTTGCATCGGTGCTTGGCCACGAAATTGCACACGTAACTCAGCGCCACTTAGCAAGGCGGATTCAGCAGCAACAAGATAATAGCGGACTAACTATCGCCGGTATGATAGCGGGTATTTTAGCCGCTGTTGTTGCCCCGGACGCGGGCATGGCAATTATTTCTGCCAGTCAAACACAATCTGCATTTAGCCAGCTTACTCACAGTCGCTCAGCCGAACAAGAAGCTGATAGAATAGGCATGCAGACTCTTAATAATGCAGGATTTGATGCCAGAGCCTCAAGTGAATTTTTAACTAAACTAGCTGCACAAATTCGTTATAAATATAAGCCCCCTGCGTTTTTACTGACTCACCCATTACCAGAAAGTCGTGTATCCGATGTTCGTTTGCGTGCCGAGCAGTACCCTAAACGCCAAATTGGCTCGAGTCTTGACTTTGCTTTAGCTAAAAGCCGTGTATTAGCACGCTACGATAACACCCCCGAAAACGCAGAAGCCTTATTTAGAAAGTTAATGCGCGAAAACACCTATAACAACGTAGCATTACAATATGGGTTAGCTATTAGCTTGGTGGATCAAAAAAAGCTGGATGAAGCACAACCAATTCTTGATGAATTATTGGCAAATGATGCTAAAAACTTGTTTTATATTGATACCAAAACAGATTTGCTCATTGCACAAAAAAAAGCCGCTGAGGCAGTGAGTTATTTAAGCGAGTTGAATAATTATCGGCCAAACAACCAGGTGATCACCTTAAATTACGCCAACGCGGCATTGGAGGCTGAACAATATGAATTAGCTGAAAATATTCTAAAGTCTTTTTTATTAGAGAAGCCGGATCACAGCTTAGGCAAACAACTTTTGACTAATGCTTACAAAAAACAAGAAAAATTAGCCGCTTATCACGAAGCCAATGCCGATGTTTTATCGCAGTACGGCGCATATTTAAAAGCGGCAGACGAAATACAAAAGGCGCTTAACTTTGTAGAACCAAATGAAAATATAAAACAACAACGCTTAAAAGCGTTACTTACACAATATCGGTTGTTGCAAAAAGAACTTGCGAGGCTTTAAGTCTGAAGTAAGTTCACCTAAAATAACCGCAATTTATACCTTGGATGTATTTTATGTCAGTTACTATTTATCATAATCCGCGTTGTTCTAAATCGCGCGAAACCCTTAACCTATTACAAAGCAAAAACATTGAACCTGCAGTTGTTGAATATTTAAAATCACCACTTTCTTACCAGCAAATTAATTCGTTGATTTCTCAACTTGGTTTTAATTCAGCACGAGATTTAATGCGCACCAAAGAAGATGAGTACAAATCACTTAACCTAAAAGAGGAAGATAACGAATCGGCACTTATTGAAGCTATGGTAAAACACCCAAAACTTATTGAACGACCTATTGTAGTTAACAACAATAAAGCGGCTTTGGGTCGTCCACCTGAAAATGTGTTAAGTGTTTTATAATGAGCGAAACCATCGTGGTGTTGTATCACTCAAGTCATGGCTCTGTGGAAGCGATGGCGCATGAAATTGCAGAATCTATAGAGCAACACGGTGCAACCGCCTTATTGCGTACTTTTGTGGCTAAAAATCCGCATGATATTGTGATCAGCAAAGAAGATTTAATCAGCTGTGATGGACTTGCATTTGGCACACCTACCCGTTTTGGTATGATGGCCTCACAAGCAAAAACATTTTGGGAAACCACCAGCGACCTTTGGCTTAAAGGCCAACTCATCGATAAACCTGCCTGTGTGTTTTCATCATCAAGCAGCATGCATGGCGGTAATGAGGCAACCCTACTTAATTTATCTTTACCGTTATTACACCACGGAATGATGTTAATGGGTGTACCCTACGATGTACCCGAATTGCTTGGCACCAAAACAGGTGGCACACCCTATGGCGCATCCCATGTTGCAGGCAGCAATAATAGTGCAACCCTGAGCAAAGATGAAATAAAAATATGTCAAAGCGTGGGAAAACGCTTGACCCAAGTTGCGAGAAAACTAAAATGATCCACGCGAGCACACCAGTTAAAAAACCGATTACGATTAAATTTCAACGCTTAGCCTTATTTGGTTATTTTGGCTTAATTATTTTAATGCCCCTTTGGATGTTTGTATTATCACCTAGGGAGGGCCACAGTAACGCCTTTCTCTTTATTGTGTATGTATTGCCATTATTACTCCCGCTAAAAGGTATATTGCAAGATAAAACCTACACCTATGCGTGGGCTAACTTTATTGTTATGTTTTATTTCATTCACGGTTTTACACTGTTATGGGTGGCACAAGATGAATTGGTATGGGTATTACTAGAATTGTTATTTGCCTCTTGCATGTTTATTGGCTGTACTTATTACGCACGGCACCGTGGTCAAGAACTTGGATTAAAAATTCCTAAACTCAAAGATGATCTCGCTGAGGAAAAAGCCGCACACGAGCATAATAAGCACAATTCGCAATAAATGTCCTACAATGCAAAAACGCGCTAATTAGCGCGTTTTTTTATAACCAGTATCAATTAAACTTAAACTAATTCACTCAGGGCCGCTACTGCAACGATACAGGCTAAGCCTAGTTGTGCAACAAGGCTAAAAACAGACATTATCCTTAGCAAAAACAATCCCCATGGATGTTTAATATGCGGATACAATGAACAGCGTTTTAAACTAGTTGCAAAGAAAAAACACACGACTGCGGTCAGTGTCATAAATAGGGTTAGTTCACTTTTTATGGTGATGCTTTCATCAAAAAAGAAAAATAATTGCAGGGGTAACAATAAAGCGACAACAGCATGTAATACATGTACTTTTTTAATTCGCTCTAACTGCCCCTCAGGCGACAACTCTTTAATACCAAAATCACGTTCAAGACACTTAACTAAGTTGCTCGCTTTTATACTCACGGCTAATCGGTAACAACTTAGTCCCTCTTTATTACGCGATCTAAAATCATACCCAGCTTTGAGTAGTAAAGTCATCAACGATTCATTCTTACTCATTACTGCATAATGTAATGCTGTATTACCTTGGCCATCTACTGCTTGTTTATCTTGATGCTGCAACAGTATTTCGACTACATTTACGTAGCCTTTTTCTGCCGCCCACATAAATGCTGTTTTATTATCATCGTCTGCTAAAGTCCCTGTAGCGCCTTGCTCAATAAAGCGCATTGCCATGGTTTGCTTTGCTTTTTTCTTGTTTAAATGCGCAAGTAAGGCATTTTCTAACAGCACAATAGAGTCAACATCAGGAGAAACCTGGGTTAACAAGGTAAAGTAATCTTTACCTGCCGCTACTTTTTCGCTGGTAAGCACTGCTAAATGCTCAATGTCAGCAATTGACTGAGGAATATGTGTGCTTAAGCAATCTCTAAAGTCGACCTCTTTCCAAATAGATAAGGTATCTGCGCCAGACAATTTCGCCCCTTGTTCAAGAGCGTGCTCTATTAGCGTAAAAAAGCGTTTGCTAAAAAACAAACTAATTAATGAAACCGGTGTTTCAATGTCACTTTGCACCGAGACACTTGCATACTTTTCAAGTCGCTGGCACAACATGAGCACAATATTTTCCATACTATAATCATTGGCAAAATAATACTCTTTTAGGGCAGCAATGTAGGCTTGTGCATCTTCATCATATTCACAAATATGCTGAAAATAACATTCTTCAAAAGGCTCAAGCGGGGTTAACCAGGTCAAATAATAAATTGGCGGTAAAACTGTGGTACATACACCATCATCCTCTTCAGTAGAACGACAGGCAGGCCAAGCTTCTAAAGCATCTAAAATGAAGGCACCGTTTTGTTCAACCAGCCCTTTGACCAGTAACGGGTATTCCTTTGGCCAAATTAGTACATTTTCCATTAAAACAACACAACTCCAGTGTAGCTCGGGTGAGTAGCCAGTTATAACAGTTTTTAGCTGACACCACGCTTAATCAAAGAAGCTAATATTCTACCACAGCTAGATAGCCAAGCTAGCGTAAACTCATGCAATATAGGCCAAAATACAAAAGCAGCCAACAACATATGTTATTAGCTGCTTTAAGGTTGGAGCTGTTAATTGCAATAATACTAGCTTTGCTGAAGTTCTTTAGTAACTTGGTCTAAGCCTACATCAGAAATACGTTGAATGATCTCTTTTTGCTTAGCACTGAGTAGCGAAATCCCCTCGGCAACAATATCGTAAACTTTCCATTGATTATCATTACCTAAACGCAGTTTAAAATGCAAATCTATGCTTGGCTTATTGGCTTCAATAATTTGCGTTTTAACCGTAGCAAACTTAGCGTCGCTTGCAGCAGAGTCTTGTTCAAAGAGTACATCTTGCCCTGTGTACTTCATAAGCGCACCAGCATAAGTACCTGTTAAATAATGATCAACAGCATTAATAAAGGCAACGCCCTCTTCTCGGCTAATACCTTTAATATGTTTGCCTAATAATTTAAACGACACAAATTTAACATCAATATGCGGCATCAAGCGCTGCTGAACAATTGAAGACATCGCCTCTTTGCTGGCATCGCCCTTCGCGTTAACCTGTCCAATATCGTTAAATAATGATTCGGCTACAGTTTGCAATAACTGCTTAGGTGATGGCTGCGTTTGTGCATACAACGTACTGGTAAAAAAAACAGCGATTACTAGTAAAAGTTTAATGAGTCTCATAATTAGTGCGTACTTAAATTATTAATGTGAGTATAATTTACGTAAATAACCCGCAATAAAAAAGGCATAAATAAGCACCTTATTAATGCCTCATTGGCACCAATTGAATTACTTAAATAAATTCAACTGGTTGAATAATCCAATTAACAAGCCATATACAAGCGGCTTTTTGTCCTCATTGAAAACACCCATTCAACGCCCTTATTATTCAGTCACTATTTTAACTTAAGCCCTCGTTGGTCGTTATGAAAACCTCATACAACAGATTGTTAGTCATTGTTTTTTCCTCTTTATATTGGTAACTAAAGCCGCTTATGCATCGTCTAATCACGGTTACGCCGTCGATTTATTAAAAGGAGAAGGCAAGGTAACAGGGGCAAAGCTTGCGTATCAATATCATCCAAAAGGTATGCAAAACTTTGTAGGTGATGCACGTTTTTATTTAGAAACCAGCGTTAACTTATGGCAATACCGCCATAATGAGCAATCACAGTCCAACGTGGTATTAGCGGTCTCACCTGTAGTGCAGTTTCCAGCATTTAGCGTATCTAATACGCCCTTTTATGTGGAGGCTGGTATTGGCTTTTCATTACTTGATGAGCGCTATTTTGCGGGTAAAAACCTAAGCACTCACTATCAATTTGAAGACAGGATAGGCATAGTGGCTGACTTTGGTGAAACCAATATAGCACTGCGTATTATTCACTATTCAAACGCAGGATTTAAAGCGTCCAACCCAGGCATTAACTTTTTAACTTTATCGGTGGCACAACGGTTTTAAACACCTGCTATAAGCATTCGAAATATTGTCATTTTTACTTAAAGTGATCATAATCATGGCCTAATTAATCATCACAGTATCGTAATGCACACTTGGCAAATTGTACTCGTTATCGTGATTGTACTGGCTATTGTTATCGGCAACTTGGCACTGCTTCGTTTAAGTGCAAAAAGCGAATTTAAACCCGCAACACCGAGCCAATCCTCGCAAAAAAAAGAAACATCGAGTAGGGTGAGGCTTTTGCCTCATCCCTCTCACAGAACCGTACGTACGGACCTCGTATACGGCTCCTGTATTCTTCTATCCCTTCGGCTTATTTACTAAACGCCGATTGAGCAAGCCATCCTGTACTTACTTTTTCCATTGAATATAAACCTAGCTCTTCAAACCATTGGTTTGGCATTGCTACACTCGATAATGGACTTAGGGAGTTTCGCCATGAGTTCATTTTTATAAACTTAAATGGCGGCTTTTTCCCTAATTGTTTTAGTCGTTTATGCAATCTCGCTGGATTTTTCCACAACCTTAACTGAATGGCCCTTAATCGGCGTCTTAACCACCCCGCAAGCTGAGTTAATGCTCGTTTACAATTGGCTATACTGAAATAATTTACAAAACCACGCACCACTGGGTTTAGTCTTTTTATTATTTCAACTAAGTTCATGCCGCTATTTCGTTTTGTTAATCGTTTAACTTTTTGTTTGAAGCCTTTGAGTTTTGACCCTTGGATCCATGTCCAATTACACCCTATCTCCACTCCCAAAAATTTTACCCCTTCACTGCTATGCGCTATGTGGGTTTTCTTTTGGTTGACTGTTAACTTCAAGTCTTTCTCCAGTATCTGGGTTGCTACAGTGAGTGCATGTTTCGCTGCTTTTTCTGTGCAGCATAAGATCAAAATATCGTCGGCGTACCTCACTATTCTGTGATTTCGCTTTTTCATTTCTTGATCGAACGCATCTAGGTAGATATTCGCCAACAATGGACTGATAACCCCTCCTTGTGGACTCCCTACCTCACTCGCTTCCCAATGATTGCCTATCATTACCCCACTTTTTAAAAACTGATTGAGCAGCTTTAAAATGCTACCGTCTGTCACTTTACGTTTGACGCTGCTAATAATTAAATCGTGATCTAACAGGTCAAAGCACTTCGACAGATCCATATCAACCACCCACTCACGCTGATATTTACGAATAAATACCGTGGCTTTGCTGATGGCATCATGGCAGCTTCGTTTCGGCCTGTACCCATAACTTGATGGGTGAAAGTCGATGTCGAAGATCGGTTGGAGAATGTTCAATAGCGCTTGTTGTACTATGCGATCGCGAACTGTTGGAATGCCCAGCAATCTCACGCCGCCATCGTCTTTCGGTATTTCTATCCGTTTGACCGGCTGCGCGCGATACTGCTTGCTTTGCAGTTCTCGTTGCAGTTGTTTCAAGTTTTCTTCTAAATTCAAGGCGAACGCGGCTATGGACTGCCCATCTATTCCGGCGGCTCCTTTTGCTGCTTTCACTTTTTTGAATCCCTTGTACAGGTTATTAATATCTAATAATTGCCCATACAAGCTGTAGTAAACTGTCATCAATTGCCTTTGCTTGCGGTATGTCTGTCGTTTCACATTGATGTATAGTGGTGTCCTTCATGATGACATTAGGTGTGCTAGCCCAGTGGCAATCTGCCTAAGTGGTCAATCATTACTCCCGTGCTCGGCCTTTAATTCTCAGCGTCCACATTCCTGCTTAGCCGTCATCTCTTGCCTATTTCCGTCGAAATACATGTGAGCCTATACGTCGATATTCCTGATTTTCATACTCTTAAAGAATACTTCCCCCCTTCGCAATCAATTAAAACTTTTGATTTAAATTGACCCTATCAGACACGCTGCTGATAGTCGGCTTGGTTTTGCCCTCCACACCATTACTGGCTTTCATCGGCCTAGCCTTACTCACTACTACGGGTTCATCTGCCACCTCACACCGACGTTAAACCTTGGGTTTCCCCTTGAGTTTAGGCCACTTATTTACACTAAGTTTAGATGCCAGGCTTCCCCAGTTACTGAACTGGCTCCCTGTTAGAAATTCCACCCTCAAGCACAGCATTGGTCTGACTAAGTATAGGGCGTTGCGCTATTTTGCACGCTGACCCACCAATGCTGCCGAAACAGGTTACGGTTAGTTGTGTACCTCTAACTTCTTATGGCTTCCTTCAGACCCCACCGTTGGCCAGTGACGCCCTTGCCATTCAGATTATCTTCCCCTTAGTCAGGGTGATTCAGATTTCTTTCAACCTGACGGGTTTGCCAGCTTCGCTGGGCAAACAAAAAAGCCCTGAATAATCAGGGCTTTTTCACCTAAACAGTTACGTTAGCCAACTAACCAGTGTGCCATTAAGGCAATAACAGGTAAGGTCACTAAGGTTCTAAGGATAAAAATAACAAACAGCTCAAAAATATTCACCGGTATTTTACTGCCTAACAAAAGCGCGCCTACCTCAGACATATAAATCAGTTGCGTTACACTCATTGCCGCAATAATAAACCGTGTTACATCGCTTTCAATTGAGCCTGCAGCTAAAATAGAAGGAATAAACATATCTGCAAAACCGACCATAATAGTTTGTGCCGCCATTTCGGCTTCAGGTATTTGTAACAGCTCTAAAAATGGAATAAACGGCATGCCTAAATACTGAAATATTGGCGTATATTCGGCAATAATTAATGCAAACGTACCTACCGCCATTACCACTGGTAATACGGCAAACACCATGTCAAATGCGTTATGCACGCCCTCTTCAATTGTGCCCTTTAACCCAGGTGCTTGTTCTGCTTTAGTCAGTGCTACATCTAATGAATGTTTAAATAAAGTTTTGCCATCAGGCACCAATTCGGAATTTCCATCGGGTTTTTCACCATCAATAAACACGTCCTTTTTAAAACGCAGTGGTGGTAAGCGCGGGACAATAATCGCAGCAACCACGCCGGCTAAACACACCGTTAAGTAAAAAGGGGCAAATAAATATTCAAGCTTTACTTGACCAATAACAACCAAACAAAAAGTAATTGAAACCGCTGAGAAAGTAGTGCCAATAATCGCAGCTTCTCGCTGTGTATAGTATTTATCTTCATACTGGCGCGCGGTCATCAAAATACCAACACTGCCATCGCCTAACCACGAAGCAACACAGTTAACGGCACTACGTCCAGGTACGCCAAATAACGGGCGCATTACTTTAGTTAACAAGGTGCCCACCAGTTCAAGTAAACCAAAATTAAGTAATAAAGGCAGTAATAAGCCCGCTAAAATAAACACCGAAAATAATACCGGTAATAAATCTTTTAATACTAATAAACCGGTATTTTCTGAGGTAATGGCATGTGGCCCAACTTGAAAGTAGGTAAGCAGTACAAACGCCATACCAAATAACCGTGTTACTAACCAAATCCAACTCACATTAAATAAATGATTTAATAAACGAAATTTGGTTAAGCTTTTCGGTTTGAAGACACTAAACACCAGCGACATAACGCCAGCAATACAAATAATAGTCGTGATCAGCCCAAGCGCGATATTACTTAATAAGCCTTGGATTGCTTTTGCCATTACCGCAATAGGAATTGTCATTATTTCACCAGACGGTACTGGCGTCATAAACAAAAACACACCGATTAAAGAAGGAATTAAAAAAACCAACCATACTTTCAGATCATAATTTTTTTTCTCTGGTACTGGGCGTGATGGATTAAACTGAGACATATTTTCAACCTGTAAAAACCACAAAAAGAGCAAAGTGCTCTTTTTGTGGTAACTATTTATAATTATTAAATTTTAATACCGCGCTTAATAAGTGCCGCTTCTAATGCTTGTTGTAAACCATTCATCGTACCAGGTTCAAGCGTTTCGCCTTCCTTATCCATCCACGTTAAACTGGTGCCACCTTGTTTGGTTTTGCTAACCAAAATTTGGTATTGGCCTTCATCAATTGGTAGCTCAGTTGGTTCATCACCCCAAATTGAATCCCATATACTGCTTTGTGCTTTTGCATAATCTGCTGTGATTAAACCTGTCTCTTGGTTTACTTCAACAATAATGAACGACAAACGCTCTAAAAATCCAGAAAAGCGATCGAATACCGTATCGTAAGCTTGCTCAGTAACAAGTGCTGCATTACCTTTATTATCAAACCCAAGCTCTAATGAAATAATCCCTTGGCGCTTTCGCATATCAACTTCAAGCTGGCGATAGCGGTAATCAAACTCATTCACTACTTGATTAAGTGCACGCACTTCAAGCTGCTGCTTTAGTAGATCAGTTAACGGTTTATCCCCTTTAAAGTCAATAAGCTCTGCAGTTAAAGACGCCGTGCGCTGATGCTCTTTTTCTTCAATAGTAAATTTAAAACGTTCTAAATCAACACTTTCATCATTGCCCCATAACCAACTTTCTTCTGGCTTAATAATGGCATACCAATCGGTTTCAAGTGTTCCTTGCATTTTATCTTGCTGCGTTGCACTGATATTATTATCAGTAAGCACTGCTTGAATCGAGTCCCAAATGAACACATCTAAATCATCAATGCCATCATTTTTATCAAAGTAAATACGTGCTTGTTTATCTGCTTCCTCAACCCAACTACCTTTGGCAACAGTTAACACTTGCGCCGGTGGACGATAGTTTGTTGCCTCCGGATTATTATCGTATTGACCCACATCCATTTTATAAACAGGATCTTGAGCTGGTTGCGATAACGATGCGGGCGCTTTAACCGGCTCATGGGCGCGGTAATTACGCTTATTATGGGCATCACTTGTAAATACACTACACCCTGACAAACTTACCAATACACTCACTGCGAGTGCTTTTGGGATCCAATACTGCACAGATAATTCTCCTTAGCATACCCTTAATTGTTTTAACAAATATATGAGTGGGTAATGCCGATTTGGTTCAGTGTAAAATCAATATTAACTTTACATTTATAATTTGCTTGCCTAACCGTTACTAAGCCTGTGAGATAACAAACAGACTAGACTACAAATAGACACATTTTTGCTATGGTACTTTCACACGCTTGTAAAAACAAGAAACACTGCATTTTAACCGTTTAAAATTAACCGTCGCTGTAGTTTAACCTTATTTTTGTGTTAAACTTTGCCGCCGTGCAACGCTACGTGTTTATTTTTTGTTGTTAAGTCGGTTGTTTTCATCCAAGTAACTTAGGTACTTTAAAACCCATGACTGCATTTTCAAATCATCAAATTGTTTTAACCGCAATTGGCGAAGATAGATCGGGTATCGTCAGTGAACTAACGCAGCTCGTAAGCGATTGCCACTGTAATATTATTGATAGCCGTATTGCTATTTTAGGCAACGAATTCACCTTTATTATGTTGCTTAGCGGCGATATGTCAGCAATTAGCCGTATTGAGCATACACTACCTACAAAAGGTATGGAGCTTGGGCTACTGACTATGATGAAGCGTACTTCAAGCCATAATCAAAGTGAGTTTTGTGCAGGCTACACCCTAGAATACACCGGCATAGACACCCCTGGTACACTCAGCAAAGTAACCCGTTTTTTTGCGGACAATAATATTAACATTTGCTCATTAAAGTCAGACACCTACGAAGATAAAACTGAAATTAAAATGCGCTGTGAACTTGAATTTAACATTCCTGTTGACGTTGATATTGACCAATTTAAAATTAGTTTTGAAAACCTTTCGCATCTTTTAAACGTAGATTACATCTTTCGACGTATTCGTTAAGGAGTTTAACATGAACAAAATTAACCCACTACAAAGTGGTGACACAGCACCGGCTTTTAGCTTACAAAACCAAAATGACGAAACCGTCGTGCTCAGCGAGTTATTAAAAGAAAAACAAGTATTGGTATACTTTTACCCTAAAGCGTCAACACCAGGCTGTACTGTACAAGCCGAAAACCTGCGTGATCAACAAGCTGAGCTTGCTAAATTTAACACCCGTGTTGTTGGCATAAGCCCAGATCCCGTTAAACGCCTGAAAAACTTTGAAACAAAAAAAGAACTTAACTTTGACCTACTCTCAGATGAAGACCATGCCATTGCTGAGGCATTTGGTGTGTGGGGCTACAAAAAGTTTATGGGTAAAGAGTACGATGGTATTCACCGCCTCACTTTCTTAATAGGCCAAGATGGTAAAGTTAAACACTTGTTTGATAAATTTAAAACCAAAGATCATCACCAAGTGGTGCTAGATTATTTAGCGGCCGAATAAAGGCTAAAGGCTAAAGGCTAAAGGCTAAAGGCTAAACAAGATAAAAATAAAAGCGTTGCTTAAGGGCAACGCTTTTTTTCGGGTGGATTACCCGAGCAACGCTACCACGAAACGAAAAATGCCATGCGTTGGAAATCACGGTTAGTTGTTTAGGTTGAAGTGTGGTTATGAGCTATATTTTAAAGCCTTTCAGCTAGCCAAGTCTTGATAATCGACTGTCGCGTAACACCTATTCGGCTAGCTTCATGATCCAGTGAGTCTAACATCCATGCAGGGAAATCAATATTTACCCGTTTCTGATTTTGCATGGGGCGCTTAACTTTAGACAAATCTAAATCATCTAAAATATCATCGTCGCTTTCAAACTTGGCATCAAATTCATGCGCTTTCATATAAGTTCACCTCCGCTTTACGTGAACGTCTGACTGAAATAATCCTAATGTTTAATCCATGCTATGTAATGACGCCAGACCAATGCTTACCCTTTTACTCATTTTGCAACTTACACTTTAATGATTGCGGAAACGGCTAACGCAGGCTAAAGCTAGTAACACGGTAAGAAAAAAACTCACTAACGTATTACCAAGCATCCACCTAAAAAAGATATCTGAAAGAGCCAAAACAAAAACCGACCAAAGCCATGGATTTTATATTCTGCATGTTATCTAAAGCACCTCATAACACAGGTAAGCCGTCCCAGCCACGATAGTGGCAACAACAGCACCTTGTTATGTGTTTTTACTATTATGTTTTTTACTAATCGTTGATTTGGCTAATATGATAATTGCGATTAACCCCAAGCCCAACAGCACGGCTAGTAGAGGAAAACTAAACTGCTCCCGCGCTTTAAAGATCAGTATTAAATACACAACGACTATGCAAGCCAAAAATATAGTGCTGATCAAACCAACGTATTTTTTCAAAACAACTTTATCCATGATGTTCAACTTAAAACACATAATCTTTTTTATTAAGGTGTGAGCGGCGCTTGGCTATACTTTGAACGAAGCGAAAACGGCAAGCGTTGCGAATCACTCTTAAATGCTTTGTTATAGCTCAGCGATGTGCGACAGGATTTCCGGATGACGCTGAACCAATTTTAAAAGGGTTACCGCTTGTCCATTTGATGCGCTACGCCCTTGTTCCCAATTTTCTAATGTACGAGATGATGTATGCAGTAAGCGTGCAAACACACCACGAGACATATTAAATTGTTCACGAATACTCACGATTTCATTAGGTGAAATATCTAACTCACTAAAATCGTTAACTTTATGAGTTTTAAGGGTTAACTTACCCTCAGAATGTTCTTTAGCCTCAACAAGAGCTGCACTTAACTCTGTAAATAGATCACGATTGCTCATTACGCCACGCCTCCATAAAGCCTTTAATTGTTTCTTTTGCTCTGCGGTTAAATCGAATATTTCATTCTTGCTATAAATTGTCAGCAAGTAGAAACGACGCTTTTCATCGAGGAAGTAATAAATAACACGAGAGCCACCACGCTTGCCCTTGCCTTTAGTTGCAACTCGAATCTTTCGCAAATCACCTGTACCTTGAATCACATCACCCTATTTCGGGTTAGACATTAATTCAGCTTGAAAAAGCCTAAACTCTTCATCGCTGAGATACTCATTACGGTACTTTTCAAATATGGTTGATTCAACAAATACACTTTTCATATAAAAAATATACGCAAATAACGTACAGACAGAAAACTGTACATGACTAACGTAGTTATAATTTTTATGCTGCTGTTATGAGAACCTTGATGCTAGCTTTTTGTATACTGCATCATTATCTCTTTTACCAATAGCCAACACATACACCACAATTTCAACGTCGATGACTTCGTAGGCTAAGCGATAGCCCGCAGTGCGTAGTTTGATCTTGTAAACTGAGTCATAGCCACGAAGCTTAGATGAAGGAACATGTGGATTTTCGAGACGCTCTTTAAGCTTCTTTTTAAACTGACTTTGAATTGGTGGAGCTAACTTGCTCCATTCTTTTTTAGCGGTAGGTAGAAATTTAAGCTTATAAGTCATCAATATCTACTTCCACGGCTTCAGATAACTCACCGCGACGACTTTCAACTAGTTTAGCAAGCTCGTAGTCATCGAGCATATCCAGCAGAAACTCATAAGTTTCTGCTGGGACAAGATAAGCTGCTGGCTTATTGTGGTTCAGAATAGCAATAGCAGAGCCATCAGCTTCGTTTAGCAAAGCGGTGGGATTTTTCTTTAACTCAGAAATACTTGCTGAAAAATCAGCTAAAACCTGTCTCATAACAACACCAATTAAGCATTTAAATAAGTGCTAACTTTAGATCTTATTTTAATTCTTAGCAAGAAATTTGATTGCAGCATAACATTTTAGTATTTATGCGACATGCTGTTTGTCGTCAGGGTCATCCATTAGAAAACTTGCTCAACATCTACGCCTTTTTTGATAGCGGCCATTTGCTTTATTTTGTTGCTGCTGAGCTTGTAGTCAAGATGTCGCATATAACAACTTTGCACTGACTGATAATACGTTTTTAGTGGACTGTTGAACAATGTCCATTCGTTTACGCATTAAGTCGCGAACAGCCCTGAGTTCACGCGGGTAAATATAGCCCTCAGGCAGAATATTTAGACGTAGCATTTCAGCCAGCCAGCGTGCATCACTATGGTCATCAGCATGTTTTAAGCCTGAATATTGTTGAATTGCCGCGGGATCCGCTAAGTGAAGTTTAAACTCGGCATCCATTAATGCATCAACTAACCAATACCAATTAAAAGTTGATTCAACAACAAGCCCTGATAGCGTGTCTTTATAAGGGGTTAGAAAAGATAAAATGACAGACATATCATTATTTAAACGCTTAGTGGTAAGCGTTTCACCTTGTTCGTTAATGATAGCAATAACACTATTATTTGAATGCAAGTCAATTCCACCATATAGTTTCATACTAAGCTCCTCGAGGTACAGTTTATGTTTTGTTCAACACAACTGTATCGAAATACTCGAGGAGCTTTCTATATGATTATCAGGTCTTTTTTTTGCCTCTTATCGTAAAAGGCAAGATGCAAGACCTGACCCTGACGAATTCTTACTCGTAGCCAATGATAAAGCACCCTTTAACATTGATGTAGTTTTGCTTTTGAAAAAATGAGCTAATACGCTTGATAACATGCTCATATATATTTGTTTTACCACCGCTATTAGTTTGTCGGATGATCGGAACAACTAGCAAAAGGTAATCAGCCTGTTCGCAGATATGGCACTTCCAAATGTCTAATAAATCCATGTTATTTGTAGTGGTCTTACCGCGCTCTACTTCCATGATTAAACCCGTAGCATTTAACGTAATATAGTAGTCTGGTCGTAGTTGAGCAGTAGCGTAAGAAGAGAACATACCTTTTTTCTCACTACTCATTCCTAACTCGGTGCACTTTGGCAATATGATATCTTGTATTTGGTGACTCTTTGCATTCACCTGATGTGTGCTGTTTAATTCTTTAGAAACTTCAGGCAGGCACATGTAGCCATGGATTTCCTTGGCTATTTTTTGAGCCATGAAAAATTCTGGCTCTTTAGTTTCTTGTGAAAATTCGTGGTATTGCATAACTTCCTTTGGCAACTAACGCTGAGGTAAGTTGGCCGTAATGCGGCGTGGCTTTTGTGGCAAAGTGAGCGAAGCGAGCCACAAAATGCGGAACGTGTTACGGGTCAACTTGACCGACTTGTTGAACGAAGCCGCTTTGCGGCAGAAAAAGCAGATCGCGTGTTTAATTAACTCTCTACCAATGCCGGTAGGATTAATTGGAGTTCACTGTTATGAACACACACGATCAAGCTCGTTTCGAGTCTTTATATTCAACCTATATTACCGAATTAAAACTGCAGGGCAAGAGTGATAAAACCATTGATTGTTATGCTCGGTGCTTACGCCAAGCTGCTGTCTTTTTTGACACCTGTCCTGATAATCTCAGCGCTGACGATCTCAAACGCTACTTTCTTTTTCTTGTTGAAAACAAATCATGGAGCGCGGTTAAAATTACCCGTAATGCCATTCAGTTTTGTTACAAACATGTTTTCCATCGTCCGTGGACGTGGGTAGATATTATTAAACCGCCTAAAACTCAGGTAGTTCAAGATGTGTTATCGCCCACTGAAGTCGCACGCATTATTAACGCCACCCGCAAACTCAGCTATCAAACCTATTATTTAGTCACCTACAGTCTAGGTCTGCGCCTCAGTGAAGCCATTAACTTAAAGGTATCGGATATTGATAGCCATTTAATGCGGGTGCATTTGCGTTATACCAAATCTAAAAAAGACCGCTTTGTGCCATTACCTCAAGCAACCTTGTTTGCATTGCGCCAATACTGGTGCACTTACAAACATCCTGAATTAATTTTCCCTGGAGGGAAACCGCCCTTTCTGCGCAATGGTCACTCATTAGTGATGGACAAAGGGGGTGTGCAGAAAGCGATTAAGTTAATCGCTAAGGAAGTTGGTATCAGTAAAAATGTGCATGTGCATACCCTGCGTCACTCCATTGCGACCCACATGTTAGAGCGTGGATTAAGTTTACGCTCCATTCAAGTTTTTTTAGGTCATGCCAGTCCTGATACTACGGCTAAATACACGCGGATGACCCAAGAAACAGCTCAAAACAGTGCACTCATGCTTAATGATATTATTGATGGCTTATCAATTCATTGGCGGGGGCAAACCGATGAGTAGCTTGGCTGAGGTTGCTCGTCTTGAGCATGCGTCACTCGTTGAAAAATACGGGCATTTAATGCGCCATGAGCACCATTATGCACTGAAGCAAATTATGCAGTGCCATACACCGGATGCTGGGGCGATGTTATTTCATTGTGATAGCTGCGGTAAAAGCAGCACACTTTACCCTGGCTGTGGTCATCGTCATTGTCCTGCCTGTCAACACCACGCTAATACGCACTGGTTAGCGGTGCAAACACAAAAACTGTTGCCCGTGAATTATTTTTTAGTCACGTTTACCTTGCCGTATCAGCTACGCCAATTTATGTGGTTTCATCAACAATGGGGCTATCATGCTCTGTTTAATTGTGCCACGGCAACGTTGCGCAGCTTCTTCAGCCGAGACAAACACCTCGGTGATAAACTCGGGCTGACGGCTGTGTTGCATACGCATTCTCGACGCCTCGATTATCACCCTCATATCCATTTCATAGTGCCTGCTGGCGCACTCAATAAACACGGCACACTGTTTCAGCAAAAGCGGGGACGCTTCTTGTTTAAGGCCGATAATTTAGCCAAGGTATTTCGGGGTAAATTCATGGATGCACTGCAACAAAGCGGTTACCACCTTGCTGTAAATACCCCCTCATCTTGGGTAGCTGATGTGCAATACGTCGGGCAAGGAGATAAAGCCCTCACCTATTTAGCGCGCTATTTGTATCGCGGGGTGATTAATGAGCAAAACATCATTGAAAATCAACATGGGAATGTCACCTTTCGTTACCGTGATAGTGCCACCAAACAGGATAAATACATCACCGAGCCCAGCTGTGATTTTTTATGGCGAGTAATACAGCACGTCCTGCCAAAAGGTTTTCAACGTACGCGTAACAGTGGCTTTTTACATGGCAATGCAAAACGGACACTTCAGCGTATTCAGCTCTTGCTTAAGATGCAGCTACCGCCATTAATAAGTACAGCCAAAGCGCCCGTGTGCTGCCCGCACTGCAAAGCGCACATGACGTTGTATCTCGCGCGTATTGGCGGTCATATTATTGGGCAAAATCAGGTTGTCGGGCTGACGATATAAAACACGGATGTGATCTTATTCTAAGGAGCAGGAGTCGACGTAACAGCAAAAGCTGATGCGTGAATTAAAGCCATAAAAGAAAGGTAAATACGCACAAAACAGGTAAGTAAGAACACGGCAAAATTAAGTAGACTGCGTTGTTTGTTTTAAGGTTTTTTATAAACATTTTTTAAGCGATACGCAGCCTTAGGCTCACTCGGCCTGAAAAAACATAATCAAGCTGTTCCCCAAAGCTTCTATCAATTTATTTACTATAAATAAGTGTCAACATCAGCAACGGGCTTGTCCAACAATAGGATTAAGTTGCGGCTTCGCGCAACCTATCCTTATTTATTATGCCTTTTATATAGTATCTTTAGTTATGTTTAATATTTATATCTAGTGATGGTTTTGGTATTTGACCCCAATCCACTTCACGGGAACCTAGGCCACAACCGGCAACAGAGCCGCCTCTGCGATTTGTAATACCTAATAGTTTTTTATCAGTAAACCAAGCTATCATATAGTTGCATTGACCAAAGCCTGCGACTTCACTGTACTGTAATGCTTCGCTATTTCCTCTGAATGAGCGATTTTCTGGCAAGCCTAATATGTTTACGACTTCTGCTTTTGACATGCCTGGATCTAGCATCATTGATTTCTTTTGTAGAGAAGAGCAGCCAGAGATAAGTGTTAAAGTTAGTAATGCAAAAATAAATTTCATATTTTTCCTTTTTAGGCATAACACCCGCCTAACAGGCGCAAAAGGCTTGGCTAAAATTAGGAACGAAGTGACGCAAGCCAAGCTTTTTGCGCCCTTTGTTGAGGCGTTTGTTAGCTACCAATACTACAAGAGTAAGAATACATTTTCTTTCGTGAAATCAATATTTATACCCGAGCTGATAGAGCCTTTGTAAATGCCAGATGAGTATTCATTAACTGTAACTTGATACTCAGAACCCGCAATATCTTTGACGATAGAAATCGAACCAACAGAAAGGCGCTTTTTAACTAGTTTGTTGCCCGAACCCATGAATGGGATTTCATCAAGGTTTGGATTTTGTAAATCTAGCTTCATTGACACGATTCCTCCAACGGTTTGTACTCATTATCTTTGTTATTCCACGTTTGTATACAGCCCGTCCAGCGATCTGCTCTAACCTCAAATCCTAATCTTGAACCCATATATTCATAACGAAACATAATGGAGAAAATAATAATCCCTAACAGCAATATGATTGCGAGTACTAATGTTGAATTTTTCACTACATATTCCTTAGATAGCTAACAGCTTATTCAAGGGATCTAAACCCACAAGTTGCAGACAGAAAATCCTTCGAGTTTTTTAATACTTTCAGTCTAACTCTGTATCTAAATGTAAATCAAGGGATTTATATTTGTTATTTCTTTGTTGTTGTAAAATACAAGAAATAATCCCGCGAGTTGTTGCAAAAAAACTAAATACAACTACTGTTTATATATACAGAAACAACTGCAGCAGATCATGGCTTCTGTATTTTTAGAATCCATCCGTGACTTTATGACAACGCGTCGTTATGCCAAACGCACTATAGATACTTATCAATATTGGCAATACACCCAAAGTATAAACTTATCGCTCAGTTACTTTACGGTAGTGGTCTACGTTTAATGGAAGCTGTAAGGCTTCGGGTAAAAGATGTCGATTATGGCTATGTCTCATTAATGATTTTAAGCATGGACCCAGAAAGTAAAAAGCTACTTCGTCGCTTATTTAGTCAAGTATTTTGCTGCGCTTAAGTGTGCGCGAATGTCTATAATTGCCACAAAGTTGACTAATACCTCTTTTTTCAGCTGGCATTTTTGTTTTCTTATAAAGCGCAGCGTCTCTTAACCCTCTTTGTGAATAATTGTCTTAACTTTCTAATTTCTAATTTCTAATTTCTAATTTCTAATTTAAATTTTTACACACGCAAAAATGGCATTGCCCGATTTTTCAGCCCATGGGGTTATTTTTTCGTAGTCGTGTTCAAACACATGTATTTCAAAGTAAGGCTTTAGGGCTTCTTTTAACTGGGCAAAACTAACGGCAACCATTGGGTGCTCGTCGTGCCATATGAATGTTTCATCTGTTGTTGCTTTATTTATACTGAGCTTTAATGACTGTTTTTCACCCGCGCCACTGTAATGCCAGCCAGAGCGAAATGTAAATAAGCCGCCTGCATTTTCAGCGCTGTGTTCTACAAATGAATCGTTATCGATATGGTTTTTATCAACAACATTAAAGCAAAATAAACCACCGGCTTTTAGTGCTTGGTGTACGCTGGCAATACAGTCTTTTAATTTATTAATGCCGTCGCAATAATGGATTGAATACAAAAAGCAGGTAATTAAATCTACTTGCTCAGGGATCACAAACTCACTCATGTTTTGTAATGAGAATGGCGCTTCTGGGCAACGAATAGTTGCTCTGTCGAGCATGGGTTGATTTATATCGAGCCCACTACTTTGGTAACCATAATCAATAAAATGACGAACATGTGGGCCCGTTCCGCACGCTAAATCAAGGTGCGTGTTACCACTATTACCGAAAATTTGCTGTAGCCTTTGAATACCATTGCTTTGCGCCTGATAATCTATATCGGCGCACATTAAGTCATAGTGATCAGAGAGGTCGGTGTATAGCGCATTCGCAGACATAGTAGGCCTAATCATTTGTAGGTGGGTACGTTAAGCCGCGCATCATAAACTAATTGTTACCATTAACGAAGCAGATATGAAAGTAAACAGCGTTGCTGGGTTTAGTTTAATTTATTCCCAAATATTTATGTACTTGAATTGATAAGCGCCAATTTTTAGCAATACAGGTCTCAATGGCTAATTTAGTTGCCGATGTTTTTTGGCTAATTGGTTGTAGGTATACCAGTTTTGGATTTACATTAGTGGCGGCAAATAGCGCTTCCAGTTCTTCTACGTGTTTTTGCATAGCAACTGGGTGTTTTATTTCATCGGCGCGTTGCATGGCACTACTGAGTACTTTATAGCCACCACGCATATTAATTTTTGGTGATACCGTAACCCACGTTTGTGCAGGGGCGAGTATTTCAAAGGTGCCACTGGTTTCTATTTGCGTGCTAAAACCATGATCATGCAATAAATTACATACTGGGTTTAAGTCGTACATGCAAGGTTCGCCACCGGTTATAACAACATGCTTGGCGGTATAACCTCGGGATTTAAATAACTCAAGTACTTGCGCTGCACTGGCTTCTGCCCAGTGATCTGAGTCGGCTTTTTTTTCTACCGTGTCATCCAGTGATACTTTATATACATTATCAACATCCCAGGTTTGCTTTGTGTCGCACCACGAACATCCCACCGGGCAACCTTGCAGGCGTAAAAATATAGACGGTGTGCCAGTAAAGCTCGCTTCACCTTGAATGGTTTCAAACACTTCATTAATTTTGTACAAAAGAAATCTCACTTACAACCTGACGGCAAAATTGTTACTATTAAAAGCCTCAAAGCATGGTGCAAAAATTGTCATTTATGCTTTGGCCGTGTAGTATATCGCGCCCTGATATAAACCTCTATCAAAACTAAAGAGCAAACCACGTATGACGCAAAAAGTAGTTGTTATTTATTCCGGCGGTATGGACTCATTTACTGTATTAAATAAAGCCCTGCAGCAAGGCCATGATGTTTATGCCCTGTCGTTTGATTATGGTCAGCGTCATGTTAAAGAGCTTAAAGTAGCCGCTAGCGTATGTGAAAAGCTAAATGTCCCGCATAAAATTGTTGATATATCAGCAATTAATCAGCTTATTGGTGGCTCATCGTTAACGGACGATATTGATGTGCCAGAAGGCCACTACGAAGCCGAAAACATGAAAAGTACCATAGTGCCTAACCGCAACATGATTTTGCTTTCTCTTGCGGTAGGGTATGCGGTGTCGCTTAAAGCAAGCCAAGTTTACTATGGTGCACATTCGGGCGATCATGCTATTTACCCAGATTGCCGCCCTGAGTTTGTTAAAAAGATGGATGATGTGTGCCGCATTGCGAATTACGATGCGGTGGAAATTTTCAGCCCATATTTAAACGATACAAAAATCGATATTTTAACCGATGGTATAAAAATGGGCTTAGATTATAGCCAAACATGGACCTGTTATAATGGCCGTGAAAAAGCCTGTGGTAAATGTGGTGCCTGCCAAGAACGTTTAGAAGCGTTTGAACTTAACAACGTGACTGACCCGCTTGAATATGAGTAAGGTTTAAAGTAAACACATAAAAGGCTAGCAAAAGTAGCCTTTTATGTTGCAAAAAATTAAAGCCAGCGTTTTACTCGTGATTTATAGTCGTTAAATTGCTCACCAAATAATTTATGTAGCGCCCGCTCCTCTGGGATTATTTGAAATAAAGTAATATAAGCAATAAATCCTGCTACACCTAAAAAAGCCCACATTGAGCTTAACCACACGCCCCAACCTGCTAGTATAAACGCAAAGCCTAAGTACATTGGATTGCGAGAAAGTTTATACACCCCAGAAGTCACTAAACTCGAGGCCTGCTCAGGTTTGTTGGGGAGTACTGTGGTTTTAGCAAACCGAAAACTGACCACCCCAGCAACACAAAACAAACACCCTATGGCGACTAATCCTAATGCTAGGTAAGTTATGAAGGCGGTAAAGTCTATTACCGTGTAATGCGCAATCAGTGCCATGACAGCGGCAAAAAATACCACAACCACAACCGGTGGAATTTTATTATTTAACATACCTTTTCCTTGTATCGATTAAAAAAACTACATAGTTACAATATGGTGGCGGTACAAACAATAACAATGGCTTATTAAATATTTATAAATACAAATAAAGTTACAATTAACTAGCTTTATCGGCGCTTATTTATGGTTATAATTTAAGCACGCACCAAAATGAAAGGAAGTGATTATGTCTGGCACAACTATGATAGTACTTATTGTGCTTATCTCTGTGGGTTCGGGAGTGCTTTACGATATGTATAAAAAGCACCTTGAGTTTAAACATAAAGTACATGGCAACAACCAAGATGCGCATAAGCAACTAGCCGGAGTGACGGCGCAAGTGAGCGAACTCAAACAACGGGTACAAACACTTGAAGCCATTGTTACCGACTCGAGCTATAACGTAAAACAAGAGATAAATAAGCTATAGCTGCGCGTGGATTATAAGTAATTAGGGTATAAATGGGCGTTTTCTGGCTGTTCAATTCCGTGGGCAGCTAAAAAGCCACCAATAGCCTGTCCACAGCCTTGTGGTGCTCTGCCGCTGTCTATTTCAAAATTTAACTGGTTCGCTTCTTGTTTACCCATTGAGCATAAACTCACTGAACTAGGCGAGCGCATAGCAATACTCAGCTCCCCTATTTGCTCTGCGTGTACATGTTTACTAAAACGTGCAAAACCTTGGTACTTAAAATGCTCGCTTACATACTCATTACTGGTGCTTATCAGCGCGTTAATAAAGCTATGTAAAAAACTATTTGTTGTTGTATCACCCGCTAAAAAAGACAACTGTTTGTTATTAAACTCGCTTAACTGACAGTTATCACAATTAAGCTTTACCGTATATAGCTGCTCACCGGTTGCAATGCCCTGTTGATTGATTAAGCTTACAGTGGCATTAGCAAATACTAGGCGCTTAATTAAACTAGATAAAAGTTCAGTGTGAGTAGCACTGCGCGTAACAAGTTCAGGGTTTTGCGCCATAACAGGTAAGTCATGATGGTTATTAAATGGCGTACTGGTGGCGCCTTGGTGTTGTAGCTGAAAAAGCTCTCTTACTTCATGCTCACGTGCTACTTTTAAAGCCAAAAATGCCGTTTGAATAAGTTCTGAGGTCGGCAAGTTTTGCTCTACTGACCAGCGACGGCCAAACAGTAGCTTTTTTGCTTTGTTATTAGCTTTGTAATTGTCTGGGCTAAGTACCGCCACTTGCAAATAAATATCGCTGTTTTTTTCTGCGGCTAACACACTAAAATGAGTAGAAAAGCTAATATCACTCAGCACTTCATTAACACTGGTTAAACTATGTTTATAACGCAAAAAATGCTGTGGAACAATCCAATTATTATTGGCCAGTTGCACCATTGGCGCATACGAAATAGGCTGCTCATAGCTGTATTGCCATTTTTGCCCGTCGCCTAATAATGGCTCAATTTTTATATTATTATGTGACATATATAAACCAAATTAACCCGCCCAACGGCAAGATATAAACTATGTAGCACTTTACGTAGTGACTCACAAAAATCGATCACACTTTTTGGGGTATTTAGCATGAAAAGACTTGCTGGTAGTCTGTTATAACTTTTTGATAGTAAAGTCTATCTTTATTGAGCATTCGAGTATAATGATCAAGTAATTGCTGCTGGTACTGATGATGTTGAGGATTATGTTTATTCCACATTTGTGCACCGGTTTCAGTGATTATGTCACTGGCATTAAAACTGACTTTTATAACTTCATAAAAACGTTTGTTTTCAACAATAATGTGCTCGCTATCGAGCTTTAAATTGTACGCCTTTAAGCCAGCACGTACTTTATAAAGGTGCTGAATAGGGCAAATAATAAAGCTAAGCTGTTTGAGGCTTTGCGGGTTATTATTAATAATTTGCTCGATTAGCTTTAAACATAAATCGCCACCAATACCGGCAATAACGATCACTTGCTTAGCATTTTTTGCCAAATTTATTTGCGCTACATCTTCACAGCGCACCTGCCATATAGGCAAGGATTTACCTTGCTCAAACAGGGTAAGTGACTGTTCAAGCGCGGCCATTAACTCAGGAATAATATCCACAAAATTTATCTGTTTTGCTATGCCACGCTCAAGTAACGCCATCCCTAAAAAACCGTGATCGCAACAACAATCCCAAATAATATCGTAAGGCTGCGTAATTAACGAGTTTATGGCGTTTAAACGTTTACTCAGTTTCATTTAACTCATGCCATTTTTGTTTTATACACCAGTGCTTTTAAGCTTTTATCGCTGTCTATTTCTATAAAGCGATCGGTTGCTGCTAAGCGTTCTACAAATTCTATGGCACCTTGAGTATGCTCTTCTATAAGTGCTTTAAAATCGCTTTCTGAAAGTTCAGGGCTGTTAGCGCACAACAATAACTGAGTAGTGGTGTTTATCAGCTCAGGCAGTCTGCGTAATACTTTTTGATAGTCTTTGGTTAATATAAAACTGCCTTTTTGAAAGCTTGGCGGATCAACAATAATTAAATCAAACGGTGCGGCTTTTTTTAGTTTACCAAACGACTTTAAAATATCATGCGGTAAAAAACTCACCCCTCTATCAACATTATTTAATTGATGGTTTTGCTTACCCACTTTTAACACGCCTTTGCTCATATCCATGTTCATTACATGATCGGCACCGCCGTGCATAGCCGCAACAGAAAACCCACAGGTATAAGAAAACAAGTTAAGTACTTTGGCATGTTTGCTATTTTGCATCACAAATTCACGGCCTTTTCGCATATCTGGAAAAATACCGGTGTTTTGCTTGCTCATTAAATCAACCAAAAAACGTACCCCATTTTCGGCTACGCTATGGCGCGGGGGCAATTGCCCATACACCAGCGTGTTATGGCTTTGTAGCCCCGCACGCTGCTGATAAACCAACGCAGTAATTAACTCAGGGTAATGCTGTTGCGCCCATTGCCATAATATATTGGTAAGCGTTGTGAGTGTTGGCTCGTCAATTTCACTGTACGACACCAAAAATAAGCTCGGTGGGTAAAAGTCTAAGTTAATATGACTGAGCGCTTCTATACTGTGGCCACGACCATGAAATACGCGGCACAATTCGTTATCTGCAAAAGGCGTCTGTGCTAACGCATTAATTATGGGGGTAAAATCGGTTGTCATTTAATTAATCAACTGTTGCTGTAGTTCATGTATTTCGTCGCGCACTGAGGCGGCTTTTTCAAATTCTAAATCGCTCGCATAGGCATGCATTTTGGTTTCTAGCTGCTTAATTTGCGTGGCAATTTCTTTCGCACTAAGGATTTTTTTAGATTCTTTACGAATAAGCTTTAAGTTATCTTGTGGTGAGGCATCTTGGCCTACATCCATCACATCGAGTATCTTTTTAACCAAGGCACTGGGTTCAATACCGTGTTTAACATTATAAGCGTGCTGTATTTCTCGGCGTCGGTCTGTTTCTTCAATGGCTTTGGCCATCGATTTAGTGATTCGATCACCGTATAAAATTGCACGGCCATCAAGATGGCGAGCAGCACGGCCTATGGTTTGAATAAGCGAGCGAGCTGAACGTAAAAAACCCTCTTTGTCAGCATCTAAAATAGCAACAAGTGCCACCTCTGGCATATCTAAACCTTCACGCAGTAAGTTAATACCTACTAACACGTCAAATACACCAGCACGTAAGTCGCGAATAATTTCAACCCGCTCTACGGTGTCTATGTCAGAGTGTAAATAACGTACCTTTACGTTATGCTCACTTAAGTAATCGGTTAAATCCTCTGACATACGTTTAGTAAGCGTGGTAACAAGTACTCGTTCGCCAAGCGCAACACTTTTATAAATTTCTGAGAGTAAATCATCAACCTGATCGCCTACCGGGCGCACTTCTATTAATGGGTCGAGTAAACCTGTTGGTCGTATAACTTGCTCTGCAACTTCGCCATTACTGCGCTCTAATTCAAAATCACCGGGGGTGGCCGATACATAAATAGTTTGTGGCGCTATGGCTTCAAATTCTTCAAAGCGCAGTGGACGGTTATCCATTGCCGAGGGCATTCTAAAACCATATTCAACAAGGTTTTCTTTTCGGCTTCTATCGCCTTTATACATGGCACCAATTTGCGATACCGTTACGTGCGATTCATCAATGATCATTAATGCATCGTCGGGTAAATAATCCAGTAGTGTTGGCGGTGGATCGCCAGGCGTGCGTCCTGATAAATAACGACTGTAGTTTTCTATACCTGAGCAATAACCCAGCTCGGTCATCATTTCTATATCGTATTGAGTGCGCTGGGCTATTCGTTGCTCTTCCACTAGTTTATTGGCACTGAGTAGTTGTGCCCTGCGCTCTTTAAGCTCAACTTTTATTTTTTCGATGGCTTCGAGAATTTTTTCTCGTGGTGTTACATAGTGAGTTTTAGGGTAAATGGTAGCGCGCACTATGTGTTTTTCTACTGCGCCGGTGAGTGGGTCAAAAATACTCAGGCGTTCCACTTCATCATCAAACATTTCTACACGTACCGCATAGGTGTCAGACTCTGCAGGGAATATATCCACCACTTCACCACGCACACGGTACGTACCACGACTAAAGTCAATGTCGTTACGGGTATATTGCAGCTCTGCAAGGCGCCGTAGCATATCGCGCTGGTCAACCTTTTCGCCCACTTTTAACAACAACATCATTTTCATGTACGAATCAGGATCGCCTAAACCATAGATGGCGGATACTGAAGCAACAATTATGGTGTCGCGTCGCTCTAAAAGCGCTTTAGTGGCACTGAGTCGCATTTGTTCAATGTGTTCATTGATGGATGCATCTTTTTCAATAAAAGTATCGCTCGCTACCACATAGGCTTCAGGTTGATAGTAATCATAGTAAGATACAAAATACTCAACCGCATTGTGTGGAAAAAACTCTTTCATCTCGCCGTATAGCTGTGCCGCTAGGGTTTTATTGTGCGCCATAATAATAGTGGGACGATTTAAATCACTAATAATATTAGCCATAGTGAAAGTTTTACCCGTCCCCGTTGCGCCTAACAAGGTTTGCTGGGCAAGCCCTGCTTCTAAGCCTTCACACAACTGAGCAATAGCGGTTGGTTGATCCCCTGCGGGTTTAAATTTTGATACTAATTGAAAATGATCGCTCAATGACTACACTCCTGTAATGCTTGACTACTTAACGCTTCAATCTCTTTCATAAACCACTTGTAAGCGACAAGGGCTGTGAATAAATTACCAATGGCCGCGCCGATAAACAAGCCAATTAAGCCTGCCAATTCATTCCCAATATACGCAAAGGGAAGATAAAAAATAAACAACCTAATTACGCTCAAAATTAAGGCGTTCATGGGTTTGTGTAAAGCATTAAACGAAGAGTTTGATAAAATGATCACGCCTTGCAAACCATAACTTAACGGAATGGTATAAATAAACAGTTTAATGACATCAACTACCGCTTGCTCTTTGGCGAAAATTTCACTGATAACGCCTGAAAATATAATTAATAATATATAAATGACAAACTGCCACAGCATTACAAATTTCAAAGTTCCCAAGTAAGCCTCTTTTACTCGAGAAAAATGACTAGCCCCAAAGTTTTGACTGATAAAAGGCGGTAACGTCATCGATAAGGCTAACACCACTAAGCTTGCAATTGATTCTATTCTACTGCCAACTCCAAATGCGGCTACAGCCTCAGGACCATGATACGCCACAAGTGCGGTCATGACCGTCATGGCAATGGGCGTGAGCATATTTGCACCTGCTGCAGGTAAACCTATTTTTAAGATTTTACGAATCGCCCCGATAAACGTTTGATTACCTGCTTTTAAACTCAATAAACGTTTTTTTACGATTAATAAATACAAAATAATTGTCACGGCAACAGCCCAAGCTATAACACTGGCAATTGCCGCCCCTTTGATCCCCAACGCTGGAATAGGACCAAAGCCAAAAATAAGCATAGGGTCGAGCACCGCGTTAATAAGCCCTGCGCCTGCCATAATAATGCTTGGTGTTTTCGTATCGCCACTGGCACGTAATACAGAGTTGCCAATCATTGGGGTAATTAAAAATACACTTCCCAAAAACCATATACTGATATAGTCGTGGATCAGTGGTAACACCTGCTCGTTAGCTCCAAGCAGAGTAAAAATAGGCTCAATTAATAAATAACCGCAGGTCGATAAAATTAATACCAGCACTATCGCAACGATCAGCGACACACTGGCATCAAAACGCGCCTCTTCTATGTTGTTACAGCCTAATGCTTTAGCTATTACCGCCGAAGTTCCTATACCCAAGCCAATGGCTAAACTAATAACGGTAAAAGTAACAGGAAACGTAAAGCTCACAGCAGCAAGTGGCTCAGTTCCTAGTAAACTTATAAAAAAAGTATCAACAATATTAAACATCATTAAAGTGAACATCCCAAAAATCATAGGGAGGGTCATTTTCTTTAAGGTAGGCGAAATAGGAGCGGTGAGTAAATCAGGGCGAGTGTGAGAATGTGCGCGCATAAGTTATATAAGCCTCTTTTACTGAGCTGCGCATTTTAAAGCATTTGAGCTATTCAAGCCATGCTTTATTAAATCTAAACAATTTAATAAAGCTTGACTTTCTAAAGCCGCATTTTTATGACTTTCTTAATAAATTTGATTAAAACGCACTGAAAATCAAATAAAAAACATTTAAGTAACCTTTGTTACATTTATTTTTTGCAACTTGTTGTTTTATTGCACAGTCTAGAACGATGATTTATCGTCACGAAAAATTTTACTTATCGTTTTAGGTACTCCGTTTGCTTAAACATAAGTTATTGTTTTTAAATATATAAAAAAAAAGCTTTTTAATACTTGAAATCGTGGCAGCACCCTATATTGCTGGGGGCTGTGATGTTCTTAAAGTTTCATAAACAGAGTTATCCACAGAAACCGTGGATAACTCATTCAACCCTACGTTTATAAAGGGCTATAACAAAACAAAAATAGGTAGGTTGATCGCTGCTTTTAGTTACCATAGTGAAAACAACATTAAATTTATGTGTAACATGGCAAAAGCTGAGAATAAATTTTTAATTAATATTTAGCTTTGTTTTACGTTGCTTACCCATACTTGGTTCAACCAGCTTTAAATACAAAAACTACAATGCTGCAAGTATTTTAAAACAAGTTAATTAGTAACTATTCAGCCTCATCTTCAATAAATATATCAGGTAGCTGATTTTTGAAGAGTAGCTCAAGCGCTAGGCTTGCAGATACATCTTGTTTTCTGCAAGACGATAGATAGCTTCTTATCAAGCAGAACATCTCTGCGCCTTGTTGGCTTCTAAAGCATCCTGATATTTTTTGATGAACCTTGGTCATCCTAATGTCATTCTCACCTTGATTATTTGTAAAAGGCACTGCAATTCCCGTCATAAAACGTAAGACATCATCTTGATAACCCCTTAATCGCTCTAACAACGCTCTGGATTTGGTTCGCTTTAATCGGCCTCGTTGCCCTTTTACTCGGCTGTTTTCATCTGGTGGGGGGCATTTAATGTCACCTTGGGCCAATATTTCTTCATATTTCTGTTTATATCGCGCTTTGGTGTCCGCATTTAGTTCAGGGTTATCAATTTGATATTTGTTGATTTCTTTCAATAGGTTTTGCATGTCCTTGGCCCACTGCATACCGTCTTGCTCCCAAGCCCTTTCTAGTTCTCGCAGATGATGGGCATTACACAAGGCATGTTGGCACTTTGTATATTGGTAATACGGTTTCCAGTGGTCATGGCACAGTACACCCGTAAAATGAGGTAAAATATCAGCATCATCCATTGCCGTTTTTCCTCTTTTTTCATGCGGGTAAAAATATGTCCATTCTTTGGTTGACGCGCTATGCAGCCATCGCCGCTTACCACC
This sequence comes from Pseudoalteromonas sp. TAP-3C, assembly GCF_059888565.1. Taxonomy (NCBI): domain Bacteria; kingdom Pseudomonadati; phylum Pseudomonadota; class Gammaproteobacteria; order Alteromonadales; family Pseudoalteromonadaceae; genus Pseudoalteromonas; species Pseudoalteromonas sp. TAP-3C. Next base: position 1,140,606 of record NZ_CM187618.1, on the reverse strand, counting down.
AATATTAATACCTGTTTCATCAACGTGTAATACATGGGATGTCATTTATAGGGCTTTTTTTATCGCCGCTTCTGCACCAGTGGACGTGATTAAGGTCGCTGCCTGCTCATTAAAGTTAAATAAACTGCCGGCACTGATGGGAATACCCAGTTGGTCACAAAAGTATTCTTCAATACGGTTGTAAGGCAGTAATTGATATTGAGATAAGTAACCGGCATGCGCTTTTACACCTGCGCCATATTGAATGGGACTGTTAACGCCGGCAGGAAATTCACCAATAAAACGCTTACCGTGCTCATCTTCTAAGATTTGTGCTTGGTATTCTGTGATGACTTTACTGATATCTATATCGACGACCTGTCGCTTTTGAAACCCCACCTCACGGTAATGACCTTGAGGTAAAAAATCACGGTCAACGAAGATAAACTTGACCTCATCAGGGGTCTGAGTTTGCGTCAGCGTTTTGCCCACTCGCCCTGTTTGTCCACCCGCGGACTTACCTGATTTTTCTTTAGCCTGTTTTTTGCGGTTAGTATCTTTTGATGGTGGAAGACTGCTATTTTTACTATTAAGACCTAATTTACTTGCGAGCATCACAACGACAACAAGAATGAGCTCAATAGACATTTTCAATGCAGGCGTGAGCGTTTTATCTTCTTGTAATTGAGCTTTTGTTTGCTCAACGAGTTCGGTGATGTTGATGCTATTTAAATTCATTGAAACTAAGGTAGTTAGGTAATAGCCCTAGCTTGGCATACTGGCGGGATCGGTCAATAGTTAAAAAGGATCCTTTGAAAATAATTTACCTTGGTGAATAGTTACGTTAATTATAACTTTATTTAAATAAAGCAAACAAAATACTTATCTAGCATTAAAACCTGCTTTATTAAATGTGAATAATACTCTTAAATCTTAAACTTCATTTCAAAATAATGCTGTTTTTATAACACAATAATCACTGCGCTTTACTCAACCAGTGTTACAAAACACCCATATTGCGCATAAAAACAACGAATAGACCTCTTTTTTGTATTTATGATCTTTTATGTGTTGACACTTTGCTGTGCGGTCATTAATATTTCGCCCCGTTGAAAGGCAATACGTTTCCCCCTTAGCTCAGTTGGTTAGAGCGACGGACTGTTAATCCGCAGGTCCCCCGTTCGAGTCGGGGAGGGGGAGCCAAGTTTTTCAACCATAAATGATTCCCCCTTAGCTCAGTTGGTTAGAGCGACGGACTGTTAATCCGCAGGTCCCCCGTTCGAGTCGGGGAGGGGGAGCCAAATCATATAAAGTTAAGTTACTGTAGTTCCCCCTTAGCTCAGTTGGTTAGAGCGACGGACTGTTAATCCGCAGGTCCCCCGTTCGAGTCGGGGAGGGGGAGCCAATTGTATAGAATCTCGTAGACACGCCTTCAAATTTACACTACTATTCATCCCTAAAATTCTTCACTTTATGATTAATATAATTAACCATTTGATAATTTTTGCTATCAAATTATAATTAGCTTAATAATCATGAGGTTGTTTCCTCCCCTATGACGTAAAAAGATTAAACAATGGCAGCTTTTAAAAAACTTATTTTTATACAACTCATAGCATGGCTGGTATTAATCACAGCAGGTTGTTATTTTATTAGCCTAAATTATGACAACGCCATCGGTAATGCCCAAAAAAACGCACAAGTTACCGTTGAAAGTTATATAAAAGACATGTCGTCCACAGACGTTGCCACTGAGAGCTTAAAAAGCACCCTCGCAACGAGTGAAATGTTTTCGCATTTTACCTTGCGCGATTATCAAGGCGCGGAGGTGTTCTCTATCAACGCTCCCTCTCAACTGCCTTTGTTTGGCCAAATTGTACAATCAACCTACAACTCTGTTCGTCCTCAATTTGCCACAAATAACAACGCTGATATAAAAATTGAATTCACGCTAAACACCCGATCTTTAGCACAGCAATACCAAACAATATTTTTGATTATGTTCATTATTAGCGCACTACTGGCGCTGTTACCCGTTATTGTAATGAAGTTTATTATTAAAAATGTTAACACCCATGTTTGTATGGCCGTTGCAGATGTCATAGATATATATATTAACAACAACCAGCTAGATAATGATTTTGATACTAGTTTTGATTCCAGCCAATTAAAGCAGTTAGGTAAAAACTTAGTACCGAGCTTTAACCGGTTATCGCATTTTTTAAAGAATAAAAATGACAACATTCAAAATGCCGCCCATAACATTAAAAAAGAAGCCTATAAAGACGGGGTTACCGAATTAGGTAATCGAAATATGTTTGTGGAATATTACGAAAAACACATTGAAAATAGCGAAGTAAGTACTTTTGGCTCGTTGGCATTAGTTCGCTGTAGTGAGCTGCAATCAATTAATCAAACCCGTGGCTATCAAAAAGGTGATGAGTACATAAAAGCAGTGGCAGATATAGTGAAAAATATTTGTGGCACCTACAGCAATAGCCAAGTATTTAGACTAAATAGTTCTGACTTTGTAATTATACTGCCAAATACACCACTAAAAGAAGCTGAAAGGTTTGGTGAAAACCTGCAGTCGCGCTTTACCCAATATATGCAAAACCAAGAACTGAGTTCAGTTGCAAACACGGGAATTGTAGGTTACGAAAAAGCTAAGCCTTTGGGCGAATTACTCTCTGTGGTAGACAATGCAATGAGTATGGCTCAATCTAAACAGGTTAATGCTTGGCACGTACAACGCGATACTGATTTAGTAAATAATGTAAGTGCTGGATTTGGCAATCAAAACTGGCGTAAAGTTATTAATGAAGTGATTGAATCTAAAAGTGTACATTTAGTAATCCAAAATATTATGCCTTTGGGCAAAAGCATAAAAGCGTATGCTGAAATTCAGGCTCGCTTTAAAACAGCACAAAATCAAGCTTTGCCTACCGCATCGTTTTTAGCTATGGCTGAAAAATTAGAAATGGCCATAGAAATTGATAAGCTGATAATTGATACTTCTCTTGAAAAAATTAAAGCCAGTAACTTATCTGAAAAATACTTTGGACTAAATATCACCCCCTCTAGTGCGCACAGCAACCAATTTATGATTTGGTTAGAGCGTCGCTTACTTAAGGACCCTAATATTGCTTCCAAGCTAATATTTGAAGTGAGTGAGTTTGGTCTTCAACAAAATATTAAAGCCAGCAAGCACTTTATCGACATGGTCCATCGAGTGGGAGCAAGGGTTACCGTTGAGCGTTTTGGAGTTGGGCTTACCTCGTTCAAGTTTTTCAGAGATTTAAAGCCAGACTTTATTAAAATGGATGCAAGCTACACCAGAGGTTTAGAGGACGATAAAAATAATCAATACTTTATGCGTTTAATGGTTGACCTTGCACACCGAATTGGTGTCAGTGTTTTTGCTGAAGGCGTAGAAAGCCAAGAAGAAAAACACATTGTAGAAACACTTTGCCTAGATGGCGCACAAGGTTATTACATAGAAAAACCCAAAGACATTTAAGCCCCTAGTTACAGTTAAAAAAGAGCATTTATGCTCTTTTTTACATTTTAAAGTGTGCTTTTGTGAATGCTCAACCGTTAAAAAGTATAAGGTTTTTAAATTGCGAAGCCTTTTGATTTTATCCCTTTACTGCCCCTGCATTTTTTAACACTGTTTATTTAACTGATAATCACTCAGCGTGTTGTTAATCACAGTAGAAAAAAGGATAATACACGGGATTTTATTAGTGTGAGGCACACATGACAGAATACGTCTTGTTATTAATTGGAACCGTGTTAGTTAACAACTTTGTATTAGTGCAATTTTTAGGCCTTTGCCCGTTTATGGGTGTATCGGGAAAACTTGATACTGCCATTGGTATGTCTTTAGCAACCACTTTTGTGCTAACACTTGCCTCTGTGACCAGTTATTTAGTAAACGAATATATTTTACTACCACTGGATATTACCTATTTAAAAACAATGAGTTTTATTTTAGTTATTGCTGTGGTTGTACAATTTACAGAAATGGTTGTTAGAAAAACCAGTCCAACGCTTTACCGTTTGTTAGGGATATTTCTACCTTTAATAACCACTAATTGTGCGGTTCTTGGCGTTGCTTTATTAAATATCAAAGAAGATCACACCTTTTTACAATCGGCTGTTTACGGTTTTGGTGCCGCCGTGGGGTTTTCATTAGTATTGGTTTTATTTGCTGCATTGCGCGAACGTTTAGCCGCAGCCGATGTCCCTACTCCCTTTAAAGGCGCCTCAATAGCAATGATAACAGCAGGCTTAATGTCAATGGCCTTCATGGGTTTTACTGGATTAGTGAAGTTTTAATATGACCTTGTTGTACGCTTTAATAGCGCTGGGTTTACTGGCGTTAATTTTTGGATTAATTTTAGGATTTGCCGCAGTACGCTTTCGTGTTGAAGGTAACCCTGTGGTGGAGCAAATTGACACTATTTTACCGCAAACACAATGCGGTCAGTGTGGTTACCCCGGGTGTCGTCCTTATGCAGAAGCCATTGCCAATGGCGATGAAATAAACAAATGCCCACCCGGTGGTGATGCCACGGTTAAAAAATTAGCGGATTTAATGGGCGTAGAAGCCAAACCGCTTGCCGGAGGCGAACAAGCTGAACCTGTTAAAACCGTAGCTTACATCCGCGAAGACGAATGTATTGGCTGCACTAAATGTATTCAAGCTTGTCCTGTTGATGCCATTGTTGGTGCAACGCGCCAAATGCACACGGTTCTTATTGATGAATGCACTGGCTGCGATTTATGTGTTGAGCCTTGTCCAGTAGATTGCATTGACATGTTGCCAGTGGCACCAACAAAACAAAACTGGAAATGGCAATTAGATGCTATTCCTGTTACCCAGATAGATTAGAGGTTTGAGTGGAAAAGTTACTTGAACAAATAAAAAAAGGCACCGTTTGGGCATTTCCTGGCGGTGTGCATCCTCCTCAACAGAAGTCATTGTCTAATAGCTCGCCTATTGTGCGCCTTCCTTTGCCTGAAAAGCTTGTTCTGCCTTTAAAACAGCATATTGGCGCTAGCGGTAAACTAATTGTTGAAAAAAACCAGCACGTATTAAAAGGCCAACCGCTAACTAAGCCATCAGCTAACTGGTCAGTGCCTGTGCATGCACCTACATCAGGCACTATTATTGATATTACGCCTATGCCATCGGCGCACCCTTCTGCTTTACCTGAGCTAAGCATTATTATTGAACCCGATGGCAAGGATACCTGGTGTAAGTTATCGCCATTAGCCAACCCAGCGACTGCATCACACGATGAACTGGTTGATATTATTCATAATGCGGGGATTTCTGGCATGGGTGGCGCAGGCTTCCCAACTTATGTTAAAGCAGATATTAGGCAACCGATTGAATTTTTGATTGTTAACGCTGTTGAATGTGAACCTTACATAACCGCAGACGATACCTTAATGCGTGAACACGCCGCAGAAATAGTCAAAGGTATTGAGCTCATGCAGCAGTTACTCAATCCCACTCTGTGTATTATTGGCATGGAGGACAATAAGCCTGAAGCTATCGCAGCAATGACAGCCGCCGCTAAACATAATGAGCACATTTTAATACAAACCGTGCCCACTGTTTACCCTTCTGGTGGTGAAAAACAGCTTATAAAACTACTTACTAACCGTGAAGTACCTAATGGGGGTATTCCCGCTGATATCGGTATTTTAGTGCATAACACCGGTACCTTGTATGCCATTGAGCAAGCCGTATACCAAGGTAAACCGTTAATAGAGCGCGTAGTGACAGTAACTGGCAATACCATACATAAGCCTGGCAATGTATGGGCGTTATTAGGTACTGAAATTAAGCATTTACTGGATTGCCAAGGGTTTTCACCGGTACCACAACAACGCGTGGTTATGGGCGGCCCTATGATGGGCTTTACCCTACCCACAGTGCGTATTGGTGTTGTTAAAACAACAAACTGTATACTGGCCCCAGATCACAAAGAGTTAGCAGAGCCTGGCCCAGAAAAAGCCTGTATTCGCTGTAGTGCCTGTGCAGATGCGTGCCCCGCTTCATTGTTACCACAACAGTTACAATGGTTTGCTAAATCAAAAGAATACGACAAACTCCAAGCGCATAACTTATTTGACTGTATTGAATGTGGTGCCTGTGCCTATGTGTGCCCAAGTGAAATTCCACTCGTACAGTATTACCGCGTTGCAAAAGTTGAAATTAAAGAACAAATTGCCGAGAAAATAAAATCAGATCGCGCTAAAGAACGCTTTGATGCACGTAAGGCTCGTTTAGAGCAAGAACAAGCAGAGCGAAAAAACCGGCATAAACGCAAACCTGCTGCCAAAACCGCAGATGAGCAACAAAAAGTAGCTGATGCCCTTGCCCGCGTTAAAGATAAAACTAGCGATGGTGACAATAAATCAGCGGTTGCAGCGGCAATTGCCCGTGCTAAAGCCAAAAAACAAGGCGGCGAACTTGAGCCAGATAACAGTGAAGTAGCAAAAGAGCGCGCAGCACGTAAAGAACAAGCTCGCCTTTATAAAGAGCAAAAAGCACAAAATAATGGTGATGACAAAGCTGCAAATGATAAAAAGTCAGCCGTAGCTGCTGCCATTGCTCGTGCCAAAGCAAAAAAAGCCGCGCAGGCTAATGAGCAAGTGCCAAGTAATGACACAGTCAATGAGTCTCCAGTTGCCGCAGATGATAAAAAAGCAGCCGTAGCTGCTGCCATTGCTCGTGCCAAAGCAAAAAAAGCCGCACAGGCTAATGAGCAAGTGCCAAGTGATGACACAGCCAGTGAATCTTCAGTTGCTGCAGATGATAAAAAAGCGGCCGTAGCTGCTGCCATTGCTCGTGCCAAAGCAAAAAAAGCCGCACAAGCTAATGAATTAGCGCAACAGAATGAAAACGCTGAATCACAAGGCAACGATGAATCTTCTAAAGATTCACAGCAAACAGCTCAAGAGAAGAAAAAAGCCGCCGTAGCCGCTGCCATTGCGCGTGCTAAAGCCAAAAAGCAACAAAGAGAAGGAAGCGATCAGTCATGAAACTAACCATGGCCAGTTCACCCCACAATCATAGTCACAAATCTGTGACACGATTAATGTTAACTGTGATTGCGGCCTGTATTCCCGGTGTTGTTGCACAAGTTGTATTTTTTGGTACCGGTGTATTGATCCAATTATTATTAGCGTTAGTGTGTGTAAGCGCGTTTGAAGCAGCTGTTATGTTGATGCGTAAACGCCCTATTTGGCCTTCATTAAGCGATGGCAGCGCGTGGCTTACGGGTGTGTTGTTAGCAATTAGTATTCCGCCTTTGGCTCCTTGGTGGATTATTGTTATAGGCTGTTTATTCTCAGTAGTAATAGTTAAGCAACTTTACGGTGGTTTAGGGTTTAACTTATTTAACCCTGCAATGGCTGCCTATGTGCTTTTACTAGTGTCGTTTCCTGTGCAAATGACTGCTTGGTTACCCGTAAATGAACTGCTCAATACAAGCATCACTTTTAGCCAGCAACTAAGCCTAATATTTAGCGACTATACAACACTTGGATATAGTTTAGATCAACTCAGAGTGGGTATAGATGGCAGCACCATGGCCACCCCCCTTGATACCTTAAAAACAGATATTGCTCACGGGTTAACGGTTACCGAAAGCATGCAAAAACCGGTATTTAATGAGTGGACTGGCCTAGGTTGGGGCTGGGTTAATTTAGCCTTTTTACTTGGCGGCCTATACCTGTTAAAAACGAAGGTAATTAACTGGCATATACCGGTCAGTTTTATTGCTAGTTTAAGCTTATGCGCTGCAATCGGCTACATTGCCTCGCCGGGCACTGAGCCAGGTGTAGTATTTCACTTATTCAGTGGTGCCACTATGCTAGGGGCCTTTTTTATTGCTACCGATCCAGTATCTGCTGCAACCACAAATCGAGGTCGCCTTATTTATGGTGCTGCAATAGGTTTAATTGTGTATTTAATTCGCACTTTTGGCGGCTTTCCAGATGCCGTAGCATTTGGGGTATTACTAATCAATATTGCAGTACCGCTTATCGATTACTACACACAACCTAGAACCTATGGCCATGGAGCAGTAAAATGATTATTTCTTCAATGGTAAAAAATGGCGCAATATTATGCGGCTTTGCACTCCTGACAACGGGATTAGTGGCCACCATAAATTCGTTAACGGCCGATAAAATTGCAGAGCAAGAGCAACTGCAATTAACTAATCAGTTGCAAGAAGTATTACCGCACTCAAAATACACGAATGAGCTTTCTCAAGATTGTGTGATTATATCTGATCCTCTGCTTGGGCCATACGACAACCAAGTAATTTACCGCGCTCGTAAAAATAACGAGCCCGTAGCATTAGTCATTCGCCATGTCACTCCCAGCGGCTACAGTGGCGATATACACTTACTCAGCGCAGTTTATCGCGATGGCAGCGTTGCTGGAGTAAGGGTTACTAAGCATGAAGAAACGCCAGGCTTAGGTGATAAAGTCGAAATTAAAAAGTCAGACTGGATCACCTCATTTAATGCAAAAACAGTACAAAGCGAAAGCGATGCTCGTTGGGCCGTTAAAAAAGACGGTGGCCAATTTGATCAGTTCACTGGCGCAACAATTACGCCTCGCGCCGTTGTTGGCTCGGTTAAAAACGCCGTAGTGTATGCACAAAATAACTTTGATGATCTTTTTGCAGCAGCGAATGCTTGCCCTGAGGTAACACCATGAGTGAATTAAAAACCCTTTACAAAGAAGGCTTATGGGGAAATAACCCCGCCTTGGTGCAGTTATTAGGTTTATGCCCTTTACTCGCTGTTACCTCCACAATAACCAATGCGCTAGGTTTAGGCCTGGCAACCTTATTGGTGTTAGTGGGATCTAATATTACCGTATCTATAGTGCGTAACTGGGTACCTAAAGATATTAGAATACCTGTGTTTGTGATGATCATTGCCGGTTTTGTGACGATTGTGCAGCTACTAATGAACGCCTACACCTTTGGCCTTTATCAATCTTTGGGAATTTTTATCCCATTAATTGTAACTAACTGTGCCATTATTGGCCGTGCAGAAGCGTATGCCTCTAAGAACCCAGTTCATTTATCTGCCTTTGATGGCTTAATGATGGGTTTAGGGTTTATGTTGGTACTGGTTGTACTTGGCGCAATGCGCGAGCTAATCGGCCAAGGCACCTTATTTGATGGCGCCGATTTATTACTTGGTCCATGGGCATCGGTTTTACGCATTGAAGTGTTTAGCTTTGACAGCCAATTTTTGCTCGCTATTTTACCGCCCGGCGCATTTTTAGGGCTTGGGCTGCTAATTGCCGCTAAAAATGTTATTGATGCACAAATAAAATCAAAACAAGTAACGCCGTCAGAAGCCGAAAAAGGCCCGCGAGCAAGGGTCACCAGTTTAACTTAAGGGGAAGCGCACGGTATTTACTGTGCGTTTAAGTTGTATGAATAAAGAAAAACGTCACCAAATACTTTCGCGCCTGCGCGAGCAAAACCCACACCCTGAAACCGAGCTTGAATACTCAAGCCCGTTTGAGCTACTGGTTGCGGTAACGCTATCAGCACAAGCAACAGACGTTGGCGTCAATAAAGCCACGCGTAAGCTCTTTCCGGTTGCCAATACGCCACAAGCCATTTTAGATTTAGGCCACGACACACTGCGTGATTACATAAAAACCATCGGTTTGTTTAATTCTAAAGCTGCCAATGTGTACAAGATGTGCCAAATATTGGTGGATAAGCACAACAGCATAGTCCCTGAGAATCGCGAAGCCCTAGAAGCCCTCCCCGGCGTTGGCCGTAAAACCGCTAACGTAGTCCTAAATACGGCCTTCGGCTGGCCGACAATAGCCGTAGACACCCATATTTTCCGTGTTTCAAACCGAACCAAACTGGCTATGGGCAAAGACGTGGTTGCAGTTGAACAAAAACTCGAAAAAGTGATCCCCAAAGAATTTAAAGTCGATGTACATCACTGGCTTATTTTACATGGTCGTTATGTTTGTACAGCCCGCAAACCAAAATGCGGTTCATGTATTATTGAAGACTTGTGTGAGTTTAAAGATAAGATAGAGTAAATTAGTGACTGCTTTGAGTGGATAGTGGATAGTAGATGCTGGCAAAATCGATTTGAGCATGTTCAATGCAAGTTCTGACCCTCTTTATTCATCAAAGGCTATTAAATTAACGAAAAAGTCCAAATAAATTTATCATAATTCACAAAGGTAAAGCTTAAAAATGCTCGATAAAATTAACGCAATTAGATTCTACAATTACTGAGCGAGCAATAATTGTCCGCCAAAGTCATAGATCAAGATCGAGATACATCTAAAACGAAAACATCAATAAACCCCTTTAATTCTAGCGGTAACGTTTGCTCAATAGACTCTTTTAACTCTTCTGCATTTGTTATATGACCTGCCTTCCGACCTGCTACTTTTACATTAGTACCAAACCAAATAGCAAGATAAATTCCCTGTTTTTCTGCATCAGGGTGAATTGAATATCGCTCATAAAGCTGAGTAGAAGCTGCTGAATATAGTTCTTTATGCCATTGCCCTTTAGCTTCAACAACAACTAAACGTCTTTTACCTTCAATTACTTTAGCTGCGGTAAAATCAATCCTATTTTGATTTTTAGTCTGAAACTCTGATTTAATAGTAATACTTTGGGGGGTTAGTACCGTGCTTAGGCGCTCTGCAATGATTACAACTGAACGTACCTCATCTAAATGCACATCTTTTAATGATTTATCTTTAGTATAGAAACGATCTGCAACGTTAAACTCTCCACCGTCAATTTCTTTCTGATAATTTTGTAATTCTTGAATCACTAATTGTCGTAAGCCTTCAACCGTAACCACAGAATTATTATCCAATAAGTCGACTATTTTCGCGGCTGATGGGGTCTCGAAGCTTATCAGCGCCTTTTTCCTCAGTTGCTCTGCTTGTATGCTTTTTAAGTCTCTATGGATATCAGAAAAATCAGACTTTAATAAGAGTCGATTAAGCACGGGTATCGCTTCATCAGGATTATCTTTACCTATGTCCCAAATAATATCTGTAAGAAACCTATAGGCTGTTTCTTCATCAGAGCTTTCTGTTCCCCAACTGCCCGGTAAGTATACCTTCGGCCACTTATCAAAAAAGGCTTCGAGAATAGCTTCCAATTTACGAGAGGTTAGTTCTGGCCAATGTGGATAATCGCCTCGATTCATTCGACTCGAATAGTTATTAAATATAAAAACTGAATTTTTCTCCGACTTAAGCCAATTAAAATAAGGCTCTGCCTCTTTTATACTTAAAAAATAAAAAGCTCGAACAAACCAAAATTGACATCTTTTTACAAGAACTTCATAATTTTTAGGCTGTGGATATTCTAATAATAAATGCGAACAACGCTTAAGAATTATGTTGTTTAACTCTTCACGATCACCATGCTGTACTGCAATTTTAAAAAGTGAACTCAATGCATTGGACTCAAGCTCTTCAAAGTGATTAAGCCACTCTATAGATAAGGTTGCTCGTAAAGAGCCAAATACTTCGTCAGATTCTAATAAATGAACGGCGGGAAAAGAACATTTAGGTTCGGCTAATTGAGGCTCAACATATTGACGGAGAAATAATTCAGCAGACTTTATATCAGGGAAAATCAACCGATCTACTTCGGCTTTCAGCGCACTCATTTCATTTTCACTAACACCAGAGTAACTAATGTTAAAATATGTTTTCAGAGCTACTAAGAATAAATGTTTTATACTGTTTAAATTACCATTTAAACGCATGATTTCTATACAAGCTGCTACAACTATGATTTCAATATTATAGAAGTAAGATGAACATTTTCTTACTGCTAGCTCTTGTATATTAGGAACTTCAGGCTCAATGAAATCAAAGCAATTTCTCAAGGAGTTTCGAACAATATTTTCATCGCCGAATGCCAGCTTTATATCTTCAGGGTGATTAAGAATATACTCAGAAAACTGAACTAAAAACGACCAATGTTTGCCACCTTCAATTAACTCACGATTTTCATTAATGTACTTTATGTTCTCGGTGTGAACAGCATGCTCTTTTTTTTCATAGCGCTTAACTACTCTACGATCTCTTACTCTCCACTCGCGATCATCATTCTTAATTCGTATATTATATTGTCTATTTAATGAGGCCCATTTAGCCATAAATTTTGGCTTTAGAGATGCTTGTTTTCGCATATGACAACGTAGGCTATTAGGACCTTGAGCTTCTGAGTGATAATGATATTTATGGTGCTCCATAAAACTCGACCATAACTCAGCATTATCACGCTCAAACGCTAAATCAACGATGAATTGATAATCTTCAACTTTAAAAGCAAGCCCAGCATGTGACTCTCGGCTTGAGAATTTTTTCCACTTGGTTTGAGCAATCTGTTCACGGTCGGTCAGTTCACCAAATACATGAGAAATAATACCTTGGCGTAAGCAATTATCTTCGCGCAAATAATTTACCGAAGCTATCTTTCGGGTACTATTTTGTCCATGAAAATTTAAACTTTTAATCCATTGCCAAATCTGTGATGGGTCATGAGGTGGTTTAGCTACTTCAAAGTAACGATCTAACAAGTGACCAATAATTTTACTTATTCCTGTTCGGCAATCACATTCAAACGCTCTTTTTCCGCAGGTGCAAGCCAAGCCTTTGCTTAAGGAATTTAAAAGCGCTTCGGTAGTCTGTAAACTCAAACAAGACACTAACCCATTAATGAAGTAACGGCGCCCTATGGTTCGCTCAAAACCTTTTTTATAACTTGGATATAAGTTAACGCAACTATTAAAGAAGTCTTCTAATTCAGTAGAAGTGAGCTTCTCAGGGTCATAATATTTGATAATATCAGCTGCTATAGCTAAAGAAGAGTAAGTACCTTCTACAATCAAATGCTTTAAGTCGGAATGAAAGTCATAGGCATCTAAACCTAGCACACAGGTATTAGCTAACATCCTTGTGTTTTTATTTTCATTAGGATCTAAAATAATCTGACGCAATTCTGCTTCTAGCCATTTTAATTCTTTAGTTCCAGCTAAGAGCTCAAGTAATAAATCTCGTAAATCACCATCACTTTCACCGGAGATAATTGGCTTGAGATCTTCTATCACTTCTTGTGTAAAAAAACCCACGACGTTGAATTTTCGCCATGAATCATTCCGTCTAAAATAAGGGTCACTAGCTTCAATTTCTTTTAATTTTGATAATAGAAGTTGTTTTGATGATGGTTCTAGTTGAGAAGGATCTCCGTTTGCCAGCACAGCATAGGGATCAAGTTCAATTATTATCTTTTCTATTAATTTATTACCCAAGGATGCCATCCAACCAAGCAGTCCCCGTAACTCATCTCTCACTGTCGAGTTAGGTGCAATAATAGACACACATTGAGAGATAGTTAAAGGGTCTGATGACATAAGAATACGCTTGACTAGATAATCAGCAGCACAGTATTCGGCAACCATTTTATGAACTGGTCTATGCTGATCTGCATTGTCTCCAGGCTTAAAAAGGCGTGTTGCCAAAAGACTACCTATATCTAAATCGCTAGTGTTTAATAACGAACCAAGTATGGGGTACATCCGACTTTCATTAACTTCATTGATTCCTATTCCCTCGGAACCAGATAAGAGGATTTTTGCAAATATTTCGGATGAAATGTCTACTTTACTCTTGGTTGAGAACTTAGGGCTTGGCGTTACACTTTGATTAGTCTCTTTCGCTAAGTGAATAATGGCTTGAGTGAAAATAGAACGCTTATCCGTAAAATGACCATTACTTTCTATATAAGCATCTGCAAACAACTTTAGAAACTGTGGGTTAGGTAAAAGTGGATCTAAAGAAAATCGGGAAACTTCAGCCTTAAATGCTACAAAGCTATCTTGAGAGGTATGATGGAAAAAAATATCTCGTTGTTCAGATTCATTAAATTCACATAGCCTAGCAATGATAGGTTTTCGACCAAAAAACTCTTCAAATATATTTGTTGTGGAGGTATTCCATTCACTGGATCTACTTGAGATGACTATGTGACTTGGGTTCGCATCTGAAGCATTAGCGAGTAATTGATAAATACCTGATTGGTCAATTTTTGATAACTCATCAAAAGCATCAATTACAAGAGCCTTGTTAGACTGATTAGAAGTTCTGTAACGAAATACATTTGCAGTAATTTCTTTGACTGCTAACTGTTTAGCCAAGCTTTTTATAAGTTCAGTCTTCCCTGCCCCAGGCTCAGCCAAAACAACAATATATTTAGAGGCTTGTAATAAATCAGCCTCGGTATATCTTTGGTCATCACTAAAAAGTGTACGCTTAAGGTAAAGAGGCTGATTCATAAGGAGAAGTATGATCTAGGTAAGGATTAGAATATCAAAACTTTATCACATGAATTCATATATTCTAAATAGTTACATTTAAAGATAGCTAATATGCATATTTTCTCCAACTTTGATCACGAAAATCATTCAATAATGATCACTTTTTGGCCAGTTCCGAATCTTGTCTTCAGGCACCATATTACTGACCAGCTGTCCTGAGCTTATTTAAGACAACCGATAATGCTAAATATTTGTGCTAATTGGTTGGGTATTGTTTCGTTGGGTTTCGATATATTCACCCCAACTTACGTCGCTTAATTTAACACTGAGCAAAATTAAAGCTAAATTTAGACTTCACATCACGTTACTGATTGTGTGCTACTGGTGCAAATCAGCCTTGTGCAATTAGACATATTTTATATCTACTATAATTATCTTCGGGTGGCCCACTATCGCTGTAGACACCCATATCGAACGCGTATCAAACCGCACAAAGTTTGCTGTGGGTAAAGACGTGGTTGAGGTTAAGCAAAAACTTGAAAAAATGATCCCAAAAAATTAATTTCACAAGTCTCAATCCTTTAGTTACAAAACCAGCAGGGTCATGCAAAACCAGCAGGGTCAGGTCTTGCATCTTGCCTTTTACGATAAGAAGCAAAAAGAAAGACCTGACCCTGACGATATGATTAAAAATATTAACTGATTGATTTTAAACAACTACCTAGAAGCTTACTCGCTCTGCTTTGGGTAACTTCCGTAGATCGCTCAAATTCAACTCTAAAGCATTTACTCTAAACTGTTTTGGGACTGAAATGTTTCACCCCGAACAGGCTGAAACAAAATTGGACAATAATGACGATGAGGATCGTATTATCGTGTCTTCATATAAATTAGTACGAAATACGAACCACAAACTATCTAGCATTGCTTTAAGATGAATAGAAGCCAAAAAGCCGACTTAATGTCGGCTTTTTGGCTGAGTAGTTTAAGGCTTAGCTTTCTACTTCTTCCCAATGGTTTTCGATTTCTTCTAGGCGAATTACTTTTGCAGCTTCCTCAGCTTCAGTATCCGACAGTAAATCAAGAAAATAACTTACGGGATTATTTTTTTCTTGGCTTTCCATATACAAAGCTCTTAAAGCAGCATCTGTAGTACGTGGAATTTTTGTTTGACCTTTCTCATAACGTGCAATTGTCTGTTCATCCACACCAAAACGTGTCGCAAGCATTTTTTGAGAAACATTCATTTCAATACGTAAAAATTTAAATTCCTCATACGCAAGAGGTCTGTTGCTGTCTACAACAGCCTGTGCTATTGCGCTATGAAGTCCGTTCATATCATCAATACTTGTATATTCTTCACCATCAATTTCTTCAACGGTAACACCATTTTTTAGATACACGTTTGATAAACCGCTTTCAGTATAATGGTACATATCAACCTCTTAATCTATCCATACAGTTACTAAAACTGACATAGGACTGTCATGATGATTCTTAAGTGCAACAGTCAACTCAATAACTTTGCCCGCTGCTAAACCTTTCAAGTTAAATTTCCAATCTCCAGAGGCCTCAGGGTATGGACCCTCTCTGAACACCGAATGTTTACTCTTAAGTAGAGTAATTACTTGTGCTGTAGTAACCCCTCGTTCATGCATGCGTTGTTTAACATGCTTGCTCCATCGAATCCTGTGGGTATAATTCTCTGCCAGATCATTCATTATTTTTCTGGCGGTTCCCTCTGTAAGAGGGAATTCTTTAACACCTTGTGGATTATTTTCAACCATGAAACACCTATCAACCTGATACCTATCATTTTGATAGGAAGACAACGTGTTGTCAACTATTACTTGAAAAAACTCTAAACGAACTTACTGTCGCCGTCAGCAAAAACAACCCACTACCACCTTCAACTGAAGGGTGAGTTTCTTTCCTAACTCATCTTGGGGCAAAAATGAGTTAGAGCCGACTATATATGGCACAAATCAACCTAGCCTTGTGCAATTAGACATATTTTATATCTACCTTTATTACCCTCCTGCTAGCCCTGTAGGAGTAGACACCCATATCGACCGCGTATCAAACCGCACTAAATTTGCTATGGGTAAAAATGTAGTTGAGGTTGAACACAAGCTTGAAAAAGTGATCATAAAAGAATTTAAAGTAGACGTACACCACAGGCTTATTCTTCACGGGCGTTATACCTGTGTGGCCCGCAAACCAAAATGCGGTAGCTGTATTATTGAAGACTTGTGGAGTTTAAAGAAAAGACTGATTAGATAAATACCAAAATCTATCAATAGCACAGGCTCATTTTTCGATATCCTTTAACTAAGTTTGAATAAAATCTTTTTATACGAATAAATGTATTAGCAATTATTGGAACATTTTCAGAGTATTAATTTCACAAGTCTCAATCCTTTAGTTATGCTATTGAACATTATGAAATTTTATTACGAGAATTGCTATGCTACCTATACTTCGTATTTTGTTAATTGAGCAAGATCCCGCCACCTTACAAGAGCTTTCAACGAATCTGTCGAAAACCATTGTCAATTTTGAGCGAGATGATATTCATATCGATATTATTGAGCGTCTTGAGCTAAAACACGCGTTGGATATTGTTGAGGAAGATGGCGATATTCAGGCCGTGGTGCTTAGTTGGGATGTACAAAACAAAGGCGAAAAAACCTATAGTCGCTTTATTGAGCAGTTAAAAGCAATTCGTCTTGAGTTGCCGGTTTATGTGATTGGCGACGACACGAAGGGACTGGAGATCGTAAACGAGTCGGAGGAGATAGAGTCTTTCTTTTTTAAAGATGAAGTAATCTCAGATCCAGAAGCTATTTTGGGCTATATGATCAACGATTTCGATGACCGCTCAGAAACACCATTCTGGACGGCGTATCGCCGTTATGTTGGCGAAGCAAACGATTCGTGGCACACACCGGGGCACAGTGGCGGTTCTAGCTTTAGAAATTCGCCTTATATTAAAGATTTTTATCAGTTTTATGGCCGCAATGTCTTCGTTGGCGACTTGTCGGTGTCAGTCGATTCGTTAGGTTCATTATCAGACAGCACCAATACCATTGGTCGTGCGCAAGAATCGGCCGCGGCAACATTTGAGGTAAAACACACCTATTTTGTTACCAATGGCTCGTCTACCTCAAATAAAATCATCTTGCAAACACTGCTGCGCAAAGGCGATAAAGTGATTATCGACCGCAATTGTCATAAATCTGTGCACTATGGCATTTTACAATCAGCGAGCTTACCCATTTATTTGTCGAGTATTTTAAACCCTAAATATGGCATTTTCGCGCCACCGTCGTTAGCTGACATCAAACAAGCAATCGAGGAAAATACCGATGCTAAATTGCTGGTTCTCACTGGTTGCACCTACGATGGCCTGCTAAGCGACTTAAAACAAGTGGTCGAGTTTGCCCATCAACATGGGGTTAAAGTGTTTATCGACGAAGCCTGGTTTGCATACTCTCTTTTTCATCCTAGCTTACGCTATTATTCTGCGATTCATGCTGGGGCTGACTATGTGACCCACTCAGCGCATAAAGTGGTCTCGGCGTTTTCTCAGGCGTCTTATATTCATGTCAACGATCCCGATTTTGATGCCGATTTCTTTCGCGAGATTTACAGTATTTACGCCAGTACATCGCCAAAATATCAGCTTATCGCATCGCTTGACGTGTGCCAAAAGCAGTTAGAGATGGAAGGCTATAAGTTACTCAATGCCTTGTTAAACCATGTGGACGAATTTAAACAACAAATGGCCTCGCTCAAGCATATTAAAGTGCTAGGTAAGCAAGACTTTATGGAAATATTTCCGCACTTTAGTGGCGACAACATGGGCCATGATCCGCTAAAAATTCTCATCGACATTAGTCAATTGCCTTATTCATTAAAGGATATCCATAAATTCCTGCTGGATGAAATTGGCCTAGAAATAGAAAAGTACACTCACAGCACCATTTTAGTGTTACTGACGCTTGGCGGCACGCGCTCAAAAATAATTCGTCTTTATAATGCGTTGAAAAAGCTCGACAGCGGTAAGGTAAAGCTGTCAACGTCGACAAGGCGCTCCCGCTTACCGGAGAATTTACCAGCCATAGATTTGGCGTGTATTCCTAGCGATGCTTTTTATGGTGAGCGCGAGTCTGTGCCTATTAGCAAAAGCAACAACCGTATTTGTGCCGGTTTAGTTACCCCCTATCCACCGGGCATTCCACTGTTAGTGCCTGGGCAGCATATTACTGAGGAACATATAGACTACCTGAAAGAGTTAGCAGGACAAGGGCTAACGATTCAGGGAAGTTTTGATGGTGAAATTTATGTTCTTAAGGGCAAGGTTAACAAGTAAAAGTATTCTTATTATAAACACCAATGACAACGATACTGTGCTGCTCACAGAAATAATTTATAATCGGATCATTGGTATTTTAACAGCGCAGCAATAGCTTCGGTGTCGCTACGCTATCAAAAATTTATGTGAATTTAAAAGCAAAATCAAGGGGATTTAAATGCGTTTACTACACACCATGTTACGGGTGGCTGATCTAGATAAATCAATTGCGTTTTACACGCAAGTACTCGGCATGAAAGAGCTGCGCCGCGCTGATAACGAAGAATACCGTTATACCCTCGCCTTTGTAGGCTATGGCGATGAAAAAGACACGACAGTACTAGAGCTTACTTATAACTGGGATACCGACAGCTACGATTTAGGTAATGCCTATGGGCATATTGCCATTGAGTTTGATGATATTTACAAAGCCTGTGCTGATATCAAGGCCGCTGGCGGTAACGTTAGCCGTGAACCTGGGCCTGTAAAAGGCGGCACCACAGAAATCGCCTTTGTGAAAGACCCTGATGGCTACTCAATTGAGTTAATTCAGAAAAAAGAAAATATGAGTAAATTTTAGTAAATATATTTAATCAGTTTGCTAACCCACTTTTTATTTCTCTGATAAGGCATTAAAAAAGGTGCTGTATGCACCTTTTTTATCGTAATTGACTGTCTTTACTGCCACGTCGGTTTAAACTTTTAGAAAGCATGCCTTTACTTTCTAGTTCAGCTTGGCAGCTTACACAATACTTAACACCAGGTAACGCGAGCCTTCGTGCTTGTGGTATTGGCTCATCGCATTCTTCACATAACTCTGCACTGGCTCCAGAAACTAAATTACTTCTAGCATATTGCACAGCATCATTAACACTAGCATCAATTTGATCTTGAATTGCACCATCTCGCGCCCATCCACTTGCCATAAACCCTCCTCATTCTTTGGAAGTTTTATGTAGATTAACAAGTAGAATATTTATAAGCCCTGAATAAAAAACACAGATACTTTTCATTAAGTCTTTTTGAGGTTGAATAATACTTGAGTGGATATCGTGACTTTAGGCTTTGATAAACCTAAATATTTAATTTAGAGAGGTATTTTATAGACGAACGTAAGAACTACTTGAACAGATAGTTTTTTATTTTAAAAACATATACCTACTCTAGAAATAGTAAGTGGCGTCGCCAAGAGATTAGTACTCTTGTTAACGTCGTGCATAGAGAGTGCGGTGTCACACTGCTTTATACATCACTTAAAATAATTAAGTGGCGTCCCCAAGAGATTAGTACTCCTGTTAACGTCGTGCATAGAGAGTGCGGTGTCACACTGCTTCATACATCACTTAAAATAAGTAAGTGGCGTCCCCAAGGGGATTCGAACCCCTGTTACCGCCGTGAAAGGGCGGTGTCCTAGGCCTCTAGACGATGGGGACGCAGAAATTAGTTTGCAAATCACTGATTTGCTTTTTCTGTGTCACTAGGACAACTGAATGGTTTAACTCGTTTCAGGCGAGCTGCTTCATAACACTGCACTGACTATAAAAATAGTAAGTGGCGTCCCCAAGGGGATTCGAACCCCTGTTACCGCCGTGAAAGGGCGGTGTCCTAGGCCTCTAGACGATGGGGACGCAGAAATTAGTTTGCAAATCACTGATTTGCTTTTTCTGTGTCACTAGGACAACTGAATGGTTTAACTCGTTTCAGGCGAGCTGCTTCATAACACTGCACTGACTATAAAAATAGTAAGTGGCGTCCCCAAGGGGATTCGAACCCCTGTTACCGCCGTGAAAGGGCGGTGTCCTAGGCCTCTAGACGATGGGGACGCAGAAATTGATTTGCAAATCACTGATTTGCTTTTTCTGTGTCACTAGGACAACTGAATAGTTTAACTCGTTTCAGGCGAGCTTTCTTAATAACACTGCACTTGCCTATTTAAAATAAATAAGTGGCGTCCCCAAGAGATTAGTACCCTTGTTAACATCGTGCATAGAGAATGCGGTGTCACACTGTTTTATGCGTTACTTAAAATAAGTAAGTGGCGTCCCCAAGGGGATTCGAACCCCTGTTACCGCCGTGAAAGGGCGGTGTCCTAGGCCTCTAGACGATGGGGACGCAGAAATTGGTTTGCAAATCACTGATTTGCTTTTTCTGTGTCACTAGGACAATTGATAAGTTTAACTCACATCCTGAGCTTTAAGGTAATGGCGTATAGTACAAATAAAGACTCGAGCTTTATGTGTTACGCTATTTTCTCGGTAAAACCGCTTTTAACTAAAAAGTTAAGTGGCGTCCCCAAGGGGATTCGAACCCCTGTTACCGCCGTGAAAGGGCGGTGTCCTAGGCCTCTAGACGATGGGGACACAGAAAACTGCTACCCTAGGACAAACACACTATAAATTGGTGGAGCTATGCGGGATCGAACCGCAGACCTCTTCGCTGCCAGCGAAGCGCTCTCCCAGCTGAGCTATAGCCCCAATTTATTTTGCTAAACACTGCGCAGTTAAACCGTGCTGTGTATCGCTGAGTGCGGGGCGCATTCTATGCATCCACCAAAATAATGTCAACATTTTTTTCAGTAACTTTATTCAAAAGGTTTAATTTTCAGCAAACTGAATAACGAATAAACTGCATTGCTCGAAATACATGCAAAGCTACTGTTTCGAAACAAAATTTAAAGCTTTAACGCCAAGAAACAAAGTTACCTTGATTGTTTAAGCGGCTCTACCCTACAAACTAATATGTTATACATTTATATGCAAAATAAAGTCACTTTGTTTTTGGGTGATTTTCAGCCAATTATTCGTAAGTATGAGAACCATAGCCAATGATGAGTAGCTCCCCTGCCCTAGTTAAGCAAATTATCAAAAGTACTGATAGCCAGGAGTAAACTATTACACGCACGGATTGAAATAATACTTCATAAAATACGCAAAGTGATTTCACTTATGTAGTATAAACAGCGGATTGGTTATAAAACATTCTAAATAAAGGTTCATTGATTATAAAAGCTGCATCTAAAACATTTTTACTCATTCAAGTGTTGACACATTTACAACTCTATCTATAATAGCGCCCCACAACAACGCAGCAATGGGTTGTTGTTAAGATGTGGGTAATTAGCTCAGTTACAAGAAAAGAGAGCATCACCGCTATTTACAAGTAACGGCGAGGTTCACTGGTTAAAGTCCAGTGCTATTTATTTTAATAATAGTGTTTTAATTTATATGTGGGTGATTAGCTCAGTTGGGAGAGCATCGCCCTTACAAGGCGAGGGTCACTGGTTCAAGTCCAGTATCACCCACCACATATAAAAATTTATTATATAAATAGTTACATGTTTAAATTTGTAATGTGGGTCGTTAGCTCAATTAGAAAAGAAGAGAGCATCACCGCTATTTGCAAGTAACGGCGAGGTTCACTGGTTAAAATCCAGTACTATTTACTTTAATAGTCGCGTTTTAATTTATATGTGGGTGATTAGCTCAGTTGGGAGAGCATCGCCCTTACAAGGCGAGGGTCACTGGTTCAAGTCCAGTATCACCCACCACATATAAAAATGACTATTATATTAATAGTTGCAAAAATAGAGAGCGTAACCATTTTTTATAAGAAATGGCGAGGCTAACTGGTTGAAGTCCAGTACTATTTACTTTAATAATAGTGTTTTAGTTTGTAATATGGGTCGTTAGCTCAGTTACAAGAAAAGAGAGCATCACCGCTATTTACAAGTAACGGCGAGGTTCACTGGTTAAAATCCAGTACTATTTACTTTTAATAGTCGCGTTTTAATTTATATGTGGGTGATTAGCTCAGTTGGGAGAGCATCGCCCTTACAAGGCGAGGGTCACTGGTTCAAGTCCAGTATCACCCACCACATATAAAAATAACTATTATATTAATAGTTGCAAAAATAGAGAACATGACCTTTTTTTTACAAGATATGGCCACGTTCACTGGTTAAAATCCAGTACTATTAATTTTAATAATAGTGTTTTAATTTATATGTGGGTGATTAGCTCAGTTGGGAGAGCATCGCCCTTACAAGGCGAGGGTCACTGGTTCAAGTCCAGTATCACCCACCACATATAAAACTTGTTATTATACTAATAGTTATATTTTTTAAATTTGTAATATGGGTCGTTAGCTCAGTTACAAAAAAGAGAGCATCACCGCTATTTACAAGTAACGGCGAGGTTCACTGGTTAAAGTCCAGTACTATTTACTTTAATAGTCGCGTTTTAAGATTGTAATATGGGTCGTTAGCTCAGTTACAAGAAAAAAGAGCATCACCGCTATTTACAAGTAACGGCGAGGTTCACTGGTTAAAGTCCAGTACTATTTATTTTAATAGTTGCGTTTTAAAATTGTAATATGGGTCGTTAGCTCAGTTACAAGAAAAGAGAGCATCACCGCTATTTACAAGTAACGGCGAGGTTCACTGGTTAAAGTCCAGTACTATTTACTTTAATAGTTGCGTTTTAAAATTGTAATATGGGTCGTTAGCTCAGTTGGGAGAGCATCGCCCTTACAAGGCGAGGGTCACTGGTTCAAGTCCAGTACGACCCACCATTTTTTAAAATGGTGCATATTACAAAAATCTAAATGGGTGATTAGCTCAGTTGGGAGAGCATCGCCCTTACAAGGCGAGGGTCACTGGTTCAAGTCCAGTATCACCCACCATTTAGATATTCTTTATCAAACAGTTCCTCTCCTCAATTTTCAGAAAACCAATATTACCAACCACATGCCAAAAATTTATATATTACGAATTTTATAATCTTCTAAATCATTTTGCTTAATAAGCTCCCATCTTCGATGGCTAATCTTTAAATTACCTTGTAAGCGTCTAAACTGTTGATTATAGTCTGTGTTAAATTTAATAACGCTTAAGCCAATGTCTAAGAATAATATTTTCTCAAAAGCCAAAGTATTGATTGTAGAAGAGCAACCACTTGCTCAAAGTTACATGAAACAGTCACTCGAAAAAATTGGCTTTGGGCATTTACGTTTTGCTGATCATGCCCTTGCGGCAAAAGAGCAATGCCTGCAAGAACAATTTGACTTAGTTATTTGCTCCTTTAATTTAAGCAAACGCCAAGATGGCTACCAGCTTTATGAAGAATTACGGGCTAAGGCACTAATTAAACACTCTACTGGGTTTATATTTACCTCAGCAGAAACAAGTGGAGAATTGGTACACAGTGTATTAGAACTTCAACCTGATGACTTTTTAGTAAAACCTTTTTCCGTACAAGAGTTAAAAGTACGTATAGAGCGTATTCTTAAGCGAAAAAACGATCTTATTGATATTTATACCTTAATTGATGATGGCAACCAATCTAAAGCATTGAAACAAATTAATGCTCAACTGGATAAAAGTAATAAATACAGCCCTATTCTACTAAGGCTAAAAGGTAATATATTACTGGCATTAAAACAAAACCAACAAGCGAAAGATTTTTTTAAATCTGTGCTTAATATTCAAAAATTTGCCTGGGCAAAAGTCGGGCTAGTCGAAGCCTTAATTGCTAACAATGAGCATATTTTGGCGCAACGAATGCTTAAAACCATGCTCGGGCGCAATGAAACCCGCCTAGTTGCATTAGACTTATTAGGTCGTTTAGAAATAAAGCTCAATCAATTTGAGTTAGCTCAAGAGTTTTTAAGTAAGGCGGCCCATATTGCCCCACGTAATATTCAACGCCAGAAATCTTTAAATACTGTCTCACTTATTAACAGGGACTATGAAACCAGTTATTTAACCCAAAAAGATATTGCGACTTATGCTAAGTATTCTATGCATGATAGCCCTGATATATATTTAAACGCTGCTCGCGCTGGTATCGATTTTGCTCTAACGACAGATCAAAGCGATCAAATAAATAGAATTACTCGACAAACAAATAAATATATTAATGAGCTGAAAACGCAGTTTCCAACCATTCATGCGCAAACACAAATCGATGTGCTTAACGCTCGACTTTACTACTTAAAAGACGAGCATAAAAAAGCAAAACAACTCATTGAACAACTTGATGACAACGACAGCCAAATACGATCGGTGGATGCCGCTCTTGATAAAGCTAAGGCTTTGCATGAACTAGGATTTCATCAAAAAGCACAAGCGCTATTTTCCCAGATCATTGATCATTGTGAACACCATCCTAGTGTCAGTGATGTAACTTATCTTCGCTATATTCAACAGCAACAAAGTGAAAGACGTGATATTAAAATGGGTCCAAAAGAGTTAAATAATCACGCGGTTAAACAATTTGAACGAGGCCAGCTAAATGTAGCTTTAGAGGCGTTTACCCAAGCATTTAGAGTAATGCCTCATAATCCCAGCATTGCACTTAACTTATTACAATGTTTAGTGGATAAAACAAAAAAACACAACGACTCATTTAACAGTATTCTTGCCAAAAAATGTCTTCAACTGCTAAAAAAATCGCCTTTACCCCAAGAGCAATCAGAACGTTTTGATAAGCTTTTAGCTATTGCTAAGGAGATGAAACTAGAAATTAGTGATTAAAGTTTTTTCATAGCCAATGCGTTTACGCAATAACGCAAACCGGAAGGAAGTGGACCATCAGGGAAAATATGCCCTAAATGCGCATCACACACGTTACAAACAACCTCAACTCGCTCCATACCATGGCTGTTATCCATTACATAACCCATTGCTTGCTCTGTCGCAGGTTGTGTGAATGAAGGCCAACCAGTACCGCTATCAAACTTTTCATCTGCGTCGAATAATAAATTATCACAGCACACGCATACGTACTTACCAGGTTCTAATAGTGTACAACTACTTGAACTATTTGGTCGCTCTGTGCCTTTTTTACGGGTGACGTAATATTGCTCTTCGTTTAACAGATCGCGCCATTGCTGATCTGATTTTACTACTTTTTTAACTGGTGATGGATTGCCATGGTTGGCAAAATTAACAATATTATTCCACTTTAACATCACAACCTCATTGTCTTATTTTATATCAATTAGCAGCTATTTCTTTTAACTATTGTTTGGTACGTCAGTGACTAATGTCACGATCAATGCTCTGTAAACACGCTATTCTTTTACATATAACGCACAGCCTCTATTACTTTTTATCTGTTGCTTTTTCTGTGGGGTCGGGCCAATCATTAAAAAACACGCCCAAATACCGACTTTTTGCCAAATACCACAACACCCATAATACAATCACCATTTGTACTGCTAAAAACAGTGAAAAGCGATAGTGGCTATGGGCTGCCTGAATGCTTAACCACGACAAGTCTATTAGCGCACAAGCAATGAGCGGCCAGCGCATATATCGCCAAATAAATGCTAACCGCTCAGAAGTTTGATGTGAATCTCGCGGTCGTCGCAGACAAAATATAATCGTGGGCACAATCGCCACTGCACCAATAGCTATGGCAATAAAAAAATCATTTTTTGTTTTAAAAAACAACGACATTAAATCAAGTTCAGGCCGGCGGCTCAGCGCAGCAATCACCCAAATAAAATAGCTACGCAGTAATACTAAAATACTCAAATGAAACGCTATTGGTGTACGATAGCTGCCATATTTATCCCAGTATTCAGGCCCATAACGGCTCACAACTGATTTTTCCTATCAGCAATAGTGCCCAAAATAAAAAACGCAGCCAATAATGTCAGCCCTAACCACTTAGTACCGAAAAAGAGCAAGGCTTTAGTTAGCAGCGGGCTTAACCACACCACTAACAAACCAAACCCAAACGCAGTGATCAACACAAAGCACATCACGCGAATGATAAAATGGCGTCTGGCAACTACTCTTTTGGTTAACTTTAAAATATCGTCTGCATAAAGCGATACCAAACATACCATTAAAAGCAGAGATAAGTGCGGTAGATAGCTTTGCAGCCACTGCCCTACATTAATTAACAACGAATTGAGCATATTAGTAAAATTAGCCATTATGTGTCTCTAACAAAGTAATTAAATTATCCTCTGTCAATATTTCTATACCGAGGTCTTGCGCTTTAGTCAGTTTAGAGCCAGCTTTTTCGCCCGCCACTAACGCATCGGTTTTTGCCGAAACACTGCCAGAGACCTTTGCACCTAATTGTTGTAGGCGCATTTTCGCATCATTGCGATTAAGCGTATTAAGCGTCCCAGTTAGCACATAAGTTAAACCCGCGAGCGGTTGCTCTTGCTCTGATGGTGCTGTTAACTGTGGCCAGTTAATGCCTTGGGCTATTAATTCATTTACTACCGTCAAGTTATGATCTTCAGTAAAAAAGCCGCGCACATGCTTTGCTACTATTTCACCCACATCGCTCACTTCAGTCAGTTGTTCAATGCTGGCATCGATTACGTTTTCAAGGGTTAAAAAATGATTCGCTAAGTTTTGTGCGGTAGCCTCACCCACTTCACGAATACCCAGTGAATATAAAAACTTTGCTAAGGTGGTGGTTTTAGCATCATCAAGCGCGGCAACTAAATTTTTAGCTGATTTTGGCCCCATTCGCTCCAAAGATTCAAAATGCCCCTGCTTTAAAATAAATAAATCAGCAGGCGTTTTAACAAGCTCTCGGTCAACCAATTGATCAACAATTTTATCCCCTAAGCCGTCAATATCTAATGCCTTACGTGAGGCAAAATGTTTAATCGCTTGTTTACGCTGTGCTTGGCACACTAAACCACCGGTACAGCGTGCAACAGCTTCACCTTCAATCCGTTCAATGTGCGAGTCACAAATGGGGCACATAGTTGGAAAAACAATCTCTTTTGCATCAATTGGGCGTTGCTCAACGACTACCTGAGTAATTTGTGGGATAACATCCCCTGCGCGGCGAATAATCACGGTATCGCCTACTTTAACGCCTAAACGGGCTATTTCGTCGGCATTATGCAGCGTTGCATTCGACACCGTAACACCACCAACAAATACCGGCGCTAATCGTGCTACTGGGGTAATTGCCCCTGTACGCCCTACTTGAAATTCAACACCTAACAATTGCGTTATTTCTTCTTGGGCTGGAAACTTATAAGCAATTGCCCAACGCGGTGCACGTGCTACAAAGCCTAAACGTTCTTGTAGGGCTTTTTTATTTACCTTAATAACTACGCCATCTATTTCATACTTTAGCTCGCTACGGCGCGTTAAAATGTCGTTATAATAGGCAAGCGCGGCCTTGGGCCCTTCAACTAGTTTGGTTTCTGGGCACAGTGGTAAACCCCAATCGGTAAGCTTAGCGAGTTGCTGGTAGTGATCTTCTGGTAGTGTGCCATCGGCAACGAGTCCCGTGCTGTAGGCATAAAACATCAGTGGCCGTTTTGCAGTAATTTTAGAGTCGAGTTGGCGTAAACTCCCCGCCGCCGCATTTCGAGGATTGACAAAGACTTTATCGCCACGCTTTTGCGCCGCTGCATTTAATTTTTCAAAACCCGCGCTATCCATAAACACCTCACCGCGTACTTCAAGCTCTTTTGGATAGTCATCGCCGCGCAGTTTTAATGGTACATTACGGATTGTTTTTACGTTTTGAGTAATATTTTCGCCAGTAAACCCATCGCCACGGGTCGCCGCTTGAACCAGTACTCCATCGCGATAAATAATCGATACCGCTAAACCATCCAGTTTAGGTTCACAGCAAAATGTAAGCTCGTCGGTGCTCATTAAACGCTCTTTAATGCGACGGTTAAACGCATTAAATTCATCCTCACCAAAGGCGTTATCAAGCGATAACATAGGCACTTGGTGCGCCACTTGCTCAAATTTAGCAAGTGCAGCCCCGCCTACTTTTTGAGTGGGTGAATCGGCGGTTAAAAACTCAGGATGCTGGGTTTCTAGTTCACTCAGTGTCCGTAACAAGCGGTCATATTCGGCATCGGGTATGCTGGGTGTATCAAGCACATAATAATTATAATTATGCTGCTCAAGCGTGGTACGAAGATGATTAATTTGCTCACTAATACTGCTTGCCATGTAAACCTCAAAAAAACATAAAAAAAGCCACTTTAATGAGTCGTCATTAAGTGGCTTATAAAACTCTTAACTAATTAGCTCTATACATAGAAGGTAGTTAAGCTGAAAAACGTCTCACTTTTTCAACATACTCACGCACACTATCAACCGTCATTTCTTCACGTTGTGAATCTAAAATAGTTGCACCAAATTCATCCGCTAACTTTTTAGCGGCGCTGTGCAACATATTAAATGCGCCAAGGCCATCACCATCACATGGTAAAGTCATAAATAAGCTTACCCCGGCGGTACTTAATTGTTCCATATTATCAATATCAAACGTGCCTGGGTTATACATATTAACCAGTCTAAATAAAACCGGACCTTGACCCGCAGGGTCTAAATGACGATTAAAAAAACCTTCTTCTGAATATTTAAAACCTAAAGTATTAACCGCTGGCAATAATTTACTGCCTTGCATAGTTAACCCTGCTGGCATTTGAATATGCACAATAACAAAGTCAGCCACCTCTTTAGGGGCGTCTTTTTGTGTGTCAGCGGTGTCTTCTGTCACCCCATCAAGCTCATCTTCACTCGGTGTATCCGCTATGCTGCTTTGTACTTGTGCCTCATCAGCGCTGAAGTTTAACTCACTCATTTGTGGCTCTTCTCGTTGCGCTAACATCGGTCCTTGTGACTCAGTATGAACAGGTGAGGGATGCCCTTCTTGCAATGGTTCAACTCGCTCGCTTGCAGGAAGTTCAGCATTCTCTTTTTTTCTTACTGACCACAAACCGTGTATTAATAAGCCACCAATGACAAATACACTAATCACAATTAAAACCCATCTTAATTCTTCGGCCATCCCCTCACCTTTTTATTATTAATATGCCTAATAGCCACTATTTTAGCTAAAAACACTAGCAAATGACCATAAAATTATGCATGTGCAAGTTGCACCGCCTGTTCAATATCCACAGCAACCATACGTGACACGCCGGGCTCTGCCATGGTTACACCCGTTAATCTACCCGCCATTTCCATTGCAATTTTATTATGGCTTATATAAATAAACTGCACAGATTGTGACATTTCTTCAACCAAACGGCAAAAACGACCCACATTGGCATCATCTAATGGGGCATCCACCTCGTCCAGCATACAGAATGGAGCTGGATTGAGCCTGAATATAGAAAACACCAATGATAATGCGCTCAGCGCTTTTTCTCCACCACTTAACAAATGAATTGTCGAATTTTTTTTCCCTGGTGGCCTTGCCATTATACTAACACCACTTTCGAGCAAATCGTCACTGGTTAATTCTAAATAAGCACTGCCGCCGCCAAATACTTTAGGAAAAAGCTGACCAAAATCGTGATTAACTTGATCAAAAGTAGACTTAAAGCGGGTTTTAGTTTCACGATCTATTTTATTAATCGCGCCTTCTAACGCATTTAGTGCTTGAGTTAAGTCATCAAGCTGATGATTTAAATAATCACTTCTTTGTTTTGCTTGTTCAAACTCATCAATGGCGGCAAGATTTACAGCCCCGAGTTGTTCTAACTGGTTACTTACTCCAGCCAGTTGATTTTGCGCTGCATTTAACGATAGCTCTGCTGGAAGCTCTGCTAGTACCTGTTTTAAATTTTGATTTAGCTCATCAAGAGGCTCAAGCACGGCTTGCGCTTTAATTAATACACTTTGCTCTTCAATACTCAGCTTTTGATGCTGCTCTTGTAATGCCACCAGCTCACTTTGTGTGCTTTTTAAACTCGCTTGTTTGCTTTGTAGTTGTTGTTTTGCTTGAGCTAGCTGTTGTTGCAAATTCGCAAGGGTTTGCTCACCTTGTTGGTGCTGTACTAATAATTGCTCAATACTTAGTGCAAGCTCTTGTTCAGGAATAAGTAACGCTTCAATCTGCTCTATTATCTCTTGCGCACCCTCTTCGGCACTAGTAAACGCCTGTACAGCATGGCTAAGTTTAGTTTGACTAAGCTGGTACTCACTACGCGCTTTTTGTTCGTTTAGGTTAGCTTGATGCGCTTGTGTTTTATATTGCTCTGCATTTTTAACCGCTTGTTGGTAACGCTCATCACTGTTTTTCCGCGTGGTGTCTGCTTGGCTAAGCGCTATCGCTAATATCTGTAACTGTTGTGCTAGCGCTTGATCTTTTATTTTTTGTTCGCTTAATGAATCGTTTAACCGTTGATGTTGGGTTATCAGCGGCTGTTGCTGCTGCTGTAATTTAATGACTTGTTGCTGATGTTGGCTCGCCTGCGCTTTGAGCATATCGCCACGTGTTGTCGCTACCGCTAATTGCTGCGCTAATTGGTGAATAGTTTCTTTGCGTTCATTTTGCTGATCAGTTAACAGCGTAACCTGGATTTGGCACTCTTTAAGCGTGGTTGTGGCGTCCTCTAATGCCCGTTGTTGCTGTACCAAGGTGGTTTCTTGTTGCCTAAGTTTTTTATGCATTAGCAATAAAGAATTCTCTGCATTTTTATTGCCACTCACATGCCAGTTTCGGCCATGTAACGCCCCTAGCTTATCTATTACCGCAACATAACTACTATCGTTAAGCGCACTTATATTGCCGCTTTCATCATAGGCAATATGATTTAATAACTCAGGATACACACCTGAGGTAATAAACGCGGCAACACTGTGTTTAGCGGCTGACTGCGAGTCGATTTCCCAGGTACTATTTTTCGCTTTACCTTGCGAAACATGTATATGCTCAAGTGATTTAAGTGCCTGTTCTACTAAGTATTCATAGCCTGACTTGACCGTTAACTGCTTAAATAAGGTTAAACTTTCATCGGTATTTTTTTCAAGTCCTAGCGTGGTTTTGAGCCCCGCTATTCCCGCTTTTAGTTCATTAACTTGCTGAGATAAATACTGCCAATCTTGTTGTACCTCGTCTAGGCGTTGCTGCTGTGTTGCTTGCACTGTTTTGCCTTTGCTGTGGGCTGTTTGTGCGTGCGCTAGCTGCTCAATCAGGGTTTGCCTGTGCTGCTGTTGCTGAGTTAATTGCTGCTCTATCTCACTGCGTTTTAACTCATCTATTTGCTCATCAAGCTGCGTTAGTTGTTGCTTAACATAACTGATTTCCTGTTCTGTATGTTTTACTGCACTTGCATGCGCTAGCTGCTGATTATTTAATTGTTGATAGTCTTCTGTTAGTGATTGCCACTGTGATGTGTCGGCATTTTTAATCTCCAGCAGCTGATTAACCTCATCGGTAAGTTCTATAACTTGCTCGCTACACATTAAATGATGCTCAATAGCCTGTTGCAAGCTGTCATCTAACTCTTGGCAGAGACTTTGTTGCTGTGTTTTGACTTCTTCACTTTGATTTTTTTGCTGCTCTAACTTTGCTAAATTTTGTTTCAGTGACAGCGTTTGTTGCTTAATGCTAATTTGCTGCTGTTCGTTGCGGGTCAATTCTGTATGAATATGGTGCTGCTGTTGCTGTACATCAGTGAGCTTATCTTGCTGGGCTTGGACTTGAGTTTCAAGGCTTGCCATTATGTCATCATGGCCTGAATGCGCGGTTTTAAAAAAACTGATTTGTTCATCCAGCTTTTTTATTTGCGCACTTTTATCGACTTGTTGTTGATGCAGTTTTTGCCATTTCAATACCGCTATTTGTCCTTTAAGTGTGCGCTCTTGAGTTTTAAGTTCGCGGTACTTTTTAGCCTCAACCGACTGCACCGCCAGTTTATCGAGTTGGCTTTGCAGCTCTTGGCGCACATCAAGCAGCCGCTCAAGGTTTTCTCGGGTACTTTTTATACGTGTTTGTGTTTCGCGGCGGCGCTCTTTGTATTTAGATACCCCCGCAGCCTCTTCTAAAAAAACACGTAGCTCCTGCGGTTTACTTTCAATCAAACGCGAGATCATCCCTTGCTCAATAATAGCGTAACTACGCGGCCCAAGCCCTGTGCCTAAGAATATGTCGGTAATATCACGTCTTCGGCATTTGCTGCCATTTAAAAAGTACAGTGATTGCCCATCGCGGGTTACTAAACGCTTTATAGCCACTTGGTTACGATCAGCAAAAGTATTGGGTAATTTCCCTTTCGTATTATCAAATATCAGTTCAACAGACGCTTGAGAGATAGGTTTACGGTTAGTGGAACCATTAAAAATAACATCGGTCATGGCATCGCCACGTAAATTTTTAGCTGAACTTTCACCAAGCACCCATCGCACCGCATCAATCACGTTCGATTTGCCACAGCCGTTAGGGCCAACAACACAGGTCATTTGATCGGGAAATGGAATTTTAGTGGGCTCTACAAAGGATTTAAAGCCCGCTAATTTTATAGTGCTTAAGCGCATCTGTTTGTTTTACCAATTTTTTATTTTTATTAGTTACTACAATTTAACCTAAAAACAGTGACGTTGTTAAGCTTGGCGTTTAAAGTTATCTAAAATAATACCCGTTGCCATTGCCACATTAAGTGATTCAGCGCCACCAAAGGCAGGAATGGTGATTTTATTTGTTACCAACTCTGCACACGCTTGGCGTATGCCATGTGACT
The DNA here is from genome assembly GCF_059888565.1 of Pseudoalteromonas sp. TAP-3C. Taxonomy (NCBI): domain Bacteria; kingdom Pseudomonadati; phylum Pseudomonadota; class Gammaproteobacteria; order Alteromonadales; family Pseudoalteromonadaceae; genus Pseudoalteromonas; species Pseudoalteromonas sp. TAP-3C. Next base: position 1,107,410 of record NZ_CM187618.1, on the reverse strand, counting down.
CACTGCCCATTAATAACACCCCTTTACCTGAGAATTGGCAACTATGGACATTTTCACCCTCTAAAAACGCGCCATAAATTGGTACATTTAAAGCTGTTAAATAGCTGGGTAAATCGACTTGGCTCACCGATACGCGTACAAATGACCCCATAGTGGCGCTAATTGTTTTTGGATTATAAGGATCGGCACTGTCAGTGCTGGCAACAATGTGCTTTATTCCGTACCAATCAGCCACGCGAATGATGGTGCCTAAATTACCCGGATCAGACACCCCATCTAAGGCTAATATTAAACTGTTTTGATCAGGTAATGTGGTACTTGGCATATCAATAATCGCAATTGCCGCATTATTACTGACTAAAGTACTTACTTTTGTTAATTGTGCTTCATCCGCAACAATAAAATGCGTATTGGGGTATGTGGCTTGGTTATTGTCAAAAAAGTTTTGCGTTGCAAATACATCGGTTATTTTTAATGGGCTATTTAATAACTCCAGTACATTTTTTTCACCTTGTACAAGGTATTGATTAAATTGCTTACGGTACTTTTTTTGGCCAAGCTGGCGTATTAGTTTAAGTTGGTTTTTTGAAATCATATCAGCCCCGTTAAATTATTTGCTCAGTATACCAGAGGTGACTTAAAGTGCAGCCTTATAAACAGCAAAAGCAATAAAGTTAGCCTACTTACAATAAGCTAGCTAATCATAAAGGTTGTTTTTAATTTCTAAAAAAGGTAAATTCACAAAAAATTACAAGGACTTTTTTTAAATGGAATCAATACACCCAACCTCAAATGAAACCGACCATCTTACACCGCCAAGTAGCTCTCCTATTTTTAGTGGTAAAGTACAATTTAGCGGAAAAGGGGGTGAGTTTTTTGGTATTTGGATAGTCAATATACTATTAAGCGTGCTCACTCTTGGAATTTACTCAGCATGGGCCAAAGTACGTACATATCGATATTTTTATGGCCACACCAAAATAGATGGGCATAGCTTTGATTACTTGGCCACGCCGATTCAAATTTTAAAAGGCCGTATTTTGGCTGTGGTGGTTTTTTTAGCATACACGTTTGCTGTTAGCTTTTTACCCATCGTGGGCTTATTATTTGCCATTGCTTTTATATTTTTAATGCCATGGATAATTAATCAAGGGCTGCGCTTTAACATGCGTATGACTCGTCATCGTAATGTACGTTTTGCATTTAATGGCAGTTATGGCGATGCATTTATTAACTTTATTGTGTTGCCGGTTGCAAGCGTGTTTACTCTTTATTTATTGATGCCTTATGTTTTAAAGCGCATTGATAATTACATCCACAGCAATATTAGCTATGGCGATACTCCCCTTAGTGTAAATTTAAAAGGGGAAACCTATTACCTCACAGCCCTCATTTGTTTTGTTGTAGGCTCAATTATCATGGTCTTACTAATGGGCATTGTTGGTTTATTAGGTTTTGACTTAATGAATGCGCAGAACCAACAAAACATAGAAGGGTCAGCGGTTATAGTTATGTTACCTATTTTGATAATGATTGCCTATTTACTGATGATTGCCATTGTTAGCGCAGTATGGAAAGCGGCCATTCGTAACCACATTTTTGATAACAGCCAATTTGAAAATATTGCTTCTTTTGAATCAGCCCTTAAGCCAATACCTTTTGCAATTTTAATTTTAACTAACATGCTGGCAATTATATTTTCATTAGGACTTGCCTATCCATGGACTAAAGTGCGTGTCTCTAAAATGTTAGCAGACGTAACAACGGTTACAATTTACTCAGGTGCGTTAAACTTAATAGATACTCAGCAAGCGCAGCAGTCTTCTTTTGCCGAAGAAGCTGCCAACGTTTTTGATATTGACCTTTCGCTAACCTAAGAGCTCACTATGCATATAAAAGGACATTATTTTCCTAAAGCATCGAGTAGTTATACATTGTGTGTCGCACGTGTTAGCGACACACATATTATAATTAACCACGATGACAATAATGAAACAATCCACACTATTTCTGAGCTTGCACTCAATGCCTCTATGGCTGGTATTGCAGACGAACTTAATTTTAGTGATGGCAGTCGCTTTATCCCATTAGATGTTAATTACAGGTGGCCTTTTAAATCAAATAACCATAATGCTTTAGAGCGTCTTGAAAAAAATAAATGGGCTATTTTAGCAGCCGTGATATTTACCCCCTTATTTATGTGGTTCGTACTTTATAAAGCAGTGCCTGCCATCGCCGTTTATAGCGTCGATACGCTGCCACAGAATGTGGTTGAACAAATGGGCGAGCAAAGTTTTACCGTTATTAAAAAATTAGCGCTCGATGAAACGCAACTGCCTAAAGAGCAACAAGCTAAACTACAGCAGCATTTTAATACCATGCTCGATAAGCTCTCTTTGGATAAGTCGGTCTATCGACTATCATTTTATAAATCAGACTCATTTGGGGCGAACGCCTTTGCATTGCCACATGGACGCATCGTAGTAACTGACGAATTAGCTAATCTGCTTGCTGATAAACCCAATGCACTTAAGGCCGTTTTACTGCATGAGATGGGCCATGTGGTTCATCAGCACAGCGTACGCATAACAGCCCAATCCGCGGCAAGCACCATAGTTTTAGCCATTGTTTTTGGTGACTTAGAAGGGGTAGCCGAAGTAGTATTAGGTACAGGGGCCACGTTTGTTCAACAAGGGTTTTCTCGTGATATGGAACGCCAAGCTGATAGCTTTGCACTGACTCAGCTAGCGTACCTAGGGTACTCAAGCAACGATTTTGCCGATGCAATAGAAGCATTACAAACAAGCCATAGTGAAGAAAACGAGCACCTTAAAAAGGTAAATAACTTTCTTGAGTACTTATCAAGTCACCCTAGTGCACAGGAGCGAATAGATAATGCGAGACACTAATCGTTTTTACATTTACCTTGCTCGCTATACGGTAAGTTTAAGCTGGATATACCATGGTTTTTTCCCCAAGCTTTATCATATTGCGCCACTTGAAAAAATACTGACAGGCAGTGCAGGTTTTTCAGCTGAGGTGTCTAATTTAATTACCCGCAGCGTAGGTGTGGGAGAAATTATTTTTGGGCTGTGTTTATTTGTTTTTTATAAAAATAAACACATAATAATTTTAAATATTTTAGCGTTGATCGCACTATTATTTGGCGTCGCAGTTATGCAACCCACATTGCTTATTGAAGCATTTAACCCCGTGACCACTAACCTACCGCTAATTGCGCTCAGTGTACTTTGGCTAAAAGAAATAAAAAGTAGCAAGAAAACAAACTGGTAAAATATCGAGTAGGGTGAGGCTTTTGCCTCATCCCTCTCACAGAACCGTACGTACGGACCTCGTATACGGCTCCTGTATTCTTCTATCCCTTCGGCTTATTTACTAAACGCCGATTGAGCAAGCCATCCTGTACTTACTTTTTCCATTGAATATAAACCTAGCTCTTCAAACCATTGGTTTGGCATTGCTACACTCGATAATGGACTTAGGGAGTTTCGCCATGAGTTCATTTTTATAAACTTAAATGGCGGCTTTTTCCCTAATTGTTTTAGTCGTTTATGCAATCTCGCTGGATTTTTCCACAACCTTAACTGAATGGCCCTTAATCGGCGTCTTAACCACCCCGCCAGCTGAGTTAATGCTCGTTTACAATTGGCTATACTGAAATAATTTACAAAACCACGCACCACTGGGTTTAGTCTTTTTATTATTTCAACTAAGTTCATGCCGCTATTTCGTTTTGTTAATCGTTTAACTTTTTGTTTGAAGCCTTTGAGTTTTGACCCTTGGATCCGTGTCCAATTACATCCTATCTCCACTCCCAAAAATTTTACCCCTTCACTGCTATGCGCTATGTGGGTTTTCTTTTGGTTGACTGTTAACTTCAAGTCTTTCTCCAGTATCTGAGTTGCTACAGTGAGTGCATGTTTCGCTGCTTTTTCTGTGCAGCATAAGATCAAAATGTCGTCGGCGTACCTCACTATTCTGTGATTTCGCTTTTTCATTTCTTGATCGAACGCATCTAGGTAGATATTCGCCAACAATGGACTGATAACCCCTCCTTGTGGACTCCCTACCTCACTCGCTTCCCAGTGATTGCCTATCATTACCCCACTTTTTAAAAACTGATTGAGCAGCTTTAAAATGCTACCGTCTGTCACTTTGCGTTTGACGCTGCTAATAATTAAATCGTGATCTAACAGGTCAAAGCACTTCGACAGATCCATATCAACCACCCACTCACGCTGATATTTACGAATAAATACCGTGGCTTTGCTGATGGCATCATGGCAGCTTCGTTTCGGCCTGTACCCATAACTTGATGGGTGAAAGTCGATGTCGAAGATCGGTTGGAGAATGTTCAATAGCGCTTGTTGTACTATGCGATCGCGAACTGTTGGAATGCCCAGCAATCTCACGCCGCCATCGTCTTTCGGTATTTCTATCCGTTTGACCGGCTGCGCGCGATACTGCTTGCTTTGCAGTTCTCGTTGCAGTTGTTTCAAGTTTTCTTCTAAATTCAAGGCGAACGCGGCTATGGACTGCCCATCTATTCCGGCGGCTCCTTTTGCTGCTTTCACTTTTTTGAATCCCTTGTACAGGTTATTAATATCTAATAATTGCCCATACAAGCTGTAGTAAACTGTCATCAATTGCCTTTGCTTGCGGTATGTCTGTCGTTTCACATTGATGTATAGTGGTGTCCTTCATGATGACATTAGGTGTGCTAGCCCAGTGGCAATCTGCCTAAGTGGTCAATCATTACTCCCGTGCTCGGCCTTTAATTCTCAGCGTCCACATTCCTGCTTAGCCGTCATCTCTTGCCTATTTCCGTCGAAATACATGTGAGCCTATACGTCGATATTCCTGATTTTCATACTCTTAAAGCTGACGAATCCCCACAAAATAAAAATTAATGGTAGACTCTCATGATTATTTGTGATCAAATTTTTTCACTATAAAAAAACTCACTCATAATCATGAAAGCCACCGAAATATTACACAAAGATATTGCCATTGCCTACCCTGAAATTCATAAAACACGTTTAAATACAGTCTTTACGTTTGTTAACTCAGGCTTGCGTGACCAGCGCGTTACTGTCACTTACCTAGGCCGCGGATTAAAATCATTTTCTAATACCGATAAAAAACATGATATTAAACGCGCAGACCGTTTGATTGGTAATGCTAACCTGCATCAAGAACGTCTTTGTTTCTATGAACATATGACCGAATGCTTAGTAGGCCAGCAACAACACCCACTTATTATCGTTGACTGGTCACCTATTAATGGCGGCGAAATATTTCAAGTGCTCAGGGCAAGCATACCAATGGGGGGAAGAGCGTTAACGCTCTATGAAAAAGTGTATCCTGAAAGCGAATTAAATACCGAAGCGGCTCATCAACACTTACTCGATAGCTTGGCACAGTGTTTACCTGCAGATTGTCAGCCTATTATTTTATCTGATGCTATTTTTAGAACGCCATGGTTTAAAGCCATAGAAGATAAAGGCTGGTATTGGCTTGGGCGCGTCAGAGGCAATGTGACCTTATCTAGCGACCTTGAGACATGGCGAAATTGTAAATCATGGTTTGAGCAAGCAACAGATAAACCACACCTTCTGACACAGATTTACTACGGAAAAACAGTTCGTTTCGCGTGCCAAGGTGTTTTGTTTAGAGGGAAAAACAAGGGACGTAAAAAAATCAAAAAACGGGGTGGGCAATCTCAATGTACAACGGTTAAATACCAACAACAAAAGGCCAAAGAGCCTTGGCTACTTGTGTTTAATTTACCTACACAATTTACAGATAAGCCTCAACGGATTGTGACTTTATATAAACAACGTATGCAAATAGAAGAAAGTTTCAGAGACACTAAGAATGCAAAACTTGGCATTAGTTTAGCCTTTGCAAATTCAAGAAGCGCAGAAAGGTTTGATAATTTATTGCTCATAGCGGCGTTAATGTTGTTTGTCTTATGGTGCATAGGGTACACCGTGTCGGCACAACAAGGGGATGCGGCATTACAAGCGAATACAGAGAAAAAACGACGAGTATTGTCCTATATTTATCTTGGCAAAGAAGTGGTTGATGATCCTAGGTATGAGCCTGATGGGCAGTTCATTATTTATGTGTATAGCCAGTTGTCACTTCTGACTATACAAATTGATAATTTAGGCTAAATTCGTGGGGATCTCTCAGCTCTTAAAGAATACTTCCCCCCTTCGCAATCAATTAAAACTTTTGATTTAAATTGACCCTATCAGACACGCTGCTGATAGTCGGCTTGGTTTTGCCCTCCACACCATTACTGGCTTTCATCGGCCTAGCCTTACTCACTACTACGGGTTCATCTGCCACCTCACACCGACGTTAAACCTTGGGTTTCCCCTTGAGTTTAGGCCACTTATTTACACTAAGTTTAGATGCCAGGCTTCCCCAGTTACTGTGCTGGCTCCCTGTTAACAATCCCACCCTCAAACACAGTATAGGTCTGACTGAGTATCGGGCTTTGCGCTATTTTGCACGCTTACCCACCTACACTGCCGAAACAGGTTCACTTGCGTTGTGTACTGTTAACTTCCTATCGCTTCCTTCAGACCCTGCCGTTGGCCAGCAACGCCCTTACGATTCGGATTATCTTCCCCTCAGTCGGGGTGATTCAGATTTCTTTCAACCTGACGGGTTTGCCAGCTTCGCTGGGCAAACAAAAAAGGGATGCAAAAGCATCCCTTTTTTATTTGATTTTAAACTAATATTTATTTTTATGCGTCCATAAATGCAGCAATTCACTGGCAATCGTCGCTGCAGCAATGGCGGTAAGCTCACTTTGGTCGTACGAAGGCGACACTTCAACTACATCCATCCCCACCATATTAATACCTTTAAGCGCGCGTAAAATTTTCAGCACTTTATCCGAGGTTAAACCACCGCATACGGGTGTGCCAGTACCTGGCGCAAACGCGGGATCTAAACAATCTATATCAAAAGTTAGATAAACGGGTAAATCACCTACTCGCTCAATAATGTGTGCTGCAATCTCATTCGCATGCAAATCATTGGCTTGCATGGCATCAATGACTGCAAATTCATGCTTGCTTTGATCAAAGTCGGTACGAATACCTAGCTGAATACTGTGATTTACATCAATTAAGCCTTCCATTGGCGCATGATAAAACATAGTGCCATGATCAAAACGCGATCCATTGCTATAGGTATCTGTGTGCGCATCAAAATGCACTAACGCCATTTTGCCATGAATTTTTGCATGAGCACGTAACAGCGGTAACGTAACGAAATGGTCGCCACCAAGCCCTAATAACGTTTTGCCTTGGCGAAGTATTTGCTCTGCCGCCATTTCTAGCTGCGCGGTAAAATACTCAGGATCGCCTACCGGATAGGTAAAATCGCCAGCATCCGCTACTTTTAGTCGTTCAAACAACGGAAATGTCCACGGATATTTTGTGTCTTCCCACGCTAAATGTACCGAGGCTCTGCGAATTGCATCAGGTCCTAGGCGAGCACCCGGACGTCCTGAGGTGGCTAAATCAAACGGTAAACCCAATACCACTACATCGGCGTCTATGGCGTTAATATTTTGTACCATAGGGCGACGTAAAAACGTCATCCCATTTGAGTATAATGAGTGGTCAACACAACCAAACAAGCTAGACATTGCTTATAACTCTTCTAAATAAGTGTAGCCATCAAGGCCGTTTTGCAACTCGTCTAAAACGCTTTGCTGTTCATCTGCTGCAATTTTTGTACTTACTAGCTGCGCGTACGATTGCTGAAAACCTTCAACATCTAAATGTACATAACGCATCATGTCGGCGACGGTATCACCGTGATTAATCTCTGTAATACTAGCAACGCCAAGCTCATCCATATTAACAATAGCGCTGTGCGTATCACCAAATAAGTTATGCATATCACCTAAAATTTCTTGATACGCACCGACCAAAAAGAATCCCATTAAGTACGGTTTATCAGCTGTGTACTCAGGTACGGGTAACGTACTTTCAATGCCTTGACCATCAACGTAATGCTCTAAAGCACCATCTGAGTCACAGGTGATATCCAATAACACAGCACGTTTTTGTGGTGCCTGTGTTAAACCACTTAATGGCAATACCGGAAATACTTGATCAATTCCCCACGCGTCAGGCAAAGACTGAAACAATGAGAAGTTTACAAAAAACTTATCTGCTAAACGGGCATTAAGTTCATCGATAATAGGTCGATGAAAACGATTTTTATTATCCATTAATTTGTTAAGCTCATAACAAACACGCAAGTTTATTTGTTCTGCCCATGCACGTTGGGTTAAGTCAAGCAGACCCATGGCAAATTGACTGTGCGCTTCAGCTAAATCACCTTGGCTGTCGTGGTAAATTTCAATTAATGCACGGTCATCTGTAAGTACATGCAGTTGTTGCCATGAAATCCACATATTTTTAAGTAACTGTGGAGCAACATCGGCTGGCGCTTCAATTTCTTCTGGTGTGTAGGTTTCAGTGCCAATTACATTAGAAATAAGTACTGCATGGTGCGCCGTTAATGCTCTTCCCGACTCTGAAATAATTGTTGGGAAAGGCTGGCCATACTGCTTACAAATATCACCGATAGTGTAGACAATATTATTAGCATATTCAGCTAAGCTGTAGTTCATTGAGTTATGTGATTGACTACGTGTACCATCGTAATCAACTGCTAAACCACCGCCTACATCTAGGCAATCAATTTGCGCGCCTAGTTTACGTAATTCACAATAAAAACGCGCCGCTTCGCTCACACCCAGGCGTACATCACGAATGTTGGCCATTTGTGAGCCTAAATGAAAATGCACTAGCTGTACTAAGTCTAACTGATCCGTTGCTTTTAAACGGTTCACTACATATAAAACTTGAGAAGCAGATAAACCAAACTTAGATTTTTCTCCGCCACTGGCTTGCCATTTACCTTTACCTTGTGAGGCTAAACGCACCCGAATACCTATGCGCGGTTTTACGTTTAATTCTTTAGCTTGGCTTAATACCATATCAAGCTCTGATAGCTTTTCTAGCACGATATACACTTTATGGCCCAGTTTTTCGCCAATAAGGGCTAAGCGCACATACTCTTTATCTTTGTAGCCATTACACACAATCACCGCACTGGTTTTTTCAGCCAGCGCTAATACAGTTAATAACTCAGGCTTACTACCTGCTTCTAAACCAAGTTGTTTTTTTTCTACTTGTGCTTGGCTAGCTACAATTTCCTCTACTACTTCACGTTGCTGGTTTACTTTAATTGGGTAAACTAATAGGTAGTCTTTTGGATAACCATAGCTTTCGATAGCGCTATTAAAAGCACCACATAGGCTGTGCACCCGATGGTGTAAAATTTGTGGAAAACGAACGAGTGCCGGTAAGCTCAAGCCTTTTTCTTCAAGTTGCTTGGCAATGTCTGTTAGTGCAATGGTTTGCTCTGGGGCATCAGCCTTGGGCGCAACATACACATCACCTTGATCATTAATACCAAAAAAACCTTGGCTCCAATGACGAACGTTGTAGCTCGTACGAGCTTGTTCTAGTGATGTTGTTTCTTTCATTTATCTTTCTCTTTTATTTATGAATGCCGGTTCGGCTAGTTGCCGCGCATTAAAAGAAAAATAGCGATTTTTGTCCAACAAGTATTTTTACTCGTAACGAGTGAGTTTTAATGTGGATGATTATGACTTGCTTTTTTAACGCAACAATGAGCTTAGGTTGTCATATGTAATGGTTTAGGCTAAAGCTAATTAGCTAAGTCCTAATTCCATAAAAAAGCTGTTTGGGTTATCTGTATAATCACCAAAGCTTGCACAACGTTTAAATCCTAAATTCTCGTAAAGGCTAATTGACTCTGTTTGTTTTGGGCCTGTTTCCAGTCTGATTAAAGGAATGGCTTCTTCACCGGCATGATGTAACAAAATTTGCATTATACGTCGCGATAAACCTTTGCCGCGATGATTTGGTTTGACATATAACCGGCGTATCTCGCCATAGGGCTTTGTATCAAACTGCATTACAATCGCCCCACAAGCAATAATCCCCTCTTCATTTTTCAAACCTATTGCATACACATTGGGTTGGCCCAATTGACTAACCGACAATGACTGCGCTGTGGCTACTGGGTATAAAGAATTAATAAGTCTGTCGATATCAGAAAAAACATTAATCACATCGGGATCATCAGGGGTTAAATCTATTAACTGCATACGTTATCTCTAATTTATTTTCATATTTGTTAGCAAACTATAACGCATTGTAACAAATGAACAATAACTATGTTTTATTTCATTACTTTTATAAATACCGATACAAAATCATTATTGCAAAATAAAAAACATTAGTTTTGGTCTACATGTACTATAGTAGGCGTATAATATAAGCAATTAAAGCTGACGAATCCCCACAAAATAAAAATTAATGGTAGACTCTCATGATTATTTGTGATCAAATTTTTTCACTATAAAAAAACTCACTCATAATCATGAAAGCCACCGAAATATTACACAAAGATATTGCCATTGCCTACCCTGAAATTCATAAAACACGTTTAAATACAGTCTTTACGTTTGTTAACTCAGGCTTGCGTGATCAGCGCGTTACTGTCACTTACCTAGGCCGAGGATTAAAATCATTTTCTAATACCGATAAAAAACATGATATTAAACGCGCAGACCGTTTGATTGGTAATGCTAACCTGCATCAAGAACGTCTTTGTTTCTATGAGCATATGACCGAATGCTTAGTAGGCCAGCAACAACACCCACTTATTATCGTTGACTGGTCACCTATTAATGGCGGCGAAATATTTCAAGTGCTCAGGGCAAGCATACCAATGGGGGGAAGAGCGTTAACGCTCTATGAAAAAGTGTATCCTGAAAGCGAATTAAATACCGAAGCGGCTCATCAACACTTACTCGATAGCTTGGCACAGTGTTTACCTGCAGATTGTCAGCCTATTATTTTATCTGATGCTATTTTTAGAACGCCATGGTTTAAAGCCATAGAAGATAAAGGCTGGTATTGGCTTGGGCGCGTCAGAGGCAATGTGACCTTATCTAGCGACCTTGAGACATGGCGAAATTGTAAATCATGGTTTGAGCAAGCAACAGGTAAACCACACCTTCTGACACAGATTTACTACGGAAAAACAGTTCGTTTCGCGTGCCAAGGTGTTTTGTTTAGAGGGAAAAACAAGGGACGTAAAAAAATCAAAAAACGGGGTGGGCAATCTCAATGTACAACGGTTAAATACCAACAACAAAAGGCCAAAGAGCCTTGGCTACTTGTGTTTAATTTACCTACACAATTTACAGATAAGCCTCAACGGATTGTGACTTTATATAAACAACGTATGCAAATAGAAGAAAGTTTCAGAGACACTAAGAATGCAAAACTTGGCATTAGTTTAGCCTTTGCAAATTCAAGAAGCGCAGAAAGGTTTGATAATTTATTGCTCATAGCGGCGTTAATGTTGTTTGTCTTATGGTGCATAGGGTACACCGTGTCGGCACAACAAGGGGATGCGGCATTACAAGCGAATACAGAGAAAAAACGACGAGTATTGTCCTATATTTATCTTGGCAAAGAAGTGGTTGATGATCCTAGGTATGAGCCTGATGGGCAGTTCATTATTTATGTGTATAGCCAGTTGTCACTTCTGACTATACAAATTGATAATTTAGGCTAAATTCGTGGGGATCTCTCAGCATTTAAGGTTTATATCATTGCTAATGCGGGCTCAATGAAGGCGTTGCTTAAAAGTGGCTTTAATACCGAGGCTATTTTAAAACAAGCAATTTATAAAAATGGCCACTATTTTGATAACCATATATTTAGCACTGACGAATCCCCACAAAATAAAAATTAATGGTAGACTCTCATGATTATTTGTGATCAAATTTTTTCACTATAAAAAAACTCACTCATAATCATGAAAGCCACCGAAATATTACACAAAGATATTGCCATTGCCTACCCTGAAATTCATAAAACACGTTTAAATACAGTCTTTACGTTTGTTAACTCAGGCTTGCGTGATCAGCGCGTTACTGTCACTTACCTAGGCCGAGGATTAAAATCATTTTCTAATACCGATAAAAAACATGATATTAAACGCGCAGACCGTTTGATTGGTAATGCTAACCTGCATCAAGAACGTCTTTGTTTCTATGAGCATATGACCGAATGCTTAGTAGGCCAGCAACAACACCCACTTATTATCGTTGACTGGTCACCTATTAATGGCGGCGAAATATTTCAAGTGCTCAGGGCAAGCATACCAATGGGGGGAAGAGCGTTAACGCTCTATGAAAAAGTGTATCCTGAAAGCGAATTAAATACCGAAGCGGCTCATCAACACTTACTCGATAGCTTGGCACAGTGTTTACCTGCAGATTGTCAGCCTATTATTTTATCTGATGCTATTTTTAGAACGCCATGGTTTAAAGCCATAGAAGATAAAGGCTGGTATTGGCTTGGGCGCGTCAGAGGCAATGTGACCTTATCTAGCGACCTTGAGACATGGCGAAATTGTAAATCATGGTTTGAGCAAGCAACAGGTAAACCACACCTTCTGACACAGATTTACTACGGAAAAACAGTTCGTTTCGCGTGCCAAGGTGTTTTGTTTAGAGGGAAAAACAAGGGACGTAAAAAAATCAAAAAACGGGGTGGGCAATCTCAATGTACAACGGTTAAATACCAACAACAAAAGGCCAAAGAGCCTTGGCTACTTGTGTTTAATTTACCTACACAATTTACAGATAAGCCTCAACGGATTGTGACTTTATATAAACAACGTATGCAAATAGAAGAAAGTTTCAGAGACACTAAGAATGCAAAACTTGGCATTAGTTTAGCCTTTGCAAATTCAAGAAGCGCAGAAAGGTTTGATAATTTATTGCTCATAGCGGCGTTAATGTTGTTTGTCTTATGGTGCATAGGGTACACCGTGTCGGCACAACAAGGGGATGCGGCATTACAAGCGAATACAGAGAAAAAACGACGAGTATTGTCCTATATTTATCTTGGCAAAGAAGTGGTTGATGATCCTAGGTATGAGCCTGATGGGCAGTTCATTATTTATGTGTATAGCCAGTTGTCACTTCTGACTATACAAATTGATAATTTAGGCTAAATTCGTGGGGATCTCTCAGCAATTAAAGTGTAAGTTAGGAACAAATAATGTGGTTTAGCCAAAAAAAAAGAAAACAAGCGTTTGCAAAACAGTTGGTTAGTATACACAACACAGCTGCGATTATCGTTGATAGCGACAACACGGTTATTGCAGTAAACGACGAGTTTACATCGCTCAGTAAGACACTTAACCAATCTGATGATGCCAGCACATTAACCTATTTAAATAAACATTATAACCAGGCAAACAAAACCATTGCTTGTGGCAATAACTTGTTTTTAACAAAGCATGTTAGCCCGCTTACATTAAATGAGCTTGCTACATGCTCAATTCATGTATTTAAACCTGAGCCTGTGAGCGTGTTAGATGAGCAAGCTTGGCAAACACTTTTGAGCTTAGGTGAAGATATCTACGCCGTCTTTGATGATAATTCAAAGCTTGTTGCGACTAATTTAGATACGTTAAACACCGCCGATGCTGCGCTATTGCCCAAAGAAAACGCTAAATTACTAAACGTTTTACAAAATGCTTTAAATAGCGAACACGGTTCACTGTGTTTATCTATAAAAGACAATATTTATTACAAAGTTGCCCACACTACTTTTAATTTCAATAACGCCTCGTTGTCTGCGTTTGTGTTATCAAAACAATCACAAGTTACAGATTATAAGCAATTTGAACTATTATCTAAAGTGGTCAGCAATACCAGCACCAGTGTACTTATTACCAATAAAGATGGCTTAGTAGAATATGTTAATCCTGGCTTTGAAGTTCTGTCAGGTTATTCACTGGCAGAAGTAAAAGGCAAAAAACCAGGCAAGTTCTTGCAGGGCGAACAAACAGACAAAGAAACCGTTAAACGGATTTCAAAAAACCTTAAAAACAAACAACCATTTTATGAAGAAATATTAAATTTTGATAAAGATGGCGTGCCATATTGGATTGTTCTGTCGGTAAACCCAACATTTGATGATAATGGCCAGCACACAGGGTTTGTGGGCGTCAGTTCAGATATTCGCGAAATTAAACGCCAAGTACTTGAACAAATAAACCAAAAAGATGCCATAAGTAGCCACTCGGCTGTTATTGAGTTTAATGAAGACGGCAAGTTCCTATCCGCCAATGAGTATACTAAAAAGCAATTAAACATATCCGATAGCTCAAACATAGCGAGTGTGTTTGGTAATTTAAGGGATCATTTAGACGCTTCACGTATTCAAATGCTCAACCAAGGTAAGCCAACAGAAGTAATGATGTCATTAACGCATCAAAATGAAGACGTAACGCTAGATTGCATTATTTCCTCTATTACCGATTTAAACGGTAAGATTTCCAAATACGTTGTTTTTGGTAGTAATGTATCATCAAGAAATAAGCTAGTCACTGGAACGCATCAATCAATGTCAACCGTATTAGGGAAAATTCAAACTACGGTCACCACTATTAATGCCGTGGCAGATCAAACGAATTTACTTGCCCTTAATGCAGCCATTGAAGCGGCTAGAGCCGGTGAAGCTGGACGAGGGTTTGCAGTGGTTGCTGACGAAGTACGTAACCTTGCTAAAACGTCAAACGAAGCAGCGGCACAAATTGGACTTTTAATTAATGAAACCCAAACGCACGTTGACGAGCTTGCTTCATTTTTAAAATAATTTTATGTGACTAGGGTCTGTTGACCTTTGCGGATTACAATTTGTTCAAACTAGGGGCGGTTTAATCGCGGCGCGAAGTTTGTAACCTAGTGGGCTAAGTAAAAACCGAGCAACAAAGAGTAAATCGCCCCTAGGCAGAACCCGAAGGGCAGCGCCTGTTTGGCATTGATGCTGCGTTATCGCCTATTTATGGGGAATAACCACACTACATAGGCTCTGCCTTGCCTAAATACCAAACAGACTGCTGCAAATTTAACCTTGAAAGGTCAACAGACCCTAACACTATTGTTAATCACATAAACCATTACAATCCTTGCTCATCTGCCATTTTTTTAACTATTTGTGGTGCCGTCCATAGTGACGGTAGTAACACAAATGAAACGGGAACTGCCGTTACCACTATAAACGACTGCAGGGCTGAAATTCCCCCCTCGCCGATAGAAATAAGTAATGCGGCCATCACTCCCATCATAATCCCCCAAAATACTCGGATTGACGTTTGCGGATGATCGGTCCCTGTCATTACCATAGATACCGAGTAGGTCATCGAATCACCCGTGGTTGCCACAAAAATAGTAGTGAGCACTAAAAATAATACGGAAACAACAAATCCCATGGGTAACTGTTCAGTAATGGCGAGTAATGCTGCTGGTAAATTAAGCCCTGCAAACGGCTCTGATATAACACCTGGATTATTTAGCTCAAAAAATATGCCTGAGCCACCCACAATAGTGAACCAAAAACAGGTGATCACCGGCGCGACTACAGAGATGAGTAAAATCATTTCACGAATAGTGCGACCACGGGATATACGGGCAACAAACATTGCCATTAAAGGGCCATAACCTAAAAACCAGCCCCAAAAGAATACAGTCCACCAATCTAACCATGGTTTATCAGCACGAAACGTAGCCATAGGAATAAAGTTATCGATATAAAGACCAAAGGAGTGAATGTAGCTGTCGATAATAAACGCCGTTGGTCCCATTAATAATATAAACAACATCAGCGCTACAGCTAATACCACATTAAAACGGCTTAAAAGCTGAATACCTTTAGTAACGCCACTGACAGCAGATAGCGTATAAATACCAATTAAACTAAATAAAATAACAACTTGTGTTGTATAAGTGTCAGGAATGCCAAATAACTTTTCTAGACCAAAGCTTACCTGCAACCCTAAAAAGCCAATCGGGCCTACAGTACCTGCAACCACAGCGAGTACACAACAGGCATCAACAAGAGTACCTAACGCGCCTTTCATTACGCGATCGCCAAATACGGGGTAAAGCAAAGTACGAGGTTTAAGCGGTAAGCCTTTTTCGTAATGAAGATGCATATAAACAATGCCAGTTAAGCTACCTAATATAGACCATGCTAAAAAACCCCAATGCATAAAGCTTTGAGCCAGTGCATTGTAAGCGGCATCAGCCGTGGCTGTTTCAGCAGCAAATAGCGGTGGCGGAGAAATAAAATGTGCCATTGGCTCTGCTGCAGCCCAAAATACGCCGCCACCAGCAAGCAATGTACACATTATAATACTTATCCATTTAAAGGTGGATATTTCAGGTTTTTTTAAACCACCGAGCACCACTGAACCGGTGCGACCCACAGCCAAGAAAACACCAATAACAAAAGTTAATAACAGTAAGACTTGCCAAAAGGCGCCAAATATTTTGGTAGAAAATGCAAAGGCAGCATTTATCCAATTTGACATAAGTTTAATGTCATAAAATGCCAGCGCGGCGAATAAAATTAATACACCGCCACTGATTAAAAATACGGGTATATCAACCCCTTCCAGAAACTTTACCCGGGGAGAGTGTGCTTTACCCGACTTTAAAGCTGCTTTCGTGGTATTCATTTATCGCTCCTAATGGTTCTTTAAAGTTACCGACATAGCGACATACCATGACAGAACTCTAAACCATAGTTTCAATAAATGAAAAAGCAACTCAAAAGCAAATTTAAGCACTTGTTATGTTCACGTTTAGGTAATGTCACAACAAGTAGACTTATTGCCAATTAATAACTAGTTTAACGCGTTAAAAACGCTAAACCAATGCCACAAGAATGATTTGTGCACAAGTTACACAATAACAAAAAATAAATTACATCTAGCTAGCAAATAAACAAAAAATATACATTGCTGCTTTAGCTAAAGCGCAGTAAGTTAGTAAACGTTACTGCGCAATGAGGAAATAATCAACGCGTCTTATCGATTAGGGTAACTAAACCTGCCGCCTCAGTGAGTGATAAACACAAGGTTATTGATGTTGTTTATGCCATTTTAAATAATCATTATGTGTTAACGGCTGCGAAAATAAATAACCTTGCACTGTATTTATACCCATAGTGTTCAATACGCTTAGTTGCTCGGCACTCTCTACACCTTCAGCCACGATATTAATTTTCAAACTTTGACCTAAACCAATAATAGACTGCACAATACTTTTACCCGAGCTGTTATCTAGTACCTTGTCAATGAAGCTCTTGTCTATTTTTAATTCATCAATGGGAAGTGCACTTAAGTGTTTTAAACACGAGTAACCCGTACCAAAATCATCAATTGAGAAAACAAACCCATGCTCTTTTAATTCTTCTATTTGCATTACGGTACTCATCAAGTCGCCAGACAACATTGACTCAGTGATCTCTAATTTTATTCGCTTCGGTGATATATCAAAGCCCTCCATCGCTTTAAATAGTTCTGCCTTTAAAGTTGAAGAGTTAAACTGACATTGACTAATATTGATGGAGACACTAAAACTGTCATCAAGTAATTTATTATCGCGAAGTGTTTCTAGCAAAATACAAATATCTTTTAATACAATATTTTGAAGCTTTTGAATTAAGCCAAATTGCTCAGCAATCGAAATAAATGCATCAGGCATGATCACCCCTTTGCTGGGATGATTCCACCTTATTAGCGCTTCAGCACCCACAATCGCCCCGTCAATAGTCAATTGTGGCTGAAAATAAGCGCAAAATTCATTGCATGCAATAGCTCTGACAATATCGGTTTCAAGCTCAGTTTGATTTTCAAGTAAAGTTTGCAGTGCTGGGTCATAAAAGCTACTGCTATTTCCGCCTTTCATTTTAGAGCGGTACATGGCCGTATCTGCAAATTTTAAAATATTAGCGGTAATGGCATTGGTGTTGTTAATTAAACAAATTCCAATACTGCAACTAACTTGAAACGCTAAATCTCCCACCTCAAACTTTTCATAAAATACACGTTGCACCGTTTTAGCAACCAACTCAGATTTTAGCTGAGCCTGTTTGTGATTATCACCCACATGTTCTATGAGGATAATAAACTCATCACCACCGACCCGTGCCAGTGTATCAGCGGGGTTTAATACACAAGTTAAACGATGTGATAGCTCAACCAATATTTCATCGCCTGCATTGTGGCCTAACGAATCATTTATTCGTTTGAAATTATCTAAATCTAAAAATAATAATGCCCCCGTGTGATCAAGGTGTTTAATTTGCTCTGCGTACGTACTTAGCTTGTCGTTCAACATTCTTCGGTTAGGGAGATTCGTTAGTGGGTCAAAAAATGCTAGTCGCTGTACCTCTGCCTCTGCTGCTTTTCGCTTTGAAATATCTCTAGCCATCCACACTACATGTCGTTGTGAGGGGTTATTAGGTTGGTAACATTCAAGTGGGGCCGTTCTTCCTTCAAATGTTAATTTTTTCCCTTTTATGTTTAGCTCATATTCAAAAATTTGAACCTCATGAGTCTGCAGCGTTTTCTCAATGACCGCCATAATGGCATGAGCAGCTCCGGCAGGCATTATATCTCTTACGTTTTGATTAATAACAGCATCTTGGCTAAGGTATAAACTATCATTAGCAGTACCATAAACATTAGTGTACTGCCCTTCTTCACTTATAATAAGGGTGAGATCGGGCAATACTTTTGTGAAAGCTTTAAATTTTTCATTGCTTTGCTGTAACTCATTTAGCAGCATTTTTAATTTGAGTGATTCCGCATGCTTTTCCAACGCAATACTTGAGAAGTCGACAAAATAATCAATTAGCTCTAAATCATGTGATGTTGGCGATTTGATAGTGTCATGATAAATTGCAAAGGTCCCTAATATTTCTGACTTTTTTGAAATAATGGGGGTTGACCAGCACGACCTTAAATTAAACTTTAACGCTAATCCTTTAAAGTTTTTCCATAATGGCGATGTTGTAATATCAGAAACAATGATACGCGACTTTTTATAAGCAGCAGTTCCGCATGAGCCAACACTAGACCCAATATGAACACCGTTAATTGCTTGGCAATAATCCTCATCAATATTCGGTGCTGCGCAATGAAATAACTGGTTTCCTTGTAGCGTTAAAATAGAGCATTTTGCAGAAGGGTCTTCAATCATCTCTTCGATAGATAGACAAATAATCTCAAGCACCTCATCAAGTGGCGCTCCCAAAGCAATTTTAGATAAAATACTTTGCTGCTGAGTTAAAAGCTTTCGCACTCTTATTGTTTCAATCAAGTTATGTGTCCCAAAAAATAATGATGGCAAATAGGTCATCAAATTTTATAAAATGCTGTTTATAAAAATAAACTATTAAATACTTTGTTACTTAAAAGTACTGTTTAAAATCATCAGGCTATTTATACTAGACGAAATAGTAATAATTTGTGAGGTTAGTGTGCAAATAACACGAGGTATGGAATATTTTTTTTCAGGGTTTAAACTCATTAGCCAAAAAGGGCTAAAACGATTTGTGCTTATCCCCCTGCTTATAAACATTTTACTTTTTGGTAGCTCCTTATTCTTTTTATTTGGCTGGCTTAGTGATGGCTTTAACGCACTCAATGCCATGCTCCCAGAATGGTTAAGCTGGCTCGAATGGTTAATGTGGCCTATTGCAGTGCTGGTAGTGCTGTTTAGCTACAGTATGTTATTTACTGTTATTACTAACTTTATTGCCGCGCCTTTTAATGGTTTGTTAAGTGAAAAAGTAGAACTGTATTTAACCAATCAGAAAATTAATGACGACGGATTAGCTGACTTATTAAAAGATGTGCCACGAATGCTGGGGCGAGAATGGACTAAGCTTTGTTACTACCTTCCGCGCGCGGTCGGCTTTTTTATTTTATTGTGGGTATTACCAGTAATAGGCCAAGTGCTTTGGGTACTATTTACCTGCTGGATGTATGCGGTGCAATATAAAGATTACGCCTTTGATAATCACAAAATTAGCTTTACCCAAATGAAAAGCGACTTAAAAAGCAAACAGGGGTTATCTTATGGGTTTGGTTTTGCAGTGATGCTACTTACTGCCATTCCATTTGTTAATTTAATTGTGATGCCTGTCGCTGTGTGCGGTGCAACGCGCTTGTGGGTTGAGCATTATCGCCCTAACTACCGCGAATAAAACACTCATAGAGGAGCACAATATAATCCGTCATTAAGTCCTCTTATTTATGGCACTCTCTACACTAAAACTTGCCGAGTATTAGCAATAAAATGATGCACTTCGCGCTCAACCTTGTGATCAACTGGCTGTTCTAGAGCGCGATCATTTGGGCATGGCATTCTTGGGGTAGTACCAAACAAACGACAAATTAATGGCCGCTCATCATATACAGTGCATCCCTTTGGACCTAGGTGTACACAGTTAAATTCATTTAATGCCGCTTCATGCTCTGCATCGCTTTTTACCGGTAACCGCGACATTTCTTCAGATGATGCTGTCACTGGACCGCAGCAATCATGGCAGCCCTCAACACATTCAAATGATGGAATGTTAGCGCGTAATCGCAAGATTACTTTTTTGGTTTTTATACATTTATATTTACCTTTTATTCTGCAGTACATTCATGCCGCAACCTACAACCTAACTAATTCGCATTAACTGTATAAACTTTGCGGCACTTTAATGACATTTAAGTGCACCGTTATTTCTTCACGATCATGGTATAAATGCTTAGCTTGTAACTCGTAACTGATACCGTATTTTGCCATTTCTTGTCTAACCATGTTTAAACATTCATACACACTGTCAAAGCGTTTTTTCATCGGTAATTTTAGATTGAAAATAAGCTCTTTTGCATAGGCGTTTACTGCCCAGTCAATCATCAAATTAGTTACTTTAGTCGGCTTTTCAACCATATCACACACCAGCCATGTAATATTTCTTTTTTCGGGGCGATATTTAAAACCATCTTCTCTGAAGTGTTTAACTTGCCCCGTTTCCATTAAACTTTCATTCATTGGGCCATTATCTATGGCGCTTACAAACATACCACGGCGAACCAATTGATACGTCCAACCACCTGGGCATGCACCTAAATCAACACTGCGCATTCCAGCTTGCACCCGCGACTCACGTTGTTGTTCAGGAATAAACACATTAAACGCTTCATCTAATTTAAGCGTTGAACGGCTTGGCCCATCGCTTGGCATACGCAAACGCAAAATACCCATAAAGAAAGGAGAGTTATTATAGCTATGAGAATAACCAACATAAGCGGTATTATTCGCTAAAAACAGCACATGCATTACTGGACGGTTTGCTTTTGGTTCACGTAATATGGTGTTTTGTTTCTCGAGTGCTTTTTTAAGCGGAGTCGATATTTTTTTACAAAAAGTCAGTAGCTCTTTGCCTTCGTTGGTATCCGGTGTTTCTACTCGCAACTCAGAGCATAAAGTAAAATCTTTTGCGGCATCTACAATAGCGCCCACTCTATCTTCTACGGGCATATTTTCAATTAGGTTACCGGCAAACCATTGGCGTGCAAATACCATATTCTTAAAATCAACTTTTTTGATTATTTCGTCGCTGTGCTGCGCTTCAAAACATTCATAAATAACATAGCCGGTATTTGGTTTAGCTTTCACATACCCAGCAAACCCTTGTTCGGCAGCATGAAACGTTATTTCGGCAGCGGCATCGTTTTCAAAACCACTACGACAGTAAATCACAACACTAGACATATAAACCCTTAAACACTTTAAAACTTAAATCGTGCAACTTGCACTAAAATAACTATCCAACCAATAATAAAACACAGCCCACCCAAGGGGGTAATTGGGCCAAGCCATTTTAACCCTGTTAATGCCAATAAATATAAGCTGCCACTAAATAACAGTGTACCGGCAATAAAAAAGCCACCCGCCCAGCTTAAGTTAATACCCCACTTAATTAAAATAGCCACTGCAATTAACGCCAGCCCATGTACCATTTGATACTCAGCGGCGGTTTTAAAAATACCAATAGCATACTCCGATAAGCGGCTTTTCAAGCCATGAGCAGCAAATGCGCCCAGTATCACTGAAAGCATACAAAAAAAGCTGCCTGCGAGTAAAAATAGTTTAACCATGTTTATCCTCTTTCAAATTATCAACCGTGTTTTTTATAAAGCTTGCAGCTTGCATTGCTGCAGCATTTAGGTTTTGTTGCTCAGTGACGCCACTTTTACTACGTGGTTTTAGTGAGTGATCACCATCTGTTAACCATACATACTGAGGCTGCTTTGGCATTGCCATTGTTGCCAGCTCTTCGCGGGTTCCAAACGTATCTCGTTCGCCTTGCAGTACCAAAAAAGGACAGGGAATGTCTGCAAAGTGATCTGTACGCAGCTTTTGTGGTTTACCCGGTGGATGAAACGGGTAGCCAAACGCAAGCACCCCTAATATGGGCTGAGGACTCGAACAGGCAAGTATAGATGCCATGCGCCCCCCCATAGATTTACCCCCTATAAACAGCGGTAAATTTGCAGCAGCTTGAGTCACTATATGCTCAAAATAAGTAAGTAACTTTGGTGCGCGCTCTGGTGGGCGACGTTTATTGGTTTGTTTGGCAATTTGCATATATTCAAAATCAAACAAGCCAACGTCAATACCGTACTCACTGAGTTGTTTCGCCATGGTTTGCATAAACGCTGAGTCACTGCCTGCCCCTGCACCATGCGCAAATATAAACTGTGCGATTGCAGGTTGATGACTGCTTTTAACCCATTCAATGCTCATTAATATTCTTGCTCCTGCTCAACGAGGCTTAACATCCAGTCTTTAAACGATACAATTTTGCCTAACTCATTTTGCGACTCACGGATCACTAAGTAGTAAGCATTCTTGCTCTCTAAACTGTGATTAAACGGGATCACTAAGCGCCCAGCATCTATATCGGGCTTTGCTAATACACTGTTACCTATGGCAACGCCTTGCCCATGTACCGCAGCTTGTAGCACCATAGAGGAGTGACTAAAAATAGGTCCTTGGTTAACTTGTACGTTACGTACACCCGCGGTTTTCATCCAGGTTTTCCAGTTTTTACGGGTGGTGTCATGCAGCAAAGTATGGTTTGCTAAATCACTGGGTTGATTAAGCGCTCTGGGACCACTTAACAATAATGGGCTACACAAGGGCACTAAGTATTCAGTGTGCAACTTATAGGCTTGCACCCCACTCCAATGACCGCGACCATAATAGATTGAAATATCAACATCGTCTGTTAACGAGTTTTCATCCTGATCTTGGGCTTTAATTCGCACATCAATCTCTGGGTGTAATTCATTAAATAAGCTCAATCGAGGAATTAGCCATTGAATAGCAAAGCTGGGGGTTAAACTCACCGTTAACGAGCCTTTTGCACCACGAGCTAATAGCTTTTCGGTTGCATCTATTAGCTGGGTAAAAATTTCTTTAATATCTAAAAAGTAGCCTTGGCCTTCTTCGGTTAATAATAACGAGCGATTTTTACGTAAAAACAACTTTAAACCTAAGTGCTCTTCAAGGGTTTTTATTTGATGACTGACCGCCGCTTGGGTTACATACAACTCGTCTGCGGCTTTAGTAAAGCTTAAATGACGTGCCGCAGCTTCAAAAGCTTTAAGCGCGTTTAATGGGGGGACTCGTCTTGACATGGCAACCAAGCTTAGAATTAGTTTTTCTTATGCATGAATTATATACCTATGCTGGGAAAGAGTATATTCAAGCTACAAAAAAAGCGACTAACGTCGCTTTTTTAATTAATTGTGTCGATTATAAGTCGCTAGCACTGGTATCAAGCGGTGCAAAGCTTTTAACTAAATCATCAACCGCTTTCATTTGCGATAAGTACCCTTCTAATTTACTCAGTGCTAATGCACACGGCCCATCACATTTTGCTTCATTTGGATTAGGGTGCGCTTCAATAAATAAGCCTGCAATCCCCAGTGCCATACCGCTGCGAGCAAGCTCGGCTGCTTGAGCACGACGACCATCAGCTGAGTCTGCTCGACCGCCTGGGCGCTGCAAAGCATGAGTTGCATCAAATATAACCGGTGCCATGGTTTTCATATCATCCATGCCCAGCATATCAACCACTAAATTGTTATAACCAAAACTTGAACCACGTTCACACAAGGCCACATTGTTGTTTCCAGCCTCATTAAATTTAGTAATGATATGACGCATTTCATGCGGAGCTAAAAACTGGGGCTTTTTCACATTTATAATGGCGCCTGTTTTAGCCATTGCGACCACTAGGTCTGTTTGACGAGCCAAAAACGCCGGTAGCTGAATAATATCGACCACCTCAGCCACAGGCGCTGCTTGATGCGGTTCATGCACGTCGGTAATAAGTCCAATATTAAAGGTGTTTTTAATCTCTTCAAATATTTTTAATCCTTCTTCCATCCCTGGACCACGGTAAGAATTAATTGATGAACGATTTGCTTTATCAAATGACGCCTTAAATACATAAGGAATATTTAATTTAGTGGTCACTTCAACATAATGCTCGGCAATACGCATCGCTAAATCGCGTGATTCAAGCACATTCATGCCACCAAATAAAACAAAAGGTTTATTATTTGCCAGTTCTATTTCATTAATATTAATAACTTGGTTGTTCATTTTAATTCCTTATGGTGCAACTGCTTGCATCATTAATCCACAAATATACGCCATATATGTACCTACACCATAGCCAAGTACCGCTAACAACACCCCCACCGGTGCCAGTGAGGGATGAAACGCAGCGGCAACCACAGGTGCTGATGCTGCGCCACCTACATTGGCTTGTGAGCCTACAGCCATATAAAATAACGGCGCTTTAATTAGTTTAGCCACAATAAGCATTAAGCTTGCGTGAGTTAGCATCCAAATTGCACCAATGACAAAATACATAGGGGAGTCAAAAATCGCCATCACATTCATATGCAGGCCAATAGATGCCACTAAAATATATAAAAAGGCTGAAGCCACTTTCGACGAGCCAAAGGCTTCAATATGACGCACCTTAGTGAATGATAAGCTAATACCTATTGTGGTCGAAATAACAATTAACCAAAAAAACTTACTATTTAAGCTATATTCTTTTGCCCACGCATAATTATTAGCAAAGAAGGGCCCTAATATATCGGCACAAAAATGCGCTAAGCCGGTAATGCCAAAAGCAATAGCAATAATCATCATATAATCATTGAGCGTTGGCATACGCGCATGCTCTGCATGGTATTTTTCAACACGTTGCTTTAAGTCTTCAATCGCACGGGTATCGGCGCCTGCTTTAGCGTCAATGGCTTTATGATTAGCCGCCATTAGTAATAAAACCGCCATCCATAAATTAGCGACAATCACATCCACAGTCACCATAGCTGAGAAAATATCGCCGCCAACCTCAAACATTTCTTTCATTGACGCTTGGTTTGCACCGCCTCCAATCCAGCTACCAGCGATGGTGGTCATACCGCGCCAAACAGCATTAGGGCCATGTCCACCAACGGCTTCAGGGTACACAGCACTCATAATTAAAATAGCTAATGGACCACCAATTACAATACCAGTCGTCCCCGTTAAAAACATGATTAATGCCTTGGGGCCTAAATTAATGATCGCTTTTAAATCAATACTAATAGTGAGTAATATTAAACAGGCGGGTAATAAATACCGTGAAGCAACGTAATATACGTTAGATTGCGAGCCATCAACAATACCGAAGGTATTTAACAACGACGGTAAAAAATAGCACAGTAATAATGCTGGTACGTATTTATAAAATGCCACAAACCCTGGGCGCTGACTCGTTGAGGTTTTAAAAATAAAACCTAAAATAATCGCGAGCAAACCTAGGACAACAGCATCATTAGTGATCAATGCAGTTTGAGGATCAGCCATAACGTTTCCTATTTTTATTTTTTAATGGTGGGTTTTATAATTATCTTCAAGTTCTTCAATTTGGTGCTGAATAACTTCAATCGCAGGATCGTCAGGACACTCATCAACAAAAAATTGCAAATCGTCTCGCGCCATTCTAGGACAACCAAGTTGATTTAACAAATAACCTCTATCACGTCGCTCATAAGGGTCATCACCAAGCATGTCCATTAATAAATCGACGCACGTTAATGCATGACCAAATTTGTTTTCACTAATAAACGACCACTTCTGCTGTGCTAAAAATAATTTATACACTTCGTCTTCAAAAATAAGCTCTAGAGGCTCTTGCTCTTGTGCATTTTCTTCAGTGATATTTTCAGGAATGATATACCAGCTTTGCTGACCACTGCTAGGTTCAATTACGTACCCTTCCTCATCACTCATTGCAACATGAATGCCTACTTCGCCATGAGCTAAACTAACACAGGCATCAAGTTTTGCATGTTGTAAAAAGTGACATAGCAAAATAGCTAAAGTGGTCGGTGTACCGCTGCGCATAGATAAGGTATAGCTAATACTGTTTAACTTATACTCAGGCACCTTTAAACTAGATGCACTAAATAACCACTGACTATAAAAATAATCAAGTAACTTATCTAAGCGCTCATGTTCATCACTTGTCTGTAAACAAAGCGACTCTATTTGTTGTTCAAACAATGTCAGTGTTTCAAGACTTGGTGTTAAGTCTATTTGAGGGTCCCATTTAGCTTCAGCCTTGATACAACGGTAAATTGCAGGCGGCAAAAAATCGTCATAAGCATCTTCAAAATAAGATTCATCGTGATCATCAAACCCAAGTGTGGCCATTCATACTACAACATTTAAGAAAACGAAGATGTAGTTTACCTAATTTTAAGATTAGATACCAATAATCACAAATGATTAAAAAGTTAAGCTTTGCACCTTGCATGCAAAGCTTAACTCGTTAATTTATAACAACAGCGGGGCTTTTGCTGTTGCTAAGTAGCCAATAGCTAAAATAACGGCTGTATTAAACACCAAAAAGACTAATTTGGGTAAGGTTGTGGTTTGCTTAGTGCTAATAATCCCAACGGCAATATAGATGATAACTAAAATAATTTTTTCTAATAGCCAAAGTTGCTCTAATGGGTTTATTTTAGCCATGGCCATTAAAGCAATAGCAGAGACGATCAGTAACGTGTCTATACTGTGACTGCCAATAAAAACTAATTTATTTTTGGCAAGGCTGCCACTAGCCATACGAGAAAACGAACGTACATAAAATAAAATAATGCTCACTAGCGCAATGGCCATGTGTGAATGTTTTAATGCTAAATAATCCATGTATATTTTTACTTCTGTTTAGTTATGTGTTTTAAGGAAAGCGTATAAGTACCGCTTCGAGTTCTTCAAGTTTATCATTAAATGTATCAACAAGTTTGGGATCAAAATGCGTCCCCTTATTTGCATTGATCTCTGCAACCGCGTCTTCAAGTGACCATGCACCTTTATAACAACGTTTATGGCGCAGTGCATCATACACATCAGCCAGTGCCACTATTCTGGCAAAAATATCAATACGCTCGCCTTTCAAACCACTAGGATAGCCAGATCCATCCCACTTTTCATGATGCTGATGCGCAATTAACGCCCCTGTACTGACTATTTTACGCGGTGAGTCCTTTAAAATAGCGTAGCCTTTCCCTGCATGGGTTTTCATAATTTCCCATTCTTCGCTATTTAATTTACCTGGTTTATTTAAGATTGCATCAGGAATACCTATTTTACCTACATCATGCAAAGGTGATGCAAAGCGAATTAAATTAGCTTGTTCTTCAGATAGCCCATAGCCCAGTGCTAACTCATAACAAATATGTGCAACACGTTTAACATGATTACCTGTTTCGCATGAGCGCTGCTCAACGGCTTCGCTTAAGCGGTAAACTAACTCTTGTTGGGTGGCCTCAACTTCAGTGTGTAATTGCACATTTTCAAATGCCAACTGTACATTTTGAGCGAAAATTTCGATTAAGTTCTGCTGTGTTTCGGTCAGTTTTAATGGCACACCTGATACAAACAACATTGAGTTATGATTAAACTTACTACTACAATAAGCAAACAAGTAATCATCTTTATACACTATTGCCTTATTAGCGAGGGCTTCTTGGCATGATAAGAGTTGTTCTTGCGTTAATACTGTTTCTAACTCTTCTCCCTCGCGCTTAGCAAAATCGCCAGTGCCAGAACACACAATCAGTTTTTTATTTAATTCTTCTGAAGGGTTTTGCGCAACTAAAGTGGTAGCATACATGGCCTCATCGGCCACATTGAGTAAAGAAGTGAGCTGCTGCATTACGCCTTCAATAAAATTGTCCATTGAGCGGGTGGCAAAAATATTTCGAGAGGCAGTAATTATTTTCTCTAGCCCTTCACGCGATTGTTCAATAGAAATAATATCGCGGTACGAACGCAAGCTTGCCATCATCACCGTAAATAATTTTTGTGCGGTAAGCTCTGTTTTCGATTTGTAGTCATTAATATCGTAATTTACGATAACTTGGCGCTCGGGTGCTTGACCTGGCTGCCCGGTGCGTAAAATAATGCGAATATAATTATTTTTTACAGTATCACGAATGTATTTTGCTACTTGTAAACCCGCATCGTCTGTCTCCATAACAACATCGAGCAATATAATAGCGGCATCAGGATGATCATCTATTAACTTTTTTGCTTCCTCCCCAGAGTAAGCACTTATAAACTCCAAGCGCTTATCTTGGAACTTAAAATCACTCAGCGCTAAACGTGTTACAGCATGAACTTCTGGTTCATCGTCAACGATTAAAACTTTCCATGTCCCTTGCTCTTCACTCGCCACTTCAGGTGGTTGTTCATTTGAAAATAAAAAATCTTCCATCACATAGAATTCCTCAAACCATATGCAAACAAACAACGGGGCTATTTTAGTTAATTTAAGGCCATTGTCCGAAAGTTACGCGGTCATTATTACCCAAATCTTTAACTGTTCTCACATTTGTAAACCCCATTTGGTTTAAAATATAGCGAACAGCCGCACTTTGCTCAAATCCGTGTTCAATTAAAAGATAGCCATTAGTGAGCAAATAGTCACGTGATTGTGTAATTATTTGTTTAATATCAGCCATTCCTGCATCATCAGCAACTAACGCGGATAAAGGCTCAAAACGCACATCACCTTGATTAAGATGTATGTCGTCACAATCTATATAGGGAGGATTAGTTACAATTAGATCAAATTTTTTATTTTTTAACGCACTAAACCAATTGCTCTGCTTAACGCAGACATTGTTAATTGCTAGTCGCTCTTGATTACGTTTGGCCAGTGCAACTGCGTCATCAACACAGTCAACAGCAGTGATATCCCAAGCTGGCATCTCACTGCCTAGTGCAAGTGCAATAGCCCCCGTACCTGTGCCTAAATCAAGTACTTTGGCATCATTAGGTACATCGCATGCAAGTGCAAGGTCAACTAAAGTTTCTGTATCAGGGCGGGGAATAAGCGTTGTTGGATTTACTTCAAGCTGTAAACTCCAAAACTCACGAAAACCCGTAATATGCGAAACAGGTTCACCGTTTAAGCGACGCTCACATGCGCGCTCAAACGCTTTGTATTGTGCATCTGTTAACTGCTTTTCTGGCCAAGTAAATAAGTAACTGCGTGGCTTTTGTAAAATATTAAGCAATAAAACTTGGGCATCTAACTTTGCACTATCACTACTGGATACTAATAAATTAGCAGCGGTAGTAATAGCACTTTCAACAGTTGGGTTCACTATTAATCGTCGCCCATTGCCGCTAATAAGTCGGCCTGATGCTCTTGCATTAGCGGTTCAACAATAACCCCTAAATCACCCGCTACTACTTCATTTAAACGATAAAGTGTTAGGTTAATACGGTGATCAGTAATACGGCCCTGTGGGTAGTTGTACGTTCGAATGCGCTCTGAACGATCGCCACTGCCCACTAAGTTACGACGCTCTGACGCCTCAGCGGCATTACGTTTTTCATCTTCAGCTTGTTGCAAACGCGCCGCCAGAACTGACATCGCTTTAGCGCGGTTTTTATGCTGAGAGCGCTCATCTTGACACTCTACCACAACACCTGTTGGTAAATGGGTAATACGAATTGCCGAGTCGGTTTTATTAACGTGTTGACCACCAGCACCTGAGGCTCTAAAGGTATCGACTTTAATATCGGCGGTATTAATTTCTATTGCTTGCGCTTCTGGAACCTCTGCCATTACGGCCACGGTACATGCTGATGTATGCACACGGCCTTGCGATTCAGTTTCAGGTACACGTTGTACACGGTGAACACCCGACTCAAACTTTAATTGCCCATAAACGCCTTCGCCACTTATATTAGCGATGACCTCTTTATAGCCGCCATGTTCACCTTCGTTGGTGGTAACTACTTCAACTTTCCATTTTTTAGTCTCAGCATAGCGGCTGTACATTTTAAATAAGTCACCAGCAAAAATAGCAGCTTCATCACCGCCCGTCCCTGCTCGCACTTCTAAAAACACATTGTTATTGTCTTTAGGGTCTTTAGGTAGCATGAGCACTTGAATTTCATCTTCAAGAACCAAGATTTGTGATTTTGCTTCTTTGTATTCTTCTTGTGCCATTTCACGCATTTCAGGATCTGAATCTTTAAGCATTTCTTGCGCACTGCTTACATCTTCCTGGGCCTGTTGGTACGCTAAAAATGTTTTCACCACTTCTTCAAGCTCTGAGTATTCTTTTGAAAGAGTACGAAAGCGGTTTTGATCACTGATGACCGATGGGTCGCTTAGCAGCGCTTGTACTTCTTCATAGCGCTCAACTAAGGTTTCTAATTTACGATAAACGGACTCTTTCATTTAACTGTTATTCCTGATCTATACCTAAGATTTTTTTCAATTGGTTTAACTGAGCCACTTCACCTTTTTTCGCTGCATCTTGTATAGCACGGGTAGGTGCATGCATTAAACGGTTGGTTAACTTATTGGCCAGTTCTAAAATTACTTTTTCTGCATCTTTGCCTGCATTTAACTGACTCAGCGCCCTTTGAACAAGTTCTGACTTTGTTGTTTGTGCATCATTTCGATAGTGACGAATTAAATCCACTGAATCAAGCGATCGCAACCACATAAGGAATTCTTTAGTGCGCTCGCCAATAATAATGTGTGCTTGCTCTGCGGCTTGCTCTCGTGCAGCCATGTTTTCGCTAACAATAGCTTGTAAATCATCCACTGAATATAAATACGCGTCGTCAAGCTCTCCTACTTGGCTTTCAATATCACGCGGCACCGCAATGTCTATAAACAACATTGGTTTATAACGACGTTGTTTAAGTGCTTGTTCAACGACCCCTTTACCAATAATTGGTAAGGTACTGGCTGTCGAGCTAATAACAATATCGGCTTGATGTAAGCGCTCAGGCAATTGCGCTAAGGCAATCACATCGGCTGATACTTCATCGGCTAAACTACGCGCTCTTTCTATCGTTCTGTTGGCGACGGTTATTTTTTGTGGCTCATTTTGATACAAATGTTTTGCCACCAGTTCTATTGTTTCACCAGCACCAATGAGTAACACCTTAGTTTTATCTAGTTTGCCGTAAATATGCTTTGCCAAATTAACAGCGGCAAACGCGACTGACACCGCACTGGCGCCAATATTGGTTTCGGTGCGGACTTCTTTTGCCACCGAAAACGTTTTTTGAAACAAACGGTCGAAAGTAACGCCCACCGCATCATGGGTTTTGGCACTATTATACGCTTGTTTTATTTGCCCTAAAATTTGCGGTTCACCTAACACTAATGAGTCAAGCCCACACGCTACACGCATTAAATGATTTATTGCAGCACCGCCTTCATAACAATAAGTGTTTTTACTCAGTTCATGTTCATTTAAACCATGGAAACTGGCTAACCATTGTAACAATGTTTGGGAATTTTGCTGTGCAAGGCTACAATACACCTCAGTTCGATTACAGGTAGAGACAATAACTGCTTCATTGAAGTCAGCATGGCCACTTAGTTGCTGCAACGCCTCTGAAATTTGCTCAGGCGAAAAGGCCACTTTTTCACGTAAATCTACGGATGCGGTTTTGTGATTAATACCAAGTGCTATTATGGTCATATCTGCCAAATATTGCTGAGCCTTACTATATAGACAGCAATTTTACCAAAAATCTCAGGAATATGGAAAGTAAGGAATAACATTTGACTCGACATTATTTAATTTTAACCCTGTTATTGGCTTTTTTAACAGGCTGCGCAAGTAAAAACAACTATAATACAGAAACTTACAAAGACTGGAAGTTGCGTTTAGCCGCGCAAAAAACTTGGCAAATAAAAGGAAAGCTTGCCTTGATTAGCCCAGACGAACGCCAATCTGCCAATTTAAACTGGCAACAAACTCAAAATAACAACCTTTTAGTACTGACCACCTTTATTGGTACACGGATTTTATCACTTAAACAAACCACCTTCGGTGCAGAGCTGGAATTTGATGAACAACAGTATTTCGACACCGACGCAAGCGCGCTATTACAGCGTTTAACAGGATTTACGTTACCGATTAATAATGCAGGAAATTGGTTAAAAGCCACCATTGACGATCACACCTTAAAAGTTGATCAACTAGGACGTGCCAAAAGCGTGTTATGGTTTGATAACAATGGCAAAAAATGGCAAATAAACTATACAAGTTACGAGCAAAAATACGGCTTTTGGTTACCTAATGCCTTAACCTTAACCCATGAAAAGATTAAAATTAAAATCAAACTCTATGACTGGCAGTTTAACTAACTATGCATACTCTCACTGAATTTTCGCTGATCGCGCCGGCTAAACTAAATTTATTTTTACATATTAATGGTCGCCGTGATGACGGTTATCATGAATTAGAAACGCTGTTTACGTTTTTAAACTATGGTGACCAGCTTTATTTTGAGCTAACCGATGACGCTAAAATTAGTATTAGCGGCGACACTCAAGGCATTGCCCAAACCGACAACTTAATTTACAAAGCAGCCTTATTACTGCAAAATTTTTGTAAAGTGAGTATGGGTGCAAAAATAAATTTAACTAAACGTTTGCCCATGGGCGGAGGCGTTGGTGGCGGTTCCTCTGACGCAGCTTCAACTCTGTTAGCCCTTAATAAACTTTGGAATACGTCGCTATCGCTTGATGAACTGGCAAATTTAGGGTTAAAACTGGGCGCCGACGTACCTGTATTCATTAAAGGTAAAAGTGCTATAGCGCATGGCATTGGTGAGCAACTCGAGTACGTTACATTACCACAAAAATGGTACTGCGTTGTTTTTCCAAATCAACATGTCAGCACTGCACAAATATTTACTCACCCTGATTTAAAACGTAACACGCCTAAACTTTCTGGCGACTGGCAACAACAGATTTTAACTAACGATTGTGAGCCTTTAGTGAAAAAGCTGTGTCCCGAGGTTGAAAAAACCCTCCAGTGGTTGCTAAAATACGCTCCATCAAAGATGACCGGAACAGGTTCATGTTGTTTTGTTGAATTTGCGAGTCAAGTTCAAGCACAAGATGTACTTGCTAATCTCCCCCATACTTGGCAGGGGTTTGTCGCATCAAGCGTCAACACTTCTGCTGCTCATACGGAGTTAGCCGCCATATTTGATAAATGAAGTAACGTACAAGTAGTCATAAGTTAACTTATTTTGTTGATGCAATGTAAGTTAGTCCAAAAATTCAGTGCCTGAGGAACCCTACCGTGCCTGACATGAAGCTCTTCGCTGGTAACGCAACACCTGAGCTAGCTCAAAAAGTTGCAAAACGTTTATATATTGAATTAGGCGATGCTGCTGTTGGCCGTTTTAGTGACGGTGAGATCAGTGTTCAAATTAATGAAAATGTCCGTGGCTCGGATGTTTTTATTTTACAATCAACCTGCGCCCCTACAAACGATAACCTGATGGAACTTATCGTTATGGTTGATGCTCTACGCCGTGCGTCTGCTGGTCGCATTACGGCTGTTATTCCATATTTTGGTTATGCTCGTCAAGACCGTCGTGTACGTTCTGCCCGTGTGCCAATTACAGCTAAAGTAGTGGCGGATTTCTTATCAAGTGTCGGGGTTGACCGCGTTCTTACGGTTGATTTACACGCTGAGCAAATCCAAGGCTTCTTTGATGTACCTGTGGATAACGTATTTGGCAGCCCTGTGCTGTTAGAAGATATGAAAAACCGTGATTTTGAAGACGTCGTGGTAGTATCTCCTGATATTGGTGGTGTTGTTCGTGCTCGTGCAATTGCAAAACTATTAAATGATACCGATTTAGCTATTATAGATAAACGTCGCCCACAAGCTAACGTTTCTCAAGTAATGCATATTATTGGTGACGTTGAGGGCCGTGATTGTATTATTGTTGATGACATGATTGATACTGGCGGTACATTATGCAAAGCCGCAGAAGCCTTAAAAGAGCACGGCGCTAAGCGTGTATTTGCTTACGCTACTCACCCAATTCTTTCTGGTAAAGCTGCAGAAAATTTACGTAACTCTGTGATTGACGAAGTGATTGTCACCGACTCTATTCCACTGTCTGAAGAACTAAAGGCGCTTGATATTGTTAAGGTATTAACGCTTGCAGATATGCTAGCAGAGACTATTCGTCGCATTAGCAACGAAGAATCTATCTCAGCAATGTTTGACCACTAACGCTAAACATTAATGAGAATAAAAGCGCCTTATGGCGCTTTTTTTGTAAGTGATGTTTATTTTATAAACTCGCAGTGGTATGATAGCGCGCCTTTTGGCTAGGGACCTTGGTCGCAAAGGCCCTAACACTTTTAATTATTGGAGACATCATGTCTAACACAACTTATACTTATGACGCTGAACTTCGCGTAGAAACTGGTACTGGTGCGAGCCGCCGCCTACGTCGCGAAGACAAAGTGCCGGCCATCCTTTATGGAGCTGATAAAGAAGCGGTATCGCTTACTCTTGCTCATAAAGATATGATTAAAGCACAAGAAGACGAAGGCTTTTACACTCACATTATTACATTAAATGTAGCGGGTGAAAAAGTTGAAGCTATTTTAAAAGATATCCAACGTCACCCTTTCAAGCCTAAGCTTACTCACCTTGATTTCCAACGTGTAGACGCAACGCATAAAATTGTAACTAAAGTGCCTTTACACTTCATCGGTGAAGAGAAAGTAACTAAGTTAGGTGCAACTGTTGTTCACCAATTAACTGAAGTTGAGATCACATGTCTTCCTCAGTCACTGCCAGAATTTATTGAAGTTAACGTATCTGACCTTGTTGTTGGTGATTCAATCCACCTTACTGATCTTGCATACCCTAAAGGTGTTCAATCTGTTGAGCTTGGTAAAGGCGAAGGCCACGATCAGTCTATCGTTACTATCAAAGCTAACAAAGCAGCTCCAACTGAAGACGACGCTTCAGACGCTGCAGAATAATATTTAAGGTCTCGCACCTTGAATTCTATTCAAATGCTTGTGGGCCTGGCTAATCCAGGCCCCGAATACGCAAATACACGCCACAACGCAGGTGCTTGGTTCATTCAAGAACTCGCTGCACGCTACAACTGCACGTTAAAACACGATCCTAAATATCATGGCCTTACAGGCAAAGTGATAATTCAAGGCAAAGAATTCAAATTACTGATCCCCACCACTTACATGAACTTAAGCGGCAAAGCGGTGAGTAGTTTAGCCAATTTTTTTAAAATCCCCGTGGAAGACATTTTAGTTGCCCATGATGAATTGGATTTAGACCCAGGTGTTGCTAAATTAAAAAAAGGCGGCGGACATGGTGGTCATAATGGCTTAAAAGACATTATTGCAAAAATGGCAAATCAAAAAGACTTTATGCGCTTACGCATAGGGGTTGGTCATCCTGGACATCGTGAAATGGTCACTGGTTGGGTGCTTGGTAAAGCAGCTAAAGAGGATCAAGAAAAAATGGATGCCGCAGTTGATGAAGCAGTTCGCTGTATGGAAATACTTGCTAAAGACGGTGTGTTAAAAGCACAAAACAGACTACATTCGTTTAAACCCTAGCTTTTAGGGTCACGTACGCACGTTTTAAATGAATCTAAACAAGGTATCTTACTATGGGTTTTAAATGTGGCATCGTTGGCTTGCCTAATGTTGGCAAATCAACACTTTTCAATGCATTGACTAAAGCGGGTATTGAAGCCGCTAACTTTCCTTTTTGTACCATTGAGCCTAATACAGGTGTGGTACCGGTGCCAGATCCTCGCCTAGATGAACTTGCTAAAATTGTTAACCCACAACGTATTATTACAACTAGTATGGAGTTTGTGGATATTGCAGGTTTAGTAAAAGGCGCATCAAAAGGTGAAGGCCTAGGCAATCAGTTTTTAGCAAATATTCGTGAAACCGATGCAATAGGTCATGTAGTTCGCTGTTTTGTTGATGAAAATGTTATTCACGTAGCCGGTAAAATTGACCCTGCCGATGATATTGACGTGATCAACACCGAACTCGTACTTGCTGATATGGACAGTGCTGAAAAAGCAATATTCCGCAATGCGAAAAAAGCAAAAGGCGGCGATAAAGACGCCAAAGAGCAAAACGCGGTACTTGAAAAAGTAAAAGTGCATCTTGATGAAGGTTTAACACTGCGCTCATTAGCACTGACAAAAGAAGAAAAAGCAGCGATTGCGCCAATTAACTTCTTAACCATTAAACCTACCATGTATATTGCCAACGTAGCTGAGGATGGGTTTGATAATAATCCGTTGCTTGAGCGCGTACGTGAAATAGCAGCCGCTGAAGACGCAGTAGTTGTACCTGTTTGTGCAGCTATTGAATCTGAGCTTTCTGAACTTGAAGATGAAGACAAACTCGAGTTTATGGCAGATTTAGGTCTTGAAGAGCCTGGTCTTAATTTAGTTATACGCGGCGGTTATGAACTACTGCATTTACAAACCTACTTCACTGCAGGTGTTAAAGAAGTTCGCGCATGGACTATACCTGTAGGTGCAACCGCGCCTCAAGCTGCTGGTAAAATTCATACCGATTTTGAACGTGGCTTTATCCGTGCTCAAACAATTGCTTTTGATGACTTTGTTGCATATAAAGGTGAAAGCGGAGCCAAAGAAGCAGGTAAAATGCGTCAAGAAGGTAAAGAGTACATTGTTAAAGATGGCGATGTAATGAACTTCTTGTTTAACGTATAACGTTTCTTTATATTTTAAAGGCTCGATTTTCGAGCCTTTTTATATTGGTACTGATGAAAACAACTATAAAAAACACTGTTCAAAGCAGCATTTTAATTAAAAATTAGCCGGCTAGCCTATTTTTTCTGCAAACAAACCAACTTAAGTGTTTTTTTACAAAAAAGGTGTTGACGAATTTGGGGCATATCATCATAATACGCCCCGCACTCAGCAATGAAGTGTTAACAAAAAAGATGGCTAAGTAGCTCAGCTGGTTAGAGCACATCACTCATAATGATGGGGTCACAGGTTCAAATCCCGTCTTAGCCACCATTTATTTTTTGTTGCTCAATGAAGAGTTTAAAATAACTACCTTTCTTTGATTAATTCAAAGTAATAGTGCAGGAGTGGCGGAATTGGCAGTGGTCTTGAATTAGACGCTGGATTTAGGTTCCAACACATTAATACCTGTGTATGCGGGAGTGGCGGAATTGGTAGACGCGCTGGATTTAGGTTCCAGTATCTTAGGATGTGAGAGTTCAAGTCTCTCCTTCCGCACCATATTCTTGATAAGAATTAAAACTATCATTTGTTATTGTTGGGATATCGCCAAGCGGTAAGGCACCAGGTTTTGATCCTGGCATTCCCAGGTTCAAATCCTGGTATCCCAGCCAACAATGGCTAAGTAGCTCAGCTGGTTAGAGCACATCACTCATAATGATGGGGTCACAGGTTCAAATCCCGTCTTAGCCACCACTTATTTATTAAGTGGCTCTGCAAGAGTTAAATTGCAACTCAATGAAGAGTTTAAAATAACTACCTTTCTTTGATTAATTCAAAGTAATAATGCAGGAGTGGCGGAATTGGCAGTGGTCTTGAATTAGACGCTGGATTTAGATTCCAAAACATTAATACCGGTATATGCTCGATGCGGGAGTGGCGGAATTGGCAGTGGTCTTGAATTAGACGCTGGATTTAGATTCCAAAACATTAATACCGGTATATGCTCGATGCGGGAGTGGCGGAATTGGTAGACGCGCTGGATTTAGGTTCCAGTATCTTAGGATGTGAGAGTTCAAGTCTCTCCTTCCGCACCATATTCTTGATAAGAATTAAAATTATCAGAAAATTCTTAGTTGGGATATCGCCAAGCGGTAAGGCACCAGGTTTTGATCCTGGCATTCCCAGGTTCAAATCCTGGTATCCCAGCCAACTTCTTCTACCAAAGAATGTTGAATAGGAAAACTCTGTTAAGAGTATAAATATAAGCTTTTATGCAGGAGTGGTGGAATTGGCAGTAGTCTTGAATTAGACGCTGGATTTAGGTTCCAATACATTAATACCTGTGTATGCTCGATGCGGGAGTGGCGGAATTGGTAGACGCGCTGGATTTAGGTTCCAGTATCTTAGGATGTGAGAGTTCAAGTCTCTCCTTCCGCACCACATTCTTGATAAGAATTAAAACTATCAGCTAATTCTTTGTTGGGATATCGCCAAGCGGTAAGGCACCAGGTTTTGATCCTGGCATTCCCAGGTTCAAATCCTGGTATCCCAGCCAATTCTTTTATTAAAAGTATTGCATAAGAATAAGAACTGCGGGAGTGGCGGAATTGGTAGACGCGCTGGATTTAGGTTCCAGTATCTTAGGATGTGAGAGTTCAAGTCTCTCCTTCCGCACCATGTTCTTAATTAGAACTAAAACTCATCCAAATTTAGCGTTGGGATATCGCCAAGCGGTAAGGCACCAGGTTTTGATCCTGGCATTCCCAGGTTCAAATCCTGGTATCCCAGCCAATTTCAATATTTCTTCTATTACACTTATCTATTAATCTGCTACCACAACTATTTACTAACTATACCTACTAAGCATTTATATCTAAACATAAAAAAAGACCCTAATTTGAGCCTTTTCATCAATAAATTATTTAGTATTTTTAGCTAAGCTCACCACTTATTGCGTATTTTAATACCCAGCTTTTTACCGGCCCTGTATTATTAGCCAACTTTAAAAACGTGCTGCGCGCCCATTTTAAAGGGGCTATTTGATTTGAAAAACCAAAATAACAGGCATCCATCATACTCATCATTAATAAATTAGCCTTGCGGCGACTGCGCTCGTATTGTTGTAACATCAGCGGGCAACCCACATCATCAGCTGTACGAAGTACCTCAGCCAACGCGACAACATCTTGAAAGCCTAAATTAACCCCCTGTCCTGCTAGCGGGTTAATAGTATGTGCAGCATCACCCACTAAAACCAGCCTGCCTTGCGAGTAATTATTTGCATGCTGTCTGGCTAGAGGAAATATTGCATGGTTTTGTACTTCAAAATCACCAGCAAGTTTTGGAAACTTTTCTATTATGTATGCTTTTAATGCACTCGGTGATAGGTCTTTAAATGCCTTGAGCGTGTTTGCATCGTCATACCAAATTAAATTAGCGTAAGGTGCCTGCATAGGCAAAAATGCAATAGGCCCTGTAGGTGTAAACTGCTGCCATGTTTTAACTTGTTGCGGCGCATCAAGCTTTATTAGTACGCCCATACAATGCTGCTGATATTGCCAACCTGTTATTCCAATATTAGCTTTGCTGCGTAATTGTGATTGCCCGCCATCGGCTGCAATCACTAAGTCAGCGCTATAGCTTTGCTCGTTGTAGTGTAAAGTAATGCTATCAAGGTTTTGTTCAATCGCCGTTAAAGTTGATGAAGGATTAATCATTTCAATATTATGCAGCGCAAATTGCTGCCATAAACTGGCTTGAATTAATTTATTTTCGATTAAATGGCCTAAATGGGTGGTGTTAATATCGTTACAGTCAAATAATAAATGATCGTTACCACGCTCAAAGGCTTCTAATTGTTCATAGGCTGCTAATCTACTTTGACGAAGTAATGGCATAGCACCTAACTGCTCAAGCAATTTTTCAGAAAAACGATTAATAGCTGAAACCCGTATATCAACCTCGTCACACCTGAGTACCTGCTGGGCGTTTATTGGGTGTTTTTCAATCACACGTACGGCTTTGCCTTGTTGCGCTAATTTAATCGCCATGGCCGCACCAACCATGCCGCCCCCTACTACAATTACATTATTTTTAGCCATGTTTTTCATCATTTTATTTCTGACTGAACTCTGTTTTGATTGTATCGTAATTAGCTTACTCAGTGTGAGCGCTTCGCTTAATTCTCTTATTAAACCCATGCAATATTGATTTCAGATCACAAACATGAAATCTATACTTGGTTTTGCGTGTGTATCCAGCTAAAATACGCGTCCTTTAAGTCGAGCGAAATTTTAATAATTACGCCACTTATGTCTGTTTCTAGCACATGTTTGTGCCACTATCGAATTGAACACGAGGCTATATTTCAATGAGCAAAAAGCTGCATATTAAAACCTGGGGTTGTCAGATGAACGAATACGACTCTCAGAAAATGGCTGATCTTTTAGATGCTACTAACGGCTATCAGCTAACTGAAGAAGCCGCTGATGCCGATGTTATCTTACTTAACACCTGTTCGATTCGTGAAAAAGCACAAGAAAAAGTATTCCACCAACTGGGTCGTTGGAAGTTATTAAAAGATGACAAACCCGACCTTATTATAGGTGTTGGCGGTTGTGTGGCATCGCAAGAAGGTGATTCAATTCGCCAACGCGCCCCATTTGTAGATGTTATTTTTGGCCCACAAACTTTGCACCGCTTACCTGAAATGATTAAGCAAGTGCAAGGCAACAAAGGTTCATCGGTCGTTGATATTTCATTCCCTGAAATTGAAAAATTTGACCGCCTACCAGAACCAAAAGCTGACGGCCCCTCTGCATTTGTATCGATTATGGAAGGCTGTTCAAAATATTGTACTTTTTGTGTTGTACCTTACACCCGTGGTGAAGAAGTAAGCCGCCCTGTTGATGATGTATTATTAGAAGTAGCGCAACTGGCCGAGCAAGGCGTACGTGAAGTAAACTTGTTAGGGCAAAACGTCAATGCCTACCGGGGTGATACACACGATGGCGAAATTTGCTATTTTTCAGATCTTATTCGGTTAGTGGCCGCGATTGACGGAATTGACCGTATTCGTTACACCACTTCGCACCCGGTTGAGTTTACGCCTGATATTATTGATGCGTACGCCGATGTACCTGAGCTGGTTGATCACTTACATTTACCTGTACAAA
The DNA here is from genome assembly GCF_059888565.1 of Pseudoalteromonas sp. TAP-3C. Taxonomy (NCBI): domain Bacteria; kingdom Pseudomonadati; phylum Pseudomonadota; class Gammaproteobacteria; order Alteromonadales; family Pseudoalteromonadaceae; genus Pseudoalteromonas; species Pseudoalteromonas sp. TAP-3C. Next base: position 1,066,040 of record NZ_CM187618.1, on the reverse strand, counting down.
GTGGTTCTGATCGTGTTTTAAACTTAATGAAGCGAGGCCATACTGCACTTGAGTACAAATCAACGATTCGTAAGCTGCGTAAAATTCGCCCTAACTTAAGTATGTCGTCAGATTTCATCATAGGTTTTCCTGGTGAAAGCAAGGCCGACTTTGAAGCTACTATGAACCTTATCAACGATATTGGTTTTGATATGAGCTTTAGCTTTATTTACAGTGCACGCCCAGGGACGCCAGCAGCCGATTTACCCGATGACGTAACTGAGCAAGAGAAAAAAGAGCGTCTGTATTTATTACAAAACCGCATTACCCAAATGGCGCAGCAAATTAGTCGTCAAATGTTTGATACCGAGCAACGTATTTTAGTTGAAGGTCCATCTAAAAAGAACCCAATGGAGTTACGTGGCCGTACTGAAAACAACCGTGTAGTTAATTTTGTTGGCCCGCACACAGTGATCGGTCAGTTTGTTGATGTACGTATTACCGAAGCACTACCAAACTCTTTACGGGGTGATTTAATTCGTACAGAATCACAAATGAATTTACGTCGCGACATTGCGCCTTCTGCTATTTTAAGTAAAGCAGCGAGTGAGCCAAAAACCGAGACAACTAACGAAATTGGCGTTGCTACTTACGCACCTTAGTTGCAACAACTCATTGTGCCAGTTAACGCTGGCGCACTGTAATAGGAAGTCATTTTGAGTAATCAATTAAAAACATTAGAGATTTATTTAGAACCTGCTGACAACAAACGCCTTTCTTCATTATGCGGCCCGTTTGACGAAAACATTAAACACATTGAACGCCGCCTTGGGGTTGAAATTATTCATCGTGATAACTTTTTTAAAGTAACTGGTAAGCTTCACAGTAGCGCCGGCGCGGTAGAGATCTTAAAAAACCTTTATATTGATACTCAGCCTGTACGTGGCGAAATTGGCGAAATTGAGCCTGATAACGTGCATTTAGCCATTGCTGAATCTAAAACGCTGGAGCAAGATACCTCTGATAACGCCTACGGCAAAGACATGATGATTAAAACTCGCCGTGGCGTTATTAAACCGCGCAACGATAATCAAGGCTTGTATGTTGCTAATATTTTGCACCACGACATTACCTTTGGTATTGGCCCTGCTGGCACGGGTAAAACCTATCTTGCCGTTGCCGCCGCCGTTGATGCGTTAGAACGCCAAGAAATTCGCCGTATATTACTCACTCGCCCTGCGGTTGAAGCGGGTGAAAAACTCGGCTTTTTGCCCGGTGATTTAAGCCAAAAAATAGACCCTTACCTGCGCCCACTTTACGATGCTTTATTTGAAATGCTTGGTTTTGAACGCGTTGAAAAACTCATTGAAAAAAACATTATTGAAGTAGCGCCTTTAGCTTATATGCGTGGTCGTACGCTCAATGATGCGTTTATTATTTTAGATGAGAGTCAAAATACCACCACAGAACAAATGAAAATGTTTTTAACCCGCATTGGCTTTAATTCTAAAGCGGTGATCACCGGCGACATAACCCAAGTTGATTTACCTCGCGGTGCGCGATCTGGCCTTCGTCATGCTATTGAAGTATTAGATGGGGTTGATGAAATTAGCTTTAACTTTTTCAAATCTCACGATGTGGTACGCCACCCTGTAGTAGCACGGATTGTAGAAGCCTATGAGCGTAATGATGAGCGTGAACGCCTCAAGCGATTAGAAAAACAACAAGCTAAAGACGCGCTGGGTGCTCAAGAGCGCCCCGCGACTAAAGAGTAATACCGTGAAAACAGAACTTGATTTACAAATAGCATGTGAATTTGACAACTTACCCAGCCTTGAGCAGTTTGCAATGTGGGCCGATAAAGTGCTTAGCCAATACCGCGACGAATCTGAGCTGAGCATAGTAATTAGTGATGAAGCACAATCGCAACAGCTTAATAATGATTATCGTGGTAAAAATAAGCCCACTAATGTATTGTCATTTGAATTTGAAGCGCCACCGGGTATTGATATCCCACTTGTGGGTGACTTAATTATTTGTCCGGCCATTGTTTTGGCTGAGGCACAAGAGCAAGAAAAGTCATTTCATGACCACTTTGCACATATGGTTATCCATGGATGCTTGCATTTACTTGGGTTTGACCATATAAATAGTGAAGATGCGTTAGAGATGGAAAGCATAGAAAAGCAAATACTTTCTGAGCTAAACATAGCCGACCCATATCGGGACGATATTTAAATAAACGGAGTGATTAAACGTAATGAGCGACGATAACTCGCAATCTAGCCAGGGTTCTTCTGGCAAGACTTGGCTGGGTCGTATAACCCAGATGTTGCAAGGAGAACCCCAGAATAGAGAAGAGCTGGTTGAGGTGATTGCCGATGCACAAGAACGCAACATAATAGACCCAGAAACTAAAGATATGATTGACGGTGTGCTTGGCGTGTCTGAGCTTAAAGTGCGCGATATAATGATCCCGCGCTCACAAATGGTCACTTTAGAAATTGATAAAGCGCTTGAAGAACACATTCCTATGATGGTCGACTCTACCCACTCTCGTTTTCCGGTTGTGTGTGAAGACAAGGACCACGTAGAAGGGATTTTACTCGCAAAAGATTTATTGCCCCTCATTTTAAACAAAGATGAGCATTTACCATCACTACGTGATTATTTACGCCCTGCTATGGTGGTGCCTGAAAGTAAACGGGTTGATACGCTGCTCAATGAATTTCGCCAACAGCGCTATCACATGGCAATTGTCATTGATGAATACGGTGGCGTATCGGGTTTAGTAACGATTGAAGATATTCTTGAGATCATTGTTGGCGAAATCGAAGATGAGCACGATGAAGAAGAAGAACAACAAGATATTCGCCAACTCGCTAAGCATGTTTATGTTGTGCAAGCACTCACGCCTGTCGATGACTTTAACGAGTATTTTAAATCAGGTTATAGCTCGCAAGATACCGATACGATAGGCGGTACCGTATTACATGCCTTTGGTCATATGCCAAGTCGTGGTGAAACCATTGATATTGACGGATTTCAATTTAAAGTAACCAATTCTGATAACCGTCGTATTTTACAACTGCAAGTCACCATTCCTAAGGCTGATGATAACGACAGTGAAGAAACTGCTAACTAGTCTTACCCTACTAGCAAAAGATAAAAAAGCATGGCTCGCACTGGTTGCGGGCCTAGTTTTAACCTTCAGCTACGCACCTTTTGGCATCTGGCCAATTGTATTTTTTAGCCTCGGTGCACTTTTTTTCTGTATTCCTCCCCACCTTACTGGCAAAGCACATGCAACAGCAGCCGCTAAATATGGTTTTATATTTGGCTTAGGTTGGTTTGGTGCCGGGATAAGCTGGGTGCATGTCTCTATTGCCACTTTTGGCGGCATGCCACTAATTGCCTCTATTTCATTAATGGTTTTGCTATGTAGTTACCTTGCGTTATTTCCAGCGCTGGCGCTGTGGGCAACCACTCGTTTTTCACGCGGTTCTAAAAGCTTTGCTGCGCTACTTATTACCTGTTTTGCGATTAGTGAATATTTGCGGGCCAACCTGTTAACCGGTTTTCCATGGCTCAGCTTTGGTTATACACAAACCGACAGCCCACTTAACGCCCTCGCTCCCTTTATTGGCGAGTTTGGACTCACACTGCTATGTATCGCCATTGGTTTTGCATTGTACTGCTTAACCCAAAAACAATTTAAAATACCTGCTATTACCGCTGCCGTGGTTATTTTAGCCTTTACAGGCGCACATTTTACAAAGGCAACTCATTACTCCGATAAAAACCTTTCAGTCCTGCTTGTACAAGGTAATATAAAACAACACTTAAGGTTTGATCCCAGTGAGTTTTGGACCACCATGAGTAAATATCAGGATATGACACGCTTACATTGGGATGCTGATTTAATTGTATGGCCCGAAGCCGCAGTGCCTGAAATAGAAGCCTTGGCCAATTCATATTTAGCAGGTTTAGACAGTGCCGCCTCATTTAATAAAACAGCATTAGTAACCGGTATTGTTGATTACCAACACGACACTAAAACCATTTTCAACACCCTGATTGTAATTGGTAACAAAGAGCAAAATGATGAACACGGCCACTATCGCTACCTAGATAGTAACCGCTATCAAAAGCATCAACTATTACCTATTGGTGAGTTCGTTCCCTTTGAAGCGTTACTGCGCCCTATTGCCCCGTTATTTGATTTACCTATGTCATCGTTTTCTCGTGGCGATAAAGTGCAAAATAACCTACGCGCAAATGGGTTTAACCTGCTGCCCGCTATTTGCTACGAAATAGCGTTTGCCGATTTAGTGCGCGGTAATTATAAAAGTAGTTCTGACTTACTGTTCACAGTAAGTAACGATGCTTGGTTTGGTGACTCAATCGGCCCTCATCAGCATATGCAAATTGCCCGCATGCGCGCCCTAGAACTACAGCGCCCATTGGTACGTGTAACCAACAACGGCATAAGCGGCGTATATGACCCCATCAGCCAAATACGCCAAACTATGCCACAATTTGAAGCAACCACACTTAAAGCCAATATAAAGCTCATAGAAGGGGATAGCGTGTATAGCCAGTATGGCAATATGTTTGTGTGGGGAGTTGTGTTGCTGCTGGGTATTTGTGGGTTTGCAGTTAGGCTGAGGAAATAAGCTATAGCTAAGCTATCAGTAACAAAAAGACGTTTATTGTTGGGTTTCGCTTCGCTCTACCCAACCTACGAAAATTCAATACGGCTGTAATTTATTATCATAACCCAATTTCTTCCGACCACCGCTCCCAACTAAATAACTTATTTAGCATCAATATTTGCCCTAAAAACACTCGAATACATAGGTTAAAACCACTTAACTTTTAGCTTTGTCGAGTGAATTTTACTTGCTTGTGGCCTCAGTAAATTACATTTAATATCAACATAGCTAATTTCGCTAGGTTTTAGAAAGCTGTCTGTGCTTTTGCCTACACAGTTACCAATAAACTTGCCATTTTTGTCAAATGTAGAAGCAATAACGGTTCCCGTATAAATGCTCTCATCAGTGATATTTTTTAATTCAGCCGCTATTCTTACTTGACCATTTTCTTTGTATATTTCAGAAAGAGTAAGTTTATAGTTATTGTTAAATTCATCGGTTGTTTCTAATGCTTTATTAGAAACCATTGTTTTAAATCCACTGTCAACATCAGCGGAGATTGTAAGGGCGACTACACTAATGCCACCAAGCATTGCTATTACAGACCCAACTCCCCAAAAAAGCCTTTTATGTTCTCATTAAAATAATTAAGTGAACAATTATTACATCAAAACGTATTATTGTTAATAAAGGTTTTTAAGGATTGCTCATGACCAATAAACAACTCTCATCACTATTTGCTTTTAACTTACTATTTGCCACTACCGAAGCAAACGCCAATGCTCGCTGGTATGTGGTCAATGATTCGGTAATGGGTGGCATTTCTAATAGTCAGGTTTTGTATGAAAACGACAATTTAGTGTTTACAGGCAATGTATCCCTTGCAAACAATGGCGGGTTTGCCTCCATTAGAACCCAGCTTGATATGCAAAGCCAAAATGTTGAAAAAATTATACTGCGGGTTAAAGGCGATGGTCAAACCTATCAATTACGTTTAAGAACCGATGAGTACATGGATGGTGCCGCTTATAACCACTCGTTTAGTACCACAAAGAATGAGTGGCTTGATGTTGAGTTTTCACCTGAGGATTTTCAGCTTACTTATCGCGGCCGTTTTCTTGAACAACAACCGACAATTAACTTTAAAGATATAAAACAACTTGGGTTTATGATTGCAGGTAAACAGGCGGGAGACTTTAGGCTTAAGGTAGAAAAGATTGAGTTTAAAAACTAACGTCTTTGCGTGCAATATAATGTTAAACGGTGAAGTCGTCGCCTTGCCTTTTCATTTCGTTGACTTCATTATTTTTTCCCTAAAATAAATTTGTGTCTATTTTAGGTATCGGCTAAAAATTTAAATTCTTGAGTAGGATTGGCTAATAAGAGCAAATAAAAAGCCCTACTTGATTAAAGTAAAGCTTAAAGTATTTTTTACTTTAACATTACGATTCAATAGCCAGTAATTCCACCTCAAAAATAAGCAATGACGCAGGAGGAATACTCCCTACCCGCTTTTCACCATAGGCAAGTTGATGCGGTATATAAAACTGCAATTTATCGCCCGGGCTCATTAGTTGTAACCCTTCGGTCCAGCCTTTAATAACTTGGTGTAAGTCAAAGCTAATGGGGGTTTTACGCTCTACTGAGCTGTCAAATACAGTGCCATCGGTTAAGGTGCCATGATAATGCACTTTCACTTTACTCGTTGGGCCAGGTGTATCGTCGCCCTCTCCTTTATGGATCACCTTGTATTGTAAGCCAGACGCAGTTTCATGCACGCCTTCTACCTTTGCATTGGCAGTTAGATAATCACTTTCAATTTGCGCGTTTGCGATTGCTTGTTGCTTGGCTTTTTTACTGTTTTTAAAAATTAAAACGCAAAAAATGGCAATTATAATCAGTAAGAGAATATTAATCATAACTCTCCTTTTTCATCTTCTGAGTCGTCTTTATCATCGCTGTTATCGCCATTAACGATATCAGCAATGTCTTTTAATCGTGTTAGTGCAATACCGTTAACGGAATCCTCAGGGTACTGCTCGTCAATTATATCACCTGCTTCAATATCCATTAATAAGTTCAGCGCTTGGTCAACGGTTTCCACTGCATAAATATTAAATTTACCTAACTCAACGGCATTAAGTATTTCATCATCAAGGACTAAGTTAACTTGGTTAGATTTTGGAATAATAACGCCTTGCTCACCGGTTAAACCGCGCATTTTACATAACTTAAAAAAGCCTTCTATTTTTTCATTTACGCCACCAATCGCCTGCACATCACCATGCTGGTTGATTGAGCCTGTTAGGGCAATAGATTGGCTGATTGGTAAACTGGTAATCGCCGATATTAACGCGCACAGTTCAGCTAATGAGGCGCTATCACCGTCTATGTAGCCATAGCTTTGTTCAATAGCAATGTTAGCACTGAGCGTTAAGCTAAAATGCTGTGCGTATTTATTACCTAAATAACCGGTTAGCAGCATCACCCCTTTTGAGTGAATTGCTTTACCCAGCTCGGCTTCACGCTCAACATCTATTACGCCATCAGCACCCGCATACACAGTGGCGGTAATACGAGCAGGCGTACCAAACGAGGTATCACCAATATGCAGTACCGTTAAGCCATTTACTTTACCTACGGCTTGGCCTTCGGTTGCTATTAAAGTATGCCCTTCTTTTATATCGCTGAGCATATTTTCACTAATTTGGCCGGTGCGGTATTGCTTACCTTCAATCGCTTCGTCAATATGGCGAGCATCAATAACCGTAAGCTTATCTTGCTTGGCGTAATAACTTGCTTCAGCCACCAGCTCTAACACATCAGCAAAACGCGCTGAAAGCTTATTGTGGTGCTCAGCTTGGCGATAACTAAATTTAAGTAATCGCACCATAGCGGATTCGTTTAATGTGCACTTTAATGTTTGCTGACAATAATCACTGACTTTGGTAATAAACTGATATTGCAGTTTATCGCTACTTGGTAAGTAATAGTCAAAATCGGCAAGTACCCTAAATAGCTCCGCAAACTCCTCATCATATTCACCTATGGTGTAATAAAGCTCACGCGAGCCAAGTAAAATAATTTTTACATCAAGTGGAATTAACTGCGGACGAAGCGTAAAGCTACTACCTACAACACTGTCTTGATAGGGTAAATCATTTTTAATTTGATGCGTTTTTAGCGATAGCTTTAACCCATCCCACACTTGGGGTTGAGCCATTACTTTTTCAGCGTCCATAATTAAATAGCCGCCATTCGCGCGATGCAGCGCCCCAGGTTGAATTGAGCGATAACTAGTGATTAATGAGCCTTGCGATGTGGCGTATTCAATTTTGCCAAAAATGTTACCAAAAGTCGGATTGGGTTCATAAACAACAGGGGCGGCATCACCTTCTTTATATTCAACCAAAATATTAGGCGCAAAAAAATCGGTTAACATGCCTTTACGGTCAAAGTCTTCTTTGTTTTCTTCGCTTTCACCCTCATCATCAAGCCATTCAAGAACAGCATCGATAATTTCTACCCGTATATCTTTTAAATAACGCAGCACACCTATGTGGCTGGCATATTTATGCTCTAAATCTTTTAATAATGGTTTAGTGGCTTGCTCAGCGGTAGACTTTTTAAGGTTACGGAGTTTTTCTTTCGACTCGCGTTTCCAACGTGGCAGCTCAATAAGGGCTTCAATGAGGGCATCTTCTAATTTTTCTATACGCTGAAAAAACATCTCGCGTAAATCATCTTCCAAATCAGAAAATTCATTATCGGTAAGTTGTTTACCATCAATAAGCGGAGCAAAGCCCACCACGCCTTTTTCTTCAATTAATGCCACACTTTGCTCAAGTGCGGCTATTTCGACGGCGGTAATTGCGCTGTCATAAGCATCATTAAAATCACGATCTATTGATTTTTTCTTACGCTGATAAGCAGGGTTATCAAATGCGGCAGGGAAAGTATCGAGCACTTCATCAATAAACGAATCTATGTCATCGGCTAATTGTTTGCTTTGCCCCGCATGCATAAATAACGCAATGGGCTCGCGATGGTCATCGTAGTTATTAACATACAACCACTCATACGGCGTCGCGCGCGCTTTAGCATGTTGTTTTAATTTATCTTTTACTAGGGTAAAACGCCCATGTGCCGCTTCTCCCATTACATAAACGTTATAACCGGGTAACTCCATTCCAAGTGAAAAATCTAACGCACTTTGCGCACGCTGTTGGCCTATAAAAGTGAGTTGCTCAGGATATGGGTTACTCATGCAGGTATTTACATAGCTCGAAGAAATACTCGGTGCAAGATTTGATACAGGTAGTGGCAGCAATTTTTTCGTCATTCTAACTTCTTTTTTTACCAGCATATTCGCCAGGTTTTGGACATATTGAGTGGCCAAATAAGCCACTCAATATTCATATTTAAGGTTGCAAAGCCTTACGGCTAAAATAGATGCCATCACATTGGGTGCAAGGAATAATTTGCGTCGCGTGGTAAACATCATAACTATGGTTGCAATTCTTACATACTAATGTGCCCATGGCTATCCATTCACCCGCGTGATAAACACCATTATGTTTAAAATCTTCACTTAACGACTGCCATTCAAGCTGCGTTTTATCTTCAATATGAGAAAGCTCAAACCACAATGACTCCTTAAGCTCTTGCCATGCAAGCGAATTATAGTAGCTGTTATTCTCTTGCACATGTTCAATATCACGCATGAGGTAATTACGATAAAGGTAATATTTTTCTTCACCTAAATCTTTAAGTGCCTGCTCAGATTCAATAAATCGCTGTATTGCTGCTTTTACTTCGTGCTCATTTACGTCTTTTAGCCAATCAGTTAAATCATTTAGCCATGTTCTGTAATCTGCCATTTTTTTACTCCTTAAAACTAGTAAAGTGAATCGCATTGTATGCTGCAACTGGTTATTTATCTCAAACAACATCCCACAGGTATTATTTAGCTTAAACCTCTCGTCGTTATGTGTAAACTCACTGTAAAAAATTAATGTGCCCCAAGTTAAAGTTAATTTACTCGTAAATTTACAAAAAAGCGCGGCTTTGGCGCTGTGAATAGCGCTTTATTTGGGGTATCCTATCGACAATTTTTTATTAGTATGCAAGAAGTTTGGAAACGTAAATGCAAGAGCAATATAACCCACAAGACATAGAGTCAAAAGTCCAACGCTACTGGGAAGAAAACCAAGTATTTAAAGCCACAGAAGATGAGAGCAAAGAAAAATACTACTGTCTCTCAATGTTTCCTTATCCAAGTGGTCGACTGCATATGGGTCATGTGCGTAACTATACGATTGGTGATGTGGTTTCACGTTTTCAACGCTTGCAAGGCAAAAACGTAATGCAACCTATGGGGTGGGATGCGTTTGGCTTACCTGCAGAAAATGCGGCTATTAAAAATAAAACAGCCCCTGCAAAATGGACTTATGAGAATATTGACTACATGCGTAACCAGCTTAAGCAATTAGGTTTTGGCTACGATTGGGACCGCGAAATTGCGACTTGCCACCCAGAATATTACAAATGGGAACAATGGTTTTTCACTAAGCTTTACGAAAAAGGCTTAGTGTACAAAAAAATGTCTACCGTTAACTGGGATCCCGTTGATCAAACCGTATTGGCAAACGAACAAGTCATTGATGGTCGCGGTTGGCGCTCAGGTGCAGTCGTAGAACAAAAAGAAATTCCACAATGGTTCATTAAAATTACTGACTACGCACAAGAGTTATTAGACGATTTAGACAAACTAGAAGACTGGCCTGACCAAGTTAAAACCATGCAGCGTAATTGGATTGGTCGCTCTGAAGGGCTAGACATCGAATTTACACGCACCGACAATAACGAAAAATTTAGCGTTTACACTACCCGTCCGGATACCTTTATGGGCGTAACTTACTTAGCCGTCGCTGGTGGCCACCCTATTGCACAAGAAGCGGCTAAAAACAGCGACGCAATTGCAATGTTTGTTGACGAGTGTAAAAACACCAAAGTTGCCGAAGCAGACATGGCAACCATGGAGAAAAAAGGCATTGCAACGGGACTTTACGCCACTCACCCATTAACAGGTGAGCAAATCCCTATCTGGGTCGCTAACTTTGTACTCATGCATTATGGCTCAGGTGCGGTAATGGCAGTACCTGCACACGACCAACGTGACTTTGAATTTGCCACCGCATACGGCCTCGACATTAAACAGGTAATTACACCCAGTGCAGGCTCTGAACTTGAAGTAAACCTTAACGAAGAAGCATTTACCGAAAAAGGTGTATTGGTTAACTCAGCTGAGTTTGATGGCCTTGATTTTGAAAACGCTTTTAATGCCATTGCCGATAAACTAGAAACACTCGGTGTCGGTAAGCGCAAAGTAAACTTTCGTCTGCGTGACTGGGGGGTTAGCCGCCAGCGGTATTGGGGCTCACCAATTCCAATGTTAAGCGATGAAAATGGTAACGAACTTGCGGCTACACAAGACATGCTACCTGTGCGCTTACCTGAAGATGTAGTAATGAATGGTGTAACATCGCCAATTAAAGCCGACCCGCAGTGGGCTAAAACCACTGTAAACGGCGCGCCTGCGTTTCATGAAACCGATACTTTTGATACCTTTATGGAATCATCTTGGTACTACGCTCGTTACTGTAGCCCACGCCATGACAAGGGTATGTTAGACCCAGCTGCTGCCAACTATTGGTTGCCAGTAAACCAATACATTGGTGGAATTGAGCACGCTATACTGCATTTATTGTACTCGCGCTTTTTCCATAAATTATTACGTGACTTTGGTTTAGTTAACTCAGATGAGCCTTTCGAACGCTTACTTTGCCAAGGTATGGTGCTGGCTGAAACGTTTTATCGTAAAGATGAAAAAGGCGGCGATGTATGGATTTCGCCAAGTGATGTAAACACCGAAACCGACGATAAAGGCCGTGTGACTAAAGCGTGGCACAAAAAAGACGGTGAGCCCGTATTTTCATCAGGCATGAGCAAAATGTCTAAGTCGAAAAATAACGGCATAGACCCACAAGAAGTTATTGCCCAATACGGTGCAGATACCGTGCGTTTATTTATGATGTTTACTGCACCACCAGAACAAACGCTTGAATGGTCAGACTCAGGCGTTGAAGGTGCACACCGCTTTTTAAAACGTGTGTGGAAATACGCAGTAGATGTTAAAACGGTAGGCTTTCAAGCACTTGATAAACCAGCGCTTACAAACCCGCAAAAAGTACTTCGTCGTGAATTACACAAAGCCATCGCAAAAGTAACGGATGATTTAGAACGTCGTCAAACATTTAATACTGCGATTGCCGCGATTATGGAGCTGTCTAATAAGTTATTAAAAGCGCCGTTAAACGATAAACAAGACGTAGCAATTGCAAATGAAGCGCTTGAAGCATTAATCATTATGTTGGCACCCATTACGCCGCATTTATCGCATCAGTTATGGCAAGAGCTAGGTAAAGAAGGCGATATTTTAGATGCTGTATGGCCTAAAGTTGATGAGTCTGCCCTTGTTGAAGATGAAAAACTAATCATCGTCCAAGTAAACGGCAAGCTGCGCGCTAAACTAACAGTGCCGGCTGATGCAACACAAGCGCAAGTTGAAGCCTTGGCATTTGCCGAGTCTAACGTGACGAAATTCACTGATGGTGCAACCATTCGTAAAATTATTTACGTACCCGGTAAGCTTCTTAACGTGGTAGCTAATTAATATGGCTGCTTTAAAAGCCATTAAAAACGGACTAGCCTTAGTGCTAGTCTGTTTTTTATTATCAAGTTGTGGTTTTCATCTCAAAAAAGCATCTAATTTACCCGATGATTTAAAGCAACTAACGCTTGTGGGCGATGATGAAAAATCAGCATTGTTTAGTTATTTGAAAGCAGAGCTGACAATGAGCGATGTCACTTTAGTACCTGCCAGTAAACAATCTGCACAACTTTATTTATTTAAAGAGCAACTAGAGCGCCAAACGTTATCATTGTTCCAAAACGGGCAAGTGGCTGAGTATGAATTGGCATACAGTGTAAGTTTTGTTGTAAAACGAGCAAAACAACAAGCCATTGAAAAACGCTTTGAGTTATACCGTAATTATAAAGACGACCCTGACAACGCCCTCGCTAAAGCGAAAGAGCTTGAGTTATTAATCAGCGAAATTCGCCAACAAGCGAGTCGTCGTATTGTTAGAGAGTTGTCGCAACTGTAATGCGCTGTTATGCAAATCAGTTACCGAGCGAATTAAAAAAAGGTTTAAAACCTTTTTACTTAGTTTTTGGTGATGAACCTTTCCAAGAAGCACACTGTGTGCAGCTCATCCGAGACACGGCAAAAACACAAGGTTTTGATGAAGTTATCAAATTCACTTTAGCTCAAGGCTTTGATTGGCAAGAAATAATAGCGCAATACCAAAGTATGTCATTGTTTAGTGCACGCACTATCATTGAGCTTGATTTAAACCAGCAAAAACCGGGGATACCCGGCGCAAGCACGTTTAAAAAAATAGTAGAGCTTGAAAACCCTGACACCATTTTGATTGTTAAAGGCGCTAAAGCTAGCCAAGACGTGCAACGGGGCGCATGGTTTAAAGCGCTCGATAAACAGGGCTTGTTTGTGCCTTGCTACCCGCTTAGCGGAAATCACTTAAAACGTTGGCTTGATGAGCAATGCCAACGCTTATCATTAAATATTCAAAACGAGGCTAAACTCAGTTTAATTAATGCCACTGAGGGTAACTTACTTGCGTGTCATCAAGAGCTCGAAAAGCTGTCACTAATACACGGTAATGCACTCATCACTCAACAGTTAGTGATGCAAGGGCTATTAAACCAAGCTAAATTCGATATTTTTGATTTAAGTGATGCGCTATTAAACGGCCATGCCACCCAAGCTATAAAGGTACTTAATAAACTTGCCAGTGATAACACTGAAGTGGTGAGTATTTTATGGGCCATCAATAAAGAGCTTAATACTTTATTGAGTGTGCAACAGGGATTATTGCAAGGTGAGTCATTAGCAACCTTATTTAAACAAAAAGCGATTTGGAAAAACCAACAAGCCCTCATGCAAACAGCTATAAATAGGCTAAACATTCACACTCTTGAAAATATAAGCAGCGAACTGGCACTGTTTGATGCAAGCTACAAACAAGGTACATTGATTGCGCCCTACCAAGCATTGGCACATATTTGTATTAAGTTTTGCCAACCGCTGGATATGCCATTGCCTTGTTATACTAGGGTCTGTTGACCTTTCAAGGTTAAATTTGCAGCAGTCTGTTTGGTATTTAGGCAAGGCAGAGCCTATGTAGTGTGGTTATTCCCCATAAATAGGCGATAACGCAGCATCAATGCCAAACAGGTGCTGCCCTTCGGGTTCTGCCTAGGGGCGATTTACTCTTTGTTGCCTACATGGATGTAGGTAAGGGGCGTGAGCAGGACGCGGAAGCTTTGCTCGGTTTTTACTTAGCCCACTAGGTTACAAACCTCGCGCCGCGATTAAACCGCCCCTAGTTTGAACAAATTGTAATCCGCAAAGGTCAACAGACCCTCGTCGCTAGTAAAGGAACATTACCATGATTGCTATTTTTGGTGGTACTTTTGACCCCGTTCATTTAGGGCATATCAATATGGCGCAGCAATGCGTGGCTAAATTTCAATTAAGCACACTGTATTTTATGCCTTGTGCATTGCCTGCACATAAAGCGGCACCCGGAATAAGTACTGAGCATCGTATTGAAATGCTAAAGGCCGCGATCGCACCTTATGCACAATTCAAACTTGATTTACGTGAGTTAGAGCGCAGTGGGCCGTCGTATTCGTTATTAAGTTTGCAAGAACTAAGAGCTGAACACCCCAATACTCCTATTTTATTTTTAATTGGCATGGACTCGTTCAATAATCTTGATAAATGGTACCAATGGCAAACAATAACTAACCTTTGTCATCTTGTAGTGTATCAACGCCCTGGCCAAATCTGTGATACACAGGGTGAACTTAAATGCTATCAACATAAAGCGGTAATCACTGATATTACCTTGCTGCAAAAAACAAGTGCCGGACATCTTTACTTTTTAGAGGGAGAGCAGCTGGATGCCGCATCAAGCGAGATCCGTCAAACCCTTAAAAAAAGCACAAAAAAAAATGAACTATTACCCGACGCCGTAAGTCACTATATAAAGCAACATCGGCTTTATCAAGAGTGATTGGTATAACTTCCTGAGCGTGTTAAAATAAACGCTATTAAATTTTAAATTGAGACAAAACCTTGGATTCGAAACAACTACTCGCCTTTGCACTAGACAAAATTGATGATATGAAAGCACGTGATGTGATTCAACTTGACGTTACAGGTAGCTCAGACGTAACCGATTATATGATTGTATGTTCGGGCACATCCAGACGTCATGTACTGTCAATTGCTGATAATTTAGCAAAAGAAGCTCGTCATGCGGGTGAAGAGCCATTAGGTTATGAAGGCCAAAGCGACGGCGAATGGGCACTCGTTGATTTAGGTGATGTGATTGTTCACGTTATGCAAAATGAAGCACGTAGCTATTACGATCTCGAAAAGCTGTGGGGCTAATTGCTGCCTGTGTTAGACACCGCTTGGAAGTAACATAGTGAAAATACAAATGATTGCTGTTGGTACAAAAATGCCAGCATGGGTAGAAACAGGGTTTACAGAGTATCAACGCCGCTTTCCCAAAGATATGGCATTGGAGCTGATTGAGATCCCTGCCGGTAAACGTGGAAAAAACGCCGACATTAAGCGTATTTTGCACCTTGAGGGTGAAAAAACCTTAGCTGCCATACCCAAAGGTAATTGTATCGTTACATTAGAAGTAACAGGTAAAGCACTGGATACTCATCAACTAGCGAAAAACATGGAAAAGTGGCAATTAGATGGTCGCGATGTCAGTTTACTGATTGGTGGACCTGAAGGCTTGGCCCCAGAGTGTATTGCAGCCTCTGAGCAAAAGTGGTCGTTATCTAACTTAACACTCCCTCATCCTTTAGTTAGAATTATTGTTGCTGAAAGCCTTTACAGAGGCTGGAGCTTAAATAACAACCACCCTTATCATCGCGAGTAATTGCTTGCCATGTTAAAACGAAGACCCACTATTCGCGACCACTCAGCAGAAGCTAATTTATTTGCTCGGCGTGCGTTTGTGGGTTTTATTTTTATATTAGCGCTTGTAGCACTACTACTCTCTAATTTGTACACCATTCAAGTTGACGATCACCAAGACTATCAAACGCGCTCTAATGACAACCGAATCAAAGTAATTCCTATTGCTCCTAATCGCGGGTTAATTTATGACCGCAATGGCGTTTTGCTGGCTGAAAATAAACCGGTTTATAACCTTGAAGTGATCCCCGAAGAGGTAGATAATTTAACCGCCTCTCTAAAGTCAGTGAGTGAAATCATTGAAATAAGCGAACAACAACAAGCTGATTTTCTCGAAGATATAAAATACACTCGCCGCTTTAAAAGCCAAGTTCTCAAAGCGCGTTTAAATGAAAACGAAGTCGCTGTATTTTCAGTAAACCAACATAAATTCCCAGGCTTTAGTATAGAAGCGCGACTAGCAAGATATTACCCCTTTGGTGATACGTTAACCCATGCTTTAGGGTATGTTGCAAAGCTCAATAGAAAAGAATTAAATAGACTAGAGCAACAAGATGAAGCCACTAATTACAGAGCTACCCACGACATTGGTAAACTAGGTCTCGAAAAGTACTATGAGCCACTTTTGCACGGTCAAGTGGGCTCACAACGCGTTGAAGTTAACAACCGTGGGCGCATTATTCGCACTTTAAGTATGGATGCGCCACAACCAGGTAACGATTTAGTACTCACGCTCGATATAGGGTTACAACAAATAGCGCAACATGCACTTAAAGATATGCGCGGCGCTATTGTGGTTATGGATGCTAAAGATGGCGGCGTACTGGCTCTATATTCAAACCCAAGTTACGATCCTAACCTATTTGTACACGGTATCAGCAGCAAAGATTACAAAGCGCTGCTTAATCCAGACAGACCGCTTATAAACCGAACCACGCAAGGGCGCTACGCACCCGCTTCGACTATTAAGCCACATATGGCAATTTTGGCATTAGAAGAAGATATAATTCAAGAGCACACGACTATGTGGGATCCTGGTTTTTTTCAAATACCGAATGTTGAACACAGGTGGCGAGATTGGAAGCGTTGGGGTCATGGCCATGTTGACGTTTACAAAGCAATTGAAGAGTCATGCGATACTTATTTTTACGACGCTGCTTATCGTATGGGAATAACAAAAATCAGCAATTTTATGGCGCGTTTTGGCTTTGGCGAACTCTCTGGTATTGATATTCATGAAGAAACAACCGCTATTTTACCTTCCAAAGAATGGAAAGAGCGCCGTTTTAAAGAATCATGGTGGCGTGGCGACACTATTTCTGTTGGCATTGGCCAAGGTTATTGGACGGCTACCCCGATTCAAATTGCTAATGCCACCAATATTTTAGTCAATAGAGGGATTAATCATCCCCCTCACTTAGTACAAGTTGTTAAAAAAGAAGATCAAATTATTCAGCTTAACAATGAGAAAAAGTCGCCAGTTGTACTTAATAATGATGATAATTGGCGAATCGCTATTGATGCTATGCATAACACGGTAAAAAAAGAAACGGGCACTGCCCATCGTGCTTTTAAAGGGGCTACCTACGATCCCGCCGGAAAAACCGGAACCGCCCAAGTGGTAAGCATTGCGCAAGGGGAACGTTATGATGCGGATGCACTTAAAGAGCGTCAACGTGATAATGCTATTTATATAGGCTTTGCCCCGTTTAATAATCCACAAATTGTTGTCTCTATTGTGGTAGAAAATACCGGTGGAGGAAGCACAGTAGGCGCGCCTATTGCGCGTCAGTTAATGGATTATTACTTTGCAGCTAACCCAATTCAACCGTCAGGGAGTAAAGTGCCATGATTGCTTTACATACTAAACCATCTATATGGCTAAGACTTCATATTGACTTACCCCTTTTTATTGCCTTGTTACTAATGATGGCTGGTAGCATCGCCATAGTATATAGCGCTTCAGGTCAAGATTCGGACATGCTGATCCGTCATATAACAAGAATGGCCGGAGCAGTTATTGGCATGTTTGTGCTTGCTCAAATACCGCCTGCCACTCTAAAGCGTTTAGTCATTCCAATGTATTGCTTAGGTTTATTAATGCTCGTTGGGGTACTGCTATTTGGTGTAAGTTCTAAAGGTGCACAGCGCTGGTTAGACCTAGGGATTACACGTTTTCAACCCTCAGAGCTGATGAAATTAGCAGTGCCTATGATGATTGCTTGGTATATTGGTCGTCAACATTTACCACCGCGAGTGCTACATTTAATCATTGGCTTTGCCATTGTTATGCTCCCTACTTTACTAATTAAAGAACAACCTGATTTAGGTACATCCATTTTAATTGCAAGCTCAGGTGTTTTTGTCCTGTTTTTATCTGGCCTCAGTTGGCGCTTAATTGGTTTTTTTAGTGCGGTTGTGGCGCTTGCCGCGTGGCCATTTTGGCACTATGGTATGCACGACTATCAAAAGCAACGAGTACTGACATTTTTAGACCCTGAGAGTGACCCGCTTGGCTCTGGGTATCATATTATTCAATCAAAAATAGCCATCGGTTCGGGGGGAATTGAAGGCAAAGGTTGGCTGCAAGGTACACAATCACAATTAGAGTTTTTACCTGAGCGTCATACCGATTTTATTTTTTCAGTGCTCAGTGAAGAATTTGGTTTATTTGGAGTGTGTGTTTTACTGAGCCTGTATTTATTTATTATAGGCCGCGGACTTTACATTGCAGTGAATGCGCAAGATGCATTTGGCAAGTTATTAGCGGGCTCCCTTACACTGACATTTTTTGTTTATATTTTTGTTAATATTGGCATGGTATCGGGTTTATTACCCGTTGTCGGCGTACCGCTCCCCTTAATAAGTTATGGCGGTACTTCTATGGTCACGCTGATGGCTGCATTTGGGATTATTATGTCCATAGCCACAGATAAAAGGATGCTGTTGAAATAATGCGTTTTTATAAAAACTATATAGTTATCATTCTCGCTAGCCTATTTATAAGTGCGTGCAGCAGCCCAAATAGCCGTTATAGTATGCGCCATGACTCGGCACCACTGCGCGCACCTACCGCACTTGAAATGCAAGACGCTATTGTAACCCAAGCAATAAAAAGTGCCAGCACCACTCGCCCTTATGAAGTCCTTGGAAAACGTTACACTCCAATGCTCGATGAAACCGGCTACACAGAAACCGGGATTGCTTCATGGTATGGAAGAAAATTTCATGGTTATCACACATCCAATGGCGAAATTTACGACATGTTTGCTATGACTGCCGCCCACAAAACCTTGCCTTTACCGAGCTTTGTGCGCGTAACAAATATAGCAAATGGTCAATCGGTTATTGTGCGTGTAAATGATCGTGGACCATTTCACGATGATAGAATTATTGATCTTTCCTATGCTGCAGCCTACAAACTTGGCTACCATAAATACGGTACAGCTCAGGTTAAGCTCGAAGCAATTACGCTAACAGATACTCATGCACAAAAAACCTACGTTCAGGTTGCTGCGAGCAGTACCTTAGCTAATATAGAAGCATTAGCACATAAACTGCGAGAGCAGTATAAATTACCCACAAATATCGTTGCAAAAAATGCTATTTATAGATTGCACTTAGGGCCAATAAAAGATGCCCAACATGCACAACATGTATTAGAAACATTAAAACAAAATCAATTTCAAAACGCGTTTTTGCTTTACACTCAGTAAGACAAATACCCCAACGACACTCGCATCTCGGGGTGGTTTGGGTATAGAATGTGTAGAGCATAATTTTTTAACTTTAACCATTAATGAGTATGATGAAATCTATTAAACATAAAATTCTCACCGGTATTTGCGGCTTAGTCTGTTCTGCCGCCGTATTTTCAGCCACCGCCCAAATTATTCCTGCTCCTCCTCAAGTGAATGCGAAGGGTTACTTTTTAGTCGACTTCACCACGGGTAAAGTCATTGCTCAAGGCGAGGCAGATACTAAATTAGCCCCCGCTAGCTTAACTAAAATGATGACTAGTTATGTGATCGGCACCGAAATTAAATCAGGCAATATAGCCCCTACTGACATGGTCACTGTGAGTGAAAAAGCATGGGCAAAAAACTTCCCTGAATCATCTAAAATGTTTATAGAGGTCGGCAAGCAAATAAGTGTGGATCAGCTAAATCATGGCATTATTATTCAATCGGGCAATGATGCCTGCGTTGCAATGGCAGAGCATATCGCTGGCAGTGAAAGCGCTTTTACTGATTTAATGAACGCACATGCAAAAAAATTAGGGATGGAAAATTCCCATTTTGCAAACAGCCACGGGCTAGATAGTAAAGAGCAGTTTACCACCCCGCGTGATATGGCCACACTTGGCATAGCGCTTATTCGTGATGTGCCTGATGAGTATGCACTTTACGCACAAAAATCATATACATTTAATGGCATTAAACAGTACAACCGCAATTCATTATTATGGGATGAAAGCTTAGACGTTGATGGCATTAAAACAGGCCATACCTCTGAGGCAGGTTACAGCTTAGTAACCTCAGCAACAAAAAACGACATGCGTTTGATTGCTGTTGTTATGGGAACCAGCAGCGAACGCGCTCGTAAAGTTGAAAGTAAAAAACTACTTAACTATGGCTTTCGTTTTTTTGAAACAATTACACCTTACAAGGCAGGCGACAGCTTTGCACAGCAACGTATTTGGATGGGCAATAAAGAAAATGTATCTTTAGGTATTTTAGAAGATACACCGATCACCATTCCTCGTGGCCAGCAAAAAAATCTTAAAGCCAACTTTAAGCTAGACAATACACTTGAAGCACCTTTAGCAAAAGGCACTAAAGTAGGTACTCTTTTTTTACAGCTTGAAGGTGAAGATATTGCTCAATATCCGCTAGTTACACTTGAAGAAATTGAAGAAGGTAGTTTCTTTAGCAAAATATATGACTACCTACGCTTACAAATAATGTAAGCGTAAATTAAGCAAGACAACGCCTCCTTCATGAGGCGTTTTTTTTACTTGAAAAGTGTTAGAATACGCCCCATATAGTTAATCCAATCGTATTGAATAGCCATTAATGAGCATTGCCATAAATACTATTATTTCGAGATTGCCATTAGCCTGTCAGTTTAAAGCTTAACGTATAGGTTAAGCCAACACTTTTGTTTGAGGAGTTCCCGTCGTGGTTGAACCTGTTAAAAACACTAAATTTGATGAGTATTTAGAGTACCCTTGCCCGTTTACATTTAAAATAATGGGCTTAGCAAATGTAAACTTAACTGATCAAATTTTAGAAAAGTTACAACCTATTGCCCCGGGTGATTATGCGCCAAAAATAAAACCAAGCAGTAAAGGTAACTATGAGTCTGTAACGCTAGTAGCGACTGTAACAAGCGGCAAACACATTGAAGAAATTTACAACGTGATCAGCAATATCGATGACGTACGCCATATGCTTTAAGCCATAGTTGAGATTTGTTGTGAGCGAAAACACCTTAATTGTACGCCAACTTGGGCGCCAACGTTACAAGCCAATCTGGCAAAAAATGCAAGACTTTACCGATACCCGCGATGAACACAGCGCGGATGAAATTTGGCTAGTAGAGCACGAAAGTGTATTTACTCAAGGCCAAGCAGGCAAAGATGAGCATTTATTATCGCCAGGCGACATTGAAGTAATTAAGGTTGACCGTGGTGGGCAAGTAACTTACCACGGCCCTGGGCAACAAATGATGTATGTATTATTTAATCTGCGCCGTTTAAAAATTGGGGTACGGGAGCTTGTCACCTGGCTTGAGGAATGTATTATTGAATCCCTTGCTGAGTACGATATTAACGCATACGCAAAAGCCGATGCCCCTGGTGTTTACGTTAACAACAGCAAAATTGCCTCGTTAGGCCTTAGAGTTCGTCGTGGCTGCTCATTTCATGGCTTAGCACTAAATGTCAACATGGATCTGAGTCCATTTTTACGCATTAATCCTTGTGGTTATGCGGGCATGAATATGGTGCAAACTAAAGAATTAAATGGCCCTCAAGACCTTGAAGCTGCAGGCCAAGGGCTGGTAAAACAGATGATCAAAAAGCTTAATGCAACACAGGTTAAGCATACTGAAGGGTTTGAAAACGAATGAATAAACCAGTCAAAATGGAACCAGGTGTAAAACTACGCGACGCAGAAAAAATGGCGTTGATCCCCGTTAAAGTTTTGCCAACAGAAAAAACCGAAATGCTCCGTAAGCCTGAATGGCTCAAAATTCGCTTACCTAAATCAACTGAGCGTATCGACGGTATTAAACAAGCCATGCGTGAACACGGCCTGCATTCAGTGTGTGAAGAGGCGTCGTGCCCAAACCTATCTGAGTGTTTTAACCACGGTACAGCCACCTTTATGATTTTAGGCGCTATTTGTACACGTCGCTGCCCGTTTTGTGATGTTGCCCATGGTCGCCCATTAAAGCCTGATGCGGCAGAGCCTGAAAAGCTGGCACTGACCATAAAAGACATGAAATTAAGCTACGTAGTGATCACCTCAGTAGACCGTGATGATTTACGTGACGGCGGTGCCCAGCACTTTGCTGATTGTATTCGTGAAATTCGCAAACATAACCCAGAAATCACCATTGAAATTTTAGTGCCTGATTTTCGTGGCCGTATGGATAAAGCACTCGAAATTTTAATTGCAACACCGCCTGACGTATTCAACCACAACCTTGAAACCGCACCGCGTTTATACAAGCTTGCGCGTCCAGGTGCTGACTACAAATGGTCGCTTGAATTACTGCGTCGCTTTAAAGAAGCGCACCCAGAGGTTAAAACTAAATCTGGGTTAATGGTTGGCCTTGGTGAAGAGATCAGTGAAATCGAAGCAGTGTTACGTGATTTACGTGCGCACAACGTCGACATGCTAACCGTTGGCCAATACCTACAGCCTTCTAAGCATCACTTACCCGTAAAACGCTACGTGCCACCAGCTGAGTTTGATGGCTTAAAAGCCTATGCAGATGAAATTGGCTTTACCCATGCAGCCTCTGGCCCGTTTGTTCGTTCAAGCTACCACGCTGATCAACAAGCCGCCGGTAAAGAAGTAAAATAAACTCCCCCTACAGAATAAAAACCGTCGTAAGACGGTTTTTTGTTTTTAAACAATTATTTTTACTGTTTATAAAATAACGTTAGGTTAAAGCAAGGTTACTTGAGATAATTATGCTTGAACCCCTTATTTAGGTTATATATGAAATTATTAGTTCGTAACTTATCACGTGCCACTACCGAGCATGAACTTCGTACTTTATTTACAGCGCACGGTAAAGTGACCACTTGTAACTTAGTACTTGATAAAGAAACTGGCGAGTCTAAAGGCTTTGCATTTGTAGAGATGCCCAACGACATTGAAGTTAAAAGCGCGATAAAAGCGCTTAATCAAACGACCCTCAACAAAAGCAAAATTCGCGTAAAATTAGCGGATGTTTAATAAGTAACAATTGAGCATGTTGAGATTTGTATTGCGCAACGTTTAGCGTTAACACTTTGGGCAATACAATAAATTGGCATTATATCTCAGTTAACATCGCTTTTAATACCAGCTGCTTGCTTACTATATCCCTGTACAACGCAAACTGGTTTTTAGCGCGATCTAGGTTGTGTGTATCATATTTAGTTGCAAAATAATTATCGCCATCAAGCTAATCAGTTAAAAACCGTAAACCAATCATAAACGGCATCACTTTAGCACCTAGCCAAAAGCTTTGTTTTATTCACAAGCTCTGATTTAATTACTGCTATTTGTTTATTACCACCAAGGCGACTCCCTAAGCCACCGGCAAGCACAACCAAGCTCAGTTTATGTTTTTTCATTTAGAGTCTGCGCATTTAACAGGGTAACTTAGCAAGCCAAGTTTGTAACCAAGGCTCAGTAACCGGCCAAGGCTCAAAGTCTTCACAAGCATCAATTTCCAGTCGATTACCAACAGGTTTAGCTTGTAAATCGCGTAGTAATTCATCAAAGCTTCGCCCTGCACCACAAAACGTATCGCCGTAGCTTCTATCGCCCATGGCTACAATACCAAATGGCTTATCTGTTAACATAGGAAAAGTATTGTTTAGTTGATTATAAAGTGCTGCTAAATTACTCGGTACATCACCTTTTCCTGTTGTAGAGGTAACAATTAAAATATGTGACGCATTTTTTATATCATCTAAAGTAGGTTGCTCGAATACACTAACCTGATGACCAGCTTGCTCTAGCGTGTCGCTAACTTGCTCACTTAATCGCTCTGCACCGCCATACACGCTGCCTACAAACATACTAATATGTGCCATTTAATAATCCTTTTCCTGCTCTGGCCAACCAAGCTGTTTGCAAATGTTTAGCATTGCATCGCCTAGAGGCGCTTTAATCATTATGGGTTTATTACTGTAAGGATGCACAAAACGAAGTTCTGTGGCAAATAACATCAGTCGGCGAAGCGAAAAATGCTCTCTAAAAAACTGATTATGCTGATTATCGCCATGATTTACATCACCAATAATCGGCAAAGATAAGTGCTTTAAATGCCGGCGTATTTGATGTTTGCGCCCCGTTTTAGGAAAACACTCAACCAACGAATAACGAACCGTTGGGTATTTGCCTATTGGAATAGGTAATGTAGCTTGATGCAAACAATTAAATTGCGTTTGTGCTTGTTGCGCCGCTTTATCTTGATCTGCAAACTTATCGGCTATTTTATCAAGCTCTTCTTTTAATGGCCTATCAAGAAAAACCGATTCAGGCGCAAACCCGCGTACCAAGGCTAAATAACGCTTAGTAATAGTGCCTTCAATAAATAATTGATTCATATCACGCGCCGCCTCTGAGCTTAATGCAAACAGTAATACACCCGATGTCGGCCTATCAAGACGGTGCACGGGAAACACATGTTGCCCTATTTGATCACGCAGCATTTGCATTGCAAATTGGGTTTCGTGCTTATCTAAAAATGAGCGATGAACGAGTAGCCCAGAGGGTTTATCTATGGCTATGTAATTGTCATCTTGATAAAGAATCGACAGTTCGCCATATTCAATAGGCTCTGGGCGCTCACTCATCAGGCGCTCCTAAGTATGAATCTAATTGGCTCAGCAAAGCGATAATGTCTTCGCTGCCTGATTTACCAATGAGTGTCATTTGCGCAATAGGTGCAATTGCAACATTGCATGGTAACGGCTGCTTGTTGTCAATTAATTGCTGTAACTTTTCAATAAATACAAACTGTAACCATTGCTCAAATGCCAGCGTATCGTGACAAAACGGTACGCTAGAATCTAATAAATCGGGATTAAGCGGCTCAATCTGCCACAGTTGATGCTTTTTAAGTAGCGCCGTTAATTGCTGTAAATATGTGTGGGTTTGCTTAACCATAATCACCCTTTTATCGTTGTATAATGCAATTATACCCTGTTCCCACAACACTCGCTATGGCGTATAATTAGGGTAATTTTGTAGTCAAAACAGTTGGAAATCCATGAGTGAACATATAGCCACGTTAGGCCAGCTTTTAGACGGTGCAGGCACTCAATGGCGTGCTTTTGATATTGGCAGGCACATTACCAAGCTTGATAAACAACAATTTTTAGCCATTGAACAAGCGCAAACCCCTTACCCTTACCCATTAGCAAGTCATGCATGGTTAGCTATTCAGTTTTGGGATAATAAAGCCAGTAATGAGCCTTATGTGTGGTTTTTAAAATTTCCGCTTGATGAGCAAAGTAAGTTGGTAAGCGCCAGTCGCGACCATTTTGCAGATATGGTTATTCAGGCACTGGGAAGTGAAATTACCGGTGAACAAGCCGACGGTACACTCGATAACAACCCTTATGTATTTACTCCAAACGCCAATAAATTAGCGGCGTTTAATGCTCAAGTTAAAGTGTTATTAAAACAACCAGCCTCACAGTATTACGAGCATGCCCAGCTTTATTTTAGCGGTCAGATTGGCTTTGATAATTGGCAAAGTGTCGCATTACAAGGCATTGCCGATTTTGCTTATCGTCTTAATAGTGCTGATAACTTAAAAAACTTACACACAGCGTGGCCTAAGTTACCTGTTGAGGTGTTACAGCCATTAAGTGCAATGCTTGAACACATCGACATTCCGCCAGCTTTAAGCGAATTATTATTAACTTATGGGCAAACTGCGCTTAAAAATAATGACGTCCTTGCCGCCACAGCTGCGCTGCGCGCAATATCATCAGGGCAAGCAACGGGGCTGAGTGCACAACTTGTTGACTGCGCGCTGAAATCGCCTTTAAAACAAGATTCTGATGTATTGTTAACTATTGCGGGTCGCTGTTTTAAACAGTTAGAACAGCCAGATCGTTTACATGTGTTTATGGATAACTGTGCGCAGCATGAGAAAATAGCTGAGTTATTTCCTAGCATTTTTGCAGATTTAGTTGCAATTGCGACTATTCGCCCTCACTTATTAGCTTTATTACGCAAAGAAAACAGAAGCGAGGCGCTTGCTCGCGCAATTGGAAGGTTATTCTCTTAAATGGCTAGTTTATGGATGTTCATACTTATTGGGGCTGTGATTTATTTTTTTTGGCTAAATCGTAAAATAGCCGAAGCCGCTAATGCCCACGCCAAACGCCAAAGTGAGCAATTGCAAGTACAATTAATGAGCGTAGCCTGCAGCAAGCGCCGGTTTGGTATTTTAAAAAATGGTAAACCGGGCATGAAAAGCGAGTTTATTTTTGAATTTTCAAGTGATGGCGAAAACGCTTATCAGGGGGTACTATTCATGGAAGATGAAAAACTAAAAAGTGTGGTTGTGCCACCACATAAAATATAATTTTACCAAAAAAACAAAGGCGTAACCTCGGTTACGCCCAAATTGCCAACATCCTGTAAGGTATCCTTTACCTAATCCCTGTTTATCATCCGCTAAACGAACAAACCACCGTGTTTATTCTCCATTGCATCATGCAATATCCCCTTGCCGCCTTGGCTATCCTGCGTAAACTAACGCTCCTGCAATTTCCTATCGCATCATCCTTGGCATCCTTTAAATAGCTCCAGCTATTTTAGTACTCCATGTACTTCCTATTTCATCCCTGCATCCGTGTTAATTAGTCCTTTGTGCTTCCTAGCGATTAACTGGTTGGTTGCCTGATTCCGTATCCGTAGCAGTAGCTCAATCATTGGGCTATGTCGTCTTGACTTAAGTAAAGTGTAAAGCAATCGGCTTAGTATGATAGTGAGAAAAACAGAAAAAATAACTGCCATAAAAATGAAAAATAAAAATAGCCATAGGTAACAGCAACTTGAAAGCTTTAAACGAATAAAAACGAGATTTAAACTGATAAGGCGCACGTTAATGTGAGATATATCTCACACGGGTGCGCCCTATTTGGAACATTGACTTAGAGATATTTTAAATACACTAAATGAAATACTTAACACATACCCCAAACTTAAGTACCACAAACTTAGATATGTGGGTATGAGCTTGCCGTAACTTTACTTAAGTATGTTAATCAACTGCTCCCCTTTTGGTGATATTAACCAAACCAGCACACAGATATTAGCGATAACCGTTAACCAAAAAACAAACCTAAATTCTTTTTTCTGCGATTTATGCCTAAGCAGCTGTTGTGCTATGGCCGCTCCCGGCCAACCGCCAACAAGCGAAAAAAAATGTAGCGTGCGCTCACTGGTGCGCCATGCGCCTCTTTTTGCTTTGGTTTTATCATACGCATATACAATAAAAGTTAAACTACTGGCGACAAAATATGTCCACACTGCATTTATGGGTATATACCCTGCATTTGATGCTATTAGTATTAGCACTAAAAATATTAGCGATAAGTAAATCGAAAATTTACTAACACGCTTTGTTTGCTTTTTATTCAGTTTTTCACCTGCTATTTATGGTTAGCCGTTTTAAATAATAATTGACCTTCAACTTGGTTAAATGTCAGTTGTTTAAAATGTTCAAAGCCTTGAGATTTAAAAAACTGTGTATGCTCGTCGCGAGTCACAAACACAGCCAATCCAGAGGACTCGGGGTTATCAAGTAATAAACTATCTAAGCCTTTAAGTAATGTGCGACCAAAGCCTTTACCCTGAAAATGTGGGTCAACGGCGATAAATGCTAAAAAGTAATAATTGCCTTGCGGCTTTAGTGCATCACGAATGGTTTTTTCTTTTTCGATTAGTTGATTCGTTTGTAAATAACCCGCACTTAACATCAGCTTTAATCGCCAATGCCAATAGCGCTCAGCCTGTAATTGGCTGTTTGACTCAAATACACAGGCAACCGCTTTTAATTTATCGTCGCGGTAAAGGCCAATTAAAGGCTGTTTTTCTTGCCAAAAGCTACTGAGTTCTTCACGGATAAGTGCACGTAGTTTTTTTTCATAATCAAGCGGGGTTTGTTTATTATACCCCAACAGAGTTTGTAAAATAGGATCGTTTTGGTACGCCTGATATATAAGACTTGCTGCCGTGCTTATATCTTCTGGTGCAATATGCTGTACGCTAAATGCGTCTGTTGATTTTGTTGTGGCTGTCATTTTATTTCCTTTATTATTTTACCCCCTGTTATTACGCCGCGTAACTTGTTAGGGATTAGTTTTGAACTACAACGATGAGCAAATACTTATATCACTATATACCTAAGAGCAATGATTAAGCGAGTTTGTATTTTAATTAGCACACTTATTTTCTGCGTTGAGTCAGATCATACTTTAACGACTTGCTGCTTAATAAACAAAGCGCAAATTCAGTAAGGGTTAAACTGGCTAGATATACCATTGCCGATACAATCTTGTTGCAAGACACTCCTTTTTGGGATGAAGCCCAACAACATTTTATTACTCAATCGTTAGCTGTTGATGGCGATTGGAGTGAAGTAATTGACGAATTAGATGTACGACTTCGTCAAAAAAAATAATTAAATGGCGCATTTTAATGTGCCTAAGCCACTTTATTGATAACATATTACTTTGTAGCATCTATGCTGCGAGCTTACATACTAAAAGAGTTATAAATCGAATGAATACTGCTGTATTTGAAGCCATTAAAGTCCTTCTTGATGAAGGCAAAGTCCCCACTGTTGCACTCACTAAAAGCCGCTTAACAACGCCGACCCCAATGCCGGTTATTATTGCTGCAGTGAGCCAGTATAAGAATAATCCAGATTCAATTTATAATTTAATGAAAACCCCTAAGCAACACGAAAATAATGCCGACCAAAAAGCCTCTCAGCTAGATAGAATTGAGCAAAAGCTAGACAGTTTATTGACATTACTTACACCAAAATAATTCGAGACTATAAATGTTTGTTGTTGATTTAACATTTGATTGCTACCAAGACACCACATTAGAACAAGCCGAACAAGCAATAAACCGCTTGGTAAATGCACTTCGCTTTAATGGGCAAATAATCGGGGAAGAATTCCCAACGGTTTTAAAGGATGGCTATTTTATCACCCGCGTTATGTGCCCAACCGAAAACGCTATGCATCCACTTAACAACAGTGCGTTTGTAAAACACAGTGTTGAAAAACTCCACGATGCGGGCTTGTTAGCACCCAAAGTAAAAATAATAGGCCAAGACATACATTCAAATGGCGCCGATGGCTGTAAAGAGCCCTCGAGCTATATTTTATATACCACCTATGTGCACACGTGCAGCCCACTGTATTGTGGCGACGATTTTTTACCGGTCCCGTTATTTAATATTCCAGCAATTGCCAATGGCGACTATAAAACATTAATTAAATGGCAAGAAGATTGGCAAGCGTGCGATCAAATTCAAATTAATGGTGCAACACGCTGTGAGTTTCCGGCGCTTGACGAAATAGCCAGCATCCAAAGCGATTTGTACCGCCGAGGTAAAGATATTAGCAAACGCATCAGCTTTTTAACTAAAAAGCCGGTTTACTATTATTTATACCGTGTGGGTGGCGCTGATAAAGTCTCTGAGCTTGAACGAAAATGCCCAAGTTGCCAAGGTGAATGGAAGTTGCCCAAACCATGGTTTGGTTTATTCGATTTTAGGTGCGAACCGTGTGGTTTAGTGTCTAATATTTCATGGGATTTTCAATAAATCCCACAACTAAGGTTTTATGTCTAACAACATCACAGCTTAAAATTATACAGTCAACGACGCTATAAATTCACTGAGGTTTTTGGCCAGCACATGATGTGGCTTTTTACCTACATATTCTAAGCACACTTCCCCTGTTTGTACCAATACGGTAACAAGCAAGTCGTCTTGGTCGGTTAAACCAATAAATACACTTGGCGCTTGTTTGAGTTTACGTTTCATTAAAACATGGCCGGTGATATTTTGTTGCAGTAAGTCAAAATCATCCTCATTCCATGCTTGTAATAATTCCACTTGATGGCCATCAATACTCGCGACAATACTGCCGGCAAACATATGGCCATAAAATTGACTCAGCGCCTCTGGAAACTCAAGTTCTAATGCGTTAGCGAGACTGGTTAATGAGCCTGTAGGCTCCCTAACTATCGCCTGCCATTGGATCATGCCATGTTCATCGACCGTGCCTACTTCACATAGGCTTGGCCATTGCTCATCGTGGGCAATGAGTGGCCGCTTTTGTGTGTTAGTAATGGTTTTTTCGCTAAATTTTTCGTGAAGTTGAGCTAATTGCATTGCAACAGACATACTATGAAACTCATTAAAATTATATATAATATCGCCATTGTAACTATTTAAGAGCCAATATGACAGATTACAGTAATTCTCCCGATCTTAAAGGTAGCGTACTTGGTCAATCCACTGAGTATGTCGATCAATACACGCCCAGCCTGCTTTTTCCTATTGCTCGCAAGCTTAATCGCGATGCATTAAGTATTGATGAAGCCGCATTACCATTTAAAGGCCAAGACATATGGACAGGTTACGAACTGTCTTGGTTAAATACCAAAGGTAAACCGCAAGTGGCGGTGGCATTATTTACTTTTGAATGTCAGAGCAGTCATATTATTGAATCTAAGTCGTTTAAGCTTTACTTAAACAGCTTTAATCAAAGTCGCTTTGGTAGTATTGAGATTGTTAAACAACATTTAATTGACGACTTATCCAGTGCGGTAAATAGCCCTGTAAAGGTGACTTTATACAGCGCTGATGACTACAACTGCATTCCTTGCACACCGCTACCGGGTGAATGTATAGATGAGTTAGATATTGAAATAGATAATTATCATCTCGATGCCCATTCACTAAAATCACAAAGCAATAAAGTAGTGAGTGAAACTCTGCATAGCCACTTGCTAAAATCTAATTGTTTAATTACGTCGCAACCGGATTGGGCCAGTATTATTATTCGCTACACTGGTGAGCAAGTGTGTCGTGAGTCATTACTACGTTATTTAATTTCGTTTAGAACTCACAATGAGTTTCATGAGCAATGTGTGGAGCGTATTTACAGCGACTTAACTACTCAACTTAATATTAAAGAACTTGAAGTGTATGCGCGTTATACTCGCCGTGGTGGCCTTGATATAAACCCTTATCGCTCAACCCATTATAACGACACCCCATTTTCGGTAAAAATAAACCGTCAATAAGCTAAACAAAAAAGGAGCTTCAGGCTCCTTTTTTAATCGTTAAGTTGCTTAGTTGGCACAGGCATTCCACACACATCAATGTAATTATGGCTATACGCAAACCATTCCTCGCTGCGGTTACTCCGAGCAATAATTAGTTGTTTGAATGAATTGGAGTCTGTTTTCATTACTTTAAATTGGCTGTTGTTGTTTGTAACATCAGCCAATACTTGCAGATCGGTAATGGGATTAAACTCACTATTATCAATGGGCGTTCGCGCTAGCTGATGAAAATGCGCCATGCCTTTAAGCACCCGACCAAACACGGTAATATTTTCAGTGTGTTTAGGCGCAAGCTTTGGGTTAAGCTCAATATAAGCGGCGCCTGTGGGCAAGGTTAACTTTAGAATATTCTCTGATTCAACCTATCGCCATTCGTCATCTTTAGCCGCAGCAATAATCTCACTGCTTGTTAACTTTTTAGCCGACGCTGGTGGTGATAAAGTACTTTGCTGGGCACACCCAGCAAACAAAACCGACACTAAAAGGATCACTACACGCTTTATCATTCCTTTCCTTTTTTATTATTATCTGCAGATATAGGTCAGTCCCAATTAAATTTATACAGTATGTCTACATTTTGGTTTAAGCCACTGGTTATCTCTATATATAGTTTTGACATAAGCTGATAGCGTACCGCTACTTCACTGAGTGACTCAAACACACCTACACTATATTTAACCTGCAAGCTCGGCGCTAGATAACCCGATATTTCTACCTTTGTTTGTTCACCACTGCCTTTTGAGCTTAAGCTAACATCTGAAAGACCAAATGATTCGCCCACTTGAGAAACAAGTCCTTCGCTACGACTCACACCTTGAGAAAGCAATAGCTGCGCTAACATGGCATCGCTTGAGCTATTTCCCTCGCCTAATGGTTGACCATTTAGTAAATACGCTAAAGCTTGGCCTTGATCCATTCCCGGCTCAGAAAACACTTTTAAATTAGGTTGCTCAACACTGCCCGTTAAAGTAACCCCGGCAATAACCCCATCAGCAGTATTATTTGGGTTTCGAATAGCTTTAATGTTTAAATGTGGTTTGTCTATTGCGCCACTAAAACCGATTTGCCCCGTTCTAATAATCAAATCTTGACCAAATGCTAAGTAAGTGCCTTCAATTAAATTAAGCTCACCAATGGCAATAATGGGTGAATCTTGGCTCATTTTTATGTCCATATCACCAACTACCTTAGATTTAAGGCCGAACGACTCAACTCTTACATCATTTTTAACAATAACCCGCAGATCAATATCGTAATTAAACGGTACTTTTTTAGAGGTTTGTGTTTTTTGATCAATAATTATTTCATCATCACTTACTTGCACAGCACCCTCGGGCAGTTCTTCTATTTCTATACGCCCATAAGGCACAATCACTTCACCAACAAGGTTAAGCGCGTTATCTGCTATGCCTATTTTTAGATCTGGCGATACTTTAAATATTACGCCTTGCTGCGCTCTAACAAAAAACTCATTACCAACAACAGCGACATTGACCGCAGGTTGCTCACCTTGCCAATCCACATCACCGGTAAGCTTAACGTGCCCACCTTGAGGATCACTTAGGTTACCTTTTATGATTGCCTTAGTTTTATTAAATAAAATATTTATATTAGCGTTTTCAAGTGCTACGGGTAATTGCTCTCCCGCTAAGTTAATGTCTGCAATATTAAGCTCACCCTCTAACTGAGGATCGTTAAGCGTTCCAGCTAAAGTAACCTGCCCGCTAATTGCCCCTTTAAGTTGCTCAAGCGTATCTAAAAATGGCTGAATATCTGAGAGTAAAATTTTATCTATAGTGACATTACCAGAAAGTATTTGCGTACTTTGAATGTCGTCAATATTTATTTGGGTTGCTATTTTACCTAACACACTGGATGCCAAGTTAGCTTCAATTTTACCGACCTGCGAGTCTGAAAAAGCAGTAATATTGAGTGTTTCTATAGGGAGTTTAAATCGATCTTCTTCTGAGGTGAGTATCGCATTTAGCTCATTCGAATTCACATTGGCGCTGAGCGTTTTAAGTGCACCCGCCTGCCAATTAGCAGCAAAATCGCCTATTAGGTCTCCACGTATGCGAATATTATCTGGCAATAAGTGCTTAAGCTCTTCAAGTGAAAGGTTAGCCAGTTTTGCATTAAACTGCCCAAGCGCTTTTGTTTGCAACAAAGTATCGATACACAATTTACTTTGAGCTGATTGCCAGCAATGAGCGCTCACATCAAAATCCCCGTTTTGGGTATTAACCATAACGGATATTTTTTTATTATTGTTAAAGCGCAGTTTTTTATCCGTTAAAGTTATGTCACTTAACTCACCACTCCAAATAGCATTTTTCATTTTGCCATTAAGCTCAACTGCTAACGCCCCTTTTTCAGCATCAATCGACGCACTAAGCTGATGATCAGTTTTATCACCACTGCCGGCTATGTTGACCTTATTAATTTGCTGGCCCATGACATATGCTGAATCAAGATTAACGCTAATATCTGTTTGCCAATCAGTGGCAGTATCTAATTGTGCTTTAAGCACAAGCTTGTTGATATTAATTTCATCATAAATAAACTGCTCTAGGGTTAATCCTAAATCAACCGCAGGGGTTAACCTTTCGCCCCGTATACTCAAATTCGCTTGGCCATTAGCAATAAAAGGAAGATTTTCTTCATCATTACTTTGCAACGCAATAGCGCCATTAATACGCCATTGCTGATCAACTTCGCCTGTTAACGTTAACTGATTCGCGCCACTACTGAGATTAAATTCATTTACTGTAGCCTTTAACTCATCGTTTAACTTAAATTTGGCAGCAAAATTAAGGGGTACATCATTGAGTAAACCACTTAGTTGGGTGTCATCCATTGCTAACTGCCAAGTATTCGCACTGGCGTTAAATGCCCCTTTAAACTGCCCTGAAATATCGCTAGTAAGCGTATCAGTTAAATATTGCGCTTTTAAATGCGATAATGCGCCGCTAAAGTTACTATTAATGCCATTTTGCCAATTTACCTTCGCCTGTAAGTTAGCCTCGCTATCATTCGCTTTTAGCGATAAGGTTTTAAGGCTTGCCTGGCTAAGCGAGCCATCAATTTGGCCATTAAAGTTCACACGCGGATAAGCACCTAGCTGACTATTACCAGTCAGTGCTAACTGGTAATCGTTGGCGTTGCCTTGCGCAATTAAGTTTACGTCGGTGATATTTAACGCGTTGTTTATTGTATTAAATGTCCAGTGATTAGCGTTACCGTTGACACTAAACGGGTAGTTTTGTTGTTTAAGATTAGTCGTTACGGCAAGTTTAAAAGGGAATAATTCGCTACTTGTTATATCTACATTTAGCTTCTCTAAATCCCCATCAATCAATATTTTGGCTTTGTATCCATGCCCTTTTAAACTCATATTGCCATTAATCGGCATTGAGCCCTCTAGCTTAGCGCTAAGTGCAGTATTAAGCTGCCACTGCTGATAATCTGCAGATAATAAACCAACGTTTACATCAGCACCCATCAAGCTCATTTGCAGCGCAATATTATTAACGGTATTTTTCTGCTCGCCCTGCTCTATGCTAAACTGAGTAATATTAAACTGTTCTAGGTTAATATTTACTGGCGAAACAAAAGTTATATCAGGTAATGCAGGTAAGTTGGTTATGGGTGTAGCACTGGCGGTGTTTGCTACTGATTGCTCTTTTAGTGCTATTAAAACACGAGAGATATTGAAATTTTTTATAATAATATCAGAGCGTTGTGCCTTTGCAGCAAGCACCATGTTGTTAACAACCACATTTGCAGTGGAATGATTTAACGTAAACTCATTAACCGCCAAACGCTTCAGTGCAACATTAAATGGCAAGCTAATTTGTTCAAGCGGTTTATCAGGTGTATCTGGGGCGTTAGATGACGCTGCGGGCAGCGTTAATTTTATAGCGCGAGCCGTTAAATTATCAATGCAAATGCCATCGCAGTGCCACCAAAATAAATCTATTTTTAATTGCTCTGCATCAAAAAGTAAACCGTCACGCTCAAAACGGAAATTAAACACATCATTATATAAAAAGCGCCCATTTTTTATTTCAATGTTTAAACCATCAACTAATTTATTAGCACTATAAGCAATTAATTGATTACCAGGCGCTGTAAAAACAATACAAAACACTATCACAAGCAAAACAACAATAAATGAGCTTATTATCGCTGTCACTTTTTTAAATACCGACATTAAACTTCAGGCCCTATAGTAATACTTAAGCGCGTGCTTTTACTTTCTTTAGTAAGCCCCCAAGCATGATCAATTCTTATTGGGCCAATAGGCGTTAAATAACGAAAGCCAAACCCTGCACCTACTTCAAAGCGTTCCGAAAAGTCATTAGTCGCCGTACCACCATCAACAAATAACGCTGCTCGCCAATTTTTAGCAAATTGGTAATTGTATTCTGCGGTAGTGGCAAGTAAGTACTTACCACCAATACGATCGCCATTTTCGTTTTCTGGCGAAATAGATTGATAAGCAAAACCACGTACACTTTGATCGCCACCTGCGTAAAACCGCAATGAGTATGGCACATTATTAATATCATCAACTAGCATAGCACCCACGTTCGCTTTTAAAAAAACCAAGTGCTTGTTAAGGTAAGTACGCAACCATGCATGCTGTAATTGCATTCTAACAATATTAGTACTGGAGAGCATGCTATCGAGTCCAAATTCTACCGAAATAGACCATTGCTCACCCGAGTAGGGCGTTGTTCCCCCTTTTGCTTGCTTACGAGCATAACTTATACCCGGCAGTAACATTTCAGTGGTTTTTTGTGCCTCATCACCTATACGATAGGTTTCTTGTTCGCGCCTGATAAACGCCGTACGCACCCATTTATGCTCAGTCAGCCATTGACGTTGTAGTTGCCCAGTTACTATTTCACTGTAAATATCGTCAGCTAAATCGTCTTCTAATTTATAACCCGCTGTTAAGCGCCATAAATCATCATTGGGATCATTAACAGGAATAGTATAGGCCATAGAAATATCTTGCTGACGCTTGGCAACATTTAAGTTGCTTTCAAGATAATGACCTTTATCAGTGATCCAAGGTTTAGACCACTTAAAACGTACCTTTGGACCTAGCTCTGTATTAAACCCTCCGCCTAGCTCAAAACTGTTCGCTGGTTTGTGTAACACATCCACCTTAATTGGGACTTGGCTGTTTTTCCTTGCTGGAATGTCAGCATAAACACGCACGCTGGTAAAATAAGGTGTGCTCGATAAATCAAAATTATAGTCGCCTATAACCGATGCTTTAAATAAGGTACCTATTTTAAATGGGGCTAACGAACGAATATATTTTTCAGCAGGGCTATCCTTGGTTATGACTACTTCACCAAATTGATAACGTACACCACTTTGCACAACAAAAGTAATAATGGCGCTGTGCTTTTTTAACGACACCTCAAATTTTCGTGTAGGCCATTTAGCATCAAAATAGCCATATTCTAATAACGCTGATTCTATTTTTTTATAAGCGTTGTTATACACACCATGATTTAAAATATCACCTTGCTTTAAACCCAAGTTTTCAATAACATTTTGAATTAATGGGTCATGTTTTGCCTCGCCATTAACTGTAATATTAAATGTCTCTATTCGCGTTGCACGGCCGCGCTCTATATTTGCAATCAGTTCACGATCATCTTTATTAAAATCAACATTAACAGTTGGGCTATAATAGCCTAATGCTTTTAAACTACTCTCAATTTGGCTTTTGGCATAACGGCGAAGTGATCGCGTTGACTTTTCGCCCACCAAGGGTTTTAAATAAAGCGCAACGTTGTTTTTTAACTCGCCACTAATTCCTTTTATTTCATAATCTTCAATTGTATTATCAGCCGCAATAGAGCAAAAGCTCAAAAATAAGCACAAATAAACAACCGATCTTAAAAGCTGATTGAACAAATAATAATCCTTACCATGAACCCATAAAAAACAACATACTAACAACCCAATAGTAGCATAGTGATAATGAGCCTAACATTAACTTAATTGCAATTACTGCGCAAAAAGGCGTAATCAAATTTTAGTACGCCTTAAGCGTATATTTTGGTTACAATAGCGCTAATGAATACATAAACGTTAATGAGTTTTCAATGCAATTTCCTGATGATGATAATGGCCAATTACTTGCTGAAATTTATGCCGAGGGTGTAGATTTAAGTAAAATGCAACAAATTGATTTTTATATTTTATTTGAACAACAAACCGATGCCGAAAAGTTTGCAACTAAAATAGTAACCGATGCACTAGTACAAACTGCCGATATAGAAAAATGCAAAGATACTGGCGTATGGGAAGTGGTTGCCCATGTACAAATGGTACCTGAGCACGCTTTACTAGGCCAAGCAGAGCAATACATTGAAAGCATTGCTAATGGTTTAAACGGCTATGGTGATGGCTGGGGATTAGACGCAGAAGAAGCATAGTCTCTAATTTAAATGATGAATGCTAACCAGCTTAGTCTATCGACTTAGCTGGTTAGCCTTTCTAAAGCTGCCTTTGTAATCAAAAAGTTTGTCGGCTACTTTCCAGCCATATTTTTTACTTTTGCGAGCAATTACAAAATCAGGCGCGATTAAATCCGGCTGGGCTTTTATAACTTGCTCAACACTTGTAAATGCAATCGGGGATTGACCTTGGCCTACACGCTTACCAAACTGTTGATTAAAATAGTACCGAGCACCTTTGTTTGCTAAATCAAAAACTTCATCACAACTGGCGCCATCTTCATCAAAATAAGTGACTTTTAACAATTGCGCTTTTAGTTGGCTTACACTCAAACCACTACAACGCAGTACTAACGCATCTTTAAGATTTAATGCATTTCGTAGTTTATCGTCAGGGTCGGCCATTACTGCGCCACAATCATGGCATTTTCGTGCAGCAATATCATTTTGTGCGCCACACTGCTCACACTCTTTAAAACGAAAACGGTAATCGCATTGCTCGCTTAAACCGTTATCATCTTCTAGCAAACCTTGGCAGCGCCTGCCAAAATGCTCGCTCACTTTGCCATCGCTGTCTGTTTTTCCCCAAAAAATGTTAGCAAAGCCACACCCAGGACACAGTACTTGCACGGGTTCATTATCGCTATCGCCTTTTTTATCTCCCACTTCTGGATAGAATAAATCAAAACCGTTGCCAGCATAATCAATCACTAAACAGTCTTTTTTGCCCTCAGCTAAACGCAGCCCCCTACCGACAATTTGCTGGTATAAACTTACCGACTCTGTGGGGCGTAAAATAGCAATAAAATCAACATGAGGGGCATCAAAACCGGTCGTCAGTACTGATATATTCACTAAGTATTTTAACTCTTTAGCTTTGAACAGCTTTATTATTTTATCGCGTTCGCTATTTGGCGTATCCCCGGTGATCAGCGCACTGTGATCCTCTGGTAAGTAGGTCATGATCTCTTGCGCATGCATTACGGTGGCTGCAAAAACCATCACCCCGTGGCGGCTTTCACTATACTGTATCACTTGCTGTAAAATAGCCTTGGTCGCACGTGTGCTATTTTTAAGTAAGCCATTCATATCTTCATTACTATATTGCCCAAATGCATTGCTAGTTAATGATGAAAAATCATAATGGCTAATTGCAGCATCAACCTCTTTAGGGGGAGTTAAGTAGTTATGCTTGATCATATACCGTAAAGGTAATTCAAAAATACAGAGTTTAAACGGGCTCTCTTTATTGCCTCTTACAAACCCATGGTAATGATGATGATAAATCCAGCCTAATCCTAATCGGTAAGGCGTTGCTGTTAAGCCTAATACTTTTAATTGCGGGTTATGCGTTTTAAGGGCATTAATCACTTTTCCGTATTGGCTTTTTTTTTCGCCATTTACTCTGTGGCACTCATCAATAATAAGTAATGAATAGTGCTCATTAAGCTTATCTAAATTGCGCGATAACGACTGCACACTGGCAAAAGTAACTTGATGAGTTAACGATTTTTCTTTTAATCCAGCGGAAAATATACTCGCCTCAAGACCAAAGCTTTTATATTTTTGCGCATTTTGCTCAACCAATTCTTTAACATGCGCCAGTACCAATATTTTTTGCTTCGCTATACGCGCAAGCTCAGCAATGACTAAACTTTTACCCGCCCCCGTGGGCAACACAATAACAGCAGGTTCGTTAGTTTTTCTAAAGTGTAAAACGGTGCGTTCAACCGCCTCTTGCTGGTAGGGTCTGAGGGTGTAGGTCATTTGGGAGTTCATAAAATTTTAATGTATAAAATGATAACAAAAAAAAATTCATTGCAATACGTTACTTATGTTTTCAATTTATATTTATAGGAGGGTTAGAGGCAATCGCATTAAAATATTTGTAGTAATTTGAGCAAGTAATTATTATTCCAACCAGCCATTTGCCGCTTAATTTTAATCCCTACTTTATGACTAGTATCTGAAGTTAATAAATTTAAAGAGATATGGCGTAATATGGCCATGTTTTGATCTGCATTTCCTTGGCGAATTCGACACCGATCTTCATCAAACGCCATGTCTAATGTCCAGTGAAGATTATTCTCTACTCCCCAATGAGCCGGACATAGTGAGCAAATCTTTCCGCATGATTGTGTTTAATGCTACTAATAAAGTAGCGGGTTTCTTCTGACCATTTATCGGCATCAAACCGTCGTGATGTCACGCTAATAATGCTCCCAAGGTGTGGGTGCGCGTGTTCTGCCCTCAGCCAGTCAATTTGGTCACATGACGTCACTATTTGCTCTTCTATACGACCATGATCTACATCGACACTTTTGTGGGTATTTAGGCTGCTGTGATAGCTTTTAGGGGTGTCTTCAAAAAACAAGCGCACGTCATCATGCAAAGTACTTTGATTTCCTTTAAGGGCCGATACATAATTCGCGCCTTTACTAACGATCAACTCAGCCGATTTCTTTTGGGTATTGATGGCATCTGTGGTGATGATGCTGCCGTTGATATCTAAGCTTTTGAGCAACGCAGGTAAGGCCGTTATCTCATTCGATTTATCATGAGAGCGGCGAAGGCATTTACCGTCAACAGCGATCACATCCCCGGTCACATTTTTAACTATCGCTGTGATCCAGTTAAAAAAACAGTTTTGAAATTGCTCAGGATCGATTAACGCAAAAACACATCCAAAGGTATCATATGAGGGAATACCATTTTATAGGGACAAATATTATTCAAACAAAGAGCGTTTTATATGGGCAAACTTTTCAATGGCAACCCAGCTGTCACAGCCGCAGATAACGACGCATAAAGTAATAAAAAAGGTGTATTCTAATTTATGTAACAGCTTTCTTTGCAGGCGAGAGTCTTGGATATCGTTGAAATGTTCGATAAGTGTCGGCTTATATTTGGTCATTTTAGGTTGCTTAAAGGGGAGTAATTGATCAAATTAGAGGTTCTGTGTCAAGCAGATTTTAATGCGATTGCCCTAATGTTGAGTATGTGACATATTGAAACTTTGATAAATAATGACTAACGTCATTATCAAGGCTCAGATTAAATTTGGAATAACGCGGAGTAATGAGCGCTTACTACTATCTTTCAGCCTATCGAGTTTGCCAGCTTCACTGGGCAGACAAAAAATGGCCAGAAGAAAAATCAACTGGCCTATATTATTTTTACTACATAATTTTAATACAAAACAACTGAACTAAATATTAGAAAGATAATTCAAATTTTGTGTAGTAAAAACGACCCATATTGTCATATAGTGACTGATCGTACCAAGGCCAACCACCAGATGCTACTGTTGAAAAAGGTGGCTCTTCATCAAATAAGTTTCTCACACCAGCTGAAAACTTAATTGAATCAGTAATATAGTAATGGCCAGACAAATCAACCTGTGTATAACTATCAACTTCAAGGCGAGTTTCAGGTTTAGCAAAATCACAACTACCTGATGCTAGACCACCTTCATGGTCAACTGTTTCACCTACATAGCGTACATTTAAATTTGCACCCCAGTTGTCACTAGTAATACTGCTATAAAAGCTAGATGACCATTCAGCCTCTGAAGTAGTTCCTTTTTCTTCACACAAAGGCTGTATTGCTGAAGTTTGCTCTTCAGAGCTTAAAAGCTGAGATGCTCTTACACCTGCAATAACAACACCTAATGATGTATCAAAAGTATAATTAACGTTGTAGTCAATACCCGAGCCTTTTTGTTCAGATAAGTTTTGTAAGTTTGATCTAACAAAAGCATCAGGATGCGCAATTCGTCCACCAATTCGGTTTACTAGTTGCGGGTAATCACTTTCATTATTTAGAATCTCTTGAACACCTAAAGATCCGATTTTATCTGAAACTTCAAAATTCCAATAATCAGCAGTTACCGACAAACCTTCTACGAAATCAACATCCCAAGCGAAACCTAAACCATAACTTTTAGATGTTTCCGGTTTAAGATTTGGGTTACCACCACTTAATGAACGTATTTCGCGTGTTGAACATTGGCTTGCATCAGCCGCACATGCTTTAGTATCGATTGCTTTCACAACACCAAAACTTTCGTCAAGATATAAGTTACCTAGTGTCGGAGCCT
This sequence comes from Pseudoalteromonas sp. TAP-3C, assembly GCF_059888565.1. NCBI lineage: Bacteria > Pseudomonadati > Pseudomonadota > Gammaproteobacteria > Alteromonadales > Pseudoalteromonadaceae > Pseudoalteromonas > Pseudoalteromonas sp. TAP-3C. Next base: position 1,024,050 of record NZ_CM187618.1, on the reverse strand, counting down.
TAAAACCCGTTCCATATGAAGTACGAATTAACAATGTATCTGTAGGTCTTACTGCAATAGCTAGTTTATAAGTAGTCTCAGAACCTAAGTCTGAAACAGACGTTTCAATAGAGTCGCTTCGAACTGCTGCAGAAACCTCAACCATTTCAATTGGACGTGCGTTAAGCTCTAAATAAAATGAATCAGTATCTTTAGCACCTCGTCCATTAGATGCTGCGCCACCTGCGATATCTTGAGATTGTTGTGCAATATCTGTTACATCAAAATATTGTTCTTCGCGAACTTCCGCACCAACTGCAAAGCCTACAGCTTCATCACCAATTTCAATAGGCAACATTCCCGAAAGACCAATATTAATTATCTGTTCTTCAAATTCACCTTGTCGATGCGTAGCGATTGATAAAGCTTCAAAATCTTCAAATGTATTTGCACTGGTTAGTTTAATATCACCAGCAGCGATAGCATCTGTTAGCGCTTTTTTTGATATTTGACCACCCACACCAACACTTGATTGACGAGCCCAACTTTTTTGGTATTTAGCGTCTAAGTAAATGTCGTCAGTTAATGAGTAATCTAAACCAGAGGCAAATCCTGTTGTTGAATTCACTTGATCTCTTGCACGAGGTCCTGCTTCAACTGTACGACGGATAATAAACATATCTCGTCCAAAGGGGTTTTCCTCGTTATCAGCACCAACAAGTGTGAATGGCGCTGGTGCAGCTCCATTTCTAACTTCTGTTTGAGTTCTACTAGTTCGACCTTCTGCCCAAACCCTTAAATCATCAGAAACACTATATTCACCACGAGTGTATAAGTTAAACTTTTCAATGTAAGGGAATGCTTGATAAAGCTTCGCAAAATCATAGGCACACTCTGTTCCACTATCAACAATTGTTGTTGGGCGGACACTCTCTTCAGGGCATCCAGCTACTGGAAAAGACTCTGAGAAATCTGTTTCAATCCACGTACCAGGAAAACCCGTAGGGCTTCGACCATCGGTACCGTTCGGCGCAATAGCAGTACCAATTAGAGGGCGGTCTGTTGCTTTAACAGATTCACGTTTATAGAAATCGGCTGCAAACATGACATTACCACGGTCCGAAGAAACACCTGTCACTAGCTGTAATGATGTAGTTCCGGCATCACCTTCTGCAGATTGACCATATTGCGCAGAAACGTTTAAACCTTCAAAATCTTTCTTTGTTATTATGTTGATAACACCTGCAACAGCATCTGCACCATAAATAGCTGATGCACCATCAGATAAATACTCTATACGCTCTACTGCAGCGATAGGTATTTGGTTGATATCTGGGCTAGCACTACCACCAGTTGGAGTACCAGGTAAACGATTACCATTCACTAAGAAAATTGTATAGTCTGCACCTAAACCTTTAGTTGCAAAGCTTGCCTCACCACCACCTTGCGTTAGGGTGTCATCGGCCGTATCGATGCCTGGGCCAGCGATATTCGATTTAATTAAGAAATCAGCAATTGTCTCTGTACCCGATGCTTCGATCGTAACTTTATCAAAAACTTGTACAGGGCTAGGACCTTCCATATCTACACGTTTAATACGTGAACCTGTTACTTGAATTCGTTCAACCTTTTCTACACCAGCTTCCTCTGCAAACGAACTTGCAGAAAACGCTGCAGTAGATGCTGCACCAAAAGCGATCGCTAAGCGAACTGCTTTTGAAACTTTATTATTTAACATTTGATTCTCCCTAGAATACTATTTGTTTTTTATTTTTGACCACTTATTTGTTAATTAGTTGGTGATCACGACCTTGATGATAATACTATGCACGCAAGGTGGTCAACATTAAATTAACTTTAAAAGTACTTTATATGACTTTTCGTTATCATTTTAATGTTTATTTTGTTTGCTTTTTAAGCGCTCATTTGGCTTTAATTTAGAAACAAACTTACAAATAAAACCTAAGCAATTGATTATATTCATCTTTATTTAATTGAGTTTAGTTTTAACTTTGTAATTATTTTGAATAATAATGTAACCAGAATCACGAATATTAACTTTTTATTTTACACGTTATCTCAAAATATCTGCGTTTAGCATTTTAAAGCCGAAAAACAACCTATAAAACACTTGTTTGGCTCATAACTAGGTTAAAACAACGTGGCTTGGGTAGATTCAGCTGATGTATTTAATGCACTGAGTATCATTTGCGCGATAGGTTCAAGCTGTCTTTGGATGTATAAAGGATAATTTAACGTATTTTTGCCGTTATAAAGCTCAGCGCCGGTTACTGCATAAACATATTTAATTGCTTGCCCGCGTTTTATTTCAAACTCGGGGTGGCTTGCTTTGTATTTTTTAACGGCTTGAACATGCGGGGGAATATTTTTGATGTAGTCGCTCAGGTGTTGTCCCAAGCGCTTTTTGTAAACTAATTTATGGTCAAACTCACCGTTGTAAAGTTTTTGACTGTAGCTATTTATAATATTATGCAGTTGTTGTATTTCAAAGTTGTCAGTAAATAACGTCTCAAATAATTCGGTTTGAAACTCTTGTGCAAACTCAGTCCAATCACTACGTACCGTTTCCATACCTTTAAATACTAATTTTTTTTCATTATTTTTGGTTACTTGCCCCACATATCGCTTTTTAGAGCCTGTTTTTTTACCTCGTATAGTTGGCATAAAAAACGGACTGTAATGAGTTTCAAATTCAATTTCTAAATAACTTTGCAAATTATAACGTTGTTTTAAATCAGCTTGCCACTTTTGGTTAATATAACGGACAAGTTGGTGGCCAATGTCGTTACATTGCGCGGGGGTTTTATCTTCACAAAGTTTTACAAACGTAGAGTCAGTATCCCCGTAAATTACCTCAAAGCCTTGCGCTTCTATCCATTTACGGGTTGTTTGCATAATTTCGTGGCCACGCAAAGTGATAGAACTCGATAAACGCGGGTCGTAAAACCGACAGCCCTTAGAGCCGAGTACGCCATATAAACTATTCATAATAATTTTAATCGCTTGCGAGAGCATCGGCTGATTGGTGTCTTTTGCCTGCTGACGTGTTTGTGTTAGGTGTGCAATTAATTTGGGGAGATGGTGCTGCGTTCTTGAAAATAACGCCTGATTAAACCCTGCTATAGCATGCTCTGGTGCATTTAAGCCAGCTATTAACCCTAAAGGGTCAATACAAAACGTACGCATAATCGACGGGTATAAGCTTTTAAAATCAAGTACCAAAACGTTTTTATAAAGCCCAGGCGTCGACTCCATCACATAGCCACCTGGGCTTTCGAATGAGAGCCCATGATCGCCTAAATTGGGTGCAACATAACCACTGCGATGCAATAGCGGTAAGTATAAATTTGTAAATGCGGCAACCGAGCCCCCCATGCGTTCCAGTTCAAGCCCGGTTATTTGGGTTCTGACTATGGCAAATTCAAATAACTTTAATTTTTCGAAAATTTGATTAACCAAAATACAATCTTGGCGGTTATAGGCCGCTAACGCGAGTTTATCTTGGTTAAATTGGCGCACAATTTCAGTTAGTCGGTTATCGGTTTTTATTAGCTTTGATTGGTTAAGTACCTGCTCTGCAACACTTGCCAACGAAAAGCTATCAAATCGATAAGTAGCATTTTTTAAGGTGTCAATGCCATCTATTACACAGCGCCCAGGAAGCGTTAACCGAGTGTAATGGCCTTTGTTTATGTACAAAGGTTGGTTATCTCGACCAAAATTAAGGCTAAGCCCTAAGGCCTCAGCGCGCTCTTGTAACAGGCTAAAGTCAAAATCAATGACATTCCAACCAATAATTACATCGGGATCATTATTTATAATGTACTGCTGCAGCTTGGTGAGTAGGTTAATTTCGTCATAGCACCAGTCTATTTCAAATGTCGAATCGCTCTGCTGTGGCTCCCCTATCATTAATACACAATCTAAGCTGTTCCCCACAAGTGCTACACTAAATAGCACGCCATCGCCATTGCATTCTATATCTAACGAAACAGCGCTAAGTGCTGGCGTATACTCGGTGTTTGCTTTTAACTTTGCGTCACTAATTTCAATAAAGCCATTTTTAGCGGTGGCGTTACCCGTAACCCATACGCCTCCTTTAATAAAACGCTCCATTAAAAAGCGGTCGCTGTGGCGTATGTCGGCCTCATAAATTGGCATTGCTTGTTCTAATACCGCTCGCGCAGCATATAAACTGTGTAGTTGGTTAAAATAACAAGCAATACATTTATTACCATTAAAATGGCAAAGTTGAACATTATTAAACTGTACTTTTATATTGGCCTTGGTTAACAAGTCATTCGCTGTATGTTGCTCTGCCAATGGGATAAAAAACACCGCTTGCTGGTTTTCAATCGTCACTTTTATCGGGCCCTGATCAGTGCTTAGCCAATAGCACAAGGTAATACTTTGGCCATTTTTAGCCGCGTATTGTTGCCTTGATAAAATAAAGCCCTGATAGATTGCTTGTGTCAATGTTCGATCCCACTTAATATATGCACTGTAATTATATACATATTTTAGGTCAATCATCACATGCTATCGAGCTCACTAAAAAAAACAATTAGACAAGTACACCAGCATGTGGCAAATAACCTAACCGATTACCGCCCTCGCAGTAGCCAAAACTATTTAGTTGCCGAAATCGCTAAAACCTTAGCCGGTGAGTACCATAAAAAACAACGTATTTGTGTTATTGAGGCAGGCACTGGCACAGGCAAATCGCTCGCCTACTGCCTAGGTGCACTGCCACTGGCATTGGCACAAAAAAAGAAACTGGTTATTTCAACCGCCACGGTTGCCTTGCAAGAGCAATTAATAGCAAAAGAATTGCCGTTTTTTAAAAAACACTCAGGGCTCGATTTTAAATTTGACTTAGTCAAAGGTCGCCAACGCTACATTTGTGCGCACAAGCTACATAATGCGCTAAACAGCGATAGCCAAACGCAAATGGAATTTATGCCTACCCTTACCTCACCATTGAGCGACATGGAAACAAAATGTTTAAAGCAACTTTACGATGCCTATGTAAATAAAAAATGGCAAGGTGACAGAGACAGCTGGGCCGATACTATTTCTGATCGAGTGTGGGGGCTGATTGCTTGCGATAAGCACGCTTGCCAGCGCCAAATGAAAGCTCATCAAACCTGCCCATTTCAACTTGCTCGCCAGCGGTTAATGCAAATGGATGTATTGGTTATTAATCACTCGTTATTGTTGGCCGATTTAGATTTAGGAGGCGGGAAAATTTTACCCGAGCCCGACAACACCATTTACGTAATAGATGAAGCGCATCACCTTGCCCATATTACCCGCGACTTTTCATCTGCCGCGGCGACTATAAAAGGCACGATTGAATGGCTTGATAAACTCACTAAATTTAGCGGCAAAATGGCTAAAGTATTAGTGGGTCAAAAAGGCATTGGACAAAACTTTAAGTTATGCGATAGCGTTAATGATGCTAACAAAGATTTAAAAGTAGTACGCGATATACTCGATAACGCCGATTTTGAATATTCAAAAGACGATACCTACCGCTTTGAACACGGTGAAATCCCCAAGTCGCTACACGCAAAAGCAAAAGACATAAGCGAAGCCACGCTTGATGCATTACGGTGTTTAAATAAAATGCACGACACTCTCACGCAAGATGTAAGCGACGGTGATATTAAATCCTATGTTGCCGACCCCATTCTGGCTGAAAGTGGGCAATACATAAACCGCTTAGAACAGCTTAATAAATTATGGTTTAGCTATGCAACTAAGGGGGAAGGCACACCTCACGCTCGCTGGATAAAACGCCTTGAATATAAAAACCATCACGACCATCTACTCAGCGACTGCCCGATTGAGGTGGGGTATTATTTAAAAGATAAACTGTGGAGCGAATGTGCGGGTGCTGTTTTATGCTCAGCAACTCTGAGCGCCTTGGGCTCATTTGATCATTTTGCCTACGAAAGCGGCCTTGCCAAGGAAGAAGGGGTTAAATTTATTAAAGTGCCCTCACCGTTTGATTATCCCAAACAAGCCACGTTGCGCATTCCGGCCTCAAGTATAGAGCCGACAGATAAAGAGTTTAGCGATCACATTGCTAAAACGTTACCTGAATACCTAAACACTAAAAAAGCAAACTTAGTGTTATTTGCATCCTATTGGCAAATGGACCATGTGAGTAAGTTTTTAAGGGCAAAAGGCTTTAACTTATTAGTGCAAGGTGAAATGTCGCGTGAGGCACTTTTAAAGTTACACACTAAAAATATTGATGAGGGCAAAGGCAGTATTTTATTTGGCACCCAAAGCCTTTCAGAAGGGCTTGATTTACCGGGGAAATATTTAGAAAACCTGATTATTACTAAAATTCCATTTGCAGTGCCTACCTCGCCAATAGAAGAAGCGCAAGCTGAGTTTGTACAAAGCAAAGGCGGTAATCCGTTTTTGTCGATAACCGTGCCCGATGCAGCAAAGAAATTGGTACAAAGCTGTGGTAGACTGCTACGTAAAGAAAGTGATAGCGGCACCATTACAATTTTAGACAGGCGCTTAATCACTAAGCGATACGGAAAAGCCATGCTTGACACCTTACCACCTTTTAAAAGACAAATAGATTACTGATGTTTGAACTTGCACTTGACCCTACAACATGGGCTATTTTATGTGGCGTTGCACTTTTGGCTGGTTTTATTGATGCTATTGCCGGTGGTGGTGGCTTACTGACTGTACCCGCACTTTTAACCGCGGGCCTGCCCCCACATTTAACACTGGGTACTAATAAACTTGCAGCAACGTTTGGCTCATTAACAGCCAGTATTACCTATTATAAAAAGCAATTATTCAACCCCAAATTTTGGTTTGCCTCAGTTATTGCCACCGCCATTGGCGCGCTAATTGGCACCTTGATTGTTGATCATTTAAGTATCGAGTTTTTAAACAAATTATTGCCTATCATCATTATTTTAGTGGCTTGCTACAGCTTATTTGGTAATTTAAGCACCACACAAAGTGACGACCTACCAACATTAACGCCGGCAATAAAAGTTAAACAATGGCTACAGGGACTAAGCTTAGGATTTTTTGATGGCCTAGCAGGGCCAGGTACCGGCACTTTTTGGACAGCTTCAAACGGCATGCTTTATAAAATGAGCTTATTGCTCAATTGCGGCTTAGCGCGGTCAATGAACTTTGTGTCTAATTTTATTTCGCTCATTACCTTTGTTGCACTTGGCCATGTAAACTTTTTATTAGGTATTACTATGGGCTTTTTTATCATGCTTGGCGCTTGGTTTGGCGCACACTCAGCGATTCGTTTTGGCAGTAAATTTATTCGTCCTGTGTTTAACACTATGGTGATACTTTTAGCATTAAAACTCATTTACGAGGCATACTTTTAATATGCAACCTGCTGCTTTAGATAAATTACGCCAACAAGTTGCCACGCTTAAGCAACAGGCCGAGCAATTTGACAAAGCAAAACTGTTTGCTAAAAATCGTTATATGCAAGCACAGCCGAGTTTATTTGACAGAGCCGTATTTAGCACCAAAAGCATGAACTTAGTTGATTACGTAATAGAAATAGAAGACGAAATAGCCAGCTTACCACCGAGTGAACACCGCCATGCATACACCTATGCACTGGAACGTATTGCCAGCCAAGTACAAGCCGTTTTTAATGTTATTAAATCTACCCCTATTTGGGTAAAAGAAAACAAAAGCCATTACAAACCTCGTGCCAAGCAGCCCGTTTATAAACAAGCGGTGCAAAAAATAATGCAATCATCTCACGAGCTCTATGATGAGCTTAAACAAAATCACGAGTTTGAACGGCGTTTAATACTTATGATTGAAGAGCGTAAATTGCAAATGAAAAAAGCATCGCCTGCGCAAGCACAAAAACTTAACCAAGAAATATTAACCACTCATGCACGACTTGGTCGTTGTAGAAAAGCCATTTCGGCCACCGAAGACAAAATTCAACAAGTAGAAAAACAACAGCTACGCTAAGACCTCGATTTATAACAATCCTTGGTATAGACTCAAACAATACAATAAAAAGAGTGACAAAAATATGCGATTAGATGACGACATACACAATTTTTACGAAAAACTGGTGCTAGAAGAAATAGAAAAACGTAACCTTAATGAACATTACAATGAAGATGTAATGGCTGATTTTTGCTGTACCGTGCTCAACCAATTACCCCCACGCTACATTCGTTACGATGTAGATATGGTATTTTATTTAAGCCAAGCAGATCGAATGGATATGGAGCAACGCGTTGACACAGCGATAAAATTTGCTATTGATCAAATTGCTAAAAAGAAAGATCTTAATGAGTAACCCGCTAGAACAAGCCGCTACACATGTAAAACTCGCGGTTGATTTAATTATGCTATTAGAGCAGCACGATATGGAGCCCGAAGAGGTTTTAAAAGCACTCGATATCGTAAAAAGTGACTTTGAGCTAAAGCTAGTTAATACCTAGCTTTACTCTATTATTTGTATTTCATGAACGGTAACTGCACCATCGTGCTTATTACAATCTATTTTAATTTCACCAAAGGTTCTTCTCGGTGATATTGACCTACGGCACGTCATGTTTTGAGCTTTAACACCAAATTGCTCAATATAAGTTGCAACAATTGCATCTATTTGTTTCTTCTCTTGTGCTGTTGCAGCGGCATAAAAAGTATCATATTGCTGAGACCAACTTTCAACGCCAGCCTCCGCAGCAACACCCAACCACCCCATACCAAGTCTGGTTGATTGCTTTAAATATTGTCCTTTTAAAAACATAAACGCTAGGGTGTATTGTGCGCTCTTATAACCCAGTGAAGCTGGCTCTTCTAAATAGTTAAAAGCCTCTTCAAACTCCCCTTTTCTGTAGGCTTTAACACCATTATATTCTTTTTTCTTCATTGTATTGTCGCTGTAAAGCCCTACAGGTGACGAGTTACAGCCGGTTAATAAAGCCGTAGTTAGCAACAAAACTATACCCCGTATTCGATTATTCATTATTATCCTTAATTTATTATTTTTAAAATTGAGTTCAAAAAATGGCTTACTGTATTAATAAAAACAGCATTTATAAATGCAACTATCACACACTTATTAACGCAACTTTAACTTTATCATGAACTTGAGAAGCTTTCAGTTATTACTTTCCAATGGGGATTTGAAAGTATAGTGCTGCAAGACTGTTCACTATTAGCCGCCAAGCTTAAAAAAGTAAAATTAGCCTCGGTTTACTCGTTTGCTGCTTGCTGAATAAGCAGTAACAACTGCGCAGTGGCGTTAGCATCATCTAATGCGCGATGGTGATTGGTTAAGTCTAAATTAAAATGCGCCGACAAATTACCCAATGAATATGACTTTAATCCTGCAAATGCTTTACGTGACTCAACAACCGTGCACATTTTAGGCATTTTAAAATTCACTCCAATCATTTCTAGCTCTTTTTTAATAAAGCCGTAGTCAAAATTAACATTATGCGCCACAAAAATACTGCCCGCTAACTTATCAAGCAGGGGCTGCGCTATGTCAGAAAATACCGGCGCATTAAAAACCATATTATCGCTAATGCCTGTCAACTTAGTAATAAAGCCAGGAATATGGCGCTGCGGATTTACCAAACTAGTCCAGGAGTCTATCACTTGTCCGTGCTGCACTTTAACTACGCCAATTTCGGTAATGCGGTTACCGCCTTTTAAACCACCGGTGGTTTCTATATCAACCACACTATAAATACGATCAGGGTCTACAAACCACTTAACGGCAGCAATATGTACCGTGAATCCTGCTTTTTTTAGGCTATCGATAGTAATGAGCTGATTGCGTCGTAGCTTATCTCCTGGCGCTTTTACTTCCTCAAAATACACCAGCCCATTTTTAATAATCATTAAATCAGGGTAACCGTCTTTTAATTGTAAAAACTGCTTAGCCATAGCTTTTAAATGGGTGATTAATGCATCAAGCGGGCTATTTAAAATAAGCGCTTCAAGTGGCGCAAGTAATTCGTTATGCCAATTAAATAAACCATTGGGCTGCTGAAAATAAAGCGCAGCGTGCTTACATACTAAATTTAGTAATGCCTTATTAGTGGTAAACCCAGCCAAGCGCGCCTCTATTTGCGTTTGTTGTGCGTCATAAAAATTACCACACTTTAATACTTGAGGGTAAATATCAAACTCAGTGCATGGCGGGTAAGGTGTGTCTATAAATAACTCATGCCAAAACGCCAAACCAAATAAAGTTTGCCATAGGGTATTTTCAGTATTGTGCACCTGCAAACCTTGAGCGGTATAATGCACATTTACGCCTTGCTCTACATCCCCTCGATAAATGTCGTCAATTTCTAGTACACATTGAGTTTGGGCAAGCATATCGCTTAAACGCGAACGTGTTTGCTTATTAAACTTACGCATTAAAAAGTCATCTGCAAAATACAGTAACTCATCAGTAAGCGGGTTTTCGATAATTTGCTCTAATTGTGCCTTCACCCACTCTTTGTTACCAAGGCGGTATTGCTCTCTTATTTGAATTTCCTGAGCTTGTGCGCAATCAGTGCACGCTTCAAGTAGGCTAAAGGCAAATTCACTCTCTGTATTTTTTAACTGTTTATAAAGCTTAACCAGTAGTTTATTTTTAATGTCGTACGCCAGCACTCCATGGGCTTTTTGCGCTACGACTAAATGGGCAAGCTCTCGATAAAAAGTTTTATCATCAGCTATCTTATCTTTTGCTTTTTCAGCATTTTTAAACGCTAATCGGTAACGGTTTAAAACATAATTTGATTGTGCTTGCTCTAGTGTTTCAAAACGCGACAAACTCTCGGTATGTCCTTCACGAATAGCCGTTAATCCCAAATCTCGCATAACAAAGCGAGTCTGATGGTTTACATCACCATTACTTAAGCGCCCTGCAAATAAAAATTCAAAATACTCGTAATAATCTTCACGGTTATTAATAACATATTGGCTATAAAATGAGGTAAGTGCTTGTGGGCAAGTGCTAAAAAAATCACAAGCAATATTAACCAACTCGCCCTTAGCAGCACTTTTTTTAAAGCTTATGTGTTGATTGTGGTTATTGAGTAATTCTACCAGTGCTGGTTTGGTTAAATGGGCCAGCAATTGCGCGTAATGCGCAGTGTTTGGCTCAAATAAAATACCCGCTGTTTTTAGTGCATAAATAGCCTGATGCGGCGATGGTATTTCTTCGTAATTTAGCGATTGAGTTTGCACTAAATAAGGCTTACGAGAATATACCCGCGCTAACATACACTGAGCTTGCTCATCTAGTTGACTAACTTTGCTTATAAACTCGCAATGTTTAGGCTCAAGCAAATGCATACATTGGTTGGTTACAAATTCAATCAACTCTTTAAAATGCGCTAAATAATATTTTGCTGGTAACTCTTTTTTCATAAAACCGCCCGCACTGTATATAAAAACAGTATAATTATTTAAATACTTTTAGCAACTCAATTAAACCCAACCCGTTAAAGCAATTAATTTTTTTATGCATACGTATTACTATTGAAATATCTTTTTTAGCGTGATCAGTGTGTGCTAAGGTTGCCGGCACATTATTTAGCGGTAATTTACACTTCATTACACATAATAAAAATTAGGATAGAACAACATGACAACACAGCACATACCTAATGGTGAGCATAACGCACAGGCAAAATGTTCACTTTTATACGTTATTTTTATATCGGCTGTTGCCGCTATTGGTGGCTTTTTATTTGGTTTTGACTCAGGGGTTATAAACGGCACTGTATCGGCGTTAGGTAATACATTTAACTCGAGCAGTGTCGCAACAGGGTTTAATGTTGCCTCTGTTTTACTAGGTTGTGCGCTAGGTGCTTTAGCCGCAGGCCCACTTGCAGATAAATTTGGCCGTCGCGCTATTATGATTGTCACTGCACTTATATTTGCTATCAGTGCATTTGGCTCTGGCATTGCTGATAGCTCAGCTGAGTTTATTTTTTACCGCTTATTTGGTGGGTTAGGTATAGGTGCAGCCTCGGTTTTAGCACCGGCTTATATTGCAGAGGTTGCCCCTGCTAGCTTACGCGGCCGCTTAGCGACACTTCAGCAGCTTGCTATTGTACTGGGTCTGTTTGCAGCTTTTTTAAGTAACTACTTAATTGCTAATGCCGCAGGCGGGGCTGAGGGTATTTTACTGTTAGATTTAGCTGCATGGCGCTGGATGTTTTGGGCTGAACTAGTGCCTGCTGGCTTGTTTTTAATTGGGGTACTTTTTATCCCTGAGTCACCACGATACCTAGTAGCACAAGGCAAGCTAAAACGAGCTAAAAGTGTATTCAGCAAAATTTCAAATGATGATGCCGATACACAAATTAGTGATGTAAAGCAGTCTTTGCAAAGTGATAAAAAACCGAGTATTCGCGACTTATTTATTGATGGCAGTAAAAAAGTACACCCTATTGTTTGGGTCGGCGTTGCCTTGTCTGTTTTTCAACAATTTGTGGGTATTAACGTGGTATTTTATTATGGCTCAGAACTATGGCAGGCCGCTGGCTTTGATGAGTCACAATCACTTTTTATTAATGTACTGGCCGGTACTACTAATATTTTGTCTACCTTTATTGCTATTGCCTTAGTTGACAAGGTGGGTCGTAAGCCATTATTACTGGTAGGCAGTATAGGTATGTTTGTTAGTTTAAGTGCGCTTACTTATACCTTCGCAAGCGCAGGCCTTAATGAAGTAGGCAAATTAGCACTTAGTGAAAATATGGGCATATTTGCGCTAATAATGGCAAACCTGTTTGTGGTATTTTTTGGGTTAAGCTGGGGCCCAATTGTATGGGTATTACTTGGCGAAATGTTTAATAACCGTATTCGTGGTGCAGCCCTTGCAGTCGCTGCCAGCGCCCAGTGGATAGCCAACTTTGCTATTACTATGACCTTCCCTATTATGCTTGGTAGTATTGGTTTAGCAGGCGCTTATGGCTTTTACACCGTCTCGGCATTTATTAGTGTGTTCTTTGTGGTTAAATACATTAAAGAAACACGCGGTATGAAACTAGAGTCTATGTAATTTTTTAGGCAGAGTAAAAACCAAGCTATTTTTACTCTGCCTTGTTTTACTTTCTTTCGCACGCTCTTTTAAAAAACAAGGTTTGGCTGATCAGCTTCACTGAGTATGCACTTAATTATTGAGCAGAAAATAAAGGACAGAAAATAAAGGACAGGCATAAAAAAAATTGTAAAATCCTCAAACTAAACTACTGTTATTATATCCAGTTAAAATAATGATTATTAGCATGACAAGAGCAAGAAAATGCCTCATTGATTTGGCTTCAACATCTTACTATCACTTAATTGCTCGGTGTGTAAGGCGAGCTTATTTGTGTGGTGACGACCCCTACACAGGTAAAAACTTTGACCACCGCAGGGCATGGCTTATTGAGCGGATTAAGCATTTAAGTACCATATTTGCCATAGAAATTGCCGCCTACGCTGTAATGAGTAACCACTATCACCTTGTTGTAAAAGTTAATCGCCCACATGCACTAAATTGGAGTGACGATGAAGTTATTACTCGTTGGTGTAAATTATATCGCGGCCACACTCTCGTTGACCAATATAAACAAGGTCAACCGTTAGATGCCGTAAGCAGGCATCATTTTGACGAAATCATTGCAATATGGCGAGCACGGCTGTACGACATTAGCTGGTACATGAAAAACCTAAATGAATATATTGCGCGTGAAGCAAACAAAGAAGATAACTGCACAGGTAAATACTGGGAAGGGCGATATAAATCGCAAGGGCTATTAGACCTTGTATCAATTATACGCTGCATGGCGTACGTAGACCTTAACCCTATCAGAGCAAAAGCCGCTGATAGCCTTGAAGACAGCGACTTCACTTCGATACAAGAACGTATTGTTCATTTTCAAGCACAACAAAATAATGACAACAACACAGATAACGTTTATAAACAACAAGATAACTCTCCACATCTAGGTCAGCCTGCACAGTTAAAACCATTCGCAGGCAACCATATTGAACACACCATCCCCTTTGCTTTAATTGATTATTTAGCATTAGTCGACTGGAGTGGCAGGCATATAAATCCACAAAAAAAAGGGCATATTGATAACAGTATTCCCAAAATACTCGCAACTTTAGATTTAGACGAAGCGGTATGGTTGAATTCAATAAAACACTTTAGACGCCAATATTCACATTTTGCAGGCGCACCGCAGTGCTTAAAACAGCATGCAGCAAAAAGTGACGTAAAATGGTACAAAGGCACAGGTTAAAACCAGCTATTTTAAGTATGTTCATTACTAAAACGCCCAGCATGCGCGGTTAATCTTACCTGCCTGAAATTTGACCTTACCTGTTACCAGTAATACCTTACTAACTTCGCGAATATTTAATAAATAATGTAATTTTTTACATGCCTTATATTTTCGATGAAATTAAAGGCAGCTTATTCTGTGGAATAAATTTATGCCTGTCCTTTTTGTTTCCCCTTTTGTCTTCTTTTGTTTTCTACTAACGTAAAAAGAATTCTATCGGCACCACCAGCTCCAGGGTTTCCTTGTCAATGGAATCCGGCATGGCGGGCAGTGGTCGAGCGCGTTCGAGCATCGCGAGGGCTGCTTCATCCAGTTTGTTATAGCCGGAACTTTGTTCGATTCTCTGGCTCAATACCTTGCCACCGTGGTTTATAACAAAATACAAAAGTACCCTACCTTGGTGCCGGCGGATTCGGGCGCTTCTAGGGTATTCCTTGTGGCGTTCCAACCATGCTAATAAAGTGGCTGCATAATCCTGGGTACTGCCGGGAATACCGCCACCAGCGGTGTTGTCTCCTGTCCCGGTGTTATTGTATTCTGTGTTGCCGGTTTTACCAGCGTTACCCGCCAGTATGGCCTGCGGTTGGGGCGCGAGGGGTTCGACCAGCGGTTTCAGCTTGGCCACTGTTGCAACGGCTTGGGGCTGAGGTTCTGGTTTTGGCTGAGGTGCTGTGGGTTGCGGCTTTGGCTGTTCCTGCGGCAGTTCAGGTTCTTCTATCGGTGCAGGTTTTTCTTCGCCTTTGCGGTTTTCGGGGCCATCCTGCGAGCGGCCAGCGGGGCCAAGGGAGATTTCAATTCCGCCCGTGCCTGCGGCAATGGCCTGCCCCTCGGTCGATGATGGCACCCAGAACAGTAACGCGGCCACGCCAATGTGCAATCCGGCCGCTAATAACAAGGCTGCCAATAGCCAAGGTTTGCTCAATGCAAAAGGCGCTTCTCTCATGGCGCCACCTCTTCGGTTAACAGGCGCAGCTTGCTCAGCCCGACGTCGTTCAGCGCTTGGGTAAAACGTACCAGCTGATTGGCGGGCAAGGTATTGTCCGCTTTAACGGTGACCAGTAATTCCGGCTGTTGCTCTAGGCGCGTGCGTAATGTGATCAGCAGAGCGGCCTCATCGACGATCTGGTTATTCAGAGCGAAACGGTTTTTAGAACCCATCAGGATTACTAAAGAATCGGGTACGTGCTCGCCCTGGCTTACGGATTCCGGCGGATCCACTTCAAAGGGTTCAGTCACTGTCAAGCTGCCAGCGATCATAAAAAAGATCAGCAGTAGGAAAACGACATTAATCAGCGGCAGAATCCGTTCTTCCGTTTGGTCGGGGCGACGATCAGGGAAGTGCATCGGCTTTGCCTCGCTGGCTTGTCTTGTTTACCGTATCGCCAGCTTGCGCAAACGACCAGTTGGGGTCATCGATTAATTTCAGCGGCGCAATACCCGCCTTGTTCAGCGCATCCAGCACCCGCACCAATTGTTGGGTGTGGGTGTTTTCCAAAGGTTGCAGGCTAACGGGTTGATTGGCCGGTTGCCGCGTCTGTGCCTTGGCAACCAAGGCATCCAAACTCAGCAGGCTCTCATTGAGAAAAACTTCATCACCACGTACCACAATAAGCATGGGATGTGTTTCTGAAACGGCTGTGCTGCCTGCGGGTGCGGTATCTAGGCTGATGGATCGCCAATCCATAAAACTGGAAGCGAGCATAAAAAACACCAGCAGAATAAACACCACGTCGATCAGGGGTGTCAGGCTGATGATATTTTTGCGTCGCGGCTGTTTTTCTGCCAGTTTGGCAGGCACACTAAATGCTGGCTTCATGGCTAACATCGGGCGTAGGGTGGGCATGGCTGTTGGTGTCTAAGCTGCTCTTGCGCCCAGCGATTTGTGCTCGTTTTTGATCGGGCTTCGCCTCGGCAATAGTTACTTTTTCTACTTGGTCAGCAGCTTGCGCAGCAGGTTCAGACGCCGCCGATAAATCTTCGGTAAAAACTTGCGTCACTAGATTATCCATCCCGTGGGCTAGATGATCTACGCAGCGCTCCAACCAATTAAGTAATGCCACTACCGGAATAGCGACACACAAACCGACTGCTGTGGTAAGCAGCGCCTCCCAAATACCACCTGATAATATCGCTGGGTTGACCTTGTTGCCAGCCGCCTCCAGTTGCTGAAAGGCTGAAATCATGCCCAGTACCGTGCCCAGCAAACCCAGCAAGGGCGCTAGCGAGCTGATCACTTCCAGTGGGCGAAAGCCGCTTCGCAAATGAAATAACGCATTGCTACCGTAGCGCAACACTTCTTCGCGCACGACGCTCTGCGGTAATTCACGGCGGATACCGCGAATAGCACAGGCCAGCGCCTGAGCGGTGGGATTAGCGCTAGCATCGGCCACGGTTAACGCCTTATCTGCTTTACCCTGTTGCCACAACGCCAAGGCCTGCTCAGCAGGCTGCCGCTGCCACAATTGCGCACGCCGAAACTGGGCGAGTTTAACCAGCACCAGCGCCAGCGCAATTACCGACATGACGCACAGTAGTATCACCACCGGGCCGCCGGTGTCGAGCAGCGCCAGAGCATCGCTGATCCAGCTTCTTGCCGGCTCTGTCACCATTTCTGCCTGGCCTGCTGCGCTCTGTGTGATGTCAGGCTCAGGCTGTATCAGCGGCTCCACCGCCTGTGCGTTATTATTACTCATGGTGTTTTACCTTATAAATTTAGAAATCCGATGTATTTTAAGAGCTATTTAAATGCAGCCAGAGGCTTTCGATGCCTGCGGGACGAACGCTTTCGCCTTGTCGACCAGATGTAGATCCCTGAGCAACTCAGAAAGATCATCACTAGCGCACAAAAATCAATCAGTAGCTTTCCCCACAAGCCACCGTAAAACTCACCTGTATGAATTGCCTCGATCAGTTTTGGCCAGTCGATCCCAGCCAGATCTTCCTGATCAGGCGATGCAACATTTTTTAGTAGGTAAGCACCTTCTTCACGCAGCACGGCTTCACCAGTAAAAGCATTAATGACAATTTCACGCTCTTTGCCATATTGCTTGTGGGTGCGAATTTTATAAATCAGCTGACCGTTGTCGTCTTTCAGCTCGATTTTATCCAAGGGAATTTTCTCGCCATATACCTGTGAAGCGAGCGCTAAGGCTTGCTCAAAATTAATCGCCGCCGAAGGCAGTGAACCGGTTTCGAGTAAGGGTTCAAATTGGTTGACCGTTGCCTTTGGTTCAAGCGCCTCGGTTTTACCTAGGCTCAAAAAAAAGTCTTCGTGATTCAGGAAAATCCCAGTAAGCGAGGCTAGAATAATTAAAGCACCAAAAACAAGCCCCAAGTAGTTGTGATACTTGCCAAGCCATTGGATAAGGCGCTTGTTTCGCTTTTTTTTCTGCATGATATTACTCTTATTTTTAAGATTTTCTGTAGCAAGAGGGGCTGTTTCTGCCCAAATTGGGTGACAAACAAAACGCGCGTGTTTAATTATAAAAAGCAGCAGTTAAATGCCAATAGCTTATTAGGCTTGGGTCATTCAACTGGGCTTTATAAATAATCATTAAGGGTTAAAACCTGACGAATCCCCACAAAATAAAAATTAATGGTAGACTCTCATGATTATTTGTGATCAAATTTTTTCACTATAAAAAAACTCACTCATAATCATGAAAGCCACCGAAATATTACACAAAGATATTGCCATTGCCTACCCTGAAATTCATAAAACACGTTTAAATACAGTCTTTACGTTTGTTAACTCAGGCTTGCGTGACCAGCGCGTTACTGTCACTTACCTAGGCCGCGGATTAAAATCATTTTCTAATACCGATAAAAAACATGATATTAAACGCGCAGACCGTTTGATTGGTAATGCTAACCTGCATCAAGAACGTCTTTGTTTCTATGAACATATGACCGAATGCTTAGTAGGCCAGCAACAACACCCACTTATTATCGTTGACTGGTCACCTATTAATGGCGGCGAAATATTTCAAGTGCTCAGGGCAAGCATACCAATGGGGGGAAGAGCGTTAACGCTCTATGAAAAAGTGTATCCTGAAAGCGAATTAAATACCGAAGCGGCTCATCAACACTTACTCGATAGCTTGGCACAGTGTTTACCTGCAGATTGTCAGCCTATTATTTTATCTGATGCTATTTTTAGAACGCCATGGTTTAAAGCCATAGAAGATAAAGGCTGGTATTGGCTTGGGCGCGTCAGAGGCAATGTGACCTTATCTAGCGACCTTGAGACATGGCGAAATTGTAAATCATGGTTTGAGCAAGCAACAGATAAACCACACCTTCTGACACAGATTTACTACGGAAAAACAGTTCGTTTCGCGTGCCAAGGTGTTTTGTTTAGAGGGAAAAACAAGGGACGTAAAAAAATCAAAAAACGGGGTGGGCAATCTCAATGTACAACGGTTAAATACCAACAACAAAAGGCCAAAGAGCCTTGGCTACTTGTGTTTAATTTACCTACACAATTTACAGATAAGCCTCAACGGATTGTGACTTTATATAAACAACGTATGCAAATAGAAGAAAGTTTCAGAGACACTAAGAATGCAAAACTTGGCATTAGTTTAGCCTTTGCAAATTCAAGAAGCGCAGAAAGGTTTGATAATTTATTGCTCATAGCGGCGTTAATGTTGTTTGTCTTATGGTGCATAGGGTACACCGTGTCGGCACAACAAGGGGATGCGGCATTACAAGCGAATACAGAGAAAAAACGACGAGTATTGTCCTATATTTATCTTGGCAAAGAAGTGGTTGATGATCCTAGGTATGAGCCTGATGGGCAGTTCATTATTTATGTGTATAGCCAGTTGTCACTTCTGACTATACAAATTGATAATTTAGGCTAAATTCGTGGGGATCTCTCAGGGTTAAAACTGATAATTTACCCGAGCATAAAAGGTGCGAAACGTTGGCTCATCGGTGCGAATCGTCGATACGAGCGCGCCTGTGCCATCGAATTCTCGACTCACTTGTTGCGTGGTCTCTCCAAGTAAATTGGTGAGGCTCACTGTCAGGCTCAGATTCTTGGTCAGTTCTGTCTGACTCGACAGGTCAACACGCGTACGTGAGCTGATCGATTGCGCAAGCGAGCCGCCACCACTGAGCTGCTGAGTCTGATCTAACGATGGTACGAAATTGAGCGACAGGCCAAAAGTTGTTTTCCATGGGGTCAGAGCGTAATCCACCCCAAGATTACTAACGAAATCTGCCTGCCCTAGGAAAGCTCGCTCACTGCCGTCGGGCAGATCCACTGTTGAATCGATGTAACCGGCGTTGCCCCACAGCGACAGACCTTGCAACCTAATAACATCGGCTGCTGTGCGGAAAGAAAACTCAGCGCCCATTGCGCTGGCATCGCCGACGTTTTCAGGCGTAGCGATAAAGCGCCCGGTGCTGTTGTCTAATATGCTTTCTATTTTATCGTTAAATTGCCGAGCAAACAGATTCAAAGAGACATAGGCCGCACTATCGTCAAAATAGCGGTCGATGCCAATATCAAGCCCCCAAATGGATTCAGGCTCTTGCAGCGGGTTACCTTTTACATCTGCCTTAGTTGCCGTGCCGTCTTCTTCCTTAATCGATGGAGTGAGCGTTCGTAGATCAGGACGACGCAAGGTACGCGCTACTCCGAAACGAAGGTCGGTGCTTGCGTCAAGCTCAAAAATGGCATTAACAGAGGGCAATAAAAAGGTTGCGTCTTGTGAGGTGTTTGCACCAAAAAAATCGGTTGTTTGGGTCTTAGAGTCTTCGATACGCAGCCCGGTGGTCAGTTGCAAACGCTTATTTAATTGCCAAATATCTTCGACAAAGGCAAAAGTGACGTCTTCATCGATTTCAAACACTCGGTCTTGCTTTGGCGCTTGAGGCACTCCTTTTTTCACGCTGGCGTTTTGCTCATCATGCTGCCGCAACTCAAGCCCCGCGCCAAGGTTGAGTTCATGGGCTGCACTCTGGTGCGAAAATATCAGTTCTGGGCGTATCAGTGAAAGCTCGATCAGCTCACTGCGCTGCTCGTCTTCTGGTGCTTTGCCCGGTTTATTTTTTAGGGCATCGCGCTCGGTTGCGGTCTCGCCTTGCTGCCAGTCTATCGTGGCTTTTAAACTAGACTCAGCAGACATCTCCCGCGCCCAACCCGCGTTGAAACCATAGGCCTCGCGCTTACGCTCTCGATCTTCGTCTTTGACTTCTTTTGGGGTGAGCTGGTCATCCTCCAGCTTTGTTTTAGTGTCGTCTCGAAACTCAGTGGTTTTCATATAATACGGGTTGAACTCAAAACGCCCGGCGCTATCGCTGGTTACCGCAAAGCGCGGGATAATATTCACCTGCTCAAAGCGTCTTTGATTAAAGTCCAGCTCGCCACCATCGGGGGCACCGGTTTCATCAAATTCGAACTCGTCTTTGGTTTCGCTGCGCCGAAATTGCTGGATAGAGCCTGCCAGCGTCATTTCTAGCGCGCCAATTTTTTGTCCAGTCGAAAAGCCCAGCTCACCTTGGCTGCCGTTGTCATCTAAATAGCCGCCACCGACTGTGAGTTCGCTCTGTTGCGGCAAGTCGACGCCGTTTTTCAGCACGATATTAATCGTGCCCGCAGCGCCTTGCCCTTGCATACTAGCACGCGGTGAACGCACCACTTCAATCCGCTCGACCAAGCCCGCTGGAATACGGTCAAGCTCAAAATTACGGCGTGATTCACCGTCAATCAAAGGTCGGCCGTTAATCAATACTTGCGTGTACTCGCCCGGCAGACCGCGCAAACGGGCTTCCCGTGTGCGGTTGGCTTTTTCAAAAGTTACGCCGGGTAAGCGCCGCAAGGCATCGCCCAAGGCTTGTTCGTTGTATTGCTGTAACTGCTCGCCCTCAATCACTTCCATGGCATTAGGCGCAACAAGTTTTAGTTCTGTTGCTTTTAGTGCAGAGCGCTCTACGCTCAAATTGCCTTGCACCTGCACAGGGTCAAGCTGGACTACATCCGCTGCTTTATCTTGCCTAGCGTCTTGAGCAGGGTTCTGGCTTTGTTCGCTGGTTTGCGCAAAAACCGAAAAAGGTGCAGCACCAATCGCAGCGGCAATCGCAGCGGCAATGGCCATAGCCAGCATGGTGCGTGGTGCAGTGCTGCGATTGCTCTGGCGCGCAGGCACAGGAATATTGGTAAACAAAATTTAATCTCCAAGTTTAAGTAAGTCTGTTTTAAGCCCATAACAGGAACCATAAAAATAGGGTTAGCTGCATGATCAGCCATTCAAGTTCGTAGCGCGTTAATGACTTAAAACTGAGAGATCCCCACGAATTTAGCCTAAATTATCAATTTGTATAGTCAGAAGTGACAACTGGCTATACACATAAATAATGAACTGCCCATCAGGCTCATACCTAGGATCATCAACCACTTCTTTGCCAAGATAAATATAGGACAATACTCGTCGTTTTTTCTCTGTATTCGCTTGTAATGCCGCATCCCCTTGTTGTGCCGACACGGTGTACCCTATGCACCATAAGACAAACAACATTAACGCCGCTATGAGCAATAAATTATCAAACCTTTCTGCGCTTCTTGAATTTGCAAAGGCTAAACTAATGCCAAGTTTTGCATTCTTAGTGTCTCTGAAACTTTCTTCTATTTGCATACGTTGTTTATATAAAGTCACAATCCGTTGAGGCTTATCTGTAAATTGTGTAGGTAAATTAAACACAAGTAGCCAAGGCTCTTTGGCCTTTTGTTGTTGGTATTTAACCGTTGTACATTGAGATTGCCCACCCCGTTTTTTGATTTTTTTACGTCCCTTGTTTTTCCCTCTAAACAAAACACCTTGGCACGCGAAACGAACTGTTTTTCCGTAGTAAATCTGTGTCAGAAGGTGTGGTTTACCTGTTGCTTGCTCAAACCATGATTTACAATTTCGCCATGTCTCAAGGTCGCTAGATAAGGTCACATTGCCTCTGACGCGCCCAAGCCAATACCAGCCTTTATCTTCTATGGCTTTAAACCATGGCGTTCTAAAAATAGCATCAGATAAAATAATAGGCTGACAATCTGCAGGTAAACACTGTGCCAAGCTATCGAGTAAGTGTTGATGAGCCGCTTCGGTATTTAATTCGCTTTCAGGATACACTTTTTCATAGAGCGTTAACGCTCTTCCCCCCATTGGTATGCTTGCCCTGAGCACTTGAAATATTTCGCCGCCATTAATAGGTGACCAGTCAACGATAATAAGTGGGTGTTGTTGCTGGCCTACTAAGCATTCGGTCATATGCTCATAGAAACAAAGACGTTCTTGATGCAGGTTAGCATTACCAATCAAACGGTCTGCGCGTTTAATATCATGTTTTTTATCGGTATTAGAAAATGATTTTAATCCTCGGCCTAGGTAAGTGACAGTAACGCGCTGGTCACGCAAGCCTGAGTTAACAAACGTAAAGACTGTATTTAAACGTGTTTTATGAATTTCAGGGTAGGCAATGGCAATATCTTTGTGTAATATTTCGGTGGCTTTCATGATTATGAGTGAGTTTTTTTATAGTGAAAAAATTTGATCACAAATAATCATGAGAGTCTACCATTAATTTTTATTTTGTGGGGATTCGTCAGTATTTAACACCTAACTGCGCTAACACGTAGGTGATAACTTGATGGTTATACTGGTAAGTATGCGCCGTTAAATCGGTAATTAACTCAGCCGTTTGTTTAGCGGATAAATGGCTTTATGAACCGCCATTTTCAGGCTTGAGTTTATCCGACTAGGTATAATCAGCAAGATGTCGCAGCACGGTGGATTCGTGAATACGTAACGTTTGAGAAATCATAATAGTCGACCAGCCTTCAGAGGCGAAAAGTACCGCTTTTATGCGATCGCGAACTCGACCATCACGCGCTTGAGCATGCTGGGTTTCGAGCTGTTTTTTCTGGTCATCGGTGAGCGTTATTTTCATGGGATGAGCATGATCCTGATTTTAAATAAAATCAAGCATCTTCAATGATCACCGGTATAGATCCCTTATCAACCCTCACAACAGCTTTTGAATGCTGGCGTAGCAACAGGAATAGTCGTCAGGCTCCAACCCCCAATTCATTGCGTGAACAAGCCGTTGGATTACTCGGACATTATGCTTTTAGCGAAATAACATCTGCACTTCGGATAAGTGGCGAAATAGCGTCAATACTCAGCTTAGTCACCAATCGTTTGTGCATCTACCTATTTCAATAACCTAGTACTACAATTTGCTTACGAATGCAGAGGATCATTGATGGTTTTTGTGTTGTTTTTGTAAAAGTAAAAATTTAGAAGTGGATAAATGAAGTTTTGATACACCCAAATGGGGAATTTGGGTGGCAGTCTTACCAGCCACATCTCGGCACACACGTCACAAACTGTGGCTGCTCCCTTCCGGGCCTGACCAGGTTTGCCTGCTAGTGTTGCGAGAGGACCAATAAGACTACCATTGAGGGCCTTGGTTGGCGCGATTGAGATTATCGCTACTTTTGCTCTGTTATTCAAGGGATAATCATAAAAGAAAGTGCGATTGCATACTTCATATACAATCGCGGTCTATTTAAGTGTTAAATCGGATATTTAGTTGCTCTCTAACTGCGCTTTTATATTACGTAGCGCCGTTTTTACTTTTTTCATGTTTTCTGGGCCCATGCGTAAAAGTTGTTTTTGCGCTGCGGGTAATTGCTCCCACTCAGAAAACGCATACTGATAGGTCACTGAATCACGCAATAAAGGTAAGTTTCCTTTCGGCTCTGGGGTATCAAGCAGTAGGTCAATAGCATTTTCTAAAGTTTGAGTAAACTCACCATCCCCATAACCAATTTCAGTGTATGCACTATTGATAAGCGGTTTATATTCTTTGTATAAACGCACCGCTTGTGCGGCACTCATGCTGGTAAGCACTTTTACATAAGGGGTGTAGCGCTCATAACTATTAGGATCGATTGTTAAAATATCGCCCTCATTTACGCTAAAACCCTCTTCTAGCTTTGCAACTGGCGTGTGCTTTTTAGCCACTTTACCTTTTGCTAAATTATCGACAAACACCACGCCACGACGAATAATATCATCATTTAATACTAGGCTAACCGCCGCATCGCTTAGGTATTCATCTAATTTGGCAATGACCACAGGGTCGCTGTCATTTAACGCCGGTAAAGGCACAACTTCAGACTCTGGCTCAACTTTAGGGCGCTGAGCAGGAACCGCTGACTCAACAGGCTTTTGTGGTTTAACCGAAGGAGCACCTACTACAGGGTCGTTCTCAGGTTTATACTCCATTACTGGCTGCTCTTGTGTCGACGTTTCAATCTGAGTGACTGTTTCAGGCGCTTCACTTGGCTTTAGTAACACAAACGCAGCGGCAATAATAATGAGTAGCAAAATAACACCTGCAAGTATTAGGTTGTTATTCGGTGGACGTTTTTGAACATCTGATGCTGATGGTTTATCTGACATACGAACTCCATAAATATAAAAACACGATACCGTTTAGAGTGCCCTAAACAGATTTAATTCATAACTTACACTACTATTTATTAATGTAGCTAATGTAACCTTTGATTCTTCTAGCTTAAAGACTTACAGTGGATAAATAAAGCGATTACAGTAAACAGTTTAAACACGTTATATGAAAATTAAGCAAGTCGATACTAGTAAACCTAAAATAGCATTACTGTTAACGGGTGGTGGTGCCCGAGCGGCTTATCAAGTCGGGGTTTTAAAGGCATTGGCACAAAGTATGCCCAGAACCGCACCACTGCCCTTTAGAATCATTAATGGCACCTCTGCTGGTGCAATTAATTCAACCGCACTGGCGTGCTATGCCTCTTGTATGCATTTAGCAGTTAGAAAACTAGAAACAGTATGGAAAAACTTTTCTACTTCCATGGTCTATAAAAGTGACTTTTTGAGTGTGTTTGGTCATATTACCCGTAATATTTTAACCAGTTTTCAATCTGAGCATATTAATCACCCGCCAGCCAGTCTGTTAAATAATCGCCCTTTGCGAAAACTTTTAAACGATATACTTGATTTACATCGCATTGAACGTAACTTACATCGTGACTATTTAGAGGCGCTGTCAATTACAGCATCTAGTTATACAACTGGTGATTCTGTTGCTTTTTTTCAGTCGAATACACAAAACTCTTGGCAACGCGCAAAACGCGAAGGGCGCGCCACACGGATAAACGTAGATCACTTAATGGCATCAAGTGCTATTCCTATGGTGTTCCCCAGTGTAAATATTTATAACCATTACTTTGGTGATGGCTCAATACATCAACTTTCACCTTTAAGCCCTTCTATCCACTTAGGGGCAAGTAAAATATTCATTATTGGCGTTGAACAACCAAAGGAACCTCATCCACCCGGTTATTCAGCACATTTCCCAGGGTTATCTGCCGTTGCAGGACACTTACTCGACAGCGTATTTACCGACACAATGCAGTCAGATTTAGAGCGATTAGACCGAATAAACCGCACGCTAGCGCTATTGCCTGAGGAGCAAAAAAATCAAGAGTTAGCTCAAATAGACAGTTTTATTATTAACCCATCACAAAATTTTAATGTTATTGCTGCACAGTATTACGAAGATATGCCATGGGCCATAAAAGTATTGCTGCGGATGATCGGGGTAAAAAAACGCTCACAGTCGAGCTTAACCAGCTATTTATTATTTGAAAAACGCTACACCCAGCATTTAATAAAAATTGGGTATGAAGATGGGTTGGCACAATTACCCAAAATGAGAAAGTTTTTAGAGCTGGATTAAACCTGCACTATAAACATATATAAACATGGCACACAACCTGCTTAAGTATTAAATAGTAATACTATAGGGGGAATAAACAGTGGAAAATGTTCATATTTTGACACAACGCATCTCTGGTCGCGGTGAATTTTTGCCGTTTTCAGCTGAGCAATACGCTAACAATACACCAGCTCTAGTGCATGAATTAGCGACTAGACTACAAACCAGCTTGGTAATTGAAGATGTATTAGGTGTTTTTGCAAATTTTGCAAAACAATTGCTTAATTTTTCTGGGGTGCATTTTAAAGCAAAAAATATTGATGTGAAAACAGCAAACAGTAACATCACAAATCCAACTTACTCATTTGATCTTAACGTTGAAAATGAGCATTTAGGTACATTGACTTACTACACAAAATATCCGTTGAATGCCGCTATTGAAAAAAAGCTACAGCAGTTTCATAGCGTGTTAGTTTATCCATTACGCAACGCAGTGACGTATAGCAAAGTACTCAGGCTCGCCACTAAAGACGGTTTAACTGGCTTAAATAATCGTAGTCAATTTAATGACACACTGCAGCAAAAACTTGAAAATTATAAACGTAATGGACATCCGTTTAGCTTAATGCTGCTTGATTTAGACAATTTCAAACAAGCAAACGACAACTATGGTCATAAAGTTGGCGATGATGTTTTAAAAGAGTTTGCTGCTGTATTATCTAGTAGTGTAAGAGGTACTGACTCGGTATTTCGGTTTGGCGGTGATGAGTTCTCAATTTTAATTGAGGACCCCGCTTTTAATACTAATAAGGTAATAGCCGAGAGAATTATGCGTCTAGTAAAAAATTCACCAATTATGTCTAAATATAACGTCACAACTAGTATTGGTTTTACATTGACTAACAGCGGTGATTGCCAGGACGAGATATTTTCCCGTGCAGACAAAGGCTTATATAAAGCAAAAGGATCAGGTCGAAATTGTGCAAAAGCCTATTAACATCAAACAATTATGTATTTTAAAAGCCTAGCTTCCCCCGCTAGGCTTTTTTAATATGAAGTGTTTGTAAATTAGCAGCATAGCGCAAAAGCCAAAAAAGAAACCACTGAGCAAATTAAGCAACGCGCCTAACGTAGCAAGGGGTGTAACAAGTACTAGCAGTAGAGGCATACTCAACCCTAAAATAAAAAATATCCCTCCTTTGCCTAGCCAGTAAGCAAGTAAAATAGCCGCACACAATACACCGCCCAAAATGGCGTAGCCTAAGGTAATAATATCAAGCGTTAAAAATACATTCGCTAGTATCGCAATCAGGCTTGTAATTAACAATCCTATTGGCGCTTTACTAATAAGCGATAGCCCTATATGCGGTTGCTGACTCATAATTTATACTCCCAAAAAAAGCCATTTTCATCTTTGTGATCATCACTAACAAAATAACCGACCACTTGAACTAGATCATCATTATAAAAAATTAATGGAATATGAGCACGAAGCCAAGGGGCTACTTTTGCATCTTTAAACCAATGCTTAAGCGTATTACTGCCGGGTTTTTTTAGTGGTTTAAAGCGCGCACTATTACAGTTAAAGCGAACACTGACTTGCTCATTGAGTTTAGGCGCTCTAATACCCACCCCTTGTTTACGTTTAAGTATTTGTCCGTCACTGAGAACCTGTTCGCTACCTGTTACATGTTCAATATTAACAGCTAACGGCTTTGGGCGTACAAAGTATAAAAAGCCTTGATGACGGCGTATTTGCCCGTCGCATAACTCAATTATTATTTGCGCATCAGCTTGCGCATGCAGTGCTTGGCTAATTATTTGCATTAACTGTTTTTGTGAGGGCATGGTATGGGTAAATAAGGCTAGCCATGCGCGCAACACATTGGCGGTGCGAATAGCGCTGTAATGTGCCATATTTTGTATATTAAGCGCTTGATGTTGGTTAATGCATTGGGCGAGATCTTGCTGGGTATATTCATCAAGTAGTGCTTGTTGCTGCTGTAATAATTCAATACTTCGGGCTGTACACTGCTCAAACCCAGTAAAACGCGCTGATAACCTAGGCACTATTTGTTGGCGTAAAAAATTACGATCAAAACGTTCATTGGCGTTTGACTCATCGGTAATATGGCTAATAGTAAATTGCTGTGCAAACGCTTCTATATCGCTGCGTTTTACCGCAAGTAATGGCCTATAGCACTCACGGCCACTTTCAAGCACGCGAGTTTGCTGCATAGCGCCGAGCCCTTTTAAGCCTGAGCCGCGCTTTAAACGCAATAAAAATGTCTCTACCTGATCGTTTAAATGCTGGCCTAACAAAATAATGCTACCACTTGGGCTGTGCTCATCAAGCGCTTTATAACGTGCCTTGCGGGCCTGTGCTTCAATACTGGTGCGCGATTTTTGCTTTATAGTGACTTGCGCTGCTTTAAAATTAATCGATAACTGCTCACAACGTGCTTGGCAAAATTGCTGCCAGTGATGGGCGTTATCACTTAAGCCATGATTTACATAAACAGCGCTTAAATTTAATTGCGTGAACTGCTCTTTTAATGCATGCATAAGGTGTAACAGCACCAACGAATCTACCCCGCCAGATACGGCCACAGTAAATGTATATTGACCATTGTTTATATAGTGATTAAGGGCTTTTTGTAGCTGTAGATAAATAACTGATGTATGCATTAATTCAACCGGTTGCGATACCAAATAGTGTGGCATTATAAAAAATGCGTGAATGGCACCATTTTAAAACAAAAAAAGCCGCATAGGCGGCTTTTTTCTATATTTAATTATTTTTTAACAATAACCAAACGACATTAAACGCTTGTAACGTTGATCAAGCATCTCTTCAAGCGACAACGCTTGCAAATCAGCTAAGTCGCGCTTAAGGCGTACTTTTAAGTTACGTGCCATCGCATCGTAATTACGGTGCGCACCGCCTAACGGCTCTTTAACTAGGTTATTAATTAAATCTAGCTCTTTAACACGCTCTGCGGTTACACCCATTGCTTCTGCAGCCAAAGGGGCTTTATCAGCACTTTTCCATAAAATAGACGCACAGCCCTCTGGTGAAATAACTGAGTAAGTGCTGTATTGCAGCATGTTTACCCTGTCGCCTACACCTATGGCTAATGCACCACCTGAACCACCTTCACCAATAACAGTACAAATAGTCGGTACTTTAAGTGTGGCCATTGCTTTAAGGTTACGTGCAATTGCCTCAGACTGACCACGCTCTTCAGCGCCTACACCTGGGTAAGCACCTGGGGTGTCAATAAAGGTCATGATTGGCATTTTAAAACGCTCCGCCATTTCCATCAGGCGCAATGCTTTACGATACCCTTCTGGTTTTGGCATGCCAAAATTACGTTTAATTTTTTCAGCAGTACCACGGCCTTTTTGCTGACCGATCACCATAACTGGTTCACCATCTAAACGGGCAACGCCACCTAAAATTGCAGGGTCATTGGCAAACGTACGATCACCGGCAAACTCGTCAAACTCCGTAAAAATACGCTCGATATAATCTCGAGTATAAGGACGCAACGGATGACGTGCTAACTGCGATACTTGCCAAGCGCCGAGTTCAGAGAAAATTTTCTCCTTTAGTTGTGCGCTCTTTTCTTTAAGTTTGCTGACTTCCTCTTCTAATCCAAGGTCTAATTCGCCAGCGCGGCTTACATTTTGTAATTCTTCAATTTTTGCTTCTAATTCTGCAATTGGAAGCTCAAAATCAAGATAATTGAGGCTCATGCTCTAAACTACCTAATTAGTTAAATTCTAGTTCTATATTTTGCGCTGCCATCAGCGATAACTTATGAATTAAGTCGTCACTTGGCGTAACACACCATTCGATCCCTAGGGTTAATTGCACCAACGCATCGGGGCGTTGATAATATACCTTGATCGGACACGTTCCCATTTTGTATGGTTCGAGTACTTTTTGTAATTTATCGAAGAAACCAGCCTCGATCTGCACCATATTCAGCGTCATCTTAATCGCTTTTATACGCTTTTCACGCGCCTGAGCAATGGTGGTTATTTCTCTGGCGGTCATTGTAATACCACCAGAGAAGTTATCAAAGCTGACCTGTCCAGATATCACCAAAATATTGTTGATTTGCAACATATCTTGGTACATTTCAAATTGTTCTGGAAACAAGCGTACATCAATTCGGGCGCTTTTGTCATCTAAAGTTATCAACCCCCAGCGATTTCCTTTTTTATTAATTAAGGTTCTCGCTGCAATCACTAAGCCTGCACCGGTTGAGACCACATCGCGGTTAGTTGGTTGTAAATCGATGAGTCGGCCACTGGTATAATGCCCAAGCTCGCGTCGATATTGGTTTATAGGGTGACCGGTTAGATAAAGGCCTAAGGTGTCTTTTTCACCATCAAGCCATTCATTATCGGTAAGTGGTGTGGCTTTAATAAACGCTTGCTCTACTTCATCAGGCTCAGTGGCTAATAAACCAAATAAATCACTTTGCCCTAATAGCTCAGCTTTATTATGCTGATCGGCCGCGCGCATCGCGTCTTTTAAACTAGCAAGTAATGTAGCTCGCCCCGCTTGGGTTTTTTCAGGCCCGAGCTGATCTAATGCGCCTGCATAAATTAATTTTTCGGTGACGCGTTTATTTAAGCGTTTTAAATCAACACGGGCGCAAAAATCAAACAAGTCTTTAAATGGCCCGCCTTTTGCCCGCGCTTCTAATATGGCATCAACCGGCGCTTCACCCACGCCTTTAATGGCACCTATGCCGTAAACAATTTCACCTTTAAGGTTTACCGTAAACTTGTATTCACCGGCGTTTACATCGGGCGGTAACAAGGTGAGCTTCATGTTTTCACATTCATCCACCAGCGTCACTATTTTGTCGGTGTTATCCATGTCCGCCGACATTACCGCTGACATAAACTCCGCCGGGTAATGGGTTTTCATCCACAGCGTTTGATACGATACCAGTGCATAAGCTGCAGAGTGAGATTTGTTAAATCCGTAACCGGCAAACTTTTCAACTAGGTCAAATATTTTAATTGCCAGTTCGCCATCGATGCCGTTATTACGTGCCCCTTCTTCAAAGGTTGAACGCTGTTTTGCCATTTCTTCGGGTTTTTTCTTACCCATGGCACGCCGTAACATGTCGGCGCCGCCCAGTGTATAACCGGCCAGTACCTGCGCTATTTGCATTACCTGCTCTTGGTACAAAATAATGCCGTAAGTCGGCTCAAGAATGGGCTTTAAACTTTCGTGTTGATATTGCGCATCGGGATATGAAATGTCTTCACGGCCGAGCTTTCGGTCGATGAAGTTATCTAC
This sequence comes from Pseudoalteromonas sp. TAP-3C, assembly GCF_059888565.1. Taxonomy (NCBI): domain Bacteria; kingdom Pseudomonadati; phylum Pseudomonadota; class Gammaproteobacteria; order Alteromonadales; family Pseudoalteromonadaceae; genus Pseudoalteromonas; species Pseudoalteromonas sp. TAP-3C. Next base: position 992,625 of record NZ_CM187618.1, on the reverse strand, counting down.
CATACCCGATTGCAGTGGCCCTGGGCGGAACAAGGCAACGAGGGCTATCATATCTTCAAAGCAGTCAGGCTTTAATCGGCGAACGAGGTCTTTCATACCGCGTGATTCTAGCTGGAATACGGCGGTGGTTTCAGCGCGCAGCAGTAGCTCAATACTTTTTTTATCATTCAGTGCAATGGTGTTGATATCAACCGGCTGTTTGCCTTCACGCTTTAAGCGCTCGTTGGTCATATCCAGTGCCCACTGCAAGATGGTGAGCGTGCGTAAGCCTAAAAAGTCAAACTTAACTAAACCGGCGGTTTCTACATCGTTTTTATCAAACTGAGTAACCGGAAACTTACCCTCATCATCACAATAAAGCGCAGCAAAATCGGTAATCGTGGTCGGCGATATTACCACCCCCCCGGCGTGTTTACCGGCATTACGGGTACAACCTTCAAGAATACGACACATGTCGATTAAGTCTTTTACTTCTTCATCGCCGTCGTACGCTTCTTGTAAACGCGGCTCTACGTCAAATGCTTTTGCCAGTGTCATCCCAGGATCGCCCGGAATAAGCTTAGAAATACGATCTACAAACCCATATGGATGACCAAGTACACGGCCAACATCGCGTATTACCGCCTTGGCTGCCATAGTACCAAAGGTAATAATTTGCGATACCGCATCGCGGCCATACAAGGCCGATACATGGTCAATAACTTCATCACGCCTATCCATGCAAAAGTCGACGTCAAAGTCGGGCATAGAAACACGTTCAGGATTTAAGAATCGCTCAAAGAGTAAGTCGAACTCGAGCGGATCAAGGTCGGTAATCTTAAGCGCGTAAGCCACTAATGAGCCTGCACCTGAACCACGCCCAGGGCCTACTGGAATATTGTTATCTTTACTCCACTGAATAAACTCCATAACAATGAGGAAGTAACCAGGGAATCCCATTTGGTTAATTACATCAAGTTCAATTTTTAAACGCTCATCGTACTCACCACGTTTTTCTTGACGCTCTTGCTCATCAGGAAATAAAAACTGCAGTCGTTCTTCAAGGCCATCTTGTGACACTTTAACCAAAAACTCATCAATTTTTAGTGAGCCAGTGGGATAATCTGGTAGGAAATACTCACCTAATTGCACAGTTACATTACAGCGTTTTGCAATTTCTACGGTGTTTTGCAGTGCCTCTGGAATATCACTAAATAACTCAGCCATTTGCTCTGGCGTTTTCAAGTATTGCTCTTGTGAAAAACGTTTAGGACGGCGTTTATCATCTAGGGTGTAACCATCAAAAATAGCCACGCGGATTTCATGGGCTTCAAAGTTTTCTGGTTTTAAAAATACCACTTCATTAGTGGCTACCACCGGCAGTTGCTCATTGGTTGCAAGCTCAACCGCCATGTGCAAATAATTTTCTTCTTGGGCACGCTTAGTGCGAATAAGCTCTATGTAATAATGACTGCTAAAGTGCTGCTTATAAAAGCTAACCACCGACTCAACAATGGCGGGATTCCCCTTTATCAGGGCTTTACCTAAATCGCCATCTTTTGCACCCGAAAGTATGATAAGCCCCTCTTTTAAATCAACTAACCATTCTCTGTCAATAACGGGGCGATGAAACACATGACCACGTTGGTACGCTTTAGAAATTAATAGAGTGATATTTTTATAGCCAATGTTATCTTTGGCTAACAGGGTTAATCGGCTTGGCTCATCGGGAAATTCAGGACTGCGTACCCAAAAATCAGCACCCACAAGTGGCTTGATACCTGCGTTATGCGCTGCGCCATAAAAACGCACTAAACCACAAAAGTTCATTTGATCGGTAATGGCTAAAGCGGGCATTTCAAGCTCTTGTGCTTTAGCGACTATCGGTTTGGTTTTTGCCAAACCATCAACCATCGAAAAGTCTGAGTGCACTCTTAGATGTACAAATTCAGGAGCTGCCATAATTACTCCTTACCCGAAAGTGCAAGTACACGTTGCACAGGTTTAAAGCTCTTACGATGCTCATCTATCGCGCCGTATTGTTCCAGCGCTGCAAAGTGTGCTTTAGTGGGATACCCTTTATGCCCTGCAAACCCATACTGTGGATAGCGTGCATCAAGTGCAATCATTTCATCATCGCGAGCAACTTTAGCTAAAATAGATGCAGCTGATATTTCAGCAACTAAGCTATCACCCTTAACCACAGCTTGAGCAGGCATGGTCAGTTTAGGCAAGCGATTGCCATCAACAAATACAAACTCGGGCACTGTGCTAAGTGCTTCTACTGCGCGGGACATGGCAAGCATGGTGGCCTGTAATATATTTAATTCATCTATTTCAGTTGGGCTGCAACGGCCAATAGCGTAACACAATGCTTTTTCTTTTATCTCGATGGCTAATAATTGACGTTTTTTATCCGTTAATTTTTTAGAATCGGCAAGGCCCGTAATGGGCTTATTTGGGTTTAAAATAACAGCGGCAGTAACTACATCGCCTACCAACGGTCCACGACCGACTTCATCCACACCGGCAATTAAAGTTACATTAGGTCGTTCAATTTGCATTTATTAACTCCGCCACTGCGTTCGCAGCTTGTTTACTTGCATCTAATCTAATCTTTTTATGTATGGTTAAAAAACGGGCTTTTAATTCTTTATTATCGCTATTGAGCATAGGAGCGAGCGCTGCGGTTAAATTAGTCACATTACAGTCACTTTGTAAAAATTCAGGCACTAACTCTTCGTCTGCCAGTAAATTAGGCAGTGAAAAATAGTTAATATTAAAGGTAAATAGAGTTTTAAAAATCCAATAACTCATGGGCTTAATTTTATATCCGACCACCATTGGCTTTTTATATAACATACCTTCAAGTGTCGCCGTGCCTGAGGCCAGCAAGATTGCATCGGCCGCCTGCATAGCTAAATTTGATTGGCCATCGAGTAAGTTAACATTAAGTGAAGGCGCTGTGGCATTTAAAATAGTAATAAACTGTGCTTTGCGCTTTTCGTTCACCAGTGGCACCACGATTTTTAATGCGGGGTTTTGTACTTGTAACTGCGCTGCAGTTTTTATGTAGGTTTCGCTTAATAACCCGACCTCAGAGCCCCTGCTGCCAGGTAATAATGCCAGCACCTTATCGTCTGCACTTAAACCAAGTTGGTTACGCGCTTGGCTGTCGTCATGTTCAAGTGCAATGTCGTCAGCTAATGTATGGCCTACAAAAGTACACGGTACTTGGTGTTTATCGTAGAACTCTTTTTCAAAAGGCAGTAAAGCGAGCACTAAGTTGGTTGCTGCGCTTATTGTATGAATTCGCTTTTCACGCCACGCCCACACTGAAGGGCTAACATATTGCACCGTTTTAATGCCTGCATCTTTTAATGGCTTTTCTACGCGTAAATTAAAGTCAGGCGCATCAATCCCTATAAATATATCAGGTGGGTTATCAATAAAGTGCTGCACGAGTTGTTTGCGTATTTTTAGTAAACGCGGTAAACGGCTAAGCACTTCAACTAGCCCCATTACCGAAAGCTCATCCATACCAAATAGCGTTTTGCAGCCTTGGGCTTGCATTTTAGGACCCGCAATCCCTTCAAAGGTGGCATCAGGAAAGTGAGCTTTAAGCGCTTTAATTAACCCTTCGCCTAAAATATCGCCCGACAGCTCACCTGCCACAATAGCTATACGTAGTTGTTTTTTATATTTTTTCATTGGATTGTATTTATCAGGCGTTCATGGCGACTAGTTTACCGTGTTTTGGAGTCGGATTAAACGCTTAAAATATATCGTTTATGGCAATGCGATTTCTCTGCTTTTTTCATTCTTTTTGATGCTGTTGCGCATACGCAAACACACATCCCCTTACACTCACTCTCTCACTAATGTAAATATTGACAAACATAGTATAAACAACAATAATACCTAAACTTTCAGAAATTACTGAAAGTTTATTAAATCATTACGCTGCGTTTTGTGCTTTTACTGCCTTACTCTTAAAGGAGCCAACAATGATAGATGAAGCCTTTGTGGATCTATCCCGATTACAGTTTGCTGTCACCGCTCTGTTTCATTTTTTATTTGTGCCGTTAACAATAGGTATGACCTGGATTTTAGTTATTATGGAATCGGTTTATGTTATGACCGGTCGCGAAATCTATCGTGATATGACTAAGTTTTGGGGCAAGTTATTTGGTATTAACTTTGCTATAGGTGTGGCTACTGGCCTTACCATGGAATTTGAGTTTGGTACTAACTGGTCGTATTACTCGCACTATGTAGGTGATGTATTTGGTGCACCACTGGCCATTGAAGGCTTAATGGCCTTCTTTTTAGAATCGACCTTTGTAGGCATGTTCTTTTTAGGGTGGGATAGGTTATCTAAGCGCCAGCATTTAGGGGTTACATTTTTAATGGCGTTGGGCACTAATATGTCTGCACTGTGGATTTTAGTGGCCAATGCGTGGATGCAAAACCCCGTCGGGGCAGAATTTAACTACCAGACCATGCGCATGGAAATGACCAGCTTTGCAGAGCTGGTATTTAATCCCGTAGCCCAAGTTAAGTTTATTCATACCGTGTCTGCAGGTTACGTTGCCGCATCACTGTTTGTGCTGGGTATAAGTAGCTGGTACATATTAAAAGGTCGCGATTTAGCCTTTGCTAAACGTTCTTTTTCTGTTGCATCGGGCTTTGGTTTAGCTTCTATTTTATGTGTTATTTTACTCGGTGATGAATCTGGTTATGAAGTCGGTGAAGTACAAAAAGTAAAGCTGGCCACCATTGAAGCAGAATGGCATACCGAGGAAGCCCCTGCTGCCTTTACTATGCTAGGTTTCCCTGACTCTGAAAAGCAAGTAACTCATGCTGCAATAAAAATTCCTTACGCCTTAGGTATTATTGCCACGCGCTCACTTGATAAACAAGTCATTGGTATTTCAGATCTTGAAAAAAAACACGAAGGACGTATTCGTAATGGCATGATTGCCTATAAATACCTTGAAAAACTGCGCGCAGGCGATGATACGCCAGAAAATATCAAAAAATTTGATAGCGTAAAAAATGATTTAGGGTATGGCTTATTACTTAAACGCTACACCCCTAATGTGATAGATGCCAGCGAAGCACAAATTCAACAAGCCGTGAAAGACTCTTTTCCCAAAGTAGGCCCTATGTTTTGGTCATTCAGAATTATGGTTGGCTGTGGGGTAATTATGCTTGGCGTATTTATACTGGCTTTTTATTACAACGCACACCGAGTTATTGAACAAAAACGCTGGCTCTTATGGGCGGCGGTGCTGAGTATTCCACTGCCCTGGATTGCTATTGAATTTGGTTGGATTGTGGCTGAATACGGCCGCCAACCTTGGGCTATTTCTGAAGTGTTACCGACCTTTTTAGCTACGTCATCACTGACTGTAAATGACATTTTAATTAGCTTAACCGGCTTTATTATTTTCTATACTGGACTGGCGATGGTAGAGGGGTGGTTAATGATTAAATTTATTAAGCAAGGCCCTAGTTCGTTGCATACCGGTAAATACCATTTTGAATTACCTGATCACAACACAACCATTAAAGGAGAATTAGTATGATTTTTGATTATGAAACATTAAAAATGCTCTGGTGGTTAATTATTGGTGTGCTGTTAATTGGTTTTGCCATTACCGATGGTATGGATATGGGCGTTGCTATATTACTGCGCTATGTGGGTAAAACAGACTCAGAACGCCGTACCGTTATTAATACCATTGGTCCTCATTGGGATGGTAACCAAGTATGGTTTATTACCGCAGGCGGTGCCTTATTTGCAGCCTGGCCTATGGTATATGCGGCGGCGTTTTCTGGTTTTTACTTTGCCATGATGTTGGTGTTATTTGCGTTATTTTTTAGGCCACTTGGTTTTGACTATCGCTCTAAAGTTGATTCTAAACGTTGGCGTAACAACTGGGATTGGGGTTTATTTGCAGGCAGTATCATACCGGCCTTAGTGTTTGGTGTCGCATTTGGTAACTTATTTTTAGGTGTGCCATTTAATATCGATAATTTACTAAGGACTAGTTACCAAGGGTCGTTTTTTGCTTTGCTTAACCCGTTTGCCCTCATTGCCGGTTTAATCAGTATTACCATGTTAGTAGCACATGCGGGAATGTGGTTACAACTGCGAACCGCGGATCAGGTCGCTGAGCGCTCAGGACAGTACGGTCGCTACTCACTGCTTGCCTTTATGGTGTTATTTGCGGCGGCAGGTGTTTGGATTGCTAAGCTAACGGGCTATCAAATTGTCTCTATGGGTGATACTCAAGGCCATGCCGATCCATTGGCAAAAGTAGTTTCCACCGCTCAAGGCGCATGGCTTAATAACTACAGTGAACGCCCATGGACAATGACCTTCCCTATTTTGGCATTTGCTATGGCATTGTGTGCGTTGTTGTTTTCTAAAGTAAATAAACCTGCTTTAGGGTTATTAGCAACCAGTGTGATGTTAATTGGGGTGATTATGACCGCGGGCGTTTCGTTATTTCCGTTCATTATGCCTTCAAGCAACAACCCAAACATTAGCTTAACCATTTGGGATGCGGTATCGAGCCACAGAACCCTCAATGTGATGTTTATTGCCGTGGTTATATTTGTGCCACTTATTTTAGCTTACACCACCTGGTGTTATGTAAAAATGTGGCGCAGAGTGACCGTTGATGAAATTGAAAACAACCCTCACGGCAGCTATTAAGGAGACAAATTATGTGGTATTTCGCGTGGATTTTAGGTGTACTTTTAGCCTGTACCTTAGGCGTAATAAATGTTATGTGGTATGAATTTCATCAAAATAAAAACAGCATTGCTGATGATGAGCAAGCCACTCATGATTTATTAAACGAGCATAATACAACCGACAATGACAACTGATCCCCGACCAAATCGCGCGCAGCAACATTCACTGCGCGCTTTTTTAAAGCGTCAAAGTAAACCCGCTGCAATGTGGTTAAAGTTAAGTATTGCACTGGGAACATTCAATGCCATGTTAATGATTGCAGGTGCTTATTTATTAGCACAAACCATTCATGAGGTGATGTTTGAAGGGCGTAATTTAGCGCAAACAACCCATTTTTTATGGCCTTTAGCAGCCATTATTTTATTGCGCGCACTTTTTTTAGCGTTGAGTGAGCGCTTAAGTGCATTTGCAGCACTTAAAATTAAATCGGCTATTCGCCAAACTTTACTCGATAAACTCACACAACTCGGCCCTAGTTATATAGAACAACATGGCCAAGGCGCAACCCTTAATACTCTGCATAATGGTGTGGAGGCGCTGCATGACTATTATGCCAAATACCTACCCGGTGTTGCCTATAGTGCACTTATTCCATTAGCAATATTAGTGGTTATATTTCCGACCGATTATAAAGCGGGGCTAATATTTTTATTAACCGCGCCACTCATTCCGTTTTTTATGATTTTAGTTGGCCACAAAGCAGAAGCGCTTAATCAAAAACGCTGGCAACAGCTGGCAGTATTAGGAAATTACTTTTTTGACCGCATACAAGGGCTCACCCAACTAAAACTATTTAATGCCACGCAAAAAGAGTTAAAGCAAATAGCTAAAATTTCAGACGATTTTAGGCACGCAACGTTAAGTGTGTTAAAAATTGCTTTTTTATCCTCTTTTGCACTGGAGTTTTTAGCCACAATTAGTGTGGCGCTGGTAGCCGTTATTATTGGTTTTAGGTTATTTTTTGGCACGCTCGATTTTGCGACCGGCTTTGTCGTGTTGCTGTTAGCGCCTGAGTTTTACTTACCACTGCGCCAATTAGGCAGCCATTATCATGCGCGTTTACAAGGAATTAGTGCCGCCGCAGACATGTTGATTATTTTAAATGCGCCATTACCCTCAAATGATAATAACCACACCGCTAATATAAACATGGAGGGTAACAGCACTATCAGCATTGATAACCTAAACTTTAGTTACCCTGATAGCAATGAAGGAATTAATAATATTAATTTAATTCTGCCAAGCACAGGCTTAGTGGCTATTGTAGGTGCCAGCGGCTCAGGTAAGAGCACTCTACTTGATTGCATGCTTGGCTTTCACCCAGAAGTAATACAACACATATCGATTGATCAGCAACCACTAACAACAGCAGATATCAGCCAATTACAACAACACATTGCATGGATCCCACAAAAGCCGACGTTATTTTACGACACTATTGCTGCCAATATAAAACTCGGTAAGTCAGACGTTTCAAATGAAGCGCTTGAACATGCTGCAGAGCAAGCAGGCGCATTGGAATTTATTAACGACTTACCTGATGGATTTAACACCTTAATAGGTGAACAAGGCGAAGGTCTCTCTGGTGGGCAAAAGCAGCGTATTGCTTTAGCGCGTGCATTTTTAAAACATGCCCCTATTTTAATGCTTGATGAGCCCACCGCGCATTTAGATATCCAAACCGAGCAACTCATTCAAAATGCCATTGCTGATTATGCAAAAAATCACTTAGTGATCGCCATTGCACACCGCTTAAATACGGTAAAAAATGCCGAACTGCTTATCGTTATGGATAACGGCACCATCGCTCAGCAAGGTGACTTTAACACGCTCAGCCAGCAAGCAGGCCTATTTAATACGCTACTACAAACAGCACGCTATGGAGTGACTAATGGCTAACTTTATTCGGTTACTCAAACTGTGCCGCCCTCATTATAAAGCAATGCTTTTAGGCACATTTTTAGCGTCACTCACGGTGCTGGCAAATGTCGGCTTACTCGCTATTTCCGGCTGGTTTTTAGCCTCAATGGCAGCCGCAGGCATTGCTGGCATTCAAATAAACTACTTTACCCCTGCTGGCACCATTCGGTTTTTGGCAATTGTGCGCACCGCTTCACGTTACGCTGAGCGCTTAGTGACGCACAACGCCACATTTTTATTGTTAAGTGAAATACGGGTAAGTATGTTCGCCACCCTCAGCAAGCTTAATAACCTTGATTTGGCTATGAGCCGCAGTGCCGATTTAGTTAACCGCTTACAAAACGATGTTGACGCACTGGATAAGTTTTATTTAAACGTGTTACTACCAATGTTAGTAGCCCTGCTCACTGTGCCTATTATTATGCTGTTTATGTCAGCTTACAATGTAAATGTTGCTCTCATTTGTTTTACTGGCATTGTTATTATTGGGGTTGTTATACCGGCATTACTAAGCAAACAATTAAATAAAAACAGCCACCAAGAAACATTACTCAGCGCACAATTAAGAGCTGAACTATCAGATACCCTTACCGGTCTCAGAGAGCTGAATATTTATCAAGCACGTAGCCAACAACTCACTAAATGTGATCAGTTAAGCAAGCAATACAATCAACAATTATTTATTCGCCATAAAGCACTGGCAAACTCAGATGGTTTAAGCTTACTTATAGTGCAACTGGCTATGCTTGCTAGCATTGTAACTATTGTGCCACTGGTGTTTAGTGGCGCCATGGTAAATGTGGAACTAGCGATGTTGAGTTTGTTTGTACTCGCTAGCTTTGAAAGCGTATTGTTACTGCCCAACGCGTTTATTGAGTTACCGAGTGTACTCAAAGCAGCTGAGCGACTCTTTATCCTTGAAGATAAAGTCCTAACTAAAAACGACATAGCATCACAAGCCATCGATTTACAAAACAAACAACATACACTTTCGCTAGATAATATTAGCTACCACTATGGCCAAAAACAGGCTTTAAATAATGTCAGTTTTGTATTGCCCGCAAAACATAAAGTTGCGATTGTGGGCAGAAGTGGCAGTGGTAAAACAACCTTAGTAAATTTACTCAGTGGTTTATGGCCACTGCAACAAGGGACAATAAGCTTACAAAGCGAAAAAGAAATCATCAACCTGCATGATTTAAATAATGAAAACCGTGCAACAACAGTAAATATTTTAGCCCAGCAACATCATATTTTTGATGGCACATTAAGCGAAAACCTTAGTTACGCGGCACCCGATGCAACCTCGCAACAAATGATAGCAGCACTAGCACAGGCAGAATTAGGTGATTGGTTTTCAGAGCTCAAACAAGGGCTGAAAACCCGATTGGGCACCGGTGGGCGCAATGTTTCTCAAGGTCAATCAAGACGTATTGCCTTAGCACAAGCCCAGCTGCAACAACCCGCTATTTTAGTGCTCGACGAACCCACTGAAGGGCTTGATAATATTTCTAAACAAGCCGTTATGAACAGCATTTTACAACTAAAAGAGTGTGCCAGTGTACTGACAATTACACACGATCCTGGATTGTTATCACAAATGGATAGTGTAATCTGGCTCGATAACGGGAAAATTGTAGCCCAAGGCCAACATCAACAATTACTCAATGAGCACCCTGACTACGTGGCGTTAACGACTCGTTTTTAATCATTGTCTTCATTATTTACACAATCAAGACCTTTACAGCGAGGGTAATAAAATAAGACGAGGTAGGGACTGAATTTAATAAAAAACCACCTTGATTATCAGAGGTGGTTTTTTATATGTATTAAACTACTATTAACGCACGATACCGCGCTCTGAGCGTTTAACAAAATCGATCATCAGTTGCACAGCTGGGTATTTTTCAGCGTCATCTAAAAGCGATTCAATCGCTTCATCAACACCTAGGCTTTTACGGTAAAATGCTTTATAAGCACGGCGTACAGCCATTATTTCATCACTTTCAAAGCCACGGCGTTTCATGCCCTCAGTATTGATTGCTGCCGGGCCCGCTGGCATACCAATGGTGGTAACAAATGGCGGAACGTCTTTGTTAACACCCGAATACATACCCACAAATGCATGCGCACCGATTTTACAAAATTGATGCACTCCCGAGTTACCCGCTAAAATAACCCAATCGCCAACATGCACATGGCCGGCTACACTGGCATTATTTGCAAAAATAACGTTATCGCCAATCACCGCATCGTGTGCAACGTGTGTGTAAGCCATAAATAGGTTATTGCTACCTATTTTGGTAACGCCTTTATCTTGAATGGTACCGCGATGAATAGTCGCACATTCACGAATCACATTATTGTCGCCAATAATTAAGCTGGTTGGTTCGTTGTTGTATTTTTTGTCTTGGCAGGCTTCGCCCACAGAAGCAAACTGAAAAATATGGTTACCAGTGCCAATAGTAGCAGGTCCTTTAACAACAACGTGAGACTCAATAATACAGTCATCACCAATAACAACATCATTACCGATGTAACTGTATGGTCCAACTGACACATTGTTACCAAGTTTTGCACCCGGTTCGATTATTGCCGTAGCATGGATCACAATTAAAACTCTCTTCTAGCACACATGATTTCGGCGCTACATACTGTTTTGCCGTCAACTTTAGCTTCAGCCGCAAATTTCCATATGTTACGACGCTCTTTTAAAAACTTAACATGAAGATGCATGGTATCGCCTGGCACAACGGGCTGCTTAAAGCGAGCGTTGTCTACGGCTGCAAATAGATAAAGTTCGTTTTCGCTACGATTTTCAACCGTTTTGAATCCTAATAAACCCGTTGCTTGCGCCATTGATTCTAATATTAGCACACCAGGAAAAATCGGCTGATTTGGGAAATGGCCGGTGAAAATAGGTTCATTAATCGATACATTTTTAATCGCATGTAGCGATTCACCCGGGGTGAAATCAATAACACGATCAATCAGTAGCATCGGGTAACGGTGCGGTAATAAAGTTAAAATTTCTTGAATATCTAGGCTATTTAATTCGTTTGCCAAAATAGCATCCTTTTTAGTGTTCAACGTTCATGACTTATTTAATGCTTCAAGCGCTTTTAGACGTGATTTCATGTCTGAAAGATTACGCAAGTGAGCAATAGATTTTCGCCATTCTTTGTTAGTCGTATGTGGCATACCAGATGAGTAAATACCTGGCTCAGTGATTGATTTAGTCACCATACTCATGCCAGTAATTATAACACCATCACACACTGTCATGTGACCGTTTATTGCGCTCATACCACCAATTTGGCAATTTTTACCTATACTGACACTGCCTGCGAGTACCGTACAGCCAGCTATGGCGGTACCTGAGTCTATTTCGACGTTATGCGCTATTTGACATTGATTATCAATAATGACGTTACTGTGAATAATAGTATCATCGAGTGCCCCACGGTCTATGGTGGTGCTTGCGCCAATTTCTACTTTATCGCCAATGATCACTGAGCCTAGTTGTGGAATTTTAAGCCATTGGCCGCGTTCATTTGCATAGCCAAAGCCGTCACTGCCAATCACACAATTAGCTTGAAATAAACAATCTGCGCCAATCTCAACATCATGGTAAACGCTAACACTTGACCAAAACTTGGTACCTGAGCCTATGTTAACACGTTCACCAATAAAACTGTTCGGACCAATTTGTACGTTATCACCAATTACAGCATCCGCTTCAATCACTACATTGGCACCAATGGCTACGCTTTTGCTTACCTGTGCACTGGGGTGAATTACCGCACTTGGGTGTATGCCACTGTTTGCGCTACGTGGTGTAGTGTCCATTAACTGAGCGAGTTTGGCATAACTAACATAAGGATTAGCAACAATGATTTTATTGCCTGAAAAATAAGGCGCATCGTCAGGGCTGAGTATTACCGCACTCGCTTGTGTGGTTTCAAGTTGAGAGCGGTATTTCTTGTTCGCTAAAAATGCAATATGCCCAGTATGGGCATGTGCAATGGTTGCTATCTTGTTAATTTCTAAAGCGCCATCACCGTCAAGTTCGGCGCTTAGAAGTTTCGCAATTTGCGAAAGCGTATAATTTTGCATAGGGTGATTATTTCTTACTGACCGCTGTTACAACTTTTTCAGAAAGATCTGTTACTTTTTTAGGATTAAAGTAAATTGTTGTGTCTTTTACTTTCACCTCGTCAAAGTCACCTTGTTTAGCAATTTCTTCGATGGTTTTAATAATTAAGCTTTGAACTTTAGCTAATTCTTGGTTTTGGCGTGCTTTAATTTCTTGCTCGAGTGGGCGGCCTTTTTCAGCAAGATTTTGTTGCATTCCCTGAATTTTATCACGTAATGCGTCTTTTTGCGCTTGACTCATTGTGGTGCTTTCACGCTTAAACTTTTCAGCTTCAAAGCGGATATCACCTTGTAATTTTTCAAGCTCTTGGCGACGCTCAGCAAACTCAGTCTGTAAAGACTGTTCAATTTTAGCCATTTGTGGAAGCTGTTTGTAGATTTCTTGCATATCTACAATACCTACTTTATGAGCAAAAGCATTAACGGATGTACCCATCATAAGTGTAGCTAAAACGGCAACGGCTGTTGATTTAAATAATTTTTTCACAAAAAACTCCTTTAGAAAGTGTTACTAATATTAAAACTAATCGTTTTGGTATCGTCATCTTCTTCTTTTTGCAACGGATACGCAAAGCTTATAAGCATAGGACCCATAGGTGAGATCCACTGTAATGATAAACCGGTTGCAACTCTAAAGCGCATCGGGTCTGAGTAGTCATCTAATTTTGCACGTTCATCAACACCGAGGTTTTGATAACGATCAACACTAAACTCGGTATCCCACACGTTAGCAGCATCAACAAAGAAGCTAGTGCGTACTGAACTGGTATTTTCATCATCTAAGAACGGTGTAGGAACAATCAGCTCCATACCTGCAACCGCCTTCGCGTTACCACCTATACGGCCTTGAGGTCTCAATACATCAAACTCTGAAGCCCCACCAACATTGCCAGTTGTTGTACCGTCAGGATTTGGAGTGCCTGGTAGTGATAGCGGTACACGTGAAACAGCACGCGGTAAAATGGTGTTTCGGTCAAAACCACGTAACTCCATTTCGGTAATACGGAAATACTCTTGGAACGGTAAGGTTTGTTCATACCCATTGGTAGAACCATAACCGTTCCCGTAACCAAATGCAGCTCGGGTTGAAAATACCCAGCGATGATCGTTAGATATAGGCCAGTAAAAACGCGAGTCGTAATTTAACTTAAAGTATTTTAAATCTGAGTTTGGCGTTGTCGCGGTGAGGTTTAATGTTTGTCGTGAACCAGCCGTTGGGAATAAACCACGGTTAACCGTTACACGTGACCAGCCAACACTTAACTCATACTTTGTAAACTCAAAACCCGCATCTGGGTTTTCTGGATCTAAGAATGTTTCACGCAATACACGTGTTTGTTCGTACTCCGCTATGTCTGATAACTCTTCTTCTATCCAACGAGCACCAAAATTAATACGATTTACGGCATCAATTGGAAAACCAATGTTAGTGCCTAAACCATAACTTTTTGATTTATAGTCAATTAAGCTAAATTGACTGGCATCGTAATTACTGTAAAAAATACTACTGCCTTGCGACACACCATCGGGGGTAAAATAAGGGTCAGTATAGGATACACTGACACGCTCAGAACCACGCGAGGTATTAATATTAAAGCCAATTTGGTTACCCGTGCCTAAAAAGTTAGACTCGGTTACACCAATATTAAACTGTAGACCTAAGTACGAGCCATAAGCAAGACCCGCATTAAAGCTACCTGCCGATTGCTCTTTAACGGTAAAATCAACGTCAACTTGGTCGTCAACACCCGGCACAGGTATTACATTAAAATCAACGGTTTCCATATAAGGTAGGCGCTGAATTTGTAATTTAGAACGCTCTAGATTTTGGTTAGATAACCATGCACCTTCAAGCTGTGTCATTTCACGGCGCAACACTTCATCGGCTGTATTTTGATTACCACCGACAATAATACGGCGAACATACACCCGCTTACCTGGGTCAACCGAAAGAGTCAGTTGCACTTCTTGGTTTTCGTCATCAATCTCTGGAATAGTTCGCACTTCAGCGTTGGCATAGCCAAAACGTGCTAAGTAACTTTTTATAAACTCTTCTGAAGAAGTCACCACAGAGCCGTTGTAAAGTTCACCGGTACGAAGCGGGATAACGCTTTTTATAAGTTCTTCACGACCTAATAAATCACCAATAAAATCAAAGCCTTTAACTTTGTATTTTACGCCTTCGGTGATATTTGCCGTTACATAAACAGACTCACGCTCAGGACTGACCGATACTTGAGTAGAGTCAATATTAAACCGTAAATAACCTCGGTCTAAGTAAAAGCTGCGAATTTTTTCTAAGTCACCTTCAATGGTTTGTTTTTGATAGCGGTCGCTACCCATAAACTGCCACCATGGTAAATCTTGCTGCGACTCAGCAAGTTGTAATAACTCTTCGTTTGAAAAAAGCTCATTACCTACTAGGTTAATTTGACGAATAGAGGCAGCATCCCCCTCATCAAATTTAAGTTTTAACTTGACACGGTTACGCGGTAGTTTAGTAATGCTAATGTCCACTTTGGCATTGTATTTACCAATACTATGGAAAAATTCAACTAACCCTTTTTCAATATTATCGATAACCGTCTTATCAAGTGGCTCACCTTGGCGAATATCTTGTTGATCGAGCGACTGATTTAACTGCTCATCTTTAATATCTTTATTGCCTTCAAATTCTATAAGGCTAATTGTTGGGCGTTCAGTTACTTTAAAAATAACGTTGTTACCATCACGTAGCGCTTTGATATTGTCGAAGTGACCTGAGCGATAAAGTGACTTGATTGTTTTTGAAATGGTGTATTCATCAACATTGTCGCCCACGTTAATAGGAATATGTGTTAGTGCAGCACCAAGTGCAACACGTTGCAATCCTTCAACTTTTAAATCTTCAACAATAAAGGAGTTTTGGCCTAGGGCTGCAAAACTTGCACCCAATAAACTTGAAACCACCAAATGTTTTTTTATAGCCATTTTATTATCTTTATCCTTTACAACTGTATTACCGCTTAGCATCGAAAACCTAATAGTTACGAGCTTTACAATCGTGTTCTAATTTGTCGTTACCACGCTTAACAACTACAAGCGCGATACATCATTGAACAAAGCGAAACATGTTAGAAAAATGAGTAGCAAGGCTCCCACTTTAAAACCAAGCTCTTGTGTCTTTTCAGAGACTGGTTTTTTACGAAAAAGTTCAATTACGTAATACATTAAGTGCCCACCATCAAGCACTGGCAAAGGGAGTAAATTAAATACTCCCAAATTAACGCTGATCAAAGCTAAAAAGCTTAAAAATGCAACAAACCCATAACTAACACTGTTGCCCGCGCCTACCGCAATGCCAACCGGTCCACTTAAGTTTTTAACCGATACTTGACCTGTTATTAAGTTACCTATCATGTCAAAACTCAGCGTAATTAAACGCCATGTTTCTTTTGTGCCCAGCACAATACTATCTAAAGGCCCATAATGTCTAGTCTCAACAAAATCATCAGGCCATTGCTCTACAACCGGCGCAACACCTAAAAAGCCTTGCTCTATGCCATCACTAACAACGCGGCTCTTTGGGGTGACGGTTATTGTTTCTATACTATCTTGTCTTTTTACACTAAATTGTAAGGATTTGTTAGCCGATTGCGTAATAACATTAACTAATTGCTGCCAACTGCTCATTGTTTCACCGTTTACAGCTAAAATAACATCGTTAACCTGTAAACTTGCCTGCTCAGCAGCTGAATTTTTAGTAATGGCAGCGATCGTTAATGTGGCTTGAGGGCGAAACGGCACAATACCCAGCGAACTCAACGGTGGTACATCTTGCTGATCAAGTTTCCAGCCATCAAGGTTTAGCGTTTGTATTGTTTGCTGGTAGTTATCATTGCGTAACGTAACGGCAACACTTTTATCGCCTAAATGAGACATTAAAGCAAAAGTGGCATCTTGCCAGTTTGATATGTCGTCATCACCAATTTTAATTATTTGCTGAGTCGACATAATACCCGCCTGCTCTGCTCGGCTACCTTCAACAACATTGCCTACAACCGGTTTTATGGTTTGTACACCGACCATATACATCAGCGCTAAGGCAAAAATAGAGAATAAAAAATTTGCCATTGGCCCTGCGGCAACGATTGCAATACGCGCTTGAACAGATTTGGCATTAAACGATAAATGGCGCTGATTAGCAGGAACATCATCTACTCGCTCATCGAGCATTTTCACGTAACCACCCAGTGGAATGGCTGCTATCACATACTCGGTGTTATGTTTATCATGCCATTTTAGTAAGGGTTTTCCAAAACCAATTGAAAAACGCAGTACCTTTACACCGGCCTTACGTGCGACCCAAAAGTGGCCATACTCATGTACCGTGACTAAAATACCGAGCGCTAATATAAAAGAGCCTAAATTCCAGAAAAAATCGAACATATTAATGTGCCACCTTTGTTATAAACTGCGCTGCGCTTAAGCGTGCTAAACGATCACATTCTAAAATTTCATCTAATGTTTGCACATGAGCATGCTGGGCTGCATCTAACGTTTGCGCATTCACTTTATAAATATCAGTAAAACTAATCAGCCCTTGTAAAAACGCATTAACGGCCATTTCATTGGCTGCATTGAGTGTGGTGGTTGCTCCTTGGCCTGAATCACAGGCAGCCATTGCAAGTTTTAAATTTGGGTAACGGGAAAAGTCAGGTTTGGTAAATGAAAAATCACCAATATCAGCAAAGTTTAGCGGCTTAACACCTGCGTCAATTCGCTGAGGATAAGCAAGTGCATGGGCTATTGGGGTGCGCATATCAGGGTTTCCCATTTGCGCCAAAATTGAGCCATCTTGGTATTGCACCATTGAGTGGATAATACTTTGGGGATGAATCACCACATCAATATCACTGGCATCACAGTTAAATAACCATTTAGCTTCAATAAACTCTAAGCCTTTGTTCATCATGGTGGCCGAATCAACTGATATTTTTTGCCCCATGGACCAGTTTGGATGAGTAACGGCTTCTTTTACGCTAACGTTATGTAAGGTATTAATATCACGGTTTAAAAATGGGCCACCAGAACCCGTTAATAAAATTTTGCTTACACCATGAGCTTGAATGCGATCGTCCGCATTGGCATTTTGTAATGTATGAGGAAGGCATTGGAAAATAGCATTATGTTCGCTGTCGATAGGGAGTAAAATAGCCTGATGCTGTTTAACTTTATCGATAAATAACTGCCCCGACATCACTAATGACTCTTTATTGGCAAGCAATATTTTTTTACCCGCTTGCACAGCACTTAAGGTCGGTAATAATCCAGCCGCACCAACAATCGCTGACATAACAGTATCAACATCAACATGCGCACAAAGCTCACTCATGGCTTTCTCACCATGCATTACTTGCGTTTTACTTACATGCTTTAAAAGCGCACAAAGTTGTTTAGCAGCTGATTCTGAGGCCATAACAGCATAACGAGGTTTATGGGCTATACACAGTTCAGCCATTTTTTTCGCGTTGTGCCCTGCAGCTAATGCAAACACTTGAAATTGCTGTTGGTTCCTTGCAACAACGTCTAATGTATTAAGGCCTATCGAACCCGTTGCGCCCAAAATAACCAGTTGTTGCACACTCATAAACTAAGCGTCCAAGCAAAGCAAATTACAAACATAGGGGCTGCTGCAGTTAGGCTATCGATACGATCTAAAATCCCACCGTGCCCAGGTAAGCAGCGACCACTGTCTTTAAGACCCGCTTCGCGTTTGAACATGCTCTCTAATAAGTCACCAATAGCAGAAAACAAGGCAATAAAAGCAGTCATTAGTGCATATATGGGCCACACAGAAGTGTCAATATTAGTGTAGTAACAAAAAGCCAGTACAAATAACACCGCAGCAATCACACCGCCAACTAGGCCCTCTATGGTTTTATTTGGACTAACTTTAGGCATTAACTTATGTTTACCAAAGTTTTTTCCAGTAAAGTAAGCGCCAATATCAGCACTCCAAACAATACCTAAAACAACCAAGATCAACATAGAGCCATAGTGAGTAGATTCACTGTACTGCGCACTTCGAAGCGTGTTAAGCGCAAGCCATAGCGGCACTAAAGTCAACAAACCGGCAATGCCGCGCATCATTACGCCTTCATTCCAGCCTTTGGCCATGGCAGGGTAACGCCAAACTAAATAACTGGCAACAATCCACCACGAAAACGACAGCGTAAATAAATAATTTGCATCGCCCACCAACTGACCATTTTGCCACAGTGTTTCTATTGGCCAATGCAAGTTAAGTAAGCTCAATAACACAGCGACTAGTAATACAAAGGCTGCGCGTTTTAGCTTATCGCATAGCCCCATAAATGTAGACCATTCCCATGCACCCATTAGTACGATAGCACCCGCAAAATAACTAAATAAGGTTAGTGGGGTGTAAAAAACCAAAACCAGTGCTAAAGGTGCTAGCACTAGCGAGGTTAAAATGCGTTGTTTTAACAAAGTTATGACCCTTAATCTATTTTAGGTTTGAGCAAGTAATTGTTTTATTTGTTCGCCCGTGCAACCAAAACGTCGCTCTCTGGCAACGTAACATGCAATGGCCTCTGTAAAAGCAGCTTCATTAAAGTCAGGCCAAAGTGTATTTGTAAAATAAAGTTCAGCATACGCCGCCTGCCAAAGTAAAAAATTACTTATTCTGACATCGCCACCGGTACGGATCAATAAATCGGGCTGTGCCTGATCTGCCATACTCATATGCTGTGCAATATGTTGTTCTGTAATATCGGTTGGATCAATTTCCCCACTCGCTACCTTTAAAGCAACTTGCTTAGCAGCGTGAGCCATGTCCCAGCGACCACCGTAATTTGCCGCAACATTTAGATGCAGCCCGGTATTGTTTGCTGTTAGTTCTTGAGCTGTATGTACTTTAGTGCATAAGCTTTCAGAGAATCGAGATAAATCTCCAATGATGGTTAGTTTTACGTTGTTTTTATGCAGCTTTTTAACTTCTTTGCTTAGTACAAATAAAAAAAGCTCCATTAATGTATTTACTTCGTCTTCAGGGCGACGCCAGTTTTCACTACTAAAAGCAAATAAGGTTAACGATTGTATTCCTAATTTAGTACAAAACTGCACGGATTGACGAACCGCATCCACGCCTTTTTTATGCCCATATACACGAGGTCTATTTCTAGCTTGCGCCCAACGTCCATTACCATCCATGATGATGGCAACATGCTTAGGTAAACATTGCTGTGAAATTGTATCAGCGTCCAGAACCATAAATTTTGTGTATTCCATAAAAAAACGCCACCTAGTATACCCCAGACGGCGTTTCAAAACTAATAATTTTCCTTGAGCCAACTGACCTTTAATCGTGAGCGTTTTTAAGCTCAAAAGATAAGCAAAAGAAGCTTAGATTTCCATCAACTCAGCTTCTTTGGCTGTAAGCTGCGTATCCATTTCTTTGATAAACTTATCAGTAATTTTTTGAATAGCATCTTCTGCTTGACGTGCTTCATCTTCAGAGATGTCTTTATCTTTCAATAAGTTTTTAATATCGCCATTGGCATCACGGCGTATATTACGAATAGCGACACGACCGCCCTCTACTTCGCCACGTACGATTTTAATTAAATCTTTACGGCGCTCTTCAGTAAGGGGAGGAAGTGGTACACGGATAACGGTACCAGCAGACATTGGGTTTAAACCTAAGTCTGATGCCATTATTGCTTTTTCAACAGCTTGCGCCAGTGACTTATCAAATACACCAATAGCCAGTGTACGTGAATCTTCAATTGTTACATTGGCAACTTGGTTTAACGGTGTTGGTGCACCATAGTACGACACCATAATACCGTCTAAAATTGCCGGATGAGCTCGGCCAGTTCGAATTTTAGATAATTGACTACCAAGTGCTGCTACACTTTTTTGCATGCGCTGTTGCGCATCTTTTTGAATATCGTTAATCACGGTTTAATCCTAATCTAGTTACTAACTTCATCTGAGGCTTGTGAAGAAATAAGGGTTCCTTCTTCTTCACCCATTATTACGCGTTTTAATGCGCCTGATTTATTCATATTAAATACGCTCAATGGCATATTGTGATCGCGAGCAAGCGTAAATGCCGCTAAATCCATAACTTTTAATTCTTTATCAATAATTTCATTGTAGCTTAAGTGACGGTAAAGTGTTGCCTCCGGATTTTTTACCGGATCATCACTGTAAACACCGTCTACTTTGGTGGCTTTAATCACGGTGTCTGCTTCAATTTCAATACCACGTAAACACGCTGCAGAGTCAGTCGTAAAAAACGGGTTACCTGTCCCTGCTGCAAAAATAACAACACGGCCCGTTTTTAATAAGCTAATGGCTTCGGCCCAGTTGTATGCATCACACACACCGTTAAGTGGAATCGCTGACATCAAACGACAATTGACAAAAGCACGGTGCAACGCATCACGCATAGCAAGGCCATTCATCACCGTTGCTAGCATTCCCATGTGGTCGCCAACAACGCGGTTCATACCCGCCTCAGCTAATGAGCCGCCACGTAAAAAATTACCACCGCCGATGACTAAACCTACTTCTACGTCGAGCTCTACTAACTCTTTAATTTCTTGTGCCATTCGATCTAACACTTTAGGGTCGATGCCGAAGCCTTCGTCTCCCATTAAAGCTTCACCACTTAATTTGAGAAGAACACGTCTAAAAATAGGTTTGCGATTGATAGTCATAGTTTTGGGGCCAACTTTTATTGAATTATGGATAAAAAATAACCGCGCTTATGTAAAACATAAAAGCGCGGTTATTTTAAAGAATTTCTAAGCGTGACGCAAAAGCAAATAGTACTTTAATTGCATGTATTTTCCTTTTTCATCACACATAGTGTGTCTTACTTAGCTTTAGCCGCTGCAATTTGAGCAGCTACTTCAGCAGCAAAATCTTCTTCTTTCTTCTCGATACCTGCACCAACTTCCATACGTACGAAGCCAGTAACCGTTGCGTTTTTCTCTTTAAGAATTTCGCCAACAGATTTTTTAGGTTCCATGATGAAAGCTTGACCAGTAAGAGAAACCTCACCAGTAAATTTCTTCATACGACCAACAACCATCTTTTCAGCGATTTCAGCAGGCTTGCCTTCATTCATCGCGATGTCGATTTGTACTTGCTTTTCTTTTTCAACTACATCAGCAGGTACGTCACCTGGCGTTAAGTACTCTGGGCTTGAAGCAGCAACGTGCATTGCAACGTGCTTAAGTGTTTCTTGATCTGCAACACCTGCAACAACAACACCAATACGCTCACCGTGACGGTACTCAACAAGGTTTTCACCTGTGATGTACTGCAGACGACGTACATTAATGTTTTCACCAATTTTAGTAACAAGTTCAACACGGTCTTCTTCAAACTTAGCTTGAAGATCTTCAATCGTTGTTGTGTCAGCAATAGCAGCATCTGCAACTTTGTTAGCAAATGCTAAAAAGCTTACATCTTTAGCCACAAAGTCAGTTTGACAGTTAACTTCTACAAGCACTGCAACACCGGCATTTTGCTTGATGATAATAGTCCCTTCAGCAGCAATGTTACCTGCTTTTTTAGCAGCCTTTGCAGCGCCGCTCTTACGCATATTTTCAATCGCTAACTCGATGTCACCATCAGTCTCAGTTAACGCTTTTTTACAATCCATCATGCCAGCGCCAGTACGCTCGCGTAATTCTTTAACTAGGGCAGTAGTTACAGCCATTAGTAAATCCTCAAATCTGAATCAGGTTTAGATAAGCGGTTACCCGCTCTACAAGAATAGCAAGTCTTCACCTTTAAAAGATGAAGACTTGATGACAGCTAATTACTCAGCTTCTACGAAGTCATCTTTTTCAGCTTGAGCAACGATGTTACTCTCACGGCCTTCAGTGATCGCAGCTGCAACAGCGCTAGTGTAAAGGTTAATTGCACGGATAGCATCATCGTTACCAGGTACGATGTAATCAACACCGTCTGGGTTAGAGTTAGTATCAACGATTGCAACAACAGGAATACCTAGGTTGTTTGCTTCACGGATAGCAATGTGCTCGTGGTCAGCATCGATTACAAAGATAGCGTCTGGAAGGCCACCCATGTTTTTAATACCACCAAGGCTCTTTTCAAGCTTTTCCATTTCACGAGTAAGCATTAATGCTTCTTTCTTAGTTAACTTCTCAAAAGTACCGTCTTGGCTTTGAGCTTCAAGGTCTTTAAGACGCTTGATTGATTGACGAACTGTTTTCCAGTTAGTCAACATGCCGCCTAACCAACGGTGGTTAACGAAGAATTGATCGCTTTGCAGAGCAGCTTCTTTCACTGCTTCGCTTGCTGCACGCTTAGTACCAACGAAAAGAACTTTACCTTTGTTTGCAGCTGCACCTGATAAAAATTTAAGTGCAGTGTTGAACATTGGTACAGTTTGCTCAAGATTGATGATATGTACACGGTTACGTGCGCCGAAGATGAAAGGCTTCATCTTAGGGTTCCAGTAACGTGCTTGGTGACCAAAGTGAACACCAGCTTGAAGCATATCGCGCATTGAAACGTTTGCCATTTTGTAAATCCTCTAAGTTGTTTAGGGTTAGGCCTCCACATATCCCATAGCACCAACACCGCAGTTAAATGAAACTGAAATGCACCCAAGTGTATGTGACGATACGTGTGTGTGTTAAAATAAAATTGTGTTTGCCTCAAATACAAAAAATCATTAAAGAATTTATTTGTAAAAAGACGGCGCGCTTTATACCATATTAAAAATAAATACTCAACGTCTCGTGCAAAAATTGTGCGACGATAATCATCTAAAAACGCAACTTTGGAGCCTCAATGAGCGCTGTGATTAAGACCCCTGAAGAAATCGAAAAAATGCGTGTAGCAGGCCGTTTGGCTGCTGATGTGTTAGAAATGATCGAACCCCATGTGGTGCCAGGTATCACCACCGATGAGCTAAATACAATTTGTCATGATTATATTGTTAATGTGCAAGATGCCGTTCCTGCGCCTCTTAATTATCATGGTTTTCCAAAATCAATTTGCACCTCAGTAAATCATGTAATTTGTCACGGTATTCCCAACGACAAACCATTAAAAGAAGGCGACAGTGTCAACATCGACATCACGGTGATTAAAAATGGTTACCACGGTGATACATCAAAAATGTTTCATGTAGGCACACCCAACATTCAAGGTAAACGCCTTGCAGAGGTCACTCAAGAAAGCCTTTACCTTGCCATTAAAATGGTAAAACCGGGTGTTCGCCTTGGAGATATTGGTGCAGCTATTCAAAAATATGCAGAGAGCTTTAATTACTCTATTGTACGTGAATATTGCGGCCATGGTATTGGCAGTGAATTCCATGAAGAACCACAGGTAATGCATTATGGTAAAGCAGGAACTGGCGAAACACTTAAAGCGGGTATGTGTTTAACTATTGAGCCTATGGTAAATGCAGGTAAACGCCAGTGTAAATTACTAAAAGACGACTGGACTGTGGTTACAAAAGACCGTAGTTTATCAGCTCAGTGGGAACACACTTTACTGGTGACTGATAATGGAGTTGAAATTTTGACACTCCGATCAGATGATACGATTGATCGCATCATCGAACACTAATTTAGTGTGTGCTTAATCATGCGACTAACAGGCTTTAGCCTAAGCATCGACTAAGAATTTGCTGTAAGGGCATATAACCGAGTTCATTTCCCTTACGGCACACCCATCTAAAAAGAAACTATATAATTACACCGCAATCCATACATAGGAGCTAACCTAAGTGGCATTACCCAACAAAGTAAAAAAGTTGCTCAATGATGCTCAGCAACTTAGCGATTACCGTGACTGCTCCGCCTATTTTTATAAATGGTTGCACAATGAATTTTCTAAACAACCTGTTGGTAACTTAATTAATGCTCGCGCAGAGTTTATTGACCGATTACTGATTAAACTTTTTCATGTTTATGATTTAGCTCACGAGCCTGATTTAGCTTTAATTGCCGTAGGGGGTTATGGCCGTGGTGAACTGCATCCTTATTCAGATATAGATTTTTTATTGCTTGTTACAAAACAACCTAATGATGAGATTTGTGAAAAAATTGGCCAGTTTGTCACTATGCTATGGGATCTTAATCTAGAAATAGGCCATAGCGTACGTACCATTGAACAAGCTATAGAACAAAAGCGCGAAGATGTCACCTTTGCCACCAGCCTACTAGAAAGCCGCTTAATTTTTGGTAACCACATTGAATTTGAAAAGCTTAAAAATTACCTTATAGAGACACCTGTTTGGGGATCCCGTGAGTTTTTTATTGCGAAAGTACAAGAACAAAATTTGCGTCATAAAAAATGTCACGGCACGGCCTATAACTTAGAACCCAATATCAAAGAAAACCCGGGCGGCCTGCGCGACTTACAGACCATAATCTGGGTGGCTAAGAAACACTTTAGAGCCGAAACCTTACAAGAGCTGATTAGTCACGGCTATCTTACCCATGAAGAGTATCAAGAACTGTTAGAGTGCCTTGAAAACTTATGGAACATCCGCTTTGCACTGCACTTAGCTGCTAATCGTTCAGAAAATCGCTTATTGTTTGATCATCAACCCCAAGCAGCTGAAATTTTAGGCTTTGGTAGCGATGGTAAAGCCTCCGTTGAACGAATGATGAAGCGCTTATTTAGAATAATGAGCCGGGTGCGTGAGCTCAACCAAATGTTGTTATCGTATTTTGAACAAAGTATTTCACCAGACAGTAACCAAGTGGTTGTAGAAGAACTTGATCGGAATTTTGAACGGGTTGGGCATCAAATTCGTGTAAAAAGTCCATCCGTGTTTTTTAGGCGCGATCAGCTTTTTGTGCTGTTTGAACATATTGCCGAGCACCCTGAAATTACGCATATATACCCAAGTACAATTCGCACTATTCGTCAGGTACGTCGTCGTTTATTAGGTGACTTACAAGATTATGCTGCATGCAGAGCCGCTTTTTTACGTATTATAAAACACCCAAACGGCATGGGTCGTGCGTTCACGCTAATGCACAAACACGGCATGATTGCCGCCTATTTGCCGCAGTGGCGAAATATTTTTGGTCAAATGCAGTTTGATTTGTTTCATGCTTACACAGTGGATGAGCATACGCATAAATTAATTAATAATATTTATCAGTATTTTGATAAAACTGGAATTAGCCAATTCCCAATTTGCAGCGAAATAGTTACCCGCATGGATAAACCTGAACTCCTCTATTTAGCGGGTATTTTTCATGATATTGCCAAAGGACGTGGGGGGGATCACTCTGAACTTGGCGCAGTTGACGCTATCGCTTTTGCTAAATTGCATGGGTTTGTTTCCTCTGATGGTAAATTAATATCATGGCTTGTTGGTAACCACTTACTTATGTCTGTTACCGCTCAACGTAAAGATATAAACGATCCAGATGTAATAAAAGATTTTGCCTCTCGAGTAAAAACTGAGCGTCAACTTGACTACCTCTATTGCTTAACTGTGGCCGATATTCGGGCCACAAACGACAACTTATGGAACGATTGGAAAAACACGCTACTACGCGAATTGTATTTGCACACACAGCGTGCGCTAAGACTTGGGCTTGAAAACCCCATGGATCAGCGCGACCAAATACGTGATAAAAAGCATCAAGCTAAGCAGCGCTTACTTAATTTGCGCTATAAAGAAGAGCAAATCGATTTAATTTGGAGCCGCTTTAAAGCTAACTACTTTACCGCTTTTAGTGAGCAACAAATTTCCTGGCATACAGAGCATTTGCTCAAGAAAACTGATTTAAGTTTGCCCAGTGTTATCGTGTCTAATAAGGCCATGCATGGCGGCACGCAAGTATTTGCCTACAGCCCTTACTCAGGTGCACTATTTGCGCGATTAGTGAGTGTTATTGGCTCTAAAAAAGCCCAAATTCAGCATGCTCAGGTACTCACCACTAAAGATGGTTATGTGCTGTTTAACTTTGTTATTTTAGAGGTGAATGGCGACCCAATTGCCAGCAGTCGTGCACAATTTATTAAACGCGGATTAGAACTAGCATTAAACGAACCACGTAAAAAAATACGCTTTAAAAAGAGCCGCTCACAACGTTTTAAAGACTTTAATATTAAACCTAAAATTGTACTGCGCCCCCATACTCGTAAAGATCGCAGTTTAATAGAAATTCAAGCAGTTGATATACCGGGGCTATTAACTAAAATAGCTGAAGTTTTTCAAGCTCATTTACTCCACATACATGCAGCACGCATTACTACGGTAGGCGAGCGCGCAGAAGATTTTTTTGTGGTATCAAATAACGAATATCAAGCGCTGACTGATGAAGAGCAAGCAAAAATTCATCAGGCATTACGTAAAAAACTCAACGCCGAAATTGAATAAGAGGACATTATGTCAGATTTAAAAACCATGATTGAAAATGCGTGGGATAACCGCGACAGCATTAGCCCTACTACAGTATCAAGCGATGTTAAACAAGCGATTATAGACGCACTTGAACTATTAGACAGTGGCGCGGCTCGCGTTGCAGAGAAAATTTCAGGCGAATGGGTGGTTCATCAGTGGCTTAAAAAAGCCGTACTGCTTTCATTCAGAATTCGTGAAAATCAACCAATGAATGACGGCGTAAATCAATTTTTTGATAAAGTGCCACTTAAATTTAGCGACTACACGGCGCAGCAGTTTCAACAAGAGGGTATGCGGGTTGTACCCAATGCGGTAGCACGTAAAGGCAGCTTTGTAGGAAAAAACGTCGTATTAATGCCATCGTACGTAAATATTGGCGCTTATGTTGATGACGGTACTATGGTTGATACATGGGCAACTGTTGGCTCATGCGCACAAATTGGTAAGAATGTACATTTATCAGGCGGGGTAGGCATAGGCGGCGTTTTAGAGCCATTACAAGCCAATCCTACCATCATTGAAGACAACTGTTTTATTGGTGCACGCTCAGAAATTGTTGAAGGCGTTATTGTTGAAGAAGGTGCCGTTATTTCAATGGGTGTTTACATCAGCCAAAGTACCCGTATTTACGACCGTGAAACCGGTGAAATTCACTATGGCCGTGTACCAGCTGGTGCTGTTGTTGTACCCGGTGCGCTTCCTTCAAAAGACGGGACTCATAGCTTATACGCCGCCATAATTGTGAAAAAAGTAGATCAACAAACACGCGAAAAAGTAGGCATTAATGCCCTACTTCGCTCAATTGATGATTAAAAAAAGCGATAAGCTTTTAGCACTAAGCGCTATGCAGATTGGTGTTAAACGTAGGTTGGGTTGAGTAAAACGAAACCCAACAACACATAAAAGTTGCGTGTTTTAGCGAAAATTAAATTGTATATTAAAAGCTCTAGATCTTTGGTTTAGGGTTTTTTTATTGGTTTTAAAATACTTACTAGCAAACCTGTCCCTATTTAATGGCGTTGCTTTGTTAGAAAACGGCAACTATAGTGAATAAACTTATGGTTCCTTTGTCGAGGTTAGGTTGTTGCGGCTTTTTATTACAGCTTGGTTTATTTTATTGGTTTGCACACCCGTTATTGCCAATGATTTTAGCGATTTTGAGCGTCAGTTAAACGAAGCTGAAGATTACCTTGTTGTTAACCCTGCGCAATCGATTATTATTTTAGAAAATTTAGACAATCTTAATAACGTCCCTACACCACTATTTATCCGCTGGCACCTTATTTATATGCGTTCAGCAGTCCCAACGAATCAATTAGAAAAGCTATATGAATCAATCGAAGCTATTTTTAAACATCATCAAACTGACTATTTTAAACAACAACTGACCACAATTATGAGTGCTTTAGGTATTTGGCTGCGCCATTTTGATTATTTAACCGACGCACAGTTGTCGTTGCAATGCGCTTATAAATATGCAAAAAACGACCGACAACGTTTAACACTTACAAACAGTATGGCGTTGATAGCCAGGAAGCAAAATAACTTGACGAAAGCAAAAGCACTTTATGAAAAAAATTATCAACTCACCGTGTTGTTAAAACTAAAAAATGTAAGCGCTCTCATACAAAATAATCTAGGTTACATTGCTTTAGATGAAGGTAATATCAAGCAAGCAGAGGAATATTTTCGCACTGCATTAAGTCTAAATCAGAACATTGATAAGCGTGCCGGTCAAGTTTCTACAGGTCTCAGTTTATTAATGACTTTTTTAATTCAGCAGCAGCAAGTTAATTTTCAACGGCTCTACACCCCAACAGCTACGTTAACTCATGCATTTCCTAATGAATCAAAACAGGCATTGCTTTTATGGCTTGAGTTAAGCTATAAAAATCTCAACGGCGAATTTATCAGTCAACAGGAGAAACAACAGTTACAGTCGGCTTATGCGCAATTAGAAAGCGATAAAATGAGAATATTGGTAGCGCGCTACTTAGCTAAAAATCTCGATGTTGTTGTCCCCCTGCCCCCTCCAGTTATTGATAAAAGCTTTGTCAGCCCGTGGTTTGAATGGGTAAAACAATGTGATTGGGAGCAAAGTGTATAACTTTTGGTTATCAGTGGGGCTTGGTTGATTGGAGTTAAACGTCGATAGAATTAACGCCGGGCAGCTCGTCACTGATAGCTGACAACTAGAAACTTCCATTAAACCAATAAAAAGCACTTAAAATAAGTGCTTTTTTATTTACTTAAAATAAGTGCTTTTTTATTTACTTAAAATAAGTGCTTTTTTATTTACTTAAAATTATTGATTACAACGCGTTAAATACATCGTCTGTTTTAGCAGCGCAAATAAAGTCGTTTTTATGCAGGCCTTTGATTGAATGGCTCCACCAAGTAACCGTTACTTTACCCCATTCAGTTAATAAACCGGGGTGATGGCCTTCCTCTTCAGCCATATCACCTACTTTATTGGTGAACGCGATGGCTTGTTTAAAGTTTTTAAATTTATAAACGCGCTCTAACTGCATGATACCGTCGCGTACTTCTGGCACCCAATCAGGGATTTTTTTAATTAATTCAGCCAATTCTGCATCTGATACTTTTGGTGCATCTGCATGACAGGCTTCACATTTTTGTTCACTTAATGAAGACATTTTATATCCTTAATTCTGATGTTACTTTTATTAAAAAACTAACTCGCTAATTTTTCTTTTGGGGGAAACTTAGGGTCGTGTAAGCCAAGCGCCTTCGCTTGCTCAACTAAAGTCATTATATCCATTTGCGATATTTCAAACAGATCGTGAATCGAATTAATGGTGTAGTACAAAGGCTGTATAATATCAATACGATAGGGCGTGCGCAGCACATCTAGTACATTCATTGAGTTAATTTCTGGTGTATCTGAATACACGTATTGGGTTTCCCCTGGGCTTGATAGAATACCGCCGCCGTAAATACGTAATCCTTTTTCGGTTTGCATCAAACCAAATTCAACAGTAAACCAGTACATGCGCGCTAAATAAACGCGGTCTTTTTTCTCTGCCGCGTACCCTAGCTGCCCGTACTTGTGCGTAAATTCAGCAAAGTCAGGATTTGTTAGCATGGCACAGTGGCCGAATATTTCATGAAAAATATCTGGCTCTTGTAAATAATCAAATTCTTCACGGCTACGAATAAAGGTAGCAACAGGAAACTGCTTGTTGGCAAGTAACCTAAAAAACTCGTCAAAGTCGATAAGCGCAGGTACAGGTGCTACTTGCCAACCTGTTGTTGCCAGTAGCACTTCGTTAAGTTCACTTAACTGTGGAATGCGATCGTGCGGTAGGTTAATTATCTCTAACCCCTGCATATACTCGTCGCAGGCTTTGCCTTCAATACACGCAAGCTGACGTGCTACAAGCTCAGACCATATTTTATTTTCTTCATCACTCCAATGTATAACGCCATTTTCATCGGGTGTTTTGGAGGTGTAATTACTTGCTTTAGCCATAAATACCTTCTTTGGGTTAAAACCCTAAACCGGTTTAAAGTGATAGCCAACTGTTTGGCTATCCGATGTAGCCATACTATGCAAAAGTGAACAAAAGTTTAATAGCTTGACTCAGATCAACAATTTTGCAAAACACACCTTTCGTACATTAAAAATTACAGCAAAGCAAATTTAAGATTACACACCTTTAAAATCAATATCTGCAGACCTGAATTAGCGTAAACAATTAAGTACAACACTACGATATTTTAGTAAATGCCTGATTGAGATCGTTAATAATATCGTTAACATCTTCAAGCCCAACTGATAAACGAATTAAGCCATCACTAATTCCTGCGCTCGCCCTTTCCTCTGGCGTGTAGGGTGAGTGAGTCATAGAGGCTGGGTGTTGAATTAGGGTTTCGGCATCACCTAAACTGACCGCTAAGGTACATAATTTCATGCTATTAATGAATTGCTCACCATCGCTTAAGCTTCCTTTAATTTCAAAGGCAATCACCCCGCCTGCGGCTTTCATTTGTTTACCAATATACTTATTACCGGGGTGAGACTTAAGCCCTGGGTAGTACACTTTATTGACTTGCGGGTGAGATTCTAGATATTCGGCAATTGTTTGCGCACTTTGGCAATGGCGCTCAACCCGAATAGCGAGTGTTTTTAAGCCTCGGTTGATTAACCATGCATCGTGAGGGCTAATCGTCGCGCCAATATCTTTTAGCACCGTCATTTTAATATGTGTAATGTGCTCCAGCGAGCCACACACAATACCTGCAACTACATCGCCATGGCCATTTAGATACTTGGTAGCACTGTGCATAATAATATCAATACCGTATTGTTTCGGTGACTGCAGCAGCGGCGTTAAAAAAGTATTGTCGACCACGCTAATTAAATTGTGCTGTTTTGCCACATCGCCAATCAGGGCTAAATCAATAACCGCCATTGTTGGGTTAATTGGTGTTTCTACAAATATCATTTTTGAATTAGGCTCAATGGCTGCACGTAGCTCATCTTCGTTGGTCATATCAACAAAAGTGACTTTAATCCCCCAACGCGGCAACATGTGCGCAAAAAAGGCAAAGGTGCAACCATAAAGTGCGCTCGATGCAATTAAGTGATCGCCTTGTGATAAAAAGCTTAATACCGAAGCCGACACCGCCCCCATACCCGTTGCGGTTGCTGCAGCGGCTTCACAGCCTTCTAACTGCGCCACTTTTTGCTCAAGCTCAGTTGTCGTTGGGTTACCTAAGCGGGTGTAAATATAACCGGGCTCATCGCCGGCAAAGCGCGCTGCACCTTGTGCGGCATTTTCAAAATGAAACGTTGATGTTTGATACAAAGGTGAGGTTAACGCGCCATGAGGATCGTTGGCTTTTTGTGGGCCATGGATACATTGGGTATGTTGGTGATGCTTGTTCATTGTGTGCTCGTTGTTATTATTGTCGATAACATCAATAAAACGCACTGTCGTATAAAGCACAAGCATGCCGGATGCTCAGATGGCTATTTGTGCAAAACTTCACCCAAAAAGTTGTACACAAATATTGCCAATTATGTAGGCTATTTAGTCTGTGTTGCTTTACTACGATTCATAATTTTACTGGCAATGCCTTGAACTGTGCCTTTTAACAAGCTGCGCTTGTTTTCAAGGCGCGGTAAAGGTCGGCTTAATTCCATCGCTTTATAACCAATGCGTGCTGTAAATATACCCGCACTGACGCCCTGCGCTGCTCGCCCTGAAAGCTTACCTAAAAGCTCAGCACTAAGTGCAGTAGCCGCCAAATCAGAAACAAGCTCTGCACTGCCTACAAACATTACTTGCTTAATTAGCATACGATAAAGCTTAATACGGCTGGCATAGCCAAAACCAATGCCATAAATGCCCCCTATTTGCTCTATTAATTTAGTGCCACGCCATAGCACCGCCATCATATCCACCAGCGCAATCGGACTTAGAGCCACCAATAACGCAGACTCTGTGGCAAAGCGATTAATGAGCTTTTTGGCTTTTGTATCTTGTGTGATGAGTAAGCTATTTGCATACAAGTTCATTATTTCTTTGTCGCTATGATGGGTAGCAACTTGGCTTTTAAAGTTTTCAAAATTATCTAATTGCTGATGCTTATTAAGCTTTTCAAGCCAAGGGAGCGCACCGCCTACCTGCTCACTATTTAACAACCGATTTGCTTCATGTCGATGTAGCTGATTACGTTTTAAACTGCGCAGCATACGATACTCTCGCCACAATAAACGCGAAATCAGTAAGACTCCAGTTAGCACCGCTGTTGAGTACACCCCTCCTAGAATAAGCGACTGCTGAAAAGCCAACACAATTGAAAATGCAAACTCGAGCAGTACTAAAATAATAAAGCTCAGTGCAAACACACCTTTTAACGTTTGCCATTTAGACTTTTTGTAGACTGGCTCTAAATCAATTTCAGGTTCAAGCGCATCGTCCTCAACCTCAGAGGTATAATCACGTTGTCCGTGCTCAATAATTTTAGCGGGAGTCAAAGCTGGCTCGTTTTGCTCAATATCTTGTGCATTTATACGACGCCCTGTTTGAAACGCTTGCTTTGATTCACTCATGTTAATTTATCTCCTAACAAGTATTGCATTACATGGTCTAATCGAATGTGCTTAAGTTGCTTATCGGGGCTTGGCATTGGCGAAAATGATAAAAAATCAAATCCATGTGCTGGCCACTCATTTTTATTGAGCATTCTACTGGGTGGCTCTGGTGGTAAGTAAGTCAGCCAATCAGGCTCATTCAATGGTTTACCATAAATGCAGTCGAGGGTATTACCTTTATCAACCACTTGGCGTGGTTGCGTTGCTGAAATAGACGACATAGCCAGTGTTTCTATTTTTACTCCATCAAATTTTAAATGGTTGCTTTGCTCTTTAACTAACGAGTCGAGTAACAACGCAAGTGATTTGTGATGTCTTGCACTAATATGATCAGACTTATTAGCAGCAAACAGTATTTTATCAATGTTGGGCTTAAATAAACGTTTAAAAAAGCCAGACTCACCATAACTAAAATGTGCCAACAATTGATTAATAACACGGCTTTGCTCATGCAAAGTTTCATGGCCTTCATTTAATGCACTGAGCACATCAACCAATACAATTTGACGGTCAAAATGACGAAAGTGCTGGTTATAAAAAGGTTTAACTACGTTTTTAACATAAGCATTAAAACGCTTAATTAAATGCGCTAAGTTAGAACCCGCCACCACATCGTCTTTCATCTTCTTGGGGTTAATTGGGAAAAACAATAATAACGGCGCCCCTTGCAAGTCACCGGGCATTAGCATACGTCCAGGCTGTAACATCGCAAGCTTGGTGTCTTTTTTTAACCCTATCAACAGCGTTTGATAACTCTGTGCTATATCAGCCAGTGCATTTTCATCAACCGGCGCATCTAAGTCCAACTGCGCTAACGCGTGTAAAAATTCAGCCGAGGTATGACTGCGTGGCACTTGACTAAGCAATGGGTATTGTTGCTCACACCACTGCTCAAAACTTTGCGCGAGCATAGGTAAATCAAGTAACCACTCACCTGGGTAGTCAATAATATCCAAATGCAAGGTTGACTGCGGTGAAAAATGCCCGCGAAGTCCGGCATTACTTTGGTATTTAATTGCTAAGCGCAGAGTGTTTATTCGCTCTGTTGAGGCAGGCCATACTGGTTCCCCGTCGGTTGGCAGTAAACTATTGATTGCACGGTTATAATCAAACGTTGGAACGTTTAATGCTTCTTGTGGCACAATTTTGGTGGCAATATGGCGGTGCTCGCGCATCACATCAAAAAAAGGCAAGTTTTTGTCACTAGCCTGAGAAGTTAAATGTTTTACTAGGGCGGTTATAAATGCGGTTTTACCACTGCCACTTAGCCCTGTTACAGCAAGCTTAACATGCTGATCTAAACTGCGGTGCAAGGCTTGTTGTGCTTTGCCTTTAACGCTTTTAAAGGTCTTTTTTGTAAATGATTGGCTCATAAAGTGTTTTGCACCTCAGTTGCCGTCATTCGTTATGCCGCAGACAGGGTGCTTATCAATCCTTTAAAGTTTATTAATTTCACGGTTAAGCGTAAATTCGCTTGAAGTCACATAACGTTCCATATTTTGTAAGCGCTCATCCACACGCGTCATACGTTCCTTTAAATCTTGTAGTGCACGGCGTGGTGGCTCGCCCTTTTGCCATACTTTAAATTTTACTTCTAACGGATCAACACTAAACGGTGAGTGCGTTTTATTGGTTGCAGCAGGCTTTTTGTCTAAAATAAACCATGCTGCAATGTACGCTACCACAAATAATGGGCCACCCGTTAGCAGTACTGCACTGACAAAAATAATACGGACTAACCATAACTCCATATTAAAGTAATCACTTAAGCCCGCACAGACACCGGCAATTTTACCGCGTTGTGAATCTCTTAATAATTCGCGTTTAGTATTCATAGCGTTTGTCTCCACTTGGGTGACTCTTGATCAAGTAATGCTTCTAGTGTTTCGATTCTATCAGTCATTTTTTCAGCTTTTTGAGCAAGTTCTAGCAACTGGCGATGCTCGTGTTCACTTAAACCTTGGCTTACTTGTTTTTTGCTACGGTAGTGTAATATTAACCACAGTGGCGCCACAAAAATCATAAACAAGATAAAGGGGGCAACTAGTATTTCTGGATCAAACATAATCCTCTCCTGACAATCCGTATTTTGTGTAGATATCAGGGGCACGTGGCCCCTGTTTTAAACATTTAGCATTTTATTTGTTCGCGAGTTTCTTTTTAAGTTGTGCCAACTCGTCGTCAATTTTTTCATTCTTTTGTAGGTCTGCAATTTCGTCAGCTAACGTTTGTTTACCTAAATCGTAAGACTCTATTTGAGATTCTAACCCATCAATTTTGGTTTCGTAACGTTCAAAGCGATTCAGTGCATCTTCTACTTTAGAGCTATCAAGCGCTTTTTTCACTTCAAGACGTGACTCAGCTGAGCGTTGACGTAAAATAATCGCTTTTTGACGAGCCTTAGCATCTGCTAGCTTTTCTTGCAGCGTGGTCACTTCTTGCTGTAGTTTCTCTATATGAGATTCTACATGCCCAAGTTCACTTTCTAGGGCAGCGACTGCGTCGGCTGATTTTTGCTTTTCAAGTAAGGCTGAGCGCGCTAAATCATCACGATCTTTACTCAGCGCCAATTCGGCTTTGTCTTGCCAATCGCTTACTTGGGCTTTTAGTGTGTCTAGACGACGTACTAATTCTTTTTTCTCAGCCAGTGTTTTTGCTGAGGTAGAACGCACCTCTACTAATGTATCTTCCATTTCTTGGATAATAAGACGAACCATTTTTTCAGGGTCTTCTGCTTTATCTAAAATGGCATTAATATTAGAATTAACAATGTCTGCAAAACGTGAAAAAATTCCCATAACATATACCTCTGTGATATTTAACTTAATTGGTCTGTACTCACTATTACAATATGCTTGCCAACTTTTAAAAATTTAAAATTTCATTTATTTTCAATGTATTAAATGTAAATTACAAATTTCTTTTGTTATCTACCATAATGAAATACACTAACTGTTAGTAAAAATGACTAAGAGTTAGGGAATATGAGTCAATACCGCCAACAAGACAATTTACTCGGCCAATCAGACAGCTTTTTATCCGTACTTGATCAGGTCTCGCAACTCGCCAACTTAGATAAACCCGTACTTATTATTGGTGAGCGTGGCACCGGTAAAGAGCTTATTGCAGCACGTTTGCACTTTTTATCCAAGCGTTGGGAGCAAAATTACGTCAAGCTCAATTGTGCGGCATTAAACGAAAACCTACTTGAAAGTGAATTATTTGGTCATGAAAGCGGGGCATTTACTGGCGCGAGTAAGCGTCATGAAGGGCGTTTTGAGCGCGCTAATAGTGGCACCTTATTTTTAGATGAATTAGCAAACACCTCTGCGATGGTGCAAGAAAAACTATTAAGAGTAATTGAATACGGTGAGTTTGAACGTGTGGGCGGTAAGCAAACCATTAAAGTAGATACTCGTTTAGTTTGTGCGACCAACGAAGATTTACCCTCTTTAGCCGAGCAAGGTGAATTTAGAAGCGATTTACTCGATAGGCTCGCGTTTGACGTGATCACCCTACCGCCACTGCGCGAACGCCAAGATGACATTATATTATTGGCGGAGCAATTTGCGATGAATATGGCACGCGATCTTGAGTGGGCGCTCTTTAGTGGTTTTACCCGCAGTGCACAACAAAGTTTACTCAGTTATGATTGGCCAGGTAATGTCCGTGAGCTTAAAAATGTGGTGGAGCGTAGCCTGTATCGCCATGGTAATGAGCATATTGCTGTCCATAAAATTATTTTAGATCCATTTGAAAGTCCCTTTAGACCTAAAGCACGAAAGAAACACGCTAATAAGTCAGTTGCCATGAGCAATGAGCCGGTTAAAACCCAGCCCAGTGAAATACCGGTAACAATAAGCACTCCTCAGTTAGCGGCAGACTTTCCATGTGACTTAAAAAGGCTCTCTAATGAATTTGAAATTTCATTAATAAAAAAAGCACTCGAACATAGTCAATTTAATCAAAAGAAAACTGCAGAAGTACTTAGTTTGACGTATCATCAACTACGTGGTTATTTGAAAAAATACAATTTACTAGAATAATAGAGGTTGTGCGGGTGGATAAATTATTACTTGCTTTACTATCACTGAGCTTGGTGGGTTGCATTGATAGTGAAGAAGAAATCTTAGAAAAAAATCAAGGCCTTGTTTATTGCGCTGAGGCTAATCCCGTGTCGTTCAATCCACAAGTAACAACCACAGGGTCAACTATCGATATTATTGCTAATCAGCTGTACGATAGGTTAATTAGTATTGACCCAGTAACCGCCGAATTCAACAGCGAACTTGCCACCGATTGGAAAATTAGTAAAGATGGTAAATCGGTTACCTTTACTCTACGCAAAGGGGTAAAATTTCACAGCACAGCTTATTTTACTCCAAGTCGCGAATTTAATGCCGACGATGTTATCTTTACCTTCAGCCGGATATTTGATGTTTACAACCCTTACCATTTTGTTGGCGACGCTAATTATCCTTATTTTCAGAGCGTCGGTATTGATCAACTTATTCGAAAAATTGTCAGAGTGTCAGATCATCAAGTTCGGTTTGAGTTATTTAATGCCGAAAGCAGCTTTTTAGCCAATATGGCTACCGACTTTGCCGTGGTACTGTCTAAAGAATATGCCATGGCGCTTAAAGCCAATAATCAAGAAAACTTATTCGATCACTACCCCATTGGCACCGGCCCTTATGTGTATAAAGAGTACCGACGCGACCACTTAGTTCGTTTTTATAAAAATCCGAATTATTGGAAACATGATGTTGCTCTTGAGCAGTTGGTGTACGACATTACGCCTAATGGCACCACCCGTATAGCTAAAATATTGACTAAAGAGTGTGATGTAACCGCACACCCAAGCAGTGCACAATTGAGTATTTTAGCGCAACGTGATGACATTAATGTTGAAAGAGAAACCAATTTAAATATTGGTTATTGGGCCTTTAATACTGAACGCCCGCCTTTTAACAATTTAAAAGTGCGCCAAGCTCTGGTTCATGCCATTGACATAGATAAAATAATGCAAGCGGTTTACTACGGTAATGGACTGCGCGCGCAGTCAATATTACCACCGACTTCGTGGGCATTTGAACCGCAAAAAGACATGCCGACTTTTGATTTACAACTTGCAAAAAAATTACTTACTGAGGCCGGGTTTCCAAAAGGCTTTAATATGAACATTTGGGCAATGCCAGTAAGCCGCATTTATAATCCTAATGCACGAAAAATGGCTGAACTGATGCAAAGTGACTTACGTAAAATTGGGGTTAAAGTTAACATTGTAGAGTATGAATGGAACACCTTTATTCAACGCATAGGTGAGCACCGACACGACAGTGTTTTATTAGGTTGGGCAGCCGACACTCCCGATCCGGATAACTTTTTTAGCCCCTTATTGAGTTGCACTGCAACCTTTAGCGGTAAAAACCCAGCGAATTGGTGCAATCCTGAGTTTGATTTACTGCTAACCAAGGCCTTAGACACCACAGATTTAAATTTACGTAAACAGTATTACGATGCTGCACAAAGCATGATTATCAAACAATTACCTTTATATCCAATCGCCCATGGCATGCGCTTTCAAGCAAGTAGTGCTGATGTGGAAGGTATTACTTTGGGCCCGTTTGGCGCTATTTCATTAGCTAACGCGAGGAAGAAGTAATGATCTTAGATTATATTTTTCGTCGTCTCGGACTGTTATTTTTTATGG
This sequence comes from Pseudoalteromonas sp. TAP-3C, assembly GCF_059888565.1. Taxonomy (NCBI): domain Bacteria; kingdom Pseudomonadati; phylum Pseudomonadota; class Gammaproteobacteria; order Alteromonadales; family Pseudoalteromonadaceae; genus Pseudoalteromonas; species Pseudoalteromonas sp. TAP-3C. The sequence continues at coordinate 953,534 of NZ_CM187618.1, read as the reverse complement.
TGCTATTACTGAGTATTTTTACTTTTTCACTCAGTTACTTGTTCCCGGGTGATGCACTGAGCAATTTAAGTGGAATACCCGATACCAATTTCAGTCAGAATGCAAAATTAGAAGAAAAGTATCTTTATAACAGTAATTATTTTATGCAGTATCTGGCTTTTGTAGGGCGAATATTACAAGGTGACTGGGGAATGTCGTTCGCCTCAGGTAGCAGTGTGTTTGGCCATGTTGTTGATTTGATGCCAGCAACCTTAGAGCTGAGTATTTATGCATTAGCCATTTCGGTATTGGTCGGCGTACCTGTGGGGATTTTAGCGTCGGCTTATCACAAACAATGGCCAGATAAATTTATTAGCTCCACGGCGATGATTGGCTACTCTATGCCGATATTTTGGCTCGCCTTGTTACTTATTATGATTTTTTCACTCAAGCTTGGCTGGTTTCCTATGTCAGGGCGGGTGAGCTTACTTTATGAAATACCCAGCAGTACTGGGTTTATCTTAATTGATATCATACTTGCCGATTTCCCTTATAATGGCACAGCCATGCTTGATGCACTGCATCATCTTACCCTACCAACAATTGTACTAGCTATGTATCCCACCACTGTATTGATTCGCTTTACTCGCGAGTCAATGTTAAAAGTCATGGATCAGAATTTTATTAAAACCGCCCGAGCAAAAGGACTCAACCGCGCACAGCTTATTATTCACCATGCGCTAAGAAATGCCTTATTGCCGGTAATTAAACAAATAGGATTACAATTTAGTACCTTAATAACCCTTGCCATGATCACTGAGGTTATTTTTTCATGGCCAGGAATTGGTCGCTGGTTAATAGACAGTATTTATCAACGTGACTATCCTGCAATACAAGGAGGGTTAATGGCCGTTTCTCTATTCATTATTATTGCAACCATTATGGCCGAACTAGTATATACCCTACTCGATCCTCTGTCTCGGAACCAAGCGCATGGCAAAGTTTAATTTATTTTCAGAAGATTCAAATAAATCACCATTAGCAAGACTGTGGCGAAAATTTAAAAATAACCACCCTGCACTGGTTGGTTTATGGATATTTATTGCCTTTAGTATATTAGCCGCAACTGCACCTTTTCTTGCTCCTTACGGGGTAAATCAACAACATAGTAATGCATTATTGCTGCCTCCCTCATGGAATGAAATGGGCGATGTACGCTTTATTTTAGGTACCGATGATTTAGGCCGAGATGTACTTTCACGACTGATGAATGGCGCGACGTATACCTTTGGTTTATCGGTGATTGCCGCATTAATTACCACTATTATTGGCGTGTTAGTAGGCACATTTGCGGGGATCAGCAAAGGGATACGCTCAAGCTTTTTAAATCACTTACTCGATATTACCCTTTCAATTCCCTCTTTGTTATTGGCTATTATTATCATCGCCATACTTGGTCCAGGATTAATGAATACTGTATGGGCAATTATATTAGCCTTGTTACCCCAATTTATTCACTCGATTAGAAACCTTATTGTTGATGAACTTGGTAAGGATTATGTGACCGCATACCGGCTAGACGGTGCCTCTAAATGGCATATTTTATCGCGCGGTATTTTTCCAAATGTGTATGAGTATATTGTGGTTATTTTTACTATGGCACTCTCTACTGCTATTTTAGATATTGCTGCATTAGGCTTTTTAAAACTCGGCGCACAGCCACCCACTACAGAATGGGGAGCTATTTTAGCCGAAAACCTAGGGCTTATTTACTTAGCACCATGGACAGTTGCACTGCCAGGTGTGCTGCTATTTTTAGCGGTTCTTTCAACAAACTTAGTGGGTGATGGGCTTCGCAAAGTTTTACAAGCGCGTAAGGCCGATTAAATGCAATTACTAGATATTCGAAACTTAACCATTGAGCTTCACACTTCCGAAACCATTATTCGTGCCGTTGATCGCGTAAGTTTTAGTTTAAAAGAAGGTGAAGTACATGCCTTAGTGGGGGAGTCTGGCTCAGGAAAAAGCTTAATTGCAAAAGCAATTGTTGGCGTACTTAATGAACGCTGGGTCATAACCGCCGATAGAATGCATTGGCGTGGTGTCGATTTAATGCGATTAACACCAGAGCAGCGCCGAAAAACAGTGAGTCAAGACATTGCAATGATTTATCAAGATCCAAGCCGTTGTCTTGACCCAACAGCAAAAATATTTAACCAAATTGCCGAAACATTACCCCAAGTAACAGCTAAAGGGTTTTTCTTAAAGCGCAACAGAGAACGCAAGGATCGTGTTAAAGCGCTCATTCATAAGGTTGGTATTAAAAACCACGATGCAGTGCTTGCAAGCTACCCACATGAGCTCTCTGAAGGCGTTTGTCAAAAAGTCATGATTGCCATGGCGATTGCCCGTACACCTAAATTACTGATTGCAGATGAACCAACAACCGCATTAGAAAGTACCACCCGAGCACAAGTATTCAGGTTGTTAAAAAGTTTAAACCAGCTTAAAAGCATGTCTATTTTGATGATTTCCCATGAGCTGGAAGAAATTGCTGATTGGTCACATAGTATTCATGTTTTGTATTGCGGGCAAATGGTTGAAGCAGGACCAACGCAGCGTATTTTTAGTCAACCTCATCACCCTTACACTCAAGCCTTATTGAAAAGTTTACCTGATTACGAACATGGCTTAGCCCACAAAGAACCGTTTTATGCACTCAAAGGTACAATTCCAACATTACAACATTTACCCATTGGTTGTCGATTAGGTCCACGGTGTCCACAAGCACAAAAAGAGTGTGTAGTTGCACCAAAACTGTCAAAACATCACGGCCATACTTATGCGTGTCACTTTCCATTAATTAAGGACGTAAAATAATGCAGCCTTTATTAAAAGTTCAAGCATTATCTAAAGCCTTTAATATACGCGCTGGGCTATTTAGCCGTAAAAAATTTGCGGTGTTAAAAAATATCTCATTTAGCATCGGCAAAGGTGAAACTATCGCGATAATTGGAGAAACAGGATCGGGAAAAAGCACGCTCGCTAAATTGTTGGTCGGTGCTTATAGTGCGGATAGTGGGCAGATATTATTAGAAAATAACATCATTGAGAATAATGGCCAACGCGCTGCTCAATGTCGTTATATTCGCATGATTTTTCAAGATTCAGCCACATCATTAAACCCAGCAATGACGATTGCAGAAATGCTCGACGATTGTCTCAAATTTAATACTGACTTTGATCAAGCCAAACGCAGTGAAAAAATTGCGAGTACCTTGCTAAAAGTGGGTCTTCTGGTTGACCATCAACAATACTATCCGCATATGTTTAGTGTAGGGCAATTACAACGTGTAGCGCTTGCTCGCGCACTTATTTTAGATCCAAAGGTTGTGGTGCTCGATGAAGCGCTTTCATCGCTTGACCCATCTGTAAGAGCGCAGATTGTAAACCTATTACTTAAACTACAGCTTGAAACTGGTTTGACCTATATTTTGATCACTCATCACTTAAGCTTAGTGCGCCACATAAGCGATCAATTAGTGGTGCTTAATAAGGGTGAAATTGTTGAATACGGTGCCACAGAAGCCATTTTTCAAAACCCGCAATCAAAAATCACTCAGCGCTTATTGAATTGTTGATGCTATAGCTGTAAGTCATCAGTTTTAAGCTAAAGAAAAGATTTTAGGGGCTAGGTTCTTGGAAGAGTCAACGCACCTCAGCGTTAAATTTTATCCTCGTTAATTTGCGCGAGGCAAACTCAAGCCTAGCACTTAGTGCCTTTAACCTTTTACCTTTTACCTTTAACCTTTAACCTTTTATTTACCCACAAAAAAAGCGCCACAGGCGCTTTTTTAGTTTTACTTAATTAAACATTACTCTGAAATTTGCGCCGCTCTAGGTATATTTAGTTCCGCCTGTTGCTTAAGCGATTCTATAAACACCGTGTAATTCTTTTGTGCTTGCGCCATGGTGATATTTTGTCTAACTTGTGGTTCTATGTCATCACCAACGCGTGCATCATTTACGGCGTTAAGCGCAACAATTGCCGCATCGCCATTATTTAAATTAACCACATCATAAATTGCACCATCGCTTGGGTGTGCCATTTTAAATGCTTGAGTTACTATAGCCGGCGATACCGCAAAGCTTTCACGTGTAAGTTGCGACTCTTGACGAACGCTCAAAGATTGTTCAACAGCCACATCGTTTAAGCGCTTACCATCTTTGATTTGAGCAAATAAGGTACGGGCTTTTTCTTTAGCAAGCTCTGACGCTTTTTCATTTACTAAACGGGCTTTAATTTGCTCACTTACTTCGCTCAATGCTTTAGTTGCAGCCGGTTGGTACTCGTTAACACGCACTACAATTACGTGCTCATTATCTAATTCAATCACTTCTGAGTTTACTTTATCTTGGCGTAATTCAACCGACGATAACGCGCTGACAACGGCGGGATTATTTAGCGGCTCAGGAAGCGCGCTCAGTGCTAATAATGGTGTAGATTGTACTTCTACGCCCGCTACTTCAGCAGCATCATCTAAGCGGTCAGAAATCTCAAATGCCAATGCACCCATTTCTGTTTGCTTTTCATAAAAAGCATCGACTTTTTCAGTTTTCTCAAGTTCAGCACGTAAATCAGCTTTAACCTCATCAAAAGGCTTGACCTGCTGACTTTGCAGATCGGTAAGCTTAATAATATGGTAGCCAAACTCAGAGGCCACCACATCGGAGTGATCGCCTATATTTTGCAGTGCAAAAGCGGCTTCTTCGAATTCAGGCTCCATAACGTCGCGCTCAATCCACTCTAAATCGCCACCCATTTCAGCACTAACGATATCATCTGACGAAGATTCAGCTAGCTGAGCAAAATCGGCACCATCATTAAGCTGCGCAAGGAGAGATTCTGCTTTCGCTTTTGCTGCATCATCATCTTCACTATTGTTTATTAAGATGTGTGAAACACGGCGCTTTTCAGGCTCAACATATTGCGCTTTGCTCTGCTCGTAATACGCTTTTACATCGTCTTCGCTTACTGATGCAACATCTATATCGTCTGCATTTAGCTCAATGTAATTAACTGAAATAAGCTCTGGCGACAAAAATTGCCCTGCATTTAATTCATAATAATCAGCAACCTCTTGCTCAGTGACAGTCACATCTGCCTGCATTGTTTGTTTATCAATCACTAAATAATCAATGCTACGTGTTTGCTGTTGCAAGGCAATGGCTGATTTAAGCTCGTTTTGTAGGGCAAAGTCTGTACCCGCAACAGCTGATACTAATTGGCTTCGCGTCATATCACCACGCAAGTACTCACGAAACGAATCCGGTTGGAAGTTCATTTGACGAATAACCTGTAAGTAGCGATCGTTGTTAAATCTATCACCAATTTTAAAATAAGGTAGCTCTAAAATTGTTTGACGAACACTTTCATCACTGACACGAAGACCTAGTTCAGCCGCTAACTGGCTTTGTAATTCTTGTTGTACTAAACGGTCAATCACGCCTTGGCGGATTTGAGCCATGTAAGTTGGATCAGCGGCTATTTGGGTAAAATATTCACCAAATTGTTGTTCTAAGCGGCTACGCTCATTTTGAAACGCACGGCTAAATTCTGTTTGGCTAATTTTAACTCCATTTACTTCAGCAACGGGTTGTTCTGTGGTTTGACCTAAGTAACTACCGATCCCAGCTAAGGCAAAAGATAAAATCACCACGCCTAAAATAATTTTGGCTATAGGTCCTTGCGAACCTTCTCTGATTTTCTCAAGCATTTGTTTATCTCTTTTCTGATCAAGGTATTTGTACCTTGTCATATGTAAAAAAAGCGTATCTTACCAGATACGCTTTTTCACTTGAAGTAACTGGCGGTGAAGTAGCTTAATTCATCGATTAGAATAATTAAGCGCATTGTCCACTCGCCACAACTAATTTGTATATACAGTGATTAGTTTACTGCGTCTTTAAGCGCTTTACCGGCTTTAAAAGCTGGGATGTTTGCTGCAGCAATTTGAATCGTCTCACCAGTTTGTGGATTACGTCCTGCACGAGCTGCACGCTCACGTACAGAAAAAGTACCAAAACCAACAAGCGCAACTGAGTCGCCGTCTTTTAGCGCGCCAGAAACAGATTCGATGAATGAATCTAGAGCACGACCTGCAGCCGCTTTAGAAATGTCAGCATCAGCTGCGATTTGATCGATTAATTGAGATTTATTCACAATATCATCCTCTTTCATTGTTGTTATCAAGAGCGATTGTTTTTTAAACTAACATCACTGTTTTGAAATTTTTGAGCAATTTTTTAAAGCTCATATGATTATATTTTTCTTAAGCCTAGGCCCTGTAAGGGCTAGGCTTGAAAACCAGTGCTTAACTTATCATACCGTTTAGATTTGAAAAGCCCCTATAAGCACTTTTTTTGGGTTTTTTACTGCTTTTTCGGTGTTTCGACTGAAAAACTATCAACTGGGTGTACTAAAGCAAGCTTTAATACCTCATCAATCCATGTCACTGGATGAATATCAAGACCCGCCAATACGTTGTCAGGTATTTCTTTTAAGTCACGTTCGTTAATTTTAGGAATAATGACCGTTTTAATACCACCACGATGAGCCGCTAACAATTTCTCTTTTAAGCCACCTATTGGCAATACTTCACCACGTAAAGTGATTTCACCAGTCATGGCCACATCTGAACGCACCGGATTCCCCGTAAGGCTTGACACTAAACAAGTGACCATAGCAATACCCGCACTTGGACCATCTTTAGGGGTTGCGCCCTCAGGTACATGCACATGAATATCGCGTTTTTCATAAAAATCACTGTTGATGCGTAGCTGATCGGCGCGATTACGAACGACGGTCATCGCTGCTTGAATCGACTCTTGCATAACATCACCTAGTGAGCCGGTGTAAGTGAGCTTGCCTTTACCGGGCACTGCTGCACACTCAATTGTTAATAAATCACCACCGACTTCGGTCCATGCAAGGCCTGTAACTTGACCAATACGATCGCCGTCTTCTGCTTTACCGTAATCAAAGCGTTGCACACCTAAGTACTTTTCAAGATTGTCTGCATCGATAACAATTGTTTTGGTATCTTTTTCAATTAAGATATTTTTAACCGCTTTACGACATAGTTTAGACACTTCACGCTCTAAGTTACGCACGCCCGCTTCACGGGTGTAGTAACGAATAATGCCAATAATGGCACTGTCGGCAATATCAACTTCTTTTGCTTTTAAGCCATTACGTTTGACTTGTTTTGGGATTAAATGCTCTTTAGCGATATTAAGTTTTTCATCTTCGGTGTAACCCGACAAACGAATTACTTCCATACGATCCAATAGAGGGCCTGGAATATTAAAGCTGTTCGAGGTAGCTACAAACATCACATCAGAGAGATCATAATCAACTTCAAGGTAATGATCGGCAAATTGACTGTTTTGTTCAGGATCAAGTACTTCCAAAAGTGCTGATGCAGGATCGCCACGCATATCCGCTGACATTTTGTCAATTTCATCTAACAAAAATAATGGATTTTTGACGCCCACTTTTGTCATGTTTTGAATTAGCTTACCGGGCATAGAGCCAATGTAGGTACGACGATGACCACGAATTTCAGCTTCGTCGCGCACCCCACCTAACGCCATACGAATATACTTACGGCCCGTTGAGCGTGCAATTGATTGCCCTAGCGAGGTTTTACCGACCCCTGGTGGTCCCACCAAACATAAAATGGGGCCTTTAAGTTTATTAGTACGTTGTTGTACCGCGAGGTACTCAATTATGCGTTCTTTTACTTTATCAAGCCCATGGTGGTCGCTATCTAATATTTTTTGCGCACCTGCTAAGTCTTTTTTAACTTTAGAGCGCTTTTTCCACGGTACATTAATTAATGTATCTATGTATGAGCGAACCACGCTTGCCTCTGCCGACATTGGCGACATCATTTTTAATTTATTAAGCTCAGCAGTTGCTTTTTCACTTGCCTCTTTAGGCATACCCGATTCTTCAATGCGTTTTTTCAATGCTTCAAATTCATCAGGCACATCATCGATTTCGCCAAGCTCTTTTTGAATCGCTTTCATTTGCTCATTAAGGTAATATTCACGCTGCGACTTTTCCATCTGCTTTTTAACGCGAGTACGAATTTTCTTCTCAACTTGCAATAAGTCAATTTCACCTTCCATCAACGCCATTAAATACTCTAAGCGCTCTGTAACGCTTGATATTTCGAGTACTTTTTGTTTTTCAGGCACTTTTAATGGCATGTGAGCGGCCATAGTATCGGCAAGACGAGCCGGCTCATCTATGCCAGAAACAGATGTCATTACCTCAGGTGGAATTTTTTTATTTAATTTTACATAGCCCTCAAATTGGCTCAATGCACTGCGAATGAAGATATCTTGCTCTTCATCATTCACTGAATCAGATTCAATAAATTGTGCCTTAGCAACAAAAAAATCTCCGTTATCGACAAACTCTTCAATATTTGCGCGTTGCGTGCCCTCTACTAATACTTTTACTGTACCATCTGGTAACTTTAATAATTGAAGTACAGTGGCAATAGTACCAATACGATAAATATCATCTTGCTCAGGTTCATCTACGGATGCATCTTTTTGTGCAACCAAGAAAATTTGTTTGTCTTTATCCATTGCCGCTTCTAGGCATTTTATTGATTTTTCACGGCCTACAAAAAGCGGAATTACCATGTGTGGATATACCACCACATCGCGTAGTGCTAATACGGGGATTTCGACTCGATCGTTTCTCTCAAGCGTCATTATATTTTCTCTTTGCACTTCATTTATTTAAAGATTACTCATGTATATGGGGATAACCTAATTAAAGTTCAACAATTTTTGCCAACTCGATTAAATTAATTATAAAAAAAGGAGCCAATGGCTCTAATGCCGTTCACTTAAGGTGAGCGGCTTTTTTATTTCTAGCGTACCGCTGCGGTCTTGGCTTGACTGAGCGAGGGAAACTTCGCTCCCTTCGAGGCTCTAGAATTAGGCTTTCTGCCATCGTATAAAAGTATTTTAACTGACGTGGTATGGCCCCTGGGGTTGAATAAGGTAATCCAACAAGCAACCTCATTATTTGAGCTAAACTACCATTGAAACTCAGTTGGTACGGTAAATAATCACCTTTTAATGTGTGGCACATTTTTACCATCTGATATCGCACCATATTATAAGTAAGCAACACTCCCCACAGCTCTTGCTTTACAAGCGCTGGTAAGCGACTTCTTAATGTTAATCGATTACCCAGCATATATTGCTTTTGTTCGCGATAACCAAGCTCTATCTCCCAGCGGTGACTGTATATATCGCCTATATCGGCTGATGGATATCGCATCGGATCTGTCATCGATGTCATCACACTGTATGATTTCCCCTTTATTTTTCGAGTCACTAACCTCGCTATTAAGGTATCAGGCAGCGTTGGCCACATTTTGCTTGCTCTTGGGTTACTGCTAAGTTGGACTAATTTATCATTACGCCCTAATGTTTGAATAACGTTATATTGCACATTTTTTTTCAGGGGGATTAGCCAATGGCGTTTACTGCCAGTCGTTTGCCATTTATGTAAAAGCCCTAAAGAATAGAAGCCTTTGTCGAATAAAGTGAGACTGTTATCGGGTGTGGTTTCTATAAGCTTTTCAGCCAGCACCATTTCATTGACCTTGTAATCATCAAAAGCGCTCCCCGTTATTAAATGGCTGCTCAGCTCCATTTGACACACCATTCTGACCTGTGGGTATTGTGTATTGGCCGGTTTTGTAAAGGCCTCATTATTTTGGGGGGAGTCATCCGTACGCCAAACAACACCATCGACACCAAGCAAAGTAAGCCCATTCCAATGAGGGTGATTAGCGTCATCATTCCAATGTCTTTGGGTGCATTCAAATAAGGCTTTCATGGCGGCTTCACCTAGGTTTTTACGACGCTGAGTTAAAGCACTTGGCGCAACAAATGGTTTTCCTTCTCGGTCAATAATGTCGAGCATATTAACGACATCGGCCATGGATTTGTCATTATAAATAACCATACCGATCAACAACCAAGCCATCGATTCTAGGGTTAGTTTTCTTTTTCGTAGTGTAACGGTTTCGGTCAGCGCATAGGCCTCTTCGATAAGGGATAAAGGGAGTAAATCTGCGAGTGTTTCAACTTCATTAGGTTTGATGTTGTTGATAATATCGAGAGCATTAGAAAGTTGCATAAAAAAATCCGAATTCTACAAAAGAATTCGGATTCTTACATACCTAGAAGATCGTTCAAGTGCTATTAACTATTTCTTAAATGATCGGCATTAGAGCCAATGGCTCCTTTTTTATATCAACTGCTCAGTTTTTAATCTGCGGCTGCTTTTTCTTGATTACTGTTGTCATAAATCAAGATAGGATCAGATTCACCCTTAATAACCGTTTCATCAACAACCACTTTGCTCACGTTATCAATTGAAGGCAACTCATACATAGTATTAAGCAATACCCCTTCTACGATTGAACGCAGGCCGCGCGCACCCGTTTTACGTTCCATTGCTTTGTGAGCAATAGCACGCAATGCGTCATCACGAAACTCAAGCTCAACATCTTCCATACCAAACAATACTGAGAACTGTTTAGTGATGGCGTTTTTAGGCTCACTTAAAATTTGTACCAGCGCAGCTTCATCAAGCTCAGTTAATGTAGCAACAACAGGTAGACGACCGATAAACTCTGGAATTAAACCATATTTAACCAAGTCTTCTGGCTCAACATCTTTAAATGTTTCACTTAAAGAGCGGCTCGCTGCTGACTCTTTAACATTAACCCCAAAACCAATACCGGTGTTTTTATGACTACGCTGTTCAATAACTTTGTCAAGACCTGAAAATGCCCCACCACAAATAAACAATATCTTCGACGTATCTACTTGTAAAAATTCTTGTTGTGGATGTTTACGCCCACCCTGTGGAGGGACAGATGCCACAGTACCTTCAATCAATTTAAGTAAGGCTTGTTGTACGCCTTCACCCGATACATCACGCGTAATAGATGGGTTATCTGATTTACGTGAAATTTTATCAATCTCATCTATGTAAACAATGCCACGTTGGGCTTTCTCTACATCGTAATCACATTTTTGTAATAGCTTTTGAATGATGTTTTCTACATCTTCACCCACATAACCTGCTTCGGTTAATGTCGTTGCATCGGCCATAGTAAACGGCACGTCGAGTAAACGTGCTAACGTTTCAGCTAATAATGTTTTACCACTCCCCGTTGGGCCAATTAATAAAATATTACTTTTACCTAGTTCAACATCTTGTTTTGTTGATTGGTTGCGTAAACGCTTGTAGTGATTGTAAACCGCTACAGACAATACTTTTTTAGCATGGTCTTGACCAATAACGTAGTCATCTAAGTGGTTACGAATTTCTTTTGGCACAGGCAATTTATCAACGGCATCATGCTTAGGCGCGATGTCTTTAATCTCTTCTCTGATAATATCATTACACAGCTCTACACATTCATCACAAACGTATACTGAAGGCCCTGCTATTAATTTTCGAACTTCATGCTGGCTTTTGCCACAAAAAGAGCAGTATAACAATTTATTACTTTTGTCGCCGTCTGTAGGAGTGTCAGACATTCAGCTACCTCATTTTTTACGTTGGCCACCAAACACTGATGGCTATTTTAATACGCTTTAACTATACCAAAATTTAATCTTTTTCGCATAGTAACTCTCATCAGCAAGCATTATTGCTTGCTGGCATACTTACTTGCTACCGCGATTAGTAAATACTGAATCAACAATGCCGTAATCTACAGCTTGGCTTGCACTCATAAAGTTATCACGGTCTGTATCACGTGAAACAACATCCAACGGTTGGCCTGTGTGTTCAGCCATTAGACGATTTAACTTATCTTTAATAGACAGTATTTCTTTTGCGTGTATTTCAAAGTCAGACGCCTGACCTTGGAAACCACCTAGCGGTTGGTGAATCATAACCCGAGAGTTTGGTAAACAAAAGCGTTTACCCTTAGCGCCACCAGAGAGTAAAAATGCCCCCATGCTAGCGGCTTGACCAACACAAATTGTACTTACATCAGGTTTGATGAAGTTCATTGTATCGTAAATAGCCATTCCCGCAGTGACTGAGCCACCCGGTGAATTAATATATAAGAAAATATCTTTATCCGGATTTTCTGACTCTAAAAATAGCATTTGCGCTAAAATTAGATTCGCCATGTTGTCTTCAACTTGGCCCGTTAAAAAAATAATACGCTCTTTTAATAGTCTCGAATAAATATCAAACGAGCGCTCGCCTTTAGCTGTTTGTTCAACAACCATAGGGACCAATGCGTTGAGAGGATCTGTCATACCAGTGTTCATACTTATTTAATTCCTTATGCGCTTATACTTATTCTAAGAAAAGCATAATGATCATTTTTAGCTAATTAAGAACCACAAACTAAAATGGCTCGGGCACACTGCATAAACAGAGTAACACGAGCCATTTAATCGTTAGCAAGCGCTTAAGTCAATGACTTATTATGCACCCTGCTGAGGATTCATGATGTCGTCAAACGCTTTTTCAACATCAGTGACAGTTGCTTTAGCTAAAATAGCTTCAACAGCTTGCTCTTCCATTGCTACATTACGCATTTGCTGCATTAGTTGATCATTCGCTTTGTAATATTCTACTACTTCTGTTGGATCTTCGTATGCAGATGCAACAGTTGCAATTAATGCTTCAACTTTAGCGTCATCAACTTTGATGTCATTCGCCTTAATCACTTCACCTAATAATAGGCCAGTTTTAACACGTGTTACAGCTTGTTCATGGAACAATTCAGCTGGAAGCTCTGGCATGTTTTGACCATTGCCGCCAAAACGTTGAGCTGCTTGCTGACGTAGTGCATCCACTTCTTGATCGATTAATGCTTTAGGCACTTCAACGTCGTTTTGCTCTAAAAGACCTTTGATTGCTTGGTCTTTAACGTTAGCTTTAACCGCTTGGTCTAGCTCACGGGTCATATTCTTTTTAACTTCTTCTTTAAGCGCGTCTACGCCGCCTTCGGTAACACCGAATTTAGTTGCAAACTCATCGCTTAATTCAGGTAATTCTTGCGCTTCAACTTTTTTCACTGTGATAGTGAATTGAGCCGCTTTACCTTTTAAGTTTTCAGCATGGTAATCTTCAGGGAAAGTTACATCAGCAACCACTTCTTCGCCTGCTTTTTTACCAACGATGTTGTCTTCAAAACCTGGGATCATACGACCTTGGCCAAGTTCTAATGGGAAGTCTTCAGCTTTACCACCTTCAAACTCTTCGCCGTCAATAGTGCCGGTAAAGTCAACTGTTACGCGATCTTTCTCGCCGGCAGCAGCCTCAACATCAGCCCAAGAAGCGTGTTGCTTACGAAGTGTTTCTAGCATGTTTGCTAAATCTTCGTCAGTCACTGCTACCGCAGGTTTTTCAACGGTGATTTTTTCTAAACCTTGAACTTCAACTTCAGGGTAAACTTCAAACGTGGCTGAAAACTCTAAATCTTTACCTGCTTCAAGTGCTTTAGGTGCAAATGTTGGTGCGCCTGCAGGGTTAATTTTTTCAGCAACAATTGCTTCAATGTAATTACGCTGCATGACTTCGCCAGCAACTTCTTGACGAACAGCTAATCCAAAACGCTTGTTGATTACTGATACTGGTACTTTACCAGCACGGAAACCGTCGATACGCTGCGTTTTTGACAGTTGTTGTAAGCGTTTTTTTACTTCGGTCTCAACGTTCTCTGCAGGAACGGTGATGGTCAGACGGCGCTCAAGGCCTTGAGTCGTCTCAACGGAAACTTGCATGATTTACCTCAATATTCAATTTTGGCGACTGTTCGCCTTCCTTACAAACAAAGTAACTATAGGCGTCTTGATAAAATTCAAGCGCTAAACTCAAAAAAAATCCGTTCTACCAGAAGATACCATTGCTGCTCTGCCCTTAGGCACTATATTATTAAACAAATATACGCGGCATTATAACCTAATATTTATGATAGTCGAGTGTAGGGGGCAATTATTTGACGCAGTTCTATGCAGAACAAGGCTAATTGAATAAAAAACAGACTAATAAATTATAATAGTGTTGTTATAAATTACGCTTTTAAGGAAGAGTTTAAATGTGTTTTGCTTTAGATGAGTGGTCGGCGATGCAGGATTTGAACCTGCGACCCCTTGGACCCAAACCAAGTGCGCTACCAAACTGCGCTAATCGCCGATATAAATTATTTTTTGAATACTTAAACTTTGCAGTTAAGACCACCTGTAAGAAAGTGGTCGGCGATGCAGGATTTGAACCTGCGACCCCTTGGACCCAAACCAAGTGCGCTACCAAACTGCGCTAATCGCCGATATTCTTTTGTAAATTGGGGTGACTGATGGGGCTCGAACCCACGACAACCGGAATCACAATCCGGGGCTCTACCAACTGAGCTACAATCACCACAGTATTAAACGTTTTCAAAATGGCGCACCCAGAAGGATTCGAACCTTCGACCGACGCCTTAGAAGGGCGTTGCTCTATCCAGCTGAGCTATGGGCGCATCGAAAACTTCATAGTTTACTAGTAAGTTAATTTGCTATGAATAAACATAAATTGGTCGGCGATGCAGGATTTGAACCTGCGACCCCTTGGACCCAAACCAAGTGCGCTACCAAACTGCGCTAATCGCCGATACTTACTATTGTTTGCGAGTGACCTCGTTGACAACGGGGTGCATAATAGTGATTTGGCTGGGTTAGGTCAAACGTTTTTTTTTAAAAACAAATCAATTGCTCACTTTTAGTTCACTATGGTCAAATATTACAATACAGAGGTAAAATTTAAACTCTTTTTTATAATTCCAGCACTTATTAATATAAAAGCAACTTGGCGCTTAACCGCTTTTCTGCGAAAATGGTCAGTGTGTTAAAAAATGAATAAGATAAGGGTGTATTCTTTTATCGGCATTTAACCCCTAAATATGCATCATTTTTTAAATGTATCGGTATCAAGTTAATTAACCTAATTAAAGGTCCCCCATGACGGCAAACATCATTGATGGAAAAGCAGTAGCAAAGCAAGTGCGCAGCGCAGTGGCTGAACGAGTATCAGCGCGGATTGCAAAAAATCTTAGAGCCCCTGGATTAGCAGTAGTGCTTGTTGGACAAGACCCAGCAAGCCAAGTTTACGTGGGTTCAAAACGTAAAGCCTGTGAAGAGGTTGGTTTTATTTCTAAATCATTTGATTTACCAGCAGATACTACAGAGCAAGCACTATTAGCGTTAATCGATGAATTGAATGTTGATGCTGAAGTGGACGGTATTTTAGTGCAACTGCCTTTACCCAAGGGCTTAGATGCAGAAAAAATTCTTGAGCGTATTACCCCACACAAAGACGTTGATGGCTTTCACCCTTATAACATTGGCCGTTTAGCGCAGCGTATGCCGGCCCTTCGCCCATGCACACCAAAAGGTATTATCACTTTACTAGACTCAACGGGTGTGCGTTATAAAGGCATGCATGCTGTGGTTGTTGGTGCCTCTAATATTGTGGGTCGCCCCATGTCACTCGAACTGCTATTAGCGGGATGTACAACGACTGTTTGCCATAAGTTTACTCAAGATCTAGAAATGCATGTACGTCGTGCTGATTTACTTGTTGTTGCGGTGGGAAAGCCTGAGTTTATCTCGGGTGATTGGATCAAAGAGGGCGCTATTGTCATTGATGTGGGTATTAACCGTTTAGATAACGGTAAATTAGTAGGCGATGTTGAATATACCGTTGCAGAGCAAAAAGCTGGCTTTATTACCCCTGTACCAGGTGGTGTAGGCCCAATGACGGTTGCCAGCTTAATTGAAAATACGTTAGAAGCATGTGAGAAATATCACAGCTAATAAACAAAAATAAAGCAATGAAGAGCCCACTTAATTGCGGGCTTTTTGTATCATCATTCTTCGCTTTATTAAGTCCAAGCCTTGTGGCAAAACCGAAAACACGATCATCAATAACATTATGGCATACTGCCAACTTGCATACTGCTCGTTGATCAACAACCCTGCGCATAAAATACCCGCGATTGGGTTGGCAATAGTACCAAAAGTAAATTCAACTACCGTCATTCGCCCTAATAACCACACATATAAAATATAAGCTAAAGCGGTGTTAGGCACCACCAACCAAAATAGCGCCAGCCATTGGGTTGTATTTATTTGTTCCGTTAAAAATTGATACTGCTGGGGAACAAAATAAAAAGCCTGTATTGCAGCAGCAATTGCTAGCAAACTGCCGCCAATGATTAATTGCCACGTTAATACTGTCCACCAGTGTACTTTCGCGGTTACTTTTTTCACTAAAGTACTGCCTATAACAATAGTTAATAACGCCCCTATCAGTGCTAATACCCCAACGACATTAAGTGCAACATGTTGGGGGTCAAATAAACGCCATGCTAAAACCACTAAAGCAAGGGCACAAAAACCCTGCACTAACGCCGGCTGTTGCCGCTTAACAAGCCATGCATATAATAATGCGACCACAGGGACTGACACCATACCTACACCTGCAATCGCAGCAGGTAAATTAATCGCCATGACAAAAATAAAACTAAAAAACAACGCAATATTGATTGCGCCGATTAAAAAAATGCCAGGCCACTGTTTAGCCGTTGGCCAAGAAGGTTTGAATAACAACAATAATAAACCGGCAGGAAGTGCACGTATGGCCCCTAATAAAATTGGCGGCCACTCTGGGGTTGCGTACTTAGTTACCGCATAAGTCGTTCCCCATAAAAAAGCAGGGATCATGGCAAGTAAAATATTCATTAATTTTCCATTTTTAAATTGATGAATGCGAGTTTAAAACCTCAACCATGATTGAGGTCAATAACCAAAAAAGGGTTACCGTATGGCAACCCTTTTTTGTGATCCGCGAGTTATGGCTAAATCCGCAAAGGCCAACAAACCCTAAGCTTTACGCCAAGTTGTTTTACCCGCTGAATCTTCAAGTATCACACCCAGAGCATTTAGCGCATCGCGAGCTTCATCCGCTGCTGCCCAATTTTTACTGGCACGTGCGTCATTACGTTTGACTATCAGTGCCTCAATTTGAGCCACTTCGTCATCGTTTTGACCGCCTTGTAAAAATGCCTCAGGTGCTTGTTGAGCAATGCCAAGTATTTCACCTAAGCTACGTAGAATAAAGGCTAAATGTCCTGCTTTTTCGCTATCACTTTCTTTTATACGATTTAGCTCTTTAGCCACTTCAAACACAACCGGTAATGCTTCTGGTGAGTTAAAGTCATCATTCATGGCTTTTCTAAACTTAGCCACATACTCATTACCCTCAAGCTCACATTCAACTGGCTCAACGCCACGTAATGCGGTGTAAATACGCTCAAGTGATGAACGTGCTTGATCTAAGTTTTCTTGCGAGTAATTAAGTTGACTGCGGTAATGACCTGATATTAAAAAGTAACGAACCGACTCAGCATCATATTGCTTTAATACTTCACGAACAGTAAAAAAGTTATCTAACGACTTAGACATCTTTTCTTTGTTCACTTGTACCATACCGGTGTGGATCCAAGTATTAACGTACTTGCCATTATTGGCACAGCACGATTGCGCAATTTCGTTTTCGTGGTGCGGGAACTGTAAGTCTGAGCCACCACCATGAATATCAAAATGCTCACCTAAGTGCTTTGAACTCATCGCTGAACATTCAATGTGCCAACCAGGACGCCCTGCTCCCCAAGGTGATGACCATGAAGGCTCCCCTGTTTTGGCTTTTTTCCATAAAACAAAATCAAGTGGGTCATCTTTATCTTGTGCTACTTCAACACGCGAACCTGATTGCAGCATGGTTAAATCTTGTTGCGAAAGCGCGCCGTACTGCTCAAAGGTAGAAACATCAAACAATACATCACCATCGGCTGCAACATAAGCATGGCCTTTGGTAATTAAGCGCTCAACCATAGCAATAATTTCGTCCATGTGACCTGTGACCGTTGGCTCAACATCAGGACGTAACATATTTAAGCTGTCAAAGTCTTCATGCATCGCTTTGGTCATGCGAAGGGTTAAATCATTAATCGCTTCACCGTTTTCATTGGCACGCTTGATTATTTTATCATCAACATCGGTAATATTACGTACGTACTTTAAATCGTAACCTAAGTGGCGAAGGTAGCGAACAATGACATCAAAACCCACAAATGTACGTGCATGACCAATGTGACAATAATCATAAATGGTGATACCACACACATACATGTCGATTTTTCCATCGACCATAGGTTTAAATTCTTCTTTTTGGCGTGTTAGTGTGTTGTATATTTGTACCATTTAGTTGCTTTCCTTCACGATTAACATAAAAGGCTATGTTACCACTTGCAAAGCCCCCGCTCTAGCGCTTTATACTATTGCAAACATCTACTTTGTTAATCTGGGTTAACTACGATAAAATAGCGCTAATATTTAAACCAGCTACAGGAAATCTCATGGTTGTTCTACACACAAATTTTGGTGATATCACTATTAAAATGTTTGAGCAAGAAGCGCCAAACACAGTAAAAAACTTTTTAGAGTATGCAAACTCAGGCTTTTATAATGGCACTATTTTTCACCGTGTAATTGATGGCTTTATGGTTCAGGGCGGTGGTTTTGCAACGGGCATGGAACAAAAAGAGGTAAACGATCCAATTAAAAACGAAGCTAATAACGGCCTGTCCAACACAGTGGGTACTTTAGCGATGGCGCGCACACCTGATCCACATTCAGCTACGGCGCAATTTTTTATTAACGTAAATAACAATGACTTTTTGAACCACAGCAGCGAAACATCGCAAGGCTTTGGCTACTGTGTGTTTGCTGAAGTGGTAGAAGGCATGGACGTAGTAAATAAAATCAAAGATGTAGCAACAGGTAGTAATGGATTTCACTAAGATGTCCCACTTGAAGATGTCATTATTGAAAGTGTCACTGTAAGCTAAATCCTTTTATTCTATGAATAAAAATACATAAGCGGGTACTCACCCGCTTTTATTTAACTGGAAACACCATGCCTAGCCAAACCTACTTTATTGCAGATTTACATTTGAGTGAAAATCGACCTGATATAACGGCGGCTTTTTTTCGTTTTTTAGAAACATATATTGTTTCTCAAAAAGTAGATGCTCTGTATATCTTAGGTGATTTTTTTGAAGTATGGGTTGGTGATGATTACGTTAGCAAGCTCTCAGCAGACGTTGCAAAGCAGTTAAAAGCAGTCAATAACTCAGGTACTCCCATTTATTTTGTGCACGGCAATCGCGATTTTATTATGCGTGATAAATACGCCAATATGGCGGGAATGACCTTACTCGATGAGCAAACAGTGATCGACTTGTACGGCACACCTACCGTTATTTTGCATGGCGATGAAATGTGCACGCAAGATACTGAATACCAAAAATTTCGGCGTAAAAGCCGAGGTTGGTGGTGGCCTAAATTGATGCTTGCAATGCCTTTATGGTATCGAAAAAAAATAGCCCGAAACGCACGCGAAAAAAGTAAGCTGAGCCAAGCAGGAAAACCGATTGAAATTCTTGATGTGGTGCAAAGCGCAGTACTAGAAACCTTTGCCAAACATAATGTCACTAATATGATCCACGGCCATACTCACCGCCCTAAAGTACACACCTATGAGGTTAATAGCCAAACCCTAACACGCACAGTATTAGGCGATTGGTATACACAAGGCTCATATTTAGTGGTTACACCAAAGTCGCAGGGATTAGTTTTTACACCATTGTAAAATACGAGCTGAGCTCGCAATAGTGTTAAATTAGGCTGCTATCACTGGTGAAACCCTGATATCTAGTCACTTTAAGTAACAGGTATTCCACTGTGAAATTTAAAATCTTCATCAAGTGAGGTAATTAATTGTGCTTCAATTTCAGCAAATTCTTTTACTCGCTGTGTAATATCAAAATCAGCAATTTCTTGAGCAAGGGTTAAATAATCTTGATAATGACGTGCCTCAGAGCGCAGTAATGAAATATAAAAGTCCCCTAAGCGTTTATCGACATGGGGTGCCAGTTTGGCAAAACGCTCGCACGAACGTGCTTCTATGTAGGCCCCTACAATAAGCTTATCAACGAGTGCATTCGGCTCAAAGGTTTTAACATTACGCAGCATCCCTTTAGCGTAACGACATGGGGTTATACTTTTATATTCAACACCGTATTCATCCATAATTTCCAGTACTTGGTAAAAATGATGCAGCTCTTCTTTTATCAGCATCACCATTTTATCTATTAAATCTTGGCCATAAGGTGAGTTAGATTTAGGAATAATAGACTTTGTCAGTTTATTTTTAGCCGCTAAATCGCGCCAGTTCCCCTCGCGTTTATAAATTAGGGTTTCAAACGGTTTAAGCCACTCAAGCAAAGCATCACTGCTGTCTTTATCGACCGCATATTTACGAATTAAAAACATAGCACTTTGCGCCGCTTTTAATTCACAAATTAAGTGATCAATTAATATGATGGGTAAGTTTTCTTTTTTGGTTGCCTGTTCAACCCACTCATCGGGGGTTTCGCACTTTAAAAATGAGTGGATTGGCGCCAATAATTCTGTGTACATTGCGTTAAGTTCAACCTATTTGAGCATAACGAGAATTTTAACACGAAAATATGCAAGTGTTTAATATATCAAGCACAACCGCTAAACAGATTTAAGGCCCTCTAGAAATTTTAATTAAATTTGAAATTCTTTTGTTAATCTAAGGGACTTAATCACAGTATAAAAACACTTTAAAGAAGCTTGCTTTAAAATTGGAAAGTTCACACTTATTTTTTGGATAGGATTTAGAGACAAAAAGTAAAAAACATGATATCTTTTTTAAGACTGATAACAACCAGCTTTAATGATAGAGACTTGATTTTTATAAGTTTTCAAACACACAATGAAGTAATTTGAGTTAAAACTAAAAGTTCTAACCTATATATCGGTAACTTTTTCAGTTTGTCATTACTTCAATATATTCAAGTTTATATCGCTTTTAAAATAATTTTCATAAAGGAATAGTTAGTAGTGAAATTTTCAAAGTTACTTTTTATAACGATGTTTTCTGCTTCAGCAAGTCTGTCTTTTAGTGTATTTAGTGCCGATGACATCGTAACAAACTCATCAGCAGTTAAAATTCAAGAGCCTCATGATGAAATTAGCTCATTGTATGCCATCCAAGATTTTGAAGAAGCAAATAAAAAAGGGCTAACACTCAAAGCATTAGAGCGTTGTAGTCCCACGATTTTTACTCGCTATACTAGTATAAAATCGGGTGCTAAAGAAGTCATTGCAAGCTTTAACTATGATGGTGGTAAATGCAATAAATACGGTTTTGCCATTTTAAGAAACTATGAAGGGCATAAATTTAGTGTCACGTTAGTTGATAAAGATGGTAAAAAGGTTGCTGGCGGGTACAGCGTTGCTGTATCTACCTCTATATTTAAAACAGGTACTTATTATTGGGAGGTTTTAAGTAAAGAGACTTCTAACTCCACTAGCTATGGCGGCATCTCATATGAAGTAAGAAGTAAAGGCTAATTACTATATAAACGGCTTATAACGCTCTACCTTATCGGCCGTTTATAAAAAAAATTAAAATAAGCGCTTAAGCTTTATTTAATTACGCCGATAAAATTAGAACAATAATTTGAAAAGGACTTTTATGAAAATTAACAACAATGCCCTACCTAATTTCTTTAATAAAGCCACTACTTTTACAAAAACTGATAATGGAAATATCTCTGAGCAAAAAAATACTAAAGAGACAGGTGTAAAACTCAGTATTAATATTGAGGCACCACCTAAAAAAACGATAGAAAAACAAGAGCAACTCTCTAATTTATCGTTAATTGAAGGCAGTGCTTACGCTACACTCTTTAAAAATGATGAATTTGATTTTACTAACATGAGTACCAATGAACTACATTACATTGTTAAAACTGCTAACGATATAGATCGTGAATACACACAAAAATTCGGCAGTGAAGAACCAACAAAAAGACGAGATCAGGCTGGTAATCCACTAACATCTTGGCAAAGATCAGAAATGCTTAATTTAGAGTCGACACTTAATATTCTTTCTTTTGGCGGAGGTAATGTAGACCCTGATGAAAAAATTAACATAAAAGAGTACTTAACAGCGAGCTCAAAACAATCAGATAACGACGCTAAAAACTACCCAGAGCGCAGCACATATCAAGTAAGAGCATCTTATATGAAGGAAATAATTAATACCTTTAATAACTTCATATCAGATGACACATTTAAACTGTATCAAGAAAAAGCGACTAAATTATTAACCGATGCAAATAAGGTAGACCTATTAATTTAACAAAGCTAAAAGTGTACTATTAGGCATAACCAATAAAACACGAATGCTTAATAGTATTGTTCACATTTAGGGCAAACGGGTTAAAACTATACAGATGAAAAGCCTACGGTTAGCACCTTCATTATATAGGCTTTATCCCAACCTGCTTTTAGTCGCTTAGTTTTAACACCTACTTTTATGCTTTTTCATTCTTTAATAGATTCAGTGCTATTTTATTCATCATTAAGAAATTTTCTGCTCCATAACCACTTCTTAAACGGTTTTGATCTTCATTGAAGCTAATATCTAATTGCCAATGAAGTTTATTTTTAACAAACCAATGACTTCGTATTGCATTAGCAATAAAGTCGGCTTTTTTATTACCATGGCTTGTAATATAAAGCCGCTGCTCACGTGATACCTTTCCTTGAACTTTTCTTGTGGAATCCACAATAGCAATGCCTTGATGCTTTTCCATCTAGGGTGGCGCTCAATTAACCATTTTACATCGGTGGTCAACCAAACAGCTCTTTGCTCAATACGTCCATGATCACCATTAATAATTTCACTGACGGTATGTGAAATACTTTAAATCTACTGACCAAATTTCTTTCTAGGAATAGTTTAATATCATCATGGAATTCACTTTGATTGCTCTTTAACGCTAAAACATAATTTGCTTGAGCGTCTACGATTTTATCGGCTATCGCAAACAGGCAACCTATGGTATCCATCGTGAGGGTTACCCCTTTTATATCTAATAAATCCAATAACAAAGGAATGGCGGTGATCTCATTAGATTTTTCATTCACCTTTATTTACCCAAAGCATAAATTATTTTTGGCTGACCAAGCACTGACAAGGTGTATAGCTGACCCAACCACTTGGTAAATACCTCAGAAAACTCTTTGGGTTTTACACGATTTAATACATCAGAAAATGTATCATGGCCTGGTATGCCATGTTTTAAATCTAAAAAGGTTTTAAACCAATCTACTTTAGATTTACCATATTCTTCAGTAGCACAAAAATCATCACAACCACAGATAATTGCACAGATTGATATCGTTAATATATTCACTAAAGGGTGCCGTAAGCGACAATTTATTCTAGGGTCAGTTAATTCACCAAAAGCTTTGCTGATAGTCGTCTTTGTCATAAAAATTTAAGCAAAAGTTATTATATGCCGCGATCAAAATGATCGTTCAATGGATCAGTTTTGATTGCTGGTATTATCGACTAAATGATCAATTTAAACCCGTTTGCCCTACTATATAAACGGCTTATAAAGCTCTACCTTATCGGCCGTTTATAAAAAAATTAAAATAAGCGCTTAAGCTTTATTTAATTACGCCGATAACATTAAGACAATTATTTGAAAAGGATTTTTATGAAAATTAGCAACAATGCCCTACCTAATTTCTTTAATAAAGCCACTACTTTTACAAAAACTGATAATGGAAATATCTCTGAGCAAAAAAATACTAAAGAGACAGGTGTAAAACTCAGTATCAATAGTGAGGCACCACCTAAAAAAACGATAGAAAAACAAGAGCAACTCTCTAATTTATCGTTAATTGAAGGCAGTGCTTACGCTACACTCTTTAAAAATGATGAATTTGATTTTACTAACATGAGTACCAATGAACTACATTACATTGTTAAAACTGCTAACGATATGGATCGTGAATACACACAAAAATTCGGCAGTAAAGAACCTGTAAGACGAGATCAGGCTGGTAATCCGATCATATCTAGAAAAAGAGAAGAAATGCTTAATTTAGAGTCGACACTTAATATTCTTTCTTTTGGCGGAGGTAATGTAGACCCTGATGAAAAAATTAACATAAAAGAGTACTTAACAGCGAGCTCAAAACAATCCGATAACGACGCTAAAAACTACCCAGAGCGCAGCACATACCAAGTAAGAGCATCTTATATGAAGGAAATAATTAATACCTTTAATAACTTCATATTAGATGACACATTTAAACTGTATCAAGAAAAAGCGACTAAATTATTAACCGATGCAAATAAGGTAGACCTTTTAATTTAACAAAGCTGAAAGTGTAGGCATAACCAATAAAACACGAATGCTTACTAGTACTGTTCACATTGTAACCTCTTGACAAGCGCCGATTACTGAACCATAACTAATTGGACTGTATAAAAAACAAACCAATTATAAGCACACAGTAATATACCTTTCCATGGAGAGCACGCAATGATATTAAATCACCTATGGGGCTTATATGCCCACCCACTCGAAGAATGGCAAACAATTGATAACCGTCACGAGAGCTTAACCTATAGCTTATCGCACATTTTACTTATCGCCTTATTTCCCTCTGTAATGGGATACTACTCATCAGTTTACTTAGGCTGGAGTATAGGTACGGGTAGTTTGGTATTTTTAACTCATGAAAGTGCGCTGCTGATTGGCGCAGCCATGTATGTTGCCCTCATTGCCGGCGTATTTGCACTGGCCTATTTAGCACATTGGATGGCGGTTACTTTTGGCGCTAGACCGACCTTTACCCAAACTATTGAACTGGCCGCTTATACCGCTACACCCGTGTTTATGTCGGCATTAGCAGCGTTTTGGCCTGAGTTGTGGTTTGTGGTATGTATTGGATTAGTGGCGCTCGCTTACTCAGTGTATTTACTCTACACCGGTGTGCCTATTTTAATGCACATTCCGCAGGAACGTGGGTTTATTTACGCCAGTTCAGTTGTAACCTGTGGATTAATTTTGCTGGTTATTATTTTAGCCCTTACTGCCATGCTATGGACCAACGGTATTATTAGCCCCATGTTTACTTAATTAATACGTTAGTTTTAACACATAAAAGGAGCGTTTAAGCTCCTTATTTATGTACCGCTGATAATGCTATCAGGCTGTAATAACATTATTAATCAGATTCGTTTTCGTCTTGATTATGTATTTCTAGACCTGAAGACATGGCGTTTTCACGCGTGCTCTTTGCTGAATCGTTTCGTAGTTTGTCGATACGATTTAAGTAGTCTTGATCAATATCGCCTGTAATGTATTGCCCGTCAAACACGGAGGTTTCAAACTTAGTGATCTCAGGGTTTTCTTGCCTAACCGCTGCTATTAAATCTTTCAACGATTGGAAAATTAACCCATCAGAGCTAATGCTTTGGTTAATATCTTCTACCTCACGACCATGCGCTATAAGTTCAGCCGCCGATGGCATATCTATGCCGTATACATTTGGAAAGCGTATTTCTGGTGCCGCTGATGCAAAGTAAACATTTTTAGCGCCCGACTCGCGCGCCATTTCAACAATTTGTGCTGAAGTAGTACCACGTACAATTGAGTCATCAACCAGTAATACATTTTTGCCTTTAAACTCACGGTCAATTGCGTTAAGTTTTTGACGCACTGACTTTTTACGCATTTCTTGACCAGGCATAATAAACGTACGCCCAATGTAACGGTTTTTAACAAAGCCTTGACGATATGGTAAATCGAGTACCCGCGCAATTTCCAAAGCAATATCACATGAAGTTTCTGGGATAGGAATAACCACATCAATGTCTTTATCAGTCCACTCTCGCGCTATTTTTTCGCCTAGCTTAGTACCCATATTTACACGCGCTGCATAAACCGACATGCGATCAATGGTTGAGTCAGGCCGTGCAAAGTAAACAAATTCAAAAATACACGGAGAGTATGTCACTTTATCTGCACAAGTTAATGAGTGAAACTCACCACTTTCAGTGACATAAATAGCTTCGCCTGGGGCTACATCACGAATAAACTCAAACCCATCAGGCTTTAACGCCACACTTTCTGAGGCAAACATATACTCAGTGCCCGCAGCTGATTCGCGCTTACCAAATACTAAAGGGCGGATACCATTGGGATCACGAAACGCCACAATGCCATGGCCGATAATCATGGCGATGGTTGCATAACCGCCACTTACTTTGTTATTAACTTCAGTAACCGCAGTGAAAATATCTTCAGGATCTAGTTTTAGCTTGTCTGATTTACTTAGCTCATGCGCCATAATGTTAAGTAAAATTTCAGAATCAGAAGTGGTGTTAACATGGCGACGCGCTTCTGAAAATAACTGCTCTTTTAACGACTCTGCATTGGTTAAGTTACCATTGTGTGCGAGGGCGATACCAAAAGGAGAGTTTACGTAAAACGGCTGAGCCTCTGACGAGCTTGAAGAACCCGCCGTTGGGTAGCGCACATGGCCAATGCCAATATTGCCTTGCAAGCGTTTCATATGACGAGTGTGAAATACATCTTTCACTAAGCCATTTGCTTTACGTAAGCTAAATGTATTGTTCTCAATAGTTATGATACCCGCAGCATCTTGGCCACGGTGTTGCAAAACGGTTAAGCCATCATAAATCGCCTGATTAACTGGCGATGTTCCGACTATTCCAACGATACCACACATGTAATTTATCCTCGCCGATTAACGGTTTACTGAATTTAAAAAGCTCGAGTTGTTTTCTAGGTACGAAAAGAACCATTCAACAACAAAGCCAAATTCTGGAATCAAAATAGAATTGCCCCACCAGTGCGTATTTGGTGCACCAGTAAAAGCATCAAGAAAGAAGAGTAACGCGCTCACGACCAACACGCCTCGAAGAGCACCGAACACAACACCAAAAACACGGTCTGTGCCAGATAATCCGGTTCGCTGTACAAGCTCACCTAAAATGTAGTTTAGTAAACCGCCTAACAATAGCGTCGCAAAGAATAATATGGCAATGGCCGCCGCATTTCTTAAAAGGGGTTCAGAAATGGATGTTAGGAAGGAAGCTAAATAGTGGTAAAATAAGCTGGAGATGATAAAAGCCCCTGCCCATACGGCTAATGACATTGCTTCTTTTACAAAGCCGCGTATTAAACCGATAATGGTAGAGAGCGCAATAATGCCAACAATGGCGTAATCAACCCAGATCATAAGAACCAATAGTCGCTAATTTTGGCCGCATTCTATACCTAAACCTGCTAATTATGCAAGCTTAAGCATGAGATTACGATTGAGTAAAAATATGTTTTTTTTAATAAAAAACATATAAAAAAAATACAAAAAGGCGGTCTAATTCAATAAAATGCTAATGGGTTAGGGTGTTAAAAAAGTAAACACACATGTATATTTTTATTTAGTTATTTCAAATTGAGTCACTTTGCCATTAAGTTTGGTTAGTTTTTTAAGCGCTGGTAGCTGAGATTGCAGCTGCTGTTTATCCAGTGATGGCCCAACAAATACTTTAGTAAGTGTACCATTTGGCGTTTTAACTGGCCTAGTAAACGTTTTAAAACCTGCTGATTTAAGTTTTTGTTGTAGGGCTTTTACATTTTCAGCATGCGAAAAGCTGCCAAGCTGAATAACGTATGCCATGCTGGTTAAATTTTCATTAGCTTGACGGGTTGGCATGTCTTGACCAGTCACCGTTGGGCTTTGGTCGTTGGGGATTATTGCCTCAACCATTTCAGGCTGTGCGGTAACGTCTGTTTGGGTAATGCTGTTTTGCTGTTCAAATGCAGCATCGTCAGGCTGTATATCCTCAACCTCATCTTCTTTTAACGGCTGCGCATTTGCTACTTGTTGATCAATTGATTCTTGTAAATCAATAGTTTTGAACTCAGAGCGTTCTGGGATCGCTTTAAAGCCTTCTTTATAGTGCACTTTCTCACCATCGAGTATGTTAGGGATAAACACAATTGCTGCGATCACCACAATACTTGTTCCGACTAAGCGATTAATAAAACCTGAGTTCACCGACATTCTCTCTATTTTTTAAAGTAATGAATAGCGCCAGCCACCGTAAAAAATGAACCAAATACAATTAATAGTGTATTACTTGGCTGGTTTGGTAAAATAGCATCCAATGCTGTCTCTACGTTACTATAACCTTGTTTAAAGTGACTACTGGGTACACATAAAAGTGCTTGTTGTAAATTAGCAGCGCTATCGCCACGCGGGCCATCTAAGCTTGCCAACGACCATTCATCCACTACATTGCTTACTTCTTTAAGTACACCAGCTTTATCTTTATCAGCAAGCATAGCGACTAATGCATGAATTTTAAAGCCTTTATCTTTAAAGCTTGCTAACTTAGTTGCTAAATAACGTGCAGACTCAGGGTTATGTGCCACATCGGTATACACTAATGGCGATTCACTTAACTGTTGAAAGCGCCCTTCTACCACTAAATTTACTAAACACTGAGTGATCACGTCATCGCTTGGTAATAAATTGAGTACCGATAACGTTGTTAGCGCAGTCGCCACATTTTGACACGGGATCGCCGGTTTAGGAAGCTCAAGCAGGTGGTCTTTAAATTGCCAGCTAAAACTCTGCGCGTGTTCTTTAAAAATAAAGTCGCTGCCAGATAGCAGCATATTCGCGTTAATTTCTTTACCATAGTCGGTCATGGTATGCGGGATATTTAAATCCCCAATAATTGCTGGCGTATTTTCACGGAAAATTCCCGCCTTGTCGTAAGCGACTAGCTCTCGTGTATCACCTAAGTACTCTTTGTGATCTAAGTCGATGGTAGTGATCACGCTGGCATAAGGAGTAACAATATTGGTGGCGTCAAAACGCCCACCTAAACCGACCTCTAGTAATACATAGTCAACTTTTAAGCGCTTAAATATTGCCAGCGCCCCTAAAGTGCCATACTCAAAATAAGTTAACGGCGTGTCACCTCGCCCTTGCTCAAGCAAATTAAACGCATCTATATGGTATTGATCGTCAAGCTCTTTGCCATTAACGCGCACACGTTCGTTATAACGAATTAAATGAGGAGACGCATACGTGCCAACACGATAACCTTGCGCGACTAATAATGACTCTAAACAACGCGCTGTTGTACCTTTGCCATTGGTGCCTGCAATAAGAATGATTTTACTTGAAGTTGTTAAAAGCTCTATGTTGTTAGCAACACGAGCGACGCGCTCTAACCCCATCTCTATATTGGCGGGATGAACACTTTCTAAATAACAAAGCCAATCATCAAGGCTTGATGATTGGCTAGGAGTTGATTTTGTCATAGCATATAATCAGTAAAGCTAAAATTTACGCTACTCTATGCTCTTGTTCTGTAGAAGGCAAGTTCATAAATTTTGCTAAGATACGTGCCAGTGTATCGCGCATTTCTCGACGGTCAATAATCATGTCAATTGCGCCATGCTCTAACAAAAACTCACTGCGTTGGAAACCCTCTGGCAGCGTTTCGCGAACAGTTTGTTCAATAACACGCGGGCCGGCAAAACCAATCAAAGCTTTAGGCTCTGCAACGTTGATATCGCCTAGCATGGCTAGTGATGCCGACACCCCACCCATGGTAGGATCTGTCATAACAGAAATAAACGGCAGGCCTTTTTCAGTCATTTTAGCCAATGCGGCACTGGTTTTAGCCATTTGCATTAATGACATAAGCGCTTCTTGCATACGTGCACCACCGGATGCAGAAAAACAAATCAGCGGCATATTATGCTCTAAACATTGATCGACCGCGTCAACAAAGCGAGCGCCCACTACCGATGCCATTGAGCCACCCATAAATGAGAATTCAAATGCAACAGCAGCAACGGGAATACCTTTTAGGTTTCCTTTCATTGCTATGAGCGCGTCTTTTTCACCGCTTGCTTTTTGCGCAGCATTAATACGATCTGAGTATTTTTTAGAATCTCTAAATTTGAGCACGTCTTTAGGTTCGTGCTGAGCGCCTAATTCATGGCGATCACCTTCATCTAAAAATTGTTCAAGGCGTTTACGGCCACTAACACGCATATGGTGGTCGCACTTAGGACATACATTCAGTGATTTTTCTAATTCTGCTTTATATAAAATTGAATCACATGACGTACATTTAGCCCAAACACCTTCTGGAATTTCTTTACGACCTGAAGATTTAGTCGTTCTTGGTAAGATTTTTTCTAGCCAACTCATTTGCAACTCTCTTAATACTGTTCTGTGTCGCGAGTCTACATGCTAATCATGCAAACAATTTTTCTAATTAAAACATGAATTACGCTGTCACGGTATAAAAAACTGGTCTTAGTAGTTATCCCTGTGAGTAACAGCCTATAAAAACAAACACCTATTTACCATCAGTATCGGCTAAAAATAACGGCCCTAGCGGCGTTTTAGGAATATTGAAATGTTCAGGATAATCAACATCCACTAAATATAAACCGGCTGCCTTTGCTGTGGCGCTGGCTTTAGCGCGCTCTTTAACATCAAGCAGCTCTTTTAACCAAACTGGTTGGTGTTTGTGTAAACCAATATCCATTAAACAACCAGTAATATTGCGTACCATGTGGTGTAAAAACGCATTGGCTTTAATATCAATAATCACATAAGCGCCTTGGCGCTGTACCGATAAATGATGAATCGTTCGCGTTGCTGTATTTGCTTGGCAGTGAATTGCCCTGAACGAGGTAAAGTCATGCTCACCTAGTAAATATTGGCAAGCTTGCTGCATTTTCACTTCATCTAATGGGTGATGAAAATGGGTCACTCCCTCATTTAATACTGCACCACGAAACGCATAATTATAAATAACATAACGATAGCGCCGAGCGGTTGCGCTAAAGCGAGCATGAAAGTCTGCAACCACAGGTTGTGCAAAACGAATAGCAATATCCTTAGGTAGTAAGGTGTTCATACCCAAAGTAAAGGCCACCATTTCACGCTGGGCATGTGTATCAAAATGCACCACTTGCCCAGTGCCATGAACACCCGCATCGGTGCGCCCTGCACATACAATGTCAACTGGATGGTTACAAATGCGAGACAACGCTTTTTCTACTTCTTGTTGTACACTATTTACATGTGATTGACGCTGCCAACCACTGTAACGCGCGCCATTGTATTCAACCCCAAGTGCTACTCGCATAATTACTGCTTTACCTACTGTGCTAATCGACGCTGCATTTTATGCTATATGGCGTTCCAATAAAAGCGGCGAACTTGGGTTCCTAACAATGTGATACAAAAAACCGTTATTAGTGGCACTAATAACGGGTTTTTCAGTCTGTAATCAGTGATAGCAAAACTGATCATTCGTTTTTAAGTTTAGCCTTTAAGTTTTGTGCTTCTTCTTGCACATCATCTGGGCCATTATTAATGATTTCTTCAAGAATTTTAATTGCAGAGTCGGCATCATCAATCTCAATGTAAGCATGAGCAAGGTCAAGCTTAGCTGAGTAACCGCCACTTTGGGTATCAACATCCATAGGATTATCGCCCGCAAGTAATGAGTCATATTCACCTAAACCAACATCCATATCAACATCGGTGTAGGGTTCATGATCTAAATCTGCTTCATCGCTTTGCTCTAATAATGCATCAATATCGACAAAATCGTCCTGCGCTGCTGGCTCAGTAACCTCAGGTTGTTCAATAGGCTCTTGCAACGACGATGCTTTATCGTCAGCTAAGTCTTCACTTAACAAGTTATTAAAATCAACATCAAACTCACTGCTATCGCTTAAATCAAGGTTTTCAGGCTCAGCCAGTTCACTCAACAATGCGTCAAAATCAGTTTGCGTTAATTCAGCCATAAACTCATCGTCAAGTTCATCATCTGAAATCACTTCTGATTCAGGTGGTACTGAAGTTTGCGTTAAATCAGCTTCACTGTCGGCGTTTGTTTGCTGACTGTCAAATTCTGATGATTCAAAAGCGTCAAGCTGTTCATCATCAAAATCATCTTCTAAGCTATCTAATCCACTGCCAGCAGATAACGCATTAGCGAGATCTTGTTCAGCCTGACTAGCTGGCATAGCCGTTGTATCACTGTCTGAATTATCGCCTTGAAGCTCTTGCGGTGTTAGCGGTTGCTCTTCTTCATCAGGTAAAGATAGCTCATCATCAAGTTCTAACTCAGGATACTCTTCAAGCTCTTCACTCGGTGTGACTATTTCTGGTTCATAGAGTCCATCATCTGACGGTAAATTGTCGTATTCAACATCATCTGCGAGCGGATCATCACCTAAATCAATTTCATCTTCTTCAAGTTCATCGTTTAAGTCATCAGTTGACCAATCTGGTGCTTGTTCAGCTTCATCGCTTGTTTGCTCAAGCTCACTTAACAGTTCATCGACACTTTTAAAGTTTTCATCGTCGTACTCGTCGAGCGCATCTTCTGGATCGAGTAACGTTGATGACGTATCTGAAAAATCATCATCCGATCCAAGCTCCAGTTCAGATTCAACTTCTGGCTCTACTTCAAGTTCTGGTTCAGCTTCAACTTCTGGCTCTGCTTCAATTTCAGGCTCAGCTTCAAGTTCTGGTTCAGCTTCAACTTCTGGTTCTGCTTCAACTTCTGGTTCTGGTTCAGCCTCAACTTCTGGTTCGGCTTCAAGCTCTGGCTCTACTTCAAGTTCAGGTTCTTCTTCAAGCTCAAGCTCTGGCTCAGCTTCAATCTCTGGTTCGGCTTCACCCTCTAACCGAGATTCAGCTTCAAGCTCAGATTCTGATTCAAGTTCAGGTTCTGCTTCAAGCTCAGGCTCTGCTTCAACTTCTGGTTCAGCCTCAACCTCTGGCTCGGCTTCAACTTCTGGTTCAGCCTCAACCTCTGGCTCGGCTTCAACTTCTGGTTCAGCCTCAACCTCTGGCTCGGCTTCAACTTCTGGTTCAGCCTCAACCTCTGGCTCGGCTTCAACTTCTGGTTCAGCTTCAACTTCTGGTTCAGCTTCAACTTCTAACTCGGCTTCAGGTTCTGCCTCAGCTTCAAATTCTGGTTCAGCTTCAACTTCTGGCTCGGCTTCAGGTTCTGCCTCAGCTTCAAATTCTGGTTCAGCTTCAACTTCTGGCTCGGCTTCAGGTTCTGCCTCAGCTTCAGCTTCAATTTCAGGCTCAGCTTCAATTTCAGGCTCAGCCTCAAATTCTGGTTCCGCTTCACCCTCTAACCGAGATTCAATTTCAGATTCAGCTTCAACTTCTGGTTCTGGTTCAGCTTCAACTTCTGGTTCAGCTTCAACTTCTGGTTCAGCTTCAACTTCTAGCTCGGCTTCAGGCTCTGCCTCAGCTTCAAATTCTGGTTCAGCTTCAACTTCTGGTTCTGCTTCAACTTCTGGTTCGGCTTCAAGCTCTGGTTCAGCTTCAAGTTCTGGCTCAGCTTCAGATTCTGGCTCAGCTTCAGGCTCTGGCTCAGCTTCAACTTCTGGCTCAGCTTCAACTTCTGGCTCAATCTCAGCTTCTGGCTCAATCTCAGCTTCTGGCTCGGCTTCAACTTCTGGCTCGGCTTCAACTTCTGGCTCTGCGTCAAGCTCTGGCTCGGCTTCAATTTCTAACCGAGATTCAATTTCAGATTCAGCTTCAGGTTCTGGCTCTGCTTCAAGCTCTGGCTCAGCTTCAAGTTCTGGTTCTGCTTCAATCTCTGGCTCTACTTCAAGCTCAGGTTCTACCTCAAGCTCAGGTTCTGCTTCAAGCTCAGGTTCTGCTTCAAGTTCAGGTTCTGCTTCAGGCTCAGGTTCTGCTTCAAGCTCTGGCTTTACTTCAAGCTCTGGCTCTACTTCAAGTTCAGGTTCTTCTTCAAGCTCAGGTTCAGCTTCAATTTCAGGCTCAGCTTCAACCTCTGGCTCAGCCTCAAGTTCAGGTTCTGCTTCAAGCTCAGGTTCTTCTTCAAGTTCAGGTTCTTCTGCAAGCTCAGGTTCAGCTTCAAGCTCAGATTCTGATTCAAGCTCAGGCTCTGCTTCAAGCTCTGGCTCTGCTTCAAGCTCTGGCTCAGCTTCAATTTCTGGTTCTGCTTCAACTTCTGGTTCTGGTTCAGGCTCTGCTTCAAGTTCAGGTTCCGCTTCGAGCTCAGATTCCGCTTCAAGCTCAGGTTCTGCTTCAAGCTCAGGTTCTGCTTCAACTTCTGGTTCAGCTTCAAGCTCTGGCTCTGCTTCAAATTCCGGTTCAGATTCAATTTCTGGTTCAGCTTCAAATTCCGGTTCAGCTTCAATCTCTGGTTCAGCCTCAATCTCTGGCTCAGCCTCTGGTTCAGCCTCAACCTCTGGCTCGGCTTCAATCTCTTGTTCGGCCTCAACCTCTGGCTCGGCTTCAATCTCTTGTTCGGCCTCAACCTCTGGCTCAGCTTCAACCTCTGGTTCAGACTCAGCCAACGATGAAGCGATAGATTCAACATCTTCATTGTCTAATTCTTCTTGTGCCTCTGTTAAATCCTCAATTGAATCAGCAAGCGCATGATCTATTTCAGAATCATGAGCATCATTTTGAGGTTGCTCTGCATCAAGCACATCATCAATGTCAAACTCGTCATCTTCGTCGATTAAACTATCAACATCAGCCTCTGTAACGTCATCTTCAGAAGTAGGTTGCTCGGCATCGAGTAAGTCGTCAATGTCAAATTCATCGTCATCTTCGTCTATTAAGCTATCAACATCAGCCTCTGTAACGTCGTCTTCAGAAGTAGGTTGCTCGGCATCGAGTAAGTCGTCAATGTCAAATTCATCGTCATCTTCGTCGATTAAGCTATCAACATCAGCCTCTGTATTGTCGTCTTCTGAAGTAGGTTGCTCGGCATCGAGTAAGTCGTCAATGTCAAATTCATCATCTTCGTCGATTAAGCTATCAACATCAGCCTCTGTAACGTCACCTTCAGAAGTGGGTTGCTCTTCATCAAGCAGGTCGTCAATATCAAAGTCTTCACCTTCTTCGGCTAGCTCTTCACTGAGCGCTGCCATGTCATCATTCGATTCATCTTTAGATTCATAAGGCAATGAATCGTCGTCAGCTTCATCAAATAAGCTATCTAAATCATCATCACTTAAAATATCATCTGACTCATCAACATCAATTGTATCGCCAGTGTCATCCATATCTGGATTATCGAAGTCTTGCTGCATGAAAACATCAAGCTCGTCTTCCTCGGTATTCTCATCCTCAAAAACAACATCATCGCTCAGTAAACTTTCTAACTCATCTTGATCTAACAGGCTGTCATCATCTAAATCATCACTGAATGCCACGTCATCATCGAGCAACACGTCATCCATGTTATCGTCTAGGCGCACACTTTCGTCATCAAGCGGATCGGGAGCTTCGTCAAGTGAAGGCTCGGGCGCTTCATCTAGCGGGTCTGTATAACTGGGTGCCTGCGGTGTAAACTCATCGTCGTCACTCTCAACCTCTTGATTATTACGTTTACGCAACCACATAACCACGGCAAAAATAATTAATAAGGCTGGAATAGTCATTAATAAAATAAGTACAAAAGGATTAGACAGTAACGCGGCAAAACTAAATTCGCTCTCTTGTTGGGCATCTTTTAGCTTTTGTTGCGCAATCATTTGGTTTTGCTTAATGATTAGCTCTTTAAGTTGTTGCTGAATTTCACTGTCTTGACCAAGTTGAATACGCACATTTTCCAACTCGTTTGAAATACCTGTCAGTTGCTTTTTAAGGTTATTATTTTCAACTAAGATTTCTTCAACATTATCTACTGAGCTTTTAAATTGTTGCTGAAGCTCTATCAATTTATTACTTTGATCTGTTTTTATTGCTTTTAGTTCTTGCTGTAATTCTTTTTTGGCTTCATCAACGTCTGCTTTGCGGGCTTGAGTTACTTGTGTTTGTGCTAAATTGATTTGTGCTTGAGTGAGCGTGCCATTTTTCTTTTTTTCCCATAGCTCATCATCTTGCTCAGAGCGCTGTTTAGCTAATTGCGGGTTTATTCGTCTAATTTCTGCCAATGTGGGTATATTTAAATAGGCACCACTTTGCATATGATTTAAATTTTGCTCTAAAAACGAATTGGGGTTTTTTTCATACAAGGCCTGCATTACTTGATAAATGCTGACGGAATCATTTGGGCGAACTTTAGCGGCAATGCGCCAAAGCGTATCGGTTGGTTTTATAGGCCCTATAGAGCGGCCCTGTGCGCCGTAATCAGCACCCTTTGGCCCTCTTAATTGGGTACTGTCTTGAGAGTAAACAGTCGTTACCATCAGTGCAGACGCTAAAAAAATAAGTGAAACGAAACCGCGCATGCTGATCCTTTAATGTTTAAATGTTAGCGCAGCGCTTTAAAATTAGCGCTTAAACATTGATTATTCTTGCCGTTGTCAGCCAAGTGGCTAACGCACATTTTTATTACAATCTATTTTTATTGCAAGCTCTATTCCAGTTACAAACTATAAACCAGTTAGGCCATAATATCCATCGCAACGCATTGAAAATAAATACCTTAAACATCAAGGTGAATTATTTTTATGTTGTTTATCAATATGTTTACACTATCACAATTAATAAGTGGCAAAAAAATGACAAGTAACGCATAAAAAAACGGCAAACCACGTTGGCTTGCCGCTGTTAAGACTAATCTAAACTTTTACCAAACTACATATAATTGGCAATCAGTTCTTCTGCTATTTGCACGCTGTTAGTTGCAGCTCCTTTGCGAGTGTTATCACTCACAACCCACATGTTTAATCCATGAGGGTGAGAAATATCTGCACGTAAACGCCCAACATACACAGTATCGTTACCACTGGCATCCGACACTGCCGTTGGGTAGTCACCCGCATCGTCAATTAGCTCAACACCGGGTGCATCGCTTAATAGCTGCTTAACATGCTCTAAATCAAAAGGCATTCGGGTTTCAATGTTAATAGACTCAGAATGGCCAAAAAATACAGGCACCCTTACACAGGTCGGGTTTATTGCTATGCTCGTATCGCCCAAAATTTTATGTGTTTCGTTAACTATTTTCATTTCTTCGCGCGTGTAGCCATTATCTTCAAAGCTATCTATTTGCGGTATTACATTAAACGCAATTTGCTTGGGGAAAATTTCACTTTCCATTGGGCGCGCATTCATTAAGTTAGCCGTTTGTTTAGCCAGCTCATCAACCGCGTTTTTGCCCGCACCCGATACGGCTTGGTAGGTTGAAACGTTGATACGATCAATGCCGTATGCATCATAAATAGGTTTAAGCGCAAGCATCATTTGAATGGTTGAACAATTAGGGTTAGCAATAATATTGCGGTTTCTAAAATCGGCTAAGCTCGCTGCATTTACCTCAGGCACAATAAGCGGCACTTCAAAGTCATTTCGAAAGTGTGAAGTGTTATCAATCACAATACAGCCAGCGTCTGCAGCAATCGGGGCATACTTTTCAGACACACTGCCACCGGCTGAAAATAAACCGATATGCGCTTGGCTAAAGTCAAAACCTTCAACATCACGTATTTCTATGCTCTCACCGCGAAATTTAATATCTTGGCCTGCACTACGACTACTTGCGAGTAAAAATAGCTGATCGACCGGAAATTTACGATCTTCCAATGTTTCAATAATTTGACGACCTACAAGACCTGTAGCACCGAGTACGGCAATGTTATATTTTTGCGACATAGTTTATCCTCTGTAAGCACGATTAAAACAACCGTGCTAATTAAATTAGTTTGCTGTTGTAAAACCAAGCTGCGCAAGCGCAGCAAGCTCAGTGCTATCACCTTCAACCATTACGGTGCTAAATTCACGTCGCGTTGGGTAGTTTTTTCGTAAACTGTCAAACCCTTCATCGGCTAAGTGACGCAGCAAAATGCCGTCATCGCGGCGAACATCATAAGTTAAGTGCACTAAACGCGCGATGTCGGCTTCCGTAAAGCTTGGTGCTAAAGTAACGCGGTTAATAGCCGCTGGCGGTAAAAAATCGCTGAGTGACTTATTTGCCTCAAGCCCTTTTAGTTCGCACAAGCTTTGATACAACATGTGAGTCCCCCGCGCTTTCCCCTCTAAGGTGTGACCTGCAATGTGCACACTGGCATAACGCACATGTTCAAGTAATTCAGTTAAAATGTTAGGCTCATTTTCCCAAACATCCATGACTAAATCGAGCTCTGCTCCTGCTTTCATCACTTCAAGTAAGGCTTGGTTATCAATCACATCGCCTCGGCTGGCGTTAATTAACGTCAGTCCGGGTTTAAGTTTAGTTAACCGTGTTTTATCAAGCATGTGCAGGGTTTTATGCTTACCCGTTTTAACTAATGGCACATGAAAAGTAACAATGTCTGATTGCGCTAATAGTTCATCAAGTTCAACATGTTCGGTTAATAACCCTTGCGCATGCTTAATTGGGTCGCACAATAATAAGTTAACATTCAATGCTTTTAACTTTTGAGCTAAGCAACTACCAATATTACCTACGCCAACAATGCCAATTGTTTTACCGCTTAACGGGCTGGCGTTTTCTTGGCTTAATGCAAACAAACTACTAATTACATATTCAGCAACCGCGATGGCATTACAGCCAGGTGCACTGGTAAAAACAATATTGTTGGCATTAAGTAAATCGGTATCAATATGATCAACACCTATCGTGGCGGTGCCTACAAAGCTGAGCTTATTTGCTTTGGCGAGTAATTCACTGTTTACCTGCGTAACAGAGCGCGTAAGCAATACATCAACATCAATGAGTTGTTCAGGGGTTAATTGCCTGCCATCAAATCGTTTTACCTCACCCACATCTTTAAAGAATTGCTCAACTAAAGGCATATTTTGATCGGCAAGAATGTTCATTGTGAGTCCGTTTGGCAATTAAGAGTGGCTATTGTAACGAACAATCGCCTATTTACACAAACGAAAAAGCCGAGCATTTTACTCGGCTTTAAAATAGTTAAAGGTTAACTTAGCCTTTGTATTTGCTCATCACTAGTGTGGCGTTAGTACCACCAAAGCCAAAGCTGTTAGACATAACGGTGTTTAATTCCACGTCTTTTGCTTCAGTCACAATATTCAAGCCTGCCGCTTGTTCATCTAGCTCATCAATATTAATTGAAGGTGCAACAAAACCATGCTCAAGCATGAGTAGTGAAAAAATGGCTTCGTGCACGCCTGCCGCGCCAAGGGCATGGCCTGTCATTGCTTTAGTGGCGCTGATCATTGGCGAGTTACCACCAAATACTTCTTGAATAGCGCCAAGTTCTTTCACATCACCTACCGGTGTTGACGTACCATGGGTATTTAAGTAATCAATACTATCGACGTTTTGCATAGCTTGACGCATACAGCGTACCGCGCCCTCGCCTGAGGGAGCAACCATGTCATAGCCGTCAGATGTCGCACCGTAACCGGTAATTTCTGCGTAAATATGCGCGCCACGAGCAAGTGCATGCTCAAGCTCTTCAACAACCACAATACCGCCACCCGCTGAAATTACAAAACCATCACGATTTGCATCATACGTACGCGATGCTTTTTCAGGGGTATCGTTATACTTTGTAGACAATGCGCCCATAGCGTCAAATTCCATTGCTAACGTCCAGTGAAGCTCTTCACCACCGCCTGCAAAAATAACGTCTTGTTTGCCAAGTTGAATTTGTTCAACCGCATGGCCAATACAATGCGCAGAAGTTGCACACGCAGAGCTAATTGAATAATTAACGCCTTTAATTTTAAACGGTGTTGCTAAACATGCAGACGTAGTACTTGCCATGGTACGTGGCACCATATAAGGGCCTACTCGTTTAACGCCTTTTTCGCGTAGAATATCGGCCGCCTCTACTTGCCATTTTGATGAACCACCGCCAGAGCCCACTAATAAACCAGTACGCTCGTTCGACACTTGATCGTCGCTAAGGCCCGCATCTTCAATCGCTTGCACCATTGAAATATAAGAATAAGCCGCCGCATCACCCATAAAGCGCATAGCTTTACGGTCAACATGTTCTTTAACATCAATATCAATTTTACCTGACACATTACTGCGCAACTTGTAATCAGCAAATTCTTGATTAAACGCAATACCACTTTTACCTGCTCTTAATGACTCTAATACTTCTTGTTTATTATTACCGATGCTTGATACAACACCAATACCTGTTATTACGGCTCTTCTCATGGGTAATTCCCTTAGCTTAATACTTAATTGTGTTCTATTTTACGCGAATTTGATCGCCTAAGTGGTCAGCTTTCTAGCGTACACTTGTACTCTGAACCTACAGCTTATAAATAACGCCAGACTATTTCAAAGAAAACACGTAAAATAATTAAAAAATTATCTATAAAATTGAATTTGTCATGATAAAAAATGCCCATATACACTTTAACGATTTAGGCACACCGGTTGCTAATGACTTTGACGATGTTTATTTTTCTAATGACGATGGCCTCGCTGAATCTGATTATGTGTTTTATCAGCAAAACAATATAGCGACACGGTTACAAAATCATGACCGTGAACACTTTGTAATTGCCGAAACGGGTTTTGGTACTGGGCTTAACTTTTTAAATGCATGGCAGCAATTTTCAGACCACCTACAATGCCCACAAGTTCAAAGTAAGCACCCTAATAGCGTGCAGCGACTACATTTTATTTCTTTTGAAAAATATCCACTTAGCGTAAATGATTTAAAACAAGCATTACAAGCTTGGCCTAGTTTAAGTCATTTAAGCGACCAACTCGTCTCCAACTACCCTATTAATTTAACGGGCTGTCATCGGCTTGAATTTGCCAATGGCCGCATTGTACTCGATCTATATTTTGGCGATGTGTTGGCGTGCATTAATAACATGAGCTACCCGCAAAATGGATTAGTAGACGCGTGGTTTTTAGATGGCTTTGCACCAAGTAAAAACCCCGATATGTGGCAGCAAAGTGTATTTAATGCCATGGTCGACATTTCTAGAGCCAGCGCCACATTAGCTACATTTACCGCGGCGGGTTTTGTGCGCAGAGGCTTAATTGAAGCCGGCTTTAACATGCAAAAAACCAAAGGCTTTGGCCGTAAACGCGATATGCTTATTGGCACACTTGCCAAGGCCAATGCTAAGCAATCTGCTCCTGCCTATTTTGAGCATCACCCCTCACCGCTTTCAAATGTGGCTGTAATAGGCGGTGGCATAGCCAGCAGTTGTGTCCTGTATAGCCTCGCAAAGCGTGGGATAAAGAGCCAGTTATTTTGCCAAGATGAAAAGCCCGCCATGGGTGCATCGCACAATGTACAAGGGGCGGTGTATCCGCACTTGCAAGCAAAAAACTCGCCACACAGTGAGTTATTTGCGCATAGCTTTTTATACGCAAAACGGCTTTATAATCAATTAATCAACACGGGCTTTTTGTTTGATCATCAATGGTGCGGCGTGCTGCAACATGCAGTAAAACCGCCACTGGCAGAGCGTCATCAAAACCTTGCTGATAAACAACTGTGGCCAGAGCAACTTATGCGTAATGTTACCGCTGATGAGGGTGATGCAATTGCTGGAGTTAAAACAGGTTACTCTGGGGTGTTTTTTGAACAAGGCGGCTGGGTTAATCCCCCGCAGTTGGTTTGTGCTATGCTAAATGCTGCACAGCAGTTAAACCCGTTTAAAAGCCAATTTAATTGCCACATTGAACAGTTAACTAAGCAACCTGATGGCTGGTACTTAACCACGCAAAAGCAAACAATTGGCCCCTTTAGCGATGTGATTATGTGTGCCGGCGAGCACAGCGATGCATTTACGCAAACCAACACACTCCCTATTGTTGGCGTACGTGGCCAAGTGTCGCATGTTCAGGCAAGCGAGCAATCACGCAAGCTAAAAACCGTATTATGCCACAAAGGCTATTTTACCCCCGCCTATTTAGATCATCATTGTATGGGCGCCACCTTTGAAAAAAACAGCAAAAGCCGCGAAGTGACCAAGCAAGATAACCACACTAACCGTGAACAATTACTGAGTTTTTATAACAACACTGAATTTGCCACCAGCTTAGGCGATATTAGCTCGGCTAAAGCGGCTGTTCGCTGTAGTTTTATTGATCATTTACCTATGGCTGGTGAATGGGCGCAACAAAGTGACTATACACATGCATTTGCTAATTTACGCTTGGGCAAGCGCTATCAATATCTGCCACTTAAAAAGCCACAACAGGGCCTACATATTTTTACCGGCTTTGGCGCGCGCGCATTGTGTAGCGCACCACTCTCTGCCGAGCACTTAATTAGTAGTTTAAACAATGAACCTCGCCCATTAAGCGAGCGGGTAAGCCAAGCCATTCACCCTGGGCGCTTTATTGTGCGTGATTTAATTCGCAATAAAATTTAAAAGGC
Source organism: Pseudoalteromonas sp. TAP-3C (assembly GCF_059888565.1). Taxonomy (NCBI): domain Bacteria; kingdom Pseudomonadati; phylum Pseudomonadota; class Gammaproteobacteria; order Alteromonadales; family Pseudoalteromonadaceae; genus Pseudoalteromonas; species Pseudoalteromonas sp. TAP-3C. The sequence continues at coordinate 911,109 of NZ_CM187618.1, read as the reverse complement.
GCATCGCACCACTAAAAATGAAACTATACTTTAAAAACACATTATTACCCCCAACTCTTTAGTACAGTGGATAAAGTGTAAGTCGGCTGTTTTGTTTTACAAAATAAGGAGTCAGTAATGAATAAAACGTTAGTAATTGGTGCCAGTGGGCAAATTGGTAAACTAACCACCGAGTTATTGCTTAAGCACCAACACCCTGTAGTGGCTTTAGTGCGTGACAAAAGTAAATTAGATGACTTAAAGAGCGATTACCTAACAATTGTAGAGCAAGATTTAGAAAATGATTTTAGCGATGCGCTACGCGGTTGCGACCACGTTATTTTTGCCGCAGGTTCAGGCGGCAATACCGGCGCAGATAAAACCCTACTTATCGATTTATGGGCTGCTACCAAAGCCATTAATTACGCAAAAGAGCATGCAGCTAAACACTTTACTATGGTCAGCTCTATTGGTGCAGACGACCCAGATGCAATCCAAAGCGATTTAAAACCCTATTTAGTAGCCAAACACATGGCGGATAGGCATTTAATTAATAGCGGACTCAATTATACAATTGTCCGCCCAGGCTCACTCACTAATGATGATGCCTCAAAACTTATTTCTACCGAACGACCAAAAGAGCGTTCTAAAGCAATAATTAGCCGTGAAAATGTAGCCCATATTTTATTTACCATTGCCACAGAGCAAGGCAGTAACCGCTGCATATTCGAAGTATTTGACGGCGACAAACCAATAAAAGCCGCTATTAAGTAAGCATTACACTCACCCCTTGCCATGCAAGCTGCATGGCAAGCAAGGTTAAAACACCTTTAAAAATAACCGATTGGCATTAGAGCCTAACTGCACTAAACCATGTACCGGCACTTAATTTATCTTAAAATCAAGGGCCAATTAGTAGTCCTTAATCTACTTCTAAATCCAGTCGTGACTCTTTAGCTGCTCCCATGCGGAGGATACATGCTCTAAAGACATTAAGCTCTTCTTACGCTCATTCCAATTTTGAATAGCCATAAATGCTTGCTCAGGTGTGTTTGCATGCTCTTTTTTAGCAACCCAATGAACTGTCGCTAATAACTCTACACCATATGGTGACTCATACCCTTCGATTAAATCTGTAACACGCGCTATTCGAGAACTTATTTCAGGGTTAGAGCTTGCTAAAAATAACTTTGCATCTTCGAGGGTAGTTTCAACTGGACGGATTTCAGACTCAACAACACCATCGCCTACACCTTGAATATAATGACCGTCCATCGTATTTAAAGCATGCCTTAACGCATCAGCATAAGGACCAAACTTATCTTTAACAAAGTTAAGTCGCATATCTTCACCAGCGGCCTGCAAAAAGTAGGCAAGCTTTTGCACTTCAATTTTTGATAAGCCATAACTAATTGATTGGTACGATTGTAATAGAGCTAAAATTGCAGCCCTACCTGGAGTCATTTTTGGCTTAGGGGTACTCGTTTTCATGTCTTGTGCTTTTATAGAGGTTGTTGGCTCATATAAATAAACATCAAGTTCAGGAATGTCAGCCAGATACCTTAACATTAAAGGTTTTACTATTTCCCAATCGAGACCACCATTACCACAACCTAAAGGTGGAATAGCAATAGATTGAATATTTAACTCTTTAATGCAAGCAACCAAATCGTGTAAACCCGCTTCGATATCTTTTAAGCGAGAATCACTGCGCCAATGACCTTTTGTTGGGAAATTAATAATTAGCCGAGGAGTGGCAAGTGCACCCAGTTCAAAAATAAACATTTTACCTAGGGCAATGTCTCCAGCTTTACAGGCTGTCGCATAAGCTTTGTAGTTACTTGGCCATTTCTTTTTAAACTGTAACGCAATACCTTTACCCATGACGCCAACACAATTAACGGTATTGACTATGGCATCAACATTTTGCTGTTGTAAAAGATTGCCCTCTACTGATTTAATACTCATACAGCCCCAAAATAACTCTTAAAAATACCAAACTGGCATAACAACTACTGGCAAGTCTAACGCAAAGCGCCTCAAAATAGCATTAATTTCTTGCGCTTTTGTTTGGTTAGCTACACCAATTCGCACTCCCCAAGTAAGTGGTACTTGCTCTTTTATCAAAAACTCAGCCATACGTTTTTCTAGCCTTTGTGTATATCGAGGGTTAGTAGGCACTGCATGAAAAAACTTACAGTATCCATCTAAACTAGGCTGTTCTGTTAGAAGTTCCCAGTCAATTAATGTATGTAATTGTTTTAAGTCCGTACTTGGTTTGCTATACGCAATAGTCGCATTTCAATCAAAAAAAATATACTCACGCATACCTGAGCGATAAGCTTCCGCTATTGTTAGTTCAAAATAAATAATATCAGTTTGACTATACTTACAACCCTCTACTCGCCCATTATGAATTGCAGATAACATTGGTGAACGCGGTGCAAAATAAAAAGGCACATAATCATGAATACTTCCACCAGGAGGGTTAATTACCTTTTTGTTAGCACGAGTGCTTTGCGCGCCTTTATGTGCAATATTATTGTATGTAATGCCTAATCCAGTTGACTTCGCTTTACTCCACAATGCTTCGTGCTGACAAATCATCGGCAAGTTATCAATCGCAGTAATATGGAATATTCGTACAGGTCTAGGCATGGTCATAGACGATTTGTCCTTTTAAAAGGGTTCTTTTATCTGCATGTATTTTATCCGCAGGTTCTAGCAAACCTATTGCATCAGTGAAATACCGCAGTCCAGCCCATTGGTTATAGCAGCCAATTATATAAACTCGCTTTTTAGCTCTTGTAACAGCAACATTGAGTAAATTAGGTTTACTAGCAGCCCATTTAGCAGCCCCTGCACTATCTGTTGCACCTAAAACAAAAATTACTAATTTTTCTTCTTTACCCTGAAACGTATGAACAGTTCCTACACGCCCTGCTAGCCAAGTTTTAAACTCGGAATCACTAAATTGCTGGTGTGAAAAATGTTTCTTGAGGTATTTAATAACGCCCTTTTTAACATTAGAAAATGGCGAAATGATATAGCAGTCAGGTAAATAATCTTCTCTATTGATGAAATCATAAAGCATTGAGAGTACATATTCAGCTTGCTCAGCGACAAAATGTTTACTCTGCTCTGATCCACTAACGTCAAACCAGCTACTAGGGCCCCATATAAATGACTCTGTTTCAGCTATATCATCCAAACCATGAATCATTTTATTGTTATAAGCTATTTGATTTGATATTGAAAACATAGGATCACTACAACGACGATGCACACGCAAAGGGCTACCCAGCCATTTATCATATGCTATTTGCGAAGTTCCGTAAGGGTTTACTCTATCGGCTAGTTCTTGCACTGAAGTCAAAGAGGGCGACCAGTCAAGCCAATCATCTTGTAATAAACGCTCTCCCAAAAATTCAACTATGTCTGGCGGTATAGTAAATACAGGCTCAATTTGTAGTGGATCGCCAACAACTACAGCACGTTTTGCTCGTAATAATGCGCCAACGGCTAGCTGCGGTGCGGCTTGGCCAGACTCATCGATAAATAACCAACCTATATCACCTTGCCCAAAGCTTGAAAACTGATTCGTTACCGATGCAAACGCGGAAGAGACTACCGGACAGATCATAAAAAACAATTGCCACATTAATTTCGCATCTTCTGGTTTAGTAATTTTGTCTTGCAATAAATCAGGGAGTTTATTGAGAGTTTGACTCAGGCCATTATTGTAACTCGCCACTAGCCAAGCTTCATGCAGGTTAAAAGCTGCAATCGTTAATTCAGAGCGAAGTTTATTAAGTGTTTGACTGTGCCCAAACGCCTTGCGCTGGTGGACTGTTGTATCTAAGTCATCGTTAGCTAATACAAACATCACATCAGGATGAAGCACCAGGATTTCTTTACACGCACTCTCCTCAGCATGTACTTTAGCTTCGAGTGTTACTACTTGGATTTTTAAAGCTTCAAAAGCTCTCTTTCTTTGTTCAACTCGTAAACAGAATGCACTATATAACACCCTTAGTTTACAGCTTTTAAAGATACGATAATGCCACCAAGGCAAACATTTCTGATGAAGCTTTGATGCAAAAAAATGACATTTTTTATAGCTGACTTCACCCTCTAAGCACTTTTGCTTTAGTTGCTCTAAACTATGCTTTAACCCATTAAGCGCTTCTAAACGATGTAAATCTGCTATCGCTTTATTTACCGCCTTTTCCGCTTTTACATATAGCTGTTGTGCATCTTTAAATAATGTTTCAGGTTCGCCTTTTTGGCTTAATAATTTAATACCATCAACCAAAGTTGTATAGCTTTTAGAGACCTCATCGGTCTGCATCTTATCTGTTTTATCGAAGAACACTTTATTCGTGAAGCGCTTTCTATTGCCACTATTTCCTAATGCAGCTGCAATCATGCCCCAACAGTTATCTTTTTCTTCAAGACCTATTAAACGTTTTTGTTTTATTTCAACATCGGCTGCTACTTTTTGAGCCACTGATTGAAGATAGGTTAAGCAATTAAACTCATTCCCTAGCGCCTTAATTTGAGGCAGCTCCTTCGTGATATTTTCAACAGCATTATTGTTGCTTGAGACAACAACCATTTCAAAACCGGTGAGTGCAGGTTTCAGTACTTGTATTGAAGAGACCTCATCACCTATTTTTATTTTCTTTGTTTTAGAAAATGCACCTTTAGCGCTTTTTAATCGAGACAGCACTTTTGCGCGCTTTACAATATTAGCCGCAATAATATCTCGCAGCATAGTTGTTTTACCAGTGCCTGGCGGACCGTTCACTGAATATAAGCCACCAGCTTTTATATGTTCACTAGCTGTATTTATCGAAAACTGCTGCATTAAACTCATAGTATGTTTAGCGCTATCTGGCCATCGCCCTAAGGGCGTATAATCATGAGAAAGCTTTTGCTTAATGATACTCTCGCCTGATTTACTCAATAAATCTGCATAATAGTTAGGTTTATTAAGTAAATACGAATACAACGGAGAACTAGTATCTAGCTCATTCTTTTCAACCAATTTAATAGAACGGGCTATATCTTCAATAAAAAAACTATTGAGTATAGGTATATCATTTTCATTAATGTGTGAATCAAGCTGCTCGACAGATTCTGCGACTACTTCCTCAACATCAGAGCTATCTTCTTTTAATAAATCAGTAAGTTTACGTAACTTTTCTAAGGCAGCATCAGAAATCAATTTTGAACTTTCAGGGGCGGGTTCCTTAGGTGCATTGTTTAATTGCACTATTAAGGAATAACGGGGTTGTTCTGGTTTGAATCCCGCCCACTGGGACAAAAACTTTAAGATTTCAAATAGCTCAAAATGGGTAAATGCATCACTTGTATTCGTTTCGTGTTTAATGTTTCTAGCTAACTGATGAATTTTTTTTAATTTATCAGAAAAGTCCTCTACGTCTTGGTCAAAATCACTTTTTCGCAGACTATCTATTTCACCCTTCAATAATTTCCCTAAAGCCCATGGCGCAGTAGACATTTCAAGAGAATCAAGTTTAAGCTCAGCTTGTGCATTTAGTTTAATTTTAGCGCAGCAAGTAATACCGCCATCATCACGTCGCTGCTGCCAGTCTTCCTCTTTTTGAGAATTCATGGAGTGATTATCTGCTAAGTCTTTAAAGTACGCTTTTGTCTGCTGTGCAAACTCGTTACGATTAAAAATGCCAATATAAAGAGTATAGCTATATGCTTTATTCGGATGATAATCTTTGCCAGCCAAACGAATTTGCTGACGGTTAAACCAAGGCAAACTATTTGGATCGTTTTTTAAATCACTTGCTGTGTATTGTAAAAAACCATCATCAGCACCTGGCAGCATATTTTTTAAATCAAAGGTATTAAAGAACTCAGTTTGCAGCCAAAACTGTAAAACCTTTAATGCATGGTTTTTATCAAAATTCATTAACTAGAAGATCCTTTTTATTTTTTATTACTGGCCCATCTAAAGTATCTGAAATGATATTTCTATCAATAAGTTTCAAAACCGAGCTATCAATATCAAATGGTAATACTTTGAGTGTAAGCCCGTTATCAAAAATAAAATCAGGCAAGGGCTTTAAAAACTTAGCTGTCATAGGGTAGATCAGCCAAATCACTGCGGGTTCTAATTCACCCTTCTGGTAAGTTTGGTTATAGGCCAACATCTGGTATATGTCGCCCTCACTTATTCCATATTTTTTGTTAGGTAAGCTTTCATCAATCACCTTCCACTTTGTATCACCAATAATTAATTTACTTCCAGCTTGAATATGCAAGTCAGGCCTTAATTGGAAAAGATTGCCATTATTGGTGCGTTTTTTATTGTCGCTAGGCTCATGGCTGATTAAATATTTACTGCGGGTTTGTGTTTTTATGTCATAATTTTGAAATTGTTTTTTTAAACAAATTGGTACGTAATCCTCAAATACGCGCTCCATAGGAAATAATATAGACAACATACTTTTTGAACCGTTTACCGATGTAGGGCTTTGATCTTTAAAAATCATTTCTATCCACGGCCTAATCGCTTCATAATGAGACAAATGCCTGCCCCGTTGCCAAGCATTGAGATCCTGCCATATAGCTTTTGAGCTTGTTACTTCTTCAAAGTGAAATAGTAACTCCCTACAAAGGTGTTGCGTTTTTGCTGTCACGCGCTTGAGCGACCAGAGCAATGCACTTTTAATTAATCGGTTTTCTGGGCGATTAGTTGTCAGTTCATCAAAGGCTATAAAGTGATGATGTTTATTAACTAAGTTATGCCTGATTTGCCGGCCAACTAGTATTCTACCTTTAATCCGTCTTTCCGCACCCAAAAAAATTAATAAAAAAGCTTGACGACGATCTCCATTTTTGATCTATTACTTATCTTTAAGTGGTGTAAAATTTATGGCGTCTTATTCAACAAAAAGTATTGATCATTTAGGTTTAGTCGCAGGTATGAACAAAGAACTTGGTATTGCTAAGTTAATTGATCAATCACTCCCTGAGCAAAGCCCTGATAAGTTGATTTCTTATGGTCAACTTGTTGAAGCCATGATTTTAAATGGGCTTGGTTTTGTTGGCCGCACTCTGCATATGTATCCGCAATACTTTAAAGAGCGCCCCGTTGAGCGCCTTATTGGAGAAGGGATAAAAGCTGAGTACATTAATGATGATGCATTAGGTCGTTGCCTTGATAAACTGTATGACGCCGGTGTTTCCGGTATTTATCAAACCTTATCAGCTCACGTTGTAAAGCACTTAAACCTTCCTTGTGAAGGTATCAATTTAGACTCAACCAGTATTCATGTTGATGGTAAGTATGAGGATGATATTGATAGCCAAGCGATCAAACTTGTCAAAGGCTATAGTCGAGATCACCGCCCTGAGTTAAATCAAGTTATATTGAATTTGATCACAGAAAACAGAGCGGGGATCCCTATTTATATGCAAGCAGCCAGCGGTAATAGCAATGATAGCGAAGGCTTTAAACAGATTGTAAAACAGCATATAAGCAGTCTCAAAGCGGCACAGAATAGCCGTTACTTTATTGGCGATGCAGCGCTTTATACCGCAGAAACGATCCAATCACTTCACGAACAAGCGCAGCTTTTTATTTCCCGTGCGCCACAAAAATTAAAACAGGTTAAAGAAGCCATCAAGGCACAACATACACTCGATTTCGAGCAGATGGACAATGGCTATAGCGGCGCTTGGTTGACATCAGAATATGGAGAAGTCAAGCAGCGTTGGTTATTGCTAAAAAGTGAGCAAGCCAAAAATAGAGAGCAACATACGCTCACTAAGCGGATGGAAAAAGAAAGCAATGAAACGCTAAAATCCTTTAAGAAATTAAACAAACAAAAATTTGCGTGTCGTTTAGATGCAGAGCAAGCATTAAAAACGTGGCAAAAAGGGCATCCTGACAGTGAAGTATATGCGCATGAAATCATTGAGCAGGGCGTATTTAAACGCAGTGGTCGTCCAAAGCTAACGCAACAACCCGATAGTATTGAATATCAAATTACAGGCACAGTTTATTGGACACTAGCAGCGAGAAAAACGAGGTTACAAGACAAAGGCATGTTTATACTGGCGACGAATGATTTACGCGACTCGCTGTCGATGGAAAAAATGCTCAGTTTATACAAATCCCAACAAAGTGTTGAGAAAGGATTTCGATTTTTAAAGAGCCCTGATTTTTTAACCTCATCACTTTACTTAAAAAAACCAGAGCGGATAGAGGCACTGTTAATGATAATGACGTGCTGTTTAATGGTTTACGCTGCACTGGAGCATAAAATGAGGGCTGAGTTAAAAGCGCAGGAAGCTCATTTTCCCAACTTAAAATACAAGCCCTGTCAAAACCCAACAGCGCGTTGGGTATTTTTCTGTTTCCAGGGTATTCATGTGTTAACGCTAAGTGAAACACAGGAATTAGTATTGAATATAGAGCAGAGGAACAGGACAATCATTGATTGCATGGGCAGTATCTATCAAGAAATTTATTCCTGAAAGCGTTGCGGAATGTCGGTTTAATAAAAGGCTCATTACTTTCATGCGTTTCATATTGCCTTGCAACACCACGCTTAATTAATAAGCTTACTTCTTGCAAAAATAATTGAATAAATACATCAAGTAATGGCATTTTAACCATATCTAACGATGCATTGTCAGCAACCTTACCTGGTAAATACTGTGTTGCCTTTAACATCTTTATAAGATTGGAGCGGTTCCTGCTAATACTTTCATCACTCTCAGCATGTACGCTTTTCCGATGTGTTTTAGGCAATATTTCAATTTGATCGCCGCAAGGTAAGCAAATTACACCAACGTAGTTTTGGCAAACTAATATCTCTTGTCGCTTTTCAAAGCCATATCTAAATAACTTATCATGGTCTGCCTCACTGCAAGTTAACAGCTGTTTGAGCGCTTCAAATTGAGAGTGTTCTAGGTTTAAATTATCGCCTTCATACTTAGTAATATTACTTTTATACAAGCGAGAAAACTCATAAACAGACCATGTACGCATAAACCTTCCTTAGTTTTGCTCTTGTTCAGAAAAAAGCGCGGCAAAATTTTTGTCATCAATACCTTGATAAACAGCTGTATAGTTTTTAATCTCGTCAAAAGCTTTACGGTCTACAAAGTAAGACTTAGCTGCATACTCATCGGAGTCACCAAGCCAAGTTGTATGAGCATCTTTGAGCTCTGAAACAAATCCGTTGCCGTTAAATACTTGCTTAATTTTGTCCCAATCTTCAAAAAAGTATTCTTCCAGTAGCGGCATAATGTTAGTGATAAATACTTGTTTAAGATCCGCTAAGTTACTAACTTTCATTAATAAGGCATGGCCAATAATATGCTCTCTATCTAATAAAAGTTCTATCCGTTTATTAATCGTGAATAAGAGCTTTCTTAAGTTAATACCATCTACATTATCGCTTAATAAAGAGTAGTCAGTTCTCAGCTCTATAAATTCAAAGCGGCGTCTTAACGCAATATCTATATGAGTTAAAGAGCGATCAGCCGTGTTCATAGTACCAATAATATCGAGGTTGCTAGGTACCGAAAAAGGTAAGTTTGAGTATGGCAAAGTAACTGTAAGTGAATGCTCTTCACCAGCACGTTTATCTATTTCAATAAGGCTTATCAACTCACCAAATATCTTACTAATATTGCCTCGGTTAATTTCGTCAATCACTAATGCATATTGATGGTTAGAGTCAGCTTCAGCACGCATACACAGGCGTTTTAAAATACCAGGTTTTACAACGTAGCTTATATCGCCATCGTCGTTAGTTACTGGCCTTAAACCTTCAATAAACTCCTCATACCCATAAGATTGATGAAAGGTCACAAATTCAAAGCGCTTTATTTCGTCTTCAACAGGAGGGCCTGCTTTAAGCTCATTTAGTTGTTCTCTAAAACCAACAATTAATTCATGTTCTTTTTCAACAATAGTCCACTTACTATCTGTATTTTTGTCAAAAATTAACGGTTCAATGCGCTTAGCGTACTTAACAGTTTTTGATTCTTGAATGGTATGAGTTTGCAAAGCAGCCCACGCTGTTTGGCGTATATTGGCAGTTCTGCCATTAAGCGCTAACTTCTTTGTAAAATACTCATGATTCACAATATCTGTTACAGATAAATCGTTGTCAGTATCCAACAAAATAAGAGTAATAATTTCAAACCAACTTAATTCACTCAACTTATTATTAAGCCACACTTCAGGCTGTTCAGAAGTTCCTGTTTCTGTGTATTTCTCTTTTAACAGCTTTTGAAGTTTATATGTTTTACCAGTACCTGGTGGGCCGTAGTAAATTAAGTTCGTTGGTGTAGTTGTCATATGAGTAGCCAAATCTGAGTTAGTTGTATTACCATTATTGTAATCTCTCGGTAAATGCTTATTGCCAGCAAGATTACTTTCTTTAAAAAACACTTCGTTGCTTTTCAGTTCAGCATTTAATTGTGCTTCATTACTTTCAAGGTCATCAGTTAACTCAACAGTAACAGCTTTTTCCCTGCCGTAACTCTTAGGAAACCAAACGATTAATCGGCCTTTATCAACCTCAAACTGACCAGCAACTCTACCTTTAGTTAAATGCAGAGGGCGATTACCAAATTTTAGAGCTGATTCAATATGATCTACATTGTAAAAGTCAAAGTTTAAGTTGCTTTGACTTATTACCCTGATTGCATCATCTAACACTGTAAAATTAACTGCTTTCTTTTTTAAAAAATCATCAAATGCTTGCATCGACTTGCATTTATTAATCCATTGAAACTGACTGCTACTCTTTGAGTCTATTTGGGTTACGCCTAGATCTTTGAGTGAACAATTGTAATATTTCTTTAAAATCGATTCCTCAAACTCTTGCCATTCAGATTTTGGAATTTCAAAAAAAGTACCATTGTAATTAGGTGTCCAGCCTTTTTCCCTCCATTATATGGGGTTAAAGCAGGTAGTTCGCTAACAAGCTCATATTGTCTAAAAACCCAACCCTCAGTAAACGGTGTATCTTCGAGTATTAAAATATCACTGGTTATTTTAACCAATGCTTTAAGATCACCACTGCATGAAAGGCTAATGATGTCACCGATATCCACTTGATTAATAAAGTGCTTTCCTTGAGACTTTTTAGTACTTTTATGTAATGAAAGGTAATTATGTTCATCTAACCAATCAGATTGCTGTTGCGAGATATCGTTATATCCATGTGATAGCTTCCAAATTTTCATTGTTTCTCCATATTCTGATTAATTAATTTTTCGAGCTTTCACTGCTTTGTAACCAACACAATGTCATTAGCAGTGTTTTACTAATTATTTTGTAATTAACCTTGATTAATACGTGATCCGACCGTATGATCATTCTATCTCATCTACCAACGTTTACGTATAAGTGTAGAAGGAGTTACGGTTCCGCCTTCTTCGGAAGGCGAGACTAGCTTTTACTTTTCCCAATTCAGCTTTTATTCTTTTCCCAACGCTTATTGTACTTTTTACGTTGGTGCTCATATTCAATATAAAAAGCAGTCCAGGGTAAAATAAAATCTTTTCTGTCATCTAGCACTACTAAATAACCTTCAGGCTCAAACCAAATATGTATACGCTGGCTACTGCCACGCTTTTCTGACCATACTTTGAGCGATGGGTCGGTACTATTATCAATAATTGGCTTAGGCCAGCAAATCCGCTCACAGCGACGCATATCTGGTGTTCTTTCTGCCTCATTACTGCCTTCGCTCATCATATGCCAAAACGTTGCTGACTTACCATCATACTCAGGGTGCCTTTTTAACCCTAATCGCTTACCTCTATAAATTGGTTTACTTAAAACAAAATCTTTTTCAAAGCAATTATATATAAAATCAAAAAAAGCATTCCAATCACCGTTAAAATCTTCTAATAAAATGAGATCTGGCAACCACTCTGGGAGTGTATTAGCTGTCATGCTCTAGGCTCCCAAATTAATAAGTTAAACTTGGTTTCCATTTGTAAGGTATTTTTTAACAACGCATATCCGCTGCGTTTTCGAATACGCTCAATAATGGCATTTTTAGCGGTGCTTTCGCTTAAACCCCGATGAAGGTATGACAAAGCGCCAATTAATAAGTCAGCTAGCTGTAACTGCTCTGCTTCCTCTGAATGAACTTGTTGAATACGCTCTACCATTTTGCGTGAGTAGTCGTAAGCGTTGTTACAAAGCACATCATGTAACGTGCTTATTTTTTCTGCGCCAAGCGTGTCTTTAATATCAATATAAACACGGTATTTTGATTGCGGTTTAAAAATAGCTTTTAGCATCACAAAGTACATTTTGTAATACCAATCATCATGGCTTTGAACAAACTTACTATGCTCTAAAATATTTTTATCTGGCGCAACTACGCCTCTAAAATGTAGATCATCGTCATCAAAAAAATAATCAATCACATCTAAATAAAACGCGAGTTTACTGGGGCTGACCTTGGTCCACTTAATCTCAAATTGTTTTGATAAACCGTGTTTTTGTTTAATCTCACGAATGCGCTCAGCAACCTCTCGTCGCTTATCTGTCGCACACCATACTGCGCCCAGCACCATTGCTTTTTGCTTGTCATTTTCTAAATGACAAGACTCGTCGCAATAAACGTTATATGTTTGGCTCATAATATCTCCTACTTACAACGCCTGTTCGACTATGGCGTCGGTTAGGTAAAGTTTAGTGGTTTGTGCGTCGGTTAAACGGGCTTTAAGTTGCTCGCAGAGTATCATTAATTCATCGACTTTAGCGACGATGCGGTGCTGTTCTTCTTGTGGCGGGAGGGCAACAACTAAGCTTCTAATTTGTTCTCTTGATACATTTTTCATGGAACTACTTGTTCCACCTGCAACTCGATTGTAATAATCTCTAGAAACTTGACTATTATTCATCAAGTTTAAATACTCACCACTTACACTTTCATGTAATTTAAATCTAATAATCTTGTCACTCATCATTAAATTTTTAGGTGCAAGATCTGGCACTATTACAGCTTTTGCAACTAAGTCTGCGGTATTAGCTCTTGAGATAAGAAAATCACCGCTTTGAACTTCATGTTCAATTCTTGGTTCTAAGTGAGGTGGAAGTTCTTTATTTTCTTCTGGATTAAATACTCCCCAAGTAACAGCACTAACTTTTAAAACTCCCCAGCTATCACCATTTCTAGGGGTTGGTAAACATTGAGGACTCCATCCAGCACTTGAACTAAGTGCCGCATCATCAAATCGACACCACTCCCATCCTTGTGCCAGCTCAAACGGTTTTTCTTCATCGGTGATTTCTGGCAGTGGTTTTTGCTTTAGCTGTTTATTAGTAAAGTTTTTGTCTTTAATCAGTTGGGCTTTTTCTGCTGCTATGCGATCTAAGAGCTTGGCGGCAGGTTCGTCGTTTGGGTTTTGTGGGACGAGTTTGCCCATTACAGCTAGTTGTAAAATGGTTTGCTTTAGCGTGTCGATGCTGGCGGTGGTGGTGAATAGTGTGTCGAAGTGCTCGCTTAAACGTTGCCAGTTTTGTTGGAATTGTGCTGTGGCTTGTTCGGGTGTTGCGGTTTGCTCTGGTGCTTTGAGCAACGCCTCTAACAGCACTTCAACTAATGTTTGATGTGCCGTAATACTATTTTCAGTTTGTGCCTCAAGCGCATCACACAAGCTCATTAGTTCATCGACTTTAGCAACTATGCGCTCTTGTTCCTCAAATGGAGGAATTATACAATGTAGCAACGCAAGCTTGCCTTGATATATAGCCCAAACGTTTGTAGTACCTGACTTTATTTTTTCTAACTCCAGTTTACCAGATGGGCTTCGCATCCAGATGTCGAGTATGTAAGAGAGCTTATTTTCAGAAAAGAATGCCCGTAAAATATTATTGTTATATAAGATAGGATCTGGATAGTCACTTACATATACACATGTTTTACCGACTAACTCTTTACTATTTCTAGTGTTAAATAATAAGTCATGATCATTTAAAGTATATTGCTTTACTTCTTCATCTGAGGCGTCCACAAATACAACATTTTTTAAATCGAAACCACCTTCATTGGAAATATTGTTCATCTTAAAGTAGCGAAACTTATTATCAGGGCCTTGTTGCGATTTACCTCTATCTAACCCAACAGAATAACCTAGGGGTAAATAATCAAAACGACTCCACTCCCACCCTTTCGGCAATTCAAACTGTTTTTCATCCTCACTAATTTCCGGCAGTACTTTAGGCTTTTTGATTTTCTTATCTTTAACTAACTGCGCTTTTTCATCAGCTATTCGCTCAAGCAATACTGACGCAGGTTCATCATTAGGATCTTGTGGCACTAACTTACCACGCACTGCGAGCTCTAAGATAAGTTCGCGGAGCTTTTTAATGCCATGAAGCGAAAACTTTTTAGATGAACCGCGCCCTGCTGACGATTTTTGCTCAATAGCCGTCGTCCAAATATCAAGATGTTCGGTTATTAGCTGCTCAGCGTTTGTGCTTGGTGTTTTTGACTCAGCCATTACTTGCCCTCAGTATCTTTTGAAAGGGCTGCTGACAATATGCCTTTTAGCTGATCGCGTAGGGCTTGTATGTCGGCTTGCTGCTTTGAATAGTCGGCTAATAACGCTTGTGGGTCGTGGCTTATTACCTCGCCTACATGCGGGTTTTTAATATCGAGGTTGTAGTTACGAGCAATAATATCGTCGATTGATACCTTCCACGCTTGTTCGGTCTCTGTACGGCTGGCAAAACCGTCTGCCTCGTTGCCCCACCATTCGAGCTCAGTTTTAAATTCTTCAAACTTCATGGGTTTTGTTTTGTTGTAATTTTTTACACCGGCTGGATATGGGTGCTCGTAAAACCACACATCTTTTGTTGGTGTGCCCTTAGTAAAAAACAGGATGTTGGTTTTAATGCTGGTGTACGGGTTAAACACGCCATTGGGTAAGCGTATTATGGTGTGTAAATTACACTCCTCTACCAATAGCTTTTTAATTTTGGTTTTTACCCCTTCACCAAACAAAGTGCCGTCTGGCAATACCACTGCGGCGCGCCCACCTTCTTTACCGGCTGAAGGCTCATTAAGCACTTCTATAATAAGCTGTAAGAACAAGTCGGCTGTTTCGCGAGTTTGCATGTCGCTTGGGAAGTTTTTCTCTATGCCGTCCTCTTCTGTACCGCCAAATGGTGGGTTGGTGATGATTACATCTACTTGGTCATCCCAACTTGAAAGCGGCTTATTTAGGGTATTACCGTGTTTAACTTGTACCGGTACCTCAATGCCGTGAAGCATCATGTTGGTGGTACATAGTAAGTGCGGGAGTTGTTTTTTTTCTACGCCGTGTATTTGTTTTTGCAATATTTGGTGGTCGTCGCCCGATTTAACATAGTTTGCTTTTACATGGTCGAACGCACACGCTAAAAAGCCGCCGGTACCACACGCAGGGTCCATGATTGACTCGCCCAGTTTTGGGTCGGTTACTGCTACTATAAATTTAGTGATGGCGCGCGGGGTATAAAATTCGCCCGCGTTACCTGCGCTTTGTAAGTCTTTTAATATTTGCTCGTACAGGTCACCAAATAAGTGGCGCTCTTTTGAGTCTGTAAAATCTATTTCGTTTAGCTTGTTGATAACCTGGCGCAGTAGCGTGCCGTTTTTCATGTAGTTAAAGGCATCGCTAAATGCCTCTTTTACTACATAGCCGCGTGGATTTTTATCTATGGGGGCGGTTAGGTTTTTAAGCTCAATAAATAGCTTGTCGTTTACAAACTCTAATAGCTCATCGCCAGTTATGCCTTCGTTATCGGCCGCCCAATTGCGCCATAAAAATTGCTCGGGGATTGGCTCGCGGTAATCGTCTAACTCTAGTTCTAGCTCTTCTTCTTGCGCGTCGAATACTTTTAAAAATAGTAACCACGACATTTGACCAAGGCGCTGTGCGTCGCCATCGACGCCGGCGTCTTTACGCATAATATCTTGAATAGATTTAATAGCTGAACTGATAGACATAGGTTTCTCTTGTTTGATTACTTTTATAAACAGCGGCTAAAAGCGAGTAGGAAAGCTGTTTAATTTAAATGGTTTAATGCTTTGCTGTCGCTAATACATAGCGACAGCAAACTTAAATTTAGGCTGTTTTAGGCGCTGGCATTTGGTAAATTTGTGCTTCGAGCTCTTTAAGTGCTTGCTCGTATTGCGCCTTACCCCCAAAGCCTTTTTTTACTATTTCACTTAGGCTGCCAATTTGGTTAAATGGCGCTACTTTGAGTGCTTGCATAGATTCTATTTCTTGCACGCCAACATCGGCGTATTTTAACAGAAGGTTCTCGAGTACGGTGTGTGCGGTACCCGAATATTTAGTAAAATAGTTACGCTTTTGTACGTTATCTGCGCGCTCTTTACGGGTAAGGGGTGGTTGGTCATAAACTACATGGCAGATCATATCGAATGGGTCCATGTCTTTGCCGACTTCTTCCTCAAGCGCTGACCAAATAATGCCCTCTTCGGCGAGCTCATCGATAATAACTTGTTTACGATCTGACTCGTTCCAACGTTTTACAAACTCATCAAGTGAGCTGAACTGCTTGCTCATGGTTTTGCGGGTGTAATCTTTAAATGATTCGGTAACAAGTTTGCCGTCAGTATCGTAATACTGTACTCGCTCTGCCACTTTATTTACGGTAACACCAGATACGCGATACTTAACCATTTTGTTTTTTTCATCGTCCCATTCGCCATCAAGCGTACCATCGCCTTTGGGGTCGTTAATGGTATCGGCTTTTGATTGATCATCTAATGGGCTGGTGGATGTATCTGTGCCGGTTGTGTCATCATGTGACTCAATATCAACGTCTTCGTTTTCAATGTCGGTTGGGGTTACTTTAATTACTTTTTCTGGTGTGCCATCAAAGCGTTCATCAGCAAATAGTTCAGTGGCTTTTTTAAAGTCGAGTATGGTAAACCAAAGCTTGCCGTACTTATCGTCTATACGCGTGCCCCGACCAATGATTTGCTTAAACTTGGTCATTGATTGTATGTTTTGATCGAGCACCACTAGCTTACAGGTTTTGGCATCTACCCCTGTGGTCATGAGTTCTGAGGTAGTGGCAATTACTGGGTATGGGCGTTTAGGGTTTATAAAGTTATCGAGCTGGCCTTTACCTAGTTCGTCGTCGCCTGTGATTTTCATTACGTATTTGTCGTTTTTAGCCATTTGCTCTGGGTTTAAGTTGGCAATGGCGCGGCGCATACGTTCGGCGTGGTCTATGTCGTTACAAAACACGATGGTTTTAGCCATAGGGTCTGTACGCTTTAGGTAGTTGGTTATGGTTTCGGCCACCAGCATGGTGCGCTCGTCTATGACCATAGTGCGGTCAAAGTCTTTTTGGTTGTATATACGGTCTTGTATTACTTCACCGTTGTTATCAACCTGTCCTTTTGTAGGTCGCCAGCCTTGTAGGTCTACGTCGAGATCGACACGGACCACTTTATAGGGCGCTAAAAAACCATCCTCTATGCCTTCTTTAAGGGAATAGGTATAAGCAGGGTCGCCAAAATAATCAGAGTTTGATACTTCGTCGGTTTCTTTGGGTGTTGCGGTTAAGCCTATTTGCGCTGCGCCTTTAAAATATTCTAATATTTCGCGCCATGCGCTATCTTCGCTTGCACTGCCACGGTGGCACTCGTCAATAATAATAAGGTCGAAAAAATTAGGGTCTACTTGCTTAAACGCTTTTTGAGATTCTTCTGGCCCTGTTAGCGCTTGGTATAGTGCTAGGTGTATTTCGTAAGCGGGGTCGATTGTTCTGCCGGTAATTTTGGTCATTGAGGTGCCAAACGGCTGAAAATCGTTAATGCGAGTTTGATCAATTAATATGTTACGGTCGGCTAAAAACAAGATGCGTTTTTTAGCCCGTGATTTCCATAACCGCCATATAATTTGAAACGCGGTATAAGTTTTACCGGTGCCGGTTGCCATTACAAGGAGTACGCGGTCTTTACCTGACGATATAGCCTCTACTGTTTTATTAATTGCTTGGAGCTGATAGTAACGCGGGTGTTTACCGCTACCATCATCGTAATAAGCTTGGTTAATTATAGGGAGTTGCGATTCGGTATAGCCTTTGTAGGCACAGTATTTAGCCCAAAGCTCTTGCGGTGATGGGAAATCTTCTAAGCGTATTTCGGTTTCAAGGTTATGCGCATCAGGCGTGCCGCCTTCATTTGGAATTAAGGTGGTTTTATCATGAAATATAAAGCCATCTCCATTAGAGGCAAATACAAAAGGCACATCAAGTAAATTGGCATAATCGAGCGCTTGTTGCATGCCCTTACCTACTTCGTGCTTATTCGCTTTAGCCTCAATAACAGCAAGCGGCATACTAGGTTTATGGTAAAGCACGATGTCAGCCGATTTAACCGTTTTACGTATACCAAGTTGCCCACGGACAATTACTTTACCGTCACGTAGTTTAACCTCTTGGCGTATTTGAGTTATGTCATCCCACCCTGCGGTTTTAACTGCGGGTAGAATAAACTTGCTAATTATATCGGTTTCGCTGAGCTTTCTTTTATCCATAACTTAAACCATCCCTAAATACTGCGCTATGAGTTCGTACAACTCGTTGATTCAACGCGTTTCATGCTATTTAGTGATGCTATATAAAATACGGTTAATAAGCAAAAATAAAAGATAGTAAAGGCTTCTTCCTGCTTAAAATTCATCTTCCCACAAAAATTATATACTGGAGCGATCTATGTTTTTTGAACCCCCTCAAGCAATTTACCAAAGTTGTTAGCATATTCGCTAATGTAGTAGTGGTGTTGCTGGATAGTTTTAAGGTGGCTATTGCTTCAGATCCAAGGGCTTTTAACTTTTCTCTCTCTGCTTGCATATTCTCTTCAACTAAACCGTCATTTAATATTTTATTAGTAACTCCGAGACTGCAAAGCAAATCAATTGCTTTAATTAAATTTTAGCCATAAAAAAACCCGCAACTTGATTGCTCAAGTGGCGGGTTTTTTAGGGTTTTTAAACAAACGAATTTAAAAACCATTATTGGTGGAGCTGGGGGGATTTGAACCCCCGTCCGAAAAGCCTCGACCGTCGGTACTACATGTTTAGTATTGTCATTTAATTAACCTTTAAATCCCGGACAAACACGGTAGATAAAGGCGAGGCCGCTTAGTTTTAGCGCTTCAACCCCGGCCAGGGTTTCCGTCGCGATCAGGTGTTAGGGTGACACTCCAAAATCCAGTCCACAAGAATACATGGAAGGAGCGCTAGCTAGCCTAAGCTGCTAGAGAGTAGTTATCGTCGTTTGCGATTACTTTAGATTGCGGCTTTTTTACGAGGCAAACCGCACCTCGACATGCACCTTGGGCTTCTTGAATTCCGTCGAATCCTAATCAGCCCCTGAATTAGTTATTACTCATTCAGAGCGTGCAAGCAGTATAACTGAGTAAGCTACCAATACTCAACACCTTAGCACTTTATTTTTATTGGTTGGTTAATTCTGCATCAAACACGCACTTTTAAATGTAAATTACTGGATACTTAAGAAACAATTACTTAACAAGCAACCTGCTTTATGCTCAAATACCGGGCTAGACCTTGGTCTAGTACACTATAAAAAATAATAACAGGCATATCACCTAGAGGATTTATAAATGTCGGTTTTTTCCTTTGATGAGCAAACGGGGTATATTTCTTTACTTGCGCATCCTGCTGTTTCGGGTTTAGCCTCAACAGCAACACAGCTTATTGAACTAATTGGGCAGTCAGAGTATTGCGAGTGTGAAATTATTGCTAGCAATATTGGTAAGCTCTTTGTTCAAGGTAATGCCGAAAAAGCCTCCTCTTTAGTCATTGCAAAAGCCATTGATGCCAAACTCACTATAAACATTGATGAAAAAAACATGTTAGTTGCAGCTACCCTCACCACTGCTAAAGGCGGCAAACTGCTTAATACGGAACAAGCAGTTGAAGTTTTAACTCAAGCAGGCGTTAAAAAAGGCATTAGCTCTCATGCATTAGAGCAATTATTGGCGCAACAGTTTGAACAGCCAGCAGGAAGCATGCATACCGCAGAAGTTGCCTTTGGCAAAACACCTAAACTGGGTAATGACGCAAAATTTGTACGCCTTTGTTGCACAGCGCAAGACCGCGTGCTTAGCCCACAAGCCAAAGGTGGTGGTAAAGTCGATATGAGAAACCTAGGTGATATTATTACTGTAAAACCAGGCAATGAGTTAATGCGGCGTATTCCCGCAACACGGGGGGTTGATGGCTTTACTGTGTTTGGCGATGTGCTTGCGGCAACCCCAGGCAAAGAGCATAAATTACAACCCTTTGACGGTACTAAAATTGCGCCCGATAACCCCAATTTACTAATTGCCGACTGCACTGGCGTACCCGTTGCCCTTCCCCGCGGTATGCGCGTTGATGATGTTTTATGTTTTCATAATATTGATCCAAGCACCGGCCATGTTGAATTTGATGGCAGTATTATTGTAAGCGGTGATGTAAAAGATGGTATGCGCGTGACGGCCACCGGCGATATTACTGTTTTAGGCTTTGTTGAATCGGCACAATTAAAAAGTGATAGCGCAATCACCATTGGAAAAGGGGCCATTGGCAGAAAACGAGAAGCTAATGAGCCCTTTACCTGTTCTGTTTTTGCTAAACGAACCGTTGCCATTGGTTACTCTCAATACTGCGATATAAAAACTGAGCAAAATTTATTAATAGAGCGCCAATCATTGCATTGTGATTTGAGTGCCGGAAATTTAATTAGAGTGGGCAAAGCAAACGACCCTAAAGGTAAAATCATTGGTGGCCATATTTTAGATGCAATGCGTATTGAAACTGGCGAATTAGGGGCACCTGCAGGAACAAAAACCCGTGTTTGCATCGCCCAGCAATGGTATGTATTAAAACAAAAGCAAGCCCAAATTACCGACTTTGAAAAAATACTGATAAGTAAGTCAATTGAATTACAGCAAACACGTGATCGCATTAATAAACGGGTTGCAAGCGCACAGCGTCAGCAGTTTTTAAATAAGATAATAACCAATGAAGAACACATAGCGAACCGAAGCGCCAGTATTAATCAACAAAAGCAGTTGCTAAGAAAGAAAATGGCACAGCTTTTAGCGCTTAGTCGTTTAAAAGTTAATGAGCTTATGCACCCGGGGGTGGAGCTTAAAATTGCACGTGAGTCTATTAGCTTTTCTCGCAATTACCCACCGCATTTAATCACCCACAGTGAAGGTAAAATAACTCAATCGTTTTAATAATGCTTATTTAAACTGGCTCAGCTCATAAAGTGAATACTCACTAATATAAGCTAATTTTGGTTGCTTGCTTGGTCTTCGTTTTGTGGTGTTTTTGCTACAGCAAGCGGCCAACCACCTAGCTGCTGCCAGCGATTTACGATTAAACAATATAATTCAGCTGTGCGCTCTGTATCGTATAACGCAGAGTGTGCCTGGCTATTATCAAACTCAATACCAGCAGCGCGGCACGCTTTAGCCAATACCGTTTGCCCTAATGCCAAGCCTGCAAGCGAGGTGGTATCAAAACTCACAAACGGATGAAATGGCGTTCGTTTAATGTTATTGCGCTCAATCGCCGCATTTAAAAAGCCATGATCAAAAGCCGCATTATGGGCAACCACCACAGAGCGCTGACACCCTGCGGCTTTTTGCGCTTTACGCACCACTTTACAAATTTCTTTAATCGCGTCTTCTTCAGGGACGGCGCCGCGAAGTGCAGAAAAAGGTTCAATCCCATTAAACTCAATGGCGGCTTGTTCTATGTTTGCTCCCTCAAAGGGTTGCACATGAAAATGAACGGTATGATCTATGCTAAGCAATCCTTTGTCATCCATTTTTAAGACAGATGCTGCAATTTCGAGTAAAGCATCGGTTTCTTTGTTAAAACCGGCGGTTTCAACATCAATAACCACGGGAAAAAAGCCACGAAAGCGTTGTGCGAAAAGTGTTTGCTCAGTATTTGCCATAGTATTCTTGGTTTATAGGGGTTAGCTGTCTATTATGTCAAAATTGAGGGCCTGTCGGCTAGGGGATTTATTGATTAATTACAGCTAAACTATAGGCATGTTACTTGCTTTATAATTAATGTTTACGCCGAATTATAAACTGTTGCGTAAAATTTTACGGTTTTTGTCAGTTTTTTGGCAAAGCTTATTGGAGAGTTCTTGATGAAGTATACGTTGTTATTTATTAGCTTAAGTATTAGCAGTGTAGTGTGTAGTTTTAATACAACTGCAGCAATGCGCCAGTACACGGCTAACCAAGATAATTCAAATTGGAACTTGGTTAAAACAACTCGCTTACAATGCCAATTAAATCATGAAGTTCCCTACTATGGTGAAGCTGTTTTTAAAGCATCGGCAAGTAAAAATAAAGATCTCACTTTTAATTTAGACATGATGGTACGCCCAGATAATTATGCGATTGCCGGATTAAAAGCGGTA
This sequence comes from Pseudoalteromonas sp. TAP-3C, assembly GCF_059888565.1. Classification (NCBI taxonomy): domain Bacteria; kingdom Pseudomonadati; phylum Pseudomonadota; class Gammaproteobacteria; order Alteromonadales; family Pseudoalteromonadaceae; genus Pseudoalteromonas; species Pseudoalteromonas sp. TAP-3C. The sequence continues at coordinate 888,617 of NZ_CM187618.1, read as the reverse complement.
CCGCCTAGTTGGCGAGCTGGCCGCCCTGCCCGTGATATTGCCGATATGAAATTACTTAAAAAGTTTGATGGTGAGTTAGGCAATAAAACAACGTGGGAAATACTCACTGAGCTTGAAAAAGGTAATCAACCCACCTTTTATTACCAAGACTGGCAAAATAGTGCCGACAAGATTGCCGTTGGCATGTCTAATGTTAACTTTAAACACGCGTATTGGGCGTTTTTACAATGTCGCGATCAATTGTTGCCGTACAATTTTGAAGATATTTCGTTCACCATAATGAATTATGAATCTAATAGCAGTAAGTTAACTAAATCATCGCAGCAACGCCTTGATAAAATTGCTGAGTATTTGAAAAACGACCCCAGTATAGAATCAATCAATATTACATCGTATACCGATAGTTACGGTGGCCGCTGGAATAACCTCGACCTATCTAGAACGCGTGCTAAAGCGATTAAAGATTACATGGTTGGCTTAGGCGTAGATGAAGCTAAAGTAGTTACGCAAGGCTTTGGTGAAAAACGCTTTGTGGATACCAATGATAATATTTTAGGCCGCGATAAAAACCGCCGCTTAGTGATTCAAATCGCAAAAATGTAAGTGCAGCTGTTTATTTTAATGACCGAATGGGTAATTTATAACGCTTTTGGTCACAGTTTTCTTTATATAAACACCTCACCCCTTTACCTAATTTTACAATTAACATTTAATAATTTTATTTACCTTTAAAATCAATTGATTAACTTTTTACACTAGATGATTCTTGGCATTTTAATACAGTTGTAAATAGAAGATTACATTTTATTTTGTCTCTTTTATGACAAAACTATTTAAGTTTTGCATCACTAGTTATATCTTGCGTGTCTCTCACGTTTAGTCAGGATCATTAAGTGCTTAAAAATAAAACAATAGGTAGCATGTTAATTGTTGCAGGAACCACCATAGGCGCAGGAATGCTTGCTTTGCCTATCGCCTCTGCAGGACTGGGATTTAATACGGCATTAGTGTTAATTGTCGGTTGTTGGTTATTAATGACTTACACCGCTTTGCTCATGTTGGAGCTACACCAATACGCCCCTCGCGATGCCACGTTAAATACCTTAGCTAAGCTTTGGCTTGGTAAACGTGGTCAGTATGTGGCTAATTTTTCGATGATATTTTTATTTTATGCGCTATGCGCAGCCTATATAGCGGGTGGCGGTGCACAGTTACAAGAGCGCATTAATACCGGCTTTAATTTAAGTATTGCCCCACAGTTAGGCTCGGTTATTTTAGCGGTTGTTATTGCTGGCGTGGTTACTTTAGGTACCAGTAAAGTAGATAAACTTAACCGCATTTTATTTAGTGTAAAAATTGTAGTGCTTGCAAGCTTATTTTATATGCTTACACCCCATGTACATGGTCAATATTTGCTGGAAATGCCAATTGAACAAGGGCTTATAATTTCCGCTATTCCAGTCGTTTTTACTTCGTTTGGCTTTCATGGCTCTATTCCTTCTATTGTTAAATACGTTGGGCTTGACATAAAAACCTTGCGCAAAGTCATGATTGCAGGTGCCTCTTTGCCGCTGGTTATTTATGTATTTTGGCAAGTATTAAGCCAAGGCATAATGAGTCAAGAGCAATTACTACAAAGTGAAGGCCTGAGTGGTTTTGTAGCCAGTGTGGCTAGTATTGCAAATAACACCAATGTGTCTACTGCGGTTAAACTATTTGCTGATTTAGCGCTAGCAACATCATTTTTAGGAGTGAGCCTAGGGTTATTTGATTTTTTTGCCGACACCTTCAAAAAAGCAGATACGAGCGCAGATAGAATCAAAACAGCGCTTATTACCTTTATTCCCCCTCTTGGGTTTGCTTTATTTTACCCGCAGGGGTTTATTATGGCATTGGGCTATGCGGCCATTGCTTTAGTAATATTGGCGGTATTTTTACCCGTTAGTATGGTGTACAAGCAACGCCGAGGCGCTGAAAAACAAGGGTATAAGGTACGCAGTGGTAACATTGGTTTAGCCATAGCGGCTTTGTGCGGTATTTCAATTATTAGCGCACAATGCCTACAAATGGCAGGCCTAATACCTGCAATAGGTTAATAGCTAAAAATATGCATATTAACGAAATGCTGTTTATCTAATGTATCTTTTGTTGCCAATTAATAATTGCTGCTAATAATTATCGCCAATTAACTTAAAATTTAATTGTGCTGTTACAGCTATGTTCATTTTCATTGTTGTATAATTGGATCTGAATTAAATTTTTCTCTAAAGGAGATAGTCAATGAAGAAGTTAGCAGGTTTAGCATTATTAGGTACTTTAATTACATTAACAGGCTGTGAAGACGCCAACGAAGTTAAACAAGACGCCAAACAAACGAGTGCTGAAGTTCAAGACAAGTTAAACGAAACATGGAATGACGTTAAAGAAAAAACCAATGAGCTTAAAAATGACGAGTCATTTAATGAGCTATTGCAAGAAAGCAAAGCCATGGGCTTAGACATGTACGATGACGGCAAGGAAGTAGCTGTTGATGCATGGATTAAAAGCAAAGAAGCCGCTGGTGAGCTAACTGAAAAAACCAAGCAAAAAGCACGTGAACTTGCTGATGAAATCGAGCAAGCACGAAAAGAATACAAAGAAGGTTAATTATTTTTTAACCGTAAAAAGGTAAGCCGCGGCTTACCTTTTTTGTTTAACATTTAAATTTTATAGTAACTACAGCTCGAAATCTTTTTTCAATTTCAAACCAAATTCACTACGATCATTACTGCGCATTACGCCAACAAACCCTGTTTGTTGCAAACGACCTACATCATAAACTTCGTTTAATACGTTCTCACCATAAAGAGTGATTTCCATATCGCCGTATGGGTTAGTGTAAGAAATATTAAAACCCACTAGCTCACGAGAATCAATGGTTTCACTTTTATTGAATACTGACTGCCCTTGCATTTCGCTGCGGTACGAATAATTTGCATTAAGTGCTACTGTGCCACCATTGCTTAAATCAACAAAGTAAGAAGGCGCAACCATGACCGTCCAACGAGGCGTGAGTGCGGGCGAGTCGCCTTTGCCAATACCTTGAACGCCCTCGGCTACTTCGGTAATTTCAGAGTCTAAGTAACCTACGGCACTGCGAATAGTAAAGTCGTCGGTGATCGCAACAGTGGTTTCAAGCTCAATACCTTGTGCTTTAGACTGGCCTGCATTTTCAACAATAGTAACAAAACCACCGCCTGCGGTTGGATCTGAGAATGGCAATGCTAAATCAGTGTAATCGGTCACAAACATCGCCAACATCATAGACACATTTTCATGCACTTGGCCTTTTAACCCAATTTCGTAGTTAACGGCTTTGGTTTCATCGAACGATATAAACTGATCAGCACCACCAAATGGACGCGGAGGGAAACCACCTGTTTGGTAACCTTTTTGCACTTGGCCGTACACATTCATATTATTGCTAAGCTGGTATGAGGCATTAATGTCCCATGTCACGGCATTAAAATCTGCACTGATGTATTTACGCTCTGCGAAGGTTGGAAAAATCGCATTGGCATCTTTTTTATCTTCTGAATAACGCAGGCCACCGCCTATTGTTAAATCATCCGTTAAATCGTAGCTACCGTTAATATAAGCGGCGTATGAGTTGGTTTCTTGATTGATTTCAAAGAAACCTAAGCCACCAAATGACGGAGTAACGCCATCGTTTAACAGGCCATCAGGCGTGTTAAATGGGCTAAATACAAAGTCTTCAGAGCGAGTAAAGCCATCTTCATTAAAGAAATATAATCCCGATACAAAGTCCATTTTATCAAACGTGGCGTTTAGCTGAACTTCAAAAGAGTATTGATCTGCGCCACCCACTTCTGGAAACTCAGATAAATTAAGTGGCGATGCATCATCATCTAGACCACCTTCATACTCAGAGGTACGGTAGCTTGAAATAAACTTAGTTGTATACGTGTTATTAATCGCCCAGTCGGCTGTAAAAGACGTACCCCAACCAGAATATGAGGTTGACTCAATACCCGCAACCGTTGTTCCTAAGTCATCAGGGTTTTGAGGAATTAGGTTTTCAGTTAATAATGGAAAATCGCCATTAAATACATTACTTGAGTCTAATGAATCTGTCAGCTCAATAGTATACGGTGATTGACCTGATTCGTTATCAACCCCATCTAACGAGAAAGTAAATGCTAAATCACTCGTTGCGTCATATTTAACGGCAATACGACCACTAAACTCTTGCTCTTCACCTATTTCTTTTTCAGGATTAATTAAATTTACCGCAGTACCCACACCATTACGTTGCTTATATGACGCACTTGCTGACATGCTTAAATCATTGGTTAGTGCATTATTAAAGTAAATATCACCAGCCACTCGACCACGGCTACCGACCTTAGCTGTGCTGGTTAAAATACCTTCATCACCTGGTTGTTTAGTGATGACGTTTACAGCTCCACCGAGTGTATTGCGACCATAAAGTGTGCCTTGTGGTCCGCGCAGTACTTCAACACGCTCAACATTAGGAAGCGACAAGTTAGAGCCCATTTGGCGACCTAGGTAAACACCGTCTAGATAAACACCCACGCCTGGATCTGTGGTTATAATGTGATCTTGTAAGCCAATACCCCGAATAAAAACAGAAGCATGTGCTGCGTTACCTACACCATAACGGGTAATATTTAAGTTAGGGACGTACTTACCAATATCTTCTAAGTTACTCATATTGGCTTTATCAATAAGATTGGCACCTATTGATGTGATTGCAGTTGGAGATTCAAACAAGCTCTCAGTACGTTTACGTGCTGTTACTTCAATTTTTTCAAACGCATCTTGCTTGGCTGTTGTTTTAGCTTCTTGTGCATTTACGGCAGTCGTTAGGGCTGCAATAACCGCTAAACTTAACGGTGAGAGGGTGCGTAATTTCAAGGTTTTCTCCAAAGGGGATTAATTTAATTATGCGTTATGCTGTGTAAACAACATAAACAGTAGGCATAAAAAAAGATGCTTTTGATGCATCTTTCCTCTGGGAGGGCATTATATTACATTAAAGTTACAATATAAATATTTTAGTTTCGCTTATTCAAAAAACAACCCTTTATTACTAAATATTAACCTTACAAACCAATAAAAATAATAATTTGTTAATTTAGATTAGAAAAAAGTAAACACTAACCTTATACTACACGGGGAAACACATGAAACTAAATAGGATACACAATGAAAAAACTATCTGTAGCAGTAGCAGTTTGTTGCGCACTTGCCACAAGCAATGCCAGTGCTGATGTTCGTATTAACGGGTTTGCTTCAATTGTTGGTGGTAAGTCACTTGACAACAATCAACCTTTGTACGGCTATGATGACGATATTTCATTTAAAAATGAAAGCTTGTTTGCACTTCAGCTAACCGCTGACTTACAAGAAAAATTAACCGCCACAGCACAAATAGTGGCTCGCGGCGAAAACGATTTTGACGCCGAGTTTGAATGGGCTTATTTAACTTATGAGTTCACAGATGAGTTACAGGTTAGCGCTGGTAAATTGCGTGTACCGTTTTATCGTTACTCTGACTTTTTAGATGTGGGTTATACTTACCGTTGGGTACGTCCTCCTCAGTCTGTGTACAACTTACCATTTTCAACTTATGAGGGTTTAAGTTTATTGCATAACACACAATTGGGTGATTGGGACTCAACGGTTCAAGTTATATACGGCAGCTTTGACGATGACATTGCGGTTGTATCAGTCAATGGTGATACAGAGCTAAATGATATCGCGGGTTTGAACTGGACGCTTGGTTATGATTGGTTTAGCGCGCGAGCCGCGTACTTTATTGCCGATACCACTATTGCTATCGAAAACGATACGCCAGAAGGGATGGCACTTAATGGGTTAGAGCAAACTCTACGCAACTCTGGCTTTATTGAACAAGCTGATAACATTGCAATAGATGAAGATGACGGTACATTCTTAGCATTGGGTTTTTCTATTGACTACAACAATATTTTATTTGACGCTGAATACACTCAATTTGAGGTCAAAAATAGTGCGTTAGCAAAACAGTCTCAATACTATACCTCTTTAGGCTATCGTATGGACGAATGGCTTGTTCATTTAACCTATGAAAATAACGACGATAAGCATGATAATAACCGGTATAACGCTCTCACTGCCGTTCCTGCTCTTAATCAAGGAATTAATATTTTATTAGATGGCTCTAAAGCAAAAAGTAATGTTTACACTATTGGTGCGCGTTATGACTTTCACCCAGCAGCTGCTTTAAAAGTAGATTTTAGTCGCTTAAAAGATGACATAACAAATACTGAAACTGATGTTATCGCCGTTGGCGTTGATTTAGTATTTTAATTGGAGCGAATAATGAAAAAAATAATTTTAGCCAGTGCGTTAACACTGTGTAGTTCAATAGCGTTTGCCGAAGTTGCAGTGATCGTTAATCCTGCCAATAGCAATACAATTAGCCAGGATGATATTCAAAAAATATACCTAGGTAAAAGTAAATCGTTTGCTGATGGCACCAAGATAAACCCTGTTGATCAAGATGGTAATGCAGTGGCCGACGAATTTAACAATAAACTGGTAGGTAAATCGGGAAGCCAATTAAATGCCTATTGGTCTAAGCTGATTTTTACTGGAAAAGGTACGCCACCTAATAAACTTAATAACGACCAAGCCGTTATTGAGTTTGTAGCTGCTAATGCAGATGCAATTGGTTATATAGATAGCTCAAAAGTTAGCGATAACGTAAAAGTAGTGGGTAAGTTTTAACCTAAACATATACCACCTTAAAGTGGTTTGACATAATACAAAAGCCCGCAATAAAATTTATTGCGGGCTTTTTTGCTAACTAAATATCACTATTAAAGAAACCGGCAGTATTAATTATTCAATCTTAAACTTAGCCGTTGCATCTAATAAATTATCAGATAAGTAATGTAAATTTTTAGCAACATCTCTTACTGCTTTAAGTGAGCTCATGGTGTCTTCAAAGGAAACATGCATATTTGATACATTATCAACCACCATTGCCGCTACTGACGTTTGCTCTTCAGTGGCTGCTGCAATTTGTGAGTTCATACCATTAATTTCTAATATTTGTTCTGCTATTTTTTCAATAGATATGCCCGTTTGCTCTGCTGCACTGGCATTATTGGTTGCCATATCGCGAGCTGAGTTCATGGCCGTTACCGACTCATTAGCCGCTGTACTTAAGGTACTTAATAACTCACGAATTTCATTGGTTGATTGCGCAGTACGAGAAGCAAGCTCTCGAACTTCATCGGCAACCACCGCAAAACCGCGTCCATGCTCACCGGCACGTGCTGCTTCTATCGCCGCATTAAGCGCTAAAAGGTTTGTTTGCTCTGCAATCGATGTAATTACATTTAATATTTGCGATACGTTTTTAGTGTCGTCTGCTAGTTTATTAATCGTATTTGCGGCTAAGTTTATTTCGTTGCTTAAGGTACTCGACGCATTAACCGATGTCTTTACTTGTATACGGCTTTGATCTACTTCTTTTTCTGCTGTTTGTACCGCATTAGAGGCACTCGCCGCAGATTGAGAAATATCACCCACACTTTGCTTCATTTCTTCCATTGACTGTTTAACAATATCGGCATCTGTAGTCTGTTTTGTGGTTGCTTGCTCTGCTCGCTCCATCCCTTGTACAAGACGTGTAGAGTTTTCCATCAAGGGTTCACATACGGCAATAACTTCTAAAACGGTTTCTCTAAGCAGGCTAATAAATGCATTAAAGTTTATTGATACTTGGCCTATTTCATCCTCAGAGTTAACCGCGAGCTTAGTGCTTAACGACCCCTTACCGCTTGCAAGTAAACTCAAATTACGAGCTGCGTCGCTCGCTGATGAGCCTATATTTCGTGCAATCCAAATAGCCATAAATAATAATAGGGCAAGCGACACAGCTGTAACAATGAGCATTAAGTTCAGTGCGTCATCGGAGCGCTCTTTTGTATTTTCTACTAATTGAAAAAAACGATCGTCTGCTTTTTGTTGTGCATTTTTTAAATTTACTAACACAGCGTCATAAAGACTTGTTTTTAGCTGGGCCTGTTGTTGTATTTTACTAAAATCGGCAGTGCCGTTAATCATTCCGTTTGCAATGGTTGACGATATTTTCTCATAATTTGCAAGCTGCGTTTTGGTCTCATCATTAACGTAGCTGTTGTTAATTGCTTCAATCTCCTCTAAGTTGGTTACTAGGTTTGTGTACGTTTCCCGCGCTTTAATGACTAAATCTTGTTCGCCAAAGGTTACAGCCTGAGTATATAATTCATCCAACTTTTCTAAAACACTGACATTCCTGAGCGTTAATTTAGCGACTTTATAAGAAGATTTTTGCATTTCATCAAGTGATATACGATTTTCATTCATCGCAACATAGTTAACCAAAACAATGACTAAAAATGCGATAATCGCTATAAATGTAATTGCATGTATTTTTTTGGTAATGCTAAGGTTTTTAAAAGAGAAACCATAAGCCATATTCATTTACCCCATTTAATTGTCTATTGTTATTATCGGCTTAATACACGTAAATGTTAACTTTATTTTTAACTTTTAGGCATTTTTTATACTTATAATTAAATTATACGTCACATTTTTCATAAATATTGATAGTTAGACTATAGAGGGTTCTATTCAATGGTCAACTTTACGATTAAATAACTACTTATTGACTTTGTAAAATTTTGATACAAAAAAAACCAGTAACATTGCTGCTACTGGTTTTTATATTTGGTGCGGATGGGGGACTTGAACCCCCACGCCCGAAAGCACTACCCCCTCAAGGTAGCGTGTCTACCAATTCCACCACATCCGCATTTTTTAAGCTGTTGCTTGGTGTTAAGTTTTAAAAGCCAATTTGAGGAAAAAAGCAACCTAACAATTTAATTATAACTAATTTGGCACATCAGAGCTTTGCTCTTTAGTAGATGAAACTGGTACATCTTCTTCAACAGGAGTCACTGTCTCTACTGCCGGAGCTGCTTCTAAATTTTCCCATTCATCGGTTTTTTTAATTTGCCCGGCGGTTAAGTTACCTAAAACAATACTTAGCACAAAAAAGATTGTCGCTAACGTTGTTGTACTTTTGGTCATGAAGTTACCAGCACCAGAAGAGCCAAAAACTGTAGACGACGCACCTGCACCAAATGATGAGCCCATGTCGGCGCCTTTACCTTGTTGAATTAAAACCATACCAACAAGCGCTAAAGCTACAATTAAATACACTACTAATAAAATTTCGTACATCTTATACGGTCCCTTTTGCACTATTACAGATAGCAGTAAATGAATCTGCTTTTAAACTTGCACCGCCAATTAAGCCGCCGTCTATATCTGTTTGTGCAAATAATAATTCGCTATTTTTTTCGTTAACGCTACCACCATATAAGATGGTTAGCCCTTGTGCTAAATCGCTGTCTAATGCAGCAATTTTTTCACGGATAAATTTGTGAACAGTTTGTGCCTGTTCAGGCGATGCAGTTTTACCTGTGCCTATGGCCCAAACGGGCTCATATGCTATCACAGAATCTTTGAGTGCTGCTACACCTAATTTATTAATTACTGCGTCAAGTTGGGCAGCAATTACTTGTTCTGTTTGACCGTTGTCTTGCTCTTGTTCGCTTTCACCAACGCATAAAATAGGGATTAGACCTACCTGCTGAGCACGTGCAAATTTTGCAGCAACGGTTTCATTGCTTTCTTTGTATATACTGCGTCGCTCAGAGTGACCAACAAGCACATAGTGAGCACCTAACTGCTTGATTAGTTCAGCGTCAACGTCACCAGTAAATGCACCTGGTGTGTTTTCAGACACTGTTTGTGCGCCTGTTCTTACACCACTAGCAACCATTGCTGATAACAGTGGAAACGGAGGAAATAAAACAATGTTTACTTCAGAAGATTTAGCATCGTTTATAGCATCAGACAATTGTTTAACCAGCTCTAATGAACCATTCATTTTCCAGTTGCCGGCGACCATCGCCTTGCGTGTTGCCATTTTCCCACTCCACGTTAGAAAGCGGGCGAGATATTAACTCGACTCGCCCAAAGTTACAAGAGGTTATTGTTATCAATCAGCTTATTTGCTCATAGATTCAACAACTGCGGCAATTTTTTGCGCACTGTCTATTACGATTTTTTCTTGCTCTGCTTCAACCATTACACGCACGACAGGCTCTGTACCTGATTTACGCAATAAAACACGGCCCTTATCAGCTAAGCTTTGTTCAACTTCTGCCACTGCTGCTAACACCTCTGGTGCTTGGGTCGGATCGGTCCCTGGTGTGTAGCGCACATTAATCATTTTCATTGGGTACTTGACAAAACCTGCGCCTAAATCTTGCAATGTACGGTTTTGAGCCACCATCGCCGCAAGCACTTGCAAGCTTGAGATAATGCCATCACCTGTGCTGATTAAATCAAGATTTAATACATGGCCTGAGCTTTCCCCCCAATCTTCCAACCTTTTTGTTGTAATAGCTCCATAACATAGCGATCCCCGACTTTGCTACGGGCAAATGCGATGTTTTTAGCTTTAAGTGCGTTTTCAAGTCCCATATTTGACATAACAGTACCAACAACCCCGCCGCCTAAATTGTCGTCCTGTGCAGCTTGGCATGCAATAATATAAACTAAATCGTCGCCATCAAATACACGACCGTTATGATCCACCATCATTACACGATCGCCATCGCCATCATAAGCAATCCCCACATCCGCTTTGTACTCAAGCACTTTACGTTTTAACGTATCTACATGCGTTGCACCACACTCATGGTTAATATTCACTCCATTTGGCTCACATGCATGAGTAATTACCTCAGCACCAAGCTCTCGCATTACCGATGGTGCAATATGATAAGTAGCCCCGTTAGCACAATCTAGAACAATCTTAATTCCCTCAAGCGATAGCCCTTGTGGAAACTGACTTTTACAAAATTCAATATAACGACCATCAGCACTGGGTAAACGCGTTGCTTTACCTAACTTATCTGAAGCAACACACGTCATAGGTTCATCAAGCATCGCTTCTATTTGTAGCTCTACTTCATCATCAAGCTTTAAACCTTGGCCATTAAAAAACTTTATACCATTATCATAATAAGGGTTGTGTGAAGCGCTGATCACAATACCGGCTTCAGCACGAAATGTTTGTGCTAAATAAGCAACGGCAGGCGTTGGCATTGGACCCAGTAAAATAACATCAATACCCGCTGCAATTAAACCTGACTCCAAAGCGGTTTCAAGCATATAACCAGAAATACGGGTATCTTTACCTATAATAACTTTTTTTGTGCCATGTTGAGAGAGAACTCGCCCTGCAGCCCACCCTAATTTCATTGCAAACTCTGGATTGATTGGTCCTTGACCCACTAAACCACGCACGCCATCGGTGCCAAAATATTTTCTTTCTTTCATTTATAGTACTCCTTGTTTGCAGGCTTGATATACGCCAAGCACATCTGCGGTTTCTTTTACATCATGCACCCGAATAATCTGTGCACCGTTTTGTGCTGCTATTAATGCACCAGCTAAACTACCAGCTAACCTGTCTTGTGTTTTTCTATTTAATAAATTACCAATCATTGATTTACGTGATAAACCGGCTAAAAGTGGTAATCCAAATTTGTTGTAATTGTTAAATTGAGCCAATATTTGGTAATTGTGAGTTAATGTTTTTCCAAAACCGAACCCAGGATCTAAAATTAACTGGCTTTGTTTAATACCCACCGCTTCACAAGCAGCTATTCGCTGACTAAAAAAGTCATTTATTTCGCTGGCTAAGTCATCATAATGAGGATTATTTTGCATACTACGAGGTTGCCCTTGCATATGCATCAAGCATATTGCCACGTCAGGAAACTGTGCGACTACCTGTAATGCATTGGGTTCTTGTAATGCTCGTACATCATTGACAATATCAGCACCCGCCTCTATTGCTTGGCGCATAACCTCAGCTTTACTGGTATCAATTGATATAAAGCTGTCACTTTGCTCACGAATTGCTTTAATGATAGGAATAACGCGCTTTAGCTCTTCTTCAAGCACTACATCGGGTGCACCTGGGCGTGTTGATTCGCCACCTATATCCAAAATAGTCGCACCCTCATCGAGTAATTGCATGGCATGACTTACTGCAGCCGTTGTATTTAAGAATTGACCGCCATCAGAAAATGAATCGGGGGTAACATTTACTATTCCCATAATAACAGGCTGTGCAAGGTCAAGTGTTCGGCCACGGGCAAGGTTAAGTTTATTATTCATCGCTAACCTTAAAATTAGTCTGTAGAGTGTCATGTTGATTATTTACATCAAAATGATACAAAAAAGCCCCGAGATTCGGGGCTTTTGGTTACGCTATTTTAACGATTATTCAGCTTTATCATCAAGGTTTGTTTCATCTTTTTTAGATTCATCAGTTGGTTTTTCTACGTCATCAACTGACTTTTCATTAGAAACAGCGTCTTTTTCTGCTTTAGGCTCATGGCGGTCATGCGCATCACGTGGTTCACGCACAGGCTGACGTGCCATTAAATCATCAATTTGCTTTGCATCAATGGTTTCATACTTCATTAAAGCATCTTTCATAGCATGGAGAATATCGATATTGTCTCTTAATATTTTTTCAGCACGCTGATAGTTTCTATCTGAAAATAAACGCACTTCTGAATCAATCACCTTCGCTGTTTCATCCGACATACTCATAGAACGACCACCGCCGCCACCCATGTACATTTCGTTTTGATCTTCAGCGTAAAGTAATGGGCCTAGTTTTTCACTTAACCCCCATTGCGTCACCATTTTACGAGCAATGTCTGTTGCACGTTCAATGTCATTACTAGCGCCAGTGGTGACTTTGTCTTCACCATAAATGATAGCCTCAGCAATACGACCACCGTAAAGGCTTGAAATCATTGATTCTAAAAGCTCTTTAGAATGACTAACACGATCTTGCTCTGGTAAATACATAGTGACACCCAGTGCACGACCGCGTGGAATAATAGACACCTTATAAACCGGATCATGTTCTGGCACCATGCGACCCACAATAGCGTGGCCAGCTTCATGGTAAGCCGTCATTTCTTTTTCTTGCTCGCTCATCACCATGGTTTTGCGCTCGGCACCCATCATGATTTTATCTTTTGCAGCGTCAAATTCAGCCATACTGACAACACGCTTGTTGCCACGAGCAGCATAAAGCGCAGCTTCGTTGACTAGGTTAGCAAGGTCAGCACCTGAAAAGCCAGGCGTGCCGCGGGCAATCACTGCCGCTTCAACATTATCCCCTAGCGGGACTTTACGCATGTGAACTTTAAGAATTTGCTCACGACCACGAATATCCGGTAACCCTACCACAACCTGGCGGTCAAAACGACCTGGGCGCAGTAGTGCTGGATCTAATACATCAGGACGGTTGGTAGCTGCAATAACGATAATACCTTCATTGCCTTCAAACCCATCCATTTCAACGAGCATTTGGTTAAGCGTTTGCTCACGTTCATCGTGACCGCCTCCCATACCAGCACCCCGTTTACGACCAACAGCATCGATTTCGTCGATAAATATAATACAAGGCGCCGCTTTTTTAGCTTGCTCGAACATGTCGCGCACACGTGATGCACCCACACCAACAAACATTTCAACAAAATCAGACCCTGAAATAGTGAAAAATGGCACTTTTGCTTCACCTGCAACGGCTTTCGCAAGTAAGGTTTTACCCGTACCAGGAGGCCCTACCATTAATACGCCTTTAGGGATACTGCCACCTAATTTTTGGAATTTTGAAGGGTCGCGTAAAAAATCCACTAATTCAGTGACATCGTCTTTGGCTTCATCACAACCGGCTACATCCGCAAAGGTGGTTTTTACCTGATCTTCACCCATTAAGCGCGCTTTACTCTTTCCAAATGACATGGCGCCTTTACCACCGCCACCTTGCATCTGGCGCATAAAGAAAATCCATACCCCGATTAACAAAATCATAGGGAACCAAGAGATGAAAATGCTTGCTAAAAATGATTGTTCTTCAGCCTTAACGCCTTTGACTGTGACATCACCTTTTAACAAATCATTTAAAATATCTTTGTCATAAATAGGCATAATCGTTTGAAAACGCTCGCCACTGTTTTTTATACCCGTAATTGTGCCACTTGTACTTTCAATTGACACTTCTTGTATAGAGCCGTTTCGGGCTTCTTTAACAAATTGACTGTAACTTGTTTGACGATCAACTTGATCGCCGCCATTAAAGCTCTGAAATACTGACATAAGCACAACTGCAATGACCAGCCAGAGTATTAGATTTTTCGCCATATCGCTCAAGGGGTTAACCTCTTGTATCCAATTAATTTAAATTCAACTAAACGCCCTGCAACTGTACTACAGTTTGTATCCAGTCGCTACTATATATACTTCCCGTGAACGGGCACGCGAGGCATCCGGTTTACGTATTTTTACTGTCTTAAAACTATTACGTACATCTTGCAAATATTGATCAAAGCCTTCACCTTGAAACACTTTAACAATAAACACACCATTTTTCTTTAAAACTTGATGACACATATCAAGCGCAAGCTCAACCAAGTACATACTACCTGCTTGATCAACCGAATTATTACCACTCATGTTAGGTGCCATATCAGACAATACCACATCTACATTTTTACCATCAATACGTTTTAACAGCGCATCAAGTACGGCTTCTTCACGAAAATCGCCTTGTAAAAAGTCAACACCCGCTAATGAATCCATTGGTAATATATCACATGCAACCACCTGGCCTTTATCACCTACTTTTTCGACTAAGTATTGTGACCAACTGCCAGGCGCTGCCCCTAAATCAACAACGGTCATTGCTGGACGCAATAACTTATCTTTGTTTTGTATTTCATCTAATTTGAAAATAGCTCGTGAACGCCAGCCTTTTTTTTGCGCCTCTTGAACATATTTATCATCAAAATGTTCTTTAAGCCAACGTTGTGAACTGGCTGACTGTTTTTTATTTGTCATAAATTAACACGCAACTAATTAGTAATATTTCTTAGATGGCGTTAGAATACCCTTAATTCAAGCCATATTCAGCAAAATTTGTAAAATCATGACATTATCAAACAAACAAAAGCAGTTTTTAAAAGGCAAGGCACACAGCCTTAAGCCTGTAGTATTACTAGGTTCTAACGGTTTAACCGAAGGTGTAGTCGTTGAAATTCAAAGTGCGTTAGAAATTCACGAATTAATCAAAGTGAAAGTACCCACTGACGATCGCGAAACCAAAAAACTTATTTTTGATGCGATTGTTCGCGAAACCGCCGCTACAAAATTACAAACAATTGGTCATACAATTGTACTTTACCGTCAAAGCGCTGAGAAAAAAATTCATCTTCCTCGCGGTTAATTTTCGGTCCTAATTTAAAAAACCAGCTTTAGCTGGTTTTTTTATATGTGACTATAACGCTGTGGTTGACGTATCGACGACTTTTCACCCTTTTTCACCTCGCTTATAGGTCAATAAGCGATTTATAAATTCGGTTGTTAGCTCATTTATAAGCCCTGACTCTGCATTTAATATTAAACTAAAGCCAACATTTAAGTGCGGGAAAACCACCAAATCACTACGATATCCTTGCACCCATCCGCTATGATAATAAAGAGTCTCGTTATCATAATCATAAACACGCCAACCCAAGCCATAATAAGCTTCATTCATATGCTCTCGCCATACTCGTCTGTAACGCTCTTTTTTAGTATGTGTATAAGGACGTGTTTGTGTTGCTAACGCCTCTAACGATAAAACCTCTGGATAGCGTCCAAGTTGCGCATTTAACCAAATAGCCATATCAGAAGCACTGGCGTTAACACCGGCCGCCGGTGCCACTTTGTAATAATTCTTTTTCAAACGGGCACTGTACCAGCGCTTTTTACCGCGAACGTGAGGATGTGCATAGTTATTATCTTGCACCATGGCATCGTAACCTAAACTTGCGTCTTTCATTTTTAAAGGGGTAAAAAAGGCGTCATTGAGCCACTGGGTATAAGTTTTACTGGTACTTTTTAAAATCACGTCGTCAATTAAACTAAACATCACATTTTGATAGCCATAGCAGTCACCAGGGTCGCAAATAGGTTCTACGCTCAGTAGCTTTTCAACGATGTCTGTATACCCCATTCGCGATTCTATTAAGTTATCGTATGCATTGGGTACTAATCCGCTAGAATGGCTAAGAATATGGAATACTTTTAAATCATCTTCGTAGCTCGTTTGTTTAAACTCAGGAATATAATAGCTAACCGGTAAATACAAATTAAGCAAATTTTTGTTTGCAAGTTTAGCCGCCAACGAGCCTGCAAAAGTTTTAGACACGGACGCTAAACGAAACCGGGTGTGAGGGTTAATTTTTTGACCTCCACGCACCTTTGTGTACCCCATAGTATGAATATAATCAGGCGCTTGAGAATTGACAATAGAAAGTGCCCCTCCTGGAATTTTTTTTATTTTTAGTTTTTGCTCTGCATAACGCCCATAACTTTTAACAAAGGCTTCCCAATCAGGATCTGTGTTAGCGTGCACTTGAATGTGCGTTCCTACAAGACACAAAGCAAAAAAATAGATGGGTAAGGAGTTAAGATATTTCATGCTTAGTTAATTTTTCTTTTTTTAATCATAATCAATCTTTATAATATCATGAACTTTTGCTTGGACTAACGTACAATATGACCAATTAATGGCTTTTGGGTGGATGTAAAATATTTATGCGTTTTTTAGTTGTATCACTTTGTATCATATTAACTTCGAGCTGTGCTGTTATTCAGCAACCTGCAAAACTCATAGCAATGCCTATAAAGCCAATACTTAAAAGCCAAACTTACCAAATTAAGTATGAAGCAGATTATACGCCTCCAAAAGTAAAGTCTGTGCAATTACCAGCTCATAATGTAAAAACAAATCAAACTGTCAGAGTATTAGTTGACCGTGCAAGCGTCACTGACACCTTAGTCTCGCAAATTAGTCAAGCATTGAACGATAAACAGCTTAAGGTCACTAAAAGCAACCATAGTGATTACACGTTAGCAATTCATCAGGTTGACCTTGAATTTATAGATGATGCCAAATACACGCTAACGCCGCCAGAAGAATTCTCCGCATTGTTTTCAGCGGTTGCGCAACAGTACCCTTTTCAGCAATGTGCAAATATATTTGCACAAGTGAGTATGCGCCTAACTCATAGGGCATCGGGTGACGTAGTGTGGTTTGCTAAGTCGTCAATAAACAGCGCAAGTTTTCATCGTGAACCATTAATTTATAGCGTTACTGAAGAAAAAAAGATCACCAACGAATTAGAGGTTGTCGCATTTGTTCATAAACAAAATACTGAACAGGCTCGCTTAAAACGTGCTGAGCTTAATAATAAAGTAACTGTGCCTGCGTATAAAACACTTACCAAACTTAGTAGTTTAACTAAACAACAAGGCCCGTGTACGCGTACTGAAATAAGTGCATTGACCCCGATGATACAGTTTTACTTAAGCAGCATACTTATTGATAAAATTAAGGTTCATTAACGATCACTACATTTTTTTACAGATTTAGCTAAGGGTTTGACAATATACTACGCTTTTTAGCAAAATCTAATTTAGGTTCCAAGGATGAAGTACTTCAAACAAAAACAATTACTACATTGTGTATCCTTATTTTTTGCACTTATTTTTAGTACTCAGAGCACCGCTAGTAATCGTTACTATGCGGATAACACTTTACAACCCACTTCAGGTTTTGCATGGGATTGGAGCGCTGGGGCAAGTTATTACATAGAAGACTCTTATTTGGTCGGTATGAAATCCTACGATGTGGGTGCTGAATTAGATTTAAGCCTTGCGGTTTCTTACGATAATTTTTATCTTGATTTTGACCATAACCAACTCAGCGGCGGACTTGTTTTAGGTTATAGCATAATTAATAAATATAATTGGGAACTTGACTTATTAGGCACTAATGCCCAAGCCGGGTTTGATGAACAAGGTCTAGGCTTTTATGACGACGGGATAATTGATTCCCTGCGCGGAATAAAAAAGCGTAACTATGACTTTGATACTGGCCTTCGACTTACACGTCGATTTGACAGTTCGCAAATCTCTCTTGAATACTTACATGATATATCAGGGGCTCATAATGGCTGGGTTGCAAACGTATTTTTTAGTCATATTCAGCCTTGGCGCAATTGGGAGTTTCGCTCTGGAATTGGCTTAAGCGCCTATTCAGCTGATTTTACAAACTATTATTTTGGTATTGATAGTGATGAAGCAACCGCAACACGCCCAATTTACACGACCAATGACAGCACCAGTATCATCTTTGAATTTCATGCTGAATACCCTATTAATCAAGATTGGGTCTTTTTAGCAGGCTGGTTAAGCACATGGTTTTCAAAAGAAATTAATGACAGCCCTATTATTTCTCAAGGATATCAGCATAAAGCCAAGGTAGGCGTACGTTATGTACTGTAGATTTTTTTATTATTTACTGTTTAGTTACTCAGGTTCACTGTTTGCATCCCCCACAGAGGAGCCTTCTCAATTTAATGCGGTTCCTGATACCTGTGTTGCTTTACGTGAAGGACGCCACTGTTATGCAGATGTGGTTTTGTCATGGCAACAGCCACAAATTGGTAATTATTGTTTACGCGACGCCACCTCAAAATACATTATGCAATGCTGGCTTAAACAACAATACGGCTCCTTTAATTATACCTTCGATTCAACCCACAGTATTTCATTTGAACTGTTTGATAGTAATACTTCAAAAGTAATTGCTACAACAGAAGTAAAATTACAATGGGTGTATCAAAACAGACAAAAAAAACGACGCTGGCGATTATTTTAAATTAATAATAGGTATACAAAAAACGTATGGATAATTACGGTACTATTTTACTGGTTGAAGATGACATCTCCCTTGCACAGTGGGTAAATGAGTATTTAACAGAGCAAGGCTATATTGTGCATATATGCCATCGGGGTGATGAAGTTATAAGCCAAGTAAAACGCTTAAATCCACAACTTATTTTACTCGATATAATGCTCCCAGGGCTTGATGGCATTAATGTATGCCGCGAGTTGAGTAGTTTTTATCATGCCCCAATTATAATGCTCACCGCCCGCGATGAGGAAATGGATGAGGTTATTGGGCTTGAAGTAGGCGCTTATGATTATATTATGAAACCTGTGCGCCCTCGCGCATTACTTGCCCGCATCAAATCGGCTTTACGCTATAGCAGCGAAATACCTAAAGTTGATGCTCAACCGCAGATAGTTAATATTGGCCAGTTAAGTATTAATACTGAATCACGCAACGTTACTCTAAATAAACAGGATGTGAACATTTCAAGCGCTGAGTATCAGTTACTACATTACTTAGCCAGTAACGCAGGCCAAGTTGTATCGCGCGATGCCGTGTTTAAAGCAATTAAAGGCAGAGAATATGATGGACTAGACAGAAGCGTTGATGTGCTTATTTCTGCTTTGCGTAAAAAGTTTAATGATGACTCGCAAAAACCAGAAAAAATTAAAACCATTTGGGGT
The DNA here is from genome assembly GCF_059888565.1 of Pseudoalteromonas sp. TAP-3C. Classification (NCBI taxonomy): domain Bacteria; kingdom Pseudomonadati; phylum Pseudomonadota; class Gammaproteobacteria; order Alteromonadales; family Pseudoalteromonadaceae; genus Pseudoalteromonas; species Pseudoalteromonas sp. TAP-3C. Next base: position 868,985 of record NZ_CM187618.1, on the reverse strand, counting down.
AGAGGCTATTTATTTGTGACTACCGCGTGGTAAATTTTCACCCTTGAGCATGTATAAATAACATGTATAAATAACATGTATAAGTAATAAGCGCTATAACAATAAACGTTAGTTCATACAGTAAGCCTGCACTGTTAACACGGAATAGCATCAATGAAAAAGTTTTATATTTCACTACTTGGCAGTGCACTGCTTTCAATTATTGTTTTAGGTTGGCTTATAGATGCATTTAGCCAGCAAACGCGCACACCGTTAGATGAGTTTAGCGTTCAAAGTCAAATTATTGTTGGGTTAAGTAATCAGCTCACGCCACTAAAACCCGATGCTCGCCCGCAACAAGTAACAAAGCTAGCCGCTGACTTTAACCTTATACTCAACTACAAATTAAATCAGTCGCTAGCACTGCCCTTAGCGCTATTAGATAAAATGCAAACTCAAGGCGGGTTAATACTCGAAGACGAGCAAGGCTTTTACATGCTTTACACTAATGATGCATTGAGTCCTTATCATTTAGCTATGCGTCTAGATAAAGCTTATGAAACCACACAACGAAATGACATTATTTTAACGCTATTATTTTATACTGGCTTATGTGTTTTTATGGGTTTTATTATCACCCCATTAGCAAAACGCCTCACCGTATTAAATGAAGCAGCAAAACAATTTGCATCGGGTAACGTAAAAGCGCGCATTAAACCCTCTCGCTTTACTTATATAAAAGATGTTGAACTAACCTTTAACCGCATGGCAAGTCAAATTGAGAAGCTAGTTGCTGAAAATAAACTTATGGCTTCTAGTCTATCTCATGATATTAGAACCCCAATTGCATGTTTACGTTTTGGTGTAGACGCCGCGCTTGATAGTCATGACAAGGAAAAAATAAAGCATTATCTAACCCGAATGGAAACTGATTTAGATCATATGGAATCAATGCTAAAAAGCTATTTAGCGTTTGCTACTTTAGAGCAAAATGCCAATAAACTGACTTATTCATCAGCCAACCTTAAGCATTATCTTGATGATATCGTGTTGCAGCTCGAACCTAAAATAGCCTCACGCTCGCTTACTCTTTCTTTAGAGTGTGATGAGCTTACAATTTATGCTGACTTGCATTGGCTAGCAAGAGCAATTATTAATTTAATTAATAATGCCTGCGACTTTGCAAATCAGCAGATTAAAATAACAGCGTTACTGCAAGGTAACGTTTTGGCTATCAGCGTTGCCGATGATGGACCTGGTATTGCTCAAGAAAATAATCATAACGTATTTAGTCCATTTTTCCGTGAACGCTGTCACCGCAACCGCAGTGATAAAAGTTATGGCTTAGGGTTGGCAATCGTTGCAAAAGTCGCAGATTGGCATCACGGCACGGTAAAAGTGAGTAAAAGTGAACACCTTGGCGGAGCCTGCATTACACTGACACTTGCCCAGCTAGATTATTTGGCCAATTAAAAAACTAACTAAAAAATAGTGCTATTTATAAGCAATCAATATCCATGTTATTTATATCGCCCACTAAAACGAAATAATTGTACAACTAAGACAAATAAGCACTTTTTATTTATTTACAATTCCAGTAGATTGTCAGCGGCGTCAAAAAATAGAGAAGCAAAATAATATGAGTGCAGTAAGAGGTGAGTTTAGCTCCCGCTTTGGTTTTATAATGGCCGCAGCAGGTTCTGCTGTTGGGCTAGGTAACATTTGGGGTTTCCCTACACAAACAGCAAGTAATGGGGGGGCTGCATTTTTAGTCGCATACTTAGTGCTGGCTTTCTTTTTAGCCTATCCGGCTCTAATGGCCGAGTTGATAATAGGTCGTCATGGGCAGGCTAATGCGGTCTCTTCATTGACTAAATTAACCACTAAAGCATGGCAAAAACACTTTGCTTTTGCTGTTGGCTTTGGCGGCATTTTATGTGCAGGCTTCATATTAAGCTTTTATGCTATTGTTGCCGGTTGGATGTTAAGCGCCACTTTAGAACCGATAACCACATTAATGGGAGCCGATACCACCTCTTTGTGGCTAAGTGAGCAATCGCTCACTCGCAATATTCTTTTCACCGTGGCGTTTATTATTTTAACCGTTGCCATTATTAGCCGCGGTGTAGAAAACGGTATCGAAAAGTGGTCTAAGCGTTTAATGCCAGCCCTACTAGGCATTTTATTTGCCTTAATTGCCTATGTAATGACTCAAGAAGGCGCTGTTGAGGGGTTAAAAGCTTACTTAGTGCCTGATTTTTCATCTATTTTTGATCCCACACTATTAGTCAGTGCACTGGGACAAGCTTTCTTTTCATTATCATTAGGCACGAGTGTGATGATTATATATGGCTCATATATTAGTAAAAAAGAAAACCTCGTTTCCTTAGGCGCTTATGTCACGCTAATCGATGTGTTTATAGCGTTTGTGGCGGGTTTACTCATTATACCTGCTATGTATGTGGCACAAGCACAAGGAGTGGAAATATTCTCTGCAACAACAGGTAAGCTCCTCTCAGAAGATACCTTAGTGTTTCAGGTTTTGCCTGCCTTGTTTGATGGCATGGGCGGTGTGGGTTTATTTGTTGGCTTTGCTTTTTTTGCATTAATGAGTATAGCGGCACTGACTTCTTCTATTTCAATGCTTGAAGCACCAGTATCGTACACAGTAGAGCGTTTTGCTATGAAGCGCGTACAAGCGACTTGGCTAATAGGTGCTTTAATTGCAGTTGTTAGCATTATTATAGTGTGTAATTTAAGCACCTTATTTAGTTTGGTGATCACCCTAACGACTAAAGTCGCACAGCCTTTATTAGGGCTCATGTGCTGCATATTTGTAGGCTGGATTTGGTACAGAGCATCATTGCTCAAAGCCATTCAAGCGGGTAACCCTGAGGTACATAATACCTTATTTTGGAAAATATGGCCTTGGTATACTAAGTTTGTCTGTCCTGTTGCGATTAGCTTAGTGTTTTTGCATTCCCTACTAAGCTAGTTATAAACTACAAAAAAAGGCCCGCATAGGTGGGCCTTTTTGAGACTAGCGCTTTAAAATCATATCTTGATGGGCTATTCCATCTTCTAAATATTCATCACCAACACACTCAAAACCAAATGCGCGATAAAAATCTAGCAGGTAAGTTTGAGCACCAATGTAAATATCTCTTGTGGGCCACTGTGATTTACAACAATTTATAGCCGCTTTTACTAAATGCTTACCCAGTCCAGAGCTTCGCTGTGATTGCGCCACTAAAACGCGCCCTATTGCACTGTACTGGGGAGCTTTTTCATAGCAACGAGCATAGGCATTTACTGCTTGCTCATCTAATAAATACACATGACGAGTTGACTCTGCAATATCATGATCATCAAGCTCGGGGTAGGGGCAGGCTTGCTCTACGACGAATACATCAACGCGTTCACGTATAATTGAAAATAAGGTCCTAGAGTCGAGCGCTGAGAATGGCTCACATTTAAACGTCATTTAGACACCTTTATGATTATAAAAGCTTACTTAAAATAAGCCTTTAATAATATTTAAGTAAATAATCGCTCTAGCTGATCGCATAGCTGCGATAAATTAACGTGGTCATGCTCTATGGTTAAGTCGACATAGCCATCGCCTCTGAACGATCTGTCTAATTCAATTAATACATGGGTTTTGTGCGCTTCAGGAATAAACGACAACTCAATCTCTTTTATGCCAAACAAGCTTCGGCTATTAGGTTTGTATTCAAGCTCTTGATAGCACCCCGATACGGATTGAAAAGTAGAAGCACGCAAATGGCCTTTCTCTACATCCGCTTTTACTAAGCTAAAGCCAAGCTTTTCCATTGCTTGCATGCATGTTTTGACTGCTTCATTGGGATAAATGTGTAAATGATCTTTATCTGTTGGGTCAAGCGCAAGGTCAATATCAAGACCCGTTTCTAACCACACGTGAGAGTGGTTATAACCCGCATTAATTTCGGTGATAGGCGTCTCTGAGTGCAAACGAGCTTCAAACCCAATCGTTTTTACTTCACTTGGTTCAATATTGCCGATATCTTTAATGCGCCATTGTTCAATGACATGATTAGTAAAGTAGTCACTGTCTTCACCGGCTACTTTTACACGTGTGACTAGCATTAAATCTAAGCCCGAAATTTCTTGGCTAACATCACCTGCGGTAATTACAATTTGTGCATTGAACAGTTGCCCGGGTTGAAGATGTTCAGTTTCTAAAATGGTATCAACTTTGGCGGCACCTATACCTACTGATGCTAAAATCTTCTTAAACATATTTTCTCCTTAAGCTGAGCGAATATTATGTTTGCTAAGCTTAAACTTCTTCGTTATGGCATCTTAACCACATTTAAAAGCACTTGTCAGCGAAAAACTGCTATTTACATGCCATTTACGGAAAACTTTGTTATCTATGCACGTTTTTTATACTTTACCGTCATTTTCCCCTAGTTTAATCGTAATGTAATAAATACTCACTATCAATTAACTATCCGTGTTTAATAAGTAGATTAATTGTCAATAAGCATTGTTTTTCGCTACACTAGAATGCCAAATGAAGTGATACTAATGATTATGGAACTAATTTATTTTGCTACCGCCTTCGTCTGCGGTTTTAGTGTATACCAGTTAAAGTTACCGCCACTTATCGGTTTTCTTATGGCCGGTTTTATCCTTAATTTAGCTGGCTTTAAAACAACAGATCTACTCGATACGATAGCATCGTTAGGCGTTACACTGCTGCTTTTCAGTATTGGATTAAAGCTCAAAGTGGCAAACCTAATAAAACCCCAAGTGTGGGCTCCAGCCACCATACACATCGTTTTAAGTAGCGCATTATTTAGCGGTTTCATGTTATTGCTCGGTGTTTTTGCACTGCCTTTATTTATTGATTTGAGCTGGCAAAGTGCGCTGCTGGTTGGTTTTGCTCTGAGCTTTTCAAGTACTGTATTTGCAGTAAAAGTACTTGAAGAGCGCGGTGAAATGGCAAGTTTGCATGGTAAAATAGCCATTGGTATTTTAGTAATGCAAGATATATTCGCGGTCATTTTTTTAGCGGTAAGCACTGGAAAAGTACCTAACATTTGGGCTTTAGGGTTAATTATTGGATTACCCTTAGCCCGTCCAGTAATGTATTGGGTGTTAAACCGCTCTAAACACGGTGAGTTATTGCCTTTATTTGGCTTCTTTTTCGCTTTAGTGGCAGGCTACAATGCCTTTGAGTTTGCGGGATTAAAAGGCGATTTAGGGGCATTAATTATTGGTATGATGTTCGCATCCCATAAAAAAGCAGGCGAACTATCTAAGTCGCTACTTAGCCTAAAAGATATTTTACTGGTTGGTTTTTTCTTAAGTATAGGCTTAAGCGCAGAGCTTACTGCTCATTCATTAGTTGTTGCTTTAGTGCTGGTACTAATTATCCCTATTAAAACGCTGCTTTATTACGTATTAACCAACCTATTTAAACTTCGTGCTCGTACCTCTTTGTTAGCTGCATTTAGCTTAGCTAACTTCAGTGAATTTGGTTTAATTGTTTGTGCAGTTGCTGCATCAAACGGTTTAGTTACTTCCGAGTGGCTTGCAGTTATTGCTATTGCCGTGTCAATTACTTTTGTAATTGCCTCTCCTTTAAATAAACGTTCTAACGAACTGTACGTTAAAGCTGAGCGTTTTTTATTAAAGTTTGAAAGCAAAACCCGCCTAGCTGAAGAGCTTCCGGTAAACTTAAACGACACTAAAATAGTTATTTTTGGTATGGGCAGAATTGGTACAGGTGCTTATGAAACAATAAACGCCTCTCACCCAGGCCTAGTGGCGGGAGTCGATATAAAACCCGAAGTCGTGAGTAAACATATAAGTAGAGGGCGCAATGTGTTAACTTCAGATGCTACGGATCCTGATTTTTGGCAACGGGTTAATCATTCACAAGTTGAAATGGTTATGCTTACTATGCCTAAACATATGCAAAACATATATGCCTTAGAGCAATTACAGGCATCAGGTTATAAAGGGCAACTTACGGCTATTGCTAACTACCCCGATCAGCAAAAAGAACTAGAAGATATGGGGATTGATTCTACTTATAACTTTTATTTAGAGGCTGGTAGTGGCTTTGCGGAGCATGTAAAACAAAATTTATTTACCAATTAGATACAAATAAATTACATTTACATTCCTTTACATCTGAGTATTTTATTGATTTCAAAATAAGGTAAAATAACTGTGTTGGTTTGGTAAAGCTAATACATAAGTTTGTATTTATTATAATACAGACAGATTCCACCCCCTTGCTTTAAAGTAACCAATAAGATTCTCAAATTAGAGGGCCTACTCCCTCCATCAATAGGCTGTTACTTGCCCGTTACAGCCTATTTTATTTCTTTAAAATCCCTTAAAATTAACGGCCCTATTTTAAAAGGTGTCAATAATGGACCCTCAACAACTTAAAACTGCCATCAATACTATTATGCCGTTTGGTAAATATGCAGGACGCCCTCTACTTATGCTACCAGAGCCTTATTTAGTGTGGTTTAAGGGCCAAGGCTTTCCTGATAGCAAGCTTGGCGCTCAGCTTGCTATGATGTACGAAGTAAAGCTTAATGGCTTGGAGCAAATGTTGATGCCGCTATTAGAAAAAAATAGGAAATAAAAAATAGAACTTTTCTGTAAGTGGCCTGTCTATGTATTTGCTACTTGTTGATTTTTTGGTTTTAAACCGCAAAAAAGCGCCTTTATGGCGCTTTTTTATTGCGATTTTTTTAGGCTAATAATAAATTTAACCCCACCGAGTGTTGAGTCATCAATGGCACATTCACCTTTGTGCCATGATATTATTTTACTCACTATTGCTAGCCCCAATCCAAAACCACCGGTTTTTTTATCACGGCTTTTATCTAAGCGCGTAAACGGTTTAAATACTTTTTCGCGCTCAGAGTGGGCAATACCCGGGCCATCATCTTCAACCACTAACTGTAACTTTTCACCGGTGGTATTTAAACTAATATGTACATGCTGCGAGGCATGTTTAAGTGCATTACTAATTAGGTTTTGCAATACGCGCGACATAAAATGGCTATCACATGAGTAAATATATTTACTCGGTAGCGATGTTGTTAATTGAATTCGCGTATCAAAGTTTACTTTGTCAATATTGGCTTTAATTAATGCAATTAAATCACAAGATGCTAACTTTAAACTAGGTTGCTGCGAATCTAAACGAGCGTATTCCAACATTTCAGATACAAGTGACTCTAGCTCATGAATATCCAGTTGCATATTAGATAAATACTGCTGCGCTTTGGTGTCATGTGTTTTACCCTCTAGCATGGCAATAGCAAACTTCAACCGCGCTAATGGCGTTCTAAACTCATGAGATACAGACGACGTGAGCTCTTGCTGAGCGCTGAGTAAAAACTCAATACGTTGCTGCATCACCTCTAAAGTACCAGCTATAGGTAAAAAAAACGATTTAGAACTATTACTTAATTGAAAATCTTGCGCGCCACCTACGGCCTCACATGCATGACTGAGCTTGGCAAAATCTCGCCACAATAAAAAGCTCCACAAGCCAATGGGTAAACTAATAATAAACAGCACCAATAAATACGGTAACACAGTTCCTGAGTTACTCTGCTTAACACCTACAGGACCGACTTGTAGCAACTGAGAATCACTTAAGGTGACATACCACACTATACGTTGCTGTTTATCATATAAATAAAGATAATGTTTTTGCGACAGCTGTGCTTGCAGCTTAGGTGGGAGAGCTAAATCTTGCTGTTTGATAATTTGACTAGCGAAGTTATGTTTAAGCTGCTCAAGGCCATCAGGCGTTTTTGAAAGCAGCCATAAAGATTGCCCAAATTCATCATCTAACAGTAGCTGTTGCTCGGATTCATCATAAGGCCAAAACCGCTCTATAACGCCACTAACAATAAACAAAGAGGCGATAATATATACATAAAGGCTTATAAATAGCTTTCCCATTAAGTTAGCCTAATGCTTTGCAATTGTTACATGCCCCAAGCATCTGAAACAAACAAATACCCTTGGCCCCACACCGTTTTAATTCGATAAGGTTTGTCGCTGTTATCACCGAGCTTTTTACGAATACGCGATACACGTACATCTACTGTACGGTCTAATCCGTCGTACTCGCGTCCTATCATATGTTGATGTACATGCTCTCGACTGAGCACTTCACCTGCATTTGAGGCCAATAACCACAGCAATTCAAACTCATGAGAGGTGAGTACAATCTCAACACCGCTTAACTTTACTATTCGACTGGTTTTATCTATTGATAAATCACCAAATTGTAACTCTTCAATCGCTTTAGCGCTTGGCTGTGCACGGCGAAGCAATGCACTAATTCGAGCAAGTAGCACGCGTGGCTCTGCCGGTTTAATAACGTAGTCGTCAGCACCTAACTCTAAGCCTATTACTTGGTCAAAGTCTTCACCCTTTGCTGTGAGCATTAAAATAGGTAAAGTGTATTTATCACGAACTTGTCGACATACGCTAAAGCCATCTTTTCCCGGCAACATCACATCTAAAATAATTAAGTCGACGTGATTTTCACTAAGATAAGAAAACACTTCGTCACCGCGTTCTAGCACGTCAACGTCTAAGCCATTATGCTCAAGATAGTCTTTGGTTAATTGTTGTAACCCTAAATCATCTTCAACAAGTAATATCTTTGGCATTTATTGCTCCTAAATTAAAAAAAGCTCCAAGGTGAGCGTAGCCGATGTTTTTTCTTAGCGTATGCGGTTTGCACTTCTATTTGCACACTCGCTAACAATACACCTGTATGGGGATTAATCAGGGAGTATATGGTCTCCACCTGAACACGCGCTTTATAGCTAAAACGACCCTTTTTGGCGCCTTTCCAGCATTGTAATTGTGTATTTTGCTGATACAGACACACATCGGTAGCGGCTAACACCTGCCAATTAAACTTTAATTCAAGATCGCAAAAATCTTGTTGTTCGGAAACCACACAGACTTTAGGTGATACATTAAGTGAAGAGGCTTTTGCAACGCACGTGCTGCTAAAAAATGAAGCTGTAATCACAACCAACATAAAACACTTCATATTAAAAAGTATGTTCGAACCCTATAAAGGCAGTCATTGAATGGTCATTTTCAAACAGCGGACTGTTATCCATTGCTGAATAGTCATAATAGGCTAAATGAAAATGAAGCGCGTTGGCTTTATCTATTGGCCAACGGGCGTCAATTTTAGCATAAGGTTGCCAGCTACTACCAACCTCTATTTCACCATAAATAGATTCCGTACTATTTAAACCATAAAAGTAATTATTTAGTTGGGCTGATTTGTAATTAACGCCTAAAGTCGATTTAAGTGCCAATTGCTTTAACTGATAATGGTACTGCCATTGAACAGACCCTCGGTAACTATTATAAACACTGTTTACATCATGCAATAATTGCGCAGAAAACACCTGCTGGTGTTTTACAAAAAAATAGCTGATACCAACATCAAGTGCGACTCGTCTTTTTTGTATATTATTTATATTTACCTGATGAGGTGACTCATCGTGTTGCGATGCTAATATTTGGTTATCAGCGGTTGTTTTAAAGGGGAAAATATTTTGTGGATGCCAGTCAATAAAAAACCGTGATTCAGGGTTAATTTCTGACACAAAACTAACGTTATGCTCTTCACCTTGTAATAAAGAATAACCTAAGCGGCCGTTGTCAAAAAACCAATTTTGGCCGTAATAGGCTACTTGCGGAATAACCACTAATGGCATGTTATCTGCGCCATATAAAGGGTTTGTGATCATCCCAGCACCAAGACTCACACTAAGGTTAAGCTCATCTGTGGATATATGTTGCCTCTGAGCAATTGTATTGGCGCTAAACAGCACTAATAACAGGCATGTGTTTATTCTCAGATATAACCGCATGAAGTTAATCGCTAGTTTATAAAAGGGCTTTGAACCTATAGTAGCAAGTAGTATGAACACAAGCTCTAGAGGGTTACAATCATTAACAAATTTGATACAAACGAAACACGTTTACATATCAGCAGCTATCTCGACCCGGTTACGACCATGGGTTTTAGCTAAATAAAGTGCTTTATCCGCCTTTTCAACCAACAAAGTGCTTTTATTGAAAGGTTGCAGTAAAGCAATACCAAAACTTGCTGAAATATTTCGTTTGTTATTACTATCTTGTTTTTTACGAACCGTTAATTTGGCAATACTTAAACGCAACTGATCACAAAATGCCAACGCATCGTTAATGTTATTAAAGTAACCCGTGATACAAAACTCCTCACCGCCAAAACGATAAGCATTGTAGTTATTTTGCACACTATTTTGCACTTTTTCAGCAACCAACTTCAGCACTTCATCGCCTTTTTGGTGGCCAAAATCGTCATTAAAGCGTTTAAAATGGTCAATATCGAACATAATTAACGCAGCCAGCTTATCTTGCACTTGTTGTGAAGACGCATTCAGACAAAATTCAACGATATCCAAATCAAACTTACCGCGATTAAACAAGCCTGTCAGTGAGTCTTTATCAACAGCTTCTTGAGTCACGCTAAGTGCCTCTTTTAAGTCTTTAATCTCGCTGTAAGCCTGTGCTAATTTAGTCTGAAAGCCACGTGCGTAATCTTGCATCGCAATAGATTCGTCGGTTAAACGTTCAACACAAGCAAGAATTTCATTGAACGAATCAATACCAGTGAGTGTTTTCAACTCATTTTGTGAGTCAACTAATGAAGTGGTAAAACTTTTCGTATATTCAATAGAGTCACTTAAATCAAACTGCATTTGCTTTACTGTGCCGTGGAATTTTTCAGACATTTGTTGAAAAAATGCTAATTCTTCATCATTAATATACTTATCAAAAATTTGCTGGGCTGATTGTGCGCAACAGGTGTGATGTTCACCAATAACGTTATCAAGCTCTGCATTTAATTGCGGGTTGTTACCTTGCACATAGCAATACCAAATAGCATAGTTTATTGGGGTTACAGGCATTTTATACTTAACCATTAGCGGAATGGCTTTTTTTAAACACTCGGCAGAATGAGCAAGTGAGGCCGCATTATCCATAATTAAAACTCTCAGAGATCACAAAAGGATGTTAATAAAGGTATAGAGATTAGCGGTTTATATTAACATCTTTTTATCATCCAACAAGACTATATTGTTTTTTCTCCCATATTTTGTGCAATATTCCAAAGTGCACTAATGGCGGGATCATTCAACTCTTTATGCAATACAGTCAACCCAATTTTAAACCCTTGTGGTGGTTCATCTTTGTATTGCAAGGTCTGAACTTTATTTTTTAACGGGCTATTATCGAGTACAATTTTAGGGATCATAGCCACACCTAGCCCTAAACTCACCATAGATACCATGGCTTCATGTCCAGCAACTTGCGCGTAAATTTTGCCTTGAACATTATTTTTACGCCACCACTGCTCCAACCTTTGCCGAGAAAACCCTTGTTCTGGAACGATAAACTCAAGTTCAGACCAGTCAATAATATCTGTATTTTTCGCTAATTTATCGGTAATCGGACAGGCAATATTGGGCGCAATCAATACCAATGGCGAATAGCCAATATCCACAAACGCAATTTGTGCAGGTAACTTATTAGGCCTCGCTGCAATAGCCATAGATTCATGGCCATCTAATACTCGGTTAATTGCAAGCGCAGGATCGCCGGTGTTTAAGGTAATTTCAATATGCTGATGTTGAGCTCTCAGTTGCTCCAAAATATGATGCAAAAAACTGTATGAAGCAGTAACAGAACAGTAAAGGCTTACATTGCCATAAATATGTTGTTGCGGTTCGTTTAAGTTAGCTTTAAAGCGCTGCCAATTATTAAGTGTGGCACTGGCGTATTCTTTAAATGCAATTCCCTCGCGGGTAAGTTTTACACTGCGATTATCGCGCTGAAATAACATTACCCCTACTTCATCTTCTAACTGCTTAATATTGCGACTCAAAGTCGGCGCACTTATGTGGCATAACTCACTGGCACGAGAGAAATGCAGCGTTTTTGCCAGCGACAAAAAGTAATTTAAATGTTTATGATCCATAACATTACCTATATTTCATATTATGAAACACTTTAATTCAAATATATCATTTTACGCAAGAAAAGATTTTTCATATTGTTACTTCAAGCAAAGCAAACGCAATGCATCTAACAAACTGAATTAATGGGAAACTCATCATGGCAAATTATTTTAATAGCTTACCTTTACGCGAACAATTAGCGCAATTGGCGCAATGTGAATTTATGGACGCAGACGAATTTAACGACGGTGTTGCTGCACTTAAAGGTAAAAAATTAGTCATTGTCGGCTGTGGCGCACAAGGTTTAAATCAAGGCTTAAATTTACGTGATTCTGGTTTAGATGTGGCCTATACACTGCGTGAATCAGCCATTGCTGAACGTCGTCAGTCATTCTTAAACGCATCGAGTAATGGCTTTACGGTGGGTACATACGAAGAATTAATTCCAACAGCCGATGTCGTACTTAACTTAACACCTGATAAACAACACACTGCGGTGGTTAATGCCATCATGCCACTGATGAAACATGGCTCAACCCTTGCCTATTCACATGGCTTTAATATTGTAGAAGAAGGCATGCAAATCCGCAGTGACATTACCGTTATTATGGTTGCACCAAAATGTCCAGGGTCAGAAGTGCGTGAAGAGTATAAACGGGGCTTTGGTGTTCCAACACTCATTGCGGTTCACCCAGAAAACGATCCTCAAGGGCATGGCTTGGCACAAGCAAAAGCCTATGCAGCAGGTACAGGGGGTCATCGCGCGGGGGTACTTAAATCATCGTTTATCGCTGAAGTGAAATCTGACCTGATGGGTGAGCAAACCATTTTATGTGGCATGCTACAAACTGGCTCTATTTTATGTTTTGACAAAATGATTGAAAAAGGAATTGATGCCGGTTACGCCTCAAAACTTATTCAATATGGCTGGGAAGTGATCACCGAAGCACTTAAATATGGCGGCGTTACAAACATGCTTGACCGCCTATCAAACCCAGCGAAAGTAAAAGCGTTTGAGCTAAGTGAAGAGCTTAAAGTAATTATGCGCCCTCTTTACAACAAACACCAAGATGACATCATCGACGGTACATTTTCACGTGTAATGATGCAAGATTGGGCAAATGATGACGCTAACTTACTAAAATGGCGCGCTGAAACCGCAGACACTCATTTTGAAAAAACCCCTGCAGGTGATGTCGTAATTGCTGAGCAAGCGTTTTTTGATAACGGTATCCTAATGGTAGCTATGGTCAAAGCAGGCGTAGAACTGGCGTTTGAAACTATGACAGCCGCCGGTATTGTTGAAGAATCAGCCTATTATGAGTCACTGCATGAAACGCCACTAATTGCTAATACCATTGCACGCAAAAAGTTATTTGAAATGAACCGCACTATTTCAGATACCGCCGAATACGGTTGCTACTTATACAACCATGCATGTCTGCCGTTACTACGAGAATTTATGCAAGGTATTGATACTGATGTTATTGGCAAAGGCTTAAATGAGCAAAGTAATCAAGTAGATAACAAAACATTAATTCAAATAAATACGGCTCTACGTGAACACCCAGTTGAAAAAATAGGTGCTAAATTACGCGGCTACATGTCAGCTATGAAAAAAATAGTGTAACCCTAGAAATATGTTAGAAACCAAGCCCACGTGCATTTTGCTGTGGGCTTTTTTAATTTAAATGTCAATTAATCATCAATAGCCGAAAATAAATAATGTGCTAAAATGCTTCCCCTACTTGCCTCAGTTGTAAATATAAGCATTATTATGACGATACAAAATCTCTCTATTACTCAAAAAATAACAGCACTTGGAAGCATTATTGCTATTTGTGTTGCTGTATTAATTGGTTTGACGTCTTTGCATAACTCAAAGAATATTATTGAGCAACGCATGATCGAATCTGAACTGCCAAGTAAATTGCAATCAATAAGTAATCATATTGGTGGGGAAATCAATGAACTTCTTGGCGCAGCAAAGCAGCTTTCGGCAAATGCGTTTATTTTAGATTGGGCAAACGCTGGCAATAACAACGACACACTCTTACTTAAAGAACTCAATCGTTTGGTTGACCAATATGATCTTGCCACCGCCTCTTGGGCTAATAAAAACACCGCACAATATTGGAATCAGGATGGCTTCTTACGTGTTTTAAAAAATGATGCTGCAGATGGTTGGTTTTTTGCTTTTACCCAGTCAAAACAACCTTACTCAATTAGTATTTATCAAGAGTCTGAAAACGATGTAAAAATGTTTGTTAACCACCAACAACCTAATGGTTTAGGCTTGGCAGGTCTAGCAAAGAGCATCACAGACATGCAAAAACTGCTGCAACAATTTAAAATTGAACAATCAGGGTTTGTGTTTATTGCCGATAAAAATGGTTTAATTCAACTGCATAAAGACGCCGCTAAAGTCGCTAAGGTTAATATAGATAGCCTTTACAGCGCCAACATTCATAATAAATTACTTAATCAGAACGGCTTTACTTTAGAGGAAGTGAACATCAACGGGCAAGCCACCCTCATCGCTGCTACGCCAATTAAAAACACGGATTTATTTGTATTAGCTCAAGTACCAAAAAGCGAAGTATTTTCAAGTGTAAATACCTTAAAGTGGCAAATATTCACCTTTACCATCATTACAGCACTTATCGCGAGCGTGATCAGTTATTTATTAGCTCGCTCTTTAGCGTCACCATTATCAACAATGGCTGAGCTATTTTCTCGTTTAGGCCGAGGTGATGCAAACTTAGCTTATCGTCTACCAGCATCTACCCAACCTGAGCTTGATAATCTAACCACAGGTTTTAACCAATTTATTACAAAAATAGAAACCGCTATTGTGCAAGTGGCTAGTGAAAGTCATGGTATTCGCCAAAGTACTGATGATGTATTTGCGCAAGCAAAACAAAACTCGTTAGCGCTGGATAAACAAAAAGAACAAACTATCTCGGTAGCAGCAGCCATCAATCAAATGGGCGCGACTGTACAAGAAATAGCGCAAAGCGCCGCTAATGCGGCTAAGTTAACCAACCACAGTCGTGATAACACCAAGCAAAGCCATCAACAGGTACTACAAAGCCAAACCACAATCTCAGCCCTGGCCAACGACATTGACGGTATATCCGAACAAGTTGCTCTACTTTCTAAAAAGACCATTGATATTGCCAGTATTGTGGATTCAATTAGAGGCATTTCTGAACAAACCAACTTGCTAGCACTTAATGCTGCCATTGAGTCTGCCCGTGCAGGTGAGCATGGACGAGGCTTTGCAGTCGTTGCTGATGAAGTAAGAGCGCTGGCAAATCGTACCTCACAGTCAACCACTGAAATTCAATCAATGATTGAAGAGCTAACTCATATTTCGGATGACGTTGTCAGCGATATCAGTCAATCAAAAGATAAGGCACAACACAGCGTAAGCGCTATGCAAAACTCGGTTGAGTTACTTAATACTATTACGCAAACAGCCAATGAAATTAACGACATGGCGACCTTAATTGCCACCGCGACCGAACAGCAAAGTAGCGTAGTAAATGATGTAGGGCGTAGTATTGAACAAATTAGCGAGATCAGTGATAAATCAATGAGTGAGCAAATAAATACAGAGAAAGCCATTCGTGATTTAGCCACCAGCGCACAAACTCTTGATGCACTCGTTGCTACATTTAATCAACCACGTTAAAAAACCTCACCTTTGTACAACAATATTTTGTTGTGCAAAGGTGATCTGGGTTTGCAGTGCTGTGGTTACTTCGCCACATCAACAGTGTCATCCCCTTTTTTAATATTAACTCAAAGCCTATCGTCCTTTTAAAATTAGAACTACTCCCTCTTTTTAAAAGCAGCAACGTAGGCTTGTTTTTTTGCCCGTGAAAGTTTTTTAATCGCATATTCTAGTTTACTTGCTTCGCTTTTAGTCCCGACCTGCTGTTGATGAATTAGCACAAACGGGCCTTTCCCTTTGAGGTTTTTTGCTCCTTTACCTGCTTGGTGAGTGGCTAAACGCCGCGCTACATCAACAGTAATACCGGTATACCAATGACCAAACCGTGTTTGCACAATATACAGTGACCAAACGGCCGGTTTATTTTTACTATTGCACAACACATCGTTTAAACTTTTTTGATTATTAATGGTCAAAACCTCGCCTTAACGCGCTTTACAAAAACAATTACTCAAAAGGGTTTTACCTTGAGTGACTAATCGGTATCATGCAGATTATAAAAAATAAGGATCACAACTAACAATGCAGTCGCTAAAAACTTTTTCTCTTTGGCTTATCGTCGCTTTAACGCTAAGTTCAGCCGCCGGTTGTTCTAGCTGGGTATACAGAATCAACATCCCTCAGGGTAACTTTTTAGAACAATCAGACGTTGATAAGCTTCGCGTCAATATGACTCGCGAGCAAGTAATGTATGTACTGGGCAGACCGATTGCCGAAGACGCATTTGATAAAAATACTTGGCGTTACGTTTACAGCTTTAATAAAGGGCGTGCTAATGAACAGTTTAAATCATTAGTATTAAACTTTGAAAATGAAAAGCTTACTACAGTATCTGGCGATTATGAACAACCAGAAAACTTTACAACACCGTTAGAGCTATAAGCTGTTTTGGTCTTATAAAAAGGTGAGCTATGCTCACCTTTTTATTAACGTTCTAATACTCTACCACCCGTTACTTTATTAGCACGGCCTTCTTCTTTAGCTTTTTCAGCGCGTTTTCTGCGAACATCTTTAGGATCGGCAATCAAAGGGCGATAAATTTCAACCCTGTCTCCGTCTTTAAGCTCATGTTTGAGCTTTACCGTTCTGTTCCACACACCTAAAGTTAAGTCTGTTTCATCAATTTCAGGGCATTTTTTAATTATACCTGACTGGATCACAGCTTGCTCTGCTGTCGTTCCTGGTAACACTTCTATATTTAATGTGGTTGCGCTAGTTGGTAACGCAAACACAATTTCAATATTGATCATGCACGCTCTCCGTACACGGCTTTTGCGCGTTGAGTAAAGGCACTCACCATGTTTTTAGCCACATCATTAAAAATTTTACCAAACGCCAACTCTATTAATTTACTAGAGAACTCAAAATGTAATTGCAAGTTTACTTTACACGCTTGCGTATCTAATTGTTGAAAGTGCCAACGACCCTGCAAACTCTTAAAAGGACCATCAACTAAACGCAAGGTGACTGTTTGCTGATCAATGAGAGTATTTTCCGTAGTAAACCATTTTTTTATACCGGCTTTAGATATTTCTAAACTGGCAGTCATGGTATTATCATGTTGCTTAATAATTTTTGAGTTTGAACAATTAGGTAAAAACTGTGAATAGGCTTCTACATCATTGACTAGATCAAACATCTCTTTAGTGCTGTACATAACCAGCGCGCTTTTTTCTATTTGTGGCATACTCACTCCCAACTGTGTGCAGGAATTTTAGCAA
Source organism: Pseudoalteromonas sp. TAP-3C (assembly GCF_059888565.1). Lineage (NCBI taxonomy): Bacteria > Pseudomonadati > Pseudomonadota > Gammaproteobacteria > Alteromonadales > Pseudoalteromonadaceae > Pseudoalteromonas > Pseudoalteromonas sp. TAP-3C. The sequence goes on along the minus strand of NZ_CM187618.1, from coordinate 851,475 downwards.
GCTTTGTGCGTTTCCCCAAACTTTCATCGCGCTTAAATTAATCCTTCGCTTTTACATGTATAATTTAAAAAATCGATGTAAAACATCTTGTATAACGTATATTATAGGGCACTATGGCTAAGAATAAATCATCAAAATCGACAAGTAATACCATCGCGCTAAATAAAAAAGCGCGACACGAGTATTTTTTACACGATAAGTTTGAAGCAGGTGTTGAACTCCAAGGCTGGGAAGTTAAAAGTATCCGAGCCGGTAAAGTAAACATTTCTGAAACTTATATTCATCTTAAAAACGGTGAAGCATTTTTATTAGGCAGTACGATTCAGCCTTTAAATAGTGCATCAACTCATGTTATATGCGATCCGCTTCGTTATCGTAAATTACTGCTAAGCAGGCGTGAACTCGACCGTTTAGTTGGTGCAACTGAACGTGATGGTTATTCATTAATTGCCACTGCTATGTATTGGAAGAAATGCTGGGTAAAGCTTGAATTCCATTTAGCAAAAGGTAAGAAAATGCATGACAAACGTGAAGACGGTAAAAATAAAGATTGGTCCCGTGAAAAAGAACGCTTAATGAAACACAAAGTATAAAAAAAAGCCTAACATAATGTTAGGCTTTTTTTTGAGCTGAACTTTGAAGCAAAATACAAATTATTACAAAATCATCTTTGCGACCAATTGATAACACCTAAGTTACATAGTATTAATAATTGAACTTGAAAAATCAAGTAAATTACAATATATCAACAAGGGCTTAAGGATTCATACCAACCCTTTATAGAAAATGGCCGCTCAGCGAGAATTTAAAAGCGCTTAGGCAAGGCATTTTAATGAATTAAGAGTGGCTCTCTTTAGAATTCAAAAAACGCAGTTTAAGCACTTTTAAAACTCGCCCTCAGGGAGAGCATCTGCAGCATTTTCTCTGCGTTACCACTCTTCGTAATAGAACCCACTATTACATCATCATGTTGCCTTGATAAAAAGTCAGCAGAGCGCTCTCTGAGCAAACATTTTTTATGATGGGTTGGTATCGCTCAATTGCATTTACACCGAGCTTAATCATCGGTGCCACTATCGCATTGTCAGCAGGTTTTAGTACGACAACTTATGCAGCACAGCAAACTGCTGAAAAAGTAGAGCGTATTCAAGTAACAGGCTCTCGTATTAAACGTTCAGATATTGAAGGCCCGTCTCCAGTACAATCGATTAATAAAGAAGACATCGAAAACATGGGTTATGACAACCTCCAACAGCTTCTTGAAAGAATGCCTGTTGCGGGTAATGGGACCTTTTCAACCCGTGGTAATAATCAAGATTCAACCGCTAATGGCTCAGCCGCAGTTAGCCTACGCGGTTTGGGCGCTGATGCTACGTTGGTACTTATTAATGGCCGCCGTGTTGCTATTAGTGCGTTTGCTGAGGGGATCACCAACTCATTCGTTGATATCAACAGCATTCCTGTATCAGCAATTGAACGCATAGATATTTTAAAAGATGGCGCATCAGCTATCTACGGCTCTGATGCTGTTGCGGGTGTTGTAAACGTTATTTTGAAAAAAGACATTGACGGGATTGAAGTTAACTTAGGTTATGGCGGCACAGATGGCCCTAACTATGAAGAAACCACAGCCAGCGTTGTGTGGGGCACCACCAGTGCAAAAAGTAGTGCGTCGGTGATTATTGATTACTTTAAAAACACCTCTTTATCATCTAATGAAATGGGCAGTTTAGGTACAGCGAATCAAGCACCTTATGGCGGCATGGATTTTCGTTCATCACGAGGGTTTCCTGGTTATTTTTATGTAGATGGCGTTAAAACAATCGATCCAGCTTGCCCTGCAGATAGTGCTACTGCAGGAGGAAGTTGCTTATTTGATTATGGCCCATTTGGCTATATTGCTCCGGCATCAGAACGAGTAGGCGCTATTTCACAATTTGAATACCGCTTTGATAACGGCATAACGGGCTTTTTAGAAATGGCCGTACAACATAACAGCTCTGTGGCTGCGGGTGCACCAACGCCACTTGATGAAGACGCAGGCTTAACCGTACCAGGGAGCCATCCCAATAACCCATTCGGCCAAGATATTGAAATTGGTCGCTTTAGAACCGTTGATGCCGGTGCAAGGCAATGGGATATTGAATCAGATACACTACGCTTTGTAGCGGGTTTAAAAGGTGAAATTAACGACTGGAGCTGGGAAACAGCGGTACAAAAAGGCCGCAGTAAGTCATTACAAACAGGCAATCGCTCACAAGGTTGGGTGCGTACCGACTTTTTACAACAAGAAATTGATGCAGGTAACTATAACCCATTTGGCGGTACATATAACGACCCTGCGGTGATCGACAGAATCACAACCAGCCTTGTTCGCCAAGGTGAGTCTCATATGACCTCGTTCGATGCTAACATTTCAGGTGAAGCATTTAACTTTGGCGATGATGTGGTGATGATGGCAGCCGGTATTGAATACCGTGAAGAGGATGTAACTGATATTCCAGATGATCAATTTCAACGTGGTTTAATCTTTGGCACTGAATCGGTTTCAGCGGCGGCCGAGCGTGACCAATATGCAGCCTATGTAGAGTTTTCAATTCCACTGGCGGAAAACCTAGAATTACAACTTGCTGGTCGTTACGATGACTACAGTGATTTTGGCACAACAACTAATCCTAAGGTAGCGCTTCGTTGGGCACCGACTGACGAAATTACTTTACGTGGTTCATGGGCGCAAGGCTTTAGAGCCCCCTCACTTGCACAGATTGGTTTAGGCCCATCAGAAAAAAGTCAGTTTTTTATTGATAACTACCGTTGTGAAGCAACAGGTAAAGATTGTGACGCGCTTGATTACAATATTCAATTTGCCGGTAACCCTGATTTAGAAGCTGAAGAGTCTGAATCTTGGAATGTCGGCTTTATTTGGGCCCCTACCACTGATTTTGGTTTAAGCGTAGATATATGGAGCATCACTCAAGACAATAAAATTGATCAGCAAGAATTTGGTCCAATTTATAACTCAGAGTGTAATAACCAAAACAGTACTGTATGTGTTCGCCTCCCGCCATCAGGTACAGATAGCTTAGGGACGATTCAAAAGATTTTCAGTACCTTTGAAAACGTATCATCGCAAGAAGTTTCGGGCGTTGATATTTCAGCAAACTATAATCACTCATTGGCTGATTTAGGCTTACTAAAATTCAATTTAGAATGGGCTTACCAAGATAAATTTGAAAAAGACGGCCGCGATTACACCGGTGAATACGGTTACCCTGAGCATCGCTGGATTTTTTCAACGAATTGGGAAATTGGTCAATTTAATACCAATATGAACATTAGTTATGTGGGTGAGTTTGAAGATACCCCAGATATCAACTTTGATGGTAACTTAGATTTTGATAGCAACACGTCGCGTATGGTTGATTCACAAGTATTGGTAGATTTACAAACCTCATACCGCATTACTGAATCAGCAAAAGTATCGCTAGGGGTGAATAACTTATTTGATGAAGAGCCACCATTTGCAATTGGTGACGGTGATGCAGACCTTTATGGTTACGCAGCAGGTGTACACAACCCTCGTGGTCGTTACATTTACACTAAAGTCAGTTTTTCGTTTTAAATAATAACCATTAAAAAACCGCCAATATGGCGGTTTTTTATCTTAAACTAAGGAGCTAATTATAGCTCGCCTTCGTTTTCAGATAAGAATTTAGCTACACCTTCAGGGCTTGCGTCCATTCCTTTTTTACCTTCAGTCCAACCAGCAGGACATACTTCGCCGTTTTCGCTGTGGAATGCTAGTGCATCAACCATACGGATCATTTCATCGATGTTACGACCAAGTGGTAAATCGTTCACTACTTGGTGACGTACATTACCTTCTTCATCAATTAAGAAAGAACCACGAAATGCAACACCCGCTTCAGGGTGCTCAACGTCATATGCTTTACAGATTTCGTGTTTAACATCCGCAATTAGTGGGTATTGAACTTTACCAATACCACCATCAGCCACCGCAGTGTTACGCCATGCATTGTGTGAAAATTGTGAATCGATAGAAACACCAATCACTTCTACACCACGTTTTTGAAATTCTGCATAGCGCTTGTCAAAAGCAATAAGCTCAGAAGGACATACAAATGTGAAATCGAGTGGGTAGAAAAAGATGACTGCTTTTTTACCTTTGATTTTTTCGTGCAGGTTATAGCTATCTACAATCTCACCGTTACCTAGAACAGCTGCTGCGGTAAAGTCTGGTGCCTGGCGGCCTACTAATACACCCATTTTATTCTCCAAATATTTTGAGTTTACTTATCAATTGCTTGCGCAATACTTAGTTACAATATGGGTGCTAATATAAAAAATTCAAGAGCAACCATACTATTTCGTTATTTATACTATGGTTATCAAACATAAATTAACAATCGTATTTATAGATAGCACCATTCTAAAATAGCGATTAGCTTTAATCATAAAAAAACCCGCTTAAAGCAGGTTCCTTTTACTAATCCATAATATCGCTGGGCATATCGCCGCGAATATGTTGCCATATTTCGCCGGTTTGATGGCCATACTTACGCATCATAGAAATTGCGCCGTCATGCTCTTTATTTTGAGCCAGTAAGGTTAAGTCTTTATAGAACTGGCGTGCAAGCTCACGAGTGCGAGGATCTGAAAAGTAATGACAACCAATCTTAGAATAAAAACCTTTAAAACCATTAAGGATCAACACATAAATGCGATTATTGCCGGCAACAGCTAATTCATGATGCACTTTGTAGTCATAATCAGCAAACGCTTGAGCGCTGTCTTCAAGCTCATTACTTTGCGATAAAATTTCAATCACACGCTCTGGTGCAAGTTTTATTGCCGCACGAGTATAAATTGCACTGATATTAGTGCGCGCTGAAAGTAGCTGATCCGTTAACTCTGGCATTTTGTCTTCATCTAAACGCGCCAAAGTTTCGAGGATATTTAATCCTGAGGTTTCCCAAAAATTATTAACCCGAGTGGGTTTACCATGTTGTATTGTTAACCAACCATCTCTGGCTAATCGCTGTAATACTTCACGCAATGTGGTTCTAGTGACACCAATTAACTCTGAGAGTTCACGCTCAGCAGGCAGAATCGAACCTGGAGGAAAATCCCCATTCCAAATTGACTCTACTATATATTCCTCAGCAAATCCTGCTGGGCTTTTCGCTTTAAAAATTCTCATTCAATTCCTACTCGAATTAATTCACATTACACTGATACATACGATTAACTGACTGATTGTACCAGAGAAGACGCAACTAACAAGTAAAGCTTCCGTGCAACTTACTTAGGCTTGAATTATTTGACTGGCTGGCTTTCATTAGACAAGATTTATCTACTTGGATGAGCTACTCACTATTTGGCCACTGCACTTTTTTCCTTTTACTTGCCCCGTGGTTTATCCTACGTCATAATCTAAGTCCTTATTTAAATACGGATTTGTTATGAACTGGCTTGCACATCTTAGTACACAACGCACACCTTGGTTATTATTCAGTGGGATTGTTTTTCTACTTGAAGTTACCGCACTTTTTTTCCAATATAACATGGGGTTAGCACCGTGCATTATGTGCATTTATCAACGTACTGCGGTACTAGGCTTACTCTTTGCCGGTATTATTGGCGCCAGTAAACCAAACAACTTAATAGTACGTATTACTGCTTGTATTGTATGGGGGATTTCAAGTGTGTGGGGGCTACTAATAGCCCGTGAGCATATAGAAATGCAAACAACCACAGACCCATTTGCATTTAGCTGTGAATTTGAGCCGAACTTTCCAGAGTTTATGCCACTGCATCATTGGATACCGCAATTTTTTGAAGCAACAGGTGATTGTGGAAACATAGATTGGCAGTTCGCAGGCCTAAGTATGCCAGCATGGATGGAAATTATTTTTGTATTATTTAGCGCCACACTCTTTGTGCTAGTGGCCAGTCGTTTAATTTCTAAAAAGTCATTTTAATATGTTTACTTTTTTTTCAAGCCAAGTTGATGAGCTTAAACACTTAAAAGTTCGTCAACGACAAACTGTTATCGCTATTTCATTAAATATGCTATCACCTAGTGACAGGGTCTTAGTGCGGATTATAAAGTTGATGCTATTGAGTCCATTTTTTTTAATATTTACCCTATTCGAAGGATGGTTACTGGTGCCTTTTTTAATTGTGGCGGGATTAAGTTATCCGCTGCTAACAGCGCCGGTGGATGTAAACTTTGCAAAAAAACACCTCAGTGCAGCCCTAAACAAGTTTGATCAGGGCGCTTAACGCCCTGATTATTTAAAACATCACCTTACCGTCTAGCTTGGTTAACATCTTTTTACCGACCCCTTTTACCTTGGCAAGATCTTCAAGTGAGGTAAAATCACCATTGGCCTCTCTGTAGTCAATAATTGCCTGGGCTTTTTTCTTACCAACACCCGGCAGCTTGACTAATTGCTTCATATCAGCTTTGTTAATGTTCACCATGGCTGATTGCATCTGCTTTGATACCATATCGCTTTGCGCTAACGTTGTACCGATAGGCAGTAAACATAAAGCGGCGGCTAATGAGATTATTTTAAGTAGTTTCATATGATTTCCTTTTGTGTTCTTACATGAACACTGGTTGATTATTTACACTTAAGCACTTTTAATAACTTTGCGGTTATAAAGCACTAACGGTAACAATCACTCCCTGCGAACTCCTGTACTGCAACGCGTTATAAAGTGACTTAATAAATAAAGTAGAGTTGGCCTTTATTGTCAACTAAGCTGCAGATAAACTAAGGCTAAAGCTTGCAAAAAAATGTGCAAGCTTGTACTGTATATAAAGACAGTAAACTAATGATTTAAATTAATCATATTGCCACATAAGTAAGCAGGAGAAATCATGGCTGTTGTTGTTAAATATGTTGTAGAACGAAACGGAGTCGAGCGCATGACGTTTACTACTAAAAAAGAAGCCGATGCCTATGACAAAATGCTCGATATTGCCGAGTCACTTGAACTTATGCTTGAAAAAGTAGATGTGCCATTAAGCGAGCAGCAAGTTGAATCGCTTGCACTTGAAATTGCCAAAAGTAAAGATGAGTTTATGGCGATACTTAAAGGCGCTAAAGAAGTGCCCGCTAAAGCTAAAAAGGCAAAGTCGGATAAGGTTGCAGATATAAAAGACAAAGCAGCAAGCTAACACTTTTAAAAACGCAATAGTGATTATTATATAAAAACTGATTTCGGTTTTCGAACTCAGTTTTTTTATGCCTTTAAATATAATGGTCGCTAAAATCGCGTTAACTGAGATCAAGCCGCTACAATTTCAGCTGCTAATACTTTAAATAGTCTATGTTAAAAATCAGCCAATAAAAATGCCAACCGGTTAAACGATTGGCATTTTAAAAACTAACAATTTTATTTTAGCTAATTACTTATAATGACGCTTCAACTTCATCAAACAGATCAGTAATTTCTTTCTTCGGTTCAGCTGTCACAAGGCTTCCTACTACAATAGCAATACTTGCTAATATGAAACCGGGGATTATTTCATAAATCACACTGCTTAAGCTCTCACCATTAATGGTAATAGGCGCATAAATCCAAATAAGCACGGTAAGCGCACCGACAATCATACCGCTAATAGCACCTTTTAAGTTCATGCGTTTCCAATATAAGCTAAACAATACCAATGGACCAAATGCTGCACCAAACCCAGCCCATGCATTACTTACTAAATCTAATATTGAACTGTTACGATCATAGGCTAAGTAAATAGCAAGTAAAGCAACCAGCAATACGCTAATACGCCCTACGAGTACAAGCTCAGTTTGCGACGCATTACGGTTTAAGTAAATCTTATAAAAATCCTCAGTTAAAGAACTAGAACACACTAATAACTGCGATGAGATAGTACTCATAATCGCCGCTAAAATAGCAGCCAGTAAAAACCCTGCAATGAGAGGGTGAAAAACTAATTCCGAGAGTACTAAGAAAATTGTTTCTTTATCGGCAATTGGCATTTGATTTTCAATTATGTAGGCTGCACCAAATAAACCAGTAAACACTGCGCCAATGGCAGATAAGGTCATCCAAGACATACCAATACGACGCATAGTTGGCATTTCTTTAACTGAACGAAGAGACATAAAACGTACAATAATATGTGGCTGGCCAAAGTAACCTAACCCCCATGCCATAGCAGAAATAATGGCAATTGTTGAACCACCAGCAAACCAGTCAAGCATACTTAAAGAATGCATTTCGCTGGCTTTGGGTGAGCTTAATAACTGCTGATAGCTTGCGTTTGCTAAAGTATCCATAAATGGTTGATCTAGCATTGTATAAGTAACAATAGGCACAACTAATAGCGAGATAAACATAATACAGCCTTGCACAAAATCCGTAAGGCTTACGGCTAAAAAGCCACCAAACAAGGTATAAACCACCACGACACCAGTGGTCACATACAAACCTAGCTCATAACTCATTTCAAATGAACTTTCAAACAATTTACCGCCAGCAACAACGCCTGAGGAAGTATAAAGTGTAAAGAACAAAATAATAACGATCGCAGATATAACACGCAGGATGTTTTTGTTGTCATCAAAACGGTTAGCAAAAAAATCAGGAATTGTTATTGAGTCATTTGCTTTTTCAGTATAAACGCGTAGCCTTGGCGCAACTAAAAAGTAATTAGCCCAGGCACCTAATACCAAACCAATGGCTATCCATACCTTACTTAACCCAAATAAATACATCGCGCCTGGTAAGCCCATTAATAACCAACCACTCATATCTGATGCACCCGCTGATAAAGCGGCAACGCTGGGGGGTAAATTACGACCACCTAACATATAACCTGACATATCGCTGGTAGATTGCTTATATGCATATAGCCCTATTCCCAGCATTACAATAAAATATATTGCCAGTGAAATAATCATTCCTGTTTCCAAATTCGCCTCCACTTAAATAAGTAATAACAGGCTTTTAATCCAAATAATGACTCTTGAAATCTAGTAAATAAGACAGTATTGGAATAAAAACTTTTATCCAACTATAACACGGTAATTACTAATAACTCCAACCCCCTTATTCTAGTTGATAAAAAATCATTTATTCGCTCATTTTTACAACAAAAAAACCAACAAATACAACTTTAAGTTTAACTAAGCCGTAATATTTTATTAATATTATTCACTTTACCCATGCTATTTTGAGTGTTTTCCAATATATTGTATTCTTACAATGTTAACTGTTTTACCCTAACGGATCCGCCTATGTATTTTTATGCTGCTCGCCAACCTATTCTAGATCGCAATAAACAACTAATCGGTTACGAGCTTTTATTTCGTGATGGAGTAGATAACGTTTTTCCTGATGTTGATGGCGACGAGGCCACATCTCGGCTTATTGAAGGCAGTCAATTTAATTTTGGTCTTGAAGATTTAACAGATAATAAACCTGCTTTTATAAATTTCACCTTAGACACCTTGTTAAAAGGCTACCCTACACTATTAAACAAGGATGGGGTTGTTATTGAAATACTGGAAACTGTTCAACCGGGTAAACGCCTATTAGCAATTGTTAAAGACCTAAAGGAAAAAGGCTACACGCTTGCCTTGGACGACTATACTCATCAACCAGTATGGCATCACTTTTATCCATATATTGATATTATCAAGATAGACTTTTTAACCTGTGATATAGAAAATGTTAAAACCATCATTGAGGATTTAAAACCTTACCCGCACATAAAACTACTTGCTGAAAAGGTAGAAACCTATGCGCTTTATAACCAAGCTTTAGAGCTGGATTTTGCATACTTTCAAGGATTTTTCTTTTCAAAGCCTGAAATGGTACAAAGCAAAGCGCTACCGCCATCGGGTATGGCTCTGGCTGAATTACTTTATGAAACATCCAGTGTAGAAATGGATCTTAAAAAAATCACGGATGTGTTTGAGCGAGATGTCAACTTATCGTATAAATTACTACGCTACTCAAACTCAGCTGCGTTCACCCGCCGCTCTGAAATAAATACGATAAAACAAGCGCTTATTGTATTAGGTGCCCATGAGATTAAAAAATTACTGTCCTTATTGTTTGCAGCACAAGTATCAGCTGATAAACCACTAGAACTTATTCGTTTATCCCTTACTCGCGCGCGTTTTTGTGAATTGTTAGCGATTTCACATGGCAAACTTAAAGACACCGGCATGGCATTTTTAACAGGCATGATGTCGCTTATGGATGCAATATTAGATGAAGAAATGGACAGCGTCATGCTTAAACTACCACTGTCGAGTGAAATAAAAGCGGCGCTGTTAAATAATGAAGGTCTGCTTGCTGAGTATTTAAACTTGGTCACTCTGTATGAGCATGGTGATTGGCAAGCTGCCAACGAAAAAACCCAACAGCTTGGTTTAGGTAATGATGTACCCGACGCTTATCACGAAGCACTCAATTGGGTTAGCGAACAAATGCAAATAATGGTTGATAGCTAAAACAATTATCAATAAATAAAAACGCCAGCATTTTTGCTGGCGTTTTTTTAAAGACTTTCTAAAAAGTCTTCATCAAAATCTTCAGGCTCTTCTTTTATTGGTGGGTTACCATCAAAAAGCTCGTATAACTGACGCTGAAAGTAAATATCTTTAATAAATAAATAAGGGTCTAATGAATCATTCAACAATCCCTCTTGAGCCATTAAAGAGGCACGCGCCTCAACCGCTTTTAGTGCAAATACTAAAATAGTTTGTGGTGTGGTAAGCGCAATTTCAGGCAATACAACATTATCAACAACATCACCAGTTAAGTTACGCGCAGTAGAAGGCCCCATTGCTGGGATCATTAAATAAGCACCATCACCAACGCCCCACACCCCTAAGGTTTGGCCAAAGTCTTCATTGTTTACCTCAAGCCCTAACGAACTCGCAACATCAAATATACCAAACACCCCTACCGTAGAATTTACTAAAAAGCGCGCAAAATTGACCCCAGCACTGCTTGGTTTTCCTTGCAGGCCCGCGTTAATAATATCAACTGGTGCAGTAATATTGTCAGTAAAATGCACAATACCTCGACGAACAGGCTGCGGTGTAACGGTTATATAACCTACTGCCGCTGGCCTTAGAATATACGCATCGAGTACGTCCATATTAAAGTCATAAATAGGTCTATTCACCCTTTGTAAGGGATCGCGTTCATCATATTTACTCTCAGGCAATTGAGCACAGCCCGACAAAATAAGTGAACATAATAAAAGTAAGCGTGGTTTTAACATCTCAAATCCTTAAGGTATTAATGTATCAATGTTTAGTTGTACTTGGCGTATCTCTTTACGAGCAAGCACTTGAGAATGCCCTTCAAGCTCACCTGTACTTGGCATAACTGAGTCATCATTAGAGATGCGCGCAGAAATAATAACGTCACTGGCACTGGATAAATTGAGTCCTGCCATCATGGCATTTGCATCGCTCAGCTCAACCGTCATCGGAAAACTGTAATCTGTTAGTTTAACCACTGCTAAAGGCATTGATGAGCCTTCAGCCGCTTTAGCAAACACAAATAAAATACCATTATTCGGTTGTTTATCTGCAAGCGTTTCATCTATATCAACTGTAACCTGGATCCCTTGAGCAACGTGCTGCTCAGCGCTGTTTAGCGCACTTTGTTGAGCTATTTGTTGATCTATTTCGCTAATGCGCTGGTTTATCATAGCGTAACGAGAGTCAGACTCATCCATACTGGCTAGTAGCACTTCAAATGCCGCTTTTGCCTGCATCCAATCCTTTTTCTCATAGGCAATCAAAGCAAGTAGCGATATTGCATCTAAATTATTTGGCTCTGCCTGTAACACTTTAGAAAGCATGCCTGCTGCATGCGTCATACTCTGTTCGCTACCTTCAACTAATAATACCTGAGAATAACTTACCAGCGCTTGCCTATTATCAGGGTTCATTACTAATGTTTTATCAAATGACTGTTTTGCCATATCAAATTCATTAAGCATCATTGCTACACGCCCAAGTAACATCCATGCGACCTCATCATCACCGCTTTGGCTTAATTTAGTACGCAATGCAAGGGCAAATGCTTGCAACTCATTTTTAGTTAACGGCTCACCTTTTTGCATTAGAGCGCGCTGGCCATAATCAGCTAAGTTGTCCATTGCATCATACCAGGCTGCTATTTGTTGCTGACTGCCAGTCATAGTATAAAAAATGCCCGCCAGTGCAATTAAAAACGCGGCCCCCGTTAAAGCAAATATACGGTTATCACCGCGGCTATTTAGTGACTTTTCTGGGGATAATTCATTAAGCAAACGACGTTTTAACTCAATAATGGCTTCGCTATGATTTTGCGAGTCTATACGCTGATTGTCTAAATCAGTCTGTAATTCAATTAAACGCTGTTCATAAATACTAATAAGCTGTGCATTAGCATTATGTACAATGGTGACTACGCGTTCTTTTTTTAAAAAAGGCACAACAACAAACAGCAATGCAATGAGTGTGAGTAAAGCAAAAGACGCCCACATTAAAATCATTTAACTTTGCTCCTGATGTTTATTTTGTTTAATCAACTTATTGAGCATCGCTTCATCGGCGTCACTCCATGTTTGTTTTACCGATGCCTTACGTTGGCGAATAACAATAAAGCCAAACCCCATTATCACAATTAATACTGGTAACACCCACAATATTAAAGTAGCAGGCGTTACCGGTGGGTCGTAATGGACGAAATAGCCATAGCGGTCAATCATGTAATCAATGACTTCGTCTTTAGACTTACCTTCTTTAACTAAGGCAACAACTCGCTCGCGTAAATCTTTTGAAACCACAGCATCTGAGTCAGCAATATTTTGATTTTGACATTTAGGACAACGTAATTCTTTTGTTAGCTCTTCAAAGCGAACAGCTTGCTCGTTGCTATCAAACTGATAACGGTCTTGCTGAGCAAACGCAGCGACACTAATAAACAAGCTTAGGGTTAATAAAAACAATCTCATGGCTGCAACTCCTGCATAATAGGCGCAAACTTAGCGCGCCAAACTCGCGGGTTAATATCACCGGTGTGGTGTAACAAAATAGTGCCATTTTTATCCACTAAAAATGTTTCTGGTGCACCCGACACCCCCAAATCTAAAGACAACGAACGCGCCAAATCTAAAATATTAAATTGATAAGGGTCGCCTGCGCGGGTAAGCATATTAGTCACATCGTCGCGCAGTGCTTGCATATCAAATGGGCCATCAAAATCAGCATCGTAGCTTTGTACATAATACAAGCCAATAATCTTAACACCTTGCTCACGCAATTTGGTTAAGTAGTCAAGCTCGGCCAAACACGTTGGACACCAAGTGCCCCACACATTTAGCAGATAAACCTCACCTTTTAGCTGCTCGTCAGTCCAGCGTTTATCATCTTGCATTAAATCAGGCAGATTAAATGCAGGCATTGTTTGACCAATTCGGCCCGTTTGTATTTCACGCGGATTGGCAAACAAACCTTGGTACAAAAACACACAAATAAAGATAAAAATTAATAAAGGAACAATCGCTATTAATTTACGCTTCATACTGCCTCCTCGGCTTGTTCTTTACGATGTGATGCGCGATAACGCTTATCAAATAAAATCACAAACCCAGCCAGTGATATCAAAATGCCGCCAATCCACATCCAACGAACAAATGGCTTATGATAAATGCGTAATGACCATGCTCCTTCACTTAGTTGCTCACCAAGCGCTAAATATAAATCGCGAGTGAACCCTGCATCAATTGCTGCTTCAGTCATAAATTGCATACCCACATCGTAACGGCGTTTTTCTGCGTATAACCGCGCAATTGTAGTATCACCTTTTGACACAATAACTACCCCGGCATGGCCGCCGTAGTTTGCGCCGCGAATCTCTTTAACGCCTTCAAAGCGATATTGATATTGATTAAGCTGTACGGTATCACCGGGCTTCATCGACACATCACGCTCAACAGAATACGCCGAAGTAAGTGTTATACCCGCAATGACAAACGCTAAACCAACATGCCCAAGCACCATTGCCCAATAACTTAACCCTAAACGCTTAATACCCAGCTTAAACGAGCCATGCACTGCAGCTTTAGTGTATAAATCAATAAAGGTAGCAACAAATATCCATACACCTAATGTGGTAGCCAAAAGGGTCAGCGGAGCCACTACCTCATAGCTACTAAATAGCCACGCACAGGTAATAACAATACTGGCTAATGCGCCTACAAATATTTTATTTTGCAAAAAGGCCCATTTATTTTGCTTCCAACGAAGGAAAGGACCAATGCCCATTAAAATAGCAAATGGCACCAGCAAAATAGCAAACATTTTATTAAAGAAGGGTTCGCCAATTGAAATACTGCCTAAGCCCATTTCTTTATGCACCATAGGTAATAAAGTACCTAATAATACGATTAACGTAGCAACCACTAAGAAAATATTATTCAACCAAAGTGCCACTTCACGCGATACAAACTTATAACGCCCTTCACTTTTAACTTGAGAGACACGCAAGCCATATAACGCTAAGCCCCCGCCAACAACCACGGCCAAAAAGCCAAGAATAAACAAGCCACGGTTAGGATCGGTTGCAAATGCATGCACTGAAACAATAATCCCCGAGCGAACAATAAAGGTACCCAATAAGCTTAGTGAAAAAGCAGCAATAGCAAGTAGTACCGTCCATGATTTAAATACGCCACGCTTTTCAGTCACAGTAAGTGAGTGCAACAACGCAGTAGCGACTAGCCAAGGCATGAGTGATGCGTTTTCAACAGGATCCCAAAACCACCAGCCTCCCCAGCCAAGCTCTGAATACGCCCACCAGCTTCCGATAGTAATGCCTAAAGTTAAAAAGCCCCATGCTGTCATCGTCCATGGGCGTGACCATTTAGCCCAGGTATTATCAAGCTTTCCGGTTAATAACGCCGCTATAGCAAAGGCAAACGCAACCGAAAGCCCCACATACCCCATGTAAAGCAATGGCGGATGAATGATCATTCCTGGGTCTTGTAATAATGGATTTAAATCTCGTCCTTCGACGGGAAAGTAGGGTAATAAACGCTCAAATGGGCTTGAGAGCAGTAAGGTGTACATCATAAAACCAACACCTAAAAAGCCAAGTACACCAAGAACGCGCGCACGAAGCACCCAAGGCAGTGATTTAGAACGCGCAGCAACTAATGCGGTCCAACCTGCTTGCATCAATAACCATAATAATATGGCCCCTTCATGCCCTCCCCACGTTGAGGTGATCTTATAATACCAAGGCAAAGTACTGCTTGAGTGATAGGCAACGTAAGACACTGTAAAATCATCGGTTAAGCTAGCATAGATAAGCGCGGCGAATGCCAAAGCAACAAAAACAAACTGACCAATAGCAAGTGATGGCGCCGCGCGCATTAAACGTAAGTTATTCGTATATGCTCCCCATAGCGGAAAAATACATAACAGAATACTGAGCACCATGGCCAGTGTTAAAGAAAAATAACCTAGTTCTGGGATCATATTAACTCCCACCGTCTAGGGTGTATGTTGGCTTTTCGTGCTTAATTCCTTTTACTGCCTCAGCCACTTCAGCTGGCATATATTCTTCATCATGTTTTGCTAGTACTTCAAATGCGTCAATCACATTGGGTTCAACTAGCACACCTTGAGCGACAATACCTTGCCCTTCACGGAACAAGTCAGGCAAAATTCCTTGATAACGCACCGTGACCAATGGGCCTGTATCAATAAGCTTAAAACTCACCTGTAAGCTTTGCTCATTTCTTTGTACTGTACCCGGGACAACCATACCGCCAATTCGCAGCTTTTGTCCCACATGGGGCTTTTCTTTATTGGGGCCCTTACCATCAATTAATTCGCTGGGGGTGTAAAACAAATTAATATTTTCTTGTAAGGCGTACAACACTAAACCAATTGACCCACCAATACCGAAAAGAACGGCGATGATGACCAAAAGGCGTTTTTTGCGTCTAGGATTCACGAGGTTTGCTCCTGCTTAGAATTTTTAATTCGAGTTTCACGCGCAATTTGCTGCTCTACCGACGCTAAAATTTGTTTTTTGTCGCGTAACGAGCTGTACAAAATGCCTAATAAAATCAATGCGCATGTACCAAAAGAAAGCCATACATAAAAACCATAGCCTCCCATTGCCATAAAATCAGAAAATGAGTCAAACTGCATAATTACCCCTTAGTTAACAACTGTCGCACCCATGGGCGGTGCTTTTCACGGTGTAAAATTTCATTTTTAAGACGAATTAAAACCACAGTACCGACAAACGCGGCAAAGGCTAAAATATTAATCATTAACGGCCAAAACATACTAGGGTCAACCGCGTCGCGGTTAAACTTAGTGATGCTCGCCCCTTGATGCAAGGTATTCCACCATTCCACAGAAAAGTGAATAATAGGCAAATTAATAACACCCACAATAGCCAAAATAGAGGCTGCTCGACCTGCTGATTTTTTATCTTCAAAAGCATGGTATAAAGACAATACCCCTAAGTATAAAAATAATAGAATCAGTTCAGAGGTCAGTCGGGCATCCCATACCCACCAAGCACCCCACATAGGTTTTCCCCATGCAGCACCAGTAATTAAGGCAATGGCGGTCATGCAGGCACCTACGGGGGCAATTGCTATCACAGCAAGTTCTGCATTACGTAATTGCCATACAAGCGCGACAATGGCAGCAATGGCCATTGATGAATAAGCCCCCATAGATAAAATAGCGGAGGGCACGTGAATAAAAATAATACGGTAACTGTCTTTTTGTTGGTAATCGGCAGGGGCAAAACCTAGGCCCCACACCCAACCGACAACCATGCTGATAACCGTTACTACTGCAAAATATGGCAGTAAAGTATTGCATAACTGATATGCTCGCTCTGCTTTCGCATACGGATGTAACCACTTCCACATATTAACTTACACTCACTTTTAATGCTGATGATATGGCAATTGGCGCAGTTATAGTCGCAACAACTAACATAGCACCAAGGATAGCAAGCTGACCACTGTAATCCAGCGACATAGTGCTGGTATCAATAGCGGAGGTTGCAAAAATTAAAACCGGAATATACAAAGGTAAAACGAGCAGGCTCATTAAAATGCCCCCTTTTTGTAATCCTACAGTCAAACCCGCTCCTATAGCACCAATAAAGCTCAATAAAGGCGTGCCTAATAAGAGCGTTAATAACGTGGCCATTAAGGCAGATGTTTCTAAATTCAGTAGTAGTGCAAATAAGGGAGTCATAAGCACTAGCGGCAGACCAGTGATCACCCAATGTGCGGCTACTTTGCCGAGCACAGTCAATGATAAAGGAAATGACGAAGCAATTAACTGCTCCAAAGAACCATCGTGGTAATCATCTCTAAACAGTTTATCCAAGCCAAGCATGGTTGATAACAAAGCCGCAACCCAAATGATGCCCGGCGCCATTCTTGATAGTAATCCTGGCTCAGGCCCTATAGCCAGAGGAAACAACGAGATAACAATTAAAAAAAACAGGATTGGATTAACAATTTCAGCACGCTGGCGAAAAGCAAGCCTAACGTCTTTGCAAAATACTGCGACAAATAACTGCCAATATGAATGCTGCCGTGTCATTAGTGGCGATACTCCAACGTCAGCGTCTGTAAGTCACTAAAGTGGGTGGTCAAGTTTTGGTGTGTTGTTAACAAAATAGCGCCCCCTTTTGATAGGTGTTCAGTAAAACGTTGCTGTAAAAAAGCAACGCCACTTTTATCTAGCGCTGTGAAAGGTTCATCTAAAATCCACAGCTTAGCTTCAGATAACCATAAGCGAACTAAAGCAACCCGTCTTTGCTGACCCGCAGATAAGGTTCTTACGGGTACATCTTCAAGCCCTACCAAACCCAACTTGCTTAATAAAGGATATAAATTAGGGGTATCAACATAGCCATTAATAGCCAACCAATGTGCTACATTTTCAAGTGCACTAAGTTGTACGTTAACACCGGTTTTGTGGCCTATAAATAATAACTCTCTGGCATATTCGTCATAATATTTTTTTATTGACCGATTAAGGTATAAAATATCACCTTCATCCGGCAGCGAAAAACCAGCAATAATGCGCAATAATGATGTTTTACCAGCCCCGTTAGGACCAGCTAACTGCATGATTTGACCGCTTTTAAGGCTAAAATTAAGTTCATCAAACAAACAACGCTCTTGCTTGATACAAGTAACGGACTTAATGTGTAACAAGATGACGATTCTCTCTGCCAAAAATTAGCCGTAAGTCTACCATAATGATAGGGTAATACGAATATTGCTTTAGAATCGATTTACTTAAAATAAAGAAAACTTGATATAAAATAATGAATACACCAACGCACATCACATTATCTAACCCACTGGTTAGTAATCAAACAACCGATTCAGGTAAAACTGCGTTACCAACACTGCCGCCTGACGTGCTGGCGGCAAAAAATATTCAGTTTTCTAAAGACGCCGTAACACTTGATGTGTTTATTAATAAGCATTGGCAAACTATTCGACTCGGGACAAGTGAGATCCCAGTAAACACTGATAAAATAGTAAGCGCTAACATACAATTAAGTACCGATGGTAAAAGTCTAACTATCATCCCAAATAACACCACCTTAACAATTAAACAACCGGATCAGTTACAACGATTTTTGAATTTTATAAATACTCACAGCGATATTCAAAACAGCGCACTCTCGTTACACCTTGTATTACAACCAACGCCAAAGCTGGTGATTGAGAAATTTAATGCCAGTATTGCCATTAACAAACAGGTTGCGCAACTACTCGCTGATGAGCCCTTTTTAAAGGGGATGATTGAAACTGATAGCAAAGGTACTCGACTTACTATTATTAATCGGTTTGCTGACATTGTGCATTCACAGCCTATAAGCCAAGCAAAACTGATACAATTGCTTGCCAGTAATTTAAATCCTGCTCAGCTTCATGCTATGCCTAAATTTGCGATGTTAAACCCAAGTACAACAACGGGCTCGATAGCAATTAGCTTAAGTCATCAACAGTTAACTGAATTACCCACAACACCCACTAGAGTAAATATTATCGGCCAAGCAGATACATTAGTGATTAAAACCGCTTATCAAAATATATCCCTCAGCCTTAAAAACTCATTTAGTAAAGTGTTTAATGAAATGTTATTGCAGCAGCCGCAAGCATTAATCGATTCGCCAGCAAATAAGTCACACCCGCTAAGTAACGTAAATAGTCCAATACAGTCATGGCTAAAAAGTAGTTTTGCTGATTTTAAAACACGTATTTTAGATGCGGTCAGACACTTTGAAAATAAGCCATTTACTACGGTGCTAAATGCACATCAAAAGCAAAAAATTATTGGCAATGAACAACAAAAATGGCTTGCGCCAGTACAAAAAATAGACATAACACAATCAAAAACCCCCTTGAGCACTACGCCGCCGTTGCTACAATTTACTCAGCAGATAAAGGCTAATATCTCTTTATGGCAACAGCCGCCTTTGCTAATATCAACAGGCTTAAACCCTATTGTTACTCCATCAGCACAACCGCCTAATGGCACTTTAACAGCTATTCATCATTTACAGCCGCTAGAAAAACTATTACTGGCAACGGTTTTAAAACAAAGTGCAACCACGGCAATAGCGCAAAAAGACGCTAACAAACAAGTATTGAGTAGCCAACTCAACACCATCGTAACTAAAATGGCAGATCAGGGCACTGATTTAAACCGCTTGGTTAATCAAGCTTTTAATCGTATGTTGTCAGAAAGTAATTTGCATCCTACAACCATACAACGTGAAATACTCAGCACCTTTAGACCGACACAATTACCCAGCAACACCTTGCAAAGCTCGTTTAATAGAGGTGTGGAACAGCTTTCACTAAGTATTTTAGCAGCGCCTATTCTTAATCAAAACCCAAGCGCTGTTAGCATTAATAACCAAACTGGTTTAGAAGCTCTATTACAGGTTTTATTGCCAAATTTTAAGGTTGGAAATACAGCCAATAAGTTACTAGAGCAATTACAACAACCACAAGTACAAGCATTAGCAGGTGAATTAAGCCAAATTAAAAATGTAATAAGCCAAGTACAAACACCCGCAATTAATCAGCAACCCGAGACTAACTCCTTAGTGCAATTTTTATTACCCATGAAGCTACCACCCGAAGCGGCGCAAACAGAGATCTCTTTAGGGCAATATAAAAAGCCAAACAGCGGCAAATTAGCGGATAAAAATGTGTGGTTTGTAAGATTAAATTTTGATTATGCCGAACTAGGTAAGCTGCAAATAACCGCTGAGCTGATGGATAAAGCATTAGATTGTCAGTTATTAGCGTCTACACAAGCTCTAAGCGCGCTGGCTCATCCACACCTTGATAATTTACGTTCAAAATTGGCAAAGCAGGGCTTGCAAGTGGGCAATCTGGACTTAAAACGAGCAGATGACAGCCATCAAGCATTTTATCAATCCCATGCCATTATAAATATTAAGGTTTAGCTATGACGGAGTCATTTAAGAATAACTCAGCCATTGGACTACTGTATGAAGCGGGTAATTCGCCCACAGTCAGCGTTAAAGGGTTTGGAGAATTAGCGGATGAAATTATTGCCCAAGCCAAAGAAAAAGGAATTTTAATTCATCAAGATGAGGCGCTTGCAAATACGTTATCAAAATTAGAACTCGGAGAAGAAATCCCCAAAGAGCTGTATTTTGTTATTGCCGAGCTCATTGCGTTTTCATATGTGGTAAGAGGGAAATTTCCACCGGGATGGCAAGATTTTCAGGGAAAACTCAACATAAAAGCATAACGTGATGTTATAAAAGCAAAAAAGACGCTAAGCGCCTTTTTGTTTATGTAAAGAAAACAACAGTTCTGCTTCGGCGCGAGGTAATTCACATTCGCGAATAACTTCGTCTAAATCAGCGCCAAGTTCAACCATTTTTACCGCACGAGAGTATATTTTAGCATCAGGATCATCATATTTTTGAGCAGCTTGTTGCTGTATTAGTTCTTGGTTTTGTTGTTCTACCTCAAGCACTCGTTTACCAATACTCAATAACCCCGTTCTTAACTCAGAGACTTCGCTACGTAAAATAATAATCTGCTCTGATGAATCTTTAAATTGCTGTAATTGCGCGCTAAGCTCACTCGCGTAACGCTTTTTAAACATTACAATTAACAGCAGCGCGAATAGCCCAAAGACTAAACCCGCTATAGCAATACCAAGTAATAACATAGTTTTATATAGAGAAGCTTATATATCGCTTAACTCATCCCATTCGTCATCACTGAGTAGTTTATTTAAGTCAACCAGAATAAGTAGCTCGTTATCGCGGTTACAAACGCCTTGAATAAATTTAGCGCTTTCTTCTGTACCTACATTCGGCGCACTGTCAATTTCAGAGCTACGTAAGTACACAACCTCAGAAACACTGTCGGCTAAAATACCAATGACTTGCTCTTCCGCTTCAATGATCAAAATGCGTGAGTTGTCAGTCGCTTCAATATCGGGTAAACCAAAACGAGAGCGAGTATCAATAACAGTAACAACATTACCACGTAGGTTAATAATACCAATCACGTATGAAGGCGCACCTGGCACAGGCGCGATTTCAGTGTAACGCAATATTTCTTGCACTTGCATTACGTTTACACCATAAGTCTCATCTTCTAGTTTAAATGTCACCCACTGCAAAATTTCATCATTGACATCTGCATTTTTTTTAGCTGACAGTAATTTATCTTCACTCATGCTCTTACCTCGTAATGGTCATTACTTGTGACGGCTATCTAAGCCTTTCTCTAATAGTGCGTTTAAATTATTTACATCTATTAAAGCACACATTTTTTCTTTAATTACTCCAGCAAGCCATGGACGCTTACTGTTATTTGTACGCCATTTTACATCTTCTTTACTCAATGTAATGTTATTTATTAGTTTTTCTGCTAACAAACCCCATTGACTATCACCTAAAGTAATTAGATATTGGTAATTTAAAGATGCCTCTAGCTTCTCATCATACTTCTCAGGCATAACCCAGCGCGCGGTATCAACAACATTTAGCTTTTCTTCTCGGTTGATCATCACCCCTTTAAACCACTTAGGCTTACCAAATAAATGATTCACTTCTCCAAGCTCATAAATTCCACCTAACGCTTTTAGTGGTACTGCCAAAGTCAGCCCAGCCACTTCGAAAAACAATGCTTGGAATTCACCATCAAAATATTGTGCCTCACTAGCGGGTGCCACTTCGTGCCCAAGTGTAAACTGCTGCGTTTGATGGGACTCTAATTCTACATTTTTTTCTTGTTTATTTAATTTTTCAATTTCAATAACGGGCTTAACCACAGGTTCAACTCTAAGTTCAACCTGCAAAGGGTATTCTTTTTGCTCTTCGTACGTTACCCGCTCAAGCAATTTAGCAACAGGCGCAAGGTCTTTTACTGGTTCGTCATCAGATAATAACGCCCCTAAATACTGAGTGACTACTTTTTCATTAGCAAATAATTGCTTACTCATTTATTAACCTTGTTTTATCAAATATTCAAGTAATGCTTTATAAGCATAGACCCCACGCGCATTCGGACAAAATTCAACTGGCACTTTTTGCGCTAAACTTGCATCTCTAAATTTAGTATCGACCGGAATAACACCAGGCCATACTTTTTCTTTGTACGTATCTTGTAATGTTTTATAGGCTTCAAGTGATGCTTTGGTTCGCTTATCATACATAGTAGGAATTATAGTATATTCATAGCTTTTCGCTTGCGAGGTTTGCATTAACTCCATCGTACGCATCATTCTGTCGAGCCCTTTAAGCGCTAAAAACTCAGTTTGCACTGGCACCAGCACCCTTTCGCAGGCTGCAAGAGCATTTACCATAAGCACCCCTAAAACGGGGGGCAATCTAAAATTGCATAATCGTAATACTCGCTAATTTTAGCCAGTGTTTTTTTTAAAATCAGCCCCATCCCCGTTTTATTACCCATACTACGGTCAAGTGTTGCAATAGCCATAGTGGCAGGCAATATATCAAGGTTATCTATGGTTGAGGGGCACAGTGCTTGCAATATTTCTTCGCTTTTCATACTCGAACCGCGCGTGAAAATATCGTAAACACTGACCTCTAAATCTTCTGAATCAATACCAAAATAATAAGTTAATGACGCATGCGGATCAGTATCAATCAGTAACACTCGCTTACCTTGCAGTGCAAGGATCCCAGCAAGGCTAACCGCTGTGGTAGTTTTGCCGACTCCTCCTTTTTGATTAGCTACTGTCCAAACTTTCACATTACATCCTAATTACTGTTCGTTGCGTGTGGTAACACGAATGCCGCCATGCTCTAAGCGAATTATTTTTATTGTATCGTCTTGAGTTGGCAACTCAACCTCTACTGGCTGAGATGCTTGTGCAGAAACTTGCTGCTCAGTGTCTTTATCTGATGACTCTAAAGCCAAACCATATTTAGACAGCGCAATCACGACTTTGCGATTTTCAGCTCGTCCGGCTTCGGTATCATTATCGGCAAACGGAGAGTATTGGCCGTACCCTTCAATCGCCATACGTGATGATTTAATGCCTAAACGCTCTAACTCAACTAATACCGAGGTTGCACGCGCCACGGATAACTCCCAGTTAGAGCGAAATATTTCATTTCGTATGGTTTCGTTATCCGTATACCCGCGTACTCTTATATAGTTATCGACAGGCGCAATGATTGCTTCAACTTTTTTTACAATCTCTTTGGCTCTATTATGCGCAGTCGCACTGCCACTGGCAAACAACAACCCAGAGTTGAGTTCAATAACCAACCAGTCTTGACTAAGCTCTAAACTTGCTTCACCACTTCGTATCTCATCAATAAGTGATGATTGTAACTTAATTAATAAGCTGTCGAGCGGCTTTCCTAAATGACGTTGATTAATATTGCTATTATCGCTTTGACCATCGAGTAATATTGGCCCTTGCTCCTGATTTTGAATACTTTCACCATACAAGACTTCAGCCTCAGTGGTCACTCTTTCAAGCAATAAAGCATCGCCATTTACTCCTTTACCCTGCTCAGAAAATGGTTTCGCTGATTTATCAAAAACATGTTCAAGAGAATGAGATAAAACGCGAATGCTGTCTTCTTTGTTTATTGCAATGGCATACAATATGACAAAAAATGCAAACATAATGGTCATATAGTCTGCATAAGAAACTAGCCAACGCTCAGTATGATGGTTTTTGCTATCTTTATGACGTAAACGACGGCGCAACATAAGCCTTAATGTGCCTGTATAGTAGGGCGCTCAACGCGATAAGCTTCAAGCTTTAGCTCAATATTAATAGGGCTTTCACCTTGACTGATAGCAATTACCCCCTCCGCTAACATTTCGTGGTAAAGCATTTTTTGCTCAACCCGTTGCTTTAATTTATTGGCTATGGGCAAAAACAGTAAATTCGCCAAACCCACGCCATATATGGTGGCAATAAATGCGGTGGCAATACCCGTTCCTAATTGCTCAGGATCGTTAATAAACGACATAGCTTGGATGAGTCCAAGTACGGCACCTAAAATACCTATAGTTGGGCTGTAACCCCCCATCGCCTCATATACTCGACTGGCTTCGAGCAACCGTTCTCGTTCGAGTAATAAATCAATTTCAAGTGTGTCACGTAATTTTTGTTCTGCACAGCCATCAACTAATAAGCTCAAGCCTTTCGCGGCATAAGGATCTGAGTGAGTTAAGGCTTCTTGCTCTAACGCTAAATAACCTTCTTGGCGAGCCTTGTGCGACCAGCGTTTTACTTGCTCAATAGCGTCTTCAATATCTTGGTTATCAGTAATAAACACCCAATGGGTAATACTGATCATTTTTTTAAATGTATTGGCCGACGTTTGCAGCATTACAGCCCCCAACGTCCCCCCTAATACAATAATCAAAGCTGGCCCATTAAATAGCGAAGATAACACCCCCCCCTCTAAAGAATAGCCGATTGCAATAGCCCCTAATGCAACCAACAATCCTAAAACAGAAAGCTTATCCACAACCAACCTCTTTGTTTAGTCGCGCTGCCACATCGTCTAACGCTAATATTTCACTAACGATACCCGCATTAACCACCGCTTGTGGCATACCGTTCACAACACAGCTTTTTTCATCTTGCGCCCAAATTGTTCCACCTGTTTGTTGAAGCATACGCGCACCATCACGCCCATCAGCTCCCATGCCTGTCAAAATAATGGCAAGTACATCACCTTGATAAGCTTTTGTGACACTTGCAAGTGTCACATCAACACTTGGTTTATAGTTGATGCGCTCGCTGTGATCTTCAAATACGCGAAGAGTTCTATTTGAGCCTCGCCCTTCTACCAATAACTGCTGGCCACCAGGGGCTAAATAAGCACAACCAGGCTGTAATCTATCGCCCTGCTGCGCTTCTTTAACTTTAATTTTACATAAACCATCCAAACGAACAGCAAAAGCGGGCGTAAACGCCGCTGGCATGTGTTGAATTAACAAAATTGGATGAGGGAAATTAGCGGGTAATTGTGTTAAAACTTTTTGCAGTGCAACCGGCCCGCCCGTTGATGTACCAATCACAACGAGCTGATACTGTTTTCCACTAGCACGAGTTGATACATTGCTTCTAGCAGCTACATTATTACCATTAGAACTGCGGTAAGGTTGGGCTGTCGGTGTAGTTATTGGGTTAGAAAAACGCTCTGATGTATTAGATGGCGTTTTATTTACGCTTGGGCTAGTTGGTCTCAATGCCCTGCCAATACGTTGGCGACCAATATCTTTTACTTTGTTTTGTAATAATCTAATTGCATCTTCATTATTGCGGGCAATATCTTCAAACTTTTTAGGAAGAAAGTCCATTGCACCAGCATCAAGTGCATCTAAGGTAGCGGTTGCACCATCTCTTGTTAACGATGAAAACATTAAAATAGGCGTTGGATTACTGGCCATAATCTCTTTAACCGCACTAATACCGTCAAGCACGGGCATCTCAACATCCATGGTAATCACATCAGGACGTAACTGAGCTGTTTTATCAACAGCTTCTCGACCATTTACTGCAAAACCAATTACCTCAATGCCACTGTCTTGTTCAAGAATTTCACTCACTCTACGGCGAAAAAAGCTTGAATCATCAACTACTAAAACTTTTACAGCCATTTCGCTCTCTTATTCAATGAATGGATAGGCATATACTTTATGCCTACTTTTTATTATCTAGCGTAGTGCTTTAGCATACTCGGTACATCTAATATCAGTGCTATTCCACCGTCTGAGGTTATTGTTGCACCCGCCATACCCGGCGTACCTTGTAGCAATGCATCTAAAGGCTTGATAACCACTTCTTCTTGACCAATTAATGAGTCAACAACGAAACCCACTTTTTGAGTCCCTATTTGTACAATAACTACATGGCCTTGTGCTTTTCGTTGGCCTTGGTCAGCCCCTTTTATGAGCCAATGTTCAAGATAAAACAACGGAATCGATTTTTTACGCACAATAATAGTTAACTGACCATCAACCACATTCGTTTTTGTTAAATCTAAGTGGAAGATTTCACTCACTCCCGCCAGCGGCAGTGCAAACGTTTGTTCACCGACTATCACCATTAAAGTAGGTAAAATTGCAAGTGTAAGTGGTACTTTAATTTCTAATGTAGTACCTACTCCCAACTCTGATTTTATGTTTACTGAGCCATTTAATTGCGTAATTTTTGTTTTAACTACGTCCATGCCAACACCACGGCCAGAAATATCTGAGATCTCTTCTTTGGTAGAAAATCCGGGTGCAAAAATAAGATTATATGCTTCTGTATCAGATAAACGACTCGCTTGATCGTGATCAAGCACCCCTTTACTAATCGCAATTTTCTTAAGCTTTTCGGCATCCATACCTGCACCATCATCCTCGATAGTAAGTAAGATATGATCACCTTGTTGAGATGCTGATAACGTCACTGTACCTGTTCTTGGTTTACCTGACGCTTCACGAACGCTTGGCATTTCAATACCATGGTCAACTGAATTGCGAACCAAATGCACCAATGGATCAGCAAGTGCTTCAACTAAATTTTTATCTAAATCGGTGTCCTCACCAACCATTTCCAAGTTAATATCTTTTTGCAATGTTCGTGCTAAATCACGTACGACACGAGGAAATCGACCAAATACTTTTTTGATTGGCTGCATCCGTGTTTGCATCACTGCACCCTGAATATCAGCAGTGACTACATCTAAGTTAGAAATTGCTTTACCCATAGCCTCGCTGTCGGAGTTGGTCGCTAGGCTCACTAGACGATTTCGTACAAGTACCAGTTCGCCCACCATATTCATGATCTGATCTAAACGCTTAGTGTCAACACGAACCGTTGTTTCTGCCGGTGGTGGTGCCGCTTTTTTAACGGGTGCAGCTTTTGCTGGTTGCGCGGCAGCTACAGGTTTAGCTGGCTCTGGCTTTGGTGCAACAGGTGCAGCTGGTGTGGGTTTATTAACAGCTACTGGATCTGGCTTATTGTCAGGGCTTGATGTTTCTAACGATTTAGGCGCACTTTTGCCATGTAACTCATCAAGTAACGCTTCAAATTCGTCATCACTTATTTCATCTTCGTCCGAACTTTGCACATTACTTTGTGAAGCCGCAGGTGCTGTTGATGCCTCATCTGGTGTAGTTGCTGTGTTTTGAGTTACCTCACCAAAACTACCTACACCATGCAATTCATCTAATAGATTGTCAAACTCATCATCCGTAATGTCACCACTTGGGCTGCTCTGAGTTGATGATTGTTTTTCTTTAGGACTCTGACCTTGACCATGTAATTCATCAAGTAGACTTTCAAATTCATCTTCAGTGATTTCATCAATCTGGGAGTCTGCACTGCTAGTCTCAGAGCCGCTAAATAGCTCATCAAAAGCAAACTGATCTTCGTCATCTGAATTAGATTGAGAATCATTGCTTGGTTGTTCAGCAACAGCTTCTTCTGCAGGAGCGGCTTCAACTGATGTAACAGCTTCGACTACAGAATTGCCTGCAAGCTCTTCTGCTGTAGGTGGCTTGCCTAGTTTATGCATTATTGCGAGTAAATGAGGGTCAGCAGGCTCTGGTTCTTCTCGGTTTTTGATTGTTGTGAACATTTCATTGATAGTATCAAGTGCTTGTAATATCACATCCATCAATTCAGAGTTGACCGTTCTTACGCCTTGGCGTAATAAGTCGAACACGTTTTCAGCGCCATGACATGCATCAACAAGCTCATTCATAGCCAAAAATCCTGCGCCACCTTTTACAGTGTGAAAACCTCGAAAGATTGCGTTTAATAGCTCAGTATCATCTGGGTTATTTTCCAGTTCTACTAACTGTTCAGATAAAAGCTCAAGGATTTCTCCGGCCTCTACTAAAAAGTCTTGTAAAATATCTTCATCGACTTCAAAGCTCATGCAGTACTCTCCTATTAGAAGCCCAAACTTGATAATAGATCATCAACTTCGTCTTGATCAGATGCAACATCATCACGCGTTTCTTTATCAATAATAGGTCCTTCCGGGCCTGCTAGTGTTTGTGCAACAATGGAATCTTCAATTTCTTTTGGTTTTTCGGTTACTTCAATCTCACCTTGATCTGCAAAAGCAGTTAACAGATGGATTAAGCTTTCTTCAACTTCACGAACAAGTTCAATAACACGACGAATAACCTGACCAGTTAAATCCTGATAATCTTGAGCCATTAACACATTAGTCATCAATGTTTGTAGCTCATCTGTTTTGTGATGAGAACTATTCATGAACTTATCAATGCTATGGCAAAGTGATTTAAACTCACCAAGCTCAATCTCGCGATTCATCAACCGGTCCCAGGTAGGCTTAATACCCGCTATTTCATCCGCGATTTCTTGTGCTAATGGCAAACTTGCTTCAACTGCATCCATCGTTTTATTGGCCGCATTTTCTGTCATTTCCATAACATAATTAAGGCGCTTTTTAGCATCAGGGATGGCATCGGTAGTAATGTCTGCCAACCGAGTATCTAATTCGAAACTTTTTAAAGCTTCGTGTAACTGGCGCGTTAACTTACCTACCTCAGCAAATAACGCTGATTGCTCTAATGAAGCTGTTTCTAAAATCAACTCATCCGCTTTATCTTGCTCACCGTTTTCTAAAAAAACAACTAATTGGCGAGCTTGTTCTAAAGTAATCTGAGGCGCAGCGGGTGCTGGCATAAGCCTCTCCCTCTAATTAACCTAAGCGTTCAAACACTTTTTCTAATTTAGTTTTCAATGTGCCTGCTGTAAATGGTTTAACAATGTAACCATTTACGCCTGCTTGAGCTGCTGCAATTATTTGTTCTTTTTTAGCTTCAGCCGTTACCATTAAAACAGGGATATGTTTTAATTTTTCATCAGCTCGAATTGCCCTCAAAAGATCAATACCTTGCATGCCTGGCATATTCCAATCTGTTACTACAAAATCAAATACTTGATTTTGCAACATAGGCAAAGCAGTAGAACCATCATCTGCTTCTTGAACATTGGTAAAACCTAAATCACGCAACAGGTTTTTTATAATACGTCTCATCGTAGAAAAATCATCAACAACGAGAATTTTAATGTTTTTATCCAAAACATCCTCCAGTGAGGCCTGAACCTTTATTTACTTACTTCTAGTTTATCCAGTCATTGATTTTTGCTTTTAGCTTAATCATCGCCTGACCATGTATCTGACTTACACGCGATTCGCTTACATCGAGTATATGCCCTATTTCTTTTAAATTCATTTCATCGTTATAGTACAAAGAAAGCACCATTGCCTCTTTTTCTGGCAACGATTTTATCGCACTAAGTAAAGATTCATTAAACAAATCATTCTTAACATTATTGAATGGTTTGTCTAGTGCTAAATCTTGGCCATAGGGTGTAATAACATCATCATCAATACCAAGATCTTCAATACCTAAAACTTTGCTTACATTCACATCGTTTAAAATATGATGGTACTCATTTAACGAAATTTCAAGTTTTTCAGCAACTTCACTATCTTTAGGCTCACGGTTTAAGCTACCTTCAAGCGCGACGATAGTTTCTGCAACTAAACGACTTTTTCTATGAACTGACCGTGGAACCCAATCACCACGGCGCATTTCATCAATCATAGCACCGCGAATTCGAATACCTGCAAAGGTTTCAAAACTGGCACCTTTACTTGCATCAAAGTTTTTAGACGCTTCTATCAAACCAATCATACCCGATTGAATTAAATCATCTAACTGCACACTGGCCGGTAAACGAGCAATTAAATGACATGCCACCTTTTTGACTAATGAGGCATGCTTTTCAACAATCATATTTAAATTCTGTGTTGATTGATATCCCATAGCTCTATTCACCGGTGTTGTCATCGTTAATTACTAACAAGCTTCTCAATAAAAAACTCTAAATGTCCTGAAGCTTGACTAGGTGTTGGCCACTTAGTTATTTTTGTTGCTAATGTCTTAAAAGCAATCGCCGCAGGCGACCCTGGAAAGACTTCAACAATCACTTTTTGGCGTCGTGTTGCTTTACGCATATTTTCATCATAAGGAACCGTTGCCACTAACTCCATTGAAATATCTAAAAACCGGTCGGTCACTTTTGAAAGCTTAGCAAATAACTCCTGCCCTTCTCGTAAACTACGCACCATGTTAGCAACAATTTTAAATTTATATACGCCATGCTCACGGCTAAGTACTTTAATAAGCGCATAAGCATCAGTGATTGAAGTCGGCTCATCACAAACCACCACCATCACATCTTGTGCAGCACGGGAAAAGCTCAGCACCATATCAGAAATACCGGCCGCGGTATCAACAACTAAAATATCAAACTCAGTATTTAGCTCACTAAATGCACGAATAAGACCGGCATGCTCTGACGGTGATAATTCAACCATACTTTGCGAACCTGACGTTGCAGGCACTATTTTTATCCCTGCAGGACCTTCTACTAATATATCATCAAGTTCACATTCACCTGATAAAACATGAGATAAATTGCGCTCTACTCGTAATCCGAGCATAACATCACAATTAGCAAGACCTAAATCAGCATCTAATACAAGTACACGTTTGCCTTGTTGGCCTAACGCGATTGCAGTGTTTAGAGATACATTTGTTTTGCCTACTCCACCTTTGCCGCCGGTGACAGCGATAACTTTTACGCCGTTATTATTATTGTTACTCATTTTGCGAAGGCCGCTTGCTTGATCTAAAACTGTGTTAATCATACATCTCTACTGTGCTCGACGCCACTGCTTGGTGTCGTGATTGTTGTGCTTTTATTCTCTTTAAATACAATTGCTCAGCTTTTTTTACTAGTTTTTCAGCGTTTGCCACTCTAATATCTTCTGGTACTCGCTGACCGTTAGTAAGATACCCTATCGGGAGGCGATTTTGAATCGCAATACTAATAATCTCACCTAAACTCAATGACTCATCTAATTTAGTAAAAATACATCCACTCAACTGCACTTTTTTGAAATGCTTTACTGTTTCTTGTAATACATTTATTTGTGCCGTAGCACTTAATACTAAATAACTACGTATATCAACACGCTGATTACGCATCAAGGTGTTTAACTGCGCAGTCAAACGCAAATCACGTTGACTCATTCCGGCAGTATCAATTAATACTAGACGTTTATTTCGTAAATGGTATAAAACCTCAGCTAATTCATTGGCATTTTTTACTTGTTTTACACCACAGCCAATAATACGGCCATAAGTCGCTAACTGCTCATAAGCACCAATACGGTAAGTATCAGTGGTAATAAGGGCCACTTTATCAGCCCCATATTTTTGGGCACCTAATGCTGCTAGTTTTGCAACTGTGGTCGTTTTACCCACGCCCGTTGGGCCGACTAGTGCATATACACCACCTTGACGAAGTATTTCATTGTTAGTGGTTTGCATTTGATCTTCGACCATGCTCAACAACGCCTTCCAACCTTGCTGGCGAGACACATCGTCTGGTACAAAACATGCCATTTGCTCAGCAACGTCTTTTTCAATACCCATTCCTACTAAGCGGTCAATCATACAAGCACGTGTAGGATCGCGACGTGCCATATCTTGCTGCATTAAACCCGACACTTGGTGCTCTAATAATTGACGAATTGCGTTCATTTCTTCACGCATTGTACTCATTTCATTCGTTTCATTTTGGATACTTTGTTGACGAGGAGCAGCGGGTGAGTCTAAATCATCAAAGTCGCTGTCTAAGTCATCAAAGCCTAAGCTATCGGCCTGTGTACGAGGACGCACTGGTGCAGTTTGTTCAGGCTCAAACATACTTTTTGAGCGCGGTTGTACTGGCTCACGTGTTTGGTAATACTCAGGGGTATTTTGAGCGCTAGGCTGCCCACTGTGACGTTCTTGATAATCTGCTGACGTGTCGATACCTGAGTGAGAAAACATTGAAGCAAGCTCAGCTGAACGAGGACGCGGAGACTGACGCTCTAATAAAGCTTGTAAACTATCGGCAACCTTTGCTTGTGGCTTAGGCTGAGCACGCTGTGGCTCAGGTTTAACAAAATTATGCGGGCTTTGCTCAGTAGTATGCGTATAAGATGCACTTGTTGAAGGCTGGCCTTGAGGTTGCACAGGCGCTTTTGTTGCGGCTTTGTCGTAATCAACTGCAGCTACAATTTCAACGCCATTGGCTAGTTTTTTATTCGACATAATAACCGCATCAATACCAAGCTCTTCTTTTACTTCTTTTAGTGCGGTGCGCATGTCTTTAGCAAAAAAACGTTTAATTTTCATAATTCAAACCTCTTTAAAATCTTATTGTTGGCCTACAGAGCTGACAATCTTGATCTGTCTTTCATCGGGTATCTCTTGATAAGACATCACTCTCAATCCTGGAATGGTGTATTTAACAAATCGAGATAACACAGTGCGTAACATTCCTGATGTAAGCAATATTGAGGGTTCACCGGCCATTTCTTGGTTTTGATGGGCTTCATTGAGTGATGTTTGAAGTCTATCAGCAAGTCCTGGTTCTATTCCGGCCCCTTCGTCACCTGCATTTTGAAGTGACTGATGCAACATCTGTTCCAACTCAGGTGCCAAGGTTATGACAGGGATTTCAGAAGACATACCCACAGCGTCTTGAACAATTAATCTACGTAGCGATATTCTTACCGCAGCCGTTAACACATCTGGGTCTTGGCTACGAGGGCCATACTCAACGAGGGTCTGAACAATTGAGCGCATATCACGAATTGCCACACCTTCATTTAATAAGTTTTGTAATACTTTGACTATCGTGGTGAGAGGTAAAACATCAGGCACTAACCCTTCAACTAAGCGAGGGTGACTTTTACCTAACATATCTAATAAGTTTTGAACTTCTTCATGGCCTAACAATAATGCGGCGCTATTGGTCAGAAGTTGACTAATATGAGTTGCAACAACCGTCGCTGCATCAACGACTGTGTAACCTAGAGATTGTGCCTCATCTTTTTGATCCGGTTTTATCCAAACCGCATCTAAACCAAAAGCAGGATCTTTGGTTTCAATGCCTTTTAATGGTCCAAACACTTGGCCTGGGTTAATCGCTAATTCATCACCGTGTTTGAGCTCTCCTTCGCCACTTGATACACCCATCATTGTTATACGATAAGCATTAGGGTCAAGCTCAAGGTTGTCGCGTATGTGCACAGGCGGCACTAAGAAGCCAAGCTCTTGAGAGAGTTTTTTACGCACACCTTTAATACGATTTAATAATTCACCACCTTGTGATTGATCAACCAGTGGAATTAACCGATAACCTACTTCTAAACCAATAACATCAACTTGCTGTACATCATCCCAGCCAAGCTCTTTTTGCTCTTGTTTAGCTGCAATCCCCTTACCTGATGCCGCATTTTCAGCCTCTTCGGCTTCAGCGGCTGCTAATTTGAGTTTATTTTGTTGTGTGTAGTATGCAAGGTAGCCTAAAAGTGCCCCTAAACTTAAAAATGCAAGGTGCGGCATACCTGGAATTAAGCCCATAGTAATAAGAATACCGGCAGCAATAAATAGCGACTTTTCATTCCCTAGTTGCTGCTTAAATTGATCGCCCATATTATGTGATTCGTTTTGGCGAGTCACAACAATAGCGGTACCTACAGATAGTAATAAAGAAGGAATTTGAGCAACTAAACCATCGCCAATAGTCAGTAAAGTATATACCTCCATTGCACGACTAAAACTTAAGTCATGCTGGATCATGCCAATAAACAGGCCGCCTACAATATTAATCACTAGGATAACAATACCGGCTATGGCATCGCCTTTAACAAATTTACTCGCACCATCCATCGAGCCATAAAAATCAGCTTCACGGGTCACTTCTTCACGACGATCTCTGGCTTGCTCTGCACTAATGAAACCGGCATTCATATCCGCATCAATCGCCATTTGTTTACCCGGCATTGCATCAAGGGTAAAGCGTGCTGATACTTCTGAAATACGCCCAGCACCTTTGGTGATTACAACAAAGTTAATGATGATCAAAATTAAAAACACCACTAAGCCAACAGCATAATTACCACCAATAACCACCGAGCCAAAGGCCTCAATGACTTTACCCGCGGCGTCAGCACCATTATGGCCCTCAAGAAGTACCACCCGGGTACTTGCCACATTAAGTGCTAAACGCATGATAGTTGCGATTAATAAAATGGCTGGGAACATACTAAATTCCAGTGGCTTCATGGTGTATACGGTAACGAGTAATACCACTAAAGCGAGCGCGATGTTAAACGAAAATAATATATCAAGCAGAAATGGAGGCAGTGGCAAAATAACCATGCCAAGCGCAGCTACCACTAAAAGCGGGGTACCAACGCCCTTTGCATATTCTTTTTTATCTTTATTAAGTTGTTGTAATACCGCTTTAAATTCCATAACTCTACAATTTCAAAAAATTGACACTACGCTGAAATTGCAATAACTATTCCAAGTTATAAGGTTAGTGATTAATACTTAAATTCATCAGGGATGGGGAGTTTTTTATTTAGCGCAACAGGACGTTTGCCACGCCCTTTTTTAAATCGCTTAAGCTGAAAAACATAAGCAAGCACTTGAGCAACCGCAGTAAATAATTGATCTGGTATTTGCTCCCCCACCTCAGCGGTATGATAAAGCGCTCGAGTTAGCGTGGGAGATTCAACAATAGGAACTTCGTTACCTATTGCAATTTTTCGAATTTGCATCGCAAGCTCATCCACCCCTTTAGCAAGCACTATTGGTGCGCCCGCACGCTCGGTATCATACTTTAACGCCACAGAGTAATGAGTAGGGTTGGTAACAATAACGTCAGCATCAGGTACGTCCTGCATCATTCGCTTTTGCGACATTTGTCGTTGCGTTTGCCTAATGCGCGCTTTTATTTGCGGATCACCTTCAGAGTTTTTATATTCATCTTTCACTTCTTGCATCGTCATTTTAAGCTCTTCATGGTGCTTATGACTTTGAAAGGGGGCATCAATAGCGGCAATAACAATCAAGGTGCAAGATAACCCCAAAAACATCCATGCTAAAATCTCAAGGGCATGAATTATGTTCCCAGGCGCACTTTCTATGCTCAAATGAAGAATTTCATCAAAAAAGGTGTTAATTAAAAATATTGCAAAACTCGCCACTAAAAAAAACTTTAATAATGACTTAAGTAACTCAACGGCAGCTTGAGGGCCGAACATCCGCACAAAGCCTTTCATTGGCGACATTTTACTGGCCTTGGGCGCCGCAGCTTGCCAGCTAAAATTAAAACCACCCAATAAAGTATTACCAATAAAAGCAGCCAATACAATAATTAATACAAACATAGACATAGGAAATAAAAGTACATCGGCTACTTCACTCCATACTGCAAACATTTTAGTGGTGTCGTAAGTTTCATTGCGATTAAGGCTCAGCATTCGGCCCATAATTCGATACAAACCTTTACCAATTTCAGGCCCATACATTAACAGAGAAATTGCAGAAAAAATAAGTACAAACATAGTACCGAGCTCTTTTGAACGAGCAATTTGGCCTTTCTTTTTTGCATCGTCAATTTTTTTCGGTGTAGGTTCTTCGGTTTTTTCTTGACCGGAATCTTCAGCCATGACGCTCTCCTAAGGTGAACAACCAACGAGAGTACACATTAGCTCAACCATTTTTAGCCATTGAAACTCAAATTGAGTAATAAAATTACCGAGCGTTGCCCAAATAATAACCAAGCCAGCAACTAAGGTAAACGGGAAGCCGATAGAGAAAATATTTAATTGTGGCGCAGCACGGGTCATAATACCAAAAGCCATATTAATAACCAGCATAGCCGTCAGTGGCGCTAACGATAACACAAGAGCTGTGGTAAACATCCACCCCCCCAAGTAACTATGTCCCAATAATGATCGACCGCCCACCAACTCCCATCAATAGGTAATACCTCAAAACTATGAACTACCATTTGAATCATCATTAAGTGGCCATTAAACACAAAAAACAGCAAAGTGGCTAAAATAAGATAAAACTGCCCTACGGCGGGAACACTCATGCCATTTGAAGGGTCAACAACGGACGCAAAACCTAAACCAGTTTGCATAGCAAGTATTTGACCTGCCAGTACAAATGTATTGAGCAATAAGGTGGATGCAAAGCCAATGGCGATACCAATTAACATTTGTTGTAATACCACTAATATCATTTCAAATGAGAATAAATTAGTAAATGTGGCCGGAGGCAGTACGGGCACCACTAAAAATGTCACCACCACAGCTAAGCCCATTTTGATTCGAGTCGGTACATTTTTTGCGCCAATACCGGCCATAACCATGATCATCGAGCTAATGCGCACCAAAGGCAATAAAAAATCACTTAACCATTGAATAACAACGGAAAATGGGAACTCCATTGTTAACCTGCAATTTCGGGAATAATGAGCACTAGGCGATTAAAAAAATCCATTAGTTCTTGGGTAAACCAATGACCACCGACTATAAGCGCACCTATTGTGATTAATAAACGCGGTAAAAAACTCAGTGTTTGTTCATTAATTGATGTTGCAGCCTGAAATACCGCCACTATTAAACCTATTATTAACCCAGGCACTACCATTGCAGACACCAGTTTAATTACTAAAAACAAGGCTCCACTTAAAATATCAACAAAGACTTCGGGTTCCATGAGCGACTCCTAGCGTGACTGGTTCAATGTAAGGAGCACAACTAAGTGCCCAAACCAAAACTTTTAGCGAGCGTACCCATCACTAAACTCCAACCATCAACTAATACAAACAACATAATCTTAAACGGCAGCGATACAATCATAGGAGATAACATCATCATACCCATGGCCATCAATACCGATGCAACTACCAAATCAACAATCAAGAAAGGAATAAAAAACATAAAACCAATAATAAAGGCGGTTTGTAATTCACTGGTGACAAACGCAGGAATAAGCACAATCAGGGGGGTCGCTTGTGGTGAATCAAGCTGATCGTAACCGGCTATTTTAGCAAAGGTTTCTAAATCTTTAATACGTACCTGAGAAAGCATAAAGGCTTTCATTGGCTCTTTGGCTAAATCGAGTGCTTCAAGCGAGGTGACTTGCTCACTTAGATAAGGCTCGATTGCACGCTCGTTTATTTGCTCATAAATAGGCGCCATAATAAAAATACTTAAAAATAGCGACATCCCTAATAACACTTGGTTTGATGGTGTTTGCTGTAAACCTATCGCTTGGCGCAAAATGGCCAGTACTACAATAATTCGTGTAAAAGAGGTCATCATAATAATGGCTGCAGGGATGAAGCTCATTGCAGTCATTATCGCAAGCACTTGTAGCGTCACTGAATAGTCTTGCGTGCCATCGGCGTTGGTGGTTATGGTTAGGGCATCAATCCCCTCTGCATTAACTTCAGGAATAAACACCATGGCGAAAATGAAAAGCAGCCATTTAGTCATAATATTAATTCTTTTTATTTTGATTAAGTTGCGGGTTCAACATTTTGCCAAAACGTTTAGCCAATTCTGGTAACTCTTTTTCTTTTAGTGGTGTTTCTAGCTTATGTAAATAATTAATACTGTGTGGGGTCACCCCTAATAAATGTTGAGCATTATCTATTTCAACCACCATTAGGCGCTCTCGCGACCCTAAAGGGAGACTGCGTATCACTTTAAATTCATCGTTATTGGTTAAATTTGGATTAAGCTTTTTAACAAAAAAAGCCAATACTAAAATTAACACAACCACAACACCTAAAGACATCACCATAGAGATAATATCTGTGGTGGGTGTTGCAGCATCAGTAGCTGCAAACACAGAGTTGCTTAGGGCCAGTAGTGCTATCATCGTAATTTTTTGATCCGTTCAACCTGACTCACTACATCCGTTAGGCGAATACCAAACTTATCATTCACCACCACCACTTCCCCATGAGCAATTAATGTACCATTAACCAATACATCTAGCGGCTCACCGGCAACCCTGTCAAGCTCAACCACTGAGCCTTGGTTAAGTTGTAGTAAGTTACGAATGTTAATTTTAGAACGCCCTACTTCCATCGATATAGTGACAGGGATATCTAAAATAGTATCGAGTTTACGTTTTTCTTCACCTGTGATTTCATGCTTTGAATCATCAAGTTCATCAAGCTCGGTTACTTTAACATCGTCACTGTCGTCATTTCCCTCAGCCTCAGCAAGTGCCGCCGCCCATTCGTCCATTGTATCTTGATCATCGCTCATATTTTTAACCTTTTAATCAATTACCAGTCTAAATCAACACCGCTTGAAAGGTGCAAATCATCCTCTAGTTCTGCTAATTCTGCATCTGAATCAATTTTTTTACCGCCTTTGGTAAAAACATGCAGCTCAGATTTAACTGAATCAGGGCGTTTAATTTTTTCACTAATTTGCAGTGCAACATAATCGCGTGAACGACCCATTTTTGCTCTAAATGTAGGAAGGTCCTCTATAAACACCGTAATATGCTCTGGCATTTCAACCGGTATAATATCGCCCGTTTTAAGTTCCATAATTTGTCTTAAACTTAAATCAACCTCAAGTAACTGGGTCGATAAACCCACTTCCACATCCAGTATTTCGTCACGCAGCGCCTTACTCCAACGTAAATCAGTATCTTCAGTATCTGACTGAACACCCGCATCCAATAACTCTCTAATTGGCTCGAGCATTGAATAGGGAAGCGCAATATGAAAATCCCCTCCGCCACCGTCCAGTTCAATATGAAAAGAGCTGATCACCACCACTTCAGTTGGGCTAACAATATTAGCCATTGCAGGGTTAACCTCAGAGTCGAGGTACTCAAAAGACACGTCCATAACCGGTGCCCATGCTTCTTTATAATCTTCAAAAATTATTTTTAATAGCATTTGCACGATTCGCCGCTCAGTAGGTGTAAACTCTCGACCTTCAATTTTGGCATGATAACGTCCGTCGCCACCAAAAAAGTTATCAACCAGTATAAATACCAAGCGTGCTTCCATGGTAATAAGGCCAGTGCCTTTTAATGGACGAAAACGCACCATGTTCAAACTAGTAGGTACAAACAGGGTATGTATGTACTCACCAAACTTAATCATTTGCACACCGTTAA
Source organism: Pseudoalteromonas sp. TAP-3C (assembly GCF_059888565.1). Classification (NCBI taxonomy): domain Bacteria; kingdom Pseudomonadati; phylum Pseudomonadota; class Gammaproteobacteria; order Alteromonadales; family Pseudoalteromonadaceae; genus Pseudoalteromonas; species Pseudoalteromonas sp. TAP-3C. The sequence continues at coordinate 811,781 of NZ_CM187618.1, read as the reverse complement.
TTGATACCTCAGCGGTGTGGCGCATCATGTTGAATAAGCTAATTCGCATATGGCGCGCAAATCGCTCGTTAACAATTTCAAGTGTCGGCATGCGACCACGTACAATACGATCCTGCGAAGAAAAGTCATACTGTAACGTACTTCCCTCACCGTTTTCGCCGTCGTGTGCATCTTCCTCATCGACTTCATCAACACCATGTAATAGCGCATCAATTTCGTCTTGGGATAATAAATCGCTCACACTGACCCCTTATTGCATCACAAAGCCGGTAAATAACACCCGCTCAATTACTTTGTTCCCTTCAACATCCATCAAAGCCGCTTGTACTTTATCAAGTGCAGTAAAGCGTAATGTTTCTTTACCCACACTGGTGCTTAATTCATCGGCTGTAGTCATAGAAAATACACTTAATAGTGTGCCTTCAATTAGTGGAATATGTTTTTTTGCTACTTCTTCATTGCCATCGCCACGCACTAATAATTGCACCTTAATTTGAACTATTCTGTCGCGACTCGCGCCAGGTACATTAAAAATAAAGGGTCTAGGCATAGCAACATATAGTGCAGTCCCTACTGATGCCGAAGAACTCTTAGGTGCGCTAGCAACTTCACTGCTCGCTGCATCCTCTGTCAAAGGTTCAGCTGATTCATCAGAGCCTGATAATAAAAAATAAGCCACCACACCAACCACAATAAGTAATACAGCAGCAATAATTATAATCAGTTTACTCTTATTTTTACCTACTTCTTCTATTTCTAAATTAGTGTCTTCAGCCATTGTATTTCCTTTATTCGCAAAGGTATTTGCTTGTTTTAGCTATTATAATAGCAGGACTTAGGCATAGTAATCTATTGATGATGACGATTGTTGTCCAGAACTACCTTTTTGCTGTTCTGGTTGCTCATTATTTACCTCATCTGCAGCGCGATTATTAGCCATTTGTCCTTGGGCATTATCCTCTTGTTGACTCGTTTGATCCTCTGCTGAGCCACCATAGGAGATACTGCTTTCACCTAACTCTAAACCTTGCTGCATCAGCAATTCACGCAATCTTGGTAGGGACTGTTCAAGCGCCTCTTTAGCTTGCTGGTTTTGCACCACAAAGTTTATTTGTGCTTGCTCTGCATCGCTTCGAATACGAATTTGCATACTGCCCATTTCTGGTGGATCTAAACGTATTTCAGCTTCTTTATTATTAATACTCAGCATGGAGCTAACACGCTGTTGGAGCATTTTGGCCGCATCACTTTTAATAATATTTAATGCTTGTAGCATAGCAGGATCAAGGCTTACTTGTTTAGCTTGGGCAGTGTTTTGTAACTGGCCTGCTTGTAAGCTCTGCGCTTCCATAATAGCTTGTTCATATTCTAATGTATCGTATTTGGCAAGCGTATTAAGCGGCTGTTTATCAAATATATTAATGATCTGAGAAAAAATTTGTGCCGCACGCGGTGGCATTTGTTCAGCATTAGTGGCGCGCATGCTCTCTTTTTGTAATGCATCAAGCTGTTTAGCAAGCTCTTTTGGGCTATCGGCCTCCATCTTTGAACCAGCTAATTTCAACTCAGGCTTAACATCAGATGAGTCCGTACTTTGCTGTGTTTTTAGAGTGGCTCCCGCTGTAATAGCAGTATTTGTAGCATTTGCAGTATTTGCAAATAACGGCCTATCTTTGGCGTTAAGCAAAGTCTCTGCGTTTAAGGCGGTCTCTAGGTCACTCACTACACGTTTTAGCGAGGTGAGTTCTTTGCTGGGTAAAGACTCATTTTTGATATACTCTTGCAATTGATTAAGAAGCGCTTTTTTCTCTGAAGTGGTTAAGGTCTTTATTTGTGTATTTATGATCTGCTCTGGCGTTTGCGGCTTTTCATTTTGAGTTACATACTTACTAAGTAACTGCTTTAAATCAGCGACATTGTCTTTGTTTATTGGCTTGCTCATCGCATCAAGCTCTGTGGTTAATTCACTTTGCTGGGCAGGGGTTAAATTTGCCAGTAATTTATCTGCTTTAACTGCATTTTCATCTTTTGACAACAGCGCCAAAACAGACGCATCTAACGATGCCTTAGTGCCTGTCGTTTCGGTCGGCTTATCTGATGGTTTAGCAGCCGCGAGTTCATTTGTAATAGTCTCATATTGTCCGGTTGTGGCAGCTGTAGCTAAAGATTTTGCGCCAAGCTGTGAAGATTCAGCTGCAGTTTTGCTTGCTGATTCAGCACCCACAGTATTTTGTGGCTGCAAAATGGCTGCATCATCAACAATTTCATCACTTGGCAAATTAATAACAATCGGTGCCAGCTTATCCTCAGGCTTAACCTTTATTTTTACACCGTCTTTGTCTATTAACTGTGCATCGCCATGAAGATTACTTTTCACTGAGGTATCAATTACCTGCGCCGCATTAATTTGTGCCAGCATAGCTTCACCACTTAGGGGTGGCTGTTCGTTACTTGGCTCTTTTAAGTCAGCTTGCTGTTCAGATTGTTGCTTTTGTGGCGTTTTGATTGGTGCATCTTGTTTTTCAGATACCTGATTTGCGAGTGCTAATTGATCAAAAAAGCCAGCATCGTTACTACTATCTAGTTTTGCTTTATCACTGCCTTTTTTAGCTAAGTATGAGTCTTGCTCAGATACTGCTAACATTGAAATATCATTCATCGCCATAAATCACCTAATAAAAGCGGCAACAGTGCACCGCACAATCATAAAAATCATTGCTTATAGAGAACTTAAGCAATTAGCATGCCTAGCCTACAGCGCTTTGTTTCTTTGATAGAACTGATTAGAAGAAAACTCATCCAGCATTTTTTGCTCATTTTTAGCCACCAGTATATCTGCTTTTAATTGTTGCTTTTCAATTAACTTAGCAACGGCTTTGGCTTTAACTTGTTGTTTTAACCATAAAGTTTTACGTTGGCTCACTACTTGTTTTGCAGTATTAACGGTACTTGCTTGTTGGCGAATAGCCTCTTCGATCTTAGCTATAAATGCATGGAAATGACTAAACCCAGCGCTCGATAAACCCGATTGCCCTTTCACATGAAGCTGTTGTGTATATTCCATTCGAAAGTCATTTAAGCCTTGCAACTTTTGTTGATTTAATTGCAAATTTTGATTGGCTTGTAAATAGCTCATACGTAACGTTTCTTCTTTGTCATTTTCAAGCTTAAGCAACAAATGCAGTTTATTTTTTGCCATTATGCTTGTCCTAATAATTGCGCGAGCCCTTGAAGACCATCATCATAACTAATTACATCTCGCATGCCTTGTTGTAAAAATGCATTCACGCTTGGCATCATGTTTATCGCTTGGTCGAGCATTTGATCACTGCCCTTTTGATAAGCCCCTAAGGTGATCATATCTTTGTTCTGTTGATACATAGAATACACTTGTTTAAGTACGCGGGCTTGTTGCATATGTGACTCAGACACCACTTGTGGCATTACTCGCGAAATCGATTTTTCGATGTCAATGGCAGGGTAATGACCACTGTCGGCTAAATCACGTGATAGTACGATATGACCATCCAAAATAGCACGGGCTGCATCCGCAATTGGATCTTGCATATCATCGCCTTCACTCAGCACAGTAAAAAAAGCCGTAATGGAGCCTTGCCCTTCCCCGCCGTTACCGGCACGTTCCACCAACGCAGGTAATTTAGCAAATACAGAAGGCGGGTAGCCTTTTGTTGCAGGAGGTTCACCAACCGCCAGTGCTATTTCACGCTGTGCCATGGCATAACGCGTTACCGAATCGAGTAATAACAATACATTTAAGCCTTGATCTCGAAAATACTCTGCAATGGTCACCGCACTCTCACAGCCTTTTAAGCGCATTAAGGGTGAGGCATCAGCGGGAGCTGCAACCACAACTGAACGTTTACGCCCTTCAACACCCAGTATTTCTTCAATAAATTCTTTTACTTCTCGACCACGCTCCCCCACTAAGCCAACCACAATTACATCGGCTTCACTGCCTCGCGTCATCATGCCTAATAATACTGATTTACCCACACCTGAGCCTGCAAATAAGCCCATACGCTGACCTTGACCTACGGTAATTACCGAATTAATAGCGCGTACCCCAACATCCATTGGTTTGCTAATAGGACGCCTAGCCAATGGATTAATCGCGTTTTGCGCAAATTTGAGAGTATGTTCTGCTTTTATTTTTCCAAGCCCGTCTAAAGGTCGGCCCAAACCATCGACAACTCGGCCAAGCAAGCTCATACCAACAGGTAAACCGGTATCGTTAACTTGGGGAATGACTCGCGCACCGGGCAACACGCCTGAAATGTGATCATTAGGCATTAAATATAAGGTTTGATCGTTAAAACCAACTATTTCAGCGTCAACAAAGCCGTTCATGGTTTCAATTTTACATTGGCTGCCCACTGGTGCTCGCAGGCCTTTGGCTTCAAGTGTTAAACCAACAACACGGGTTAAAATGCCTGCAACGGCAGGCGCTGGAATTTTAATATGCTGTTGGTATTGAGATAAGCGTTCGCTTAATGAAGTATCGCTCACAGACATGGCACGCCAATAAAAAAGTTAGATACCACTGTTATGCAAAAAACTATCCAATGTTTCTTTGACTCGCGTTTTCAAGGTCATATCTAAAGACGATAGCGTTGTTTTAACTTCACAACCACCGCGTTCTAAAGTAGGCTCTGCAATTAACTGCCAATGATTATCTTCAATAGCTTGTTCGCCATAACTGGTGTTTATCAGCGCAATATCGTCTGGATGTAGATGAATTCGGACCTTTTCTTGTTCCACATCGAGTGCATCTATGCATTTTTTCAAGGTGTGTAAAATAATATCAGGGGAGGTTTTTACTTCTTGATAAATAATCGCTTCACTTAGTACAGTAGCCAAATGTACAAGTTGCCTCTCTGCTTGCTCATCCACGTTTTTAAGCGGGTCGGTTAAATTGTCTAATAAGCTGCGCAGATTCGTTAATTGCTCATCGATTAATGGCTTAACGTCTTCTTGGCCTTGCATTTTGCCAAGTTCAACACCTTCTTTGTAACCCGCTTCTTTGCCCTCGGTTACACCTTTATCAAAACCATCAATATAGCCTTGCTCGTGCCCCTGCTTAAGCCCTTCTTCATAAGCGTCTTGACGAATACGCTCAAGCTCTGCCATCGTAAGCGAAGGAATTTCGGGTTCTTCAGGTGTTTCAACCTGTTCTTTAACGCTCTCTTTATGGTACAACTCAGCCAAAGGTGTGCCATACGCGGTAGAGCGATTACCAAAGCTACGCTCATCGGGAGCAACATCTGGTATCGGCCAGTTTTTTAATAACTCATCAGCTTCATCTGCGTGTAATGGGCGACCTTTAGAGTGACTCATAGATTATAAGAACTCCTCACCACCGCCACCACCAAGCTGAATCTCACCTGCATCAGAGAGGCGACGTGCCGTTGCTAAAATTTCTTTTTGCGCCGCTTCTACTTCACTTATACGTACCGGTGCCATGGCTTCTAAGTCATCGGCAAGCAGCTCTGCGGCACGTTTTGACATATTACCTAATAGTTTATCTTTAAGTGCATCATCGGTGCCTTTAATAGCTTTCATCAACACATCTTGTGGCACTTCACGTAAAATAGCTTGTATACCTCTATCCTCTACGTCAATTAAATTTTCAAATACAAACATTAAGTCTTGAATTTGTTGCGACATTTCTTCGTCATGCTCACGAATTGAATCCATTAATTGCCCTTCAATGTTAGTATCAAGGTAATTCATAATATTTGCCGCTGCTTTTAAGCCGCCCATTTTCGCAGCTTGCGCCCCCGCTTGACCGGCGAATTGTTTTTCCATAATTTCGTTAAGTTCTTGCAATGCTGCCGGTTGCACTTCTTCTAAATTGGCAATGCGCATGGTTAAATCAAGGCGCACTTTTTCAGGAAATTGCGCTAAAATTTCAGCCGACTGCTCAGGCTCTAAATAAGAGAGCACAATCGTTTGAATTTGCGGGTGCTCATTACGAATAATATTAGCCACCTGTTTAGAGTCCATCCATTTTAATGAATCAAGCCCTTTCGCACCTGAGCCCATGACAATTTGATCTATTAAGCTGGCGGCTTTATCTTCACCTAATGCGGCTGTAAGCGCTTTTTTAATGAAATCTTCAGACTGGAAGCCAATAGTACTAAAGCTTTGAATTTGCTCAATAAACAAATTATGAACCGCAATTATTTTAGCCTGCGACAAATCATCAATCGCCGCCATAGCCATCCCCACTTTTTGCACTTGCTTTGGCTCTAAATGTTTAAGAATTTGCGCTGCATCTTCTTCAGATAAGCTCAATAATAATATTGCTGCTTTATCGACACCATCGAGCTTATCAACATCAAATGCTTGAGGTAATTTTTTTTGTTCTTGATCAGTCATCTTCTGTTAACCACGCTTTGACTACTTGTGATGATAGTTCTGGTTCATTAGCTACCAGGGCGCGAACCGCTCTTAATAAATCTTCGTCGCCATGTAAATCTGGTAACTGTAGTTTACCATCGCTGGAGAAGCCAATAGAAGCAGAATCAAAATCATTGTTTAGCATATCTAAGGTACTATCGCCAATATCAACACCTGAGCTGAGAGAATCCTCATCGTATTCATCAAGCGTATTATCTGGGTAAATTAGGCGTTTAAGCATAGGTCTTACTACTGCCATAATCAACACAATAATAACCAGTGCACCTAATACTAAACGCAGCATTTTCATAAACCAATCTTGCTCCCATAGTGGGATTGCAAAATCAAGCGCTGAGTCTTCACGCACAAATGGCACCGTGACCACTTCAAGTGCATCACCGCGTTGCATATCAAAGCCTACCCCAGCTTGTAACAGGCGACGAATATTTGACAAGGCTTCAACCGAACGCGGAGTCATGGTTGTTTCACCGTTTTCACCCACTGTCGGTAAGTAATCAACAGCAACGGAGACGCTTATTCTGCGGATCACCCCTGTTTGCTGACGCGTATGCGAAATAGTGGTATCAAGTTCATAGTTGCGGGTTGCCTCTTTATGAGTACGACTTGGTGGAGTCGCCGTTCCTGCCCCGCCCTCCATCGCATCTTCAGGAATATCTGCATTAACAGGCGGCTGATTAGTCAGTGCCCCTGGAATACCGACCGCTAATCCGCCTATGTTATTTTCTTCAAATGTGGTTTCACTTCTTATTGCCGGTAAATCTGGGTTATACCGCCTTTGTGTTTCTTCAACCGCGCTAAAGTCCATACTTAAATCAACTTGTGCAGTGTAATTACCTAAACCAACCACTGGAATTAAGATACTGTCGATTTTTTCTAGGTATTCAAGTTCGCGTTTACGCTCTAAATCGTACTCTTTTCGAGAGCGCGCGGCCAAAGATGTTTGCGAACCTGAATTTAATAAGCGACCATTTTGATCGGTTACGGTTACGCGTGAAGGCTCAAGTCCTTGCACTGCTGAGGCTATCATATCAACCACAGAATCTACTTCTTCACTGTCTAATGAACGGCCACGTCTAAGGGTGAGTACCACAGTTGCAGAGGGTTTTTTCTCTCGACGAGCAAAAACATTTTCTTTTGGAATAGCGAGCAATACTCTGGCGCGATTAACATTATTTAGTTCTTCTATAGTGCGAGCAAGTTGTTGCTCGCGGCCGTGTTTAAGACGTTCACGCTCTAATCGTTGGCTTACTCCAAATCCCATGTCTTGCATAATAATGTCACTACCTGATGTGGGACCTTGCTCTAAACCTTCGCGGGCCATCAATAACTTAATATTTTGATACTGAGTTTCATCTACCGACACCACATCACCATCAAGTTGGTAGTCAATTTTTTGTGCATCTAAAAAATCGAGCGTTTCTATTAATTCTTGCGTTTGCATTTTGCCTAAAGGGCGCATATCTGGTTGGCGAGCCCAAATAATAACGAAAATAGCAATGGCTAAACAAATTCCCAGTGCAACAACTAGAGTAATTTGACGTAACACATCAACACCACCAAGGGCACTGAAATAGCCTGATTTTTGCTCTTGTTGATCATCATTATCACCTTGCTCCATGGTGTCATCAGCAAGTGCCAGATCTGTAGATTGATTAGATTGCGCCACAATAATTCTCCACTACCTAGTTAAACAGGCATGTTCATAATTTCTTTATAAGATTCAACAAGCTTATTACGAACCTGTACTGTAGCTTCAAATGCTACAGACGACTTTTGCGAAGCAATCATTGCCTCAGCGAGCGATACACTTCTGTCGCCCATTTCAACCGCTTTTACTTTTTGCCCGGTGTCTTGCTGTAACTCATGCACAGTATTGAGCGCATTACTGAGCATGTCACCAAACTGCGCCGTAGAAGTCGATTGAACTTGCGTGGCAAAATTATTAACCTGGTTACTACGTGTGGCCTCTGCAGCCATAGATTGCATTTCTTGAAATAAAGCATTGTTTTGAATTTTCATAATTGTCTCTGATAATGCAGTAAACTCTTAAATAGAATAAAGCACAAAGCATGCCAAAAATAAAAGCGCTTTAAAACAATGATTTAATATAAAAATAACGGGGTCAGAGTTTTGACAGCCCTAAATTTAACACTTAGGGCTGATGAGATTATGCAGGGAGGGAAATACCTAAATCGCGCATTTGCGCTAATTTGTAACGTAAAGTACGTGGGCTGATACCTAAGGTTTCGGCCACCTCTTTGCGTTTTCCTTGGCAACGCGCCAACGTGTCTAAAATAATGCGATGCTCTTTATCTTTAAGCTCATCTTTATAACTACCGGTATCAATAGCGAGTAAGTCATTTTTTTGCTCATCAGAGGCTACTTTTTCATCATAATAGGCGTTAATTTCATTGTTTTTTATAGGCTCTGCGGCTTTCGTTTCTGCCACAAATTGAGTCGCTGCCAAATTTTCAATAAAAATGGCATGCTCATCAATGCTATTGCCACTACGTAAAATTAAAGCGCGTTGAATCACATTATCTAGTTCTCGGACATTACCAGGCCAACTATGGCTCAGTAATTTTTGCTCGGCGCTACTGTCTAAATACGCCATTGGCTCTTTGCTTTTAGTTAAATGGCGCTCAATCAAGTGCTTAGCCAGCACAATAATATCGCCCGGGCGTTCACACAGTGGTCGCCATAACAGTGGAAAAACATTGAGCCGGTAATATAAATCTTCACGGAACTGATTATCAGCAACCGCCTCTTTTAATTCTCGGTTACTAGTCGCTAATACCCGCACATCAAGCGATATTGTTTTACGCCCGCCTAGTCGCTCAACTTCACGCTCTTGTAAAACCCGTAGCAATTTGGCTTGCAGGCCTAAATCCATTTCGGTAATTTCATCAAGTAAAATAGTGCCGCCTTGCGCTTGTTCAAATTTACCTGGGCACGCTTGTATCGCACCGGTAAACGCGCCCTTCTCATAACCAAATAAGGTGGCTTCAAGCATGTTTTCAGGGATTGCAGCGCAATTAATTGCCACAAATGGTTCGTTACAACGTTTTGACTTATCATGAATATAACGCGCCAATACCTCTTTACCAGAACCACTTGGCCCTAGCACCATCACACTGGCGTCTGAGCGAGCGACTTTAGCTGCAAGCTCTAATAACTGGATACTGCTGGGATCGGCTACAATGGGACCGTCTGTTTCTTTTTCCTTTTCAGGCAAGTAACGGCTCACCATATTTAATAATACTTCTGGGGCAAATGGCTTAGCCATATAATCAATCGCACCTAGGCGCATGGCCTCTACCGCATCATCAATCGTGGCATAGGCCGTCATCATCAATACAGGTAAATCAGGGTGATTTAATTTAATACTACGCAATAAATCTAAGCCACTCATTGCGCCCATTTGCACATCACTAACCACCAGTGAAAATACCTCTTTTTTCAATAGTAACATAGCTTGCTCTGCACTATTGGCCGCCACGCAGGCTATACCAGACATTTCTAAGGTATCAATTAACGCTTCACGAAGCCCGGCATCATCTTCAACAACTAAAATAGTGTTACTCATTATGACTCCCCTAATTTAGATGTGACACTAATGGGCAGCAACACATTAAAAATTGCTCCCCCCTCTGGGTTGTTATTTGCTTCAACACGTCCTTGATGTGCACTGGCCACTGAACTGACAACGGCAAGCCCTAAGCCTGTACCTTGGCTTTTAGTGGTATAAAAGGGTTCAAATATTTTTTCAATTTTTGTTATATCAATCCCTGGGCCGTTGTCACTGACACTAATGCGAACATAATCAGGGTTTTGCTTATCGCGTAAAGCACTTAAGTGCACCTGTGCACCACAGCCTATGACTTGAATACTGTTATGAATGAGGTTTTGAATAGCGCTTGCCAATGCTGTTTTATTACCCATAATTTCAATGTCGGGCTCAGGCAAGCTCACATTTAACTGGCTTTCATTGAGTGCGACCATGGCATCTGCACCCGTTTTAACCTCACTGAGTAACTGCTGCATCGACACATGCTCAACAACTTGCTGATCACCACTTTTGGCAAATAGCAGCATATCGTTTACTTGGGTTTCTAAATCTTTTAAGCGTGACATCAACTTAGTGTGAAAATTACCACGAGAGGCTTCAGGCAACCGCTTAGAGCCTAAATTAGCGGCATACAACATAGCTGCTGATAACGGTGTGCGTACTTGATGGGCCAAAGAGGCCACCATTTTACCTAACGCACTTAAACGCTGCATATGCGCGACGCGTTTTTGTAAGCGCCGTGTTTCGGTCAAATCGGTCATTAATATAAGTTGCCCGGGCTCTGGCGCAAGTGCGGTTATATCGAGTTTAATTAAGCGCCCATCTTTTAAAGACACTTCATGACCATCATCTTGATGAGGACGAAATGAGCGCTGAATAACATTAAACCATTTTTCACCTTCAAGGGGCTCACCGAGCATGTCAATGGCGATTTGATTGGCTTTGGCGATCATCCCTTTACCGTCAAGTACAATCACGCCCGCAGGCATAGTATCCACTAAATGAGAGAGCCAACTTGCTTGCTGACGCAAATCACTCAACTCACCAACATACTCCTCTTGCAGTAAACATGGGTTATACTGGTTAGCAGAAATAAACGGGTGTTTTAGCACACTTGCAAGGACCATAATCAACTCTCTAAAATAATCTTGTTATAATGGTTAATGCACAATATGTACCAAAAATATTTAACAATATATTCAAAAACTTAAGTAGACTTTAATACGTGACGTAAAAATGACGCGCTAAGGAATAAGCATGAATAAAGAGACTAACAATCGCTGCCCATGGCTCGATACCTCAAAACCAGACTATGTTGATTACCATGACCATGAATGGGGCGTGCCTGTGTATGACGATCAGCCGCTTTTTGAGTTTTTAACCTTAGAGTCGGCTCAAGCAGGATTAAGCTGGTACACCATATTATCGAGTAGGGTGAGGCTTTTGCCTCATCCCTCTCACAGAACCGTACGTACGGGCCTCGTATACGGCTCCTGTATTCCTCTATCCCTTCGGCTTATTTACTAAACGCCGATTGAGCAAGCCATCCTGTACTTACTTTTTCCATTGAATATAAACCTAGCTCTTCAAACCATTGGTTTGGCATTGCTACACTCGATAATGGACTTAGGGAGTTTCGCCATGAGTTCATTTTTATAAACTTAAATGGCGGCTTTTTCCCTAATTGTTTTAGTCGTTTATGCAATCTCGCTGGATTTTTCCACAACCTTAACTGAATGGCCCTTAATCGGCGTCTTAACCACCCCGCAAGCTGGTTTAATGCTCGTTTACAATTGGCTATACTGAAATAATTTACAAAACCACGCACCACTGGGTTTAGTCTTTTTATTATTTCAACTAAGTTCATGCCGCTATTTCGTTTTGTTAATCGTTTAACTTTTTGTTTAAAGCCTTTGAGTTTTGACCCTTGGATCCGTGTCCAATTACACCCTATCTCCACTCCCAAAAATTTTACCCCTTCACTGCTATGCGCTATGTGGGTTTTCTTTTGGTTGACTGTTAACTTCAAGTCTTTCTCCAGTATCTGAGTTGCTACAGTGAGTGCATGTTTCGCTGCTTTTTCTGTGCAGCATAAGATCAAAATGTCGTCGGCGTACCTCACTATTCTGTGATTTCGCTTTTTCATTTCTTGATCGAACGCATCTAGGTAGATATTTGCCAACAATGGACTGATAACCCCTCCTTGTGGACTCCCTACCTCACTCGCTTCCCAATGATTGCCTATCATTACCCCACTTTTTAAAAACTGATTGAGCAGCTTTAAAATGCTACCGTCTGTCACTTTACGTTTGACGCTGCTAATAATTAAATCGTGATCTAACAGGTCAAAGCACTTCGACAGATCCATATCAACCACCCACTCACGCTGATATTTACGAATAAATACCGTGGCTTTGCTGATGGCATCATGGCAGCTTCGTTTCGGCCTGTACCCATAACTTGATGGGTGAAAGTCGATGTCGAAGATCGGTTGGAGAATGTTCAATAGCGCTTGTTGTACTATGCGATCGCGAACTGTTGGAATGCCCAGCAATCTCACGCCGCCATCGTCTTTCGGTATTTCTATCCGTTTGACCGGCTGCGCGCGATACTGCTTGCTTTGCAGTTCTCGTTGCAGTTGTTTCAAGTTTTCTTCTAAATTCAAGGCGAACGCGGCTATGGACTGCCCATCTATTCCGGCGGCTCCTTTTGCTGTTTTCACTTTTTTGAATCCCTTGTACAGGTTATTAATATCTAATAATTGCCCATACAAGCTGTAGTAAACTGTCATCAATTGCCTTTGCTTGCGGTATGTCTGTCGTTTCACATTGATGTATAGTGGTGTCCTTCATGATGACATTAGGTGTGCTAGCCCAGTGGCAATCTGCCTAAGTGGTCAATCATTACTCCCGTGCTCGGCCTTTAATTCTCAGCGTCCACATTCCTGCTTAGCCGTCATCTCTTGCCTATTTCCGTCGAAATACATGTGAGCCTATACACCGATATTCCTGATTTTCATACACTTAAAGAATACTTCCCCCCTTCGCAATCAATTAAAACTTTTGATTTAAATTGACCCTATCAGACACGCTGCTGATAGTCGGCTTGGTTTTGCCCTCCACACCATTACTGGCTTTCATCGGCCTAGCCTTACTCACTACTACGGGTTCATCTGCCACCTCACACCGACGTTAAACCTTGGGTTTCCCCTTGAGTTTAGGCCACTTATTTACACTAAGTTTAGATGCCAGGCTTCCCCAGTTACTGTGCTGGCTCCCTGTTAACAATCCCACCCTCAAACACAGTATAGGTCTGACTGAGTATCGGGCTTTGCGCTATTTTGCACGCTTACCCACCTACACTGCCGAAACAGGTTCACTTGCGTTGTGTACTGTTAACTTCCTATCGCTTCCTTCAGACCCTGCCGTTGGCCAGCAACGCCCTTACGATTCGGATTATCTTCCCCTCAGTCGGGGTGATTCAGATTTCTTTCAACCTGACGGGTTTGCCAGCTTCGCTGGGCAAACAAAAAAACGCGCTGGCTATCGACGCGCATTTTTGGATTTTGACGTAGAAAAAGTCGCACAAATGAGCAACCAAGATATTGAGATCCAACAAGAGTTTGGCAGCTTTAGTAACTATCAATGGCAGTTTGTTGACGGTAAGCCATTAGTAAGTGATTTAGATAAACTGAGTGACTACCCTGCAATTACCGAGGCATCCACTGCTTTTGCCAAAGACTTAAAAAAGCGCGATTTTAAGTTTTTAGGCCCAACCACAGTGTACGCCCATATGCAGGCCTGTGGTATGGTCAACGATCATAGTAATAATTGTTTTAGGAAGGAAGAAGTTAAAAAGCAAAGCTAGCTGCGGGTTACGAGACGCGGGGTAAGCCCGCTGACAAGTGTAGTGCCGAGCTTGCATTGGACGCGGTGTTTAGTTTTTCTAACCTAACACCTACTACCTAACACCTGCCCTTAACCTTAATCTCTCGATAGGTTATATTTTTTCATCTTTTCAACCAGTGTAGTGCGCCTTACCCCTAGCACCTCAGCGGCACGGGCAACAACATAATCAAAGCGCTCCAATGCTTGGGTTATTAAGCTAATTTCAAGTTCGGCTAAGTACTCTTTAAGCTCAATACCATCATCGGGTAACAGGCCGGGCGCCGCTTGAACAAATTCATTTTCAAGTTCTAATTCGTTCTCATTAAACCCACTGCTAAATATATCGTTAAACGCGTCGCGCTCCATGAGCTCTTCTGGGTATTGTGGCTCATACGCTTCAACTTCAATGTAGCGATATTTGGTGGGTAAATCGGGGATATCTACCACTTTATCTGGGAACATAATTACCATACGCTCAACAAGATTAGCCAGCTCACGAATATTACCCGGCCACGAATGCTCTTTTAAACTATCAATAGCCCGCTCTGTAAATTTAGCCGTGGTGCCGCTTTGCTCATTTACGCGGCGCATCAACTCTTTTAATAATAGCGGAATGTCATCAGCACGCTGAGTAAGCGAGGGGCTTTCAATCGGGAAAACATTTAAACGATAGTACAAGTCTTCTCGAAATGAGCCTTTCTCTATCATATTTTCAAGGTCACGATGGGTTGCAGCAATCACTCGCACATCAGCCTGAATGGCTTTTGTTCCACCAACTCGCTCATAACTTCGCTCTTGCAACACTCGCAGTAACTTAACCTGCATTTGCAGTGGCATATCCCCTATTTCATCTAAAAATAGCGTGCCACCTTGGGCTAGTTCAAACCGCCCTTTACGAGCAGAAATGGCGCCAGTAAATGCGCCTTTTTCATGGCCAAATAATTCACTTTCGAGTAACTCACCCGGAATAGCACCACAGTTTACCGGTACAAATGGCCCTTTATTTCGCTTAGAAAATAAATGTACATTGCGTGCTACTACCTCTTTACCAGTACCCGACTCCCCTAAAATAAGCACATTAGCATCGGTTTTTGCAACCTGAGTAATTAAAAAACGTAAGTCTTTTACCGCTTTAGTTTCACCCACTAAGCCATCAAAAGTGCTTTTCTCTTTATTATGTTTATGCTCATGGGGTAGCATTCGCTGATATTGTTGGCAGTCATGTAATAGCTGTGTTGTTACTTCATGTGAAAATGGCTCGCAAATTAACCCCACTACATTAGCTATGCTTAGTAGCGGTTTAAGCGTTTCGCCAATTAATAAAAAAGGCAATGTAGGGTAGCGTTTAATTAAGCTTTCATGATCTAATGATTGCAACGCGCCTAGCACCACAATACATTCTTTGTTTTGATACTGGCTACATGCCTGTTCAAAATCTGCTTCTGTTTGCATCTGTACCGACTCACCAATAAACGTAAGCGATGCATGTAGCCCAATAGAGCGATTATTATTATTATCTAAAATTAAGATCATTCTTAGCGAGCCATTTATTTCACTAATTTATTTTATGTATCAAATTGTAAGCCAGTTAAACTTGGATGCAAGTAATAGCGGCGATTTTTTGACATTAACGCCAAAAAACAGACACCCACGCTACAAAATAAATACTTTATCATTAAAAATTCATGTATTTATCTAACAAGCCTACTCAGTTATACTGATTAATAAGATTATATCTGTTCATTTTATGATGTGTAATGCAGCGTAAAGAAAACCGATAAAAAGTGCTATTATTGCTTAAAGGTGTGACTGTTTTTGCCGATAAGTAATAGTCAAACTTATGTTGGAACTAAACTTGCTTAAGTTTAAAACATGTAATTAAAATTTGAGGAATTACCCATGGCCCATGCATCAATTAATAAATACCGTCAGATAACAGTCAGCAGCGTAAAAGAAATGACGCCTTACGAACAGGTTAAACTGGTGTTTGTGAATATTGTTGGCAAGCTCTCAGCTGCAAAAGGATTTATTGAACGAAAAGAGTTAGAAAAAAAAGGCACGGCTATTTCTGATTGTATTGTTTTACTTGGTGCGCTTCAGCAAGTACTTAATTTTGAAAACGACAACGAAATTTCTGCTAATCTTGACTCACTCTACGACTATTGCCAGCGCTGCTTACTTAATGCAAACCTTGAAAACGATATCAATAAAATTGATGAAGTAATCATTTTAATCAAAGAAATTAAGTCAGGCTGGGAAGCCATTCCGTTTGATCAAAGAGAAACGCAGTTATAATGGTTTTAAAACAAGTCACTAGCCCACAAGTTGCTGATAGTAAGACGCGCGAATATTGTAATGAGCTGGTAAGTTTAATTGCTGATACTCAGGATTGGGATATTGAGCAAGCGCTTACTATTCACAATCAGTTAGACAGCTACATGAGTGAATCTTTAAAGCATAACCCAGGTTTTTACTCTGAATCTGAGCTTGCGTTTTTAATTAACCTGACAAAGCAGCTATCTGCTAAAATAGAAGCTCAAAAGCAACTATTAGCAGTTAAAATAGTTGGTAATCAAAAAAATAAAAAAGCTGTTAATAAGTATAAATCTAACTCCTAAAAAGATTTTAAAATATTAGGCTGGTTATCTGTGGAGAAAAACACATGTTTAATGGAAAGGTTGTTTTAATAACGGGTGGAACCGGGTCGTTTGGTAAAAAGTACGTCAAAACTTTATTGGAACGATATAAACCAAAAAAGATTATTATTTTCTCTCGTGATGAGCTAAAACAATTCGAAATGCAACAAGATTTCGATCAGCCTTGTATGCGCTATTTTATTGGCGATGTTCGCGATAAAGATCGCTTACGCCGTGCGATGCGGGGAGTTGACTATGTAATTCATGCAGCTGCCCTAAAACAAGTACCTGCCGCAGAATACAACCCAATGGAGTGTATTAAAACCAACATTAATGGTGCGGAAAATGTTATAAATGCTGCGCTTGATAATGACGTTGAAAAAGTAATTGCACTTTCCACTGACAAAGCCGCAAACCCAATTAATTTATATGGTGCGACTAAATTAGCTTCTGACAAACTATTTGTAGCAGCAAATAACATTGCAGGTGGACATAAAACGACATTTTCTGTTGTACGTTATGGCAATGTAGTTTGTTCTCGTGGGTCAGTCGTGCCAATTTTTCAAAAATTTATAAATGAAGGCCGTGATCACATCCCTATTACTCACGACGAGATGACTCGTTTTTGGATAAGTCTTCAGCAAGGTGTAGATTTTGTTTTAACTAACTTTGAACGCATGCTTGGTGGTGAAATTTTTGTACCTAAAATACCATCAATTCGTATTGCTGATTTAGCGAAAGCAATGGCACCTGAGTTACCCATAAAAATTATAGGCATTCGCCCCGGCGAAAAGTTACATGAAGTGATGTGCCCTGCCGATCTTTGCTTTGAAACTTATGAATATAATGACCACTACGTCATTGCCCCAGGCATTAAATTTAGTAGTCGTAGTAACGACTTTACGGTTAATGCACTTAATGAAAAAGGTAAAAAAGTTCAACAAGGTTTTGAGTACAACTCTTTAAATAACCCACATTACATGACGATTAAAGAAATTGAAGCTTTTAATGTAGAAGCCATGATTTAGAAGTAAAAACCTTATGATCCCATACGGCAAACAAGTTATCTCCGAGCAAGACATCGCTGCAGTCGTTGATGTATTAAAATCAAACTGGTTAACACAAGGCCCTAAAGTGCCAGAGTTTGAACACGCTATTGCAGATTACTGTCGCGCGTTGTATGCGTGTGCAACCAATAGTGCAACATCAGCACTGCATATTGCTTGCTTAGCGCTGGGGGTTGGTGAGGGTGACACTGTTTGGACTTCACCTATCTCATTCGTCGCCTCGGCAAATTGTGCTTTATATTGTGGCGCTCAAATTGACTTTGTTGATATTGATTTAGCAACGGGCAATATGTCTACTATTGAGCTTGAAAAAAAATTGATTGTTGCCAAAAAGAACAATCGCTTACCTAAAGTTGTTATTCCAGTGCATCTTGCAGGCCAATCTTGTGATATGAAGGCTATACACAAACTAGCAATTGAGTATGGGTTTAAAATTATTGAAGATGCCTCTCACGCTATTGGCGCAAAATATAAAGGAAAGTCAGTTGGTTGCTGTGATTATTCTGACATCACGGTATTTAGTTTTCATCCAGTTAAAATTATCACCTCTGCTGAGGGCGGCATGGCGGTAACAAATTGCGATGTGCTTGATAATAAAATGAAACGCTTACGCAGTCATGGTATTACATCCAACGTAGATGAAATGAGTGAACCAAGTCACGGTCCTTGGTACTACCAGCAAGTTGAACTAGGTTTTAACTATAGAATGACTGAACTACAAGCCGCGTTAGGATTAAGCCAACTCACGAGACTTGATGAGTTCGTTGCCAAGCGTAACAATATAGCAAAACGCTACACTAATGAATTTAAAGAGTTACCGCTTGCACATCTTACACAATCCCCTAGCAGCTATTCTAGTTATCATTTATATATTATAAAATTAACGGGTAATGCAACTGAGCACCACAAATCCCTTATCTGTAATTTAAGAGAGCATGGTATTACGAGTCACTTACATTATATTCCCATTCATATTCAACCATATTATAAACAGCTAGGTTTTCAAGAAAATGATTTCCCAAATGCAATTGCCTATTATAATTGTGCGCTTACCATACCACTGCATCCTGAGTTAACAAGTGCAGAGCAAAGTCACATAATAAACACAATTACTGAACAACTATGAAAATCGCTTTAGGGACTGCCCAGTTTGGCTTAAATTATGGCATTAGTAACACCTGCGGACAGGTAAAAGCTGATGAGATTAAACAAATACTTAATATGGCACTAAAAGCTGGGATCACAGTGGTTGATACAGCATCAGCGTACGGAAACAGTGAGAAGAATATTGGTAACTCAGGTTTAAGCCAAGCTCTATCTATTATCACAAAAGTCTCATCTAAAAATGTTTATGAACAGGTAATAAACAGTTTAAAAAATCTAAACTGTGAAACACTAGACGCAGTATTATTTCATAATTGTGATTTGCTTTTAGGCGAAGCAGGTGAAGATTATTTTTCGCAGCTAGAACAATTAAAAGCTCAAGGAATCGTTAAGCGAATAGGTATTTCTGTTTAC
The DNA here is from genome assembly GCF_059888565.1 of Pseudoalteromonas sp. TAP-3C. Taxonomy (NCBI): domain Bacteria; kingdom Pseudomonadati; phylum Pseudomonadota; class Gammaproteobacteria; order Alteromonadales; family Pseudoalteromonadaceae; genus Pseudoalteromonas; species Pseudoalteromonas sp. TAP-3C. The sequence goes on along the minus strand of NZ_CM187618.1, from coordinate 792,664 downwards.
ACCCCTGAAGAATTTGAAATACTAAGCGATAAGTTTAATTTTGATCTAGTTCAAGCACCTGTTAACTGGTTAGATCAACGCTTTATACAACCAAAAATCATCAATAGGCTACTAGAAAAAAATATAAAACTTCATGCTCGTTCAATATTTTTGCAAGGGCTGCTCTTAGAACCACATATTCAAAAAAGCGCCTATTTTTCCCAATTTAGTAATGCGTTTTCTCGTTACAATCGTATTATTAACGAATTGAACTGCAGCCGACTCACCTTTGCATTAGCAATCATTGCTCAAAAAGCGCCACATATTGAAAGTGCAATTATTGGCTGCTGCTCACAAGAGCAGCTAACACAATTAATAGATAGTTACGGTATTGCAAAAGAACTTACACTTCCCTCTGATGACGTATTAACTTCTTTAGCTTCAACTGAATTAGCATTGATCAATCCATCGCGATGGATTGGTTAATTAAGCGCTAGGATTAATAAACATGATAAATGCATTTATGCAAACAAGAACCGGGTCAACACGCTTGCCTAATAAAGTGTTGAAAGATCTTTTTGGTCTACCTATGTTCATCCAGCAAGCTAAGCGAGTTCAACAGGCCAAATTAATAGATGAACTTGTTATTATAACGAGTACCGATAAAAGCGATGACATTATCGAAGAGTTATGTAAAAAAAATCATCTATTATGCTTTAGAGGCAGTTTGAGCAATGTACTCAGCCGATACTTTAATGCAGAACTCAATTATCCTTGTGATGCTATTGTTAGAATTACCGCTGACTGCCCTGTGATTGATCCTGGACTGATAGATGATGTCATAAGTACGCATTTAAAAAACAACAACGATTATACTTCAAATTGTTTAATTGCTTCATACCCTGATGGTCTTGATGTTGAAATAATGAGTAAAAAAGCGTTACACGATGCGTATAAATTTGCAAAAAAACCGTCTGAATTAGAGCATGTTACCCCTTACATTACCAGCAACCCTAATACATACAAATTGCAAAATATAAAAAGTAAGCAAGACTTATCTAATTACAGATGGACGGTTGATGAACCAGAAGATTTTGCATTAATATCATTAATATATGAGCACCTATATAAAAAAAAGCCTAATTTCACTTACCACGATATATTGGCACTTTATACTCATAAACCTGAGCTAAGCTTAATAAATGCCCAAATTTTTCGAAATGAGGGAATGGTTAAATCATTACAAAAAGATAAAGAAGAAGGCTATGAATAATTACGCTAAATCAGGCCAATGGCTTCAAAGGGCAGAAAAAACAATTCCTCTTGGCTCTCAAACCTTTAGTAAAAGCAAAATTGCATTTCCACACAATGCTGCTCCCTTATTTATTGAACGCGGATTAGGATCTAAAGTGTGGGATGCTGATACTAATGAGTATATAGATTTTGTGAATGCACTGTTATCTGTATCTTTAGGCTATTGTGATATTGATGTAAATCAAGCAGTAACTGATCAACTCGCCTTTGGCGTCACTTTTTCACTTTCCCATAAACTTGAAATAGAAGTTGCAGAGGAGTTAGTAAAGCTTATACCTTGCGCGGAAATGGTACGCTTTGGTAAAAATGGCAGCGATGCAACATCAGCTGCAATAAGGCTTGCAAGAGCTTACACTAATAAAGAGCATGTTGCTGTTTGCGGCTATCACGGTTGGCAAGACTGGTATATTGGCTCAACAACGCGAAATTTAGGCGTCCCTAAATGCGTGCAAGCACTTACTCATGCCTTTACATATAATGATCTTAGCTCATTAGAAAAACTTTTTCTTGAATACCCAGATAAGCTAGCCGCTGTAATTATGGAGCCCATGAATACAACCTACCCTAAACCGGGATTTCTTGAGGGTGTAAAAGCCCTCTGCCTAAAATACGGTACTGTGCTTATTTTTGATGAAACTATAACCGGATTTCGGTTTGACTTGCATGGTGCTCAAGGATTATTTAACGTCACCCCTGACCTAGCAACTTTTGGCAAAGGAATGGCAAATGGCTTTCCTATATCAGCTGTTGTTGGTAAAAAAGAAATAATGACGTTAATGGAAGATATTTTTTTCTCAGGCACATTTGCTGGTGAAACAATGTCATTAGCAGCTAGCAAAGCAACATTAAAAAAAATACAACAACATAACGTACTTCAGCATATTCATGGTTTAGGTGAAAAGCTAATTTATGAGCTTAATATATTAATAGAAAAACACGATGTAAAAGATTGGCTGAGCACTGCGGGTCACCCATCGTGGTCTTTTATTATTATTAAAGACACGCAAAAATACTCTTCATTAGAGCTGAAATCCTTATTTATTCAAGAGATGTGTGCCAGAGGTATTTTAATTGGGGGAAGCCATAACCTTAGTTTTGCTCATACGGTTAGCGATATAGATAAGCTTATTAATGCATACGATGAAGTTATTGCCATTTTAAAAAATACAATAAAAGCGCATAACTTATATGATATTTTTAAAGGTGACTTATTAAAGCCAGTGTTTAAGGTTAGATAATGCTAAAAATATGCCACTTCTTTAATTATATCTCTGTAGGATAAAAAATATGAAAGTTGCAATAATTATCGCCCACCCTGACGATGAAACACTCGGCTGTGGTGCCACAATAGCGAGCCATATTGAAAAAGGTGATGATATATATATTCTGGCGCTTTCTAATGGAGTTAGCTCGCGTCTAAAGCACAATGAAACAGATATTGAAACACGACAAGCTGCCTTTTTAAATGCAACCCAACATTTAGGCATTTCACCTAAGCAGTTAACATCGTTGGACTTTCCTGATAATGAATTCGATACAGTGTCGCTGCTGAAAATAGCGCAAGCTATCGAACTATTTTTATCTAAAAATATAGTTACACGCGTTTATACCCACTATCATAGCGATTTAAATGTTGATCATCGAAAAACTTATGAGGCTGTTTTAACAGCCTGCAGGCCACAACCTGCACAAACCGTAAAGCAAATATTTTGCTTCGAAACACTGTCAAGCACTGAGTGGGCGAGTCACCGTTATGAGGCATTTAAACCCAACTACTTCGTCAATATCGAGCATGTATTTAATAAAAAAATAATGGCTTTAAAAGCTTATAGTGATGAAATGAGAGAAGCCCCACACACTCGGAGCATTGAGAATATTGAAGCCCTCGCTAAATTTAGAGGTATGTCTATAGGCATTCCACTTGCCGAAGCATTTTATATTGAACGTTTTATAGATTAACCAGGCTCATTACCCTCAATATTAAATCACAGTTTTAATAGGTACTTAGGATAGAAAATAAAATGATAACATTAAGGGAAGCCGAGCAAAGTGATTGTACTACTTTATACAAGTGGGTTAATGATCCCGTTATTCGCAGCTGCGCATTAAAAGACGAGACGATTTCCTTACAGAATCACTTAATTTGGTTTAAAAAACAACTAGCATCCCTTAATAGTAAAATTTATGTTGCGACTATCGACAACAAACCCATCGGACAAGTCAGATTTAACAAAACAGCCCCAAATACTTATGAAATAGACACGCATTTATCGCCCCTTAGTAGAGGCAATGGTTACGGTAAAGAAGTTTTAACACAAGCACTTAATCTGATAGATAAAAGTATAAAGAGTACATTTATTGCAACTATTTTAATTGAGAATAAAGCATCTATTAAATTATTCGAAGCCTGTAATTTTAAGCGTGAAAAGGAAACAACAATAGAAAATAAAAAATGTTTTATTTACATCCGTAAAGAGGTTTTAGAAGGTGAGTATTAACGTAGACAAAGGTAATTTCAAAAATCCCAAACAATTATTAAACATTGCTTTTCGAGTTGATGCTTCTTCAAATATTGGTTCGGGCCATGTGATGCGTTGCCTTACATTAGCAACAGCAATTAGCAAAGCTGCCAATGTTAATATTACTTTTTTCTGTCGCGATACCACCGGCAATTGCAATGAAAATATAATCCAATCAGGGTTTGAGCTTGTAAAAATGGCTCCTCCAAAAAGTACAATCGATTTAGAAAGTTACAGCTCATGGCTTGGTGCTAGCCTCGATGACGACAGTGAAGAATTTTTACAATTAACAGCCGGGATTAATTACGATTTAATCGTAATTGATCATTATGCTATTGATATCCATTGGCATAATAAAGTAAAAAACATAACCAAGAAAATTATGGTCATTGATGACCTTGCGAATCGAAAACACAACTGTGACTTATTATTAGATCAAACCTACCAATGTCCGACAGTTAAATACACACACTTGGTAAATAGCCATACTCAACTATTACTTGGCTCACACTTTGCTTTATTAAGGCCTGAGTTTTTAGAATTTCAAAAAGTCTCAACTGAAAAAAAAGAGCGCACCTTACTCATAATGTTTGGAGGGACTGATCCAGACAACTTGACTCTACAAGTTTTGATGATAATAGTTAAAATAAATTACTTTGAAAAAATAAATGTAATCCTAAATAAAACAGCAAAAAACGTAAAGTCAGTGTTTGATTTTGCCCAACTCCATGAGAAAGTCTCTTTATATATATCGCCAAACAACGTTGCAGAGATAATGTCAACAGCCACATTAGCGATTGGTGCAGCAGGAACAACGTCATGGGAAAGATGTGCTTTAGGCCTTCCTGCTGTTGTTATCGTACAGGCAAACAATCAGCAAGAGATAGCTAATGCGCTTCAATTAGCTGAAGTGATCCGCTTTATTTCAATTGCAGAGATTGAATGCAAGTTAATTAAAGAAGTTGAATTTTGGCAAAACAAACTAAAATTAGATAAAGACGTTTATAAAAATTGCATTAATATTTGTGATGGCAAAGGCAGTATAAGAGTCGCTAACGAAGTGCTAAAAATCATAACATAGCAATTTACTTGAAGCTGAATAATTATTAATTTGATTATAGAGATCACGTCTCTAAAACCGATAAGCGATTAAACATGAACAATTACGTTGTAGCTACAATTAAAGACTGGAATATTGCTCAATATAATAAACGCACGCCAGCTTACAATGGGAACTGGCATTTAATTACTGACAAAAAAGAGCTCACTTATAGTCACTTAAAACACCTAAACCCTAAGTGTATATTTTTTCCTCATTGGAGCTGGATTGTCCCAAAAGAAATAATTAACAACTTTAATTGCGTATGCTTTCATATGACTGATTTGCCTTATGGGCGGGGCGGAAGCCCAATGCAGAATTTAATTTCTCTTGGCCATACCACCACAAAGTTAAGTGCCCTAAAAATGGAAGAAAGTATAGATACAGGACCTATTTACCTAAAAAGGCCGCTATCTTTGGAGGGCACCGCGCAACAAATATTTTTACGCTGTTCAACCTTAACTTTTGATATGATTGAGTTTATTGTTAACGAAACCCCTCAAGTAACACCTCAAGAAGGCCCTGTAACAGCATTTTCAAGACGCAATCCAAGCCAAAGTGCTATTGATACGAACTTAGAGCTGGATGATATCTTTGATCATATTCGCATGTTAGATGCTGATAGTTACCCAAAAGCATATATAAAACATGGAAAGTATAAGCTTGAGTTTACTAATGCCAAAAAAGGCAATGGCACTTTAACTGCTAATATAAAATTAACTTTATTTGAGTAACAATGAAAAATAAATTTGTAGAAATTGATGGACGAAGAATAGGGTTAGATTATGAACCTTACATCGTTGCTGAGCTTTCAGCTAACCATAACGGCGATCTTAAAGAAGCGCTAAAAACAATCGAAGAAGCGGCTAAATGTGGAGCCGATGCAATAAAAATTCAATCATATACACCCGATACAATGACTATCGACTGCCATAAAGACGAATTTCAAATTAAAGGCGGGTTATGGGATGGATATAACTTATATGAATTGTATAAATGGGCCCATACTCCTTTTGAATGGCACAGTGCGCTGTTTGAAAAAGCCAAAGAAGTTGGTATTACTTTATTTTCAACACCATTTGATGAAACAGCAGTTGAGTTACTAGAACAATTAAATACCCCAGCTTATAAAGTCGCTTCTTTCGAATTAACCGATCTACCTCTCATTAAGCGGATTGCAGAAACAGGTAAACCTATCATAATGTCTACAGGTATGGCCAACGTCAAAGAGATAGAGGAAGCCATTAGCGCAGCTAGAGATAATGGCTGTGACGAACTTATAGTACTACATTGCATAAGCGCTTATCCAGCCCCATATGAGCAAGCTAACTTAGCGACAATCGCGGATATTGCAACACGCTTTAACGTTATTACAGGCTTATCTGATCATACCTTAGGCACAACGGCAGCAATTGCCTCAGTGGCTTTAGGAGCATGCTTTATTGAAAAGCATTTTATTTTAGATAGATCTAAAAAAGGGCCTGATTCAGAATTTTCAATTGAGCCTGAGCAGCTTAAATCAATTGTTTGTCAAAGCAAAGAAGTGTACAAATCGATAGGTAATCCAGGATATGAAGTAAAATCAGCTGAAAGCGAAAATCTAAAATTCAGACGCTCTATTTATTTTATTGAAGACGTACCAGCAGGTACAGTCATAACAAAAAAACACATAAAAAGAATACGCCCAGGCTTCGGTCTCTCCTGTAAGTATTACGATACGCTGATTGGTAAAAAAACTGCCGTTAATATAACAAGAGGAACAGCTACTAAATGGGGGCTAATTGATGAATAATCCAATTAAAATAACAAGTAATGAGGTGAAAGGTATTTTTTTACAAAGTATATCTTTAGACGATGCAAATGAAAATTATGTTGCTTGGCTTAATGACCCCTTAGTAAATCAATACTTAGAAACTCGTTTCAGTAAACAAAATCTTAACTCTGTTAAAAGCTATATCTCTGCTAATTTAGATAACCCACTTGAACAATTATTTACTATCAGAACGAGCAATAATGATAAGCACATTGGGAATATAAAAGTTGGAAATATAAATAAGACTCACAATATAGCTCAAGTGAGTCTGTTTATTGGTGAAAAAGAAAGCTGGGGAAAAGGCTATGCTTATCAATCTATTAGGCTAATAAGTCAATACGCTTTTGATATCTTATCACTTAGAAAACTAACGGCAGCAGCATATTTTAATAATATCGCAAGCACAAAAGCTTTCTTGAAAGCAGGTTACAAAATAGAATGTAGACTTAAAAATCATTATATTTTGAATGGGGAGGCTTGCGATCTAATTCAGGTTGCAATGTTTAAAAATGACATTGTTTTCCCCATTAAAGTGGTCAACATTTCAAATGAAGGCCAAAGTTAAACTTTGGCCGGTTTATTATAATTTTCAATAAACTCTAAATAAATCCCCTTAACGTGCTCATGAAACGCATTAATACATGCATTTATAAAGCCCGCGCGCTTTTCTAAGTCACTGTAATAGTAGCTACTCGTCATTATATACGCTTGAAAGTATCTAAAAGAGCCCTGAATTAACCAATAAACCACGATATCATCGGCACTACCATTACGTAGTGTCAGTAATATTTTATTTTGTAAGTTAAACGCATCGGCAAGCTGCTCACGTGTTTCAAAATATTGAGAGGTAATAGACAACTGCTGCTCAAGCACCTCTTTAGTTTTAGCTTTAATTAAATCCATCTTAGTGTTGATATTGCCTACTGATAATTGCTCCAAAGACGTGGCTTTATTGAGAAGCTTTGCTACTTCATTTTGCTTACTATTAATTGCCTTTATTTCACCTATCTGCTTAATATGTTTAGGCTCTGTGTATTTAATAAACACACCATTAGCAGTATTAAACACTTTAATGTTTAGGTGTTCTTGTAATAAGAGCTCTAGATTACCTTTTGATGAATCAAATATAGGTGTTGTGAATACCTCTTGTGTAAAGTTACCTTTAACAGCAAATGCACCTTCAATACCTTTTTCAACTGATTCTTTATGTTTAAAGTCCTTATCAAAATATATGCTGTGCCTAGAGTGGTGATGCTCTTTAGATACAAAGCCCAAGTCAGTACCAACTAAATATACTGTTTTAAAACCCAGCTCAATAGCCGTAGCAAGCGCGGTATTTGATACTGTAGGATTGCTATAATCAGGATAAGCAAATTGCTTTTTTGTATCCAAAGCACGAATAAAGCGCCCGCCCGCATCATTAACTTTTGATAACAAATGCGCGCTTTTAAAACGCTTTAAAATATTATCGTATACGGTATTAAGTGCAACAATATTAATTTCATCAAGTTTAATTGATATTTTAGAAGTACCATCAATCGATTCTATCCACTCTAACAGCCCAGCTGTACGTTCCATTTCAATGTGAATATCAGGCTTAATATTATTACTCAGTAACGCTCTTAAAGCGGTACCACAAGAAATGATAATAATATTATCTTGGTTCGTTTTTAAAAACTCAATAGCGGAGTCTAAAGATGGGCCATTAGCAACAATAAATACAGGGTGATCACCCAGCGAATTTTTAACTAGTTCAGGCTTTTTCAACACTGGAAATTTAGCTTTCAGATTAGCTAAGGTATGAGACACACCAATTATTTCATCTTCAAAAAATCCCCACCCGGCAGCCCAACGATGGCCAATGCCTTTAATTCGATCAATTGTTTTTTCAATCAACGGGCTATCATAATGTTTAAAAAACAATATTTGACTGATATTAAAGTGACCTTGATTAAATAAAAATCTAGAGATCTCGTTAATTACGCCATCTTCACCACCAGCAACGCGTATTGAAAACTGTCCGCCATTTGCCATACACTTTTCAAACAATGGCTTTAACTCTATACAATGTAATAGCGCATAAAAAGCATCTTTACTTGGCTCGAATAAAAATACATTAAGTACCTCTTTTTTATTGAGAAGCTCTTCAATTTGGTAACCTAAGCCTCCTCCTAAAAAGCAAACAAAATCAAGGCGTTTTTCCTCTGCTGGATTGTTTATTTTATTATTCGTTTCAGCAGTGCGTACATTGTAAATAGACTTTAAAAGTGCGGCATGTTCAAAAACAATTTCACTGTCAGGTTGGTGATTTAATTGATATTTAAAGTAAGGCGGGTCATTTAAAAATTCAACAACTTGTTTTTTTGCAAACTCTTTTGGTGCTTCTTGATAAACAAATTCATTATTATTAAAAAGGTTTACTTTATCAGTGTCATCAATTGCTACGCCAGTATCACTTGGCGTGTAATCTTTAAATACAGTGTATATAGCTGGCATTTGCTCTTGCAGTAGAGCTAAGTTTGTAAGCAATGTTGCTTGTAACATCATTTTTGTTAATTCTTGTTGATTAGCGTCCAAATTTTACTCCGCTTAACTTGATTTTTTAACTACCCCAGGCAAGTTTGCTAATTGTTGTTGCAAATAGCTGCCTGTTGAATTTAAATTAGCAACCAATAAATCCATGGCATTATATTGGCTATATAATCTTTTTTCATATTGCTCCATGCGACTATTAAAAGCATCAACTTCGTCTTGTAGCTTAACTAGCTGGGATTCACGCCCTTCAATACGTGAGCTTATAACGCCATCGGAGGCAGTGTAACCTTTAATGACCGTATCTAATTGAGCAACGAACCCCCCTTCTTCTTTCTCACCTACAAAAAACGTTTGGATGGCTTGTGGATCGCTTTCTACCGCTGCTTTTAATGCATCAGAATCTATGCTTAATTTACCTGAAAGCTCAGTTCTAATACCAAAATTCGCTAAAAAGTCTTTATTACCATTACCCGTGCTAAACTCTGAGGTTAATAGCGAGCGCACCTGATTCACGGAGCCCCTAAGTAATGAGTCACCAGCAAGCGGACCGACTCCTTTTTCGGCACTTGAGCGCCCAAGCTGTTCTGATAGTTCAATTAAAGCGTTAAATTTATCTACAAACGACTTTAACCCAACTGCAACATTATTATTATTTTCAGTTATGGTTGCTTTACTTAAATCATCATCTGCGCTGTGCATTTTTTTAGCATTAATAGTAACGCCTTCAATAACATCTTTAAACTCATTGGTGCTGCTAGTTGCCACAAGCGTGCCATCAATAGTAATGGAGGCATCGGCCGCGGCTGTAACTTCATTTAAGTTTTCAGCATAAGTTGTTGATGTTGTATCGTTATCATACGCTAAGCGCGATAAACCTGTCATATCTGTATTATTAGTATCAACGTCATCAGCCACAATTTTTATTGCGTTTTCAGAACCCGTCTCTTTGCTAGATAACACTAATCGCTGACCGGTATCGTCAGTAATAATAGTCGCATTAATGGAGTCGTTATCGGTTGAATCATTAATTGCATCACGGATATCGGCAAGGGTTGCAGTATCAGACACATTAATATCAAATGTGTTACTGCCTGACGTTAAAGATAATTTACCCTCTCCCACAGCTTCATCACTGGCTACAGCCGCTGATGTTAACTTATGGTTTTCAGCTAAACTATTAACTTTTATAGAATAGTTATTAGTTTGTGCATTTTTTTCAGAGCTTAACGTCACAAACTCATCACTACCACTGATAGTACGTTTTTGAAAGTTTTCAACATCCCCTAACGACTCTAGTGAGCCATTGAGCTCTTCTAAGGAGGCTTTTAATGTGCCTACTGCGGATATGTCGGTAGTATAGTTAGCTTGTTGTTTGGTAACACGTGCTTGATAAGGGGCTTTTTCAGCATTAACTAAAGCACTTACAATTTCGTTAACTTGTAACCCTGAACCTATACCTGTAAATGAAATAGCCATAACGCTTACCCTCTTAAATTGCTTTGTAACTAAACTTTAAAATCAACCAATACACCTGTAGCCTCAGCTAGTTTAGCGACAATACCAAGCACTTCTTCTGATGGGTATTGCTTAATTAAGTCACCGCTGTCTTTATCAATAACTTTAATAACATTACGGCCAGAGTCTTCATCAACCTTAAACTGTAAACTACGGTTCATTTCGCCCATAAACTCTTGCAATTGTTGTACCACTTTCTCGAGCTTATCGGGCGATAACTCAGTTTTAGATACAGCATTACTATTTTCAGCCTTAACAACTGGTAAGTTGTTATTTTTTTCAGCGTTTTGATTAGCTTGAGATGGGGCTTTATAACTTGAGGAAACCTCGCCTTTTTGCGCTGAGCTGATATTTAAATTTAAACTTTGCGTTTCCATAATTCGCTCCTACTATAAAGCGATAAAAGCTTTATACCTATACAAGAAAGGAAGGGTTGCCCCTTCCTTAGTAGTTAAAGTATAGAGCTTATTGTTAAATTAACCTAATAAGCTAAGTGCGGCCTGTGGTAACTGGTTAGACTGCGCTAATATGGTAGTACCCGCCTGCTGCATAATCTGATTTTTTGTCAGCTCTGCGGTTTCTGCCGCGTAATCGGTATCTTGAATACGGCTTCTAGACGCTGATACATTTTCAGATACGTTAGCAAGGTTGGCAATGGTAAAACCAAAGCGGTTTTGAACCGCACCTAAATCAGCTCGTTGAGCATCAATTTGCGCAAGCGCCGCATCAATAGTGTTAATTGCATCTTGCGCCCCTTTAGAAGTAGCACCTGAAATATCAATTGATTCAACTGAAGTAAGTGCACTTCCACCACCTGTAGACGCAATTGCTGCAGCACCTGTGCCAAAGATCTCATTAGCCGTTGTACCAGAAATACCAATCTTATCAGCTGAACTCAAATTAAGCTCTGATGATATACTTAGAGAACCATCCGTACTGGCGACTGCTTGACCGCCTATTTCAAAGCCACTTGTATCACCTACACCAGTAACATTTATACCATCGATGTTTGTTGCTTTAAAAGTAATAGTCTCAGTTGAATCATCATAAGTAGCGTCATAACCATCCGCTAGCATATCTTCGGCTAAACGATCCATACGACCACCATAATCACCTAAATCATACGAATCAACTGCTGTACCGCCTTTTGAAATTTCAATTGTTGAATTACTTCCTGTATCAATACCGCTAATGGTAGTTTCAAGTTTTGCTTCAGCTCTAACACCCGCACCAGATGAATTAATCGTATCTGCAATAGTGGCTGCACCCGTATTTGCACCAACAACAATGTCTGTTCCGTTAATGCTCAATGTATCTGTAGATGTAGCCATGTTTAGTGCCAATGAAAGTGTTTGAACATCACCTAGGGCTGAAACTGTTGAATTTGCAGGGCCTTTAATTTCATTCGCACCGATAGCATCAGCCGATACATCACGAAGGCTTACGTTAATAGTTTCATTAGCGTTTGAACCTACTTGAAACTGCTTAGTACCAAATGAGCCATCTAGTAAGCTAGTGCCACCAAATTTAGTGGTTTCTGCGATACGCGTTAATTCTTGTTGTAGTGCGCCTACTTCTTTTTGCAGTGCCGCACGTGCATCAGCATCGTTTGAACCATTTGCTGACTGCAGTGCTAAGTCACGCATACGTTGTAAGATATTTGATGACTCAGTCATCGCACCTTCAGCGGTTTGCGACATTGAGATGCCGTCGTTCGCGTTACGCTGCGCAACACCTAAACCGTTTATTTGTGAAGACAAACGGTTAGCGATTTGTAAGCCGGCCGCATCATCTTTTGCGCTGTTAATTCTCATACCTGACGATAAACGTTGCATTGATGTACCTAATGCTTCGCTCGATTTTGATAAGTTTCTTTGTGCATTGATTGATGCAACGTTAGTATTTACTGATAAAGCCATGTTATAACTCCTGATTACTTTCGTAATGCAACTAAGTGATTTTAACCAAGAGCCATCACAATAAATTCTGTTCAAGCTCCGTTCTAGTTAAGTTAACGGCATGAATGGAATTAACTTGAGGTTTATTTTAAAAAAATTAGTATTTTTGATTGTTTTTTTTTTAAGTATTTGCTTTGTATGAAATTAAATTTTAGGTGTTAGGTGTTAGATGTTAGATAGAGATTACAGAGCATCGCATTTAATACAAGCGCGGTGTTTAAAAAACAAAAGCGCACCTACATAGGTGCGCTAAATAAATTCTAATTTTATAAAAATAACGGCTTAACCACCTAACAAGCTTAATGCTGCTTGCGGTAACTGGTTTGCTTGCGACAAGATAGTGGTACCGGCTTGTTGCATTATTTGGTTTTTAGTCAGTGTCGCGGTTTCAAGCGCGTAATCGGTATCTTGAATACGGCTGCGCGATGCCGATACGTTTTCAGATACGTTGGCAAGGTTAGCAATGGTAAAGCCAAAACGGTTTTGCACCGCACCTAAGTCGGCCCGCTGCGCATCAATTTGCGCCAGTGCAGCATCAATCGCTTTAATTGCATCTTGCGCACCTGCCGAAGTAGCACCTGAAATATCAACATCTTCAATGCTTGTTAGTGAACTAGTACCACCTGACGATTGTATCGCAGCCGCGCCTGTACCAAACAACTCATTCGCCGTTGTTCCTGAAATACCTATTTTATTCGCTGATGACAGGTTTAACTCTGCAGAGACACTAAATGAGTTTGCGGTAGAGGTTACTGCACTACCACCCACAGTAAAACCGCTAGTATCTGTACCGGTAATATCAATTCCATCAATATTTGTTGCCTTAAAAGAAATTTCAGAAGTTGCAGGGTCATAGATGGCATCATAACCAGCTTGTTGCATGTCATTTGTTAGGCGCTCCATTTCACCACCATAATTACCTAAATCAAATGACTTTTCAACAGCACCATTTTTCTTAATTTCAATAACACCTTTACTTTCTGAAGTGATTCCCGCAAAAGTAGTATCAATTTTCGCCTCTGCAACCACACCTGCGCCAGACCTGTTGATTGTATCGGCGATTACAGCTGCACCAGAACCACCAGCAATAACAATATCTGTACCATTAATATTAACCGTATCCGCACTTGTGCCATGGTTAGTTGCTAAATTCACAGTTTGCACATCACCAAGTCGCGTGTTTGCATCTGCAGCATTGGCTGGGCCTTTAATTTCATGCGCACCAATTGAGTCAGCCGCCACATTACGTAAACTTACGTTAATGGTTTCATTTGCATTAGCGCCTACTTGAAATTGTTTAGTACCAAATGTGCCATCTAGCAAGCTGGTACCACCAAATTTGGTGGTGTCTGCAATTCGCGTAAGCTCTTGTTGCAAGGCTGCAACCTCTTTTTGCAAAGATGCACGGTCAACTGCACTGTTTGAACCATTGGCTGATTGCAGTGATAAGTCACGCATACGTTGCAGAATGTTTGCAGATTCTTGCATTGCACCTTCAGCGGTTTGCGCCATGGAAATACCATCGTTGGCATTACGCTGGGCAACTGTTAGGCCATTTACTTGAGAGGTTAGTCGGTTGGCAATTTGTAAACCTGCAGCATCATCTTTGGCGCTGTTAATACGCAAACCAGATGATAATCGCTGCATTGAGGTTTCAAGTGCCATGCTAGATTTAGATAGATTGCGTTGCCCATTTAATGATGCAACATTTGTATTTACGCTTAAAGCCATTTTACCATCTCCTAGTTTCAATCAGAATGTGGTTCAAAGTAACTAAGCAAAGACCACACGTTCTATGGCTAGGTAAATGCATTACTTGTGCCAACTGGTAAAAAAAAATTAAACCGATGTTTTATAACAACTAAATTACATTTAATGAGGGTTTTAATAAGCGGTGAGCTATTTTTTGACAGAGGATAAAAAGTGGGTGACAGTTTTTTGCCGCTTTGTTTTGGCAAGTTATTACCTATTTCGTAATAACTTGCTAAAGCAACGCTAATTTATAAGTAATCAAATAATGAAAGCTTAGCCAAGCGCCCAAAGGTAGCCTGTGAGGCTTGCAAACCAGACTCTTGTTTAATCAGTTCGCTGGCGGCTTTTGCAGGGTCAATTTCTATTAAACTCGAGCGATTACCTTGATTGTTTATATCCAAGGCACTGTTAGAATCAAACACGCGTTCAACAACATTCATGCGTCCACCTAAACTTGCTTGAATAAATACAATTTTTTCACTGGCATTCTTAAGCTGAATAAGGCCATCGGATAACACCTGGTTTAATTGTTTTTCATCAAGCAAATCATTATTTAAACCCGTAATTAAATCTTCCAAGGTGTTAAGTACATTTTCTTTACTTGGTTTTTCAAGTGTAAAATCAAGTTGCCCTGGCGCAGTGCCTTGAACTTGAATTTCCATACCGGCAAATTGAATAGGCTCATCTGTTACCTCTCCGGTAACCGGGGGAACTAGAGGAGTGCCATCACGTAATATTTCATATTGGTCGGGTGATGAGGGAGTGGCTCCTGGGATCACATTAATATTATAAGTATTGATCGTAGGTGAAATTAAGGGATCCGGATCTGCGTTATAATTCTCTTTGTGAAATTTATTAAACTCACCCTGATTTTCAACATACACAGTCCCGCCAGTAATACCACCGGTTGCCACACCCGCATTTGAAACAACATCAAGTCGAGCATCTACGCGTTCAAATACATCAAACCCGTTATCGCTAGATTTAATTTCAACGCCTTTAGCTATGGTAACTTCGTGCTGCCCTTGATCGCCTTGATACTCGTATTTACCATTAGTGCTATTAAATGAATAAGTTTGCATATCATCTTGATAGCCAGAAAATATATATTTACCATCTTCAGATTGGCTATTCATTAAGTTTAATAATGATTTTTGCAGCTCTTTTAACTCACCTGCAATTGAGGCTAAATCATCTTTACTGAGTGAGCCATTACCAGCCCGAATTGTTTTCATTTGGGCGTCTAATATGGTGTCGTTCATTCCTTTAAGTACACTTTCTTGCGTTGCTAAGCGGCCATTCAATTGCTTGATATTTTTAGTCAGTTGTTCGTTTATTTCTATTTTGTTGGTATACAGCATCCCTTGCGATACAGAAGCAGGGCTTTCTGACGCAGTTAAATATTTTTTACCTGTATTAACACGCTCTAACGCACCAGCAACCCCTTGCTGATTTTCTAGCATTTTATTAATACTGCTTTGATACATTAAGTTATTTGATAAACGCATAATTACCTCGCTGCACTAATTAAAGTGTCAAAAATAGCGCGCGCTGCAGACAATACCTGTGCAGATGCGGCATACGATTGCTGAAAACGCAGCAAGTTAGCCGCCTCTTCATCTAAATTCACCCCTGATAACGATTCATACCAAGCTTCTGATTGTTGCGCTAATGCATCAAATGCAGCCCCATTGGTTTTTGCCTGACCTGTCACCGCGCCAATATCGGTAACAAGCCCTGCATAGGATTGATTAAATGTTTTATGGTTATTGGCTGAGGTGCCAGCTACAACATTTTGACGGACAAGTTCATCATTTTGTAAATTGGCCAATTTTTGCCCATTGCGGTTATCATCAAAACCGCCCTCATTAAATTCTAGTTTGAAGGTATCGCCGGTTGCTGGTACACCTGCAATATTAAAATCAAAGCCGTAGCCATCGTAAGGGGCGCCTGCTTGGGCTAAAATATTATTAGCAGGAGGAGTTACCGTAAATGTGGTTGTACCGCTGCCATCGGTAAGTTGATATTCGTTAGCATTGGCGGTTTTAACAATATTAATGGCCCCATTTGCAAGCCCTAAAGGAGCAGTGGTAAAGCTACCTGTGGTCACATCATTTACATCACCGGGTGAAATATTAGCTGTCCCCGTATTATCAAGGCCATTGGCTGTTCTTATCGGGGATGCTAATGCAATATCTTCGCCTCGACCTGTAGTGAGTGATATGTTGCCCGCAGCACCACTATTAAGCTTTACCTGAAATTGGTCGCCTGCATTACCTGCCCCCGTAACACTTATTTGTAAGCCAAATGATTCACCACTGGTGATTGCTGCCGAGTCAATAATGCCACTGGGTGGAATAATTGCCAAAGAAGGCGTACCTAGAGGCTCGCCTTTATTATCAATTGGCTGAATACTCACTTCGTCAGGGTTACCCGTGTAAGTGATCACAAAATCGCTCGCAGGTAATTCACTTCCCATACCCGCCTCAACGGTGGCCGTTATTGAAGCCGCACCAGTATTTGCTTGATAAGCATAACCATTGACAGAAGGAATAGTAAAAAGGTCTTTGCCTAACTCACCGTTAGCATCCATTCCCAGGCGATTTTGCTGATTAAATGAATCGGCAAGTGCAATCCCCATTTGGCCTATTTGATTTTGTGTTGGTATTAAAATGTCATCTCTAAACGCCAGTAAACCACCAATTTTACCTTTGAGTTTACTTGCGTCTATTTCTACTGGTATAGCTTGGCCACCGTCTATATCAAGGCGAAGTTCTTTAAAATTGGCATCAGGGTCGCCACTAATCGAAAATAAATTAAACGAGCCATTTTGCATAACAACGGCTTCACCTGTGCCCATAAACACTTGTTTTTCACCATTTGGGCCATCGAGTGTTTCAATATCTATCAACTTTGATAAGTCGCGAATTGCCTTATCTCGTTCGTTATAAGCAGAGCTGGCATCAGCTTCATTTTTAGTGCCATCAACACCCGAAATTTGCTGATTAAGTGTATTAATACTTTTTATGAGTGTATTAGCTTCTTCTGAAAAAATTTCTAATTGCTCATTAACCACGGCTTTTTGCTCAGAAACTATGCCTGCCAGTCTGTCCATTTGATCAATTAAATTTTGTGCATCGCTCATTACTAACGAGCGAGCCACTGATGATGAGGGCTGGTTTAGCGCTTCTTGTACATTGTTAAACATTGAGTTAATACTGGTTGATAAACTATTGGACTCTTCAGAAAAAAGTTTATCGACCCGGTTTGCTTCGCTAACAAATTGATCAAAAAAACTTTTATTTGAGGTATCTCGATTTAATTGCTTTTGTGCAAACTCATTTAATAACCGATATGTTTGGCCGCGTCCCACTTGGTTATCAATCATAGTAGTAAATTCAGTGCGCTCACGCACATACCCTTCGGTATTAACATTTGCGATGTTTTTACTTGTCGTTTGCAAAAGCTCAGAGTTTGCTCTGATCCCTGAACCCGCAATGTTTAATAAATTAAACGACATATTACTCTACTCCTTGGCGAATAACGCCTGAGACGATATTCTTTAATTCGTTACTATTAAGCACTCTTTTTATTTTTTCAGCATAATTTGGATCGGTCGCATAACCTGCTTGCTGTAAAGAGTCTAAAAATTTATCTGGCTTTGCGGTGTTGTTTAGTGCTTCTTGATAGCGTGGGTTTTGCGATAAAAAATCGACAAAGTCATTTACACTGTCTTTAATCGAATCATACGCTCTAAAGCTCGCTTGTTTTTTAATCGCAGCGCCTTGTTCAAACTCAAGTGTTAATTTACTGGCTTTTTCGCCATCCCAACGGTTATCGGCTTTAATATTAAATAAATTATTGGAGCTATTACCATCGCCTTTATTAATAATGTGTTTACCCCAACCGGTTTCTAGTGCCGCTTGGGCAACCATAACCGCTGGATTTAAACCAATTTTTTTAGCCGCCGTTTTTGCGTGCTCCCACACTGTACTTACAAACTGCTGCGCATTTTCAAACGCTGCAGGAGATGCGTTTTGCTCGGCTTGCTCAGTTGAAGCAGCTAACGACGCTTTTTTAGTGGCCTTTTGATATTCTTGATGAGGTAAAGCACTCCCCGCACGTTGATCACTAAAAAAATCGGAGGTGGTGCGCAACACAGAACTCGGCATAAAGTTTTTTCCATCAGGCGATAATTGCTGCACAATTAAATCGGCAAGCCCTAAAGAGCCATTTGATGAAAGCTCTGTGGCAAGCTGTTGATCGTGCATGTCTTCAAAAAACTTAACACTACTGGAATTAAACGGGCTTTCTTTATCTTCAAACGCTTCATTGGCTTTACGCATACTTTTAAGCAGCATTTGAGTAAAAATAGCTTCAAATTGTGCCGCCGCTTTTTTTAAAGCCGCTTTAGAAGCATCAGTTGATGCATCACCACTTTTTAGTGCATCCTGACGCAACGTATTAAGGTTGCTTAAATCAAAAAAGTTTTGTTTATCTAGATGATTTGTTTCCATCAGCTTTTTGACACAATAATTAATAATGTATAAAGCTTTGCAAAAATTGAGCCAAGCGAAGTGAAAGGTTCTAGGTTCTAGGTTCTAGGTTCTAGGCAGAAATTCAGCCAAGTACAGTGAAAGACGCGAGGTAAACTCGCTGCTACTTATTGTGTAGGGTTATATTGCTGTGGTAGCAGCGGCTTTATGCCGCGTCTTTTTTAGGTTAACTGTTAAAGACCCTAAATAGGGTCTTATAAAGCTAAATTACGACAAGCTGACCGTTTATGGCGCCGGCTTCTTTGAGTGCTTCTAAAATTGCCATTAAATCACCAGGAGCAGCGCCTACTTCGTTTATGGCTCGCACTAAATCGTCAAGGGTTACACCAGGGTTAAATACAAACGCTTTTGAATTTTCTCTGTCTACATCAATAATGGTTTGGTTGGTAACTACCGTTTCACCCTCTGCCAGCGCATTTGGCTGATCAACATTTTGTTGCTCGGCAATACTCACTGTTAAACTACCGTGCGTAATTGCGGCTGGTTGTAGCCGTACATTTTTGCCAATAACAATCGTGCCTGTACGCGAGTTCACGATAATTTTTGCTGAAGTATCGCCGGGGGTAAACTCTAAATTTTCAAGGGTTGATAAATAAGAAACGCGCTGCGAGGCGTCACGCGGTGCAATAACTCGAACCGATGCCGCATCAAGTGCTTGCGCGCTGTTAGGGCCAATTAAATCGTTAATGGTTTTTTCTAAGCGCTTGGCAGTGGTAAAGTCTGGGCGGTTTAAATTAAAGGTTATGTAATCATTTTGCATAAACGGGCTTTTTACTGCACGTTCAACAGTGGCGCCATTAGGTATACGCCCTACGGTTGGGGTATTAATAACCACGCGACTGCCATCAAGGCCTTCAGCCCCTAAGCCACCTACAATTAGACTGCCTTGGGCAATGGCGTAAACATTGCCATCAACCCCCTTTAAAAATGTTTGTAATAATGTCCCGCCACGTAAGCTGCCTGCGCTACCAATAGATGAAACGGTAATATCAATGGTTTGTCCTGGTTTTCTAAATGCGGGTAATTCTGCATTTACGGCAACCGCGGCAACATTCTTAATTTTTGGTTTTAAACTCGCAGGTAACGTAATGCCAAAACTATTTAGCATGCCTTTAAAGCTTTGCTCAGTAAAGCGACTTTGCTCACCGGTACCAGGTAAACCCACCACCAGGCCATAGCCAACTAACTGGTTCGAGCGTACCCCCTCAACCATAGACACATCTTTAATTCGCTCAGCACTGGCAGTAAACTGCCACCCCAGTAGCACAGTAAAACAAAAAACTTTAAAACCATTCATAGTGAATGTCCTCTAAAAGGGAAATAATGAGCTACTAAAGAAACGCGTTAACCACCCAGCACTTTGTGCTTCTTGGGTTTGACCTTTACCTGAATATTGAATGCGCGCATTAGCAATACGGTTTGACTGTACGGTATTATCGGCATTTACATCTTGTGGGCGCACTAATCCTTCTAAACGAATAAACTCTTCGCCCGTATTCAGCGTTAACCATTTTTCGCCACGAATAACTAAGTTACCATTGGGTAATACCCGCATCACATTCACCGAAATATCACCCACTAAACTATTGGATTGATTTGATTTTGCATCCCCTTTAAATGATGAATCGCTACTAATACCAAATTGTAAGCTGTTACCTTTAAAGTTTACCGGTAAACCACCTAAACCAATAACAGGGTCTAAACTGGCATCCGTTTCTTTGTCGGTTTCTGTTTTAGCCGCTTTTGTTGCTTGGGTCGACTCTTGCAATTTTACCGTGATAATATCGCCTGTACGTAGTGCTTTTTTATCTGCATATAAATCATTGGATGACAAGGTACTAAATAACGAACCCGTTGCCACTATGGGCTCCATATTAGGCTCAGGATACATAGGCGCATAATAAGGGTCGTCTTGGACTACTTCATTATTTTGTGTGGATACACAACCGCTTAACAACAAGCTCCCTACAACAAATAACATAATATTACGCATACAACCCCCACTTACTATAACTGTTGATTGATGTAACTCATCATTTCATCAACGGCTGAAATCACCTTTGAGTTCATCTCATAAACGCGTTGGGTTTCAATTAAATTAACCAATTCTTCGGTTACATTCACATTAGAGGTTTCAAGTGCTCCTTGAACTATCGAGCCTAATCCTTCAACCCCTGGATTACCTTGCACTGGCGCGCCACTTACCGCTGTTTCGGTATATAAATTTTGCCCTATCGGCTCAAGGCCTGACGGATTAATAAAGTCGCTTATTACAATTTGACCAATAACTACGTTTTCAGCTTGGCCTTGAACACGCACTGACACTTCACCGTCTTGAGAGACTGTAATTGACTTTGCATCATCAGGCACTATCATTTCAGGCTGAACCACAAAACCAGCCCCTGAGGTAACAACACGTCCGTCTCCATCGGTAGTAAACTGGCCGTTGCGTGAATAGGCAATATTGCCATCGGGTTGCAGTACCTCAAAAAAGCCAGGCCCTGAGATCATCCAATCCAAAGAATTTTCAGTAGTGAGCATATTACCTTGCGAAAAGTTTTTTTGATTCGCTACCACTTTTGTACCTGCACCAAGCATCAAGCCTGAAGGCATTTCAGTATCTTGCGATGAGCGCCCACCAGGCTGGTTAATATTCTGATAGAGCAAATCCTCAAAAACAGCGCGGCTTTTTTTGTAACCCACCGTACTGGCGTTGGCAAGGTTATTAGAAATAACCGATATATCAGTTTGTTGAGCGTCAAGCCCTGTTTTACTTATCCATAATGCTGGATTCATAATAGTACCCTCACGTTAAAGTTAAACGATGCGCATTAGCTGCTCTTGACGTTCGTCAATTTCTTCAGCTGTTTTCATCAGTTTTACTTGTAATTCAAATTGGCGCTGATGGCTGATCATATCAACCATTTCATGCACAGGATTTACATTAGACATTTCTAGCGAGCCGCTTAACACTTGGACATTGGCAGTCACTTCTGCAACTTCACCTGGTTTTGGCCTAAATAAGCCATCATTGCCTTTTTCTAGCGTGGCATTATTGGCCTCAACCACTTTTAATCGGTCAACTTCTTCTAAAAAGTTAGCCGGTGCACCTTGAGGACGTACTTGAATTGTGCCGTCTTTACTAAATTCAATTTTTTCAATCGGTACAGGTAGAATGATAGGACCACCTTCGCCAATAACTTGACGACCATGACTGGTGATCAGCATGCCTTCGGCGGTGATGTTCAGCGTACCCACTTTTGTATAAGCTTCGTTACCGTTATCATCTTGAACACTCAGCCAAGCATCATCGCCCATTGCAATATCTAAATCGCGCCCAGTCGCTATGATCCCGCCCGCTTGCATGTTAGTGCCTGGGCGCTCTTGCATTGAAAACACACGCGTTGGTAAACCTTCACCAAACGCTTGCATTGAGCGTGCCTGTGCAAAATCAGATTTAAACCCTGTGGTATTGGCATTTGCCAAATTATTGGCTTTTAAACCCAACCCCAACAAGCTTTGCTTAGCGCCAGATGCCGCTATGTACAGCATTTTATCCATAACATCGACTCATTAAGAAATCTATATACAAACAAATGCAATATAAGTGCCAGATTAGATTCTGGCCTAAAATAACAACAAACATCGAGTAGGGTGAGGCTTTTGCCTCATCCCTCTCACAGAACCGTACGTACGGACCTCGTATACGGCTCCTGTATTCTTCTATCCCTTCGGCTTATTTACTAAACGCCGATTGAGCAAGCCATCCTGTACTTACTTTTTCCATTGAATATAAACCTAGCTCTTCAAACCATTGGTTTGGCATTGCTACACTCGATAATGGACTTAGGGAGTTTCGCCATGAGTTCATTTTTATAAACTTAAATGGCGGCTTTTTCCCTAATTGTTTTAGTCGTTTATGCAATCTCGCTGGATTTTTCCACAACCTTAACTGAATGGCCCTTAATCGGCGTCTTAACCACCCCGCAAGCTGAGTTAATGCTCGTTTACAATTGGCTATACTGAAATAATTTACAAAACCACGCACCACTGGGTTTAGTCTTTTTATTATTTCAACTAAGTTCATGCCGCTATTTCGTTTTGTTAATCGTTTAACTTTTTGTTTGAAGCCTTTGAGTTTTGACCCTTGGATCCATGTCCAATTACACCCTATCTCCACTCCCAAAAATTTTACCCCTTCACTGCTATGCGCTATGTGGGTTTTCTTTTGGTTGACTGTTAACTTCAAGTCTTTCTCCAGTATCTGGGTTGCTACAGTGAGTGCATGTTTCGCTGCTTTTTCTGTGCAGCATAAGATCAAAATATCGTCGGCGTACCTCACTATTCTGTGATTTCGCTTTTTCATTTCTTGATCGAACGCATCTAGGTAGATATTCGCCAACAATGGACTGATAACCCCTCCTTGTGGACTCCCTACCTCACTCGCTTCCCAATGATTGCCTATCATTACCCCACTTTTTAAAAACTGATTGAGCAGCTTTAAAATGCTACCGTCTGTCACTTTACGTTTGACGCTGCTAATAATTAAATCGTGATCTAACAGGTCAAAGCACTTCGACAGATCCATATCAACCACCCACTCACGCTGATATTTACGAATAAATACCGTGGCTTTGCTGATGGCATCATGGCAGCTTCGTTTCGGCCTGTACCCATAACTTGATGGGTGAAAGTCGATGTCGAAGATCGGTTGGAGAATGTTCAATAGCGCTTGTTGTACTATGCGATCGCGAACTGTTGGAATGCCCAGCAATCTCACGCCGCCATCGTCTTTCGGTATTTCTATCCGTTTGACCGGCTGCGCGCGATACTGCTTGCTTTGCAGTTCTCGTTGCAGTTGTTTCAAGTTTTCTTCTAAATTCAAGGCGAACGCGGCTATGGACTGCCCATCTATTCCGGCGGCTCCTTTTGCTGCTTTCACTTTTTTGAATCCCTTGTACAGGTTATTAATATCTAATAATTGCCCATACAAGCTGTAGTAAACTGTCATCAATTGCCTTTGCTTGCGGTATGTCTGTCGTTTCACATTGATGTATAGTGGTGTCCTTCATGATGACATTAGGTGTGCTAGCCCAGTGGCAATCTGCCTAAGTGGTCAATCATTACTCCCGTGCTCGGCCTTTAATTCTCAGCGTCCACATTCCTGCTTAGCCGTCATCTCTTGCCTATTTCCGTCGAAATACATGTGAGCCTATACGTCGATATTCCTGATTTTCATACTCTTAAAGAATACTTCCCCCCTTCGCAATCAATTAAAACTTTTGATTTAAATTGACCCTATCAGACACGCTGCTGATAGTCGGCTTGGTTTTGCCCTCCACACCATTACTGGCTTTCATCGGCCTAGCCTTACTCACTACTACGGGTTCATCTGCCACCTCACACCGACGTTAAACCTTGGGTTTCCCCTTGAGTTTAGGCCACTTATTTACACTAAGTTTAGATGCCAGGCTTCCCCAGTTACTGAACTGGCTCCCTGTTAGAAATTCCACCCTCAAGCACAGCATTGGTCTGACTAAGTATAGGGCGTTGCGCTATTTTGCACGCTGACCCACCAATGCTGCCGAAACAGGTTACGGTTAGTTGTGTACCTCTAACTTCTTATGGCTTCCTTCAGACCCCACCGTTGGCCAGTGACGCCCTTGCCATTCAGATTATCTTCCCCTTAGTCAGGGTGATTCAGATTTCTTTCAACCTGACGGGTTTGCCAGCTTCGCTGGGCAAACAAAAAAGGCTGCGTTAAGCAGCCTAAATAAATCAAAGTGTGGTTATCGGATCTGCAGAATATTCTGCTGAATAGTTGAGTTGACTTCAAGCGCTCGGGAGTTTGCTTGGAAATTACGCTGTGCGCTGATTAAGTCAACCAGCTCGGTGGTTAAATTAGTATTTGATTGCTCAAGGGCTGAGGAATTAATTTTACCCAAGGTGCCTGTTCCCGGCTCACCCGCTATAGGCTCACCTGAGGTTAAGCTTTTTTTCCACGAGGTGTCACCTACTTGTTGTAGCCCTTGCGAATTTGCAAATCGAACCATGGCTACTTGGCCCAAGTACGAAGAATCACCATTACTGTAGGAGGCCACCACTTTTCCATCTGTGCCAATATCAACACCCGCTAAACGTCCCACTGTTGCACCATCTTGAGCAAGTGCTTTTACTTCAAATCGATTCGCGTATTGTGTAGGTATTTTACCAGTTGTACCCGCCTCATCTCGCCACTGAATTGCAATATTATTAAACTGCGCGCCGTTGGTTAATAACCCTGAAAAATTCGCGGCATTTAAATTTACATCATCGAATGTTGAACCTGTAATAGGTACGCCATCGGTGGTTTCTGGTGTACCACTTGCGTTAAATCCAAACGTACTAAGCGGGCTAGGTGTTCCAGGTGGTGCTGGTGCCGCACCGGTTGCATCAAATGGTTTTTTATCTAATGTACCATGTACTTGCCATTCATTTGGCGCCGCTTTAACGAAATAAAACTGCATAACATGCGGCTCACCCAACGAATCATAAATTGTAGTTGAAGTTGAAGAATTATACGTAGTGCCGTCGGTCGCATCAAAAGGAACTGTTACTACGCTGTCACGAGAATCAACATTAAAAGAAGTGTAAACGTTCGAGGTTGAGCGTGGCGACCCTGATGAGTCGGGTATTTGTAGCGCAGATGATGTACTTAAACTAACCGAGGTCGTATTACCACTAACCTCATCAACAGGAAAGCTCTGCAAAAAGTTACCCTTGGCATCAACCACAAAGTTGTCTTTGTTAAGTTTGAAAGCACCTGCACGGGTAAAGCTAAAATCCTGTGAACCTAACGCTTGGCTAGTAGCAAAATAGCCATCACCGGTAATTGCTAAATCCAATGAGTTATTCGTAAACTGCAGTGAACCTTGATGAAACTGCTGGGCAACCATAGTGGTTTGTACACCATCACCACTTTTAGTTTTACCGGCACTGAATACTGATGATGCATACACATCGGCAAATTCAGCACGTGACTCTTTAAAACCCGTGGTATTTACGTTAGCAATGTTATTGGCGGTAACATCTAAGTCTTTTTGTGCGGCGGCAAGGCCTGTTAATGCAATATTGAAGCTCATAATTAACCTCTAACCTAAAGTATTTAGCCTACTGGCTAAATGATATATAAAATTTACTACGCGATTTCTGCGACATCCGTCAGCCTAACCGCACCTTCTTTTGTATTAATAATAATGCCGCTTGAGCCATTAATATTAACACTCTCAATATTTTTGAAGGTCGCAATAGGGAGGCTTGAAAATTCCCCATTAGTACTGCCTTCTGCTTTTACTTTGTATTCGCCCGGTGGTAGGCGCTCTCCCGCTTCATTAGTACCATCCCATGCAAAGCGAATAGCACCCGCAGGTTGTGTGCCTAAATCAATGGTTTTAACCAACTGACCTGATGCATCTTCAATACGAAGCATTAAACTATCAACTTCCTTTTCAGCAACAATCGAGCCTCGCGATTCACCAGATTCATTCAACTCAAGCGTATTCGATTCCAGTAACGCTTGCTTGCCTACTAACGTGGATGCTTGCAGTGCAGAATTTGATGTCATTGACGCTGCTAAAGATTCAAAGCGTGAATTAAGGTTGGATATACCCTCAGCCATAGTAAAGCTGGTCATTTGCGCAATCATTTGGTCGTTATCAGCAGGTTTACTTGGGTCTTGATACGACAATTGCTGTGTTAACAACGAAAAAAAATCTTCTTGGGTTAACGCATCATTCTCTTTTTTAGTTGGCACTTGCTTTTCTTGCCAACGTATAGCATCCATATAGGATGATGAGGTGTTAATATCGTTACTCATGAGCTACCCTCTGTTACCGCTGACCTAGCAGCAGTGTTTTACTTAACATTTGTTTAGCTGCATCAGCAACTTGAACATTTGTTTGATAAGAACGAGAAGCAGAAATCATATTTGCCATCTCTTCAACAACATTCACGTTGGGTTTATAAATATAGCCATTCTCGTCCGCACTTGGGTGATTGGGGTTATATTCAATTTGTAGTGGTTTATTACTCTCAACCACGCCTAACACTTTTACACCAACGGCAGAGCCCTGTGGATTACTTGCCGAAGCAGACGCTTTGGTAAGCTCGGCCGCAAAAACAGGGTGACGCGCTCGGTACGTTTCGTTTTGTGAAGAACTAATCGTATTGGCATTAGAGATATTACTTGCCGTAGTATTTAATCGCACATTTTGTGCGCTCATACCAGAACCTGCAATATCAAACACATTATATAAACTCATAATTAGGCTCCTTGACTACCGAGGGCTTTTTTCAGGCCTTTAAATTTACCATTAAGAAATTGAACACTGGCCTGATACTCCATAGCATTCTGTGTATACAAGTTCCGTTCCACCTGTATATCAACTGAGTTACCATCACCCGTATCCGCTTGATTTGGCGTACGAAATAATTCATTACCACCTACACTTCGGGTGCCACCGGCAATGTGTTTTTCATTAGTTCTTACCATAGTATTGCCGCTTAGTTGGTTTGACTTTGCCGTTTTTAACGCTGAGGCAAAATCGATATCTTTTGCTTTATAGCCGGGCGTATCAGCATTTGCGATATTAGTAGCGAGCATTTCTGCTCTTTGCGAACGGATCAACATCGCATGCGGATGCACACCTAATGCTTTATCAAAACTGATAGCCATAACTACCTCCAAAAAATTGACTTGGTTTTAATAAAGCAATAAATAAGCCAGCAATGAAGATAACATGGATATTAAACAAAAACGGCACATTAAGTGCCGTTTAAGGAAGGAGTCGTAAAGCGGATTTATTTCTTTTGGTAAATAATACCGGGGTTACAGCGCACCATATCAAAATCAGTACTTAAACCCGACATAGACTCTGAAGCACCTAAAAACAAATACCCTTTCGGGTTCAATGCTTGAGAGAATTGCGCAATGATTTTAGCTTTAACTTCTGGTGCAAAATAAATTAAAACATTTCGGCAAAATATAATATCGAATTTACCCATCAAAGAGTACGAATCAAGCAAATTTAAATGCCTAAAACTGACTTGTTTTTTTAATGAGTCAACAACTTGTGCCATCCCATTGCCACTGTCTTTAAAAAACTTTTTACGGCGCTCAGCCGACAGACCACGAGCAAGCGCTAATGCGTCATATTCTGCATTTTTACACATATCGAGCATGGTATTTGATATGTCGGTGCCAATGATTTGAGCCCCCATTTTTAGAACACCTGGGCTACTTGCCTGAAATTCTGCAACCGACATAGCTATTGAGTAAGGCTCTTGTCCTGATGAACTCGCAGCAGACCATATTTTTAGCGGTCTATTTAATGTTTTAAACTCAGGAAATAATTTAGTTTTGAGTAGCTCAAATGGATATTGATCTCTAAACCATAATGTTTCATTGGTTGTCATAGCATCGACAACGGCTGCACGTAATTGTCTTTCGTGCACACCAAGCGTTTTGCTAACCAGCTCTGATAATGAACCTACATTAAATCGCGACATTAACGGAGCCAAACGACTTTTAACCAAATATTGCTTATTCTCACCTAAAACAATACCGCATTGTTGTTCTAAAAATAAGCGAAACTGGTCGTATTCGTTTTGCTGTAAATCTTTATTAGTCAAATCAATAACACCTATGCTTATTAATCACAATGTACCCATTTATTAACGGCTGTAGCAAGTTCATCTGGGTTAAACTTTGCTATAAAATCATCAGCGCCTACTTTTTCAATCATTGCTTGATTGAAAACACCGCTCAATGAAGTATGTAGAATAACATGCAGAGGCGCAAGTTTGGGATCAGCTCTAATCTCTGCTGTGAGCGTATAGCCATCCATTTCTGGCATTTCTACGTCAGAGATAAGTAGCCCAACGCGCTCTGTAATATCGTTAACGCAATCGTGTTCTGCTATTTCTCTTAATCTTATTAAGGCTTCTTTACCATTTTTAGCAAGCTCTGTGGTAACACCTAGTGGCTCTAATGCTCGTTTAACCTGATTTCGTGCAACGGCTGAATCATCTGCTATGAAGACTATTCTTTCACCTAAATCTTTTTGTATAGTACCCTGCGCCGCAACATCATCACTGACAGTGGTGTTAACTGGGCAGATTTCGTTTAATATTTTTTCTACATCAAGTATTTCAACTAACTCGTTTTCAATTTCAGTTACGGCGGTTAAATAAGAATAACGCCCTGCTCCCGATGGCGGAGGCATTATTTTTTCCCAATTCATATTAACAATGCGCTCAACCCCGCCGACTAAAAAACCCTGTACTGTCCGGTTATACTCTGCAATGACAATAAAACCGTCTTCTATGCTTTTTATAGGGCGACCACCTACCGCCAAAGATAGATCAATAACTGAAATTGTTTGCCCGCGGATGTGAGCAACTCCCCGTATGTGGGGATTTGATTTTGGCATGCTGGTTAATGGCGGGCATTGAAGAACTTCTCTGACCTTAAACACATTAATACCAAAGCGCTGACGCCCGTTAAGCTTAAATAATAGTAATTCTAAGCGGTTTTGCCCAACTAGCTGAGTGCGTTGATTTACTGAGTCTAAAATACCAGCCATTTAAATCTCCTAAGAAAACAAATATAAGGAATGATAATTGCTTTCAATTCATAAAGCGTCATAACACAACGGGGGCGTCTATATTCTGACGCTAAATATTTATACCCTGTTTGCAACCATAAGCATAGTCGAAACATTATGAGTTTGTTAAAAAAAATCAGAAGATACAGTGTTTTTTATTTTCTTGCCAGCCTCTGCTTTACTTTGCCATTGAAGGCTCAAGTATTTAGCAAAGAATTGCTTCAAGAAATGGCTGCATCTTATGTTGCTCAAAAAGCAACCACCACAGGTGATAACAATATACAGTTTAGCGCATTACCGCTAGATAACCGTATTTCTGATCGTCAATGCAATTCTAAACCAGCACTCTCAACGCCGAGTGAGCCTCCTTTTAATCGCCAAGTTACCATTCAAATAAAATGTAACGATACAGATACTTGGGCACAATATGTTCATGTTAGGATCACAGAATCGGCACCGGTTGTTGTTGCCTCTACTAATCTAGCACGAGGTGAAGTAATTACTCCATCCCATTTGAGTGTAGACATGCGTCCTGCGCATTTTATTCGAGCGCAATACCTTGATAATCCTAAAGTGCTTATAGGTAGTAGAAGTAAACGTAATATTCGTGAAGGAATGCCTGTACTGTTAAATCAAATTTGCATGGTCTGCAAAGGTGACTCAGTGACAATTAACGCTAATATTAAAGGGTTAAGAGTAAAAACCACGGGGATTGCGTTAGAAGATGGTACTTTAGGCGAACAAGTAAGGGTAGAAAACAAAAAAACAGGTAAAGTTTTAAATGCGCGTGTAGATGGTGTAGAGTCTGTACAGATAAATATTTAATGTAAATTTATGCTAAAGTATCTCTAATCAATGCCGATATAATGGCATACGTTGGGTAACATATAGGTTTTTTATCATGGTCGGTCAAGTAAACAAATCGAATCAACAGCCAAGTGTTTTAACTAACACTCAACAGCAAAAAGTTGATTTAAATAAAGATAATGCTAATACACAGGCGGCACAATCACCTGCAGCAAAAGCTGCTAGCGATTCTGTGAGCTTAACGCCGCAGGCAAAGCAATTAAAATCACTGCAAGAAAAAGCAGAGCAATCTTCAGGTTTTGACAGCAACAAGGTTGCAGAACTTAAAAAAGCGATTACCGAAGGCAAGTATCAAATTGACAGTGAAAAACTTGCTAAAAACTTAGCCGACTTCGAGTTTAATGTTTATGGCTGATCACAATAGTTTAATCTCCATTAAACTAAATGAGCAAATTGAGTGTTTGACAATACTCAGTGACTTACTTGATCAAGAGCTTACTGCTATTGCTTCACGCAGAGGTGACGGTTTAAAAGAAATTGCCCAACAAAAAATGTCTTTTTTAACCAATTTAAGTACGCTTGATAAAGAGCTTGGTAAGTTGATAACCAATAACGATGAGCAAACAGATGAAAACGCTGACTTAATTGAGTTGATCCGCGATAAACTCAAGCAGTGTCAAAAACAAAACGAAGTAAACTCTCACGCAGCACACCAAGCACAGCTAAGTGTGAAACAGTTAAAAGGTATTTTAATTGGCGCTACTTCGTCAATGACCTACGACCAAGCTGGGAGTGTGGTCAGTACCGACAATAAAATAGTACGCAACTTAAAAGCATAAAAATACAGACAATTAATAATAGGTTATCTTTTTAACTTCACGCGGTTTTATTTCACCTATGTATAAGTCGTGTACGCGTTTCATATTAAGTTCAAGCTCTGTAATGTACATATCGTTAACGGCATATGTTTTTATAATTTGCGCGCCTTTAATAATCCCCTGCACTTTGCTTTGTAAGTAATCATCTTTTGCAACTGAACCTGCAATGGTCGTTCCTGCGGTAATTTTTTGCCCATACACTTGCTCTGTTAATTCACGATAAGCTTCAAGCTTTGAAGCTTTAATTGCCATGAGCTGTTTTTGCGTATCACTACTTCCCAACTGCAAACTAATGGGCGCATAACCTACCGCTTTTAATACCGGGTAATTGTTTGGCTCAACATATTTATATTCAACGTGCTTATCAAACACAGAACTACATCCGCTTAACGTTAAGCAGCCTAAGGTGATCATTACTGGTATTACTCGCATCATACTGGGCCTATAAAAACTAATTAATTTCAGTTATGCATGTTTAATGCCAGTGGTCGCACTTTTAAATAGATACTAAACAATAGTGGTACATTACTTGCTGAAGTTGACTAACGCTAACGTTTAATTGGAGTAACAGTATGAAGTCGTTTTTAAAAGCAGTATTGGCAGGATTAAGCACCACTGCTGTTTTAACGTTTTCTTCTTCTATTCAAGCTCAGTGGTATGAGTCAACAGGCCATGCTGTTATTCAAAATAGTGACATTCCAAGCGCAAAAGCGGCAGCAATAAAAGATGCAAT
Source organism: Pseudoalteromonas sp. TAP-3C (assembly GCF_059888565.1). Lineage (NCBI taxonomy): Bacteria > Pseudomonadati > Pseudomonadota > Gammaproteobacteria > Alteromonadales > Pseudoalteromonadaceae > Pseudoalteromonas > Pseudoalteromonas sp. TAP-3C. The sequence goes on along the minus strand of NZ_CM187618.1, from coordinate 760,563 downwards.
AACACAAGCATTAGTTTTTTCTGGCGCCAGAGTCAGTTCGGTACAAACCCTTGTAGACGGCGTATTAACCCAAGATCAGCTAAAAATAAGTAGCCAAGGTGAAATTCAAAAAATAGAACTTGTTAGTGAAAACCGCAGTAATGATGAATTTGCCATTACCCTACGCCTAGATATTTTTGCATCAACCGAGCAGTGCCCACAAAGCAACTTTAATAAGTTTATAGCCGTAACGCAAAGCCAATTAACAAATCGCGAACAGGCCAGAATGGGTCAAATATTTGACATTAACAAAGCCGTGAGCAAAAACATTTATACCGAATTGCAAAAATCAAGAATGAGCGCAATACCCGTTGCCTATTTTAATAAAGCGATAAAAGTCGATACCTACTTTAATCAACAGCATGACTATTCTAACAACCAGTTAGAAGAAATTTCATCGCGCAGCAACGCACAATATGTATTGCTGAGCCAAATAACCAGCTTATCAACCAGCGATAAACTCAACAGCCAGCTTGCATTTTGGCAAGACGATCACTACCAGCGTCATTATCAAATAGAATTTAGCTTATTTGATGGCACAACATATGAGCCTTTATGGCGTAACAGCTATCAAAGCGACACGGTTTGGCCATTTGAAAAGACCGCAATAGTTGATGTTAATAGTAATCAATTTTGGCAATCATCTTATGGGCAAAGCATTAACCAAATAAATCAAACGCTAAGCTACGATTTGCAAACCGCCATGGCGTGTCTACCTACTCAAGGTAAAATATTGCATATGGAAAATAATAAACTAGTGATTAATTTAGGCAAAGCACATGGTTTAGAAAAAGGCCAACAGCTCAGTATTGCGCATCGCAACTATTTAACTGACGCGCAAGGTAATACGATGGCGCATACCATTACTACACTAAACCGTGTTCGCGTTGAGCAGTTATACCAGCACAGCGCCATTGCCGTTAGTATTAATGATCAGCCCTTACCTGGTGTACAAATCAATGATATTGTCGAAATTGCCGAGCTATAACTTCAGTTTAGAGTGATTGCCCTAGCTTCACTTTTAAATTAGCGTGAACACTTAACCAATGTGCTAACTGCTCAACGCCAGATAAATGCGGGTAATGCTTTCTACAGGCAACAACTATGTTACGTTGTTGGTTAGGAAAAATAGGCAAATAATAAATTCCTTCTCGGGGAGTTGCAGCTAATTTAGGCACAAACGTAACGCCATCATCCATAGCCACCAGCGCTAGTAACGTTTCTAAGCTATTACCTTGATATTGATTAGATACATCTACGCCTGCAGAAAAACAAAACTGCTGGGCTTGATCTTTAAAGCAATGCCCATCACTTAACATTAATAAATTGCTATTTTGTAACGCTTGCAGTGCTACTTTTTTATTTTTAGCCAACACGTTATCAGCAGATACCGCCACCAAAAAATCTTCTTTGTACACATTAATAAGGTGATAACTTTTTAGTTCGGGTACGTCTGCTAAAATAGCAAAATCGACCTCGCCATTATCTAACGCAGCTAAAATAGTTGAAGTTTGCATTTCAATAAACGAAAACTGGCTTTGGTTAAATGCCGCTTTCATTGAGGTAAGTAAAGTAGGCAACAAATAAGGGGCTATGGTGGGAATAATGCCAATACTTAGCTTTCCCTGTAACGGGTTGTTTGAGGTAGCAGCAAGCTCTTTTAATATTTGAGTTTGATCTAAAATGAGCGTTATTTGTGTCAACAAACGGTCACCTTTTTTTGTTAAGGTAACATGCTTAGTAGAACGGTCAAATAAGGTCACTCCTAATTCTTGTTCAAGCTTTTTAATTTGTCCGCTTAAAGTAGGCTGGCTGACAAAACAGGCATCGGCCGCTTTACGAAAATGTTTATAGTGGGCAACCGCTTTTACATACTCTAAATCTTATTAAATTCATATTTACACTCAAACTGATAGTTTATACCTATCACTTTAATACAAACAAACGATTGGAACTATATTTAATTGTTCGCCATAATGGCTATCAACAAATCAAGAGGAACTAAAAACATGTTAAACAATATTGAAGGTCAAACAATCCCAAGCGTTACATTTGCAACGCGTCAAAACGACGAGTGGAAATCAGTTACTACTGATGACATTTTTAAAGGTAAAACCGTGGTTGTATTTTCACTCCCAGGTGCATTTACACCCACGTGTTCATCAACTCACCTACCACGCTACAACGAGTTAGCGGGTGTACTTAAGCAAAATGGCGTTGACGACATTGTTTGTGTATCAGTAAACGATACCTTTGTAATGAACGCATGGGCTGAGCACCAAGAAGCACAAAACATTACCCTGTTACCAGATGGTAACGGCGAATTTACTGACGGCATGGGCATGTTAGTTGATAAAAACGATTTAGGCTTTGGTAAGCGCAGCTGGAGATACTCTATGCTGGTTAAAGATGGCGTAGTAGAAAAAATGTTTATCGAACCAGATTTACCAGGTGACCCGTTTGAAGTATCAGACGCTGACACTATGCTTGATTACATCAATCCTACTCAAGTAAAGCCAGAAGCAGTAACCCTGTTTACTAAACCAGGCTGCCCATTTTGTGTAAAAGCTAAAAAGTTACTCACAGAAAATGGCCTTACATATGAAGAAATTGTGATGGGTGCAGGTGCATCACTAACCAGCCTCAAAGCCGTATCGGGTCGTGAAACTGTGCCACAAGTTTTCATTGGCGGTAAGCACATTGGCGGCTCTGAAGATTTAGAAAAATACTTTGCTTAATTAAGTAAATTAAATGGAGGTAAATTTGCCTCCGTTTACTAAAGGAAAAATACTATGAAAGAATTGCAAACCGACGTGGTTGTTATAGGTGCCGGTACTGCCGGGTTAAGTGCGTACCGTAATGCTAAACAGTTTACCCCGCATGTACTTATGATTGAATCAGGCCCATATGGTACAACCTGCGCACGCGTTGGTTGCATGCCAAGTAAATTATTAATTGCCGCCGCAGAGGCCGCGCACTCGATAGAAATGGCGCCTGCATTTGGTGTTCACAGCTCTAAACCTGTTATTGACGGTAAAGCCGTGATGGCACGCGTAAAAAGTGAACGCGATCGCTTTGTAGGATTTGTTGTCGAAGCCGTAGATGACATACCCGACAGTGACAAAATTCGTGGTTATGCACAATTTTTAGATGCCAACCGCGTGCAAATAGATGAGCACACCATTATTAGTGCTAAACGCTTTGTAATTGCTACGGGTTCGCGCCCTTCATACCCTGGCGTATTTAACAATTTTGGCGACAGACTCATTATAAATGACGATGTATTTGACTGGGATGATTTACCAGAATCAGTGGCTGTATTTGGCCCAGGTGTTATAGGCCTTGAAATTGGCCAAGCGCTACATCGCTTAGGTGTAAAAGTAAAATTATTTGGTGTTGGCGGTGCAATAGGACCATTAACTGACCCAGTAGTTAAAGATTACGCTAACACCGTATTTGCAGAAGAGTTTTATGTTGATACCGATTCAAATGTCTCAGACATGAAGCAAGTAGGTAATAAAGCAGAGCTAACCTTCACTGACAAGCAAGGTGTTAAACACACCGAACAATTTGACTACGTATTAGCTGCAACTGGGCGAGTACCTAATACAGATAAACTCGGTTTAGAAAACACAGGCATAAACCTTGATGAACGCGGCGTACCGATTGCCAATATACACACTATGCAATGTGGCGACTCGCACATATTTATAGCAGGCGATGCCAGTAACATGCTTCCACTGCTTCACGAAGCATCCGATCAAGGCACTATTGCCGGGCAAAACGCAGGCCGTTACCCGAGTGTGCGCACAGGCTTACGCCGAGCTAAAATAGCCGCCGTTTTCAGTGACCCACAAATTGCCATGGTTGGTGAAAGCTTTAAAGAAATTAGCGAGCGCTTAGGGGGTTGTGATTGCTTTGAAACAGGTGAAGTCAGCTTTGAAAACCAAGGCCGCAGCCGTGTTATGCTAAAAAACAAAGGCCATATGCGGGTATATGCTGAACATGGTACAGGCTTATTTTTAGGCGCAGAATTTATAGGCCCACAAGCAGAGCACATAGCCCACTTATTAGCATGGGCTGTACAAAACAAAATGACTGTACCGCAAATGCTCGACATGCCTTTTTACCACCCCGTGATTGAAGAAGGCCTACGCACAGCACTGCGTGATTTAAATGCTAAATTAAAATTTGGCCCAGATATTATTAACCACTGTATGGAATGTGGCCCAGGCGCATAACACATTACTCATACACACTTGCTACTCAAAGCCAAAACCCTTGTTTTGGCTTTTTTCCGTGTTAAATTTTTGTATATAAAAAATTTGTTATGCTGTTACACTAAGATCAATAAACAAACAAAAATGGATCTACAATGAGCAACAATAAATATAGACTCGTCACTCGCAGCGATTTTGATGGCCTAGTGTGTGCCGTATTACTTAAAGATTTAGACTTAATTGATGACATTCTGTTTGTGCATCCAAAAGATATGCAAGACGGTAAAATAACGATTACCAGCAACGACATTACCACAAACCTCCCCTACGTTGCCGGTTGTCATATTGCATTTGACCATCACTTAAGTGAAACCGTTCGTAACGCAAGCGGTATTAAAAACCACATTATTGACCCCGATGCGCCCTCTGCGGCACGGGTTGTTTATGACTATTATGGTGGCGCTAAAAAATTTCCGAGTATTTCAACACACATGATGGAAGCCGTTGATAAAGGGGATTCAGCTCAATTTAGCAAAGACGAAATTTTAAACCCGACAGGCTGGGTACTGATGAACTTTATTATGGATGCGCGCACAGGCCTTGGCCGTTTTCGCGAATTTAAAATCTCTAACTACCAGCTTATGATGAAGTTAATTGACGCCTGTAAAGATCACAGCATTGAACAAATATTAGCAATGGAAGATGTTGCCGAGCGCGTTGCTTTGTACCACGAGCACAACGCACAAGCTAAAGAGCAAATAGACCGCTGCTCAGCAGTTCACGACAACTTAGTGGTACTCAATTTAACCGAAGAAGAGACCATTTACGCCACCAACCGCTTTGTTATTTACGCCATGTTCCCAGAGTGTAATATCTCAATTCATAAAATGTGGGGGCTTAAAAAGCAAAACGTGGTATACGCCATTGGTAAATCAATCACTAACCGCAGCTCAAACACTAATGTGGGTGAGTTATGCCTTAAATATGGCGGCGGCGGCCATTTAAATGCTGGTACTTGCCAAGTAGAAACCAGTAAAGCCGAAGAGGTATTGAGTGAACTGATTGCCACGATTACGAGTGATGGCTGAGTTGTAGGTTCGGGGTTCGGGGTTCGGGGTTCGGGGTTCGGGGTTCGGGGTTCGGGGTTCGGGGTTCGGCAAAGTATTTTATAAAGCGGGCTACTTGGTAGCTCGCTTTAATTATTTATTTATAAAGTTTAATATAAGCAATAAAGGAAAAATAATCGCTTAAAAGGGAATTAGACTCTAATGAATAAAATCGAAAACTTTTAAAATATCCTATATAGAGAATCAAAATTAGCATTCACTAAAATTATTAAAGACCACGGTAGCGAGCTTTATGTTATTGGGTTTTACTTCACAGGAAGCTACAGCCTACTGCCAATGTTTAATACTTTATCCGATTTAAAAGAAGTCTTTGCAGAAGAATACGACAATGAAGACGATGACTTTTTGTTAGCTAAATGCGGTGTTTAAAAAGGGTAGTAAATTTAATTCACACAAGATAATCACACTTATTTGCGCACAAAAGTGTAGAAAAACACTTTTATTCGCGCGTAAAAGTGTGGAAACTTGCTTTTATTCGCGCAATAAAGTGTAATGGTAGTGTAATTAGTAATGTGAGAACCTGCCATGCAACGATTAATTTTAGAAAAGTTATTAAATTGGAAATCTAAACCAGTACGAAAACCATTATTAATTGATGGCGCTCGCCAAACAGGTAAAACTTATTTATTACAAACGCTATTAGGCAGTACTTTTGCAAACGTGATCCGCATCGATTTCTTAGAGTCCCCACAAATGAGCGAAGCGTTCGAGGGCTCGTTATCACCCGATGACGTACTCTCTAACATTGAGCTACTTACAGGAAAAACGTTTGACCCTAATACAGATCTACTGATCCTTGATGAAATAGGCGAATGCCCTAAAGCCGTCACATCTCTCAAATACTTTGCTGAACAAGCGCCGCATATGCACATTGCCGCCAGTGGTTCTAATATCGGTTTATTAAACTCCTTTCCGGTAGGTAAAGTGGAACAACATAATCTGCACCCTCTCACATTTCGTGAGTTTCTGATCGCCTCAAAAGAAACCGCTCTAATTAAGGTATTTGCAGCACAAACAAACTCAAGTGCAGCGCATAGTAAATTATTTGCAAAGCTCACTGATTATTACTTTACTGGTGGTATGCCAGAAGCTGTGAGTACATGGTTTGGTTTATCTGATCACAGCATCATTGACCGCGTTCAAGCTGTAACTGAGATTCATAAAAACTTAGTACAGGGCTATCAACGAGACTTTGGCAAATACTCAGGAAAAGTAGATGCAGGTTTAATCGAAGCTGTATTTAATAATGTTCCAGCACAGCTATCGTCAGTGATGGATGAGTCTGTTAATCGCTTTAAATTTAAAGGAGTGCACGATAAAAAATCTCGCTATGGTGATTTTGAAAGCGCTATTACTTGGTTAAACAAGTGCCGCTTGGTACTCAAAAACCACCCTATTGATGGCACACCTAAAAGCCCATTAGCAGCTTATAAAAAAGATAATATCGTTAAATTATTTCTTTTTGATGTGGGCTTATTAAATCATATGCTAAACATTGGATACAAAGAGATAAAACAACAAGGCTATGAATACAAAGGCTTTGTGGCCGAAAACTTTGTACAACAAGAGCTCGCTGCGCAAGGCATTGACCCAACATATTCATGGGGTGATGCAAGAGCGGAGATCGAATTTGTGGCCTCTGATGACGAAGGCAATATACTGCCTATCGAAGTAAAAAGTGGTAAACGCACCAAAGCAAAATCACTGCAATCGTACATAAATAAATGCCAGCCCACCAAAACAATTAAACTCACAGGCACGCAAGGCTCATCACCACTGGAAAAGGAATATATAGTCTTGCCGCTCTACTACAGTGAATATGTAGTAAGCAAACACCTGAGGCTGATGAATTAGTAAAAGATAGACCTATCAAATTACACACCAATTAAAACATCGTTGAGGAAACTGGCGAGTGCTTACAAAGCTATTATGATGGTGAACTGATACTCAAAGTAAAAGGCTTGTGGTTCGCTGCTAAAGCCATAATCACAAGGCATTACTCATGGAAGGTGGAAAAGGCATAACAATATTATTTTAAGTAGCTAAAGCTCTATTATGAGCTTTAGCTATCAAGTCATACTCAAAGCATTGTTTTGATGCTTTTCAGAAGACCTAAAGCTATAAAATGAGCTTTAGGCAGTTAAAATCCTCTACCTAACTTCAAAAATCACTTTTAGCTCGCCATTTGCCAAAATGGCAAAAAAGATCTTACTTGGAGTTCTGTAAATAACTGTACTGAATAGCTAAATATGCTTATATTAACATACGGTTAATAGTAGCAAGGGTTAATGGAATAAATGATAGATTATAATAGGCAAATACTTGCTCTTAACGATGTAGAGTTAGAAAAGTTGGTAAGAGAGTGGGTTGATAAACAAACTAATAAGTATAAATCTGTTAAACGCTTTGCAGGTGCAGGAGATATGGGCAGGGATGTTGTCGGTTTTAGCACTGAACAAAAACATGAAAGTAAGTGGGATAACTATCAGTGTAAGCAATACAACAAATCACTTCCAACAGCAACTTCAATACTTGAAATCGGAAAAATCATCTACTTCTCACATCAAGGTAACTTCATACTCCCAGAGAACTACTATTTTGTTGCTCCAAAAGGAGTTAATAGAAATTTGGAAAAATATATCTACAATCCTTCGAGTTTTAAAAAAATACTTTTAGATGAATGGGATAATTATTGTAGAGAAAAAATCACAAGCTCTTTCCCTGTTGAACTGACACCCGAATTGATCGAACATATTGAAAAATTCAATTTTTCGTCAATACAAATTATTGATTTAGATACTATTGTAAGTGACCAAACCTTTCGACCAGTCCTTGTTAACTGGTTTGGGGGAGAATTACCTCAGGGGACACTCGAAACAGATGTTCCCGATGAAATTCAAAGCCATGAATCTAACTATATAAAAGAAATACTAGCTGCGTATAGTGATAAAGATAAGAATGTTTACCCTACTTATAAAGACATAAAAGGTCATTCTAGTTTTGAAATCGACTTTGATATGCAAAGAGAACGGTTTTTCAGTGCTGATGCATTTAAACATTTATACAGAGATAATACATTCCAAAAATATACCGAACAATTAGAAAAACAAGTGTTTATGGGAGTTCACCCCTCTTTAATGAATGAGTACGATAATGGGTATCAGCGTATGTGTTCAGTATTGAGTCAAGCAGCAAATATAGAGCCTACAGGAAAGTTATCAGCTAACGCCAGCGTTATGGTTAAACAAGGATATTGTCATCACTTCGTAAATGGAGGGAAGTTTAAATGGATAAAGTGAAAATTTTTAATACAGATGTTGAAGCTGGCCTTAGGAGCATATCTTTACTAAATGCTATATACCCTGAATCAATGGGTTTCGAAGATTTGCTGAAGTTTGATTATATTTTAATTTATTCAGGTGATTTTGAAGGCCCAGATAGTCTTCATCCACAACTACCCAACCGAAAGGGAGAGCTTGCTGTAAGAAGAAGCTTAGTAAGAGAAGGTATAGCCCTAATGAAAAAGTTTGGTATGATTCAATCCAAATGCAGAAAAGGCGGTATCTTTTATTCTGCAACTGAAGAAGTTGAACCATTTCTCAAACTAATGAAATCTGAATACAGCGCTAAGTTAAAAGATAATTCTATTTGGTGCGCAAATAACATAGCATTCTTAAAAAAAGCTAATTTAAATGTTCTTTTCAAGGATTAGGCCTTCTAATGATTAAAACGGATTCAAAAATGCACCTCCACTCAATTTATTTTTTAGGAAACAATGTAAAGCCTAGAGGAGTAAACTTTAATAAGAACGTAAAAATTATAAATGGTGCATCAAATACAGGTAAATCATTTTTAGTTGAATCTTTAGAGTATATGCTAGGTAAAGAATCAATAGACCAGATAGATGAAAGTAAGCAGTATACAGAAATATTACTTAAAGTTACTTTAAATTCAGAAGATTACACCTTTTTAAGGAGCTTCAATTCGAAAGTAGTTGACGTTTTCAGAGGCCATATTGATCAAATAAAATCCTTCAAAGTATTTTCAAGTCTTAAGATTGGTAGTTTAAAGAAAGGAGAGCAAAGCTTTAGTACTTTCCTTATGAAAGAATGGCACCAAGAAGACGTTGAGCTAGTTAAAAACCTTTCAGCTAAAAAAGCAAAACTAACTATAAGGTTACTCTCAAATATTTATATTTCCGAAGAAGATAAAATAATAAGTAAGCACTCTCCAATTGAGAGTGGTATCAGAGATGAAAAAACAACAAACAGAGCGTTATTTACTTATTTACTTACTGGGAATGATAATAGTTCTCTTGATGAATTAATTACCCCAGAAATTTTTAATAGTAAAAAAAGCGGAAGAACTGATTTACTTAATGAGTTAATAGATGATTATAAGTCGGAAGTTACGTTTAAAAATGACTCTCTTCAAACGTTAAAAGAAAGTTTAGAAAAAAATAAACTTATCCAAGATACTATTAAACAAAAACTAAATAATTCACGACAAACCATCGCTTCACTTTTAATAAACAAAAAAGATATCTCTAGAGAAATAGCAACCAACCATCTAAGAATTAACGATATTAAAAGTAATCTATCAAACTTTAAATCACTTAGAGATATTTATGAATCAGATATTAAAAGGTTAGAGTCCCAAGAAGAAGCCGCATTTTTACTATCAAGTAATCACAATGGGTATTGCGGTACATGTGGACAAAAATCTGACAATATTTGTGACGATTTAGAACAATTAGAGATACTTAGGATTGCATCTTTAGCTGAAATACAAAAAATAAAATCTAATAGGAAAGGCTTATTAGAAACAAAAGAAAAACTTGAAAAGCAGCTAATTAATATCGAAATTCAAAATGAAGAACTTAAAAATAAGCTACGTTTTATAGAAGAAGAAATTAATCTAAAGACTCCATTTTTAGAAAGTAATGAAATTTTAAACTCTGAACAAACTGAAAAAAGAGAAGCTATTCTAAGAGAAATTAGCCTATTGGAAAAAATCCACAACCTAAAGCTTAAGCTTCAAGAGGCCGACGGTGAAAAGCCACCAAAAAGATATAAAAGTGAAGACTTTTTGCCAACAGAGGAGGCTATTAATAACTTTTGTGAAATTTATTCAGAAGTCTTAGATGAAATTAAGTTTCCTGGTAATAAATTAGTTACTTTTGATTACAAAGATTTTGATGTTGTCATCGATGGGAAACATAGAAGACTCAATGGCAAAGGAGTGAGAGCGATCCTGCATTCCGTATTTAAAATAACGTTACTTATATATTGTTCAAGAAAAAAGCTATTCCATCCAAAAATATTAGTGTTAGATTCCCCTCTAGTGACTTATAGAGATCCAAAGGATAGTAAGCATGGAGAGCTAGACAATGATGAAAAAATCATTGCAAATACAAAACTCAGTTTTCACTTTTTGGACTATTTAAGTAAGCTTTCAAACATAGCTCAATTTATAATTATAGAAAATATAGATATCCCAGCTATAAATGATGAAAATTTCACTGTGGAAACATTTCATGGAAAGAATGCTGTAGGAACAGAGAGAAACGGGTTATTTTGATGCTACATATGTGCTACACAGAAAATGAAAAAGTGGAAAGCAAAAAACATAACTCATTGATTTTATTGGTAGCCCCTGCAGGAATCGAACCTGCAACTGCCCCTTAGGAGGGGGCCGTTATATCCATTTAACTAAGAGGCCACATTCGAGCTTCGAGCTTCGAGCTTCGAGCTTCGAGCTGATAGCTGATAGCTGATAGCTGATAGCTGATAGCTGATAGCTGATAGCTGATAGCTGATAGCTGATAGCTGATAGCTGATAGCTGATAGCTGATAGCTGATAGCTGATAGCTGATAGCTGATAGCTGATAGCTGATAAGAAATTATAACGGTATCTGGTTTTTAATATCAAGTCTCAATTAAGTTAATTGCTTGATAAATATATATCTTCTTTATTTAATACGTATAGCGGGATGAATATTCGGCTACTGGCAGCTAGGCGCTTATTTTTAACATTAATCACACGCGCATTAATCACCACGCCATTTTCACGGTAAATAAGTGTACCCGATAATACGTGGCTGGCTATATTCGTTCCAGCAAGTTTACGCGTATCGCGGGTAAATACAAAGTCACCTCGGTTGTTAACTGTGATCAAATTGGCTGTTTTAAAATCAACGGCGCTATAACCAAACTTTTGTAGCTGGTGTATAAAGGTTTCTGATAACTGATTACCCAGCTGGCTGGCTGTATTTAAACTGGCATCTAGGTCAACAAATGAAGTCACGGCAATCGCTGCATCTTCTGGGGCAACTTGCATGGTGTCGGTTAAATCAAGGGCCATTTGCTCAACATAATTAACTAAGCTTTTGTGATGCTTGTGAGGGTTAAATTGTGTTGTATCTGCATATTGCTCTTGCTCGTCATTACGTTGCATTTGCGCCATGATCTGATCAAAATCAAGATTACTTACTACGGTTTGCTCACTTTCAACCTTAGCGGAATCGGCTGTGGTTGATTTTCCTAGTAAATTACAGCCTGAAAGTAAAAGTGCAAACACACCAATACTGAAAAGAGCCGATTGCTTAGCTAAATTAGCCATGATAAACCTCACTTACTCGCTTGTTTTAGCATAACGCCATCGGCAGTGTTGCTGCTATTTAACGCGTCAATCACTGACTGCGGAATAAAGCCCTGTGCAGAGCCTACAACCGCTTTACTTGCTAAACTTACAATACGAGCATTCACTAATATACCGCCTTGGTGGTTAACTAACGTGCCCGCTAATACGTAGCTAAAGTTTTGCTCTTGGTTAAGCTCTAAGTAGTCGCGACTAAACACAAAATCACCAGCAGGTGTAACGCGCATGAAATTGGTGGTTTTAAAATCAATCACCGGCACACCAAAATTATGTAGCTCATGCATAAAGCTTTCAGAAATTTGATTGCCCACTAGTGTAGCGTCATTGTAGTCATGATCTAAAAATACAAAGCTCGATACCGCCAAAGCCGTTTTATTATTTACGTATTGTAAGTTTTCGGCCATATCTTGCATTATGCCGCGCACATAGTGATTAATATTTTTTTGGGTTGGCGTATTTACTTGCTTATTTTTATTCATTATTGCGGTTTTATTTTGATACAGTGAGTCACTATTATTTGGTGCGGCAACAGGGCGCTGCTCAAAAAATAAAGGCGCATCGTCAGTAACTTGTGTATCGTTGTTAGTTGCTAACTGTGAGCAACCAAAGCCCAGTGGCAAACATAAAGTTAAAAGTAGGCGTTTCATGTGTGCTCCTAATTAATATTCACTGCGGTAAATGTAGTCACCGCGCTGCTGTATTTTTTCATGACTCCACATCACATTGATGGGGATTTCAGTATTGGCGGCAGAGACAACTTGATTGGTTTGCATGTTAACCATGCGGGCGTTAACAATATAAGCATGCTCTTGGCGAGTTAACGTACCTGTAATTACAAAGTCAATAATCTGACGCTGTTTTAAGTTACCAGTATGGCGGCTTAATACTGAATCTGCATTCGCTGATAAGTTAAGTTGGTTTTCAAGCCGGTATTCAACCATGTTATAACCTAGTTGAGTGAATTGGGTTATTAGGCTTTCCTGAATTTGCTGGCTAAGCCCTGCCCCTTGCCCTTGGGCAAGTTGCGAATCTAAGGCATTAGCCAAATAAAAGCTACTGACCGCAATTGACGCGGTGCTTTTAAAGGGCTCTTTAATATGGCTAAGCTGAGCACTTAAGTTACTTACGTACTGGTCGAGCGTATAAGGTGCCATTACCGCTTTAGGCGCATCAGTGCTAATACTTGGCTTTGGCTGAGGTGTTAAGCTACAGCCCGCTAAATTTAATAATAGTAAGGGTAACAAAAGGCGCATAGTTGCCATCCTCTAAAAACATAATACTTATAAAGCAATTATTATGCCGAATACCCTAGGTGCATAGTTATTTTAACGGCTGCTGGGTGTAATGACTCACAATGCAGTTAATTTGGCGCTGTTTAAGTTTATCGCAATCAGCAGTGGCATTCGCTTGGCTTTGGTAAGCCCCGAGTTTTAAGCGGTAATAAGTCATTCCACTCACATTAATTGTTTCTACATTAGCTACAAACTCGCCCTTAAATAATGAAGAAACACTGGTTTTTATTTCCTTTAAACTTTGGCGAAGCCGGTCTTTATCGGTAACTGCTGCAACTTGTAGGGCAAATAGCGCATTAACCGTTTGGGTTGTATTTGCTGCTGTAGTCGTTGCTTGGTTGGTTTTTTCATTGCTTGTTGAGGCGGCTATTTCAGCTGGGGCTTTAGCGGGTTGTACTACAGCCGTATTTGTTGATGCAGCGCCTTGTTTTGCCACGGCATTTAACTGGCTTATTAATAACTTTAGATCTTGTTCTATCACAAGTAAACGCTCAACACCCGCTTTGGCTGCTTGCCACTGTTGAGACGATGCTTTTAGCTGAGCTAACTCTTCATCCGAAAGACTTACACTGGCTTGTTTAGGCTCTGGCGACTCTACAGCTTTTTGGGGGCTACTGCATCCTGTTACAAAAAGCGCCCCCATACAGGCTATCAGTATTGAGTAACGTTTATATAAGTTAACTTGTTGCATGGTTAAACCTTATTGTTATTAGTGGCTAATAAGCTGCTTTTGCACTTGGCAGCTTAAGCCCTTTGTTATTAATTCACCGCACACTTGCTCAAGCGTGTCTTGCGCAGATTCAGCGTAAGCAATGGCTAAAATATACCGTTTTTGTTCATCGTCTTTTATATAAAACGCATCACGCTTTGATTGCTCATTTAAATGACGCTTAATAAGCTGATAATACGCTTTCATAATGGGTAAAGATGAAAAGCCACCCGCATTGGCAATATACGCTGGTGTTTGTGTTTTTTCTTTCAGTTCAAAGTCAACGCCCATGACGACTTCACCTTGAGCAGGTAAGTTTACCGTTACTTGTTGCGTATCTTTGAGTGATTTACGTTGTTTAAACTCATCATCTATTACGGCTTTGTATTCACCTGGTCGTAAGTCGGTAAACAAATAGTAACCGTCGTAGGCGGCTTGCGTTTGTGCCACTTGCTTGCCTTGCTTATCGAGTAATTTAACGCTCGCAAAGGGCTGCACTTCACTACTACCTTGCTCATTTTTTGTGTAAACAGTGCCCTCAACCTCGCTACTGTGATTAAGGGGTATTTCCATATATTCAACAAAGCCTGCACGGGGTGTAATAGAAAAGCCATCGGTAGCGGCAACTAAAAAAGGCTCACTAATACTACCAGGCTCAATCACTATGTCGGTGGTTAAGTTAGCTGGCATACCTGATAACAAAGCCATCCCGTTTTCATCAGTTATAGCTCTCCTATAATTTTGTACCCCTTTAACTTTTACCCCTTTTAAATTTTGCTCGCCTTGGTCATAAACCCCATTATTATTTTCATCTAAGTATACGTGCACCATTAACGACCCCGACTGTACTAAGCTGCGCCTATTAATAAAGTAATCGTTATTTTTAGTATCAAACCCTAAACTAAAGCGGCCAAATAAACCAATTCGCCAATTATCATTGGTGTCGTAGTTAACATTACTATTTAAACTAAATAAATCTGTTTGCCAGTTTAATCCCAACTCAGCAAATTTAACGTCTGTTTGTAATTCATGGGTAAGCGTTAATTCGCCTTGCAGGTTTGATGTAAGCGAGCGACTAAGTTCGGTTGTGTAACTGGTAATCTCAGTTGTAGGCTCTAAGGCGTAGTTAATCCCAAAACGCGCACTTAAACGCCCAAAGCGTTTTTGTAAACGGCTGCTGCCAAAAAAGCGGTTATTGTCGGCCCACTGTAGGTTATTATTAAACGCATACCCGCCAGCAGTATAATTTAAAATATTACCAAAGCTAGCAACACTGTCTCTAATGTCGTCATCGGTATAGCTTGCGGTGTTTTGATAACTTAATCGCCCATAGCTATTTTCCATCAGGTTACCTGAAAAAAACAATTCATAGCTATCTGTATTATTAAATACATTATTTTGCTGGATTTGGTTTTGTAATTGCGAAGCTTTACGCAAACTCAGCCTAATCGATTGCCCTAAAAGCTCAGAGCGAGTAGAAAGCTTTAATTCTTTTTCTTCACGGCTATTTTGTTCATAATCTAAATTAATGAGCACTTTGTTAAATACACTTAAATTAGAGCCAAACGCGTAATTAGTTAAGTTTTCTGCTTTATCGCTTTTTAGCGCAGACACCCCAGTGTAAAAAGATAAATAATCAGTGATGCCTTTTTCATAACGCCCCGATAACAACCAGCCTTCTTCACCCGCTACCGTATTGCCAGCATTTAATAACTGCTCACCTTGCTCGGTCAGTGATAACTCATAAAAACCCTCGCCACCTGCTAAGCTATTGCCATCAATAAGGTACTCTTCAACTTTGCGTTCAACTTCGCCTTGCGGCCCATAAAATATGAGCTCAAATGTGTTTGTACCAAATAATAAGTCTACATTTTCAAACAGATAGCGCCCGTCGGGTAAGCTTAATTGTTGATCAATCAAAATTTTATTACGATACAGCTCTACATCCCAACCAGCTTGAATAGCGCCAGTTAATGTTATTTGATTGCTGTTTATTTTTTTATAAAGTGGGGCATTGTTTACTTTTACACCCCGTGCATAATTACTTTTAAAGCGGCTGCCTATTTGTGTGGGCAACACATCACCAAATTCAACACGTGTGGCGTTTAGTGGACCGAGTAAATTACCCTCAGCGCTTTCACGATTAAAAGACAAGCGAGAATCTCTAATTACATCGCCCTGTGTACCCGTTATATAGTACTCACTATTAAAGTAAGCTAAATCTTGTGAGCCCAATATCGAATAATTAAGTATCCGGCTATTTTGTGAGGCTGAATAATTTAATTGCAAGTCGGCCACAGGCGAAGATACGGCTTTATATGGGCTGGCTTTCCAAGGTAATGTGGGAATCGTATTCAATGAACTTGTGTATAAAGTACGTTGTTGTCGCTGTAGCTTTTTTCTATAGGAAGAGTGTCGATTGGTGATAACCCTAACTCTAAGGAATTGTAATTTGCAACCATTCCTAACCCAAACCACTTGTTTAATAATGTAGCATCTATGTATATATCACCTGAATCTATATAGTAATCCAATGCTTTAAGTGGCTGTTCATCACCATTCAATTGCACAATTTTATTATTAATGTTTAAACTAAACGAGTTACTCTGTGAAATGTACCACCCTTGTGCCGTCAACATATCGCGATTAATCTCAATAGCAAAATTAAGCTGCTCAAATAAGCTATTTAGTTCAATCCAAGCCCCTGTTTCACTTTTAATACCAATTAACTCACCTAAATAATATTTACCTAAATAAGTAGAAAAAAATAACAGTTCACCAACAGGGATCCCTGTATTAATTTGCTGTGCACTGGTTATTGGTAGCTTACTTGATGGATCAGTGGTAACAATAGCAGGATCGCCTGCTGTAATGTTGTTTGGAGAAACACTTTGGTTGGTATCAAGATTGTCACTATTAGCTTGCTGTTCACTTAAGTTTTGCCATTTTTTTTCAATATTTAAAAGTATATTATGAACATCGTTAAGTCTTTTTTCAGCAGCATTGCAGCTAAAGCTCGTTACTAAAAGTAACAAACTCATACCGAGAAAATAGCAGGCATTCTTAATCAGTTTAGTAACCCTACAGAATTTGGACCAATAGATACTGTTTTTTCAGCAAATATTACATTTTGGTATTCTTTTAGCCCCGTATAAACAACTCTTAGTTTCCCTGGTTTTTTTATTGCGTTATTTTCAAAAAAATTCAGAGTTAATTTAGCTTCAGGTACCTCAGAGTAAATACTGTAATTACTAACCATCGCTACTTTTAATTCTTCTTTAGAGCTGTCTGCTGTGTAAAACGCTTCTACTTTACCAAAACTACTGTAATTACCCTCTTTTGGAAGTGAGATAAGCAGTGATTTATTATTTTGATTACTATTTAGCGTTATGTTTTTTATATCAACCTCAGGTAATTTTATACCTTGGCGTAAAATTACAGGAATAGAATAGCTTAATATCAAGTTGATTTTAATCCCTATTCCTTGTGTGGCGGTCTGTTCATCATTTGGTAGAGCTTGAAACAATAAATGCGAGCGATATTCCTGCTCGGTTAAATTTTGTGGCTTTCTAAGTGCTAGCTTTACGATTTGTCTTTCCCCGGGTGCCAAACGCACTTGCGATGGGCTCATACGTACCATAGCGCTTAATGCAGTCGCTGGCGGTGCATCTGGTTCTAACCTGATATACCCACCTTCAGGTTTTGCTATTTTTTCTTCCCAAGCCAAGCGGTAAGTTTTGTACTCCTCACTATTATTGATAACAACCACTTTGGCAACTCGCTGACGCTCATCAAATGTCACCCGAGTTGGCGAAATAAGTAAATTAGCGTGTGTATAAAAGCTAGTAAATATTAGTTTAAAACATGCACACAAAATAATTACTTTACATATATTCATTATTATTTTTCTCTTAGTAAGTGATGGTTATTTCAACGGTGGTACTGTATTTATCATCTAAATAAGGCTGGCCATTACCACTGGTACTTAATTGCCCGCCTATTTTTACCGTCGCCATACCATAAGCGTTTGTCGTAACAACCTGATTAGAGTAGCTAATATTAGACAACGTAAATGCATTACCACCATTTACGCGTGATAACGCAGGAAACACCCCAGCATCGCTAAAACTTATTTGCACACCAGCTCCTATCCCTTCAATTAACAACTCGGCAGGGTGGCCGCTCTGCATTAAATAGATATTATTACTGGTACTTGACCCATTAGGAAAAAGCGTTATTGAACGTACAGCTGTATTATTAGCAACTGCAATCGTACCGAAATTAAGCGGCTCAATAATAGTCACCTGTGCCACGCTACTAAAACTATAAAAAGAAATAGTAAAAAGTATATACCTTAGCATAAAAAAACACCTGCCTATTTCAGGCAGGTGGCTGTTTGTTAATAATCGAGTGTTAATGCAAATGTACCTCTGTACTCACCATCAATGTAACCAGCTGTAGTTACAGCGGTATCAGTAGTTAGTGTTGCTCCCATATTAAAAGTGGCCTCACCGGCAGCATCAACCTGCAAAGTGGTCGTAAATGCGGCACCGGCACCAGTCCCACCAGTGAGTAACCAAAAAGTAGGTGTACCGATCGTAAATTTAGGAGTACCTGGAGGCGCAGTTACAGCTAAAATATCCCCAGTTATACCCGCAGGATCAAGCGTAAGTGTTGCAAAAGGCGCAACGCCTGAAACAGTAAATAATGCTCTTTCGCCACGAACTAACTCAGCAATTGACGCGTCAGCCCCATCTGTAGCCACTGGAGCTGCACCAGGATTAGCAGGCATAACAATTGTTGCCGTTGTGGTGCCAGCAGGATCTGCTGTTGCACGAATGGTACCAAAATTTAATCCTGTATCATTTGTAAATGTAAATGCATTTTGCACAGTGACACTTGCTTGAACATCTGCACTCTCTAGAGCCGTTGTATTAAACGCAATTAGCGAAAGAGATGTAGCTACAGCTACTTTAGTAAATAATTTTTTCATAGTTTTCCCTTAGATATGTATCATTAACCTATTAGTCAGGTTATGTTAAGTATCGGCCAAAATCACTAAAAAGTTAGAAAATATTTACTTTATTTTTATACCTAGGTTAATGTAGTGCAAAATAAGCGTTAAAAACTTAAACACCCTCTGAAAATGTCGCTAAGCTGCAGTTATTGCCTATTCTGTAAAAAAACAAGCACAACTGCGCTGCTTGCTGTTGGTTTTTCAGCGGGCCTGCTACAACATTATAAAACGTAGTTGATTGTTTTTTTTGCTCATTAATGCGGTATTGCAAAATAGTGTTTAATTGCGGGTATTGCTCTTTTAGTCGCTGCACCTGTTTTTTAGCGCCATTAACAACTAAATAGCGACCAATTTGCACACCGTACATTGCTTTATTGGTACTAGCAACATTATTGGGTAAAGCAACGTCTGAAGAGGGTTGTAAAGATTGTTTAGCGCCATACTCAATACGTTTAACTTGTTCTTTCATTGCCTCGGGTACGCTATCAATATCTGTTTGCGCTGAAAGCGCTTGAATCAATAACGATAAGTCTTCTTCCATGGTGCTTAAGCGCGCTATTTGCTCTTTATTATTGTCCCATTGTTCTAGGTAAGGTTTTATATCTTGCTGACGTACAAGCTTATCGCTTTGTGAATCTAAGGGTATTAGCTGGTTACTACAACCAACTAATGCAAATGGTATTAACAATAGTATTAAACGAAGTTTCACTTTACCCACCCATTACAAAAATCTGCCATCTATAACTATTATGCAATAAAAGCGCCAATTAAGTTGTTTATTTAATTACGTTTTATTAGGCGATATGAAAGTGATAATCAAAAAAGCACCCTATAGGCGTTTTGTATAAATTTATTTAAATTAAGGTTTTAATAAAGGTTTTAAGCTCATCTTTGAATTCATCACGACGAAGTGCAAATTCTATGGTTGCTTTTAAATAACCAATTTTACTACCGCAATCATGGCTTCGGCCTTTTATAGCGTAGGCATCAACCGGTTCATTTACCATTAACATTGCAATGGCATCAGTAAGTTGAATTTCATCACCTGCGCCTTGCGGTGTTTTTGCCAATAATGGCCAAATATTTTTACTTAATACATAACGCCCTACAACAGCAAGATTAGAGGGAGCTTGGTCAACAGCTGGCTTTTCTACCATGCTCTTTATTGGTGAGCTTTCACCTTGGTTTAATTCAACATCCCCTAAATCCACCACGCCAAATTTATCTACGTCCTCTTTAGGAACTGGCTCAACCATAATTTGGCTGTGTTTGGTTTCTTTAAAGCGAGCGATCATTTCAGCTAGGTTGTCTTTGGTGAGATCACTTTCTACCTCATCAATAATAACGTCGGGCAAAATAACCACAAAAGGCTCGTCACCCACAATAGGAGCAGCACAATTAATGGCATGGCCTAACCCTTTAGCTTCACCTTGGCGCACATGAATTATGGTGACGTCTTTAGGGCAAATAGACTGTATTTCGGCAAGTAATTGCCGTTTAACACGTTTCTCTAAAGTGGCTTCTAATTCAAAACTGGTATCAAAGTGGTTTTCAATCGAATTTTTACTCGAATGTGTTACTAGTACGATTTCTTTAATACCCGCGGCAACCGCTTCGCTAACAACGTACTGAATTAATGGGCGGTCTACAACAGGTAACATTTCTTTGGGAATCGCTTTTGTTGCCGGCAACATACGTGTTCCAAGGCCCGCTACTGGGATTACTGCTTTCATTATGCTCTCCTTAACTGTTTTTTAAACTGAAAATGGGTATTGAATAGGCTCATGGCATTGATAACCAATAACCTCAAAATCATCTCGTGTTACCCATGTTTCTATGTCTTCAAGCGACTTAATCTGTGGGTTAATTTTTAACTGGGGTGACGCAAACGGCTCACGCTTTAATTGCACATCTCGCATTAAATCTAGCTGGTTTTCGTAAATATGGGCATTAGTAATTTTATGATACGCTTTACCCGCTTTATGACCGGTAATTTGCGCAACCAGAGCTAACAATACAAAACATTGAATTTGATTGAAATTGAGCCCCAGCGGCACATCACAACTTCGTTGATACGAAGTTAAATACAAAGTATCGCCAAGTAATGAAAAGGTATGCGTGTGCATACAAGGGCGCAAACAGCCAAGTTCAAATTCACCTGGGTTATAAAAAGTAATGATCTCCCCGCGATCGTCTATGCCATTTTTTAAGTTATTAATCACTTTAGCTAGCTGATCTAGGGTTGAGCCATCGGGTCGTTGCCAGGCTCGTCCTTGCACGCCATAAACGCGCCCCATATCATCGTCACCTTTGCGATTAGGGTTATTTAACCAGGCACTATTTTCGTTAGCGTTAGCATCCCAGGTTTTACAGCCGATATTACGAAACTGCTCAGCACTATCATAGCCTCTTAAATACCCTAAAAGCTCAGCTATCGCCGCTTTATAATAGCTTTTGCGTGTGGTGATCATTGGGAACTGATTATTAGCCACATCGTATTCTAAATCTGCGTTTATAACCGTTAGGCAACGTGTACCTGTGCGCTTGTTTTCAACCCACTGTCCGTGCTCAACAATGCGCTGACATAATTGTAAATATTGTTTCATTTAACTTCTTCTTTTAAACTTTTGCGGCTGTTTGCGATTGGGGTTGTTTGTAAGCCCAAATAAGTAAGCCTAACCCGCCTATTATCATCGGTAGCGATAAAATTTGCCCCATAGAAATAAAGTCGGCAAATAACCCCAATTGTGCATCGGGTTGACGAAAGTACTCTATGCAAAATCTAAAGATACCGTAGCCTAATAAAAATACGCCCGATACACTTCCCGCAGGGCGTGGACGCTTAATAAACCACAATAATATGACAAACAATACAAAGCCTTCAAAAAAAGCTTCGTAAAGTTGTGATGGATGACGAGCAAGCGGGCCTCCAGTAGGAAATACCATTGCCCACGGCACATCAGTGGTGCGCCCCCAAAGCTCACCATTAATAAAGTTACCTATACGCCCAGCCAATAAACCAACCGGCACTAAAGGGGCTACAAAATCACCGACTTGCAATAATGATTTTTTACGCGTCCAAGCAAAAATAGCAATCGCGGTGATCACCCCCAGTGTGCCGCCATGAAACGACATACCACCTTGATCTATCCTAAATAAATATAAAGGGTTTTCGATAAAATAACTAAATTGATAAAACAATACATAACCAATACGCCCACCGAGTATAACGCCGAGCATACTATAAAATAGCAAATCGCTAACTTGGTCTTTTGTCCAACCTGAACCGGGTTTATTAGCTTGACGATTAGCAAACCACATTGCAAATGCAAACCCAATTAAATACATTAGCCCGTACCAACGAACGCTAAGTGGTCCAATAGAAAATATTATTGGATCAATTTGAGGAAACTCCAGTGCCATAAAAATAAACCTTTAGCTAAAAACCATTTTAATAGCGATGATAACAAGTAACATCGCGAATACTTTCTTAATTGTATTTACAGGTAAATAATGCGTTGCCCTAGCCCCTATTGGCGCCATAAACCAGGAGGTAATAACAATTCCAAATAATGCAGGTAAATACACAAAACCCATAAAACCATTTTCTAAGTCAGTCACTTGCCAGCCAGCGCTGACATAACCAATAGAGCCAAAAAAGGCAATGACAATACCACATGCCGCAGCGCAGCCAATTGCCTTTTTAATATCAACCGAAAAATAATGCAACATAGGCACAAGTAATGCGCCGCCACCAATGCCAATTAACCCAGACAAAGCGCCCATTATGGCACTGATACTGCCAAGCACAGGACCTTTAGGCAAAGGCTGGTCCGGATTAGTTTTACTACCAACAGAAAGCACCATTCTCATTGCAATAAAAACCACACTGAGGGCAAATACTAATCGTAACATTTTCTCAGGTATAAAGCTGGCAGCAAAGCCACTAACCAATGCACCAAAAGCGACACCCGCCATGACCCAAGGGGCAATTTCCCAAGGCAGATTATCATTTCTATGATGAGCTAACGCTGAAGAAGTCGAAGTAAATAAAATAGAAGCTAAAGATGTGGCAATGGCAATAACCATTATATGCTCAGCACTGGCTACGTCAAAACCGAGTAACAAACTCGTTAGCACGGGGACAATAATTAAACCACCGCCTATGCCTAACAATCCTGCTAAAAAACCAACAATACAGCCTAAAAGTGCACAACTTGCGACTAGCAGCCCTAGTTCATACATAGTTATCTCAAATATATTTTTAATCTATTATATCAACAATAACAGCACTATTTATCACTTAGGTGCTGACGAATCCCCACAAAATAAAAATTAATGGTAGACTCTCATGATTATTTGTGATCAAATTTTTTCACTATAAAAAAACTCACTCATAATCATGAAAGCCACCGAAATATTACACAAAGATATTGCCATTGCCTACCCTGAAATTCATAAAACACGTTTAAATACAGTCTTTACGTTTGTTAACTCAGGCTTGCGTGACCAGCGCGTTACTGTCACTTACCTAGGCCGCGGATTAAAATCATTTTCTAATACCGATAAAAAACATGATATTAAACGCGCAGACCGTTTGATTGGTAATGCTAACCTGCATCAAGAACGTCTTTGTTTCTATGAACATATGACCGAATGCTTAGTAGGCCAGCAACAACACCCACTTATTATCGTTGACTGGTCACCTATTAATGGCGGCGAAATATTTCAAGTGCTCAGGGCAAGCATACCAATGGGGGGAAGAGCGTTAACGCTCTATGAAAAAGTGTATCCTGAAAGCGAATTAAATACCGAAGCGGCTCATCAACACTTACTCGATAGCTTGGCACAGTGTTTACCTGCAGATTGTCAGCCTATTATTTTATCTGATGCTATTTTTAGAACGCCATGGTTTAAAGCCATAGAAGATAAAGGCTGGTATTGGCTTGGGCGCGTCAGAGGCAATGTGACCTTATCTAGCGACCTTGAGACATGGCGAAATTGTAAATCATGGTTTGAGCAAGCAACAGATAAACCACACCTTCTGACACAGATTTACTACGGAAAAACAGTTCGTTTCGCGTGCCAAGGTGTTTTGTTTAGAGGGAAAAACAAGGGACGTAAAAAAATCAAAAAACGGGGTGGGCAATCTCAATGTACAACGGTTAAATACCAACAACAAAAGGCCAAAGAGCCTTGGCTACTTGTGTTTAATTTACCTACACAATTTACAGATAAGCCTCAACGGATTGTGACTTTATATAAACAACGTATGCAAATAGAAGAAAGTTTCAGAGACACTAAGAATGCAAAACTTGGCATTAGTTTAGCCTTTGCAAATTCAAGAAGCGCAGAAAGGTTTGATAATTTATTGCTCATAGCGGCGTTAATGTTGTTTGTCTTATGGTGCATAGGGTACACCGTGTCGGCACAACAAGGGGATGCGGCATTACAAGCGAATACAGAGAAAAAACGACGAGTATTGTCCTATATTTATCTTGGCAAAGAAGTGGTTGATGATCCTAGGTATGAGCCTGATGGGCAGTTCATTATTTATGTGTATAGCCAGTTGTCACTTCTGACTATACAAATTGATAATTTAGGCTAAATTCGTGGGGATCTCTCAGACTTAGGTGTATAAAATAAATCGCCTAGTTGGTGCTCTATCATAAAGTGACGGGTTAATCGTAATACTTGTTTAGCGTTTGGCTGGGCTAAACACTCGCTAAGTAATGTCTCCATATCACTCACATTCAAACGCCTTAGCACCCATTTAACTTTGTTTAACGACGATAAGTTCATACTTAAACGCCTGTATCCCATGGCAATGAGCAATATAGCACCTTCAGGATCGCCGCCAAGCTCCCCACATAAACTAAAGGGTAATTCATAGTGCTCACACTCGCTGGCAATATTATTTAATACGCGCAAAACAGCTGGATGATAAGGGTTAAACAAATCAGCCACTCGGGCATTTGATCTGTCTACCGCTAGCAAATACTGGGTTAAATCGTTACTGCCTACTGAGCAAAAATCAACTTTTTTAGACCACTCTGGCAACATAAATACACTAGAGGGCACCTCGAGCATAATGCCAATATCTGGTTTTTCAATAATTTGCCCTGGAAAAGCTTCATTTAACTCGAAATAAGCTTGATTGAAAAGTGTTAGCGACTCTTCAACCTCATCGGAACCACTGATCATAGGTAGCATAATTTTTAAATTACCTAAGCCTATGTTGGCCTTTAACATCGCCTTGAGTTGATCAAGAAAAAGTTCTGGATGATCTAAGCTGATCCGAATACCACGCCAACCTAAAAATGGATTTTCTTCGGTAATATTAAAGTAATCTAAGACTTTATCGCCGCCAATATCCAAGGTACGCATAACAACCGGGTCTGGGTAATAACTACTGAGTACTTCTCGATACCATTTTTCTTGGTCTTGTTGCGATGGGAACTGCCCTTTTTGCATGAACCATGCTTCAGTACGATACAAGCCAACCCCATCACAAATATGCGCGCTATTTTGTTGTGTATTTAGTTCAAGCCCTGCATTAAGTAATAAACTAATATGTTCCCCATCTAAAGTGGTTGCAGGCAATGATTGCTCTTCTAGGAAACGATTATTAAGTAGATTATCTTGGTGTTGGAGTTGCGTATATTCATCAATTAGCATTTGCGAGGGTGAAATATATAAACGCCCTGAAAAAGCATCTAAAATCATTTCTTTGTTATCAAACTGCAATAGCGGCAAATCTTCAATACCCCAAATTGCAGGCACCCCCATAGCGCGAGTTAAAATAGAAGCGTGGCTGTTTGCTGAACCATTAATGCTTACTACCCCCGCTAAACGCTCGTTGGGCACCTCTGCTAGCATGGCAGGCGTTAATGTGTGCGTTATTAAAATAGTGTTTTCAGGGTACTCTTTTATAGCATCTTCAGTATTCACTAAATGATGAAGCACCCGCAAACCTATGTCTTTAACATCAACGGCACGTTCTTTAATATAAGGGTCTTGCATTTCGTTAAACTGAGCAACTAAACGTTCAATTACAATTTTTAAAGCACTCTTTGCACACCAACCTTCTTGCAGTTGTACTTCAACATTATGCCCTAAGCTTTTAGTATCAAGTAACTGCTGATATACATCAAACACAGCCAGCGCCTCTTGTGGTATGGCATCGCTTAATGTCATCGACAAAGCGCTAAACTCTTTACGCGTTGCTGCAATCGCTTGAGTAAATAAACGGCGCTGTTCATTCACATCGCTATTTTTAGTGAGCTCTATTGATTTAAAGTTAAGCTTAGGAATAACTACAAAAGCTTTACCTATACTAATACCGGGGGTGCTTGAAACTCCTTTTAACACTGATGTTTGATGAGATGACTCATCTTGGCGCAATACTTCTTTTATTTCAGCATGCGCTAATTGCGACGCAAGCTGAGCCGAGAGGGTAATTAAAAATGATTCTTCATCTTGAGAAAATACCCGAGCCATTTTTTGTTGCACTACAATAACGCCTAATACCTTTTTTTGATGAACAACGGGTACAGACAAAAATGCGTTATAACCTTCTTCGTTAACTTCAGGGGAGAGCTTAAAACGAGGATGAGACTTAGCAAACGCAATATTAATGGGTTCTTCACGTTGTGCAACCAGACCAACTAGCCCCTCAGTAAAACCCATTCGAAACTTGCCCACTGCATCAGGGTTTAAGCCTTCGGTGGCCATAAGTACAAAGTTATCTTGGCTGTAATCGGCAAAATAAATGGAGCAGCATTGAGTGTTCATGGCATCTTTCACCATTTTCACAAAGCACGCTAACGCACTGTCTAAATTCGCTTGTTGCGAAACAGACTCAGCAATCGATCTGAGTGATGCCAGCATACACTGCTCCCTATTTATGTAAAACTACCTTTTATTTCGCCAGTTATCTTTATGTTGCTCTCGTTTATTAAAAGGCATTGCAAAAGGAGCAAACTCTTTCATAACACGCCGATAAACATCCCGTTTAAACGATACAACCTGCCTTACAGGATACCAATAGCTCACCCATCGCCAATCATCAAATTCGGGGTGATGGGTTTTAAGTAAGTTTACATCTTCATCTTTACAACGTAATTTTAATAAAAACCATTTTTGTTTTTGCCCAATACACACCGGACTTGAGTCGCGGCGAATCAATCGTTTGGGTAACTTATAGCGTAACCAATGTTTTGAGCTTGCAACTATTTCTACATCTTCTGGTCGCAAGCCTACTTCTTCGTGCAATTCACGGTACATCGTTTGTTCTGGTGTTTCACCATCATCAACCCCCCCTTGAGGAAATTGCCAAGAATGTTGGCCATAGCGTCTGGCCCAAAATACTTGCCCTTGATTATTGCAAATTACAATTCCGACATTGGCACGAAAACCTTCGGCATCAATCACCTTAGTGCCTCATTTGTAAGTCGATTTTTTATGATTGTTCCACATTAGCCGCAATACGGCAAATACTATTATAAGTAAGCCTTATTGACCCCGCTTGTTGAGGCAAATTAATCTGCATATGAATAACAAACAACACTGATATTTTATGAGCATGGATAAACACATAAAAACCTCACTGTTTACGCTGGTTACTCACAGTTTGTGCATAACTTTTATAAAACACGCTCATTTAGCAAACAAATCCACAATGCGACATCTAAAAAGCGATGTTCTCCACAAATTCTGTGGATAAACTTGTTCATAGTTCTGTATTTATCCTTATAACAAATATAGATATTAATTAAAGCTGATTACTAAAAGCAAAAAAAACATTGTAGTTCAGGTGTTTAGATAAATTTATAATTTAAAAACAGTGCATAAAATTACACCAAACACTGCCAGTACAAAAATCAACCAACCTCAAAAGATATCCACTACTAAGCTAATTTGCTATCATGACTGTAGTATTTATTCAACTAAAATAAACAGCATGCAACCTTTAAAACCTAATTCAATCAATCAATTAATGCAACGCGTTAACGCTATTGCTGGGCTCACACTTGGGCAATTAGCACAACAGCATCACTTTAAAACACCTGATGATTTATTGCGTGAAAAAGGCTGGACAGGTCAGCTGATTGAATATGTTTTAGGGGCAACAGCCGGTTCAAAACCGCTCCCTGACTTTGAAGATTTAGGCATAGAGCTTAAAACATTACCCATTTCATATAAAGGTAAACCGCTAGAAACTACCTTTGTGTCGGTCACCCCGTTAATGAATGTAACCGGTATGACCTGGCACACCAGCAGCGTACGTAAAAAGTTGAATCATGTTTTATGGTTACCTATTTTAAGTGAGCGCGATATCGCCCCGTTTGATAGAACCATAGGCAGTGGCTTTTTGTGGCAACCCTCCCAAGCACAAGACGCACTATTACAACGCGACTGGGAAGAACAGATGGAGCTTATAGCGCTTGGTCGAGTTGATGAGATATCAGGGCATTTAGGCGATGCAATGCAAATACGGCCAAAAGCCGCTAATAGCCATGTCGTTACCGATGCCATCGGCCCAAACGGGCAAATAATTAAAACACTGCCCCGTGGTTTTTATTTAAAAACTAGTTTTACCGGCGAGATTTTAAAGCAGCAATTTCAGCTTTAATTGATGAAAAGTAATTAGCGTTTGACTCGGCTAGTTGCTAACTAATGCCTATCGCCTAATGTCTACTTTCTTACTTTTTTTAACCTAGACATTCGCACTGGTTGCTTAACGTCCGTAGCTCGATGCTCGTAGCCCGTTCCCTTTGTCTCTTTTTTGCTATTTTTTACAAAAAAATCCTCGCATAGGCGAGGATTTTTATAATCTTAAATTTCAGACTCTAAAGAATTACTGACCTTTCACTTCTTTTAAACCATTGTACGGTGCTTTAGCGCCTAATTGCTCTTCAATACGAAGCAATTGGTTGTACTTTGCAACACGGTCAGAGCGGCTTAATGAACCTGTTTTAATTTGGCCTGCAGCTGTACCTACGGCTAAATCAGCAATGGTTGCATCTTCTGTTTCACCAGAGCGGTGAGAAATAACCACTGTAAAACCTGCGTCTTTCGCCATTTTTATGGCTGCTAACGTTTCGGTTAGTGAACCAATTTGGTTAAATTTAATTAAGATTGAGTTAGCAATACCGTTATCGATACCGCGTTTTAAAATCTTGGTATTGGTTACAAACAGATCGTCGCCCACTAATTGAACTTTATCGCCCATTAGTTTAGTTTGGTGAGCAAAGCCATCCCAATCAGACTCATCTAAGCCATCTTCAATTGATACAATTGGGTATTGCTCAGTTAAGTCTTTTAAGAAGTAGTTAAACTCTTCAGATGTGAATTGCTTGCCTTCACCCTTAAGATCGTAGATATTTGCTTCTTTGTCATAAAACTCAGAGGCAGCACAATCCAGTGCAAGGGTAATGTCTTTACCAAGCTCGTAGCCGGCATTAGCAACCGCCACTTTAATGGCGGCAAGTGCTGCTTCATTTGAGGCAAGGTTTGGTGCAAACCCCCCTTCATCCCCCACCGCTGTTGAATGGCCATCCGCTTTAAGTACTTTGGCAAGGCTATGAAATACTTCAGCGCCCATACGTAGTGCTTCACGAAAGCTAGTAGCTCCCACTGGCTGAATCATAAACTCTTGAATATCAACAGAGTTATCAGCATGCTCACCACCATTGATGATGTTCATCATTGGCAATGGCATAGAGTAAACACCCGGCGTGCCATTTAAGTCAGCGATGTGCTCGTAAAGCGCTACTTTTTTAAATTGTGCAGCGGCTTTTGCGTTTGCAAGGGACACGGCTAAGATGGCGTTGGCACCTAGTTTTTCTTTGTTTTCAGTGCCGTCTAAATCAAGCATTACTTGGTCTACATCACTTTGAGCAAGTGCATTTTGACCTTTTAGCGCTTTAGCAATGTCATTATTAATAAAGCCAACTGCTTTTAACACGCCTTTACCTAAGTAACGCGTTTTATCGCCATCACGTAATTCTAATGCTTCGCGAGTGCCGGTAGATGCACCAGATGGTGCCGCAGCACGGCCCCATGAACCATCAGCTAAATACACTTCAGCTTCAACAGTTGGGTTACCACGCGAGTCCATAATTTCACGACCGATTACTTTTACGATTTCTGACATCTTGATTCCTCTATATTCCCAAAATGGTGAGTATGGCTAACTTAAGCCAGCCTTAGAAATAAAAAAGGCCATGCAATATGCACAGCCTTTTATAATTACGAAGATGCTTTTTGATAGGCGTGAGCCGCAGCCACAAACCCTTCAAATAGCGGGTGACCATCGCGTGGTGTTGAAGTGAATTCCGGGTGGAATTGCGCTGCAATAAACCAAGGGTGATCTTTATTTTCAATGATCTCTACTAGTTTTTTATCTTCAGATAAACCTGTAAAGCTTAAACCTGCTTCCTCAAGCTGTGCTACAAAGTTGTTGTTAACTTCGTAACGGTGGCGATGGCGTTCAACAATTTCGTCACTACCATAAACACCATGCACTTTAGAGCCAGGGATTAAATGACATTTTTGAGCGCCTAAACGCATAGTGCCACCTAAATCAGATTTTTCATCACGTACTTCTATATTACCTTCAGCGTCTAACCACTCAGTAATTAAACCAACCACTGGGGCTGTTGAATTTGCATTAAATTCAGTTGAGTTGGCATCCGTTAAACCCGCAACGTTACGTGCGTATTCAATTAAAGCAACTTGCATACCTAAACAAATACCTAAGTAAGGCACTTTATTTTCACGGGCATATTTAGCCGCTAAAATTTTACCCTCAACACCGCGACCACCAAAACCACCGGGCACTAAAATAGCGTCTAAGCGAGAAAGGATATCTGTGCCTTTCGTTTCTAGGTCTTGTGAGTCAACATATTGAATATTAATAGTTAAACGATTTTTTAATCCAGCATGCTTTAATGCCTCGTTAACTGATTTGTAAGCATCGGGTAATTCAGTGTACTTACCTACCATACCAATGGTCACTTCACCCGTTGGGTTTGACTCTTGATACAATACTTGTTCCCATTCAGCTAAATCAGCCTCTGGCGCGTCTAAATGAAAACGTCGGCAGACGAAGTTATCTAGCTCTTGCGATTTTAATAGTGCAGGAATTTTATAAATACTGTCTACATCTGGGAGTGAAATAACGGCTTTTTCTTCAACGTTGGTGAACAATGCAATTTTTGCACGCTCATTATTTGGCAATTTACGATCTGAGCGACAAATAAGAATATCTGGTTGAATACCTACCGAGCGTAACTCTTTAACTGAGTGCTGAGTTGGTTTTGTTTTCACTTCACCGGCAGGGCCTAAGAATGGCACTAGGGTTAAGTGAATGAAAAGTGCGCGTTCACGACCAATTTCTGTACCCATTTGACGAATCGCTTCGATAAATGGTTGTGATTCAATATCACCTACCGTACCACCAATTTCAACGATTGCTATATCATGGCCTTCTGCGCCATCATAAACACGTTGCTTAATGTCATTGGTAATATGAGGAATAACCTGAATAGTTGCGCCAAGATATTCACCACGTCTTTCACGACGTAGTACATCTTCATATACGCGCCCTTGCGTAAAGTTATTACGACTGGTCATTTTGGTGCGAATAAAGCGTTCGTAGTGACCTAAATCAAGGTCGGTCTCTGCGCCGTCTTCGGTAACGTATACTTCACCATGTTGAATTGGGCTCATTGTGCCTGGGTCAACGTTGATGTAAGGATCCAGCTTTAAAATGGTAACATCTAAGCCTCGGGCTTCTAAAATAGCGGCCAACGATGCTGCTGCAATACCTTTACCCAACGAAGAAACAACTCCGCCAGTAACGAAGATAAATTTTGTACTCATGCGAACCCTAGAATATCAGGAATTAAAAGAAATATAATACCCAAACAAGTGATTTTGGAATATAAACAAGACGGGATAAAATTGTACCAAAACATAGCTGAGCAATCCAGCTATAAATGGTAAATCTATGCACAAAAAACAAGCACTTTTATGGGCCAGCTTATTTAATTTTTTTTATCGCATCCCATGCTGCATCCATTTCCTCTAAAGAGGCTGACTCAATACATTTACCTTGTGCAATTAAGTAGTTTTGTACCTTTTCAAATCGTGCAGAAAACTTGTCGTTAGCACTGCGCAATAATTGTTCGGGGTCACGCTTAACATGACGCGCTACGTTAACGGTTGCAAACAGTAAATCGCCTAACTCTTCTGCCGTATGCTCTGAGTATGGGTTATGTGCTAAGGCTTCTTTAACTTCTTCAACTTCTTCACTCACTTTGTCAATAGCACCGTGATAGCTAGGCCAGTCAAAACCAAGTGCAGCGACTCGTTGTTGAATTTTTTTAGCTTTAGCTAAGCCCGGCAAACTGCTTGGTATGCCTTGCCAAAGCGATGAGCTTTGATGCTTAGATTTAGCCGCACGCTCTTGTGCTTTTATTGCTTGGAACTGCGCTGCTAATTCGGCATCGGTTTTAGGTGTTGCTTGCGCTGTAAATACATGCGGATGACGACGCACCAGCTTTTCGTTTAACTGTACTACAACATCATTAAAATTAAATAATTGCTGCTCTTGTGCTAATTGCACATAAAATACAATTTGAAACAGTAAGTCGCCTAGTTCATTTTTTAAATCGCTTAAATTGTTCGATTCAATACAATCAGCTACTTCGTAAGCTTCTTCTAGGGTGTGTGGCACAATTGACGCAAACGTTTGCTTAAGATCCCAAGGGCATCCACCCTCAGGGTTTCTTAGTGTTTGCATTATTTCAAGCAGTTGGCTCACTGCCTCATTGCTGGTGTTATTATTGCCCTCGCTTTGCACTGTGCACCCCTTCAATTTGGTGTAGCTTAGAAAGCACTTTATTGGTGCCCTGTAAGTCATGCACTTCTATTTGCATCACAAAAATAGCGGTTTGCGTGTTATCAACCGTATTGACATTCATGCTGAGCACATTAACTTTTTCATTGGCCAAAGCTGAACTAATATCACGAATTAATCCAGAACGATCGCTGGCTTCAATACGAATAGTCAACGCATAAGAGCTGCTGATATCGTCTGACCAACTCACTGAAATAACACGCTCTGGGTGCTTATTTTTTAAATTACTAAACGAGTCACAATCATCTCGGTGTACGCCAATGCCACGCCCTTGGGTAATATAACCAATAATTTCATCCCCTGGCACTGGGCGACAGCATCTAGCGACATGACTCATTAAGCTGCCCACACCATCAACCACAATGCCATTGTTGTCGCCAGTTACTTTGCTAGGCGATTTAAAGCGAATAACGGGTTCGTGTTCTGCTTTGTCGGTAATAAAGTTAAGCATTTGGTTAAGGCGAATATCGCCCGCACCAATGGCCACCATCAAGTCATCCAGCTCTCTAAAATTAAAGCGCTTTATAGCTGGGTCTAAATCTTTGTAAGTCAGCTCTAATTTTTGTAATTCGTTATCAAGGATTTCTTTACCCGCGCTTAAGTTTTTATCGCGATCGAGTTGTTTAAACCAATGATGGATTTTGGCTCTTGCACGAGATGATTTGATGTACCCTAACGACGGGTTCAACCAATCACGGCTTGGATTTGGCTGCTTTTGGGTCAGTATTTCAACCTGATCGCCGGTACTTAATTGATGTGTAAACGGCACTATTTTGCCAAATATTTTTGCGCCAATACACCGATGCCCCACATTGGAGTGAATGTAGTAAGCAAAATCAAGTGGCGTTGCACCAAGTGGCAAGTCAAAAATATCGCCACGTGGCGTGAACACATACACACGGTCTTCAACCACTTGGTTTTTGAGCTCTTGTGCTAAATCGCTGCCATCAACCACTTCCTCTTGCCATTGCAATAATTTACGCAACCAGCTAATTTTTTGCTCATAGCCAGAACCCCGCCCTGGTAATGCCCCTTCTTTGTACATCCAATGCGCAGCCACCCCCAACTCTGCATCTTGATGCATATCGTGGGTTCGAATTTGAATTTCAACGGTTTTACCCTCAGGGCCAAAAACTACGGTATGAATAGATTGATAACCATTTTGTTTTGGAGTCGCCACATAATCATCAAACTCCTTATTTAAATGGCGCCAATTAGTATGCACTATACCTAGCGCACCGTAGCAGTCTTGTAATCGTTCAACCACAATCCGCATAGCGCGGATATCAAATAGCTGATCAAACTCGTAATTTTTTTTCGCCATTTTTTTATAAATACTGTAGATGTGTTTTGGCCTGCCGTACACCTCAGCTTTAATACCCGCTTCATGTAAGCGTTGTTTTACCAGCTCGACCATATCAGCCATATACGCTTCGCGGGCAAGGCGTTTGTCATCCAGTTGTTTGGCAATATTTTTATAAATATCTGGGTGTAAATAGCGAAAGGCTAAATCTTCCAGCTCCCATTTTAATTGACCAATACCAAGGCGATTAGCAAGTGGTGCAAATATATCAGCGGTTTCTTTGGCAGCTATGACCCGCTCTTCCTCTGCGGCATCTTTTACATTGCGTAAATGGCACACTTGCTCGGCTAATTTAATAACCACAGCACGTACATCTTCAACCATAGCCAGTAACATACGACGAATATTATCAACCTGTACCGTGCCGTTACCTTGATGAGCTAGCGTGCTTATGGTGGCCATTTGCGACACGCCGGTTAATAGCACAGCAACATGATTACCTAGATGCTCCTCTACAGCGTCAATGCTCACTATGTCATTTAAATAATAAGGCGTTAAATAAGCTGTGGCTAAGGAGTCGGCATCTAAATTTAGCTCAACTAGAATTTCCACCATTTCTATCGCTGTATTTTGACGCTCGCGATTATCGCAAGTTTGGCAAAGTTGGTGTGCCTTTTTCAGCAAACTGATTTTTTCTTGAGACAAATCAAGAGACTCTACCCGAGTAAAAAAATCACCCGCTTTGTCATGTTGATGAGATTGACGTGTTGCTACCATAATGCGCTTTACCTCCGTTGAAATAACGCCATAGTTTCGATATGTCCCGTATGAGGAAACATATTCATTAGCCCTATTTTATTGAGCTCAAAGTTAGCTTGCGAAATAATAGCGCTGTCACGGGCTAGAGTAACAGGGTCGCAAGAAACGTATAAAATCGCTTTAAACTGGGTCAATGGAAGCTGTTCTAACACTGCCATAGCACCAGTACGTGAAGGATCGAGCACTAAAATATCTAATTGTTGATTAAACCACGCTGCTTTTTTAATACTATCGGTTAAATCAAAACAATGAAACTGTGTATTGGTAATAGAGTTAGTGTGCGCATTTTGAGCCGCTAATGCAACCGCCGAAGCCACGCCTTCAATTCCTATTACAGTGTTAGCTTGACGAGCCAACACTAAAGAGAAATTACCAATACCACAAAATAAATCCAAGACATTTTCATCACCTTTTAAAGCAAGCCAATTTAACGCTTGAAGTAACATTGCTTGGTTAACACAGGCATTCACTTGAATAAAGTTGCTAAGTCCAAATTCAAATTTTATCCCCAACTGTTCAAGCTTATAAAATGGCATCGCTAAATGTGAATGTTCAATTGTATTGCTATCACTTTGCCAAACTAGCTGCCAATGGTGCGCTGTCGCAATATGCTCAACAATCGCTTTGTCGCTTGGAGCAATCATTTTTGTATGGCGAATAACAATATAACTTTGCTCATCAGCAGCGCACAACTGCAAATGACTTATACTGTGCAGCGCTTTATATTGATTAATAACCTTATCAAAAACCCTAAACACATCGCTAAATACATCATTTAATACGGGGCATTTATTAATACTGACAATACGTTTAGAGCCATTTGCCCTGTAGCCTACCCGCATTTTTTTTGCCGTTTTATCATACATCACGGCAATGCGGGCACTGCGTCGATAACCAGATGCTTTGCTAAGCAGTGGTGCTTGCCAATTTAAATCGGTTAATTTTGCAAACTTTTCAAATAATTGATTTACTGCTTTTTGTTTTTCAACCACTTGCTGTGTGGCAGCTAAATGTTGCAGTTGGCAACCACCACATTGGCCATAGTGCTCACAAATAGGCACAGTACGAAATTCACTGCCTTTGAGTACGTTAAGCGTATCGGCTTGGCTGTAGCGCGCTTTATCATCAATTAGCGTTGCTTTTACACGCTCACCAGGCAATGCCCCACTAACAAAACATACTTTATTATTATATTTTGCAATACCACGACCATGATGATCCATAGCCGTAATATCCAACTCTAGCGATTGTTGCTGAAGTGGCTCTTTCTTTGCTTTAAATATTTGCGCCATGTGGCATTACCTTAAAGGGTTGATGGTTATGTCTTTACATACTTTGAGAATAGCGATGAGTATGTATATACTCACAATCAATAATAATGATAACAACATTCAAATTATGACTAAATTAGGCTTGCGCGATTCTGTTTTAACTCTCACCTTAATACCTACAGTGATCATTGGGTTATTACTAGGTGGTTATTTTACAATAAATCGTTACATTGAGCTTGATGAAATTTTATATCAACAAGGAATCACTATTTCTGAGCCACTGGCTATTGCGCTTGAACAACCCCTACTTGAAAAAAATAAAAAATTGCTTAATCGTGTTATTAGCTATACACACAACAAGCATTCTCCTGCAATTCAATCGATTGCAATATTTAACGATAACAATCAACTCATTATAACTAGTAATTACCATCGCTCCTTCGACACTTTAATTGAGCAAGCGCAATTAAATAATTTTAAAGCGACCTATGTTCGACAAACAGAAGACTTAGTAACCTTTTTCACCCCTATTATTAACCATTCAACCCCCGACAGTGGCTGGAACACCTCTGAGTTTCAAACATCATTAGGCACTGTGGTGATCCAACTTAACCGCGACAAAGCGGTTATTGGTCAGCAACGCGCATTATTAGTCAGCGGTATCATTATTATACTTGCTTTAGTTTTAGCGGCTATTTTAGCACTAAGACTGAGTCGTATGTTTATGACCCCACTTAATAAGTTAGTACTTGCTATTGATAGATTAATTGAAGGTAAAAGGCAAACCGGATTAACCGAACCAATGAGTGGCGAGTTTGAGCTGTTACGTGAAGGACTTAATACCATCTCTCATTCAATGGTAATGCAAAAAGATGAGATGCAAAAAAATATTGATCAAGCAACCAGCGATTACCGTGAAACACTTGAACAATATGAAACTCAAAATATACAGCTCACTATGGCTAAAAAGGAAGCCCAAGATGCCAACCGCGTTAAGTCTGACTTTTTAGCTAAAATGAGTCACGAATTACGTACCCCACTCAATGGGGTTATTGGCTTTACTCGTCAGCTGCATAAAACACCACTTAATAAAAACCAAAAAGATTACCTTGATACTATTGAGCTCTCAGCTAACAGTTTAATGACTATAATCAGCGATATATTAGATTTCTCAAAATTAGAAGCGGGTGCGATGGAGCTTGAGTCTATTCAGTTTCAACTTCGGGATAGTGTTAACGAAGTCATGACATTACTGGCACCGAGTGCGCACGACAAACAGCTTGAGTTATCTATTTATGTTAATCCTCAAGTGCCTGATCATTTAACAGGTGATCCCACTCGGTTTAAACAGGTACTTGTAAACCTTTTAAGCAACGCAATTAAATTTACCGAAAAAGGCGCAATAAAGGTCGATATTAGTCATCGATTACTTGATGAAGAGCGCGCCTCAATTTTAGTGTCAGTTGCAGATACGGGAGTGGGTATTCCCGCGGATAAGCAAGATGCCTTATTTACCGCATTTGGACAAGCCGACTCCAGTATTACTCGCAAATTTGGCGGCACCGGTTTAGGGCTTATTATTACCAAACATATTGTTGAAGCAATGAGCGGGCGCATCACGCTTAATTCGGCTCCTGGTAGTGGTACTTGTTTTACCTTTAACAGCGTATTTAGATTACCAAATCATGTGTTTACTAACGATTTACCTACTCAATCACTTATTGGCAAACGTGTACTTTATTTAGAACCTCATAAACACACTCACCATGCCATGGTCTCATTATTAAAAGAATGGAAAATCAGTGTTACCTCTTGCTACAACGAAACTGAATTTTTAGAGCAGATAAAAAACTTAAACATTAATTTTGATATTTGCCTGATTGGTCATATGGCATCGGTTGATGACATGCAGCGCTTAAAAAGCTATGTAAAAGCAGTAAGGGAGTCAACCGACTATTTATATTTAATGCTCAATACTGTTTCTCATAATATGCGCGAAGCCTTTATTGGCAGCGGTGCTGACGCGTGTTTAAGTAAACCCCTTAATCATCGTAAATTATGTGAATTACTCGCAGCGCCCTATCGGTTGGATCATCCGGCGCACAATATAGATCAACATGAGCAACCCCTATTGCCATTAAAAGTATTAGTGGTTGATGATAATGACGCAAACTTAAAACTAATTTACACTTTACTAAACGAGCAAGTTGAACTTATAGATTCGGCTCATAATGGCTCACAGGCGTATAGTTTGAGTAAGAGTCATAAATATGATGTGATTTTTATGGATATTCAAATGCCGATAATGGATGGCATCACCGCATGTAAACTAATCAAAGAGTCATCACTTAATGAAGATACCCCAATAATAGCTGTAACCGCGCATGCACTAAACAGTGAAAAAGAGCAGTTATTAAAAGATGGTTTTGAGGGCTACTTAACCAAACCGATTGACGAGGACATGTTAAACCAAATAATTTGCGACTACAGTGCGCAATTACCAAAAAGTCGTGATAAACAAAAAAACACAACTGAACATAGCTGTGCCCCTTTCAACAGCCCTCGGCTTGATTGGAACCTAGCACTGCAACGAGCTGGGGGTAAAACAGAATTAGCCAATGAAATGCTTAATATGTTATTGCTAAGTGTACCCGAAACCCTTGCCTTGCTAAATCAAGCAATAAGCAGTGAAGATTGCCAACAGGTTTTAAGCGTTATTCATAAATTTCATGGCGCCTGCTGTTATACGGGTGTGCCAAAATTAAAAAACTTGACTGAAGTAATAGAAACCTCACTTAAAAGTAAGTGTACGCTTGATAATATAGAGCCAGAGCTATTTGAGCTGCAAGATGAGCTTAAAAACTTACTGATTGACGCCAATATTAAGCACCAAAAAGACGAGTGATAACTCGCCTTTAAATTATTGATTTATATGCTTTTTACTTATTTAAGTGCGAGCTTCAAGCATTAGACGTTTCATATCGCGAACAGCTTTATCTAAGCCATCAATGGCAGCACGAGCAATTATGGCGTGGCCAATATTTAACTCGTATATTTCAGGCATCGCTGCAATTGGTTTTACGTTGTAGTAATGCAAACCATGCCCTGCATTAACAATTAAACCAATACTCGCGGCATATTGTACACCTTGGCGAATATGCTCAAGCTCTACAGCGGTGTCTTCATCGTTTGTTGCATCGGCGTATGCACCAGTATGAATTTCCACATACGGTGCGCCACAGACTTTTGCAGCATCTAATTGTGCTTTATCAGCATCAATAAATAATGATACTTTAATACCCGCTTGCGTTAATGTTTTAGTTGCTGCTGCTATTTTTTCGATATTACCTGCTACATCTAAGCCACCTTCGGTGGTAAGCTCTTCGCGTTTTTCAGGCACTAAACATACATATTCAGGTTTAACCTCAAGTGCAATGGCAATCATTTCATCGGTGACTGCGGTTTCAAGGTTCATCCGTGTTTGAATGGTTTTAGCCATGACATACACATCACGGTCTTGAATATGTCTGCGGTCTTCGCGTAAATGAATAGTAATACCATCAGCACCGGCATGCTCTGCAACGCTTGCGGCATGTGCTGGATCAGGGTAGGAAGTACCGCGTGCTTGGCGAAGCGTGGCAATATGGTCTACGTTCACGCCTAAAAGAATATCTTTCATTTTTTTACCTATGAAATTTGTTAAGAGCTAATAAATAACTCACGACTTTTTAGTGGTTTATTGCCCAATAATGGTTTTAATAAATAGCGACTTAATTGCTTTGCCATGTATAACACATCAGCCTGGCTAAAGTCATGATTTGCAATGGCATTGAGCTGCAAACCGGTAAATCCAGTGCGTGTATCTTGCTGCACTGAAAATCCTACTTCAGCGAAATAGCTATACGTTTTTGTATCATCAATTGGCTCACCCTCAGCATCAAAACAAAAATCGACACCGTAGCCTAACAACGCTAATAATTGAAACTCGTAAGAGCGCAGTACCGCTTGCATTTCACTACCACTATTGAGGTTTTCTAAGTGGGTTTTGTAAAGCTGAAAAACCTGATCGATTGGTTCGTTAATCGGCACAATGCGATTGGTTAACTCATTTAAATAAAAGCCACAGTAAAGCTTATCACCGTTTAAAAACAATGGGTTACCATGAAGCTCAAATTTATTAATATATTTTAAATCGTATTTACCGTTGTAGTGGACAAGTAAGGCTTGAAATGGTTGGAGTTGGGCTTTGTGTTTAGTGGCCTGACGGCCACTAACTCGTGCGAGCATTCTAAGTTGGCCAACGCCTTCAACGAGCATATCGAGCATTACTTGCGAGTCGCTATAAGGGCGCCGATGTAATAAATAAGCTTTGTAAAAGTCGCTGTCCATATTAGGCTATTTGATACTTTTTAATCTTCACCGTAACCTAAGCTTCTTAACGCACGCTCGTCGTCAGCCCAGCCCGATTTGACTTTAACCCACAGCTCTAAAAATACTTTGTTTTCAAGCATTTCTTCTAGGTCTTTACGTGCTTCACGGCCAATAACTTTTAGCTTTTCGCCTTTATTGCCAATAACCATGCGCTTTTGGGTTTCGCGCTCAACTAAAATTAAGCCATTAATATGCCAAACACCGTTTTCTTGCCATTTAAATTGCTCTATTTCAACAGTGACTGAATAAGGTAGCTCTTCACCCATAAAACGCATTAGCTTTTCACGGATCACCTCTGCTGCCATAAAACGCATTGAACGGTCAGTTACGTAGTCGTCAGGAAAATAAAACTCGCACGGCGGTAAGCGCTTAGTTACTTCATCTTTGATCAGGTTAATGTTTTTACCCTGAGTCGCAGACACAGGCATAATGCCTATAAAATCAAACTTATCACCTAACCATTTCATATGTGGTAATACTAAGTCACGATCTTTTACTTGATCAATTTTGTTAATCACTAACAAAACAGGCTTACCACTTTGGCTCACTTTGTTAAGTACCATGTCGTCATCGGCATTCCAATGCGTGCCCTCAACAACAAAAATAATCAGCTCAACATCACCAATAGAGCTCGATGCTGCACGATTCATTAAACGGTTAATTGCACGTTTTTCTTCAACATGAAGCCCAGGGGTATCTACGTACACCGCTTGGTGTTTACCCTCAGTATGAATCCCCATAATACGATGACGCGTAGTTTGTGGCTTACGCGAGGTAATACTCACTTTTTGCTGAATAATTTCATTAAGCAACGTTGACTTACCCACATTAGGGCGACCAACTATGGCAACCATGCCACAGAATGTGTCTACTTCGCCTTCATGAGGCTGTTTTAAGGTATCAAGATTCATTTTTAAGTATCTTCAATGCTTTTTCAGCAGCTTTTTGTTCAGCTTTACGCCTTGAGCTACCAACAGAAATAATGCTATCCATTCCATCAACAATACATTCAACCGTGAATGTTTGATTGTGTGCCTGGCCTTTAGTATCAACTACAGTGTAACCAGGTAACGATAGCCTGCGAGCTTGCAGATACTCTTGCAGCAGGGTCTTAGGATCTTTTTGGTTAAGCCCTGGTGAAATAGCATCTAAACGTGGTTCATACCAGTCTAAAATTAGCGAACCGCAACGCTCAATATCCGAATCTAAAAATACAGCGCCAATAATGGCCTCAACGGCATCAGCTAATGTTGACTCACGTCTAAAACCGCCACTTTTAAGCTCGCCTGGCCCTAAGCGTAGGTAATCACCTAGCTCAAATTCAAGACCAAATTCAGCTAACGTTTGCCCACGTACTAAAGTTGAACGCATTCGGCTCAAATCGCCTTCGCGTGCCTTTGGAAATTTAGCATACAATGCATTGGCAATAACAAAGCTCAGTATAGAGTCACCCAAAAATTCGAGTCGCTCGTTGTGTTGACCTTTATGGCTGCGATGCGTCATTGCTTGCTCAAGTAATCCTTGATCAGCAAATGTGTAGCCTATTCTTTTGTATAATTCTGTTACATTTTTTTTCATTGTTACTGAATATTACCTAGGCGTTCAAAACGAACACCAGTTGGAACCCATCCTGGTAAAATGTCATCTGGGCCATTATCAAATTCAAAACTCATCCATATAAAGACAGCTTTCCCCACCAAGTTTTCTTTTGGTACAAATCCCCAAAATCGACCGTCTTCACTATTATCTCGATTATCTCCCATCATAAAATAGTGATCTGCGGGCACAACCCACTCATCGGTGCGAGTACCTGCTTGTCTAAAGTAACGACCTTTTTTCTCAGGCAGTTCAGGGTAAATTAAAATATCGTGACCCCCTTCTGTGAGTGATTCATTTACTCGAACCGACTCCATGCCTCTGAGCATGAATTCACCTCTCTCTTTAACTTCCATGTCGATTTTATTGTATTCACCACATTGCAGATTATCGCGGCTTGATTCACCATCAGCACATTTTGGCTGAATATAAAGATGCTTATCGCGATAGACGACTTTATCGCCAGGTAACCCTATTGTTCTTTTTATGTAATCAATTGTTTCATTGCCCGGAAACTTAAAAACAACAATATCACCACGCTCCGGTTCACTTACATCAACTAATTGACTGCGCCATACTGGATCTTTAATTCCATAAGCATACTTTTGCACTAAAATAAAATCGCCCACTAATAATGTTGGCATCATTGACCCTGATGGAATTTGAAAAGGTTCAAAGATGAACGATCTAAAAATAGTGATAGCAGCAATCATTGGAAAAATAGACTTTGCCGTTTCAGTAATCACTGGCTCAGGGGCAATCAGTGCTGCTGTTTCTTCATCAAGTTGGCCGCCGGCGGAACTTTGCGCTATGGCTAAACGTTCCTGCCTTTTAGGGGCAAACATTAAGTGATCTATTAACCATATTAGGCCGGAGCCCAAGGTTAATAAAACTAATAAAACTGAAAAATAACCAGCCATTTATAATCCTTTGTTTTTATTTACCAACTTTCAAAATAGCTAAGAACGCTTCTTGAGGTACTTCAACATTACCCAGTTGCTTCATACGTTTTTTACCATCTTTTTGCTTTTGAAGTAACTTTTTCTTACGACTGACGTCGCCACCGTAACACTTTGCAATCACGTTTTTACGTAGTTGCTTAACAGTAGTACGGGCAATAACATGCTGTCCAATGGCAGCCTGAATCGCAATATCAAACATTTGCCTAGGAATAAGCTCTTTTAACGCATCAGCTAATTGACGTCCGCGTGATTGTGCGCTTTCGCGGTGAACAATAATCGCTAGCGCATCGACACGCTCACCATTAATGAGTATATCTACACGCACCATGTCTGAGGTTTGAAAATGCTTAAAATTGTAATCAAGTGATGCAAAACCACGACTGGTTGATTTTAATTTATCAAAAAAGTCCATCACCACTTCAGCCATTGGTAGCTCATAAGTTACAGCC
This sequence comes from Pseudoalteromonas sp. TAP-3C, assembly GCF_059888565.1. Lineage (NCBI taxonomy): Bacteria > Pseudomonadati > Pseudomonadota > Gammaproteobacteria > Alteromonadales > Pseudoalteromonadaceae > Pseudoalteromonas > Pseudoalteromonas sp. TAP-3C. The sequence continues at coordinate 716,741 of NZ_CM187618.1, read as the reverse complement.
ACTTGCTTACCATGATAAGTCATTTTAGTTTGCATACCGCGCTTATCAACACATAAGGTGATCACGCTACCTAAATATTCTTGTGGTACCAGTATATTTGCTTCAACCACAGGCTCACGAATCTCTAAAATATCGTTAACTGGCGGTAAGTCAGAAGGGTTGTCTATTTGTGTGGTCCCCTCTTTTGTGACCACTTCATAAATAACCGTAGGCGCCGTAGTGATCAAATCAATGTTGTATTCACGCTCTAAACGCTCTTGAATAATTTCCATGTGGAGCATACCCAAAAAGCCACAACGAAAACCAAAACCAAGGGCGGTTGAATTTTCTGGCTCAAAAAATAACGACGCATCATTTAGGCTTAATTTATTAAGCGCATCGCGAAATGATTCATATTCATCAGAAGCAATAGGGAACATACCAGCATAAACTTGTGGCTTAATTTTTTGAAAGCCAGGTAGACGCATTGGCGCAGCATTTTTTTGATGAGTGATGGTATCGCCCACCGGCGCGCCGTGTATTTCTTTAATACCCGCAATAACAAATCCCACCTCACCGGTGCGTAAAATACCCGTGTTGGTCTGTTTAGGCGTAAAAATACCCACCTGATCAGCAGTATGAATATGTTCATTTGACATGATTTTAATTTTATCGCCTGTGCGCAACTCGCCATGCTTAATACGCACAAGTGATACAACGCCTTGGTATGGGTCAAACCATGAATCGATAATAAGCGCCTGCAAAGGCGCCTCTTTGTCACCCACCGGAGGGGGGACATCTTTAACAATCATTTCAAGTACTTCAGCAATGCCTACACCTGTTTTAGCACTGCATTGCACGGCATCCAGCGCATCAATACCAATAATATCTTCAATTTCTTCGGCAACACGAAGTGGATCAGCTTGCGGTAAGTCAATTTTATTAAGTACAGGTATAACTTCCAAGTCCATTTCAATGGCGGTATAACAGTTAGCCAGTGTCTGTGCTTCAACACCTTGGCCAGCATCAACAACCAATAATGCACCTTCACAGGCCGCTAACGAGCGGGATACTTCATAAGTAAAGTCTACATGCCCTGGGGTATCGATAAAATTAAGCTGGTAGGTTTCACCGTCATTGGCTTTATAGTTTAAGGTTACACTTTGTGCCTTAATAGTGATGCCGCGTTCACGTTCAATATCCATTGAATCCAGAACTTGTTTTTGCATTTCGCGGTCGGTTAGGCCCCCACAAACTTGGATCAAACGGTCTGAAAGGGTCGATTTACCATGGTCAATGTGGGCGATGATCGAAAAATTACGGATATGCTTCATAAACTGGATTCTAAACTTCTATTTTAAGGGACTAAGGCCATATGCCTAAATAACTTGAAAATACGTGCTGTGCATTTTCAAGTTATTTTCAAGTTACTGTGACATAAAAACGCAATTTTACATTTAATTGGCCTCAATCACCATCTATTTGAGTTAAAGGGAGACTAATTGGATGAATTTTTATCACTTTAATCTCATGTCTAAGTGATTTCACCCATGTTTTAGCCATTAAAAAGCCACTAATCCCCCCCGCTAACGCCGCTAAAATTTGCCAGCCTTCAGTGAGTAACATAAATTCACTGGCGACTAAGGCAAATACCAAGCTAGCCAATAAAGGTAGCATGTACACCGCAAAAGCATGTTTTACAACATGACTGTCATCCAGTGACAAAGTGACTTTTTGCCCTATTTCTAATTGCGTTTCAAATTTGTAGGGCAGCGTTTTTTTTGCGCTACCAAATAATTTACTAAATATTTGTGAGCCACAACGGCCATTACAGCCTTCACAAGCTTGTTTTTGTTGAGCTTCTAAATGCGCAACGTGGCCACTAAGGGCCACGACGGTTAACGTTTGTTCTATCATAATAACTTATAATGCCCGCGATACAGACTCAGCAATAGCTTTAGCACTGGTAGTCGGAATATTCCCCACTACCGACACATCAAAATTTCTGCCATTGTGCACATAAATGGTGGTCGCTCCAGAGGTTAATGCTCCATTTAAACGTTTGCCTGGCAATGGTCGTTGAACAAATACCGACACCTCAACAAAACCATCTGAATATAGATAATAGTCTGTTAGCTCATTGTTCAAATCCAGTTTATGTCTGTCTGACTTCAGCAATTCAAATCCAGTTGGTAACCAACTAATTTGCCAATTCATAGCATTGGCTTGAATTTCTTGATCAACTGAGTTGGCAGGTAATGGCGTTGGAAAGTTACGATTAAGCACCTCTAACAGTAGGCTCGCTGGTTGCTCAGTCACGCTAATATGAGTAAGCTGTAGCTGTTCTAGCGCTTCCCCTTGCTGATTAACATAAGCCGCTTTTAATAATAATGACGATTCTGTGTCTATCCATATCCAATAGTTATATTTATCATCGTTTTTAGATTCAATTCGCACAAGTTGCGCAGGACGCCCGGCAATACGACCTTTACCACCAAGTACAAAGTCATAATGTGTACTTAAACGATTTATATCTTTAAACAACACCTCTGGAATAGGCCCTGCAATCGAATCGGTCTTTAATGAATAAGGCGCTGATTGTGGTTCGAAATAAGTAACTTGGTCATTAATGCGGATCATTTCAAGGCCCGCACCATTAAGTAAACTAAGGTGTTCGAGTTCTACATCACCCTGTTTAGCGTGCACCCAACGATAGGGCTCCATGCTTTTGCCTTTAACAACCACAAAGGAGGCATCAAAATTACGAGTATGAACGGCATTAGCCATCTCAAGCAGTAAATCTTTGGCGGGATTGTTGTCATTGGCAAAGGTATTAAAACTTAATGCCAACGACATAATAAAAGTAATTACTTTCATTTAATTAGTTTTTTTCCTCTTGCGAAGTATCGACTGATTTTGCCGCTTTTAACGAATGGGCAACACGTGCTTGACGCTGATGTTCCAGTACCAGTGCACCTATACGTTGTTGCTGAAGCTCTCGCAACCCTTGCTCTGCATTTTCAAGCGCTGGTGCCGATGAGTAACTCACTGGCGAAGCCATGCCTGTTAATGGTGTGGTTTGCAATAAAGGAATTTCATTTTGTACTGACTCTTCACCTTGTGGCAAAGTATTAATACCAACAATGGTAAACATCGCTACGCTCGCTGCAATCGCTATTTGAGCCACAGGTTTGCGCCAGTTAAACGCCACTACTTTATCGTTTGTTTTAGTATCTATTTGCTTTAGCGAATTATCAAACTGGCTAAAATCGGCATAAACGGGCTCGCTCTCAAGTGCTGACGAAATGCGCTCGCTGATATCAAAATCCATATTATTGTTATTTACTTTAGCTCGCATTGCGTCACCAATTAAAGCGTAACGGCCAAATGTAGCTACATCAGCAGATGCAATCGCTGCATCATTTAATGCTTGCTCACCGTCAAGTAATGCTGATAACGATTCGTTATCTAAGCGGTTAACGTGTGCTTTTGTCATACTAAGACTCGCCTATTAATGGGTTTAATTTGTTATCAATTGCTTCACGGGCACGAAAAATACGCGAACGTACCGTCCCGACTGGGCAATCCATCACCACGGCTATTTCTTCATAGCTCATACCCTCAATCTCTCTAAGAGTAATCGCGGTTTTAAGATCTTCAGGCAAACTATCAATGGTGTTAAAAATAACAGCGCGTACTTCGTCGCTTAATAGTAAATTTTCAGGTGATGCGTTAGAACGCATAGAATCTGCACCCTCATAAAACTCGGCATCGTCAGCATCTATATCGTTTGCTGGCGGCTTACGCCCTTGAGCCACTAAATAATTTTTAGCACAATTAACGGCGATACGATAAAGCCAAGTATAAAAAGCACTGTCACCTCTAAAGTTTGGAAGTGCACGATACGCTTTAATAAACGCCTCTTGTGCTACATCAGCAATATCACCTTGGTTTGACACATAACGTGAGATCAAACCAGCGATCTTGTTTTGATACTTCTTAACTAATAGGTTAAAGGCGTTTTTATCTCCTTGCTGAACCCTTTTCACTAACGCTAAATCTAATTCCTGCTCGCTCATTCGAGCCGGCACTCCTCTGATTGATTCTTGCTTATTATTCATAGTGTCGCCATTGTTCACATTTACTCTGACCCTTAAATGAATAAAAAGTTCTCACTCATATTATTTTTTATTAAATAGCTAAAAATAACGCACTTATACGCTAAAACCACTTCATGCTTGTGCTTTAAATATGGTACAACTATAAGCCTTGAAAAATAAATATTGCTCTACCTGAGCATTGTAACCGCAAAGTACCCCACAGATGAACCAAAATAAATATCACATTACAGATGTCGCTATTATTGGTAGCGGCGCAGCGGGCTTATCTCTTGCCTTATCCTTGGCTAATTACTGTAACGTTACCGTGATCAGTAAAGGAGAGTTAACCGAAGGCTCTACTTTATATGCTCAGGGCGGCATTGCTGCGGTTTTTGATAAAAAAAATGACAGTATTGAGTCCCACGTTGAAGATACCTTAGACGCCGGTGGCGGTTTATGTGACAGGGAAGCTGTTCACTATACAGCAAGTAATGCTCATGACTGTTTGCAATGGCTTATTGATCAGGGTGTGCCTTTTGATATGGAGTTTGATAGCAAAGGTAAAGAACGTTTTCATCTTACTCGAGAAGGTGGCCATAGCCATAGACGTATTTTACATGCGGCAGATGCCACAGGCAAAGCCGTACAAACGACCCTTATTAGCCAAGTACAAACACATAAAAATATTACTTTGCTAGAGCAATACAATGCAATCGATTTAATTTCAGATAAAACAATCGGAACAAAAGGCTCACATGTGCATGGCATGTACGTGTGGAACAAAAAAGCGCAAAGAGTAGAAACTATCAGCGCTAAATTTGTGGCGCTTGCAACCGGGGGCGCAAGTAAAGTATACCTTTACACTTCTAACCCTGATGTATCTAGCGGTGATGGAATAGCCATGGCATGGCGTGCAGGTTGTCGTGTTGCTAATATGGAATTTAACCAGTTTCACCCTACGAGTTTGTATCATCCAGAATTACAAAACTTTTTAATCACCGAAGCTATGCGCGGTGAAGGAGCATACTTAAAGCGCCCTGATGGTACGCGGTTTATGAAAGAATTTGATGAGCGAGAAGAACTAGCCCCTCGCGATATCGTTGCGCGCGCCATTGACTTTGAAATGAAGCGCTTAGGCGCAAACTGTGTTTATTTAGATATTAGCCACAAAGACAAAGATTTTATTATTGAACACTTCCCAACTATATACGCTAAATGTTTGAGTGTAGGGTTAGATATCACTAAAGAAGCCATTCCAGTCGTTCCCGCGGCACATTACACCTGCGGTGGCGTAATGACTGACTTTAACGGTAAAACCGATTTAGCTAATTTATATGCCGTGGGCGAGGTAGCTTACACGGGATTACATGGCGCAAACCGCATGGCGAGTAATTCATTATTAGAATGCATTGTATTTGCCCATGCTGCGGCAAAAGACATTTTAAGTAAAATAGAGACCGCACCAGCATTAATTGAGCTACCTAGTTGGGATGAAAGCCGCGTATCTAATTCCGATGAAGAAATTGTCATTACTCACAACTGGCATGAACTTAGATTGTTTATGTGGGACTACGTAGGAATTGTTCGCTCAACCAAGCGTTTAGCAAGAGCACTAAGTCGAGTCGAGTTATTAAAAAAAGAAATACATGACTATTACTCAAATTTTAGAGTGAGTAATAATCTGCTTGAATTACGAAATTTGGTGCAAGTTTCAGAGCTTATCATCAGAAGTGCGATGGAGCGAAAAGAAAGCCGAGGTTTACATTTTACAATTGATTACCCAAATCAAAATGACAATCCAACCCCCACTATTTTGACCCCGCCACGCAATTAATTGCCGCAAGTGTTGCGCGTTTTAAACGCGCATAGCTTTGCTCATCAATACTATTGGCTGAGATAATCAGCCAATAATTTTCACTGAAGCCATTAATATACAACCACACACTGCGACCAAGTAATCGGCTTTGTTTGCCAATGATACCTTGAATTTGCCTGTCTGAACTTTCAAAGCGAAATTGATTCGGCGCTAATATAACCACCCCCTTGTTAGGTTGCGCTAGCACTATTTTGCGCCAAAGAATAACCCCAGCAACAAGGTTGAGCACAATACAAACTATAACCGCCGCAATAGAGGTCATAAACAAACAAAGTACTAAAGTCAGTACACAAAAAAAGACCACAATGGGTTTGTGGTCTGGTTGGTTATTTGTAACCGTAAACCTATACACGAACTCGGTCTAAAATTAACTGGACCATAGTGTTAAGCTCAGCGTCTTTACATTCTTCATGACCCATAAACCAAGCGAACAAATCTGGGTCCTCTTGGGTTAACAAGCGCTGAAAAGCAGCCTGCTGTTTAGCGTCAAGCGAATCATAGGCTTGTTCAACAAACGGCATAAACAAAACATCTAGTTCTAACATGCCACGACGGCAAGCCCAACGGATACGTGCTTTACTATGTATTTCAACCATGCTAAACCTCATATTTAAGTAGCTTGAGTTTAACAAATACACGTTAATTTAACAGCACTAAATTATAAAAAAACAACGTCTGTTGGTGGCTGTACCATACGCTTTAACTACGTTATTATGTGGCCTCATTCGTTATTGCAAAAGAAGGTGTTTATGTCTCTGGTCTATGCATGTCCTTTATCACATCAGGTTATTAGCCTTTCAGGCGCAGATAAATTATCGTACCTACACGGACAAATCACTCAAGATTTAAATAAACTCAACAACAACAACTTTTTATGGACAGGGCATTGCAGCGCAAAAGGTAAACTTTGGGGCGTATTTAAGTTATTTTCTTATCAGCAAAACTATTACTTAACTGGCTCAAAAGCGGAGGTAGAGCGCTCACTGGCTGAACTTAAAAAATATGCCGTATTTGCTAAAGTTGATATTAACCAATCTTCTGAGCGATTAATTGGCCTACTTGGTGATGATTTAACAGACTTATTAACACAATTAGACATTCACTTTACTGACGACGTTACTGCCTGCGACTTCGCCCACGGCAAAGCACTTAAACTTGCGCCAAACCGCGTTTTACTCATGGTTGATAGCCAATTTTGCCTACCTGATGAAGTATCCACGTTAGAAAGCGATGCTATATGGCAACAAGCCTCACTGTTGGCTGGTGAGCCACAATTAAGCGTAGATGCAATTGATGAATACGTACCACAAATGGTTAATCTGCAAGCGATTAATGGCATTAGCTTTAAAAAAGGTTGCTACACTGGCCAAGAAACGGTCGCGCGTATGAAATACCTAGGTAAAAATAAACGCGCCATGTATATCGTTTCAGGACAAAGTGAAGGATTGCTCGATGCCCCTGATATTGAAACTCAGCTTGGTGAAAACTGGCGTCGAGCGGGTAAACTTATCGCACAAAGTTTTAATGAACAAACACACACTTTAACTGGCTTAGTTGTGTTGCCAAACGATACTGACACCGAACAGGTTCTTCGTGCAAAACACACCCCTTCGGTAGAGCTAAACATTCTGCCTCTCCCTTACTCTCTTGAAGATGAATAATAGGAATGACTATGATCGTTGCAGCAAATAAAGTGGTAAAAATGCATTACTCTGTACTAGATAATGACGGCAATACCATTGATAACTCATTTGGCGGTGAGCCATTAATTTTTATCGTTGGTACAGGCTACCTGATTTCAGGGCTGGAAAACGCGCTGCAAGGCAAACAAGCTGGCGATACACTAAGCGTAAAAGTAGAACCTGAAGAAGGTTACGGTGAGCGTCATGATAACCTAATGCAAGCCGTGCCAAAATCAATGTTTGAAGGCATGGAAATTGAAGTGGGCATGCAATTTCGTGCAACTACCGATGATGGCGATCAATCAGTGATGATCATCGATATTCAAGACGAAGAAGTGATTATTGATGGTAATAACCCACTTGCCGGTATTACGCTTAACTTTGATGTAGAAATTTTAGAAGTACGTGATGCAACGGCCGAAGAGCTTGAGCATGGCCATGTCCATGGTGAAGGCGGTTGTGGTCACGATCACTAAAGCCACATAAAGTAATAAAAAAAGCGCCCTAGGCGCTTTTTTTATAGCATATTATTATAAATAGGTAATTTAGCTTGCGGCTGTTTTGCAACGGGTGCTTCGCCAGGCGTTATTTTATCTTCAAGCGCTGCCACTAATTCAGCTTGATCATTAGTGCCCAAACGATATTGGCTGCCATCTTTTAGCGTTAATTGCACGGCACTAAAACCTGATACTGAATAAATCCAACCATCATGAGTAATTCGAATACCAATACCATGACGATATGAGTTTTGTACTGCTTTTACATCAATTATATCTTTTAATGCTAATTTTTGACCCGCAACGCCTGGACCAAATGCCCAGCTAATATGAACCTCATCGACTTTAATGGTTAAACCATGAAACAAAAAACCCACCAGCAGTAAAATACCCGCAAACACCATTAACGGCACATCGGCACCGATTAAACTCCATGCAAGTGCAACAAAACTACCTATCCATGCCAATACTACAAATATAAATACCGCATACTGCTTATGCTGATACATAACACTCTCAATTAAAAAGTTAAAATTAAAAACTGTATACTAACGTTGCGCTAAGCTCTGAATCATATTTAAGCTTATCTTCTTCAGGTTTAGAGTTGTAACGGTACATATAAGCAAACTTGAGCGATACTGCCCCAACCACTTGGCTAATTAATGCCGTTTCAGATTTAAACCGTGAGTTTAGCCCCGACAAAGACTGCTCAATACTAATATCTTGATTAAACCGAGTGCGCTCAGACACTAACCGTTCCCATTGCATTGCAATGCGTAACAAATAGCCCATTTTGTTTTTATCATCTTCAAGTGCAGTTGACTCATCATCCGCGACTGAACGATATAAACCGGGACCAATATCTATATCGACTTTATTTTTAACCCCCTGATAAACACGTGCTCCATAACCCGTTGCCACTGTGCTTTTAAAATCAAGACCGCTAAATTCATCTTCTTCGTAATCACCATAAATAAAAAAGGACGAATTTTTAACGCCGACTTTATAGTTTCCTTGTGCAGAGACAAACACACGGTTAGCAGTAACATCCGACTCGCCAGTTTCTTCATTTTCGTCACGTTTGTATAAAGAATCTACTTTGAACTGATTTCGCCAGTTTTCGAAATCTTGGTAAAGATTACCTTTGAGCTTAAAGCTGGTTGAGTTGGTATTACCTCTGCTCAAAATAAAGCCAAATTCAGTATCACCATACAGCATTTCGCCTTTATGTAACTGATGAATTTCTTCATCTGAAAGCTCACCGTATTCATGAAAGTCTTCAAAGGGGTCAACAGCCCAGCTAAAAGAGCTAAAGAGTAAAAACAGTAATATAAGGCACTTTGGCAAAATACACTCTCTTACGAATGACGATAGCAAAAAGGCATCGAAAAAGTTATTCACTTTCTTTCCATAGAATATGACAAAAAGGTGCATCTTTATCACGGCTAATTAAAATTTTAGCAAATAAAACATCTTCACTGTCAAATTCAAGCCCGACTAATACTTGAATAAAATGCTCAGGCTCTATCTCTAAGGCAACAAAATTTTGCCATTGTTCGTCAGGCTCATCTTCTTCAATAAAGCCAAGCTCTTCACGGTGTAAGTTAAACTCTTCAACGTCTTTATCACTGAGGTTGTTGGGCGCAAGCTGCAAAAAAATATCGTAAGCTTGATGGGTTGCTTCTTCTACCGAAAATAAACGTGGGCCTGACATGAATAATAAACCTCTGAGCTTTGTAATTGGTCGTTATAGTATCAAAAGTTGTTAGTGTTTTGATAAAAAAACACGTTAAATTCTGACTTTTTTATCTTAATCTAACCCTTATTGATTTATTGATGATTTAATTATAAAAGTTCATTTTGCTTTTATTCATCCTCATCCACTTTACTTAGCACTAAGAAGAACATAAGCTCAAACAACAGGTCAGAGGAGTGCGAAATGATAAAACTAGAAAAAAAACAGGGCATTGCTACCATCACACTAAACCGAGCAGAAAAACAAAATGCCTTAAGTTTTGCTATGTTTATTGAGCTTGACAAAGCAATTAAAAATATTAAAAAAGATCCCGATATTCGCGCGGTGGTATTAACCGGTGAAGGAGAACATTTTTGTGCAGGGCTGGATATTATCGCTGTTATGGCCTCACCTCTGAATATTGTAAAGCTGCTATTTAAATGGCTTCCTGGTAATCAAAACTTAGCGCAAAAAGTAGTGTTGGGTTGGCAGTCATTAAAAGTCCCTGTTATTGCCAAAATACGCGGTAATTGCCTTGGTGGTGGTCTGCAAATCGCGCTTGGAGCCGATTACCGGATTGTGCATACAGACGCTAAATTTGCCATTATGGAAGCTCGCTGGGGGTTGTGCCCTGATATGGGGGCTAACGTTATGTTACCGGGGCTAATAAAGCGCGACCAAGCACTGTGGTTAGCAAGCCACGCTAATCCAATTAGCGCACAACAAGCCAGTGAGCTGGGCTTAAGCACAATAACAACAGACGATATCGATAAAGCCACTACAGAAATGCTTAACACACTATTTGAACGCTCTCCAGACACACTTGCTGCAATTAAACGTGTAACTCAACAAAGCTATAAAGCCTCACAACGAAAAATTCTAGCCACAGAGACATGGAGTCAAATTCGTTTGTTAATCAACCCAAATACCAAGCGAGCCATTGCTAAAGCCAAAGGAAAAAACGAGATTAAATTTGCAAATGCCAAGCGCTGGTAAGGTGAAGAAGTAATGTATTAAGGCGTTTAATTTGTTAAAGTTACCGTCTTCTCGTTTATTGAGCTGTGATCATGAAATACATTTTCAGTAGCACTATAATTTTATTTTGTCTCGCCGCCAGCAAACTTATTATGCATTTTGTCGATGCTGGCTTTCCTGCACCGTTATTAGCGATGGTTATTTTACTGGTGCTACTTTTACTGGGCATAGTTAAAGAACAACAACTAATGCCTTGTGCCTCGCCTCTTTTAAATGTTATGCCTATTTTCTTTATTCCTGCGGGGGTAGGGTTTATTGAGCATTTAGAGCTTATAAAAACGCATTGGCTATTTTTAACTACAGTGATGATTTTAGTGCCCTTAAGTAGCTTAATCTTAGCAGCAAGTATCGTCGGTTACTTTAAAGGAAAAGACAGCAATGAATGACATCTTAACTGTCATAACACCCAGTTTATGGTGGTTAAGCACCCCTTTTATTATTGCTCTTTTTTTAGGGTTAAAAATGATCAATATAAAAATTAATCACAGCATTTTAAAATCCCTAACCAACCCTGTTTTTTTAAGCATTGGCATTATTGCCTTATTATTAGTTAACCTTAAATTACCCTATTCACAATTTGCATCGCATAGTCAGCTGCTAAGTTGGTTATTAGAGCCAGCCATAGTCGCGTTAGCTTTACCGCTTTATCAGCAATTTATGCATATTCGAAAAAACTTTTTGCTCATCGTTTTCACTTGCAGTGTTGGTATTATTAACGCCACATTCGTTGCTTTTGTTTTAAGTATTATATTTGCAGTGCCTTCCCAATTAAGTGCATCCGTTGCGGCGCTGAGTGTCACCACCCCTATTGCATTACTTGTTACTGATTCTCTTGGCGGTATTAGTTCACTGGCCGCTGCCATGGTTATTTTTATTGGTTTGTTAGGCGCTTTATTTGGTTTTTTATTATTCAAATTGGTTAACGTCTACAACTTTGAAGCGCAAGGAATAGCAATGGGTACCGCGTGTCACGCTATTGGCACAGCAGCCGCAATTGCAGAGCATCCAAAAATAGGGGCATTTTCATCGGTGGCTATGGCACTGAGCGCATTATTAACTGCGGTGATCGTGCCATTATTATATCCTATTTTAGTTAACACTTTGTTATAGTAAGTAGATAACAATCTCGCTAAAAATAGAGCCCCGCATGATTAGTTCCGAAATTCAGCAGTTTGAAAAATACTACGTCCTACTCACCGAATATTTAGTTACCTACAGTATGCAAATAGTCGGCGCTATTTTTATATTATTGGTTGGCTTTTGGGTAGCTAAAAAGCTTGCGGATGTAGTTGCCAATTTAATGACTCGTCACAATATAGACATTACTCTGACTACCTTTGTCAGTAATGTGGTAAAAATACTGTTGATCATTATGGTGATCATTATTGCTTTGGGTAAAATTGGCATTAGTGTTACTCCCTTTGTTGCAGCAATTGGTGCCGCATCACTTGGCGCAGGTTTAGCATTACAAGGGATGCTTTCAAACTATGGCGCAGGCCTTGCCATTATTGCAACTCGCCCATTTGTAGTTGGCGATACCATTGAAGTAAAAGGGGTTAGCGGCCAAGTAAAAGTAATTGAACTAGGTCACACCGTATTAGTTAATGAAGAAAAAGTGGAAATAACCATCCCTAACAAACACATTGTTGGTGAAATTCTACATAACTCATTTAATTATTCACTGGTCAAAGGTGAAATAGATATTGCTTACAGTGCCTGCAGTGATACCGCAATCAGCCTAATTGAAAACGTGTTAGTCAATCACCAACTCGTTGCTAAAACGCCTAATGCACAAATTGGTATAGAATGCTTTGCCGATAGCGGCGTTACTATTAGCTACCGCTATTGGGTGCCCACCACTAAAATAATTGAAACTAAGCTCGCTATAAATGGTGGCGTTTATAAAGCGATTAACGATGCAGAGGTAGAAATTCCGTTTCCACAGCGTGTTGTTACATTTAACAAAACTAACTAAAAATAATGAGTCAATTATGCACCAAGCTCCATTTTATTTAGGCGATTGGCAGGTAACTCCTGCCAGTAATACAGTTCAACGTTCTGAAGAACAAAAGCAGCTAGAGCCCAAAGCCATGGATGTATTGGTGTACTTATGTCAAAACCAAGCACAGATTGTTAGTAGCGAAGCGTTATTAACTCACTGCTGGGCTAACACAGAAACGGGCGATAACCCATTACATAAAACTATTACTCAGCTGCGAAAAGTTTTGGGTGATAAAGCCAGCGCCCCTCAGTACATAGAAACCATTCGTAAACGGGGGTATCGCGTTATTGCAGCGGTTGAGTTCCCATTTGCAGAAGATACATCAAGCCCTGTAAATCCATGGCAGGGCGGCTCCCCATTTGTAGGGCTCAGTGCGTATAACCCAACCGATAGCCATTTATTTTTTGGCCGTCATCAAGCCATTACCACCTTGCTAGAAAACGTGTCAAACCAAGTGAAATTGCAGCGCGCTTTTTGTTTAATACTTGGCCCAAGTGGTACAGGCAAATCATCGTTAATCAATGCCGGCATACTACCAAAGCTACTTGATAAACGCGGTTATAATGGTATTGGTGTTGTTGCATACACTCAGCTTGATTTTGCTGATGTACATCAAAATAGACTGTATTTAGACTTAGCCTCAGCCATGCTAGATTGGGATATAAACGATATACCAGTATTCGCAGGGTTAAGCGCACAAATGCTAGCGCAACAACTAGAAAACGCGGTAGATAAAGTTATTAATAGCTTACAAAGCGCACTTGCTAGCACAAAAACAGCGGCTAAAACGCCACAGTTTTTTTTATTTATAGACCGCTTAGAGGTACTGCTTTCATCGCCACTATTTAGTCGCGACATCCGCCGTCATTTTTTATCGGTTATTGAACGTTTAGCTACCTCTAAAACAGTCATCGTATTTAGTGCCTGTCGTAACGACTTTTACCCGTTAGTGGTAGAGCAACCTAGCCTTATGAGCGCAAAAGCACATGGTGCCCTTTATGATTTAACGCCGCCCAACCGTCAGGAGCTGCAACAAATTATTCGCTTGCCAGCATTAACCGCTAATTTAACCTTTTCATACGACCCACAAACCAAAACCCCGCTTGATGAAATACTGTGTGCCGATACCGCCAACAACCCAGATGCATTGCCTATGTTGCAATACACACTGCAAGAACTGTATTTACAGCGCAGTGAAAATAATGAGTTATTGCACAGCGTGTATGAAAAACTCGGCGGTATTGAAGGCGCCATTGGTAAAAAGGCAGAAGATGTTTTTATTGGGCTAAGCGCAAAACAACAACAGCAGCTTAAAAACGTGTTATCGCAATTAGTGACGCTAAATCCAGATGGTAAAACCATTACTAGCCGTGCAGCCCGCTTACAAGCATTAACCAACAGCAGCCAAAAAGAGCTCGTACAAGCCATGGTCGACAGTCGCTTATTTGTATCGCACTTACAAAACCAAGAAGCCTGTTTTAGCCTTGCCCACGAAGCTCTATTACGTCAATGGCCACGTGCCAAACAGTGGATTAATGACCATAAAGATGCCCTTGCTATTAAAAGCCGTTTGCACCATCTCACGCAGCAGTGGCTCAACGAGCACAAAAGTAGTGCTTACCTATTAGCACCGGGTAAACCACTGCAAGAAGCGCTCACGTTATTAAACGACAATATATTCAAACTAGACAATGACGAACGCGCCCTTATACATAGCTCCCTTAAAAATAGTAAAACAAAAACAATAATAAAACGCGGCACGGTCACTCTACTTTGCTTACTTACCTGTGTAGCCCTATTCATGAGTTTTACCAGTTTTCAAGCACAACAGCTTGCACAACAAAAACGCCAAGAGGCCGAAAGCTTATTAGGATTTATGGTGGGTGACTTTGCCGATAAACTACGTAGCGTTAAACGCATGGATTTACTCGATGGTATTAGCAATAAAGCGCTTGAATACTTTACCAATCAAGCAGAAGAGCCCAGCTCTCTTTTTAGTTTTAACAACCCAAAAACCGAGTTTAACAACCGTTTTCAATACGCACAAACCCTTGAGGCTATGGGCGAAGTGGCCTATTCCCGCGGCAAAAACGACGAAGCCTTCACTGCCTTTGAAAACGCCCGTACCCGCCTTGAGGCATTATTAAACATCCAGCCAAACAATTTAGAACTATTAACGCTTGCCGGTGCTAATGCCTTTTGGCTCGGCCAGCTTCATTATGATAAAAGTGATTACGCCGCCACTGAGCCAATGTTTAAAAAATATCATGCCTACAGCGAAAAAATGTACTCACTAGCCCCCAATGATTTTAACTCCATTATGGAGCTGTCGTATTCACACAATTCGCTAGGGTCTTTATACACAGAGAAATTTGACTACACAGGCGCAAAACAACGCTTTACAAAATCGCTGGCCCTTAAAAATAAAGCCCTTAAGCTTAAACCCAATAATAAAAACTTACTGCGTGATAAAGCAGATACCATCAGTTGGCTTGCAAAAACTGAAGGTAACTTAGGTAACTTTAATGCAGCAGTAGATATGTTGGAAAGTGCCGTTAGTGTGGTCAAAAAAATGGCTTCTAACCAACCCAATGATGCAAGCCTTCTTTACATGAATGCAAATATACACATGCAACAAAGTTTCTTACTGAGTTATTTAACCGATAAACGAATAGCCTATCAAAAAGCACTTTTTGCTAACAACATGATAAGCAAGGCTTTAGAACAAGACCCCAAAGACAATAAATTCCAACTTATGTATTACCTCTCTTTAGCGCACTTACTAATGCTGTCTAACGATAAAAATATTGATTTAAGAATAGAAGAAACTATTAAGTTCTTAAAATCACAAAGCTTTAATAATATCAGACCTATCAATATACAAATTAGTTTGATTCACTATTTCATTGACAGAAACCTCTCAATCAAAGCACAAGAGTTATTAACGATCCTTGAAAGTGATGTCGAATATAAAAGATACATAACTAATAAAATGAAAAATAAAGATAACTTAGCCCCCATAAATATAAACCTACTCAAAGCTAAATTAGCAACAACCAGTGAACAACGAGAGCAATTTTGCTTAAATGCCTTTAACGCCATTATTCAAACAGTAAAAATAAACCAAAGCATTCACGTAAAGTACCCACAGGTGCAGACGTACACTTGCTTAAACCGAGCAAACGAAATCCCCGAAATAAAAGCAAGCCTAGTTAAATTAGGTATAACAAACTTTCAACTTTAACCATGAATACAAAAGGAAATAATATGAATAACACTCAAAACCTAATTCACTTTACTGTCAATATTGAACTAGACAGTAACAACAGCGCCAATTTTACATACTTTAGAGATAACAAAGAAGTCTCTGGCGGTGGTGTTGTCAGAACCGAAACTGCGGGTATTTATAGCTTAAATGAAACAACTCTTGGCAAAGGTTTTTTATTCACCGGCGCTACTATCACCGATAAAGAAGGGGACTGTGCTGGTGATTTTACATCAGAAGTCAATGATGACGGCCAATCAATCACCATCACAGACAGCCATGAAAATAATGGCACGGTGTGTTTAATTTTTAACGTTGTTTGTAAAGGAAAAGCATATGAAAGTGCCGATCCACAAGTCATAAATGAAAAAAAATTACTCAGCAACGATTAATTTTTACTATTTAAATTGCACAGGGCTGATTTATCCCTGTGCAATTTTTTATAACCAGACACCCAAACGTCAACACTTACGCATTAGCGTCCGCAATAACCAATTTTTTATCATTACTCCCTAATAATAAACCAAACTTTTAATTGCTTAATGCTGACGAATCCCCACAAAATAAAAATTAATGGTAGACTCTCATGATTATTTGTGATCAAATTTTTTCACTATAAAAAAACTCACTCATAATCATGAAAGCCACCGAAATATTACACAAAGATATTGCCATTGCCTACCCTGAAATTCATAAAACACGTTTAAATACAGTCTTTACGTTTGTTAACTCAGGCTTGCGTGACCAGCGCGTTACTGTCACTTACCTAGGCCGCGGATTAAAATCATTTTCTAATACCGATAAAAAACATGATATTAAACGCGCAGACCGTTTGATTGGTAATGCTAACCTGCATCAAGAACGTCTTTGTTTCTATGAACATATGACCGAATGCTTAGTAGGCCAGCAACAACACCCACTTATTATCGTTGACTGGTCACCTATTAATGGCGGCGAAATATTTCAAGTGCTCAGGGCAAGCATACCAATGGGGGAAGAGCGTTAACGCTCTATGAAAAAGTGTATCCTGAAAGCGAATTAAATACCGAAGCGGCTCATCAACACTTACTCGATAGCTTGGCACAGTGTTTACCTGCAGATTGTCAGCCTATTATTTTATCTGATGCTATTTTTAGAACGCCATGGTTTAAAGCCATAGAAGATAAAGGCTGGTATTGGCTTGGGCGCGTCAGAGGCAATGTGACCTTATCTAGCGACCTTGAGACATGGCGAAATTGTAAATCATGGTTTGAGCAAGCAACAGATAAACCACACCTTCTGACACAGATTTACTACGGAAAAACAGTTCGTTTCGCGTGCCAAGGTGTTTTGTTTAGAGGGAAAAACAAGGGACGTAAAAAAATCAAAAAACGGGGTGGGCAATCTCAATGTACAACGGTTAAATACCAACAACAAAAGGCCAAAGAGCCTTGGCTACTTGTGTTTAATTTACCTACACAATTTACAGATAAGCCTCAACGGATTGTGACTTTATATAAACAACGTATGCAAATAGAAGAAAGTTTCAGAGACACTAAGAATGCAAAACTTGGCATTAGTTTAGCCTTTGCAAATTCAAGAAGCGCAGAAAGGTTTGATAATTTATTGCTCATAG
Source organism: Pseudoalteromonas sp. TAP-3C (assembly GCF_059888565.1). Lineage (NCBI taxonomy): Bacteria > Pseudomonadati > Pseudomonadota > Gammaproteobacteria > Alteromonadales > Pseudoalteromonadaceae > Pseudoalteromonas > Pseudoalteromonas sp. TAP-3C. The sequence goes on along the minus strand of NZ_CM187618.1, from coordinate 698,955 downwards.
CGGCGTTAATGTTGTTTGTCTTATGGTGCATAGGGTACACCGTGTCGGCACAACAAGGGGATGCGGCATTACAAGCGAATACAGAGAAAAAACGACGAGTATTGTCCTATATTTATCTTGGCAAAGAAGTGGTTGATGATCCTAGGTATGAGCCTGATGGGCAGTTCATTATTTATGTGTATAGCCAGTTGTCACTTCTGACTATACAAATTGATAATTTAGGCTAAATTCGTGGGGATCTCTCAGTGCTTAATGATTTAATATACGAAACAACCTTCTAATAGATTGATTTATAGATAAAAAAAACAATAAAAATCAAAACCTTAAAAACAGAAGATTACCAGAAGGTTTATTTGCAGTTTTTTATATAAATTTGTAGACATCAAAAACGTCTGTACCATGCTAAGGCTAAAACGTGTCTAAACAAATGAATAATAAAGAGACTGCAGCGGTTAAAAACGACAAAGCACTCCCCTTCGATTGCGCTTTATCGAGCCCTTTTTCTCATACCCAATTTGGCGCTTTAATTGAATTATTTAATGGCACCGCCGAAGGCATTTTTGTGCTTAATGAACACGGTGGTTTTGAGTTTGCAAACCCAAAAGCAGCACAGCTATTAGGTTATTCTCAGCAATCTCTGATAGGCGAAAATTTACTGTCGTTTTTTCGTGGTGCCGATCTTAATAAATACAAACAAACCTTATTAAATTGGGAAAGCATTAAAGACGCTTCTCTGAGCTTAGGCCCAAATGAAGTAACTATAAATAAAGCCAATGGTGATATCATCGAAGCAGACTTATCAATATCAAGTATGCCAAAAAGTATTGCATCGGCGCAAAAATTATACGTTTGTATACTTCATGATCTTAGTACCCATAAAGCGATGTACAACCGTTTAAAAATACAAGCTTCAACCGATCACTTAACTGGGCTTGCTAATCGTTTAGCTTTAGATGAGTCATTAAAAAAATACTGGCAAGAGAGTATTCAAAGCCAGCAACCTTTAACCAGTATATTGATTGATGTAGATCACTTTAAAAAATTTAATGATACCTATGGGCATATTAAAGGTGATAAATGCTTACAAAAAATTGCAAAAATGCTTTTGCAATGTATTCCGTCAAGAGAATGTTTGGCGGCTAGGTATGGCGGTGAGGAGTTTGCTATTATTTTACCCCGTTGCGATATACAAAGAGCCACAATTGTTGCCAAGCATGTACAACAACAAATTAATGCAATGACATTTACAGATATAGGCCTACCACCAGAGGTTAAGGTTAGTGTGAGCCAAGGGATTGCCTGTGAGCATAATAGTCAGTACCGCACCTACGAAGCGTTGTTGTACGCCGCTGACACTGCTTTATATCGCGCTAAAACAGAAGGCAGAAATAAAATAAGCACAGTTGTTTAAAACTTAAAAAGTGCCACTGCATCGACTCTAAACGCCACTAAATTGAATTACTTTACTGACGTTTAGATTAATTTTTTAAATGCTGTAGACCAAAGGTTAATCCTTGTATAAAAAATTACAGTAGCAACAAACTACCTAATCCTAAAAAGGTCACAAAGCCAACAATATCAGTGACCGTGGTTAAAATCACTGAGCCTGATAACGCGGGATCTATCTTCATTTTATCTAGAATGGAAGGGATAACCACGCCCGCTAACGATGCGGCCACTAAATTAAGTAATATCGCCACTGTAATGGTAATACTGAGCATAAAATCACTAAACCATAAATAAGTGAGTGCGCCAATCACAAAGGCCCACACCAAACCATTTACTGCTCCTACTCGCAACTCTTTTTTAAGTAGTGCTTTACGGTTTGAGTCAGTCACTTGACCCAGTGCAAGGCCGCGCACTATAACGGTTAAGGTTTGGCTGCCAGCAATACCGCCCATTGATGCAACAATAGGCATGAGCACAGCAAGTGCTACTACTTGCTCTATGGTTGCGCCAAATAAGCCTATAAACCATGAGGCTAAAAATGCCGTCGCTAAATTTATACCGAGCCAAATACCTCGGTTTTTAGCACTTTTACGCACACTGGCAAACAAGTCTTCATCTTCACGTAAACCGCCGGCCTTTGCCGCCGCTTCATCAGCTATTTCTTGGCGCAATTCATACGCCGATGCAATGGTTAATCGCCCTATTAACTTGTTATCCACATTAACCACGGGCATGGCCATTTGCTCACTATGAATAACCACAGTTGCGGCTTCATATAAATCATCGTCTGCGTGCAATGATGAAAAGTCATGATTCGCAAGGGTCATTAAACTCTCATTATCATCTGCTTTGATTAGATCATTAACAGCAACTTCACCGATGAGGCTACCTTTGCGGCTCACTAAATAAATAACTTCGCTGTATTGTGGTAAACCTTTTTGCAGTAACTTTTTAGCACCAGCTGCGGTGAGTTTTTCTGACACTTTTAAAAAATCAAAGCCAATCCAATGACCCAATTGTTCTGGAGTATATTGCTGAGCAAGTTCATATTGCTTAGTTTGTGCTTCATCGAGTTGCTTTTTAGCATAATCAATAAAGCGCTGTGGAATAACTTCTTCTAGCTCAAGTAACTCGTCAACATTAACTTCGTCTAATAATTTAAAACCATCGCTATCATCAAGTGTTTGCAACAGCCATAAACAGCTGCCCTCACTTAAATTAACAAATATTTCGTGTTGTGTGTCCTCATCGAGTAAATGCCAAATTTCAAGGCGCTGCTCTTTAGGAATAGCCTCAAAAAGCAGTGATAAGTGCTCAGTAGATAAAGTTCGCTGAGCATCTATGAGTAATTTATTTTTACGCTCAGTGGTATCACACTGTAATAAGTCGTCTATGAGTTGTGGTAACTGATCAACTGGATACTCTATCATTTAAAAATCCTAAAATGGTCATTCACGAAAATTTACTGTAATAAGTGAGCACTTATTAATGAGCATGACTCATAGTGTACATGAGACACCAATAAAATATTAAAAAAATCACTGTATTGTTAAATATTTATTGTTGTAGCACGTTATAAAATTATGACAAATATATAATGGCTAAACTAAAAACAAAGCCAATAAAAAAAGCCGTAATAGCATATATTACGGCTTAATACAGTTATCATTTTAAAGCGCTTTATATTTTAAACTGCCCTACTAAATCGCCTAAGTTTTTACCTCGTCCCGCTAAATGTTGACTAACAGAAGAGGTTGTTTTGCTTGATTCGGTAAGTTCATTCACAATCTCTTGTATTGCATAGACGTTACGGTTAATTTCTTCTGTTACACTACTTTGTTCAGTTGCCGCCGTTGCTATTTGTGTACTCATATCGTTAATAGTCGTCACGGATGTAGTCACCGCCCCTAAGCTTTCAGATATTGCACGAGAAGATTCAACAGAGCGGTTACAACTTTGCTGACTCGCTTGCATTGCATCCACTGCTGCAGTAACTAAATTGTGTAACTCACTGAGCATTTCATTAATTTCTAATGTGCTATCTTGAGTACGACTTGCTAGGCTTCGAACTTCATCAGCAACCACGGCAAAACCACGACCTTGCTCACCAGCGCGTGCGGCCTCAATAGCGGCATTCAACGCCAATAAGTTAGTTTGTTCAGCAATGCCGCCTATCACACTCAATACACTATTAATTTTTTTAGATTGCTCACTTAACGAGTTAACCTTTTCAGCTGCTTGGTTAATTTCGCCCATTAAGTTTGACACTTCACTAAGAGAAACATCAACACAATTTTGAGCATTCGCTACCTCTTGGGTTGCAGCCTGAGTTGATACGGCAACTTGTGTGGTGTTTTGCGCTACTTCTTGAGATGTCGCAGACATTTCAGTAATGGCGGTGGCGACAAGCTCAGTTTCGTGATTGTGTTTTAATAATTTATCCTCAATTAATAAAGTTTGCGTATTAATATCTTTTGAGGCTGTTTTAACATCGCTAGTAACATCAACTACACCTGCAATAATGCCATGTAATTTACTTACAAATACATTAAACGATTCGCCTAATTGGCCAATTTCATCATGGGTGTCTATTTTTAAACGTTGCGTTAAGTCGCCATCACCTTTGGCAATATCGTCTAAGCTTTGCACCATACGCTCAATTGGTTTAATCATATTATTAGCTGCATACAACACCCCAGCGATAGTAAGTACTAATAACAACACAGAAATTGCAGCTAACGTTGTCATTTTTTCGCCCAAATGCTGTTGCATAGTCGTTCGGTATTTTAGCAATTCGGCTTCAATATCATCCATGTATGTACCTGTACCTATCATCCAGTTAGTCCCTGGTATCATAGCTGCATAGCCTATTTTTTCGACTAAACCTTGGGTGTTTGGTTTTTTAAAATCATAAATAAAAGACCCCCCACCTTTTTGCGCTTGCTCTAATAGCCCTACAATTATTTTTTTCCCATTAGGGTCAGTCATAGCTATTTTATTTTGCCCTTCTATTGCATCACCTAACAATGCATGGAAAATGCTGACCCCTTCAGTGTCATAAATAAAATAGTAACCATCTTCGCCAAACGTTAGGTCACGTAACGCATCTTTTGCATCTTGCTCATTACCTTGTGCTAATTGGTATTGCACCACCTTTGAGCCAATTTCAATCTCTGTTTTTAGTAGTGTTTGCTTGTCTTGCAATAGCTTTGTTTTGAACTCATTAAAATTTTGCTGTTGGTTTTGCTTTTCTAAATAGTAAGAGCTCGCCATAAAACTGATTAGCAACACAATTAATGGTAAAACAGCCAAAATTAGCAATTTATTTTTTAAGCTTAAATTACCCATTATTTCTCCAATTTACATTAATAAGCGATTAAACTTATTTATACCGCAGCCGATCAGCTACACAATTTTCCATTTTTGCATTACTTGAAATAACGCTACCTGCATATTAATTAAGCACAAACAGTTACATTTAGCAAAAACACTTCACATAATTAAAACACACCAATGAATACTTTATAATTAGACAATGGTATAAAATCAATTAAAAATAACTAATTTAACTGACAACTTTAAATGACTAATACACAGCGTATTAAAATGATGTAAAGCAAAATTAACCTCGGTAACGTCATTTTAGCGTTAATTAAAATTAAACATTAGCCACAACATAAAGGGCTTGCTTTGTGAATTAAAACACCAATAATAAAGCAACTAATCACTGGGTAAGAATGAGGAAAATGAGTTATATATTAACCACCCAATGCACCGACGGCATTGGTTTAATCGCCAAAATCACTGGATTATGTCATGCGCACAATTTAAATATTATTCGCAACAATGAATTTGTAGATAAAGATGCACAGCGTTTTTTTATGCGTACAGAACTGACCGGTAAACCGCATGCTGAGTTCTTAGCGCAACTGCGTGAAGCGCTACCGCACGGCGCTAAGGTGGCACTTCATGGTGAAGAAAAAACCAAAGTTGTATTATTAGCCACTAAAGAGGCACATTGCTTAGGTGGCATGTTATTAAAGCAATTTGAGCAAGCCCTAAATATTGAAATACTTGCTGTCATTGCCAATTACCCTACCTTAGAACCTTTAGTAAGAGGATTTGATATTCCTTTTCACGTGGTTTCGCATGAAGGGCTTACGCGTAACGAACACGATGAAAAAGTGGCTGACTTGATTGCTAGCTACAACCCAGACATTATTGGTTTAGCTAAATATATGCGTATTTTAAGTCCGGAGTTTGTTGGCCGCTTTGAAGGCAAAATTATTAATATTCATCACTCTTTTTTACCTGCATTTATTGGTGCAAAACCCTACCACCAAGCCTTTGAACGTGGTGTAAAAATTATTGGTGCTACCGCCCACTTTGTAAATAATGAACTTGATGAAGGGCCTATTATTTTACAAGACGTGACGAATGTGACCCATGCAGATACAGCTCAAATAATGGCAAAAATGGGCAAAGACGTAGAAAAAACCGTGTTTTGCAAAGCGCTGCAGCTTGCATCTGAACATAAATTATTTATTAATGGCAATAAAACCGTTGTGTTTTCGTAAGTCATTTTCTAAATACAAACAATGCCAGCAAAACTGGCATTGTTTATATAAGCTGCGTTTAAGGCGTGTAGTAAGTGGGTGAATTTGGACCAACAGGCATACCCAATACAAATACCCATAAGTAAAACAACACAACCCAGCCAATAAAGAAAATAATACTGTATGGCAACATAGTCGCTACCAATGTGCCTATTCCCATATCTTTTTTGTATTTAGTGGCTACAGCCAATATTAAGCCAAAATAACTCATCATCGGGGTAATTAAGTTAGTCACCGAATCTCCGATACGATAAGCCGCTTGTATTGTCTCAGGTGCATAACCAATCAACATTAACATAGGAACAAATATAGGTGCAGTGACAGCCCACTGCGCTGAAGATGAGCCGAGGGTTAAGTTAACTAACGCACACATTAAAATAAACAGCACAAATACTTCTGGGCCTGTTAAGCTAAGCGCTTGTAATAATGCAGCGCCATTAATGGCTAAAATAGTGCCTAAATTTGTCCATTTAAAAAATGCCACAAACTGGGCTGCAAAAAACACCAATACAATGTACATCCCCATAGAGCTCATGCTTTTGCTCATAGCGTTTATAACGTCTTTATCGTTTTTCATGGTGCCAACAACACGACCATAAACAAAACCAGGAATACCAAAGGTTACAAAAATAAAAACCACTATGCCTTTTAAAAATGGGGAGTTAGTGACTAAGCCTGTTTCTGGGTTGCGTAAAATACCACTTTCAGGAACGATGGTCCAAGCCAGTAATAATGACATCACAAGCAATGACACACCGGCCCATTTTAAACCTGACTTTTCTTTAGCGGTTAAACCCGCAATATTATTTTGCGTTAAGTCTTCACTCGCTTCATCTGGATTATATTTACCAAGGCGCGGTTCAACTATTTTCTCAGTAACAAAAGTACCTAAAATAGCAATTAAAAATACCGAAACTATCATAAAATACCAGTTCGCTTCAGCGCCAACTTGGTAAGTTGGGTCTATCATTTGAGCTGCTGGCGTAGTAATACCCGCTAAAAGTGGATCTATTGTACCGAGTAATAAATTAGCACTGTAACCGCCCGACACACCAGCAAACGCAGCAGCAAGACCCGCTAGCGGATGACGACCTAAACTATGAAATATCATTGCCGCTAACGGAATAAGTACCACATAGCCAAGTTCTGAGGCGGTATTTGATAAGATAGCGGCAAACACCACCATAAAAGTAACTAAACGTTTTGATGCGCCCATCACCATGCCGCGCATAGCGGCAGATAATAAACCAGAGTGTTCAGCAACACTAACACCTAATAATGCAACCAGTACCGTACCCAATGGTGCAAAGCTGGTAAAATTAGTCACCAGGCCTGTTACAATCCGTTGTAAGCCCTCAGCACTGAGTAGGCTAACCACTTCAATTACGCCATCAGGTTCACGACCGGCGGCCCCCTCAGGCCGTGGATCGATGGCGCTAAGTCCAAACCAATCGGCAACACCACTAAATAAAATAATGGCAATACAAAACAATGCAAATAACGTAATAGGATGGGGAAGCATGTTCCCTAAAAACTCTACTGTGGCTAAAAACCGATTAAACCAGCCGTTTTTTGCGACCTGATTTTCATCTTGGGATGTATTTGGTAAGTCTGACATACCATGCTCTCTCAATTACAAAATGCGCGTAAACTAGCATTATTTTGCGAGTAGGTCATGTAATAAAGATGAATGACTTGTTATGTCATAGTAACGAGTGGGGAGTGCTTATACACTTAAGTAACAAAAAGAGGCTCTCGCCTCTAAAGTAACCTGTTTAAACTTGCTCTATCGGTTCTAGTTGTAATTTTGCGGCAATTAAAACAGCTTGAGTACGGTTATAAACACCAAGTTTTCTAAATATGGCGGTAATGTGTGCTTTGACCGTGGCTTCAGAAATATGCAGTTCGTACGCTATTTGTTTATTCAACAAGCCTTCGTGCAAATATTGTAATACACGATACTGCTGTGGAGTAAGTGATGCCACCTGTGCAGCAATTTCTTTATCCTGACCTGCAATTTCGGCTACTTTATTTTTAAGCTCTGTTGGCAGCCAAATATCACCCTCTAATATCTGGTTTATTGCATTGGCAATATCATCGGATGATGATGATTTGGGAATAAACCCCATTGCACCATAACCCATTACTTTAGAAACAATATTTACATCTTCACTGCCCGACACCACCGCTATGGGCAGGCTCGGATAATCTTCACGTATACGAATTAATCCATACAAGTCGCCATTGCCTGGCATATGTAAATCTAGTAATAAGATATCAAGATCGTCTTGTTCGCTTAACACTTGCAATGTGCTATCAAAATCAGCTGATTCAAAAACCTCTAAATCAGTAAACTTTGCGCTCAAAGCGCCCTTTAATGCTTCACGAAATAACGGGTGATCGTCCGCTATTAAAAACTGACTCATTGTTTACTCCCAAAAATTCGGCTGCTATCCAATAGATAACAGCCGATATACTACGTTTAGAATCAACTTGTAATCAAGCTTTTAACGCGAAATTAACGATTTAATCGGTTTTCTACTAACTCATCAACCACCGACGGATCCGCAAGCGTTGACGTATCACCTAGCTGTTGGTACTCATTGGCGGCAATTTTACGTAAAATACGGCGCATAATTTTACCTGAACGCGTTTTTGGTAACCCCGGCGACCATTGGATCATATCGGGTGATGCAATGGGGCTGAGTTCTTTACGTACCCAATTACGAATTTCTTTGGTTAATTCATCGCTAACTGTGACGCCTTCGTTAGGGGTAATGTATACATATATACCTTGGCCTTTAATGTCATGCGGGTAACCAACCACTGCCGCTTCAGCAACCGCTTCATGAGCAACTAAGGCACTTTCAATCTCAGCCGTACCTAGACGATGACCTGATACATTAAGTACATCATCAACACGCCCTGTTATCCAGTAATCACCGTCGTCATCACGACGACAGCCGTCTCCTGTAAAGTAAACACCTGGGTAGGCGCTAAAGTATGTTTGTTCAAAGCGCTCATGATCGCCATACACAGTTCGTGCTTGTGAAGGCCAGCTATCCAAAATAACCAGATTACCTTCCACTGCGCCCTCTAATGTATTACCCTCTGCATCATATAATGCTGGCGCAATACCAAAAAATGGTCGCGTTGCAGAGCCTGGCTTCAGATCTGTAGCCCCTGGCAGTGGCGCAATCATGATACCGCCCGTTTCGGTTTGCCACCATGTATCAACAATTGGGCAGTTAGATTTACCAATTTTTTCAAAGTACCAGGTCCATGCTTCTGGATTGATGGGCTCTCCCACTGACCCCAAAATGCGCAAACTATCTCGATTTGAACTAGCAATTGGTTCATCACCTTTTGCCATCAGTGCACGAATAGCAGTCGGTGCGGTGTATAAAATAGTCACGTTATGTTTATCAACGATTTCTCCCATACGCCCTGCTGTTGGATAAGTCGGTACACCTTCAAATACCACTTGTGTACACCCATTAACGAGCGGCCCATAAGCAATATAACTATGGCCTGTGATCCAGCCGACATCGGCGCTACACCAAAAAATATCATCTTCTTTTAAGTCAAAAACATATTCGTGGGTCATTGATGAATACACTAAATAACCACCGGTAGTATGCACCACACCTTTTGGCTGACCTGTTGAGCCTGATGTATATAAAATAAACAATGGATCTTCGGCGTTCATTCGCTCAGGTTCACACTCTGGTGCTTGATCTGCAACTAAATCATGCCACCAAATGTCATGAGGATGCCAATCTACATCGCCAGCAGTTAATTTATGCACGACAACGTGCTCAACGCTGGTCACTGAATCTTGAAGTACAGCTTCGTCAACGTTTGCTTTAAGGGGAACACAATTACCCGCGCGTCTACCTTGATCTGACGTAATCACCACTTTAGCACCCGAATCATTAATACGATCCGCAATCGCCGATGGTGAAAAACCGCCAAATATAACCGAGTGAATCGCACCGATACGGGCACAAGCTTGCATTGCATAAATAGCCTGTGGGCTCATTGGCATATAAATGGCAACACGGTCACCTTTTTTCACCCCTAACTTTTTTAACCCATTAGCAAACTTAGCAACTTCATCATGTAATTGTTGATAGGTGATATTTTCGCTTTGCGAAGGATCATCGCCTTCCCAAATTAGTGCGACCTTATTAGCTTTTGTTTTTAAATGACGATCAATACAGTTATAAGATGCGTTTAGGTAACCATCTTCATACCATTTGATATTAATATGGCCTTTATCAAAAGAGGTGTTTTTTACTTTAGAATAAGGAGTATACCAGTCTAGGCGTTTACCGTGCTCAGCCCAAAACCCTTTAGGGTCCTCAACAGACTGTTTATACATCGTATTATATTTTTCATTATCGACGAGCGCTGCGCTTTTGATGCTCGCAGGAACTGGGTAGATACTTTGTGACATATTTGTCTCCAACTTATATTCTGGTTTTAACTAAGCATCACTCAGCAGTGCACTATTAAATATTAGACATTAGTTGTATCAAGCTTCAAACAATGGCTATCTTGTCTATAATACCGTAAATAACATTCTGTTAAATAAGTGTTAAGTGTATTCCCATACAATTATTAAACCTTAGTCTAATAGACTAATAGTTGATTGAGTAAATTGTTTACATGTACAAAAGTAGCTTACATCGGTAAATGCTTTAGCTAGTAATAAAATGATAGTATTTACAAATACTTTTTAACAAACAATATAAAAGAACTACACAACAAGTAGCCTATAAAGGACGAAACAATGAAATTTAGCCCTATAAAAACACTAGTAGCCAGTGCCGTACTTTGCGCGTTTTCTAGCAGCGCTTATGCCGCAACAGCTGCAAAAATAGGTGATACAGAGTTTACCTACGGTGGATACATTAAACTCGACGCAATGTGGAGTGACTATTCAGCGGGTGCACCTGCTGGCACAAACGTTGGCCGTGACTTTTATGTTCCAAGCACAGTACCTGTAGGTAACGACAACAGCTCGGATGCCGTATTTGATATGCATGCCCGTGAATCTCGCTTTAACTTTGGTACTTCAACGCTTTTAGATAATGGTAAAACCGTCAATACAAAAGTAGAACTTGATTTCCTAGCCTCTGCACCTGGCGGTAATGAACGGGTATCTAACTCTTATTCTCCGCGCATTCGTCATGCTTTTATCTCTTATGATGGTTGGTTATTTGGTCAAACGTGGTCAAACTTTCAAAACGTAGGTGCATTACCCGAAGCGCTCGATTTTGTTGGCCCTGCGGAGGGCACGGTATTTGTTCGTCAATCTCAAATTAAATACACTACAGGTGCATGGTCTTTTTCGTTAGAGAATCCAGAAAGCACAATCACTACAGCCGGTGGTAGTATGGCTGTTACCGATGATGCTTCATTACCTGATTTTACCGCACGCTACACCCACAAAGCTGATTGGGGTAACGTTGTAGTTGCTGCACTTGCACGTCAACTTACCTATAAAATAGGTGATGTTGATGCCGATGAAACCTCATTTGGTGTTAGCGCATCCGGCATGGTGAAGCTTGGAGAAGACAACCTTAAATTTATGCTTACTCAAGGTAAAGGCTTGGGTCGTTATGTTGGTATAAACGTAGCACGCGGTGCAGTGCTTAACGGTAATGACTTAGATGCCATTGATTCAACCTCTGGTTTTATTGCTTATCAACATAAGTGGAACAGCCAGTGGCGCTCTACTTTCCTATATTCGTTCTTTTCAGCGGATAACAATGAAAGCTTGTTTGCAATTTCAGGTGATCCAACAAAATCAAGTCAAAGCTACAGTGCTAACATTCTTTATTCACCAGTTAAACGCCTAACCTTTGGCGCTGAATTAAAACATGCCGAGCGTGAGCAAGAAAGTGGTGTAGATGGCGATCTGGATCGCTTACAGTTCTCTGTTAAATATGCATTTTAATTTCACACTCCCTTAACATACTGTTTTACTTCCTGAGCGGCTTTGGCCGCTTTTTTGTTCAATTAAAGCTTAACAAGTAAAACCACAAAAAATCATCAATAATAGCAATAAAAACGAGCATGACCGCACGTAACCGGCTACACACCTCCCATTTTACATTACAACTCAATATCAAAACAAAATAGCTATTGAATTACCTTTTTTAACGAACTCATTTCTACAAACAGTATCATCCACAGTAACTATAAGACTATTCACAGACTAATTGCTTTCTATTAAACCCAGTAAAAACACCTATGCAAATGATAATTATTTTTATTTGAGATTTTTAAATCTAAATAGTAGAATGTGCCAACTACTTAAATAAACTCAAATAATATTAATTAAGGGAAACCATGAAACTCAATCGCACTTTTGCACTTTCTTCTTTAGTTTTAGCTATGGGCTTTTCGGTTCATGCACAAGAGGCATCAACTAAAAATACCGTTGAAAATAACGATGAAAAAATGGAAGAAATATTAATACTTGGTGTACGTCAAGATCGTGTTAGCCAAGGTGCTACAGGTTTAACTATAGAGCTTAATGAAACACCACAGTCTATTAGTGTAATAAGCGCAGAACAACTCCAAAAATTTTCTGCAAATAGTATTAATGATGCATTGAAAATGGCCACGGGTATTACTGTAGAGCAAGGTGAAACTAACCGCACACGATATACTTCCCGAGGGTTTGATATTAAAAGCACTCAAGTTGATGGTGTTGGATTACCTAATAACTGGGGACTTGTTACTGGTGCAATGGAAAGTTATGGTTATGAAAAAATTGAAGTCATTCGAGGTGCTAATGGGCAACTAACAGGCGTTGGTAATGCGGCAGGTACTATTAACTATGTTCGAAAGCGTCCAACAAATGAAAATAAAGGTGAAGTCGGTATCTCTGTTGGTACTTATGGTTTAAAACGCTTACAAGCAGATTATTCATTTTTACTCACAGAATCAGGTGATTGGGCTGCACGCATTGTGGCTGCTGCAGAAGATTCTGATTCATATTTGGATGGCTTAGAAAATGATCGTACTTACTTCTCTGGCGTGGTTGATGGGCAACTAACAAATAATTCAACACTTTCATTTGGCGTTTCGTATCAAGATGCTAATACTGATGGAACTATGTGGGGAGGATTACCGCTTTCATATGCCGATGGTACACAAGCTGAATGGGATGTAGGTACTAGTACAGCTCAAGAGTGGACTAAATGGGATACTCTTAATACCACTGCGTTTATTGAATACACTTATGTTTTCAATAATAACTGGGAGATTAAAACAACTTATAATTACCAAGACTCTGAGGATCAAAGTAAATTACTTTATCTTTATGACGCTCAGAAGATGTTCGATAGTGAAACTAATTTAGGTTTAGTTAGTCTTCCTGGGCGATACGATACAGAATTCTCAGCTGATTTATTTGATATTACAGCTAAAGGTGAATATAGCTTATTTGGTCAAGAGCATGAATTAATGCTTGGTGGAAGTATTTCACAAAGTACGGCCTATTCTTTTACTAACTCTTATGATGCAGCAACAACTGAAGCTTACGGATTGGCGCCTGCTTTTCCATACGCGTTAGATGCGATTGCTGAGCCTATTTGGGGAGCTCAAACTAAGTATGCTGATATTGATGTTACTTTGAAGCGATTCTTTGGTTCTACTAAATTAAACCTAACAAGTGATCTTTTTGTTATTGCTGGCTTTAACGCCATCGATTATGAGCGTACAGGCTTCAGCCAAGGCGTTGCCATAGATAATAATGAAAATGAAGTTAGCCCTTACCTTGCAACAACGTATGCAATCAATGACGATGTTAATGTATATGTAAGCTACTCCGATATTTATCAACCACAAGAACAATATGATTACGACGGTAACTTTTTAGATCCAAGTAAAGGTGTTAATTACGAAATTGGAGTAAAAACTCAATGGTTTGATGATCGTCTACTTGCTACCTTTGCAATATTTAGTGCCAAACAAAAAAATATTGCAACTTACGCTGGACTAAACTCATCTGGATTTAATTACTATAAAGGTGAAGATCAAGATACACAGGGCTTTGAATTAGAGTTAACCGGACATATAACAGATGATCTAAATGCTGTATTTGCCTATACATACTTAGATATTAATGATGACGCTGGCAATAGCTCTCATGAGTGGGAACCTGAAAATGTTGTTAATTTTTCATTCGATTATACATTACCACAACTACCTGACTTTCAGTTTGGTTTAGCAGGTAAATGGCAATCGAAAACAGCAAATATAGCAAGTAATGTGAAGCAGGATTCTTATTTACTTGTAAACGCATTTGCTCGTTGGAATGCTTCAGAAAACGTATCAATACAAGCTAACATTGATAACATTACTGATGAAAAATACATTACTAGCTTAGCTAATGTTGGTTTTTATGGCTCTCCTATGAGCGGTAAAATCAGTCTAACCTATCGCTTTTAAAGCCCAACTTTAATTAGACGCACCTCAGTTACTACTAGAAGTGCGCTTTAAATTTTTAATAACAAAAAAGCGCTAACCTCAGTAGTTAGCGCTTTTTTTAGCTCGGGTCAAATCAAGCTATAACAATGTATCAATATTTAAAGCTCTGGCGCTTCACCTAATACGTCTTCACCATCTTCTGGCTCAACGGTTGCTTTTAGTAACAACATCTCACGCAGTTTACCTTCAATCTCATCAGCAATCTCAGGGTTTTCTTTTAAGAATTTAATTGAATTAGACTTACCTTGGCCAACTTTATTGCCATTGTAGCTGTACCAAGCACCGGCTTTTTCAACCAGTTTATGCTTAACACCTAAATCAATCAGCTCGCCTTGCTTAGAAATACCTTCGCCATACATAATGATAAATTCAGCTTGTTTAAACGGCGGTGCCACTTTATTTTTTACAATTTTAACACGGGTCTCGTTACCAACAACTTCATCACCTTCTTTTACCGAACCAATACGACGAATATCAATACGTACTGAGGCGTAAAATTTAAGTGCGTTACCCCCAGTGGTGGTTTCAGGGTTACCAAACATCACACCAATTTTCATACGAATTTGGTTAATAAAAATACACAATGTGTTTGAGCGTTTAATATTGCCTGTAAGCTTACGCAATGCTTGTGACATTAAACGTGCTTGTAAGCCCATGTGTGAGTCACCCATGTCGCCTTCAATTTCAGCTTTGGGTGTTAATGCTGCCACCGAGTCAATAACAACCACATCAACCGCACTTGAACGTACTAACATGTCGCAAATCTCAAGCGCTTGTTCACCTGTATCTGGTTGAGATACAAATAACTCATCAATGTTAACACCTAACTTTTGGGCGTATACTGGATCTAGGGCATGCTCAGCATCAACAAAGGCACAGGTTTTACCTTCTTTTTGAGCTTCAGCGATAACTTGCAATGTAAGTGTTGTTTTACCTGATGACTCCGGGCCATACACTTCAACAATACGCCCCATTGGCAGGCCGCCTATACCTAATGCAATATCAATCCCTAATGATCCTGTTGATATAGATTCGATGTTTAACGCCTTATTATCACCCAATTTCATAATTGAGCCTTTACCAAATTGACGTTCAATTTGTGATAAAGCCGCATCCAATGCTTTTTGTTTGTTATCGTTCATTCTACTCTCCAATCCAGCTAATGTAGACAAGTATACTGTATGAAATCACAGTATCAAGCTAATTTTATTATTTTATCTTCTCTATTATTATTTTTAATGAAAATACAATGGCTTGTAGCCTTACTTGCGCTCTATCACCACTAAATACTTGCTCAAATGTCCAGTGTTCATCATTGATTTGCAGCCCAAACCATACCAGCCCCACAGGCTTACCCGCTGTTGCACCGCCAGGCCCTGCAATCCCTGAAATAGCAATGCCAATATCGGCATTAGCTGCCTTACAAGCGCCTGCAGCCATCTCTTTAACTGTTTGTTCACTTACCGCTCCAAATTGCGCGAGAGTATCAAGCTTGACGTTAAGTAATTCATGCTTTGCCTCGTTACTGTAAGTAACAAACGCACGGTCAATATAATTTGAACTTCCGGGTGTATCTGTAAGCGAATAACTCACCCCGCCACCGGTACATGATTCAGCAGTAGTGATCCATAAGCGTTTATCCGTTAAAATAGCGCCTAATTGCGCAGCAAGTGTTTTAATCTCTTGATGTAATTTCATATTCAGCCTTTGGGTAAATACATGTCGTTTGATCTTTATGCACCGCACACTATAGAACAACAAACCCCTATGATGCAGCAGTATCTAAAAATAAAATCAGCGCATCGCGATATTTTATTGTTTTATCGGATGGGTGATTTTTATGAACTTTTTTTTGATGACGCAAAACGCGCCGCACAGCTGCTAGATATTTCACAGACACATCGCGGTAAAGCTGGCGGCGATCCAATACCGATGGCAGGTGTACCTTATCATGCGGTAGAGAACTACTTAGCCCGCTTAGTACAAATGGGTGAGTCAGTGGCTATTTGTGAACAAGTAGGCGACCCTGCCACCAGCAAAGGGCCTGTTGAGCGTAAAGTAGTACGTATTGTAACCCCAGGTACAATTTCTGACGAAGCGCTACTGCAAGAACGCCAAGACAACCTTTTAACCAGTGTATGGCAAAATAAAAAGGGCCAATACGGGATTGCCTACCTTGATATTAATTCAGGGCGTTTCAATGTCGTTGAAGTTAACACTGATGAAGCATTTAGCTCTACGCTTCAACGTCTTTCTCCTGCTGAATTACTTTACAGCGAACGTTTTGAAAACACGCATTTAATTGAACACATCAAGGGGGCACGCCGCCGCCCACAATGGGAATTTGATTTAGATACCGCTCAACATTTATTGTGCGAGCAGTTTGGCACCAAAGATTTAGTCGGTTTTGGGGTAGACAAAGCACACTCTGCAATTGTTGCCGCAGGCTGCTTAATGCAATACGTTAAAGATACTCAACGCATTGCCCTGCCCCACATTCGCGCAATCACACTTGAACATAACGAACATGCGGTAATTTTAGATGCATCGACTCGTAAAAACCTTGAGCTGACCGTTAATTTATCAGGCGGATATGAAAATACCTTAGCGCAGGTGCTTGATAAAACGGCTACCGCTATGGGCTCACGATTGCTTAAACGTCGTATTCATACGCCTATTCGCAATAAAGATGAGCTCAATTCACGACTCAATGCCATTAGTGCCATTTTAGATGCACAACTATGCAGCGAACTTCATCAAGCACTCAAAGATATTGGTGATATAGAACGTGTTATTGCACGTTTGGCATTACACACCGCTCGTCCACGCGATTTAACGCGACTTCGCAGCGCATTGCAAGCACTGGCACCGCTACATACCTTGTTAAATGATGCCACAGATCCACGTATTGCTCATATTATTGAGCATTCTAAAGAGCTCCCTGAACTGCAAGCTCTACTTGAACGTGCCGTGATTGATAACCCACCGGTGTTAATTCGTGATGGCGGCGTCATTGCACCAAGCTATAACAGCGAACTTGATGAATGGCGTAATTTAAGCCAAGGTGCTACCGATGTACTTGAACAATTAGAGCTACGCGAGCGCGAACGTACCGGAATAAGCACGCTTAAAATTGGTTATAACCGTGTGCATGGCTTTTTTATTGAAGTGAGCCGCGCTAATTCACATTTAGTTCCAGCAGATTATATTCGTCGCCAAACCTTAAAAAATAACGAGCGTTATATAATTCCAGAGCTTAAAGAACACGAAGATAAAGTACTGGGTAGTCAATCCAAAGCGCTAGCGCTTGAAAAACAGCTGTATGAACAGTTATTTGAATTTATTGCGCCACATATTGAACAGTTACAAATAATGGCTTCGGTGATTGCTGATTTAGACGTGCTGAACAACTTAGCAGAACGTGCGCAAACACTCAATTATGCAAAACCAGAACTGTGCGATAACGATAATATCAGTATTAAACAAGGCCGCCACCCTGTGGTAGAGCAAGTAATGAAAGACCCATTTATTGCCAACCCAGTAGAGCTAAACAGCCAACGTAAAATGCTGATTATTACCGGTCCTAACATGGGGGGTAAATCAACTTATATGCGCCAAACCGCGTTAATTGTGCTTATGGCACACATTGGCTGTTATATCCCAGCTGATAGCGCTAAAATTGGTAATATAGATAGAATATTTACCCGCATTGGTGCCAGTGATGATTTAGCTTCTGGGCGTTCTACGTTTATGGTTGAAATGACCGAAACAGCGACAATTTTAAATAATGCCACCGCGCAGTCTCTGGTGCTTATGGATGAAATTGGCCGAGGAACGAGTACGTATGATGGCTTATCACTTGCGTATGCAACAGCTGATCATTTAGCATCAAAAATAGCGGCAAAAACCTTATTTGCCACTCATTACTTTGAACTTACAGAACTTGCTGAGCAAACACCTGGATTAGTTAATGTGCACTTAGATGCCATAGAGCACAACGATACGATTGCCTTTATGCATAAAGTATTAGATGGCGCTGCAAGTAAAAGCTTTGGATTACAGGTGGCGGCACTGGCGGGTGTACCTAAAGAGGTTATTTACCAAGCAAAACAAAAGCTTGCGCTATTAGAAAATCATCAAAGCGTAACAACACCAAGTACCGAACAACAGACTTTTACTTTCGACAACGAAACCGTACTTCACTCTCCCTCTGAGCTTGAAGAACAGCTAGCAGCAATTGACCCCGATAACTTATCACCACGTCAAGCGCATGAATTATTGTATAAATTAAAAGCGTTACTTTAACAAGCAAACAGCCCGACTTAAAAAGCCGGGCTGTGTATTACATTATGTAATTTCAGTGTTAAGCAAACTGCTCAAATAAGCTTTCGGTGCTCAATCCTTCTTGTTGTAAAATGTCTTTTAACCGGCGCAGTGCCTCTACTTGAATTTGGCGAACTCGCTCACGCGTTAAACCTATCTCACGACCTACGTCTTCGAGTGTTGAAGGCTCATAGCCCAGTAAGCCAAATCGACGAGCGAGTACTTCGCGTTGCTTAGGGTTTAACTCCCCTAACCAATCAATAATATGCATATTCATATCATTGTTTTGTACTTCTCCTTCGGGGCCCATATTTTTTTCATCAGCGATAACATCCAATAACGCACTGTCATTTTCACCACCAATAGGCATATCAACAGACGCTATTTTTTCATTTAAACGCAGCATTTTGGTTACATCTTCAACTGGCCTATCTAAACTTTCTGCAATTTCCTCGGCGGTAGGCTCATGATCGAGTTTTTGAGTTAATTCACGAGCAGTACGTAAATAAACATTAAGCTCTTTAACCACATGAATAGGTAAACGAATAGTACGGGTTTGGTTCATTATGGCGCGTTCAATTGTTTGGCGTATCCACCAGGTGGCATAAGTAGAAAAACGAAAACCACGTTCGGGATCAAACTTTTCAACCGCTCGAATAAGGCCTAAATTACCTTCTTCAATTAGATCAAGCAATGCAAGCCCACGGTTATTATAGCGACGTGCAATCTTAACAACGAGCCGTAAGTTACTTTCAATCATACGTTTACGGGAGGCTTCACAGCCTTTTAACGATTTACGAGCAAAAAAGACTTCTTCTTCGGCGCTTAGTAAAGGGGAAAAACCAATTTCGCCAAGGTATAGCTGTGTGGCGTCAAGATTTTTAGTGACTTCTTCTTTTACAAATACATCTTCATCATCCACTGTATCAAGTAACTGTGAAGACTCTTCAAGTTTAGAATCGTCAAACTTATCATCAGTGGGGATTTTATCAGCTTTTGCTACATCAGCCATAAGACTTCTCCTAAGCAAGCTATCAATAACTTAAGATTAAGGTCTGTGGTCGTTTTATAAGACTTTGCTGTATTAGCCATGAGCCTTCTCCAGAACAATTAATCAACACCTTGAAGCTCAGGGTAGGTATTTAGCAGGATTGACAGCCTTACCTCGATAACGAATTTCAAAACGAAGAGCCGTTACTGTGGATTCTGAATTACCAATTTCTGCTATTTTTTGTCCCGCCTTCACTTCTTGCTTTTCTTTAACAAGTAACTTTGAGTTATGTGCATAAGCACTTAGATAATCATCATTATGTTTCAATATGATTAAATTACCATATCCTCGCAGCGCGCTACCCGCATAGACGACCGTTCCATGTGCAGCAGCTAAAACTGCAGCCCCTTTTCTATTAGTAATCTGTAGGCCTTTGTAACCATTTTCCTTGCTAGAGAAGCGTTGTGTTATTTTGCCTTTAGCAGGCCAAAACCACCTCAATTTTCTATTTTGCGAACCGTCAGGCTTACTAATTTTTTGGTTAGCTTGTTTTTGAACATACCTTCGTTGTTTCGGCTTATCAAGCTCTTTCTTTAACTTTTTGTTATTTTTTTGTAAATCAGATGGGTTTTTAGTTGACTTTTTTTGATACGTTTTTTCTACAGCCCTTGCTCTACTTGGTTCTAAAAGGGATACAACCTGACCAGGGACAATAATATAAGGTGATGGAATAGAATTGTTTTTTGCAAGCTCTCTAAAATCTTTCCCTGCACTAAAAGCGATTGAGTAAAGTGTATCGCCTTTTTGCACTGTGTACTTTGCACCGTTAATGTTAATACGTGAAGTGTAATCGTTAATATTGTTACTTAAATTACTTACCGGTGCTGGAACGTGGCGAGATGAGCAGGCACAAAGCAAAACACTAATAAATAAAGCAACATAGCAACGTATTTGTTTATTCAATGTGTTTTGCCCTCTGTATTGATACCTCAATATAATAGTGCTTATCGCAATAATATATACGCAACCGCAATTAAAGCTACAACAGTCCAGCCAAGGCCTTCAATATATTGACGTAATTTTTGCTCCATTTTACCCCCCCCCCATTTCATTAAAGCAGCCACTAAAAAGAAACGTGCCCCACGTCCAATTGCCGAGGCAATAATAAAGGGTAAAAATGCCATGTGTAATACACCGGCACCAATGGTAAACACCTTATAAGGAATAGGAGAAAACCCCGCTAAAAACACCACCCACACCCCATATTCTTTAAACCAATTTAACGCTATGTTAAATTTATCCTGCCATTGCATTTGCGCGATTAATGGCTCTACAACTGGCTCAAATAACCAAAACCCAAGTAGATAACCCAAAATACCGCCAAGTACTGACGCTATTGTAGTAAAACTTGCAAATCGCCATGCTTTACTCGGTTGTGCCAACGACATCGGCGCTAACATCACATCGGGTGGCACCGGAAAAAAGACTGATTCGGAAAAGCTCATGGCGGCTAAATAACGCTCTGCATGACGGTGTTTAGCCCACACTAAGGCCATATCGTACAACTTAGTAAACAACTTCAAAATGAATTCCTATTCAATATCACCAGAGACTAAAGGTACAAATCTTACTGGCGCAATTACATGCTCTGTAAAGTTATCGCCTTGGCGAATAACCATGGTTAATTTTTGTTCTCCCTCACCAATAGGCGCAAGTAACACGCCTCCATCGGCAAGTTGTGCGAGTAACTCAGGAGGAGTGTAGGTTGCTGCGGCCGTGACTATAATACCGTCAAATGGTGCTTGCGATTGCCAACCTTGCCAACCATCACCATGTTTCATAGCCACATTATACAAATCGAGCTGATGCAACCGACGTTTTGCTTGCCATTGCAGCGCTTTTATACGTTCAACTGAATATACGTTAGAGAATACTTTGGCAAGCACTGCTGTTTGATAACCAGAACCGGTGCCAATTTCTAGTATTTTATTTTTAACTCCAGCCAAGCGCATTAATTCGGTCATTCGCGCAACAATATAGGGCTGAGAAATAGTTTGTCCCTTCCCTATGGGTAACGCCGTATTTTGATACGCTTTGTGCTTTAAAACATCATCAATAAAAATATGCCGAGGAATTTGCGCTATTGCGTTTAAAACCTCGGTATCTTCTACGCCTTCTCGCTGTAGCAGCTCTGAAAGCGCTTGTGCACTGCGGGTGTAATTAGCCAGCACGATTGATCTCCAAATCGGCTAACCACTCTCCTACGGCCTTAATACTATCTTTGGCGGTCATATCAACGCTTAATGGCGTAACCGACGCATAACCATTGTTAATTGCATAAAAATCAGTACCTTCCCCAGCATCGCTTTCAAGGCCGAGGGAGCCATACCAAAAAATATCACGCCCCCATGGATCTATTTGCTTTGTCATGGTTTCTGCTTTATGGCGTGCGCCTAAGCGCGTTACCTGAATGCCTTTTAGTTCACTTAGCGCAATATCAGGAACATTAATATTAATGATCTGATCTTTTGGCAGCGGATGCGACGCAAGCCCTTTAATAATATTAACCGTGACTGCCGCAGCCGTTTCAAAATGTTCACCATCATGCGCGCACAAAGAGACCGCAATTGCTGGCAAACCCAAATGACGACCTTCAGTAGCCGCGGCCACTGTACCAGAATACAGCGTGTCATCGCCTAAATTACCGCCATGGTTAATACCGGCAACGACTAGATCAGGTTTTTCATCTGCTAACTGATTCACACCTAAATGCACGCAATCAGTAGGAGTACCATTTACCGATATAAAGCCATTGTCGAGCGTTGTTGCACGCAGTGGGTTCATTAACGTTAGTGAGTTACTTGCACCACTGCAATTTCTGTCTGGCGCAACCAGCGTAACTTCGGCAATTTGTATTAACGCTTGGTATAAAACAGCAATGCCTTTGGCATTAACACCATCATCATTACTTAATAGAATCTTCATCTAGGTTGTCCTTTTCTTTTCGCTCGCGAGGACTGGCATCGGTGTAATCAACCAACTCGCGCAGTAAAGCCGTTGCAAAGCAGCCTTTGGGTAAGCCAAAGCTGAGTTTTAATGTGCTGTTATCAAGTGTTTCTACGCTTAGCGCTTGCGGGATTAAACGCAGCATTCTGCGCTCGTTTTTAAGCCCTAATTCACCTAAGCCATCACACCATGCCTGATACGGCGCTAACCATGTTTTTTCTTGTTCGGTAAGGCCTTTTTCACTTTTTCCTACCATAGGAGCCGACATCATAATATCGCCTGAGGCAAGTCGCGCAATATTTTCATCGCTTATTGCATCTTCAAAAAATGCATTACTGCCGCTGAGCATAAATACTTCACGGTGCATAGTTTTAGCAAGGCCGTGCTGTGCTACGCGCAAACTAACAATTTGATTAAACACATGCGAACGCGCAGCGGAGATGATAATACCGCGTAGTTTTTTATCGCGAATACGCTCACCGGCAAACATTTTTTCAGCCATTACTAAGTTATGACCATCACGGCCAAAGCGCTGTTCACCAAAGTAATTGGGCACACCAGCACGCACTGCATTTATGCGGCACAAAATATCAAGCGGCTTGGTTACATTACGCAGGGTGATGGTGAATTTATTACCCTTGTGGCAACCTGTGCGTAATTTACGCTCATGACGCTGCTGCGAAACCACAAACACACTTTCACTATTGAGCTCAGTAAAATCAATATGCTTTTTAATCGGTACTTTCACGCTAAACCACTGCGAGCACACGCCATGGCGGTCTTTCATACCCGCATAACTTACATCACGGGGGGATACACCGGCTTTTTGCGCAATTAGCTTGGCCACATATTGGGTGTTTTCGCCTTTTTTAACCACCTGCAAACACACGTGCTCACCACTGCCGGTAAACTCAATACCGAGGTCTTCATCGACCATAAAATCTTCTGCGGTGGTTTTAAAATCGGCTTTAGAAAGCGGTGCGCCGTATAAATAATTTAATTCACTCATGCGGTTTGTTTACTCATTAACGCTTTATTCATAATAACCACAGCATGACTAGAAATGCCCTCTTTACGCCCCTCAAACCCGAGTTTTTCGGTGGTTGTGGCTTTAACATTTACCTGTGACAGCTCGGCATTTAAGTCACTGGCAAGGTTGGCTCGCATGGCTTGAATATGTGGTAGCATTTTTGGCGCTTGCGCCACAATGGTGACATCCGCATTACCTAATACATAACCTTGCTGTTTAGCAAGGTTCACTACATGGCGAAGTAAAATACGGCTATCTATGTTTTCATATTCACTGGCCGTATCGGGAAAATGCTTGCCAATATCACCCAGTGCCAATGCGCCTAAAATAGCGTCACATAAAGCATGAATAGCCACATCACCATCTGAGTGCGCTAAAAACCCTTGTGGGTAATCAATTTTTTCACCGCAGATGGTTAAAGGTCCTTGGCCTCCAAATTTATGCACGTCAAAACCATGGCCTATTCGTATCATGTTGCACTCTCATTATTTTGTTTTTGCAGTAAAAATTTGGCTAAATCTAAATCTTCTGGGGTGGTAATTTTAATATTGTCACTGCGCCCTGCCACTAATCTTACAGGCTTGTTTGCCCATTCCATGGCACTGGCTTCATCAGTAATAATTGCCCCATTGGCTAACGCATTTTGCAGTGCCGTTTTCAGCTCGTCGTATTTAAACAGTTGCGGGGTAAGCGCTTGCCATAAGTCATCACGTGGCACTGTATGCTGTGCATGAGTTTGCCCACGCTTTATGGTGTCTTTTACTTTACTGGCTAAAATACCGCCTTCATCAGCTTGCACGCACTGCGTTATTAAACGCTCTATATCAGCAACATTCACTAACGGCCTTGCCGCATCATGCACCAACACCCATTTTGGCGGATCTGACGCTAAAAAAAGTAAGCTATTTAACACCGAATCTGCACGCTCTTTGCCACCAAGGGTTCGCACAATGCGAGAATCAGTTAACGTAAGATCGTTAAAGTAAGGATCGTTGTCGCTCAATGCCACCACAATAGCGCTTAATTGCGGTAACTGCGCCAACTTAGCGAGCGTATGCTCTAAAATGGTTTTTCCCGCGAGGGAAATATATTGCTTAGGTGTTGCATGTTGCATTCGGCTACCAACACCGGCAGCGGGCACTATTGCAGCAAAGGTTTGTTTATTTATCATAGCGTTGAGCCGGTAAAACACGAATAAATGTTTCGTCCGGTTTGATCATTCCTAATTCGTTGCGGGCGCGCTCTTCTATACCTTCAAGGCCGAGCTTTAAATCTTCTATATCCGCTTTTAATACTTTATTGCGCTTTATTAGCTTTTCGTTTGTTTGTTGATGCGATGCCACCGCATTTTTTAAACGGGTGTAATCTTGCACCCCGTTATGACCAAACCAAAGTCGGTATTGAATAAAAAGTGCTAAGCACAATAAGCCAAGTTGAAAAAATCGCATTAAACACTCCTTATTTTAATTGTAATCATTTGCCTAGGGTCTGTTGACCTTTCAAGGTTAAATTTGCAGCAGTCTGTTTGGTATTTAGGCAAGGCAGAGCCTATGTGGTGTGGTTATTCCCCATAAATAGGCGATAACGCAGCATCAATGCCAAACAGGCGCTGCCCTTCGGGTTCTGCCTAGGGGCGATTTACTCTTTGTTGCTCGGTTTTTACTTAGCCCACTAGGTTACAAACCTCGCGCCGCGATTAAACCGCCCCTAGTTTGAACAAATTGTAATCCGCAAAGGTCAACAGACCCTAGGCTAATGGCCGCTTAACATTGCGCCAATTAATATTGACTGCCAATAGCATTTCCCGCAGTGATAAAACCCGTGGCGAACTGCGTTTTGAAAACTGCCACTGATGACCACAACATGCCGCTGCAAGCGTTGCTTTACTGGGTTTGAGTAACTGCGCACTTTGTTGCTTGTGCCCTTGACCTAAAAAATCAAACCAGCCAAGTTCATTACAATGAACCTGTGTTTTAGTTACTTGGTCAATGCTGTCTATTCTAACCTGAGTTTGGCCGTGATTTTGTAATAATACAGGAATAATCAGCCCCACTTTGGCATTCGTTTGATAAAAAAGTTCATTCGCTGAGGGGTTAACCTCTGGCGGCGTTGGCTTTTGTTTCTCAAGCCAGCCTCCATTTTGTGGATCAAGTGTAAAAGGTAACTCAGCATTAGCGACTCGCGTTGCTGCACGTTCAATATAATAAGGCAAACTTTTTAACTGCCTGCGTAAACGCTCTCCATTGGGCTCGGCGACTAATCGCTGCACCTCACGCTGATAAAAAGCATTGCTTAATTGTGCATAAAGCACTTTTTGTGCATCAGTTTGCCACATTTCAACTTGTTGGCCTGTGTTAAACTGTTTATTTTTAGCAACCTTTTTAGCAACCAATCGCTGTACTCTAAAACATCTTAATGAATGTTTTATAACACAGTAACGCACAGTTTTTAAGCACTGGTTATTAATTTAAGCACTTGGCTTTTCGCCTAATTTTGCAATGCCTGACTCTAAAAATTGCACCATGGCACTGCGCTTTTTACCAATTAATAAACTGCCATCAGCTAAAAACATAAAGTTTTGCCAGTTACGTTTAAACACATCAAATGTCGTTTCAATAATATTGTCGCGTGCCATGCAAAAATAAACGGTGGTATTAGCCTGCCAATCTAAGTGGTTAATTATCGTCTCAGGTAGTGAATCATTTTCGCTTTCCCACGCATCTTCCCAATTAATTTGTTGGCTAAAATTTTGCTCTTGCGCGCACCAATCGGTTTTATCAAAAAAGTCTGGATGATCATGTTCACGACTCACCATGGTTGTCCACAGTACGGCGGCACGCTCACTGGTCATCGGTTTAATATTGGCTGCATCAGCATCAGAAACCGGCATATCTTTGTGGCGAAATACCCAGGCTTTTTTGTAATCATCAAGAGAAATATAATTCATAGTATTGCTGTATTCTTTGGCATAATAAAAAGCGAAGGCAAATTATACAAGATAACAGACTATGACTACAGCACTAAAACTGGGTTTATATCAACACTACAAAGGCCCACAATATAAAGTTATGCATGTGGCGACTCACAGCGAAACCAACGAGCCATTGGTAATATATCAAGCGCTATATGGCGATTACGGCATATGGGCACGCCCATTAAGTATGTTTACCGAAACCATAGAAAAAGACGGTAAAACCATTCCTCGTTTTGCCTACCTTGGTGAAGCCGATTAACTATGGCATTATAACGTATAATAATTACTGCTCAGACCAGATAAAGGATACCCCGTGCAATTTAATTCTACTGATAATTACATCGCAAGCTCAGCATTAAAACAGGCAGTAAATGCCGCTATTATGCTGCAAAAACCGCTTTTAATTAAAGGCGAACCAGGCACAGGCAAAACCATGTTGGCCGAGGAGCTCGCTAAAAGTTTAGATACCGAGCTTATTCAGTGGCATATAAAATCAACCACCAAAGCGCAGCAAGGCTTATACGAGTATGATGCGGTATCTCGCTTGCGTGACAGCCAACTGGGCGATGAGCGCGTTCATAATATTAGTAATTACATTGTTAAAGGTAAGCTGTGGCAAGCGTTCATGTACGCAGAACTAAACGGTAAACGCCCAGTATTACTGATTGACGAAATAGACAAAGCCGACATTGAATTCCCTAACGATTTACTACTCGAACTCGATAAAATGGAATTTCATGTATATGAAACCGGTGAGCGCATTGTGGCCAAAGAGCGCCCAATTGTGATCATCACCTCAAACAATGAAAAAGAGCTGCCTGATGCATTTTTACGCCGCTGCTTTTTTCATTACATAGATTTTCCAAGTGCGGACGAAATGCAGCAAATTATCGATGTGCACTACCCAAACGTTAAACAAGATTTAGTACGCCAAGCACTGGAAGTATTTTTTAACTTACGCGAAGCCAATGGCCTTAAAAAGAAGCCATCCACCAGCGAGTTACTGGATTGGTTAAAACTATTAATGGCTGAAGACATAGATGCCAAAACCCTGCACGATAAAGCGCAAAAAGGCGGTTTAATGCCGATGTTTGGCGCGCTACTTAAAAACGAGCAAGACATAAGCCTAATCGAAAAACTTGCCTTTATGAGCCGTCGCTAAGATGTTGATTGCGTTTTTCTTCAAATTGCGTGAATACCGTTTACCCGTCAGCCTTCGCGAACTACTTGATTTAATTAACGCTTTAAAACAAGGCGTTATATTTGCTGATGTAGACGGGTTTTATCATTTAGCGCGCACTATTATGGTAAAAGATGAAACCCATTTTGACCGATTCGATAAAGCCTTTGCCGATTACTTTAGCGGTATTGCCGACTTAGACCTGCTCGAAAGCTTAAAACAGCAGCATAACCTGCCTGAAGATTGGTTGCGTAAAGAGTTTGAAAAGCACCTAAGCGATGAAGAAAAAGCCCAACTAAAAGCCATGGGCGGGCTCGACGAGCTAATGAAAACCCTCAAACAGCGACTAGAAGAGCAGCAAAAGCGCCATGCTGGCGGCAATAAATGGGTAGGCACTGGCGGCACCTCACCCTTTGGCGCGTATGGTTATAACCCTGAGGGCGTGCGCATTGGTCAAGACGGCAACCGCAATCGCCAAGCAGTAAAAGTGTGGGATAAGCGCGAATACCGCAACCTAGATTCTGACCGCGAAATTGGCTCACGCACCATAAAACTGGCGCTTAAAAAACTACGTAAATTTGCCCGCACCGGCGCAAGCGACACCCTTGATTTAAACGAAACCATTCGCGCGACCGCCAAACAAGGCGGCATGCTCGATGTAAAAATGGCCCCCGAGCGCCACAATGCGGTAAAAGTATTGATGCTGTTTGATATTGGCGGCTCAATGGATGACTACATTCACACCTGTGAAGAGCTGTTTAGCGCCGCCCACAGTGAATTTAAGCATTTAGAATTTTACTACTTTCATAACTGTTTGTACGAACACGTGTGGCAAGATAATCAGCGCCGCCACTCAAACGTAGTAGACACCATGACGCTGATTAACAAATTTACCAGCGACTACAAAGTTATATTTGTCGGTGACGCCACTATGGGCCCGTATGAAATTGCCTACCCTGGCGGCTCAGTAGAACACTACAATGAAGAACCCGGCAGTGCGTGGTTGGCGCGAATCACTAATCACTTTGATAAAGTCGCGTGGCTCAACCCTCAACCGGTTGAACACTGGCCATACTACCAATCAATTGATTTTATAAAGCAGCTGATGGATAACAGAATGTACCCACTGAGTTTAGATGGAATAAGTAAAGCGATAAAAGAGCTGAGTTAACCGTAATACGGGTAGTTAATTTTTTACGTAGGTTCGGTTGAGGTAGGTTGGGTTGAGCACAGTGAAACCCAACGAAAAAAGGCTGCATCAATCAACATAGGCGTTTTGCATTATCGATTGGCTGAACAGCGCCAAGTATAGGTCGGATAAGCGAAGCGCCATCCGTCACAGTAAATTATCTTGCCAATTATTATCAATATTTTATGTTGTCGAAAGACTAGAAAGTGCCAACAGTGGACGGTCAGGAGAACAATGTCTGAAGTCAAGATTTGACCCTCTAGCCTTCTCTAGCCTTTAATTCAAATTAAGAATTAAGGGTGCGGAACAACAGGTGTGGGGCTGAAGGTTAGAGACCTCCGGCTACCCTTATGTGATTATATTAGACCGTAGTAGTTATTCAACGCTGTGGCAAGTAAACTTCCCGCTACACCTAATTCGATCTGCCAACTTGTATCGATTGCTTTAGATACCATTGACTGCATCCACGATTTTACCGAAGGCCCAAATTTATCCTTCTCAGTTATAGAAAAATCAGAATCACTTTCTATGGCAACTTTCAGAAAAGTAATATCGTTATCTTCAACTCCGTTGTCCTTCAGGGTCTTAGCCAAAGAATCGAAATCATATTTGACGATACTGTTTTTTATTTTTTGAGTATTATCCGAGCCCAGCAATATTGTTACATTATCGCCAAATATCGCATTATTAAATAGATTTGAAGCATCGAATTTTCCAGCAGCTTCCTTTACTTCTTTGTCAGATTCCAATTCCGAAAATTCTGAGCTCAACTCAAGAACAAAATCCAAAAGGCGTGACCTTACCTGCATCAATATATTGGAAACACCAGCCACTGGTATTTCAGACCATGCCCGTTGAACCATATATGAATTAGCCAATCCCTTGCTTAGCATTCCATTTGCCTCCATTGGTATCGGTGATTGGAGTCTGTCGCCATCACTAGAATGCACTATTTTCTCAATCACAGCTAATGAATGAGTTAGCTTAGCTTGCTCCCACATCTCCCTGAAAGTTTTATCAAGATGGAGCATCGGGACAGGATGAGAATTTACTTCGTAAGCTCCATTTGTTGCCGAAACTAGTACTTGTGCCGGAATAATACGATAATCAGGGAGTTCATCTTCTCCACTGTAACCATTCAGCTCTTTGTTCACCCAAACTACTAGTTCTTTGTGCCCAATTTTATGAAGAAGAACCTTCATTTTAATCAGCGCCTCAGTCAAAACACCATCGTTAGAGCTCAATATTTCTACAATCTCATCTACTAGTTTCATTGATTTCTCTCTTGTGGTGCTTCATATAACGCTCAAAGCAGCAGCGCGGTAAGCATCGGCTGACTTAGCTTGTTAAACGAAGCCGCTTTGCGGCAGAAAAAGCAGATCGCGTATTTAATTAACTCTCTACCAATGCCGGTAAGGTTAATTGGAGTTCACGGTTATGAACACACACGATCAAGCTCGTTTCGAGTCTTTATATTCAGCCTATATTACCGAATTAAAACTGCAATGCAAGAATGATAAAACCATTGATTGTTATGCTCGGTGCTTACGCCAGCCGCTGTCTTTTTTGACACCTACCCTGATAATCTCAGCGCTGACAATCTCAAACGCTACTTTCTTTTTCTTGTTGAAAACAAATCATGGAGCGCGGTTAAAATTACCCGTAATGACATTCAGTTTTGTTACAAACATGTTTTCCATCGTCCGTGGACGTGGGTAGAGATTATTAAACCGCCTAAAACTCAGGTAGTTCAAGATGTGTTATCGCCCACTGAAGTCGCACGCATCATTAACGCCACCTGCAAACTCAACTATCAAACCTATTATTTAGTCACCTACAGTCTAGGTCTGCGCCTCAGTGAAGCCATTAACTTAAAGGTATCCCGGACTGCAAAGCGCGCATGACGCTGTATCTTGCGCGTATTGGCAGTCATATTATTGGACAGAATCAGGTTGTCGGGCTGACGATATAAAACACGGATGTGATCTTATTCTAAGGAGCAAGATTCGACGTAGCAGCAAAAGCTGATGCGTGAACTAAAGCCATAAAAGAAAGGTAAATACGCACAAAACAGGTAAGTAAAAACACGGCGAAATTAAGTAGACCGCGTTATTTGTTTTAAGGTTTTTTATAAACATTTTTTAAGCGATACGCAGCCTTAACCTCACTCGGCCTGAAAAACATAATCAAGCCGTCCCACAAAGCTTCTATCAATTTATTTACTATAAATAAGTGTCAACATCAGCAACGGGCTTGTCCAACAATAGGATTAAGTTGCAGCTTCGCGCAACCTATCCTTATTTATTGTGTTCATTTTCTAAGTTTTCTCGCACATATTTTACAAATCGGGGATCTTGAAAGAGCAAGACTTGAATAAATAGTAAAACAAACAACTATCAAGCTAAAGCCAGAAAGTACTTCGAACACTGTTAAAAATTGAAGAAACCATATACTTGGGCTTATATCACCGTAACCAACAGTAGTAATGGTAACACCACTAAAGTAAACAGCTTCGAGTACTGAGTTGAATTTATAAAAATCCTTGAAAAAGCACACTGGCATTAAGAAGTACAGCGTTCCAAAATTAATAATCAGTTCAATGTAACTGGTTAAGGCTAACTTTAATCTCTCGCCATACTTCAAGTCACTATTAGGTAAGCCACCGTTCAACTTATCAATTGCGTCCCCCAAAAACGCTTTAGTTATTTCGATTGCTCTTGAGAGCAAAAAAGACCACACAACCAAAACAATCATGAACCAGTATATATATTTAATAACTGGTTGAGACTCAAATCCGTAAACAGGAAACAGCTGAAACTCTAATATTGATAGTAGTTGAACCGCTAAACAGATCGTCAATGAAGATATAAAATATCGCGTGTTGTACTTTTTTAAAGCACTTGAGAGCTCTGTGGAACTTGCACCTTTTTCGATCAGGGCATTCTTACTGTATTCTGCATACTTATACGTTGGGGTAACAAGCCACCAAGCACATGATGTTTCTTTCTTCTGCATTAATTTTTACTTCTTACTCATATGAACATAACGCTTGCAGCACGCGCGCCCATGGAATGGAGCCGAAGGCGCAATGTAATGGGCGTCGCCGTGCCTACACTTGTTGAACGAAGCCGCTTTGCGGCAGAAAAAGCAGATCGCGTGTTTAATTAACTCTCTACCAATGTCGGTAGGATTAATTGGAGTTCACTGTTATGAACACACACGATCAAGCTCGTTTCGAGTCTTTATATTCAACCTATATTACCGAATTAAAACTGCAAGGCAAGAGTGATAAAACCATTGATTGTTATGCTCGGTGCTTACGCCAAGCCGCTGTCTTTTTTGACACCTGTCCTGATAACCTCAGCGCTGACGATCTCAAACGCTACTTTCTTTTTCTTGTTGAAAACAAATCATGGAGCGCGGTTAAAATTACCCGTAATGCCATTCAGTTTTGTTACAAACATGTTTTCCATCGTCCATGGACGTGGGTAGATATTATTAAACCGCCTAAAACTCAGGTAGTTCAAGATGTGTTATCGCCCACTGAAGTCGCACGCATTATTAACACCACCCGCAAACTCAGCTATCAAACCTATTATTTAGTCACCTACAGTCTAGGTCTGCGCCTCAGTGAAGCCATTAACTTAAAGGTATCGGATATTGATAGCCATTTAATGCGGGTGCATTTGCGTTATACCAAATCTAAAAAAGACCGCTTTGTGCCATTACCTCAAGCAACCTTGTTTGCATTGCGCCAATACTGGTGCACTCACAAACATCCTGAGTTAATTTTCCCTGGAGGGAAACCGCCCTTTCTGCGCAATGGTCACTCATTAGTCCCTCAGGGTCAGGTCCTGACGAATCCCCACAATTTGATAATATAAATCAATAAGATAATGTAAAAAATAGTTGAAGTGCACAGCCAATTTTGATCTTATATGTTTTTTCCAACCAAAGAAATTACAAAGTAAATCGACTATGCACTTGAGTAAATTATTACATAAAACATTTTCTAATACAGCGGGTATTATTGATAAGCGTAACCACTGCACATTAATGAAAGCGGTAGAAACACTCTGCCAACATAAGTTCTTATCCATTGCTGCTTTAGGGCGAAAACTAAAGAGCAACGCGAAGGTTAAACACACTATTAAACGAATGGATAGGTTATTTGGCAACCCTCGCGTCCAGCACTCCCGCAACCACTATTACCAAGAAATCACTCGCCGCGTAATTGGTCAAATTAGACGTCCATGCGTGACGATTGATTGGTCTGGGTTAACACCCTGTGGCGAGTTTCATTTATTACGAGCAGCAGTCCCAGTTAAAGGTCGAGCAATGACAATCTATGAGCAAAGTTTTCGTGAATGTGAATACATGAAGCAAAGCGTGCATAAGGATTTCCTCAAAACACTTAAATCAATATTGCCTTCTGAGTGCAAGCCGATCATCGTTACCGATGCAGGATTTCGCAATCCTTGGTTTAAGTTAGTGCTTAAATTTGGTTGGGATTTTGTAGGCAGAGTGAGGCATCAAACACAATATCAAAAGCCAGAAGATGATACATGTTGGTCACCAGTCAAAACACTTTACTCAAAAGCAACTGCAAGACCCGCTTATTTATTTGAAACACAACTCGCTAAAGCCAATTCATTGAGTGGTCACTTTTACTTATTTAAATCAAAACCTAAACAAAGAAAGAAGAAAAATCTTCGAGGAAAAACTATTCGCAGCAGCGTAAGCTTGAAACATGCTAAAGGTGCGACGGAGCCATGGTTATTATTTACCTCATTGTGCAATATTAATTATTCAGCACAAGATATTGTTAAAATTTACAGTCAACGAATGCAAATAGAAGAGTCCTTTAGAGACTTAAAAAACACAAGTAATGGCTTGAACTTACGTCATTGTCGTAGCTATGAAAAAGGCCGCTTGAATGTCGCATTATTGATTGCATTAATTGCTAATTTTATCCTTTGGCTAGCAGGTTTAACGGCAAAAATATTGAATGTGCATAGAAGCTTTCAGGCGAATACGATAAAGGATAGAAACGTGCTGTCTTGTTTTAGTTTAGGAACGCAATACTTCGAAAAATTTGGCTATAAAATAAAATTGAAAACGTTTTTAGAAGCACTCAATCAATTAAATAAGGATTGCCGTGAGTGCTTGTAGCTTGGATAAAAAATGTGGGGATCCCTCAGGGTCAGGTCTTTCTTCTTGCCTTTTTATTGGTTTTGGCTAATCTTTAGATATTGTAAGCGTCCGGCGATCACCAGCTAGGCTTTAAAATACCACGGTAATAGCCTGTCGATATCGGGCTTTGGTTGGCATAATTAATTTAAACATGCCGTGATGTAATCGTATGGCATTAAGGCGTTGGCTTTGGTTTTGGCTGTTTCAATGATGCTGTAAAATATCGCACTTGCGTGTTTCCCTGTCGCTATTTGACTAAACAGCCAGTTCTTACGGCCAATGACGAACGGTTTGATGGCTCTCTCTGCTCGGTTATTATCAATGCTCAGCAGCCCATCGTTGATGTGCATGATGAGTTAAGCCCATTGGTTTACCATGTAATTGGCAGCAGCTTTGTTGCTTTAACTTAAAGCGCTTTACTCATAAACTGAATCAACTAATTGAAACTCCGTGTCTACTTTATCCAAGTCAGATCAACCTTTAACCTTTAACCTTTAACCTCGAACCTCGAACCTCGAACCTCGAACCTCGAACCTCGAACCTCGAATATAAAATCACATCAACTTCCAAACCACAAACGCCACAGCAAAGCCAACTAAGTACACCAAGCCTAACCAGGTTAAGCTGCGCAAAAGTAAACTGTGTTTAATAGCAGGCTCTGAGCGCACTAGGCTAAAATTAAGCCATGCAAAAACGGGGGTAGTAACAAAAGCAAGTGTCATGGCAAAGGTAAGCATGGGGCCAAGGGCTGATTTAAAAAATAAAATCACCGCCATACCAGCCAATGCTTGCAATATAAGCCACGTATTTAAACTGTGCTTTGATTGCTTAAAACCCAGTAGTTTATGGGATTCATTAAGCGTACGGG
The DNA here is from genome assembly GCF_059888565.1 of Pseudoalteromonas sp. TAP-3C. Taxonomy (NCBI): domain Bacteria; kingdom Pseudomonadati; phylum Pseudomonadota; class Gammaproteobacteria; order Alteromonadales; family Pseudoalteromonadaceae; genus Pseudoalteromonas; species Pseudoalteromonas sp. TAP-3C. The sequence goes on along the minus strand of NZ_CM187618.1, from coordinate 663,628 downwards.
CGTAACCGTCAAGCACGGTAAGCGTAGTGCCAAACATGCATAAAAACGCGATGGCAGATACCAACGGCCTTGCCCATTCGCCGATAGTGAGTGCATACATATCAATAAGCTGTTTAGCAAAGGCTACACCGCCAAGCTCTATATTACTGCTTTGCCCGCATTGCACCAACACCCCTAAACTAAAAAACATCAGCGCGAGCCCGGCGGTTAACCAATAACCTACATTAAAATCGAACAAGCCTTGGCGTTTAGTCACGCTTTGCTGGGCTTGTTTTTCTTTAAGCCATAAAGAACTTAGTGCCGATATTTCAATAGGCGCTGGCATCCAGCCCATTAAGGCAACCATAAAGCCTAACATGGCAAGTTCATACGGTGAGGGGCCAACGTAGTCTGTAGGTGCTACTGGGCCGTTCTTAAAGGCGATGATTAACGCTGTAATAGTGGCGACAGTGAGCAATCCCATAATTGCTTTTGCTACGTTATCGAGCGCTTTAAAGTGCCCCAGTAATAATATAACTAAACACACCGCCAATATTAACCAGCACAGTAAAGTAACAGGAATGCTAATAGGTAATGCGTAATGTAATAAACTCGCTGTAAGCAGCAATACGCCGGCGGTGTTTACCACCGCAGCAATAATATTCAGGGCAATAAAACTGTAAAAATAACCTGGGCCTTGGTTTTTATACCCCTCTACTAGGCTGTTTTTGGTGGCGAGCGTGTATTCCATACCAAAACGAAAAAACGGGTACTTTAAAACGTTAACCACCACAATAAGCCAAAATAGCTGCCAGCCAAATAATGCGCCAGCCTGAGTTGAGGCTACCAAGTGTGAGCCACCAATGGCAGCGGTTGCCATTAAAATACCGGGGCCGAGCGCGCCTAACCGAGACTGCCATGTGTTTTGTGTGTACTGCATTAACTTCTCAAATTGGGTGTGTTATGTGTTTTGTTTATTAATTATTATTATTAATAAACCATATGAATGCATAACTTACCTAATTTGCAGGCAATAAAAAAGAGCCCTAAAGCTCTAATGCCGTTCACTTAAGGTGAGCGGCTTTTTTATTTCTAGCGTACCGCTGCGGTCTTGGCTTGACTGAGCGAGGGAAACTTCGCTCCCTTCGAGGCTCTAGAATTAGGCTTTCTGCCATCGTATAAAAGTATTTTAACTGACGTGGTATGGCCCCTGGGGTTGAATAAGGTAATCCAACAAGCAACCTCATTATTTGAGCTAAACTACCATTGAAACTCAGTTGGTACGGTAAATAATCACCTTTTAATGTGTGGCACATTTTTACCATCTGATATCGCACCATATTATAAGTAAGCAACACTCCCCACAGCTCTTGCTTTACAAGCGCTGGTAAGCGACTTCTTAATGTTAATCGATTACCCAGCATATATTGCTTTTGTTCGCGATAACCAAGCTCTATCTCCCAGCGGTGACTGTATATATCGCCTATATCGGCTGATGGATATCGCATCGGATCTGTCATCGATGTCATCACACTGTATGATTTCCCCTTTATTTTTCGAGTCACTAACCTCGCTATTAAGGTGTCAGGCAGCGTTGGCCACATTTTGCTTGCTCTTGGGTTACTGCTAAGTTGGACTAATTTATCATTACGCCCTAATGTTTGAATAACGTTATATTGCACATTTTTTTTCAGGGGGATTAGCCAATGGCGTTCACTGCCAGTCGTTTGCCATTTATGTAAAAGCCCTAAAGAATAGAAGCCTTTGTCGAATAAAGTGAGACTGTTATCGGGTGTGGTTTCTATAAGCTTTTCAGCCAGCACCATTTCATTGACCTTGTAATCATCAAAAGCGCTCCCCGTTATTAAATGGCTGCTCAGCTCCATTTGACACACCATTCTGACCTGTGGGTATTGTGTATTGGCCGGTTTTGTAAAGGCCTCATTATTTTGGGGGGAGTCATCCGTACGCCAAACAACACCATCGACACCAAGCAAAGTAAGCCCATTCCAATGAGGGTGATTAGCGTCATCATTCCAATGTCTTTGGGTGCATTCAAATAAGGCTTTCATGGCGGCTTCACCTAGGTTTTTACGACGCTGAGTTAAAGCACTTGGCGCAACAAATGGCTTTCCTTCTCGGTCAATAATGTCGAGCATATTAACGACATCGGCCATGGATTTATCATTATAAATAACCATACCGATCAACAACCAAGCCATCGATTCTAGGGTTAGTTTTCTTTTTCGTAGTGTAACGGTTTCGGTCAGCGCATAGGCTTCTTCGATAAGGGATAAAGGGAGTAAATCTGCGAGTGTTTCAACTTCATTAGGTTTGATGTTGTTGATAATATCGAGAGCATTAGAAAGTTGCATAAAAAAATCCGAATTCTACAAAAGAATTCGGATTCTTACATACCTAGAAGATCGTTCAAGTGCTATTAACTATTTCTTAAATGATCGGCATTAGCCCTAAAGCTCTTTTTAAAAATAACACGTTGTTAATTTTTTATTTTAATTCCATCTCTTGGATGATTTCATGTGCTATTTCTGGTGTGGTACTTACCGGCTTTTCGTGTAAGTTTGCTTTTATTTGCCCTTTACGATGCTTTAGTGCGGCATCGAGTTTTTTAGCTGCGCTGGAAATAGCAGGATACATAACTTCGTTTTCCCCTTTTACCGATATACGCGCACCTTCATAATTTGTGCTAATTTCTGCTTGAAACTTATGATGCTCTGTTGAAAGAATAATATCTAAAGATATCAATGATGGGAAATGGCTCGCAACTTTTGAGAACTTTTCGTTAATGTGTTCTTTAATAGAATCAGTAACGTCAACATGGTGACCGGAAAGATTAATTTTCATAGGGTATCCTTTTTTATGTTACCTCATAATTAGTATTGGGGGCTAAACGAATTAACACAAGAGAAAAAAGCGATATTTAAGGTTTATTTACTATTTTAGGTGATTTAAATCATATGTTGTGCAAAGTTTATGCAAAGCCCATTAAATATGGGCTTTAAACGACTAATTAGTCACAGTGCTGATTAGCTAGTCTGTGTATGAACAACAGTAATCTGCAAAGTCAGCAACTTTTACTTGGAATTTAACATTAGCATCAACGTTAAATGATTCACCTGCCGACATTGTTTGCCATTCACTCTCATCTGGCAATAACACTTCCCATTGGCCGCCGTTTAATTCCATCAATTCTTTTTTACTGGTTGCGAATTCAAACTCACCGGGTTGCATAAACCCTAATGTTTTTGTGCTGCCATCACCAAATACCACAGCACGGCTCGATACTTTACCGTCAAAATATACGTTGGCCTGTTTAACGACACTTACATTATCAAACTGAGACATCCTCACTCCTGTTTATATTGTTTTTAAATATTCAGCGACCACCTTGCCTGATAGATAAGTGGCTTGCAAGAAAAGCGCTGTGAAAATTCTCACGAGCTTCGGGCTTCGGGCTTCGGCTGATAGCTGACAGCTCTGTATAAAAAAGCCCGCGCTGCGTTTAACACAGTGCGGGCTTTTTAAATTTTAAAGCTAAAACGATTAAAACAATGCGTTTGCTTTGTTAACTACATTTTCTACGGTAAAGCCGAAGAACTCAAACAGCTCGTTTGCCGGTGCCGACTCACCAAAGGTGGTCATACCCACTACTGCGCCATTGAGGCCTACGTACTTGTACCAGTAGTCAGCAATACCGGCTTCAATCGCTACGCGGCGTGAAACGCTTGCTGGTAATACGCTTTCTTTGTACTCTGGCGATTGATCTTCAAACGCATCCGTACATGGCATAGATACCACACGTACCTTTTTACCCTGTGCACGTAGCGCTTTAGCAGAGTCTTGCGCGAGTTGTACTTCAGAACCCGTTGCAATCAGAATAAGCGCTGGGTTGCCATCACAGCTTAAGATGTAGCCCCCCTTTTTAACGTCGCTTAATTGCTGTGCATCACGCGCTTGTTGCTCTAAACCTTGGCGAGTAAAGATTAACGATGTAGGGCCGTCTTTACGTTCAATAGCTTGTTGCCATGCAATGGCCGACTCAACTTGGTCACACGGGCGCCAGTTGTATAAGTTAGGCGTTAAACGCATGCTGGCAATTTGCTCTACAGGTTGGTGAGTTGGACCATCTTCACCTAAACCAATTGAGTCGTGGGTGTATACAAAAATGCTTGGTTGCTTCATTAATGCAGCCATACGTACCGCGTTGCGTGCATATTCCATAAACATTAAGAAAGTTGCACCGTAAGGAATAAAGCCTTTATGCAGTGCAATACCGTTCATAATGGCCGACATCCCAAATTCACGCACACCGTAGTAAATGTAGTTACCACTGGCATCATCTGCTGTTAAGCCTTTAGAGCCATCCCAAATGGTTAAGTTTGAACCGGCTAAATCAGCAGAGCCACCCATAAATTCTGGTAATAATGGGCCAAATGCATTTAGTGCATTTTGCGACGCTTTACGCGAGGCGGGATTTGCCGGGTTTGCTTGTAGCTGTTCAATGTACGCTTGCGATTTTTCAGCCCAATCAGCAGGGAGTTCTGAATGGGTACGACGCTTAAACTCAGCGGCTAGTTCTGGGTATGCTTTTGCGTATGCAGCAAATTTTTCATCCCAGCTTGCTTCAAGCTGTTGGCCTTTTTCTTTGTTATCCCACTGAGCGTAAATATCTGCTGGAATTTCAAACGCATCGCCCGTCCAACCTAAAAACTCGCGAGATGCTTTAATTTCATCATCCCCTAGTGGAGCACCGTGGCAGTCGTGGCTGCCTGATTTATTAGGTGAGCCGTAACCAATCACTGTTTTACAGCAAATGAGGGTTGGCTTGTCAGTCACGCTTTTGGCCTCACTAATAGCAGCACTTACAGCATCGCTATTATGGCCATCAACGTCACTAATTACATGCCAGCCATAGGCTTTAAAACGTGCTGGGGTGTCATCGCTAAACCAACCTTCTACTTCACCGTCGATTGAAATGCCGTTGTCATCCCAAAAAGCCACTAATTTACCTAGGCCTAATGTACCGGCTAGTGAGCATGCTTCATGCGAAATACCTTCCATTAAACAACCATCACCCATAAAGGCATACGTATGGTGATCAACAATGTCGTGGCCTTCACGGTTAAACTGCGCAGCTAATGCTTTTTCAGCAATGGCCATACCTACCGCATTAGTGATCCCTTGACCTAATGGGCCCGTAGTGGTCTCAATTCCTGGCGCGTATCCATATTCTGGATGGCCTGGTGTTTTAGAATGCATTTGGCGAAAGTTTTTAATTTCGTCCAGTGGCAAGTCATACCCACTTAAATGCAGTAGAGAATAAATTAGCATTGAACCGTGACCATTTGACAGTATAAATCTGTCTCGGTCGGCCCACTCTGGGTTTGTTGGGTTATGTTTTAGATAATCGCGCCATAATACTTCTGCGATATCGGCCATGCCCATAGGGGCTCCAGGGTGACCAGATTTGGCCTTTTGTACTGCGTCCATTGACAAGACGCGAATAGCATTTGCAAGTTCTTTGCGAGATGGCATGAATTCTCCTACCTTTATATGTATTTGCGCGGGTATTTGTATATCCCCATTCTTACTTATTGTAGGGGTTGTGTGCAATTAAAAACCCGCAAAAATAGGGCATTATGAATATTTTTTAATAACCAGTTACTCTCTGGCATTTTATTTAGACGTCTAGGCGTAAAAAACTATGAAAGTTGGCTTGTTTTAGATAATATACGCACCTTAATTTTTTTAGCGCTAATACCGACGTTTGTGAAGCGCAATATTTGTGAGCATAATGACAATGGCAAAACATTTATTTACTTCTGAATCTGTTTCTGAAGGTCACCCGGATAAAATCGCCGATCAAATTTCTGATGCGGTGCTTGACGCTATCCTAGAACAAGACTCTCATGCGCGCGTAGCGTGTGAAACTTACGTAAAAACCGGTATGGTTATGGTTGGTGGTGAAATAACCACTAGCGCATGGGTTGATATTGAAGAAATTACCCGTAAAACAGTGCGTGAAATTGGTTACACACACTCAGATATGGGCTTTGATGCCGATTCGTGTGCCATTTTAAACACCATTGGTAAACAATCACCAGATATCAACCAAGGTGTTGACCGCAAAAGCCCAGAAGAGCAAGGCGCTGGCGACCAAGGCTTAATGTTTGGTTACGCATGTAACGAAACCGAAGTATTAATGCCTGCTCCAATCACTTATTCACATCGTTTAGTTCAGCGCCAAGCGCAAGTGCGTAAAAGTGGTGAGCTTAACTGGTTACGCCCAGATGCAAAATCACAAGTTACCTTTGCATACGAAAATGGCAAGCCAGTAGGTATTGATGCTGTTGTACTTTCTACTCAGCACAGCGAAGATGTATCGCAAGCTGATTTAGTAGAAGCCGTTATGGAAACAATTATTAAGCCAGTACTTCCTGCTGAGCTTATTACTAGTGCTACTAAATTCTTCATTAACCCAACGGGTCGCTTTGTAATTGGTGGACCTATGGGCGATTGTGGTTTAACTGGTCGTAAAATCATTGTAGATACTTACGGTGGTATGGCCCGTCATGGTGGTGGTGCTTTCTCAGGTAAAGATCCATCAAAAGTTGACCGCTCAGCAGCCTACGCTGCACGTTATGTTGCTAAAAATATCGTAGCTGCTGGCCTTGCTGATAAATGTGAATTACAAGTGTCTTATGCTATTGGTGTTGCAGAGCCAACCTCTATCAGCGTTGAAACATTTGGCACAGGTAAATTAGAAGAAGCACGTTTAATCGAGCTTATTCGTGAACATTTTGACTTACGCCCTTACGGATTAATTAAAATGCTAGATCTTGAGCGTCCTATTTACCTTCCAACAGCGGCTTATGGTCACTTTGGCCGTGAAGAGTTCCCATGGGAGCGCACAGATAAAGCAGACGCACTTCGCGCAGCAGCTGGCTTATAAGCCAGCTAGCAAATATTAAAACGGCCCTTTTTAGGGCCGTTTTGCTATGTTAGTAAAGTTAGTGATAAAACAGTCTCGAATTGTTTAACATTTTAGGTATATACTCTGCTTATAATAAAAGTGTATTAGGAATAAAAATGACCGACAATTTTCGTGTTATATTTGTAGGACTTGCAGAGGACGTAACGAGCCAAGCAGTCACCGCAGCTTTGACTGAAAAACTAAAAACCTCACCTGAAAAGGTGGCGGCATTTTTTAATGGCAAGCCACTGTTTGCCCCTAGCAGCAAAGAGAAAGCCCTCAAGCAAGCCAAATTACTCTCTACACTCGGCGTTAAAAGTAAACTTCAACAAGCAGCCGTTGCTCAGACCACTTCACAAACAACTTTAGATAGTCAGCGCGATCAACGTTTATTTGATGCCTTAGATTACATAACCAGTAGCTTAATTCGTCTTGAAGAAAAATTAGAGGACCTTGAGCAGCGCCTCCCTGAAGTTGAATTATCGTTGCCAGAAGAAAATAAACAACCATGGCAAGATGACGATTTAATGCTTGATGAGCCACTGTCTGATACACCGAAAAAACGCAGTAACACCATTTTATACGTACTTATTGCCACTGCTGTAATTTTACTGATTGTGCTTGTTGTGTACTTGTTGTTTCCTGATTTATTCTCTTTTTAATTACGGTTTAGTGATTTAATGAGTAATAATCGCGCACAAATAAGACACGACATTCGTAAAGCACGTAATAATCTATCAAAAAACCAGCAAAAAATAGCCGCTGAATCGCTTAAAGTGAATTTTATTCAACACTTAAAAAGCGAAAAATCAACCAAAAAAAGCCATATAGCCCTTTATTTAAGTAATGATAGAGAGCTAGATACCTCATTGTTAATTAAAGAATTATGGAGAAAAGGCCATGTTATTTACTTGCCAGTGATCCACCCATTCAACCAGGCTAATTTGCTATTTCAACGCTATGAAAAAAACTCACCCATGAGAGCAAATCGCTATGGTATCTTGGAACCTAAGCTGAACTGCTCTCAAATATGCCCATTACCTGAGCTTGATTATCTACTTATGCCGCTGGTAGCATTTGACAAATACGGTAATCGCCTAGGAATGGGAGGTGGGTTTTACGATAGAACATTGGCACGTTTACACGCACAACACTGGCAAAAACCGCAACTTATTGGCCTTGCACACGCATGCCAACAAGTCGATGAGTTACCCATTGAGTCGTGGGATGTACCACTAAAAACAATTATCACACCCGATAAAACCTACTGTTGGTAAATGTTAAAATACCATTCCAACATCCTAATTGAAAAAATGAGCAGACAACAATGACACAAGATGAATTAAAAAAAGCAGCTGCGTGGGCTGCACTCGAGTTTGTAAAAGAAAACACCATAGTGGGTGTGGGTACAGGCTCAACCGTTAATCATTTTATTGATGCCCTAGGCACAGTAAAAGACACGATAGTCGGTGCGGTTTCTAGTTCAGAAGCCTCTACAGCGCGCTTAAAAGAGCTTGGTATAGAAGTATTTGAGCTGAACGATGTATCGGCACTGGATGTATACGTTGATGGCGCAGATGAAATTAATGCCCAGAACGAAATGATCAAAGGGGGCGGCGCTGCGCTCACTCGCGAAAAAATAGTCGCAGCTGTCGCTAAACAGTTCGTGTGTATTGTTGATGACACAAAATTAGTCGAAACCTTAGGGAGCTTTCCACTGCCAGTTGAAGTGATTCCGATGGCGCGCAGCTACGTTGCCCGTGAATTATTAAAACTCGGCGGTGACCCCGTTTATCGCCAAGGTGTTATTACCGATAACGGCAACGTTATTTTAGATGTACATAATTTAAAAATTACCCATGCTAAACAGCTTGAAACACAAATAAATCAAATTGTTGGCGTAGTTACCAACGGCCTATTTGCAGAACGCGGTGCTGATAAAGTGATTATCGGCACTAAAAATGGGCCACACATTATATAGGATAGGGTTATGAGTAAGGTATCGTTAGCAAAAGACAAAATTAAAATTCTCTTGCTTGAAGGTGTTCACCAAAGCGCGGTTGAAACGCTAAAACGCAATGGTTATAGCAATATCGACTACGTTAAAACATCACTGCCAGAGGACGAGCTTATTGAGCGCATTAAAGATGTGCACTTTGTAGGGCTTCGTTCTCGCACTCATATAAACGATGCCGTATTAAATGCGGCTGAAAAGCTGGTCGCTGTGGGTTGTTTTTGTATTGGTACAAATCAAGTAGATTTAACTGCAGCGCGAGAGCGCGGTATTGCGGTGTTTAATGCGCCGTTTTCAAATACCCGCTCTGTGGCTGAGCTGGTGCTAGGTGAAATACTACTGTTATTACGTGGTATTCCACAGCGTAATGCAGCCGCACACCGTGGCGGCTGGTTAAAAACAGCCAATGGCTCGTTTGAAGCCCGTGGTAAAACCCTTGGCATTATTGGTTATGGTCACATAGGTACTCAGCTGGGTATTATGGCTGAAAACATTGGTATGAATGTGGAGTATTACGACATTGAAGACAAGCTCTCATTGGGTAATGCAACGCAAGTACACAATTTAACGCAGCTATTACAACGCGCTGATATTATTAGCTTACACGTACCAGAAACACCACAAACTAAAAATTTAATTGGTATGGCAGAGCTTGCTGTGATGAAGCAAGGCGCTATATTAATTAATGCCTCACGCGGCACTGTGGTTGATATAGATGCGCTAGCAGAAGCACTCACAGAGAAAAAGCTCAGCGGCGCTGCTATTGATGTATTCCCCGTTGAACCTAAATCGAACGATGAAGAATTTATCTCGCCACTGCGCGAATTCGACAACGTTATCTTAACCCCGCATATTGGTGGTTCAACCCAAGAAGCGCAAGAAAACATTGGTATTGAGGTGGCTGGTAAATTAGCTAAATACTCAGATAATGGCTCAACAATTACAGCGGTTAACTTCCCTGAAGTATCATTACCAGAGCTTGCTAACCGCAGCCGCTTATTACACGTACACCACAACCGCCCTGGCGTATTAACACAAATTAACCAAGCCTTTGCTCAACACGGAATTAACATTGCTGCACAGTACTTACAAACGGATGAATCAATTGGTTATGTGGTTATAGATGTAGACACCGACCACTCAGAAATAGCGCTTAAAGAACTAAGCGCGGTAGAAGGTACAATTAGAGCGCGTATATTGCACTAATTGCTTTTCAAATTAAAAAATCGATTACAGATTTAAATGTAATCGATTTTTATTGCTAAGATGATTAATTAAAAGCTTCCAGCCGATTTAACTGTATCAGTTAATGAAGCTTTGTTTATGTAACCTATCATACTGGGATTTTTACTGATCAAGTCTATAACCTCAGAATCGTTAGACACCTCTTTTGGCGGTGACCCTTTACCTGTAAAAATTAGCTTTGACCAATATGCCTTCAATTGACTCCCTGACTTTGATAAAACTGAATTATCAAACTCATCTCGTACGTTTGAACTCTCATCTTGATTTATAGGCACAGCTTGGCTGCCATCAGGAAATGATTTAGTTTTACCTAAAAAAAGTCTTGATATATCTGATTGTTCAAAACTTACGTTATTTGAAGGATGGACAATCACAACCAATTCAGAACGGGCACTAAAACATGTAATGATTAAAAATATAAAAATAATTTTTTTTAAATACGTCATGTTGATTCCTTAAAATACTAAATCAATGCCAATGGAAACAGCTTTACTGTCTCCTGCCACTGCTAACTCAAATGACTTATCTTTAACATCATCATATTGAACCTTAAACGCAGCAGATGGATGAAAGTCCCAACGCAACCCCACTGAAGTCGTATTATGTTGTTCGCCATCAACTATATCTTCTTCAAATTGTGAATAGCTAAAATAAGGAGTGATTGAATCTAAACGATAGCCTAATGTAATCATCGCTGTATCGCTATTACCATTAAGATCTAGCCTATTTAGTTCCGTTAAAACAAAAATATTATCAAAGTCTAAGTTAACAGCTAATCCATAAAATTTGCCTGTTCGACTATTTTTCCCATCAAATAAAACCCGCTCTCCATCACGGTAACGCTCATTTTTATAGGTCATATGAGTCATGCGCACTTCAAACCAGTCTTTATTTAGCTGCAACACTCCCCCCATCATATCTCGCCATACCTCCCGCGTAGGTTCGCCGAAAAAGAATTCACTTAAAAGTTTATTTTCTGTGTCATCCTCTTCACCAAAGTAAATATTTCCCATTACAGACCAATCGCCAATATCACCGCTATATAATGCATTGACTCCGTTGTAATTAAAAACTTGCCATGTGTAATTATCAGCCGGCGGACGCATCCATACATAGGCATAACCTACATCATAAAAATCAGAATAATAAAACAGCGGTAAACGCTTTTTACCAATCTGAACAGTCCAGTTATCATTTACTTCGTACGATAGATACGCCCATTCAATTTTAGCATCAAAATCATTTGCTCCACGCGCTATAATTTGTCCTGTCATGGATAAACCTTCGGCTAAATTTGCCCTGATCTGAAGTCCAAATAAGCTTTCAGGTTTAAAGGAAATTTCTTCAGTATATGCTGAAACATTAGGGTAATCAGCTAGAAATGTTGGGGGGATATCATATTGAGGAACGCCACTTCCTGATAGAACCTTACCAGCATTAATACTTGAAAACCCTGATAGATTAATCTCACTATAACTCGCCCCAGAAAACAAAGCACAATTAATAGTTAATAACCAAAACAGCTTTTTAATCATTTTACGCTACCTTATTTCGTTAGTAGTTAGTATTTTGCAATGTGCAACAGTTAAAATAGTACAAATCTTTAACATTCGCCTGTTTTTTATGTTTATAAAAATCAGGTTAAGGTATTAATCTCATTGACTCTGACATTTTTTGTCATCAATACCTTGCCTAAATCGCTTTTAACGCTAACGACGCTGGCATTTTGAGATCGTTTAGGTATATAACTAAAAGGCACAAAAAAAGCGCAAACTAAATTCACGCTTTAATTATTTGATATGTCTAGTGTTATTACTAAGGCTACTATTAATCGCCTTTAACGTCTAAATTTATAAATTTAACCAACTCATCGGGTTGACCCGCTAACATCATTAGCTGCTGATTTACTTCCATCATGGTTTTACCTGCTGGGAGTTTAGCTGAAATACTAAGCGAGTTTAATCCTTTAGCAAAAGCAATTAACGCTTGTGCGATTTCTTCGGTCACAGGCGCTTGCTCTAGCTGCTGTGCAAGCATTGCTTGCATTTGCTCAAGCGTCATACCTTGTTTGGCAAGCTCGTTTTCTAATAAACCTTTAAGATCACCTTGATTATTAACGATAAAGCTGACATTACGTGGTTCAAGCTGACTCATCGTTTGCATCATGATTGTTTGCTGTTGTAGCTCTTGCTCATAGGTAAGCGGCGTATTGCCTGCACCTTGCTGAGCCTTACTGATTTCAAGTGAGGCATCCATAAATGCTTTAGAATTAGCTAGCCCAATATTCATATTCATACTGGCAATATCGTTGGCATGCAGATTAACCACAATGTCACTGTTACCTGTTTGCTCATCGTAATCTAATGATGAGTGTAAATCATAACTGGCCGACGCTAACATCGTGTTTGTATCGCCTGGTAATTTAGATACAAACGTTTTATCAAACTGAAAGTTTTTCAGCGTAAAAGCGGTATGGGGTGATATTTTATCGGTTTCGTAACCTATTACTTCAACATGTTCAACCGTGGCAATATTATCACCCTCTGGGCTGGTCACTTCTATGTTGCTAATAGTCACGCTGTTTGAAATAACACTGGCCGATAACTTTGTATAATTAAAGCTAGCACCTGTTTGTTCAGTAACTAAAGCCAACTGCTTATCAACCTCAGCACGCACTTCTTGAGTTGCTACATAGTTTGCATAGCTTACGCCACCCACACCGGCTGCAATAATTGCGGCTGCTATTACTAATTTTTTCATGTTATTTCCTTATTAAATTCTTTGCGTTAATAGTTCAAAGCAAGACTATCATTGGGAGCATTAGCCGTTAAGCAGTTTTTAATTAATTAAGCTAAGTAGCTCGTGCACGGTTTTAACGGGCGTTATTTTAGCGCCCAGCCCTTCCATTGATTTATGGTAGTTGCGAAATGGGATAAATATTTCAGTAAACCCGTGCTGTGCCGCCTCTTTAACCCGTGGTACACCACTGTCGATTGGACGCACATCACCGTTTAAACTCAGCTCTCCCATAATACAAGTCGTTCGCGGTACAACAAATTCGTTTAAGCTGCTCAGTAATGCCGTAACGAGTGCTAAATCGATACAGGTTTCTGATTCATCAATTTTTAAGCCGCCAACAATATTAAAAAATGTATCGTGAAATATTTTGGTTTTGGTGTGCTTACGTAAAATACCGGTGAGCATTTTAATTCGGTTCATATTTAACCCCACGCACACACGTTGTGGGAACTCAGCTTCGGTTTCAGTGGTTAAACATTGAATTTCGAGCAGCAAATTACGATTACCCTTACGGATACAGGTAATTGTTGAGCCCGGTGATTCTGTTGTTGAACCCGATAAGAAAATTTCACTGGGGTTATCCACACTCAGCATACCGCGTTCACACATTTTAAAAATACCCACGGTATCAATATCACCAAAACGGTTTTTATTGGCTCGCAGTGTACGCACTTGACCGTCGTTGGTGTCAATATGCAATAGCGCATCAACAATATGTACTAAAGTTTGTGGGCCAGCTATTTCATTATTTTTATTGACGTGGGCAATAATGAACATGGTCACATCGTTTTGCTTACAGTACTGAGTAAGCGCTTGAGCGGCACTTTTTACTTGCGAGGGTGAGCCTGGGCTGCCATTAGCGGTATCGGTAACGACTGCTTGAATGGAGTCGATAACGGCAAACTTAATTTTATTTTTATCCAGCTCTTCTATAATTGTTTCAACACTGGTTTCTGACAGTAAATAGAGTTCATTTTCATTATAATCAAGCTTTAAACGGTTTACTCGATTTTTAAACTGCGATAAAGACTCTTCCGCGGTGCAGTAAAGCGACGGCATGCGCTGAGACATTCTTGCCACTAAATCCGACAACAGTGTTGTTTTTCCCGCCCCAGGATCGCCTGAAATAATATTCACTGAGCCGGTGGTCACGCCGCCGCTTAAAACACGGTCAAGTTCACCAATTTCGGTAGGCTGCTTTTCAACTTCGGCTGTTGCCACTTCATTGATTTTTTTAGAGCCACCACCAACGCCACCTGCATAGCCGCCAACACTGGTGCGAACGGCCGTTTTTTTGCTTTGCCCTGCTGAGGGTTTAAACTCGGCTAACGTATTCCACGCACCGCAGCGACACTGACCTTGCCAGCGTTGATAGTTCATGCCACATTCTGTACAAACAAACTCTATTTTAGCCGCTTTAGCCATTTAAAACCTTACCTACTCTTTTCATTGTTCAGCGTATTTTGCCATTGCACACTGAGCTTTAGCAACAACGTCTTGTGATTAAGCACATTTAGTATCACACTTATACCATTAGGATGTTGTTACATTTAGCTTAGGGCATACTTCTTGCTTAAAAAAGCCAGTAGTAACTCGCCAATTAATTGGCTAATAGCAAATAATAACAAACACAAAGTATACCTACTTTTAAATTAGACGGTGATGATTTATAAATGGCTGAAGACGTATTGCTTAAGCATGAAAAACTTGTTGATGAATTAAAACAGTATTTAGGAAATGCTAAGTTTGACCTCATTTTCAAGTCAAAAACCGCCGAGTTAACCAAACCCGAGCAGTTTTTAATAAAAATGGAAATGTCACGTTTATCTCAGCCGATAGACCGCTTTATTGATCTACGCGGTTTAGTAACAGGTGAGGTGAAACCTTATGACTATAAAGGTAAGCAGCACTTTATGGATGACACCGCAATTAATGTATTCGAAGCGGCCATAAAACAACACCACGGTTATACCCTTGCTGTTTACGAAGCGGTAATGAACACTGAGAACAACTACCGTATATTGCAGCAAAAACAAGCCACACAACCAACTATTGAGCCTGAAAAACAACCTGTATTGCCTACCAATGTAATTAAGTTTGCAGCGTATGAAAGTCGCTGTGAAGAGCGAATGAATTACTCAATTAAAATTACTATTGAATATGATGGGCAAGCAAAAATTGAAGCAAGTACCTCTGATATTTCACTCAGTGGCTGTAAAATCAAACTAACATCGCGTTACAGCTTAAAAAAAGATCAGCTTATTAGCATGCACTTGATGGGACTAGAACAAGATTTTGAACTAGGGCTAAAAAAGGGCATTGAATATCAAGTTGTTGCTATAGAACACACTTCAGATGAATTTAATCATATTCGCCTAAAACGTACTTTTAAAGAAAATAATAAGGCATTTGATCGCTTTTTAGAAAGCTTTATTAATGGTAATAAACGCCGCTATAAAGTGAACTTAGATAATACCTTAGATGCTGTTATTTCTAAGGGATATGAGCAATATTACATTCCTAGGGTAAATTCTCTATACGTTTTTATTAGCCAAAAAAATGGTGTTTATTATCCAAGCCTGAGTTTAACCACCGAAAATAATTTATTTATTCAACGCTATTTTACTGATGAGCGAAAAACATCATGCCTTTACAATGTATTAAACCATAAGCGTGTTCGTACCCTTGCTTTAAAACCTGTTGCTGTGAAGGAAGAATATTTATATACCTTTACTCATATCTCTAAGGGGAAAATTTACTACTATTCAGCCACACGTTCAGAGCTTGAACAGCAACCACAATTAAAAGCTCTGTTTTTAGGTTTTGGTAGCCAAAGAGACAGTTGGCGTTGCTTTAAGCTACAACTGATGCCAAGCCACAGCGAAGATGCGTATATTCCACTATCTTTACCAAATTCATTAGGTAAAAACATTGAGAAGCTTAATAAGCGGCCTTCACCGCGTGTTGAAGGGGCAATAACAAATGTTAAATATTTAATGCTGCTTACTCAAGTGGGCGGTAAACACGAGCAACAGCATTATCAGCGTTACGAATTCAATAAAGCGTTAGCAAATAGACTAAAGCTCTTTGGCCACAGTAAGCATGAATCGCCCCCCGAACTTAACGCTGTTGCCCTTGAGTATGTAAACCTTCGTTCTAACAAGCGCTATTTATATAAAACGAGTGTTATTATTAATACTCGTGATGCGGTATTACATGGCCATACGCGGGATTTTTCAGTATTTGGTTTACAGCTAGAATGCAATCAAGCCGTTAACTTTAAAAAAGGGGATGTTGTTTCACTGTCATTTCCTGACTTGCAAAAAATTACCAAAAACTATTCTCTTAGTCTTATTCAGTATGAAGTAATGGCAGTGAGTAAATCGTTAACCACCATTAATTTAAAAACTTATGTAGAAAAAGAGTTATCTCATACTGGGGTCGATTTTTTTACCCTTTTAATTAATAGCAACAAACAAAAATTAAAAGCGGCCGAAGAGTCACCAAAAGTACCGGGGCTTTCTACCGCGCTTAGAAATATGGTGACCAAAACACTGTGCCAATTCCCAATTTACTTACATAAATCAATGGCACATTTTGAAGTGGGTGCCATGGGGCTTGGTTTATACCCAAGTCCACTGCATGTTATTTTACAAAACTTTGCACTGTTAAACGCTAAAACAGACCTATCGAGTATGATAACTAGAGCCCACATTGTTGATGTAATAACCCCTAATATAAAAGATCGCTCCCGCCAAGACCCGCCCGTAGAATTTAGCTTAGTAATTAGCTTTGACCCTAAAAAAGAAAATATTGCCGATGCAATCACCAGTCAGTGTATTTTAGGCACTGATTGCAGCAAGTTTAAGCCACAAATAAGTAAAAGACTTAAATCGGAGTTGGTTTTTATTATGCGTTTATATATTTCACGCACAGGGCGCTTAGATACTGACTATTTAGCTAATGAGCTACAGTATGTTAGCCAATACGCACTGCATAAAGCTAAAGACTTAGAAGATGCTTTATGGTCTGTCGCGGGTGTTGGCGATATTATTGATGTAACAGATGAAGCAATTGAGCCTTTAGCGCTCAACCAACAACAGGTTGAACAAATGAGCAGACGTAAACTCATTTGGTTAAATCGTTTAAGTTAAACCTGTGGTGTATTAAGCGGAATAGCCAACATATACAACAATTGTAATAATGAGCCTTGGCAAATAGCGGCTTTGGCCTGTTCAATCACTTTGGGTTTACCATGTATCGCAACCCCTAGCCCAGCTTGAGCCATCATTTTTAAATCGTTTGCGCCATCACCAATAGCCACCGTTTGCATTTTTTCAAGGCCCAATTTTTGTTGTAATGTGTTTAAAACTACCGCTTTTCGCTCTGCATCGACAATATCTCCTAACACCCTACCTGTGAGTTTATCATCTTTAAACGCCAGTACATTGGCATGCACTTCATCCAGACCAATCAACTCCTGTACCCGCTCAGCAAACGGTACAAAACCACCCGACGCTATTGCTAAATACCATTGGTGTTGTTTTAAAATTTGGCACAACACTTTAATACCTTCCATTAAAGGGAGTGTATTTTTAAGATTATCAATTAAGCTTTTTTCAATACCTTTAAGCTTGGCAACCCGCTGATGTAAACTGTCACTAAAATCTAATTTACCTGCCATCGCTTGTGCAGTTACGCTCGCAACTTCGTCATATACATTAGCTAAACGCGCTATTTCATCAATACACTCAATTTTAATTGCAGTAGAGTCCATATCCATCACCAATAATCCCGGCGAGTACAAATCAGGGGGGGTACTCACTTGTACTAACTGACAGCCTAGGGTATTTGCAAAAGTTTGTAACTCAAGTGGATTAATAGCTTGAACTGCGTTTTCTATGTAAAAACACAGCGCAGGAGATAGGCCCAAATCGGGCTGATACTGACAGATAGCTGTAACCTTTTGCTGGTGTGTGGCAAAAAAGTCAATAACACTATTGATATGCGCCATAGTAAAATCACCGGCAAATGCAATGCTAAATAATCCTCGGCTTCTGTTAGGGGATGCAGTTAAAGGTGCAAAAATACCTTCTTGATAGCTGAACCATTTATTTAGAGCAAATTGTGATAATAACAGCTCAGCACTGTGCTGTGCCATGTTCGCATTCGACATGGGATCTCCGTTTACATTTCCTGACATTTAGCGCATTGATGATAGAGAGAGTAGATACAAAATTCGCCATCAGGGTAGATTTAAGGTTATAGTGTAGTTGTAACATCAAAACAAAATGTTGTCAGCAGCATATACGGTGACTATGAAAAATAACCATCTTAAAAATCCACTTACAGCGTCGCAAAAAAAGCGTTTAACTCGTTTATTATTAGCGGCTGGCTGCTTTGTTTTATTAAGTTGGGTTGGCATAAACAGTAGCTTTCAAAGCCATCAATTACTTTACGATAATGCTAATAGTGCAGCTAAATCACTGACTCAGTTTATGGCACTCAATGCCAAGCAGCCGTTAATTGAAAAAAACAAATCGCAACTCACTTTGCTGTGCAACAACATAAGCCAAGATGAATTTGTACTCTCAGCCACTATTTATGACAAGCAAGGTGTAATGCTTGCCAGCAGCGATAATTGGCAATCGCATCATGTATATGGCTTATTACCCGAGTCATCCCCAGGCATTAGTAAATTAAAAACCCCGTTCGTTGAACAAGTGATTTCGGATGATAACCGCCCTATCGGCTTTGTATCTATCACCTATTTAACCCGTGCTGCGGTCTCTGCTAGCCATAATCATTTTCACGATTTAGGACGCCAAGTATTACTAATGTTGATAATTGCCTGTATTTTCACTTGGCAACTAGGCAGAGGGTTAAAGCGCTGGCAAGTAAATCGTTATATACAAAAAACCTCAGAGCACGAATCGTAAAGCTGCTTGGCAAGCACCTCTTTATCACTGTTTGGTTTTAAGCTACATAGTGCGTTAAACACATTAGGAATATGCAGCGGTGTGTTTATTTCACCTTGATAACCACTTAATGGCATTGAGGGAGAGTCAGTTTCAAGCACTAAATGTTGAGGTTCAATTTTTGCTATTACTGCGCAAGTTTTAACTGCGCGTTCATACGTTATTATCCCACCGACTCCTAGTTTAAAGCCCAGCTTTATATAGTGCTGTGCTTGTTGTATTGAGCCAGAAAAAGCATGGATCACACCGCCATTCTTAGGTTTACAACGCTTAAACGATTGCGCTATCAAATCATGGCTTTGTCTGTGATGCACAATCAGTGGTAAGTTAAGTTCATTAGCAAGGGCTATTTGCTGCTCAAACAGAAAAGTTTGTTTTTCAAGATTTTCGATACTGCGATCAAGCCCGCATTCACCAATAGCCACCAGCTGAGCTTTGTTTGTTTTAGCAAAATTAAACAATGATTCTAAGTGCGATTGCTGATGCTGCGCTAAAAAATAAGGATGTAGCCCTGCAGCTATGCTGATTTGTGGGTAGGTTGCTTTAAACTGCAGTAGCTTTTTAGACTGCGCCAAGCTAATGCCTGGCACAATAAATTGTATAACGCCCTTTGCTACACAGGCATTAATCAGTGATTCTCGATTTTCATCAAACTCACTAAAATCGAGATGACAATGCGAGTCTATAAACTTCACGTTATTAAACTATTAAGGGTTTAAACGGGTAATTGTCCAACTATTGTCGGCTTGTCGCTGATACATAAAGCGATCATGTAGACGATGTGCACCGCCTTGCCAAAACTCGATTTTTTGTGGCACAACACAATATCCACCCCAAAAATCAGGAAGTGGAATTTCACCTTTAGCGAACTTGTTTTTCATATTGGCAAAGGTGTCCATTAACACTTTACGTGATGATACCGGGCGGCTTTGCTTTGAAGCCCATGCTGCTAATTGACTTTCTTTAGGACGCGATAAAAAGTACTTAGCCACAGCCGATGTAGGTAATGGCTGCGCTTCACCATACACAATTACTTGGCGTTCCATAGGGTGCCATGGGAAGTGTAAGGAAATTTTATTATTACCTTTAAGCTCTTGTGCTTTTCGTGAACCAGTATTAGTAAAAAACACAAAGCCGTTATCATCTAAATGCTTTAGCAACACAATACGCTGTGAAGGCTGGCCTGTATTATCAACTGTCGCCACCACCATTGCTGTAGGGTCGGGAAGATTACTGCCCACCGCATGCTCAAGCCAAGTTTCAAACTGTTTGAATGGATCGTCCAATAAGTTATCTTCGCTGAGCGCGTCTTGTAAGTATTCACGACGTATATCTTCGAGTTTCATAAAATTCCCTCTAGGTTCTAGGTTCTAGGTTCTAGGTTCTAGGTTCTAGGTTCTAGGTTCTAGGTTCTAGGTTCTAGGTTCTAGGTTCTAGGTTAATCAAAGTAAACAACCAACTATCTGGTCAAGCAACCAAAAAGATGCGTGATTTATATTAACTTTGTTGGGTTTCGTTATACTCAACCCAACCTACGGAGCTGTCAGCTACAAATTGATGACCTATTAGGAGGTGTCAAGTATAAACCTAACACCTAACACCTAACACCTAAAATTATCTGCAAGTGCAGGAGTGCTCGCAAGGCAATGAGTTTATTTATGCCAAGGAGCATACGTTCTTGTATATGACTTAGCTTTTTTGGGTTTCGCTGCGCTCAACCCAACCTACAACAAAATCCGGCCTAGCTAGTTTAGCCTAAGCATGCCTGTTGGCAGCTAAAGCGAACTACACGCAGCAGACGTTCACCTAAGTAGTTTAGTCTAAGACAAGGCGGACACTCGACTTATCCCTATGTGATTAGGGTCAACTATTTAGTGCCAAGCTTCGCATCTACAAGTGTAGAAGTGCTAGCAAGGCGGTAAAACTATTTATGCCAAGGAGCATACGGTTTGTATGTGACTTAGGCTAAATAGTTTTACCAACGCAGCTAAAGCGAACTACACGCAGCAGATTACATTTGCTCCATGACTTCGATACCTAGTAGATCTAAGCCTGTGCGCAGCGTATCTGCCACTAAATTACACAACACTAAACGGCTATCACGCACACTTGGCTCTACGCCCTCTTTGAGCACTGGGCAAGCTTCGTAGAAAGTCATGTATAAACTGGCTAGCTCGTATAAGTAACCACATAATACGTGCGGCGTGGCTTCGTTGATCATCAGATCAAGCACTTCTTCTAATTGCAGTAATTTAAGTGCCAGGGTTTTCTCTTGCGGCTCAATAATACTCACATCAGCCTTTAAACTTACAGCATCAACGCCAGACTTACGGAAAATACTGCGCACGCGCGTATACGCATATTGTAAGTAAGGGGCTGTTGCGCCTTCAAAGCTTAGCATGCTGTCCCAGTTAAAAATGTAATCGCTGGTACGGTGCTTAGAAAGATCAGCGTATTTAACCGCGCCAATGCCCACTTTACGAGCAATTTCACTGCGTTCTTCATCAGATATATCTGATTCACGCTCAGCAAGTTTAGCTGCTGCGCGAGTAATTGACTCTTCAAGTAAATCAGCTAATTTTACCGTGCCACCTGTACGGGTTTTAAATGGTTTGCCATCAGCGCCCATCATGGTGCCAAATGGGCAAAACTCGTAACTGGTTTCATCACGTAACAAACCAGCTTTACGTGCAGTGAGCTCTACTTGGTTAAAGTGTAAACTTTGGCGCGCATCTACAAATATTAAAATACGCTCAGCGCCTAGTTTGTTTGAACGGTAATCACAGGCCGCTAAATCTGTGGTTGCATATAAAAAGCCGCCCCCTGATTTTTGCACAATAAACGCTGAAGGTTCACCGTCTTTATTTGCCAGCTCATCTAAAAATACCACTTGCGCGCCTTGCGACTCTACGGCTATATTTTTATCTTTTAGTAAGCTGATAATATCGTTAAGTTCACTGTTATAGGCACTTTCAGCCATAATGTCGGCTGGTGTAAGGGTTACGTTTAAACGCTTGTATACTTCTTCAGAGTGCTTCACTGAGGTGGCAATAAATAGCTTCCACAGTTTTTCACAGTGTGCGTCGCCACTTTGCAGTTTAACCACGTAGTTACGTGCTTTATCGGCAAAGCCTTCTTCATCGTCAAAACGCTTTTTGGCATCACGGTAAAAAGTTTCTAAATCAGCAAGGGCCACAGTATCTAAATCAACACCTTGGTTAATTTGATCTTCTAAATGCGCGATTAACATACCAAATTGTGTGCCCCAATCACCCATGTGATTTTGACGTACAACGGTATCGCCTCTAAATTCAAGCGCACGCACTACCGCATCACCAATAATGGTTGAGCGTAAATGACCTACATGCATTTCTTTTGCAAGGTTAGGCGATGAGTAATCAACCACCACTTTTTGTGGCTTGGCGTGCTCATTTACTGCAAGTTTTGCATGGTTATTAGCAGCTTGTACGCTTTGTGCTATAAATTCAGGTTTTAAGTGAATATTAATAAACCCAGGGCCCGCAATTTCCGTTTTTTCAGCAATGTCACTTACATCTAACTGATCAATAATCTTTTGCGCCAATTCACGTGGGTTACTTTTCATTTTTTTAGCTGCACCCATCGCGCCATTAATTTGGTAATCACCAAACTGTGGGCGTGTGCTTTGTGTAACCGCTGGGTTGGTATCTGCAGGTAAGCCTGCGGCAGTCATGGCAGCAATGGCTTTTTCTACTAAAATGGTACGAATATTCATTATATTGTTTACCTTTATAAGCCCACCAAAGCGGGCTTTTGTGCTAATTCTATGCGTATGGTCTAGTTTTCACGGGTGTGGTTAAATACCACCTCAGGGTAACGTTCAATCGACAAGTTAAGATTGACACGACTCGGCGCGATATACGTTAAGTTATCGCCACCATCGAGTGCTAAATTGCTTTCGCACTTACGTTTAAACTCTTCAAACTTTTTAACATCATCACAGCTAACCCAACGGGCGGTGTTTACATTCACGCTTTCATAAATTGCATCAACGTTATATTCTGCCTTTAAACGCGCTACAACCACGTCAAACTGCAACACACCTACCGCACCTACAATTAAGTCATTATTAATTAATGGCCTAAATACTTGTACTGCGCCCTCTTCTGAAAGCTGCACTAATCCTTTTAATAATTGCTTTTGTTTTAATGGATCGCGCAGACGAATACGGCGGAACAATTCAGGGGCAAAGTTTGGAATACCGCTAAACTTAATTTTTTCGCCTTGAGTAAAGGTGTCACCAATTTGAATCGTACCGTGGTTGTGTAAACCAATAATATCACCGGCGTAAGCGTCTGCTGTGCGTTCACGATCGCCGGCCATAAAGGTTACCGCATCAGAAATACTCACCTGTTTACCAATACGCACATGGTTCATTTTCATGCCTTGGCTGTATTTACCCGATACAATACGCATAAAAGCAATACGGTCACGGTGTTTTGGGTCCATGTTGGCCTGAATTTTAAATACAAACCCTGTGAAGTTTTCTTCTGTCGCTACGACTTGGCGGTCTTCAGTTTCACGTGGTAAAGGCGTTGGCGCCCATTGCGTTAGGCCATTTAAAACGTGATCAACACCAAAATTACCAAGTGCGGTACCAAAATACACAGGCGATAGCTCACCGGCTAAAAACAAATCTAAATCAAACTCGTGTGATGCACCAATAACCAGCTCTAGCTCTTCACGTAACTGCGCGGCAAGCTCATCACCAATCGCTTGGTCGAGCTCTGGGTTATCTAGCCCTTTAATGCTACGCACTTCTTGAATAGTGTGGCCTTGGCCCGTTTTATATAAAATAGTTTCTTCGTTATGGATATGGTAAACACCTTTAAATTCTTTACCACAACCAATTGGCCACGTAATAGGGGCGCAGGCAATATTTAGCTCTGTTTCTACTTCGTCAAGCAACTCCATTGGGTCACGTATGTCACGGTCACATTTATTCATAAAGGTAACAATTGGCGTGGTGCGCAGGCGTGTTACTTCCATTAACTTGCGAGTACGTTCTTCTACACCTTTAGCAGCATCAATGACCATTAAACACGAATCTACCGCGGTTAAAGTTCGGTATGTATCTTCAGAGAAGTCTTCGTGTCCTGGGGTATCAAGTAGGTTAACCAAAGCCTTGTTATATGGAAATTGCATAACTGAAGTAGTGACAGAAATACCACGCTCTTTTTCCATTTCCATCCAGTCAGACTTGGCATGCTGGTTTGAACCACGGCCTTTTACCGTTCCGGCTTTTTGAATTGCTTGTCCGAATAACAATACTTTTTCAGTGATGGTGGTTTTACCCGCATCCGGATGCGAGATAATCGCAAAGGTACGGCGCTTATTAATTTCGCTAAGGAGATTTTGTTCAGCCATTAAAAAGATTCTTTTAGTTGATATACGGATGTATTTGTATTTTAGTATGCTGAGCTTTCAGAGCTAATTACAAGCCAACCCCGAAAGCTCAACATACCCCAACAAGAACCCAAATTAGCTCTTGTGACGCTATCCGTTATATTAATTGTAATTGACTACTATTTTCGCTGATCTTGGCATTATAAACAATCAATGGTTGGGTATTAATGAATCTTTTTTAATGAAACGATTAATATGGGTGTTCCCAATAATTATTAACAATAACGATATAAATTGGTCACTAACTTAACACCATGCTTGAGTAATAGTGCTGTAAATCATATTATTGTCCGATTACATGGAGGATTAAATGTTGGGTAATGAAAACCAGTAAACTAAGTATTCGATTATTATGGTATATAACGCCACTGGTTATATTGCCTTTGTTATTTTTAGGCGGGTTCACGCTCACTAATGTAACAAACTCTACACAAAAACAAGCTGATTTGATTATGAGTCGTTTTGTAGAGCAGCAGCAGCAAAAGGTGTTCAACTACATAGATTCATTCCATGCAACTGCCAAATTACTTTCAGCGTCTCCTGTACTGAGTGATTTTTTAGCAAAAGATCTATTCGAAGACGCCCGTTATACTTATCGCCTTGGTGCATTGATGGATGTATTTGCCAGTTACAGTGAAGCCTATCCTGATATTATCAGCATCAATTTAATTTCTAAAAATGGTAAAAGCGACGCGTATTACTCCAGTAATTTAACCGTAGCGCCTAAGTCTTATCCATTTTTTGACCAAGTCACACAAAGTAATTTAAGCCAACAGCAGTTTATGGTACAAAAAGAAGATGGCGCCACCAACTTATACTTTGTACAACGCATATACAGTGTTGACTATTATTTAAAGCGCCCACAACAACTTGGTTTTATAATATTAAAGGTTGACCCTTCTATTTTAAATACCAGTATTTTAGAAGCGCCATACAATAATACCTTAAACTTACTGCTCGCCAATGATGGAAAAATTCTATTTAGTTCTGATTATAAAATGCGAGGCCACTATGTCAGCGAATATGAACTAAATAAAATTAACGACTTAGCCGATATAGGTAGCTTATCTACCATCGAGCTTTCAAGTGTTGATAAAATAGAACGACTAATTTTTGCAGCTCAAATGAGCGGCGGTTATTACTATGTCTCAACCATTCCCAAAGCCGTTTTATACCAATCGGGTAAGGCGATTAGTGTAATTACCGGGCTCATTGTGATTATTTCTGTGATCACTTTACCCATCTTAATTTTTATTGTGGTACGTAATTTATTACTCAATCCAATTGAATTATTAGGTGAAGCAAGTCATCGCGTTGGTGATGGCGACCTCTCAGTCACACTGCCCGCTTACACAACGGATGAAGTAGGCATACTGTTTAACGACTTTAATCATATGATTAATCAAATAAAACATTATCAACAACAGTTAGAAGAATATAAACATCACTTAGAAGACAAAGTAGAAAGCCGCACTAAAGCGCTTGAGTCGATGAATAGTAAGCTTGAAGCAGCCATAGCCCAAGCAGAGCAAGCCAACCAGCTCAAAAGTCGATTTTTAGCCAATATGAGCCATGAAATTCGCACCCCACTCACCGCAATTATGGGCTTTACTGAACAACTACTGCATAGCAATAAGCAAACCAATGACAAGCACCATTTGGGTACTATTTTACGTAATTCAAAACACTTATTAGAGCTGATTAATAACATCCTTGATCTATCAAAAATTGAGGCCGAAAAACTGGCTGTTGAACAAACCCCGTTAAATGTTGTACAGCTAATTCACGATGTTGAATCAATCATTAAACCTCTCGCACAACAAAAACAGCTGTCATTTAGCGTTAATTACTCACTGCCGTTGCCGCACACTATTAACAGCGATATTACCCGCTTAAAACAAATACTCATCAATATCGCCAGTAATGCAGTTAAATTTACTGAGCATGGTCATGTAATAATTACGGCTAAATACCAAGCACCAAACACACTCACCTTTGTAATAGAAGATAGCGGCATAGGCATGTCGGCAAACCAAATAAGTCGATTATTTACGCCATTTGAACAAGCTGATGCGACCACCACGCGTCGATTTGGTGGCACGGGATTAGGGCTGTGTATTTCAAAAAATTTAGCTCAACTGCTTGGTGGTGATGTGAGCGTAACCAGCGAAGTAGGTAAAGGTAGCTGTTTTACAATTGATATAGACTGTCATTTAGCTAATGAGCTCAGTAATAAACTATTTTTAACTGAACCATCTCAATTGACTCCGGAAAAAGATTCACAACTTTCTTTTGCTACCAATAGCTTTGATGCGCATATTTTAGTAGCAGAAGATAATCCCGATAATCAGCTACTGATTAAATTACTATTACAAACATGGGGATTAGAGCCTGACATGGCCAACAATGGAGCACAAGCAGTAGAAATGGCATTAGTGAACGACTACCAACTAATAATCATGGATATGCAAATGCCGGTTATGGGCGGCTTAGAAGCAACTAAAATGCTTAGAAATGCGGCTTATGATGGCCCAATTATCGCCCTAACCGCTAATGTCATGAACCATGATATTGATACTTACCTTGAAGCAGGCTGTGATAAAGCGCTGGGGAAACCCATTGATAAAGACGCACTGGAAAATGTACTTGTAAGTTATTTACACCTTGAACGTGATAATCAAAATAAATGGGACAGCTTATTAAAAAGTGAAAAATTTCAGCAAATAAATGCTAATTATTTGACAAGTTTGCCAGATTATTTAAAACAAATAAAAACTCTGTATAACAGCCGAGACTGGGAAACATTACGCGCCCTTGCCCACAGTATTAAAGGCAGTGCGGGTTGTTTTGGGTTTGATGATATTTATCAAAGTGCCTCGGCGGTTGAGCAAAGTTTGGCGAGCAGTGATATGCCACAAAGCGAAAAGCGGATTGCAGAGCTAATTACAGCCATAGAGACTACAATTGCTAATAAGTAATACCGTTAAAAATTTAAACCCAGTGCCATGCCCATTAAAATAGCATCTTCAAAGCCATTTTTATTTGGCGCATCGCTGGGATAATAATTTTTACGTACTGACATTTCAATAAAGCCTGCACGTTCATATAAAGCAATAGCCCGCATATTAGACGCTCGCACTTCTAAAAATAAGTTTTCGGCACTGTGTTGCTCACCGTACGCTATAAACTGTGTTAGTAACTGCTTAGCAACCCCTTGCCCCTGAAAACTTGGAGCAACACAAATATCCATTAAGGTAAAATCAGGTCCTGCTTTTTCGCCAATGTAAAAACCTATCATTTGCTCGTCATCGAACGCGGCTAAATTAAAATAGCGCCCCTGCAAACACGACTGCATAGTTTTTAACGCCCAAGGATGTGTATGGCAGGCATTTTCAATGACCATAAGGTCATTAATATGCTCATCGGTAACCGGTTTAAAGTGTATCAAGGTATTCACTCATTAATGCCCATAATGTGCGTTTTTGTGCACAAGTTAGGTTTGAACTAGGTAGCCCTAATTGTTGCTCACTAAACTCGATGGTTGGCGATTTAACAATTGAATTTATTGTTACAGGCGCAAATGCGCGCTCAATATCATCTTTTAATTTATCACAGAGTATTAACGATGAAATTGCCGGTTGAGCTGGGCGAAAGTATTGATTAAGTTCAAGCGTTTCTATACCAAAAACAGATGCGTAACGTGAATGCATAACAACTCGATGGATTAGTAAGTTGAATAATATATGAAGTAATCAAAACGATGTAAAGAAGAAATGGCAGGGGCGGAGAGATTCGAACTCCCAACCGTCGGTTTTGGAGACCGCTGTTCTACCAATTGGAACTACGCCCCTGCAATGACGATGAATTATAAAGACCTTTCGACAAAGGTAAAGTAAAAAATCAAACTTTTAGTTTATTTGCTTTTTAAATAAACAAAACGGCGAATTAGCATGCTAATTCGCCGTTAGTTATTACTTAATTAAAGTAATGAGAGAGTTATTCCCACTCAATCGTCGCAGGTGGTTTACCTGAAATATCGTAAACAACACGTGAAATGCCGTCGATTTCGTTAATTATACGGTTTGAAACCACACCTAAAAATTCATACGGTAAATGTGACCAACGCGCCGTCATAAAGTCGATGGTTTCTACACAACGAAGTGAAACAACCCAATCATACTTACGTGCATCCCCCATCACCCCTACCGACTTAACCGGTAAAAATACCGTAAATGCTTGGCTTACTTTGTGGTAAAGCTCTGCTTTGTGAAGCTCTTCAATGAAGATAGCATCTGCGCGGCGAAGTAAATCACAGTACTCTTTTTTGATTTCACCAAGAACGCGCACACCTAAACCAGGCCCCGGAAATGGGTGACGGTAAAGCATGTCGTACGGTAAACCTAACTCTAAACCAATTTTACGTACTTCATCTTTAAATAACTCACGTAATGGCTCAACAAGGCCCATTTTCATGTCATCTGGTAAGCCGCCCACATTATGGTGCGACTTAATTACATGCGCTTTACCAGTCGCTGATGCCGCTGATTCGATGACATCAGGGTAAATTGTACCTTGGCCTAACCATCTAGCATTTTTAAGCTTTTTAGCTTGCTCATCAAATACATTAATAAACGTATGGCCAATGGCTTTGCGCTTATCTTCAGGGTCTGATTTACCCGCTAAGTCATTTAAAAATTGATCTTCCGCGTCTACTTTAACAATGTTTAAGCCAAACTTATTGCCAAACATGTCCATTACTTGTTGGCCTTCGTTTAAACGAAGTAAGCCGTTATCAACAAATACACACGTTAATCGCTCACCAATGGCGCGGTGAATAAGCATAGCCACAACCGATGAATCTACACCGCCCGATAGCCCTAAAATCACTTCGTCGTCGCCTACGGTTTCTTTAATGCGCTCAATGGCATCATCGATTATTTTTGCTGGCGTCCATAATTTTTCACAACCACAAATATCAATAGCAAAACGCTCTAATAAGCGTTGCCCTTGATGTGTGTGCGTTACTTCTGGGTGAAATTGCACGCCATAAAAACGCTTTTCTTCGTTAGACATCGCAGCATGCGGGCAGGTAGATGTTTTAGCTGTAGTGTTAAACGTATCTGGAATTTCCATTACTTTATCACCGTGGCTCATCCACACATCTAATATGCCATTACCGCCATCAGTAATATGATCTTCAATGGCATCAAATAATGCACAGTTACCCACTTTTTCAACTTGTGCGTAACCAAATTCTTTTTTATCTGAGCTATGTACACGCCCACCTAGCTGCGTTGCCATTGTTTGCATACCGTAACAAATACCAAGAACGGGTACACCGGCGTTAAATACATACTCAGGAGCACGTGGGCTGTTTTCAAGCGTAGTTGATTCTGGGCCACCAGAGAGGATAATACCTTGCGGGTTAAACTCGCGAATTTGCTCTTCGGTTACATCCCAAGCCCAAAGCTCACAATAAACACCAATTTCGCGCACGCGACGGGCGATTAACTGTGTGTATTGTGAACCAAAATCTAAAATGAGGATCCGTGAATCGTGAATATCTTTGCTCATGAAGTATCTCGTAAAGTCAGATGCTAAACGCCACCAGCATAAGCTGTGTGGCTATATTAGGGCTAGTAAATACCAGCCCAGTTATTTCAAGTAGTGAGGAGTGATTAACCTAAACGGTAGTTAGGCGCTTCTTTGGTAATTTGCACGTCATGAACATGCGACTCACCCATACCTGCAGACGTAACACGTACAAATTGCGGTTTAGTGTTTAGCTCTTCGATTGTGGCACAACCGGTTAAACCCATTGCACTACGCAGACCGCCCACTTGTTGGTGAATAATGGTTGCAATTGGCCCTTTGTAAGCTACGCGACCTTCAATGCCTTCTGGTACTAACTTGTCAGCTTGGTTTGATTTTTGGAAGTAGCGATCTGATGAACCTTCTTTTTGATCCATTGCCCCTAAGCTACCCATACCACGGTAAGACTTGTAGTAACGACCTTGATAAAGCTCAACTTCACCCGGTGCCTCTTCAGTACCTGCCAACATAGAGCCCACCATTACACACGACGCACCGGCAACTAACGCCTTTACAATATCGCCAGAAAAACGAATGCCGCCATCGGCAATCACAGGGATATCACGGCCTTTTAAGCCTTCAACCGCATCTGAAATAGCCGTAATTTGCGGTACACCACAACCGGTAACAATACGTGTAGTACAAATTGAACCTGGGCCGATACCCACCTTAACCGCGTCTGCGCCCGCATCAGCAAGCGCAATAGCACCTTCGGCAGTAGCTACATTGCCCGCAACAATTTGTAGTTCAGGGTAAGCTTGGCGTGTTTGTGCAACGCGGTCAATAACACCTTGTGAATGACCATGAGAGGTATCAATTAGTAGTACATCAACACCGGCTTCAACTAAGGCTGCAATACGCTCATCAGTCCCGGCACCAACACCAACAGCTGCACCTACACGTAAACGACCTTGCTCGTCTTTACATGCGTGTGGTTTGTCTTGAGCCTTTTGGTAATCTTTTACTGTGATCATGCCTTTGAGCTTAAACGCATCATCAACAACAAGGATTTTTTCAATACGGTGTTCGTGCATTAAGCCTAAAATTTCTTCGCGAGCTGCGCCTTCTTTAACGGTAACTAGCTTTTCTTTTTTCGTCATAACAGTTGAAACAGGTTGTTCAAGCTTAGTCTCAAAGCGCATATCGCGGCTTGTTACAATCCCGACAAGGTGATTGTCACCATCGGTTACAGGAAAACCTGAAAATCCCTTTTCCTGAGACAACTCAACAGCATCTGCAATAGTCAGATCAGCCGTTACCGTAACAGGATATGAAACAATACCTGCTTCATAGGTTTTAACTTTACGAACGTTTTTCGCTTGTTCTGCAATGGTCATGTTTTTATGAATAAAACCAAGACCGCCTTCTTGCGCAAGGGCAATAGCTAAACGAGCTTCAGTAACAGTATCCATAGATGCTGAAATGAGCGGCAAGTTAAGTTTGATACCACGCGTTAAGCGAGTTGAAATATTTGCCGTGTGTGGCAAAACAGTAGAATGACCAGGTACTAAAAGTACGTCATCAAAGGTAAGAGCTTCTTTAGCGATTCTAAGCATTTTGGCAACTTCTCACATGTGGATCTAAGATAAGGAATTGCGACCAAATTTTAACAGCGTTGTAGGCACTAGTAAATAATATTTTGTATTTATTTATGATAGACTCGCTTTCTAAATAGTTTTAGGTTGTTTTTTATGTTTTCTAAGCCCTCGCAAGCCATTTACACCGTATCGCGACTCAACCGAGAAATTCGTTCTGTGCTTGAGCAAGGTTTTGCCTCTTTAGTATTAACCGGTGAAATCTCTAATTTTATTGCACCTGCATCTGGGCATTGGTATTTTTCGTTAAAAGACGATAAAGCGCAAATAAAAGCCGCCATGTGGCGCGGTAATAATCGTAATCAAAGTTACCGCCCGATAAATGGCGCACAAGTAACGGTTAAGGCTCGGGTATCTTTGTACGAACCTCGTGGCGATTACCAGCTAATTGTTGAACATATGGAGCCTGCGGGTGAAGGGCAACTAAAGCTTGAGTTTGACGCGCTAAAAATGCGTTTGGCTGCAGAGGGCTTATTTAGCTCCGCTTATAAAAAACCCCTACCCCAAAACATAAATCGCATAGGGGTGATCACCTCACCTACAGGCGCCGCAATTAAAGATATTTTAACAGTGCTAAAACGACGAGCGCCGCAATTAGAAGTCGTTATTTACCCTGCGATGGTGCAAGGCAAAGAAGCGCATGGTCACTTAATCAAGCAAATAGAACTAGCAAATCGTCGTAACGAAGTCGACGTTATCATACTCGGGCGTGGCGGTGGTTCATTAGAGGATTTATGGTGCTTTAACCATGAACAACTTGCTCGTGCTATTTATCAAAGCTCATTGCCTATTATTAGCGCTGTTGGCCATGAAATAGACACCACCATAAGTGATTACGTAGCCGATGTACGCGCTCCAACGCCATCTGCCGCAGCTGAGCTAGTAAGCCCCAATACACAAGAGCTGCACAATAAGGTTAATCAGTTAATTAGCCGTTTAGCGAATGCATTTAAACATGACATTGCCGATAAACGTGCACTGGCCATACAGTTGCAGCACCGCTTAAATTTATGCCACCCGCGCAATCAGCTAAACCAAAAATCACAACGCTTAGATGAGTTGAGTATTGCACTGCAACAGGCAATGCGTCAGCGTTTATACCAGCAAGAACGCGTGTTAGTTAATTTAACACCCAGACTAATGCGTCAATCTCCTGATAAAAAGCTCTCACGAGCAAGCCATCAGTTAGCCCAGCTACATGCAAGGTTACACCAAGCGATGCAGCAGCAATTACAACAAGCAAATAACACTCTGGCCTTGCAAGCAAGTCGACTTGATTCGGTAAGCCCGCTTAATGTATTGGCGCGCGGCTACAGCATAACTAAAACAGCACAAGGCAAAGTTATTAAATCTGCTAAAGAAGTTAAAAAAGGCGATGTGTTAATTACAGAACTTGGCGATGGCAATATAGCGTCACAGGTAACTTAAAGCGCTGTAATAAACAACATAATTAATTCCTTTTAACTTTTATTTTTAGAGCATAGCACTAGTATGCGATTCGTTTTCTGGTTCTGAGTACTCCAAAAAATTTTGATTCATACTCTCTGCTGGGCACTCACAATCTGGACGGCCAATAATTTTTGCAGGCACACCCACCGCGGTGGTATGAGGCGGTACTGGGCTTAATACCACAGAGCCTGCGCCAATACGTGCGCCCTCGCCCACTTCAATATTACCCAACACTTTAGCGCCCGCACCAATAAGTACGCCTGCTCTAATTTTAGGATGGCGATCACCTTGCTCGTTACCCGTACCACCTAATGTAACCGATTGTAATATTGATACATTATCTTCAATAACGGCAGTTTCACCAATAACAATACCCGTGGCATGGTCAAACATGATGCCTTGACCCACTTGGCAGGCAGGGTGAATATCAACCCCAAACACCTCAGAGGTACGACTTTGAATAAAGCGCGCCAGCTCTTTGCGATTTTGTTGCCATAAGCAGTGCGCTAAACGATGCGCTTGTATCGCGTGAAATCCCTTTAAGTTTAAAATCACAGTAAGGTAAGTTTCAGCTGCAGGATCACGGTCTTTTACTGCTTTAATATCGTGAGCAACATGCGTTAGCATACGCTCGCATTTTACAAAAGCTTGGTCAAATAATTCGCGTATTGTAAAAGCAGATACCACAGCATCAGCTAACTTATTAGCAACAATAAAACTTAATGCCGAACCCAAACATTCGTGGTTTAAAATACATGAATACACATGGCTTGCTAAAAGGGGTTCACGAGTTACTACTTCATTTGCTTCGCTGCGAAGCTGTTGCCAAATTTCATGACGCATAATAATGCCTTAAGTTAGTACAAAGAGCCTGGCGTCAATTCTAACGGATTTACCACCTAGGTGTTAATCCCTTTGTTATTTGTTCTAGTTATTAAATATAACCAGTTAAGTTTTGAGTATATATTACTTTTTTAAAGTCATGTCATATGACAGTTAGGCTGATTTAACTATTTATTAAGCTTGATGAAACCAACCAAAATGATGTTAATAACAGTCCATCTAAAAGTTTTATCGCAGGTTTGATTATTAGCTCGGTAGTTAGTTTTGCTCTTGGCGCAGCCTCAGTACTTTTAGTAAGTAACTAGTATTTACAACCTAAAATATAAAAATGCCCCAATGCTTACTGCACAGGGGCATTTTTTTATACTTAAGAACTTAAATTATTGAAATACTTTATCAACCTTCATTACTTCAATATTTTTTGCAGGTATAGCTAATTTATAATCAGCAATGACTTTATCTTCAGCCACTAACTCGGCAGGCTTATCGGTGTTATACACCATGGGCGAGGTTTGCATAGATGCTAAACGCTTTTGCATATC
This sequence comes from Pseudoalteromonas sp. TAP-3C, assembly GCF_059888565.1. Lineage (NCBI taxonomy): Bacteria > Pseudomonadati > Pseudomonadota > Gammaproteobacteria > Alteromonadales > Pseudoalteromonadaceae > Pseudoalteromonas > Pseudoalteromonas sp. TAP-3C. The sequence continues at coordinate 629,153 of NZ_CM187618.1, read as the reverse complement.
AGCGCCATCACCGGTTACAAACACATAATGAATATCATCGGTTTGTAGATTGTCTTTAATCACGCGATTTACATCTTCAACGCTTAATGTTTTAAGCTTGTTTGTTACATAGCTTACAAAACTATCGGTGTTATAAAACTCGCTATCGAGTGCATAACCTAACTGGCGATTTTGACTAGCAACCATTTGTGGCACAAAGTTAATTAAAAAGTTACGTGTGGCTTCAAAATCTGCCTCGGTCATACCATTTTTAATTAGCTTATCTAGCTCAAATAATGCGGTACGGGTAGCAAAATGCGCATCGTTGTTTGAGCGCAGTGGACGCAACCACACTTGGAAAATTTGCTCCGAGCGGCCTAAGTTTGCATCCGGTTTAGTTTGAAACATACCCCGTGGGAAGTACTCTATGTATGCATAATCACCATAGTTCATACCGCGCGTTTGACGAATACGTTCATATAAATAACTGTTAGAACTACGGTGCTCGCCAAAGTAAGAGCGCACTAGCCACAAAGCGGTCCAGTCTTCGCTGCTACGAATGGTATCAATAGGAAAGCCGAACGACACAGCCGTTGATTGCGCTGACTTTTCAACAATCGTTGCATGATGACCTTTAAGCACTGGCGCATCAGGGATTGTTAAGCGGCTTTGTTCGCCTTTTGGAAGTGTCGCTAAGTCAGCTAACATCTGTGCTTTAAGTTTTTCAGGCACAGCACCAATTAAACCCACAGTAAGTTTAGCTTGTGTAAGCTCACTGTTATAAAACGCTTTAACATCATCAAGGGTGAGCGCTTCTAAATCTGATAAGTCACCGTAGTTATAGCTTTCATAAGGGTGACCTTTATAAAGCACACTGTAGAGTACCTCTTTACCTAACTCTTCGTCATTAGAGGCTTTTAAACCCGACTTAATGCCATCGATCATGTCTTTTTTCAGACGCTTAAAGTCATCGTCTCTAAAGCCTGGGCTTAACAGCTGCTCACTCACTAAGGCATACCACTGAGCTGCATTATCTTTATGAATACGCCCTTGGAACGACAGCATTTCTTTATCTATTTGATACCCAAAACTACCCGCCAGCGGGTACATTGCCTTTTTAATATCTTTGTAACTCATTGACGTTGAGCCACCTTGCGCCAGCATTGCAGCAGTCAGTGCAGCAACCCCTTTTTTACCCTGCGGATCGGCAGCGGCACCGGTATTAAATAATAAGTTAATATCGATTAACGGCGAGCTATTGGTTTTATCAAGCACTTTAAAGATTGGCTTACTCGGTACTTGCTGATACTTGGCTACCAAGGCATTTAAATCGTTTTCTTGCTCAAAACCTGGGGCTTTATCAAGTGCCGACATAGTAATTGTGGTGCGGGCATTATCCACAAAATACTTATTTGCAACGGCTCTAATATCTTCGCTAGTGATGTTGTCTGCCGATTTATACAGCTGATTAATCACCTCAGGATCGCGCTCAAAATGCATATAGCTGGCAAGTGTAGAGGCAATTGCTTGCGATGAATCTAAACCATTTATAAAGCTGTATTTAAGGTTAGACTTTAAATCGCTGAGTTTTTGGCTATCAACCAACTCGGTACGCGCTTTGGCATACGTACGGTTAATGGCGTCACGCACTGTGGCTAAATCATCGGCATTTTCTACTTTTACAAATACATGCAGTAACCCTGGATCTTTAGTCTCTGGGTTATAGGTAAACATTTGACTCGCTATTTGCTTTTCTACTACCAGCTCTTGGTAAACATCTGAATTGCTCGAAAAATAAAGCTGCGACAGTAAATCTAATGCGGCTCTGTCTTTTTTCTGTGGCTCCCATGCAGCGCCTTTATACGAAACCAGTAACCAATGCCCAGGTAATCCCTCGTTTTGCTGATGCACATATTTTGGCGCTTGTTGAACGGGCTCTTTTGGAATATCAGCAACATAGTCGCCCTTTTTCCAGTTACCCCAGTGCTTTTTAACCATCGCCATGGTCTCTTTTGGCTCAACATCACCAACAATCACCAGCGATACATATTCAGGCTTATAAAACTTAGCAAAAAATTCTTTACCGTAGGCCATTTGATCTGGCATGGCTTCAATATCTTCAAAAAAGCCCATAGTAGTGTGTTTATAGGTATGTTTATCGAACGCTTCTTGGCGCACCGCGCTTAACAATTTACGAATTGGACTGGCGTTATTTTTTAAATACTCGCCTTTAACGGTAAGCGCCTCGGTTCTAAATTGCTCCTCGGTATAACTTAGGTTTTGAAATATATCCGCTTCAATTTCAAGTACTTTATCAAGGTGTTGTTTTGAAAAATTTAAGTGATAGTTAGTGTAATCGTTGGTTGTGTAGGCACGGTTATCAACTCCAGAATTTTTTAAGATATCTGAATATACCTCTTGCGGAAATTTTTCAGAACCTTTAAACATCATGTGTTCAAAAAAGTGAGCAAACCCAGTTTTACCCGCTTCCACTTCATTACGCGAGCCAACAGAGACAGGTATTTGTAGCGATACGACATCGGGGTAATCGGTTTTAACTACCATAACGCGCAAGCCGTTATCTAGCTCCTCTATTAGGTAATCTTGTGAAAAAACACGCTCATCCCCTTTATTAACTTGTTCTTGTTGAGCCGCTGTTTGCGTGTTTTGACTTTGCTGCATTGCACAACCCGTTAACGCCAGCGATACCGCTAGACTGGTTGCCAGTAATTTAAATTTCATTGTTATCCCTTTTTAAATTGAGCAAATATATTGGTTACTTAAAATAATAACGTACTACGCTAAGTATGCCGTAAAGTAATTAAATCAGGGCAAACGGGTAAAAAACATACAAGTACTTTTTGATCATTTGACCGATCCTAATGATCGTGGTTTATAATAGTCTTTGCCTGTACAAAACATGAAAGAAACGACTATCAGCCAAGCTTTTAATCAACTAACCGATCCAAGAAACTCTGCCAGTGTCCGCCATCCACTTATTAATATTCTGAGTATCGCTATTTGCGCTATTATCAGCGGTTGCAATAATTTTAACGAGATAGAAGAATACGGAAAGTCAAAAGTAAAGTGGTTACGGAAATTTTTAGACCTGAAAAATGGTATTCCTAGTCATGACACTTTTAATGACGTACTCAATCGCCTCAACCCAACTGAATTTAATAGCGCATTTACCAAATGGGTCACTGAAATAAGTAAGAATAAAGAAGGAGTGATTGCTCTGGATGGTAAAGTAATGCGCCGTACATTAGATAAAGCCTCAGGTATGCCCGCAACTCACTTAGTCAGTGCATGGTCTGTTGAGAATAATTTTTGTTTAGGACAAGTTAAGGTTGCTGATAAATCGAATGAAATAACCGCTATCCCCATTTTGCTTGAGCTCCTTGACATAAAAGGAGCAACAATTACAACAGATGCCATGGGATGCCAGTATAAAATCGGTGAGCAAATAATCTCTAACGAGGGTAACTATGTGCTTGGACTTAAGGGGAATCAAGGGGAGATTTATGATGACGTTAAACTACATTTAGATACCCAGCTCAACACGCAATTTAAAAATATCCCACACAGCGTGCATCGTTCACTAAATGGTGATCACGGGCGAATAGAAAATAGAGAGGTTTGGTTAACGACAGAAGTAGATTGGTTGGTAGCACGACATCCACGATGGAAAAGCTTAAAAAGTATTGCCGTAATATGCTCAACACGAGAGGTAAATGGTGTAAGTTCGAATGAGAAGCGGTATTATCTTAGTAGCCATAAAGATAAAGACGCTGCATTTATTGCTGATGCTATCCGTAGTCATTGGCATGTGGAGAATAAATTACATTGGCAACTCGACGTTAGCTTTAATGAAGACCAAAACCGTTTACGCAGTGGGTATGCAGCTCAAAACATCGCGTTAATTAATAAAATAGCACTTAATCTATTGAAGAACGAAAAAAGTGCAAAGGTTGGAGTGAAAAGCAAGCGCTTGAAAGCGGGTTGGGATAATGTTTATATGATGAAAGTGCTAACCGTTGGGCTAACTGTATAAAATCAACCCGTTTGCCCTGGTAATTAAATATAAGAGCCCTAAGCCTATTAATTATGTAAACAACTGTGTCAGTTTTTTACTCTTTTTAGGTTTAACTATGAAAATAATTCACGTTAGTTGAGAAACTTTCAATAAATAAATCTATCTAGACGTCTAAATGGCTGCTATATTAAATCCATCACCACACACTAAGCTGGAATGAGGATTATGGCTTTATCACTTCAAGAAAAAATAGAAGACGCTAATCAGGGTGTTTACCTTATTGGCACAACACCGCCAAAAATTGGGACTGATAAAGCGCAATTAAAAGTCATTGCCGAAAAGTTATTAGGCCGTTTACACGAAATTGAGTATGACGGCGTAATAATCTACGACATTCAAGATGAAAGTAGCCGAACTGAACAAGCTCGCCCATTTGCATTTAAGCAAACAGTTGATCCGCGCGAGTACAGTCAACTGTTACGTGGCTTATCTGATCTTGATGTAATTACCTATAAAAGTGTAGCTCAGCGCGGTGTGAGTGAGTTTAAAGCGTGGTTAGATGAAACTAAAAACGATTACGATTTAAAAAACGTGGTGTTAGTCGGTAGTCCGTCATCAGCGGGTGATATAAAGCTGAGCTTACCAAATGCATACAAAACATTGGCAGAGCAGTCTGAAGACTTCTTTTTAGGTGGTGTAACCATTGCAGAGCGCCATGCCAATAAGCGCAATGAGCACCAACGCTTAATAGAAAAAACAGCACAAGGGTGCCAGTTTTTTATCTCTCAAGCGGTGTACAACGCACAAGCCACCACTGATTTAATCACCAGTTATGCGCGCACATGCAAAGCACAAGGCCTGACACCTAATCGAATTATATTAACCTTTACCCCGTGTGGTGGTGAAAAAACCTTGGAGTTTATGCAGTGGTTGGGCATTTCGGTACCAGAGGCCACTAAATGGCGCATGCTTGATGCAGATAACACCTTAAGCGAATCAGTGCGTATTTGTCGCGAAAACCTCGATTCAATCCTTAAAAGCTGTGCCCACTTAGGTGTGCCGCTCGGCTTAAATATTGAAAGCTTAACCAACCGTAAAGAAGAAATAGACGCGTCAATAAATTTATATCGGTTGTTAAAAGCCACTATGGAATTAAATATTGCGGAGAAACTGATAGCTTAATTTCGGGGTTCGGGGTTCGGGGTTCAAGGTTCAAGGTTCAAGGTTCAAGGTTCAAGGTTCAAGGTTCAAGGTTCAAGGTTCAAGGTTCAAGGTTCAAGGTTCAAGGTTCAAGGTTCAAGGTTCAAGGTTCAAGGTTCAAGGTTCAAGGTTCAAGGTTCAAGGTTTAAGGTTTAAGGTTTAAGGTTTAAGGTTTAAGCAAAATTATCAATTACGTAGAATAAGCAAGTCAATATTTACACTTTTTAGCAAACCACGGCGCTAAATTTAACGCCATTTTGGGCTCTTTCTTACTGATAGCTGATAACTAAAACTGAACACCTATATTGAATAAGTCTTAACTTGATCTGCCAAATTCGAATTTTAGAGTTGAATCAAATCTGGCGGTGAATAGCCGATTTGTGCCAATTGCAGACATTGGCACAACGTTCAGCTCACCGGTGGAGTAATGTTGGCGGCTATTGCGCGTTCCTTTGCGCAAAAGATGCCAACATTACGGAGTCCGGTGGAGCTGCTTGTTAGCCTTATTTGAGACCCAGTTCTTTGTGATAGTTGCAAAGAGTTGAGAAACGGTAATTCACACTTTTTAGAATATTTTCATCTGAATTTTGAATTGCAATAAGATATTTTGAAACATATTTTTCAAATTTATTTGTAATATAATACTCTTTATCAGCGAGCTTTTTATGCTCGCTCGCTGATATTTTGAAGGGCAGATTTGAGATGTATTTCTGGTCAGTAATCAAAAGTGCTTTAGTAAAATCTAGCCCTTTACCTTCAATATTGGCTTGATTAGACTTTACAGTAATATACGATGATTTATGTTTGATATTTGAACGTAGAGGAATGGCAAAAGATAAACTGTTGATTGTTATAATAACAATACCATACCCTCGCACTTTGCCTTGAGTCCAGCTACCGTTATGGTTATCTAATGCTTCTTTTAAATTCGAATGTTCGACATAAAATGAGTTATCTAATTTTTTTAATTGCAAAATATATGTCCCCAAAACGAAAAAACCTCCTTACGGAGGCTTTCGGTAGTCAATTCTGTTTGGATGCTTCAGTTTTTTACGTGGGGTGCTCCTACCGCCACAACATTCTGTTTGGATGCTTCAGTTTTTTACGTGGGGTGCTCCTACCGCCACAACATTCTGTTTGGATGCTTCAGTTTTTTACGTGGGGTGCTCCTACCGCCACTGACTACAGTTGAATTATGGAACGATTTTAGCTTAATGTCAAACTACTACGGCTAACTTTTCAATAACGGGCGCAGGCACGCGGGGTTATAATGGCGAAGCCGCCCCGCGTGTATGCGTCCCAACGAGCAACGCGAGTGAGTTAATTGACTTGTATGGATAATAAACCCATTAATTATTTAATCTTTAAACCAAGTTCGGGTAATGAAAGCAAAGGGGTCTGTGAAAGCAAAGGGGTCAAATCTTGACTTCACACAAAAGCAAAGGAAAGCAAAGGGGTCAAATCTTGACTTCACACAAAAGCAAAGGGGTCAAATCTTGACTTCACAGATAAGATCAATAAAGAGGTCAAATCCTGAGGGATCCCCACATTTTTTATCCAAGCTACAAGCACTCACGGCAATCCTTATTTAATTGATTGAGTGCTTCTAAAAACGTTTTCAATTTTATTTTATAGCCAAATTTTTCGAAGTATTGCGTTCCTAAACTAAAACAAGACAGCACGTTTCTATCCTTTATCGTATTCGCCTGAAAGCTTCTATGCACATTCAATATTTTTGCCGTTAAACCTGCTAGCCAAAGGATAAAATTAGCAATTAATGCAATCAATAATGCGACATTCAAGCGGCCTTTTTCATAGCTACGACAATGACGTAAGTTCAAGCCATTACTTGTGTTTTTTAAGTCTCTAAAGGACTCTTCTATTTGCATTCGTTGACTGTAAATTTTAACAATATCTTGTGCTGAATAATTAATATTGCACAATGAGGTAAATAATAACCATGGCTCCGTCGCACCTTTAGCATGTTTCAAGCTTACGCTGCTGCGAATAGTTTTTCCTCGAAGATTTTTCTTCTTTCTTTGTTTAGGTTTTGATTTAAATAAGTAAAAGTGACCACTCAATGAATTGGCTTTAGCGAGTTGTGTTTCAAATAAATAAGCGGGTCTTGCAGTTGCTTTTGAGTAAAGTGTTTTGACTGGTGACCAACATGTATCATCTTCTGGCTTTTGATATTGTGTTTGATGCCTCACTCTGCCTACAAAATCCCAACCAAATTTAAGCACTAACTTAAACCAAGGATTGCGAAATCCTGCATCGGTAACGATGATCGGCTTGCACTCAGAAGGCAATATTGATTTAAGTGTTTTGAGGAAATCCTTATGCACGCTTTGCTTCATGTATTCACATTCACGAAAACTTTGCTCATAGATTGTCATTGCTCGACCTTTAACTGGGACTGCTGCCCGTAATAAATGAAACTCGCCACAGGGTGTTAACCCAGACCAATCAATCGTCACGCATGGACGTCTAATTTGACCAATTACGCGGCGAGTGATTTCTTGGTAATAGTGGTTGCGGGAGTGCTGGACGCGAGGGTTGCCAAATAACCTATCCATTCGTTTAATAGTGTGTTTAACCTTCGCGTTGCTCTTTAGTTTTCGCCCTAAAGCAGCAATGGATAAGAACTTATGTTGGCAGAGTGTTTCTACCGCTTTCATTAATGTGCAGTGGTTACGCTTATCAATAATACCCGCTGTATTAGAAAATGTTTTATGTAATAATTTACTCAAGTGCATAGTCGATTTACTTTGTAATTTCTTTGGTTGGAAAAAACATATAAGATCAAAATTGGCTGTGCACTTCAACTATTTTTTACATTATCTTATTGATTTATATTATCAAATTGTGGGGATTCGTCAGGGTCAGGTCTTTCTTTTTGCTTCTTATCGTAAAAGGCAAGATGCAAGACCTGATAATCATATAGAAAGCTCCTCGAGTATTTCGATACAGTTGTGTTGAACAAAACATAAACTGTACCTCGAGGAGCTTAGTATGAAACTATATGGTGGAATTGACTTGCATTCAAATAATAGTGTTATTGCTATCATTAATGAACAAGGTGAAACGCTTAACACTAAGCGTTTAAATAATGATATGTCTGTCATTTTATCTTTTCTAACCCCTTATAAAGACACGCTATCAGGGCTTGCTGTTGAATCAACCTTTAATTGGTATTGGTTAGTTGATGCATTAATGGATGCTGAGTTTAAACTTCACTTAGCAAACCCCGCTGCAATTCAACAATATTCAGGCTTAAAATATGCTGATGACCATAGTGATGCACGCTGGCTGGCTGAAATGCTACGTCTAAATATTCTGCCTGAGGGCTATATTTACTCGCGTGAACCCAGGGCTGTTCGCGACTTAATGCGTAAACGAATGGACATTGTTCAACAGTCCACTAAAAACGTATTATCAGTGCAAAGTTGTTATATACGACATCTTGGCTACAAGCTCAGCAGCAACAAAATAAAGCAAATGGCTGCTATCAGAAAAGGCGTGGATGTTGAGCAAGTGAATGCAGATTTTAGTTCAATAAACACGGCGCTGGCAGTCATTTCTAACCTCTCATTAATACGTTGTGCTCAACAGCAGATCAATGCAATAGAGGGGGCGATTTTAAAACAAATGTCACTCTCCCCTGAGTTTATAAACCTAATCAGTATCGATGGAATTGGCAATATATTAGCGCTAACGATAATGTTAGAAACAGGCACGATTAACCGTTTTGATAGCCCAGGTAATTTTTCTTCGTATTGCCGCTGCGTTAAAGGGGCAAAATACAGCAATGGGAAAAAGAAAGGCGCTACAAATCAAAAGAATGGTAATCGTTATTTATCCTGGGCGTTTACTGAGGCGGCTAATTTTGCCATCAGATATAACCCAACAATCAAAAAATATTATCAACGTAAACTAGCTAAAACAAACAACGTAGTCGCGATTAAAACCGTTGCGCATAAGCTTGCAAGAGCGTGTTATCACGTGCTTAAAGACAATGTGCCATTTGATGAACACAAGGCTTTTTCTTAACGGCTATACAATGAATTAGGTTAACGTGTTGAGTTAATAATAGGGTTGGTAAAACCATCAGATCTGATTGAGCCTGCACGTTAACCGCTCAAATTTAAATGTTGGATATGCCCAATATCTGAGCCATAAAGGGTTGGTTATGTGAAAACATAAACCACTGATTTGTTATTGCGCAGTGCATACACACTGCCAAAAACTGGACTGATATTGGCACTAAACGATGACTGAGGCGAAAGCCAAGGGCCTTAATTAATCATCAATGATGCTTATTAAACCGCCTTAATTCATATGGGTGACTGGTGCATATTCACACCAATCGACGTCATTACTGGATGTATAGCCATATTTAAATTGAGTTTAAAAAATAAGAGCACTTGGTTTTTTGACTAAAAAGATCAAGAAAACACGGCTGTCTGCTTGACCGGAACTTTCTAATGGGTGACCTCGTTGATTCTCCAAAAGATAATATTCAGCATGAAAGTCAACCAGCACAGCTAAAGCCATTTGGCGGTAGCCACATCAAAGAGGCGATCCCCTTTAATTTACTGGATTACATTGAATTAGTAGACTGGAGTGGCCACCACATAGATCGAAAGAAAAAAGGACATATCAGCAAACAAATTTTGCAGGCAGTAAACAACGATTAAAGCAGCACGCCGCCAGCAACGATGTAAAATGGTATAAAGGTGCAGGTTAGCAGCGTTTTGCACATACGTTTTGCACAGTTAAATGGGTGTTATATTTTCATCGACGAGTGATGCGCATCACGCTATACTTGTTTGATGATTAAGTCTTTCAAACATAAAGGCCTCAAGAAATACTTCCAAACAGGAAGTGTAGCTGGAATTCAGGCAAAGCATGAACGTAAATTACGTATGCAACTTACAGCAATAGATACCGCGCAAGTAATTGATGACATCAATTTACCCGGTTTTAAATTGCATGCTCTAAAAGGGGAGCGTGACGGGATTTGGTCTATTACTGTAAATGGTAATTGGCGCATTACTTTCGAATTTATCGATGGAAATGCTTTTATTCTCAATTATGAGGACTATCACTAATGACTATGTATAACCCACCACACCCAGGCGAGTTTATTTATGATGTTTACCTTGAACCTGCCGGCTTTAGTTGTCGTTACTTAGCTAAACAGTTAGATGTTGCTTCATCGACTCTAAATCGAGTTCTTAAAGGTCAAAGTGCGATATCACCTGAAATGGCACTTCGCTTGTCTAAAGCAATCGGTAGAACACCAGAGAGCTGGTTATCAATGCAAGATAACTATGATCTTTGGCACGCTAAACAACAAATCAATTTAACAAATGTCCACCCAGTAAACTTTGCAGTGGCATAAAAAATATAATCGGGTGGCCGGAGGTCTCCTCCAGCCCTCACACTACTCATTATGCGCTTTATATTAGTAGGAAATGCAAGGTACAGGTGGAGTCCGTAAGCTAAGATGGGCAAAAGAGGGCGGTGGAAAAAATTGGTGGTGTGAGAGTCATTTATTACTACCACAGTGAAGAAATACCACTGTTTATGCTTTCTCTATTTGGTAAAAATGAGAAAGCAAATCTATCTAAAGCTGAATGTAATGTTCTTAGTAAACTAACCAAAATACTTGCAGACAGTAACAGGAGGCAATCATGACTAATGCATTTGAAAGTATCCAACAAGGTCTAATGGAAGCCATTGATTTTGCCGAAGGTGATACTAAAGGGGCGACTGTCCATAAGTTTGACCCTGTTGACGTAAAAGCTGTGCGTAATAATGTTGCAATGACACAAGCTGAATTTGCATCTACTTTTGGTATCAGCCTTGGCACATTGCGTCACTGGGAACGTGGAGACAGAACTCCAAGAGGTCCTGCATTGGTGCTACTGAATGTGCTCGCTAAAGATCCTCAAGCGGTGATCAGGGCTCTTGCGTAACCAAACACATAATAAAGCGTTTAAGACAGATTCCCAACGTGTGGCATTTTTACATTCCATTATTGGGTTTTGTGGTATGGTTAGGTTTCGTTGAGGCGCTGCTCGGGGTAACCACACTAAATAAGCGATCCCCTTTAACTTACTGGATTATATTGAATTAGTAGACTGGAGCGGCCGCCACATAGATCCAAAGAAAAAGGGGCATATCAGCAAAGCTTACGCCAAGAGTGCTCCTCAGTTTAAATATAGAAGAGGCGCGATGGCTTGAATCAATTCAACGTTTCAGGCAGCACGCCGCCAGCAACGAGGTAAAATGGTATAAAGCTGCAGGTTAGCAGCGTTTTTCATCAGTACATCAGTAATTAAAAAATAGATTCTTCAACAAAATTAATCACCTAGCTTTGCCTAAAACTCTTTCAAACAATTAAAATCTAAATACTGTAACAAACCGTGTGTAAAAATAATGGTCTGGTTTATTACATTGAAAGAAGTACTTAATTTTTTGACAAAAATATATGCCTGTCCTTTTATTTTTCTAGTTTGGCGTTAGTTGTAACCTCAAATTTATGTGATACTATTGTGATACATTACTTAATGTTTAGATAGGATCTCTCATGAGAGTTGAACTTGTTACAACGCTTAAACGTCAAGCCACTAAAATTTTAGCGGAGCTTCATATATCTAAAGAGCCAGTGTTAATTACTGAACATGGTCAACCATCTGCGTATTTAGTCGATGTTGAAGATTATGAATTTATGCAGCAACGAATGGCAATTCTTGAAGGCGTTGCTCGCGGTGAACAAGCAATTAAAAATGGCCATACATTTTCAAATCAAGAAGCAAAAGAGAAAATGAGTAAATGGCTGAAATAGTATGGACATCATCAGCTCTTGACGATTTAAAAGATATAGCAGAATATATTGCTTTAAGTAATCTTTCTGCGGCTAAGAACCTGACTCAAAAAATATTTGATAAAATATCTAGGTTAGAAGACCGTCCTGAGTCAGGTAAAAGGCCAAAAGGGTTAATTAACTTAAATTATCGTGAAGTTACTGTTAATCCTTGTCGAATTTTTTATAAAATAGATAGCGACAAAATTTATATTTTGCATGTAATGCGGCAAGAACGAGATCTTCGTAGATTTATTCTGAAGAGTTAAATATGGCCAATTATTGCGACATAGTTAATTTGGCTACCCATTAAGCATTTTTATTAAAAACTTCTTCTAATGTTAAACTAACTAGAATTTAGCAACCTAAGTAACTGCGAAAAACTACGGCATAGTTTTAACACCCCACTTAAATTTCAAATATTGCTTAAGGCAAGTTCCTCCATGCGTGTAATTCAGGAATGAGTGATTATGAACTGCCCCCCCCCAGGGGATTAAAAGGCTGTTTAAAAATGCAAAGCAATGACGATCTATGGCGTAATAAAATATAACAAATGCATCAACCCGATCTTCCGCACCCATTTTAAGAATAAATCCGCTGATATTTTTCACCCAAGCAATCAACAATGGTTTGATTGCGCGGTTGCATATTCGCCACTATGGGTGGTTTATCTGGTATGTACATGATGATGATATGCTCGAAGCACTGGAACACCCAGCGTGCTGTGGGGCGTTGGCCCGGCTTGTATTTCATCGTGGGGAAGTAGCAGTCTTTCTCCACCAAGGTTTTACGGATTTGGTGCTCTAACCCCGCGTACACCATTAGGCAGCAAGTCATTACCATGAGTAACGCTTCAATGCGCTCAGGCTTTTTCAGGTAAATAGCGCTCGTAAGGAAGTCGGGACTTTTCAAGAATCGAAAGCCTTTTTCCACGTTTTGCTGCGCTTTGTACCTGCTCAGCAAGCTGGCCATATCAAGATGGTCGCTAACATCATTGGTGGCAATAATAAATAACCCCAGTTGTTGTAAAGCGGCTTTTCTGGATGCCAGTGGTGTGCATAATGCACCCGTAATCTGGTATTCGATACGCTCAGGTAACTGCCCTGCTTTAGGGCGTCCTGCTCCCTTAAAAATGGCTACTTCAACAACATTTGCATCCACATCACATACCGCTTGTTTACCTCGCCATTTTATAAGGGCGCTTTGTGCGTCATTTTGGCAAGCGAAGCGTTGTTGGCACAGTTTTTTAAAGCTTTTGCGGGCAACTTCTCCGGCTTTTAGCATACGCTTGTTCAGGTTATGCTGCTCTCGCTTATACGCCTGCTCACTGCGAATGAGTAGCCATTTTTGTTTCACCCCCCCGTATTCACTGTCATAACTCACGCCTTCATAGCCTGGTGAGATAGGGGTGAAATTCAAGTTAGGCGCTTGCTTAACAAGGGTTTTAGCTTCTTTGAGGGTTTGCGGTACCCGCGTAATGAACAGTTGGCCTTGAGTATGTAAATCTACAATCGTTTCTTGCACATACAAGGCGGCATCGGCCACCAAATAGCGGCTGGCTTGCGCGGCTTTTAAACTGCCAATATGCGCCTTTACAATCTGTTTAAAGCCTTCCATGTCATTACTGTTGCCACTGGCAGGCTTCATATAAACCGGTATGCCGGATTGGTTCTCACAGATAAGATTGAGTATCACTTGGTTGAGCTCAGGGCGATGGTCGCGCGAATAACCTTTAGCGATACGGATAGATTTTGGTTCACCATCATCAGGCTCGCTTGTCGCTTTGCCATCGTAATGAAAGCTTGTTGAATCAAGGTGTAAAGCTTCGGTTTGTAACCCTAATTTCTCTACCACCGCCTCACCCAATTGCTGATACAGCTTCGATACGCCGTATTCATATAAGGTGTCTAAACAGCGACCAAGCGCATCGTCGTTGATGTGCTCGGACTTTACGCCTTCACCAATTAATCTATCAAGCGGCTTGCCTTGAAAATACTCGCTGTACATATGCAGTGTGCGGCCAGTGAAACCTAGGCCGTTTAGCACCATAGCCAACACTAATTGACCACAACTGATGTTGCGCTCAGGCGCCACGCCACCGAGTGCGTTATCAATAATATCGACAAAACCTAGATCGTGACAAAATCCAGCAACTAAGCCGTGGTGTTCGAGTTTTTGGGCATAAGGGATAGACATAAATACGCGCTCTCAAAAGAGAGTAATAGATCAAATATGGGGATCGCCGTCAAGTGTTTTTTAACAAAATTCGATCAACCGCTCATTTAATGAACTAATTTAATTCAGATTTAGGGTGCGGAATGACAGATCAACATGTTTTATCAGTAGTTTTGCCATAAACGACCCAGACAAGCACAAAGTATTGAGTGTATTAAAGCGATCAATAAAGAGGGTGAGTTTGCCTTGGTGTTTAAAAATTTTTCAAAACAGGGAGATATCTAAGCAACTGCCGATAATATAAAGGCCAAATTAATTATTTTAGCATGAACTATGAAATCAGGGCTAAAATTAACAGTCAAACGCAGGGCAAACGGGTTGATTTTATACAGTTAGCCCAACGGTTAGCACTTTCATCATATAAACATTATCCCAACCCGCTTTCAACCGCTTGCTTTTCACTCCAACCTTTGCACTTTTTTCGTTCTTCAATAGATTAAGTGCTATTTTATTAATTAACGCGATGTTTTGAGCTGCATACCCACTGCGTAAACGGTTTTGGTCTTCATTAAAGCTAACGTCGAGTTGCCAATGTAATTTATTCTCCACATGCCAATGACTACGGATAGCATCAGCAATAAATGCAGCATCTTTATCTTTATGGCTACTAAGGTAATACCGCTGCTCATTCGAACTTACACCATTTACCTCTCGTGTTGAACATATTACGGCAATACTTTTTAAGCTTTTCCATCGTGGATGTCGTGCTACCAGCCAATCTACTTCTGTCGTTAACCAAACCTCTCTATTTTCTATTCGCCCGTGATCACCATTTAGTGAACGATGCACGCTGTGTGGGATATTTTTAAATTGCGTGTTGAGCTGGGTATCTAAATGTAGTTTAACGTCATCATAAATCTCCCCTTGATTCCCCTTAAGTCCAAGCACATAGTTACCCTCGTTAGAGATTATTTGCTCACCGATTTTATACTGGCATCCCATGGCATCTGTTGTAATTGTCGCTCCTTTTATGTCAAGGAGCTCAAGCAAAATGGGGATAGCGGTTATTTCATTCGATTTATCAGCAACCTTAACTTGTCCTAAACAAAAATTATTCTCAACAGACCATGCACTGACTAAATGAGTTGCGGGCATACCTGAGGCTTTATCTAATGTACGGCGCATTACTTTACCATCCAGAGCAATCACTCCTTCTTTATTCTTACTTATTTCAGTGACCCATTTGGTAAATGCGCTGTTAAATTCAGTTGGGTTGAGGAGATTGAGTACGTCATTAAAAGTGTCATGACTAGGAATACCATTTTTCAGGTCTAAAAATTTCCGTAACCACTTTACTTTTGACTTTCCGTATTCTTCTATCTCGTTAAAATTATTGCAACCGCTGATAATAGCGCAAATAGTGATACTCAGAATATTGATAAGTGGATGGCGGACACTGGCAGAGTTTCTTGGATCGGTTAGTTGATTAAAAGCTTGGCTGATAGTCGTTTCTTTCATGTTTCGTACAGGCAAAGACTATTATAAACCACGATCATTAGGATCGGTCAAATGATCAAAAAGTACTTGTATGTTTTTCACCCGTTTGCCCTGCAGTCAAACGGCCTGTTTTAATATAAAATACGGCAAATTTTTATCACTAGGTTTATTACTATGGCTATTCACGTTATTTCTCACCCCCTTGTTCAGCATAAGTTAGGTTTAATGCGCGCGCATGGAATTAGCACGAAAAGTTTTCGAGAGTTGTGTTCAGAAGTTGGCACATTATTAACTTACGAAGCCACTAAAAACCTAGAATTAGAAGATAACGAAATTACAGGTTGGGACGGTAATAAACTTAAAGTTGAGCATATTAAGGGTAAAAAAATTACCGTTGTGCCTATTTTACGAGCAGGCCTTGGCATGATGGAGGGTGTAATGTCATTACTGCCAGCGGCTAAAGTAAGTGTAGTGGGTTTAGAGCGTAACGAAGAAACACTTGAGCCGGTGCCTTATTTCGAAAAGCTAGTGGGTAATATTGATGAGCGTTTGAGCTTAGTGATTGACCCGATGCTGGCAACCGGTGGTTCTATGATCGCCACTATCGATATGCTTAAAAAAGCAGGCTGTAAAGACATTAAAGTAATCGTACTGGTTGCTGCACCTGAAGGCGTTGAAAAAACATTAGCTGCTCACCCTGATGTAGAGATTTTTACTGCCTCAGTAGATAGCCATTTAAATGAAAAAGGCTATATTATCCCGGGGCTTGGGGATGCAGGTGACAAAATTTTTGGTACGGTTTACTAGGGTTTAGCAGTGCAAAATAATTCTACGTTTTCAATAAAAACTATTTTAACGGGTGCCCAAATGCTGTTTGTTGCATTTGGAGCGCTGGTATTAGTGCCTATTTTAACTGGTCTCGATCCAAGTGTTGCACTATTTACCGCCGGTTTAGGCACCTTGTTGTTTCAATTTGTGACTAAAGGCCAAGTGCCTATTTTTTTAGCGTCGTCATTTGCGTTTATTGCCCCCATTATTGCCTCAGTGCAAATGTGGGGTATACCGGCCACTATGGGCGGCTTAATGGCGGCGGGCTTTACTTATATGCTGTTGAATTAAAAAGGGTCAAATCTTGACTTCAGACATCAATGGGCTAGACTTATAGTTTACTACTTATTATTGAGTTGAGTACTATGTCTAGGCCGCTGCGAATAGAGTATGAGAATGCGTTTTATCATGTAATGAATCGTGGAAGAGGGCATGAAAATACCTTTTTGAGTGATGATGACTTTAAGTATTTTTTACATTGCATTGAGCAAGCAAGCCTTCGCTTTAATATTGAAGTGCATTCATATTGTTTAATGACCAATCATTACCACTTGCTAATTAAAACCCCCGATGCAAATTTAGGCCGAGCTATGAAGCATATTAATGGCCTTTATACCCAATACTTTAATAGAGCACATAACACAGATGGTGCGCTGTTTAGAGGGCGCTACAAAGCGGTATTGGTGGATGCAGATAACTACTTATTGCATGTTAGTAGGTATATCCACCGTAACCCAATTGAAACCAGCATACCGCTAGTGGAAGACTTAGTTAAGTATCAATGGTCTAGTTATCCAGCTTTCGTTAAAAGAGTAGCGACGCCTAAATGGCTCGTTCGAGATTTTATATTTTCCCTGCAAAGTAAAAAGCGTAAATATACTGCCTATAAGCAGTTTGTTGAATTTGAAAACAGTAAAGAAATAAGCGCTTTTTATAGTGCTAAAAAATTGTTGTCGGTTTTGGGCTGTGAGGACTTTATTGAAAACATAAAGGACTATATTGCAAAATCAGATAGTGAAAGAAAGCTTGTTAGTAAAAAGCACTCAGCAGATGATGTTATTGATTACTTAGCTAAATATTTTAGTGTTGAAGTAGATGACATTGTAACGGTTAAAAAGGGGCGAAAGAGAAAAACTTACCACGTTGGTTTGCGGTAAAGTTATGCCAAGATTTAACGGGATTGAATTTGAAGGCGTTAGCATGTTTTTTTAATGTTAAACACTATTCGGCGATATCAAAAACGGTGGGAAGGTTGAATGTATTAATGACTGAAGATAAAAAGGTTAAATTACAATTTGAGAAGCTTAGAGATTGCTTGATGTATGAAGTCAAGATTTGACCCTGACGAATCCTGACCCTGACGAATCCCCACAATTTGATAATATAAATCAATAAGATAATGTAAAAAATAGTTGAAGTGCACAGCCAATTTTGATCTTATATGTTTTTTCCAACCAAAGAAATTACAAAGTAAATCGACTATGCACTTGAGTAAATTATTACATAAAACATTTTCTAATACAGCGGGTATTATTGATAAGCGTAACCACTGCACATTAATGAAAGCGGTAGAAACACTCTGCCAACATAAGTTCTTATCCATTGCTGCTTTAGGGCGAAAACTAAAGAGCAACGCGAAGGTTAAACACACTATTAAACGAATGGATAGGTTATTTGGCAACCCTCGCGTCCAGCACTCCCGCAACCACTATTACCAAGAAATCACTCGCCGCGTAATTGGTCAAATTAGACGTCCATGCGTGACGATTGATTGGTCTGGGTTAACACCCTGTGGCGAGTTTCATTTATTACGGGCAGCAGTCCCAGTTAAAGGTCGAGCAATGACAATCTATGAGCAAAGTTTTCGTGAATGTGAATACATGAAGCAAAGCGTGCATAAGGATTTCCTCAAAACACTTAAATCAATATTGCCTTCTGAGTGCAAGCCGATCATCGTTACCGATGCAGGATTTCGCAATCCTTGGTTTAAGTTAGTGCTTAAATTTGGTTGGGATTTTGTAGGCAGAGTGAGGCATCAAACACAATATCAAAAGCCAGAAGATGATACATGTTGGTCACCAGTCAAAACACTTTACTCAAAAGCAACTGCAAGACCCGCTTATTTATTTGAAACACAACTCGCTAAAGCCAATTCATTGAGTGGTCACTTTTACTTATTTAAATCAAAACCTAAACAAAGAAAGAAGAAAAATCTTCGAGGAAAAACTATTCGCAGCAGCGTAAGCTTGAAACATGCTAAAGGTGCGACGGAGCCATGGTTATTATTTACCTCATTGTGCAATATTAATTATTCAGCACAAGATATTGTTAAAATTTACAGTCAACGAATGCAAATAGAAGAGTCCTTTAGAGACTTAAAAAACACAAGTAATGGCTTGAACTTACGTCATTGTCGTAGCTATGAAAAAGGCCGCTTGAATGTCGCATTATTGATTGCATTAATTGCTAATTTTATCCTTTGGCTAGCAGGTTTAACGGCAAAAATATTGAATGTGCATAGAAGCTTTCAGGCGAATACGATAAAGGATAGAAACGTGCTGTCTTGTTTTAGTTTAGGAACGCAATACTTCGAAAAATTTGGCTATAAAATAAAATTGAAAACGTTTTTAGAAGCACTCAATCAATTAAATAAGGATTGCCGTGAGTGCTTGTAGCTTGGATAAAAAATGTGGGGATCCCTCAGGACCTGACCCTGACGATAATTCGCCGGTCAATTTCTCTTTAAATTCTGACGAATCCCCACAAAATAAAAATTAATGGTAGACTCTCATGATTATTTGTGATCAAATTTTTTCACTATAAAAAAACTCACTCATAATCATGAAAGCCACCGAAATATTACACAAAGATATTGCCATTGCCTACCCTGAAATTCATAAAACACGTTTAAATACAGTCTTTACGTTTGTTAACTCAGGCTTGCGTGACCAGCGCGTTACTGTCACTTACCTAGGCCGCGGATTAAAATCATTTTCTAATACCGATAAAAAACATGATATTAAACGCGCAGACCGTTTGATTGGTAATGCTAACCTGCATCAAGAACGTCTTTGTTTCTATGAACATATGACCGAATGCTTAGTAGGCCAGCAACAACACCCACTTATTATCGTTGACTGGTCACCTATTAATGGCGGCGAAATATTTCAAGTGCTCAGGGCAAGCATACCAATGGGGGGAAGAGCGTTAACGCTCTATGAAAAAGTGTATCCTGAAAGCGAATTAAATACCGAAGCGGCTCATCAACACTTACTCGATAGCTTGGCACAGTGTTTACCTGCAGATTGTCAGCCTATTATTTTATCTGATGCTATTTTTAGAACGCCATGGTTTAAAGCCATAGAAGATAAAGGCTGGTATTGGCTTGGGCGCGTCAGAGGCAATGTGACCTTATCTAGCGACCTTGAGACATGGCGAAATTGTAAATCATGGTTTGAGCAAGCAACAGATAAACCACACCTTCTGACACAGATTTACTACGGAAAAACAGTTCGTTTCGCGTGCCAAGGTGTTTTGTTTAGAGGGAAAAACAAGGGACGTAAAAAAATCAAAAAACGGGGTGGGCAATCTCAATGTACAACGGTTAAATACCAACAACAAAAGGCCAAAGAGCCTTGGCTACTTGTGTTTAATTTACCTACACAATTTACAGATAAGCCTCAACGGATTGTGACTTTATATAAACAACGTATGCAAATAGAAGAAAGTTTCAGAGACACTAAGAATGCAAAACTTGGCATTAGTTTAGCCTTTGCAAATTCAAGAAGCGCAGAAAGGTTTGATAATTTATTGCTCATAGCGGCGTTAATGTTGTTTGTCTTATGGTGCATAGGGTACACCGTGTCGGCACAACAAGGGGATGCGGCATTACAAGCGAATACAGAGAAAAAACGACGAGTATTGTCCTATATTTATCTTGGCAAAGAAGTGGTTGATGATCCTAGGTATGAGCCTGATGGGCAGTTCATTATTTATGTGTATAGCCAGTTGTCACTTCTGACTATACAAATTGATAATTTAGGCTAAATTCGTGGGGATCTCTCAGCTTTAAATTTATATTTTATTGCTGTGTTTATCGCGGATTGTTTTTTTTAGCTGTTTCTTAATTAATGTTTGTTCGCAATATAATGCAACAAGAATTCCAATAAAACTCGAAAAGATCACAATAAGCCAATAGTAAATACTATTAAAAGTGACCACGTCTGAAATAGACAGGTACAAATTGAATGGAACCACAAAAATTAAAAATCCTAAGACTTTAATAAACTCCCTAAATAGCTGAGAGTCCATTTTGGCTGAGTTTATATGAGTATAAATAGTTTCGTCTGACACATTACCTAGCTCTGCGTATTCCTTTTTCAACCAATTAAGATAATCCATATTTACTTCCTTTTTTATATTTTACGTTTCAATCATCTGATTTCATTCTCGGCAAAATAATTACACTTTATTAATTACATGTAAACAACACAATGACTTACACTTAAGCTGTGTGCTAAAAAGAACGAACTGGGAGAGGTAGTGAATTAAGAATATGCAGCAAACTACGGCGCTAAATTTAACGCCGTGTTGGGCTCTTTTTTACTGACAGCTGATAGCTGAAAACTGAACGCTTTTATTTACGTCTTCTATTTGGCGCTCTTTGTCCTGTAATACGTTTTTTATCGCGATCTTTACGCGCTTTGTTGGTGTTTTTGCGGTTATCTTTAGGTGGCTTATTTAAGTCGGGTTCATAACCTTCAAGCCATTGTGGGTCTAAACGTGTATCAAGCAGTACTTCTATTTCTTCAAGTAGCCATTGCTCATCTAAGCTCACTAGCGACATAGCAAGGCCTTGCTCGCCAGCGCGTCCTGTGCGGCCAATACGGTGCACATAATCTTCAGCTATGTATGGCAATTCAAAATTAATTACGTATTTAAGTGTTGGTATGTCTAAACCGCGTGCGGCTACATCGGTCGCCACTAAAACACGTGTACTGCCCTCTTTAAAATTTTGTAATGCGCGGTCGCGAGCACCTTGCGATTTATCACCATGAATAGATTCGGTTTTTAAACCATCTTTACACATTTCTTTGGCAAGTTTATCGGCCATTTGTTTAGTGCGGGTAAATATAAGCACTTGGCGCCAGTTTTTCATGCCAATCATGTGCGATACCAGCTCGCGCTTACGGTCTTCATCTACTGCGTAAATAACTTGTTCAACCTCTACAGCAGCAGAGTTGCGCTTATCAACTTCAATAAGCTCAGGGTCTTTGAGCAATTTTTTACTCAGCTCAAATACACTGTCATCAAAGGTGGCGGAAAACAGTAAGGTTTGACGATCACCTGGGATGTGACGCAATATTCGTCTGATTTCGTCAATAAAGCCCATATCGAGCATACGATCAGCTTCATCAAATACTAAAGAGTCCACACTTGAAAGCATCACACTGCCTTTAACTATATGATCAAGCAAACGCCCTGGCGTTGCTACAATCACTTGCGCTGTTTTAAGCGCCTTTGTTTGCGGGCCAATGCTTGCGCCACCATAAGCGAGTGCACCTTTTATATCTGTACCTTGTGCGTATTTTTCAAAGCTGGCGAATACTTGCTGAGCAAGCTCCCTAGTGGGCATTAAAATAACCACACGGGCAATGCCTGGCTCATCTTTTTTAGGGCTGTTTAAAAGCTTATGTAGCAGTGGTAACACAAACGCGGCTGTTTTACCGGTGCCAGTTTGCGCGCTGCCCATCACGTCTTTGCCCGCTAAAATTGGCGGTATCGTTTTAATCTGAATAGCGGTTGGTGTGGTGTAATTATTTTGCTCAATCGCGTTTAATAATACAGGGTCGAGATCAAGTGATGAAAATGATGTGGCAGACATAGGCTTAGCTTTAATATAACAAAGAGCGCTATTATACCTGAGCTACATCAATATCGAGTAGGGTGAGGCTTTTGCCTCATCCCTCTCACAGAACCGTACGTACGGACCTCGTATACGGCTCCTGTATTCTTCTATCCCTTCGGCTTATTTACTAAACGCCGATTGAGCAAGCCATCCTGTACTTACTTTTTCCATTGAATATAAACCTAGCTCTTCAAACCATTGGTTTGGCATTGCTACACTCGATAATGGACTTAGGGAGTTTCGCCATGAGTTCATTTTTATAAACTTAAATGGCGGCTTTTTCCCTAATTGTTTTAGTCGTTTATGCAATCTCGCTGGATTTTTCCACAACCTTAACTGAATGGCCCTTAATCGGCGTCTTAACCACCCCGCCAGCTGAGTTAATGCTCGTTTACAATTGGCTATACTGAAATAATTTACAAAACCACGCACCACTGGGTTTAGTCTTTTTATTATTTCAACTAAGTTCATGCCGCTATTTCGTTTTGTTAATCGTTTAACTTTTTGTTTGAAGCCTTTGAGTTTTGACCCTTGGATCCGTGTCCAATTACATCCTATCTCCACTCCCAAAAATTTTACCCCTTCACTGCTATGCGCTATGTGGGTTTTCTTTTGGTTGACTGTTAACTTCAAGTCTTTCTCCAGTATCTGAGTTGCTACAGTGAGTGCATGTTTCGCTGCTTTTTCTGTGCAGCATAAGATCAAAATGTCGTCGGCGTACCTCACTATTCTGTGATTTCGCTTTTTCATTTCTTGATCGAACGCATCTAGGTAGATATTCGCCAACAATGGACTGATAACCCCTCCTTGTGGACTCCCTACCTCACTCGCTTCCCAGTGATTGCCTATCATTACCCCACTTTTTAAAAACTGATTGAGCAGCTTTAAAATGCTACCGTCTGTCACTTTGCGTTTGACGCTGCTAATAATTAAATCGTGATCTAACAGGTCAAAGCACTTCGACAGATCCATATCAACCACCCACTCACGCTGATATTTACGAATAAATACCGTGGCTTTGCTGATGGCATCATGGCAGCTTCGTTTCGGCCTGTACCCATAACTTGATGGGTGAAAGTCGATGTCGAAGATCGGTTGGAGAATGTTCAATAGCGCTTGTTGTACTATGCGATCGCGAACTGTTGGAATGCCCAGCAATCTCACGCCGCCATCGTCTTTCGGTATTTCTATCCGTTTGACCGGCTGCGCGCGATACTGCTTGCTTTGCAGTTCTCGTTGCAGTTGTTTCAAGTTTTCTTCTAAATTCAAGGCGAACGCGGCTATGGACTGCCCATCTATTCCGGCGGCTCCTTTTGCTGCTTTCACTTTTTTGAATCCCTTGTACAGGTTATTAATATCTAATAATTGCCCATACAAGCTGTAGTAAACTGTCATCAATTGCCTTTGCTTGCGGTATGTCTGTCGTTTCACATTGATGTATAGTGGTGTCCTTCATGATGACATTAGGTGTGCTAGCCCAGTGGCAATCTGCCTAAGTGGTCAATCATTACTCCCGTGCTCGGCCTTTAATTCTCAGCGTCCACATTCCTGCTTAGCCGTCATCTCTTGCCTATTTCCGTCGAAATACATGTGAGCCTATACGTCGATATTCCTGATTTTCATACTCTTAAAGAATACTTCCCCCCTTCGCAATCAATTAAAACTTTTGATTTAAATTGACCCTATCAGACACGCTGCTGATAGTCGGCTTGGTTTTGCCCTCCACACCATTACTGGCTTTCATCGGCCTAGCCTTACTCACTACTACGGGTTCATCTGCCACCTCACACCGACGTTAAACCTTGGGTTTCCCCTTGAGTTTAGGCCACTTATTTACACTAAGTTTAGATGCCAGGCTTCCCCAGTTACTGTGCTGGCTCCCTGTTAACAATCCCACCCTCAAACACAGTATAGGTCTGACTGAGTATCGGGCTTTGCGCTATTTTGCACGCTTACCCACCTACACTGCCGAAACAGGTTCACTTGCGTTGTGTACTGTTAACTTCCTATCGCTTCCTTCAGACCCTGCCGTTGGCCAGCAACGCCCTTACGATTCGGATTATCTTCCCCTCAGTCGGGGTGATTCAGATTTCTTTCAACCTGACGGGTTTGCCAGCTTCGCTGGGCAAACAAAAAAGGCGTTAAATACAGCTGTATTTAACGCCTTTTTTCTCTGTATTTTTTAAGCCGGCTTTAACGTCGCCTTGCGCTCATTGTAAAATGCAATTAAATCATCTACGGTTGCTTGGCAATATTCGCGAATACCCGATACCACCATGTGTTTTTCACCAAAACCCACCTTTTCACCGTTTTCTAGTAAATTAAAGCGCAAGGTTATTTTGCCGCGTTTACCAGCGTATTCAAAGCTTGGCTCTGCAAACTCAAGGGTCGGTGATTTAATATCAATGTTATCAAGATTAATAATCATAGATTCATAAATAATCATAGGGCGAGCAGGGTTTATCATGACCTCTTGCTTGCCCATTAAAGGAATAATGACATGCGGGAACGCAGCACCTGAGAACTCAACATAATTTTTTATTAAACTGTTTGTCAGTGTTGGGCATTTACTGGTTTTACCGTCGCGCTTAACCTTTAAAATTACTTTTTCGCCATAGGTTATATCAAACTCATCTACCGGCTTTGCTGGAAAATTTAGCTTGGTGTTTTCATCAACCATACCAGCAAAGGTAAATTCCATTCGCTCACTAATGCCATAGCGGTCTAACACTAGAGAAAAAAGTAAATCTCCTGGTGCACAAAACTTTTTAGCGTCTTTATCATGAAGCGGGTTGTAGTCGTCGGCTACGCATTTAGCAAAGCGACAACCTTGCTCACGAGAAATTGAAACATAATCAGCATGCTGCTGATAATAAGGACTTAACATAGTGTGTTCACTGCTTAAACTGCTTATAACCTAGCTATACTAACAGAAAAAAGTTCCAGAGAGGTCGAATCTGTTTAACAAAACAAAAAAGCCGCTAAAATTAAGCGGCTTTTAAATCAGTGTACGCAGTTACGCACTTGGGTAATCGCGGTACGCGCGTTCTATTTTTTTAGCCTGCTTTTTAGAAATACCTAAATGCGCAAGCGCGACACGTAAACGTGCACGCGATAGGTCAGAACCTAAAATTTCCATTGCATCTAATACCGAAGTTGATGATGTTTTGCCGGTAATCGCCACAAATATAGGCTCTAAAAAGTCTTTAATTTTAAGCTCATGGAAAGTGGCTACTTCTTTAGCGATTGCAAAAATAGCAGGCTTTTCAAAGCTGCGTAAACCTTCTAGCTGCCATACAAAAAACTGCAGCGCTTGGCGAATAACATCGTCGTCGGCTTTACCGGCTGTTAATAGCGCTGGGTCGTAAGTCGGGATACCGCCTACAAAGTGCCCGGCTAAATCAACCATGTCAGAAAGCGTATTGATACGCGTTTTAGCTTCTGGTAATACTTTAGCAAGCATGTCGCCATTAAATTTCCAGTCAACAAAACGCTGCATTAGCTGGGCATCTGTTAAGTTTTCGCGGATCCACATACCGTTTAACCAGCTTAACTTGTCTACGTCGAATACTGGGCCACCAAGCGATACACGCTTCATGTCAAAATGTTCAATCATTTCATTAAGGGTGAACTTTTCACGCTCATCGGGCATTGACCAACCCATACGGCCTAAGTAGTTAAGTACCGCTTCTGGCAAGTAACCCATTTCTTTATAGTAATTAATAGAGGTTGGGTTTTTACGCTTAGATAGTTTTGATTTATCTGGATTACGCAGTAATGGTAAGTGACCGAGTACGGGTGCTTGCCAACCAAAATCTTCATAAAGTTTTAATAACTTAGGCGCTGAGTTAATCCACTCTTCACCACGGAAAATATGGCTAATTTGCATATGGTGATCATCCACCACGTTAGCTAAAAAGTACGTTGGAAAACCATCCGCTTTTAATAGCACTTGCATGTCTACGTTTTCCCACGGGATCTCAATTTCACCGCGTAGGTAGTCGTTAAACTTAAAGGTACCTTCGCTTGGGATTTTCATACGTATAACGTACGGCTTACCGGCAGCTAGGTTTGCTTTTATTTCGTCTTCTGTATGGTTTAAGCCACGGCCATCGTATTTAGGACGCAGGCCTTCGGCCATTTGCTGTTCACGCATTTTATCCAGCTCTTCGCTGGTTGCAAAACAGTAAAATGCTTTGCCGTTTTCAACTAACTGATGGGCGTATTTTTTATATAAATCACTGCGCTCAGATTGACGGTATGGGCCAAATTCACCACCGACATCAGGACCATGATCCCACTCAAGGCCTAACCAGCGTAAGCTATCCATAATGGCTTGTTCAGATTCAGGTGTGCTGCGAACTTGGTCAGTATCTTCAATACGAAGTACAAATTCACCGCCTTGCTGTTTAGCAAAACAGTAGTTAAATAAGGCAATGTAAGCGGTGCCAAGATGCGGGTCACCAGTGGGTGACGGAGCAACACGGGTACGAATTGTCATGGTAATGTCTCTTTTAATAAGTGAGATGGTATGAAATACCAGTAAATATTTTAAGCGGCTACTTTGTTTAAATAAGCAATAATATCATTTGATTCATAAAGCCATTGAACTTGGCCATCTTGCTCAATACGTAAACAAGGTACTTTAATTTTTCCGCCTTGCTCTAAAAGCTCTTGGCGGTATTGTTGATCATTTTTTGCATCACGCGTTTCAATTTTTAAGCCTTCACGCTTAATTTCACGGCGCACTTTTACGCAAAAAGGGCATGCTTTAAATTGATAGAGCTTAAATTGTGCGGTTTGCTGATCAAGCTTAGTTTGCGCTTGCGCAGCACGTTTTTTACTGCGTGGCGTAAAAATAAAATCAAAAAATAAGATGATACAACCTAAAACCCAGCGAACTATTTTCATCTTCAATACTCTTTACAACAAATTTCAAGGTAGGAGATTTTAACACAAAAAAATGAAACACTATAAGCGGATTATAGGCTGTAATTTATCACTAAAACATGACTTAGCTATAACAGTACCATATCATCTCTGTGTAACACTTCAGCACCGCTATCGTAATCAAGTAATTGGCTAATTTGATTAGAGTGCGCCCCTTTGATTTTATCAATTTCCAAATGACTAAAACGAGTTAACCCGCGTGCAATAATTTGCTCGTTTACATCAATTAAGTTAATTAAATCTCCACGTTCAAATTCACCAATTGCACGCGTAATGCCTTTAGCAAGTAAACTGGCGCCTTTCGATTGCAATGCATGCACCGCACCGGCATCAATTAAAATTTGACCGCTACTTTTAGGCCCTGCCAATAACCATTTTTTTCGGCCATCTTTAGGGGCGGTAAGTTTTAAAAAACGGGTACCTGGCAGTTGCTCGCTCATGCATTTTAAAATCACGTTTTCATCGGCGCCTTTGGCAATAATAACTTCAACTCCTGCTCTTCTGGCAATATCTGCTGCCTGTAGTTTGGTTGTCATACCCCCTGTACCTAAGTTTGTACCGCTGCCACCCGCAAGTTGTCGTAACTCATCATTAATATGAGCGACTTCGTCAATCAAGGTGGCGTTAATGTCAGTGCGCGGATCGCTGGTAAATAACCCTTGTTGGTCGGTCAGTAGCAGTAATTTGTCGGCATTGGCTAAAATAGCCACCAGCGCAGATAAGTTATCGTTGTCACCTACTTTTATTTCACTGGTAGCAACCGCGTCGTTTTCATTAATGATCGGCACAACATCATAATTTAATAAGGCATTGAGGGTATCGCGCGCATTTAAATAACGCTCTCTGTTCTCAACATCTGCGCGAGTTAATAACATTTGCCCCACGTTAACGCCATACAAAGCAAATAAAGTTTGCCAAATATGAATAAGCTGCCCCTGCCCAATAGCAGCCAACATTTGTTTATCTATTAATGTGCGCCCGCAGGGTTTTAATAATTGTTCGCGCCCAGCAGCAACCGCGCCACTAGAAACTAAAATAACCTGATGGCCTTGCTTTTTTAGCTCACAGCATTGGCGAACCAGTTCTACCATGAGTGCTTTGTCTAACTTATCGGTACCGCTAGTGAGTACGCTTGTACCTAGCTTTACCACTATTACCTGTTCCCTTTGCATGTTTTTTACTTTGCGCAATAAATGATGAATTTATTTATACCAGTTCGGTATTTTTGAACAAGTAAAAAATATTCAACCACACCGTCGCCGTGCTAGGATCGCATTATATTCAACCGTTTAAATGACGCCTTATGCCTGCCAGTTTATGTTTAATTATTGCCACCTTTTTGTGGGGTAGCTCCTTTATTGCACTTAAATACGCGATTGCGATTTATGATCCGGCCTTGGTGATATTTTTACGCATGCTGACTACTTTGCTGATTTCACTATCCTTGTGGCGTTTTGTTATTCGATTTAACTACTTAAAAGGCGATTGGAAATATTTAGTCGGTATGTCGCTGGCAGAGCCGTGCTTATATTTTTTATTTGAAGGCCACGCAATGGAGTACACCTCAGCCTCTCAGGCGGGGGTTATTGTGTCTTGTTTACCGATTATTGTGGCATTTTTGGCGTTTTTTATGCTCAAAGAGTACATCAGTAGAGCTATTATAGTTGGTTTTACATTGTGTATTGGCGGCAGTATTTTACTGACTCTACTTTCACCCAGTTCAGCGCAAGCACCTAACCCTTTATTGGGTAACTTTTTAGAACTAATGGCCATGGTATGCGCGGCGTTTTATACTGTGTGTATAAAACGTTTAGCTAACCGCTATTCCCCACTCACATTAATTGCTCTGCAAGGCGTGAGTGGTAGCTTGTTTTTTGCTCCGTTTTTATTATTTATTGACCTACCCAGCGAAAACCAACACGATTTGACTGCTCTATTGAGTATTTTATACCTCGGTTCCTGCGTTACGTTGGGCGGATACGGCATGTACAACTACGCAATTAGTAAAGTGTCGGTGTTAACCGCAGCGGCTTACTCTAATTTAATTCCAATTTTCACTTTAATTTTGTCAGCCATTATCCTTAACGAAGTACTGACACTTGGCCAGTGGGCAAGCATATTTGTGGTGTTTATAGGCGTAATGATAAGCCAACGCCATCAAGAACTAGTGGTCGATATTCCTAACTCAACTTCGGGCGAGGATATTTCCGCCGACACTAACCATCTTAAATCGGTACCCGAGGCCAGTGAATCAAAATGAGCACGTTAGCACACAGCGCTTAAATCTCATTTTATGTATTTTGTAAAAACGCTTTAATGCACTCTATTTCTGCCTGTTTGACCGCTTCGCCTATTTCTGGGCCTTTTTTGCCGCTTTTAAGCGCGTTTTGCACTATTTGTTTTTTATCCATTTGTTGAAGTTCGTTGTGAATTGCACGTAATTTAGCCCCTTGTGGATAGGGTTTATCAACAAAAGTTTCACCTCGCCCTTGTGCATCACATTGGCAGGCTTGGGTAAATGCTAAAAAGCGCTCAGAGTGCACCAAGCCATTTAACTGAGTGACAATTAATTTATGAATGGTTTGCGGCCTTAATTGTTCAAGCGTGTGGCAAAGGGTATGGTTATCACTGGTGAGCACGCCGATATCACGAAAGCGATTAGGTACTTTTAGTCGCTCACAAAAGGCCTCAACCACCGCAACCCCTTCGCGTTCATGGCCGCGTAAATTACCTTGTTTTTTATAGCTCAGCGCTTTACCAAAATCATGAGTTAAAGCAGCAAAACGCGTTTCTAAATTAAAGTTTAAATCGGCCGCTCGTCTAAGGACTAACATAGTATGGACAAAAACATCGCCCTCTGGGTGATGATTTACCGGCTGCGGAGTGTTTTTCATTTGTTCGATTTCAGGAAAAATACCTAAGCCATCTAATGCTTGAAAATAAAGCTCTGGATGTTTTTCACCAAGCGCTTTTTCTGTTTCAAGCCATACTCGCTCTGGCACTAAATGTTCCAGCTCGCCTTTATTTTTAAGCTCATGCATTAATGCAGTAGTACTTGGATGAATAGACCATTCACTACCATAACGGGCTAAAAAACGGGCAATACGTAATACCCGCACAGGGTCTTCTACAAATGCATGGGTGGTGTGGCGCAGTATTTTATTTTTTAAATCAGCTTGACCATTAAAAGGGTCAATAATAG
This sequence comes from Pseudoalteromonas sp. TAP-3C, assembly GCF_059888565.1. Lineage (NCBI taxonomy): Bacteria > Pseudomonadati > Pseudomonadota > Gammaproteobacteria > Alteromonadales > Pseudoalteromonadaceae > Pseudoalteromonas > Pseudoalteromonas sp. TAP-3C. Next base: position 598,507 of record NZ_CM187618.1, on the reverse strand, counting down.
TGCCGTTTTCGTCTAGTGCCATAGAGTTAATGGTTAAATCTCGGCGTGCTAAATCTTCTTCAAGGGTTACGTTTGGGCTGGCATCCACCACAAAGCCGGTATAACCTTTACCACTTTTACGCTCAGTGCGCCCGAGTGCATATTCTTCTTTAGTGTTTGGGTGTAAGTAAACCGGAAAATCACTGCCAATGGGTAAAAAACCGAGCGCTTCCATAACCTCTGGTGTTTCACCAATCACAACGTAATCGTTATCTTTTGATTGTATGTTTAGCAGTTTATCTCGTACTGCTCCGCCAACGAGGTAAACTTGTTTTAAGCTTTGTTGCACTTTATTTCCAACCACTACTTTTAAGCCTTTCTTTGATGTTAATCATACCTAATCGCAATTTAAAAATCAGTGTTGTTTGCCAAGCTTTAGTAAGCTCATTACAATAGTGCATTATTTTTTAATACCTCAACTCATCTTAACTAATGAAAAAACACTCAGCAAAAAAAGAACTTAGGTTATTGCCCATCCTTTTGGTGGTTATTATTATGTGTGTTGCAGGGCATTTTTTGCTGCAAGCTAATTTTCAAGACAGCCATTTGGTTGAGTATTTGTTAGCCGCTATTCCATTTGCCATGTTTGGCTTAGTAATAGTAGCCTTTAAAATGGCCGCTAAAAGTGAACAACAAGAAAGTGATGAGTAAATAAGTTACTGATAGGTTTTTTCTGCCTTTGTGACTTTGTATAAGTAGCGTCTTGATTCTGCACGTGAGTGCTTAGTGGTGAGAATGTTATAAAACTGGCTTGAAGTAAGCTGATTTATTTGTGAAAACGCCACACTTCTATTTTTATTAAAGATGCGCAATACATTACCCGCCCCACCGTTATAAGACGAGATCATGGCATAATGCTTACTTTTATCGGTATTAATTTTATGTAAGTAGTTATTTTTTAAAATACTTAAATAGGCACTGCCAATATCAATATTATGTTTTGGATTAAATAATACCGCTTGGGTTGGCTGCCCGGGTACTTTTTTTATTTTTTGATACACATCCCGCCCTGCGGTGGCTGGGATCACTTGCATTAATCCATACGCATTGGATGAACTCACCGCGTGCGGGTTAAAACTACTTTCGGTTTCAATAATGGCATAAATAAGTGCTGCCGATATTTGATATTTTTTTGCAGCTGCTAGCACATAATCACTGTATTTTTGTTTTCTTAAATGGGCATTCTGCTCGACTAAATCAAAACTGACCGACGAAATAACATGCCCATGCTGACGCCTTTTTTGTAAGCTATTATTCACTAAATAACGCGCAAATCGATTAGCACGCCATGTATATTTTATGGGTAACTTATCTTGGTCGAGTACTTGTTGGTATAAAAACGGCTCACCTTCTAAAATGGGCGCTTCACTGGTAAAAATATCGGTTTTATCGGGGTCGCTAGAGGTCAGTAAGGTCATAACAATGGCTTGCTGTAACAAACTTGCCGTGTTTTTTAGTGCGATGGTTTCTACTTTTACTGTGCCTTGCTCAAAATCAATAATGGCACGAGCCTGATAATCATTACTGTATTTAACGTATTTTTTAGCACTAGGTTGCTGCGTGTTTTGTTTTCCCCACTTGCGCCCAACAACGCTCTCTAATGCGGCTAAAAGCTGTTTTACGCTACCAACTTGTGCCTTAATAGAACGGTGTGTTTTTTGTGCTTGCTTGTGAATTGCAACCACGTCAGTAGGGTCGTTTTTTACTTGCTTTACCAGCTTATTTAAATCAACAACGGGCGGTAAACCCGACAGTGATTTACAGCCACTTAAGCCTACTAGCAAAAGTATAAACACATACTTTTTCACACAACATCCTAATAAACTTAATAAATCCTCATTTATTATAATACATGATAACCAAACCAGTCAGGTTTAATTGGTTGTGCTTGACCACTTGGGGTGAGTTTAATAGTAAGCTGGCTATCGAGTAAATCTATTGCAAAGCAATCATCGACATCATGTAAATCATCTTTATGCAGATGGCTAAGCCCAGCGAGTAAATCATTTTTAGCGCGCTGTTTTGCTTGCTCACTACTGCTGGCAACATATAAAGCAAAGTCGTGTTGCTCTGCCATTGAGTCGCTTCTGTAAGCACCTAAGTTAACAAAATAAAGCTGCTTATTTTGCTCTACATAACCATCAACCACCTCAACTTGATAACCATCAATGTGATTAACCGCCATGTAGCTATCCATGTGTACACTGTTTTTATCACCCACCCATTGGCTTTTAAGCTTGCTGTAGGTTTGCTCAATGTTTTGGCCCACTACAAAACGTATGTCGTGCATTTCTATGTGGCAGCCCTGTATGCGTCCACCTAAATACACCATAAATAACTGCATGCTCACTTCCTTTTTAAAATTACATTAAGCTCTCTACATCAATTTCATGCTTTTTAATCAGCTTATAAAAATCAGAACGATTACGTTTGGCAAGCTTGGCACCTTCGGCCACATTGCCGCCTGCCATTTTCAGGGTGTTAATGACGTAATCTCGCTCAAACTCTTTTTTAGCGTCGTTAAGCGAAAGTGGCTCAACGTTATTTTCATTGCTATTTAACGCACTAAGCACTAAATGCTCAGATATAACCTCACTGGGTGTTAGCGCAACCACCTGCTCCACCACATTTTGTAATTGACGTATATTACCCGGCCAATCATACCTTACTAGGGCATGCATGGCATCGTTTGCGAAGCGTTTTTCTTTTTGCTCCATACGCTTGGCGATGTTGGCACTAAAAAAGTTGGCTAATAAACTAATATCTTCACGGCGCTCACGCAGCGGGGGCAACTTTAGGTTTACTACATTTAAACGATAATATAAATCTTCTCTAAATTGTTGATTATTAATCGCTTCAGGTAAGTTTTTATGGGTTGCCGAAACAATCCGTACATTAATGGGAATTTCTTGCTCAAAGCCTACCGGGCGAATGGTTTTTTCTTGTAGCACCCGTAATAACTTAACCTGAAGATTAAGGGGCATATCGCCAATTTCATCTAAAAATAAAGTGCCCCCTTGCGCTTGCTGAAACAAGCCTTGATGATCTTTTACAGCCCCAGTAAACGCGCCTTTTTTGTGACCAAATAGCTCCGACTCTAATAGCTCACCTGGCACGGCTCCACAGTTTATTGCCACAAATGGGCCGTCACTGACATGGCTATGCTGATGAATCGCCTGCGCAAGTAGCTCTTTACCGGTACCGCTGGCACCAGAAATAAGCACGTTAACTTGGGTAGGTCCCAATAACTTAACTTGCTCCAGCAAATGCAGCATAGCGCCGCTGCGTGTTACAATATTACTTTGCGGGGTGACTTCATCATTATTAACCCCATGTATTTCTATAGCCTTGGCTAAGCTATCAAACAACTCGTCTTTATCAACTGGCTTAGTAATAAAGGCAAAAATGCCTTGTTTGGTGGCCTCTACCGCATCAGGGATAGAGCCATGGGCTGTCATCATAATGACTGGCAGCGCGGGGTAACGGCTTTGCAGCTGCCGATGCAGTGCCATACCATCCATCTCATCCATTCTTAAGTCGGTGATCACCGCATCAAACACGTGGTTTTTAAGCAGTTGTAATGCGTTCATGCCACTCTCACAGGTTGTTACTTCATACCCTTTTGATTGAATGCGGATCGCCAGTAACTGCAGTAAACTGGCATCATCATCAACCAGTAAAACTTTAGCGCTTGAGGGTAATGTGACTGACATAGTTACTGCTCCTTGGTTTCTTCACGTAATAAAAGTTGCTGTTCGATTGCGGCTAATGACGATAAGGTTTTTTGCATTTTGGCATTCAATGCTTGCTGTTGCTTTTTTTCATTTATTTGCATTAATATTTGCTGTTTTTGCAACCATAAATAGTGTTTTATATCATCTGGCCAGTAGTGCGCCTGATCCAACTTAAGTAATTTACTCATTACAGTATTAGGGTCGCTACTAAGGTTTAAACACGCTGTCTTAAAAAATGCTTTGAGTGCTTGCTCCCCTAAATAGATTTCATTACTCGGCGCTAACTTAAAACCACCGCATTGATGCACATGCCAAGCAATAACTCGTGCTGCAGGCGGATATATAGGCTCTGCTTTTGGCCGAGGTTTTGGATTTGGCTGATTGTTTTTATTATCGGGCTGAGGTTTTAAAATTAACTCAGGTTCCGCCGGTGCGTGCGTTACTTCACACCCAGATAAAAATACAAGACTGCTGGTTAGCCATACAATAGCCATTAAACGCGCAGACATATTATTTTACTCCTTTATTTTTATAGGGAATAACCATGTTAAATTGACAGCCTTGCGGCTCATTTTGCTCAATACTGAGTTGCCCATGTAACTGCTCAACCGTCTCTTTTACTATAGTAAGGCCTAAACCACTGCCTTGTAGACTAATCTCTTTGCTATGTTTACCTTGATAAAAAGCCCCAAAAACATGTTCTTTTTCATGCTCTTTAATACCACACCCTTCATCCGATACCTGCATTTTCAAGCGGTTGTTTTCTAAACTCAAGCAAATAGTAACCGCTTGGTTTGACTCTGAAAACTTCAAACCGTTAGAGATTAACTGAATTAGAATCATTTCAATTAACTCCTGTGGTAAATATAGAGGTGAGTTGGGTAAATTATTATGCCAAATAAGCGATTGCGCTCGTGCATTTAAACGGTGCTCAAAGTGGTTATTTACTTTTGTTATTAGTTGCTTAAATTCCACTTCACTGACATTGTCTTTACTGGTGCGAATAGCGTTATAGTTTAATAAACTGTCTATCATAGTTCGCAGCCGCACCATCGATTGACTGATCAGGCTAAGTACCGCTTTTTGTTCGCTGTTTATTGGCCCAACAATTTCATCGGCTAATAATTCAGTGCCCTCAACCATAGAAGCCAATGGGGTTTTTAATTCGTGAGTAACATGGCGTAAAAATGTATCTTTTTGTTGTTCCAGCATATATAACTGCGCTTGTACCCATTGTAATTTATTACCTAACTCAATCAGCTCCGCAGAGCCTTGAACCGATATTTTTTGCTGCCAATCTCCTTGGCCTAATTTATCAATCACTGAGGTTAAGCTTTTTAAGCGCCCGCTTATGCGCCACAAAAACCCGCCACCAACAAATAACGTTAAAGGCGTTAGCGCAATCAACCAGTTTATAAAAGAGGCTTGAATATTGGTTAGTTTGATTTGATTTTCAGTAATTTTGGCTTCATTTTCCTCACGTAGCCACTGCGTTAGTTCAGCGAGTATCTCACTGATTGGCACAAATAATTCAGCCTGCTGACGCGCTTGAACCACCAGTTTTGTATGCGCCGTTTGCAAAGTATTGGTTAGCCGCTGCCACTGTTTAATATTTGTTTGACTATTAGATAGCTGCTTAAGCTCATTGATGTTTTGCAATGATGATTGCCATTTATCAACTATTAGCTTATCGAGCGAGTCGCTCTTTAACACCCAGTTTTGTCTTGTTGCTCGCTCTAAACTATTGAGCTCTTGTTTAAGCGTATTAAATGATTTGGTTACTTGGTAGTTATTACTAACAATTTGCTGAGTGAGCGCTAATTGCTTATTTAATACATTTAAAAACACAATAACCACTACGGATAAAGGCAACAGTGACAACAGCATACTCATCACAAATTGGCCAATCAAATTAGGGCGCCAATTTACTAATCCTTTATATTTTTCAGCCATCACCTTGGGCATAAAAAAGGCCTTTGTTATTTTTGAACGCCCATTATTAAGTGCTTAACTTATACACTTGCTGAACCGGCCACTTATTATCTGAATTTAGGCCTCTTAAGTTTAGATTCAACTTTAGTTTTGTATCATTACCGCTACCGATTGAAAATACGCCTTGAGACGCCAACCATGAAAATACTGCTTTTTCTTATTGCTGCTTTATTATTTATAAGCCAAAACGCATTTGCACTTGATGTAAAACTTCGCTTTGCGCATTTAGACACAAACAATGACGGGTATTTAACCGACAGTGAGCTTAGCAATCAACCTCAGCTTTTAAACTCATTTTCAAAATGGGATAAAAATCAAGATAACAAAATTTCTTTGACCGAATTTAAGAATTACCTAACCAATAACCGATATTGAGCACTTATATGAAACCTCTTCGTTATAGTATTTTATTAACGCTTACTGTTTTTAGTGGTATGAGCTTTGCGACACACAACTACATTGCTGCAAAATTTGAAAAGCTTGACCATAATAAAGATGGCTTTTTAACGCGCTCGGAAGCTGCCAGCGATCCGGCTTTATGGTCACGCTTTAGCAGTTATGACAGTGATAAAGATGCGCAACTATCATTAAGTGAATATAGTTTATACGCCAGTAAATAAATGGCTAAAAAATAAATTCATAAAATCCTATTTTGCTTGTTACTTCGCACTTTTTTGCTTCGAACAAAAACGAGCGTATATACCCTAATTATAGTTGATTAGTCGCTTGCTATTGGTATTCTAAATTTGAGTTTGCTACTGTGTTAGAACAAATAATAACAACATGCCCCTTATGCAACTGAAAAAACTAATTAAACCGATATTACTAGCCAGCCTTTACGTCGTCTCTAGTGTGGCAATAGCGCAAACTAAAGTGATTTATAATGCCAACGGCTATACCCCTTTATACAAAGGAAAAATGCGTCATGGCGAAGTAAACACCTTTACCACTTTGGTCATAAAAGATGGCAAAGTTATAAAAACAGGTGACGATAGCTTAAAAAATAGTTTCCCGGGTGCAACCCTCATTGACGCGCATGGTAAAACCTTATTACCGGGACTCATTGATGCGCACGGACATGTGATTGGCTTAGGTGACACCTTGTCGCAGCTTGATGTGCGTGGTGCTAAATCAGTGGACGAAATTACCAATAAATTAAAAACCTATGCCGAAAATAAACAAGGTTGGATTATTGGTCGCGGCTGGAATCAAGAGCTGTGGTCAGATACCCGTTTTCCAACTGCGGCTGATTTAGATAAAGTAATTAAGGATCGCCCCGTTATTTTGTCTCGGGTAGATAGTCACGCTATTTGGGTTAACTCAAAAGCACTTGAACTTGCCAACATTAACGCTGAAACGTTAGCCCCAGACGGTGGGGAAATTATAAAAGATGAGTTTGGCAAACCCACTGGTATTTTTATTGATAAAGCCGAAGCTTTAATTACCCAGCATATGCCTGCTCCTAGTGAAGAGTCTGTTAGTAATGCATTAGATGCCGCGGGGAGCCATTTATTAAGCCTAGGTATTACATCAACCCATGATGCTGGCATTGATAAAACCACGTGGCAGGTTTATAAACAACGCGCAGAGTTAGGTACATTACCGCTGAGGCTGGTTGCGATGTTAAGTGCAGCAAGCCCCGACTTCGAGGTCATGCTTAAAGCGGGACGTTATCAAGATGCACACGATTTTTTATCTATTCGTAGTGTAAAAATATCGGCAGATGGCGCATTAGGTTCTCGCGGTGCCGCGCTGATTGAAGAATACGCCGACAGAGCCAATCACTTTGGTCTCATGCTTGAAAATCAAGAAAAAATAGAGCAATTATTCACTCTTAGTTTTAAAAACGGATTTAGCGTTAATACGCATGCCATTGGTGATAGAGCCAATAAGATTGTCCTAGATGCTTATCAAAATGTATTTAAACAAACCGGAGGCATGTTACTACGTAACCGCATTGAACATGCGCAAATAGTCACCCCCGAAGACATCCCTCGCTTTAAAACCTTGAAAATAATTCCATCCATGCAACCGGTGCACGCCACATCAGATATGCATATGGCAGAGCAGCGCTTAACCAACAAACAACTACAGGGCGCCTACGCTTGGCAAACATTTTTAGATCAAGGGTCCACTATCGCAGCGGGTTCTGATTACCCCGTAGAACTGGCAAACCCGTTTGACGGCTTATATTCTGCCATAACGCGCATGGATCACAATCAACTGCCTGAAAACGGCTGGCGTGCCAGTGAAGTATTAAGTAGGGAGGACGCATTACGTGCGTTTACACTCGGCGGCGCTTATGCTGCGCACCAAGAGTTTAAACTAGGTAGCTTAGAGCAAGGTAAATGGGCTGATTTTATACTGGTTGATCAGGATTACTTTAAAGTGCCCATCGAGCGACTTTACAAAACTCAGGTATTGCAAACGTGGATAGCGGGTAAACTACGTTACCAAAAAAACCCGGCAAACGCTGAGTAACAAAAAAAGGGTTAACTTAATTAATTACGTTAACCCTTTTTTGTATCCGCTTTAGACTGACGATTAAGCCTAATAATGTGGTAAATATTTACTACCGCTAATAAACCATTGGTAAAAGCCACCGGCACTGAACCTATTGCGGCACCATAAATAGTAAACGCAATACACCCAAATAAATTAAACCAACGCAGCTTAGTTACATCTGTCATAGTCAGTGATATGACCAATAAAATAGATGCTAAATAACCTAAATATTCCCAACTCAATTGTTCTCTCCTAGGCTTTAGGTTAGCATTACACTTTAAAGTTTAGTACATTTACACCGATCACAGCTAAAATAAAAAAGCTAACTTGCCAATAAAACCCTAAAATGTGCAGGTTTTTACCTACAATTTTTAAATCATTACACGGTAGAATGAGGGTCATGGCACAGCATTAAATATGTTAATAATGTGAGCAAGTTAGCATAAATTCTTAATCTTAATGCTATCGTCATTAAGGTGTAATAAATAGGACAATTGTCCGAAGAGCATAATTGATGTTTCAATACCATTTTTCCAGTTATCTTGTTGAACAGCTGCTGACTTTTGCCGGCAGTAGTTATCAGCAACCAAAAAAAGAAATTTTAATACAGCAAGACCAGCCGTTAACGAAGTTGGTATTGGTACGCAGTGGTACTGTCTCGTTTAGTTACGATGTAGGTAATGGACGTCGCCTGTTGCTTGGTCAGCTCGACTGTAACAATACTTTAATTGGGGAAATTGAAGCGTTAAATAATAACCCCTGTATTTACACAGTCACCTGCTTTAGCGATGTAACCTACAACCTTATTGAACTAAAACATTGGCGTACATTATTACTCGATAAACCTGAATTGAGCTTATACACAGCGCAAACTATTGCGGCTAAATTCCAAGAAAATCAAAAAATAAATTTAGATAAGCTACTACTGCCACTGAGTTATAACATTGCTAAAGACTGTTTATTACGCGCAAATAATAACAACCCAACATTGTTGCGTGCCTACCCAACAGTAAATGCTGAAGCCGAGCGCTTTGCAACCACTGAGCGTGCTTATCGACGAGTAGTGAGTGAACTGGTAGAGAAAAACTTAGTGCAAAGAAGCACGCAGGGACTGCAAGCTGTCGATATTTCAAAGTTAAGTGAATACGTTGATAGCTTTGCACAACTTTAAAGACAATAAAAAAGGCCTTAACGGCCTTTTTTTATTGTCTTCTTTATTTTTCAAGCAAAATATCGTGAATTTTAGCTAAGTCAGATTTACCTGCAATAATTTCATCGGGTGTTAAACCTGACAACTCATGCGGGAACACTAACCACTCTTCAGACTCATGAATATAGTAATCTGGCACTATGTCTACTTTTGAATTTTTTGGCTTGTAATATGGGCAGGCAATACGAATATCATTGGGTAAGTTTAAACGCATTAATTCCGCTAGCTTTTCTTTTAGAGCAAAAATGCTGCGACCTGAGTCGAAAACATCATCAACAATCAACAATGAATCACCCGCATTGGCATTTTCAACAATGTAATGCAATCCATGTACTTTAATTTCTTTTGATTGCTTACCAATTCCATAGTAAGACGACGTACGTACCGCAATATGATCGGTTTCTATGCCTTTGTAATCATAATATTCTTGAACTGCAATCCCAATTGGAGCACCACCGCGCCATATACCAATAATAAAATCTGGACGAAAGCCATCTTTATACACTTGTGCCGCTACGCGGAATGAGTCTTCAAGTAATTGTTGAGCCGTGATATAGCACTTATCTGACATAATTAAGATCCCAGTGGTATGTATAATATTTAGGTAGAGTTTAATGTAAACAGATACCCAAATACGTAATGGCGGAAGATATTACCGTAAATTAAACAAAATTGCTTGTATGATGGATAAAAAAAATAGGCACCAAAGCACCTATTTTTTAACTCATCCCTAATCAGGGTATGTTACGCCTTTTCAAGCAAGGTACGCGCTACGGTACGCATCCCTTGTGTAGTTGCACCTGAAGCCCATTGACTGGTACCACCGCCCATATTAAATGCAGCTGCTAAATCAATATGTACCCACCCTTTACCATCGTTTGGCACAAAGCGAGACAAGAAACCCGCGGCGTTAGATGCACCACCAAAACCACCGCCTTTTTGCGCACGGCTATTTGCAGTATCAGCATACGGTGACGGGCAACTTTGTTGATGCCATTTTTCAAGTGGTAATGGCCAAGCGGCTTCCATTTCTTGTGCCGCAAAATCTTCCACTTCACGCACTAACTCTTTATCAAGGGCAAACAATGCGTTGTATTCTTGACCGACTGCAACAAGCGCAGCGCCCGTTAATGTTGCCGCATCAATAATAAGTGGAGCACCTGTTTCGCCTGCCGCCATTAAACCATCCGCTAATACTAAACGTCCTTCTGCGTCGGTGTTTACAATTTCAACGCTAGTGCCATTTTTGTAAGTCAAAATGTCACCGAGTTTGTATGCATTACCAGAAATTAAATTCTCAGCACAACATAAAAACAACTTAATGCGTTTTTTTACGCCACGGTTAATTGCCAACGCTAAACCTGCGGTTACGGTTGCAGCGCCGCCCATATCGCACTTCATGCCCAACATGCCTTCACTTGACTTAATTGAGTAGCCACCTGAATCAAAGGTAATACCTTTACCAACAAGTGCAGCGCTTATCGGTGCGTTATCATCGCCCGTCGGGTTGTAATCAAGTTCAAGTAATACCGGCGGGCGTTCACTGCCACGCCCTACAGCATGAATACCAATCCATTGCTGTTCGAGTAATGCATCGCCTTTGATAATTTGATAACTAACATGCTCTGGTGCCAATGATTGAATAAATTCAGCCGCTTTTTCAGCAAGGCTCTCTGGGTATATGTCATCGGCGGTGCCGTTAATCATTTCACGTGCCCACGTGGCTGATGCTTTTAAATCGGCAAGTTCTTTTAAATCCGATTGTGCATTATCAACAAACTCAACGCCATGCAATACTTTTGGTGATACGAAGCCTTGGTAAAATGCCCATTGACTCTCTGTACACCAAACATCGCCTTCAAGCACAACACGTTTAATGCCTTGGCTTGCAATAGTGCGACCCGCTTTTTGCACATTTTTTAATGTTTCTTGCTCAGATAAATGAATCGTTGCGCCGTGTTCGTTAAAAGATAATGACGCACTTTCACCCCAATGTCCTGGTGCCGACTGCTCGCTTAATTGAACAACAAATTTTTCACTCATGTTAGAATATCCTTGCACTTAAATGTGTAACTGAGTCTACTATAGAGCGCTTAAGTTCCCAACTGCTTGAGGTGAATAACATCAAACAGCCTCCATTTTACTTAAGGAAGCAATAAATGAAGTACACCCCACCATTACAATCTGCCACTTTATTAAAACGTTACAAACGCTTTTTAGCTGATTTAGAGCTCAGTGATGGCGCTGTTTTCACTTCCCACTGTGCTAATACCGGTAAAATGACGGGCTGCGCCGATCCTGGATTTAATGCATTTTACTCCACCAGCAATAACACTAAGCGAAAGTACCCGCAGTCATTAGAGCTGACGCAAAATAATTTATCGCAGCTTATTTGCGTCAATACGACCATTGCCAATAAAGTAGTCGAAGAAGCGATTAATAATGGGGTTATTAATGAACTGACAGGTTATCAACAATTACAAAGTGAAGTTAAATATGGCCTTGAAAACAGCCGTATCGACTTTTTACTTACCAGCGACAATAAAGCAAATTGCTATGTCGAAGTTAAATCTGTCACGCTTTTAAGCCAAGAGTCTCCACAAGGTGGCCAAGGCTACTTTCCTGATGCACAAACAATTCGTGGGCAAAAACATATTCGTGAATTAATCGACATGGTAAGACAAGGGCATCGTGCGGTATTACTATTTGCGGTGCTACATCAAGGGATCACACAAGTAAGTGCGGCGGCGCATATTGACTCAACCTATGCACAATTACTCACTGAAGCTATTGAGCAAGGCGTAGAAGTATTAGCTTATAAAGCGCATATTTCTGCCAGTGAAGTTACTCTCATTGAAAAAGTGGCATTTATTGAATAAATAGCACGTATTAAAATACTGATGTTGTACCACACTTAAAAAATACTTAACCAAAAGTAATAAGTAAGTTGTTTTTATTATTTTTGCCTATATAACTAGGCCAGTTTATAAACCAATATTGCGATAAAAAAGTATAATCACTGCTTTCGCTAGTTTTATATCGCTAAACAGGGTTGAAGCTAATTCGATTATTTAAAAATAAATTTGCCTAGGGTATGAGTTTCTGTTATTTATACCGCCGGCTAATGCTGAGGCATTAAATTAAGGATTTAGGAGAGAGTTATGCCAGACCAAAAAAGACATGGTTTATTGGCTCAAGCCGGTTTAGAACCATACCAAGAAAAACCGGGTGAAGAGTATATGAATGAAGCACAACGTGCTCATTTTAGAACGATTTTAGAAACTTGGCGTAATGATTTACGTAACGAAGTTGACCGTACAAAATCGCATATGCAAGATGAGGCAGCTAACTTTCCTGATCCAGTTGACCGCGCCGCACAAGAAGAAGAGTTCTCGTTAGAGCTTCGTACTCGTGACCGTGAGCGAAAATTAATTAAAAAAATTGAAAAAACAATTACTTTAATTAAGGAAGACGATTTTGGCTTTTGCGAATCATGTGGCATCGAAATTGGTATTCGCCGTTTAGAAGCACGCCCTACTGCCGATTTATGCGTAGATTGTAAAACACTTGCAGAAATTAAAGAAAAGCAATCCGGACGCGGCTAATTAAGTTATCCCCATGTCCTCTACAGCCGCTGTAGCACAAGTATCTGATTATCGTGGCCGATTTGCACCGTCGCCTTCGGGATCGTTACATTTTGGCTCGCTTGTGGCGGCTGTAGGTAGCTACTTAGATGCAAAAATTAACCAAGGGACATGGTTAGTTCGCATTGAAGACATAGACACTCCTCGCGTCGTCAAAGGCGCCGCCACCGATATCCTAAATACCTTAGAAGCCTATAGTCTTAATTGGGATGAAGACGTTGTCTATCAAACTCAGCGCCTCAACATTTATCAAGATGCAGTAAATTCACTGTCAGAGCAACAGCTAACTTATGCTTGCCAGTGCTCTCGTAAACAAATAAAAGCACTTGGCGGAATTTATCAAGGGCAATGTAAACACAGCCAACTGAGTGAACAAGGTCATGCCCTTCGCTTAACTCAATGCCATGCAACCGTGGCTTATAACGACCTTATTCAAGGGCATATTGAAGTAAACTCAGCCCTTGCACATGAAGATTACATTATAAAACGCAGCGACGGTTTATTTGCCTATCAACTAGTGGTGGTTATTGACGACATTGAGCAAAAAATTACGCGTGTTGTCCGTGGGGCCGATTTAATTGAGCCTACCGCACGCCAAATCAGTTTATTTAAACAGCTTAATCGTCCTATTCCACAGTTTGCACATTTACCGCTGGCGGTTTCTAAGCCTGGGTTTAAGCTTTCCAAACAAAATTATGCTCCCGCTATTTGTAAACAAAACCCCAAACCCACTTTGATTAGTGCATTTAACTTTTTAGGCTTGCCAGTTAATGAGTCATTAATGGATTTAACCACCGAGCAGTTACTGGCGTGGGGGGTAGCTAATTTCAACTTGGAGCGGGTTCCAGCTATGCGCGAAATGCAGATTTAATCCTCTTCAACTAAATAAGTGTCATAAATTCAAATAAAATCGTTAAAAATGGCTTAATTTCAGTGCTGCAACTTAATTTTTCTACCTTGCTGGTATATGATAGCCGCCTAAATATGTGCTAATTACATTAAACAGTCAGTAGAGTGCTATGGGTACTTACTCACTGTCGTTTTGATTGCAATGGCGATTCAATCAACCGCTTCTCTAGGAGACAGACTATTATTTCCAAGCTTTTTCAATTTTGTCGACAAATTATTGGCCCCAGTGCCAGTACCGAAAAGGTCGCAATCAGCAGTGAACCGTTAGTGTTCCCTCGAGGTGAGCATGGTATTTCTCGCAAACAATTTAGCCCGAATGCAATCAAAGTGCTCTACCGCTTAAAAGATGGTGGCTATGATGCCTATTTAGTGGGTGGTTGTATTCGCGATGTATTGTTAGGCCAACAACCCAAAGACTTTGATGTTGTAACCAATGCGACCCCTGATCAAGTAAAAAAACTATTTAGAAATTGCCGTTTAATTGGCCGCCGCTTTCGTCTAGCACACATTGTTTTTGGTCGTGAGATCATTGAAGTGGCCACTATGCGTGGTCATCACGAGGCGCAAGAAGATAAAAATCAAATCAGTCAGTCAAGCGAACATGGACAATTGCTTCGCGACAACGTATTTGGCAGCATTGAAGAAGATGCTGAACGCCGTGATTTTTCAATTAACGCTTTATACTACTCTATTAACGATTTTTGTATTTATGATTACGCCAATGGTTTAGCGGCTATAAAGGCCAAGCAAATTGAGTTAATTGGCGACCCTGAAACACGTTACCGGGAAGATCCGGTGCGTATGCTTCGCGCAGTGCGCTTTGCAACTAAACTTGATATGCAAATAGCGCCTGCAAGCGAAAAACCCATTACCGAATTAGCGAGTTTGCTTGATAACATTCCCCCAGCGCGTTTATTTGAAGAAATACTCAAACTATTTTTAAATGGCAAAGCACAACAAAACTTTTTAATGCTGCGCAAGTACGGGTTATTTAAATCCTTGTTCCCTGAGCTAGACCTCATACTAGATAAAAACCCAGGTGGATTGGAAGAGGTTTTCATTAAACAAATGTTTGCCAACACAGACATGCGTATTAATGCCGAGAAAAAAGTGACGCCTGCGTTTATATTTGCAGCGCTTCTTTGGTTCCCATTGGTTGAGCGTACAGAGAAAATTCAACGCCAAGAGCAACTTTCTCACTACGATGCGTTTTCTCAAGCAATTAATAGTGTGCTGAGTGAGAATGCCCAGCATATTGCCGTGCCAAAACGCTTTACCTTAGGCGCACGTGATATTTGGCATATTCAACAACGCTTAGATAAACGAGCTGGCCAACGTGCCTATCGCTTATCACAACAGCCACGCTTTAAAGCCGCTTATGACTTTTTACTACTGCGCGTTGATGCAGGTGAAACACAACATAGCGAACTGGCACAGTGGTGGACACAGTACTTAAGCCAAGATATCAATGGTCAAAAAGAAATGGTGCGAGAATTGGGTCATCAAGGTGGACCAAAAACACGTAAACGACCTCGCCGCCGCACGGTTAAAAAGCCAGCTGAGTAAATAATGCAACCTGTCTATTTGGGGTTAGGTGCAAACCTTAATACTCCTAAAAAACAACTTGATAACGCTATTGTTGCGCTTAAAAACTTACCTAACTGTGAGTTTATAAAGTGCTCGCACTACTATGCGAGTAAACCTATGGGGCCGCAAGATCAACCCGATTATATCAATGCGGTTGCCTGTATTAATACCTCGCTAGCGCCAGAGCAACTACTCGATTTAACCCAAGCCATTGAGCTGGAGCATGGTCGAGTCAGAAAGGCTGAGCGCTGGGGCGCTCGCACACTGGATATTGATATTTTATTATTTGGTGAGCAAATTATAAATACCGAACGTTTAACTGTGCCCCATTATGGGTTAAACGAAAGAGAATTTGTTGTTTACCCGCTGCAAGAAATTGCACCTGAATTGATTTTACCAAGCGGTTTATCTATCAAAAAGATAACCAATAACTTACCGCTTAACGACTTACAACAATTACCGCTGTAATTAACCAAGGCCACTGTCTGCGAGAATATTATGTCTAAAATAACGGTTTCAACTTTAAATAAAATGAAAGCTAAAAGTAATAAAATCACTGCGTTAACAGCTTATGATGCCAGTTTTGCTAAGTTATTTCATGAAAATGGCGTTGAAGTTGTGTTAGTGGGTGATTCTTTGGGTATGGTATTACAAGGGGGTGATGACACACTCGCTGTGACAAACCAAGAAATTGCGTATCATACTCGCTGTGTACGTGCTGGAAGCCGTGATTTGTTTGTTATTGCTGACCTACCATTTATGACCTATTCAAACCCCAATGATGCCTGTAAAAATGCCGCAGAGCTAATGCGTGCGGGGGCGAACATGGTCAAGCTTGAAGGCGGTGAATGGCTACATGACAGCATAAAATCACTCACTCAACAAGGTATTCCGGTGTGCGGCCACTTAGGCCTTACACCTCAATCTGTGCACGTATTTGGTGGTTTTAAAATCCAAGGTCGTGAAGAAGCACAAGCACAGAAGATTATTGCCGATGCGAAAGCATTAGAAGCCGCAGGCGCACAACTATTAGTACTTGAATGCATTCCAAGTGCCTTAGCAAAACGTATAACTGACTCGCTAAGCATACCTACTATAGGCATAGGAGCGGGTAATGTAACTGATGGCCAAATTTTGGTTATGCACGATTTAGTCGGTATTTCTGCAGGTTATATTCCTAAGTTTTCAAAAAACTTTTTACTCGAAACAGGTAACATGCCTGCCGCTGTTAAAAAGTATTGTAACGATGTTAAAAACAGCGTATTTCCAAGCGCTGAACACGAGTTTAAATAATGCAGTCAATCACTGAAATAAAATCATTACGAAGTCAAGTTAAAGCATGGCGTCAAGCGGGGCTAAGTGTTGCCCTAGTTCCTACCATGGGCAACTTACACCGTGGTCACTTTTCACTGGTCGAAAAAGCAAAAACATTGGCCGACAAAGTGGTAGTGAGTATTTTTGTTAACCCAATGCAATTTGGTGCTAACGAAGATTTAGACAGTTATCCGCGTACCTTAAATGCTGATAAGCAGGGTTTAGCTGATCTCGAAACTGATATTGTGTTCACCCCAAGCGTAGAAACTATTTATCCTAATGGCCTAGGAGCTCAAAGTTTTGTTGATGTCCCGGGTATTTCAATGGGTTATTGTGGAGGTTCACGTCCTGGTCACTTTAAAGGGGTTGCGACAATTGTCACTAAACTGTTTAATTTAGTGCAACCTGACTACGCCTGTTTTGGTGAAAAAGACTTTCAGCAACTACAAGTTGTTAAAACCATGACCAAGGATTTATCGATACCGATAGAAATTATTGGCGTACCAACCATGCGCGAAGTTAGCGGCCTTGCCATGAGTTCACGCAATGGCTATTTATCAAATGATGAAAAACAAACGGCCACAGCTTTATTTAACACCTTAAAACACTGTGCTGAGCAGCTTAAAAGCAGTAATAAAGAATTTACAGCGCTTGAAAGTGATGCCAAAACAAGGTTAATTAACGCAGGCCTAAAACCAGATTATTTTTCGATAGCTCAACGAGATACATTAAAAGCTGCTACACTTGATGACAAACGATTTGTAATTTTAGCTGCCGCCTATTTGGGTAGCGTTAGATTAATCGACAATATTCAAGTCGACGTTTAATGCTGGTGTAGCCTTACTTTAAGGATAAGCATGAATACTTTCATTAAAATTTCGCTAGCAGCTTTTTCATTTGTAATATTTGCAGGGTGCCAGAGCCAAACAACCAATCCCGCACTTAATCAATGTGCTCAACAGAGTTATCAATGTGAAATTAGCTGTGAGCAGCAAACAACCATCGATAGCTTAAAAGCGCAGGTTTGTTCATCTAAATGTATTGAGGCGTATAATCAATGCAAGGTGCAAGCTGAAAATTTAAGTAAAGCTGACTAATTCCAATCGGCATAAATTGTAAAACAAAAAAAACCGCTCAGTGAGCGGTTTTCTGTTGTTTACTTATAAACTGTTTATTGTAAGCCTAACTTTTTAAGTTCCAGTTCAACTAACTGAGCCGTTAGAGGGATGTAACCATCTTTTTCTACTATTTTTTGACCCGCTTGTGAAAGTACCATTTTTAAGAACTCTGCATCAATAGGTGAAAGTGGCTTGTTAGGATGCTTGTTAATGTATATGTATAAAAAACGCGACAGTGGGTATTTACCTTGCGCTACATTTTCAAACGTTGCGTCTACAAAATCAGTGCCTCTTTTAGCAAGTGGTACGGTACGCACACCTGATGTTAAGTAACCAATTCCAGAGTAGCCTATTGCATTTAACGATGATGAAATTGACTGTACAACAGAAGCTGAACCCGGTTGCTCGTTTACAGTGTTACGAAAATCACCTTTACATAATGCTTCTTTTTTGAAGTAACCGTAGGTGCCCGATACAGAGTTACGTCCGTATAACTGCACATCTTTTGCAGCCCAATCACCGGTTAACCCTACATCGCTCCAACGATTTACTTGCTCTGATGCGCCACATTTACGTGTTGATGAGAAAATAGCATCGACTTGCTGAATACTTAACCCCTCAATAGGGTTATCTTTATGAACAAATACCGCCAATGCATCAACTGCTACACGTACTTGAGTTGGCTTATAACCAAAACGTTTTTCAAATGCTTCTATCTCTTTTGATTTCATAGCACGGCTCATAGGAGCCATATTTGCAGTTCCTTCGGTTAGCGCTGGTGGCGCAGTCGAGGTGCCTGCGGCTTGAATTTGAATATTTACATTTGGGTAAATGCGTTTATATTCTTCAGCCCAAAATGTCATCATGTTTGCTAATGTGTCAGAGCCAACTGATGAGAAATTACCCGAAACACCACTGATTTTTTGATATTCAGGAATACCGTCTTCTAATGCGATTGCTTGTGCAGATACAAATGTTGTAACAGCCACACCCATAGCGGCAACTAAATTTTTAAACTTCATTTTGGGGTTCTCCAATTTGTTCGTCCCATTAACTAACTGTGTTTCACTCTATAGCCAGCACATGACAATGGTATGACTATTAAATGACACTTTTATGACTACCCACTAATGGTGAAAAAGAAATAACCCTATCGTTTAAAAACGTAAAAGAAAAACAAGACCCTTTACCCAGTTCACTGTCAATTTTTAGTTGGCTACCATGACGTGTCAGTACATGTTTAGTAATAGCAAGCCCTAGCCCTGAGCCACCTGTGGTGCGGCTTCTGGCTTTATCCACTCGGTAAAAGCGCTCAGTTAGTCGGTTTATATGTTCTGGCGCAATACCATCACCATTATCAGTCACACTAAAGTATGCTTGTCCATTATTGCGCTGCCAACATACCTCAATTTTGCCACCCGGTTTAGTGTAATAAATAGCATTGAAGACTAAATTTGAAAATGCACTTCTTAGCTCATCTTCAGCACCGGTAATATCAAGTGATGTATCGATATTAAAAACAAGCTGGTGGCCTTTATCTTGATTAATGGAGCGTGCTTCAGTTTCAATCAATGTGAGCAATTGCGGAACATTAATAGCTTTATCCTTATCGTGTTGTTTTGCGCCTTCTATTCGCGATAAAGAAAGTAATTGATTAACTAAACTTTCCATCCGCTTGCACTGCTCTAGCATGGTATTTTGTGCTTTATTCCACATTGCAGGTGGGGGCAATGCATCACCATCAAGCATCTCAAGGTAACCCGCTATTACCGTTAAAGGTGTTCTAAGCTCATGAGATACATTAGCAACAAAGTCCTTGCGCATTTGTTCTAATCGCTTTAACCGGGTAATGTCGCGTATTACAACAAGTAACTGAGTATTCGCATAATGCATCACCCTAAACTCGAGTATTTGCTCATCATTATGACCACTTTCAAGCTCCAGCGCATCGCTAAATTCCCTACGACGCATGTATTTTGCAAATTTAGGATCGCGAATTAAATTATCTAACCGTTGTCCATGATCGCCAGGCCACTGCAAACCTAATACTGTAAGTGCTAACTGGTTACACCAGACAATAGATAAATTATTTTGCAACACAACAACCGCATCGGGGACGGCTTCTGCACCATCACGAAAGCGGCGTATCAGCTCAGCCAGCTCATTGCGCTTTTTACGATTACGGTTTTGTAACTGATAAATACCTTCAAATACTTGCTCCCATGAGCCCTCCCCTTCGGGTGGGTTAAAACTGCGTTGATTATGCAGCCAATCACTTAAGCGATAAAGTTGGTGGTAGTGCCACATAAGTAGCGTAAAAGAGCCCAAAAACAGCATCAAAAATGGAGCATTAATTAACACTCCAATTAAAAGTAAAGGGATAAAATAGACAAACAGCCGCTTTGTTAACGCCCGTTTGTTAATAACTCGATACATACACGCTTTTTACCTTATAAACGCTAGCAGACAGGTTGACTGAACTAGGTTAATAGATTGTGACTTACTAAGCACACTATAATTTACTCGAAAAGCGATAACCCGCTCCGCGTACTGTTTGTACCAAACGGTCGTGTCCAAGCGTAGAAATCGCTTTACGCAAACGGCGAATATGAACATCGACGGTTCTGTCTTCAACGTACACGTTAGTACCCCAAACATGATCAAGTAATTGTTCACGGCTATAAACACGCTCTGGATGGGTCATAAAAAAGTGTAACAGTCTAAACTCTGTAGGCCCCATATCCAGCTCATTATCGCCTGAGGTGACACGATGCGAAATGGGATCTAAACGTAAACCTTGTACTTCAATGGCTTCCTCAAGAGAGGTAGGAGCAACACGGCGAATAACGGCTTTAATCCGAGCCATAAGCTCTTTAGGTGAAAACGGTTTAGTAACGTAATCATCGGCACCCACTTCTAAACCGCGTATTTTATCTTCTTCTTCGCCACGGGCTGTGAGCATAATGATAGGGATTTGACGTGTGTATTCGCTTTGTTTAAATTTTTTAGCGATTTGAATTCCACTTCCCCCAGGTAACATCCAATCGAGTAACACCATATCTGGATAAGGTTCAACCATTGCCGCAATTGCAGAATCATAGTCTTGTGCTTCAATGGCTTGAAAGCCATTTTGTTCTAAAACAAAAACCAACATTTCCCTGATAGGTGCTTCGTCATCAACGACTAATACTTTACGTGACATTCCAATTTATCTCTTAGGCTATTGAGTAGGTTTCATTATTATGACTAAGTATGACATTTTTATTAAAGTGTAACGCGTAAATCAAAATGAGCGTAAAAAAAACACAAATTAGTGACAAAAAATTAAATATGTCATATTTTTATCATCTTAAGCAGTAAATAAAAAGTGGTTTTCAGTAAAATGGGTTAGCCATTAAAGTCACTGTTTATGCTATTAACATAAGATCATCAAATTACTAACTAGCCTAGTTTAAACACCTATTTGTTACGCTTAATAATAAAAAGTAGGCCCCGCGTAGCACTATTTAGATCTTGTTTATTATAATCTTAAATACCTGGATCAACGTTTTATCAAGTAGATCCCTTCACGGATCACTATTTTACCCACTAACAAAGTTAAACCAATGATTTTCTGTGTGATTTTTATCCATACGTTATGATATTCGACACTTAAAAGTGCAAAATGCATCACTTTAAGCCCTTCACTTAGTAAAGTAATGATCCCAGATAAGGTTAGTTAGTAATAGAGTGATCCCAAATTAATCGGTAAGTAAAATACTGATCTCCCACAGATCAAAAAAGCCAGTGCATACGCAACTGGCTTTTTATAATAAATGCGATAGATCGCTATTATAGGCTCATTATTTTATTTTTGGATTTAGCTCACCGCTTAAGTATTTAAGGTGCATTTCATCCAATGAAATTGGCTTAATTTTACTTGCTTGACCCGCTGTGCCAAACGCTTCGTAACGGGCGATACAAATATCAGTCATCGCTTGTGTTGCAGCCGCTAAAAATTTGCGAGGATCGAAGTTAGATGGGTTCATCGCTAAATGACGACGAATTGCACCGGTAGAGGCTAAACGTAAGTCAGTATCAATATTTACTTTACGTACACCGTATTTAATCCCTTCAACAATTTGCTCTACTGGCACACCATACGTTTCAGGAATTTCGCCACCGTATTGGTTTATCACTTCTAACCACTCTTGCGGTACAGAAGACGAGCCATGCATAACTAAGTGGGTGTTTGGAATACGTGCATGGATTTCTTTGATGCGATCAATCGCTAAAATATCATCGGTTGGTGGGCGCGTAAATTTGTAAGCACCGTGTGATGTACCACAGGCAATAGCCAGTGCATCAACATGGGTTTTATTTACAAAATCAGCCGCTTCTTCTGGATTCGTTAGCATTTGCTCTGTGGTCAGTTTACCCTCAGCACCAACGCCGTCTTCTTCACCCGCTTCACCGGTTTCAAGTGACCCTAATACACCTAGCTCACCCTCAACTGAAACACCACATGCGTGTGCCATTTCAACTGTTTTACGTGTTACATCAACGTTGTAATCGTAGCTTGAAGGTGTTTTACCATCGCTCATTAACGAGCCATCCATCATCACTGATGAAAAACCTAACTGAATTGAACGTTGACATACACCCGGTGACGTACCGTGATCCTGATGCATAACAACAGGAATATGTGGCCATTCTTCAACTGCCGCTAAAATCATATGACGAATAAAAGGTGCACCGGCATACGCACGTGCGCCCGCAGAACCTTGCACAATAACAGGGCTGTTTGTTTTATCAGCCGCTTCCATAATTGCGCGCATTTGCTCTTGGTTATTTACATTAAACGCGGGTACACCATAACCATGCTCAGCGGCATGGTCCAGAAGTTGTCGCATACTGATTAAAGCCATTGGGTATTCTCCAATTTATCGGTAGTTATTTTACTACCTAGTTTGAACGGATTTGTTAGTTTGGCGCAATCACTGCGCCATGAATTAAAAGGCAAATGACCTAAAATTCATATGATTAACGACTAAATAAAAGTGAGAGGTACTTACTCGTTAATTGTAACCGATGCGCTATTAACGCATCGGCTTTACGGCTAGCTAATACCCAAAAGTATTATTTAGCGCGTGATTCTAACATGGCAACTGCCGGTAATTTTTTGCCTTCTAAAAACTCTAAGAACGCACCACCACCAGTTGAAATGTACGATACTTTATCACTAATGCCGTACTTATCAATTGCCGCGAGCGTGTCACCACCACCAGCAATAGAAAATGCGTTTGAATCAGCAATGGCTTTTGCAATAGCACGTGTGCCATTACCAAACTGATCAAATTCAAATACACCTACAGGGCCATTCCATAAAACGGTGCCTGCATTTGCAATAATTTTTGCAAGTTTGTTTGCGGTATCAGGGCCAATATCAAAAATCATATCGTCGCTGGTCACTTCGCTTACATCTTTAAGTGTAGCTACAGCTGATTCTGAAAACTCATTCCCCACAACCACATCAGTGGGTACCGGAATTTCACCGTTGTTAGCTTTAGCTGCAGCGCACAAGCGGTTTGCTTCAGCCATTAAGTCAGCTTCATAAAGTGACTTACCGACAGGATGACCCGCAGCGGCAATAAACGTATTAGCAATACCACCACCGGTAACAAGTTGGTCAACAATTTTAGATAACGAATCTAATACGGTTAATTTAGTTGACACCTTAGAGCCCCCCACAATCGCCACTAGCGGGCGTGCTGGGTTATTAAGTGCTTTACCTAGCGCTTCAAGCTCAGCTGATAATAGCGGACCAGCACACGCCACATCAGCAAATAAACCCACACCATGAGTCGATGCTTGCGCGCGATGTGCCGTACCAAAGGCATCCATTACATATACGTCGCATAATGCAGCTAATTGCTTTGATAATGTCTCGTCGTCTTTTTTCTCGCCTTTATTAAAACGCACGTTTTCAAACACAACCACTTCATTATCTGCAACATCTACACCATTTAGGTAATCTTTTTCTAGCCGAACGGTTTGCTCAAGTGCATCATTTAAGTAATCGACAACGGGTGCCAATGAAAACGCTTCTTCGTATTGCCCTTCCGTAGGACGGCCAAGGTGTGACATAACCATCACTTTTGCGCCTTTCTCTAACGCTAGTTTGATAGTAGGTAACGCAGCACGAATACGTGCATCTGACGTCACTTTTCCTGCTTTAACGGGTACATTTAAATCTTCACGAATTAATACGCGTTTGCCGTTTAAATCTAAATCTGCCATTTTTATGACCGACATGAACATCTCCTTAGTTAACGATACTGAACCTAAAATATACGTTTAGAATATTACTTAAATGCCATCATAGCACGCGCGGTGTCAATCATGCGATTTGCAAAGCCCCACTCGTTATCACACCAAACTAATAACTTTATCAGCCGTTTATGACTAACACGTGTCTGTGTGCCATCTATAATACAAGAATGGGGGTCATGATTAAAATCAACCGATACCAACGGCTCTTCGGTATAACTTAAAATACCTTCAAGGCGATCTTTAGCTTGTGCTTTAAGCGCGCTATTAACCGCACTTAAATCAACATCTGTATTTACCGTTACACTTAAATCCATTGCGGTCACATTAATGGTCGGAACACGCACAGCAATGGCCTCAAAGCGGCCTTTAAATTTAGGTAAAATTCGGTCGATACCTCGGGCTAATTTTGTATCTACCGGAATAATAGACTGGCTGGCAGCACGCGTACGGCGTAAATCATGATGATACGCATCTATCACTTGCTGATCGTTCATTGACGCATGAATAGTAGTAATAGCGCCTGACTCAATGCCAAAGGCATCATCAAGTACTTTAATTACAGGCACAATACAATTCGTTGTACACGAACCATTAGAGACAATAGTATGCTCGGATTTAAGCTCATCGTCATTTATACCGTAAACAATTGTGGCATCTACATCATTATCAGCAGGATGTGAAAACAATACTTTTTTAGCCCCTGCTGTTAAATGCAGCTGCGCATGTTCACGGGAGTGGTATACACCGGTACATTCAAGTACTACGTCAACATCAAGGGTATGCCAAGGTAACTCCAGCGGATTTTGTTCACAAAATAATGCAATGGTGTCATTGGCAACCACTAGGGTGTCTTCACCTAAGGTTACAGGGTAAGCAAAACGGCCATGAGAAGTATCGTATTTTAATAAATGGGCAATAGCGTCAGGGTCGGCTAATTCGTTAATCGCAACAATTTTAATCTCGTCACTCAAGCCTGATTCGTATAGTGCACGGACAATATTTCGACCAATACGACCAAAACCATTAATTGCAAGTTTGATTGCCATGAAATATAAGATCCACTCTAGTTACGTTCAGAGAAAGGCCATGTCGCCTTTAGATGGCGGTATTGTAATCGACCTTGCCTGTGATTATAAGAGCCAAGCATTAGAAACTTTAAATTAACGTCGTAAATAACCACATCGTACTTTATCGTTGGGTTTTGCTTCGCTCTACCCAACCTACGTCAAGACGGCTACTTTTAGTGCTTTACCAACACTTATTCGATGGCACTGGGCTAGTAGCAATTCAGCAGTTGCTTGTGCATCGGTTAGAGCATGATGACAATGATAACTCGGTAAATCGTATCGTTTACGGCATTCATGAAGGGTTAAATCGTCTAGTTTTATATCGCTACCTTGTTTGAGTAGGCGCTTTTTTTCTATTTGTAAAGTATCGAGAATTAGCTTAGGACGCTGACTAATACCCGCATTTTTAAGTGCTAATTTTAAAAAACCCCAATCGAGCATGGCATTATGAAACACTAAAATGCAGTCACTAAAATGAGCACTTAAAGACATTAAAATACTTTTCAGGCTTTGTCCTTGCGTAAGTGAATTACTGCTGATGCCGTGAAAAACGGGGCTTTGCTCTAAACTTTTTACCTCTTTATTAACTAAATGCTGCGACTGACTGTTTTTAATACATTGATTATCAACCACTACCCAGGCAACCGATACAATTTCATGCAATTTAGGATCAAGCCCAGTTAGCTCTAAATCAATCACCAGATAACGCTGCTTTAGCGCGTTTTGCGCAAGCGCGTGGCGGCGTTTTAAATAACGAGTAATTAATTGCTTAATCATTATTTTACAAACTCCCACGCGCAAATTTAAACGCCGCGCCCTGCTGTGCTTGTTTTACTAAATAAAACGCCTCTTTAAGTTGGTGACGCTCTAACGAATTGAGTTTATCTGGGTTAATACAGTTACTGGGTAAACCTTCCTCATTTATTTGTGTGCGCAAACGCAACTGAGTTAAAAATCGCCAGCAATCTTTTAAATTGTAAATGTCTTCTTTGCTCAACAGCGAATATTTTAATAACGCATCAAGGCGCTCTTGTGTGTTAGCGCGGCGAATACCTACTTTTAATGCATAAAGCCGCGCTAGATCGTTAATGATCACCACTCCGCGTTTTTTAAGATCAATGTATTTGTGATGTTGCTGCGTTTTTTCGGTTTTAAAATTATTAAATAAGCCAATTGGCGCACTATTGGTGTTTACATCGCTGGCCATTGCCGCATAAAAAAGATCATTGCGAGAAATATCGGTTAACGCTTCACAAAACTGACTGTATAACGAGTTTGATCCTTCAATAAAGCGCAGATCAAAAAATATTTTACAATTGAGCATCGCTTGGGGTGTCGGGCTGGTGATCCAGCTTAAAAAACGCGCACGCCAATCACTGATACTCATTCTGCATGAATCACTACTGGCCATAATATTACCTGGGCAACGGCGAATACCGCATTCAACTAAGTTTTCACAAACAAATTCACCCATGTGTTTAAAGTAGGCGTGCTGCTCATCATTTAGGTCATCGGGTAGTAATAATCCGTTATCTTGATCAGAGTGCAGCGTTTGCTCTTCGCGTGCTTGCGAACCAAAGCAAATAAAACTAAAACTCGTGGGCGCAATGCCATGCGTTTGTTGAAATAAAAAAATGAGCCGTGAGGTCAATGCATCGGTTAAACCACTGAGTAATTTTCCAATCAGCGAAATATCGTCAATATTATTTGAAAAGCCTCGTAATAAATCAGGGATCTCTTTCGCATAACGTTTTAAATCAGCCACATTATGGGCTTTATAAATGCGACCAATAAGCTGCACCGGATCGCTTTTTTGTTGGCGTAACAAATCGTTACTCGTAAGCATTCCCAGAGGTTTATGGTTCTCGTTGAGCACTGGTAAGTGATGTATATTGTGTTTTAGCATTAAGTGCAATGCTGAAAACACGCGGTTATTCTCAAATATAAACTTAGGCTTGGTGGTCATAATGCTGTAAACCGCTTTGTCGGGGTCAACGTCATCAGCAAGCACTCGATTACGTAAATCACGATCAGTCACCACCCCCACAAGATGATCATTTTCGATGATCATCATCGATGATACGCCCTGTTCTTGCATTTTTTTCGCACAATAGCGAATACTAGTATCAGGAGAAAGCGTAATCGCTTTACGGCTCATGATCTGTGATATTTTTCGCTCTGACCAAGTATCACTGTTGCTTTTATAATGCGATGACAACAACCTATTTGCGTGAGCGCGAACAAAATACTGCTCAAAGGCTTTGTATTCTCGGCGTAAATAATCAAAGTGCGTTTGGTCGAGCATATACACTATGCCCTCTTTTTGTACTTCTAAGTGATTTTGTATTGCATCTCCCGTTAATAAACACGGGTAACCAAAATAATCGCCTTGAGTTAATCGCGTGACTGTATCGCCTTTACCATCCACTAAATCATATAATCCAGAGCGAATTAAAAATAATTTAGGGTGTTCACTATTAAGCCATTGCGTTTGGTTTTCTCGGGTTAAATAAATACTGTCGAGATGGTTTACATAATAATTGCAGGCGCTGTCTTGAAGTGCAGCAAATGGTGCTTGCTTAGATACAAATTGTGCGACTTCCTGTTGCTCTTTACTCATAAATCACCTTTATTAATATATTTAATTAATGTAGTCATTTTTTGAACAAATAAAAAGCCCGACTAAAGTCGGGCTTTGATGTGTAGTTTCATAATGTGTGAAGATTAATGAGCATGCGCTTCACTAGACCCTAAAGGGTTACGAATGCCTTCCACCATTTCTTGAATTTCTATTGGTGTCGGTTTGGTCATTTTCATAACAACCGCAGCTACTACAAAGTTAATTACCATACCGACTAAACCAATACCTTCAGGAGAAATACCTAAGAACCAGTATTCTGGGCTGTTTAGCTCAGGGCTAACAAATTTAAAGTAAATGATGTAAACCGCAGTAAAGGTAATACCGGTTACCATGCCTGCAATCGCACCAAATTTGTTCATTGATTTAGAGAAAATCCCCATAATAATCGCTGGAAAGAAGCTTGCCGCAGCAAGGCCAAAGGCAAAGGCAACAACCGAGGCCACAAAACCTGGCGGGTTAATACCAAAGTAAGCCGATATTACAATGGCAACCATTGCTGCTAACCTCGCTGCAAGTAATTCTTGCTTGTCGGTTATATCAGGTTTAAGTGTTCGTTTAAGTAAATCGTGCGATACCGAGGTTGAAATAACCAAAAGTAAGCCTGCCGTTGTAGAGAGCGCCGCGGCAATACCACCAGCAGCAACTAAGGCAATAACCCAGGCTGGTAAATCAGCGATTTCAGGGTTTGCCAGTACCATAATATCGCGGTCAACGTTAACTTCATTAGCGCTGTTTGGATCATCAATCTTACCCGCCGTATAAAACATTTTGCCGTCACCGTTTTTATCATTAAAGGTAATTAGACCTGTACGCTCCCAGTTTTTAATCCATGTAGGTGCCTCAGCATACGCTGTGCCACTGCCATCTTTACCGTTAATTGTGTCAATCATGTTTACCCGTGCAAACGAAGCAACAGCAGGCGCCGTTGTGTAAACAATCGCAATAAACACCAGTGTCCACGCCGCTGAAATACGCGTGTCTTTTACGCGAGGTACAGTGAAAAAGCGAACAATTACATGGGGTAAACCGGCGGTACCGACCATAAGTGCACCTGTGATTGCAAATACATCAATCATGCTCTTAGAGCCTTCAGTGTACTGTGCAAAACCAAGTTCAGTACTTAAGCCATCAAGTTTATCCAGTACATACACACCAGAGCCATCACTTAGGGTGGCACCAAAACCTGTTTGTGGGAAGAAATGACCTGTTGCCATCATTGAAATGAAAATAGCCGGTACTAAATAAGCAAATACTAGTACACAATACTGCGCAACTTGCGTGTAAGTAATCCCTTTCATGCCACCGAGTACAGCATAAAAGAAAACAATAATCATGCCTATGTATACACCCGTTTCAATTTCAACTTCTAAGAAACGAGAAAACACCACCCCTACCCCACGCATTTGGCCAGCAATATAAGTAAAGCAGATAAAGATAGCACATAAAATAGCAACCATACGGGCAGTACGTGAGTAGTAACGATCACCAATAAAATCAGGGACAGTAAATTTACCGAATTTACGCAAGTAAGGCGCTAAACACATAGCAAGTAATACATAACCACCTGTCCACCCCATTAAGTAAACACTTCCATCGTAACCCGCAAACGAGATAATACCTGCCATTGAAATAAATGAAGCAGCGCTCATCCAATCTGCAGCGGTTGCCATACCATTAGCCAGTGGCGGTACACCCCCACCAGCAACATAAAATTCATTTGTAGACCCAGCACGGGCCCAGATTGCAATGCCAATATAAAGCGCAAAGCTTAAACCGACAATTATAAATGTGAGTATTTGAACATCCATTGCTTAGCTCCTATTCGTCTACGCCATATTTTTTATCTAACGTATTCATTTTGAAAACGTACACAAAAATCAAAGCTACAAAGGTATAAATCGCGCCTTGCTGGGCGAACCAGAAGCCAAGTTTAAACCCAAAAAAACGTACCTCGTTCAGTACATCAACCAGTAATATGCCAAAGCCAAAAGAGACCACAAACCAGACTGCTAATAACTTAAACAGTAATGAAATGTTCTCGGCCCAATAAGCTTTTGCTTGTTCTTCATTTTTAAAAGCCATTTTATTTTCCCCTTTAACCATCGCAGTATTACGATGGGTGGTTTTTTATATTCGTTTATCAATTTAGCAACGCTAAACAAATATTGAATTGCGACGATGGTCGTAACAACCTATTAACGTTTACGTAAACTGTGAGCAGGCAATTAATAAAAAATCAATGAACTACTTTATTTTCAGTAAGTTAATTAATTTATTGGCGAGGTGAGCACGTTATTTTTTGAATAAGCGGTGGGAATAAGACATTAGTCTAACTAAATAACTAAAATAAAATAAAGTAATATAAATCATAAACTTAATTTTATTTATAGATAATATAAATAAAATGTATACCCCCCGACTTAATCCACAGCAAGATTTGTAAATAGGGTATAGTGTATAGTTGCATGTAAATTATAAAAACACTCCACAAGGTTAATGAACATGACGGCTATATTACTCATTGTTGCTTTTGGCTACATAGGCGTGCTGTTTTGGCTGGCAAATTGGGGGGATAAAACCACGCCACTTGCCAAGCGTATTAGCCATCACCCATTTGTATATTCATTTGCACTGGGTATTTACTGTACCTCATGGACTTACTATGGCTCGGTAGGCACTGCAGCCACCAGCAGTTGGAGTTTTTTGCCTATTTTACTTGGCCCCGCCCTGCTGTTTTTTTTCGGCCAAGGTTTTTTACGTAAACTGGTATTGGTAAGTAAAAAGCAAAATATAACCACTATTGCTGATTTTATTTCAGCCCGCTACGGCAAGCGCCAAACCACGGCGGTAATGGTCACTATTATTGCCTTATTAGCCACCATTCCCTATATTGCGCTGCAATTAAAAGCGCTCAGTTCTAGTTTTTTACTCCTGCAAAATAGTAATCAAATATCGGGGGATATTTTAGCGCTATCGGCCACCTTAATGATGGCACTATTTGCTATCTTTTTTGGCACACGCAAAGTCGATGTAACCGAGTATCGCTCAGGATTAATGTTGGCTGTGGCGTTTGAATCGCTGATAAAACTGCTTGCCTTAGCCGCCGTGGCTGGGCTTGCAATAGTCAGTTTATTTAATTTACCCAAAGAAAGTGCCGCCCCAGTCAGCGAATCAATTTGGTTACATTGGGCGCAGTTCGATTTTTTTAGCTTTAACTTTATTGGCCAGTCACTAATGGCAGCCGCGGCTATTATTTGTTTACCCCGTCAATTTCATGTAACCGTGGTGGATAACCTAGATAAACGTCATTTATTTACAGCTCGCTGGGCTTTTCCACTGTATTTGTTATTAACCGCGGCCATGATTTTACCAATTGCTACCGCCGCAATTCATCCAGAAATAGGCCGTAGCTTTTCACCAGACAGCTTCGTTCTGGCCTTACCTATGCTGCATAGCAACGCCTTTTTAACCACCTTTGTATTTATTGGCGGGCTTTCTGCTGCTACCGCTATGATAGTAGTAGCAACGCTTACCCTCAGTACGATGATCTCAAACGATGTAGTATTGCCTTTAATGTTACGCCGTAAATTCAAACGTAATTTAATTACCAGCAGCTACAAATCTCGCATTTTATTAGTGCGCAGATTTACCATTGCAGGGGTGCTTATATTGGCGTATTTCTATCAGCAATGGTTTGGTAATGGCAGTGCACTGGCCAGTATGGGATTAGTGGCTTTTTCACTGGTATCGCAATTATTGCCTGCTATTGTCGGTGGATTATATTGGCGTAAAGGTCATGCCTATGGTGTTTATGCTGGGCTACTCGCTGGAATTATTTGCTGGGTATTGTTTTTAATGTTGCCCATTTTAGAGGCCCCTAATCCACTTAACAGTGAGCTACAACAAACCCTAATAACCCGAGGCACGTTAATAGCCCTATTCGCCAACATAGGCTGTTACATTAGCTTTTCGCTTGGGGCTGAAGAGCGCTTAATTGATAAAATTCAAGCAGCCGCATTTGTTAATCCAAAAGATCAAGCGATTTTATCTCGCCGCTTAAATAAAAATGTTAAAGCCACGGTTTACGACTTCAAAATTTTATTACAAACCTTTTTAGGCATTCAACGCAGCCAGCAAATTTTATCCCATTACGCACTACATCATGATTTAAACGATGATAACGCACATCCTCGGGCCGACTTTATTGCTTACTGCGAGCGTGCGCTTACTGGGGTATTAGGTGCCTCTTCTGCGCAAGCACTTATTCATACTGTGTCATCTGGTAAACGAATGGCGTTTGAAGAAGTGGTTAACTTTTTTGATGAAACCACACAAGCGCTACAGTTTAATCAAAACTTACTATTTACCTCGTTAGAAAACTTAAGCCATGGGCTATCGGTTGTCGATAAAGACCTAAAGCTGGTTGCTTGGAATAAGCGCTACAGCGAAATGTTTAACTACCCGGAAGGGTTTTTACAAGTAGGTCAACCGATTGAGGAAATAATACGGTATAACGCAAAGCGTGGTGAATGTGGCCCCGGCGAAATTGACCGCCATGTTGATAAACGCGTGCAGCATTTAAAAAATGGTAGCTCACATCACTTTATTCGTCATCGTCGTAACGGCCAAGTGTATGAGATGATAGGCAACCCACTTCCTGATGGCGGCTTTGTAACCAGCTTTTCTGATATAACCAACCACATTAGTACCCAAAACGCGCTCGAAGAAATTAATATGGACTTAGAAAACCGCATTGAAGCACGCACTCAAGAAGTACAAACGATTAATACTAATCTACAAGCGCAAATAGATAGCCGCGTCCAAACAGAGCAAGCACTCACTTTAGCCAAACGTGAAGCAGAGCAAGCTAATGATAGCAAAACCCGTTTTTTAGCACTGGCCAGTCATGATATTTTACAGCCGCTAAATGCAGCACGTTTATATCTCGCGGCGATTGATGAAACTAAGTTAGATGACACTAATAAAAATAACTTTAATAAACTGGGTGATAGCCTAGATTCAACCGTGCATTTAATGTCGGCCTTACTCGAAATAGCAAAATTAGAACAAGGGGCAATGACCCCAAGCCCTCGTCATTTTTGTATTGATGATATTTTAGACCCCCTTAAAAGTGAATATGCGATTTTATCAAGCGATAAAGGGCTGATATTCAAAGTGCGTTCAAATAAACAAATAGTACACAGCGACATCACTTATTTACGCCGAATACTACAAAACTTACTGTCAAATGCGATTAAATACACCGATAGTGGCCAGGTGTTAATTGCCTGTAGAAATAGAAAACATAGCTTGCGTATTGAAGTATGGGATACCGGCCCAGGCATTAGCGATAGTGAGCAGGCAAAAATATTCAACGACTTCTATCGAATTGAAGCGAGCGACAACAAAGGTGTGGGCTTAGGTTTAGGGGTGGTTAAACGTATGGCCGATTTACTGAGCCTACCAATTGATGTGCGCTCGTTACCCAATAAAGGCAGCCGATTTAGCATTGAAGTTCCCTATGGTGATGCTCAATTAGTACAACAAAAACAAACCAGCCAAAATATAGTCGACAACCGCGCCGCTATTAATATTATTGCTGTTGACGACGACCCAGAGAATCTTGCCGCCATGGCCAGCTTATTGAAAAAATGGCAAGCAAATTACACGTTATTTGATAACGTCAATGCGGTGTTAACTCATGCAAAGACACAAAATGCACCTGATGTTATTTTAATGGATTATCAATTAGGTAACGAGTGGGATGGTATTACCTTAATTAAAACACTAAGAGAGATTTGGCAAAGTGATGTTCCGGCTATTTTAATTACCGCAGTGCGTGACACTGAACTAAAACAAACCACCAAAAATGAAAACATTCATTATCTGAGTAAACCGATAAAGCCAGGCAAACTCAAGGCCCTGCTTAATCACAGTACGTAAAAGAGGTTAAACCATAAACCCGCAATTATTGGTAGGCTTATGGTTTTAAAAAACGTCAAGACGATCACATGCGTGAATTCATAATTATTATTTGCAAAACTATACTATAAGTGTACTAATAATCCAGCCAGCAACAACGAGTATTGTTAACGTAATCATCGCTTTTATTTTATGTTTACTAATAAGTCTCTCAGCTTGATTGCCAGCATAATACACCACTAACGCTAAGCCAAAATAACGTATAGAGCGAGAAATGGCAGAAGCAATTAAAAACAAGAGCAGTGAGTATTTAGTGGCGCCGGCAGCCAACATTGCAATTTGAAACGGAATAGGCACTATACCTAAGCTCAATACAAACCAAAAACCTTGGGCTTGCATTTTTTGCTTTACGTTTTCAAATTGCTCGGGGGATGAAAAAGTAGCAATAATCCAATCACCAATTACATCAAATAAATAATACCCCAAAGCATAACCAAATAATGCCCCCACAATACAACCAAGCGTTGCCATAAGTGCAATTTGCCATAGTTTTTCACGTCGTGCTTGCATTAATGGCACTAACACAGCCTCTAACGGAATGGGCACTATGGTAGATTCTAAAAACGAAGCAGCAGCGATACCACCTAACATATTTTTAGATTCAATAAATTGACGCGTTTTTTGTTTTAGCCTTTTTCGTATTGCCATAAACACTCTGTTTGTAACGAGGAAAGTGCATTATCATGCCACAATTAAGTTAATGCTACCTGAAAAGCTTGAGGTGCGCCATTAGCCGATTGCTTTGAATAAATTGCTATCTCATTCAAATTTAGCCAAAAAAACAATAAAGCAGCTGATAATACAGCTGCTTTATTGTCAGCGTTAAGCTAATTCAGATTGTGGTTTTTTATTAAACCTCAAGTGCACTAATTTATATAACGCAGGCAAGATTAATAAGGTTAATAAAGTAGATGAAATAATGCCTCCTACAACCACGGTAGCCAAAGGCCGTTGTATTTCAGCACCCGTGCCAGTATTAAGCGCCATAGGTATAAAGCCTAAACTGGCCACAAGTGCGGTCATCAGCACTGGGCGTAATCGCTGTAATGCCCCGCTGTGTATTGCATCGTATAAGCTTAACCCTTCGTTTCGTAACTGCTTAATAAACGACAGCATCACCACACCGTTTAATACTGCAACACCACTGAGCGCGATAAAACCCACACCAGCAGAAATAGATAACGGCATATCCCTAATTAATAAGGCAAGCACGCCACCGGTGAGCGCCAAAGGTACGCCACTAAAAATAATTAATGAATCACGTATTGAACCAAAGGCGCTATAAAGTAAGCCAAAAATAAGCAGCAGTGTAAATGGCACAACAATGGATAAACGTTGGCTCGCTGATTGTAGCTGCTCAAATGTACCGCCATATTCAAGCCAATAACCACTAGGTAGGTTAAGTTGTGCGTTCATTTTCGCTTGGGCATCACTTACAAAGCTGGCTAAATCGCGCCCTGTTACATTGGCCGTTACTACCACATTACGCTTACCACTTTCGCGATTTATTTGATTCGGGCCTTTTTCAATGCTGATTGTAGCCACTTCTCCCAGCGGTACAAATGCAAGCTCAGGGTTACTACTTTGAGGTAATGCGACAGGTAAACGCGCAAGCGCAGTTACATCACTTGACCAACGCTTATCTAAGCGTACTAATAACGAAAAGCGCTTATCGCCCTCATAAATGAGTCCTGTTTGCACCCCTCCAACGGCAGCGGCAAGAGTTTGTTGAATGTCGTTTACCGTTAATCCCAATAACGCCATATGGTCACGCATTGGGGTAACAGAAAGTGTAGGCAGCCCTTGTATTTGCTCTAAACGCACATCGGTAGCACCGGTAATATTTCGCATTAAACCGGTGGCTTTTTCGCCAAACTGTTTAAGTATGGCTAAATCGTCACCGTAAATACGCAGCGCTACATCGGCACGCACACCGGCAATTAACTCGTTAAAGCGCATTTCTATAGGCTGGGTAAATTCATAGTTATTACCCGGTACTTCATTCACGCGATGACGAATTTGCTGCACTAACGCGTCTTTACTGAGTGATGGATCAGGCCATTGCTCACGCGGTTTTAACATTAAAAAGGTGTCGGCAACATTTGGCGGCATAGGATCGCTGGCTACATCCGCAGTGCCAATCTTTGAAAATACGTTCGCAATCTCAGGTTGCGCTAATAAGGCCTGCTCCAACTGCTTTTGCATTTGCACCGATTGTTCAATACCGGTGCCGGTAATACGCAGCGCATGCATTGCAATGTCACCTTCATCTAGCTGCGGTAAAAATTCGGCGCCCATATTTTTAACTTTAAAACCAAGCACTAACACCAAAGCAGTGGCAATACTCACCATTACCCACGGTAATTTAAGCGATAAGTTAAGCAGTGGTTTGTAGATTTTTTTAACGCCACGCATTACTGCGTTTTCGCTTTCATCTACTTTACCACGCACAAATACGGCAATAGCCGCTGGCACAAAGGTGACAGCAAAAATGAGTGCACCTATTAACGCGGCAACCACGGTAAACGCCATGGGCTGAAACATTTTGCCCTCAACACCACTGAGCGCAAATAGCGGTAAATACACCAACATAATAATTAAAATACCAAATACCGCAGGGCTAAACACTTCTTTGGTGGCTGAAGTTACAACCTCTAAACGCTCACTGAGCGTAAGTAAGCGGCCATGTTTATGTTGAGCCATCCCTAATTGACGAAGGCAGTTTTCAACCACAATCACCGCACCATCTACAATTAATCCAAAGTCGATTGCACCTAAGCTCATTAAGTTACCTGAGACTCGATTGCCCACCATGCCAGTAATAGCAAATAGCATGCTTAGCGGAATAACCATGGCAGTAATAAGTGCACCGGTAACATTACCCAGTAACAACAGCAAAATAACGATGACCAATACCGCGCCTTCAAACAGGTTTTTTTGTACTGTGGCGATGGTTTTATCAACCAAATTGGTACGGTCATAGACAGGCTCAACGATAACCCCTGCAGGTAAGCTTTTTTGTACCTCTATCAGTTTATCTGCCATGGCTTTGGCAACCATACGGCTGTTTTCACCAATTAGCATCATCGCCGTGCCTAATACGGTTTCTTCGCCGTTATAGGTAGCCGCGCCGGTTCTGAGCTCTTTTCCTAAATACACATTTGCCACGTCTTTAATTCGCACGGGAGCATCATCTCGCTTGGCGATAACGGTGTTTGCTATATCCGCTAAGGTTTTTAGTTGCCCTGGCGAGCGCACCAAATATTGGCCGTCAAAGCGCTCTATATAACCGGCTCCACGGTTGCTGTTATTAAGCTCAAGTGCACTAATAACATCCTTGATTGTCAGCTTATAAGCGATGAGCTTTTCTGGCATGGGCGCCACCTGGTATTGACGCTCGAACCCTCCTTGGCTGTTTATTTCGGTTACCCCTTTTACTTTTAAAAGCTGCGGACGAATAACCCAATCTTGCAAAGTACGTAAGTCTTCGGCGTTATACGCCGTACCATCGCTTTTTAACGCATCTGGTTTTGCATGCACGCTATAGGTAAATATTTCACCCAAACCACTGGCAATAGGTCCAAGGTTTGGCTCAATATTATTAGGTAAATCGGCGCGAATACTTTGAATACGTTCACCAATTTGCTGACGCGCCCAATAAATATCGGTCCCTTCATCAAAAATAACAGTAACTTGCGAGAGCCCATAACGCGAAAGCGAACGGGTGTAATCAAGCTTAGGAATACCCGCCATCGCCGTTTCGACTAAATAAGTGATGCGCTGCTCGACTTCAAGCGGTGTAAAACCAGCCGCTTTAGTATTAATTTGCACTTGCACGTTGGTAATATCAGGTACAGCGTCTACCGCTAAGTTTTGGATGTTATATACACCAAACCCAGCAAATAAAAATGTCAGTGCCAGCACCATCATGCGGCGTTTTACCGCAAAAGAAACAATCCAGTTAATCATAATAACTCCTAGTGTGCGTGACTTGCGCCGCTTTTTAAAATATCGGCTTTGATCACATAACTGTTGGCAGTGACGTACTCGCTACCGGGACTTAAACCCGCGACAACTTCGACCCACTCGCTACTTTTCGCACCTAAAATAACCGGGCGTACTTCAAACACACTATTTTTACGCACAAACACACTCGCTATGCCGTTAAACTCCTGTATAGCCTCAGGCTTTATACGCACGCGAGCATTAACCTTATCGATACTGACATCACTATTAACATGCATGCCTGGACGCCAATGACCATCAGGGTTATTAAGCGCTATACGGGCACGTGCAATGTGCCCGCCGGTCATCATTGGCGCAATGTAAAATAACTTTCCCTGGGCGGTTAAATGATGGTGTAAATCGTACACTGTGGCGCTTTGACCAATGGCTAGATTTTCAATGTTTTCGGGAAAGGCTGAGAGCTCAACCCATACTTTATCAAGGTTCACGACCTGCATAAGCGCGCGGGTACTTGCCAGTTCGCCACGCTTTAAATATTGCTCGGTTACCACACCGCTAATGGGGCTTTTAATGCTGTAGTTTTGCAATGTTTCACGGTTGGTGACACTGGCCAGTACCTCACCTTTTTGAACGGTTTGACCAATGCTGACAAAAATATCGCTGATCAATCCGGTATATGGCGCCATAACTTCTACTGTGCCGTGCTGTGTCGGTGCAATAACACCAAACAGCGTGTCGGAAATATCAACCTCGCCACTTTGTGCTATCTGCGTTTTAATACCCGCACCTCTAATTGCTCGTTCGCTAAGTATCGTGCGGCCTTCATGTTGAGTGTATTCAAAGCTGACGCGTTCACCTTTGTAATTGGCAGTAATGAAAAGCGCAAACGAGTGTGGCTCATTTATGGATTGCGTGCTAACAAGGTACTCATTCTCACGCGTAAATTGTATTTTTTGCGGTGCTTCTACTAGTCGCTTTAAGTTCATTTCGATGCTTAAATCGTTTATATCTACCGGCTGATTTTGCTCAAAACCATATACGCGCAGCTCAACTTTATCAGCAAACTCTTGCAGCTTTAACTCAAGGGTTAGCTTTGCGTTTGTTAATAAAAAGCCGCCATGTGGCCCTTGTTTTTGGGATTGCTCTGTTTGTGCATGCTCTGCTGAGGCAAATACAGGCGTGCTTGTTAAGCTAGCTACAAACGAAATAAATATTAATAATGTGATAAACGTGTTGTTCATGATTGAAAAGTCTCAGTTAAAGATTGGCCAGTTAAACGCTCAAGAGTAAGGTGCGTCTGATATAACGCTGCATAGGTCTTAATAAGTGCGCGTTTAGAATCAAAAAGGGCTTGTTGAGCATCGAGCAATTGCAACACCGAAATTTGTCCGCGTTGATAGCTTTTTAAACTTTGCTCAATCAGTGTTTGCGCTTGTGGAATAACCTGCCCAGATAACAACTGCACCTGTAACGTTTTGCCTTGGTAATAGGCGTACAAGGTACGAACTTGTTGACGTAACTGAATCCGTAATTGCCCTTGCTGCTCACGTAACAATGCCAACTGACTGTTAGCGGCTTCAATATTACCGCTATTTGAGTTACTCAATTGCAACGGCATAGAAAACGAAAACAGCAACGAACTGGTATCGCTTTGCTGGTTGTAGCGCAAGCCTGCATCTACATTAATGTCGCTTTGCCCATTGGATTTTTGCAGCGTTAAGTTGGCCGCTTGCTGTAAGTATTGTTGCTGCAACATAGCAAACTCAGGTGCTTGGTTAACTGCATCAAGTAACCCTTGCTCAGATTTAAGCGGTATTAAGGTAGTCATATTCCCTGCTAAATTCGTGTAGTTATGTTGCTCATTCCACAGCTCATTAAGCGATAAACGCGCTCGCTCAAATTCGCTATTTAGCTTAGCTTTATCAAGCTCTACTTGGCTAAGCGCATAACGCATACGGGTAACATCGGCTTGCGATACAGCGCCGGCGTTAGCTCGTTGCTTTATTGCTTTAAGAGCTTGGCTTACAACCTGGTGTCGCTCGCTGTTAAGCGTAAGTAAGGTTTGAAATTTAAGCGCCTCGTAATATCGCTCACCAGTGGTCGCTAATAAAGCTAACCGAGTATTTTGATACTGTATTGCTTGGGCTTTAATGTTCGCCGTTGCATAATTGATGCGGCTTTGGCGTTTATCTCCAAGCTCTATAAGCTGGCTAAATGCTAAGGTTATTTCAGCGTCTTGCACACCACGCGCATCGTTTGTTCCTAATAGGTTTTCGGCTTTTACATTTAATACAGGATTAGGCGAAAGTGCCGCTTGAGATTTAAGCGCGCTGAGTATTTTTTGATGATAAGGGTAGCGCTTTAATAGCGGATTTTGTTGCTCGGTATTTATCAACGCTTGTTTTAGGGTTAATGTTTTAACATTTGCAAACGCACTAAAAGCAGGCAGCGCGCACAGCATAGCCACCAGCATAATTGTTTTTTTATTCATATAGCTTGTCCGTTTTAATAAACAGAGTTCACTTGCAAACCATTTACAACCTACGCAAAAAAATAGCGACGGTGTAAAATGCTCAGCAATCTAAACATGCCTATAACAGCCCATTAAACACTTATGTGTAGGCAGCTAAAAGCACAGTAATTAATTGAAATTAAATTAAAAACTAGCTAAATGAATTCGGTGGCGGTACGTCGGGTGGATAATGTAAGCCGTGATAGCAGTTCGCTAAAGTTGGTTTACTTTTCTCGGGAGTTATTGAGTAACTTGAGATATAGCTATAGCCACTATGGCAATGCTGATGGGCATGTATTTCTGCTGTTGGGGCGCTATCGCTATCATCAGCAGATGAATCTAGTTGCGATAATGAGCTATTTACGTGGTCAACGTCTTCTTGTAAATGGTACGCAGCACCATCACAGCTAATAAAGCTGTGCACAAGCACCAACAACATTACAATTAAAAAACGATTTGAACGCACAGTTAAGCGACTTTCCGATAATAAGATTTATAGTTACTTTCCAACAATAACATTAATCGGATATTTATTAAATAACACAACTGAATAAATATCCTAAGGCGTAATCATTAAAACTTCATATTAATTGTAAATCTATTGATTTATTCTACGTGATAATAGCGACGTTGATGTTCATCTCGTCGCCCTTTTGAAAACGCTGATACTCGCTTTAAATAGCCAATAACCCGAGTGCCATGGTCAATATTCTCGCTGTTGCAATGTTTACAGCGTTGACGGGTTACTTTATCTATTTGCTGGCAGTCATTACAAATGGTGCATTTAACGTTTATGCAAAAATAATTGCAGCCTGTTTGTGCTGCTATATCTAGGAGTTTTTCGTTTTGTTGTATGTCGAGCTTTTCAGCTAAATTTAAATGCAGTGCCGAACCACCATCTAAATATTGAATTATTTCTTTACCGTGTAAAACAAACTTATCAAGATGATTTACCTCCTCATCTTCAACAATATAAAAATACGAGTTATAGCAATCGCGGTTTACTTGATAGCCATCATCTTTATCCCATTTTGCGTTTTTTATACCGAGATTTTCAGCAGGCACAAATTCGGTGTTAAATAAGTAGCCGTAGTGTTGTTTTGCTTGTTTATTTGCGCTGTAAATTGTTTTTAAATGATTACTCACAAACGCTTTATATTGCGGGTTATTGCCCACTTTAATACCTTTAAATTCAGCCGCTTCAGCCATACCATTAATACCAATGGTTAAAAACTGTTTATCCATATTGATAAAACCAGCGTCATAAACACTCAAAATATTACTGTCGAGATAGTCTTGCATCAGTGCCCGATACGCAAGTTGGTAACGTTGCAGCTTTTTTATTTCGGTTTTTAATTCTCGACCATCTTGCTCTAAGCGATTCATATTTATGGTGATCACGTTAATCGATCCGGTTGATATTCCTCCTGCTCCTAAGGTGTACGAAAATTGATTATCGCTCATTTCACTGCGCAAACGACAACATGAGGCCAGTGAATCCGGGTCGTCACTCACATACATAAAAAAGGAATTACCTTTACTGAGCTGTGCAGCACAGAAGGTTTTAAACTCAGGGTCTTGAAAACCATGTTGTTGGGTTAATAATGCAGCTGTAACAACAGGAAAAGTAAGTACGGCTTTTTCGCGCTCTGTACCAAACCAATCCATAAAATACTGTTGTAATGCATTGATGCTGCAGTATTTAGGCCGACTACCATTAGGAAAAACAAAATCGCCAAATAAAGCCTGAAAATACGCAGCATCATATAAAGAAATATTCCAAAATACACTTTGATAACCCCGAGCGGCGGCTGGTTGATTAAGTGCATACACCACATGCTGTAAATGGTTGGCGATTTCGTTTGAGTGCTCTGTTAGGTAGTTATCGCCGTAATCT
Organism: Pseudoalteromonas sp. TAP-3C; assembly: GCF_059888565.1. Taxonomy (NCBI): domain Bacteria; kingdom Pseudomonadati; phylum Pseudomonadota; class Gammaproteobacteria; order Alteromonadales; family Pseudoalteromonadaceae; genus Pseudoalteromonas; species Pseudoalteromonas sp. TAP-3C. Next base: position 556,078 of record NZ_CM187618.1, on the reverse strand, counting down.
CTGCGAGCAAAGTGATCAAAATAGGTTAAAAATTCCACTGTCGCAATTGCGCCTGCAAATTGTGCACTAATAGCAAATACAAGGTTCACAAATGAGCCACAAAATGAGGCTAAATGCCGTGGGGCTTTCGATTCGCCTCCTAATTTAGTGAGACCGTCGAGCAAAAAAGGATACAGCGTTATTGAAGCGCAATACGGTTTTAGACTGGTTTCATCGTGTACATAAATTTCATGATTTGTTATTTGCCGTTCATACTCTTGTGCTAACGCTTTACCAAACATATCTGTTATTTTTTCTTTTATTACCGCTCTGTTTATTTGGATCAGCAGATCTTTACTGATCTCAGACTCCAAAGTCGCAATATTTTTACTGCTAACATTGGCGTTGCTATCAAAAACTGAGCCGTCAGCTGCATTGTCTGCTTTTAGATAATCATTAATGAAAGATGTTTTTTGTTGTAACTGCTGTGCATTTAACTGCAACATAATTAATCCTTAATAAAAAGAGTGTTAAGTATTTTTTGTTGGCCGAGGTTGATAAAGCGCTGATTGGTTTTTGGGTTATCTAAACCTCCTAGTTCGCTTTTCCAAGGGCCGGTTTTTAAATAAGTTAGCTGTGATTTTATGTGCCAATTCACATCATTACAGCCTGTGTAGAGACAGGTTTTTAATCCGGCTTTTTTACACTGAGATAAAAATAGCCTTAAGGTGTTTGCCTGCCATTCACCACCAAAAAACACCACACAACTGATCATGCCCTTATATTGATTTAGTAATGTAGCTAACCAACTACGAGTGAGTGGTTTGCCATTGTTAGCATCCCATATTTCAGGGCTGTGGCAGCCTTTACAGCCTAATTGACAGCCTGTAACCGTCAGTGCAAGCGATACTTCGCCAGGAACTTCTTGAAAAACAATAGTGGGTTCTAAAATATTAAACATACTATATATGGTGCTTTTTGTTTTATTTTAATCAATATATAGTGTTTATTGTTGAGGCCGCAATACCAATGAGGAGGTATAATATGAAATGTAAGCAATAAAAAACCGACATGCAATGTCGGTTGAAGTTGTTTAGTTAGAGGTTGTTTACTTAGAGATAATTAAATTAATTGGGAAGTAATTCGATTGGGTTATCTTGACGGTCAAATATAACGTAGCGAGCAATATTTTGCCCTGAGGTAATATCGTTGGTCATTTTATTTAAATAAGGGTCGGCATCTTCGGTGCTCGGTGGTTGCCCTTTTACACCTGATAAGCTCGAAATAAATACAAAATCCCACTCTTTAGAAATACCGTCAGCTTCTTTGATCAATGCTGAGTAATCGGCTATTTCGCTAGGTAATTTATCAACACACATGGTCGGCGTTATTGTACCTTTGGCATTTTTTTTGCTTTTTTTAGGGTTTTCTAATTCTGTTTTCGCGAATAAAAACAATAAGCGCTGCGGATCTGGCTGTTCTTTTGCGTAGCTCAATAAATCTTTAAAACGAGTGATCATAGTATATTCCAAAGTAGTAATGTAATACGTTTATTGTATGGGTATAAAGCGTGCTTACTATCCCTCTAAATAGGTAGAACACCTTTAAATTTTTGAATGCGGCCTTACATACAACCGCCACAACTACCACAGCGCCAGTCATCTTCATCAACTGCTTGATAAAACCAGCGCATATTTTGCTCACTCACCTCTATATTATGGGCAATAAACACATCAACGAGCCAATCGGCATTAGCGATGATCCAATCATCTTCAAGTTTTCCTTCGCAAAATTCAGGATCATCATCATAAATGGGATCGTAAACCCCCCATGTGCCCATATCGTTATTGAGCTGTTTATCGGGTAGCTCTAACGGTGTATCCAGGTAGCTGATGAACCAATGACCAAGGCACAACGAGTGCCCTTTTTTACTCCACTGGGCTTTAAATGGATTAGTCATTAGCTGCCTCCTTTATTGGATCAACGGTGACTCATTGGCTTTAAAAGTAAAGCCTTCAATACAGGCTTCATCCGCAAGTAATTGAATATATTGTGCAATTGCTTTATGTCTTACTTTTTCATTTAAATAGTCAGTGATTTTTTCTTGGACGTGTTCATAAGGTAATGCCCTACCGTCAATTTTACGGGCTATTTTAACTATATGATGGCCATAGCGGGTTTCGACTGGGTAATTGATCAACCCTTCTTTGGCTGCAAAAATGGCTCGTTCAAATTCTGGTACAGTTTGCCCTGTACTAATTTGCCCTAAATTACCCCCCTGCTCTTTTGATGGGCAAGCCGATAGTGAGCTAACAAAGTGCTTAAATTGGTTAGGATCGTCAGCTAATTGCAGTAAAAGCTGTTTAGCTTGCTCTTTACTTTCTTCGCGTTGCTCAAAATCCTTTGGATCTGATGCAATAAGAATATGGTTTACTTCAACAATTGGGCTTGAACAAAATTTTTGCTGATTGGCTGCAAAGTAACGTTGGCACTCTTCATCACTGGCTTCGGGTATGGCAACTTCTAAATCAATTAAACGGGTGATGTATTCATCATTTTCATCACTGACTGCAATTAAATCTAGCTCGCTTGCGCGTTGTTTAAATAGCGCTGCAATAATGAGTGCTTCGGTTGCGTGGATCATTGCTTCGCGGCGTGTTGCCGCCGGATGATATTGAATTTCGGCATCTATTAATGACGTCGGGATTTTTACTTTATTTACATAAACATCTGGTGTATTTAATAAGCTCATAAACGGCCCCTTGCAGTTCGGATAAACACGAATAAAGGCGATAGAGCTTAAGAGCTCCATCGCTGTGTTGGTGGTTTTATTTGTGGCGAACCACTTGATAGTTACGTTTTATATACCCTACTGGTACGCTCCAAATATGCACTAGGCGACTAAAAGGAAATATAACCAGAAGAGTAAGCCCGAAAAATATGTGGGCTTTATAGATAAAACCAACTGAGGATATTGCTTCAGTGGCTTCTTTGAGATCAAACGTGACAATGTTCTGTGCCCAACTCATCATTTTAAGCATTTCACTGCCATCTAAATGAGAAAACGAGAAGAAAATACTAATTAAACCTAAGATTAATTGAATATAAAGACTAATTAAAATAAGAATGTCCATAGTTGAACTGCTTGCTCTAACGCGAGGGTTTGTTAAACGACGTTTGATCAAAATAGTTAAACCATAAAAACAAATTAAACCAAAAAAACCACCTAAACCTATGGCTATTTTTTGCTTCAATGCAACTGTGACGTTTAAAAACTCCCACACTTGATGAGGCGTTAAGAGTCCCACAAAATGACCCATTAGCACCATGATGATGCCAATGTGAAAAGCTCGAGAACCTTTTTTCAACTGTTTACTTTCAAGTAACTGACTGGAGCCGGTTTTCCAAGTATATTGTTCGCGGTCATAGCGCACCAAGCAACCAACAAATAATACTGCAGCAGCAATATAGGGATATATCCCAAATAAAAGCGTGTCTAAATAACTCATAAATTCCCCCTTACGTGTTTATTTAAGTGACTGTTAGCTGTCGCATCAATAAATGAAATAGGCATTTCGTTACTGCGATTTTGTTCAGCTGATGGGCGACTTTGTGTTGTTGGACAGCCGCCATTGACGGCATCGCCGCCAAAGGTAACGGCTTCTTCTTCCCACACCTTATCGATGGCTTCTTTAGTGTCATCGCGTTTTTCATTGGCAATTTGTTGGTGAATTTCGTCAAGTTCAACGACTACGCCACTCAATGCTAATGTTGCAGAAAATACAGCTTCATAGTTGTTTTCGCGCTTTTGCAAACGAGCCGTTAACAGCGCCATAATATGCGCCACATCTTGTAACCAGCCTGCTTGTGCATCTATAGGTTGAGTAGCTACAAACTCTAAATATAACGGCACGTAATCAGGTAGTTCACGTACGTCAATATTTAAACCGGCCAATTTATATTGCGCAATTAAGTCAATCATGGCTTGGCCACGATCACGTGACTCGCCATGTACGTGTTCAAAAAACAATAATGATAATGAACGACCACGTTCAAATAGGCCGTCATATTCTGCCTGCCAATCAAGTAAATCCATTGATAAACGTGCTTCAATAAACTTACTTAGTTGTGCTTTTATGTCCTCTGGTAAACGTTCTTCATTTGCAACTAAGGCTAAAAAATCAGCTTTATGCTCATGCAATTGCTCACTGGGATAATCTATGAGTCGAGATAATAAACGTAAAATCATAATATTAGTCCTGTACTTCTACCGGAATGACTTGGCGAACACCTTGGCTTTTAGCGCCAAATAAGTTGCTTTCGCTGCTGCCATTACTACAGCCATTACCAAAGGTGAAACCACAGCTGTTTTTCATATCGTAGGCATCTGCGGCATAGGCTTTATGACTAGTTGGGATCACAAAGCGATCTTCGTAGTTTGCCAGTGCCATGATTTGATACATGTCTTCAACTTGTGCTTGGGTTAAACCCACTTGTTTAAGCACCTCTAAATCCTCTACGCCATCAACTTGCTCAGAACGTTTATACGCGCGCATTGCGAGCATACGTTCAAGTGCGATGATCACGGGGCCTTCTTCACCTGCGGTGAGTAAGTTTGCAAGATACTTAATTGGAATGCGCAACGATTTAAGATCTGGGATCACGCCGTTTACACCAATATGCCCTTGTGTTGCTACACTTTGAATTGGACTAAGTGGCGGGATATACCACACCATAGGCAGTGTTCTGTATTCTGGGTGCAGTGGTAGTGCTACTTTCCATTGCATCGCCATTTTGTAAATTGGCGATTGTATTGCTGAATCTAACCAGTTTTGTGGAATACCTTCTTTACGTGCAGCTGCTTGGACTTCTGGATCATGTGGATCTAAGAAAATATCACATTGTGCTTGATATAAATCTTGTTCGTTTGCAACTGATGCTGCCTCTTCAATACGGTCCGCGTCATACAACATAACTCCTAGGTAACGTATACGCCCAACACAAGTCTCTGAACATATCGTCGGTTGCCCACTTTCGATACGTGGATAGCAAAAAATACATTTTTCTGATTTGCCGGTTTTCCAGTTGTAGTAGATTTTTTTATACGGGCAGCCACTAACACACATCCGCCAACCACGGCATTTGTCTTGGTCAATCAGTACGATGCCATCTTCTTCACGTTTGTAAATTGCACCACTTGGGCACGATGCAACACACGCAGGGTTTAAGCAGTGTTCACATAAACGAGGAAGATACATCATGAAGGTTTTTTCAAACTGGCCATAAATATCGGCTTGAATATTATCGAAGTTTTTATCACGACGACGCTCTTCAAATTCAGTGCCTAAGATATCTTCCCAATTTGGTCCCCAATTAATTTTTTCCATCCGCTGGCCCGTTATTAACGAACGAGGACGTGCCACTGGCTGATGCTTACTTTCACCCGCGGTGTGCAAATGTTGATAATCAAAATCAAATGGCTCGTAGTAATCATCTATTTCTGGCAAATCTGGATTAGCAAAAATATTAGCTAATATACGGTGTTTACCCCCTTGTTTAGGGGTGATTTTTCCGCTTCTATGGCGCTGCCAACCGCCATTCCATTTCTCTTGGTTTTCCCATTCTTTTGGATAACCTACCCCTGGTTTACTTTCAACATTATTAAACCAAGCATATTCAACCCCTTCACGCGAGGTCCAAACGTTTTTACAGGTGACTGAGCAAGTGTGACAACCGATACATTTATCAAGGTTCAACACCATGCCTATTTGCGCTCTTACTTTCATACTGTGCCCCTTACTCGGTATCTAACCAATCTACTTTGCTCATTTTACGTACTACAACAAACTCATCACGATTACAGCCGACGGTACCGTAATAGTTAAAGCCATAAGATTGTTGCGCGTAACCACCTATCATGTGAGTCGGTTTCATCACTGCACGAGTCACTGAGTTATGAATACCACCTCGAGTTTGCGTTGTTTCAGCGCCTGGAATATTCACTATCCGTTCTTGAGCGTGATACATCATGCTCATACCTTCTGGTACTCGTTGTGAAACCACCGCACGTGCGACAAGCGCACCATTGACATTAAAGGCTTCTATCCAGTCATTGTCTTTAATATCTGCTTTTTTAGCGTCTGTTTCAGATATCCATACAATGGGTCCACCGCGAGATAGTGTTAACATCAACAAATTGTCAGAGTAAGTACTGTGAATACCCCACTTTTGGTGTGGTGTGATCCAGTTCAGCGCAATTTCTTTATTGCCATTTGGCTTTTTATTCATAATCGGCTGAACAGTTTTTAAGTTAATGGGGGGTTTGTACACACACATTGACTCGCCAAAATCGCGCATCCATTCATGGTCTTGGTAAAACTGCTGACGACCCGTCACAGTTCGCCATGGAATTTGCTCATGCACGTTGGTATAGCCTGCGTTATACGAAACATGTTCATCTTCAAGGCCAGACCAAGTCGGTGACGAGATAATCTTGCGCGGCTGCGCTTGAATATCACGAAAACGAATTTTCTCTTCTTCTTTTGGACGCGCTAAGTGGGTGTGATCAATACCAGTAAACTCGCCCAGTGCTTGCCATGCTTTAACGGCGACTTGGCCATTTGTCTCTGGTGCTAGCGATAAAATAACTTCAGCAGCATCAATGGCGGTTTGAATTTTTGGTCGACCATTGGCATCGCCATCTGTTCGTGCGCATTTATTTAATTCCCCTAAAAATGCAACTTCCTTTTTAGTATCCCAACTAATTCCTTTACCACCATTACCTTGCTCTTCAAGCAGTGGTCCTAACGAAGTAAAGCGTTCATATAAGTTAGGGTAGTCACGTTCAACCTCAACAAAATTTGGTGCAGTTTGCCCCGGAATTAACTCGCACTCACCTTTCCACCATTGTTTAACGCCAAATGGTTGGGCAATTTCTGCCGGAGTATCGTGCAAAATAGGCACTGAGACTAAGTCTTTTTCTTTCCCTAAATGACCCTCACATAATGATGAAAACCGCTGTGCAATCCCTTTAAATATTTCCCAATCAGAGCGCGCTTCCCATGCTGGATCCACAGCTTTTGACAGCGGGTGAATAAATGGGTGCATGTCTGAGGTGTTCATATCGTCTTTTTCGTACCACGTCGCTGTTGGTAGAACAATGTCAGAATATAAACACGTGGTCGACATTCTAAAATCAAGTGTAACCACCAAATCAAGTTTGCCCTCGACGGCTTCATCTTGCCATTTTACATCTTCTGGTTTAATGCCATCACTTTCACCTAAGTCTTTACCTAACAGACCATGCTTAGTTCCCAGTAAATGACGTAACATGTATTCATGCCCTTTACCTGATGAACCAAATAAATTTGAGCGCCAAATAAACATATTACGTGGGAAATTCTCTGGCTCATCTGGCTCTTCACTGGCAAATTTTAATGCACCAGATTTGAGATTTTTCACCACATAATCTTTTGGCGATAAACCTTCTTTAGCTGCGGTTTTACATAGCTCTAATGGGTTGGTATTGAATTGCGGTGCTGACGGTAACCAGCCCATTTTTTCAGCACGTACGTTAAAGTCAATGATAGAGCCCTGCCATTTTTCTTTATTGGCAACTGGCGATAAAATTTCATCCATTCGTAATTTTTCATAACGCCATTGACTTGAATGATTATAAAAGAACGACGTCCCGTTCATATGACGAGGCGGCTTTTGCCAATCAAGACCAAATGCTAAAGGTTGCCAGCCAGTTTGCGGACGTAATTTCTCTTGGCCCACATAGTGAGCCCAGCCACCACCTGACTGACCGATACAACCACACATCATCAGCATGTTAATAATGCCGCGATAACTCATATCCATGTGATACCAATGATTAAGTCCCGCACCGACAATAATCATTGAACGACCTCGGGTTTTATCTGCAGTTTGTGCAAATTCACGAGCAATTTGGATCACATCACCACGTGGTACACCGGTGATCTGTTCTTGCCATGCTGGTGTGTAAGGAATATCGTCATCGTAACTACTTGCCACATTTGGATCGTCATAACCATTATCAACCCCATAGTTAGCAACAGTGAGATCAAATACCGTAGTCACAAGAACTTGACTGCCATCTTTTAACGTAATGCGCTTTGCCGGCACTTTACGCGGTAAAATATCGTCATGAGTGGTATTTTGGAAATAACCAAATTCATGCTCTGCACCACCAAAATACGGAAAGTTAACCACTACGATTTCGTCATGATTGGCTTTTAAGCTTACTTGAAGCTTAACTTCATCGCCTGAGTGGCCATCAAGTTGTTTAATATTCCATTTACCTTTTTGACCCCAGCGATAGCCTACAGAACCTGTAGGAGAAACTAATTGGTTGTCGATTTCATTAATCGCAATGGTTTTCCATTCAGGGTTATTTTCTTGGTGTAAGTCATCGGCTAAATCTGAGGCACGTAAAAAACGCCCTTGATTTAATTGACCTTGCTGGTTTTCATCAAGCATAACCAGCATGGGGAAGTCAGTGGTGGTACGCACATATTCACTAAAGTAGTCACTGTGACCATCAACATGAAACTCTTTTAAAATAACATGCGCAAAGGCCATTGCCAGTGCTGAGTCTGTGCCTTGCTTAGGTGATAGCCAGTGATCGGTTAATTTAGATAACTCAGAGTAATCAGAGGTGATAGACACTACTTTAGTGCCTTTGTAACGTACTTCCGTTAAAAAGTGTGCATCCGGTGTTCTAGTTTGTGGAACGTTGGAACCCCAGGCTAAAATATAGTTTGAGTTATACCAATCGGCTGATTCAGGAACATCCGTTTGCTCTCCCCAAACCTGTGGAGATGCTGGCGGTAAATCACAATACCAATCATAAAAGCTCAGGCAGTGACCGCCCATTAATGACAAGTAGCGTGAACCTGCTGCATACGATACCATCGACATGGCTGGAATTGGCGAAAAGCCTACAACGCGATCCGGGCCATGTTTTTTCGTAGTATAAATATTAGCTGCGGCAATAATTTCGTTCACTTCTTGCCAATCAGCACGAACAAAACCACCTAAACCACGTTGTTGTTTGTACTCTTGGGTTTTTGCAGGATCTTCAACTATAGATGCCCATGCCAACACTGGATCAGCATGCAGTTGTTTTGCTGCACGCCAAAGTCTAATTAAACGTTTACGCACTTTTGGGTGTTTAAGTCGGTTTGCACTATAAATATACCACGAATAACTAGCACCTCGCGGACATCCACGTGGTTCATGGTTGGGTAAATCAGGACGGGTTCGTGGATAATCAGTCTGTTGAGTTTCCCAAGTAACGAGGCCATCTTTTACGTAGATTTTCCAGCTACAACTACCGGTGCAGTTTACACCATGTGTGGAGCGGACAATTTTATCGTATTGCCAGCGGCGGCGATAGCTATCTTCCCACTTGCGATCTTCATTGGTTGTCACCCCATGATTGCCAGCAAAAGGTTTTTTCTCAGTTTTAAAAAACTGTAATTTATCTAAAAAGTGACTCATTTTTTCACTCCAACATTGCAATTTCGTAGACTATTTAACTCGGTGACGATGAGCCAAAAGTACGTTCGTTTTAAAACGATAATAAGCAGTGTAAGGAATTAATTGTTGATATAGATCAAGGTAAAAAAGTTACAGACTAGCCAAGGAGTTAGCGAATACCTACAATGAGGTATATCGGTATTGCCTGTGCCCTTTATACTGGCTAGATAGCGCTTTGTAGGCCAGTATAAAAGCTGTTTTTAATGCTATTGAGATATTTTTGGGTAGTTGATTATTTTGAGTATCAAAATGTTAAAAAAAATAAAGCAGACCATTGTTTTTCGCATTTCAGTGATGTTGATAAGTGTTATTCTGATGGCGTTTACTAGTATTTTCTCTTCTATGTATATGTCGCAGTTAAGTGAATTTGATGGTGCTGCAATAAACTTAGCTGGTTCAATGCGGATGAAAAGTTATCAGCTAACCACTGAAATAGCCATGTATCAACAAAGCAAACAAAATAACCATTATCAAAAAGCGCTAATATTAATTGATGAATTTGCAGATTTTTTTAATAACCCACTATTAAAAAAAGATTTTTCATCAAAACAGTTGCAAGGACAAAAAGAAGATTACAATAGAATAAAAACACAGTGGCACAACAATGTAAAACCACTCTTAATAGATTCATTATCAAAAAATAATATTAATCTAGTTATAGAACCTGTAACTAGTTTTGTCGCCTCAATAGACAATTTAGTACAAGGCTATCAACAAATTCTTGAAAAACGTTTTGCGACCCTAAGAGTGATTCAAATATCGACGCTATTTGCCACTTTATTTTTTATTTTCATGTCACTATATTCAATACATCAACATATTGCAGTGCCGCTTAAAGAACTGACAGATATGGCACGCAACGCCTCTGCGGGGCTAACCCATCACTTTAAAGTTATTCGCAATGATGAACTAGGTTTGCTAGCCGGGGCTTTTAATACTTACAATGAACGCATTTCACGTATTTATGATGATTTAGAACAATGCGTTGATAAAAAAACACAAGAGCTCAAACGTAGTAATCAAATACTCACTTTGCTTTATCAAATAGCCCAAGAAGTGAATAAATCTCATACTGGTGAGTTAAATTATAACCGCATTATTCATCAAGTTAGCGACGTCAGCGGTTTAAGTAATATAGACTTATGTTTATTAACAGCAACAGGTGATGCTCCCTATAAACATATTATTACTGAAGCTGACCGTATAAGCCCCGAAACGTGTGCACAAAAAAGCTGTGTAGAGTGTTTGTCTGGAGAAAGTGCCTTCGCGACACTCGTAGATCAGCAACAAGTATTTCAACATCGCTTTATAATTAAAAAAAACACGGCGCATTATGGTGTGATTGTGGTCACTTTAGCACCAGCACAAAGAATTGAATTATGGCAACAGCAGTTACTCAAAAGTGTAGCAGAACAACTAGGATTAGCATTGAGCATGCGTAATCAAAGTGACCAACAACGGCGTATTGCGTTATTAGATGAGCGCTCAATTATAGCGCGCGAGTTACATGATTCATTAGCGCAGTCACTGTCATATTTAAAAATTCAAGTTACCCGGATTCAGCGAGCTGTCATAGCATATCCAGAAAACCAGTCCCTTAATGATCCTATTTTGGAGCTTAAAGATGGTCTCAGTTCAGCCTATCGTCAATTGCGAGAATTACTCACGACGTTTAGATTGCACATTGGTAGTGATGGCTTGCAAAGTGCCGTGCTGCAAACAATTCAAACCCTAGCGCAGCATAGTAAGATTAAGGTTAGCCTTGATTATAAAGTGGCACATATACCATTTACTCCCAATGAAGAAATTCATTTACTACAAATAACCAAAGAAGCATTACAAAATGCTCTAAACCATTCAAAAGGGAGTTATATTGATATTCATTTCATTGAGCACGCTGATCATCAAATACAAGTAGCGATTGTAGACGATGGGGTAGGACTAGGTGATAAAAAACAGCAATTAAACCACTATGGTACGGTTATTATGCAAGAGCGCAGCCACTCATTAAACGGTAAGTTTGTATTAGAAAATCGCCCCGAAAGAGGTGTGCAAGCAATTCTCACTTTTTACCCGAGCTGTATCACCACGACCATTGTTACAGATAAAATGAAAAAATAAATAAATTTAATGCAGGAGCTAAAAAATACCTATAAATATAAAGATAAATTACTTTTAAGCATACTACGATAACTTTAATTTTTATAAATTAATAAGTTACATTATTAAATTACCAATGATCACTACTTATTTAGAGGTAGTTTTTATGTGTTGTAAACTCATATAGGGGGAGATCAACCTATTGTTTTATGATGTGTATCAAATAAGCTTCATGAATAAGCCACCATCATTGAAAACGTTTAGTTGAGTTAGCAAAGGATTAAGATGAAAACGTCAATCGTACAAGCGAATTCAGTCACTGTGATGTTAGTAGATGACCATCCATTATTTCGTAAAGGGTTGAACCAACTAATTGAACTTGAAGATGATTTGCATGTAATTAGTGAACACAGTCATGGTCAGGATGCAATCAAAGCGGCACTTGAGCTTGATCCTGACATTATTATCTTAGATTTAAATATGCAAGGTATGGATGGTCTAGAAACAGTCAAACAAATGCGCAGTAAAGGCATCACATCACGCGTGATTATGCTCAGTGTGTCAGATAACGATGAAGATGTGATCACTGCAATTACCAACGGTGCCGATGGCTATTTACTTAAAGATATGGAGCCTGAAGATATTGTTGAACAAATAAAACAGGCTGCAACTGGCAGAATGGCAATTAGTGAAAAATTGACCCACATTCTTGCTATGGCATTGAGAAAACCTAATCGAAAACCCGAGAACCCGCTTAGTGGACTAACAAGTCGTGAACTTGAAATATTAAAACTGCTCGCCAAAGGGCTAAGTAATAAATTAATAGCGCGGGAGCTGGATATTTCTGATGGTACGGTTAAAGTTCACGTAAAACATTTATTAAAAAAATTAGATTTCCGTTCTCGGGTAGAAGCTGCCGTGTGGATGGTTGATCAAAAGCATTAGAGGTGAGTATGGATTGTGGTTGTGATGCGGTAAAAACACCGCTTTTAGCATTTGACGATGCCCTAGCAAAATTATTAGCAACGGCAACAGTTGTTAGTGAACAACAAACTATAAATGTGCAAGATGCATTGGGTCGAATATTGGCCGTTGACGTGATCTCAAATTTTAATATTCCTCCTTACGCTAATTCGGCGATGGACGGCTATGCATTCAATTATCAAGACCTGAATGATTTTAATCAATTAGAAGTCGTGACTACCTCATTAGCTGGACACCCAAGTAAGCACACACTTAGCACTGGTCAATGTGCTCGTATCATGACTGGTGCAATGATGCCAAAAGGTGCCGACACTGTCATAATGCAAGAGCAAGTAAATCGAGATGGTGAGCACATTAGTTTACAAGCTCAAGTAAAAGCTGGGGCTAATGTACGCGCGCAAGGCGAAGATATTGCCGCTGGTAATGTGGTGTTTAGTAAAGGTCACGTGATACAAGCGCGCGATATTGGCTTGTTGTGTGCTATTGGCGTGGCTAAAGTCAGCGTGTTACGTCAACTTAAAGTCGCGCTTATTTCAACCGGAGATGAGTTAGTTGAACCGGGTAATGCGCTTAAAGAGGGGCAAATTTTTGATTCAAACCGCCAGTTAGTTATGGCGATGTTAACGCCCTTGGGGGTAGATATTCGCGATTTGGGCATTATCGCTGATCAGCGTGAAGCGATTACCCATGCGATTACTCAAGCGACAAAATGGGCTGATATATTGATCACCTCAGGTGGTGTATCGGTGGGGGATGCCGATTTTGTGAAAGAGATATTAACTGAGCTTGGTGATATTAACTTTTGGAAATTGGCTATTAAACCAGGTAAACCGTTTGCCTTTGGTCAAGTTGGTCAATGTGCCTTGTTAGGTTTACCAGGGAACCCGGTGTCTGCGGCGATCACGTTTGATAGATTAGGGGTACCATTTATTAAATTGTGCCAAGGTCATCAACCAAGTAAAGATGTTGCGATTCAAGCTATAGCGCAAGATGATTTTAAAAAGCGTGTTGGTCGTACTGAATTTCAACGTGGCATCGCGACGCAAACAACTGATGGACAATGGTATGTTGAAAGCGCAGGGTTGCAAGGCTCGGGTATTTTATCGGCATTAAGTCGTGCAAACTGCCATGTGATTTTACCTGCTGATGGTGAAGGTGTGCTGCGCTCAGAACTTGTGCAGATTATTCACTACACTTACCTTTAAGTCGCTGGAAACGTCAAATATTCTGTATTTGACGTAAGCTCATATCAGTAAAAGGATTGTTGGTGAGGTTTAAATTGATAATGCCGTCGCTGATTTTTTGTAGCTCATCATCTACATGTGAAACATAAATTATTGGGATTGAAAAACGCTGTTTTAAGTCATTTAAATAATTAAGAATAACGATTTTATGCCTGTGCCCTATTCCCGTTAATGGCTCATCTAACATTAAAAAATGTGGCTTACTTGCTAGGGCTCTGGCAATAGCGACACGTTGTTTTTCACCACCTGATAAATTAACAGGCTTACGGTCGAGTAAGTGGCTAACATCTAGAGTTTCGATAATACGTTCAAACTCCAAACCATTACTAGCACGATTACGACCTTTAAACGCAATGTTTTGCTCAACACTAAGATGAGCAAATAATCGAGCATCTTGAAATACAAAACCAATTTGACGTTTGGCCGGTGCCGTAAAGTGCTGTTGTTCGGTATTTTGCCAGCGTTGCCCTGCAAATTCGACTCTGCCTTTAGCGCTCTTTTCAAGACCTGCAATAATCCGCAATAAGGTGGTTTTACCACAGCCAGAATCGCCCTTTATTCCCAAACAATTTATTTGGCTGGGAGTACTTATTTGGTAGCTTAATTGTTGCCCCGATAAAGCGAGCTGGCAATTAACATCTAGCATAGTTTTGCTCCCGGTTTTTTAGTAGGTTTATTGCAATTAAGGTGATCACTGCAAAGATCAATAATGCCGCAGATAAGTTATAGGCCTTACTATAATTCATTGTTTCAACGGCATCGAAGATGGCTACCGAAAGAACTTGCGTCTCGCCTGGAATATTGCCGCCTATCATTAAAATAACCCCAAACTCACCCACTGTATGGGCAAAGCATAATAGCGCTGCGCTAATAATACCGTGTTTACACAGTGGTAAAGTCACTCGAAAAAAAGCCTCTATAGGGCCCGCACCTAAGGAATCAGCTGCATCAAGCACTTTAGCGTCAAATTGTGCAAATGCAGTTTGTAGTGGTTGCATGGCAAACGGTAAAGAATAAAACAATGAGCCTAATAAAATACCAGAAAACGAAAAAGCTAATTGTTGCCCTGTTAATGCGGCAAATTTTTCACCTAATAAAGTGGTAGGAGAAAACGCCATTAATAAATAAAACCCCAGCACCGTGGGCGGTAATACCACAGGTAAAGTGACCAAAGACTCAATTAAGCGCGACCATAACGAGCGGCTTTTGGTTAACCACCAAGCTAATGGGATACATATCATCATTAATAATAAACTGGTTAATAGTGCCAATTTAAAGGTGATCCAAAAAGCCATCAGCTCGCTACTGCCAAAACTCATTGGCTAACACCTTGATAACCAGCTTGACTTATGATCAGTTGCGCATTGGGGCTTGCTAAATAACGCATAAATTCGTGTACGGCATCGCTCTGTTGCTGACGGTTTAATATCGCAACAGTCTGAGCAACTTGGTAACGCTCATCCAGTAGCTGAAATTGCGCCGCTGGAATATGTTGTTCAAGTATATGACTATACGCAACAATACCTAAATCGACAGTTTGTAACTGGGTAAACTGAAAGGCTTGTGCAATATTACTGCCCTTAATTAGCTGACATTGAGCTAAAACCGGCCTATCTGTGATGATCTTTTGCGCAGCAATACCGTACGGCGCGTAAGCCGGGTTTGCAATACCAATTCGGCATTGGTTAGGTAAAGTTTGTGGCTGATGGGCATAGTTAAATTGTGTTTTAGCGCTGTATAAAGCCATCCGACCATAGGCATATATTTGTGGATGTTGGGCTAACCCTTGTTTAACTAATTCGGCAGGCCTCAATTCATCAGCTGCAAAAAATATATCAAACGGCGCGCCTTTACTTATTTGATGATACAAAGCACCTGTAGATGCACTGGAAATCGTGATTGGG
Organism: Pseudoalteromonas sp. TAP-3C; assembly: GCF_059888565.1. Classification (NCBI taxonomy): domain Bacteria; kingdom Pseudomonadati; phylum Pseudomonadota; class Gammaproteobacteria; order Alteromonadales; family Pseudoalteromonadaceae; genus Pseudoalteromonas; species Pseudoalteromonas sp. TAP-3C. Next base: position 540,303 of record NZ_CM187618.1, on the reverse strand, counting down.
TAAGCGTGTAGACGTTTAAAATCAGCCACTAATTCGGCGAGTGTGGTTTTAAAGTTACTCGCCACAGCAATGCGTATTGGCTGCTCTGTATTGGACTGTGTTGCCTGTGCGTATGAGCATAGGTTAACTGCCAATAAAAGCACTGCGCTAAATATTTTACCTAGCGCGACATAAAATATGTTCACTGGTGTTCCCAGCGCTGTTTTGCGGCGATATCGCTAGGGTTGGCATCAAGCCAAACTTGTTGGCCATTTTGGTGTTCTTTTTTCCAAAATGGCGCTTCACTTTTTAAATGATCCATAACATATTCACAACAAGAAAATGCATCAGCACGATGCATTGCACTGACACCAACATAAACAATCTGGCTATTAAGTTCCAGCTCTCCTACACGATGAATAACATCAATATGATCCACTGAAAAACGAGCTTTAGCGCGGCTACAAATATCTGCCAATACTTTTTCGGTCATCACAGGATAGTGCTCTAAAAATAACGAGCTGACACTTTGCCCGTGATTGATATCACGTACGAAACCAACAAAATTAACGATAGCACCACTTTGTGGGCTTTTTTGTCTTAGTTCGTTGGTGAGTGTTCCAAGGTCAAAATCTTCAACGCATACTTTGATCATTTTAACCTCCGGTAACCGGTGGGAAAAAAGCCACTTCATTGCCTGCTGTTATAATTGTTTGCTCTTGTGCCATGGTTTGATTAACCGCCACTAAGGCATGTTGTGTTGCTGTGAACTCTTGCCACTTTGGGCCTTTATTACCGAGCATGTTCCTGAGTGTTGCCACGTCGACAGGATTTGAAAGTGAAAGTGATAACCGCTCACATGCTAATAATTCACGTAAACGGCCAAAAAATAATAGGGTGATCATAGCTACTCCAAAAACACTTGCTAGCTGTTCAATATAGGTACACAGGGAAAATATAATAGGGACTAAATATAACGTGCTATTACCAACGTTATGAATTGTCTTTATTTATGAAGTTACCTGACTTACCACCTTGCTTTTCAATAACTTGAATATCGCTTATCTGCATGCGCGGGTCAACCGCTTTACACATATCAAAGATAGTTAATGCTGCAATTGATACAGCTGTTAACGCTTCCATTTCAACACCCGTTTGCCCTGTTAATTTAGCTAAGGCAACAATATCAACACGGCAAGCTTGTTCATTTAAAGTAAAGTCAACGGCCACTTTCGACAGCATTAATGGGTGGCATAAAGGGATTAGATCCGAACATCTTTTGGCCGCTTGAATGCCTGCAATACGCGCAACTTGTAGCACATCGCCTTTTTTATGTTCATTATTGACTAGTAACTTAAATGTCGCAGAGGACATGCTAATACTCGCCCTCGCTCTAGCTTGGCGGCAACTTTGTGGTTTATCGCTAACATCAACCATACTTGCTTTACCGTGTTGATCAACGTGAGTCAGCATTATGCGCTCCTTGTGGTACATGCTGCCGTAGATGATTTTTTTACATGTGGGACAAAATTACATGGCCCATGCATACTGTTTAACTGTTCTTTTAAAATGCTCTCCCACGCAGTTTTACATGCATTGGTAGAGCCTGGCATAGCAAAAATAATAACGCTATTAGCCATACCTGCAATTGCACGAGATTGAATCGTTGAAGTACCAATTTGCTGATACGAAATGGCTCTAAATAACTCGCCAAAGCCGGTTACCTCTTTATCAAATAAAGGTACTAAGGCTTCTGGCGTTGAGTCCCGCTGGGTAAACCCGGTACCACCGGTAATTAAAATAGCTTGTATAGTATCACTGGCAATCCACTGTGAAACAATGGCGCGTATTTTATAGACATCATCAATAACAATGGTTTTATCAGCTAAGTTATGGCCGCTTTGGGTTAAACCTGCAACCAGTGTTTGCCCTGATGTGTCGTTTTCTTCGGTTCTGGTATCCGAAACGGTGAGCACTGCAATGTTTAATGGGGTAAATGTTTTTTCGTTTATGTGAGACATGATTTCTCCAAGATAATTATTTAAAAATAAGGGTTCTAAAAAAGCGTTCTCAAGTAACTTAACGCAGTACCTGATTATTTTGTGCCTGAAGCAGCTCGACCCATTGTTGCTGGGTGTTGGTATTGCATAATTTAGTGGGTTCAGGGTGATCAAGGTGTTCAGCTTTGGCAAAGCACAACATACTTTTGATTGAGTAATCCCCTGCTTCAGTTAATTGCTGCTCTATATAGTGACGCAGAGCGTTATTGACCTTAATTACGCACGGTAAAAAAGAGCTTGAATAACACACGCTACGTAGAGTGTTGGCACTGTAAGTTTGTAGCCGGATCAAAGATGCGCTGTCTAATAGTGGCATATCAACGGGTAAGACAGTCACTAAGCAATGTTCAGGTAGTTGTTGTAATACAGCATCAACCCCTCCAAGAGGGCCTTTATTAGGAAACCTGTCATGAATCCCCTGCTTATGATTACGACTGATCAAAACTTGTTCGCATAAACTGGCATGTAAGCGCTGCTGCATGTGCTGTAATAAAGTATGTTGATACCAAGGTAAATTGGCTTTATCTTGGCCCATACGAGATGACTTTCCGCCAGCGAGTATCATTCCAATTTGTTGCATATTACCCCCCTAGCATCGCTAAATCTGATGTTGCACCTGAATAACCTTGATGTAAAAAGTGTGAATCTGCTTTATGCGTTAAAAATTGGCTAATTGCATTATCAAGTATTACAGGAGAGTTGGGGGTCATAAATGGGCGTAGTTCATAGCCTGTATCGCCAAATAAGCATAAATGCAGCTTACCTTGCGACGATACTCTTAAGCGATTACAGGTATTACAAAAATCTTTACTGTAAGGGGCAATAAAGCCGATTTTACCTAGTGCGTCATGGTGGTAAAACTCTCGGGCTGGGCCTGCATTGTTTTCCCGAATAGATTCTAGCCAACCTTGTGAGATCAAATTTTTACCAACTGCATCGGCGCTAACATGGTTCTCATCAAAATAGGTTCTATTATCACCGGTTTGCATTAATTCAATAAAGCGTAAAGTAAGCGGTTTTTGTTTAGCCCAGTCAATTAATTGATCAAGTTGCTGATAATTGTATTGTTTCAGTAAAACAGTATTCACTTTAACCTGTTTGATACCCGTTGCAATGGCATCATCAATGCCTTGTAAAATAGCATCTAAATTATTGCGACCAATGATCGCTTCCATCATACGAGGATCTAAACTGTCGCAGCTGATATTGATTGCATCTAGGCCTGCATCTTGCCAGCTTTTAATATGTCGAGATAGCTGATAACCGTTGGTGGTTATGGCGACTTTTTCAATACCAGGGGTGGCTTTAATGAGTTCGATTATTTCACTAACATCACGACGTAGTGCCGGCTCACCGCCAGTAATACGTACTTTAGTGATCCCTTGGCGCGCAAATGACTGCACCAGAGCGGCTATTTCATCTAATGATAAATAATGTGCTTTATGGTCGCATTTAAAGCCATCAGGCAAGCAGTAGTTACAACGATAGTTGCATAAATCAGTGATCGAGAGGCGTAAGTAACTAAAGCTACGCCCTTGTGGGTCGAGTAACATAATCAACACCTTTCCAAATATCGGGAGGCTTAAAAATTTCTTTTTAAACCCGGTGGCTCAGCCACGGCTTACTCACCATGTTTTTGACGAAGGTGGAGCAGCTCGGAGTTGTATTTCTGCATAAAATAATAAGAACATTTACTGACTTAGGCTATACAACTGGTTGAGTAGTTAGTGAAGATGTAGCTACCCATTAGGGAGTATTTTTTATTTAATTTATTGATATTAAATGTTTTTTATATTTTCTAAAATAAACCATAACAACTAAAAGATGATCGAAATCAATATAATTAGTACTGGTACACAGGTGTGGTTGAATTTATATGTAAACCGCCGTATAACCCAAATTAGTTATTAATGATAAACACAACAGTGAACCCCTATGAGTGATAACCACCAACCATTACTGCCACAGCTTAATGATAAACAATCATTGCGCTACTGCCGGCATATTTTATTGCCACAAATTGATTTTGAAGGCCAAGAAGCATTGCTGAACGCGAAAGTACTTGTGATTGGCTTAGGAGGTCTTGGCAGTAGTTGCGTCCCATACTTAGCAAGCTCAGGAATTGGACAACTCACTTTAGTAGATTTTGATAACATTGAAATTACTAATTTACAGCGTCAGATTATTTATCAAGAATCACAGTTACAGCAAAATAAGGCATTGGCTGCTAAAGCGTTTATAAAAGGCTTAAATAGTGAATGCAAAGTAGACGCTATTTGCACAAAACTTACTGACAATGAACGCGAAGAACTGGTAAAAAGCCATGATGTAGTTATTGATTGCACTGATAACCTAGCTACTCGCCAACAATTAAATCAAAGTTGTTTTAATCATAAAACGCCATTAGTTTCAGGAGCTGCAATTCGATTTGAAGGCCAAGTGACTAGTTTCAATTATGCGCCAAATACGCCATGTTATAATTGTTATGCACATGGTTTTGGTGAGCAGCAATTAAGCTGCGTAGAAGCGGGGATTTTTGCGCCTTTAGTTGGCGTTGTTGGTTCTTTGCAAGCACTGGAAACCCTAAAAATTATAACGAAAGCGGGTGAGCCATTGTTTGGCTCATTGCTATTAATTGATGGCTTAACGTCGCAGCAGCACCGTTTTGCTTATCAGCAAATTGAACACTGCCCGGTATGTGGCTAGTTAACCCGCACTGAGGTTAGTTTATTTGCATACCGGCTATTTGGTGCCAATAACCATTACATTCATTTTCTGTATCGAGCGTCATAGGATAATGGCCGTCATCGTTAGCACGAAAGCGATCAATCATGATCAAGGTTTGCTCAGATTCTGGACTTAGCCTTACAATATCGACCAAACCTTGCATACTTTCTTGTTCATTGATCAAGTTATAGCGCAGCCCAGATTGAGTTTGTACGCCGTTAATCACAAAAATCTGTTGTTGATCTTGGGTTTTTACTTGTCGCCCATTAGGGTGATCAATACAGCATAATTGGCAGTCATCTTTAGAGCGATTAAGCGAACGCGCCGTAAAGCACCTTGATGAGTAAGCCAAAGGTAAGTGACCATACGCAAACACTTCGACCTCTAATGGCAATGTTGCGACCTGTTGATCATGGCGAATATCACTTAGCCAATCACGGGAAAGCTCTACTGGCATCACCCAACGCTGCATACCTAAGTTATGTAAAAATGCGACTGTTTCGCTGTTATAACAATTGATTGCAGCGCCTGTGATAAAAGGTATTTGGTGTTTAGATAAGTGCTCTACTGCAGCCAAATCATTGGCTTCGACAGTAAAACCTAAATTATCGCAATAGCGCCTAAGCATAAATAAATCGGAGTGATTTTCCAGTAATGCCATCGTTGATAAGCATACTTCTTTACCGGCTTTTTTTAAGTTATGAGCGATGCGCAACCAATCTTTAAGTTTGAGTTCTCGTCGCTTTGAACATACTGTTTCACCTAAATAAACAATATCAGCACTGCTATCTGCTGCTTGTTCATAAAACGCTTCAACTTTTGCTTTTGGCCAATAGTATAAAATGGGTCCAAGTGCGTATTTCATTATATATACTCCTATTTCCATTGTTTATGATAAGCACCGAGCGTCGTTTGAGATCCTTCGCTGTATGCACTTAAGCAGCTTTTCATCGCTTCAGTAGGGTTAAAGTGTTGTGGTTGAGCACAGCAAGCGTCTATCGCACTTCGCCAAGTTTTGGTGATATCGCGAACGTAAACGGGACTGCGTTGGCGGCCTTCAATTTTTATTGCTTTGACGCCTAAGCTATATAATTCAGGGAGTAGCTCCATACTATTGAGCGAGGTGGGTTCTTCGAGTACATGATACAGCTCGTCATCTATGGCAAAACGCCCTTTGCATAATGTGGGATAGCCTGCGTGTTCATGCTCTGCAAAGCGATCGATTAGCACCCCATTTAAACGGCTTTCTAATATCTGTTGGTTGTTGTCATTTTGCGTTTGATAATCAACAAATTTAGCCGGTGAACAGACTCCTGCAGTATTGGGAGATTCAGCGGTTAAATACGACGATAAATAACACCGCCCTTCGGCCATAATACATAAACTGCCATAGGCAAATACTTCAAGCTCTATATTAGTTGTACGGGCGAGTTGGCGAATTTGATGAATTGATAACACCCGTGGCAATACCACGCGGGTAACATTAAATTGTTGTTGTAAAAAATCGATAGCCCCTGCATTTGTTGCTGAGACTTGCACCGATGCATGAAGCTCAACATGAGGATAATGTTTGGCGCAATACGCTAATACTGATAAATCAGCCATAATCAGTACATCAGCTCCTAAGGCAACCGCTTTATCGACTGCATTTTGCCAGCGTTTGGCCTGATTAGGATGAGCAAAGGTGTTAATTGCAATATGTAACCGTTTGTTATGGGCATGAACGTACTGCACGGCCTGTTGTAATTGCTGATCTGAAAAATTTAATCCGGCAAAATTACGCGCATTGGTTTGATCGCTAAAACCTATGTACACGGCATCGGCTCCATGTTCAATAGCCATTTTAAGCGATTTAAAACTGCCCGCAGGGCAAAGAAGTTCCATACTTAGCTCCGTTTAAAAAGAGCAATAAGCATAGTTTTAGCTAATAAGAAAACTTTGATCTAGATTAACTTTTACAACATGATGCGACCCCTTACCTAGTAATTGTCATTTCACAAAAAACCCTATCTCCAAAGAAATAGCACTAAAAACCTTAGTGGTAATTTTGCATTAGTAGAGTATTAATTGATTTAGAATAAAATGAAGTGACCTTAGCAACGCTAATTTAACCGTATTTGGCATAAGGATTAAATAATGACCATATATTTCAATGAGTATAAAGAACAGGCAATAACAACAGCTGTTAACAATATCCCCCGTTGTACGGCTCATCTTTTAAAGCTATTACCTAGCTTTCTTGTAAATACTAGCTTAGCGCAATTACTAAATCGCATCTTTAGAGACGAATTAGCCAATGGCCAGCTTGATTACTTACAAAAAAAATGGCTAAAGCTTGAGATCAGTGATTTACAACATTGCTGGTTTATTAGCTGCAATCAACAAGGTTTTATTGTGCAATCTCAAGCACAACAAAGTGTCACCTTTACTGGTAAATTTAATGATTTTAGTTTGTTAGCCGCAGGTGAAGCAGATCCAGATATGTTGTTTTTTAATCGTCGTTTACACCTTAGTGGGGAAACTGAACTGGGCTTATTGATCAAGTCAACTCTGGAAAACCTTGAGGTTGAACGACTACCAATGGCAATAAACTTTATTAATCAACTGCACAGTCGTTTATTACAAAAATATGAAGAACCCAATACTCTTAAAAACCGCTAGGTACGCATATTTAACTGTTGATACCAAGTAAAAATATTGCATAACCACATAGTAAATAAATGGTTATGCATAGAGATTTACAGTCTATTTATTGACATGAACCACAGCAAAAGTCTTTTCCATGTGCTGGTACCTCGATTTTTTGCTCAACAAACAATACATTATTTTCTAAATGAATATGTTCATGTAAATCGTCTTGCAACTCTTTTAATCCGCTATAGAGTAATGTCCATGTACCACAAGCTCCATCAGGTAAGATTAAATTATTAGTCAGCTCATTTATTTTATTAATTTCATTTTCATGTTGCAGATGCTCTTCTTCCATGACTGAAATAGGACCACTAGGATAAATGCCTCGCGATAACATAGGAAAGAGAATTTGTTCTTCCTTCATCATATGGCTTTCAAGCGCTTGCAGCATATTATCAAGGTGGGTAGCTAAACCATTAGGGACCTTTTCGTGATCACTATGGGCTTGTTCAACACGCATCGCTAAATGTTTTAATTCAGGTAGTTGCTCACGATGGCGCTGATGAAAGCGTGTGTAAATATATTCTATTAATTTTTGGACAGGCGCATCTTGCCATTGCTGTTTAGCTAGGTGTAAACGTTCATTTAAATTATTCATAAGGTAACTCCTATTAACTAACTTCAAACTAACCATCGTTATGTCACGGTTAATACTCTTTCTGTTGTTGCTAAGTGCAACAACTGAGCCAAGTTCTACCCCCTCGTGATTATTGACTCTACAAGGTAATAAGGTACTATCAACCCAATTAATTAAGGGTATTTTTAACCTATAAAGTCAATTTAACCATGTTACAAGCAAGCCTTTTAGCAGATATGCTCACCGAGCAGCCTGCAGCGATTCGGTTACAAAATGTAGTTAACACATTGCGCCACCATTTTCATTGCGGTGCAGTGGTGTTACTTAAATTAGATAATGGCGCACTTCAACCGATAGCTATGCAAGGCCTTGTTAAAGAGGCGCTTGGCCGTCGTTTTATGGTCGCTCAGCATCCACGATTAGCAACTTTACTGGCGTCGCGTAGTGCCATTAGATTTGCATATGACTGTCCATTACCCGATCCTTATGATGGTCTTCTTTTCGAGAAACCAGACACCGCGCTAGCAGTTCATGACTGTATGGGGATTAGCCTGTATTTAGAAAATAAATGCTGGGGCGTACTAACATTAGATGCACTGCAACCAGGGACTTTTAGCGACGATACGATACTTCAATTACAGACGTTTAGTTTATTTGTTGAAACCGCTATTCGTATTGGCCAGTTAGAACAAAATGTCAGAGCATTACGACAAGGGCAGCAACATGTTATACCTCAAGCTGGAAGATACGAAAGCGATGACTCAGAAATCATAGGTCAGAGTAAAGTTATTAAGAATGTATTAAAAGAATTGCGAGTCGTTGCAAGTACCGATTTACCTGTGTTATTGCTAGGAGAAACAGGTGTCGGTAAAGAGCTTTTTGCTCGCCAATTGCATTTATTATCTCAGCGCAGCGATAAAGCGCTTATTTATGTTAACTGTGCAGCGTTACCTGAATCACTGGCAGAAAGTGAGCTTTTTGGCCATGTAAAAGGCGCCTTTTCCGGCGCAATTGGAGAGCGCGCTGGACGTTTTGAGGCCGCCCATGGCGGTACTTTGTTTTTAGATGAAGTAGGAGAGTTACCTTTATCCATACAGGCTAAGCTGCTTCGTGTATTGCAAAATGGTGAAATTCAGCAACTGGGTTCAGACAAGTACCGTAAAGTCGATGTTCGATTAATCACAGCAACTAACCGTAACTTGCGGCAACAGGTTGGTAATGAAACCTTCAGAGCTGATTTATATCATCGTCTGTCTGTATATCCATTACCTATTCCACCGCTGCGTGAACGCGAGGAAGATATCTCTATTTTGGCTGGTTACTTTCTTGAACTTAACCGGACTCGTTTAGGGCTTCGCGCTCTGCGTTTATCGCCAGAGTCAGAGCTGGCAATACAACAATATCAGTGGCCAGGTAATGTACGTGAACTAGAACATGCAATAAGTCGTGCCGCAATAAAACTGCTTAGCCATGGCGTTGAAAAAACAGACATTGCAACGATTGAACCGCAGATGCTAGATTTAGAAGTACAATTACCACTTTCCAATGCTGAAGCTACCAATGCAGCTGAAATTGTCAATGAGTTAACTACACGAGGTATCTCAATGAAAGAAGCGGTGGAGTATACGCAACGAAAAATGATCACTGCCGCACTAAGTCGTCATAACAATCGCTGGAGCCAAGCCGCTAAAGATTTGCAATTAGATGCTAGCAACTTGCACAAAATGGCAGTTAGACTAGGAATGAAATAATGTCTTCTCTACTGAGGACCTTGTTTTGGCGCATACTTGCGGTACTGTTTATTTTATTAGCGGTTATAGGCATTGCTTTACCTATTATGCCAACAGTCCCGTTTTTGATTGCAGCTCTATGGGCTGCTAACAAAGGTTGGTTACAACTTGAGACCTACCTAATAAATCACCCTAAATATGGAGCAGATATACAAGCTTGGCGTGATAATAGAGTAATTAAACCTCGCTCTAAAATAATCGCCTTAACAATGATAGCAACTAGCTATGCCGCGTTATGGCGGTTTGTTCCGCAATTATCTTATTGGTTAAAAGGGGGAGTTGCTGTTATGTTAATAATAATCAGCATTTGGTTAGTAACACGTCGTAGCTTTGTAACTAATCATAATAAAAACCTATCATAAGGACTTATGCTTCATTTAGCATGCTACTGGCTTTTGTGTACTTAGCCAGCAGCTTAATACTATCCTAACTTAACCTAGGTTACCGTCTGCACGTGGTGTAGTTAGTACATTAAAATAAACAACTACATAAATACCATAAGCCAAAACCCAGCTTAATGTGCTAAACATAAACCATTTACTGATCATCTCGGGCACTAACCAGGCTAAGAATACGCGCATTAATGCAGCTAAAATAATCAGTAAAAAAGCACCCACCATAATTAACTTAAGTTGAAGTGGCCGACCACTATGTCCCAAAGATACACGGGCTATCATACTGAGGATCATACCACCCATAGCACCGGCAGTTAGTGCGTGAATAGCAATGCTTTGGGTTAATTGAAATCCGACATAATGCAGAGAAAATAACGCCATCCCTATCGGAATAAACCAATAAGCGATGTGCAGTGACCATAGTAAAGGAACTTGCCAAGTGAGCCATATTTTCCATCGCGCTCCTCGAATGCTAGTAGCTAATGCAGCAACAGCAAATAAAAATGCCATAACTAAATTTGGTAAATGAATATGAAGATTCAAAAAGTGAACGACAAAAATAAGCCATAAACTTACTAGTGTAATACGCTCTAGCCATAAAATGGGCTGCACTTTAGCAGTCATTGTGCCATTGGCAGTAAACATTGGCATCACTCGCCCGCCAATAATTGCCATTAATATAGTTATCAAAAATACCGTATTATAAGCACCCAGCAGTTGCATATAATAGTGTTGAAAATGTAGTCCATAATGCATTTGCAAATTACAGACTGTCAGTAACAATAAGATTGGTACAAAGAATAAATTTCGCGTTTGCTTGACCTTCAGTACCATGCGCCCAAATAAAAAAGCTGCAACAGGTAAAAGACTGATATCAACGACAACGACAAACCACCAAGGCAGTTGGCTACCAAACAAAAAGCAGAGTCTTGCTGCTCCCCATAAAACACACAGGATCAATAAAATGTTACCATGCGGCGCTCTATGCCCGGTCCAGTTTTGTACGGCGGTAAGTAAAAAACCCAATACAATAGCAACAACAAAACCAAATAACATTTCATGGCTGTGCCAAAATATACTATTACCATACACTGGTAAGTTGATTTTTCCAGCGAGGGTTAAGCCCCACAATAAAATAGCCAGTGCGCTAAACCCTGCCCCCAATAAAAACAGGGGTCTAAAAGCTTGTCGCAAAATGGGGATTAACTGCTCTTCTTTTTGTCTGTCTGTGATTTGCATCGTGGTTACTACTTAATTATTAGGGTATCTCAATACAATATATCGTGTCTTTACTGGAAAATCGACTCATCTAGCTTTGAAAACAAGCTATTACCCCTTCGTTGTTACTATTGTTTTTTTAACTGCAAATAATTACTCATTAATTGGTACACTCCTTTACTTTACAAGGCATTAAACAGTTATAGCAACTACCCTTAAAGTGGCATTACCCAGTTCTTTTTGTTATTTATAGCTTTTTGATAGTAAAGCATTTTATTACGCATAATAGTAAAGTTTGGCTATCTAATTTAATAGATCTAACTGGAGGTCTTGCATGAACCAACCCTTGTCTGTGACAGGTGGCCAACGTAACAGAGCGCTCGTTTTTTCGACATTAGCGTTTACGCTTTGTTTTGCGGTTTGGACCATCTTTTCAATCATTGGTATTCAGATAAAAACTGACTTTAACTTAACGGATACTCAGTTAGGTTTATTGATGGCAACCCCGATTTTAACGGGGTCAATTAGCCGATTATTTCTTGGGATCTGGACCGACCGTTACGGTGGTCGTAAAGTCTTAGCGCTGTTAATGTTATTAACCGCAGGTTGTGTATTTTTACTCACTTTTGCAAATAGCTACACGATGTTGTTGGTCGCGGCATTAGGCGTTGGCTTGGCTGGTGGGTCATTTATCGTTGGTGTGACGTATACCGCAGCATGGTTTAATGATGCAAAAGAAAAGCAAGGCACCGCACTGGGGATTTTTGGTGCGGGTAATGTCGGCTCTGCGGTCACCAATTTTTGTGCTCCGTTTTTGCTGATAGCACTTGGCTGGCAAGGAACTGCGCAAATCTATGCAATTGTGTTGGCAATTGCTGGGATTATGTTTCTTTTGTTAGCAAAAGAAGATCCATTAAAAGAAAATCGTCAGCAGTTACAGCAACAAGGGTTTTGGCAACAACTGTCCCCATTGGCTGATGTACGCGTTTGGCGTTTCTCACTTTATTACTTTTTTGTGTTTGGTGCTTTTGTATCGTTGGCTTTATGGTTGCCGCATTATTTAATTGGTGTTTATCAACTTGATATTAAAACAGCCGGTATGATTGCTGCTTTATATACTATACCTGCGTCGCTATTTCGTATCTTAGGTGGCTGGATGTCAGATAAATACGGTGCACGTAGAGTGATGTATTGGACATTTATCGCATCCGTTATTTGCACCTTCTTATTAAGCTACCCAAGCACTGAGTATGCGGTTAAAGGTGTTAATCAAACTTATAATTTCCATTTTGAAATCACCTTAGTTGGGTTTGTTTTTCTTACTTTCGCTCTGGGCTTTTTTATGTCACTAGGTAAAGCGGCTGTATTTAAACATATCCCAGTTTACTATCCAAAAAATGTGGGGGCTGTAGGTGGTGTCGTTGGCATGATTGGTGGCCTTGGTGGTTTTTTACTCCCATTAACTTTTGGCATGCTAAATGATGTGATCGGCGTTTGGCAAAGCAGCTTTATGCTGTTATTTGTGATTGCGAGTGCCGGACTTGCTTGGATGCATTTTGCCATTATCAGAGCTGAACGAGTTGAACTACGAGAAGATCGCCAAGAACAGGATTTGCCTGAACTATCAACTCCTAATTCAATGGTATTGGATGATTGGCGTCCGGAAGAGCAAACCTTTTGGGCCGAAAAAGGGAAACGTATTGCTACTCGTAACTTATGGATCTCGATCCCTAATTTGTTTTTGGCATTTGCGGTATGGACTATCTGGAGTATTTTAGTAGTAAAAATGCCAGGGCTTGGTTTTCCTTATAGTTCAAATGAACTATTTTGGTTAGCAGCCTTACCAGCGCTATCGGGTGCTACCTTTAGAATATTCTACAGTTTTATGGTGCCGATATTTGGTGGCCGGCGCTGGACCGCAATATCCACCGCGTCACTACTAGTGCCGTGTATCTGGATTGGCTTTGCTATTCAAAACACGGAAACGTCATACACGGTGATGTTGATCCTTGCATTATTATGCGGCTTTGGTGGCGGTAACTTTTCTTCTAGTATGTCCAACATCAGCTTTTTTTATCCACAAAAAGAAAAAGGTGGCGCACTGGGTATGAATGCGGGGTTAGGTAACTTAGGTGTGTCTGGCATGCAGTTATTAGCACCGTTAATTATTGCTGCGAGTGTATTTGGTGGCATGGGCGGCGACCCGCTGGTTATTCAAGAAGGTGCAAATGCAGGCCAGCTGGTGTGGCTGCAAAATGCAGCTTTCTTGTGGATCCCATTTATTATCATCGCCTCGGTAGCGGCGTGGTTTGGTATGAATGATATTTCTTCTGCAAAAGCATCGTTTAGTGATCAGGCTGTAATTTTTAAGCGTTCGCATAACTGGATTATGTGTATTCTTTATTTAGGCACTTTTGGCAGCTTTATAGGCTTTGCCGCAGGCTTTCCGTTGTTATCAGGTATGTTGTTCCCGAAAGTGGACCCTACCGCTTATGCATTCCTTGGTCCGTTAGTTGGTGCATTAGCACGTCCCGTAGGTGGTATTATTGCAGATAAATTAGGCGGTGCACGAGTTACCTTTTGGAACTTTTTACTGATGATCGTTGGTGTTGTTGGTGTAATGTGCTTCTTGCCAGAGGCTGGCACTGAGGGGGATTTCTGGGGCTTCTTTGGGGCATTTATGTTGCTGTTTATCGCAACCGGTATTGGTAATGGCTCGACGTTCAGAATGGTTCCGGTGATTTTCTTAAATCAACGCAAGCGTGAACTTGGAGAGACTGATGAAGCAATTAAACAGGGTAATAAAGAATCGGCAGCAGTAATTGGATTTATTTCTGCCTTTGCAGCCTATGGAGGTTTTTTTATCCCTAAAGCTTATGGTTCATCTATTAATATGACGGGCAGCGTATCTGCGGCGTTAATAGCGTTCATTGTTTTCTATGCTATTTGCAGCGTCGTTACATGGTGGTTCTATTCACGTGAAAATGCTCCAGATCCTTGCTAAGCTTATTTAGTAAAACTGAAAAGCCTCGATAATTCACAGATTAGTCGAGGCTTTTACTGTACTGTTGGTCATTAAGCTGGATTATGCTATTTGAATTTTTACAAATTAAGCAACAGCTTGCTCTAAAATCTCACGGCTTTCTTTTAAGGTAATCGCTTGGTTTTCACCAAGGGCAAGCATGCCATGCGCTTCAAGTTTACCGATAATGTTATCAATCGCTGCGGCTTTTTCATTGCCATGCTCAGTTAGCTGTGTTGCTACATCTAAGCTGTGGTAAAACGCTTCAATGGCTTGAATTGTTTGCTCTGCTAAATTGTCTGTTTGCTCAAGGCCAAATACGTTTGTACCCATTTGTTCTAGTTTTGCTTTTTTAACTGCAAATTGGTGGCGTAGTAAAGAAGGCTGAACAATCGCGAGTGAACGGGCATGGTCAACACCGTATGCAGCAGTGAGCTCATGACCAATCATGTGAGTGGCCCAATCTTGTGAAACACCAGAACCAATTAAGCCATTAAGTGCTTGGTTAGCGGCCCACATAAGGTTTGCACGCCATGCATCGTCTTGGTTTGCAAAATTATCGCCGAGTGTTTTAAGCGCTTTTAACAGTGCCTCTGCGTAACCTTCTTGAACCAATGCGCCTTCAGGGAACGTAAGGTATTGCTCACAAGTATGCACCCACGCATCAACTAAGCCATTTACAAGCTGGCGCTGAGGTAATGTTTTCATTACATCTGGGTCCATAATGGCAAATTTTGGCAATACTTTTGGTGAGGCAAACGGCAGTTTTTCTTTAGTGGCTTCTTTACTCACCACTGAGTTTTGATTTGACTCAGAACCTGTAGCAGGCAAAGTTAAAACGGCACCGATTGGTAATGCGCTGGTAATTGTATGCTTACCAGTAGGAATGTCCCAACCTTCGCCATCGTATACTGCAGAAGCCGCAATGTATTTAACGCCGTCTATTACAGAACCGCCACCTACACCTAATACAAAGTCGATATCTTGTTCTTTACAAATTTTCACCGCTTGATCAAGTACTTCAATTGTTGGGTTAGCACCCACGCCCGAGAATTCCACCCAATCAAACCCTTTAAGTGCAGCAGCAACTTGGTCGTACACACCATTTTTTTTAATTGAGCCGCCGCCATAAACAACTAATACTTTTTGATCTTTTGCGATCAAGTCACTAAGTGCGGCAATTTGTTGCTGACCAAATTGAATTAAAGTGGGATTTACATAGCTAAATTTCATTATTTCGCTCCTGATGGGACGGTTAATTGCTGATAGCTTTATTAAATGATAAACAAATAAAGCTTTAGTAAATGCATAATAATGGCAATAAAGAGATATAAAAAGCCTAATAACTAGCAAAAAATTGCCTAAAACTACCAAGGTTGGTATTTTATACTAAATACTATTAATTTGAGCCACACTGATGCGAAGTATTGCCACATTATTACAACAATACGCTGAGCATAATCAATTACTCAGTTTTGAAGGCACCATGGAAACTATTATTTCTGGGGTATACTTTCATCGCGCCAGCAAAAGCTCACCGCGCCAGCCGCTTATTTATAACTCTGGCATTATTATTGTTGGTCAAGGACATAAAATAATTCACTTTCCTGAACACCAGATAAAATATGGTGCAGGTGATTATTTAGTGTTGGGTGTTCCGGTACCATTAGAATGTGAAGCGTTTACTGACAATGATTTACCGGTAATGGGAATAGCGATTGATATAAACCCAGCTATGTTGCACACGCTAGTTAATCAAATGATGCAGCATAAACTGGTTTCCTCACCTTTAACTCATAGCGCAGCCGTGCAAACTGCCACTTTAGATTTAGCTATGGAGAAAGTTATTTATCGGCTATTAACTGTATTAAACCAGCCACTTGAGGCTGATATTTTTGGTGATGATATAGTTAAAGAGTTGGTATATCGAGTATTGTGCGGCCCTCAAGGGCACACTTTAATAGGGCTTGCAATGCACGACGGGCATTACGCTCGAATAGCACGTACTTTATCGACATTACATAGTGATTACGCAAGCCCGATTACCGTTGAGCACTTAGCCGAAGAAGTAAATATGAGCGTGTCATCTTTTCATCGCGCCTTTAAACAAATCACCTTTGAATCGCCATTACAATACTTAAAAAAAGTACGCTTGGTTAAAGCAAAAGAGTTAATAACCACCTCTGGTAGTAAAGCAAACGAGGCTGCTTTTAAGGTAGGCTACACCAGTGCCTCACAATTTAGCCGTGAGTTTAAGCGCCACTTTAATAAAACCCCTAGTAAAATAAAGTTATAAAAATAACATTGACTCAACGCTGCGCTATATCAAACTTTAATACTAATATTAGCTAGTAAAGCTAAAGAGCTTTGGTAATATAAAGTAATTGCTACTTTTATACCCCAATTATGCTTAATACCATTGCAAAAACGAAGAACCATTTACCTGCACCCATCCTATATAATAGGATAATCGGCGTTGTATTCGCTGTTATTGTTTTGGTAATGAGTGGTGCCGTTTTTGCAAAAGATAGCTGCAGTTTAAAATCTACCACAGATAATGTTTCAACCCCTTTATCTCAAGGTGTCGCAGCAGATATAAAGCTAAAAAAAGGCATTAACCAATTTGAATTGGTATGTGTGCTGAACCAAAGCGGTGTTTTTACGTTTACCCGCCCTGCGCTTGAAAGCTTTTCGTGGCAACAAAATGACGTTTTAAAAGCCCCTCTAAAAACAAATCAAATGGCAATTTTAATGGAGCAAGGCCGCTTTAATGCAAAGCTAACTTTAACCACTACAGCCAGCTATAACCCCCGGTTTACTTGGCTAGGTTCACAGCAGTTTATTGAAAAAATTCAGTTTTATAATCTAATTTTTGGAATATTTTATGGATTATGCGCAACGCTTATTTTTTATGTTTTAATAATTGGTTATGGCATAAAAGATTCTATTTTTAAACTCTATGGTGTCTACCTTTTTTGTATTGCCAGCTTTATTTTCTTTCAAGAAGGGCAACCCTATTTATTCACTGAACGACACTTTTCTAAGTTTGTTAGCCATCTTTATATTTTAAGTATTGGCTTAACTATTGTCAGCGCTACCTGGTTTATGAGCGCAATATTGGAGCTTCCTGAGTACTTTTTAAAGCTGAGCAACACATTGAAAGTCACAGCCTTGTGTGTACTTACTCTTTGCTTACAAAAAATAGCGCTCGACCTACCACTTATCACTAATATTACTTCTGCGGTAATGGGCTATTTATCATTATTTATTGTTATGACTATTTTTATGCTCAGCGCCATTCAAACAAAAAACGGCGTCAATGAAGCCAGTTTAGTATTTGTGGCCTTAAGTTGTGTGTTTATCAGTATGATTTTTAGAGTGCTATTGACTGACTATAGCCCATTTATTCAACGCTATGGATTTGTCATTGCGTTTACCATTGAATCCTTATTATTAGCCATTGCAGTAGGTCGGCGAATTCAACGGCTCAGCTATGCAAAAAAGGAGGCTGAACAACAGGCCAACTTTGATCATTTATGCCATATATACAATCGTCGTGGTTGGAGTTTAAAAGCAAATGAGTTACTTGCTCAACATAAACAACTTGGCGGCGTGTTGTGTTTTTTATTTATAGATTTAGATCGCTTTAAAGCCATTAATGATACTTACGGACACGATGTCGGTGACCAAGTACTGTGTAAAGTAGCAGAGTCAATTAGTCAGCATATACGCAGTGAGGACGCGGTTGGACGCTTAGGCGGAGATGAATTTGTGGTTATGGCATTATTTACTAGCAACGAAAAAATTAACCAGCGAGTTACCACCCTTGAACAGCAATTAAACCGGTTAACCATAGAATATCAAGGTCATACAATCCCCATCTATGCCAGTGTTGGGCAAACAAGTTATACTCAGCCACCTGAAAACTTAGATGTACTTTTGAAGGCCGGTGATGAAGCGATGTATCAAAAAAAATTACAAGCCCTAAAAAAATGAGCTAGTCGGCGACTAGCTCAAACAATTAACTTTTTTTAAATAAGACTTCAGGGTTAACCATGGTTTTCATTTCAAGTACGTTACCGTTGGGATCTTCAATAAAAAACGTTTCTTGCTCAAATTCATCACCCACAAAACGGCGGTAAGGCTTATCTAAATATTCAAGGCCGGCATCGGCAATGCGTTGTTTTAAACCTTGAAACTCGCTTTCTGATAAATGAATGCCAAAGTGCGGTACCGCTACAGCGCCCATATCAACATCATGACGAACTGTAGGTAAGCGCTCTGTGCTTTGGTGAAGCGTTAACTCGTTACCCCAAAAATCAATATCTACCCACCGTCCTGCTTCACTATTGCCCGTTTTACAACCAAGTAAATCACAGTAAAACACTTTTGCTTTTTCAAGATCGCCAGCTGGGATAGCCAAATGTAAACAGTTAGACATAAATTACCTTAGGTTATAACTTTTAATATATGAAATATGCCACATTATACATAATTTACAATTTATAGAACATTAACCGCGTTATTTTTAGTCATTCATTGCGTACAATTAATTATGACAACTTTAATCCCTCTTTTTAGCGGTGATATATCGATTTTAGCAATTTTAACTACTAAAGCTAAAATTGAACCTTTATGATGTGCGTGCTATGACTAAATTCATTTTTTTAAAATTCATCACCTTTTTTATCGGCTGCTTATCGTGTTTTGTAATGCATACTACATTAGCATTACCTATCGTTGTGTCTGCAGCTTTAACTGGACTTATTGGTTCGTTTATTCCCTTTCCTGCACATTACAAAAACCATCCTTATGCCTCAATTTATGCAGGTAGTTTTGCCGGTATGTGCTCCACCAGCTTGATTAATAACTACTGGGAAATCGCCATTATTTCTGCTATTGGCGCAATTTTATATACATTCACCATTAACGTATTTGCAGGATTTGGCGGGCGACTAGGCAGCATTGCGTTCGCCAGTGTCGCTATATTTATGTTGGCCAAAGGGTTAATAATATGACTATTGCTTATCCATTGCCTGCATTGTTAGGTGCATTTTTAACTTTTTATTTGGCAAAGCATAATCGCTTTGATGCTATAAGAGCCTCAGCTGCACTCTCAATTATTGCGTATTTAATATTTGCACAATTAAGCCTTAACGCTGAGCTATATAGTGTGGTGTTTTTTGGCGGCACCTTTATCGGCATGAGTGCCCCACATCGCTTTGGTGTTTATACGCTTGCTAGTTCAGCAATTATATTCTCACTATTTTTTATTTATTTGGTGCCCATTCTTGATGGTTTTGGTGGTGCTTTAGGAATAAGTGCATTTTTATCGGTATGTATTTGTCATATTTTTATCCTGCTCGGCGCACCTCGAAGTAAAAAACCCAACGTTTAAAGTTTACTTGAATAAAAATTCAATAAAATCTTACATCTATTAATTAGTACAAAAATAATACTTGTTTTTTTGATCAACAATACCTGCCGCCTCGTAATGCTCACAAGTCTGTAACACTGTAACATTCTATTAAAGGAAAAATTATGAATAAAGTATTTAAGCTCGGTGCTATCATACTTCCCTTGTTACTCATTCAAGGTTGTAGTAGCGACGACGATAACAACGCCCCTGTAATTGTAGATCCACAACCAGCCGTTTCTGTTTTTGATGCCGCCCAAGGTTCTGGAGAATTCACCACCCTTGTTGCAGCTTTAGAAGCAACAGGTCTAGATGAAACCCTCGATGATTTAACTAACAGCTACACCGTTTTTGCTCCTACCGATGATGCGTTTGCGTTACTAGGTGAAGAAACAATCAATAATTTATTAGCTGATCCTGACACTCTAAGCTCAATTTTAACTTACCATGTGATCTCAGGCAGAGTAGATGCACAAGCAGCAATTAGCTTGGCAGGGTCAACCGTTGAAACAGTAAACGGACAAAGCATTGCTTTGTCTTTAAATGGTGAAAGCTTATTAGTTAATACCAGTACAGTAACAATGACCGACATTAAAACCGACAACGGTATTATTCATGTTATTGACGCAGTACTCACACCCAAAACAGTGTCAGAGACAGCACCAACCAACAATATTATTGAAACAGCTCAACAAGCAGGCGACTTTAGTACTTTGCTTGCCGCTCTTGACGCTGCAGGCTTAACATCCGCACTGGCGGATACGTCGAAAGAGTTCACCGTTTTTGCTCCAACCGACGCTGCATTTGAAGCAATTGGTAGTGGTTTTTTAAATACACTGCTTGCTAACCCTACCGTTTTAGGGGATGTTTTAAAGCAGCATGTGCTTGTCGGGTCAGTTGATTCAGTCACTGCAATGTCTTTAAATGGCCAATCAGCTGAAACACTATTAGGCAATACACTTCCAATCACGATAAACGCAGATACAAATAGGTTGTCGTTTGGCGGTGCAAACATCACTGTTAAAGATATTATGACTTCTAACGGTGTTATCCATGTAATCGATTCGGTTATTATTTCTGATGTAAATTTACCGCAAAGTGCAGGAACAATTGCTGATATAACAAGTGCTAATGGTAACTTTACTACGCTTCTTGCTGCACTAACGGCAACAGGCTTAGATACGTTGGTTGCTGATCCAGATAATACTTTTAGTGTATTTGCTCCTACAGATGATGCATTTGCAGCGCTCGGTCAGGATACAATTAATGCGCTGTTAGCTGATACAGATACGCTTCGTAATATTTTGCTTTACCATGTATTCCCTGACGCCACTGTTTTATCTGATGATGCAGTAACCATTGCTAATAGCAATAGTAACAAAGTAGAAATGGCCAATGGCGACATGGCTGCTATTTCTTATGTAAATAGCTCGCTATTTATCAATGACTCGGCAATCACAGAGGCAAATGTAACCGCTAGCAATGGCGTTATTCATGTATTAAACAAAGTGATTATGCCACCGGCTGAAGTAGGCACACCGACTAAAACTATTGCTACCGTTGCTACAGAAACACCCGCATTGTCAACACTAGTCACGGCACTGCAAGCGGCAGGATTAGTTGATACGTTCAACGATACCACTCAATCATTTACGGTATTTGCACCAACAAATGCGGCATTTAGTAAAATTCCTACCGCTGATTTAAATGCTTTATTAGCTGACACCGCTGCACTAACAGGTGTTCTAACTCAACATGTATTAGGCGCTCAAGTTGGAAGTACCGATGCATTTGCAGCCAATGGTAAAATGGTCACTACACTTGCTGAGAATATGTTAAGCGTAAACGTAGTAGATTTTACCAGCACCGAAAATACAGTAACAGACAGCGTAGCTTATGATGTAACCAATGGCAGATTAGTAACGGGAATGGCCGATGCAATGCCTGGTAAAACGCTCTACGTATTTGATAACGACTTAGGCGAGGCAATGAGTGTATGTGAAGCAGCTTGTGAAACAACGTGGCCACCCGTGCTCGGCACTGCGGCGTCTATTGAAAATATTCCGGGTTTATCATTGATTGCTCGCTCAGATGACAGCATGCAAGTCGCTTACCTTGGCCGCCCTTTATATACCTTCTCAGGTGATACGGCAGCAGGTCAAAATAATGGTCAAGCTGTGAACGATATTTGGTGGCAAGTAAGCTTACCGGCTACATCACTACAAGTCGCTGGCAGCAATGTAGCAACCACTGATATTTACACTAGCAATGGCGTTGTACACTTAATTGATACAGTGATCACAACGGCCAAATAATTAAATTTTACTGTGAGATAAGCCAGGAGTGATACTATTTGCTCCTGGCTTTTTTATATAAAAAATAGGCTTACTTATTAATACCTTGGGAGCTTGTTGGGTAACCAAAGACTACTTTTAACTTTGCTTTTAATCCCTTTGCCCTGTAAGTACTTTTAAATAAATACTGCCACTGATGAAAGGTAATTTTAATCGGGTTATTACTGTGTAGTTGACCAATAATGCCGTATTTACAGGGTTTGTTTTCATCCTCTTCGACGTAAGTGCCAAATAATTTATCCCAAATAATTAAAACACCAGCAAAGTTTTTATCTAAGTAGCCATTATTTATAGCGTGGTGCACCCGATGATGCGATGGGGTATTAAATAATGCTTCAAACCAACCGAGCTTTTTTACCACTTGCGTGTGTACAAAAAATTGATAAGCCAAATTAAGTGCCACCACAGCAAAAACAATCACAGGCTCAAAGCCTATTAATATCATCGGCAACCAAAATAGCCACATTCCCGCCAGCGGATACATTAAACTTTGCCTAAATGCCGTGGTAAAGTTCATTTTAGTAGAACTATGATGTACGACATGAGCGGCCCATAACCAATGAATATGGTGTGATGCACGATGAAACCAATAGTATAAAAAGTCTTGCAGTAAAAAAGCGCCTAATACAGTAAATACTGTTAATTCAATATCAAATAGTCGAAACTGATACAGCCAATAAAAAAACGGCATTAATAATAATAACGCAATGGCATCGGCTCCTTGATGTAATAAAGCAAGTAACGCGTTGGCTAAGCTGTCTTTTATAGCGTAGTAACGTCTGAATTTTATAAACTCAAACCCTACAAACAGCAAAAAAATAGGGCTCAGCGCCAATAAAATAATTTCAATGCTCATGGCGTTTGCTCCTGAAAATAGCTGGCTATTTTTTTAACTGCTTGGCTAACATCTTTTTTTATAAAAAAAGCCAGTATAAAATCAGGTAACCAAAAAGGTGCAATGCAACGAATATGGTAATTAACCTCAGTGAGCGATGGCTCTTCGTTATTGGTATTTAAGTAAATATCACCACGATGCTGTGCAACGGGTTTATCCCCTAAAATACGGTAACTAATGTGGCTATTATCGGCCGTTATTATTTGCTCTTTAAATGTTGTACCTTGCATTTTTATTTCTCTAATGGTGCCTTTTCCGCCACTTATTTCACCCGAGTCTTGCGGTGTTAACACTTTAAACTGCGCATTAAAAAAGCGCCCCAAATCAGCATGCGCTAATAATAAGGTGCGTAATTGTTCAGGCGTTGCTGCTACTCTCTTTTTAACGTTTACCTTAATCATTGTGTGTTTAATACTAATTTTATGGATCACTAGCATATAAAAATATTGCATGGCAAACTTGCGATTAGATGACTATTTTTTAGCTTTAGGCGACAAATGAAAACCTTAGCCGATCATTACTTTTCTAGCTGTTTGGATTACCTTGAAACCAGAGGTTTAGCTAGCCATGCGGTTTTAACTGCTATTGAATTTAACGAGTATTCCAATAAACAGCCACAACAATTGGCGCCGCGTATTAGTTTAAAAAGCTATAATGCGTTGCTTAGTTATGCACAGCAAACGTTAAATGACTCCTTATTTGGGTTTGAATTAGGAAAACAAATACGTACCGCTGATTTTGGTGTACTTGGGTATTTAATTGAATCGAGTACTAATCTAGCCAGCGCTATTACTGCATTGCTTAATTACGACAGCCTAGTGGCTAACATAGGCCGTGCTGAGTTTGCACAGCAACAAACATTTTGCAAGGTAACTTGGTTAGCCGATCCGCAGTGCAGCTCACAGGCCGTATTACGAAATATGACCGCGTGGGTAAGTGTTGTACGCCAACTACTTAATCCTCAGCTTTCGCCTAGTTGCGTTTATTTTTCAGCACATTTCTCAAACAGTGAGTTACAACAATTAGCGCAGTGGTTTAATTGTCCAGTAAAAGTTGGCGCTAGCTTTAATCAAATAGAGTTTCCAAGTAGTTACTTAACCTTACCTTTTAAAACCGATAACTCCCAGATTAACGCTGTGCTTAAGCAAATGTCAGAGCAACAGCTATCCCAGTTTAAAAGTCAGCAATTATTAACAGAAAAAATTAATCATATTTTAATGGCTAAATACGACTTGCAGGACTGTTCACTGATCATAACGGCTAGTGCTTTAAATATGACGCCGCGCACAGCACAGCGCTATCTAAAAAAAGAACAAACCACCTTTTCTGCACTGCTTGAAGCAGAGCAAAAACGACGTTTACCACTTTACATTAATCAATACCCTTTAAACACAATTGCATTTATGTTGGGTTTTAACGACCAGAGCTCATTCAATCGTGCTTTTAAACGCTGGTATCACATCAACCCACGCAACTATATAAAAAAGCACTCACTGACTTAGCAAATCAGTATCGTTTAAAAAATGGCGTAACGATAAAAACAAAGGTGTTGGCAAGTCATTAATATCGCACCAACGCCACTGTAAACATTTGTGTGGCTCTTTATTTACAGGCTCGCCACCTTCATATTTTGCCTGCACATATAAAGTAATATAGTGCTTATTTTCGGCGCTAAAAATATCGTTGGTAAAATCGAGTTTACGAATATTAGTAACAGTAAGCCCTGTCTCTTCTACGACTTCACGCACTGCACATTGCTCAACCGTTTCACCAAATTCTAAATGCCCCCCAGGGGTTGCCCAGGTATTTGCACCATGCGCACCTATACGCTCACCGAGTAAAATTTTATTATCATGCATTACTATCACTGCAACGCCTACTCTGACAACTTGACTCATTATTATCACATTTAATAGTTCATCATTTTTATATGTTACCTCATTTAAGTCATCAAACTAGTTGTTAGTTCTTTATAAACCACTGTGTTAGCTAAAAACCACACAACCCGTTCATTATTCAACCGACCATAGTCGAATATCACTCCTGATAAAAAGCGCTTAGTTTTAAATAAAGTTATATTAAATTTTGCTCAGGAGCCTTTATGTCAGGTGAATACAAGCTTTAAATACGTTTTAACTGTGTAATTAACCATTGATGAATATCGCTGTTATTTGAACGCGGATGCCATGCAGCAATCACCTTAAATGGCGGCGGTAATAACTCAATCTCAAGCGGCTTTACCTTCGCATTTGGTAATAGCCGTGATGGGTAAAACGCAATTAAATCCGTAGTATTGAGTAAATCAGGCACTGATGAAAACCCAGGTACTGACATAACAATATTTCGCTTGTAACCTTTATCAGCAAACCAGCGATCGTGAGAGCCACGTAAGTTTGCTCTAGATGCCGACACCACTAACTGCGCCCTGCTCGCAACCTCAGCCAAACTTAAAGGCAATGAGGAAGTAGGCGCATGCGCTCCTGCAATACAAATATGCTGCTCTTCAAATAATGTCTCATAGACTAAATTATCAGGAATAAATTCAACAAAGCTAATAAGTAAATCAAGCTCTCCTGCGCTGATCAACTGATTAACGTTATCGGATGCAAAATCACGAACGATCAACTTTAAATCCGGTGCTTCACGGCGTGTTATTGCCAATAACTGAGGTAAAAGTGCGGCAATCGCATAGTCTGTTGCGCTAATAGTAAAAATGCCTTTGTAGCTTTTGGGGGAAAACTGCTGCGGCACCAATAAGGCATCTAATTGGCTCAATATTTGATTAATAGGTATCTCAAGTGTGAGCGCTTTTGGCGTTGGCAACATGGTATTGCCCTGGCGTATAAATAGCCTATCATCAAATAAATCGCGCAATTTTCTCAGCTGCTCACTAATTGCTTGCTGGGTTAATCCCATTTTTTGTGCTACCTGCGATACATTTTTTAATTTAAGTAGCGTACTTAAAACGCGCAACTGCTTTATATCTAGCCTAGCAATACCATTCATAATTGTATCTAAAACAAAAAAGTGTTGTTTCAAATTGTAACTTTTAATCTCTATGCTCACCAGCATTGTTATTAGCGCAAAGTAATCAGCGCATTATTAATTTAAAAAAGGTATAAAATGAGTCAACTAAGTAAAAATATCGACAGTCTATTTTCAACAATTAATTTAGGCCCATACACACTTAAAAACCGCATTGTTATGCCACCACTGACTCGTTCACGCAGCACAGTTCCTGGCAATATTCCTAATGAAGTGATGGCCACTTATTATGCACAGCGTGCCAGTGCTGGTTTTATGGTTACCGAGGGCACTCAAATTGAACCAAGAGGACAAGGGTACGCTTGGACACCCGGTATTCATTCGGCTGAACAAATCGCAGGCTGGAAAAAAGTAACGACTGCAGTACATGCAGAAGGTGGAATTATATTTGCCCAGCTTTGGCACGTAGGCCGTGTGTCGCATACCAGTTTACAACCTAATAAAGCAAAACCTGTTGCTCCCTCAGCGATAGCAGCTGATAGTGTTAAAGTATTTATAGAAACAGGGCCAAGCCAAGGCGCTTTAGCCGACCCTAGTGAGCCTCAAGCTTTAACAACCGATGAAGTAAAAGAGCTTGTTGGCATGTATGCTCAAGCCGCTCGTAATGCGCTAGAAGCTGGGTTTGATGGTGTAGAACTGCATTGCGCTAATGGCTATTTAGTGAATCAGTTTATTTCTGAGCATAGCAATAAACGAGATGATGAATACGGCGGTTCTCTTACTAATCGTCTGCGCTTTTTAAAAGAAATTGTCGCGGCAGTCAGTGACGTAGTAGGCGCTGAGCGTTTAGGGGTTCGTTTTGCGCCCTTGTTTAGCAGTACCGATGAAACCCGCGTTTATTTAGGGCTTGTAGAATCAAACCCTCACCATACTTACATTGAAGCAATTAAAGTGCTTGAGCAAGCAGGGATTGCTTACTTATCAATTGCTGAAGCTGATTGGGATAACGCCCCTGATTTACCCGAGCAATTTTATCAAGCGGCACGCGCACAATTTTCTGGACGGATCATCTACGCTGGTAAGTATACGGTTGATAAATCTGTGGCGATGTTAGCTAAAGGCTACGGTGATTTGTTTGCCTTCGGCCGCCCTTTTATTGCAAATCCTGATTTACCAGCGCGCATAAAAAATCAATGGCCATTAAATGAAGCCGATACCAGCACTATGTATGGTGGCACAGAGATTGGCTACAGTGACTACCCTTACTACAAAAACGATTAACCAACAGGCCATGGATGGCCTTAATAAATTAGTTTTAAAGCTGACGAATCCCCACAAAATAAAAATTAATGGTAGACTCTCATGATTATTTGTGATCAAATTTTTTCACTATAAAAAAACTCACTCATAATCATGAAAGCCACCGAAATATTACACAAAGATATTGCCATTGCCTACCCTGAAATTCATAAAACACGTTTAAATACAGTCTTTACGTTTGTTAACTCAGGCTTGCGTGACCAGCGCGTTACTGTCACTTACCTAGGCCGCGGATTAAAATCATTTTCTAATACCGATAAAAAACATGATATTAAACGCGCAGACCGTTTGATTGGTAATGCTAACCTGCATCAAGAACGTCTTTGTTTCTATGAACATATGACCGAATGCTTAGTAGGCCAGCAACAACACCCACTTATTATCGTTGACTGGTCACCTATTAATGGCGGCGAAATATTTCAAGTGCTCAGGGCAAGCATACCAATGGGGGGAAGAGCGTTAACGCTCTATGAAAAAGTGTATCCTGAAAGCGAATTAAATACCGAAGCGGCTCATCAACACTTACTCGATAGCTTGGCACAGTGTTTACCTGCAGATTGTCAGCCTATTATTTTATCTGATGCTATTTTTAGAACGCCATGGTTTAAAGCCATAGAAGATAAAGGCTGGTATTGGCTTGGGCGCGTCAGAGGCAATGTGACCTTATCTAGCGACCTTGAGACATGGCGAAATTGTAAATCATGGTTTGAGCAAGCAACAGATAAACCACACCTTCTGACACAGATTTACTACGGAAAAACAGTTCGTTTCGCGTGCCAAGGTGTTTTGTTTAGAGGGAAAAACAAGGGACGTAAAAAAATCAAAAAACGGGGTGGGCAATCTCAATGTACAACGGTTAAATACCAACAACAAAAGGCCAAAGAGCCTTGGCTACTTGTGTTTAATTTACCTACACAATTTACAGATAAGCCTCAACGGATTGTGACTTTATATAAACAACGTATGCAAATAGAAGAAAGTTTCAGAGACACTAAGAATGCAAAACTTGGCATTAGTTTAGCCTTTGCAAATTCAAGAAGCGCAGAAAGGTTTGATAATTTATTGCTCATAGCGGCGTTAATGTTGTTTGTCTTATGGTGCATAGGGTACACCGTGTCGGCACAACAAGGGGATGCGGCATTACAAGCGAATACAGAGAAAAAACGACGAGTATTGTCCTATATTTATCTTGGCAAAGAAGTGGTTGATGATCCTAGGTATGAGCCTGATGGGCAGTTCATTATTTATGTGTATAGCCAGTTGTCACTTCTGACTATACAAATTGATAATTTAGGCTAAATTCGTGGGGATCTCTCAGGTTTTAAAGTATTATTTTTAAATAGTTGAAAAGCATTAAAGTAGTAATATTTTTTAATATCAATACAATAAGCCTTTATTTTTGAGACAAGGGTCTTTGGAGCATGGGTTGTTAAAATTAGCAGGCGTTAAATCAACTTCTTTGAGCCTTATAGGTGTTTGTGGTTTATTTTTATTATTAGTTCAATTTCAAGCTCAATGGCAAAGTAAGCTCTCGCTTATTAATTATTTTGTTTATCCATTACTTATTATTACTGCTGTATTTGCCACTTTGTTTAATCGTAGTCGAGTTGCGCTATTATGCGCATTTTGGCTACTTTATTTATTGTCAACAGACTACACTTTACCTTGGTCTGAGTGGCTTAAAGCACAACCTGATTGGACGTTATTATGCGCTGCAAGTTTATTAATGTTGTTAGCCGTGATAAAAGATCGCGCACTTTTATCAATACACACTGCGACCCGAACCTTATTAATTATTCTATGTGGCGGCGCAGCGTTTGCGTGGCTGGCACTGAGTCTGCATTTACAAGAGCTATCATTACAATCCTCTGTTTATACTCTACTGCTTCCTTATTTACCCATAGCTTTACCACTGTCGCTCATTGGCAGCTTACTCATTTGGCAAAGCGTAAGAACACATAACCTGACGCAAACGGCCTTACTCATCACTTTTATTGTGTGGTGCCTTAACCAACAACATATTATCGATTTTCCTTGGTCTGTCATTGCTGTGCTTATGGCTTCTTTGTATTTATTAGCGGTAAGTACTGACTCTTATTATTTAGCTTATAGAGATGATTTAACAACTTTACCGACCCGAAGAGCGCTCAACCAATTGGCTTTATCATTAGGGCGAAAATACACCGTTGCTATGCTCGATATTGATCATTTTAAAAAATTCAATGACACCTATGGCCATGATATTGGCGACCAAGTGCTTAAGCTAGTGGCAGCAAAAATGAGCGGGGTGAAAGGCGGTGGAAAAATTTACCGTTATGGGGGCGAAGAGTTTACGGTGGTGTTTCCACGTAAAACAGCTGAGCAATCGATTCCAGAACTAGAAACACTGCGCCACAATATTGCAACCTACGACATGGTGATCAGAAACCCAAAGCGCACCGATAAAAAATCTCGAAAAGGAAAACAAACAAATGACTATAAAACGGTAAACGTCACGGTCTCTATTGGCGTAGCACAAAGAACAGCAAAACAAAGCTTTGACGAGGCTCTAAAAAATGCTGATTTAGCGCTTTATAGAGCTAAAAAGAAAGGCAGAAATAACGTTAGCCAATAATGCTTTTATAACGCGGCACGCTAACCTTAATCATAGCGTGCCCAAAGGCAACTAGCTTTACCTGCAATTTATTGCTTTTCAATCACCGCTTTTAAATTATTTAATGCAGCAACAGAAAAACCACGGTCGTAAAAGTAAGTAATTTTACCCTTCTCATCCAGCAGTATGACGCGACTATTATTAGGGTTTTCGTTGCCAGTGAATGCTTGAACTTTATCGCCATCTTTGTAAATTGTGATCACCCCACCCCACAACTCTTTGGGGATCCCTTTGCGCATACCGCTATCGATTAAGGGGCTAAACATACGAGGAACCATACCCTGAATGGTTGGCAACTCATAAGCGGTGACATCCACTGCACTCATGTCTAAACCAATCAACCAGCGGTCAATATCAAATTGGCTATCTTGTTTATAACCAATTAATAACAAGGTATTTGGATTGTTAAAGTCATCGGGGATGGTAAATCGCTTTTGTTCTAAGCTTTCTCCCGTCACAGTGGGAAATTGCTTACCAAGTAGTGCTTGGTTTGGATACTGAGTTGAACAGCCACTCATCACTACAATAATCACCAGTGCCATTATTGCCTTTAACATACCTACACTCCCTCTTTTAAATAAAAACTAAAGTGAACAAATTAACTTAATGCTTCGTAATATGCTTACGATTTTAACGGTAATTAAGATCTTACTTTCATCGAGTAAACGCCGTTTTTAAAGAAATACAATAATATGGGTTAGTTTCTTCAACAATGCGCTCATTCATTATACTTTAATATTATTAGTATATTCATTTTAATTCTATTCCATAGCGAAAGTGTATTTTGTTAACGTCTTACAAAGCGTTAAAGTGCCGCGCTAATTCACAGCTATAAAAGAGGGTACCATGTCGCTTGCTGTATTATTAATGTTGGCACTATTTGTTGGTTTGCTGTTCGCGATTTATCTTTTTTCGCAAAAAAATAGTTCTTTATCTCGTACCGTTTTATTTGGCTTAGTGCTTGGCAGCACCTTTGGTTTAGCCCTACAGTTTTTGTTTGCCCACTCTCCAGAGGCGATTAAAGAAATACTCAGCTGGGTAAGCATAGTTGGTAAAGGCTATGTCGGTTTATTAAAAATGATCATTATGCCATTGGTGTTGGTATTTATGATTGCCGCTGTGGTAAAACTCGAAAATCAAGGCTCTCTGGGTAAAATATCCTTTATTAGCATTTCTGTTTTACTCTTCACCACTGCAATTGCCGCTTTAGTGGGCATTGCCGTAACCTATGGATTTGATTTAAGCATAGAAGGGCTGGTTTCGGGTACTCGTGAAGCCGCTAGAATGGACACCCTACAAAGCAAAGCTGCGAATGTAGCTGATTTAAGTGTGCCACAAATGCTACTGAGTTTTATTCCTGAAAACCCCTTTGCTGATTTAAGTAATCAACGTTCAACTTCTATTATTGCCACGGTTATATTTGGTGTACTTGTTGGTATTGCGGCGCGCAAAGTCATGCTTGAAAAAGCAGATCTTGCCAGCCCAATTCGTAACGGCGTAAATGCGCTACAAGCCATTGTGATGAGCTTAGTTCGTATGGTGATTGCACTAACGCCATATGGTGTTGCAGGTTTAATGGCAAGTGTAGTGGCAAACTCAAGCAGTAGTGATATTTTAAATTTACTCGCCTTTATTGTGGCCTCGTATGTGGCTATTTTATTGATGTTTGTTGTACACGGTTTACTACTTAGTTTAGTAGGCGTTAATCCAAAGCATTACTTTGAAAAAATATGGCCAGTACTCACCTTTGCATTTAGCTCGCGCAGTTCAGCGGCCTCTATTCCAATGAACATCGATGTGCAAATTAACCAATTAAAAGTGCCACCTGCAATCGCTAATTTATCGGCCTCTTTTGGTGCCACTATTGGTCAAAACGGCTGTGCGGGTATTTACCCTGCCATGTTGGCTATGATGGTCGCGCCTAGTGTAGGAATAGACCCGCTTACATTTGAGTTTATTTTACCGTTAATTGGCATTGTGGTTATTAGCTCATTTGGTATTGCAGGTGTCGGCGGTGGTGCCACCTTTGCTGCGCTGGTTGTATTACCCACCATGGGACTACCCATAGAGGTGGTTGCACTGCTTATTTCTATCGAGCCACTAATCGATATGGCACGCACAGCGCTTAATGTATCGGGCTCTATGGCCTCAGGTGTTATCACCAGTAAGTTAATTAAGGTAGAATAAGCATTTTAATCTATTAAAAGCTCAGCAATCGCTGAGCTTTTTTATAACGATCACTACCTTTCATATAATCCATTTATTTAATCAGCTTCCATCAAAAAATCATTTTTATAGATTGCAGCAATCGCTTTATTTCGCACACAGTTTTTAGCTCCTTTACTATACTATTGCCGTTGCTAAGTCATTCATGCTTAGGTAACAACGACTTGAATGAATTAACAGCCTGCTAATTTTTAAATTATTAGGCTTTATGTTTAATACGCTTTGTATAACGAAATTCGTTAACTTTAAGGAAGCTGACAATGAAAAAACGATCATTTACTAAAAAAGCGCTTGTTGGATTTATAAGTATGGCACTTATATCTGGCTCTGCTTTTAGCCAAGAAAAACCACAAATGTCTAAACCACAAGGTGCTGTAGGCATGGGTGAGGCAAAAATGGGCGCAACCAGAACCAATCAATTTTGGTGGCCAGATCAACTTAACTTATCTCCACTTCGTGATCATGATGAACGCTCAAATCCTTATGGTAGTGATTTTAACTATGCAGAAGCATTCAATAGCCTAGATTTAGACACAGTAAAAAAAGATATTGATGCCCTACTCACCGAATCTCAAGATTGGTGGCCGGCAGATTTTGGTAACTATGGGCCATTTTTTATTCGTATGACTTGGCACAGCGCAGGCACCTACAGAACGCTTGATGGTCGTGGCGGCGCAGGCGGTGGTCAACAACGGTTTGAACCGCTTAACAGCTGGCCAGACAACGTAAGCCTAGATAAAGCACGCCGTTTACTTTGGCCAATTAAGCAAAAATACGGAGAAGCACTTTCATGGTCAGACTTAATCGTATTAGCGGGTAACGTTGCCCTGGAAAACATGGGGTTTGAAACCTATGGTTTTGCCGGCGGCCGACCAGATGACTGGGAACCAGACATGGTTTACTGGGGTCCTGAAGTAGAAATGCTTGCCAGCGATCGTGAAGATGTGAGCGGTAAATTAGAGCGCCCATTAGGTGCAACGCACATGGGTTTAATTTACGTAAATCCTGAAGGCCCAAAAGGCGTTCCGGATCCAATTGGTTCAGCTAAAAATATTCGTGTTGCGTTTTCACGCATGGCCATGAACGACGAAGAAACCCTAGCACTTATCGCCGGTGGCCACACCTTTGGTAAAATGCATGGTGCGCACAAGCCTAAAGATTGTGTCGGTGCAGAGCCTGCAGCAGCAGGCATTGAAGAACAAGGGTTAGGCTGGAAAAACAAGTGTGGTAAAGGCCACTCTGAAGATACGGTATCAAGTGGCCTAGAAGGCGCATGGACACAAGCACCAACGCGTTGGTCATCACTGTACTTGAGCAACCTGCTTAACTTTGAGTGGAAACAAACACGCAGCCCAGCGGGTGCTATTCAGTGGATCCCAACAAATGAATCACTGCATAATGCCGTACCTGATGCGCACGTTAAAGGTAAATTTAATCCACCAGTAATGACTACCGCCGACTTAGCGTTAAAGTTTGACCCTGAGTATCGTAAAATTGCTGAACGCTTTTTAAATGACCCTAAAGAGTATCAACTTGCCTTTGCAAAAGCTTGGTACAAATTAACGCACAGAGATATGGGACCGGCCCGTCACTTTTTAGGTAAAGAAGTGCCTAAAGCAGAGCTAATCTGGCAAGATCCAATTTCAGCAAAGACGCAATCAAACATAGATGCAGATGCTGTGAAAGAGCTTAAAGCCAGCATTTTAGATTCAGGTCTTAGCGTATCAGAGCTAGTACGTGTTGCCTGGGCTTCAGCTGCAAGCTACCGTGATTCAGATATGCGCGGTGGTGCCAACGGTGCGCGTATTGCGCTTGCACCACAAAAGGATTGGGCGGTAAATAATCCGGCCGAAACCGCAAAAGTAATTAAAGTATTAAAGGCGATTCAAGCCGACTTTAACGACAGCTTATTTAGCAAAAGCCAAGTATCACTGGCCGATTTAATTGTACTTGGTGGTAATGCAGCGATTGAAAAAGCAGCGAAAGATGCAGGTTACACAGTAGACGTACCGTTTAATGCCGGCCGTGGCGATGCCACGCAAGCGCAAACTGACGTTAATGCATTTAGTTTATTAGAGCTGCCTGCCGATGGCTTTAGAAACTACTTTGACGCTGAGCAAAGCTACAAATCGCCCACTGAAATGCTAATAGACAAAGCCGATCAGCTTGACCTAACCGTGCCTGAAATGACCGTGTTAGTCGGCGGCTTACGCTCACTTGGTGCGAACTATAAAGGCACTGACTATGGCGTATTTACTGATAAGCCAGGCACATTAAATAACGATTTCTTTGTTAATTTATTAGATATGTCGACGGTTTGGAAAAAGTCATCCGATGCGGGGATTTATCAAGGCTTTGATCGTCAATCAGGTGAGCAAAAGTACACTGCCACTTCAGTTGACCTTATCTTTGGTTCAAATTCAGAGCTGCGTGCAGTTGCCGAAGTATATGCTTTTGATACCTCTAAGCAAAAGTTTGTAGAAGACTTTGTTGCCGCATGGACTAAGGTAATGAACTTAGACCGTTAATAACCATTAAGTAATACAACCATAGCGCTGCAATTAATTGCAGCGCTTTTTTGTCAGGTTACTTTAAAGCAATCACCCGCTCACGCAAGTCATCAGCATTTACGTTGTCAGCAGCAACCGGCTCTCCTATGGTCACAGTGACCAACGACCACTTTGGTCTAGGCAACCGCCATTTTGTTTTTCTGCTAAACATACTGCCCCATAAGCCATCTAAATGAACAGGAATAACAGGCAACGGTGTACGCTGAATTATTTTTTCAATGCCACGACGAAACACATCGACCTCACCATCACCACTGAGTTTACCTTCAGGAAAAATGCCCACCAGCTCCCCACGTTCCAGCGCCTGAGCTATGTCATCAAAAGCTTTATTAAACGCTTTTGGGTTGGCCTTTTCGCTATCAATTGGTATTGCTTTAGCCATTTTAAACAACCAATTAAGTGCTGGAGAATAGTAAATAGGCGCAAATACCACAAACCGAATCGGCCTAGGTGACGCCGCTAAAATAAACATCCAATCAACAAAGCTAACATGGTTACTTACCACTACCGCAGCTCCCTCATCGGGAATATTAAGCTCGCCTTTAGTGCGTACTCGGTACATACAAATTGCTAAAATATAAATAATAAAACGTAAAAAGAACTCAGGCACTTTAGTGTATATATAAACTGATATTAATAAATTAAGCCCTGCTAATAGCAACAATAATTGTGAAATTTGCCAGTGCAACAGCGTTAAAGTAACAATACTTAAGATGGCACTGCCCACCATAAAGAGTGCGTTTAACACATTATTAGCAGCAATAATTCGTGAACGGCTGTCTGGGTGAGTGCGCTGCTGAATGAGTGCATAAAGAGGCACCGTATAAAAGCCAGCCGCTATACCAATTCCAGCCATCCATACAAAATGCCATAGCATATCGCCAGTATTAATCACTTGCTCTAGGGTAAGCTGCAACTCATTAACTTGGCGATAAGATTCGATGTTAGGCTCTTGGCTCAATAAATATAAGAACAGGGTAATTAACAGTGCACCAAATGGCACAATCCCCAACTCAATTCGCGAACGAGATAGCTTTTCACATAACAAAGATCCCAAAGCAATGCTCAAAGAAAACACCACTAATGCTGAGGTAACCACCAGTTCATTACCTCCCATTCCATGTTTTACGTAATTAGGGAGTGAGGTTAAAATGACGGCTCCAATCAGCCAAAACCAGCTGATCCCCAGTACTGATTTACCCACCGACTCGGTTTGTGCGTTAAGCGCATTAAATACACTTTTGGTTGAAGTAACAGGGTTAAGTGATACCTTTAAGTTAGCATCATTGGCAGCACTTTTTGGGATAAAACGGCTGCTCAAATAGCCAATAATCGCCAATAATCGCCAAGCTCACTATCGCTATACTAATATACACAGGACCTGCTGTTTGAGTTATATAATAGGTGCCAAATACGGTGCCTAATAAAATAGCCACAAAGGTACCTGATTCAACTAACCCATTCGCTTTTGTTAGTTCATTTGAGGCCACGTGCTGCGGTAAAATAGAGTATTTAAGTGGCCCAAAAAAGGTGCTTTGCAAGCCCATTAAAAATACCGTGGCTAGCATAAGCCAAACCTGCTCGGTTAAAATCGATACTACACCCACTAGCATAATTGGAATTTCGCACAACTTAACCATTCTTATCAGCTTTGATTTTTCAAGCTTTTCGGCAATTTGCCCCGCCAAACCTGAAAATAAAAAAAACGGCAAAATAAATAATCCTGCAGCCACATTAGAGTAAAAGGCACCATCGGCTACTGTAGCAGCCTGAAAGATTAGAATAAGAAGGATAGATTGCTTGTAAACATTGTCATTGAGTGCTGAGAAAAACTGTGTCACGAACAGAGGCAAAAATCGTTTACTATTCAGCAAAGCTCCTTGATATTGCTGTTTATTTTTCTGCATTAGGATCTCTTAAAAATTAGCTACAGCGGTTAGATTATCATTTTAGGTAAAAAATACGAACCCACTTTTAATAACTTACTGATGCAATCAAAAAGTCAACCTCAACAAAAATGGCTGACAAATGAACAACTCAACTAAATCTTACGTATTGATTGTTTATAGGTTGTAAATAAAGCACCTGTGTTCTAAAACTAAAAGGTGACTAAAAAAAGGAGCATCTTTATGCCAACTACCAACACGATAGAAAAAGACACAAAATTTGCACGCTGCCTAGAGTGCAACAAAGTAAATACATTCGCCGCTTTTCACTGGCTTTCATTAGCATTTAAAGATATGGCGCGTGCGCCCATGCTGAGCTTGATTTATGGCTTAATCTTCACCCTAATCCCTATTGCGATTGTTTACTCTGTTGTACTTACTGACAGCCATCTCGCCATTTTACCTGCCACTGTAGCCTTTGCACTAATAGGCCCCGTATTTGCAGTTGGCTTATACGATGTAGCATGGGAGCTTGAAAAAGGTCACAAACCCACATTAAAGCATTCACTTAAATCAATGTTTCGTAACCCAGTAGGTGAGTGGGGGTTTGCGGTTTTACTATTGGTAATTATGATAATCTGGATGCGACTCGCAGCGATAGTACACGCACTTTACCCAAGCCATGCAAACCCAACATTTGAGGAGCTTTCTGCATTTTTGACTATAGGCAGTATTATTGGCGGTATTTTGTTAGTGAGTGTGTTTGCAATCTCAGCGTTTACTCCACAAATAATGATGGAAAGACGCGTAGATATTATGACTGCGGTTGTATCTTCAATACATGCGGTTAAAGAAAACTTTGCTGCCATGGTTGTGTGGTCTATTTGTATATTTGTACTCGTGGCGCTTGGTTTTGCAGCAGGTGCTGCAGGTTTTATTGTTATTATGCCACTTCTTAGTTACGCCAGTTGGCATGGATACATTGCGGTAATTAAAACTAAAACCCCCCGTGGTTATGAATAAATTTTGCTCTGATTTTTAACCTTCTTCATACCATCATCTTATTGAGATGATGGTATCTATACAAATAAACTGCAAGAAACATTGATCTTAACAAGGTAAGAAGCTTAAAAAGCGCGCTAATATAAGCCTGTATAGTTAAGAATATAAAAGGAAAAAAAATGATTCATAACGTGACAGATTTAATGACACCTAATCCATTTTCATTAAATGTTAAAAGTACTTTGCACGACGCCCATAATTTAATGAAAGATAAAAACGTCCGTCATATTCCTGTCATCGACGACGACGGTGCGTTTGTTGGTATGCTTACACAAAAAATAATGGTCGCAAAAGTTATGGGAATCATGGCAACGTTCGGCGCAAATGCATTACAACGCAAAGAAAAACTAACTAAAGTAGAAGATATTATGGTGAGTGACTTCGTTAGTGTCACCCCTACTCAGCCTTTGTCTGATGTTGTTAAGTTTTTTGTAGAAAACCGTCATGGTTGCATGCCTGTTGTTAGCGAGCAAGGCAAGCTAGTAGGTATTTTAACATCCTCTGACTTTGTACGTTTAGCTGCTGCATTATTATCTTAAACCGTTAGATT
Organism: Pseudoalteromonas sp. TAP-3C; assembly: GCF_059888565.1. NCBI lineage: Bacteria > Pseudomonadati > Pseudomonadota > Gammaproteobacteria > Alteromonadales > Pseudoalteromonadaceae > Pseudoalteromonas > Pseudoalteromonas sp. TAP-3C. The sequence goes on along the minus strand of NZ_CM187618.1, from coordinate 501,927 downwards.
TAATGGCTGCGTATTGACTCAACAACACGCAGCTGTTTTAAAACCTTTTTCATATAGCCAAACCACGAACAGCTTGTTAATGTAAGCTCCTAAACCTATAACAGTTATTATTACAAGGTAATATTGCTTATGGCTAATCAATTAAATGTACTCGGAACCGCGCTGCAACTATGCTGTGGTAATGGTGGCTATACTCGTGAAGGGTTTTGCTATGTGCCTGATTCTGATTTTGGTAATCACAGTGTTTGCGCCATTATGACCGATGAGTTTCTACAATTCTCTAAGGCGCAAGGTAACGACCTAATAAACCCTAACCCTTTGTATGATTTTACTAGTTTGAAAGCGGGTGATAAATGGTGTTTATGCGCGGTGCGTTGGTATCATGCTATTGCTGCCAATGTTGCGCCCCCTGTTGTACTTGAGGCAACAAACCAAAAAGCGCTTGAGATTATCCCACTCGATATATTAAAAGCCCATCAATATACCAGTTAGATTATAAATTAAGTTGTAATACGTAAACACTACAACCACCCTTTATGTTTAAAAAATAAATAAGGAGCAAACCCCGATAACAACATAACGCCAATGGCGAATGGGTAACCCCACTGCCATTGCAGCTCTGGCATTATATTAAAATTCATTCCGTAAACACTGGCCACAACAGTGGGCGGTAAAAAAACCACTGAGGCAATAGAAAAAGTTTTGATAATTTGATTTTGTTCAATATTTATAAAACCTTGCGTTGAATCCATTAAAAAATTCACTTTATCAAACAAAAAAGTGCAGTGAGACATTAAAGTATCTATATCAAGTACAATTTCTCGAAGCGATTCGCGCTCTTCATTTTGTACACCTAAACGACGTATTAAAAACGAAATATTGCGCCGCGTATCCATTAAACATAAACGCACCTTGCCATTAGCATCTTCTAGGCGTGCAATACGACTAACGGCTTCTTCTAAATTAGAATCGTCGTCTTCAAGTACATAAGCACTGAGTTTTTCTAACTGATGATGCATATCTTCAAGCATATCAGCATGGTTTTCGACTTTTTGGTCAAATAAGGTAATTAGTAACTGTTTTGGTGTGTCGCACATTACTTGACCTTTGCGTGCTCTTAAGCGCAATAACCGAAAGTCAGCTAGTTCATCATCACGAATAGTCAGTAAACAGTTATTTTGTAATAAACAGGCAACAGTGACTGTGTTAAAACGCCCCTCATTAGGTGACATAAACAATGCATGTACATGCAAACCTTCATTATCAACAAAGCAACGCGATGACGCTTCAATCTCTTGAACATCGCCAGATTCAGGAAACGTTATATTGAGCGTTTTTGCTAAGGTATTTCGCTCATCTTCTGTTGGGGCTATTGTATCAATCCAATGAGCAGTTCGGATTAATATCTCAAGGGGGGTGTCAGGCGAAGCTGATAATTCTTTAATTACCCCTCGTTCGATAGAAAAAAACCTTAGCATGCCCTGCTCCTTTAATAGCAAAATAAATTAAGTATATGTAACAGATGATTAATCAACAATGACTACACTCAATAAGGTTGTTCTGTTTTGCAAAATTTACAAAAATATGCATTTTTTTCATTATTATTAGTGTTGATATAATTTAACTGCCAAAAAAATAAAATTAAAATATTATTTTTCAATAACTTAAAAACACCACAGACGGCATAGCTATTGCTTTAGTAAGTGTAAGCACGTTCGTTATCGCAATTAAACACTCATATGAGTAAAACGAACACTCTTTTAGTAATAGCAGGAGGAATGATGAGTAACAGTAATAATGCAAATAAAGTCGCTGAATTTACCGCCCCAGGTGTAGAAAATGAATCAGCAAATAAAGCAATATCTGTTCTAGAAAATCGCATGGTAGCACTAATTGATTTACAGCTAACCTTAAAGCATATCCACTGGAATGTAGTGGGCCCAAACTTTATTGGTGTACACGAAATGCTTGATCCACAAGTTGAAGCTGTACGCGAAATGACAGACACTCTAGCCGAGCGAATAGCTACGTTAGGCGGCGTGCCAGTAGGAACACCAAAATCGATTGTGGACCGTAGAACGTGGCAAGATTATTCAGTTGGTAAAGCGCTGGTAACTGAGCATTTAGGTGCTTTAGACAAAGTATATAACGGCGTTAACGGTGATCACCGTAAAGCCATAGAGCCTCTTTCTGAGCTTGATCCAGTTTCTGAAGATATGATCATCTCGCAACTTGCTGAACTAGAACAATTTCAATGGTTTGTACGTGCTCATATAGAATCATCTACTGGTCAACTTACTAACTAATTTAGCAATTAAGCTTAAATAATGGCTTAATTTAAACAAAGGCTCGGCATTAACATGCTGGGCTTTTTTCGTATCAACAAAGCAATAATCAATACTTTAATTCAAGATGTTATTATTTTTTACATAAGCAGTAATATTGCTCAGTTAATAGCTATATAATAAATTTACTATCAAAGCGTTACTACTATTAGCAGGAAATTTCAGTGCTGTCGCGTTTATATAATTTTATGCCCGGTTTACAAACGTTGTTTAATTATCAGCGTCAATGGCTTGCTGACGATGTGCGAGCAGCGTTATCAGTAGCATCCGTCGCGTTGCCTGTGGCAATTGCTTATGCCCAGCTTACGGGTGTAAATGCCGCTGTTGGCTTGTATTCTTGCATATTACCTATGATGTTGTATGCGCTATTTGGCACCTCTAAACAACTTATTGTTGGCCCAGACGCCGCAACATGTGCTGTAATTGCTGCAGTTGTAACCCCTTTGGCAGCAGGTGACAGCTTTAAACACTGGCAATTAGTGATCACCATGACCGCAATGACCGGCTTTTGGTGCTTTATAGCCAGTCGCTTTAAGTTAGGTGTATTAGCCGACTTTTTATCAAAACCGATATTAATGGGATTACTAAATGGTGTTGCCATTACTATTATTGTTGGTCAGTTTTCAAAAGTGTTTGGTTTTACGTTTGATGAACGCTACTTACTTGAGCGCTTAAGTAGTATTACCTCCTATTTATCACAAACTCATATCCCAACTTTACTAATGGCTTTATTTACTCTGGGTATTTACTTTGCTATTAAGCGTGTTAAACCAAGTTGGCCAGCTTCTATGCTGGCAATTTCTCTAACGGCACTGTGTGTTTGGCTATTTAACTTAGAACAATTCGAAATAAAAACCATAGGCACAGTAACCGGTGGTTTGCCCATATTTAATTCGCCAGTATTTGATATTGGGGTTATACGCGAGCTGGTAATACCGGCACTTAACCTAGCAATTGTTAGCTTTGTGAGTATGATGCTGACCGCAAGAAGTTTTGCAGCAAAGAATGGTTATGATATTGATGCAGACAAAGAGTTTAGAGCTTTAGGAATTGCTAATTTAGCATCAGCGTTATCACAAGGCTTTGCCGTTAGTGGGGCCGATTCTCGTACTGCAGTAAACGATAACGCTGGCGGTAAAACCCAATTAGTATCAATAATAGCAGCGGTAATAATTGCTATTATTGCTTTATTTTTAACGGCTCCCCTTGAGTATATTCCAAGCGCAGCATTGGGAGTTGTACTTATTATTGCTTCGGTTCACTTACTCGATTTAAAGGCGTTATGGCAATTAAAGTTTAAGGATAAACAAGCATTTTACTTAGCGTTAGTCACTCTGTTTGCAGTGCTATTCATTGGTGTTATTCCAGGGATCACACTTGCTGTATTATTAGGTTTATTTCAGTTTATTCGTACTGTAATGCGTCCATCAGACACTATATTAGGTATTGATGTTAAAGGTGTCGTAAGAAGCATTGACGAGACAGACAAAGCCAAAGCTGTCCAAGGCGTTTTTATATATCGCTTTAACTCCCCCTTAACTTATTTTAATGCCAGTTACTTTAAACGCCGCTTGCTAGAACAATACGCAAAACAAAAAAATGATATTGAATGCGTTATAATTGACGCAGTGCCTTGTTTTACCCATCTTGATTTAAGTGTCATGAGCATGTTGGCAGATTTAGATGTGATCTTTAAAAAACGGGGTATTCGATTAGAGCTTGCTGGAAGAAAACGTCAATTACTCACGTGGTTTAAAGCCGCAGGTATTACATCTGGTAAAGATGGCATTTATGTTCATTCCGATCTTTATATAGCGCTTAAAAAAAACAGCGTTAGTCAACATATTACGCAAGCCACCTTATTTAGGTCGCAAACAGAGCAAGAGCCTAACACCAGCTAATTGGAGGCTTACTCCTTACCACAAAGGTAACTATTGGTGATTTTACTACAAATAAATACTAACAGCTTTGTGGAAAAATAATTATTACCAGCTGTTTTTACTTACTTTATTCTGCATTAACCATATTTTCAAATTTCATACCGGTTAATTTAGTCAGCACTTTAATCACATAAATAAAAATACCAATCAACATTACCATAGAAGGAATCGCAATAACGGGGTAACTCAATAAGGTCATTTCACCAAGCTGTTCGTTAAATTCCACACTGCCCGCGGGGCTGGTTACAATCCATTTAGCCAACATGTAATTCATAGTTGATGAAAAAACAAACGTAAGCGCTAACAAATAATTAGCCTTGGTAATTTTTTGCTTAAAGATTTGCGTGTTACCACGTACATCTAAGGCATCGTAAATAGTATCTAGCTTAAATAAAAGTGAGTTTAATAAAAGTTTTGCCAACAAGGGTTTACCAAAAAATCCCGACATTAACACTGTAAAACCAATAATCGCCGGAATAGCCGCTTCTTTAATGGCTAGCCACTCAACATCCATTTCAAATAAAGCAATTCCACCTGTTAATAAGGTACTTAAAAAGCCTAAAAGTGAAATAAAATTTAACGAGCCCGCTTTAATAAAATCATAAACACCGTAACTGATCGGAAATATAAGCGCCACAATTAATCCGGTTACATTGCCTAAATACTCAGGGCCAGTAAACTTCATCAAAATAACTGAAGGAATAATAATATTAAATACGATTTCGATAAGCGGATTATTTTTTTTACGCTTGTTTATGGATTGATTATTACTGGTCATTTTTAATTCCAAAAAATATTACGACTGACATTAACTTACTCAACTAAACAAAAAAGCACTGAAAATTACCCTGCTGATAATAACTGGAATGTACTCGCTATTCTAGCCTGTACCGCCAAAGTATTAATTTATATAAATCTTTATGCCATGGTATTGCTGATTATTGCATTGAAATCAAATTATTTATAAATACATAAATACTAATTTTAACAACTTGGAAAAACGATCGATTTACTCTAGTATCTAGTGGTCTTATGTAACTATTTATATTTTAATGAAATCATTTCTGTCGCTGTATTTTGCCAATTTATTTTTAATTATTGGTACTGGTTTACTTACTACTTATTTGGCCCTTTATTTGGGTAAACAAGGCACGTCCACCTTTTGGATTGGCTTAATGACCTCATGTTATTACCTCGGCTTATTACTGGGTTCTAAACTTGGCTATCATCTAATAAAATCGGTAGGCCACATTAGAACCTTTGCTGCCAGTACCGCAGCAGTAACAGCCTGTGTTGCTGCACATGGTGTAAGTGACAACGTTTATATTTGGTTAGCTTTAAGGCTGTTTGTTGGCTTAGGTATGATGTGTAATTACATGGTGCTTGAAAGCTGGCTCAATGAGCAATCGGCGCCTGAATCGCGAGGCCGAGTATTCTCGTTTTATATGATCACGTCTTATTTAGGCATGATTTTAGGGCAATTAGCACTCGCTCAATTTCCAGAGTTGGGTTATGCGCCACTGTTTTTAGTGTGCATGGCGTTGGCCATTGGCATTATTCCCATTTCGATCACCCGAAGAATTCACCCAAAACCTTTAAAGCCTATAAAAGTGAGTTTACTCGGTTATGCTAAAAAAGTGCCGCAATCACTCACCGCAGTTCACTTTGCGGGCATTATTAATGGCAGCTTTTATGGTCTGGCGCCAACCTTTGCTAAATTATCGGGCTTTGATGCCGCTGAAATTGCTATTTTTATGTCACTTACTATTTTAGCGGGGTTATTGGCACAATGGCCTATGGGAATGCTTTCAGACCGCATTCGTCGCAGCGTGTTAATACGCACTAATGCCGTTGCTATTGGCTTGATAAGTTTAGCATTTTTCATACTCCCTATGTCGCAGCAGCTATCGTATATATTAACCTTTATATTTGGGTTGTTTGCCTTTACCTTGTATCCGCTTTGTTCAGCATTAGCCAATTCGCGGGTTGAAGACGAGGAGCGCGTAGGCGTGTCATCAGCATTACTTGTCGCTTTTGGTGCAGGTGCCGCTCTAGGTTCAACCGCGAATGCACAGGTTATGACCTACTTTGGACACCAAGCGTTATATGCGTCTATTTCGCTATTAACCATAACCATGTATTTATTGCTTACATTTATTAACTCTAAACAAAAAGTAGAGCAACCAGAGCCCAGCGATTATGTGGTGGGCACTTCCGATGTAACCAACTCGCCACTGGCTGCCACCATGGACCCGCGTATTGAAGAAACCACCGCACAAGATCAAATGCTGGTGGTAGATGAAGATGATTACGAAGAAGTAAATGATGAGTCTTTTGAACACCCCCAAGGGGAGCTGTTTAAAGACCTTCAAGAAGATGACGTGAAAAACTAATTTTCACTGCTTTTAAAAAATATAAGCTAAACATCAATTAAACGGGAGTAAACATACTCCCCTTAATTGTTTTATATTTTAAGCACACGCGTAAAGTAAATAGCCAGTTACCCTACAGCTACCGAAAAGCATTATTAACATGACGCGAGCAGGTTTATAGGCATTAAAAAAACACATAACTAAATATGCCAATAATTGCACCATAGATCAGCATTGGCAGCACTGTTTTTTTGATCACCACGCCTTCTTGGTTATTTAAACCAACAATACTCGCCACCGCGATAATATTACTTATACAGACCATATTACCCATTGCTGCACCAACGGACTGTAGTGCAAGTATTAATGTAGTCGGTAAACCAACCTGCTGCGCTATGCTGTATTGAATACCAGCAAAAGTTAGGTTAGAGACCGTTGCGGAGCCGGAAAAAAATGTTCCTAAGGCACCGAGAAAAGCCGCAAACAAGGTCCAATTCTCGCCACTCAGTTGCGCAAACGATTGCGCCATATAAAAAATTGGCGCGTTGTGTTCACCTAACATCATAAAATTAACCATGATCAATGCCCCCAGTAGCGCAACACAAGGTAAAACGATTCGTTGCGCTGTTTCATGGCACATTTGTTTAACTTGTTTAGCGCTCATTTTTAATAACGGTAAACACACCATCACCACGAGTACAAACGGAATAACGGCAGGTACATACAGCGTTTTATACGACCAGCTAACCCCAGTGGCAAAAATATCTTGCAGTGAGATTATTAAGGCTGCACTAAGTTGAAATTGTGCAAAACTCAAATCAGCCGTCAACCAGGCACTGTCGTTATTTAACCAGTCTTTGATGCCTAATTGTTGAATTCGCGTAAGCAATAAAACAATCATCAGTAACAATAATGGCGATAACGCAATAAGCAGTGTTTTGCGCGAAATGTTCACGCTGCGCGTTATCTGTTTGTCTGCGGCGCTTAAACCAATATTAAATTTAGCAAACACAACGCTCAGCACTAAGCCGATAGCGCCACCAAGCAAAGAAGGAAATTCGTAATTCCACTGCGCTATCCACCAATAAGGTAACACGCAGGAAAAAACACTTAAGTAAATATAGATCCCATTGCGACGGATCACCTCTGCAGGTAACACAAACCGCAAGGCAATGGGCACAATGATCATTGCCGCAATAACATGGCATAATGCAGTCCATTGCGATATAGCCAGTATTTGCTCCGGTACTAAATTTAAACTCGAAAAACCAAACCATGTAGGTGTACCCACAGCACCAAACGAGACCGGTACAGAGTTTAATATTAAAGTAAATACCACAACTTTAAGCGGCGCAAAACCCAGACCCACTAATAAAGGAGCTGCAATAGCCGCTGGCGTGCCAAATCCAGAGGCACCTTCAATCATAAAAGCAAACGCCCAACCGATGATCATTAGTTGCGCAACAGGATTACTGCTTATTGATTCTAACCAGCTTTTAATCGTTGCCTCAGCACCAGAAATAGCTAACAGTCTATTGAGCAAAATAGCACCGGCAATAATAGAAATAGGCGTAGCAACCGATAAACCACCAGCAAGTGAATTAGCGGCGACTAACTGCCAATCAGCGCGAAAATAAACTAGCTGTAAAAACCCAGTTAATAACGCCATGGCTGGCAGCGCAATATATGAAGGAAGCGGATCACGCTTAGTCATTAACCAAATTAAAAGAATAATCGGTAAAGCGGCTATCACGGTATTCATCAACACATCCTTATTGATATCAAGCTATTTACTGTCAGCAATTAATCAGCTCTAAGCAAAAATTAAATAGTTTAAAGCGCGGCTCACGAATAGCGAATAAAACCAGCGTACACCAATTTTAGAGCCAGAGCCGCTCTTTTAAAACAAATCGCGGTGGTCAAACAAATCGTGGTGGTCAGGTCTTTCTTTTTGCCACAAACAAATCGTGGTGGAAACAAATCGTGGTGGTCAGGTCCTGAGGGATCCCCACATTTTTTATCCAAGCTACAAGCACTCACGGCAATCCTTATTTAATTGGTTGAGTGCTTCTAAAAACGTTTTCAATTTTATTTTATAGCCAAATTTTTCGAAGTATTGCGTTCCTAAACTAAAACAAGACAGCACATTTCTATCCTTTATCGTATTCGCCTGAAAGCTTCTATGCACATTCAATATTTTTGCCGTTAAACCTGCTAGCCAAAGGATAAAATTAGCAATTAATGCAATCAATAATGCGACATTCAAGCGGCCTTTTTCATAGCTACGACAATGACGTAAGTTCAAGCCGTTACTTGTGTTTTTTAAGTCTCTAAAGGACTCTTCTATTTGCATTCGTTGACTGTAAATTTTAACAATATCTTGTGCTGAATAATTAATATTGCACAATGAGGTAAATAATAACCATGGCTCCGTCGCACCTTTAGCATATTTCAAGCTTACGCTGCTGCGAATAGTTTTTCCTCGAAGGTTTTTCTTCTTTCTTTGTTTAGGTTTTGATTTAAATAAGTAAAAGTGACCACTCAATGAATTGGCTTTAGCGAGTTGTGTTTCAAATAAATAAGCGGGTCTTGCAGTTGCTTTTGAGTAAAGTGTTTTGACTGGTGACCAACATGTATCATCTTCTGGCTTTTGATATTGTGTTTGATGCCTCACTCTGCCTACAAAATCCCAACCAAATTTAAGCACTAACTTAAACCAAGGATTGCGAAATCCTGCATCGGTAACGATGATCGGCTTGCACTCAGAAGGCAATATTGATTTAAGTGTTTTGAGGAAATCCTTATGCACGCTTTGCTTCATGTATTCACATTCACGAAAACTTTGCTCATAGATTGTCATTGCTCGACCTTTAACTGGGACTGCTGCCCGTAATAAATGAAACTCGCCACAGGGTGTTAACCCAGACCAATCAATCGTCACGCATGGACGTCTAATTTGACCAATCACGCGGCGAGTGATTTCTTGGTAATAGTGGTTGCGGGAGTGCTGGACGCGAGGGTTGCCAAATAACCTATCCATTCGTTTAATAGTGTGTTTAACCTTCGCGTTGCTCTTTAGTTTTCGCCCTAAAGCAGCAATGGATAAGAACTTATGTTGGCAGAGTGTTTCTACCGCTTTCATTAATGTGCAGTGGTTACGCTTATCAATAATACCAGCTGTATTAGAAAATGTTTTATGTAATAATTTACTCAAGTGCATAGTCGATTTACTTTGTAATTTCTTTGGTCGGAAAAAACATATAAGATCAGAATTGGCTGTGCACTTCAACTATTTTTTACATTATCTTATTGATTTATATTATCAAATTGTGGGGATTCGTCAGGGTCAGGTCTTTCTTTTTGCCACTATTTTACTTATTCGAGAATAATGCAGCTGAAAATAATCGCCAACCTCTTTCAACGTATACCCGCCAGATGCATAAGCAGCTCTTATGGCATCATTACGGTTATTAAACCGTTGAGCATATTCTGCTAATGGTAATGCTGCTCTGCGCCTTTGCTTTTGGGGCACTTCCGATAAATCGCCTTCCTGCTCTTTAAGTAATTCTAAATGCTCCTTTACAAACTCAGCACTACCTAAAAACACCTGATTTGAAATATTTCCCCAAGGATCCAGCCCTTTTCCTTGCTCAACAAACTGCGCAAACTTACGCTTGGCTATTGTTTTATACTTTGCAAATTGCAATAACATTTTATCTACCGCAAGCCATTGGGGAATAGGCGCTTGGCCCATCACAAAATGCCAACTACTCCAAGGCCACTCCGATAAGTTATCAACCATTTTCGCTCTGATTGGGTTTAAAACAATATACCTAGTTAACTCTAATAAATACCTATCTTTATCAACTAATATAGCTTTATAACGCCCTTGGAATAAATGCCCTACACGTCGATGCTTTCTATTAAACCATTGCGTATACACACCGTTTAATTGTCGCATCCCTTTGCTTAAATTTGCATCCGGCGTTTCGACTAATAAATGGTAATGATTGGTCATTAAGCAAAAAGAATGGATCACCCAATTATAGCGCTCACAAACATCTCCTAAGGTTGTTAAAAACCCTTCAAAATCGGATTCATCTAAATAGATAGGTTTTCTTTCATTCCCCCGTGAAGTTATGTGATATAGCGCACCCGCAAACTCTAATCTAAGAGGCCTTGCCATCTTTTCACCTATCAATTTGTATAAATTAATACCTAAAGATTAGCCGCAACCAACAAAAAGGCAAGAAGAAAGACCTGACCCTGAGGGATCCCCTTACCCATTAATGTCTGTTAACAATTACAAGTAATAATAATTGCATATATATGGCTTTTTGTTTATAAATGTCCTCGGAACGGATTCTTGAATAATGTAATAAGCTTATCAGTGTAAATACATCCCAAGTGTTCGTTTAATTATTTACCCACTACGAACATTGGAAATTTCATGTTAAAAAATAAAAAACACTTAGCAACAGCTCTAATAGCTGCACTTGCAGCTGCCACTTTATCTGGTTGTGCAACTACCTCGTCAAAGGCTATAGACACACCAACAGTAGCAACTTACAACACCACTTACTCTGGCACCAAGAGTAAATTAGTTGTGGGTCAATTTGTAAATCGCTCAAGTTTTCAAAATGGTATTTTTTCATCAGGCCAAGATCGTTTGGGTAGCCAAGCAAAAACAACCTTAATGAGCCACTTACAACAAACTAACCGTTTTAGTGTGCTGGACCGCGACAATATGCAAGCACTTGCAGAAGAAGCTAAATTAACAGGCGCAAAACAAGTAATTAGCGGTGCAAAATTTGTAGTAACCGGTGATGTAACTGAGTTTGGCCGTAAAGCGATTGGCGACCGTCAATTATTCGGTTTACTAGGAAAAGGCAAGTCGCAAATTGCATACGCCAAAGTAACACTTAACATTGTTGATGTAACAACATCAGAAGTTATTTACTCAGTCCAAGGTGCTGGCGAGTATAGCTTGTCAGAGCGTGAAGTAGTTGGCTTTGGTAGCACAGCTTCATACGATGCAACATTAAACGGAAAAGTACTCGATTTAGCGATTCGGGAAGTTGTAAACAAACTAGTTACTGGTCTTGAAGCAGGTCAATGGGGTAGTAAAGCATGAAAAAACTAATCGCTACCGCTATAGTATGCGTCGCGCTTACTGGGTGTAATAACACCAAAGAACCGCTTTATTATTACGGTGACTACAACAGCGCCGTTTACGCCTATTTAAAGGCAGATGAGGTTTCGGTTGAAGAGCAAATAACCATTCTAGAGCAGGTTATTGCTGATGCAGCTAATAACAGTAAAGCAATAGCACCAGGATTACATGCTCATTTAGGTATGTTGTATTTTGATACAGGCAATGCTGTGCAAGGTATTGCTCATTTTGAAACAGAAAAACAATTATTTCCTGAATCAGTTCAGTATATCGACTTTCTTCTAAAATCGGCAAAGGGTGCTTAATATGCGTTATTTAAAGCTCATCTCTATCGCAACATTATTAACAGCACTCGCAGGCTGTGTATCACCACCACCAAGCCATGATTACAGTGCATTTAGACAAGCAGATCCTCATTCGATTCTTGTGTTACCCCCTTTAAACAACACACCAGAAGTAATCGCGCCATATAGCGTAATGACGCAAATGATGACCCCTATAGCTGAATCTGGTTTTTATGTATTCCCGGTCGCGGTTGTTGATCAAACCTTTAAAGGTAATGGCTTAACGGTTGCAAACGATATTCACCAAGTGCCAGTTAAAAAGTTACATGATATTTTTGGTGCCGATGCAGCCCTGTATATCAATATTGAAGAATACGGTACTAGCTACGTAGTTATTTCAAGTGAAACAGCGGTTACTGTATCAGCCAAACTTGTTGATTTACGCACTGGCGAAGTACTTTGGCAAGATAAAGCCAGAGCGTCATCTGCAGAGCAACAAAACAATAACACTGGTGGTGGCTTAGTCGGTATGCTGGTTGTTGCAGCTATTAATCAAATTGCTGAAACAGTGAGTGATAAAGGCTTTGAAATTGCTGCAATTAGCTCTCATCGTTTACTTTCATCAGATACATACAATGGCTTATTGTATGGTCCACGTTCGCCAAACTATGGCCAGCCGGCACTAAGTGAAAAGAAACAATAACTTGCAAAAACGTAAGTGATAAAATATAAAAAGGCCGAGTTAAATACTAACTCGGCCTTTTTAATAAATTAAATTTTTAAAACTATTTCACCCCATTTCTATTTGCCAGCCGTTATAGCTCTTAAACAACATAATAAGTTAATTTGGAGCGGCTTATGCACACACTTGAATTCCCTAAAAACCCCATGTTCAAAACATCAACAGCTGTTATTGGCGGTGCTACGATGACCTTTATCGCATTCGCCTTTATGCAATACTTAATTAGTGGCGAACAAAGAGCACCTATCAAATTGGGTGATGATATTACTGCTGAGATTTTTCAAGCGCCAGAAGATAAACAAACCACGCATATTAAAAGAATACCGCCCCCACCCACACCTAAAATGCCGCCTAAAGCACCACCACGTGTAACACCTAGTAATGAGCCAATAACAGCAATAAGCACAGCACCACCCATAGTAATTGACAGATTTGGTGATAATATGAAGCAAACACTTACCCGCCCTACGGGAGATGCTTCACCCATTGTGCGTATAAATCCTAAATACCCAACTAGCGCAGCACGTGATGGTATAGAAGGCTGGGTGCAACTTAGCTTTAATATTTCACCCACAGGTGAAGTGATTGATGCCACGGTAGTAAATTCCGAGCCAAAACGCATATTTGATCGCGAAGCACTTCGCGCCATTAAACGCTGGAAATATCGCCCAAAAGTAATTGAAGGTGTGGCACAATTACAAACAGGTCAAACCGTACAGCTTGATTTTAAATTAGACAGTTCGCAGTAAAGGAATAAGCGCCTATGCTATTGAGTATTAAGTCATGGTTATTTGAAACGCCAAGCAAAGACTGCATGGCGCGGTATGCAAAAAGTGGCGACAACCGCCACTTAGAGCAGCTTATTGCCTTATACAGTAACGATTTATATCACTACCTAGTTACCCAATCTAATACACATTTAGCATACGACGTAAGCCAACAAACATGGCTAAAAGTTATTGAAAAGCGCTACCTTTACCAAGCACAAACCACGCCTAAAGCCTGGTTGTTTCGACTCGCACGTAACACATTAGTAGACGAATACCGTAAACAAAAACACTTTGTAGAGCTTGACGAAAACAGCCAACTGCCTGCGCAAAATGACAATCAAAGTGAATTAACAAATAGTGATTCGCATATAGGTAACACACACATAAGTTACGAAGCATTTAACACAGCGCTCAAGCAACTTAGCTTTGTGCAGCGCGAAGCCATCACCCTACAACAAGAAGGCTTTAGCCTTGCCGACATAGAACTTATAACGCAAAGCAACGCCCAAACTATAAAAACAAGGCTACGCTACGCCAAGCAAAACCTAAAACAATTATTGGGAGACTATAATGAATAAGCCTGATGAGCAGTTTGATGAAAAGCTCACACAACATTATAACGAGCGAAAAGCGCGCACCAGCCTTTCGCACGCTCAGCAACAGGCGTTAAAACACTCCGTAATCCAAAAACAACCTAAAAAGCTTGGCTTTGCCCTGCAACTCACAAGTCTTACCTGCGCATTGGGATTACTGGCCTTTATAGTGCTTGACAGTAACAACGTGATAAATACTGCCCCTAAAACCGTATTAAACACCATAGACATACACGACTACTCGTTTATAACAACGCATGAAATAGATCAAACAGGTAACTACGCAAGCACCATAACGCAAAAAAAACGCGCGCTCGACACTCAACTAGCAAACGATTTACACCGCCATCAACAACACTACATAGAATACGGCACGCTCGTAAAGGTCGATAACGACTGGTACATAGCCAGCTGTAATGACGAGGTACTGGTACAAATTAAGCAGTCACTGCTCAGTGATTTAAAAGGGAAGCATGCAGTTGAAAGTAATATAAATACCGGTGACATGCTCGCTATAGCACATAACGGCAAAGGGCAGATAATTGCGCTGAAGCATGCGGGAGATGGGGTTAAGATGTGTAGGGGGGGATTTTTACCACAACAATAAGCAGTAATATAAATCTAGATTTTTGACGCCTGAAGTCAAAATTTTGATCTCACACTTTGGGCTCTATATAAGTGTTTTAGGGATCTCAAGTCTGTATGGGTGAGGCCAATTCTAAATAAGTGTAACAGAATAAGTATACAAGAAAGTCAAATTTTGGGTTTGAGCGCCTCTACATTGATTAGGCCAAAAAGCTCATCAATGTTAAGGCGCTTAAACGGTAAAACTCAGGTGGATTCTACCCAGTAAAACTTCCGTGCATAGGACAGTGATACCTTTTTACGCTGGTGTGTGTGGCTGCCAACAGCCATTAAGGTTACCTGATGCGTTCAAAATTAGTATACTTCGTTACTAAGCTTAGAGTCTAGCTCTTTGGCGAAATTAAAATTTTTCCATTTGGTAAACCAAAAGGTGTTAATTTCAACTATTTTCTTCACGCTAGAAGTTGGTATCCCATACTTTTTCAATAGTGACTTTTTATAGCTAACATCTAAAAATGGGCAAGCTATCAAATCTAATGTCAAATGTACCATTTCTGAATCAGATGTTAACGTGTCCGCTCTATTTATATAAAGCTCATTAATGTACTCCATCAAGGTACTTTTTATCGGCTCGTAGCGCTTTTTGTTACATATATAAAATAGCAAAGTGGTTATTGAGAAATAATTCAAATCACTCTCGAGTTTCAGGCTTTCTTCACTTTTAGCAATATTGAAATATTTAATTAGAGTAGCTTCATCCAACCAATAATATTTACCAAGCTGTCGTAGCAATACCAATAGATAAAGTGTCTCAATAGGTGTGAACTTATTAACCGAATATTTGTTTAAAATCGAACATGTATTATCAAAAATGCATTTAAAAATAATATGTTGAAACTCGACTCCTAACTTCTGATCTTTTATGAATAAAATTATTTGCTGAATTATTCTACAAAGCTTTATCGTGCTATTCACCCTAGGAGCAACAGAGTAGGTAAAGTAAGTAAAATTAATTATTGATACCAATGCATTAATTAGCTGGCGAGCTGTTGACTCATTTTCCTGAATTGTTTTGTAATCAAGAAGAATCTTTTTGGTCTTCTTTTCTATTATAGCCAAAGAATAGTTTAGTATATCTGAATAAGTTACGCCTGAATCAGCCAAGATAGACTTAAAGTCTGTAGATAGACTACTCTGATTAATGTAAATTGTGCCTTCTTTAAGCTCTTCTTCATTTTCATTGGTTTTCTTTTCAATTTTATACTCAAGTTTTTCAGATATGAGGTTCGCGATTTTTTTCTTTGCAATCGTGATTGGTGTTATTATTGGCCGCGAATAAGTCTCCTCTTTGTGCTTATTCAATGAGAGCTTATAAACTTTCAACTTTACTTGTATAATGTCTCTGATTGTATTAAAGATATTTTCATCATTATAAAAAATAAAATAGTCGTCTACATATCGATATATTTGAAAATCCCTGCCAAGAAGGAGACCATACTTGTCTGATCCGAGATCTTCAACTACTTCCCTATCTGTAGCCTGCATGATTATCTCTGCAAATATTCGCGAAAGTTCAGGCCCTATAATTATTCCATTTGTTTCGTTATAATTAACTCTCTGCATTAGCTGATCAAACTTATACGCAAAAGTGCCCTTTGTCGTATCTAAATTTTGTTTTGCATAAGTTTTTTTGAATACTGCCCACGCCATTGAATGTGTGTAAATCGAATCAAAACATTGTGTAACGTCTAGTTTTGAGAGGTAATTAAATCGCTTTTCACACCAGTGATGATCTTGAGACTCATAGAACTCAAAAATGTTCTTGTATTTTTTATAAACAAAAAATGACCGTAAATTTTCATAATCTTGCCCCTCTACTTCAATCTGTGAGTCATCCTTATCAAAGCTCTCCATAAGTGACTTCGAGTCTATGTAAGTACATCCAGCAACCCTCTTTGCAGAGCGTAAACTCAAAGGACTTAGATCCGAGTAATATGTAATCAAATCCTTGTATTTATCATAGAAATCTACAGCTAATATCTGCCCTTTTGGATGAATAACAGATAAATATCGAAATTCGTTATGCTTATGTGAGATAGGAAAAGTAAAAGAAATTGAAGGTAATTTACCGTAACCGATATCAGTTTTTACATACTTAATTCCAATGTCTTCATAAAAAGTAAGTGGAGTTGTTTGCTCAAGACCTAAAAGTAATAGTATAAGCTGATCTAAAGGTTGATTCTTTCGTTTCCATGAGAAGTTCTTTCCGTCATGCTTTAAATTGTGCTCAACTAAAAAGTTGTAAAAGTGTCTATTCGAAAAAGTGATTGGAACTTCGAACGGAGAAAAGTCCGATAATACAGCTCTTTCGATTGGAAAATTTATTGATAGCGCTTTCTTAGCCATTGTCCCATCCTTTTGAAACTAAACTTAAATCCTTCATATCAAACTTTCTAAAAATCTGATTTTCAAACCCTTGTTCAAATGACATCTTTTGAAGACGCTTTTTAAGCTTAAGATCAGGAAGTAAGGTCAGTTTATGCTTTAGAAACCTGTCTAACGCTACTAAATCAGAAGTGTCAGTAATGAACTTGTTACTAAAAAAAACACCTACAAAAGCGTTTGACTTACTATTGAGAAGTCTTGTATTTCCAGTCAGAAAACGAATTCTTAAAAATAAATTTCTGCAAGCAACTCTTGGCGTATTTTTGTACTCTTTATCAAAGTAATTGAACGATTGTATAAGTCTATCCTTCAATTTGTTTTTTTTCTTGCAACTCAATTTAATAGCGCAAGATTCATTTTCGATTTTGAAATGATAACCAAGATACTCAAAACTTCTAGGACTACCGTTTAAGAGATCTAGCTCTTCAGTTTTATCATTTAATAGGTAAGCGCTCAATTCTGCGCGTATATTGACAATTATGCTAATTGATCGCTGTTGCTGATATTCCATGGCAGCAGCGCGTCGATTTGCTCTACCGTTTTTGCATAAGGTAACTTGGTTAGCAAGTCATGAAGATACTGATACGGCTCAAGGTTATTAAGCTTGGCACTTTCTACGATGCTGTAACACACCGCGCTGGCATGGGCACCCTGTGGGGTGTCGGCAAACAGCCAAGCTTTGCGCCCAACCACGAACGGGCGAATGGCATTTTCGGCTAAGATATTGCTGATGCGCAGCTCACCACAGGTGCTGTAAACCGTCAGTTTTTTCCATTGGTTCAGCATGTAGTGAATGGCGATGCCCGTTAAGCTGTCTTTGGGCACTTTGTTCACGTTGGTATCGAGAAACGCTTTGATGTCATTTAATATCGGCACGCTATTTTGTTGCCGATACGCTTTGATGTGCTCAGCCGTGAAGTCTGTTTGTTTCTCGCTTAGGTCGTTTATCTGGCGCTCAATATTGTAGAGCTTTTTAATCAAGGCGAGTGCCACGGCAGCCTTGCCGACGTTGTTGGTTTTTTTCTTTGGCGCAGCGTCGAAGGCATCTTTAAATTTGCGCCGTGCATGGTCCATGCAGCCCACACTAATAAGGCTATATTTTTTACACGCAGGACTGTACCCATCATAACCATCAGTTTGCAGGTAGCCTTTAAAGCCCTCGAGTAATGTCAGCGGTACTTGGCCGCTACGCGACGGGTCGTAGTCATACAACACGCTTTGTTGCCCCGGCAAACCGCCAAGGGAAACCCACATGTATTTCTTGGAGGTCGCGGCTTTGCCGGGCTCCTTCAATACTTGTAGCGGCGTTTCATCCATCGCAATAACGTTGCCTTCATGGTGTTTGTCGCGCATCAGGTTAATGATGGGCTGCAGCACGTTGGCCGATTTCATCACGTAATTGGCCAAGGTGGCGCGGGAGATGTTGCCGCCATAGCGCGCGAGCTGCTTTTCAATCCGATATAACGGTAAACCATCCACGTATTTAGCCGTAATGGCATGGGCGATTAAACCAATACTGCCCATGGCGCCTTTGATGGGGTGTTTTGGCAGTGCAGCCGCCACGATTTTCTGGCTTTCTTCGCCTTGCCCGAACACCGCTTTTTCCTGCATGTATTCCAATACGCGAATTTTAGCGGGGATAATGTCTAATTCTTCTTTAACCTTGGCGAAGAAGGTGCTTTTAGCGCCGGTTTTTTCCTTATCAGTAAGGTATAAGAAGATTTGTTCACGGGGTAAATCAGCCGCGAACGGTTTACGGCCACGTGGTGTAGAGGGGGCTTTTTTATTCGTGTTAGTGGCCAGCGTTTCGTCTTGCTCATGAGCAATCACATCAGGGTCGGTGACTAACTCGGCTTCATCAAACAACAAGAACTGCCCTTGGCCGATTTTTTCACTGCTGGGGGCAAAGCGTTTTAATTTGAGGTGGCGCACCACCTCTTCTAAAATATCGATGCGACTCGCTTGAAATTCGATGCGCTCAAACTGCTCTCTATTCACACGGACTTGCTCTGCTAACTGAGCACGAAGCAACTCAATTTCAGTTAGATTTTTAGAAGAGGAAGTCACGATACAAACAGCCTTTAACGCCTTATTTTAACTGGGCTTATTGTATCAAAACAGGCTGTTTTTGTCGCTAAAAAACTGACTCAAATTGCAATTTTTTATGGGGTTTCATCAGGTTAATATCATAGCCATCGAGTAACCAATTAAGTTGTTGCCCCGTTAAGTTTACCAGCTCATCAGGGCGCTTGGGCCACTTAAATTTATCCTCAGTTAACGCTTTGTAATACAGTACAAAGCCATTATCTTCCCAGAATACGCATTTGATTTTGTTGCGCTGTTTATTGGTGAACGCATACAGCTCACCACTAAACGGGTTGTGGCCTAATTGCGCTTCAATCAAGGTGCTTAAGCCGCGATGAGACTTGCGAAAATCAATCGGCTCACAATATAAGTACACGCGCGGTAAATGCGGAGGGTCAGGTCTTGTTTCTTGCCAAGACCAAACACCAATCTCACGTTTAAAACCCTCCCCCCTTCATCACGCCCTGAAAATAAGTAATTGATGAGTAATGCATTT
This sequence comes from Pseudoalteromonas sp. TAP-3C, assembly GCF_059888565.1. Classification (NCBI taxonomy): domain Bacteria; kingdom Pseudomonadati; phylum Pseudomonadota; class Gammaproteobacteria; order Alteromonadales; family Pseudoalteromonadaceae; genus Pseudoalteromonas; species Pseudoalteromonas sp. TAP-3C. Next base: position 482,097 of record NZ_CM187618.1, on the reverse strand, counting down.
CATGAATGAAATGAAAGCCATGCTTGCACATAGATGTGTTTTCATGGTGTTTACGCTTAAATTAATTGTGTTTTGAAGGATTAAGCGGTGATGCTCGGATGCGCTGGGAGGTGACGAATAACCGAAGCGCAGCTTCGCTGTATGAGGAAGTGGAAGCAAGGATGAATTACTTGCAGCAGAGCTAAGTTTGAAAAGCTATAGTCCCTCTTTGGCTGCTGTCGCCAGCGCGACAAAACCTTGAATAAGGCTTTTAATGTAGGTCGCGGATTTATCCCGACAAAAGTTAGCAGTAAAAACCAATCGAAAAATCACACACGTCAGCAAACTTAGCGTCTACAGTGGTAAAATTCATTTATCGCCCTAAAGGGCGACCTACAATTTAAACTAAGCCTGTTGAGTTTCGTTGCACTCTAGCCAACCTACAATCACACGCGCCAGCAAGCTCAGCGCCTACGGTGATATCCTTGATCTCAGTGTTAAACCATTCGTGGCTAAAGTCATCTTATACAAGTAAAGTAACACATACTCTTGGCTATTGAGCGAGTAAGCATATTTGTGATTTGTTGGGTTTCGCTACGCTCTACCCAACCTACAAAACAATTAAGCTCGTTACTAAGTAAGCCACAAACGTGAGGCCGCCGCCCACTAACGCATAGGGTAACTGGGTTTTAACGTGGGTGAGTAAATCACAGCCTGAGGCGATGGCCGATACCGCGCTGGTGTCGGATATAGGCGAGCAATGATCGCCAAATATACCGCCACCCAAAATAGCGCCTACCACCAGCGATGGCGGTAAACCAAGTGCTTGAATAAGCGGTACGCCAATGGGAATGAGTATGGCAAACGTGCCCCACGATGTACCTGTAGTAAATGACATAACCGCGCCAGTTAAAAACAGCACCGGCACAATTAAATATATTGGTAAGTAGTCGCCAACCAGTGATGCCACAAATACGCCTGTACCCAGCTCTTTTAAACTTGCGCCAAGCGTAAGCGATAACAATACAATGCTGACCAATGGTAATAGCTCACCCATGCCTTTAAAGCCGGTATCGACTAATTGATGGTGAGTAAACTGGCGTGAGCTAATCATTAAACAATACGCCACAACAATAGCCAACACCGTGGCATACAACACCGATTTTGAACCACTGCCCTCGGCAAGTACCCCGTTACCGGTGTAAAACATAAAACCGACCATACTAACAATGAGCGTTAACAGTGGCACTAACATAAAGCGCGCTTTAGAGCCGGTTACTTCTTCTTTTAGTTCGGTTTTTTGTAGCTCTAATGTTTGCTCAGCTACTTTCATTGGGCCATGCACTTTATCAAAGGCGATAGTATAAAAAACAATAACTAAGGTGATTATAGCGTAAAAGTTATAGCCTACACTGCCCCACAATACCGATACCGCCGATTCGCCTAATTCATAATTACCCAATAAGCCCAATACAAATGCGCCCCAGCCGTTAAGCAAGATTAAAATACATACCGGAGCGCTGGTACTATCAATAATATAAGCCAAACGCGCGCGGCTCATTTTAAACTTGTCGAACAGGCCACGCGATAAAATACCCGAGGTAAGCACACTTAAGTTTGACTCTATAAATACTGCAATGCCGGTAAACATAGTTAAAAAACCCACTTGGCGCTTACTTTTAGCAACGCCTTTATTCATCAGTAAATTAACCGTGGCAGCCACCCCGCCCGACTCGCGAATATAGGCAAGTAAGGCACCAATTAAAATCTGAGAGATCCCCACGAATTTAGCCTAAATTATCAATTTGTATAGTCAGAAGTGACAACTGGCTATACACATAAATAATGAACTGCCCATCAGGCTCATACCTAGGATCATCAACCACTTCTTTGCCAAGATAAATATAGGACAATACTCGTCGTTTTTTCTCTGTATTCGCTTGTAATGCCGCATCCCCTTGTTGTGCCGACACGGTGTACCCTATGCACCATAAGACAAACAACATTAACGCCGCTATGAGCAATAAATTATCAAACCTTTCTGCGCTTCTTGAATTTGCAAAGGCTAAACTAATGCCAAGTTTTGCATTCTTAGTGTCTCTGAAACTTTCTTCTATTTGCATACGTTGTTTATATAAAGTCACAATCCGTTGAGGCTTATCTGTAAATTGTGTAGGTAAATTAAACACAAGTAGCCAAGGCTCTTTGGCCTTTTGTTGTTGGTATTTAACCGTTGTACATTGAGATTGCCCACCCCGTTTTTTGATTTTTTTACGTCCCTTGTTTTTCCCTCTAAACAAAACACCTTGGCACGCGAAACGAACTGTTTTTCCGTAGTAAATCTGTGTCAGAAGGTGTGGTTTATCTGTTGCTTGCTCAAACCATGATTTACAATTTCGCCATGTCTCAAGGTCGCTAGATAAGGTCACATTGCCTCTGACGCGCCCAAGCCAATACCAGCCTTTATCTTCTATGGCTTTAAACCATGGCGTTCTAAAAATAGCATCAGATAAAATAATAGGCTGACAATCTGCAGGTAAACACTGTGCCAAGCTATCGAGTAAGTGTTGATGAGCCGCTTCGGTATTTAATTCGCTTTCAGGATACACTTTTTCATAGAGCGTTAACGCTCTTCCCCCCATTGGTATGCTTGCCCTGAGCACTTGAAATATTTCGCCGCCATTAATAGGTGACCAGTCAACGATAATAAGTGGGTGTTGTTGCTGGCCTACTAAGCATTCGGTCATATGCTCATAGAAACAAAGACGTTCTTGATGCAGGTTAGCATTACCAATCAAACGGTCTGCGCGTTTAATATCATGTTTTTTATCGGTATTAGAAAATGATTTTAATCCGCGGCCTAGGTAAGTGACAGTAACGCGCTGGTCACGCAAGCCTGAGTTAACAAACGTAAAGACTGTATTTAAACGTGTTTTATGAATTTCAGGGTAGGCAATGGCAATATCTTTGTGTAATATTTCGGTGGCTTTCATGATTATGAGTGAGTTTTTTTATAGTGAAAAAATTTGATCACAAATAATCATGAGAGTCTACCATTAATTTTTATTTTGTGGGGATTCGTCAGAATTAAAATACTAAATATGAGAATACGGGTATTACCAGGCGAGCTTGCCACTGCCACTATGCGCTCAATACTATTTAAAAACGTGGTAAATACGCTATTGCCTTCGCCTTGCAGTGCAAGTAAAAATTCCGATGAAATAACCGCAACAAGTAACGCCATAATCACTTCTTTGCGCCAAAACACAATAATAATGGCAATCAGTGGCGGTAAAATAGAATACCAAGACATAGCTAAACCTTTTTAATTTTTATAATAAACGCGGCTTTAACAGCCTTGGTTAGTTAATAGTAAGCAGTTAACTTAATAGATTTAAACAATTAAGTCACTTACTGAGTTTGCTGATTTAAAAATGCCTCATAAATTAATGAAATAACAGAGCCATATTGAGCGGTTTCATAGGTTTTACCCACAAACTGATAACGTTTTTCACTGCCTTTAATTGGTGAATGGCGTGCATTGGTAAGTAAAATGATGGCTAAATCGTAAGCAGGATCAATCACAGTCACTGTGCCAGTCCAACCTGTATGCCCATAAGCCTGAGCGCTCGCGTACGGGCCAAAGTGCCAACGCCGCGCCTGATTATTACCCGCAAGACGAAAACCTAAGCCGTAGGTTTCATCACTGCTTTGTGGGGTTAAAAATTGCGCTAAGCTACTGGCATTAAATATTTGCGTATCACCATAACCGCCTTTGTTTAGCAGCACTTGGCATAAAACGGCTAAATCGGGGGCATTACTAAACAAGCCCGCATGGCCTGCTACGCCATCCAGTGAATAAAAAGCTCGTTCGTCATGCACCTGCCCTTGCAATACATGGGTACGAATATTATCAAAATGAATTCGCCCATCGCGGGTATTACCGCCAAGCTCTGTGGCGGCAAATTGCTGGCGATTAAAGCCTTTTTTAAGCGGATTAAATAAAGTGTTTTTCAATTTTAAAGGCGCATAAATATGCTGCTCTAGGTATTCATCGAGTGGTTGGCCACTAATGCGTTCAATTAAAACGCCTAAAATCATGTAATCAATATCAGAATAAACATGCTGTCCGCTTGGCTCATTGGCTAATGGCACGCTGGTGAGCAGTAATTGTTTAGTGGTGTCGCTGGCTTGTGAAAAAAACGCCTCGCCGTAAGCGGTGTCTTTACGGTGAAAGTCGAACACCGGTGGATAGCCTGCTTTATGAGTGAGTAAATCTTTTATTTGGCGATACTCTCGTCCATCGCCTTGATATTCTGTTAAGTAATCACTCACTTTGTTATTGATATTTAACCGCCCTTCGCTCACCAGTTTCATTAGCGCAAAGTTAGTGGCAAATATTTTAGTGTTTGAGGCTAAATCAAATAAGGTATTTGTTTGCATTGGCTCTGGGCGCAATAACATTAAATCATTTTGCTGATATTGCTTAGCATCGCCATACGCAGTTAATTTTAATAACTTACCCGCTTTAATTACCGCTAATACCGCACCAGGAAAGCCCGCTGCAACATCTTTTTCTATTAGCTTGTCTACCTCACTAAAATCAACCGTTTTAGCCGCTGAGCTATTTAGAGTAGCAAAGGCAAATCGCAGCGTTAAACTGCCGTCTGCAGGCTGAATATTCGCCACTTTAAAGGTGTTAACCCCATTATGAGTATATTGCCCTAAATTAAAATCGTACTCGGTGTTAGCGCGTAAAGGCTCATTAAGAGAGAGCTTTTTATTATTGATGTATATATCGGCGCTAACCGCACTGACATTTTGTAGCAATAGTTGTCCACGGCCACGGTAGGCTTTAAAAATGCCGCGGTTATTTACATATTCTCTGCTGCTGGGGTTTGCATCTGGAAAAGTCGCAATCACCTGAGCATTAGCTAACGCATTGATATTTTTAACCGTTAAAGGGCGTTCTGATTTAATAGCGGTGGAGCCACTGCAACCAGCGATAATAATGCTCAGCAGTAATATAACTACTTTATAGTACGTTTTATTATTTATCATTTTTAAAGCCCACTGCACGCTTATTAATAAAGCAAATAAGGCGCTCTTTGCTGTTTAAATTGCGCAAGCCCCGCTTGCCAACTTTGCTTAATTTGTTGTGCCGATTGGCCCGCTTCGATGGCGAGTCTTAATTTATCGGTGCCTGCGAGTTTATCCATAAAATCGGCACGTTCAAAAAATAGCTGTTTAGCCTGAGTCAGTTGCTGGTAAGCATGTATTAAATAATTTAAATTTAAGCCTGTGGTTTTACTATGGCGTAAATCAATCCCTTTCACTAGCTGGTCTTTAAATTTAGGATTAAGCGCTGCGCCTTTTATTGAGCGAGGGGTAAAACTAAAGCTCCCAAGCGCGACTGGCGAATAGCCTATTACCTGAAAGGCAAAATCGGTTCCTCTGCCAATACTTATAGGTGTCGCTTCAAAAAAACACAACGAAGGGTACAGTGCAACGGCCTGATCGTTAGGTAAATTAGGGCTTGGTTTTACCGGCAAACTATATGGTGTTGTGCGGGTGTAGCCGGCAACAGGGATCACGTTTAGCTTTAAATCACGAGCCTGATTGATCCAGCCCTCGCCCTTGATCATTTTAGCCAGCTCGCCTACTGTCATGCCATGTAAAATAGGAATAGGATGCATCCCCACAAACGATTTAAATTTTGGCTCTAATAACGGGCCATCTACATAAGCAATGTTAGGGTTTGGCCTATCAAGTACAATAAATTCAACGCCCTGCTCAGCCGCGGCCTCCATCATGTAATGCATAGAGCTTATGTAAGTATAAAAACGTACGCCCACATCCTGAATATCAAAAATAATCACATCAAGGTCGCTAAGCACAGCGGCGCTTGGCTTTTTGTGTTTACCGTAAATAGAAATTAGTGGAATACCAGTTTTGTTATCAACAGCGTTTTTAACATGCGCTCCGGCATCATGATCGCCCCGAAAGCCATGCTCAGGGGCAAAAATTTTAGTGATGGTGATATTTTTAGCCAATAAGCTATCAACTAGATGCGTTTGCCCCACTACGGATGTTTGGTTAACCACCAGCCCAACTCGTTTATTTTTTAATAGCGGTAAATACAAAGCAAATTGCTCTGCCCCAACACTAATGGCATGGTTCGCTTCATTAGCGTGTACGGTAAGTGTAAACATGGCGCTTATTATAAAAAACAAGGTAAAAAATATGGCCTTAAACATACAGCAAGCTCCTTTTAAACAAGACGTTTAAAATAACACAGTTTTAGGGATTAGGGATTAAGTGTCAGCTAGTAAATAAAACACCGCGTTTAATCTAAGCGCGGTGTTTTATATTTGTAGCAGCGAGTTCACCTCGCGTCTGTTTCAAGTTTTAGGTTTTAGGTTTTAGCAATGAGAAGCTGCGCTTTTAGATAAGTGGCTGAATGTAAAATTTGGCGATGTGTGGTTAGGTTTAACTAATATCTGATATCTGATAGCTTTCTCAAATTTCAGGCACAAAAAAACCGACTTAGCGTCGGCTTATTTATGAAAGTGGTGGGCGCAGGACGTATCTTGCAAGAGTGAACCTCCGACTGCTTGGTTCGCAGTAAGTTACTCTACCCACATCCACGCTTTAATTTATTTCAGACATAAAAAAACCGACTTTCGTCGGTTTCTTTTCTATTAACTTTAATAGTAATAGAAAGTGGTGGGCGCAGGACGTATCTTGTAAGAGTGAACCTCCGACCGCTTGGTTTGTAGCCAAGTACTCTATCCCATTTTTACTTTATTTTAGGCACAAAAAAACCGACCTAATGTCGGCTTATGTATGAAAGTGGTGGGCGCAGGAGGATTCGAACCTCCGACCGCCTGGTTCGTAGCCAGGTACTCTATCCAGCTGAGCTATGCGCCCACTTTCATATTTACTTATTTATACTCTTAATAAGAGTTCTAATTAAAGTGCTGGGCGTAGGACGTATTTAATAACAATGAACCTCCGACCGCTTGGCTTTAGCCAACACTTTACTTATTTAGACTCTAAGTGAGAGTTGAAAGTGGTGGGCGCAGGAGGATTCGAACCTCCGACCGCCTGGTTCGTAGCCAGGTACTCTATCCAGCTGAGCTATGCGCCCACTTTCATTTTACTTATTTAAACTCTAAGCAGAGCGTTCTCTAAAAGAGAATAAAGTATGGTGGGCGCAGGAGGATTCGAACCTCCGACCGCCTGGTTCGTAGCCAGGTACTCTATCCAGCTGAGCTATGCGCCCATACTTTATTTTACAAGATTCGCCATTAAAAATGGTGGAGAGGGAGGGATTCGAACCCTCGATAGAGCTACAAACTCTATACTCCCTTAGCAGGGGAGCTCCTTCGGCCACTCGGACACCTCTCCGTCTTGTGGGGCGTATAATAAAGATTTCAGAAAATATGTCAAACAATTTTCTGACAAAAGTGACTATATGACCATAGATTGCACATATGCTTAGCATTAAACTTAAATTAGTTTGATATTTAATCAGGTTAGGTATTTGAACTACCTGAGTTCACGCCCATTACTGGGACTAATTCATCCGTAAGTTCAGCGAGATATTGCTCTTGGTAGCCCAATTTTTGAAACTCAGCAATACACGCACGGTAATATACTTGTCGCTCTTGCTCTGTGGTGTTCTCGTTAGATGAGGGTTCTGCACGTTTAACTTTCATATTATTTCTCTAAGTCCTTTAGAAATTTTATTTTTTCGACTAAGAATGGCGGCGTATAAATTTTGGCCATAGTCTAGCTAAAAAATTCACATAAATACAACATAATGTTTAAAAAACAATCATATTAAAAAGTTATATCACTGCTGTAATGTTGCTAAGCAGTATCGCTACACTACACTTGCGAAACTGAATTAAAGATTAACTCACTTTTATATCTAGACTTCATTATCAATGTGAAAACAATTAATTAAAAGAGTTAACGAGCAGTTTAGGCAATGTCTCACAAACAATAAGGCAAAAAAACGCCGCTAATTAGCGGCGTTGATAATTTTTGGTTTATCCCTGCAGGTTTAGTCAGCTTGTGGGCGCATATGCGGGAATAAAATAACGTCTTTAATCGTTGATGAATCCGTAAATAACATCACTAAACGGTCAATACCAATCCCTTCACCGGCAGTCGGCGGTAAGCCATACTCAAGTGCGCGAATGTAGTCCTCGTCATAATGCATTGCTTCATCATCACCGGCGTCTTTTTCTTCAACTTGACGAGAAAAACGCTCTGCTTGATCTTGTGCATCATTAAGCTCTGAGAAACCATTGGCTAGTTCACGGCCACCCACAAAAAACTCAAAGCGATCCGTTACAAATGGGTTTTCGTCATTACGACGTGCAAGTGGAGACACTTCCCATGGGTAACCGGTAATAAATGTTGGCTGAATAAGCATGTGCTCAGCGGTTTCTTCAAATATTTCACATAAGAACTTACCTGGGCCCCATACGCAGTTTTCAGGAATTTTAACGTGTACTTGTTTAGCGTACGCTTTTAATTGTTCAAAATGATTTTCTGGGTCGTTAAATACTGCCGCATCAAACTCAGGGTTATATTTTAAAATAGCATCTGCCATGCTTAAACGTGTGAACGGTTGACCAAAGTCATACTTTACAGAGTCAACAACATCGCCGTTTTCATCTTTAGTGGTATTAACCACAATAGGGCTACCTAATACGTTAGTTGCAACCGTACGTAACATGTCTTCGGTAATGTTCATTAAATCAATGTAGTCAGCGTAAGCTTGGTAGAATTCAATCATGGTAAATTCTGGATTGTGACGCGTTGATAACCCTTCGTTACGAAAGTTACGATTAATTTCAAATACGCGATCAAAGCCACCTACCACTAAACGCTTTAAGTAAAGCTCAGGTGCAATACGAAGGTACATATCAATATCAAGTGCATTGTGGTGCGTCACAAATGGACGTGCTGATGCGCCACCAGGAATAACCTGTAGCATAGGCGTTTCTACTTCCATAAAGTCACGCTCTGCTAAAAAGCGACGAATACCTTCAACAACCTGCGAGCGAATGCGGAATGTTTCACGCGTTGCTTCGTTAGTAATTAAGTCAACGTAACGTTGGCGGTATTTTGTTTCTTGATCCGATAGGCCATGAAACTTTTCAGGAAGTGGACGAAGTGACTTAGTCAGTAGTTCATACTCAGCCATGTCTACGTATAAATCGCCTTTACCCGATTTATTAAGCGGACCTTTAACACCTATAATATCGCCAATATCAAGCTGGCCATATTTTGCTTTTAAATCTTTTTGTACGTCTTTAGATGCGTAAACTTGTACACGGCCTTTCATATCTTGAATAGACATAAACGGACCACGTTTAGCAAGAATACGACCCGCAACCGATACTACGTGCTGTAATTCGATTAACTCTTCTTTAGTTTTATCACCAAACTCAGCCTGCAAATCTGCCGTGTAATGCTCACGACGGAATGTGTTTGGATGACCGTTGGCTGGGCAATTTTCGCGAATAGCGTCTAATTTGCCGCGACGCTCAGCGATTAACTTATTTTCGTCTTGGATTTGATCAGTCATTTTTTAGCTCTTTTTTAGCTTGGTGGTTATAAACCAGATTTTAAGCTGGCTTGAATAAATTTATCTAAGTCGCCATCGAGTACGGCTTGCGTGTTGCGGTTTTCAATGCCGGTACGTAAATCTTTAATGCGCGAATCATCAAGTACGTAGGAACGAATTTGACTTCCCCAGCCAATATCAGACTTGTTGTCTTCTTGGCTTTGCTTTTCCGCATTTTGTTGCTGCAGCTCAAGCTCAAATAATTTAGCTTTTAGCTGTTTCAATGCTTGGGCTTTATTTTTATGTTGTGAACGCTCGTTTTGACATTGCACCACGGTATTGGTGGGTACGTGGGTAATACGTACCGCCGATTCTGTGGTATTTACGTGCTGACCACCCGCGCCTGATGCTCGATAAACATCTATACGTAAATCAGCCGGATTGATATCAATTTCAATGTTGTCGTCAACTTCTGGATAAACAAACGCGGACGCAAACGAGGTATGACGACGGCCACTTGAATCAAATGGGCTTTTACGTACAAGACGGTGTACGCCTGTTTCAGTGCGTAACCACCCATAAGCATATTCACCAGAAAAACGCACCGTTGCGCCTTTAATACCGGCCACATCGCCATCGGTCGCCTCGACTAGCTCAACTTTAAAGCCTTTTGCCTCACCCCAGCGTAAGTACATACGCAGTAACATATTACACCAGTCTTGTGCTTCGGTGCCGCCTGAGCCTGACTGCAAATCAAGATAAGCATCGTTTGAATCGTGAGGACCTGAAAACATACGACGAAATTCAAGGCCTTCTAGCTGCTGGTTTAAATCAGCCAATTCACTTTGCGCTTCATCAAAGGTGTCTTGATCTTCGGCTTCAACAGCCAGTTCAAGTAACCCTTCTACGTCGTCAGTACCCGCTACTAAGGTGTCAATGGTTTCAACAACCGCCTCGAGTGCTGACTTTTCACGACCAAGGGCTTGTGCGCGCTCAGGCTCATTCCATACGGCTGAATCTTCAAGTTCGGCGTTAACTTCTTCTAAACGTTCTTGTTTAAGAGCGTAGTCAAAGGTACCCCCGAAGCAGTTCAGTACGTTCGCGAATTTCCTTGATTTGATTAATCACAGGATTCACTTCAAACATGGTCATTACTCCAAAAATGGCTAGGTTATTACGCACTTAAAAAAGGGACCGAGCGCAATTAAAAATCATCAAATAATAAAAACGCCCGATTTTAACAAAAAACCGCGCGTTTTATTAGCCTTTTATGCATGGTTTGAAGAACTTTTTTAGCCCACTTTTTCAAGCTCTCTTACTATTAGTTGTAAGCTAAATTTACCTCTAAACTCATTTATATCGAGCTGGTAGGCTACTTTAACAAACTGCGCCTCAGTATCTGGCCACGCTTTTACATCAATGCCAAAAGCAATGGCGTCAACTAAGCGTGCTGATTGATGCTTTAACACCAGCTTTAAGTGTTTTTCACCCACAATACGTTGTTGTATTATTTCAAAGGTATGCTCAAATATTGGCTCAGGAAACTGCTGCCCCCATGGGCCTGATTGTTTTAAGAGCTGCGCAAAGTCCATGCTAAAGCAATCATTAGGTAACTCGCCATCGGTAAACACAATACAGCGTTTACTTTCTTCACTCAATTGCGCGCTAACCGCACTATCAAAGGCACGTTTAAACTCTGTAAACTGCTGCTCATTAATAGTTAAACCTGCCGCCATTGCATGGCCACCAAATTTATTAATTAAGCCGGGCTGGGCGGTGTTTAATCCCTCTAGTAGGTCGCGCATATGCAAGCCTTCAATTGAGCGACATGAGCCTTTTATTTCACCGTTTTCGCCTCCCGCAAAAATCACTGTTGGGCGGTGGTATTTTTCTTTTAAGCGCCCCGCTAAAATACCAATAACCCCTTGATGCCAATCATCTTGGTATAAACAAATGGCATCGGGCACACTGTTGTCTTTGAACGCGAGCCTATCGAGTACCGCTTGCGCCTCTACTTGCATGCCTTGCTCTATTTCACGTCTGGCAAAGTTTAAGCTATCAAGTTCACCGGCTATTCGCCTTGCTTGATTTATATCACTACTAAGTAAGCAGGCTATACCTAAACTCATGTCATCTAAGCGCCCTGCTGCATTTAAGCGCGGCGCCAATGAAAAACCAAAATCACTGGCACTTAAACGGGCTGCATTACGATTAGCCACTTCAATGAGTGCAGTGATACCTGGGCGGGTTTTACCACTGCGAATACGCGCCAAGCCTTGATGCACTAACGTGCGGTTATTCGCATCGAGTGCCACCACATCGGCCACCGTGCCAAGGGCAACAATATCAAGCAAATCGGCAATGTTTGGCATGGGGTGTTGTTCAAAATAGCCTTGTTCACGCAGTGCGCTTCTCAGGGCTATGAGTAAATAAAACGCCACACCAACACCCGCTATCGACTTAGAGGGGAAATCACAGTCATGGCGATTAGGGTTAACAATGGCATCGGCGTTAGGCAGTTGTTCGCCTTGTAAATGGTGATCTGTTACCAGTACTTTTATGCCCGCTGCTTTAACAATATCAATCCCCGCTATACAGGAAATACCGTTATCTACGGTGATCACTAAATCGGGCCCCATAGTCACTATTTGCTCTGCCAATGCGGGGCTTAGGCCATAGCCTAAACTAAAACGATCTGGTACTAGGTAATCTAAATTCGCAAAACCAAACATCGCCAAGCCTTGCATTAAAGTCGCGGTGCTGGTTGCGCCATCGGCGTCAAAGTCGCCCACAATCAGTATTTTGCTTTGCGCTTGCAATGCATCAATTAATAGGTGGCTGGCTTTGTCTATATCTTTAAATAATTTAAAGTCGAGTAAGGTCGCCGCACTATTGTTTAATTCATCGGCATGAGAAACATTACGCGTGGCGTATATTTGCTTAATAACAGGGTGAAGATGGTTCGGTAGGTGAGAGTCGTCAACGGGTTCTCGCGCAATGATCATTTTTTTCATGCTGATTTTTAACTTATTATATTCATAATTAAAGACAAAAAAAGGCCATTAAGGCCTTTTTAAACACATACTTGCAGTATTAAATTAACCTGCTTTATTTGCCTCAAGCGCAGCACTTAATGCCGCCGCTGGTTGGTAACCTGGGATCATCGTGCCATCTTCTAAAATAATGGCCGGTGTACCACTAATACCAAAACTCTGGCCTAACTGATAATGCTCTGCAATCGGTGCGCTACAATTTTTTACTATTTTCGTATCTGAACCCGCTTTGGCTTCAGTGAGTGCTTCTTGCTGATCTTTCGCACACCACACATTCATTAAATCTGCATAGGCTGGCCCTTGTAAGCCACCGCGTGGAAACGCTAAATATTTAACTGTAATGCCCGCATCAAGTAAGTCATCTAATTCACGGTGCAATTTACGACAGTAACCACAGCTAATATCAGTAAATACCGTAATGCTATGCTTCTCTTCGGGCGCTTTGTATACAATCATTGAGTCTTCATATTCTTTTAACCCCGATTGGCGCACACCATTGAGTGCTTGCTCGGTTAAGTTATTACGGTTGTTTAAATCAATTAGCGTACCTTGCATTAAAAACTGACCGTCTGAACTTGCATACAGCACGCCTTTGTTAGTGATCAATTCTTTTAAGCCTGCAACCGGACTTGAATTAATTTGTTTAACGGTTACCCCAAGCGCAGCAAATTTTGTCACGATAGGATCATTGACATCGGGTGTTATTGCAACGCCATTAGCAAAGGCGCTCAAACTAGTGCACAACATGGCACCTGCTAACATTAATTTTTTCATAACGGGTTCTCTATCTTAAAAATACTTATCTTTTATATGACCGACATAGTGACAAAAAATTCGCTTAAGCGCGAGGATGATGTTCTGCATGCACCGATTTTAATCGCTCGTTCGCCACATGGGTATAAATTTGTGTCGTTGATAGGTCGCTGTGACCAAGCATCATCTGTACCACTCTTAAGTCAGCCCCATGATTTAACAAGTGCGTTGCAAACGCATGTCGCAAGGTGTGGGGTGATAACGGCGACTCAATGGATGCCAAAATAGCATAGTGTTTGATCCGATGCCAAAAAGTTTGTCGTGTCATGCCCACTCCTCGCTTAGAGGGAAATACAAAATCGGTGGCATGTTTTATCATTTGTGCGCGCCCGAGCTTTAAAAATTGCTCAAGCCAGTACATGGCCTCTTCACCTAATGGCACTAGCCGCTCTTTGTTACCTTTACCTTTTACAAACACCACGGATTGGCGCAAATTTATTTGCTCCATTCTAAGCCCCACCAGCTCAGTTACCCGCAGGCCAGTTGCATACAGTAACTCCAGCATGGCTTTATCGCGCAGCCCCATTGGCTCTTCAATATTGGGCGCACTTAATAACGCGTCTACTTCGGCCTCCGAAAGTGTTTTTGGTAACGACTGCCCTGCCTTTGGCTGAGCAATATTCACCATCGGTGAGTCGCTAATTATTTTTTCACGCACAAAATACTGATAAAAACGTTTTAATGCACTAATACTACGTGCTGTACTGCGTGGTTTTAGCCCTAAATCAACGCGGTGTGCTAGGTAACTTTCGACGTCAAGGCTGGTTACCGTCATTAAATTTTCGCCTTTTAAAAACTGGCAAAACTTGTCTAGATCACTGCGATAAGCGCTCAACGTGTTCTCACTTACGCCTTGCTCTAAGTAAAGATTATCTAAAAAGCGCTCTAAAAAATCGCTATTGCTGCTTAGCTCAGTATTTTGTTCAGGTAAATCGTCAGATAACGTTGTCACAGTGTGATCTCATGTTGGCAATACCACGGGAGAAGGTATCAATTAAAAATACCTTACGGTAAACTTGAGCCTATCATAACAGGCAATTACACAGTGATAAATACGATGCAGATTGGTTTATTTTTTGGTTCTACTACCTGCTATACAGAAATGGCGGCAGAAAAAATACGCGATATTATTGGCGCCGACATTGTCAGCTTACATAATATTAAAGACGAGCCGCTTAAAAACGCTGAGCAATATGACTTTATCATTTTTGGTATTTCGACGTGGGACTTTGGCGAAATTCAAGAAGATTGGGAATCAAAGTGGGACGACATAAAAGACGTTGACCTAAATGGTAAAACCATTGCCTTATTTGGTATGGGCGACCAGCAAGGGTATGGCCAATGGTTTCAAGACGCATTAGGCATGTTGCATGATGAAATAAATGCCCAAGCCATTACTCAACTTGGCTTTTGGCCGAACGACAGTAATTATGAGTTTGAAGCGTCTAAAGCCCTTACCGAAGACGGTAAACAATTTGTTGGTTTAGCGCTTGATGAAGACAGTCAATACGAGCTAAGCGATGAGCGCATTGCCACGTGGGTAGAACAAGTGATGACAGAGTACGCTGAAACCCTATAACTCAGCGCTATTGCAAAGAGCGCTGCCATGCAGCGCTTTTTAATTTTTAACTATTCTACTTTTAACCAGTATTGGTTACGGTAAAAAAAGCCCACATAACCGCGCACTTCAAGTTTTTCGCCATTTTGCTGCGGTGTTAAACGCACGCTGTAGGTTTTACCGTTATTTGGGTCGAGAATTTCACCGTCTTCCCAACTCCCGTCACCGGCATAAGTTACATCTTCAATAATAGTCATGCCTAACATAGGCTGATTCTTTTTATCACCATCGCACTCAGTGCAAAGCGCATCTTGCTTATTTTTATTAAGTATTGTTTCAATTTTGCCAGTCAGCACGCCATTTTTCTCAGTAATGCGCACGTACGACTTTGCTTGGTTGGTCTCTTCGTTAATAGTTTTCCAAAGCCCAACCGGTGTGGGGTTAGCAAACACACTATAAGTGTTAAATAAGCTGCCCGCTAAAAGGGCTAGTAATAGTATTTTTTTTGATTTTTTAGTTAATAAATTCATCAGATTACTTTAAACATGAGTCAATAATGGCGCCATACTAACAACTCTAAATAAAACACTCTACGTAAAAATGCTTTAGGTATACACCTTGGTATTACATGTTTAAATAAAACGCCTTGCACAGTGAAATGTAATCTTGGCTGTAAGTATTATTTAGCTCCCTTATGCATAAGGTACTTTTACTTACCTCGCTATTATCAAAACTAAACGTCATCAAACTGCGGCTAAAAGGTTTATTTGGCATAGCTTGTACTTGGCAGTGACGGTTTAAATACAGCCCTTGCTGCTGCGCCAAGGTTATGAATAACTGCGCCTCTTCGCTGGGCAAAATTAAATTAAAGTGTGCCTGTTTATGCGTTAAACGTTTAAACGCAGCGATGAGCTCTACAAAGCTCAAACCATCAGTATGGCGAGCAATATTACGCGCTGCATTATCACCTTTTAAACTGTGATTAAAATAAGGCGGATTAGCGATAACGCAATCAAATAAAACCGTGGGCTCAAACTGCTGCACGCCCTGATGAGAAATAGTAATATCTGGCCAAGGACTTTGCTGGCAATTTTGTAAAGCTTGCTGGTAAGCGGCTTTGTCAATCTCCACCGCACTCACCTTTAAATGTGGCGCTCGTTGCTTACACATTAACGCCAGCAACCCTGTACCGGTTCCTATATCAAGTAACGAACTCGCCCCGCTTAAATCAGCCCATGCACCCAGTAAAATACCATCGGTAGAGACTTTCATGGCGCACTGGTCGTGCTCAACCTTAAATTGTTTAAATGCAAAACCAGACATTTTTTCACCTTTTCATTCACCAAGTAGGTTTAAGTGCGTATAATTAGCGGCAATTGTCCCCTATTTTTGACACGCTATGCAATTTTCTGATTTTGATCTTGATGATAAGCTACTTAATGCTATTAACAAAATGGGTTTTGAAACCCCAACGAGCATTCAACAACAAGCCATTCCTGAGGCGTTACAAGGGCGCGACATTTTAGCATCGGCTCCAACCGGCACGGGTAAAACGGCGGCATTTTTAATTCCGGCAATTCAATATTTAATGGATTTTCCGCGTCGCGATCCGGGCTTTGCGCGGGTATTAATTATGACCCCAACACGCGAGCTTGCTTATCAAATTCATGAGCAATGTGAAATACTTGCAAAGCAAACCCAGTTAAAAATCGGAGTCGTTACCGGCGGTATTAACTACGGAACACATAAAGAAATTTTTGAAAACAATAACGACATTTTAATCGCTACCCCTGGGCGATTAATGGAATATTTAGAAACTGAAAACTTTCACGCAGAAAACGTAGAAATGCTCATTCTAGATGAAGCAGACCGCATGTTAGACCTGGGCTTTCGTAAAGAAATGATGCGTATTTGTGAAGAAGCAAAAAACCGTCGCCAGTGCTTTTTATTTTCAGCAACCCTTGAAGGCGACAGCGTAGAACGATTTGCAGAGCAAATTTTAAACGATCCAGCGCTGCTTGAAGCTGAATCATCACGTAAAGAAAAAGCGAAGATTCATCAATGGGTACATTTAGCTGATGATTATCGCCACAAACTTGAGCTATTAGTTAATACCTTAAACGGCCCTGATGTAAGCAAAGCAATAGTGTTTGTAAAAACCCGTGAGCGCCTAGAAACTTTAATTGGTGAACTGACCAATAACGGTGTAAAAGCCGCGTGGTTACGTGGCGAAATGCCACAAGATAAACGCATGAAAGCCATGGAAAACTTCCACAGTGGTAAAACGCGGATTTTAGTCGCTACCGACGTGGCAGCACGCGGCATTGATGTTGCTGACATTAGTCATGTGATTAACTTTGACATGCCGCGTACCGCAGATGTATACGTACACCGTATTGGTCGTACAGGCCGTGCTGGTAAAAAAGGGATTGCGATTTCACTCATTGAAGCGCACGACATTGGCATACTTTACAAAGTAGAACGTTACATAGAGCAGAAGCTAAAACGTCGTGTATTTAAAGGATTAGAACCAAAGCACAAAGAAGCCAAGCCACCGGTTAAAAAGCGTAAAGATTTAGTAAAAATGAAAGCGAAGAAAAAAGCCAAAGTTAAAAAGAAAAAGTAACATTAACTTTATTGCCATAATTTAAGCTTAGCTAAAAATCTAAGATACACAAAAATAACGCCAACATAACAAGCCATGCAATGCATGGCTTGTTATATATTTTAAAACCTGTGTTAGTTTTGCTCTTCGCGCAAAAATACCGGCTCAAGCTCTTTGGTGGTTGCCTCTGGGCTAAAGTAATAACCGGCCACGGTAAACTCTTTAAGCTGACTCAATTGCGTAACTTGGTTTTCGATAATGTAACGCGCCATCATGCCGCGTGCTTTTTTAGCGTAAAAGCTAATCACTTTGTATTGGCCGTTTTTACAATCTTTAAAGTGTGGCGTAATGATTTGTGCGTCAAGTGTTTTTTTATCTACCGCTTTAAAGTATTCGTTAGAGGCTAGGTTTACTAAGTATTGTGCATCTTGCGTTGCTAGTACGCCGTTAAGTTTATTCGCAATTACACTGCCCCAAAACTCATATAAGTTTTTACCCCGGCTGTTTTCAAGTTTTGTTCCCATTTCTAAACGATAGGCTTGCATTAAATCAAGGGGTTTTAACACCCCGTATAAACCCGAAAGTATACGCAGGTGACCCTGTGCGTAATCAAGCTGCTTAGCAGTGAGTGTATTAGCATCTAAACCGCCGTAAACATCGCCATTAAAAGCAAGTACCGCTTGTTTGGCGTTATTAGTTGTAAACGGCTGCGCCCATTCACTAAAACGCGCAGCATTAAGCCCTGCGAGTTTATCGCTAATTTTCATTAAACTTGAAATTTGTGCTGGCGTTAGTTCACGGCATACTTTCATGAGCGCTTCACTGTGCTCAAGTAATTCAGGCTGAGTGAACTTATTTGTTGCGGGTGGCGTGTCGTAATCAAGATTTTTTGCTGGTGAAATAACAGTGATCATAGTTAGCTATTGACTTGTAAATTATTTAATGTCAATTTCAACATTAAATTAAACGAAAAGCACGTTTTGTTTAAAATTATCCTACCTAAAACTCAACCGTTACCGTTTTTTTATTGATAAGGACATAAGACCTATCAAGCATTGTTACACTGTTGCAGTATAGTTATATTAAGGTAGATAAGATTTTCTTTTAACATGCTTGGAATGAGGAAAAACAAATGACTAGCGCTCTACAAAGGCTTAAACAACATTCTTCTATCGTGGCCGACACGGGCGACATAGAAGCAATAAAAAAACATCAACCTGAAGATGCGACGACTAATCCATCGCTACTTTTAAAAGCCAGCGAAATTGAAGCTTACAAACCTTATCTAGATAAAGCATGGCAATATGCAAAAGAAACCGAGCAACTGCCGGCAAAACAGTTAGAACTCGCTTGCGATTATTTTGCTGTATTAATTGGTAAAGAAATTAGCGCCATTGTACCGGGTTATATTTCTACTGAGGTTGATGCACGTTTATCATTTGATACCCAAGCAACGATTAACAAAGCACACACTCTCCTAAGTCTTTACGAAAAAGAAGGCGTAAGCAAAGACAAAATTTTAATTAAAGTAGCGTCAACCTGGGAAGGTATTAAAGCGGCTGAGCAATTAGAAAAAGAAGGCACTAAGTGTAACCTTACTTTATTATTTAGCGACGCTCAGGCACGCGCCTGTGCTGATGCAAACGTATTTTTAATCTCACCATTTGTTGGCCGAATTTTAGATTGGCACGTGGCAAATGGCATGGAAAAACCAACCGACCCACTACAAGACCCAGGTGTACAGTCGGTACGTAGTATTTTTGAGTTTTACAAACGTCACGACTATAAAACCGTTGTTATGGGCGCAAGTTTTCGTAACACTGGTGAAATTATTGCTCTTACAGGTTGTGACAAGCTCACTATTAGTCCTAACTTATTAGAAGACTTAGGTAATCTTGAAGATGCACAAGAATATTTGCTTGAAACAGATATTCCTAAAGAGCCAAAACCAGAGCCGCTTAGCGAAGCACAGTTTCGTTGGTTACATAACCAAGATGCGATGGCAACGGAAAAACTAGCTGAAGGTATTCGCGCATTTGCTGATGCCCAAGAACAATTAGAAGCGCGCTTTACAGCGATGTAATTAATAGCGGCTTAACTTGTTTAAAAACGTCGCTTTTTGCGGCGTTTTTTATACCTGCAACTTTATTTTAAATATTCGCTTTGTCCCCATTTAAATGCCGCCCTCATTGATCTTCATCAAAACACCATCCATTAGTAACAGTTTTGTCACATTTATATTCTATTTTATTTATAGTTGTGGTATTAATACTGCTAATACTGCTGAGGTTCAAAAAGTGGTCAATAGGAGATAATCAATGGATAGCCTAAATGAAATAATAGAAATATTAGACGGTTCTGATACATCGAAAAAAACCTCTCAAAAAAATAAAAAAAGAAAATGGCGCGAAATAGAAGCAATAAAAGACAGACAACGATTGCGCAAAGAACTACAGGAGCTCGACTATTTTGCAGACAGTGTTGCTATTGATGAGTTGGAGTTTTGATCTACAAATCCTAATAGCAACTAAAAAGGCCTTCATTTATGAAAGCCTTTTTTAATGCCTGTTACACTTGCCAATTAATCGGTTGTCCACCGTTTGCTTGCAACAATGCATTAGTTTTTGAAAAATGCTGACAACCAAAAAAACCGCGGTGAGCCGAAAGCGGGGAAGGATGTGGCCCCGCCAATACATGATGTCGCTGACGGTTAATACTTTTACCTTTTTTTTGTGCGTGTGCGCCCCACAAAATAAACACCACATTTTGGCAGTGCTCATTTATATGCGCAATTACCTTATCGGTAAATTGCTCCCAACCTAAATGTTTATGCGAGTGGGCTTGCCCCTGCTCGACCGTGAGTACCGTGTTGAGCAAAAACACACCTTGCTCTGCCCAACGTTGTAAATAACCATGTTCTGGTGTAATAAAGCCATTAATATCAGTGGTTAATTCTTTATAAATATTTTTAAGTGAAGGCGGCAGCTTTTTAATCTCAGGTAATACTGAAAAACATAAGCCGTGTGCTTGCCCCTCTCCATGGTAAGGGTCTTGCCCCAATATAACTACTTTAATATTACGCAGTGGGGTTGCATCAAACGCGCTAAATACCTGTGATTCAGGCGGGTATACAGCAATCCCTTCAGCTCGTTTATTGGCAACATATTCAAGGGTTTGCTGCATATAGGTTTGCTTAAGCTCTTGATTTAAAAAGGATGCCCAGTTGTTCATAATTGACTCTTAATAAATTCTCTCGATGCCTCTACTTTATCACACATCTGTATAAGCCCATCGAGCATTCTAGGGGTAAAACGATGTAATAAATCAGCATTGACGCTAATAAACTGCGCATACTTAACCGCCGGAATTTCAGGCCATAGCTGCCAATTAACATCAGGTATTACGTGCGTGGATTTTTCATCAGGGATAATAATAATCTGTGGTTTCGCAACGATTACATTTTCAATGCTAATTTGTGGGTAATCGGTATTGCTGTCTGCAAATACGTTTTTTACTTGGCAGGTTTCGATTAACTGATTGATCCAGGTATTTTTTGAGACTGTCATCATAGGCTCTGGCCATAATTGATAAAACCCACTAAGCGTCGCTTTGCCTTGCTGCTTAGTTTTAATCGCATTAAGCCTGATTGTAAATGCCTTAGCGACTTGTTTACTTTGCTCAATATGGCCGGTTAGCTGGCCTAGTTTAAGTATTTCTGCTGCAACATCGTCAATAGAGCGGGGCTCACTGACATGCAATTTAATTCCTAAACGTTTTATCTGTATTAAATCTTCAGCCTGATTACCTCCTTTCCAAGCAATCACCAGGTCGGGTTTAAGCATCAGTAGTTTTTCAATGGAAATGCCATTGTAACCGCCAATACGCTCAATTTTTCTCGCTGCTACTGGGTAGTCGGCATACTCAACCGTGCCCACAATCATATTGCCAGCGCCAATTGCAAACAAGTTTTCAACTATATGTGGCGCTAACGCTACAATACGCAGCTGATTACCCGCCAAAGCTTGCGGCGCACTTAAAATAACCAGTAGAAGCCCTATTACAGCGCGCCTAATCATTAATAATCAAAGCCTTTTAACGCTTTTACACCTGATTCAAAAGCATGTTTTACATTACGCACTTCACTTACGGTATCGGCAAGGTCAATTAAGGTGCGATGCGCAGCACGCCCAGTAATAATCACCGACTGCATCGGCGGCCTATTGCAAATTGCAGCCACCACTTCATCAAGTTCAATATAACCATAGGTCACCATATAAGTAAGTTCATCGAGTAATACCACATCAATACTGCTGTCACTTAGCATACGTTTTGACGCTTGCCATGTTGCTTGCGCAGCCAAGGTATCGGCTTCTTTATTTTGCGTATCCCAGGTAAAACCGGTATTCATAACAGCAAATTCAACCCCTGCACCTTGCAGTAAATTACGCTCACCACACTCCCATGTGCCTTTAATAAACTGACACACGGCGGCTTTTTTACCGTGCCCAACACAACGTGCAACCACACCAAAACCAGAGGTTGATTTGCCTTTACCATTGCCGGTAATAACCTGAAAAATACCTTTTTCTTGTTGCGCTGCGGCTACTCGTGCATCAACCTGTTCTTTTACTTTTTGCTGGCGCTGTTGGTGCTTATCGTTATTTGATTCACTCATTGTTACCCCCTTGATAAATTTTAATAATACAGTCGACGCTGATGAAAATACAATATACTCAAAAAGAACAAGCTACCGATAGCCGCGGTAACCACGCCGATTGGAAGCTCTTGATTACTCAATAGCGAGCGAGCGAGTACATCGACCCATACCATAAAGGTGCCCCCTACTAATCCTGTTATTAATAACCCAACACTGCTGCCCTGAGAGATAAAAAAGCGCACTATATGTGGCACCATTAAACCCACAAAACCAATTCCGCCACAATTTGCAACCAATACGGCGGTGATCAGCGAGCTTAAAACAAGCATTAAAATTCTAAAACGATGAACACGTACGCCAAGCGTTGTTGCACTTTCATCACCTAACAACATCGCATTAAGTTGGCGCTTAAAGCCCAACATTACCGCTGTACATACCATAATCACTAAAGCAGGTAACAGCAACGATTGCCACTGTGCCCGCGCAAAGCTACCTAAAGTCCAAAATAATATAGCCGCAACGGCTTGCGGGTCGCTCCAATAGAGCAGCAAACTGGTAAACGCACTAAATAAAAATGATAAGGCCACCCCTGCCAACAACATCGACTCAACTTGCGCGTTGCGCTGGCTGCCTGCAATTAGAATTAATAACCCCATAGCCACTAAACTGCCAATTAATGCAGCCCCTGATAAGGCAATGCCTGCCCCCATTCCCACAAACGACATTAAAATAACCACCCCTAATGAAGCCCCCGACGAAATACCAAATAAATAAGGGTCTGCTAATGGATTACGGGTGACAGTTTGTAGTATTAAACCAGCAATCGCTAAGCCAAAACCCGCTAAAAAGGCCAGTAATGTGCGCGGCATTCTTAACTCAATAATGATGCGGCTAGTAAACGAAGGCTCGTTGGTAAACATTAAACTCTGATATACCTCTATCAATGAAGTGGGGGCTGCGCCAAAGCCAAGTGCTATAAATAAACTTAATACAGCGCATAGCAGTGTGATGATTAACGCAACTAAGTGGTTAGGGGTAGCCACCATGTTATTGGTATCCATAATAATAAGTAATGTGTGGAATAGCGTCGCCACTGGTGGCTATTTGAGGGTGAGTATTCACTTGTGCGCAAACACCAAAAACGTGGTCAAGCATTTGTTCGGTGATCACCTTATTAGGCTTACCGACATCAATGATTTCTCCGCTTTTAATTATTACCAACTCATCGCACATTGCTGCGGCTAAATTTAAGTCGTGAAATGAGGCAAACACAGTAATTCCTAAAGATTTAGCCAGCTCCATGAGCTGAATTTGATATTTAACATCGAGATGGCTGGTCGGTTCATCCATAATCAGTAATTGTGGTTGCTGTACAATAGCACGGGCAATAAACGCACGCTGTTTTTCACCCCCCGAGAGTGAGTCAAATAACTGAGTGCTATGCGATTGAAGCCCAACATGATTAATCGCCTGCGCTATTTTTTGTTTATCTGCTTGAGTGGTTGAGCTAAATAGCGTTTTATGAGGAGTAAGCCCTAACGCCACGACATCGAATAACGAGAGATTAAATTGCAGCGGCGTTTCTTGTAATACAACCGCGACTTGCTTGGCGTAGTCTTCGCTTTTTAGCTGCCAAATATTAGTATTATTCAATTTAATTTCACCTGCTGATGGCCGATTAAATCGATATAAACACCGCAGTAAACTTGACTTACCCGCGCCATTAGGGCCGATTAAGCCAATAAACTTCCCACTTTCAATGCTCACATTAATGTGTTTAAGAATTGAGGTAGAGCCTACCTGCCAAGAGACGTTATTAACGGTTAAAAGCGGTGAATTTTTCGAGGTTTGAGTGTGCAAATAATTACCCTAGGCAGGAAAACACCCACACTCAGTACGCATAAGTACCAAAAATAAAATGAGTTAACCCGCTCGTTAAATGAAGTTTTAAGGCATTTGTATCTGACTTACAGTAAAACTGCTTACAGTTACGGGAATAGTTGAGGAATTGAACCTCATTCCAAATGCTTTGCTATTATGCGCAGATAAGCAAATAATTTAAAGCAAAAAAAACGCACTCAACTGAGTGCGGTTAAAAATGAAGGGGGAGTAAAGCGTCACTTAAAATTTATATTCTATACCTAAACCTAGGTAATCTTGGTCAACATTATTGTTCATATCAAAGCTTGAGTAAAAACCAAATACCTTGAAGTTTTTATTAATATTATGATCAACACCTACCGATACCGCGCTTTTATCATCACTGTTATCAAAATCCATTACTTGGTATTGTACTTTAAACGTGTTGTTACCCATAAGGTAAGCAGCATTCACTAAGTAACCATCGGCTTCAGCGCTGCCATCTACTTTTTCTTGTGTTTGGTACATAGCGCCTAATTTAAAGTTTTCAATTTTACCTTGTATTGTTGCACGTATTACATCGTAACCGTTTACTTCACTGTCTGCAGCAATAGCAGCATATACAGCGCTCTTTTTAAGGCCTGCGTCACCGTAAGTTAATGCTACGGAGTAACCATTTTTTGCATCAATATCATCTTCTGCAATAAATGATGCTAATACTTTAAAGCCTTCATAACTGCTTGAAGCATAGGACACTGAGTTACCTAAACGGTTTTCACCTTTGAAGGTATTTTTAATATCGCCCTCAAGGTCATTAAATAAATCAAGCTTACCTTGCGCTTGTTTCAGTGCTGTATCGTTGCGACCAATGACTATTTCTCCAAACGCTCCTTTTAAGCCTACATATTGATTACGCGCTGAAATATTATCGTCATCGCCTTTTGAATCAGCATCAGACACATCCACTTGGAATTCAAACTTGTAAACAGCCTCTAAGCCGTCTGAAATATTTTCAGACCCTTTTAGCCCCAAACGAGATGCATTACTTTTAATTTCAGTGAATGACCCTTTACCCTCATCAGCTGATTGAACAGTTACATTTGCTTTACCGTAAATAGTTACTTCTGCAAATGCATTAAACGATACACCACTGAGTAGAGCAAAGCATACGCTCGATTTTACAAATTTCATGTTATTTCCTCGATAATCACAAAGACTCACTTTTAAAACAGCAGCAGTGTGCCACCACTAAATGACAAAAATATTACAACAGACATATTTATGACTTTAAAGGTTAATAAAAGTGTATTAATTATGAAATTAAAATAACATAAAGCAATTATTTAGCGACTACTTACTTTTATCAGATAAATTTGGTGTCATCTGCAACAGTAAATTAACCAAGGTTTCTATTAACTCTTTTTGTTCATTATCTTTATGATAGGCAATAAATACCTCTCTTGAGGTATTTTCTACCCCTTTAACATGAAAAAGTTCGCCCTTTTCTAAATAATCTTTAACCAATACCTGCGGAATAAACGCACTGCCGCCACATTGCAGTATTAAATCAAGCGCAATTCGCCCTGTACTGGTTCTAAAATAGGGCGGCGTTTTACCAGTAAACTGACGTGCATGCCAAAGCGAAAATGCAGTTCCCCAATCAACATACACATACTGATTATCGAAAAAGTTATCCGCAGTGGCAGTATCATAACCACTGACCGGAATAATAGGTAATTCGCAAATTCGCTCAACAACGAGCTCATCAACTTTAGGCGGGTCAAATAAAATAGCGATATCTAGCGTGCGTTCAAGTAACAATCGAGTGCTTTCTTGCTGTGCTTTAACCTCTGCCACCAGCGATACACCCGGCATTGCCGATACAATATTAGTAATGCCAAATTGTAAAAATGCATCCCATATATTCGGCGTTCCCGCTAAGCTAATTTGCTTACGCATATTATCTGCAAGTGCAACATCCACTTTCGCACGTTGCATGCCCGTAATAATCATCTTTGCGTGGGGCAACAAACGTTCGCCAGGCGCGGTAAGTTGAATATTATTACGTTGACGAATAAATAAATTTACCCCCAGCCCTTGCTCCAATTGGCGAATTCTGAAACTCACCGCAGACTGGGTTATATATAGGTTTTCTGCTGCTTTACCAAAGTGGCGCGTTCGCACAACTTCGACAAAGGTTTTTAATAAATCTATGTCCAATTTTTTATCCTCACGATAAAAATATTTTGTTTAAAAAAATAGCGATTATGTCCCATACTCCAGTTAATAATTGGCATGAGGGTACAGCTATGAGCAATGATATTTCACTACTTCGTCAAGCATTTGTTAGTCAACGTCATTTTTACGATGACCAAAACTTTCCCCGCGGATTTAGCCGCAGCGGGCACTTTACCCTGTTAGAGGCAAGTATATTAGAACAACATGGTGTTGTTTTAAAAAATTTGTATAACAAAACAATCGAACCACAAAATGACCACCAGCAACAATTTGTAAATGCTGCAAGTGGCATAATAGAGCCTAGCAACCCAATAGAGAAAGCATGGGTTAAATATTTAAAACTAACGACGTGTAAAACTAAGTTTCATACTTTGTTTGGTCGCTCAAAAATTTCAAGCCCGGCACCAATAAGCCAAGATTACTACTCTGAGGCTGATAACCTTTAAGTCATTACGATAGTTGCATTTTGGCGTTTTAGCAGTTACAACTTGTATAAGCAAATATTTTTGTAAAATATTAAACAGGGTCGTTAACTGGTGCATAAAATACTTATTATTGAAGACACTCCGACGATTGCGCGCGTGCAAAAGCATATCGCGCAAAAGGCGGGTTTTGAAGTTGATATCGCAAGCTCGTTAGCTGAGGCTAAAAAGCTAATAAATAAGTTTCGTTATTTTTGTGCGGTGGTCGACTTCATATTACCTGACGCGCCAAAAGGTCAGGCAATACCCTGTACAGTTGCTGCAGATATTCCTACCATTGTTATGACAGGTAATATTGATAAGCAAACTCGTGATACAGTCGAAAAATACCCGATCATCGACTACATCATTAAAGGCAATAATCAAGCCTATGAATACCTTCAAAAACAACTCTACCGCCTTCCACGTAACGAACGAGTTAAAGTGCTGGTTGTTGATGACTCACTATCATCACGCCAATACATTTGTAGCTTATTAACCCGACATAAATATCAAACCTTTCAAGCAACCGATGGGATAGAAGCCCTTAAAGAGCTTGAAAACACACCTGATATTTCAGTCATTATTACTGACAAAGAAATGCCCAATATGGGAGGGATTGAGCTGTGCAGTGAAATAAGGCGTCTGTACGGTAATGGCGAAAAAGCTGTCATAGGTATTTCAGCTGTTACTTCATCCAATCTATCCGCTTTATTTTTAAAAAATGGCGCTAATGATTACTTATACAAACCCTTTAACAGTGAAGAGTTTTATTGTCGGTTAACTCAAAACGTTGATATGCTTGAGTATATAACCACTATAAAACGCCAAGCCAATACCGACTATTTAACTAAACTACCAAATCGCCGCTACTTTTTTGAAAAAGCGAATGATTTTTTAAACGAATTAACAAAAAGCCAAACACCCGCCATGCTCGCGATGCTCGATGTTGACCACTTCAAAGCCATTAACGACACCTTTGGCCATGATGCCGGTGATGAAGTACTTAAAAAGCTGGCGACATCACTTAATCAGCATTTTGAAAATCAGCTTATTGCACGCTTAGGTGGCGAAGAATTTGCGGTGCTTTTTACACAATCCACCAAGCAAAAAGCGTTAAACCAATTGGAAGAATTTAGAGCCTTTATTGAGTTTAACAGCCATAAATTTAGCAAAGATAATATTAATTTTACACTGTCGATAGGCTTCAACCACAGTGAAACCGATCAAATTGACGAGCTATTAAAACAAGCTGATTTAAAACTCTACAAAGCAAAAGAGTCGGGTCGCAATAAAGTGGTTAGCTAAACCACACCAGAGGCAATGATAGCGGCCTTTTTTCGTTTACGCGACTGATGGTATGAATCCCAACTAAAGATAGCCAGTGCACTCCAAATACAAGCAAAAGTAATCACGCGTTCAGCATCAAATACTTCACCGTAAAACACCACCGCTAAAATAAACATTAAGCTGGGGCCTATATACTGAAAAAAACCGAGTGTTGTGTACTGTAAACGTTTAGCCGCACCAGTAAAACACAATAATGGCAATGTAGTCACTATGCCCGCACTCACTAAAAGTACATTGGTTAACCAATCGTTGGTCGGTAAATTAGAGGTTTCGGTGGGTAGCATTAACCACCAGTAGATAAGTGCAACAGGGAGCAAAATAAATGCTTCAATTAAAATACCCGGCAATGCATCTACTTGTAGTTTTTTACGCAATAAACCATATAACGCAAACGAGGTCGCCAACGAAAACGCGACCACCGGAAATGAGCCAAAACTAATTAACTGTAATAAAACGCCGGTAAAAGCCAATGCAACGGCTGCTCCTTGTAGTTTACGTAATCGCTCGTTTAAAAATACCATGCCAAGCAAAACATTTAATAGAGGATTAATATAGTAACCTAAGCTAGCATCTAACATATGGTTGTTATTGATGGCCCATATAAACAAGCCCCAGTTAAACCCCAGTAAGGTGGAGGTAATAACTAACATCAAAATAAGTTTAGGCTGGATTAAAATGCGTTTAATTTTATCCCAGTAGTTGAGCACACTCACCACTAAAACTAAAAACACAACAGACCAAATAACACGATGCATTAAAATTTCAAATGCTGACACATGTTGGATCATCTTAAAATAAATAGGTGCTAGGCCCCACATAAAAAAAGCAAGGCAAGCGAAAATAGCGCCCTTTCGCTGCTCAATATCAGTCGACATAATAAACACTTGATGATTTAAAAGGTAGTCAGTTTAACTCCCTCTTACTTTTTAGCCAACTAAATACGTGCCCGTACCAAAAGCAATTTGTACTGACTGCTCGTTATGTAACTCCATTCGGCACACACAGACTTTATTTCCTGAACGAATCAATTTTGCACTGGCAATAAACACCTCGCCTTTGCCTGGACGTAAATAATCAGTACGTAAATCTATGGTGCCAAGTGTTGCTAATTTTTTATGTACACTAGGCAAGTCAGCATCATCTAGCTTTCCTATCACACTGGCTGCTGCCAACATTCCGCCCACATTGTCGAGCACCGCTGAAATAACCCCACCATGAAGAATTTTTTGCGCTGGGTTGCCTATTAACACATCTTGCCAAGGAAAGGATATTTTAGCTTGTTCCGTACTGAGTGACTCCACCGCTATTTTTAAAAATTGATTAAAAGGCATATTATTTACAAACAGCGCCCCAACTTGGTCAATCAACATTTCTTTATTCATTATTATTCTCTATGCTTTAAAGTGGTACGATGAGTAAAGCACAACTGGAAGCTGTTGTAACCTCTTTGATTATCATTAGCTGATGTTTAATGAAAGCTAAAGACATCCTGATAAAAAACCACTAAAATAGCGCCAATGAATACACAACCCCCCTCTTCTAATACGCTGGTGCGTAAACCCGAAACTGTACTCAAACAAGTGTTTGGTTACAGTGAATTTCGCGACGGTCAAAGTGCTGTGATTGATGCCGCCATTAATGGCCAAGACTCGTTAGTTTTACTGCCTACCGGTGGTGGTAAATCGGTGTGTTACCAAATACCTGCATTAGTATTAGAGGGAGTATGTATTGTTATCTCGCCGCTTATCTCTTTGATGCAAGATCAAGTCACTCAATTACAGGCACTTGGCGTCAAAGCGGCTTATATAAATAACAGCCTAGCCCGTGAAGAGCAGCAATTAGTGTATCAACAGCTACATCAGGGGTTAATAAAATTACTCTATGTTGCCCCAGAAAAAGTGCTGCAGAGAGAGTTTTTAGAGCGACTGTCACATTTAAAGGTAAGTTTGTTTGCCATTGATGAAGCGCACTGTGTTTCTCATTGGGGTCACGACTTTAGGCCGCACTACTTTAGATTAAATGAACTTAAACAACGTTTTGCCCATGTGCCTATGATGGCACTGACAGCCACCGCCGATAAAGCCACTCGTTTTGATATTGTTGAACAATTAAAGTTACAGCAACCTTATATTCATACTGGCAGTTTTGACCGCCCAAATATTCGTTACACCATAGAAGAAAAATTTAAACCTATGGTGCAATTGTTGCGCTACTTAAAAGAGCAAAAAAATCAAAGTGGTATTATTTACTGTACCAGCCGCAAACGTGTTGACGATATTGCCGAAAAGCTCGCTGATGCAGGCTTAAACGCAGCAGCTTATCATGCTGGAATGAGTAACGAGCAACGTCAGTTTGTGCAAACAGGCTTTGCCCGTGATGATATTCAAATTGTGGTTGCCACTGTAGCCTTTGGTATGGGAATTAATAAACCAAATGTACGCTTTGTGCTGCATTATGATATTCCAAAAAGTATTGAAGCTTATTATCAAGAAACAGGCCGTGCTGGGCGTGATGGACTTGCTGCAGAGGCCATTATGTATTTTGATCCTGCCGATATTGGTCGTGTTCGCCGCTTTTTTGAAGACATTGACGATGAACAACGCCGCCGCGTAGAAGAGCAACGATTTAATGCTATGGCCAGCTTTGCAGAAGCGCAAACCTGTCGTCGACAAATATTATTAAATTACTTTAGCGAATACCAACGTGAGCCTTGCGGAAACTGTGATATTTGCTTAAATCCACCTAAAAGCTTTGATGGCACCTTGGTTGCCCAACAAGCGCTGTCGTGTGTATATCGCGCGCAGCAACGGTTTGGTTTGGGCTACATAGTCGAATTATTACGCGGTGCTAACACCAGCCGCATTCGCGATAACAACCATCATGAGCTCAGCACCTACGGCATAGGTAAAGATAAGAGCAGTGAATTTTGGCTGAGTATTTTACGCCAGCTTATTCACCAAGGACTATTAAGCCAAGATATAACCCAAGGCGCTTCGCTAAGATTAACGGAAGCCGCACGCGCTATTTTAAAAGGTGAATATGCGCTACAACTGGCCGAGCCTCGCCTGCAAGCTAAACATGTTTATCAAGATAAACTAGCGAAATTTAATTACGATAAAAAACTATTTGCTCGCCTGCGTGCATTACGCAAAGAGCTGGCCGATGCTGATGATGTACCGCCTTATGTGGTATTTAACGATAAAACGCTGGCCGAAATGGCGCAGCTTATGCCTACTAACGACAGTGAATTTTTAAAAGTGTCGGGGGTTGGTTTTACTAAATTAAACAAATATGGCGGTGAGTTTTTAACCGCAATTCGACATTATCTAGCAACGCAATAAGCCTTCTATGACCGAACTTGAATACGATCACACACATCAATGTATTATTGTTAAACCGACAGAGCTGCCGCACGATGAAGACTTTGAGTTGTGGGGTACGCTATTTTTACATGCAGATAATATCAGCATTAGTGAATATGCCGCTGGTGCGGATCGTCATCAGTTGCGCTTTAGCTATGCTAACCACACGTTTAATCTCAATTTTGAGCATTACAGTCAAAGTCTCTGGATTAATGGCGAAGGCCAAGATGCCGATAACTTGTTGGCAGCGCTAACATTTTATTTAACTTAAAATTGTAGTTTACCGCTTGTTAAAACAATAAAATAAAGCCGTGCTTTTACTTACATATTAATAACAATGATGTAAGCTTATATTAGATGAAAGCTTATACTAAGTGTTTTATTTTGCAAAATAGCGCTAAAGAGGATTAATGGTAAATAGAAAATGGATTACATGTAATTGTTTTAGCCTTTCTATTTTGGGTATGTTGATGCTCGATGTTTGTGCGCAAGAAGCGCCATTAACCCAAAACTGCACTGATGGCGACTCCACGCAAACGTATGAAAATAATCTGCGTCGTCAAATTGAATCACCAACGCTAACCCTCACAACAAAAAGTAATGCGCAAATAGCTTCTATTACGCTTAAAAAACTCAACGTATTTAATACCGAGCTCGAGGCTGAAAATAACGCATTGTTTCGCTTTGCAAATCGGGCGCATATACAAACTGAGCCCGAGGTAATTAAGAGTATTTTATTATTTCAAACCGGTGATGCTTTTAATCCAAAAACCTTGGCCGAATCTGAGCGATTACTTCGCAAACAAAGCTATTTATATGACGCACAAATCATTGCCAACGAAAACTGCGATGGCGATATTGATGTAGTTGTTATTACTCGCGACTTATGGACTTTACTGCCAGAGCTTAGCTTTAGTCGCAGTGGCGGCGAAAATAAATCAAGTATTGGCTTTCGTGAATCGAACTTATTTGGTTGGGGTAAAAGGCTATCGTTTGCACGCAAAACCGACAGTGATCGTAACGGCTATTTATTTGTTTACGATGATCCAAATATCTTATCAACTCGCTACCGCGGGCGAATAGAGTACGCCGATAACAGTGACGGTAAAAGCCATTTAGTTGAATTAACCTACCCGTTTTATGCCATAGATACACCTTACAGCTATGGTGCCCTGAGTTATTCAACCCAGCGAGAAGAAGCCTTGTATCTTAGAGGCGAAAAATTCAGCGAATTTGAACAAACAACCGACTTTAACCAAGTGTTTTTTGGCCACGCTAAAGCCCTAACTCATAACTGGACCCAGCGCCTAACCATTGGTTATATTGACGAGCAGCAAACATTTAAAAGCATCGATGAAACCACGATTCCGCTGGCTCACGATAGGCAGCTTAGTTACCCTTATGTAAGCGGACATTGGTTTGAAGATAACTTTATTAAAGTGCGTAACTTTGACAGTATTTATCGTACTGAGGATTTAAATTTAGGCTGGAATATAAAAGCCACACTGGGCTACTCTGATAAGTCAATCAGTAACGACGATAGCCGTGCTGTTTACTCGTTTAATTTTAATAAAGCCCATTTTAGTGGTGAGAATACCCTTTGGCGCTTTTATGGGGATATTCAAGGCTATTGGAATAACGAGCAAAAACAACTCGAAAACTTACTCACCACCAGCCAAATTCAATATTATTTAAATACCAGTATTGATCAATCTTGGTACGTAAAAGCTAGGCTGCAATACGCAAAAAATCTTACTAATGATAAACAAATTACCTTAGGCGGTGAAACAGGGTTACGTGGTTACCCTATGGAGTTTCAACACGGGGATCGTAGTTTTTTAATTAGCTTAGAAAAGCGCTATTACTGGGAATATGACTTACTGCAGCTATTTAAGGTCGGTGGTGCCGCCTTTTTAGATGTTGGCCGTGCATGGTACAACAGCAACTCGAATACTCAATATCAAGTTGAAAACACCCCAGTGCTCAAAAATGTCGGTTTAGGTTTACGTCTTGCACCAAGTCGCGCCAATGCAGGTACCATGATCCACCTTGATATTGCAGCCCCATTAAATAAATACCATGATGTTGACTCTGTTCAATGGTTACTCAGCGTAAAAAATTCTTTTTAAAACACTACTGTGCACTGAGCTAAAACGTTACACTTTGCGCATATTATTATTGTGAGAGTATATTTTGGAATTAATCACCCTTTTAGAACTTTTGGCCGCACAATATAAACTTATCGTTACCATTATTGCACTATTGAGCTTTCCACTGTTGCTAAAAGTAACCACCAAGTTACTCGAAAAAGCCATAAGAGGTAAAATTGATTTACATCGAAAACACCGTGCTGAGCTGCTGTTAAAAATAATTTTAGCTTTTGTTATGCTCTGTTTAGTACTCGTTTTTTGGGGAATAGAGCTACGCGGCTTGCTGGTATTGGGCTCTTCATTATTTGCCATGTTAGGGGTAGCGCTGTTTGCTGCTTGGTCATTGCTGAGCAATTTAACTGCTTTCTTATTAATGTTTATACAAAATGATTGCCGCGTTGGCTATTGGGTCAGAATTGTTGATGGTGCTAATGCCATTGAAGGGCGTATTATTGAAATGGGCCTCATGAATGTTTTATTAGAACATATTGATGGCCATCGGGTTATTTACCCTAATAATTTGTTTGTTACTCGTCCTGTTTTGGTATTGAACAAAGCGCCTAAACCAACAAAGGCGCTGGCAATCAAGCGCGTTATTGGCCCTAAATCACGTAGTTAACATGTTAAAAAAGCCAGTTGAGTTAAAAATCAGACTGGCCTTTTATTCACTTTTATATTTAACAGTTAATTATTTAATTCGGCCGTTTTTAGCTCATCATCTAAATCACTGATCTCATCAATAAAGGTTTCTAACTGCTGCTCTACCAAGCTATTTGAATGAGCAAAATAAGCAATGTGGAATACAGCATCACCTTCATTCACCAGTGGCATAGTTTGCTGACCAATAACAATGCCACTTCGAGGAGCGAGCAGTTCAAGCTCTGAATCACCTAGCGGGCTACTAATGTAGGCTAATATTTGCCCTTTAGTAACACGCTCTCCTAATGAGACCTGCGCCCTTACTATGCCATCAACCTCTGCACGCACCCAACTAGTGGAGCTGGCAATAACAGGATCTGGTAGCTTTTTAGGGCGCTTACCACGCATCATTTTTAAATGACGCATTACATAATCGACCCCTTGCACACCTGCAGCAATCGCAATTGGGTCAAAACGCAGCGCTTCGCCTGCTTCATAGGTAATTACAGGAATACCTAAATTAGCCGCCTCACTGCGCAGTGAACCATTGCGTAATGACGCATCTATCACTGCGGGAGTACCAAAAGCCTTAGCCATTTGTGCGGTTGCTTCATCGGCTAAATTAGCCCGTATTTGCGGTAAATTAGTGCGATGAATCGCGCCAGTATGTAAATCAATAATATGCGTACAATGCACAGCAACTTGATTAAAAAACATATACGCCATGCGACCTGCTAATGAGCCCCGCTCAGAACCTGGGAAACTGCGGTTCATATCACGACGATCGGGCAAATAACGCGACTTATGAATAAAACCAAATACATTAACAATAGGTACAGCAATAAGTGTACCACGCAGCTGGTTAGCGTCGATTTTAGCGAGTAATTGGCGCACAACTTCAACACCATTGAGCTCATCACCATGTATTGCAGCGCAAACCATTAATACAGGGCCTTGCAAAACACCGTTAACCACTTCAATAGGAATATTAAGTGGTGAGTGGGTGTAGAGTTTTGCAGCTTCAAGCGCTAAGGTTTTACGCTCACCCACGCCAATGCTTTCACCTAATAGGGTAAAAGCTTTATTAACTTTAACCTTTGCCACGAGTTGCTGTTCCTTTACTTGCGGCATTTTTCTCAATGAAGTCAATCACCATGCCTGCAATATCCTTACCTGTTGCTATTTCAATTCCCTCAAGACCTGGTGAAGAATTTACTTCCATTACCAAAGGCCCACGTGATGAGCGAAGTAAATCAACCCCAGCTACATTTAAGCCCATTGCTTTTGCAGCAGCGACCGCTGTTTTACGCTCCTCTGGTGTAATACGCACCAAGGTTGCACTGCCACCACGATGCAGATTTGAGCGAAACTCACCCTCTTGGGCTTGGCGTTTCATTGCTGCAATCACTTTATCGCCGAGTACAAAACAACGAATATCCGCACCACCCGCTTCTTTAATATACTCTTGCACCATGATGTTTGCTTTTAAGCCCATAAACGCTTCAATAACACTTTCTGCTGCTTTGCGCGTTTCAGCAAGCACTACACCTATACCTTGAGTCCCCTCAAGTAATTTAATAACAACAGGTGCACCACCTACCATTTCGAGTAAATCTTTAACATCATCTGGTTTACAGGCAAAACCAGTGACCGGCATACCCACGCCTTTGCGTGATAGTAGCTGTAATGAACGTAACTTATCGCGCGAACGAGAAATCGCCACAGATTCATTAACCGGGTACACCCCCATCATTTCAAACTGTCGTAATACCGAACAGCCATAAAAGGTAACTGATGCACCAATACGCGGCACAATAGCATCAAAATCATTTAAGTTTTCGCCGCGATAATGAATTTCAGGTTGCTCTGAGTTTATATTCATGTAGCAGCGCAATGCGTTAATTACTTTTACTTCATGGCCACGCTGCTCAGCCGCTTCAATTAAGCGACGAGTTGAATACAAGTTTTTGTTACGAGATAAAATACCAATTTTCATAGTTAAAACCTTAACTAAGTTAATTTGAGCGTCGCGCTAAAACCCAGCGCTGCTCAACATGTTCTTATAATAAATGAGATAAAGCCGGATCAACGACTATTCTATTTTCCATCGCAGTGCGCCCTAACAGCATTCTAAATTTCATTGACGCACGACTGGTTAATGTTATTTCTATAGGCCAGCTATAAGCGCCTGCATGTAGTGTCGTTTCAATAAAGTACCGAAGTTCTTTTTGTCCGCTTGAACTCGTAACGTACTTCATTTTTTTCACTTTTGCATTGCAGGTAATTTGCGTTTGCTCGTCTTCTTGCAATGGTTGCGCTATAAATTTAACCCATTTTTCGCCATTTACTTCATATTCTTCAATATTAATTGCATGAATACAGGAAGTGCGGGCGCCAGTATCGATTTTTGCTTTAATTCGATCGATACCTAATTCTGGTAAACCCAACCACTCACGCCAACCGACTGTTATCTTTGTCGTCATAAATACGCCTTTAATAAAAAGTGTCTTATACGCTACAACCGATAAAACACCAACAAAATAAACTAATCCAATCGACAAGCTAATTTAATTGACCTTTAAAGTTAACTCGTTTAACAATGCAGGTATAACAATCGTGCCTAACAAGAATAAGCACAATTTATTTACACTTAGTTAAATCTTACCGCATTCTCAGTAAATGCTGAATGTTATTTACTCATCTGAGTTAACTATATTAAAAATACACCACTATGAGAAGTTATTATGATTAACGGTTTATTACACGCACTTATTCTTAATGAAAAAGGCGGCGCGCGTGCCATCGAAAATAACGAACAACTGCACCAATGGCAACCAGCAAAAGGTAAGCTTTGGGTACATATGGATTATAGTCAAGATGAAGCTGTTCAGTGGCTAAAAAACTGTAACTTGTTAAATGACTACGAGCTGGAATCACTCACCGCAGATGAAACTCGCCCACGAATTACTCCCACTACCAATGGTCATATGCTATTTTTGCGCGGAATTAATCTAAACCCAGCACAAAGTCCTGAAGATATGGTGTCTATTCGCCTATTTATTAATAAAGATGTGCTGATCACTACCCGCAAGCGCCGGTTATTATCAGTACAAGATATTTTGACCTCACTAAATAATAACGAGGGACCAAGCAGTATTTCTGAGCTTGTGTGCTCACTGACGCAAAAGCTCACCTCGCGAATGCACACCGTAATTGATGAGCTCGATGAAAATTTAGATAAATTTGAAGAAGAAATCGATGAGCCAAGTAAAAAGTTTGATAATCAGGGCTTATCGCAACTTCGCAGGCAAACAATAGCGCTTAAACGTTATCTAAAACCACAAAAAGAAGCACTTAGTAATATGGTTAATAATCATTACCCATGGCTTTTTGATGATGATAAAGCCAAATTAAACGAAACTACCAATTTACTTATTCGCTATTTAGAAGAGCTAGATAGCGCAATAGAGCGCGCGCAGGTTATTCAACAAACTATCACAAACCAAGTGTCTGAGCAGTTAAATCAACGCATGTATGTAATGTCGGTAGTGGCGGCTTTATTTTTGCCGCTGGGGTTTTTAACTGGATTATTGGGCGTTAATGTCGGTGGTATACCGGGCACAGAAAGCCCTTATGCGTTTACTACGTTTGTGGTGTTATTAGTTGTACTGACAAGCGTTATTGGTATTTACTTTAAAAATAAAAAATGGCTGTAGTTTGCTTTTAAAAACCTAGGCACAAAAAAGGCGAATATCGAGCATTCGCCTTTTCCTTTGGTTGCGCCTTACTCCTGAAAGTAAGTGCCCCAACCGTCGTATTCTACATCGCATTCAACCGCAAGCTGCGCGAGCTTATCAACGTCTTCCATTATCACGTCAACATCTAACTCGGCCTCAATAACAATATCAAAACCCCAAATTTTTTCACCCTCTTCAAGCTCAAGTTCTGCTGGCTCTTCAACATCATAACCTAGTTTAAACGCAGCCAATGCCGCCTGTTCTAACTTAGCAAAATCTTCGCTTACAAAGTGGTGCTCTACTTCGTAAAGAATCTCCGGATCAGAACCATCTTCAAGTAATGAAGTTACGATGTCTTCACTTATTTCACGCCAGTTTTCCATTATTTCTCTCTCACTTGAGCATCTAACTCTGTTATTTTGGTAGCCATAATACGGTGTACATTTTTAGCATGTTCGCGCACGCTAATGCTATTATCAAGTATTATAGGGGCTAACATTTCGATATAAATTGTACCATTATCCCATCGGTTTAGTTTAATGGTTTTATCGGTTGTGCTCATACACACTGGCACTACCGGCACACCTGCACTCATTGCCGTGTGAAAAGCACCGGTTTTAAAGGGTAATAAACCACGCCCGTAACTGCGTGTCCCCTCTGGGAACATCCATACAGATAACCCTTTTTGCTTAATTTTAGCGGCTGCTTTAGAGATGGTTCCCGCCGCCTTTGAACGATTTGACCTGTCGATTAATATATTACCTGACAACCAGTATAACTGACCAAAAAAGGGGATCCATTTAAGATTTTTTTTGCCAATAGTTACACAATTTTGCGGCACCATAGCTGCAATGGTAAAAATATCATAATTATTTTGATGATTCGCTACATAGACAGCAGGCCCCACTTTAAGCGCATCCGGATGATATTTAAGTTCTAATTTCACCCCGAGCATTCTAGCCATTGAACCAAACAAGCTCGATACAATATGCATATTATTGGGATGAAATGGTCTGAAGATTGATAACAACAAACCAAAAAAACAACTTAATACTATAAACAACAGCATCAAAAAAATACGTATAACAGCTAGCAAGTGCGCCTCTCCAATATAACCACCCTGATCGATTTCTTTATTATAACGTTATTTCAAACTAATTAATCAGCAGATTAACGTTGATCATAGTCTAAACTTGGTTCATCCGTTTGTTGAGGCGTTAATTCCACCACGGCCTCATCAACGCGCTGTAATCCACGAGGTAACTTATTACCTCTGCGGCCTCGCTCACCGTGATAATGCTCAAGATCGCTCGGTTTTAGGGTTAATTTTCGCTTACCTGCATGCAAGGTGACACTGCTGCCTTGCGGTACAACGGCTAATACCTTTACAAACTCTTCGCGCGCTTGCACTTTAGCACCGGGAATGGAAATAATTTTATTACCCTTACCTTTACCTAGCTTAGGTAAGTCACGCAGTGGGAATAATAACATGCGACCTTCGTTAGAAATCGCCATACAGTAGTCGGTAGCCACGTCGTTAACCCGAATTGGCGATAACAACACCCCGCCTTTTGGTACACTTACTAAGGCTTTACCATTTTTGTTTTTACTGACTAGGTCTTTAAAGTCAGTAATAAAGCCATAACCTGCATCAGAGGCCATTAACAATACTTGGGCGTCTTCCCCCATTACAACGTGTTCAAAGCTCGCACCTGAGGTTAAGTTAAAGCGCCCTGTCATCGGTTCACCTTGGCTTCTTGCTGAAGGTAAACTATGGGCATCGCTGGCAAATGCTCGCCCTGCTGAATCTAAAAACACGGCAGGCTGATTACTTTTGCCCCGCGCTGAAGCTCTATATCCATCACCGGCGCGATAACTTAACCCCTCAACATCTAAGTCATGACCTTTACCAACACGGGCCCAGCCTTTGTCTGATAGTACGACAGTCACCGACTCTGATGGAATTAAATCTTTTTCACTGAGGGCTTTTGCTTCGACACGCTCAATTACAGGGGAGCGGCGATCGTCACCGTACATTTCTGCGGCTTCTTGAATTTCTTTTTTCAATAAGGTCGACATCCGACGGTCTGAACCCAATGTTTGCGCTAATTTGTCACGCTCTTTGGCTAATTCGTCTTGCTCACCACGAATTTTAAACTCTTCAAGTTTGGCTAAATGACGAAGTTTTAATTCTAAAATGGCTTCCGCTTGAATATCGGTTAACTCAAAGCGTTCCATTAATAAGGGTTTAGGCTTATCTTCAGAGCGGATAATCTCTATTACTTCATCAATGTTTAAAAAGGCAGCAAGTAAACCCTCTAAAATATGTAATCGTGCCAGTACTTTATCGAGTCGGTATTGTAAACGACGACGCACCGTTTCGCGTCTAAAGGTCAGCCACTCAGTTAAAATACTGCGTAGGTCTTTAACTTGAGGGCGGCCATCTAAGCCCAACATGTTTAAGTTTACGCGATAGTTTTTTTCAAGATCGGTGGTCGCAAATAAGTGCGCCATTAAGGGCTCAGCTTTAATTCGATTTGAACGTGGCACAATCACAATACGCGTTGGGTTTTCATGATCAGATTCATCGCGTAAATCGGCCACCATTGGCAGCTTTTTAGCATTCATTTGCGCTGCTATCTGTTCAAGTACTTTACCACCCGAGCATTGATGCGGCAGCGCTGTGATAACGATATCGCCCTGCTCTTCACAATACACAGCACGCATTTTAATTGAGCCACGGCCAGTTTTATAAATTTTGTGAATATCAGCCTTAGGAGTAATTATTTCAGCATCAGTAGGATAATCTGGTGCATGCACCAACTCCAGTAGCTCTTCGAGTTCTGCTTTTGGTTTATCAAGCAATAAACAACAGGCACTGGCCACTTCACGTACATTATGCGGCGGAATATCGGTGGCCATGCCTACGGCGATACCGGTTATTCCGTTAAGTAAAATATGCGGTAAACGCGAAGGCATTACAACTGGCTCGTTCATAGTGCCATCAAAATTTGGCGTCCAATCAACGGTCCCTTGGCCTAATTCTTTAAGCAATACTTCAGAGAATTTAGATAAGCGCGCTTCGGTATAACGCATTGCCGCAAACGATTTAGGATCATCCGCTGCCCCCCAGTTACCTTGACCATCGACTAACGGATAGCGATAAGAAAACGGCTGCGCCATCAGTACCATGGCCTCATAACAGGCACTATCACCATGAGGGTGGTATTTACCTAATACATCACCCACGGTGCGGGCTGATTTCTTGTATTTGGCATTTGCCGATAATCCCAATTCGCTCATTGCATAAATAATGCGACGTTGTACTGGTTTTAGGCCGTCACCTACGTGCGGTAAAGCACGATCCATGATGACGTACATTGAATAATTTAAGTAGGCGTCTTCGGTAAAACGCCCCATTGTTTGCTGTTCAATTCCTTGCATTAGCAAGGTATTTGTATCACTCATTAAAGCTTACCTAGTTTTTCTTATAGCTTACGCGGTAAATTACGTTAGCGTAATCATCGCTTATTAATAGACTGCCATCATTTAATTGTGCAAATGCTACGGGGCGGCCAAATATTGTTTCGTCTTGCATAAAACCTGTGATCAATGGCGTATACTTTGTAACCTTGCCATTTTCTATGGTTGCCACAGTCACCTTATAACCCACCTTTTTAGAGCGGTTCCACGAACCATGCTCAGCAACAAATAGCTGTTGTTTATAACTGTCAGGGAACTGCTTACCGGTATAAAAGTGAATCCCTAATGGCGCAACATGTGCGTCCAGTGCTAAGGCAGGCTGGGTGTAGTCAGCAATATTTTTACCTTCACCAAATTCGGGGTCAAGAATAACGCCCCCATGTACGTACGGAAAACCAAAGTGCTCTTGCTCTTTAGTGACACGATTTAACTCATCAGGTGGAATGTCATCTCCCAGCATGTCGCGGCCATTATCACTAAACCACAGCGTTTGCGTGACAGGGTGAAAGTCAAAGCCCACGGTATTACGCACACCTTTAGCTAACGTTGTGATCTCTTTAGTCTCGGTATTTAACGAAAAAATACGACCAAAGCGGGGATCGTCTTCACAAATATTACACGGTACGCCCACCGGAATAATAAGCTCGCCGTTAGGGGCAAAGCGTAAAAATTTCCAACCATGATGGCGCTCAGAGGGTAAATCGCTATAAAACACTTCAAACGTTGGATTTTTTAAGTGTCTGTCGATATTTTTAAAACGAATAATACGGTGTACTTCAGCGACATATAAGTCACCGTCTTTGATGGCTAAACCTGAGGGCATATTTAACCCCTCTGCAATGACTATTGTTTTATCTGCGACACCATCACTATTATGGTCAATCAAGGCATACACATTACCTGCCTTACGTGACCCTGCATACACTATACCTCGGCTTGAAACTGCAATTTGTCGTGCATTTTTAATATCATCTGCAAATAAACTAATTTCAAACCCCGGAGCTGCCGTCAGTTTGTCGAGTATATTTTTCGCCATTACTGGCGATGATATGAAAACCAGTAACAACAATGTGCTAAATAATGTTTTCATTTATCTCTCCTGTTTTAAGCCCAAAGGCTTGTTAAACCTGCGCCTTGTTGCCGTGATCTTCTAACCATTGACGGCGATCTGATGAGCGTTTTTTGGCCAGTAGCATATCCATCATTTCCATTGTTTGCTCTTCTTCATCAAGCGTTAACTGCACTAAACGACGAGTATTCGGATCCATGGTTGTTTCACGCAATTGTAACGGGTTCATTTCACCCAAACCTTTAAAACGCTGTACGTTGACCTTGCCACGTTTTTTCTCTGCTTCTATACGGGCTAAAATACCCGTTTTTTCCTCTTCATCAAGTGCGTAATAAACATCTTTACCAATGTCGATTCTAAATAGCGGTGGCATAGCAACATACACATGCCCTGTTCTAACCAATTGTGGAAAATGACGAACAAATAAAGCACACAATAAGGTAGCAATATGCAGCCCATCCGAGTCAGCATCCGCTAATATACATATTTTATTGTAACGCAACCCAGATAAGTCACTCGAATCGGGGTCTATACCAAGCGCCACTGAAATATCATGCACCTCTTGAGAAGCCAAAATTTGTCCTGACTCAACCTCCCAGGTGTTTAAAATTTTACCTCTTAAGGGCATAATTGCTTGGAATTCACGATCTCGCGCTTGTTTTGCCGAGCCGCCTGCTGAATCACCCTCGACTAAAAACAATTCTGTGCGGTCATTATCTGCGGCGCTACAATCGGTAAGCTTACCCGGTAATGCCGGGCCTGAAGTAACACGTTTACGTACTACTTTTTTAGCGGCGCGTAAACGACGTTGTGCATTAGAGATACACAGTTCAGAGAGCAACTCAGCGGTATCTGTGTGCTCGTTTAGCCATAAGCTAAAGGCATCTTTTACTACTCCAGATACAAACGCGGCACACGAACGCGATGATAATTTTTCTTTAGTTTGGCCTGCAAATTGGGGATCTTGCATTTTAACCGATAATACATAGCTACAACGCTCCCAAATATCATCTGGAGTTAGCTTTACGCCACGCGGTAATAAATTTCTAAACTCACAAAACTCACGCATTGCCTCTAAAAGCCCTTGGCGTAGGCCGTTAACGTGAGTCCCCCCTTGCGCAGTAGGAATTAAGTTTACGTAACTTTCTGCTATTGATTCCCCCCCATCAGGCATCCATACCACGGCCCAATCAGCACCTTCAATAGAACTTGAAAATTCACCGACAAAGGGGTCTTTAGGCAGTATTTCATACCCTTTAATAGCTTCTATTAAGTAGTCTTTTAAGCCTGTTTCGTAAAACCACTCTTGGGTTTCTTTCGTTTGTTTATTTACAAACTTAATACGCAGCCCTGGGCATAAAACCGCTTTGGCTTTTAATAAGTGGTTAAGTTTAGTCAGTGAAAAATTAGCTGAATCAAAATAGCTGGTATCTGGCCAAAAACGAACCGTAGTACCGGTGTTGCGTTTGCCCACGGAGCCTATAACATTTAAATCTTCAACTTTATCGCCATGCTCAAAAGCCATTCTAAATTGCTGTGCATCACGGCGAACAATAACTTCTACACGAGTAGACAGTGCATTGACTACGGAAATACCTACACCATGTAAACCACCTGAAAA
This sequence comes from Pseudoalteromonas sp. TAP-3C, assembly GCF_059888565.1. Taxonomy (NCBI): domain Bacteria; kingdom Pseudomonadati; phylum Pseudomonadota; class Gammaproteobacteria; order Alteromonadales; family Pseudoalteromonadaceae; genus Pseudoalteromonas; species Pseudoalteromonas sp. TAP-3C. The sequence goes on along the minus strand of NZ_CM187618.1, from coordinate 437,876 downwards.
CTGATAGCTTTTGTTTGAAAATTTACCCCCGGCATGCAGTTTGGTAAATATGAGTTCAACCCCAGAAATACCTTCCTCTGGATGAATATCGATTGGCATACCACGGCCATCATCACTCACTTCCAGTGAATTATCCTCATGCAGAATGACATCAATACGCGTTGCATGCCCAGCCATTGCTTCATCAACACTGTTATCTATAACCTCTTGGCCTAAATGGTTTGGGCGCGACGTGTCTGTGTACATGCCTGGGCGACGTTTTACCGGCTCTAATCCATTAAGTACTTCAATGGCTTCGGCGTTATAATTTTGTTGTGTCATAGTTTTTATCTTTGTATACGCTAATTATTTCTAACTGATTTTAAGAAAATCAACAATGTTTGAAAAAGCCCGCTCAAAGCCATTAAAGCTATGATCACCGCCAAATTCAATTAACTGTTTGCATTGTGAGTAATACGTTATTGCGTGTTGAAAGTTTAACACTTCATCCCCTGTTTGTTGTAATAAGTACAGCAGCTCAGGAAACTTTAACTCTGTCACCGTTAATGCTTTTAGAGCATCTATATGACGAGATTGTAATTGGTAATTATAATCTTGGTACGGATTATAATTAGGCCCAAGTATAGGCGTTAATAAAGTATCTGGGGCAACAGCGGGATTAATTACCACCGCAGGAATATGATAACGCTGCGATAAATACGTGGCAAAAAAACCACCTAACGAGCTGCCTAGTAATACCGTATTTGGTGTTAACAATTGTTCAAGCGTTATAATCGCCTCTATAGGCTCATGATTTAAACGCGGCACACAATAATCAACATCATAGTGTGCCATAAGCTCACCAAAGCGCACAGCTTTATATGATTTCTCAGAGCTATTAAAACCGTGAATGTAAATTACCCGTTTAACCATACCACTTCCGTATGAATATGCACTTGTTGTTGCTCAGCATTTAAATACAGCATGCGATAAGCGGCCCCTTTATCGTGTTGCTGCCATGTAGCACTGTGTTTGGTAAATTGAATAGAACTGGCGGGTGTGGCGTAAATATCAAGCCCTCTAAATTGTTGATGATAATCATTATGAACATGCCCATGAAACAGCGCATCAACCACCGTACTATTGACCAATAAATTTAATAACTGCGGCCCATTTTCAAGCATATGTTTATCTAAATAACCATTAATAGGCAATGGATTATGGTGACAAAATACAACATGGCGACTATGTGAATCAACTAAACATGCAGTAATTTCCTCTAAATGCGCAGCGGTTATCCATCCAGCAGGTGTATCGCCTTTAGAGTTTAGCAATACAAGTTCAACCCCAGGTGCCACAATATGTTTAGCCCGTTGTATTTGCCCACCGCTAATTAAATTAAGCATCTGAATGTCATCATGGTTGCCAGGAACCCAAAATACGGGACAGTTTAGCTCACTGTTATGGATGATATCTGCAAATAATAAATAGGAATTCAAGCTGTGATCTTGAGTTAAATCCCCCCCAAATATTAAAGCATCAGGCTGCTGATTTGCTATATCAGCTAACGCCTTAGTAAAATGCTCAGCAGTATTAACCCCAAAATACTCGGCATGTTTATCACTAAAAAGGTGACTGTCAGTTATATGTGCAATTCGTAGCTGAGCGTGTTCAAAGCGATAGGTGTCATCAAACCAAGCCATTATTTATATCCCAATTAAGTGTTGATTGACCTCTTTCAACACATGCCACTAACCAGTCATATAAAAAGGCGTTTAACTGATACTTTTCATCTTTTTGATGCATTTTAGGATTAGGGTAACCGTAAGAAGGCTTAATGCGTTGGTGATAATCATGATGAACAATTTCTGCAACTTTGGCATCGTTATACAAACGAGCCGTTAAATATAATGGTGTTATACCTTTGACCATTCCTGTTAACTGTTTAATAGATATATCAAGGGTGTACTTGGCACTATGATCTATATTAATAACAAATTCACTGTGGCCTAATTTGATTTCTCTAACACTACCGACCGCTCGCTCGTGAGGTAATAATTTTAAAAGGCGCACATAATTATGCTCACAAAGCGTTAAATACTTTGGAAGACTTTGAATGTATCGATTAGTGGTTAAAAGTGCTGTCAAAATACCGCCATTTTTATTAAAAATTAAAAACTATGCCCATTTTTTACGTATCTTATCGCGATTTAGTGCTAACCATTGCAAGCAAATTACAGTGGCCGCATTATCTATTTCACCGCTATTGAGTCGCTCAAGTGCTTCATCTAGCCCCATAATGTGAGTTTTAATATCTTCACCTTCGGTTTCTAATCCATAAATGCCGGTACTCATTTGGCTTAAATCTGCCTGAGCTAAATATAAAAACAAACGCTCTGTGGTGCCACCAGGGCTTGAAAGGTACGACAGCATAAACTCAAGTTTTGTTAAGTTAAGCCCGGCTTCTTCAAACGCTTCTTTTTTCACCACCAATTCGTAATCTTCACTGCCATCAGTCATACCCGCTATACATTCTAACAGCCAAGGCGTGTGTTTGCTTTTAATTGCGCCAATTCGAATTTGTTCAATTAGCAACACTTGCTCAGTCAGCGGATCATAGGGTAATACCGCTACCGCATCACCGCGCTCAAGAATTTCACGGCGAATAACCTCAGACTCTCCACCGGCAAATAAAGCGTGTTTAAATTGATAAAGATTTATTTTAAAAAACCCTTTATACAGGTTTTCAATCGGTTTTAAGGTCACATCGTCATGAGTAAATTTAATACGACTTTTATTCGCCATCTTATTTTTCCTTTTTAAAGCGCAAAGACATTAGCGCCATTTAGATATATATTCTGTTACACTTGAAAACGTTATTTTACGAATTTTTTTTTAGTTATTAGGTAAAACAGGTTAACATACCCCTAGTATAAAAATTGTCTAAGGACCGAACATCACATGAAAAAAAACATCCTTGCAGCATTGGTTAGTTTATCATGCGCATTGGGCTCAACCGTAGCCAATGCTGAAGATTTACTTCACGTTTTTGAAATCGCAACAGCCAACGATCCTACCGTTTTAAAAGCAAAAGCCCAAGCCGATGCACAATCATACCAAAGCGATCGCGCTATGAGCGCATTGTTACCGCAAATAGGCTTGAATATGGGTTATGAAAAAAGTGACTCAACCTCTTTTCAAAGCGTAGGCGATTTATCAAACCAAGTTAAAGTAGAAAGTGACACCGATCAATTTACACGGGGCATTAATTTAAGCCAAACCTTGTTCGATTTAGGTGCATGGAATTCGTTAGGTATTGCCGACAAACAAGCACTGCAAGCGAGTGGCCAATACGACTTTGCTAAACAAAACTTAATTGTGCGTGTTGCTGAAGGCTATTTTAACGTATTAAGCGCTATTGATAACCTAGAGTTTGTGCAAGCAGAAAAACGCGCCATTGAGCGTCAACTAGAACAAACGAAACAACGTTACGCTGTGGGCTTAACCGCTATTACCGATGTACATGAAGCACAAGCACAGTTTGATAACTCAGTAGCGCAAGAAATCATAGCGAATAACGCGGTAGAAACAGCACGTGAGCAACTACGTGAAATTACGGGTAAATATCACGCAAAGTTAGATATGTTAAACACTGATACGTTTTCAACCGTTAAGCCAAATACGCCTGCGGCTGATTTAGTGAAAATTGCAAAAGATAAAAACTTAAACCTGCAAGTGTCTAAAATAACGGTTGATATTGCTAAAGAGCAAATTGAACTTGCTAAAGCTGGTCATTATCCAAAACTGACCTTGAATGCCAGCTACGGGGATTCATTAACCGACCGTGAAATAAATGGTACTCGTTTTGACAGCCAACCTCGTTCAGATTCAAGCTCTATTGGGCTAAATTTCAGCGTACCACTGTATTCAGGTGGAGCCACTGTTGCTGCCACTGATCAAGCGCGGGCATTTTACGTTGCTGCGAGCCAAGACTTTGAAACCAACTATCGCGCCGTTACTCGCTCTGTTATTACTTCTTACAATCAAGTGGTATCTGACATTGCGACCTATAAAGCACTTGAACAAGCCGTTGTCTCGGCTCAAAGTGCGCTTCAAGCCACAGAAGCGGGTTTTGAAGTAGGTACACGTACCATTGTTGATGTGCTCGTAAGTACGCAAAATTTATTTAATGCAAAGCGTAACTTAGCTAATGTACGTTATCGCTACGTAGTATCAACACTTCGTTTAAAACAAGCCACCGGCACATTAAATCGTGAAGATTTAGTCGGTATAAACCAAGGTTTAAATGCCGTAAACTAAGCACTTTTAGTGTACTCACTAAAGCCAGCTTTTTGCTGGCTTTTTGTATTTTTGAGTGCATAGCGTTAGACTAGGGTCTGTTGGCCTTTCAAGGTTAAATTTGCAGCAGCCTGTTTGGTATTTAGGCAAGGCAGAGCCTGTGTGGTGTGGTTATTCCCCATAAATAGGCGATAACGCAGCATCAATGCCAAACAGGCGCTGCCCGAAGGGTTCTGCCTAGGGGCGATTAACTCTTTGTTGCTCGGTTTTTACTTAGCCCACTAGGTTAAAAACCTCGCGCCGCGATTAAATCGCCCCTAGTTTGAACAAATTTTAATCCGCAAAGGTCAACAGACCCTAGCATTTTTTATTTTAGAGAAATTTTTTGTGGTCAACTCATCCCCTTTTAAAGCCTCTTTTTTAGGTCCTCGTTATTGGCTAACATGGATTGGCGTGCTTTTTTTATACTTAGTTTCTTGGTTACCACAAAAGCTACAATTAGCTATGGGTAAACAGCTCGGCCGTTTAATTTATAAATATATGAAGCGCCGAAAACACATTGCTGAAGTTAATATTAAACGCTGTTTTCCAACGATGAGCGAAGTTGAGCAGCAAAATTTAATCCTACAAAATATGGAAAATACTGGTATTGCCATGGTTGAAACTGGTATGGCTTGGTGGTGGCCAAAGTGGCGGGTCGAAAAAGTAGTAGGATCGTTTAAAGGGCTTGAGCACTTTGAGCGAGTACAACAATCTGGAAAAGGTGTTTTATTACTTATTCCACATGTGCTTCACCTTGAGATGGCCAGTCGAGTGATGGGATTAAAATGCCAAGGTGTTGGCTTTTATCGTCCGCATAACAATCCGCTTATGGAATATTTTACGACTAACGGGCGACTTCGCTCTAATGAATACCTTATTGGAAAAAAAGACGTAAAAGGCTTATTAAAAGCACTCAAAAATAAAAAAGTCTGTTACTACTTACCCGACCAAGATTATGGTCGTAACCGCTGTGAGTTTGTGCCATTCTTCGCAGTACCCGATACTGCAACAACCACCGGTACACTGATGTTTGCGGGCAGTAAAAACTGTGAAACAATGAGCTTAATCACTCGCCGTGATAATGATGGACAATACCACTTAGAAATAATTTCTGAGCTTGAACATTTTCCAAGCGGTGATGATAAAGCCGATGTAATACGTGTTAATCAGCGCATGGAACAATCAATAAATGCCGCCCCTGAGCAGTATATGTGGCTACACAGGCGTTTTAAAACACGACCAGATAAAGACGCGCCTTCTTTTTATTAAAGATAGGTTATTAAATAACAACAATGAGTAACGACTATGTGGTTTTGGATTAAATATTTAATTTTAGCGGTTTTGTTAATTGGTGCGGCCATTTACTTTTTACTAAATGGCGCTTCAGTACTAAATTATCAACAAACCACCAATGCTGCAGCGGATGGGTTATCACGGTTTTATGCCTCTATTCGCGATAAAGTAACTATCGACAAAGATAATGAAAAGTTTGTTATTAAACTTGATAAACCCGATTTAAGTCTCGACAGAGCGCTTAATCAGCGCTCTTTTGTGGCCGAGCCTATGCCCCTAAATTGGAGTGGTGAGGTGGGGCCGCGTCGCTTTCAACGTGATTCAACCTTACGTACGGTACTGACTCAATATGCCAATAATGAAGGTATTACTTTATTGTGGTACTTAGATAAGGATTACGTAATAAAAGAGCACTTTCGTATAGATGGTAGCTTCAATTCCGCTTTGTATCGCGTTAGTCGCTCTATTAATGATGACTTTGTAAACGAAGTGTACGCGTATTTTTGCCCTAAACAACGCGCTGCGGTTATTACCGAATTACCCTCTGAATTTGTGCGTTCAAATTGTTTAAAATTAAATAATTAAAATACTGAGCGCCTAATTATTAACTAGTCCAGCTCAAATACAACTTTCCAAATGGTACTGACGTTATTAATGTTTTCACTAAACTGCTGGCGTTTTACGCAGCGACCTTGCTGATTCAGGCTTAACACATGGTAACGTGAACGATAATCTATATAAGCTTGAACCAGCTGCTGTTTTTGTATATCACTAATACAGCCTATTTTAGCAGCATCGGTTAAAATTCTAACGTTATCAGAGTTTTCACATAAATGGCTATGCTCATGCGCATGCTTAAGCACTAAATATTGAGTTATAAACTCAATATCGGTCATCCCCCCTGCATCTTGCTTTAAGTCAAACTGCTGAGCATTGCCTTTGGCTAAATGACCACGCATTTTTTCGCGCATATTAATTACGTCTGTTTTTAAAACCTCAACATCGCGCTTTTGACACAATATATCGGCGCGAATTTGGGCAAATCGCTCTATTAGTTCAGCTTGGCCTAGTATCAGTCGGGCTCTGACTAACGCTTGATGCTCCCATGTCCACGCCTGGGTCTGCTGATAATGATTGAAGCTCTCTAAATTAATAGCTAATAACCCAGAAAGTCCTTCTGGGCGCAGGCGAGTATCTAATTCATACAAAATACCTGAAGCGGTTCGGGTATTAAATAAATGCATTAATCGCTGTGCAAGCTTTAAATAAAACTGCCTTGAGTCAATTGCTTTATCGCCACTTGTGTAACTAGTGCCGTCATGATTATGGACAAATACTAAATCTAAGTCAGAATCGTAACCCACCTCAAAGCCACCGGTTTTACCATAAGCAATAACGGCAAAGCCTTTATGTTCAACACTGGTATTAGGTGGCATGCCAAAGCGTTTTACACAATGATACCAAGCAATATTGACAGCCTGCTCTACTATAGCCTCAGCGAGCGCGGTTAAGTGATCGCTTACTTTCATTACATCAATAATGCCTGTGGCATCCGCGGCTGCTATTCTTAATTGATGAGTTTGTTTAAACTGACGAAGTGCCTCCATTTGTTGCTCAAGATCGTCATGTTCGATACGTAAAAAATACTGCCTTATTTCGTCTTTGTAGGCCGTTAAAGGGGTTGGTTGATAAAGTACCGCAGGGTCGATAAGCTCATCGAGCAATATTGGATACAAGGAAATATGCTCACCAATCCATTTACTATGACAACATAATAAAACCAGTTGCTTTAATGTTCCTGGATTTTCATACAACAGCTCTAAATAAGCAGTGCGCGAAATAATTTTATTGAGTATTTGGCAAACTGAGGCAAATACGCTGGCACTGGCATTAAAGTCACTTAGCTGTTTAAGTAATGCAGGCATTAATTTGTCGAGAATATCACGACCTCGGTTACCTACTTTAGCTTTAGAAAGACGCTGTTTAAAATCATGCAAGGGGGTTTGCCACTCATCTCTAGGATCAGTTAAAAAGCTGACATCACCGTGATCCCACGTACTAATAAACGCCCCTTCACAGGTATCAAGCGGTTCTGTTTCTGCACCTATCACTTGGGTAAACTCATTATGAACCTGACTCATAACATGCTCGATTTTTTTAAGCGTTGCCGTAAAGTCAGGCAGCTCAAGTAACACATTTAATCGTTGTTGATTTAACTCATCATCAGGTAATGTTTGCGTTTGTTGATCATCAAAAATTTGTAGGTATTGCTCTACTTTACGTAAATATAAGTAGTTAAATTTCAAGTCGCTAGCTTCAAGCTCATCAATCACTTGACTAAGGGATAGCTCTTTTAATGCAATTAATAAAGATTGCGTTTGTAAATTGGCTTCTCTGCCGCCTCTGACCATTTGCAAAGCTTGAACAATAAACTCCACTTCTCGAATGCCACCCCCACCTAACTTTATATTATTAGTTAAGCGCTTACGCCGCACCTCTTGCGCAATCATAAGCTTCATTTTTCTGAGCGATTCAATCACCGAAAAATCAATATAACGCCTATATACAAAGGGCCTCAGTAAAGTATTAAACTCCTCCCAATAAATATTAGGCGTGCCAATTAAGCGTCCTTTTAACATCGCGTAGCGCTCCCAATCACGTCCTTGCTCTTGGTAATAATCTTCAATGGCATTAAAACTCATCACCAATGGACCACTTTCACCGAATGGTCGCAAACGCATATCAACCCGAAACACTTGACCGTCTAGGGTGCATTGATTAAGTGCTGCAATCAGTTTTTGCGCTACCTTGGTATAAAACACAGAGGCCTCAAGAGAGCGACGCCCCCCTTGGGTTTTAACATTGCGAGGGTATGCAAAAATAAGGTCGATATCAGATGAGTAATTAAGCTCTTGCCCACCTAACTTGCCCATGCCTAGTACCATTAATGGTAACGAATTGGTGTATTCATCTAATGGCTCACCGTTAGTTTTAGCCACATTTTTGTAAGCCCACTGGTTAGCACTGTCGATCAATTTATTGGCAAGTTCACTGATATATTTAATACTATCGTCAATCGGATTAGCACAACAAATGTCTAAAAATGCCACCTTTAGCCAGTATTTTTCTCGGTATTGGCGAAGTAATTGATGACATTCATGCTCTTCTATTTTATTTATGTCGAGCTGTGCAAAGGGATCTGAGATTTCTCTATTGTTAATTTCTTGCTCACATAACAACCAAGACAGTAGCCTAGGTTGAGAGCTTAAACTGCGCCAAGCAAAATCACTTAACGCTAACAAACGCACGATTTGCTGCTGTTTTTGTTGCTTTGAGTACAGCGCTTCAAAACGTGTTTCGCCCAGTTTTTGTAATCGAATCGGCAGCTGCGTGTTGTTACTCATCAATATCCTCTTTTATCTCACCAATAACCATACTAGAATGATTAAAAACCTATCAAGGTAAATACTATTAGGAACACCATGTCATATTTGTCATTATCTAACACTAGTTTAGTTGCGATTGCTATTAGTTTTGTTGTTATTTGTATCATCATCATCAGTTTAAGAATTATTACTCAAATAAAAACAAAACAAGCACTTAAAGAAGAATTAGCACAACATGATAACTTTGCAATGGGGATTAGTTTTGCCTGTGAAATATCAGTTGTGATTGCCACTGTGGCATTTTTGTTTGACGAAATAAGCATTAGTACCGCCCAATCAAACCCGTTAAAGGTAATTTTGTTAATTGTGCTGTTATTTTTATTTATAAAAATGGGGCATTTAATTCATCGTAAATGGATATTAAGTCGTTTTAATGAAGAAGCTGCAATATTGAAACAAAACGTCTGTGCAGCTATGGTTGATTCAGGCATGTTGATTGCAAATTGTATTTTAGTGCTGGGTTTATATACGTGGACACACACACAAGGCTTTAGTAATTTATTAATAGCCTCGGTAAGCTTTTTTGTTTTACAAGGGTTGTTTGCCCTAGATAGTAAAATACGCGAATATCGCTTTGCTAAAACCAATCAAGGCGCGTCATTACAAAGTAATTTTGGCTTAGAAAATACTTCAATCGGTATTCGCTATGCGGGTAAGTCAATTGGTTTGGCGCTTGCTGCGTATGCTGGTTTATCAAGTGCGGCATTTCAAAGCGGTAAAATGGTAGAAAATTTATTCACTTTAGTAATGCACTGCGGTGTGATGTGGTTATTACTGTACTGTTTAACGTATATTATAAAAATTATCGCAATGCCAAACATTGATACTGCACATGAAGTTGATCATCAAGATAATATTGGCATTGCATGCATCGAGTTTGCTGGATTTTGTGCTATTGGTTATTTATTGATAAGTATGTTTTCAATTTAGTACCAAACTGATTAAATTAAGCCGTTACTAAACGTCCCTATTTGATATTCTAGTAAATTAACAGGGACTATAGGCATGTGGAAATTAACAAGGACTTTAGGCATATGGAAATTAAAACAGCGAGTTATCTATTAATTGATTTAGACAACGAGTTTAGTCATTCATTTATTAAATACTACATAAATACAAATGCTCCAGAAAAAAAAGATATCATCATTGCTGGGGCTAATACTCAAAAGCTGGTTAAAATGATGTTTGACGAACTCGTTAAAGATTTTTGCTATTGCGATATTAAAAACGAAATAAGCGTTTCTGAGCTTGCCAACTACTTACACGAACACCACAATATTCAGGGTGTGCTGTTAAATCAAACAGACTACTTACTAGCCGAGGATACACAACGCTTTATTTATAATTCACTACATGAAAAACGTTACATGATCATTCAAACAGACCAAGGATATAACATTAAGCCCATAAATGAAGAGTGCCATTCAAACTATTTGTTCTGTGATACCGATATAGCTCAAACCTCAGAAGAACTAACAGAGCTTACAGTCCCTTAATATGAAAAATAAATAATTGCACCTAAGCCTTTGCTTACTTACCATAGCGGAATATAACTTCTATGTAAAAAGTGATTAATCATGCGAGTGCCTCATATTTATCAATCATCACCGATTGCTGTTAACACCCCTTTAAACCTTGACGATGACGCAGCAGGTCATGTAGGCCGAGTGCTGCGTATGAAAGTAGGCGAACAGGTTTCTGTTTTTAATGGTCAAGGGGGGGAGTTTCTCAGTGAAATTATTGAAGTGAGCAAAAAAAACGTCGTCGTTATGCCCCTTGAATTTAATCCTCATGATGTTGAATCGCCACTAAAGATTCATTTAGGCCAGTGTGTATCTCGTGGCGATAAAATGGATTTTACCATTCAAAAGTCGGTTGAACTTGGCATCACTGAAATCACGCCTATTTTTAGTCAGCGCTGCGGCGTAAAACTCAGCGGTGACCGCCTAGAGAAAAAACATCAACAGTGGCAAAAAATAGCCATTGCCGCTGCAGAGCAATCGGGACGTAACTTTATACCCATAATCAACCCACCCGTTGCTTTAAAACATTGGCTGGAACAGCAAACTGATGCAATTAAGTTAACCTTGCACCCGCGCGCCGAGCACAGCATTAAAACAATTACCGTCCCCGATGGTGGCGTGCGTTTTTTAGTCGGCCCTGAAGGCGGTTTTACCGATGATGAAATGGCGCAAACTAAACAACAAGAATTTGTAGATATTCGTTTAGGTCCACGAGTACTGCGAACAGAAACAGCGGCTTTAACCGTTTTAAGCGCACTGCAATTACAATTTGGCGATTTAGCTAATTGAAATAACTAAAAGCACCCACATATCAGAGTTACAGTTGTAAAAAACAGATAAATTAAGGCACAGCGCATGGCAATTAAGTTAGGTATTATTTCAGATCCTATTAGTGGATTTAATATTAAAAAAGACACCGGTTTTGCAATGATGATGCAAGCGCAAACCCGTGGCTACGAAATTTACTATATGGAAATGGATGATTTATCGCTGCGTCAAGGCAATGCCTACGCCACTGCAGCCAAAGCTCAAGTTTTTGATAACCCACAAAAGTGGTATCAACTTGAAGAAAAACAAACCATAGCGCTGGCTGATTTAGACGTTATTTTAATGCGCAAAGACCCCCCTTTTGATACTGAATATATTTACGCTACATACATTTTAGAGCGCGCTGAACAAGCCGGTACATTAGTGGTTAATAAACCTCAAAGCTTGCGCGACGCCAATGAAAAACTCTTTACCGCTTGGTTTAGTGAACACACGCCTGATACCTTAGTTACACGTAGTCAAAAGCAAATCCGTGAATTTTTAGCGCAGCATAAAGATATTATTTTAAAACCGCTTGATGGCATGGGCGGTGCTTCTATTTTTAGAGTAAAAGCCGATGATGCCAATATTGGTGTAATATGCGAAACCTTAACTGAGCATGGCAGTCGCTTTGCGATGGCGCAAAATTATATTGAAGAGATCACTCAAGGCGATAAGCGTGTATTAGTTGTTGATGGTAACGTTATTCCTTATTGTTTAGCGCGTATCCCACAAAATGGCGAAACACGCGGTAATTTAGCCGTAGGTGGACGCGGCGAAGCACGCCCTATTAGCGCATCAGATCTTAAAATTGCCGAGGCCGTTGCCCCAACGTTGAAAGAAAAAGGCTTAATATTTGTTGGTTTAGATATTATTGGCGATAAGTTAACCGAAATTAACGTCACAGCCCCAACCTGTGTAAAAGAAATTGAAGCGGCCTACGATATTTCTATTACTGGCATTTTATTCGATGCCATAGAAAAGAGGTTGAGTAAATAACGCCAAACTGTTCTAAATTATTACCTAGTTTATCGCTATAAACTTGAATAAGTTTTTAGTTCTAAAAACATCGGACTATGCCATACTCAATATTCAATAATTAAAAGGGTAAAAATTATGCAGTCATTAGAAAATCACTTTTTAATCGCAATGCCATCAATGCAAGACCCTTTTTTTAAACGTGCCGTCACGTATATTTGTGAACACAATGAAGAAGGCGCTATGGGGCTTGTCATCAACCAGCCTATTGATGTTACCGTAGGTGAATTACTGGACAAAATTGAGATTGATAACGATAAATCTCAGCATGCTGCTCAGGTAAGTGTATTTGCTGGCGGGCCAGTAAAAACCGACCGTGGTTTTGTGCTGCATTCACCTAAACCTGGGTACTCGGCAAGCCAAAAATTGAGCAGTGATATTATGATCACTACCTCAAAAGATGTATTAGCAACCTTAACAACTGCTCAAGCGCCAGAACAATTTATAATTACATTAGGTTATTCCGGTTGGGAGCAAGGCCAGTTAGAGCAAGAGCTACTGGATAATAGTTGGTTAATAATTAAAGCCGATCCTAAAATAATTTTTGATACACCCGTAGAAAAACGCTGGGAAATGGCTGTCTCTATGCTTGGTTTTGATATTGGTCAACTGAGCCCTGAAGCCGGGCATGCTTAGCGCATACTATTATTAAAGAAATACATGACTAAAAAAACAGTAAAACCGCAAGGTGAGCGCACCGTGATGGGATTTGACTTTGGCACCAAAAGTATTGGTATTGCTATTGGTCAGGAACTGACCGGGAGTGCCACCAGCTTAAAGGCAGTCAAAGCCCAAGATGGCATCCCTAATTGGGATGACATTGCTGTACAAGTAAAAGAATGGCAACCCGATTTAATGGTTGTCGGCCTGCCGCTTAATATGGATGGCACAACACAGGATGTGACGTTTAAAGCCAAAAAATTTGCTAATCGACTGCATAATCATTATGGCATTGAGGTTCAAACTCAAGATGAACGCTTAACCACTGCCGATGCTAAAGCACGATTATTTGAACGTGGCGGCTACAAAAACTTAGGCAAAGGGAACGTAGACAATATGTCTGCGGTGATCATTTTAGAGAGCTTTTTTGAAACCCGTTATGGTTAATACATTATTCAAACATACATAAAAAGCGCTCTAGGCGCTTTTTTTATTTAACTTGGTTTTAAACAAATTTTAATCAGCAAAGGTCAACAAACCCTAAGTGACTTAGGTCATATTACCTTTATCATCAAGGCCATCAATGGTCACACCTTGTAAAAAACCTGCGCCTTGTTGCTCATTATTACGCAGTTTAATCATTAAGCGTAAGTCATTTGGTGAATCAGCATGATGAAGTGCATCGGCGTAGTTAATACGTTGCTGTCTGTAAAGCTCAAATAAAGCCTGATCAAAGGTTTGCATGCCCATCTCTGTTGATTTAGCCATGGTCTCTTTAATACCACCAATATTCCCGTTTTTAATTAACTCACTGACCATGGGCGTATTAAGTAATACCTCGATTGCAGCTACACGTCCCTCACCATCTGAGGTTGGAATGAGCTGCTGAGCAATAATGGCACGTAAATTAAGCGCTAAATCATATTTTAATTTATCGTGCTTTTCTTTTGGCACCAAGTGCATAATACGGTCTATGGCTTGGTTAGCGTTATTGGCATGCAAAGTAGCAACACATAAATGCCCTGTCTCTGCAAAGCTCAATGCATACTCCATGGTTTCTTGCGATCGAATCTCACCAATTAAAATAACATCTGGCGCTTGGCGTAAAGAGCTTTTAAGTGCTGATTCAAAACTTTCAGTATCTAAACCCACTTCTCGCTGAGTAATAATGCTCTTTTGGTGCTCATGCACAAACTCAATCGGGTCCTCTATGGTTAATATATGCCCGCGCTGATTACGATTTCTGTAGCCAATTAATGCTGCCAGTGATGTTGACTTACCGGTGCCGGTGCCACCTACAAATAGCACTAACCCACGCTTTGACATAATGACATCAGTCAGGGCTGAGGGTAGCCCAAGATCTTTAACATCAGGGATTTCAGTCACTATTCGGCGAATAACCATACCCGCTCTGTCGCGCTGCCAAAAAGCAGAAATACGAAAGCGCCCTTCACTGGTCGCAATCGCAAAATTACATTCTTTGGTATTATGAAATTCAGCTTTTTGTTTATCGCTCATCGCCGATTCAACCAACTCTAACGCCTGTTCATCAGTTAATTTTTGATCGTCAAGCGGCGTAAGCTCGCCATTAATTTTAGCGCTAATCGGCAGCTGACTCGACACAAATAAATCAGAGCCTTTTTTGTCGATCATTACATGTAAAAAATGATTTAAAGATAAAGTCATAATAATTCCTTAAGCGCTAAACTGGGTTTTATCTTGCGCTTTTGCATACGCCGCTGTGTGAGTAATGATTCCACGATTAACTAAGTTTGTTAAACATTGATCCATGGTTTGCATTCCCAGTGACGCACCCGTTTGAATAGATGAGTACATTTGTGCAATTTTATCTTCACGAATTAAATTACGAATCGCCGGCGTTGCCAGCATAATTTCATGGGCCGCCACTCGCCCCCCCCTACTTTTTTTATCAATGTTTGCGAGATAACCGCACGCAGTGATTCAGAGAGCATAGAGCGGATCATATCTTTTTCTTCACCAGGGAATACATCAATAATACGGTCTATCGTTTTAGGGGCTGAAGTTGTATGCAATGTGCCAAACACCAAATGACCGGTTTCAGCCGCGGTCATTGCAAGGCGAATGGTTTCTAAATCTCGTAACTCCCCCACTAAAATAACATCGGGGTCTTCACGCAAAGCACTTCGCAGAGCGTTAGAAAAACTATGTGTGTCACGATGTACTTCTCGCTGATTAATTAAGCTTAGCTTATTGTCGTGCACAAATTCGATAGGATCTTCAATGGTTAGTATATGTTGATGCTTAGTTTGATTAATGTAATCAACCATCGCCGCCAGTGTGGTCGACTTACCTGACCCCGTCGGGCCGGTCACGAGCACTAAACCGCGCGGGTTATCTGAAATTTGTTTAAATATTTCAGGCGCGCCTAAATCCTCAAGTGATAAAACATCACTAGGAATAGTACGAAACACCGCAGCAGGACCCCGATTAGAATTAAAGGCATTTACACGAAAACGTGCTAAATTAGGCACTTCAAAAGAAAAATCAACTTCGAGATTTTGTTCATAGTCCTTGCGCTGGTTATCATTCATAATGTCATAAACCAGACTACTGACTTCTTTATCTCCAAGTGCTGGTATATTAATACGTCGCACATCACCATCAACACGTATCATAGGTGACACCCCTGATGATAAGTGCAAATCTGATGCTTTATGTTGCACACTAAATGCCAATAATTCGGTGATATCCATTTATGACTCCACAACTAACTGATAAATATATGGTTACAATAGCAGAACGACTCACATCCGCCTACGCTAGAATTGCAGAGGCAGCGCATAATGCACAGCGTAATAGTGACGACATAACGTTACTCGCAGTATCTAAAACCAAGCCTGTCTCTGATATTATGGCAGCTTATGAGCAAGGGCAACGCCAATTTGGTGAATCTTATGTTCAAGAAGCTGTGGATAAAATAGCGCAACTTGACACATTTAGCGATATTGTTTGGCATTTTATTGGCCCCATTCAGTCAAATAAAAGCGCCTTGGTGGCCAGTCATTTTGACTGGGTACAAAGTGTCGATAGACTAAAAATAGCAAAGCGTTTAAACAGCCAGCGTCCTCAAACAATGCCCCCACTGAATGTACTTATTCAAGTCAACATTAGTGAAGAGGAGGCAAAATCTGGTTGTCAGCCAGGTGAAATTACTGAGCTCGCCCAGTATATTGATCAATGCGCGCATTTAAAGCTGCGCGGATTAATGGCTATTCCCGCTAAAAGTAACGATGCAAACACGCAAGTTCAATATTTTGAGCAATTACAAACTTGCTTTGATAAACTACAGGCCCAATATCCTCATATAGATACGCTGTCGATGGGGATGAGTAACGATGTAGAAGCTGCCATAGCGGCAGGTTCAACCATGGTGAGGATCGGCACAGATATTTTTGGAACACGAACTTAAAAGGTGATAACAGACATATGTCAGATAAAAAAATCGCATTTATAGGCACAGGTAATATGAGCTACGCCATCATTGGTGGCATGGTAAAAAACGGCTTTAACGCAAACAACATTATTGCAACCAACCGCAACCAAGAAAAACTAGCGAAGGTCGCAGCAGATTTCAAAGTGCAAACTACCCGTGACAATAACGAAGCACTGCGCGATGCCGATGTCATTGTTTTGTCTGTTAAACCACAAATGATGGGCGACTTATGCCAGTCGTTTCAAGATTCAGGCATCGATTTTAGTGATAAATTATTTATCTCAGTCGCTGCAGGCTTAACCGTTAAACGCTTGCGTGAGATGCTTGGCCAAGATGTAAAAATGGTACGTTGTATGCCAAATACGCCGTCATTACTTGGCCGCGGGGTATCCGGTTTATATGGCGCAGGCGAAACCCAAAGCGAGCACGAGTTTGTACAACAAGTATTTGAATGTACTGGCATTGTTGTTTGGGTTGAAAAAGAATCACAAATTAACGATATTATTGCTGTTACCGGCTCTTCACCGGCTTACTTCTTCTTATTTATGGAAGCCATCGAGGAAAAAGCCAAAGCACTTGGGTTTAGTGATGAAGACGCGCGCCGCCTTGTACAACAAACCGCCCTTGGCGCAGCTGAAATGGCCCTTAGCCAACCAGATATTACTATTTCGCAATTACGCGCTAATGTAACATCTAAAGGTGGAACCACCCATGCTGCTGTTGAGCATTTAAAAAATAAAGGCTTAACCCAAACCGTTGCCGATGCCATGGATGCGTGTATTACTCGTGCACAGCAAATGGAACAAGAACTTTAATTTTATTTAACTCATTAGCGTTAAATAACGTTATAACCTATTGAACGATACTAAAGGTTACACTATGAATGCCATGCAATTTTTAATTAGCACCTTGTTTGATCTATTCTTAATGGTGGTACTGCTGCGCTTTTGGCTACAGTGGGCAAAAGCCGACTTTTACAACCCAATGAGCCAATTTGTGATCAAAGCTACGTCGTTTGCAGTTAACCCACTGCGAAAGGTTATTCCGGGGGTGGGTGGGCTTGATTTAGCCTCTTTGCTACTGGCATTTATAGTGGCTGTGGCAAAAATAAGTACCTTAATGTGGCTTATTTATAGTTCTTGGGCTGTTGGCCCAGTATTAATACAAGCGCTGATAACGGTTTTAAAAGAAGGTTTAAACTTAGTCTTTTGGGTGTTAATTATCCGCGCTATTTTAAGCTGGGTAAGCCAAGGGCAAAATCCTATGGAAGCAGTATTCCACCAGCTTACTGAGCCAATGTTAAAGCCAATACGTAAAATTTTACCACCACTTGGTGGCTTAGATTTATCGGTACTGGTGGTGATCATCGGGATTCAGTTTTTACAAATGCTGCTGATGGACCTTTTAGCTTAAGTAACATAAGAGGCCTAGCGCCTCTTTTTTGGAGTTAACTATGCATAAATTTATAACGTTTTGTTTTATCGCAGGTCTCGCTCTGGCATTTAATGCCTACAGCGCACAAGAACAAGGTGCCCAATACAAAGAACTGGGTCCTTGGCAAGTTCACTATATTGCTTTTCCATCCACATTTATTCAGCCGCAAATAGCTAAAGCGTACGGCCTTGAACGCAGCGGTTATAAAGGCATTGTTAATATTTCTATTTTAAAAAATGATGCTGATAAAACAGCGCAAAAAGCAACATTACAAGGCACCGCTAGAAACTTATTAGGTAATAAACAAAGCCTCAATTTTAAAGAAGTGGTTGAAGGCGACTCTATTTATTATCTTGCCCAAGTCGATTACACCAACGAAGAAATTTTACGTTTTGAAATTGAAATTAAACAAGATAACCAATTTCAAACCTTACAGTTTCAGCAAAAATTTTACGTAGATTAAATATGACCAACACCTTAGTCCTTGCAACCGGTAATCCCGGTAAAGTCAGTGAGCTGGCTAACATGCTCAGCGCACTTAATATAAATGTTGTGCCACAAAGCGACTTTAATGTCAGTGACGTAGCCGAAACGGGCACCACGTTTGTAGAAAACGCGATAATCAAAGCACGCCATGCGGCTAAAATAACAGGGCTGCCCGCCCTTGCTGATGATTCTGGGTTAGAAGTTGATAGCTTACATGGCGCACCTGGTGTTTACTCAGCCCGCTTTGCCGGTATTGGGGCAAGCGATCAAGACAACATAAATAAGTTACTCACGGATTTAGGCGATAACCCTAATCGTAGTGCCCGCTTTTGGTGTGTATTGGTATTGATGCGTCATGCTGATGACCCAACCCCACTTATTTGTAGTGCCAGCTGGGAGGGCGAAATTACCCTCACCCAGCAAGGTGAAGGTGGCTTTGGTTACGATCCCATCTTTTTTGTGCCCTCAGAAAATTGCACCAGTGCCGCACTAACAAAAGCGCAAAAAAACGCACTAAGCCATCGCGGCCAAGCACTTAAAATGTTACTGCAAACGCTACAACACAAAGGCGGCCTGTGAACCTTCCCCCACTGAGCCTATATGTGCACGTACCATGGTGCGTGCAAAAATGCCCTTACTGCGACTTTAATAGCCACGGCCAAAAAGGTGACATTCCTGAAGCTGAGTATGTGCAGCACTTAATTGACGATTTAAACGCTGATTTACACTTAGTACAAGGGCGTAAAATTCACAGTATTTTTATAGGTGGCGGCACGCCAAGCCTATTAACCGGCGCGGCATATACTCGTTTACTTAACGAAGTCGATAACCTAATTGGCTTAAGCGATAACTGTGAGATCACCCTTGAAGCAAACCCCGGCACCGTAGAAACGAATCGATTTAAAGACTATGTAAAAGCAGGCATTAATCGTATTTCTATCGGCGTGCAAAGCATGCAAAACGATAAATTAAAAGCCTTAGGCCGAATTCATGGCGCCGATGAAGCCAGTTATGCCGCACAGCAAGCCAATGAAGCGGGGTTAAATAGCTTTAACCTTGATTTAATGCACGGCTTACCCGGGCAGTCACTTGATGACGCGCTCAGTGATTTAAAACAAATTATTGCGCTTAATCCACCGCACATTTCGTGGTATCAGCTCACCATTGAGCCCAATACACAGTTTGCTTCAAAACCACCTACTCTGCCACAAGACGAAATCTTATGGGATATTCAAGAGCAAGGCCAAGCACTGTTAGCACAAGCAGGCTATCAGCAATACGAAATTTCAGGGTATGCAAAACCGGGCTATCAATGCCAACATAACTTGAATTATTGGCGGTTTGGCGATTATCTTGGCATTGGCTGTGGCGCTCATGGTAAGGTCACAGATGCGAAAACGGGGGTGATAACACGCACTGAAAAGGTTAAACACCCTCGGGGCTACATGGACATAATTAAACCCTACTTGTACAAAAGCTGGCAGGTAGAGCAAGACGACTTAGCGTTTGAGTTTTTTATGAATCGCTTTCGTTTAATTGAGCCATGCCCTATAAATGATTTTAATGCGCTAACGCAGCAGCCACTGCAAAGCCAACAACATGCACTAGACAAAGCCATTAATGCCGGTTTACTTACAAAAACTGACCGTCATTGGCACGTTACACTCCAAGGGCAACGTTTTTTAAATGATCTGCTCGCGTTATTTGTTTAGTGATAACAACAAAAGGAATACTAATGCGTAAACTTACTCTAATTGCTGCCACAGTTAGCGTGGCACTGCTTGCAGGTTGCCAGCAAGCAACACAACAGTCCACGCCAGCTCCTGTGGTTCAGGCACAAACTGTGCAAAGTGAAATTGATAAAGCGAATGCTTTTTTTGAAGACACCTTTAATCGTGATGTAATGAGCAGTCCGGTTTATCAAACCTACATGGGCATCAAAAAAGATTATGATAAATGGGATGACAACAGCGAAGAAAAAGCACGTAAAGACCTAGCACAAGCTAAAACGGATCTTGAAACACTTAATAACATCAATCGCTTACAATTAGATACAGCAACTCAAGTAAGCTATGACTTAAAAAAACAAGCTCTAGAAGCCAGCATTGCCGATTTTAAATGGCGTTACCATAACTACCCAGTTAACCAAATGTTTGGTACCCACTCTATGGTGCCGGCTTTTTTAATTAACCAGCATCAAATTAGCAACGTAAAAGAAGCCAATGATTACATTGCTCGTTTAAATGGGGTACCGGGTGTATTTGATCAACTTATTACCGGCTTAGAGATTCGCGCTGATAAAAATATCATCGCGCCTAAATTTGTATTTCCACACGTTATTGATTCAAGCAAAAACATCATCAAAGGTGCACCGTTTGAACAGGGTGAAGATTCAACGCTTTTAGCTGACTTTAAACGCAAAGTAAATGCCTTAGAAATTGACCAAGCTGAAAAAGATGCACTTATTAATAAAGCGACAGACGCATTAAAAACAGCGGTTAAACCGGCCTACACTAAGCTTATTAATTACATTGCACAGTTAGAAAAACGTGCTGATGAGCGTGATGGCGCTTGGAAATTTCCTGATGGCGAAACGTTTTACAATAACGCCCTTAAACGTACCACCACCACAGATCTTAGCGCAAAAGAAATTCATGCTATTGGCCTTGCTGAAGTGTCACGTATTCATGATGAAATGCGTGTCATTAAAGATAAAGTCGGCTTTGAGGGTGACTTAAATGCCTTTATGCAGTTTATGAAAACAGACGCGCAATTTTATCTAGCTAATACTGAAGCGGGTAAAGCGCAGTACCTAAATGAAGCGAAAGGCTTAATTGATAATATGAAAACACGCTTAGATGAGCTGTTTATTGTAAAACCAAAAGCCGACATGATTGTAAAACGTGTTGAAGCCTTCCGTGAAAAAGCGGCAGGTAAAGCGTTTTATCAACAACCTGCACCGGATGGTTCGCGTCCAGGTATTTACTACGCCAACCTCTACGACATGGAAGCCATGCCAACTTATCAAATGGAAGCCTTGGCTTATCATGAAGGTATTCCGGGTCATCACATGCAAATTGCTATTTCACAAGAACTTGAAGGTGTGCCTAAGTTCCGTAAATTTGGCGGTTACACAGCCTACATAGAAGGCTGGGGGTTATACTCAGAATTACTACCAAAAGAAATGGGGCTTTACCAAGACCCCTACTCTGACTTTGGTCGCTTAGCCATGGAATTATGGCGTGCATGTCGTTTAGTGGTTGATACCGGTATTCACGCAATGAAGTGGACTCGCCAAGAAGGGATTGATTACTACGTTAACAACACCCCTAACGCCACTTCTGACGGCGTGAAAATGGTTGAACGTCATATTGTAATGCCATCACAAGCAACGGCTTATAAAGTAGGTATGCTGAAAATTTTAGAACTACGTGAAGATGCTAAAAAGCAACTTGGCGATAAGTTTGATATTCGTCAATTCCACGATGTCGTTCTTAAAAATGGCCCAGTCCCATTAAATGTACTTGAGAACTTTGTAGATGAATGGATTGCCAGTAAACAAGCTTAATTGTTAATTAGGTATACAAAAGGTCGCTATTGCGACCTTTTGTGTTATAAAGCAAAAATTTAAGCTAGGATAAGCTTAATTCCAATTGCATTACATTTGTATTTCTGAGGATACTAGGATGGATTTGAGCATACAGCTACTTGATGCGCGCATTAAACAACAACAGTTTAGTGAGCTTGACAATGACTTTAAAAAACTCACTAGCGCACAACAAACCATGCAGCTTAATTACCTGTTTGAAAGCGCACTGCGCATGAGTATTAAATACGATTTTATGCAAAATATCGCTGTGCGCATTTTAACCACTAATACGCCGCCTGCTCAGTTTATTGAGCAACTAACCAGTTTAGACGCACTGAGCTTTTTTACCCCTGCACTTAAATTAAATAAAGGATTTATTAGTACCGATGACGCTGGCAATAACGCCTTACATAATGTGTTTAAGCAAGCAAAGCCTACACAATTGCCTTTTAACTATGTTCGCTCGTTAATGTTATTTGAATCTAACGAAGAACTATTAGAAGCGTTAGCACACACAAATCAGCAAGGGCTGACTGCGGTTGCCAGTTATATTGCCTATGCACATAAACCAAACATACCCGTAAAACATGAATTTTCAGCCTTACTGGCATTAATGGAAATAGAACAAAAGCAAAACCCTACAGCAAAACTACAGTTGCTTGAGGCATTAAAAAGTAATCCCCCAAGCGAAATAACCTTACTGCTAAGTGCCGCTTATTTACAGCGCTCTACCAAGCAAGTGGCAGCGTTAATCTGATAGGTAATATTCTACGCTGGTAACAACACGTACATTTTTAATTTGCGGTGTGTTTGAATCCCGATCGCTAATACTAAACTGACCTTGGCGAGCAGTTTTAATTTTACCTAAGCGTGAATTTGAATCTTTGGCAAACTTATCGGCCACTTCACGGGCCTTTTCTGTGGCTTCTTGCACCATCATAGGTTTTATATCGTTAAGCCCAGTAAAAATATACTCAATACGGGTTTGATAGTTATCTTGTACTATGGCAATGTTTTGTTTTGCTAACTGACTTACTTTGCTCAATGCGTTTTTAACTTTATCGGGGGCATTAGAATATACAATGATATTAGAGCTAACCACATACCTAAACTTTTGATTATCGTTCGCGTATTCACGTGCTTGTTTATCGATGATAGATTGCGTACCTGTTGTTATTTCTTCATCATCAAAACCATGTAACTTTAAAAAAGCGATCACTGCATCGTTTTTTTGCTCAACCCGCTCAACTAACTTTTCAAGGTTGTTGTCGGCATCATTAAACTGCAAAGGCCAAATAACCGTATCTGCAAGCACTTCACGTTCCGCTAAGCCTTTGACCTGGACGGTACGCTCCATCCCTTTAATATCAAGCGCGGCTCCTTTGACAATAAAACCCAACGCAATTAAGCCAATACTTAGGCACATCGCTGCCACAACAACGGTTACATTCGATATTTTATTCACCTTACTCTCCTTGACTGATATCAATAATCGGCATATTCACGCTCGAAAAAAACTATAAAACAGGTTACATTGAGAAAGTACATAACGCAAAGTTTAATCTGCCAAGGAAACGCAATGAGTTTAAAACGTATTAGTCAGTTTTTTAATCCAAGCTCAGTCGCTGTTATTGGCGCATCAAATACCGCAACGCGAGCTGGTAATGTGGTAATGCGCAACCTACTGCAAGGCGGGTTTAAAGGGCCGATTATGCCCGTTACACCTAATCATACTGCAGTGCATGGCGTGCTGGCTTACCCAAGCATTGCAGCGTTACCAAAAATACCTGATTTAGCCGTTATCTGTACCAACAAAAACACCCTAATAGAAATTATTGAGCAACTTGGCACGCTTGGCTGTCATAGTGCGATTATCATTGCTGATGGCCTTACTATGATTCAAAAGCAGGCGCTTAAAGACTGCGCGGCAAAACACAAAGTAACGCTGCTAGGCTCAAATTGTTTAGGGTTACTCATTCCCCATATAGGTTTAAATGCAAGTTTCTCCCACACCGTTGCGACATCTGGAAAGCTGGCTTTTGTGTCGCAATCAGCAGCCGTTTGCTCGACTATTCTTGACTGGGCAAAAAATAAAGAAATTGGCTTTTCCTATTTTATATCTATGGGGGATTGTTTAGATATTAAATTTGACGAAATTCTCGACTTTTTAGGCCGTGATGCTAAAACCAAAGCGATTCTACTCTATATAGATAATATTAATGATATTCGTAGCTTTATTTCTGCCGCTCGTGCCGCGGCATTTTCTAAACCGGTTATTGCCATTAAAACAGGTAGAACCAGCGCAGGCGCGCGCGCCGCTGAAATACACACCGGCGGAAAACAAAGCTCAGATGCGGTGTATGATGCGATGTTTCAGCGCGCGGGTATGCTAAGAGTAAAAGATTTGCGTGAGCTTTTTGCCGCGACCCAAACCTTGGCAATGCACCCTAAATTATTGCAAGTAGAGCAGCTAACCATATTAACTAATGGGGGGGCCCTGGTGTGATGGCCGTTGATGAACTCATTCAAAGCTCAGGCAAACTTACCCAGCTAAGTGATGCCACACGCGATGCGCTCAATAACGTCATCCCGCATTCAGATACAGTTACCAACCCAGTAGATATATTTGGCGATTCGGCCCCGGTGCGTTATAAGCACGCATTAGAAATACTGCTAAACGCTAAAGAAGTTAAAAACTTATTGATTATTCACACCCCTTCGGCATTAGCACCCAGTGAAAGTTATGCCCACGTTATTGTTGAAGCCCTTAATAAGTTGCCCAAAATGGCTCGCCCATACGTTATTACTAACTTTATGGGTGAAGATGCCGCCTTTGCAGCCAGACGCATCTGCGCTAACAACGCCATCCCCACCTACCGCACTCCCGAAGGAGCGGTGGGGGCGTTTATGCACTTAGTCAGCTACCGTCGAAACCAAAAACACTTAACCCAAACACCTGAATCAAACACCGATGATGCCACTATCAACAAAGTCGCCGCTAAAGCAGCGATTAAAGAATTTTTAAATGATCAACAACACTACTTATCAACCCATCAAGCAAGTCAAATTTTAAGTAGCTACGGCATAGATTGTATTCAAACCGAGGTGGCTTACACCCCCACCGAAGCAAAAGAACAAGCAATAGAACTGGGCTTTCCGGTGGCATTAAAGCTGATAAGCCCCAGTATTCCCTCTAAGTCTGAAGTCGGCGGCGTAGTACTTAACCTCAATGATGCACAAGAGGTAGAGCAAACGGCATTTGCCATGTTACTGAGAATAAAAAACACTTACCCTGATGCCATTATTGATGGTTTTTCGCTGCAAAAAATGGCCCCACGAGCCGGTGCAAACGAGCTGCGTATAGCCATTAAAACAGAGCCTAATTTTGGCCCCGTTATTTTATTAGGGGAAGCCGGCACTGGGCTTGAATATGCTCAAGCTGCGGTCGCATTGCCACCACTTAATATGAACTTAGCTAAGTATTTAATTGCCGCGGCTCATGATAAAGGGGTACTTAAAGATCGCGTTCTGCCTGAAAAAGTAGATAAATATCGCTTGTGTGCATTACTCACGCGAATATCTCAATTAATTATCGATCAACCCGATATTACTTCGTTAGAGCTTAACCCTATTTTAGCCAGCAATGGGCAGTTTTTGGTGCTCGATGCCACCATGAACTTGAGTCAGTATCAAATTCAAGCACACCGAAAACGTCTATCTATTCGCCCCTACCCTATCGAATTGGTTGAAACGGTAACCTTAAAAAATAACACCTTAGCAACACTCAGGCCCATCAAACCAGAAGATGAGCAAGCACACCAAGAATTTGATCGTTCTTTAACGAAAGAAGACCGATATAAACGCTTTTTTGGCGAGTTACCACAGTTTAATCACGATCAACTCGCTAAAATGACACAAATCGATTACGACCGTGAAATGGCGTTTATTGTTACTCAAGCTCAAAACGAGCAGCAACTAACATTAGGCGTCTCACGAGTGATTATGGATCCTGATAACTTACAGGCCGAATTTGCCATTGTGGTGCGCTCAGATTGCCAAGGACTTGGATTAGGGCGTATCTTAATGAATGCAGCCATTGCTCACTGCAAACGCCAAGGAGTAAAAACCATTGAAGGTATTACACTGCCAGAGAATACCGGTATGATTGAACTGGCCCGTAAACTTGGGTTCAAAATTAGTCGTGATTTTGAAGAAGGCAGTATCAATATGCTGCTGACGTTGTAAGAAACACTATGCATACACTCAGACACACAATTGCACGAATATTTGAATCATCCGGGAAATATCGGCGAGCTGGCCATATTTTAGATATCCTACTCATTATTATTATTATGATTAATGTAGTGGCAATTGTACTTGAATCGGTACGTTCCATCGCAGCTAAATATGCTAGCGAATTTTTAATTTTGGAACTAGTATCGGTCAGCATCTTTACCATTGAGTACCTGATACGCACTTGGACTTGTGTTGATCGAACTAAGTACGCAGCAATGGACTGCTCAATGACAAAAAAACGAATTAAGTATATTTTATCACCCTTAGCGATTATTGACTTAATGGCTATTTTACCTAGCTTATTAATGTTTTTCTTTGCTATGGATTTACGTTTTTTACGCGTGCTACGGTTATTGCGGATATTTAAGCTCACTCGCTATTCCCGCGCAATGCAACTGTTATTGCAAGCATTTATTGATGAGTCGAGCTCATTATTAGCCGCTTTTTTTATTATGTTTGTCATGCTGATTCTCGCCTCTTGCGGTATTTACTTATTGGAGCACGATATTCAGCCTGACAAATTCGGGTCTATTCCTGCAGCAATGTGGTGGGCAATGGCAACCCTTACAACTGTAGGTTATGGCGATGTTGTGCCTATCACCCCTGTAGGTAAGCTATTCGGAGGGGTAATAACCTTAGTGAGTATGGGAATGGTAGCCATACCGACGGGCTTATTAGCATCGAGTTTTTCAGAGCAAATACGCAAACGCCGTCAGCTATTTGAAGATGCTACCCACGAGAAAATAACCGATGGTAAGCTCTCTGACAAACAGTTACATCACCTTGAAGAGCTGCGTTATAAGCTCGGGCTAAGTAAACTAGAAGCCAATAAAACCATTAACGCCGAAGTTAATAAACGCAGCTCACATTTATTTTGTCGCCATTGCGGTAAACGCCCTTAACAAAGAGATGCGCTTTAGGCCTTTGAAAATACAGCTTGCCAGTCGTGCTCAATTAGCCCGAGCACCTGTTCTTTAGGCACAGCTTCACTAAACAAGTAACCTTGAAAGTAGCCACAGCCTTGGGCTTTTAAAAAAGCCAATTGGTGCGCGCTTTCAACACCTTCTGCGATACACTCTTTACCTAAACTGCTGGCTAAAGTTAGAGTGGATTGAATAATCGCTTCGTTATCCGAATCAATCCCGATATCTTGCACAAAACTACGATCAATTTTTAAAACATCTATTGGGAAGCGCTTTAAATAAGTTAATGAAGCATAACCAGTGCCAAAGTCATCCATATACAATTTACAGCCTAACTGTTTTAATAAATCCATATTTTTAACTGCATGCTGTGAGTCTCGCATCAAAATAGACTCTGTTATTTCAAATACAATAGCCTCTGGCGGCAGGGCCGCGTTATTCAACGATTGGCGAATTTCAGGCACAAGTCCTACAAACTCAAAATCGAGCGCTGAAAGATTAATTGATAAATATAAATCAGGACATACTGTGCGCCAGTCGGTCAATGCTACTAATGCACGCTTAAACGTTTGCAGCATTATTTTAGTAATTAAACCAATATTTTCAGCCACATTAGCGAGCTCTTGGGTATTCGCTAACTGGTTTTCAGGCCAGCGTAGCAACACCTCAAAGCCCACAGTTTTTTGCGTAGAGGCGTTAATAATGGGTTGATAGTAATTACAAAATTGATTGTCTTGATACGCTTTAATCAGTTGCGATTCTAAATGCAGTGTTTTTTCAACCTGCTGATTCATCTCTTGTTTATAAAACTTATAGCTGCTCTCTAACACTTTTTTAGCGTAATAGAGTGCGACATTTGACGCCTTCAACAACGCTTTATACTGCACTGCATCATCAGGGAAAATAGCCACACCAATACTTAAATGTACTGAGACACTTTGCTGGCTTATTTCGATGTCTTTACTCACGCAATCCATTAACTTGGTACATATGAGTAATACTTCTTCTATTTGCTGAATATCTTCAACTAAAATAACAAATTCATCACCGCCTAAACGCGCAACGCTGTCACAGGGGCGTAATGCTGTCTTTAAGCGGTTTGCTACTAACTTTATGATCTCATCGGCGCTTTGTGTGCCAAATGAGTCGTTAAAATACTTAAAACGTTTTATGTTGACGTGCAACAAAGCCACTTTACAATGATGACGACGGGCCTGACCGATGCCATGCATGGCTCTGTCGTTAAATAAGGTTTTGTTTGGCAGTCCAGTCAGAGCGTCGTAATTTGCCAATATATGCAGCTCATTTTCAGCGACCTTTTGCGCATGAATATCGGTTAAGATCACTATGTAGCTACTCAACCTTTGGCTTTCATCAGCAACTGCGCTTATTTTAACCAACACATGGCGTTGCTCTTTGTTTGCCAGTACCACGGTGTCTTCACATGAAAAATGCTCTCCTACTTCAAGCTTTTGCATAATTCGTAAATAGTCAAAGTAGCTGCTGCGTGTCATCCCTAAATTAAGTAAGCGGGTTGAACGAGGCTCTGCTGATAAGCCAAAAGCGCTTTGCAGCGATTTATTTGAAGCGCGTATACTAAAATTTTTATCTAAAATAAACACCCAATCTCGGGTCTGTTCAAATGCAGCGGTAAATAAACGAGCATGTTCCTCAAATACCATTTCGCGTGTCATATTGGTATAAGTACCTGCTACCTTTTGCGGTGTATTTTCATGCCATTCAACCACTTTGCCAAAATCTTTATACCAGCGCCAGTGCCCTTTGGCATGGCGTAATCGGTAGGTACAATTAAAATACCCCTTATCAGTTGATAAAAACTCTAACCACTCTAATCTAAAAATAGCCCGCTCATGCGGATGAATTTTCTCTAAGTAACCATCTAAACTAACAGAGTCATCTTCATAGCCTAATTCATTAACTAACCTAGGCTGATAAATATTAAGCTGATCCGATTGCCAATCCCATACACCTGATTCACTGCCCTCTAACGCGAGCTTTAAACGTGCCTCGCTATCTTGGCTCTCTTTATGGGCAGCTAATAAAATACGCTGTATTTTATTACGTCGCATTACCCAAACACTTATTATGGTAATTAGAATAATTGCATACAGGGCTAAAAAGTATGGTGCTCGCCATAAAGGATAGTTTACTTTAATGTTTAAAATAGCAGGCGGTGTATAGGCACCGGTTAGGGGGTCTTTTGCCCATACTTTGAACTGGTAAGTGCCGGGGTTTAATTTAGGAAATACCACACGATTATTACGCGTGTAACTCTTTTTGCCTTTATTGAGCTGATACTCATAAATAATACGCTCTTGAAAGCTAAATGACATCGCTGAAAATGCAATCTCAAGCCCTATATCATCATGATTTAAAGTAATATTCTCTAATGGTTGTTGTAAGTTAATAGACAAGTCTCGAGACATTAAATTAATCCGAGTTATATTCACATGGTTCAATAAACCTTGGCTATTTTTATTCTCTTTGGGGTCAAAGTAGGTAAACCCTTTGAGGCTACCGTAGGCAATTCGTCCATCATTTAATTTAACCATAGCACCACTGTTAAATTCAGCAGAGAGCACCCCATCTGATGATGTAAACTGCTGAAAATGAAGTGTTTTAGGATTTAATCGCCATATGCCTTTATGGCTACTCATCCAAATCATTCCCTCTTCATCAAGCACCATACCGTATAATAAAGTACCTAACTTATTTTTATCTAAATCAATGGTGTGTACTAACTCATAAGTGATTGCATCAATACCAATGAGCCCAAAATTAGATAGAGACAGCCACAGTATATTTTGTTCATTTACCACGTAGGAAAGAATACTCACCGCCACATTGTCATGATGCTCAGGTACTTTATAAATAGTGTTCAGGCTCAAATCATTAGGATTAAATTGATATAAAACACCGCCACTGAAAAATAATGGCCATTTAGGCCGTGTTGGTAATGGCGGTAAAAAGCCATGCGCTAAAAATGGATCAAATTGTGTCAACTGCCCTTTTAAGTGAGTTAAAAGCCGACTATCAATATTATATTGAAACATGCCGTGATCAGGATGAACAAAATATAAATCCCCATTCGCTAGCAATGTCATGCCATGCACCCAATCATTTAAAAAAACTTGATTAGCAATATTGGCGGTTTTTGGCTTGGTAAGTTGTTGGCTTTGCGGGTCAAAAATAAACAATCCTCGGTTTGAATGTAACCAGAGTTTATTTTTATAAGGCATAATTTTGAAAATAGTAAACTCAGTGGTCAATAAATCGGCTTTATAGTCTTTTAAATACACATCTGATCTATTATTTTTCAAATCGACGGCAGTTAAGCCATTGTGCGTGCCCAGCCATAACTTATTTTGATACTCAGTTATTGCCCATACAGAGTGGTGTGATAGCCCATCACCTGTTAAAACATTACCTTCTATATTATAAAATTTATAATTGTCACTGGACAAATAAAAGGCACCATCAGTTTTTGTTGCTAGCCATACTCCACCCGACTTATCTTTAACCATATCAATAATACTGGTATCAGCAAGCGTATATTTACTCTGCTGAATACGTTTATTTTTAACAACCTCTGCGGTGCTTAAGTTAAAACTCAGTAAGCCTTTATCTGTCGCTAAATCAAGCACGCCTTGTTGATTATCAATATCCCAAATATTCAAATCAGTCAGTAATTTTTTATTTTTGAATGCCTGGTCGTAATCATTAAACATTGCATCTAAATTACTAATATCAACAGCGTATAAACCCTTAACAGCACCTACAAGCAACTGATTATGATTGCCAAGGGCAAATGACTTCACATTGTTTTGATAAATGTGCACATCGGCTTCGCTCAAATGCTCTAATGGTCGCACTTGCTCAGTTGCTATGTTAAAAACATACGCACCATCGGTGCTACCAATAAAAATATAATCCTTGTAATGAAACAAAGTGCGCACAAACGCATTTTCAAATTGCTCAGGAAGTTTAAAAAAAGGCGTAATAGAGCCGCTATCTATATCCAGTTTCGCGAACGCACGTCCTTGCCCAATCCATAAAGTTTTGTCATCTGTGGCAAGCATAGTAAAAACAGACTGCTGCAAAATTTGCTCTTCAGTCACTGGTTTTTCTAAATACTGCTGGTAGGTATCTGTTTGCGGATCGTATCTAAACAAGCCGGCCAATAAAGACGCTATCCAAATATATCCTTGTTGATCTTGGTATATACGGTCAATAATCGCTTCTTCCAACTCACCATTTGGACCATTAATTGGAATAACCTGATAACCATCATAACGATTTAAGCCACCTTCGGTAGAAAGCCATAAATAGCCATTCTTATCAATAAGCATAGTATTAACGTAACTTTGAGATAAACCTTCGCTTGGGGATAACCGTTTAACTTGCGCTGTTGCTACAGCGCTTATGAGCATAAATAGCACAAATATGGCCATAACAAAGCTATTAATACTCATGAGTACCCTATTGCTGGTTAATGATTGATGATTGGCTGAAATTTAATACGATGATATTTCGGTGCGTGTTTTTTTGCACGGCCACAAACTTTACATAAGCTATAAAACTTATTTGCCAAGGGCATTTTAATTGATTCTAATTGTTTAAAAACCAGCATAATAAGCAGACTCTAGCTAAGCATAATTGCCAAATAATGCTCAAACTTCTGTTTTAAAACACCTTGCTCAGCCACTGGACGGCTATGTAAAGTGTTGTAAACTTGCTCGCGTGTTTTTTTTCCGCGTTTAATTTGATAAGCCCAAAATGAAGCCTCATAATCTAGCTGAATTTGATACTTTTGCTCGCGCGGCAGTAAGCATAAGTTAAACGACATAAATTACCTGTTTTTACTAATCATAATGATATTCAGAGTATAGCATCGGAGTCATGGCTAAACTTGCGCTTTTTAACTTTTAAACGTAGATTGATAGCGTTTTTGTCCTTCTATGGAAACACTGTGATTAAATACGTTCTTCAATGCATAATGCTGTGTGGCTTACTAGCGCCATTTTTCACTTTAGCAAACACACAACATATGCTATTCAATCGCCCAGCAGATACACCACAAGCTCGCTATGTTATTGAGCTGATGACTATTGCATATAAGGAACTTGGCTATGCTGTACATATTATTGACTTTAATCATCAAAGTGCGTTATCTGCTGCCAATAATGGCACCCTTGATGGCCAATTAGGACGGGTTTCAGCTATTAGTCAACAGTATACAAATCTGCATGCGGTTAACTTTCCACTGTTTGAATTTAACCTTGTACTATTAAAAAATTGTCAACAATGTACCTTTGAGCAGCTAAATAGTATAGCTATTCAAGCTGGTTACCCAGCGGTACAAAGTTACTTAAATAAGCGCTCATTTATTGGTGATGTTATTAGCGTGAAAAGCGTGACTGCGCAGCTCAATTTACTCACTCAAAAAAAAGTACAAGGGGTATTATTACTCGACTTTTTATTGTCGACTAAACATCCTCAGTTTGATGCTAATCAATTTCAAATGGAAATACTTGCACCGATCAAGAGTTTTCATTTTTTACATGCTCGCCATAGTGCATTAATACCGAAACTTGAGGAGCAACTGCATAAATTAAATGAAAATGGCACTCTACGATTACTCAGAGCTAAATATAGCCTTGATTAAAAGCCAAAATCGTCCTGCTTAGGCGAAACTGGCTGCTCAATAAGTGCTTTGTGTTTTTGTAAATAACGTTTGTAGCGCTGCTGGCATAAGCTTAACACCTTCTTTTTTTGCGCATTAGTTAATGAGTTCCATGAAAACCGCTCATCACGACTGCGATAACATCCTTTGCAATAACCTCGATTATTGACTAAACAAATACCTTTACAAGGGCTAGGAATATCAAATATTTCAATTTGTTGCATTTCACCCTCCGGTATTAAAAGCATAGTTTGAGTATAGCGCTATTTTTGCGCAAAAAAAAGCAACAAATTAATTGCTGCTTTTATTTTAGTCTGCTCAAGCTGTTAATTACTGCTCACAGCTTTGTTCATGAGTTTGTGTTTTTCGATGATAGGGCTTAGCGTACATAGCTAACACCAGCTGTTTTAACTCTTCTGGCACTTTGGCCAAATGCGCTTCAAATTGCGCCGCATCATTTTTATCAATGGCCACTTCAGTACTGCCACCGGCAATAAAGTTACCTGAGTGTAAGTAAAACGAATCAATAATTTGCTTATCAATAGTTTTTGCTAATTCTTCAGCGCTATCGCAGTGCGATTCAATAGGTTGGCCAAACGATAAATGCACATGCCCTTTGGCTGAACTAAATCCTTCAACAATGCTGGCAATATCTTCACCCGCCGATTTTACATATTTACCATGATGCTGTTTATGGTACAGCTCTTTTGCTTTAGCAATTGCACAAGGTTCATATTGGTAAGATATTGCAACGGGCACTATTTTTAGCTCTTTAATATATTCGCCAAACTCTTTTTTTTGTTTACGGCCATTAAGCTGCAACATTTTTAATAACGCAGGATCGGTTTGATCTACGCCATCTTTTGCGCGTCCTTCTTTTTGCGCAATCCAAATTGAATGCCCGCTTTTAAGCGAATCATAAATATAAGCCGATAGCTGAGTGAGTGCTTTTAACATCTCTTTAGGAGCTTTTGCTGAGCGTTTTACAATAAAGCTTTTATTTAAACGCATAAGCTCAGTAATATAAGGAATTTGCAATAAATTATCGCCAATCGCAATTCTGACTGTTTTCATTTTATGTTGATATAGTCCCCAATTAACCAGCGCGGGGTCTAAAACTATATCTCTGTGGTTTGAGACAAAAAGATAGGCTTGATCTGGATTTAATGCTTCTAAGCCCGAAAAAGTAACGTTTGAGGTTGTGCGTTTTACTAATTTATTTAAATAATGCGCCACTTCATTTTGTACATCTTCAACTGTATTAACTTTGCCCCACTTTTTACGTAACTGATGTTTTATTATGGCGCGTGCTAAAAATCCAACGGCGGATATAAAGCGTGGCAAATTGTACTTTGCAATTACATCAAGAAACGCATTATCGTTAATTAATCGCGTTAATGAGGCGGCAACTTCATCGTCATTATAAGGTCTTATATCTGCGTACTTATCTTCTAATTCAATCATTTACTGCATCTATAAAGTTAAAAAAACGGCACGTAAAATACGTACCGTTTATATTCTATAGGCGATTATAACTCAGGCAAACAAAAATGCGAACTAAGTCACACGATTGCTTTTAGTTCAAAATTAATAAGCGCTGTTAAAAGTACTTATAGAACAATTGATTAAGCAATGCTCTTACCAGTTATTTTTCGCTTTGCTTGCCACGCTTTCGCTACTAAACGCAGCATAAGTGCCATTAAAATAACGCCGCAAATAAAGCTTAACCAATGGGGCAGTACTTCATGCTCTTCACCGAGTAATGGGGTGACAACAAAGCCAAACTCAGCCACTAAATAATCAGTTAAAAAACCAAATATTAGCGCCACACCAATCACCCCAGTTAAATAAGCGGCCACAGCACGTTTACCAAGTTCATTTGCCACAACACCCAATGTAGCGATATTCGTTGCAGGCCCTGCGAGCATAAACACTAACACCGCCCCCGGAGATACCCCGCTCAATAATAAGCCAGCGGCAATGGGCGTAGATGCGGTGGCACAAATATACATGGGTATACTTACCAATATCACCACCAACATGGCAACAATACCGCTGCCCCATTGCGTTAAAAATGACTCTGGCACATAGGTTTGTACCAGTGCCGCAAAGAACAAACCAATCATTAACCACACCATGGTATCTGATAACAGTTTATTACAGCTAAAGCTTATCGCTTGTTGCATCTTTTGCCATGAACTTTGTGATGTTGCGCTTGGTGTATCGCAACAGCTGGTTTTAGCTTCAGGTTTTACTGGTTTGGGTGCACAACAACTCGCTTTAACTTCAGGTTCAACTGATTTAGACGCACAGCAACTGGTTTTTGCTTTAGGCTCCGCTGGTTTTGCTTGCTGCTTGTCAGTATCTCGTCCTACTAATACACCTGCAACAATGGCACTGCAAATTGCAGCAATAGGTCGAATAATCGCCATAAATGGGCCTAATAACACATATGATACTGACACCGAATCAACCCCAGTTTCAGGAGTCGACACTAAAAACGCAGTGGTCGCACTTTTTGAAGCACCAGCACGTCTTAAGCCAATTGCAGCAGGAATAACACCACATGAACACAACGGCATTGGTGCGCCAATTAAAGCGGCTTTCACTGTGGTCCAAAAGCCTTCTTTACCTAAATGCTTATTTAAAAAATTTACCGGTAAATACACATTTAATAACCCAGCAATCAGCAAACCAAGCATTAACCAAGGGGCAGATAATAAAAATAACTGCCAAAAGTTATTGAGTAAGTCCATCGATGTCCTCCAAAGTGGTTAATATTGAACAGTTATCTGCGGGCTCTTAGCCGCCACAGCATTTATCAGCAAGCACTGATAGCGATTGATGAAAACGTGTTAGTTCAGCAATGCGCTCTGCAACGAGATCACGCTTTTGTATTGTTAACTCTTTGACTTCATGGCATGAGTGCTGATGCTTTTTAAATTTAATTTGCAGCAACTCTTTGATCTCAGCCAAGCTAAAGCCAACATTTTTAGCGCGTAAAATAAATTCCATTTGCTTTAATGCTGCTTCACTATAATCGCGATAACCAGCTCCGGTTCGACTTGATGGCGTTAACAAATTATGTTTTTCATAGTATCTTAGAGTATCGGTAGAAACACCTAACTGATTAGCAAACTGACCTATTTTCATCTGAGTCTCCAATGAGTCTATTATCAACTGATGTCAACTATAAACCTTAGAGTACACATCAAGGTCAAGCATTAAAATTATTTTATTTAATAAGGACAGCACATGAATATTACTCTTCTCGATACTGCCACATTAGCAGGTACATCACTTGAACCTTTTCAATCACTTGGCAATTTCACCAGCTACCCACTAACCAGCCCAGCACAAGTATTAGCGCACAGTGCAGGCGCTGATGTGTTGATCGCCAATAAAGTACTACTAAATCGCGAAACATTGGCAAAACTTCCTGAGTTAAAGCTCATTTGTGTTGCCGCTACAGGCACCAATAATGTTGATTTAAATGCCGCAAAAGACTTAGGCATTGCAGTCACTAATGTTGCAGGTTATTCAACCCCCTCCGTTGTGCAACACACCTTTTCGCTAATCACAAATTTATTAGGCAATACTCACCGCTACCAGGCTGATTGCCAACAAGGCGCATGGCAAAAAAGTGAGATGTTTTGTCGACTTGATCACAGCTTTAATGACATTCAGGGTAAAACGTTCGCTATTATTGGCGGTGGTACTTTAGGCAATGCCGTATCTAAAGTTGCAGAGGCATTTGGCGCCCATGTAATTATTGCAGAGCGCAAAGGCGCCGCCTGTCGTGAAGGTCGCACACCTTTTGAAACAGCAATAAAAATAGCGGATATTATTAGCATTCACTGCCCACTTAATGATGAAACGCGCGACTTAATTACCCTTGCTGAATTAAAGTTAATGAAGCCAACAGCGCTCATTATTAATACCGCACGCGGTGGGATCATCAACGAAGCCGATTTAGCACACGCCTTAAAAACCAATATTATTGCTGGTGCGGGCGTTGACGTACTGACCAAAGAGCCTGCTGAGCAAAGCAATCCACTGGCTAATTACACAGGCGATAACTTATTACTGACCCCGCATATAGCGTGGGCCAGTACAGAATCTATAGTGCGTTTAGTAAAAGAAGTGAGTTTAAACATTGCCGCATTTGCTCAACAAGCATCGCGTAATCGCTTAGTTTAATGCTGTAAAAGTAAGTTACAAAATAACTAAATGGCTTTTTAATTTTATTTTTAAAAAACACTTTTAATTATTGTTGGCTCAAAACTCACGCGAGAACATGAGCCAACATAGTTTGTTATAAATTTTCCTCCGCAAATGAAGCTAGCCTGCTACGTACCACGCCATTAAGATTAACCGTAGCGCCACCTTCAAAATGCTTAAATCGCTCCACAATATAGGTCAATCCCGAGGTAACAGCGGTAAGATAATTACTGTCAATTTGCGCTAAATTACCGGTGCAAATAAGCTTAGTGCCTTCTCCGCAACGGGTAATAATGGTTTTTAGCTGAGAAGCGGTTAAGTTTTGACTTTCATCTAAAATCACCACCGCATTTTGAATACTACGGCCACGCATAAAATTCACCGACTTAAACTGGATATTGGCTTTTTCCATAATATAGTTGCGACTCGAAACTGGGTTTTCATCGCCTTTGTGCAGTACTTCTAAGGTATCGGTAATGGCAGCCAACCAGGGCGCCATTTTTTCTTCCTCGGTACCCGGTAAAAAGCCAATCGATTCAGCAATTTCAGGC
Organism: Pseudoalteromonas sp. TAP-3C; assembly: GCF_059888565.1. Taxonomy (NCBI): domain Bacteria; kingdom Pseudomonadati; phylum Pseudomonadota; class Gammaproteobacteria; order Alteromonadales; family Pseudoalteromonadaceae; genus Pseudoalteromonas; species Pseudoalteromonas sp. TAP-3C. Next base: position 400,110 of record NZ_CM187618.1, on the reverse strand, counting down.
GTGTTTCGAGTTACAATGACTTTGTCGTAAATGCCTTTTTCTATTACCATTTCAAGCGCACAAGCTAAGGCAAGTAAGGTTTTACCACACCCTGCGGGGCCGGTTAAAATAACAAGTTCAATAGAGGTATCAAGCAGTGCATCGAGCGCCATTGCTTGGTAAATATTTTTTGGTTTTATTCCCCAAGCGCTTTGATGCATTAGTCGCTCTGCACCAATATCTTTAATGGTAATGTGCTCACCATCATACGATTTAACTCTCGCAGCAAACTGATCGCCATCATCAAGTAAATATTCATTACAAAACACATCAGGAATTAAATCTTTAGGGATATGATGAACTGTTTCACGCCCGTGTTGCTCAGTGTTGCACTGACCAACATGCTGCCAAAAATCTCCCTCTATCTTTTTGTAACCACTAGTAAGCAAAGCAATATCGTCAATGAGTTGATCTGTACGATAATCCTCAACATATTTAAGCCCCGCCCCTTTGGCTTTTAAGCGCATGTTAATATCTTTAGTCACCAGTATCACTTTTTTATCACTGTGCTGGTTTTGTAAATGCACTGCGCAGTTAATGATACGGTGATCATTTTCATTGCCTGGTAAACCAGAAATAGAATCAGCAAATAAATGATCGTTTACTACAACTAGACTCCCGGTTAAACCAACTTTTTTATTACTTGGCAAGGCGACGCCTTGTAACATTTGTTCAGGAGTTGCTTGGCTTAATACACCATCAAGGCCACGAATTGCGACCCGAGCGTCGCGACTCACGTCATGCTTTCTGTCCTTTATATGATCAAGCTCTTCTAACACCGTCATGGGAATAACCACTTGATGCTCTTGAAAAGACAAGTATGCCAGGGGTTCATGAAGCAATACATTGGTATCTAACACATACATTTTACAATCAAGGTTTGACGTTTTTCCCATAATACTTTCCTTACGTTTTATGATTTTTATGCTATACCCAATAAACTAATCAATAAACATAATTAACTACTTAGGTATAGTTTGAGTTTAGTCTATTTATCATAAAAGTCTGTTTTATGACAAATATCATTTAGTTTGAATTTCCTACTAAAAATGCGCGCCAATAGGCGCTTACAGGTGGGAATAATTATTACTTATAAAATTAATTAAAAGTCAGGCAACTCGCGCCTTGCAGTGGTGATATCTAACAGGTAACATAGCCGCCTTTTTCTTCATAGACGAGACATACATGAATTTTTCCTTAGGTCAGCGTTGGATCAGTGATACAGAGTCAGATTTAGGATTGGGCACCGTTGTTGCTATTGATGGTCGCCAGGTCAGTATTTTATTTCCTGCCAGTGGTGAAAACCGTGTTTATTCTTCTGCAGAAGCACCCGTGACCCGTGTAGCATTTAATCCTGGTGATGTGATCAAAAGCGTTGAAGAATGGGAACTACAGGTTGAATCTATTGAAGTGCAAGGCGAATTACTGTGTTATCACGGTGAACGTATTGATAACGGTGAAAAAGTACAATTAAAAGAAACCTTTTTAGATCATTTTATAAAATTTAATAAACCACAAGACCGTTTATTTGCAGGTCAAGTAGACCGCTTTGATCGGTACACTTTGCGCTACCAAACTTGGTTACACCAATTTGAACGCCAACAATCACCCATTAAAGGTTTAATTGGTCAACGCGCTAACCTTATTCCGCATCAGCTATATATTGCCCAAGAAGTGGGTAAACGTTTTGCGCCGCGTGTATTACTCTCTGATGAAGTAGGTTTAGGTAAAACCATTGAAGCTGGGATGATTTTACATCAACAAATTATTACTGGCCGCGCCAGCCGTGTGCTCATTATTGTACCTGAAAACTTACAGCACCAATGGTTAGTAGAAATGCTACGCCGTTTTAATTTACACTTTTCTATTTTTGATGAAGAGCGCTGTGACGAAGCCTTTGCTGATTCGCCAAATGTATTTGATACCGAGCAACTAGTACTTACCAGCCTTGAATTTTTAACTAAGAAAAAACGTTGGTTTGAACAAGCAACGTTAGCCGACTGGGATTTACTGGTTATTGATGAAGCCCATCACCTAAGTATTAACAACAACAAACCCAGTGCGGAATACCAGCGCATGGCAGAGCTAAGCCAAGATATTCCAGGGCTCATTTTATTAACAGCAACGCCTGATCAGCTTGGTCATCGTAGCCATTTTGCGCGCTTACAGTTACTCGATCCAGACCGTTTTTACGACTACGATGTGTTTAAAGAAGAAGAAGCAAATTACAAAGACGTTGCACAGGCCGCTAATCAATTACTGCAAGAGCAAGCATTGGATGACAGCGCCAAAGCCACATTGATTGAGCTATTAAAAGAAACCGATATCACCGATATTCTTGAAAAAGCACAGCAAGGCGACCTTGCTGCACGTAAAGAAATTTTAAATATGTTATTGGATCGTCACGGTACTGGGCGTATATTATTTAGAAATAGCCGCAGCGGTATTGATGGCTACCCAAGTCGTAAGTTACATGCCTACCCTATGGCTTTACCTAAGCAATATAAAACAGCAATGACCGTACTCGGTAATATGAGCGGCATTCAAAATGCAGAGCTCAGTGCTCAACGTGCCCTGTTCCCTGAAAAAATATTTCAAGAATTTGAAGGCCAAAGCGCCAGCTGGGGTTTATTTGACCCCCGCGTAGATTGGTTAATTGACACGCTAAAAACGCTCAAACGTGAAAAAGTACTGCTTATTTGTGCTAAAGCCGAAACAGCCATTAGCCTAGAGCAAATATTACGTGAACGCGAAGCAATTAAAGCGTCGGTATTCCACGAGGGCATGTCGATTATTGAACGTGACCGTGCTGCCGCATTTTTTGCCGATGAATACGATAACGCACAAATACTGCTGTGCTCTGAAATTGGTTCAGAAGGGCGTAACTTCCAGTTCTCGCATCACTTAGTGTTATTTGATTTACCCCTAAACCCAGATTTACTTGAACAACGTATTGGCCGATTAGACCGCATTGGACAAACACAAGACGTTAATATTCATGTGCCTTATTTTGAAAACACTGCACAAGAAGTGCTACTGCGTTGGTACAACGAAGGGCTAGATGCGTTTGAAAGCACTTCAACTACAGGGCAGTTACTGTACAAAGAGTTTAGTGAAGATTTACTTGAATATATTGCAGCGCATAATTGTGACGAAGATGAGCTAGATCCATTACTTGAACAAGTTGCACAGAAAAATGCGGTATTACGTAAACAAATGGAAAGTGGACGCGATCGCTTATTAGAGTTGCATTCATCAGGGCAAGGCGCTGCTGATTCGCTCGTGGATGAGATTGAAAAGCTGGATAATCGGTTTGAATTGCCAAGTTACATGATTAATGTGTTTGACACCTTTGGCGTAAGCCAAGAAGATAAAGGTGAAAACACTATTATTTTAAAACCCACTGAGCATATGTTAAATGCCTCATTTCCTGCGTTAAAAGAAGATGGCATGACGGTGACGTTTGACCGTGATACTGCGCTTTCGCAAGAAGATGTGCACTTTATTAGTTGGGATCACCCTATGGTGCAAGGCACTATGGATATGATTTGCGATGATGACTTTGGCAGTGCGTCAGTGGCGTTACTTAAAAACAAAAAGTTACCACCTGGCACCTTTTTTGTTGAGTTGATATTTGTTGCCGAAGCCATGGCACCAAAAGTACTGCAAGTGGGCCGCTTTTTACCGCCTACCCCAATTCGTATATTACTCGATAAGAGCTGCAATAACTTAGGTGAAAACGTTGGCTTTGATGGTTTTAATCAGCAACTTTCTGCGGTAGGTCGTCAAACAGCGAGTAAATTAGCGGGTGCATTACAAAGTGCGGTACACCCGATGATCGACACCGCAAAAGATATGGCGCAGCAAAAGTTGGATGTTATTCGTGCTGAAGCATTAGCCAAAATGCAAACATCGCTAAATGAAGAGCAACAGCGATTAGTTGCACTGAAGCAAATTAACCCAAACATTCGCCAAGAAGAAATTACCTTTTACGATAAACAACGCAATGAGCTAACCGCACATATTGAAAAAGCGCAGTTAAAACTCGATGCCATTCGTTTGATAGTGGTTTCGCACTAAGGAATCTAGTTGTCAGTTGTCAGTTGTCAGTTGTCAGTTGTCAGTTGTCAGTTGTCAGTTGTCAGTTGTCAGTTAAAGATTACTAACGTGGGTGTATTGAAAGAAAGCGCGGTATTTATATCGCGCTTTTTTCATCTAGACATGTCAAAAACGCCACTTCGCTATAAGCGAGTTGTTATATAATTTAACATTCAAAAAATATTTATAAATCAATGCCATTCATCAGTATCTTGACCGCCTAAAATAGCCATTATTTCAACATCCGTTGCTGAAATTCTGTAATAAATACTGTCTGAGCCACAAACGGCACGCCAATAACCTGTACGAATATGATCAACTGATTGGTAGCAATAAGGATTGGCAGCTAGCTTTTCAAACATAGAAAAGAAACTGTAAAAGTAAATATCTGCTTGCTGTTGTGAAAATGCTTTGCAACCATATTGATAAATACGACGTAAGTCTTCTTTGGCATCGTTTGAAAGTTTAAATGTGCGCACTACTTAATGCTTGCTTTAAATTCTGCTAACATTTCATCGGCAGATTGAGCACTAAAACCGCTCTTTTCTGCGTTAGCAAGCTTACTATTTATAGCTTCAGCCCTTCTTGCACGGCGAATTAAATCATTTACCAATTCACTTTTATTTGCGTAATCACCGATGTTCTCAACGTGATTACGTAGCCATAAATCATTTTGTTCAGTAAGTGAAATACTTTGTCTTGCCACAATAAATTTCCAAAATGTTAATCTGGTGCAATTTTACACCAGATTAAAAAATATGCAATTAAACTTTTACCTTTTCCCTTGAGCCTTTGCGTTCACTCCACTAAAATAGCGCACTTCAAAATCACTGAGGTCTGCCGTGTTAGTTAATTACAATCCCCCTATGAGTCCGTATTTAACTATACTGTTTCAAGACGATGATTTACTTATTATAAATAAGCCTAGCGAGTTACTCACCGTCCCCGGTAAAGACCCAAAACACGCCGATAGCTTAATTAATCGTGTGAACCGTGTTTTTCCTAGTGCTAAAATTGTTCACCGTTTAGATATGGCCACCTCTGGCATACTGTGCTTAGCAATGAATAAAGCCGCGCATCGGCATTTAAGCATGCAGTTTCAAGAGCGTGAAACTGCAAAACGCTATATTGCCCGAGTTTATGGGCAGCTTGAAACTGAAATAGGCTCAGTTGACTTACCCCTTATTTGTGATTGGCCAAATCGCCCTAAGCAAATGGTTGATCACGACAACGGTAAACCTTCACTTACCCACTTTAAAGTGCTGGAGCACGAAGCGGATGCAACCCGCGTAGAGCTGACTCCCATTACTGGGCGCTCACACCAATTACGCGTGCATATGTTAAGTTTAGGCCACCCTATTTTGGGCGATCGTTTATATGCCCATAAAGACGCGCTCGCAGCGGCTCCTCGATTACAGCTTCATGCACAAATGCTGCAACTAAAACACCCTGTTACAGAGCAAGTTTTAACATTTGAAGTGCAGCCCGAATTTTAAATAAACCTGCAAATAGCTAAACTTTTATAACTCTGCGCCGATACTTAACTACTGTTTATTATTTAGGTTGATTATGGTTGTTGCGCAATTTATAAAAAAGTCACTCTTGGCGTTATTCGCTGGGTGCTTGTTAATGCATTGGCAAACGGGTGCCGTTGAGCATATTTCGCCAATGCCATACTCAACCATCATTGAAAAAGATATTAAACGCTTAGCGCCAGGGGATGAAATTAAAACCGTTGAGCTTGGCGAGACCGCATTTTTAACCTTGTATCGTGAATACATGAGCGCCGATTTTAGAGGGGTAGTGATCCTCATCCCCGATTGGCAATCAACCCCTACCAACAATGCCGGGATGAATTTTTTACGTAAAGAGCTAAACACTCATGGTTTCACCACCTATGCGATGACCGTGCCCGATATTAACTGGCAAACAGTTAATGATAATGAACAACAAGCCAATGAACCCGCTTTAACAGATAACACCGCAACCGAGCCCCCTCACTATGTTGATTACATTGAGCAGGTCGATATTGAAGTGTTAGATAACTACAAAACGAATTTAATTTCTCGCTATGAGGCGCTTTATCAGCAAGCAAGTGCTGTTTCTAGCGATATTGTTGTGATTGCTCAGGGGACAAGTGCTGGGGTATTAATGGAATATTATGCTGATTTTTCAGATTTACAAATTAACGCTTTTATTAGTTTAAGTAGCTTTTTACCCAATACAAAACGTAATGCACGCTTAAGCCAAACCACCTCTTTGGTGACACCCGCATTATTGGATATTTATTTTTCAGGCGATCATAATGATATTTTAATGAATCTTAAAAATCGTCAGCGTTGGGTTAACCGCAACGCTAAATTTGACTATCGCCAGCGTCAGTTATTTGGTTTACGCGATGCGCCTTCGCAACATGCTCGTTTAAGCAAAGAGATCGACGGCTTCTTACGCCGCCTTTTTTAAATACTCGTAAGCCGCTTGAATATCTTGGCTTTTTTTAACAGCGACTTCCATCATATGTTTAGGTAAACCTTGCGATACCAGTTTATCAGGATGGTGCTGCGACATAAGTTTACGATACGCCACTTTGATATCTCGTTGCGATGCTTGTTTATCTAAACCAAGTAGCGCTAATGCTTGTGAGCGGTTCATGTCATTACTTGGCGGTACACGGTGCCCTGAGCCTTCGCGATAACTGCTGCTTTGGCTTTGTTGCTGTTTATAGCGTTGTTGTTGCTGCCTAAAATTAAACTCTGCTTGATAACGTTTTAGTACAAAAGCAAAATGCGCTTTAGATACGCCCAGCTGTTTGCTTACCTCTTGTAATAATTGCTTTTCTTGTGTGGCAAGTACCCCATCAGAAAACGCCATCTGAATTTGAATTTCTAAAAAAAGTTGCAATAAATCATAACGTTTAGCAAAGCGTTCTTTAAAATCATAAACCGTGTCTTTGAGTGAAAAGTCGCTGTCTTTACCCGATTGAAACGCGTGTTGTGCTTCACGGCGTTCGTCGCCTTTTAAGCCCATTTCATCCATAAACAACGTCGCCGCTTTAATGTGGGTTTCATTAACACGGCCATTCGATTTAGCAATATGCCCCATCACCGCAAAGCAACTGGAAAAAAACAGTGCTTGGCGCTCGTTAACATCATCACCCTTAAATAAGTTAGAAAAGCCCCCCGCTTTATCAAAGTCTTTTTTGAGGCTTTTATCAAACATATGCCCTAGGTATAAGCCTAAAATGGCACCAAATATTTTGCCAAACATAAAACCAAAACAGAAACCGAGAATTTTTCCCCACATTTTAAAACTTACCTCTATGTTTTATATTTAGCTTATGATGCTAATTGTTGGTTAAGAGCCGATAAACGCTCTGGCGTACCTACATCGTCCCATTGGCCAATATAGAGCTCGGTGGAGACTAAATGTTCATTTAATTTTTCACGTAACAAAGGCCCTAACAGACGAATGCCTGGAGCTAGCCCCTCAAAAAAATCAGCTTGATAGCGGCCTATCCCTGAAAAAGTATATCGCTGATCACCTGTTAGAAAGTGGCTTAATGAAAAATCGCCCTCGGGATTATGTGCAGGGTTTTCAACTAATACGATGTGTGCTTCTTTTGGCTGTAAATGCAGCTGCATTAATGCACTGACATCGTAGTCACTGTAAACATCACCATTAATAACAATAAATGACTCCCCTAATAACGCCAGTGCTTGAATAATACCACCAGCGGTTTCAAGCCCGCCTGACTCTTCTTGGCTATACGTTATATTAACGCCCCATGCACTGCCATCAGCAAAATAGCTCTTTATTTTATCTCCATGCCACGCAAGGTTTATCACAATTTCAATAATGCCTGCTGCTTTTAGGCGCATAATATGATGCTCAATAAGCGGTTTACCTGCCACGCATAACATAGGTTTTGGCAACTGTGCGGTGAGCGGCATCATACGTTTGCCACGTCCGGCGGCTAAAATCATGGCTTTCATCGTTGCTCCTGCTTTAACCGCTGTTGCACCTTTTGCACCACGCTAGTTTTTATCCAAGCCGATAAGTCGCTAAGCTCAGGGTATTGTGCCGCCACCTCTATTACGTATTCAAGTGTCGGGAGAATATTTGCTAAGTACCCTTTTTTACCATCTCGAAGATACAGGCGACAAAAAATACCGGCAGCTTTTAAATGACGCTGTAAGCCGGTTAAATCAAACCAATATTTAAATTGTACAAATGACTGATGAGTAACTAAACCTTGGCGCTTAAATTCGTGATAACCAAACTCAAGTAACTTTGCAAGTTCATGCTCAGGTAATTTAAAATAACAGTCTCGCAAGAGTGACACTAAGTCGTAGCATAAAGGGCCTTGTACCGAATCTTGATAATCAATAATCGCCCATTGTTGGCCGCAGCGCATAATATTACGGCTATGGTAATCACGGTGCATAGTAACTTTGGGTTGCTCAAGCAGTGTATTTATTAGCAGCGCGGTACTTGTTTGCCAAATGTTTTGCTGCTCATCACTGAGTTCTGCGCTAATAAAGTCATTAACCAGCCAATTTTTAAAAATATCCAGCTCTAATGCAATAAAGTCACGGTCATAAGCAGCCATTGCTGGCGAACCCGGTGTTTTTGCCCATTGCGCGCTTACACTAATCAGCTGCTGATAATAATCGCTGCGATTAGCCTCCTCAAGTAAGTCGGCTAAATGGGTGCTGCCCAAATCACTTAAAATAAAAAAGCCCTGCTGCTCGTTACTATAAATAATACGTGGCAACAAAAAACCCTGCTCAGAAAACACTTTGTTTAATGCAATATAAGAAACATTGTTAACTTTTTTGGGATCTGAATCCATGACTATAAAATCACTATTTTCAGTACTTAACCGGTAATAACGGCGAAAACTAGCGTCAGCGGTTATTGCATTAAGTGTACAAAATTGCTCACTAAAGTGGGTATAAATAAACTGTTGTAGTCTCTCAAAGCGTGTCATTTTATAAGCTATCTATTTTTCACTAATTACTTTGCCTTTGTTTTCCTTTATTATATATAGCTTATAACTAATTACAGAGCATAAAGGTCAATAAATGAGCAAAACCTGGGGCATTTTGATGCTAAGCGTACTGAGCGCACCATCGTTTGCCGAAACTGAACTGACACACAATCTTTGTGGCACTTCAATGCAAACCAGAGCTTGGCAACCGCTTGCAGGCCTTACGCTTGGAACGGTTGATATCAGCGCTGACGATGTTGAACTTTTAGGCACACAAAGCGCTGAATTTACTGGCAATGTAGATATTAACACCGTTAACATGAGTTTGTCCGCACAATCAGCATTGATTGATAAACAACGCGGGCTACTCAATGCCACCGGCCCAATTATCTATCGCGATTATGTGAGCAAAGTTCAAAGCGCAGGCTTAAATGCAGATTTAAACAACTCAACATTTAGCTTGTTAGGCGCACAATATAGCCTAACACAACAGCAAGGCAAAGGCGGCGCAGAAAAACTCACCATTGATAAGTCTGGCTTAATGCTGATGAATGCAAGCTTTACCGCCTGCCCTGGTGAAACGCCTGTCTGGGCGATTGAAGCCGATGAAATTAATCTGTCCCGTGAAGAGGGTTGGGGTGAAACGTATAATGCCATATTACGTATTTTAGATACGCCGGTACTCTATCTACCCTATTTTACTTTCCCACTCGATGAACGACGCAAATCAGGCTTGTTAACGCCTAGCTTTTCAAGCTCCGATCGCTATGGGTTAGAAACCATTACGCCTTATTATTGGAATATTGCGCCAAATTACGATGCCACAATTACACCTCGTTATATGTCGCGCAAAGGCTTGCAGCTACAAACTGAATTTAGGTATTTAACACAACAGCACCAAGGTTTGGTCGCTATAGAGTATTTAAATAAAGACGATTCTGAGCCTGAGCTTGACCAGCGTTTTTTGTTTCATTGGCAGCAAAAAAGTTATGTGGGTGAAAACTGGCGTGCCAGTGTTGATATTACCAATGTCAGTGATGACAACTACCTCACTGATTTAAACTCAGCCTATGCAAGCAAAACCGATACTCAGCTTTATCGCACTGGTTCACTTACTCACATGGGCGAGATGTGGCGTACTGACATAAAAATACAAAACTTTGAAGTGCTGGGCGATCACTTAGAATCATACACTGCATTACCACAAATTAGCTTTACGCAAACCACACCGTGGAAAGTTAATTATTTTGATTTTAGTGTTTCAGGCGAAGTCAGTCATTTTACTAACAGCTCAGCGGTTATTGATCAAGCGACTCGTGTACATATAGAACCTAAAGTGCAATTTGATCACAAGGAGTATGCGTGGTCATTTTTATCTGAAGTGAGTTTATTGCAAACCAACTATAAACAAGACGGTGATTTACAAGGAACTCAGTACAGTGAAAATGTTTCGCGAACACTGCCTAAGGTGCGTTTATATTCTCAACTTAATTTTGAGCGTGACACTTCACTATTTATCGCTGACGGTATTCAAACCTTAGAGCCACAAATTCAGTATTTATACACCCCTAACAAAGACCAATCTGACATTGGTTTATTTGACACCACAAAGTTACAAGATGACTTTTTTGGGTTGTTTAGAGATACGCGTTTTTCAAGTGTTGACCGAATTGCTGCCGCAAATCAATTTACCCTTGGGGCTACAACCCGTTTATTTGATAATAAAAATGAGGAAGTATTTAACTTCAGCGCGGGGCAAATCTTTTATTTAAATGACTCGGCTAAACCCACAGAGCAAGGACCAAACAGCAACAGTAACTACAATGCCTTGTTTGCAGCGCAAACCATGTTACATTGGCATCGCCGCTGGTATTTATCCGGTGGTATTCAGTACGACACAGATGGCAAACAAATTATTCAGTCAAATTTAACCTTAGACTATAAAGGTGACGATAATCAACTAGTGCAATTGAACCATCGCTATGCAAATGATGTCTCAGGAAATACAATCGAACAAGCCGGTTTATTTACTAGTATCCCTATCAGTGATGAATGGCAATTTATTGCAAGTTACCATCGAGATCTTGATAATAACCGAAGTATTGAAGCATTTAGTGGATTACAGTACGAATCGTGCTGTTGGGCGTTCCAAATTACCGGTCATCGCCAAATTGAAACTGATTTAAATCAGTCAATTGGGCAACCCCAAGCCACTTTTGATTCAAGTATTCGTTTAAATTTTGTATTAAAAGGTCTTGGTAGCAAAGGTCGTTATGATGCTCAAAAACTATTACAACAAGGTATTTTTGGTTATCGTAGGCCGTATTTTCTTAATGACTAAAGCGCTTTTTTTATAGTAAAAATTTACAAATAACTATACCAATTTAGACGCATTTAGCATTACAACAGTACTATTAGTAAGAGTAGTAAAAAGAATATGAATTTAAAAAAATTATTAACATCAGCAGTTTTAACGTTCAGCTTATGCCAAAGTGTATTTGCCGCCCCAGTCGAAATAGATAAAGTAATTGGTATTGTAAACCAAGGCGTTATTTTAAAAAGTGAAGTTGCCACTATTGTTGAACGTGTAAAAAAACAAGCACAAGAGCAAGATCAGCAGTTGCCAAAAGACGAGACCTTGCGTGTTCAAGCAATCGAACGTTTAGTAAATCAAACCTTAATGATGCAAATGGCTGAACGCATGGGGTTAGAAATTTCAGATAGTCAACTTGACCAAACGCTCGCCAACATGGCAAAAGAGCAAGGCGGCACTATCGCTGATTTACGCCGTACTATTGAAGCCTCAGGTGAAAGCTTTCAAGCCTACCGTGAAGAAATTCGTAAAGAGATCACCACTCAACAGGTTACTCGTGCCAACGTAGACCGCCGTATTTATGTAAGTGACCAAGAAGTTGACAACTTACTAAAAATTATGGATAGCCAAGGTCAAAATGCAGAAGAGTATGATATTGGCCACATCCTTATTGATATTCCAAGTGGGGCAAGTGCAGAAGATGTTAGCTCTGCAAAAACGCGAGCGGATAAAGTGATTGAGCTATTGCAAGATGGCCAAGAATTTAAGCGTATTGCTATTTCATCATCAAGCGGGTCAAAAGCCCTAGAAGGCGGCCAGTTAGGTTGGATGGGTATTAACGAAATGCCCTCGCTATTCGCTGAGGCTGTAAAGGGCAAGAAAAAGGATTCAATTATTGGCCCTCTTCGCTCTGGTGCAGGCTTTCACATCATTAAAGTACAAGATGTACGTGGTCGCCAAGTAGTAGAAACCACTGAAGTTAAATCTCGTCACATCCTTATTAAGCCTTCAATTATTTTAAGCGAAGAAAAAGCGCGCACTATGTTAGCTGGCTTTGTTAAAGACTTACGCGCAGGCGATGCCGACTTTGCAGAACTTGCTAAAGCGCATTCACAAGACCCAGGCTCGGCGCTTAAAGGCGGTGAATATGACTGGACCGATCCAACAACTTACGTTCCCGCGTTTAGAGATACATTGCTATCACTTGAGCAAAACGAGATCAGTGACCCATTTAGAAGTCAGTTTGGCTGGCACATAGTGCAATTATTAGACAAACGTATTGCAGATAAAACCGAGCAAGCTAAACGCAACCGCGCACATGGCATGTTGTTTAATCGTAAATTTAAAGAAGAAAGCTTTAACTGGCAGCAAGAAATGCGCGAACAAGCCCATGTTGAAATTTTCCCAATAGACGAATAATTATGACCTTAAGAATTGCGGTTACCCCTGGTGAGCCCGCTGGCATTGGTCCAGACTTGCTACTCAAATTGGCACAGCATAGTTGGGATGCACAACTTGTTGCCATTGCTGACGCGTCGCTATTAAAGCAGCGAGCTAAACATTTAGGCCTAAGTATTAAGTTAATTGAATTTAATGAACACGCTAAAGCCACGCCAACCGCTGCTGGCAGTTTATACATTAAACAAATTGATTTAGCCGCCCCTGTTGAAATGGGGGTGCTTAATGACGCCAATGGCCAGTATGTTTTAGATACATTACGCATTGCTAGCGAAAAGAATATGGATGGCACGTTTGATGCCGTAGTTACAGGCCCTGTGCATAAGGGGATTATTAACCAAGCTGGTATTTCTTTTAGTGGCCATACTGAGTATTTTGCTCAGCAGTCAGGCACAGCCGATGTGGTTATGTTGTTAGCTACTGAAGGATTGCGCGTAGCTTTGGTAACAACGCATATTCCGCTTGCCTATGTTGCTCGTGCTATTACACAGGAGCGACTCATTAAAGTGGCTAGCATTCTAAATCATGACCTAAAAACCAAGTTTGGTATTGAGCAACCGAGAATCTTAGTGTGTGGATTAAACCCCCACGCCGGAGAAGACGGTCACTTAGGTCGAGAAGAAATAGACACCATAACCCCAACGCTTGAAATATTAAGGGCAGAGGGAATGAACCTAATTGGCCCTTTACCAGCCGATACATTATTCCAAGATAAATACCTAAATGAAGCCGATGCAGTGCTGGCTATGTATCACGATCAGGGATTACCTGTGTTAAAATACAAAGGATTTGGTAAGTCAGTGAACATAACACTGGGGCTGCCATTTATTCGCACCTCAGTTGACCACGGTACTGCGCTCGATTTAGCCGGTACAGGCGACGCTGATGTTGGCAGTTTTGAATTAGCGATCCGCGAAGCAATTAAGCTCGCCCATGAAAAAGCACAGAATCAATGACCGATAAAGTACACTTAGGACACCGCGCCCGTAAACGTTTTGGCCAAAACTTTTTATTCGATGAGTCAATCATCGACAAAATCGTTAGCGCTATCGATCCCCAGCCGCAAGATAATTTAGTAGAAATTGGCCCAGGCTTAGGCGCTATTACCGAGCCTGTTGTTGATTTAAGCGGCCACTTAACCGTTGTAGAGTTAGATAAAGATTTAGCCCAGCGTTTAATTGAACACCCATTTTTAGGGCCAAAATTAACCGTAAACCAAGGCGATGCAATGAAGTTTGATTTTGCAAGCCTAGTTAAAGATGACAAAAAGTTAAAAGTATTCGGCAACCTACCGTACAACATTTCAACCCCTTTATTGTTCCACCTTTTTGAATTTGCTGATCATATTGAGCACATGCACTTTATGCTGCAAAAAGAAGTGGTAAAACGCATGGTAGCAGGCCCAGGTAGTAAAACCTTTGGTCGTTTGAGTGTGATGACTCAGTATTATTGTAATGCAATGCCTGTGGTAGAAGTACCGCCTGAGTGTTTTAAACCGGCGCCTAAAGTCGATTCTGCGGTTATTCGCTTAATCCCTAAAAAAGCACAGCAACGCACCGCTAAAAGCGTTAAAATATTAAACACCGTTTGTTTAGAAGCGTTTAATCAACGCCGTAAAACATTACGCAATAGCCTAGGCAACCTGTTAACCGCTGAAGAGTTAACTAGCATTGGCATTGATATTACTTTGCGTGCTGAGAGCCTATCGTTACAACAATTTATTGATATAGCTAACTGGATTTATGACAACAAGCAGTAATATAGGATCACCTGTAAAGGTATCTGTAGAAACATTTTATGTACAAGAGCAGTCGCAACCTGAACTAAATAAGTTTGTGTTTGCTTACTCCGTTACTATAAAAAATCACAGCTTATGCAGTGCAAAACTGTTAAGACGCTATTGGTTGATCACTGATGCCAATGGCAAAGAAGTTGAAGTGCAAGGCGAAGGGGTGGTGGGTGAAACGCCTAATATTGCCCCCGGCGAAAGCTACCGCTATACCAGCGGAGCAATAATAGATACACCGGTAGGCACCATGCAGGGTTATTACACCTTACGCAACGAATTTGGTGCTGAGTTTGAAGCGCCTATAAACGTGTTTCGTTTAGCCTGCCCTAATATTTTACACTGATAAATACAATTAACGATGGCCGACTATGCAATAGGTGATTTACAAGGCTGCTTTAACGAATTTAATTTATTATTAAAGCAAGTCAACTTTAACCCTAGCAAAGATCATCTTTACTTGGTTGGTGACATTGTGGCTCGTGGCCCAGACTCCAAAGCCTGCCTTGATTATATTTATCAACATCAAGACAGCATAAGTGTCACTTTAGGCAATCATGATTTACATATGATTGCCTGCTATTTAAATAAAGTAGCCCCTAACCCCAAAGACAAACTAGCTACACTGTTTAGCAGTAGCAAGCTCCCCCACTACATCGCGTATTTGCAAACGCAGCCTTTAGCACTTTATTTAGAACAATATCATTGTTTTATCTCTCATGCAGGGCTTAACCCTGATTGGTCATGTACGCAGGCTATTGAACAGGCCAAATTTGCACAGCAGTGCTACCGTGCTGACAACGCTCAATTCTTTTTTAAACACATGTACCAAGCTCACCCCTTAAAATGGAGTGAGCAACTTAATGACGCCGCTAAATTTCGTTATATTGTTAACTACTTTACCCGTATGCGCTTCATTACACCTGATAATTTGCTCAATTTTAATGCAAAAGAAGCAACAACAAATTCGTCATCTCTTATTCCTTGGTTTGCTCATCCAAAAATTGTTAACACGAAGCATGCGCTGATCTTCGGGCATTGGGCTGCTCTTGAAGGCAAAACGCCCTACAAACACCTTTATGCCTTGGATACTGGCTGCGTATGGGGTGGGTCAATGACTTTAATTGAACTGCAGAAAAAACAAAAATTCTCACAAAAATCACAACTTTTGTCTAAATAAACTGAAAAAATTCAATACATCTGTTAAGTTTACGGTTGGATGTTAAATTGCGTAATTACAAAATATTCACAACAATCGAATATCTGTACTTTCTGTACTAAGCTAGTAATTAAATTTCGTAGTCAATTTAACGACAAACCATTAACAGTAAAATTTAATTATTTTTAATTACTTAACTTATTGTTGAAAGCGCCGATAAGTTTTAATAGACGTATTTTTGAATGGAAAACCATATGAATCTAACAGTGAGTCAACGTATTTGGGGTGGTTTTATATTTATCACTTTATTACTTTTAATTATTGGCGGTAACTCTTTAATAAAAATAGCGAATATTGATCGTTCTACCCAAAAAGTTAACCAGTTATCACTGCCTGCATTAAATAAGAGCGCCCAATTACAAGCTGAATTTATTATGATGAGTAAGGCAGCTCAAGCAAGTTTCCATACTTCATCAGCTCAAGAACTGGCACCAATAAAAGCAAAAATAGAAGAGCAAAAGCAGTTATTTGATAACTTACACCGCGAATTACAACACGTTGTTAAAGATGATCCGCAATTAAATAAAAGCAGCCTAGAGGTTGAGAAAACCTATCAAAGTTTTTTAAGTATTATTGAAAACTTACTCAAAGATAAAAACACCCAATTAGTTTTAAATAAAAAATTAAAGGCGCAATTAGAAGCTATTGAACTAGCAGCAGAAGATGCGAACTCTGTGGTACTTGATATTATTGATATTGAAGGGTTTGAAGATAATTACCCGCGTGCTTACCAAGCAGCAAATAACCTAGAGAATAACTTTGTATCAGTAGTAACAAGCAGTACCGATATGTTAACAGTTAAAACCCTTAACACGCTTGATATTGTTAAAAATGAACAGCTATATTATTTTGAAGAGGTGGTTCGTACAGTTTCGCTTATAAAGCCCGCAATAGAGCAAAACCATAGCAGCCTATTTAATGACCTAAAAAGCTATGTTGATACACTTGAAACAAATATTTTAAGTAACGACAGCCTCTTCGCGAACAAAAAGCGCCTTATTGATGCAATTAGTACAACCCAACGTGAGTTAGAAAAATCAGAGGAAGCAACGAAAACAGCGCTAAGCCAAATTGATGAGCTTGTATTGCAAGCCAGTAATGTAGCATTCACCTTACAAAAAGGTGTTCGTAGTGATGTAGACTCTGCTAACTTATGGACTTGGATAGGCATGATCATCGCGACCATAATTGCTGTTCTTGTCGCTATTATGACTGTTAATCGGATCACTAAGCCATTAGCAGAAGTAAATCGAGTATTGGATATTGTTGCCAGTGGTGACATGACTCAGCGCCTAGATGACAATGCCAAAGACGAATTTGGCGAACTATCTAAAAGCTGTAACACATTAATTGATAGCTTACGCAGTTTAATTACCGGTATTATTTCACGTTCAACTCAACTTGCTGCCGCTTCAGAACAAACATCAACAATTACTGCTGAATCGAGCAAAGCGATTAGCAATCAACAAGCACAAGTTGAACAGGCTGCAACTGCAACGACTGAAATGAGCAGCACATCACAAACGGTAAGTAATAGCGCGCAACAAGCCCTAAACGAAATTAAAAATGCGGATAAAGAAGCAGAACGCGTAAAAGGCATTTCAAATCAAAATAAAGCAACGATAGAACAGCTGGCCCGCGAAGTAGACGAAGCATCAAGCGTAATTAATAAACTACACAAAGACAGCGCATCAATAGGCAGTATTTTAGATGTTATTCGCGGGATTGCCGATCAAACTAATTTACTGGCACTAAACGCCGCTATTGAAGCTGCTCGTGCAGGTGAGCAAGGTCGAGGCTTTGCGGTGGTGGCAGATGAAGTAAGATCCCTTGCCAGTAAAACACAAGAATCGACTCAAGAAATTCAATCTATGATTGAATCATTACAATCAGGGGCTGAAGAAGCGGTTAAAGCCATGGAACAAGGTAAAGATCGCGCCGTTTCTTGTGTTGAACAAAGCGATTTAGCCAATAGCGCCCTTGATTCGATAACGCTTGCAGTATCACAAGCGCATAATGTCAGTGAAGAGATATCAACAGCAGCACAAGAGCAACAACAAGTATCACAAGAGATCAGTGAACGCTTAGAGTCTATTGTGGCTATTGCAGAGCAAACAGCAGAAGGTGCTGCACAAACAAATATTTCAAGTTCAGAAGTGGCTAAATTAGCTGAAGAACTGAGAATATCGGTAGAGAACTTTAAAGTATAAATATACCGAGCTGTAAGTAACGATAAGCGACTTACAGCTCATCCTCAAGCACACTTAATAAAACACCGAGCTACCTCCTCAGCGACTCATACACAAAGCCTAATACCACACCAAAAGCCAAACACCGTCTACTTTTTCACTTAAGCTACTTAATACTCATAACACTATGTATATTTACATAATCTAGAGCGCCGAAAACGGCATGAACAAAATGACATGACCCTAAGCGCTTAGAATAAGCTAATGAGTGATTAACCTGATGGTTATAAATGCGGAAGATATAATAAGAGAATTTAAACACAAAAAACCCAGCATAGGCCGGGTTTTTACATTTCTGAAAGAAAACTAAATTACTTGATTTTAGCTTCTTTGAAAATCACATGTTTGCGAACCTTAGGATCGAACTTTTTGATTTCCATTTTTTCAGGCATGTTACGCTTGTTCTTGTCGGTAGTGTAAAAGAAACCAGTACCAGCAGTTGAAACTAAACGGATTTTATCGCGCATAATTCAGTTCCTTAAACTTTTTCGCCACGAGCACGGATTTCTGTAAGAACCGTGTCAATGCCTTTTTTATCGATAATACGCATACCTTTAGTCGTGGTGCGTAATGTTACAAAACGTTTTTCACTTTCAACCCAAAAACGGTGCGTTTGTAGGTTAGGTAGGAAACGACGTTTAGTCGCGTTTCTCGCGTGTGAACGGTGGTTACCAACCGCTGGACGCTTACCTGTAACTTGACATACTTTAGACATGTCTATATATCTCCAATAATTTCGCTCGAGCTTAATTTTCCCTAAGGCCATGTATTTGTGCCCTAGAGATAAATCGAAAGGGCGCTCTTTATACAGCTTTTACAGGCAAAGATCAAATTCTGATCCTATCCAACCAGCTCATGTGTAAATTTGATAGCGGCTAATTATAAAGATCGAATGCCCTTAGGGAAAGTAAAAACTGCATTTAAATTAAACTAATTTGCCAAAACTCACTAAACCGCTCATTTTTAGCACATATATGTAAAGGATAAAATTAAATCAGTCCTCGTTCGGCAAACGATACACATTTTTCACCACCAACAATAATATGATCCAACACATTTATGTCGACTAATTGCAGCGCTTGGCATAATTTATTAGTAATTAGCTTATCGGCTTGACTCGGTTCTGCAATACCACTGGGGTGATTATGCGCAAAAATAACGGCTGCAGCATTGTTTTTAAGTGCCGCTTTAACCACTTCACGCGGATAAACACTGGCAGCGTTAATCGTACCATAAAATAATATTTCATCTTTTAATAAACGATTTTGGCTATCAAGGTACAACACCATAAATATTTCTTGTTGCAGTCCTCGCATTTGCAAGGTTAAATAATCATAAACGGCTTGCGGAGAGTTAAAAATAGCGTCACGCACAAAACTCTCTTGCATATATCGCTGACTTAACTCAAGCACCGCCTGCAGCTGCACATACTTTGCCATCCCCAACCCTTTTTGTGCACAAAACTCATCCATACTGGCATTGAATAAATTGTGTAGGGTTTTATTTTCATTTAGCAGGTGCTGTGCAAGCTCTATCACATTCATACCAGGTAAACCGGTACGTAAAAATATAGCCAACAACTCGGCATCACTGAGCGCTTTTGCACCTTTTTCTAGTAACTTTTCGCGAGGCCGCATTGAGCTGGGCAAAGAGGTTAATTGCATTACTCATCCTTGAAAATCAACAGTACTGTATAACTGTAATGCAAAATTTAAATTAAGCATCATAAATATCATTTTATCTTAGCTGTCACGCTCAAGATTTGTTATTTTAGCCAACATATTTTATAAAATTGACGAACAATCATGATTAGTTTAACAAATAAAAAAATAGTGCTGGGCATTAGCGGTGGCATTGCAGCCTATAAATGTGCCGAACTTGTAAGACGTTTAAAAGAGCATGGTTGTGACGTTAAAGTAGTAATGACTGAATCAGCAAAACATTTCATTACCCCACTGACTATGCAAGCTGTCAGTGGTGAGGTGGTGTCTGACTCTTTACTCGACCCATCTGCTGAGGCGGCCATGGGGCATATTGAATTTGCTAAATGGGCCGATTTAATTTTAGTTGCACCCGCTACCAGTAATATTATCGCAAAAATGGCTGCAGGCATTGCCGACGATTTACTTACTACCTTGTTACTTGCTACACCGGCTAAAGTGGCTATTGCCCCTGCAATGAACCAACAAATGTATGCCCACCCTGCCACACAAGCAAATATAGCAACACTTAAAGCGCGTAATGTTGCAATATGGGGGCCTGGCAAAGGCGAACAAGCATGTGGTGATGTAGGTGCAGGTCGAATGCTTGAGCCACATGAGCTTGTGATCTTATGCACTAAGCCGGCTCAACCACAACTATTGGCGGGTAAAACAATTACGATTACAGCGGGCCCTACTCGAGAGCCCTTAGACCCGGTTCGTTTTATATCAAATAACAGCTCTGGAAAAATGGGTTATGCATTGGCGCAAGCTGCACTATTATTTGGCGCACACGTAAACTTAATTTCAGGCCCGGTAACTATTACAGCACCGCAAGGCGTTAATTTAATTAATATAGAAAGTGCTGAGCAACTATTGCAAGAGTCACTCAATTACGCTCCTCAATCAGACGCCTTTATTGGCTGCGCGGCTGTAGCCGATTACCGCGCAGCAAATATCGCCACACAAAAAATGAAAAAACAAGGCGATGAACTCACTCTAAACTTAGTAAAAAACCCTGATGTAATAGCTGCGGTCGCAAACCTCACACAAAACCGCCCCTATACAGTAGGCTTTGCCGCTGAAACTGAAAATGTTGCCAACTACGCCAAAGGTAAACTTAGCAATAAAAAACTCGATATGATTTGTGCCAATGACGTTTCACAAAGCGGCTTAGGCTTTAACTCTGATCAAAATGCATTAACACTCTATTGGCAAAATAAGCAACTAAATTTGCCTGCAATGAGCAAAGCTGAAATAGCAATAAAAGTGATCGAACAACTTGCTAAACGATTATAAAAGGCTGGAAACAAACTGAATAAAACATTAACATAATGATGCCCTGCGACTAATTAGTGTAATTATACGACGCTAAAATAACGTATCGTATGCGCAGTATCAGAGCTTCACAGTCTAGGCATATAGCTGTGTTATCGCACATTTATGTAGAAAAATAACTATTAAAAAAGGAATGTTCATGCCTGCGACAAAAAAAAGTAATCGCAAAGAGCAAATACTGCAAGCACTCGCACAAATGTTAGAAACCAGCCCAGGTCAGCGTATTACCACAGCCAAACTTGCCGCAGAAGTTGGCGTATCGGAAGCCGCACTATATCGTCACTTTCCTAGTAAAGCGCGGATGTTTGAAGGATTAATAGAATTTATTGAAGACACCTTACTTTCGCGTATCAATCTTATTTTAGATAACGAAAAAGAAAGCAAAGCACGCATATACAACACCTTATTACTGTTACTCACCTTTGCTGAAAAAAACCCGGGGATCACTCGTATATTAACCGGCGACGCCCTACAAGGTGAACAAGAGCGATTACGTGAACGTGTACAAGGTTTATTTGAAAAACTAGAAACGCAATTGAAGCAAATTCTCAGAGAACGTAAATTACGCGAAGGTAAAAACTTTCAAAGCGATGAGTTAACCCTCGCTAATTTCTTGCTGGCCTATGTAGAGGGTAAAATGAACCAGTTCGTACGCAGTAACTTTAGCGCCCAACCTAGTGAACAATTTGAAAAACAATGGCCAGAATTACAAAAAATTTGGTTATAAGGTTTTAGGCCCGTAAAAAAAACACAGTGTTTATAACCCCCTGTAGCAGCGGGTTTACCCCGCGTCGGGTTTAAGTTCTAGGTGTTAGGCCCGTAAAAAAACACAGTGTTTATAACCCCCTGTAGCAGCGGCTTTACCCCGCGTTTTTTAAAGGTTAAAGAGCAGTTTTTAGCTGTCAGTCGTCAACGTTCAGCAATGGATTACTCTGTGCAGAGCATCGGTGGTTCAAAGCAAAAGTTAACGGGTTACGGGCCTAAAATCTAACACCTAATACCTAACACCTAACACCTAACACCTAACACCTAGAGCTTAAACCAGACGCGGGGTAAACCCGCTGCTACATAACTTAAACTCGCTGCCCGTTGCCCGTAAATCTAACCTTTAACCTTTAACCTTTTACCTGTCATTCCGCACCCCTATTTTGAATTAAACCTGCTCATTAATTGAGCGGTTAGACTGTTGTTGTTAAAAAATACTTGACGGCGATCCCTATATTTGATCTATTACTCTCTTTTGAGAGCGCGTATTTATGTCTATCCCTTATGCCCAAAAACTCGAACACCACGGCTTAGTTGCTGGATTTTGTCACGATCTAGGTTTTGTCGATATGATTGATAACGCACTCGGTGGCGTGGCGCCTGAGCGCAACATCAGTTGTGGTCAATTAGTGTTGGCTATGGTGCTAAACGGCCTAGGTTTCACTGGCCGCACACTGCATATGTACAGCGAGTATTTTCAAGGCAAGCCGCTTGATAGATTAATTGGTGAAGGCGTAAAGTCCGAGCACATCAACGACGATGCGCTTGGTCGCTGTTTAGACACCTTATATGAATACGGCGTATCGAAGCTGTATCAGCAATTGGGTGAGGCGGTGGTAGAGAAATTAGGGTTACAAACCGAAGCTTTACACCTTGATTCAACAAGCTTTCATTACGATGGCAAAGCGACAAGCGAGCCTGATGATGACGAACCAAAACCTATCCGTATCGCGAAAGGTTATTCGCGCGACCATCGCCCTGAGCTCAACCAAGTGATACTCAATCTTATCTGTGAGAACCAGTCAGGCATTCCGGTTTATATGAAGCCTGCCAGTGGCAACAGCAATGATATGGAAGGCTTTAAACAGATTGTAAAGGCACATATTGGCAGTTTAAAAGCCGCGCAAGCCAGCCGCTACTTTGTGGCCGATGCCGCCTTGTATGTGCAAGAAACCATTAAAGATTTACATACTCAAGGCCAACTGTTCATTACGCGGGTACCGCAAACCCTCAAAGAAGCTAAAACCCTTGTTAAGCAAGCGCCTAACTTGAATTTCACCCCTATCTCACCTGGCTATGAAGGCGTGAGTTATGACAGTGAATACGGGGGGGTGAAACAAAAATGGCTACTCATTCGCAGTGAGCAGGCGTATAAGCGAGAGCAGCATAACCTGAACAAGCGTATGCTAAAAGCCGGAGAAGTTGCCCGCAAAAGCTTTAAAAAACTGTGCCAACAACGCTTCGCTTGCCAAAATGACGCACAAAGCGCCCTTATAAAATGGCGAGGTAAACAAGCGGTATGTGATGTGGATGCAAATGTTGTTGAAGTAGCCATTTTTAAGGGAGCAGGACGCCCTAAAGCAGGGCAGTTACCTGAGCGTATCGAGTATCAGATAACAGGCGTGTTGTGCACACTGTTAGCGGCACGGGAGAGTGCGTTGCAACAATTAGGGTTATTTATTATTGCCACCAATGATGTGAGCGAGCACCTTGATATGGCCAGCTTGTTGAGCAGTTACAAAGCGCAGCAAAACGTGGAAAAAGGCTTTCGCTTTTTAAAAAGTCCCGACTTCTTAACCAGCGCCATTTACCTTAAAAAGCCTGAACGCATTGAAGCCTTACTCATGGTGATGACCTGCTGCTTAATGGTGTATGCAGGGCTGGAGCACCAAATCCGTAAAACCTTGGTGGAGAAAGACTGCTACTTCCCCACGATGAAATACAAGCCGGGCCAACGCCCCACGGCACGCTGGGTGTTCCAGTGCTTCGAGCATATCATCATCATGTACATACCAGATAAACCACCCATAGTGGCGAATATGCAACCGCGCAATCAAACCATTGTTGATTGCTTGGGTGAAAAATATCAGCGGATTTATTCTTAAAATGGGTGCGGAAGATCGGTTTTACCTTTTACCTTTTACCTTTTACCTTTTACCTTTTACCTTTCATTTTTAACCTCTCATCTCTGCCCTGCTACCACTTATCGTATCTACTCGAATTGTTATTAAAACTCGTTACAATAAAATAATGTTAAAAAACGAGAATCTACAATGAAAACACAACTCACTCTTATAGGCTGTGCCCTTATTACGGGCTTAACGAGCGCCAGTGCCTTAGCAAATAAGCCATTAGAATTTAAAGACGTATTTGATTTTAAGTCTGCAAAAGGCACACAGCTGTCTGAAAATGGCCACGTTTTATCTTTTAGTGTAACGCCTTACCGTGGTGAAGCCATAGGGCAAGTTTACTCGCTAAGTAATAACAAGCTTATTGCTGAGGTAGAGCGAGGCACTCGCCCTACAATTAACAAAACGGCGAACTGGGTCGCATTCACTCAAGTGCCTACCCTACTTGAAAAAGAAACCACTAAGAAAAAAAGCGACTTAAAAAACCATCTAGTATTAGTAAATACCCAAACCGGTGAGCAGCAAAAATTTAGTGATGTAACAGACTATGTACTTGCAAATAACGGCCAGTGGCTAGCCTATCGTAAAAATGAAAACACTGACGACGATGATAAAACGTCTAACAGCGATAGCGCTATCACTGCTGATAAAAAAGATAAAAGCTACCCGTTAGTTATCGTTAACTTAAGCGATAAACGCACCCATACTGTTGAAAATGTATTTACTTATGCTATTAGCGCCACCAGCGATCAGCTATTAGTGAGCCAAAGCTATGTGGATGGTAACAATAATCAAATTACTTTATTTTCACTCGATAATTTTACCAGCACCGTATTAATTGATGAGCCAGGTGTGGTTGCCAGCAAAATAGTGTGGCATCCAATCGATAAGACTGTTGCATTTACCTTGGGCAACTATGTAAATGATGATGCGCGCAGGCGCCAGTATGAATTAATACTATGGCAAAACGAGCAATTAACGACAATTCAATCACCCGATCCAAAGTGGTTATTAGGTAAAACAGCAACGTTAACGTGGTCAAAAGATGGCAGCCGTTTGTACTTTGAAAACCGCCCTCAATTAGCAAAAAAAGTTAAGCAAAAAGCATACACTAACCAGTCATCCTTGTATGATTTTGATGTTATTCGCGATCAAAAAAAGCTTAATGTATGGCACAATAACGACGCTCAAATTAAACCTCGCGAAGAACAACAATGGAATGAAAATAATAAAAACCGACATTATACGGCGGTATATCATGTAAACTCGCAACAAGTTGTACAGTTAAGCACACCCACTATGCCAGAGCTGGCGATTAATACTGAGCGTGCGACTTCATTATTAGGGTATTCAAATTTAGCCCACCTTGAAAAAGTAATGTATGGCGGTTTTTTTGCTGACTACTTTGCGGTTGACATAAACACCGGTAAACACACTCCCATTATCAACAACACCCCTTTTAGACCAAGCCTTGCGCCCAATGGCCAGTTTGCTGCTTACTTTGATAATAACCATCTACAACTTAAAGACTTAGCTAATAACAAAGTAAGTGTTTTAAGCAAAGCAATTAACGCCACGTTTGCCGATGATAAACATGATTACCCATCTAAACAGCCAGGCTATGGCTTTGCAGGCTGGCTTAACGATAGCAGCGAAATATTGGTGTACAGTAAATACGATATCTGGTCATTTAATGTCAATACCAAGCAAGCTAAACGCTTAACTAATGGTAAACAAAGTAACACTCAGTACCGCGTGATCACGCTTGATAAAAACCACGTTGGCTTTAATAACAATGACACCCTCCTACTTTCTGCGATTAATTTACAAAGCAAGCAAAGTGAAGTGGCTAAACTTAATTTAGCAACCCTT
Organism: Pseudoalteromonas sp. TAP-3C; assembly: GCF_059888565.1. NCBI lineage: Bacteria > Pseudomonadati > Pseudomonadota > Gammaproteobacteria > Alteromonadales > Pseudoalteromonadaceae > Pseudoalteromonas > Pseudoalteromonas sp. TAP-3C. The sequence goes on along the minus strand of NZ_CM187618.1, from coordinate 374,153 downwards.
GAAGTCACTAAAGTACTTACAGGTAACAAGCGATTTGATGTCATTAAAAAAGCCAAAAATGCCGACACATACTTATTTACAGAACAAACATATCATCAGTTCCCAGATTTTTATCACACAGACTCTAGCTTTAAACAACCACAACGTATTACTGAGTTAAATCCTCAAGTTAGCCAATTTTCGTGGGGAGAAAAACCCGAGTTAATTAGCTACAAAGGCTTTGATGGTGAAGACTTACAGGGGGTATTAATCAAACCCGCTGGCTATAAAAAGGGTGATAAGGTGCCTGTTGTGGTGTACTTTTATCGCTACATGAGCCAACGCCTGTATGACTTTCCTAAAATGGAATTAAATCATCGCCCTAACTTCCCAATGTTTACATCAAATGGCTACGCTATATTCTTACCTGATATTCGCTTTGAAATAGGTCACCCCGGTAAATCATCAACCCAAACTATGATTAACGCCACTCAAAAGCTGATCGATTTAGGCATTGCTGATCCTAATAAAATTGGTTTACAAGGGCACTCATGGGCGGGCTATCAAAGTGCGTTTATGATCACCCAAACCGATATGTTTAAAGCGGTAGTATCGGGCGCACCGGTGTCTAATATGACCAGTGCTTACAGTGGTATTCGCTTAAAATCAGGACTTGCACGACAGTTTCAATACGAAACAGGGCAAAGCCGTATTGGCAAAAACTTATTTGAAGCCCCTGAGCTTTATATTGAAAACTCACCGGTATTTTTTGCAGATAAAGTAAATACCCCTATCTTGATTATGTTTGGCGACAAAGATGATGCGGTGCCATGGCATGAAGGTGTGCAATATTACTTAGCGCTGCGCCGCGCAGGTAAAAACGCCACATTTTTACAATATGAAGGCGAACCACATCATTTAAAGCAATTCCCGAATCAGGTGGATTTTTCAGTGCGCATGATGCAGTACTTTGACCATTACCTAAAAGGCAAACCTGCTGCCAAATGGATGACACAAGGCGAGGCTTTTAACGAAGAGTAACCTTCTTGAGCACTCAAAGCCCCCAGTAAAATAAAACATACGGGGGCTTTATACTATAGCGACAAGATTCTAAAAAATAACTTTGCTATTTATACTTCTCTATAAAGCCTAATATGAGTAATACTATTGATATAAAAATAATAAAGAGGCGTTAAATATGCTGGATTTTTGGTACAAAGGCCTGCCACAGCACCCAAAAGATCATAAAGATTTTTGGCGCACACGTTTAATTGCTCATTCATTATTAACAGCAACCTGCTACTTTTTAGTTTTAACCCTACTCAACCTGTTCTACTTTCACAGTTACGATATTGCTTTTATTGATGCGCTTGGCTTAGTTATATCATTAGCTATTTATAAATGGTTTAGTAAAACAGCAAATGTAAGTGCTGCGGCATGGGCAGTGACCTTTATGGTCGTTAGCCTAATTTTGACATTTGTTATCTCTGTAAATGGCCTTGCTCACTCTTTATTTTGGGCAACACTAATTCCTCCTTTTGCATTTTTCCTCGTTGGCAGAAATTGGGGGAGCATTTTCAGTGCCATTGCTTTTTGTATTTGCGCTTATTTAACTTATAAACAACAGCAGCTAACGGTGACTATAGGACTCGGCTCTTTGTTTAATATTATTGAGGTCAGTATTGCCCATATCGTCATCTTCAGATTTTATGAAAAAACGCGTTTTTCTGCGTATGCACATTTAACAACGCGTAATATAGAAATTCAACATCTCGCTGAAACAGATAAACTAACAGGGCTTTATAACAGACAAAAATTTGACTATGAATTGTCACAGGTTATTACTAACAGTCAAGGGACTAAAGCCGTAAACTGCTTAATTATTTGTGATATCGATCATTTTAAAGATATAAACGATAACTACGGCCATCTAGTAGGTGATAAAGTTTTAAGCGAATTTGCCAATTTAATTAACGGTAAAATACCAAACCATTCGCTAATTGCACGTTGGGGAGGGGAAGAGTTCACGATTATTTTACCAAATACGTCACTCACGGATGCAGTAACACACGCTAATGAGTTAAAGGAATACATTTCGTCTCATCCTATTGCAAACATTCCGCTCACAATGAGCATAGGGATTGCCGTCATCAATTCAGACGATTCGGTTATCAGCGTATTAGAACGTGCAGATAGCGCGTTATACGAAGCTAAAAATAATGGCCGTAACTCAGTTCACTTTAAAAATTGATATATCAAAAATAAACCATAAAGAACTACAATAAATATAAAAAACCATACTAAAAAACCATTCAAACTGACTTTTATACTCAGTTAGCGTATCCTAAACCCTGATTTAAATAACCTCTATAACGAAATGAGCAATACCACTCCCCCATTTTCGATTTCAGCGAACATGACTCACAGTATTATAAATATTAGCGAGATGTTAGGTAAGATCAGTGCATTATATTCTCCAGCAATTCTTGAGCACTATAAGCAACAAAAAACCGCCTCTTTGCAAATGAATAACTCTGAGCGTCAATTCACAGCATCTGAGATGTCAAATCCAGATAACTTATTAGCCTTACATCGTAACTTAATCAAAAATAGGAATGAAAAACCGGGCTGTTATAGAGTACACAGTTTAGCGTTAAAAAATGGCTTGCAAATGGCACCTCAAGCAATGCGAGTGCCACAAATGATAAAGGAATTATTTGCTTGGTTTAAAACAACCGCGCATCATCCTTTAATTAGCAGCACAGTATGTCATTACGAATTACAGTTTATTCAACCTTTTGCACAAGGAAATACTGAGGTCGCGTGTAGGTGGCACTCTCAGCAGCTGTCACAGTGGCATCCACTATTTTTATTACTAAATATCAATAATGTTATCGCTACAACCCATCAGCATTACTATGAAAGCATTAACCTAAGTACCCAAGCCGGCGATTCATCCGTGTTTGTTGAGTATATGTTAGAGGCCTTATTTGCAGCGCTGACTTTTTTAGAAAGTGATTTAAAATCAATAACAAAAAACAACCCCCCCACAAGAAACCCCTCAAGTTGAGAGTATTGTAAATGCAGACTTACAAGCCCCCCAAGTCATCGCTTTAATTAATGTATTTAACCAAAGCGAAAAATCACTAAACCGACAAGAACTACAAAATAAGCTAGGGTTAAAAGATCGTAAACATTTTAGAGAGCGTTACTTAAAGCCAGCAATTGATGCAGGCATAATCGAAATGACTATTCCCGAAAAACCGAACAGCAAAATGCAGCAGTATAAACTTACCCAGACGAGTTAAAAACAGAGTAGGAATAAACGCCACCTCAAAGATGAATTGACGTGTTAATACGCAGTTTGTAGCTAAATTCTATAATTGTTTGAAAAGAACTTGCTTTATTCAATTATAAGTGAAGACAGAAACCCTCTGTATCCTGCATTTTTAGCATGTTATTTTTATAGTGTTTTTAATAGTGAATCTACAAAGAATTGTACTAATTCACCCTGTATTCTAAATACTTTAACAAGTTACCTTGCTTTATTTAAATCAGATATATAACAGTAAATTTATCTAGATGAAAATGTAAAATTTCTAATTGAGCAAACGCATCAATAGGGTCCCCCTCTCGTACTTCAGAGCGTAAATGCAGTACTGAATTACCATACTCAATGGATTAATCACAAATAATACAATGTAATTAAATTTACTGAGTACGTTTATGCGTTAATTAACTTAAATTGCAATGAAAGTACACTTAAATGTTATGAGCTCATATGGCGACTTTTTTTAAAAATATCATGGTTTTTTGATCGCCAAACAAATCAAATAAGGGCCGGAGATTCTGGGTTGTTAAAGGCTTTTACTTTGATCCTATTGCGGGTACAATAAAAAAGTAAATAAAAAGTTAATAGTGTTTTCGCAAATCTTATAGATAGTCAAATTCACGGCAATCCCTGAGTACACGCATTAAAGCACATGACTTCTGTTGATCCGAAATTCTTGTTACAAACATTTGTTATCAACAGCCTCTAATTAAAAATGAATAAAGGAAGAGTAATATGATGGGTAAAAAAAATATTATTAACAAATATAACGTCAACTGATTTAAGCACATTATTAAACATACTAAATAAGGAAACCTATAACGTATTTCACCTACTGCCGAAGCAACTCGAGACAGAACCCCCCTTCCTATTCGACCTAATTATTACAGGTACGGAGCACTTATCGATAAATAAAAAGCAAACCCCACTCTCTGATATAACAGAAAGGATTACGCACAAACAATTTATTACTCCACCTATCCTTGCATTAACTAATATAAACACAGACAACCGAACATGGTTATTTGAGCAAGGTATACATGATTATATTTTTACACCGATTATTGAGCCCGAGCTGTTGTTACGTGTCAAGTTAGCCTTGCTTTTTCAAAAGGAAGAGACAGCAATAACTGAATGCATGGCCTGTAGAGAAAAATCAAAACAGCTACTTTTACTAAAACATAACTTAAAACTTGATCCCATCTTCGCTTTAGCAGAAAAATCCGCATCGTACCTATTATCGGAAATGGCGAATGATATTTCAATATCAACACTTATTCGTCACATGGGCACAAATCGAAATAAGCTTTCTTTTGCTTTTAAAACCCACTATGGCGCCACCCCATTAAATTGGATTCGAGAGCAACGCATGCTGCATGCAGCACAGTTACTTACCTCTACAGATCAAACCATTTTAGCTATTTCCCACGCCGTGGGTTACCCAGATTCCAATAACTTTTCTACTGCGTTTAGAAGAAAATATCAATTATCCCCAGTGCAATATAGGCAAAAACAAAAAAGTCATCAAACAAAGAATACCATGCAAAGGGCAAAGGTATAAACACTAGGAGGTGGATAATGTTAACTCCTCTTCAAAAGCGCTGTAATTACTCAAAAGAGTTGAGAGATAAAAAGTACTTATAAAGAGAGTTCAAAAAATAGCGTGTGGTCTTTTAACAGCCGTTTTGGCTGTTATTAGTTCACATTTATAGAAGGTATAACGTAAATAAAGTCCACTAATGGACTTTAACACCATGTTATAGGTAATAAACAAAGCCTATTACAGATAAATTAAAAATAGATGTTGGAGAGAAATATGATTAGTGAAAATACTGTAGTAAATACGCAAATTATTGATGCAATTATTTTATATCACAGAAAAAAAATAGTGCCCGCAGGTGGTTTGGGTATTGTACTTAACGGTACGATTCTCGAAATTTCCTATGGTTATAATAATGTTCAAAAAGGCAAAATAGCAATGGATAGGAATCAATTTGAGATAACCCAAGTGACAAACTCGCATGGCAATTTAGTGAACTTGATAAGCTATAATCATTTCGGAAGCAATAAAACTAAACAAAAATATATCGATGCATTAAAAGATACTAACTTGAGCGATAGTAAAGAACATGTGTCTGCATTGATAATACTCACATCGGAATCTTGTAGATCACAAATGGTGTCTAGTGCCCTGACTATCCTCTTGAATAATGGACCAAACTTCGATGATGATGTCTGGGCTGGATTAGAGTTTGCTTTCAAGAATTATGGTTCTACTGCGAAACATATGGGGTTTAATATTCAGGCAGGGGGAGAGCCATGGTCATGGTTAAGTTCTTCCAATTACCTAAGCTACATTAAAAGTGACACATTTACGGGAGATAAAAAGGTAGCCACTGCCCGAATAAATGCTGTGGAGAAATACATTAATTCAAACTAATTCTGTTCCCCAACTACTTAAGCCGTGTAGCATAGTATTTAATTAACAAATCGATTGACCTTACATTAACCTACTGTTGCATATGATTTTTTCATCTTGGCGTCTAAGTAAGCACATTAAAAACTGGGAGACCGAAAATAATCCCATAACAAAACCTAAAGCCCATTAAAACGGGTTCTAGCTCAGGCAACTGAAGAAAGCCTATAACAATTAATGAGATCTAACAAATTATTGGAGACAAAAAATATGACTTACAGTTTTAAAGATGCAGCAAATGCAATGGTAATAGAAGAAATGGAATGTGGTGAAGGTAAAAGGATTCAATTTACACCTTTTTCATCTTGTCTTGGTGTGGTAAGTCGCAAAGGAGATCTACTAACAGGAATACATTTAGTAGAAGTTGACACACAAGGTCTATTTAATGATGAAAAGGCGAATGCAGTTAAAGACAAAATAAATGGTTGCGATGAATGGTTTTTTGTCGGATTTGTAACAGATTGGGCATCTGGTAATACAAAAGATCAAGTCGATATAATAAAGACTGTTCCAAAGCAAAAAAACTCTGTTGATTTAGGTGATGGGGTATACGGGGCAAAATGGGAATTTAATGAATTGGCCTATCTAAAAGCGCCAAAGTATTTGAAATTGTAATAATTTTTCGCCTGTAAGGTACGTATGGCTTGAGCAAAGTGCGTGCGTTTCGCTTAAGCCTATAAAAAAACTAAAACCTATTAAAATGGGCTTTAGCCCAATTGATAACTATAGTAATGAAGATCTAACTCCGAAGTATTGAGAGTAGATTTTCAATTAAACTATTTTAGCCATACTTAAATAGAAGGAACTACAATGAAAGATTATAAAGTCGTAGGATATTTCAATGGAAGTGTCACAGTAGATAGCGTGACAAAATGCATCGGTGGTTATACAGATGTTATATTTTCACTTTGGGTAAGCCCTGAACAGGGAGTTGCCGGCGCAGCTGTATCTGCGGTAAGTAACTCAGACATTATAAATTCAGTGAAGAAAGCGGGGAAAAAGTGTATTTTGGCTGCAGGCGGCTCAACTTACCTACCTGAAGTAGCAGATCTACAACATGCTAAAGAGTATGGAAAAGCCCTTGCCGAATACGCCCTAGCAAACGGTTTTGATGGGGTAGATTTAGATATTGAAAATATTCAAATGAATCAGCAGACCTTACAATGGTTGGCTGCTGTGACGAACGCAGTTGCCGGTGTCGCAACTGAAAAAAACCACGCTGCAAATATCTCACGCACCTCAGGCACCTTACTTTCATAAGTTCGAAGGCTATGCAAAACTTGAAGAGCTAACTGCTGGTAAAGTCGATTACTACAATATTTAATACTACAATCAGGGATCTTATGCTTATCAAGCATATGAAGATTTCAGCTCTATATTTGACATTGAATATCTAGGTGTAAGTAATGAAACATCAGTAAAAAGCATTATAACTCAAGACTCACCAAAGGTCCCCTTTGAGAAAGTGTTATTGGCAAACCTATCACTAAAGACGATGTCGGCAGTAGCAACAGTACTGGTTATATACCTACAGGTGCGTTAGTAGACATTTTGAATCAGGCTAAAGCACGAAAAATTCCATTTGGTGGGGTAATGGGCTGGAAAATTGATAGTGATATCTACGGAATTTGGGGTGAAACTCTGAATAAATGCTTAAATGGAAGTAAAGCCTAATAGCATCAAAAATATTGACATTAAAGCAATCAAAGTGAGGTCAAATAAAATTGCCATCACCTTTGCTGCTTTATACTTCCCTCTAATTTATTCTTATTTAATCAACTGATTATAAATAACCTTTAAAGTAGCTAGATTTAAACCTCAATACATAACCCTCCCATAATATCTATTTTATTTATCATTAAAAATGACGTAAGCAAAGAAAAAATAACCTCATATAAAGGTTTATTATTTCGATATTTATATCATTTATCTGGCGATATCGCATAAATAATATATAAATATGGAGAAAATATATGTTGCATTATCAATTACAACAACTACAAGCAGTACCGTTAGCGGCCAATATTACAGCTGCAATAGAGGAAGGAATAAATGGCATAACGGGATGGCACAATTTATTTCAACAACCCGCCTTTGCTGAATACCGAATTAAAGTCGTAACTACCGATCAATTGCTTGGCTTTAATGGCATAACAGTACCCAACCTATATCTGAATACGGCTAATAATATCGTTTACACAACGGCACTAGCTAGAAGGTTAGCTTTACTAGCTAATGATGTTGACCGCACCGATATGGTGATTTTTTTAAACTCAACCGAAATAAATAATAATACAAATCCTCAAAACTTTGCCCGTATTCTCGCTATGCATGAATGTTGTCATGGGTTAGGATTTCTAGGGCTATGTAATATAGTAAATAATGGCGCAGGTAATATTGGGCAATACTCAAGTGACAGCCTAATAGCTGCCATTCAACCATTATTAAATGGGCTGGTTGCTCATTATGCTCTTGCTGATATAGATGTTTTAATTCCATTTTGGAATGATCTTAACAATCCTATGAATCCAAATTCGGCAGTAAACCTCAATGGCCACCCGACAGTATTCTGTCAACTCTGGAATAATGCACCCGTCAACAATACACCATCGCTGGCTAATCGTTTGCGTGGTCTAAATAATGCTGGTCTACTAGCAGAGAGTTTTCAGCTTACAGCCGGTGGCGTTGCTTATGACATATTTACTCCGATCCCTTTTCTTCCCTTCACATCCGCAGACCACCTTCAAGCACATTATAATCACTGTTTAATGCGAGCAGGAGGTATTCCTGATCAACCCGGCGGTGTCGATGCTATTACCATGGCAATAATAAATCAGTTAGGCTGGTAGAAACCCACTTTATATTGACAATTTATTAACGAAAGTGAATAAATCAAAGAAAAGTGAATATCTAGCAAAGGTTTTAGTGTGTTATATGACCTAAATTAATTCCTGTGCTAAGCAAAACGCTCAAAGCATAAATAGTTATTAACTATAAATTTTTATTTAATAACTTAATACTCAAATAAATAAGAGAAATATAAAATGGCTCAAGAAAATATTAAATTAAACTTTATCAACCGTTCTAACGATATCAATAATAGTGAAGTCGTTATTTTTCAAAAAAACGTCGCGGAAACTTTTGACGAACTAGCTGTTGCTTGGCGAGTTATTCAAAATTGTGGCCGTAACGATAACCACCCTTTTAATTACCCGTTGCAATTTCAGGTCTGTGCAAGTGATTCATATGGTAACTATTCACCAGAATTTACTGCCTATGAAGGTCAATCCTTTGAAATGGTCAAAGATACCTCTGGTGATGTGTTGCAGCTATCGTCAACACCTGCAGTATCTCCACAGGAAGTTGAAATAAAAAACAATTTAAGTACTGGTGCTATGAATGGGAATATTTACCGTGATGGTAAACTACTGGCTGCGAAAACCAATATTGCACCGGGTCAAAAGGGGGTATTCCAATTTCAACCACGAATATTTATTGGTACTGCTTCTCAAATAGTCGAAGGAGACGTTATGAATTCGGCAATTATTCAGCAAATCAATACTGAGCTTAACCTTTTTGGTATTCAAAGTGCTGACATTGTGATGACTGGCGGTGGTTCAGGACCTAGTGCGACAGCATTTAGTTTTCATTTAGAAAATATTAATAAATAGCAGTATCATCCAAATGTTGTAGGCTATTTATTTAGCCTCAACATTTTCACACGCTAAAAAACTTACATTCATAAGGACAAATAACATGGCAAACGACCCAACTTTACAAATATGGCAATCTGGTGACTGGAGCAAACGTCCAAATTCGGAAGCCCCCTATAATGGTATCGAAATTTCCGGATTACCTGAGTACGATGAAAACGGCATGTTGGTATCAGTAGCTGTAACACTCACCGATTACACACTTAATAAACAAGGTGTTGCTAGTATTATTCCTGAACTAACCGTTTTTGCTGGTCGAGTTGATATTATTGCACCTATAGCGCAAACATCGCCACCTAGCTCTCCCCCTAAACCAAGTAGTGACTTCACTATAAAAGGCTGGGTCTCTCTTGAACCTTCTGGTGTTAATGTTTGCTTAAGGATCAATTTAAGCTACGGTTTAGAACACTTAATAAGAGAAGAAATTGGTTACGTAATGTGTTTTGATTTAACAGCCGTTTAGTAATTGCTGATACACCATCAGGATTAAGAATACTATGTTTACTGATATTTGCTCAGGGCAAACGGGTAAAAAACATACAAGTACTTTTTGATCATTTGACCGATCCTAATGATCGTGGTTTATAATAGTCTTTGCCTGTACAAAACATGAAAGAAACGACTATCAGCCAAGCTTTTAATCAACTAACCGATCCAAGAAACTCTGCCAGTGTCCGCCATCCACTTATTAATATTCTGAGTATCGCTATTTGCGCTATTATCAGCGGTTGCAATAATTTTAACGAGATAGAAGAATACGGAAAGTCAAAAGTAAAGTGGTTACGGAAATTTTTAGACCTGAAAAATGGTATTCCTAGTCATGACACTTTTAATGACGTACTCAATCGCCTCAACCCAACTGAATTTAATAGCGCATTTACCAAATGGGTCACTGAAATAAGTAAGAATAAAGAAGGAGTGATTGCTCTGGATGGTAAAGTAATGCGCCGTACATTAGATAAAGCCTCAGGTATGCCCGCAACTCACTTAGTCAGTGCATGGTCTGTTGAGAATAATTTTTGTTTAGGACAAGTTAAGGTTGCTGATAAATCGAATGAAATAACCGCTATCCCCATTTTGCTTGAGCTCCTTGACATAAAAGGAGCAACAATTACAACAGATGCCATGGGATGCCAGTATAAAATCGGTGAGCAAATAATCTCTAACGAGGGTAACTATGTGCTTGGACTTAAGGGGAATCAAGGGGAGATTTATGATGACGTTAAACTACATTTAGATACCCAGCTCAACACGCAATTTAAAAATATCCCACACAGCGTGCATCGTTCACTAAATGGTGATCACGGGCGAATAGAAAATAGAGAGGTTTGGTTAACGACAGAAGTAGATTGGTTGGTAGCACGACATCCACGATGGAAAAGCTTAAAAAGTATTGCCGTAATATGCTCAACACGAGAGGTAAATGGTGTAAGTTCGAATGAGAAGCGGTATTATCTTAGTAGCCATAAAGATAAAGACGCTGCATTTATTGCTGATGCTATCCGTAGTCATTGGCATGTGGAGAATAAATTACATTGGCAACTCGACGTTAGCTTTAATGAAGACCAAAACCGTTTACGCAGTGGGTATGCAGCTCAAAACATCGCGTTAATTAATAAAATAGCACTTAATCTATTGAAGAACGAAAAAAGTGCAAAGGTTGGAGTGAAAAGCAAGCGCTTGAAAGCGGGTTGGGATAATGTTTATATGATGAAAGTGCTAACCGTTGGGCTAACTGTATAAAATCAACCCGTTTGCCCTGGATATTTGCTTTACTAACATGTCAACCAATAATCATCGGCCTAGGGTAACGCTATTCCAGCGGAACCTATTTGGAAATATTAACCAAATGCTGGCATGGAAGGTGATAAACAACTGCAATTATCAGTGGACCCACCCTTTTCGTATAAATTGGGCCTATGAGTATCAATTATTCGACGCTTACGGCAACGTTAGCGCTATAAATTCTTTATCTGCAAATAATAAGCCCGATATGGGAAACGGTGGTATTGCTATAGACTACCAATCTGATCATGTTATTTTTCAAAAAACTATGGAGAATAAAGTTGAGGGTATTAACCTTATTAAGAATAAACGCATTATTGCCGCTCAAAAAATTGACTTTAATAACCAAGTAAAATTTGAGTTATCGACAACTATTTATATTTGTGCTGATTTAAGAGCTCAACAAGGTGGAATGATTCATCCTGGTGATTTAAACGTCAGTTTAAACAAGTTAGATATCTCCGAGAACAAGAAGGTCAACCTCATTATGCAAGGAGGACAACCTGGAGAATTTTCTAAACCGTTAAAATTTTTAATACGTTAATTGCGTATTAATTACTTGCAAAATATTTCTATTTTCTCTCTTTAAATATGCGATAAGCGAAATACCCATCATTACTTTTATAACAAAACGGGTGTGAAAAATCTTAAGGATAAACTGAAAATGAACAAGAATAGTACGATAATTGGTGTTTATATTGATTTACAAACAACCAGCCTTCAACTACATAATGTGTTATACCACTTGCACCTAAATGCAGCAGAAGTTAAAAATGCGACACTGCTTTTATTATTGGATCAGCCAAATGAGCAGCTTAAGCAAACTATTCAGCAATTGCCCTATTCAGTTATCGAATTAAACGCACAACAAAGCGGTCACGTGTATTACTTTAACCAGCTTATTGCACAACAAGCCGACTATTATGTATTTATAACCTGCGAGATGTTGCTAGCACCACATAGTCTTAAATTATTATTGTCGGAATTCACGTCAAACGAAAATATTGGCTTAGTAGGCCCTTCAAGCAATAATGCTTGGAATCAACAAAGTTTGTATCAGGATGAATCTCCTAAAAATATTAACTTATTGCTAAGAAGTCAAAAACTTCAGTATAAATTTAACCCTCTTTCAAATACAGAATCATTGTGTCCATTATTAGAGTCTTGTTTTGTACTCAATCAAGCCGTAATTAACACTATTGGTTATGCCGATGAAGATTTTAAAAATGGATTTTGTTGGGAAATAGACTACCAACAAAGGGCTATTGAGGCCGGATATGATGCTGTATGGGTAAAAAATGCCTACGCTCATAAATTCTACTTTACTGATAATACGAACAGAGACAAAACCTTCTTAGCAGACTCACGGTTGCTAAGCATGAAGACTGATAAATATTCAACTAAAGTAAAAGATTACTACTTGCCATCAAAACAATTGAATAAGGAAGATAAACCATTAATCTCCTGCATTATGCCAACGCAAGATAGAGCTAATTTTGTCAAACAGGCTATTGTCTACTTTTCACGACAAGATTACCCACATACCGAGTTGATCATTGTCTATGATACGCTAACAGACTTACCCACGGGTATTGAACAATTTAGTAATATTTATTGCATAAAATCACCAGAGAGATCCAGTATAGGCTACAAACGAAATATGGCAGTAAAACTTGCTTGTGGTCAGATTATTGTGCACTGGGACGATGATGATTGGTATGCCAACAACAGATTATCTGAACAAGCCAAGCCTATTTTACAAGGAGAAGCTGATATAACAGCCTTATATAATACTGCTTTTTTTAGCCCTTCTCGTTGGGAGGCATGGGAGACGAGTTCAGATTTATATAATGACATGTTTGTAAAAGGAGTGCATGGCGGTACATTGATGTATACACGTAAGTGTTTAGGTCACTCTCAATTTCTTGACATTTCACTTCGCGAAGATGCTGTGCTGTTGGAAGAGTTAATTAATAAAAAAGCACGTTTAGCAAAAATAGACGGCTGTAATTTATTTATATATTTACGTCATGATACCAATAGTTGGTCTTTTGAAAGTGGTCAGTTTAAAAACAAAAATGGTTGGATAAAGACTGATGTTTTTTCTTTATTGGCAAGCGATCTAACATTTTATCGTCAATATTATGAAGCAGTGAAAGAGGAAACTATTGCCCCATCACCGACAAAGCATCTTATTGGGGAGCAAAGCTCTTTACCCAAAGTATCTTGCATTATGCCAACCAAAAATAGAAAGCAATTTGTCGTCAAAGCAATCCAACATTTTTTAAAACAATCCTACAATAACAAGGAATTAATAATTGTCGATGATGGCAATGATCCTGTAGATAAACTCATACCTTCTAATATAAATAACATTAAATACTTAAAGCTGACGAATCCCCACAAAATAAAAATTAATGGTAGACTCTCATGATTATTTGTGATCAAATTTTTTCACTATAAAAAAACTCACTCATAATCATGAAAGCCACCGAAATATTACACAAAGATATTGCCATTGCCTACCCTGAAATTCATAAAACACGTTTAAATACAGTCTTTACGTTTGTTAACTCAGGCTTGCGTGACCAGCGCGTTACTGTCACTTACCTAGGCCGCGGATTAAAATCATTTTCTAATACCGATAAAAAACATGATATTAAACGCGCAGACCGTTTGATTGGTAATGCTAACCTGCATCAAGAACGTCTTTGTTTCTATGAACATATGACCGAATGCTTAGTAGGCCAGCAACAACACCCACTTATTATCGTTGACTGGTCACCTATTAATGGCGGCGAAATATTTCAAGTGCTCAGGGCAAGCATACCAATGGGGGGAAGAGCGTTAACGCTCTATGAAAAAGTGTATCCTGAAAGCGAATTAAATACCGAAGCGGCTCATCAACACTTACTCGATAGCTTGGCACAGTGTTTACCTGCAGATTGTCAGCCTATTATTTTATCTGATGCTATTTTTAGAACGCCATGGTTTAAAGCCATAGAAGATAAAGGCTGGTATTGGCTTGGGCGCGTCAGAGGCAATGTGACCTTATCTAGCGACCTTGAGACATGGCGAAATTGTAAATCATGGTTTGAGCAAGCAACAGATAAACCACACCTTCTGACACAGATTTACTACGGAAAAACAGTTCGTTTCGCGTGCCAAGGTGTTTTGTTTAGAGGGAAAAACAAGGGACGTAAAAAAATCAAAAAACGGGGTGGGCAATCTCAATGTACAACGGTTAAATACCAACAACAAAAGGCCAAAGAGCCTTGGCTACTTGTGTTTAATTTACCTACACAATTTACAGATAAGCCTCAACGGATTGTGACTTTATATAAACAACGTATGCAAATAGAAGAAAGTTTCAGAGACACTAAGAATGCAAAACTTGGCATTAGTTTAGCCTTTGCAAATTCAAGAAGCGCAGAAAGGTTTGATAATTTATTGCTCATAGCGGCGTTAATGTTGTTTGTCTTATGGTGCATAGGGTACACCGTGTCGGCACAACAAGGGGATGCGGCATTACAAGCGAATACAGAGAAAAAACGACGAGTATTGTCCTATATTTATCTTGGCAAAGAAGTGGTTGATGATCCTAGGTATGAGCCTGATGGGCAGTTCATTATTTATGTGTATAGCCAGTTGTCACTTCTGACTATACAAATTGATAATTTAGGCTAAATTCGTGGGGATCTCTCAGTACTTAAAGTTAAATTCACACCATTCTATAGGTAATAAACGTAATATCGCTAACGAACTCGCCAGTGGTGATGTCATTATTCACTGGGATGATGATGATTGGATGGCTAAAGACTGGATAGCTACACAAGTTCATGCTTTATTAAGCTCAAAAGGCGATATTACTGGGATAACCAATGTCTATTATTTCGATCCTAAAAAAAGACTGGCTTGGCTTTATTCTTACCCGCAATCAGAGCGGAATTGGGTATTAGGCGGCTCGCTTTGTTATTGGAAAAAGTTCTGGATCAATAATCAATTTAAACACCAAACAATAGGTGAGGATGCGGAATTTTTATGGACAAAAAATACAAAAAAAATTATTCCTCATCAAGAGTATTCAGGCTATGTAGGTTTTGTTCATAGTGATAACACCTCACCAAAAGACACTAGCAGTCATTATTGGACTAAAGTTGATCCACAGTATGTACAGGCATTAATGAGTAATGATAAATCTAGCTAACCTTAAGTTTCATGCATTAATTTTATAAAGTTCATATAGGGAATTAAAATATATTATGGATAACAATACTTCATTTGCAATAATGCCAATTGTTTCGGCCATAGACGACGGAGCATTCGGCCAGGAAATATTATTACGAAAATTTAACTCTATACCACTTGAAGTATTTAATCGTAATCCAGAACTATATACAGAGTTTTCATTTGAACTTCTCACTGAAATATTCAAAATTGATGCAACTAAAAATATCAGAACAGAAGCTGAGCTGCTATTTATAAACTTTACTGTAAAACAGTTCTTATCAGCTGCCACACTAGATTTTTTAACTACTGCGCATACAAAAAATACTAGGTTGCACAATATTGTTATCGAAATTACAGAACAAGAATTACTCTATAGCGATGTGCGTATACAAGAGCGAATATTACTTTTTAAACGCTTTGGTTGCCTGTTTGCCATTGACGATTTTGGAACTAAACATTCAAATTTTAAAAATGTCTTTGACCTTAACCCAAATTATATAAAGTTAGATGGTGACATGATTTTTCAGTATTGCCAAACCGATGTTTGTGATTCTGCGCTTGTTAAGTTAGTCGCTTTTTGTCATGAGCTAGGCGCTAAGGTTATAGCTGAGGGCGTTGAAAATATTGATATATATAAAAAAGTAAAAGATATGAATATAGATTATGTGCAAGGATATTATTTAGGAAAACCAGAGTTAATTCCCTCAATAAAATAGACTGAAAATGTACAACAATAATAAGGGGTGAAGCATTCATCCCTTATTATTGCTCCTAAACATTTACACGTACTGCCCGGCGGCAAATCCACAGCTCCATGCATATTGAAAATTATAGCCTCCAAGCCAACCCGTTACATCGGTTACTTCGCCAATAAAATAGAGGCCTTTGGCTTTTTTAGCCTCAAATGTTTTAGAGCTTAATTCATCGGTATCAACCCCCCCTAATGTAACCTCTGCGGTTCTATAGCCCTCGGTGCCATTAGGTTTAATTTGCCACGCATGAATATAAGCAGCTAGCGCATCTATTTGACTATGCGTCAGTTGGTTAATATTACAGTCGGGGAGCGCTTTACTGTCATGGAGTATTTCTATAAAGCGCTTGGGTAGGATAGTCGCTAGGCTATTTTTTAATGATTTTTGTGCTTGTGTTTCTCGCCAATCAGCTAGCTGTTGTTTTAAGTCTATTTCGGGCAATAAATTAATCGTCACCGCCTGTCCTGCTCGCCAAAATGAGCTTATTTGTAATATGGCAGGCCCCGATAAACCGCGGTGAGTAAATAAAATATTTTCTTTAAATACTGTGCCATCTTCGCTTGTCACTTCACAAGGAATACTAATACCTGAAAGCCCTTCAAAGCGCTCTTTATCGTGTTGATGTAAAGTAAAAGGGACTAAAGCCGCCATGGTGGGCAATACGTTCAGGCCAAACTGCTCTGCAATTTTATAACCTATTGGCGTAGCGCCAAGTTTAGGCATAGTTAACCCACCCGACGCAATCACTAGCGACTCACAGGTCAGTGTTTCTTGTTCAGTGGTCACACTATAGCCGGTGGCTGTTTTAGCAACATTTAATACTTCGCTGCGCAGCTTAATAGTAACGCCCGCCCATTCACATTCGGTTAGTAAAATATCAACGATGTCTTGTGCGCTATTATCACAAAATAATTGCCCCAATGTTTTATGGTGATATGCCAAACCATGGCGGTCGACAAGCTCTACAAAATCGTGCTGGGTATAACGGCTCAAACATGATTTAACAAAGTGTGGATTAGCACATAAATAATTACTCGGGCTGGCGTTTTCGTTAGTAAAATTACATCGCCCGCCACCACTAATTAAAATTTTACGGCCTGGCTTTTTACCCATATCAAGTACTGCAACGCTTCGGCCGCGGTATCCCGCTTGGGCTGCACACATTAAACCAGCGGCTCCTGCACCAATCACTATTACATCAAGGTGAGTCATTTAGTTATCTCTTTAAAACTTTTGCTAATTATAACAAAATTTTGATAACAACCAGATAGCTTTATATTGTTCTTAATTTATCAATAAAGACTAATTAATAATAAAAAAAACCTAATACATTAGAACCATTAATAATAAGAAATAAAATACAAAACAATTGAAAGCGCACTAAACACACGGTTATAACTAAATAAGATAGGTACATACGTATTTAATATTTCAAAATTATTAACAGATCATTTACCTTTGTACCGCTTTGTGGATTACCACAGATAATAATAAAACTAAGGATAATTATGACTTTTAATAATTCATTTAAAAAATGCGCTGTTGCACTGACAATAAGTACTCTCTTTGCTGCAAGCTCAAGCATGGCAAATCCAGCGCAAGCAATCGCTCCTTCAATGGCCGAGACCTCGGCCAAACTGCAAAATCAAGGTGGGTTTGAAACGCAATTTATCATTAAGTATAAAAATAATAGCGATATGCTAAGTACTTCAAGCCTTGATACAACACCAGCAATGATGAATAAAAAAGCACAGAGTTTTGTAAAAAATTTCACGTCTAAAAAAGGCAAAGTTAAAGCAAAATATATTCGTGCAATGGCGTTGAATAACCACCATGTTATGCGTGCAGATAAAAAACTTAATAATGATGAAGCCCAACAGTTCATGCAAGAAATGGTGGATTCTGGCAACGTTGAATATATTGAAGTCGATCAAATGTTACAACCATTTGCAACACCAAATGATCCGCGTTTTGATGATCAATGGCATTACTATGAGCAAGCTGGCGGCTTAAACTTGCCTACAGCTTGGGATACAGCAACAGGTAGTGGCGTGGTTGTGGCTGTTCTTGATACTGGTTATCGCCCCCACGTAGATTTAAACGCTAATATTTTACCCGGTTACGATATGATTTCTAACCTATCGGTAGCTAATGATGGTAATGGTCGTGATAATGATGCGCGCGATCCGGGTGATGCAGTAGCAGCTAATGAGTGTGGTACTAACGGTGCACAAGGTTCTAGCTGGCATGGTACTCATGTTGCGGGGACCGTAGCCGCTGTAACAAACAATGGAGAAGGTGTTGCAGGTGTTGCTTATGATTCGAAAGTAGTACCTGTTCGTGTATTAGGTAAATGTGGTGGTTTAACCTCAGATATTGCTGATGGTATTATTTGGGCGTCAGGTGGCAATGTAGCGGGTACATCTACAAATACTAATCCTGCGGATGTGATCAACATGAGCCTAGGTGGCAGCGGTTCATGTAATTCAACCACGCAAAGTGCTATTAATACGGCACGTAATAATGGCAGTGTTATTGTTGTTGCCTCTGGAAATAGTAACGATAATTCAACAAACTATAATCCAGGTAACTGTAATGGCGTTGTTAATGTTGCATCGGTTGGGCGTAACGGTGGCCGCGCTTATTATTCTAACTACGGCAATAATATCGATGTAGCGGCACCAGGCGGCGCACAAAACTTTGCAAATGATTCTGAAGGTGTTTTATCTACTTACAATTCAGGCTCAACAACACCAACAAGTGATAGCTATGGCTTCTCTCAAGGTACTTCTATGGCAGCTCCTCATGTTGCGGGTGTTGCAGCACTGATCAAGCAAGCAAAGCCAAACGCGACCCCTGATGAAATAGAAAATATTTTAAAAACAACTACGCGCGCTTTCCCTGCCACTTGCACTAACTGTGGAACCGGTATTGTTGATGCTGCAGCCGCTGTTGCCGCGGCGTCAGGTAGCACACCCCCTCCATCAACAGGTGATAAAGAGCTGGTGAATGGTGAAGTTAAAACTAGATTAAGTGGTGCTGCAAGCACACAAGACTTTTACACTATGACAGTGCCAAGTGGCGCAACTAATGTCACTTTCACTATGAGTGGTGGCACCGGGGATGCTGATCTATATGTACGCGCTGGCAGCAAACCAACAGCTTCTACGTATGATTGTCGCCCATATCAAGAAGGCAACAATGAAGAATGTTCTATCGATAACCCTACAGCGGGTACATACCACGTAATGCTAAACAGTTACTCTGCTTATTCTGGTATTAGTTTAGTTGGTAATGTTACAGGTGGCGGGTCTGGTACACCTCAAGCAGGTGGCGGAACAGTCAATGATGTCTCTGCGACTGCTGGGCAGTGGAAACATTACACATTAGATGTGCCAGCAGGTATGGCTAACTTTACAGTGACAACATCTGGTGGCACAGGCGATGCCGATTTATTCGTTAAATTTGGTAGTCAGCCAACAGTTTCAAGCTATGACTGTCGTCCTTATAAAACGGGAAACGCTGAAACCTGTACTTTTAGCAATCCACAAGCGGGCACTTGGCACTTAAGTGTTAATGCCTATCAAACATTCTCTGGTTTAACCCTAAGCGGTCAATACCAACCATAGTCCATTCTCTTTTTAAACAAAAAGCCGATACAAAAAGTATCGGCTTTTTATTTTTTTAGTTGAGTAAAAGCTTATAAAAAGTACTTCATTGGCAAGTATTTGCATACCGTCGCCTGTCAGCTGCGTAACACTAACGAATGGTAACGTTTGGTTTTTTCCGTACCATCCTATTAATTTCTTAGTGTAAATAACTTAGCAAATATTGAATATATGTAAAAAAAAGATCTTCATCTAATTTTCACTCAATAAACAATCATCCATCTACATATAACGACTAAGCCAAAAGTAAAAATACACTAGCGCTAATAATAAAATAGGTAAAGTAGCATATTGTACGCGAGTCACACTTTGTAATTTAGTTCGTTTATAAGTCATCATAACTCCTGTTACTGACAATCCAGTTAAAGCTAAACCAAACACAAACCATATTAGCTTAGTTAATAAGCCGCCAAAATAGCCAAAGTGAAGAGGATCGGCATATTCGTTTAAATAATTTGTAGTACTCATTGTTGCAGGGTAATGACTGTTTAAGACCTCTAATGTAAGTGGATGAAGTTCTACTTTGTAAGCGCGATCGCGTAATAAAGGGTTTTTTCCTACACCTTTAAAACGCAGAACGCCGGTATTATTGGATGGAAATTGTACAGCGGTAATTTGCCAATTTGGCAGAGTTTTCTTTGCTATCCCAAAAGCCTTTAAAAACTGCTCATTCGATATAAAATTATTTCCTTCAAACTGCGTCATTACAGTAACTTTGGCTGATGGGGGTTCTAACCTCTTTCCACTAACAGCTGCACCAAACTCAAATAGATACCAAAAACTAGTCACTATGATAATACTTATAAACCATATTCCCCACAGGCCAAATACCTTGTGTACATCACTGAGTAAAATTCTCGCTCCTTGCCTTATACGAAAACGCCACAAAGCAGTTTTCCAGTTACGAGTTGTTTTTAGTCCACTATAAAGTGAGATACATAAAATAAATGCAAAAAATGTGACGATAGGTAAACCTGGAAAAGCAGGCATAAACAAATAACGGTGGAAGTCACGGAAAAACCGCTGTACTGTTAAAAGTGATATATCACCAGTGACTTGTTTGGTCCACTGATCTACATGTACATAGCGATCTTTCTCTGGAACTAATTCAACCCGTGCTCGAAACGTAAAATAATCACTGCCCATGCTATCTATAGTCTTTATCCGTCCTTTAGGATAAGCAAGCTTAATAGCCTTATACATATCCTGCCAATCTTTGTCGGCAAGCTTTTGAGGATTTTCAGGCACTGAATATGAACGCATCTCATCAAAAATAAACCAATCTATCTCATTAGAAACGGTAGCAATAGTGCCTGTAGCTAAAATTGTAAACATCAAAATAGCAAGTTGAAATCCAACCCAAGCATGCCAATCATAGAGTTTACGCAAAGTTTTTCGTTGATTAGTTTTTCTATTCATAGCATTACCAAAATGAAGGACTGAAAACTCAGCCCTTCATACCCAATTTACCAATTATATGTAAACTCTAAAGTTACATTACGTGGATCACCAGGAAAATGGCCTGTTCGGCTTATGAAGCCTGACTCAGCGTATTCTTTATCAAACACATTATCAATTCTAAACAAAATACTGTAATTATTGACTTCATAAATGATAGATGTATCCGCGATAAAATAAGATTGTACCTTTTGTCCTGATAGACTTAACTGCTCATCGACATAACTCCCACCTACTGCAAAAGCAAGATCCCATTCAGGAATTTGATAACGTGTCCAAAAACCTAATTGATTTTGCGGTGCATTAGCAAATTTATCACCAACCCTATTGCCAATTCCACCACCGCCATTGTCATTTGTAATACGCGCATCATTGTAAGCATATGCTGCACTTACCACCCAATTAGCAGTCATATCTGCAATAACTTCAACTTCAACTCCTTTACTTGTCACTTCACCAACAGCAGCAAGATTATCAATTCCATCTTGCTCTGGATCAATACCTGTATTTTGCAATAAGTTTTGACGTGTAATTTGATAACCTGCGATTCTTAATAACGTACTGCCATCAAAAAGTTCAGCATTTATACCCGCTTCAATAATATCGCCCGTTGTAGGATCAAACGGTCCACCAGCTTGCGGATTTTGACTTGATACTCCTTGTGGTTCATAAGAATCAGCCCATTGACCGTACAGTGAGATATTAGGCATTATCTTATAAATTCCGCCTATGCGATAAGTCGTATTGCTATCTTCAAACTGAGCATTCCCCGATTTATCTTCAAAGTCATCAAAACGTATCCCCGCTACAAAAGTAAACTTTTCCCAAGCAAGTTCATTGAGTATATAAGCACCGTTACGTGTTTGCTCGGTAATTCGCTCAGGTCTGAATTGCACATCATATTGGTCGGGTTGTGTTTCACCATAATTTGGCCTTTGCAATGTTAACGGCAGTATATCTGTTGCCAGTGACTTGCCACTTAAGTATCGCTCAATATACACAGGGTCTAATGCAACACCGCCCAATAGTGCATATTGCTCACCAGAGTACAAGTCTAAGCCAAATGCGGTGCGTTGTTGGGCTCCTAACATTTGCGTTTCATAGACAAAGTTGGCGGCAAAAGAAAGCTCCTCATTTTCTCTGAGTTGATCACGAAACTCTCGCCCCACCAAGTCAATTATGCCATCTAGATTAACGTCTATGAGCGCGCGAGGTTCGTGGTAATTTTGTTCTTGTTCATTTTCAATGTAACGAATCGCCGTATAGTAACTGAGGCTACCAGTTAACTGACCCTCCAGAGAAGCTTGTAAAACGTCAGAGTTTAAATTTAAAAAGTCTGATGCTTCGTTATGATTCCAACTAATATCAGTTAAAAAGTTACCATTATCATCGACAGGAACGCCACGTAATCTATTTGCATCTAGATCTTGACTATAATGCGTATACTGTAAAATCAATTTAGAATCATTAAAATCGTAGCCATAACCGGCATCGAAAATAGCGACTTCACTGGCGCTATTATCACGGTAAGTATCTTGCTGCTCATAAAATGCCCCCACTCGAACACTTTGCGAATCAGTAATCGCCCCCGTTATTTCTGCTGAACCGCCTAAGCGATTATCTGTGCCAGTAATAAAGCGTGCATTAGCACTGAATTCCGAGTCAGGCTTTTTCGTAATGTAATTGAACATACCACCTGGGGCACCTGGACCGTACAACATTCCCGTTGGCCCCTTAAGAAAATCAACACGCTCTACATTAAATAGCTGTGGTACATTAAAACCAACGTAGGGGTCGCCTCGCAAACCATCAAAATAAATTTCTTCTTGGCGAAATCCCCTAGCAGTTACACCGGCGTAACTAAACTGGCTCACACCTGCAATGTTGCGATACAGATCTTTTGCATCTCGTGCACCTTGGTCACGGATCAGACTTTCATTTATTGTGGTGATCATCTGTGTTGTATTAAGCGGATCTGTAACTAACTTGCCAGTACTTGACTCGCCATTTCGATATAAGTTCACAGCGCGACTTTCTACCGTGATTTTTTCAATATCTGCATCAATTTTATTTATTTCTGTCTGTGCAATGGTAACAGGTGATAAAATAGTGCTAATAAATGCAGCTAACTTTGTAATTGATTTCATTTGATTGATACACTTGAGTTAAAAGTTGAAAGCAAATGATAACAATTTACATTATCATAATAAAGTAATTTCCTTTAAAGGGTACATTAGTTCAATAATATATTGAAGATGCTTTAAGATGTTGACGACCGATAAGCTGATTAAAGTATTTTGCTATTTCACCAACTTAGTTTTTAGGATTATTATCTGTAATACTTTTAAGTTCATTGCTCTGAATTAAAAATGCGAATCCATCACGCAACTGGCGTAAAGTTTGTAACACTTGACTGCATTGCACCCAATGAACACTCAGAGCAAGAGCCACTAAAACAACAATAAAAGAAGAGTAAGGGAAGAAATACATGTGGAAAATATCATCAAAATTATGTATTAATAAAATACTTTATTATAATGACACTTAGATGCAGAAAAAAGTAAACCAAAGGACTAAGCTAGTAATAAAAAACCGCGTATCAACGCGGTTTTTTTAACTTTTTATGAAGCTGCTATAAACTAAAGACCTGCGCGCTCTTTAATGATAGGTATTAATGCAGAGCCAGCATGATTTGCTTCTGCCCACGCAATAACTGCGCCATCTTCAAGTGAGCTCTTAGGTAAGTTTTTAACGATATATTCACCGGTATCAATTGCATTACTAGCGATAGCATGACGTAGTAAATTATTACCATCGCATAATACAGCATCGTAAATATTGCGTATTTTCACACGCGAACTTTTCAATGTACTGCGCAAACGGTTTTTGTCATCTGCAGCAATGTATTCACACGCTGAAATAGCTAATTGATCGTTAGCGCTTGCAGGCGCAGTATAAGCGAAAGAACCCGCTGCAACGGCAGCAACCACAACTAGCTTTGGTAATTTAATCATTGATTTGACACCCTAATTAATACTTTATTCGTATTCGACTGTTTATTATTGTATCAACATGCCCAGATTTTGGCAATAATGTTAAGTAATTTTATTTAAAGTTACGAATTTATAACTATATTTGTTTTTATCATCTGGCGTCATTAATAATTCATTTTCAATTTGCCAGTTTGCAACACTTTGATAATCAGGAAACTGGGTATCGCCTTCAACATCCAAATCAATCAAAGTTAAATAAAGTCGCTGTGCCTGCTGTAAAAACTGCTGGTAAATGTTTCCGCCACCAATGATCATTACTTCATCAACGTCATTAACAAGTTCTATCGCAGCTTCAGGCGTGGTGACTGTTTCAATGCCAGCAGCCTGATACTTACTGTTGCGCGAAATAATAATATTACGACGCCCTGGTAACGGCCGTCCTATCGATTCAAATGTTTTACGCCCCATAATAACGGGCTTGCCAGTCGTTATCTTTTTAAAGTGTTGAAGGTCACTCGGCAAATGCCATGGCATTTTATTGTCTAAGCCTATTACACGATTATTTGCCATTGCTGCAATCATTGAAATTATCACACTGAATACCCAATACTTTATTATTAATTAAAGAAAAAGGAGCAGAAGCTCCTTTTAAATGTATCATTTTAATTAACGCTCGTAGATAACTTCTACGTCGTAATCATCTTCATTCCAGTCATCCCAATCATCATCATCGCCTTTGGTGGCTTTTTGATGATAGGTATCCCACTTAAATTCAACCTCTTCATCAGCCACTTCAACAAACTTTTCTTTTGGCATGTTATCAAGTAGCGTCATAATGTCTTGGATAAGTGGCTGCGTGTTTAATTTATTAATCGCGGCAATACTGTAAATATTTTCAGATTCACCTAACTCTTCTGCAATTTGCTCACATAGGGCTTTAGCTTCATCCTCAGGCAATAAATCAATTTTATTAAAGACTAACCAGCGTGGCTTTTCAGCAAGCTTAGGGCTGTACTGATGAAGTTCATTGATGATTGCAAAGGCATTATCAACAGGATTTGATCCATCAACCGGCATAATATCAATGATGTGCAATAACACACGACAACGCTCTAAGTGCTTCAAAAAGCGAATACCTAGGCCTGCACCATCAGATGCGCCTTCAATCAAACCAGGGATATCGGCAATCACAAATGATTTGTTTGCTTCTGGACGTACCACACCCAAATTTGGAATAAGCGTAGTAAACGGATAATCTGCTACTTTTGGTTTGGCAGCAGATACACTGCGAATAAAGGTTGATTTACCTGCATTTGGTAAGCCCAGTAAGCCAACATCAGCCAGTAGCATCAGCTCTAATTTAAGGTTACGCACTTCACCGGGTGTACCCAATGTTTTTTGACGTGGCGCACGGTTTGTACTTGATTTAAAACGCGCATTCCCCAAGCCATGGAAACCGCCTTTTGCAACCACAATTCGTTGACCATCTTGGGTTAAATCCCCTAATGACTCTTGTGTGTCAACGTCAATAATACGCGTACCTACTGGCACCTTAACCATTAAGTCTTCACCTTTTTTACCAGTACAATTACGGCTTTGTCCATTGGTACCGCGCTCTGCTCGGTGAAAACGCTCAAATTGATAGTCAATAAGGGTATTTAAGTTTTCATCAGCTTGTAGATAAACACTACCACCGTCTCCACCGTCACCGCCATCAGGTCCACCATCTGGAACATATTTCTCACGACGAAAAGACACGATGCCGCTGCCACCGTCACCAGCTTCTGCGCGAATTTCTACTTCATCTACAAACTTCATGATTACTCACTTTAGGGATTGGCTTGTTAATAACTCTATTATATACCTAAGTGGCCTATAGAGCACACCGAGCATAAAAACACTTGGGTATATATTGAACCGTACTTAAAACAAAAAACCCCGCAATAGCGGGGTTTTTTAACTACCTTACTGATTACTCAGCTACAATAGTTACGTATTTACGGTTTAAGGGACCTTTTTGTTCAAACTGAACTTTACCATCTGCTTTTGCGAAGATAGTGTGGTCTTTACCGATACCTACGTTTGCGCCAGGGTGAAAACGAGTTCCACGTTGACGAACAATGATGCTACCCGCTAAAACTGATTCGCCACCAAAACGCTTAACACCTAGGCGTTTGCTTTCTGAATCGCGACCGTTACGAGTACTACCAGCTGCTTTTTTATGTGCCATTTCTAAGTACCTCTAATTAAGCGCTAATGCTAGTGATTTTAACTTCAGTGAACCATTGACGATGGCCCATTTGCTTACGAGAATGCTTACGGCGTCTAAATTTAACAACCTTAATTTTCTCACCGCGACCATGTGAAACAACCTCAGCTGTTATTTTACCACCGTTTACGAACGGTACACCAATCTCAATCTTCTCACCATCAGCAACTAAAAGTACTGAA
The DNA here is from genome assembly GCF_059888565.1 of Pseudoalteromonas sp. TAP-3C. Lineage (NCBI taxonomy): Bacteria > Pseudomonadati > Pseudomonadota > Gammaproteobacteria > Alteromonadales > Pseudoalteromonadaceae > Pseudoalteromonas > Pseudoalteromonas sp. TAP-3C. The sequence goes on along the minus strand of NZ_CM187618.1, from coordinate 347,317 downwards.
TCAAATTCTACTGCCGCACCAGTTTCAACGTCTAATTTTTCAAGACGAATCGTTTGACCTTCAGTCACACGATGCTGTTTACCACCACTTTGGAAAACCGCGTACATAATTAACTCCGTCTGTGCACCCTCAAATCGGCGCAACTAAAATATTCTTCGATAGGGCGCGAAGTTTACGCTAACGCGAAATAACTAGCAAGCCTATTTTTATAATTAAATGAATAAAAAGTAGCTGCATTGAGAGCAATTCAATATTTCCTCTATTTTATATTAAAATCCCCCTTTGCCAAGCGCTTTTTAACGGTTACAGAAAATAAATTAGTAATAGCAAAGCCAGCCTATATAGTTCAATTAACCGCCAAAGGTGATTCAAAATTAAACCACGCTGTTTAAGCAATTATTAACAAAGTTAATGGGGCATTTAACCTACTTAAGGGTGTTTTTTTAAGGAATCACCACAAAATATCGAGCTAATGCATTTTTTGTTGTACAATCTGCGTCGTTCACACATTAAAATTGGCTCGGAGATCAATGGATATAAAAGCTATCCAGGCGTTAATCGAAAGCGATATGAATGACGTCAATCAACTAATACATGCGCAAATGTGCTCAGATGTGGCGTTAGTTAATCAACTTGGTTTGTATATTGTTAACAGCGGTGGCAAACGAGTGCGCCCTATGTTGGCTATTCTAGCGGCTAAAGCGCTAGGCTACCAAGGTAAAGATCATATTACGCTGGCAACTATCATTGAATTTATCCATACCGCAACGCTTTTACATGATGATGTGGTTGATGAATCAAACCTGCGCCGTGGCACCCCCACAGCAAATGCCGAGTTTGGTAATGCTGCCAGTGTACTGGTGGGTGATTTTATTTACACTCGCTCGTTTCAACTAATGGTAGGCCTTGGCAAAATGCAAATAATGCAAGTGTTGGCTGATGCAACCAATATTATTGCTGAAGGCGAAGTACTGCAATTAATGAACTGTAATGACCCTGACACCACTGAAGCCAGTTATATGCAGGTTATTTACTCTAAAACGGCTAAGTTATTTGAAGCGGCAACTGGGCTGGCAGCCATTATTACTGAACAAAATGAGCATATTTTGGAAGCGCTTAACTTGTATGGTATGCATTTAGGCACGGCTTTTCAGTTGGTAGACGATGTTTTAGATTACAACGCAAATGCTGACCAACTGGGTAAAAACATTGGCGACGATTTAGCCGAAGGCAAACCAACACTGCCGCTAATTTATGCCATGCAACACGGTAATAAGCAGCAAACACAGTTAATAAGAGACGCGATAGAGCACAGTAATGGCATGGATCATCTAGATGAGATACTTGCTGCACTTGCTCACACTAACGCCCTTGAGTTCACAATGCAAAAAGCAGAGCAAGAAGCAGAAAAAGCAATTGCCTGTTTAGATTGCTTAGCTGAGTCGAGTTACAAGCAAGCATTGATCAGCTTAGCCCGTATAGCGGTTGACCGCGACCACTAATATTAGTGAACCTCTTAATAAGCATTAAGAGCAAATAAATTCCGAGCAACAAAAAAGCCTGCAAATGCAGGCTTTTTAATGCATCATTTAGGCTATTGCGCCATAAAATCAACACCTTCTTTAATATCTTTTTTCAACGTTTCAAGCATGTCATTTTTAGCTTGCTGTTCAAATGCGCTTAGTGTGCCGTAAGAAAGAACTTCTTCTACGCCATTTTTACCTAAACGTATTGGGTGTGCAAAGTACTCTGCATCGCCATTTTCAACGGCAACGTATGCGTAGTCCACAACGTCTTCACCTTGTAAGCCTTTAACTAAAGACATACAAAAACGTGCAGCAGCAGCACCCATAGATAATGTTGCAGAACCACCGCCCGCTTTGGCATTAACGACTTCAGTACCCGCATTTTGAATACGTGGAGTCAGTGCAGCCACTTCTTCATCAGTGAAAGTAACACCTTCAACTTGAGAAAGTAATGGTAAGATTGTTGTGCCTGAGTGGCCACCAATGACAGGCACTTTAACACTTGCTACGTCAACGCCTTTAAGTTCAGCAATAAACGCTTCTGAACGAATGACATCAAGTGTTGTGATACCAAATACACGCTTAGCATCGTAAGTACCTGCTTTTTTAAATACTTCAGCAACAATTGGTACCGTGCCGTTTACTGGGTTAGTAATAATACCTACCAGCGCTTTAGGACAGTTAGCAACAATGCCTTGTGCTAATGTTTTGATGATACCCGCATTAACGTTAAATAAATCAGCACGGTCCATACCTGGCTTACGTGGCATACCCGCTGGGATAAGCACGATGTCACAACCTGTTAATGCTTTATCTAAATCGTCAGCACCAAACCCTGCCACTTTAACATCTGTTGGGATGTGAGAAAGGTCAACAGCAACACCCGGAACTACTGGCGCAACATCATATAGTGATAATTCAGAACCTGCTGGTAAGCCTGTTTTTAATAATAAAGACAACGCTTGACCGATACCGCCTGCAGCACCTAATACAGCAACTTTCATTGGAATTCTCCGTAATTTGAGGTAGGAAATCTTTGTGGTTCCTAAGATAAAGAAATTAACCGCTAAAGACAAATTTATCCTGCTTATTTTAGCTATATTTTCGACCATAGTTGTAAACTTTGCTGTTTAAACACAGCTAAACGGCAACTTAACTAAACAACTGCTGCATAATTATGCATTTTTGTGTAGAATTTGCCGTATCGATAACATAACTAATTAGACATTATGCAACCACAAGATAAACAAGAAGCATTGGTTAAAGCTTTCAAGGCACTTTTAAAAGAAGAAAACTTTGGCTCACAAGGCGAGATAGTTGACGCGTTAAAAGAACAAGGCTTTGATAACATTAGCCAAAGTAAAGTGTCGCGAATGTTAAGTAAGTTTGGCGCGGTACGCACCCGTAATGCAAAACAAGAAATGGTGTACTGCTTACCCGCCGAAATGGGTGTACCAACAGCCAAAAGCCCATTGCGCCAATTAGTTATTGATATTATGCATAACGAAATGATGATTATTATTCGTACCAGCCCAGGCGCTGCTCAGCTCATTGCCCGCCTACTCGACTCATTAGGAAAAGCAGATGGCGTATTGGGCACAATTGCTGGCGATGACACTATTTTTATAGCGCCTGCGAAAATATCAGAAATAGATCTAACACTGGAACGTGTGCGTATTTTGTTCGACACGGTTTAACCAATGAACATTGTCATGTTAATGGCTAAACCATTCCTGACTGGTTTTATAACTGCTTTAAAAACCGTACTGAAGGCGCAAAAAACGCAGACCCCATATCTGCTTGAGTAAAATCAAGCCAGTGATCGTAGTGCTCTTTGTGCCCTAATCGACTGTTTAATACCTTTTCAAATGCATCCCCTTTAGCAGAGCAAGTAATAAGCAACATTCCTTGCTCATACACATCGCCATACGGCATACTTTGGTTTAATAAAAGTGCCTGGCCCTGCTCATCTTTTAACTCACTTCGGGTTGCATGACTGCTTTGAGTTGCGGGGCTGATCAGGGTATTGTCGAGACGGGTACGCCCCATTATTTGCTCTTGCTCGTTAAGCGACAAGTGCTGCCATAGGGTTAAGTCATGTTTGTAGCGCTGCACATGAATATAACTGCCTTGATCTTCAAAACTCTCGGGCTTATTAATTAACGCAGTTGCACGTTTTTGACGACCATGCGGGGTGTCGCCGGCATAAATAAAGCCATTAAAATCACGACCATCTAAAAAGCGAAAGTTACGAACTTGCTCCACCAGCTCAACATCAGGGGTAAAAAGCTTTAATATTTGCAGTGCAAACAGGTGATTCACATCTTCTCTGTCAGAGCGAATTTGTATAAATAAATCGCACGGCCTTGCACTCATCACAAAATCGCTATGGGTTATATTAGGAAAGCTCTGCAACTCGCGGGGCATAAAGTCGGGTAAAATATGCGGCCAATATTGCGCGCCAATAGCGACCATGCAAGACAGCATAGCTTCAGAGAATTGATCACTAAACTCATCTTCAATGTCGCTCACTTTTTTAAGCTTAGCGCGCAGTGATTCGTCGTGACCATCAAGGACATTAAAAAATAAGTGCAAACCATGTAAGTTTGCTTCAGCACAAATCCCTGATTGCGCTTGCACCATTATTATTCCTTACTTTTTAGAGCAAAACACAGCGAAAAACAATTAGCTATTGCTTAAAAAAATTCACCGTGTGCGGTTTTATTTTTATTATAACCTGTTCATTAATGTTAAATGACTGGCCATACTGGGCTGCAACTTCTATTTCTTGTTCTGCAACAACCACGGTATAAACATAAGCGGAGCCAATAAAGCGGCTGCTTAATATAGTAGCGCGCTCACACTGATGCTCACTCTCATTATTAGTGGCAAGTTCAAGTTGATGCGGGCGCACATAAATAACCCCCTTAGAGGCTATTGCATGCGGCTGTGATTGTGTTGATTCAACCACACCAAATTGCGTTTTATAGTCAGTAGCCGTTAATACAGTTGCGCTTAAGTATATGCCCTGACCCAGAAATTCTGCAACCTCCTTTGAACTTGGTTGTGCAAAAAGCTGTTCTGGCGTGCCTTGTTGTGCAATTTTACCTTGGTGCATAACCGCAAGCGTATCAGCAAATGCAAACGCCTCTTCTTTTGAGTGAGTAACAAATACCGCAGACACTTGCTGCGCTTTAATAATCCGCCTAATGTCGGCAATTAATTCAAATCGTACTTGAGTATCAATATTAGAAAATGGCTCATCAAGTAGCAATAGGCTAGGTTTATAAGCTAATGCACGCGCAATCGCTACTCGTTGCTGTTGGCCACCCGAAAGTTGATGGGGGTATCTATCGGCGCAGCCAACCAAATGCACCAGCTTTAGCATTTCATCTACGCGCGCCTGTTTATCAGCTTTGCTAATCTTGCTGAGTCCAAAGGCAATATTATTGGCCACGGTTAAATGCGGAAATAACGCGTAATCTTGAAACATCATGCCAATATTACGATGCTCCGGTGATACAAACGTGTTGGCATCGCTGACTAACTTACCATCAATAAATACCTGCCCTTGCTTGGCTTCAAGTAACCCTGCAATGGCTTTAAGTGTGGTAGTTTTACCGCAGCCACTGGCACCGAGCAAACACACTATTTCGTCTTTACCTAAAATTAAATCTAAGTCATCTATAACCTTAGTCCCGTTATATGCATAGCTCACGCCTTGTAAAATCAAACTACTCATTTAACTACGTTGCTCCATTGAACGGTTAATAAAATATAACGGAATAAAACCCACCACCACAATAAACAGCGCTGATATAGAGGCCAGCTCTAATTGCTCATCACTTACATATTGAAATACATGCGTTGCTAAGCTTTCAAAGTTAAAAGGTCTTAGCAGTAAGGCGGCGGGTAGCTCTTTCATGCACTCAATAAACACCAATAAACCGGCAGTTAATATCCCCCGGCGTAATAACGGTAAATGCACCAAAGCCAGCGTATTACCTAGGCTTTTTCCCATTGATTGACTTGCCATATCAAGGGAGGGGCTAATGCGTAAAAAGCTCGACTCTATGGCGCCATGGGCAACGGCATAAAACCGAACTATGTAGGCAAAAATAATAGTCAGTATACTGCCGGTTAATAGCAACCCAATGTCTAAATCATAAGGGGCTAACATTTGGTTTACGGTGTTTTCCAGCAGTGTTAGCGGCAGTAAAACGGCAATTGCTAATACTGTGCCCGGTAAGGCATAGCCTGTACTTGCTAAACGCCCAGGTAGTAGCGGATTTGCTTGTTTTGCAATGCGCTGGTAAAACACCACTAACACACTCAGTATAATAGTGACCACACTGACCACTGCCGCCACTTTTAAACTTTGCCATGCATAGCTAAAAAATTCACTACTCCAGGCTTGCTCAAAATAAGTAATTGCATACTTAAGTAACACAACAATGGGAATAACAAACGAAACAATTAAAATAAAGCTACAAAAGCCAGTAGCAAGCCATGCAGATTTACCTTTAAGAATATAAAGCGCCTCACTGTTAACACTCGACTGGCGTTCAAATACCGCTTGATTACGACGGCTAAAACGCTCGGTGATCAAGGCTAAAAACAACAGTAATAACATCACCCCTGAAATTTTTGCGGCCGCAGTTAATGAGTAATACCCAAACCAAGTATCATAAACGGCGGTGGTTAATGTACTAACAGCAAAATAGCTGACGGTCGCAAAATCAGCCATGGTTTCCATACTGATTAACGCAAGTGCCGCCACAATGGCGCCACGGGATAACACAAGGCTGACTTTAAAAAAGCTTTTCCATGCACTTAAGCCCATTAATTGACTGGCTTGGACTAGCTTAAAAGACTGTTCACGTAGCGCGGTTTTAAATATTAAATATAAATACGGGTAAAGTACCAGCGCAATCATTACAATCGCGCCGGGTAAAGTACGTATATCAAAAAACCAATAATCATCTGGCGATTGCCAACCAAACCACTCTCGTAAGGTTATTTGTACGGGTCCGGCATAATCGAGTAAATCGGTGTACACATAAGCAATAATGTAGGTTGGCATGGCAAGGGGCAGCATCAGCGCCCATTCAAATTGTTGTTTACCAGGAAAGCGGCAATAGGCGGTTAACCAACCCAATGGCAATGCAATCAAGCAGCTAAGTAAGCCAACACCTATAATAAGCAATACAGTGTTACTTATATAGTCCCACAACACGGTATTCCATAGGTGGGTAAATACCTCTGAATCGCCTTGTAAAGATTCTAACAGTAAAAAAAACAACGGGGTCGAGAGCAATAACCCCGTCGACCACGCAATAAGCTGCCATTTCGACAGCTGAAATTTATAAGTCATTAAAGATCGAACTTCACCTCATCGATTAGCTTTAAGGCTAACGGACGATATTTGCTAATTTCATCAAGTGCTAAGCTATCTTCCTTAAAGCTCCCCCATGATGCAACCAAGCTTGAAAGTTTAACACCAGGCTTAACCGGATACTCCATATTGAGCGAGGCATACATATTTTGCGCCTTATTGTCGGTCATAAACTCTATCAGTTTCAAGGCATTTTCAGGATTTTTAGCATACTTAGTGATAACCGCACCCGACACATTTATGTGTGAGCCACGATTTGTTTGATTTGGAAAATTAATATTAACCGCATCTGCCCATGGCTTTTGCGCTTCATCTTGCAGCATTTTACCTAAGTAATAGCTATTGCCTAAGGCTAGATCACATAAACCTTCTTTCACGGCTTTAACTTGAGCGCGATCGTTGCCTTGCGGCTTACGCGCTAAATTTGCCTTTACACCCTCTAACCATGTTTTAGCCTGGGCCTCGCCATGATGAGCAATCATAGACGCAACCAAGCCTAAATTGTATGGATGTTTGCCAGAGCGAGTACAAATTTGACCTTTGTATTTTGGCTCGGCTAAATCTTCATAGCTCAGGTTAGGTAATTCACCTAAACGCTCTTTTGAAGAGTAAACATTACGCACACGCTTGGTAAGTGCCACCCACTGACCGTCACCATCACGAAACGCCGCAGGCACATTATTGTTAACCTGTTCACTGTTTATAGTTTGCGTTAATTTTAATTCTTCTAGCTGAATTAACGCACTAAAATTAGACGTTAACACCAAATCGGCTCGACTGTGCTTACCTTCACGCTTAACACGCTCTATTAAGCCATTTTTAGCAAACACCACATTGGTTTTAATACCGGTTTGTTGTGTAAAATCATCTAAAATAGGTTGAATCAAAAAAGGTTGTCTAAATGAGTAAATATTCACTACATCAGTTGCAACAGCAGGTGCCGAGATAATAAACCCAACAATAAGCGCGAGTGTTTTTTTCATATTGTCTACCTAACTAATAATTATTATCATTAATTTTACCGCGATGAACTAAAAAGTGCACACTTTATATAATCAGCTTGTCAAAAATACGCCCAAAAAAGAAAATCCTTGTAAGATATCTCTTACGCTGGTGACAGCAAATGAGTAAAAACACCTTGTATAACACCCATAAAATTAATTAACCCATTGTATTTTAAGTTTTTTTAAAATATTTCATTTGTAATAATATAAATCATTAGCGGTTTTATCCTACATTTAACACTAATCTCTCTTTATAATTAATCCATAAATAAGCAACGACGCTTACCGAGTAAATGGAAACGGATTAACTACTCGAATACCAAGGTTTGGTTTTTTGGGATTACAGGGATTACAGGACAGGCTCAGGATGAGTATCGCAATGGAGTGTTATATAAAGGATAGCGTTAGAGTAACGCGTAAAGGATAACAACACGGAAAAGTTGTAGCTAAAGGATAGAGAATAAAAGGACAGGCCTTTAAAGTAAAACAAGGACGTTATAAAAAGGCGGTGCACTCGGATGTGCAATAAGGATGGGTAATAGCTTTTACCTTACAGGATGTTTAGGAGTTAAGGATACAGGCTCGGATAGTCTAAATTACATAGAACTAGAAAGTAATATTGTAATAACAGGGAACGTAAAAATTGGAGTTGATTAGGTTCAATTGCAGGATGCAACAAAGTTAGAAGATTCCGCAAGCGCGACTAGCAATGGTTCGCGCTTTTCTTTTGTCTAAAATTCAGCGCTCAGCCAAAATTATACATATTAAGACTATGATCAAGCATTAAACTCAGTTTTTTATACCTATTCGCTTAATTAAGAGAGTTAATTTCCTCAAAAAGATTAAGTATTATTCAGGCCTGCCTTTATTGCGCTTTCCTAGCAAATAAGCATCACGAAATTTAATAAAATGCTGCTCTAATTTAGTACTTGCGTCAGTTTCATTTGCTAATGCTAACACTATAATCGCTACTTCGGCAGTACCTAGTTGATGAGCATGCGGCGCTACACGTAAACGATAATCAGAGAGCTTTTGTGCAGTAATAGAAAGCACAGGTAAATTATCTAAATAAGGGCTTTTGCGGATCATTTTTTTAGCTTCGCGCCATGTACCATCTAAAAATATAAACAATGGTTTTTTACCTACAAGCGGCTCAACTTGCGTTACCACTCTATCTGTTTCGACATCTTCGGCAGGAAAAATCACAAACGCTTGATATGTCTCATCATTCAATAATGCTAACAAAGCAGGATCAGGGTCGGTTCTATCCCAGCGAAATGCGTGGTTATCAGGCACTATTTGTGCAATTAAGCGCCCGGTGTTAGACGGTTTAAAGCTTTCATTATGATACATCAGTAAACAAACGGCAGCGTCGCAGTTTGCGTACTCAGCGCCCTCACAAATACAGTAATGCTTGGCAATTAAGCATTGCTCACAGCGGATCATTTTTCCACCCCGGGCATTAAATTCGCGTCGAGATTCACTTATTTGCTGGGCACGTAATGCTAAAACTGAATTTTTTAAGCCTTGGGTCACTGTGATTAATTACCTGTAAATTGAACGGCGAGTATTGTAGCTAAAATCAAAGGGAATAGATATCAGCGGGCAGCGGGCAGCTATAAAAACAAAAAACCCAAGCCGAGGCTTGGGTTTTTTATTGCGGTTAACTAAAAAAATTACTTTTTCTTTTTAACTGCTTTTTTATTGGGTAAATCAGTGATTGAACCTTCAAAAATTTCAGCCGCTAGGCCAATTGATTCGTTCAATGTTGGGTGAGCGTGAATAGTAAGTGCAATGTCTTCGCCATCTGCACCCATTTCAACTGCTAAACCAATTTCGCCCAGCATTTCACCAGCGTTAATACCAATCATAGCACCACCGATTATACGGCCACTTTCTTTATCAAAGATCAGCTTAGTCGAACCTTCAGTACGCGAAGATGCAATTGCACGGCCCGATGCTGCCCATGGGAACACCGCTGTTTCAATGCTTAAGCCTTGCTCTTTAGCTTCTTTTTCGGTAACACCTACCCAAGCAATTTCTGGGTCTGTATAGGCAACAGAAGGAATACACTTAGGATCAAAGTAATGTTTTTGACCAGAGATAACTTCAGCTGCAACATGGCCTTCATGAACCGCTTTGTGTGCAAGCATAGGTTGGCCAATTAAATCACCAATTGCATAAATATGATCAACGTTAGTACGTAATTGCTTATCAACATTAATAAAGCCACGCTCATCAACATTTACACCGGCTTTGTCTGCATCTAACAAGTTACCATTTGGTGTACGGCCTACCGCAACCAGTACTTTGTCGTAACGTACTGGTTCTGCTGGCGCATTTTTGCCTTCAAAGCTAACATATAAACCGTCATCTTTTGCCTCAACACCCACAACTTTAGTTGACAGCATGACATTAAATTTATCGCTAACGTATTTTTGATAAATTTTAATAATATCTTTATCGGCAGCTGGAATAAGTTGCTCTGCAAATTCTACAACATCAATTGCAGAACCTAGCGCACGATAAACCGTCCCCATTTCCAAACCGATAATACCGCCACCTAACACAAGTAGTTTTTCAGGGATATCTTTAAGCTCTAACGCACCCGTTGAATCAATCACGCGGTCATCTTCAGGGATGAAAGGTAAACTTACAGGCTTAGAACCGGCTGCAATAATCGCGTTATCAAAAGTAATGGTTGTTTTACCGTCAGCACCTTCAACGTCTAGGGTGTTACTACCAGTAAATTTACCGTAACCGTAAACCACTTTAACTTTACGCATTTTAGCCATGCCGTCTAGGCCATTTGTAAGCTGGCCAACAACAGACTCTTTCCACGAGCGAATTTTATCTAAATTAATTTCTGGTGCACCAAAAGTAACACCGTGAGACGACATTTCTGCTGCGTCATCAATTACTTTAGCTACGTGTAAAAGTGCTTTAGAAGGAATACAACCAACATTAAGACATACACCGCCTAATGTGTCGCGAGATTCTACTAATGTAACTTCTAAGCCCAAGTCAGCAGCGCGGAAAGCCGCAGAGTAACCACCAGGTCCACCGCCTAGTATTACAACTTGAGTTTTTAATTCGTTGCTCATGCTATTACCTTTATTGTTTGAACGGGACAAAGCCCGAGAATTTAACTGCCCTGTTTCTGCAAGGCAGAAAGGGCATTTGTGCAAATAGTGTATCACTGCAAATGGAAAAAATCCCAGCAAAAAAGCACTGGCTAGGATTTGATGCTATTTGCAATATGAGTGTATCTAATTCCTATAACAATCGTCTTGTTAATAACATTAGTGGCATTACATCACCAATTGACGAATATCACTCAAATAACTTGCAAGTGTAGCAGTAAACCGTGCTGCTAATGCACCGTCAATCACTCTATGGTCGTATGACATAGAAAGCGGAACCATTAATTTAGGCTCAAACTCTTTACCATTCCATTTAGGTTTCATATCTGACTTAGACACACCTAAAATAGCAACCTCTGGCGCATTAACAATCGGCGTAAATGCCGTACCACCAATGCCGCCTAAACTTGAAATAGTAAAACAACCGCCTTGCATATCTGACGAGGTAAGTTTACCGTCGCGTGCTTTAGCAGATACGTCCATTAGTTCACGCGATAATTCAATAATGCCTTTTTTATCAACATCTTTAAACACTGGTACAACTAACCCGTTTGGCGTATCAACCGCTACCCCAATATTAATGTACTTTTTAAGAATTAAGCTTTCGCCATCATCAGAAAGTGACGAGTTAAAGGTAGGAAACTCAGCAAGCACTTTAGCGGCTGCCTTCATTATAAATACCAACGGGGTAATTTTAACACCCAGTTTTTTCTTCTCGTTAAGCGTATTTTGCTCTTTACGGAACACTTCAAGGCTGGTGATATCCGCTTCATCAAACTGGGTAACATGAGGAATTTGTACCCAATTACGGTGTAAGTTTTTACCCGATAGCTTTTGAATGCGAGACAGTTTCTTCTCTTCAATTTCACCAAACTTAGCAAAATCAACTTTTGGCCATGCAATTAAACCAAGTTCACCGCCACCCGCATTGCCTTTAGCCGCCGGTGCTTGGCCAGACTCTACTTGCTTAACCAGCTGCTTAACATAGTTTTGCACGTCTTCTTTAACAACTCGGTTTTTACGTCCTGAGCCTTTTACATTGGCAAGGTTAATACCGAATTCACGGGCTAAACGACGAATCACTGGCGATGCATGCGCATACGCGTTGTTCTCTGCAAAACTGTCATTACTTGCTTGAACTGATTGAGACTCACTTGGCTTAGACTCAGGTTTAGATTCTGCTTTTGTCTCTGATTTTGGCTCAGCTTGCTTTGCAGGCGCTTCGCTTGGTGCACTTCCTGCCACTTCAAATACAAAAATTAATGAACCTGTTTTAACTTTATCGCCAGTCGCAACTTTAATCTCTTTTACCGTGCCCGCAAAAGGCGCAGGTACTTCCATGGCGGCTTTGTCGCCTTCAACGTTTAAGATAGATTGCTCTTCATCTACGCTGTCGCCTACCGCAACCATGATTTCTGTCACTTCAACTTCATCGTCACCAATATCAGGTACACTCACTTCTTTTGTGCTTGATGCTGACTCGGTAGCTGACGACTCTTTTGCAGCAGGCTTTTCTTGTGCTGTTGAATCACTTGCAGGCGCACTTGCGTTATCACCACCAGCAATTTCAAAAACAAACACTAACGAGCCGGTTTTTACTTTATCACCGGTGTTTACTTTAATCTCTTTTACTGTGCCCGCAAACGGTGCTGGCACTTCCATGGCCGCTTTATCGCCTTCAACGTTTAAAATAGATTGCTCTTCGTCTACGCTGTCGCCAACCGCAACCATTATTTCCGTTACTTCAACTTCGTCATCGCCAATATCTGGCACAGTGACTTCTTTGGTTGACGAACCCGATGAGGCAGAAGGCGCTGCTGCTTCGGTTTTTTCTGCTGTTTTTTCTACTGTTTTTTCATCAGCGCCAGAATCTTGCGCTTCGCCTTCAAATAAAAACACTAAACTGCCTGTGGTAACCGTATCGCCCACGTTAACTTTAATCTCTTTTACCGTACCGGCTTGATCAGCAGGTACTTCCATTGATGCTTTATCGCCTTCAACCGTTAGTAATGATTGATCAACCTCAACCTTGTCGCCAACGCTCACTAGTATTTCGGTTACTTCAACGTCATCATCACCAATATCGGGTACTTTAATTTCAATACTCATTGCAAACCTCTTATGCGTACAGTGGATTTAGTTTGTTGGTGTCGATGTTGAACTTTTTAATCGCCTCAACAACCACTGACTTTTCAACGTCACCGCGTTTAGCAAGTTCAGATAATGTCGCAACTACCACGTAACTTGCGTTAACTTCAAAGTGACGACGTAGGTTTTCACGGCTGTCAGAACGGCCATAACCATCTGTGCCCAGTACTTTGTAGTTAGTGCTTGGTATAAATGAACGCGCTTGTTCTGCGTAGTTTTTCATGTAATCGGTAGCAGCAACAGTGACTGAATCGTTTAATACGCTAGTGATGTACGGCGTTTTTTGCTCGCTTTCTGGGTTAAGCATATTAAAACGCTCAACGTCTTGACCATCACGGGTAAGCTCATTAAATGAAGTTACTGAGTAAACATCTGAGGCAATCCCGTAGTCATCACTTAAAATAGCCGCCGCTTTGCGCACTTCAGTCATAATAGTACCTGAGCTTAATAGCTGTACGTTGGCTTTTTTGCCTGCGTAGCTTTCAAGCTTATAAATACCCTTACGTATACCTTCTTCAGCGCCCTCTGGCATAGCTGGTTGATGGTAGTTCTCGTTCATTAATGTAAGGTAGTAATAAATATTTTCTTGGTTTTCACCGTACATACGACGAATACCGTCTTGTATAATTACCGCTACTTCAAATGCATAAGTAGGATCGTAAGAAATACAGTTAGGCACTGTGTTGGCAAGAATATGACTGTGACCATCTTCGTGTTGTAAGCCTTCACCATTTAGCGTTGTACGCCCGGCTGTAGCGCCTAATAAGAAACCACGTGCTTGCTGATCCCCTGCCATCCAAGCCATATCACCCACACGTTGAAAACCGAACATTGAATAGTAGATATAAAATGGGATCATTGGTAAATCGTTAGTGCTGTATGATGTTGCCGCAGCAACCCACGACGACATTGCACCTAACTCGTTAATCCCTTCTTGTAATACTTGCCCTGACGTTGCTTCTTTATAGTAAGAAACAATATCACGGTCTTGAGGGGTATAGTTTTGGCCTGAAGGGTTATAAATACCAATCTGACGAAACAACCCTTCCATCCCGAACGTACGCGCCTCATCGGCAATAATTGGCACAATATTTTTACCAATGCCTTTATCTTTTAATAACACATTAAGTGTACGTACAAAGCCCATTGTTGTTGATATGTCACGTTTTTGCTCTTCAAGTAATGGCTTAAACGCATCAACTTCGGGTAACTGTAGTTTTTCTGAAAATTTAGCAATACGCTTAGGTGTATAACCTTTAAGTGCCTCGCGGCGTGCATGCAAGTATTTATGCTCAGCAGAATCTTTTTCAAGCGTTAAATAAGGTAGCTCTTTTAGCTGCTCTTTTGATACTAAATCTTGTAAGCCTAAACGATCACGTAAATGTTCAACATGGCTCATATCCATTTTCTTCACTTGGTGAGCAATGTTTTTACCTTCAGCCGCTTCACCCATGCCGTAACCTTTTACTGTTTTAGCAAGGATCACGGTTGGGCGACCTTTGGTTTCTTCTGCTTTTTTAAACGCAGCAAACAGTTTTGACGGCTCATGACCACCACGCTTAAGCGCAAAAATTTCATCATCGGTCATATCTGCAACCAATGCCGCGGTTTCAGGGTAACGCCCAAAGAAATGCTCACGTACGTACGCGCCATTTTTTGCTTTGTAGGTTTGGTAATCACCATCGACTGTTTCGTTCATCAATTGTAATAATTTACCTGTGGTGTCTTTGGCTAATAAAATATCCCAGCCACTGCCCCAAACAAGTTTAATAACGTTCCAGCCAGCGCCTTTAAATAGCCCTTCTAGCTCTTGAATGATTTTACCATTACCCATTACAGGGCCATCAAGACGCTGTAAGTTACAGTTAATTAAGTAACACAGGTTGTCTAGCTTTTCACGGGCAGCAAAAGAAATTGCGCCACGTGATTCTGGCTCATCCATTTCGCCATCACCTAAAAACGCATACACACGTTGGTTTTTGGTGTCTTTTAGACCGCGGCCATCTAAGTACTTTAAAAAACGCGCTTGGTAAATAGATGCAATAGGACCTAACCCCATAGATACCGTGGGGAACTGCCAAAACTCAGGCATGAGTTTAGGGTGCGGGTAAGAAGGTAAGCCTTTGCCATCTACTTCTTGGCGGAAATTATCAAGCTGCTCGGCGCTTAAACGCCCCTCAACAAATGCACGCGCATAAATGCCCGGAGAAATATGCCCTTGATAATAAACTAAATCGCCACCGTCAACGTCATTAGGGGCTTTAAAGAAATGGTTAAAACACACTTCATAAAATGCAGCCGACGATTGGTAAGACGCCATATGGCCGCCTAAATCGAGATCTTTTTTCGAGGCACGCAATACAATCATAATCGCGTTCCAGCGAATAATTGAACGAATACGGCGCTCAAGATTTACATCCCCTGGGTAGGCAGGTTCTTGGTCAACCGGTATTGTATTAACGTAGTTTGTGTTAATGCCTGTTGGCATATCTACACCGTCTAAGCGGGCTTGCTCTAACACTTGCTCAAGTAAAAACTGAGCGCGTTCAACACCTTCTTCGCGCACAACCGATTCAAGAGCTTGTAACCACTCTTGTGTTTCTAGCGCGTCTACGTCAATTTTATTGACTTCAGACATATGGAGGTTTCCTTATGTTTAAAATACTAATTTTGTGTATTGAATATGTCACTATTAATTAAAATTAAAAGTAACTGTACTTGCTTAATGTTGTTTGGTGCGTCTTAAACTACGTTCAATTCGAGAATGCTCTTTACCCGCTTCAAGCAATGCTTCTTCAATATAGGCTAAATGCGCATTACTCGCTAAACGAGCTTGTTCAGGATTACCGTCAATCACCGCATCCATTAATAAACGCCTGTGCTCGGCTAATTGCTGGCTTATATCTGACTTTTTAAGTAACACCGTTAAATTTTGTAAAACATTTTGCTCAAGTAGGCTTTGCATACCTCTGACTAAATGCAATAACACTACGTTATGAGACGCCTCAGCAATGCAAAAATGAAAGTCATTAATCGCTTTGGCTTTTTGCTTTAGTTCATCTTTAGCTAATGCAATCTGCTCAAAGCTTTGTTTTACTTTTGCAAAGTCGTTGCTTGTTCCGCGAAGTGCCGCGTAATAAGCCGCAATTCCCTCTAGCGCATGACGAAATTCTAATAAATCAAACTGCGATTCGGGGTGTTTACTGATCAAATCAAACAACGGATCAGTGAGCCCTTCTTCCAATTGATTTTTTACATAGGTGCCACCACCTTGGCGCCGAGTTACCAACCCTTTTGCCTCAAGCTTTTGAATGGCTTCACGCAACGACGGGCGCGACACTTCAAATTGCTTAGCAAGTTCACGTTCCGGTGGTAACTTTTCTCCTGGTGCTAACGACCCCTCAAGAATCATGTTCTCAAGTTGCTGTAAAATAACATCAGATAATTTTGCCGCTTTAATTTTTAAAGACATTAATCAACGTCCGCGTTGTATAAGTGCTAGCAGCCCGTTTTATCAGGCTTTCAGCTGAATAACTCAACCAAAAAGGTAAATTGGTCATACCAAATTTTGACATACGTTATCAAAAACCGCGATTACTGTCAATTTGCATAGCTTTTAAAGCCCTAATGCAGCGTAACGCAATTTAAACAAAGTTTAAATTATAGACAGATAACTAACAGTAAAAAAAGGGAAATAATAAGAAAAAGCAAATGGTCAGACCAGCTAATTTAAATTTTCGGGGTTCGGCAATAGGATAAAACGTTGAGCAATTTGCAAACATATTTTTACAAGGCGGGAGTTTACCTCGCGCATGTATAGGTTAAAGGTTTTAAGCCCGCAGCTCGTAGCCCGCAAGAAACAGTAAAGTGCGCGGCATAAAGCCCCGCCTACGATTAACCCAACACTATGCTTAGCTTAATCTCTGCCTAGAACCTAAAACCAGGCACCAAATATATTTATTTTTTGAACCACAGAGGGTACAGAGGCGCTTCGCGCTCCACAGAGGGAACAACCATTGATTGTCACTTACTCTGCATTCTCTGTGGTAAATAAATTACTTAAAAACTATTACACAAAGAAAGGATAATGAGGGTAAAGAGGTTTTAAGCTCGTTGCTCATTACCCGCAGCTCGCCAACACCAAGCTAAATACAGTGCTGGGCTTAATCTCTGCCTAATACCTATAACCTAATACCTGCTCTTTAACTCAGCCCACCAAACAAGGTCATTAAGGCAATAAGCGCAAGATAAAACAGTACGTTGCGCTTAACTAGTTTTATCATACAGGTGGCTTCAAAAGTACAGCCGTAGTAGCGCGCTTCAATTTGCTCGCAGGCCAGTGCTGTACAAGTAACCACCTTACGATTAGGGCTTGAAAAATCAAGCACATACTGCAACCAACAGCTAGTACCTTTATTAAAGTTACCAATCACCAAATAACCAAAGCTGGTAATTCGGGCCGGTAACCAGTCAAGCCAAAACAGCAAGCGATGAATAAGCTTAAAATGTTTAGCGATTACTTCATCACGGTTATCACTGACCAAGTCAGCAAACGTACGCACTAACGCATAAAATACCGCACCAGCAACGCCTAATACCACAAACCAAAATATTACCGCGCAATAAAACCGAAAATTAACCCACGCCAGTGTTTGTCCTACGGTTTCACCGCCTTTTTGCTGCTCAGTGCGTTTTTGCCCTAATTGCAGTGCATACAAAGACGCCGCCGTTTGATCGCCGCGTGTAAGTGCATTTAAGTACGACTTATACAAAGCTCGATGCTTAGCACAACCAAAGCACACCAATAACACCACCACATTAAAAGCAAGCTGCCACAAAACAAAATCAGATAAAAAATACAAGCACGCTATTACAACCACAGGCAACAACAACCAAATTAAAAACCCTGTGGCGGTGCCAAATAAGCCTTTATTGGTTAATAAGTTAAGGCTGCGAGTTAAGTAGCCATTAGCATAATAGCTTATTTGCCAATGGGCAGAGCGCGCACCTAAACGCTCAAGTATCAGTGCTATTATTATTGAAACCAAAATCATGTTGTTACTCGCTTAACTTAATTATTTAATTAGTTTAAAAAACTTACGCCAGTCAAAGCTTATGCCAGGGTCAGTTTTACGCCCGGGGGCAATATCACAATGCCCCACTATATTACTGGCTGTAATGTTTGGATAGTGCTGCATAATGGCGTCAACCAACCTTGCTAAACTTTGATACTGCGCCTGCGTGTAAGCAATGGTATCGGTACCTTCAAGCTCTATACCTATACTAAAATCATTACAATTTTGTTGTCCGGCAAAACTAGAGCGCCCCGCATGCCATGCACGCTTGGTAAAAGGCACATACTGTATAATTTCGCCACAGCGCTTAATAAAACAATGCGCCGATACCCTAAGCCCAGCTAAATCACTAAAGCTAGGGTGTGCATTGCAATCAATACACCCCATAAATAAATCATCAACATACGGGGTATTAAACTGCCCCGCCGGCAATGAAATATTGTGAATAACCAACAGTGAAATATCACTATTAGCGGGCCGCTCGTCAAAGTGGTTACACACACGCTGTGATAAAGTACTTATAACCCCAGAAGAATCTATGTTCATACTGTATCATTTAAAATTCACATAACTCGATGCTAATTGATCTTTAAGCAAAATGGTAGGGGTTCGGGGTTCAGGGTTCAGGGTTCGGGGTTCGGGGTTCGGGGTTCGGGGTTCGGGGTTCGGGGTTCGGGGTTCGGGGTTCGGGGTTCGGGGTTCGGGGTTCGGGGTTCGGGGTTCGGGGGTCGGGCTTCGGGGGTCGGGCTTCGGGGGTCGGGCTTCGGGGGTCGGGCTTCGGGGGTCGGGCTTCGGGGGTCGGGCTTCGGGGGTCGGGCTTCGGGGTTTTAACCCGCAGTGCCTGTAGCAGCGGGTTTACCCCGCGTTTGTTTGTGTTTTTTTATTTTATGCTTTGATAAACCTTAACGCGACATAAAGTCGCTGCTACCTAAAATATCACACATTTGTAGCAGATGTATGGACTCCTCCCCATTAACGAGAGAGTACGGTATAAAGAAGTTGCAAAAAATCTTTTACCCAATAAGGAGTCCATACATGACACAGTCTAATTTAATTGCTATTGATTTAGCAAAAAACATTTTCCAAGTAGCGCAGTTTAAAGGCAATAAACTCAAATCTAATAAAGCAGTTAATCGCCAAGCATTACTTGAGTTATTAGTTAAAGCAAAACCATCAGTTGTTGCGATGGAGGCATGCGCAAGCGCTCAATATTTTGCACGCACAGCGCAATCCTTTGGTCATGAAGTCATGTTGCTTGACCCTTTATTTGTTAAAGCATTTAGACAAGGCCAAAAAACAGATGCAAACGATGCAATCGCAATCGCCGTTGCTAGTCGAGCCCCCAATGTTCGCTCATGTAAAATTCTTACCATTGAAGAGCAGGCTTTACAATCACTTAGCAAGGTAAGAGCGTTAGCAGATAAACAAAAAATTCAATTATCAAATCAAATACGCGGTTTGCTACTTGAGTTTGGTATTGTGATTAACCAAAGTGAAGCCGCATTTAAAGCAGCCATACCGGATATTTTGGAAGATGATGAAAATGCACTGCCGCTAGAACTAAAACATGCGCTCGCGCTGAGTTACGCTCTTTATAAACAGCAGTGCGACAATAAAGTAGAGTTGCAAAAACAAATAGAGCGTATTTCAAAACAAAATGATGGCTGTCAACGCTTAATGGCACTTGAAAGCGTCGGCCCTATAACGGCTATCGAGCTCCTGTCTTTTTTAGGCAATACATCACAGTTTAGTGACGCAAGAGGTGCAGCAGCGTGTGCGGGTGTCACGCCATTACAATACTCAACAGGGGGTAAAGCAAAAATAGGCCGAATTCCAAAAAGACGAGGAGGCGCATTAAGACGCAATCTTTTTTTAGGCGCCCGTTCGGTTGTCAGTAAATTAAAAAATAGAGAAGCCAGGACAGAAAAAGAGCGGTGGATAAAAAACCTACTTACACGCAAAAGCGTCAAATGTGTTGCTATCGCATTAGCAAACAAAACAATGCGAACAGCCTATGCTTTACTTAAAAATGGAACGAGTTATGAGCCAACATTACTGACAGCATAAAATAAAAGAGTAAAAAGTCAGTAAGCAACAGAATTGAACAAGCCAAGATAGAGCATTGAGTGGTGAGACCCACCCTTGAGAGCCTGAAAACCCGCTAGTGTACGAAGATACCGTTTAGCAGATAAGGCACAAGGGCGCGAAAACATCAAAGTGGCCGAGGTAGCGCCTCATTAGAGCCCGTATATAAGCACGCAATCACATCATCTTAATGCAAAAAAGGCTTGTGCAATTGGAGGAGTCCATATAAGCGGGTTCACCCCGCGTTTTGATTAAAAATGCGCGAGGTAAACTCCCGCCTTGTATTTGGTTAACACCGAGGTTTAATGTTTAACCTTTAAAAACGCGACATAAAGTCGCTGCTACAGGGTTATAAAAGGCGATCTTTCCACTGCTCAATAGGCAGTGGTTTTGAAAATAAATAGCCTTGAAATAAGTTACAGCCGCGTTGCTTTAAATAGTTGAATTGGGCAGTTTCTTCGACGCCTTCTGCTACGCTGTTTACGCCAAGCGCTTTGGCCATGTCGATGATCATATTAACAATGGTTTTGCTAGAGTGATCTTCAGTATCCATAATACCGTCAACAAAGTATTTATCAATTTTAAGCTCTGAAATAGGCAGCTCTTTTAAGTAACTCAAACTTGAATAACCGGTGCCAAAGTCATCTATTGAAAACCTAAAACCTAATTTATTTAGCTCTAGCATCGTATTTTTTACCAACTCTATATCTGAAACTAAGGTGGTTTCGGTCAATTCAATAATTAAGCTTTGTGGTAACACTTGCCACTTTTGTACGCTGGCTAGTAGCTTTTCTTTAAAATCAGAGGCGACTATTTGTTTGGCGCTTATGTTAACCGCTATGCGGGTGCTTTTTTTTAATTGGCCTACTTGATGCAATAACTGGCAAACCCGATCAATCACCCAATCGCCAATTTTAATAATTGCCTCGCTTTCCTCTGCTATCGGTATAAATTCAGCAGGGCTTATAAAACCAAGCTCTGGTGAATGCCAACGTAGTAATGCTTCAGAACAATGAAAACTATGTTCATCAGCAAACTGTGGCTGAAGGACCAGTTTTAACTCGTCGCTTTTATCGACATTTATTAGCAAATAACGAATTTTATTGGTGCGTTCATAACGTTTTAACGCATCTAAATCAGCGAAATAATAGCCAAAGGGCGCCAACTTTTTAGCTTGTTTTAACGCATACTCTAACTTATTAAACATGGAGTCGTATGAGTCTTTACGTGGATCGATAATAGCGCTGCCTAAAGAGCCGCTTAATACTACGTCAAAGTTGCTGATCTGATGGGTAAAGTTATCTAACGCTAAAATTTTTGCATCTATTTTTGGTTGCTGCTGCTCTAAGTCAACTAAACTAGCGCTTGGGTAACTACTGATAATTAAAAACGAGTCAACACCATTTTTATAAAGCTTATAATCACCCTCAATTGCTTTAGAGAGTTTTTTAGCGGCTAATATGAGTGCTTCGTTACCGGCTTCAATACCATACTTAAAGCTGACGAATCCCCACAAAATAAAAATTAATGGTAGACTCTCATGATTATTTGTGATCAAATTTTTTCACTATAAAAAAACTCACTCATAATCATGAAAGCCACCGAAATATTACACAAAGATATTGCCATTGCCTACCCTGAAATTCATAAAACACGTTTAAATACAGTCTTTACGTTTGTTAACTCAGGCTTGCGTGACCAGCGCGTTACTGTCACTTACCTAGGCCGCGGATTAAAATCATTTTCTAATACCGATAAAAAACATGATATTAAACGCGCAGACCGTTTGATTGGTAATGCTAACCTGCATCAAGAACGTCTTTGTTTCTATGAACATATGACCGAATGCTTAGTAGGCCAGCAACAACACCCACTTATTATCGTTGACTGGTCACCTATTAATGGCGGCGAAATATTTCAAGTGCTCAGG
The DNA here is from genome assembly GCF_059888565.1 of Pseudoalteromonas sp. TAP-3C. Lineage (NCBI taxonomy): Bacteria > Pseudomonadati > Pseudomonadota > Gammaproteobacteria > Alteromonadales > Pseudoalteromonadaceae > Pseudoalteromonas > Pseudoalteromonas sp. TAP-3C. The sequence continues at coordinate 325,011 of NZ_CM187618.1, read as the reverse complement.
GCAAGCATACCAATGGGGGGAAGAGCGTTAACGCTCTATGAAAAAGTGTATCCTGAAAGCGAATTAAATACCGAAGCGGCTCATCAACACTTACTCGATAGCTTGGCACAGTGTTTACCTGCAGATTGTCAGCCTATTATTTTATCTGATGCTATTTTTAGAACGCCATGGTTTAAAGCCATAGAAGATAAAGGCTGGTATTGGCTTGGGCGCGTCAGAGGCAATGTGACCTTATCTAGCGACCTTGAGACATGGCGAAATTGTAAATCATGGTTTGAGCAAGCAACAGATAAACCACACCTTCTGACACAGATTTACTACGGAAAAACAGTTCGTTTCGCGTGCCAAGGTGTTTTGTTTAGAGGGAAAAACAAGGGACGTAAAAAAATCAAAAAACGGGGTGGGCAATCTCAATGTACAACGGTTAAATACCAACAACAAAAGGCCAAAGAGCCTTGGCTACTTGTGTTTAATTTACCTACACAATTTACAGATAAGCCTCAACGGATTGTGACTTTATATAAACAACGTATGCAAATAGAAGAAAGTTTCAGAGACACTAAGAATGCAAAACTTGGCATTAGTTTAGCCTTTGCAAATTCAAGAAGCGCAGAAAGGTTTGATAATTTATTGCTCATAGCGGCGTTAATGTTGTTTGTCTTATGGTGCATAGGGTACACCGTGTCGGCACAACAAGGGGATGCGGCATTACAAGCGAATACAGAGAAAAAACGACGAGTATTGTCCTATATTTATCTTGGCAAAGAAGTGGTTGATGATCCTAGGTATGAGCCTGATGGGCAGTTCATTATTTATGTGTATAGCCAGTTGTCACTTCTGACTATACAAATTGATAATTTAGGCTAAATTCGTGGGGATCTCTCAGTACTTAAAGTTAAATTGAGCGAGTTTATCCATGTCTAATAATGATGCGTAAATATAACTATTATCCGATCTTCCGCACCCATTTTAAGAATAAATCCGCTGATATTTTTCACCCAAGCAATCAACAATGGTTTGATTGCGCGGTTGCATATTCGCCACTATGGGTGGTTTATCTGGTATGTACATGATGATGATATGCTCGAAGCACTGGAACACCCAGCGTGCTGTGGGGCGTTGGCCCGGCTTGTATTTCATCGTGGGGAAGTAGCAGTCTTTCTCCACCAAGGTTTTACGGATTTGGTGCTCTAACCCCGCGTACACCATTAGGCAGCAAGTCATTACCATGAGTAACGCTTCAATGCGCTCAGGCTTTTTCAGGTAAATAGCGCTCGTAAGGAAGTCGGGACTTTTCAAGAATCGAAAGCCTTTTTCCACGTTTTGCTGCGCTTTGTACCTGCTCAGCAAGCTGGCCATATCAAGATGGTCGCTAACATCATTGGTGGCAATAATAAATAACCCCAGTTGTTGTAAAGCGGCTTTTCTGGATGCCAGTGGTGTGCATAATGCACCCGTAATCTGGTATTCGATACGCTCAGGTAACTGCCCTGCTTTAGGGCGTCCTGCTCCCTTAAAAATGGCTACTTCAACAACATTTGCATCCACATCACATACCGCTTGTTTACCTCGCCATTTTATAAGGGCGCTTTGTGCGTCATTTTGGCAAGCGAAGCGTTGTTGGCACAGTTTTTTAAAGCTTTTGCGGGCAACTTCTCCGGCTTTTAGCATACGCTTGTTCAGGTTATGCTGCTCTCGCTTATACGCCTGCTCACTGCGAATGAGTAGCCATTTTTGTTTCACCCCCCCGTATTCACTGTCATAACTCACGCCTTCATAGCCTGGTGAGATAGGGGTGAAATTCAAGTTAGGCGCTTGCTTAACAAGGGTTTTAGCTTCTTTGAGGGTTTGCGGTACCCGCGTAATGAACAGTTGGCCTTGAGTATGTAAATCTACAATCGTTTCTTGCACATACAAGGCGGCATCGGCCACCAAATAGCGGCTGGCTTGCGCGGCTTTTAAACTGCCAATATGCGCCTTTACAATCTGTTTAAAGCCTTCCATGTCATTACTGTTGCCACTGGCAGGCTTCATATAAACCGGTATGCCGGATTGGTTCTCACAGATAAGATTGAGTATCACTTGGTTGAGCTCAGGGCGATGGTCGCGCGAATAACCTTTCGCGATACGGATAGGTTTTGGTTCGTCATCATCAGGCTCGCTTGTCGCTTTGCCATCGTAATGAAAGCTTGTTGAATCAAGGTGTAAAGCTTCGGTTTGTAACCCTAATTTCTCTACCACCGCCTCACCCAATTGCTGATACAGCTTCGATACGCCGTATTCATATAAGGTGTCTAAACAGCGACCAAGCGCATCGTCGTTGATGTGCTCGGACTTTACGCCTTCACCAATTAATCTATCAAGCGGCTTGCCTTGAAAATACTCGCTGTACATATGCAGTGTGCGGCCAGTGAAACCTAGGCCGTTTAGCACCATAGCCAACACTAATTGACCACAACTGATGTTGCGCTCAGGCGCCACGCCACCGAGTGCGTTATCAATAATATCGACAAAACCTAGATCGTGACAAAATCCAGCAACTAAGCCGTGGTGTTCGAGTTTTTGGGCATAAGGGATAGACATAAATACGCGCTCTCAAAAGAGAGTAATAGATCAAATATAGGGATCGCCGTCAAGTATTTTTTAACAACAACAGTCTAACCGCTCAATTAATGAGCAGGTTTAATTCAAAATAGGGGTGCGGAATGACAGCTATTATTTAAGCTGGCGCTTTGCAGTAAACTTCTGCATTCGCGTTCAAACCAGCGTTTATTTTTTAAGCCAGTGATAGGATCTGAGTAGGCTAAGTTATAGATGGTATCTTGCGCTTTGAGTTTTTCACTTATATCACGCACTACGCCAATGTATTCTATTGAGGTATCGTTGAGTGCTTTGGTAAGCGACAACTCAATTTGAAAAATAGTACCATCGCATTTACGAGCGGGTAATTGCCTACCCACACCAATTATTTTAGCTTCCCCCGTTTGTTCATAATTTTGCATATAAGAATGGTGTTTAGAGGCATAGGGTTCGGGCATTAAATTATTTATAGATAGCCCTAACATTTCGCTGTGCTTGTAACCAAACATACTAAGCGCTGTTTTATTACAGTGAACAATAACCCCTTTTTGGTTAATGGTAATAACCGCATCGTTAAGGTTGTCTAAAATGGTTTCAAGGCGGTTGTTTTTATCTTCAACATTGGCTCTTAAATCGTACTCTACAGTAACATCTTCAATGGCCCCCTGAACGGCTGTTAAATTTTTATTATTAAAAACAGGGTGCCCACTGGTACGCACCCACTTAGTTTGCCCTTTCGCATCTATAAATTTAAAGTCTTCACAATAGGGTAAGCCAAGAGTTTGTAAGCGCTCGAAAAGCTGACGAATTCGCGATTGTTCCTTTTTGCCAGCATAATACCCAAAAGCTTGAGATGGGGTGAGTTTAGTATCGCTCGAGAGCCCGTAAATTTTATAAGCCTCTGGCGAGTAAAGTAACTCATCCGTTACCACTTTATATTCCCATGTGCCTACTTTAGCCATGCTTTGTACAGCATTAGATAATAGTGTTTGCGAACTTGATTTATTTTCTAAAAAGCATTTTTGCAAGTAAACCCCTGCATAGTTTGCAACTGTCATTCCGCACCCCTATTTTGAATTAAACCTGCTCATTAATTGAGCGGTTAGACTGTTGTTGTTAAAAAATACTTGACGGCGATCCCTATATTTGATCTATTACTCTCTTTTGAGAGCGCGTATTTATGTCTATCCCTTATGCCCAAAAACTCGAACACCACGGCTTAGTTGCTGGATTTTGTCACGATCTAGGTTTTGTCGATATGATTGATAACGCACTCGGTGGCGTGGCGCCTGAGCGCAACATCAGTTGTGGTCAATTAGTGTTGGCTATGGTGCTAAACGGCCTAGGTTTCACTGGCCGCACACTGCATATGTACAGCGAGTATTTTCAAGGCAAGCCGCTTGATAGATTAATTGGTGAAGGCGTAAAGTCCGAGCACATCAACGACGATGCGCTTGGTCGCTGTTTAGACACCTTATATGAATACGGCGTATCGAAGCTGTATCAGCAATTGGGTGAGGCGGTGGTAGAGAAATTAGGGTTACAAACCGAAGCTTTACACCTTGATTCAACAAGCTTTCATTACGATGGCAAAGCGACAAGCGAGCCTGATGATGACGAACCAAAACCTATCCGTATCGCGAAAGGTTATTCGCGCGACCATCGCCCTGAGCTCAACCAAGTGATACTCAATCTTATCTGTGAGAACCAGTCAGGCATTCCGGTTTATATGAAGCCTGCCAGTGGCAACAGCAATGATATGGAAGGCTTTAAACAGATTGTAAAGGCACATATTGGCAGTTTAAAAGCCGCGCAAGCCAGCCGCTACTTTGTGGCCGATGCCGCCTTGTATGTGCAAGAAACCATTAAAGATTTACATACTCAAGGCCAACTGTTCATTACGCGGGTACCGCAAACCCTCAAAGAAGCTAAAACCCTTGTTAAGCAAGCGCCTAACTTGAATTTCACCCCTATCTCACCTGGCTATGAAGGCGTGAGTTATGACAGTGAATACGGGGGGGTGAAACAAAAATGGCTACTCATTCGCAGTGAGCAGGCGTATAAGCGAGAGCAGCATAACCTGAACAAGCGTATGCTAAAAGCCGGAGAAGTTGCCCGCAAAAGCTTTAAAAAACTGTGCCAACAACGCTTCGCTTGCCAAAATGACGCACAAAGCGCCCTTATAAAATGGCGAGGTAAACAAGCGGTATGTGATGTGGATGCAAATGTTGTTGAAGTAGCCATTTTTAAGGGAGCAGGACGCCCTAAAGCAGGGCAGTTACCTGAGCGTATCGAGTATCAGATAACAGGCGTGTTGTGCACACTGTTAGCGGCACGGGAGAGTGCGTTGCAACAATTAGGGTTATTTATTATTGCCACCAATGATGTGAGCGAGCACCTTGATATGGCCAGCTTGTTGAGCAGTTACAAAGCGCAGCAAAACGTGGAAAAAGGCTTTCGCTTTTTAAAAAGTCCCGACTTCTTAACCAGCGCCATTTACCTTAAAAAGCCTGAACGCATTGAAGCCTTACTCATGGTGATGACCTGCTGCTTAATGGTGTATGCAGGGCTGGAGCACCAAATCCGTAAAACCTTGGTGGAGAAAGACTGCTACTTCCCCACGATGAAATACAAGCCGGGCCAACGCCCCACGGCACGCTGGGTGTTCCAGTGCTTCGAGCATATCATCATCATGTACATACCAGATAAACCACCCATAGTGGCGAATATGCAACCGCGCAATCAAACCATTGTTGATTGCTTGGGTGAAAAATATCAGCGGATTTATTCTTAAAATGGGTGCGGAAGATCGGTTGCAAAACTTAATAATGTCGATTTATAAGGCTCAAGAGTTTGCTGAGCATTACAATAAAGCCCCACTAACACGCCGGTTAATATGCCATCGTCATTTAAAATAGCGGCACCAATATAGGCATTGGCATTAACTGTTTGTAAGAGTTTATTTTCAGGGTAACAAAGCGTTAAGTCATGAGTGATAAAACACAGCTCTTGCTTTAAAAGTGGCTCACAAGGGGAGCCTTTTAACTAGTAAGAAAAGTTCTCAATAATATTGCCGCGGTGTAAAACTAACTGTGTGGTCGCTAATTTATTTTTATCAACAGAGGCTATAAACAAGTAATCAGCTTTTATTTCTTGTTGCAGCGCACTCAATTGCGTACTTAAATTTGCACATTGCGAATACGATGCATCATTAAATATGTCTGTATTTGAGCGTTTGCTAGCCTTGCTCACTTTATTACCCTACTTTAAAAGAAAGGCCAAGCGAGGCTAATGCCTTAGAGTGCTTTTCAATAGCAGCAGATTCTGCACCAACACAATCTGCCTGTGCTAAATTATCTGAAGACGCACTATTAATATTTGCAATATTGCGGCTAATTTCTTGCGAGACCATACTTTGCTCCTCTGTAGCTGTTGAAATTTGTGTTGCTAAATCAGAAATATCCGTAATAGCGGCATAAACTTTAGTGACGACATCTTGCGTGTTGCGTGTTTCTTTTACACAGCTGTTAGCCGCATTTTTACCTACTTCCATGGTTTTAGACCAGTTGAGTAAGGTAGATTGCATTTCTGATATCGACGTTTGAATTTGCTCTGTAGCTGTGTGTGTTCTGCTTGATAATGCACGCACTTCATCGGCAACCACAGAGAAACCTCTCCCATGTTCACCTGCTCGCGCAGCTTCAATAGCGGCGTTAAGTGCAAGTAAATTAGTTTGATCAGCAATGCCTTGAATTTCCTGCATTATGCTGCCAATTTTTTCAGCCTCTTTTGCAAGTTCAACAGCAGAACTTGCTGATTTTTCAACCTCAGTAGCCAATAACGACACCTCTCGCATTGTGCCAGACATGGCTTGTGTTGCTGTTTCACAATCTTTATGTGCTTGCTGTACTCGCTGATTGGTCACTAAGGTGTTTTTTGCTACTTCATCTATTGAATGAACCATTTCTTCAACGGCAGAAGACACTTGTTGTAATTCTGCCGCTTCTTTTTCAACGCCGGCCTGCGCTGCTTCGGCGCACATTTTAAGTGAATCAGCCCCTTTGCTAAGACTTAAGGTACCATCAATAATACGACCAACAATGGTGGTGACTTTACCCTCAAGCAATTTAACCTGAAAATCTTTAAAGCTGAGGCTATCGCTACCAGAGTAAACATGACGAGAGACACTATCAGTGCCTTTTCTGGTTTTTTTTAGCGCACTTTGTGAGCGAATGAGTTCTTCATAAAAAATAATAAAAGGCAGCGGTACAAACAACAAGCATAACCAAAATAGGTAACTGGTTAGCCACGCAATTAACGCAGCACACCCTATAAATAGCGGGTACTTTAATGCGGTGATTTTTTCACTTAAGGGGGTAATTGATTGGCCCTTGTTTAAACGTTGATAAAGCTTTTGTGCACGATTTTTATACTCTGGAAGGAGTTGTTGACGAACTGATTGATACCCCACTTTTTTGCCGTTTTCATAAATAGGGGTAACAAATGCATCCACCCAATAGTAGCGGCCATCTTTACATCTATTTTTTACGGCTCCTCGCCATGCGGTATCACTTTTTAAATTAGACCACATATCAGCAAATGCAGCAGAAGGCATGTCGGGATGACGAACCATATTATGGTTTTTTCCAACGAGCTCATTAATTGTATACCCTGAAACGTTGCAAAAATTGTCATTTGCATAAGTAATAACACCACGTAAATCTGTCGTAGAAACTAACTCTTCGTCAATGCCAAATGAAACTTCCTGGTCTACTGTTGCTTGATTCTTTCTACTCATATTGATGGCTACTTAATTTGATTAAAGCGTAATTTTTGCGGATGTTAGTTTATTATTGTTTGAAACACAACTGCACCTCGTTACTAGATTCTGGCTAAGATAGATGCCAAATGATTAAAATATACATTTTAAAAACATAAAGTTACAAAAAACAATAAACTCTGTTAAAAACTTACTAGCAAAGTTTAGACGTTATAATATGGGTTAGCCAAAAAATGACAAAAAAAATGCCACCAAATGGTGGCATTTACACACGGGGGTATTTCTACTTATAGAAATTTGTTACTTTGTACCTATTACAAAAAAGTAACATTATAGCTAACTTCAAGCAAGCAAAACTGCCTAACTGTTAACTCATTAAACCAGTGGGTTATATTTTAATGCAGACGTATTTTTCTTCTAAGTACTCATCTAACCCTTGATGCCCGCCTTCGCGCCCAAGGCCTGATTGCTTTACCCCACCAAATGGCGCAACAGGGTTAGAAATAACCCCTTCATTTACTCCTATCATGCCAAATTCTAGCCCTTCACTTACACGGTAAATTTGTTTGATATTTTGACTATAAAAATACGCAGCTAAACCATAAGGTACATCGTTAGACAGTGCTAAAACTTGCGCTTCGTCATCAAACGGGATCACACTGAGTACTGGCCCAAACACCTCTTCGTGGTAAATATCCATGTGTGTAGTAACATTCGTAAGTATTAATGGATTTTGAAAACTACCACCTAAATTGCTGTTATCTCCAATTAGCGTAGCGCCTTTATCAAGCGCATCTTGAACGAGTTGTTGTACTTTTTGTTTAGCCTCGGGATATATAAGCGGGCCAATATCAACATTGTCCTCAAAACCGTTTGCCACTTTTAATGCTGCAACTTTAGGGGTTAATTTTTTTAGCACTTTATCTATAATACTGCGATGAATAAATACACGGTTTGCAGCAACACATGCTTGACCACTGTTTCTAAACTTAGCGGCCATTAATCCATCAATGGCATCGTCAATGTCGGCATTATCAAAAATAATAAATGGGGCATTACCGCCAAGTTCCATTGAAGTACGTTTTATTGTAGATGCACATTGCGATAGCAATTGCTTACCTACTCCGGTAGAGCCAGTAAAAGTAAACTTGCGTACCACCTCTGAGTCAGTCAACATTTTGCCAACTTTTTTGGCGTTTTGTGATACCAGCACATTAAATGCGCCTTTAACAAAGCCAGCTTGATCAGCTAAGTACGCTAAAGCAATCGCGCATAATGGGGTGTGCTCAGAAGGTTTTAAAATGAAACTACAGCCAGCAGCATAAGCGGGGGCCACTTTTCGAGTTACCATAGCAACAGGAAAGTTCCACGGGGTAATGCCAGCAACAACTCCAACAGGTTGTTTATAACTGGTTAAACGGTGGGTGTTATCGGTGGCGGGGATCACATCACCATAGCTTCGCTTGGCCTGCTCTGCAAACCACTTTATAAAACCAGCACCATACTCTATTTCACCGAGAGATTCTTTAAGCGGTTTCCCCTGCTCTTTAGTCATAAGGGTTGCCAGTGTTTGTTTGTGTTTTATTACCAAGTCATACCAGCGCATTAAGGTTTCACTTCGCTCGGTGGCATTAGTGGCTTTAAGCTTTACAAAAGCGCTTTTTGCGGCGTCAATCGCATTATTTACACCTTGCTCGTCAATGTCACTAACCTCTATGATACTTTTTTCGCTAGCGGGATCAATAACGCCAAAGCGAGTATCGGTTTTATAAAACTCACCGTTTATAAACGAGTCTGAAAAAATAAGATCATTCAAAATACACCTCCTAAATAAGCTTCGGGTTTCGGGCTTCGGGTTTCGAGCTTCGAGCTTCGAGCTTCGAGCTTCGAGCTTCGAGCTTCGAGCTTCGGGCTTTGGGCTTCGAGCTTCGGGTTTCGGGTTTCGGGTTTCGGGTTTCGGGTTTCGAGCTTCGAGCTTCGATTAAAAAGCCTTGTGGTTAACGCTGCAAGGTTTTTAATTTTAATTTACCCGCGCCTCATAACCCGTCGCTCGTAACCCTTTACCTTGGCTTTTAACCTTTAAAAAAGTCGCGGGGTGAACCCGCTGCTACACAATTCCGAGGATTTTCAAGCTTAACCCGCGACTCGCAGCCCGAAGCTCGTATACTTTCGCCTTTAACTCTTAAAAAAGACGCGGGGTAAACCCGCTGCTACACAATTCCGAGGATTTTCAAGCTTAACCCGCGACTCGCAGCTCGTAACTCTTTACCTTTCGCCTTTAACCTTTAACCTTTAAAAAAATCGCGGGGTGAACCCGCTGCTACACAATTCCGAGGGTTTTCAAGCTTAACCCGCGACTCGCAGCTCGTAACTCTTTACCTTTCGCCTTTAACCTTTAACCTTTAAAAAAATCGCGGGGTAAACCCGCTGCTACACAATTCCAAGGGTTTTCAGGCTTAACCCGCGACTCGCAGCCCGAAGCTCGTATACTTTCGCCTTTAACTCTTAAAAAAGTCGCGGGGTAAACCCGCTGCTACACAATTCCGAGGGTTTTCAAGCTTAACCCGCTGCTACTTATACAAACAAAAAAGCCGCGGTGTTAAACAGCGGCTTTTAATATAATAGTCATTAATTAAAAACTAGTGATCTTCATTAACGATATTGAGATTGTACTTGGGTATTTCAACCACTAAGTCTTCATCTCTAATAATTGCTTGGCAACCTAAACGTGACTCGGGCTCTAAGCCCCAGGCTTTATCTAGCATGTCATCTTCTAGCTCGTCACTTTCATCAAGTGAATCAAAGCCTTCACGGATCACTAAATGACAGGTGGTACACGCACATGATTTTTCACAGGCATGGGGAATACTAATGCCATTTTTAAGCGCGACATTAAGCAGCGTTTCACCAGCCGGGGCTTCAATTGCAGCGCCGTCAGGACACAACTCCGGATGAGGAAGAAAAACAATTTGTGGCATTCTGATCTCTCTTATATATTGTCTACTGACTGCCCGGTGAGGGCTTTTTTAATTGATGCATCCATTCTGCGTGCGGCAAAATCACTACTCGCGTTATCCATTTTCTCAATAGCGGCTTTTATTTCATTTGGTTGTTGCGCACTTTGGCGTACTTTTACAAGCTCGCTTATTTCAGCTTTTAACACCGCTAATTGCTCAGGCTCAAGTAAGTCGCCATCGGCTGCTAATGAGGCTTGCATTGCTTCTATTACACGAAGCGCTTCAACTTGCTGCTCTTTTAACATGCGTGCTTGCATATCCCCTTTGGCATTGCTCATTGACTCTTTTAGCATATTCGCAACTTGGTCATCTGACAAACCAAACGACGGTTTAACTTGAATTTCTGCTTGTATACTGGTTGATTTTTCCATAGCTGAGACGCTTAATAAACCGTCTGCATCAACTTTAAAGGTAACACGAATATGCGCAGCACCCGCCGCCATGGGGGGGATACCTTTTAAGCTAAATTTTGCAAGCGATCGGCAATCGTCAACTAGTTCACGTTCACCTTGCAGTATATGCAACGACATAGCCGTTTGACCATCTTTAAAGGTGGTAAATTCTTGTGCGCGCGCAACCGGAATTGTGGTGTTACGTGGAATGATTTTTTCAACCAAGCCGCCCATGGTCTCCAGCCCTAACGACAGTGGCAACACATCGAGCAATAACATATCTGAGTCAGGTTTATTACCAACCAATACGTCAGCTTGTAGCGCAGCACCGAGTGCAACAACACGATCAGGGTCGATTGAGGTTAGTGGCTCTTTATCAAAAAACTCACCGACTTGAGTTCGCACTAATGGCATACGGGTTGAACCACCTACCATTACAACTTGCAATACTTCTTGGTTTTCAATACCGGCATCTTTTACTGCACGACGACATGAACGGAGCGTTTTTTTAACCAGCGGCATTGCCAACTCGTTAAATTTTTCACGCGTTACTTCAACCATGTATTTTTCATTGTCGAATTCAAGGCCAACATTTACTTTTTCGTATTGGCTTAGTGCTTCTTTACAGGCTTTGGCTTTATTAATAAATAAACGCAACACCGAGGGCGATAATCCCGCTACACCAGTTTGCTGTTTAAGGTAATCCACTAATAATGAGTCAAAGTCATCGCCGCCTAGACTCGAATCGCCGCCAGTAGCCAATACCTCAAACACACCTTTATTAAGGCGCAATATAGAAATATCAAAGGTACCGCCGCCTAAATCATAAACAGCAATAATACCTTCTTGAGCGGAATCTAAGCCATAGGCTACCGCGGCTGCTGTCGGCTCGTTTAATAAGCGCAATACGTTTATACCTGCCAGTTCTGCCGCGTCTTTAGTGCTTTGACGTTGTGCATCGTCAAAATAAGCAGGGACGGTAATGACTGCGCCAAGTATTTCTTGGTTACCAAAGCTTTGCTCTGCTCGCACTTTAAGTGCGCCTAAAATATGACTTGAGGCTTTAACTGGGCTGATTTTCCCAGCTGCGGTGTCAATGGCAAGTGCGCCATTATCATCACAAAATTGATAAGGCAGCTGACCATAGCTTTGCTCTATTTCTGCTTGCGTTTTACCTAAAAAACGTTTAACTGAAATAAGCGTATTAAGGGGATCGAGTGTAGCTGCTTGCATTGCATCATTACCCACGGTAATGCCGCCTGCTTGATAACGCACTACCGATGGTAACATTGCTTCGCCTGATTCATCAGTAATAGTGCGTGCTTCGCCACTTTGTACGGTTGCAACCAATGAGTTTGTGGTGCCTAAATCAATGCCAATCGCTAGTTTATGTTCATGTGGTGCCGCGCTCTGCCCCGGCTCAGCAATTTGCAATAATGCCATAATGCTCTTTAAACTCGTGTTGCTTGCTTTACAGCAAGTAATTAATCGTCAAATAAACTGTCTTCAATGCGTTCAAGTTCGTCTTGTAACTTATATACAAATTTTAGTTTGCGAATGTTGTCGGCGGCGTGTTGATACTGTTGCTCATCGTTGCTTGCAAGTTGCTCAGCCAGTTCGTTGCTATACTGGGCTTTTAATTGCGTTATTTGCGACTCAAAATTAGCAATTGCACTCTCTGGTTCATTTGCAGAGGCAAGTTCTTCAAGCTCCTCACGCAGTTCCATTTGTTGCATCAGGAATATTGGATCTTGCAGTGTTTGCTGCTCAGCGCGAATATCAACGCCAAGTTCACTTAACATGTACTCTGCACGTTTAACCGGGTGCTTAAGTGTTTGTAGCGCGTCGTTAATTTCAGCGGTGCTTTGTACCGCCATTAGTTTATCACGACTGCTGGCATTAGCATGGCGATCAGGGTGTACAGCACGTTGTAATTCTAAGTAGTGCTTGTTGATCATTGCCAAATCAATATTGTAGTCAACCGGTATTGCAAATAACTCAAAATAACGCATAACTTCTCACAAATAACAAAGCCCTACATTAATTGGCAGGGCTTATTTATACCTAATCAACTTAGGTACTAAGAACATATTTACGCTTAAACGGTAAAGCTTTCGCCACAACCACACTCATCAGCTTGGTTAGGGTTATTAAATTTAAACCCTTCATTTAAGCCTTCTTTAGTGTAGTCGAGCTCAGTGCCATTGATATAAACTAAGCTTTTAGCGTCAACAATTAAGGTCACACCTTTGGCTGCAAATGTTTCATCGTCGTCATTAAGCTCATCAACAAACTCAAGCACATAAGCAAGACCTGAACAGCCCGTCGTTTTAATGCCAACTCGTAGGCCAATGCCTTTGCCACGGTTTGCTAAAAATGATTGTACGCGGTTTGCTGCCGCATCTGTCAATGTCACTGCCATGAAAATCTCTTAGTTTGTATGTTTGCTTTTGTAATCTGCAATTGCTGCTTTAATTGCGTCTTCGGCTAAAATTGAGCAGTGAATTTTCACTGGTGGCAATTCTAGCTCTGCACTGATATCGGTGTTTTTAATGGTTGCCGCTTCATCTAATGTTTTGCCTTTAACCCACTCTGTTACCAGCGAAGATGAGGCAATTGCACTACCACAGCCGTATGTTTTAAATTTTGCATCTTCAATTATGCCATCTGCCGATACTTTAATTTGCAGTTTCATTACATCGCCACATGCTGGTGCGCCAACCATACCCGTTGCCACTGACGGATCATTTTTATCTAGTGCACCTACGTTACGTGGGTTTTCTACGTGGTCAATTACTTTGTTGCTGTAAGCCATAATTCTATCCTCATTACCTGCTAGGTATGAACGCCACTAATTAGTGATGCGCCCATTCAACTGAATCTAAATCAACACCTTCTTGGTGCATTTCCCAAAGAGGAGACATTTCACGTAAACGACCAATAGAGTTTTTGATTAGTTCGACGGTATAATCAATCTCTTCTTCGGTCGTAAAACGGCCAATACTAAAACGAATCGAGCTATGTGCTAACTCGTCGTTGCGCCCTAAAGCACGCAATACGTAAGAAGGCTCTAAGCTTGCCGACGTACAGGCTGAACCTGACGACACTGCAATATCTTTTACTGCCATTAATAACGATTCACCTTCAACAAAGTTAAAGCTGATATTAACAATACCTGGCACTGACTGATCTTGTGTACCGTTAAAATACACTTCGTCCATATCGGTTAAAATACCATCGATTAAGCGTTTACGTAATGCACTGATGTGCGCATGGTCTTTTTCAAAATCTTGCTTTGCAATTCTAAATGCTGTGCCCATACCGACTAGCTGATGCGTTGCCAATGTACCAGAGCGCATACCGCGTTCATGACCGCCACCGTGCATTTGAGACTCAAGACGTGCACGTGGTTTACGACGAACATACAAAGCACCAACGCCTTTAGGGCCGTATGCTTTGTGTGCTGAAAACGACATAAAATCTACTTTGGTTTGCTGCACATCGATTAACACTTTACCCGCGCTTTGTGCTGCATCTACGTGGAACATAATTTTGCGTTCGCGACACATTTCACCAATGGTGTTGATGTCTTGAATTACACCAAGCTCGTTATTTACATGCATAATACTGACAAGTACGGTATCGTCACGCATAGTGTCGGCCAGTTTTTGCAAATCGAGTAAGCCGTTTTCTTCAACGTCCATATAAGTTACTTCAAACCCTTGACGCTCAAGCTCACGACAGGTGTCGAGCACTGCTTTGTGTTCAGTTTTAGCGGTAATAACATGCTTACCTTTTTTCTTGTAAAACTGAGCGGCACCTTTAATGGCAAGGTTATTTGATTCTGTTGCACCCGATGTAAATACGATTTCACGTGGGTCTGCATTAATTAAATCAGCAATATCGGTGCGCGCCTGATCAACAACTTCTTCAGCTTGCCAACCAAAACGGTGTGAACGCGATGCTGGATTACCAAAATTACCGTCCATAGTCAGGCATTGCATCATTTCTTTGGCAACTCGTTCGTCAACAGGCGTAGTTGCTGCATAATCTAAATAAATCGGTAACTTCATTTCTCTCTCCGCTGCAGGTCAACCTTAAAGTTGACAGCTTACTTGAATATTTTCCAACTGCTTAATTGCATCCTTAACGCTGTTTTCTTGGCGAAGCGCGACGGCTTTAACGTCGGCTTTTTCAACCAGTTCAGCTAAGGTAATATTATTTAAAAATTCTTCTATTCGAGCGCTTAAGTCTGACCACAATGTATGGGTTAAACAACGCATGCCGCTTTGGCAACCAATATCGCTTCGCTGACAGCGTGTAGCGTCAACAGATTCATCTACCGCATTAATCACATCGCCAACAGAAATAACGTCGGCTTTGCGCCCAAGTAAATAGCCCCCACCAGGGCCCCTAACAGAGCTAACTAGTCCATTTTTACGTAAACGGGCAAATAACTGCTCAAGATAAGACAAAGAAATTTCTTGTCGCTGCGAAATGTCTGCAAGCGCTACAGGGCCGATATTTGCATGTAGTGCAACATCCAGCATGGCTGTAACGGCATATCTGCCTTTTGATGTTAACTTCATAACGCCCCCCACACAAAAGAGTGCAAATTTTAATTACCAGAGTAAATTAGTCAAGTATTATTAGTTCTAGGTTCTAGGTTCTAGGTTCTAGGTTCTAGGTTCTAGGTTCTAGGTTCTAGGTTCTAGGTTCTAGGTTCTAGGTTCTAGGTTCTAGGTTCTAGGTTCTAGGTTCTAGGTTCTAGGTTCTAGGTTCTAGGTTCTAGGTTCTAGGTTCTTCAAAGTTTCAATACTTGAGTATTTTAGTCAAGTATTGTGCTTATTGTAATTACCTGAGCATTTTAGTCAAGTATTAGTGTGAGGTCTAATACGATTCTATATAACCAATCACTATTTTATAGACTTGTTTATTGAGGTAAGAATACCTCGTAAAATATTCATCTCTGCGTCTTCTGGGCGCGCTCGGTTAAATAAACGGCGTAATTTAGTCATTACCATGCCTGGGTGCTGTTTGATAATGAAGCCGGTTTTGAATAATGTTTCTTCAAGGTGCTCATAAAACAACTCTGTTTGTTTAGATGACGGGTACTCTGTATCGTCTTCAACTGTTTGCTTTGGCTGTTGATTTAAAAATGCCATACGAGTTTCATAACATAGTGTTTGTACGGCCATCGCTAAATTAAGCGAGCTATATTCTGGGTTAGCAGGAATACACACATGGTAATTACACAGTTGTAACTCTTCATTAGTTAAGCCGCTGTTTTCACGACCAAACACCAAAGCAACCGGGCCATTAACGGCTTCGCTAACTAGTTTTTCTCCACACTCTCGTGGCTCAACCATTGGCCAAGACAACGTGCGCGAACGGGCGCTGGTACCAATAGTTAATGCACAATCAGCAATGGCATCAGCAACACTATCAACGATTACCGCATTACCTAGTACATCGGTAGCACCGGCAGCAAGCGCACTGGCGTGACTGTCTATTTCACAAGCAGGGTCTACAAGGTATAACTTTGATAATCCCATGGTTTTCATGGCACGTGCCGCTGAACCAATATTACCAGAATGCGAGGTATTAACTAAAACAATGCGAATATCATCTAAGATCATTACAGTGCTACTTATCGAGTACAAAAAAATTGCGCAAATTCTAACATGAAAACGCGCACAGATCCTATCTTCAATAGTCGAGATCTAAAAGAACAGTTCGAGCTACGAGCTACGAGCTATAAACCCTAGCTCCTAATCACTTCCCTAGCACTAGCACCTAATCCCTTTAATCTCTTACTCTGTATTTTATTTACCTCTGTGGTAAATAAAATAACTAAAAAATATAACAATAAGCCACCCTGTGGCTAACGTAAGCAAGCTCTACGCCTACAAAATATTTTAATTTACCCACGCCCCGAATGTCGCTGCAAACAAACTATGGTTTCAGCGACACCGAAGCCCGTCGCTCGTGGCCCGTTAGCCTTTAACCTAAACCATCGCGGCTTTTACATACACATCAAAGCGGTTCTTTTTAGTTTTGATTTGCATGCTGGGGGGTTTATCATTTAAAAATGGCGCGTAATCGGGGCGTTTAACCACAACACGTTTGCTGGCGAGGGGATAAGCAAACTCGAGCAAGTCATCGGCATCGTTATCAGCGCCCACTAATTCTTGAAACACCCGCATTTCTTTTTTAACCAGCGCTGATTTTTCACGGTGCGGAAACATCGGATCTAAATATACGACATCAGGTATGCTGGTGCATTGGGCAAGTAAGGTATGGCTTGAGCCAAAAATTAGGCTCATATTTTGCTGCATCCATGGGCCTATTTCACTGTCGTTATTAGCGCGTTGCAGGCCATCGTATAACAGCGCGGCAACCACTGGGTGGCGTTCATGCAAAATGACTTTACACCCTAATGATGCCAGTACAAAACCGTCGCGGCCAAGGCCTGCTGTGGCATCGAGTACAACTGGGGTAGCGCCCTTATTTAGGCCAACGGCTTTAGCTATTGACTGCCCTTTACCACCACCAAATTTACGTCTGTGTGCAGCGCCACCACTGACAAAATCAACGTTAATAGCCCCTAATTTAGGTTCATCGGTTTTGTACAGGCTTAGTCCTTTATCATCGTAATGCAAGCTAAAACCACTGCTTTGCTCTGCCCATTGAGCAAGCCCAAAGCGTGTTTCTAGCTCATTTAAATAGGGCCGACATTCTTTAAACGCACACTGTATAACCACTTTACACTCCGACGATAAATTTCATCGCCATTATACCCAAACAACGCCCATTTACGAAGTTCGTAAAGTTTACAGTTTAAAAAAGCTCAATATCGTTATTTTCACTCACTGGCTGTTGTTTTGCTAGGTGCTTGTTTTCTTGGGTCTTAGCAATAAAGTCGTTACGTTTTTGCGCCACTTTTTTTAATTGGTGTTTAATAAAAGCTAAATTGTTACTGGTGGCAACAAGCTGTTGTGATGTATGGCCGAGCTTGGTAACTCTCTCTTTAAGTTGTGAATAGAGTGGCTGTTGTGACTGCGTTTTAAGCAATGATTGCAATTGCTCTACTTGATCTGACAATTGTTCAATCGCATTACTTTGCATTGCATTTTGATTATCTAGCTGAACAATAACATCTTTAAAAGCGCCTGTTAGCTCTGTGTCACGCATTAATTGATGTTGGTACTGCTGTATGGTGGCTACTTTTTCGTTGGTGATTTCTAAAATATGTGGAAACAAATCTTTATAACGCCCAAACAATGCAGGCTTATCCATTGGCATATTTTTAACTAACAATGAAATATTAGGATAATTTATAATCGTGCTGTGACCAATATCCACAAACCGGCTGGCATTTTTATGTTGAATTAGTAACTCTTGCTCTAATGGGCATACACCTGTCTCTTGGCTATAAAATATGCCTTGTTTATTTTGCCAAAAAACCACCACAATATTAAGATTTAACGCAGTAAAAAAATTTAAAAAGTATTCACTTAATAGTTCTAAATTATCCGCATGATAGCTTTGACATACAAAGCGTATGATTCGCCCCATGTCACCCGTTTCTATCATCGCCATTTTAGCGGTTTTATTGGCTTTTGCGATATCATGTTGTAATGCAGCGCATTGCTGGCGATATTGATAAAGTATTTTAATTCGCGCCATAAGCTCTTGAGCATTAAAAGGCTTTAGAATGTAGTCTGCTGCGCCAACGCTGAATCCTTTAATCCGCTCGGCCTGCCCCACTTTAGACGATAAAAACATCACAGGTATATCTGATGTGGCTTTATTTTGCTTTATGCTTTGACATACCTCATACCCAGACATGCCCGGCATTTCAACATCGAGTAAAATAATATCAGGATTATATTTGTTTGCTTGCCTTATGCCATCGTCACCATTTTTGGCATGGATCACTTTACAAAATCCAGCTAAAGACTCTTCAATAATGTGGTGCATTAATTTATCGTCATCGATTGCGAGTATTAACTTTGCCATGCGTTAGTTCCTTTAAGTCTTTTGTTCAAAGCATAGTACGACAGGTTAAGATTACTAAAAATATTCAACTATATTCTTTAAGTAAGCTGTATTTTAGGCAATTAAAAAGCGCCATTAAGGCGCTTTAGTTAATTAATTTGTTGATTAAGCAGCTATGCCACTGTGGCGCAACAGTGCATCAACACGGGGCTCACGACCACGGAAGTTTTTAAACAGTGCCATTGGTTCTTCACTGCCGCCTTTTTCAAGAATGTGCTGCATAAATGCTTGGCCTGTTTGTGGATTAAAAATGCCCTCTTCTTCAAATTTAGAATAGGCATCCGCCGAAAGCACTTCAGCCCATTTATACGAATAATAACCGGCGCTGTAGCCACCCGCAAAAATATGACTAAAGCTATGCTGAAAACGGTTAAACGCCGGTGCTTTTATTACTGAGGTACGACTACGAACATCGTTTAGCATGGCTTGGATGTTACAGGGTTTATCTGCATGATAATCGTGATGAATTTTAAAATCGAATAACGAAAACTCAAGCTGTCTTAACATTTGCATACCTGAGTTGTAATTTTTAGCCGCAAGCAATTTATCAAGCAACTCTTTAGGCAGTGGCTCGCCCGTTTCAAAGTGCCCCGAAATAAAGCTCAATGCCTCTTCCTCGTAACACCAGTTTTCTAAAAACTGACTTGGTAACTCTACTGCATCCCATGCTACGCCATTAATACCGGCAACGGGGGCGGCATCTACTTTAGTAAGCATATGATGAATACCGTGACCAAACTCATGAAACAGTGTGGTTACTTCATTGTGGGTAAACAAAGCTGGCTTATCGCCAATCGCTTTATTAAAGTTACACACTAAGTAGGCAACTGGTGTTTGAAGTTCTCCATTAGCGCGCACTTTACGCCCCATACAGTCATCCATCCACGCGCCACCACGTTTGTGATCGCGGGCGTACAAATCTAGATAAAAACGACCGCGCAAGGTGTTATTACTGTCTACAATTTCAAAAAAGCGTACATCTTTATGGTAGCTATCAAAATCAGTTACTTCTTTAACACGAATGCCGAATAGGCGATTAACGGTTTCAAATAAGCCACTCAGTACTTTATTTGCTGGGAAGTACGGGCGAAGTACTTCATCTGAAATCGCGTACTTTTCTTGTTTTAACTTTTCACTGTAATAACCAAAATCCCACGCCTGCAGTTCACTAATACCATGCTTTTGCTCGGCATATTCTTGCAGCTCTTTAAGCTCTTGCTCTGCTTGTGGTTTAGATTTAGCGGCTAAGTCTTCTAAAAATGAAAACACTTGTGCGGGTGATTCTGCCATTTTTGTGGCTAATGATTTTTCAGCGTAGTTATTAAAACCTAATAGTTGTGCCAATTCATGACGCAGTGCAAGCTCTTCACTCATAATTGCCGAATTATCAAACTCTCCCGCATTGGGGCCTTGATCGGATGCACGTGTAGAAAACGCAGTGTATGTTTCTTCACGCAGTTGACGATTATCTGCATAGGTCATAATCGGCAAATATGAAGGGAAATCTAGGGTAAATACCCAACCATCTAGCTCTTTACTTTTTGCGGTGTCGGCAGCCAGAGCAAGCGCAGACTCTGGTAAACCTGCTAATTGGCTTTCATCGGTAATATGTTTATGCCAAGCTAAGGTGGCATCCATTACGTTGTTACCGAATTTTGAGGCAAGCTCTGATAAGCGCGCACTAATTACGCCGTAACGTTTTTGTTGCTCAGGATTTAATGCAATGCCTGACAGTTTAAAATCACGCAGTGCGTTAGTAATGGTTTTTTGCTGTGCTGTGGTGAGTGCTTTAAACTCATCGCTGTTATAAAGCGCGTTATAAGCTGCATATAACCCTTGGTGCTGGCCAACAAACGTAGAATACTCAGAAATAAGCGGTAAACATTGCTCGTAAGCGTCTCGTAATTCGTCGTTATTCATCACCGAATTTAAATGTGATACTGGCGAGAACAAACGCGATAACTTATCGTCAGCTTCTTCAAGTGGTAATACTAAATCGTTCCAAGTGTATGATTGCTTGGCTAATACTTCATCTATTGCACTACGGCAGTGCTCAATCCCTTTTTTTAGCGCTGGTACTATATGTTCAGGCTTTATTTTTGAAAAAGGCGGTAAGCCCTCCAGACCAATTAAGGGATTTGTTTGTGTATTGCTCATAGTTAATCTCAATTTTTGCAAATATAAAAAAGAAGTTGGGGCAAAATACGTAAATACAAGAGGAAGCGCTCACAGGCGCTTGATCTGAACTGCCTGCGTTTTCGTTTGATTAAGCAGACCCAGGCGAGTGACTTGCTTATTGCTTATGGTATCATCAACACATAATTGTTAAATAAACTATTTAGAGGATTAAACATGGCTCAGCATTTTGACTACATTGCTATTGGTGGCGGTAGTGGTGGTATTGCATCAGCTAACCGTGCAGCAATGCGTGGCGCAAAAGTGGCACTTATTGAAGCAAAGCACATGGGAGGCACCTGTGTTAACGTAGGTTGCGTACCTAAAAAAATAATGTGGCATGGCGCTCAAATTGCTGAAGCAATTAATCTTTATGCCCCTGACTACGGATTTGATATAGAAGTGAAAGGCTTTGACTGGTCAAAACTGGTAGAAAGCCGAGAAGCCTATATCTCTCGTGTTCATAAAGGCTATGACAGCGGCTTGGCTAAAAACGGCGTTACCGTTATTAAAGGCTTTGCAAAATTTGTAGATAGTAAAACCGTTGAAGTCGATGGCGAGTATTACACAGCTGATCATATTCTGGTTGCTGTAGGCGGACGCCCAACCATACCTAATATTCCGGGTGCGGAACATGGTATTGACTCAAACGGCTTTTTTGAGCTTAACGAACACCCCAAGCGCGTTGCCGTAGTGGGCGCCGGTTATATTGCAGTAGAAATTGCCGGTGTACTACACAGCCTAGGTACACAAACCCATTTATTTGTTCGAAAAAGCAAGCCACTGCGTACCTTTGACCCTTATATAATAGATACTTTGGTTGATATTATGGCTAAAGAAGGGCCAACGCTTCATACTGAATGTTCGCCAAAAGAAGTGGTTAAAGAAGCTGATGGCAGTTTAACTATTCATTTTGAAAATGGTTATAGCGAAAATGTTGATCAGGTTATTTGGGCAATTGGCCGTACACCAACAACCGATAAAATCAATTTGGCTGCCGCAGGCGTAGAAGTAAACGAAAGTGGTCATGTAAAAGTAGATGAATACCAAAATACCACAGCTAAAAATGTTTACGCAGTGGGTGACATTATTGAAAATGGGATTGAACTTACCCCCGTGGCAGTTAAAGCGGGCCGTACTTTATCGGAGCGTTTATTCAATCAAGACCTACCAAATGATTTAAAAATGGACTACACCTTAGTTCCTACAGTGGTATTTAGTCATCCCCCCATTGGCACCATTGGTTTAACTGAGCAAGAAGCGATTTCTCAATACGGCAGCGAAAACGTAAAAGTGTACAAATCTACGTTTGCAGCTATGTACACCGCAGTTACTCAGCACCGCCAAGCCTGTAACATGATGCTAGTGTGTGCAGGCGATGATGAAAAAGTAGTCGGCTTACACGGTATTGGCTTTACGGTAGATGAAATGATTCAAGGCTTTGCCGTGGCCATGAAAATGGGCGCGACTAAGGCCAATTTTGATGCGGTTGTCGCACTGCATCCGACTGGATCTGAAGAATTTGTTACCATGAGATAGGTTCGAGCAGTTTAAAAGCCTTGTAGTTCATGCTGCAAGGTTTTTTATTTGTAAATAAGCAAATTTACGCGAGGTAAACTCGCTGCTACGTAACCTCAACTCGTGTCTCGTAGCCCGTTAACTCTAACCTTCGTATTTTAAGCTAAATGCTCTTTAGCTAAATACTCAAGCGATTGCATTTCTTGCAGGCGGCTTATGCAGCGTTTAAACTCAAAGTTTAAATTGCCTTGAGTATACAGTTCGGTGATTGGTTTTTCTGCAGAGATGATTAATGTTACATTGCGCTCATAAAATTCATCTACTAAGGCAATAAAACGCCTTGCTGCATCATCATTGTTTTGCCCTAGCTGTTTTACGTTTGATAAAATAACGGTGTTGTATAAACGGCTTATTTCCATGTAATCAACTTGGCTTCGCGCTGTTTCACACAGTTCGCTAAATTCAAACATCACTATACAGTCTGATACTTTGCGGGTTTTAATCATCCGCCCTTCTATTTCAATGGGGGTATCTACTTTACCAACTTCGGGTGAGAGCTTGTCAAAATATTCGAATAGGTTTTTATCGGCTTGCTCATCAAGCGGACTATGAAAAAGCTCTGCTTGTTCAAGTGTACGTAATCGATAATCGATACCTGAATCAACATTAACAATTTCAGTGTGTTTATTCACTAAGGCAATGGCGGGTAAAAAGCGAGCACGCTGCAAGCCATTGCGGTATAAGTCGTTAGGCACAATATTTGATGTGGCCACCAGTACAATACCGCGAGCGAATAACGCTTCCATTAGGCCGCCGAGTAACATGGCATCGGTAATGTCTTGGACAAAAAACTCATCAAAACAAATAATGTCGGTTTCAGCTTTAAAAATATCTGCTACTGTTTCTAGAGGGTTGCCCGTGTTGTTTAACTTTTTAAGCTCATTGTGTACTCGGTGCATAAAACGATGAAAATGCACTCGCATTTTTCTGTCACCAGGCAGGGCCTCGTAAAAAGTATCAACTAGGTAAGTTTTACCCCGCCCTACGCCACCCCAAAAGTATAAGCCTTTAATGGGCTCAGGCGCTGTTTTATTAAATAGCGTTGCAAAAAACCCTTTAGACTGCGGTTTTACTTGCGTTAAATCGTCGTACAGACGCTGTAAATGACGAACTGCATTTTCTTGTGCTGCGTCATATACAAAGTCATCACGTTGAAGGTCTTGCTGGTATGTTTGCCAAGGAGTCATATCTATTTACAGTTAAAACACAGTTTAATTTGTAAAGCATATTAACACGCATCACTACTCAGGGTATATTAGAGATAGTATGAATTATTATTGAACTAACTATTTTTAGTTATTTTCGCAAAGAGGTGAATTTATGGGTACATTTACATGGGTAGGTTTAGTAATAGTGGTTGCTATTGCTGCATTTTTCATTGGTGCCTTTGTCACTAAAAAACAGTTTAAACAAGATGAGTTAGAGCAACAAGCAGAGCAAGCTAAACATACTTTAGAGCAGTATCGTCAAGATGTAGCCGATCATTTAGCGAATACGGGTAAGCTTGTAAATAAAATGAAAGAAAATTACGACCAGTTATTAACTCATGTTGAAGAAACCAACCAGTTATTACTTGAAGACAGAAACAAAGCCCCTGCTGAGCCGTTTTTCTCTAAAGAAACCACTGAACAGTTACAAGCATCGCTAAAAGAGCGCAGCTCAGATCGCTCTAACGCCGATGCCCAACCAGCTGATTATGTATTAGGTGAGTCTGGTTTATTTGCCGGTGATAAGAATAAATCTAAAGTATCTTGATGAACTTTTTTTTGACCCCATAGTCTTTAGTAATAACAGCTTTGTTGTTTCTATACTTTTTTAAGGCTGCTTTTTGCAGCCTTTTGCTTTTTTAAGTGGAGTAAACCCTGACTATGAAAATGAAATTATCACTTATTAGTGCCGCTATTTTATCTACTAGCTTATTATTAAGTTCAACCGCCTCATTTGCAAAGTTGCCGATTGCTGTTAATGGCCAACAATTACCAACACTTGCTCCTATGCTTGAGCAAATTACGCCGGGTGTGGTGAGCATTCAGGTTTCAGGCTCTAAAGAGGTACGCAGACGTGGCGACCCTCTCGATTTCTTTTTTGGTAACCCACAGCCACGCAGTCAAAAACGCCAATTTAGCGGATTAGGCTCTGGGGTTATTATTAATGCAGACAAAGGCTATGTGGTAACCAATAACCACGTAGTTCAAGATGCTGAAAAAATGGTGGTCACCCTTGAAGATGGTCGCGAATACGAAGCAACAAAAATTGGCAGCGATAAAGAATCTGATATTGCGCTTTTGCAAATAGACGCCGAGGATTTAACGGCGATTACACTGGCTAATTCAAATAACTTACGTGTGGGTGATTTTGCTGTAGCCATTGGCAACCCTTTTGGCTTAAGCCACACGGTTACCTCAGGTATTGTTAGTGCATTAGGGCGAAGTGGTTTAAATATTGAAGGCTATGAAGATTTCATTCAAACCGATGCCGCGATTAACCAAGGTAACTCAGGCGGCGCTTTAGTGAATTTAAACGGTGAGCTAATAGGCATTAATACTGCCATTTTAGGTGCATCGGGTGGTAATGTGGGAATTGGTTTTGCCATTCCATCTAATATGATGAAAAACTTGGTTGATCAAATTGTAGAACACGGTGAAGTACGTCGTGGCTCGTTAGGTATTTCAGGTCGCCCGCTTGATGCTGGACTTGCCAAAGCACAGCAGCTTGATGTTAAACAAGGTGCTTATGTTATGCAGGTAATGGATGATACCGCAGCCAGTAAAGCCGGTATTAAAGCAGGCGATGTCATTATTAGTATTAATGGTAGTGAAATTAGTGGCTTTCATGAACTACGTAGCAAAATTGCCACTTTAGGCGAAGGCCGTGAGGTACAACTTGGGATTTACCGCGACGGTAAAGTCAAAAACGTGAAAGTGACTTTAGATGGTGCCTCGGGGATAACCGCGGCCGGTGAAGAGTTACACCCTGCATTCCAAGGTGCAACGCTTGAAAACGTTAATAAAAACAAGGTAAAAGGCATTGAGGTCACTTCTGTCGATCCTCGCTCGCCATCAGCACGTGTTGGCCTTGAAGAAGGTGACGTTATTGTGCAAGTAAACCGCCAGCGAGTTGAAAGCATTCGTGACATGAACCAAATTATTGAAGATATTCAAGGTAATATTGTGCTAGGTGTAAAACGTGGACGTGAGTCTATTTTTGTATTGATTCAGTAATAATATACCCAATAAATACAATAAAAGTAACAGCGGCACTTGCCGCTGTTATTTTTTTTGTGCCATCATAAAGGGATTGCTCACTAACAATAAGAATACCGTGCTAAAACTTCTAAAATTTGTACTTCCCCCTTTATTTGCCGGTTTAGGCATTGCTTTTTTAGTGGTTTTTTTCAGCCCTAACATGCGCACTGCATTACTACCTAACGTTGCGCTACCAAGTGCGATGACGACAAGCCATTTAAGTTTTTCTGATGCGGTAAAACAAGCTGCGCCATCGGTTGTGACTATTTTTTCAGAAAGTATTTCTAAAGAGCCACGCTATAAACGTCAAAATACCGTGCAAGAGTTAGGTTCTGGGGTAATTATGTCACCTGACGGTTATATTTTAACTAATTACCATGTGATTAATAATGCCGATCAAATACTGGTTATACTCACCGACGGTAGACGATTTTTTGATGTACAGCTTATTGGCTTTGATACTATTACTGATTTAGCCTTATTAAAAATAAATGCCAATCATTTACCGGTTATTCCTATTAACGATAACTATGCTGCGAGCGTAGGCGACTTAGTATTGGCAATTGGTAACCCGCTCAACTTAGGGCAAACCATTACTCAAGGGATCATTAGTGCTACCGGTAAACAAAAAATCACCGACAGCCCCTTTAATAACTTGCTGCAAATGGATGCCGCTATTAACGTTGGTAACTCAGGCGGCGCCTTAGTAAACTCTAACGGCGACTTAGTGGGGATCACCTCAGCGCAATTTAAAACCCGTGAAAACTTAAATATACAAGGGATATTTTTTGCTGTGCCTTACACGCTTGCTAAAGAGGTAATGGGTAAACTTATTCGCCATGGTCGCGTAGTTCGTGGCTATTTAGGCTTTGAGGGCACCGCAGTAGATAGTACAGGTAAAGAGGTCAATGATAGCTTAACGCCTGTGGCAGGTATGCGCATTACTAATTTAGACCCTTTAGGCCCTGCCTGGCAGGCGGGTATTGAAGAGCAAGATATCGTGATTAAAATTGCAGGACTTTCGGTCGCCAACCCACAAAATGTGTTGAAAAAAATAGGCAGTACCGAGCCTGGAAAAGAGATTGAGTTTGAACTTTACCGTAACGGTGAAATAGAGAAAATAATGGTGAAGGTGGCAGAACTAGAAACCAAGCTATAAGACTCTTATTTTTTTCAGGTATAAAAAAACGCGATATTTCATCGCGTTTTTTTATGTTGTTTTACTAGCTATTTCTGCGCTTAATATTAGCCCCTAATGCACTGAGTTTATCTTCAATACGCTGGTAACCTCTATCAACATGATAAATTCTATCTACAATAGTTTCACCTTGAGCAACAATACCCGTTAAAATAAGGCTCGCTGATGCACGTAAATCGGTTGCCATAACCTGTGCACCGGTTAAGCTTTGTGTTTCACCACAAAACGCGGTATTGCCTTCTAAGCGAATATTGGCTCCCATACGTTGTAACTCAGGCACATGCATAAAACGATTTTCAAAAATAGTTTCGGTAATGGTGGCACTGCCATTAGCTACCACATTTAACGCGGTAAACTGCGCTTGCATATCGGTTGGAAAACCCGGATGCGGCATGGTTTTAATATTTACCGCTTTGAGCTCTCGATTACGCATATCAAGGTAAATACTATCATCATGCACTTCTAATAACGCATTGGTTGCACGTAATTTTTCAATCACGGGCTCAAGTGAATGAAAATCAGTCATTTTACACAGTACTTCACCACCGGCCATGGCAGCTGCGACCAAAAAAGTACCGGTTTCAATACGATCCGGTAATATGCGATGCTCACATCCCGATAAACGCTCAACGCCTTCAATTTCGATACGACTAGAACCCGCCCCGCTAATTTTAGCGCCCATCGCAATTAAGCAATTCGCTAGGTCGATAATTTCTGGCTCACGCGCCGCATTTTCTAACACCGTTTTACCATCAGCAAGCGTTGCCGCCATCAGTAAGTTTTCGGTTGCGCCTACGCTGACCATTTCCATGAATACTTCAGCCCCTTTTAAGCGCCCATCCACGGTGGCATTAATGTAACCATTTTCAACTTTTATGTGAGCGCCCATCCGCTCTAACCCTTGAATATGAATATCGACCGGGCGTGCACCAATAGCGCAACCACCGGGTAATGATACTTTTGCCTCACCAAAACGGGCAACTAACGGCCCTAATGCAAGCACAGAGGCCCGCATTTGCTTAACTAACTCATAAGGCGCTAATGTGCTATTTACCGTTGCGCCATCAATAATGAGTGCATCGCCCTGCCAATGAACCGTTGCGCCCAGTGTTTTTAATAATGCTTCGGTAGTAATGATATCGCGAAGGTGCGGTACATTGGTAAACGTGCTTTTACCATCCGCTAATAAAGCGGCAAATAAAATAGGCAGGGCGGCATTTTTAGCGCCAGAAATAGTTACTTCACCAGCCAGTGAAGTGCCACCTTGAATTACAAATTGATCCATCTAAGGGGCCTTATTTATTGCGGTAAAATGAATTTTTGCTCGCGTTTCCACTCTGTTGGAGTAAAAGCGCGAATAGAAACAGCATGAATGGTACCGTCTGAAATCGTATTCATTAATGGGCCATACACTAACTGCTGCTTTTTAACGCGACTTAATCCGTCAAAGCATTCGCCCACCGCGATTACTTCATAATGGCTACCATTGGCTTTTACATGTACTTCAGCTAGTTGAAGTTCGTCGCGTAATAATGTTTCTATTTGACTCGTTTGCATAACTCTCACTCAAATAAGGTTGTAACCTGACCTAACTGCATAAGATTTTGCAGTTGTTCAGGTGGGTTTTGCAATTCAAGGCGAATACCTTGTTGCTTAAATTCTGTAAAAGAGTGAATTAACCAAGCTAGGCCGGCTGTGTCAACCTTTGTGACCTCACTTAGGTCAAAATAGAGGGTTTTATGCTCAGTTTTTTGCCTAGGGTTCAGAAGTCGTTCATTGCCAATTGAATTATGAGTCAGCTCACCACTAACTCGTAAATGCTGATCATCGACTTGGCTGATTGCCAATTTACTCATTTGTGTCATTGCCTCTAAATTGCACCGGTAACTTACTTTTTTGCTCTAGCAGGTCGCTGACATGATCAATGCCTTGTTGGCGTAAAATACCTTGCAGCTCACTTTGTTTCGCATCGAGTAAACTAATGCCCTCAGCAATCATGTCATACGCTCGCCACTGCCCACTTCTGTCTTCACGTACTTTAAAATCAATTTTAATATCAGGTTTACCCGCTTCTACAATTTTAGTTTTTACCACCACCACATTTTTGCCTTCAAATGGCTGTTCGGCAGCAAATTCAACATGTTGGTTAGTATATTGGGTAAACACGCCAGCATAGGTAGCAACTAGGTACTCTCTAAACGCACCAATAAAGCGCTGAATATCTTCTATTGCCTTTGCTTTTTCTGCTTCATCGGTAATAGCACGCACCTTAGATACTTCAGCGCCTAACATACGAAGAGCGGCATATTTGTAGTCTATGTAAGGCATTAACTCTTGTTCGACGATAACGCGTAAGTGCTCTTTATTGTCAATAATTAATGGTTGATCTTTAGTAATACGGGCAAAGGTATTGTCAGCGACTTGGCGAACCATTTTATTAGGATCAACCAAATTGACTTCATCTGCATGTACGCCTTGTATTAGCGTTAAACCTACCAGCGCTAAACTTGCTAAAAATATTTTTAACATAATAATTACTCACTACCTTGATTGAATAAAAACTGACCAATTAATTCTTCCAGCACTAATGCTGACTTAGTATCTGTAAATGAATCACCTTTGCCAAGTGCTTTACTTTGAACGCCAAATAAGTCGTCAATTGCTTGATCATCTACGGTGTTTTTTACATCTTTACCTAAGCATCGTTGCTCTGCTGACCCTGATGCGATGACAGGGTTAATCCCTAAATATTGTTCACCTAAAATACCCGAAGTTAAAATAGCGATTGAACTGGTGTCTGAAAAACGACATAAATACTGCGCATCTATGCTCATATTTACTACAGGTAAAAACTCTTGTGGGTGCACATAGATTGACTCTACACGACCAATAACAACACCGCCTACCTTGATGGGTGCACGTGTTTTTAATGACCCTATATTTTCAAACTTGGCATTTAATGTGTAGGTTTCACCTGAGCCACTAATGCCTGAATTAGCGACCTTAAGCGCGAGCATTGAAAACGCTAAAATGCCCAATGCTACAAAAAAACCAACTAAAATTTCTAATTTCCGTGAATTCATTATTTAATACCCTATTAGCTGGTAAACATTACCGCTGTCAAAATAAAGTCAAAACCCAATACCGCTAGTGATGAGTGCACCACTGTTTCTGTTGTTGCCTTGCTGATCCCCTCTGATGTGGGAATACAGTCATACCCTTTATAAAGCGCAATCCAAGTCACAACAATGGCAAACACGATACTTTTAATTAAACCGTTTAGTACATCTTTTTCAAACGACACCTGCGATTGCATAATAGACCAAAAGCTTCCGGTATCGACCCCTAGCCAATCAACGCCCACCAAATGAGCACCAATGATAGCCACCGCCGAAAATATTAACGCCAGCAATGGCATGCTAATCAACCCCGCCCAAAACCGAGGGGCTATAATTCGCCTAAGGGGATCGATGGCCATCATTTCAAGTGATGATAGCTGCTCGGTGGCTTTCATTAAACCAATTTCAGCAGTTAATGCACTGCCCGCTCTACCGGCAAATAAAAGTGCAGTGACCACAGGCCCTAGCTCACGCAACAAACTCAGTGCCACTAAAGGGCCAAGGCTATCTTCTGCGCCATAATCAACTAATACGGTATACCCTTGCAATGCCAATACCATGCCGATAAATAACCCAGAGACCACAATAATTAATAACGATTGTGACCCCACCATATACAATTGGCGCACCAATAAGGGGGTGCCTTTTTTAAAATTGGGTACATGCCATAATGCACTAACAAGCATTTGGGTTGAGCGCCCGAGTGCAGCAAACCGCCCCAGCGTTTTATGACCTATTTTTTGTAGTAAATCCAACATTACTGCTGCTCTCCTAACAGTTCATCTGCATAAGCTTGTGCTGGATAATGAAATGGCACTGGACCATCTGATAACCCTTTTAAAAACTGCTGAACAAGAGGCGATTTATGCTCTCGCATCTCATCTGGGGTGCCGCTGCCAATCACACCTTGATCGGCAATAATAATAACGTGGTCAGCAATGCTCATCACTTCGTTTACATCATGCGTGACGATTAAAGAAGATAAACCGAGCACCTCATTCAATGATTTGATTAGCTTAACCAACACGCCCATTGAAATAGGGTCTTGTCCCGCAAAAGGCTCATCATACATAATAAGCTCAGGGTCAAGGGCAATAGAGCGAGCCAAGGCAGCTCGTCGTGCCATACCACCGGATAACTCTGAAGGCATTAAATCTTTAGCGCCACGCAACCCCACAGCCTGCAGCTTCATTAACACCACCAAACGAATTAAATCTTCGCTAAGCTTTGTGTGTTCGCGAATAGGAAATGCGATGTTGTCGTACACCGACATATCAGTAAATAAAGCACCGCTTTGAAACAACATACTCATACGTGTGCGCGCTGCGTAAAGCTCTTTACGCGACATAGCAACAATACTGTCGTTTTTAAATAAAATATCACCGGAGTCAGGTTTAAGCTGGCCACCAATTAAGCGCAGCATGGTGGTTTTGCCAATTCCACTTGGCCCCATAATGGCAGTAATTTTACCTTCAGGTACGTTAAAACTCATATTTTTATATATGATTCTACCGCTTCTTGAAAAGGTAACATCCTTGACTTCTACTATTGATTGCGACAAGCCGCTCTCCATTACAATATTTTCTCATTTGTCTATTTTAAGGGTTTTTTAACCAAGATGGAAAAAACAATTCGTAAGATTTTGTAATACTATTGTTAAAACGGCTATAAGCTTGATTCAAACAGCCTTAACACCCGCTTAAACAACCAAACCAATACGACTAATTATTTTTTTAGTAACCGCATTATGTATTACAGCTTACTCTTTTACTTATACTTTTATCATGGCTTTTGTTACTATCTTCGCCATCTAAATTTACAACAACTGGCTTATCACAATGGTTACCTCGTTCGTCATTTTAATTCTTGGTTTTGCGGCTCTCGTATACAGTGCAGACAGGTTTGTTTATGGCGCAGCAGCGCTGGCTAAAAACTTTGGCGTACCCACCCTAATTGTAGGTTTAACTGTGGTAGCTATGGGCTCATCTGCTCCTGAAATGATGGTATCAGCGTCAGCTGCACTTGCCGGTAAAACCGATACTGCCGTGGGTAATGCGGTTGGTTCTAACATCACTAATATCTTGCTCGTTTTAGGTATTACCGCCCTTTTGAGACCCTTATCGGTGTCTTCTGGTACCTTAAAACGTGAGATCCCGCTAGTACTATTGGTGTCTATTGCTACATGGTATATTTTTTCAGATAACTACTTTTCATTTTTTGAAGGGGCAGCCTTATTATTTGGCTTTGTGGTTTTTATTAGCGGGCTTATTTTCGTATCGCTAAGAGCTAAAAACCAAGACGACCCGTTTGTTAATGAAGCATGCGACGAAGTACCTAACAACGTACCTACTAAAAAAGCAGTTTGTTGGTTAATATTCGGTATGATTTTATTGCCAATTAGCTCACATTTTTTAATTGGCTCAGCGGTCGATATTGCTAAACATTTTGGTTTAAGTGACTTAGTAATTGGTTTAACCATTATTGCCATAGGCACTAGTTTACCTGAACTTGCCGCCTCTATTGCTAGTGTACTTAAAAATGAAGATGACTTAGCGCTGGGTAATATTGTTGGTTCAAATATTTTTAATATTTTAGCGGTATTACCGCTGGCAGGCTTAATTAACCCATCAGTAATTGACGCCTCTGTTGCCAGCCGCGATGTTATTATTATGATAGGTGCAACATTGGCACTCATTATTATGTCGTTAAAATTTAGAGGCCAGCAACGTATCAACAGACTAGAAGGTGGTATGCTGTTGGTCGCATTTGTGGTTTACCAAGGTTATATTTTTAGTCAAGTAGGGTAATTCATGGCAACGCTAAACTTTATTCAACAAGGGCTGCGCGTTCTTGATATTGAACGTCAAGCACTCAACGATATTGCACAATACGTTGATGACAGTTTTAACCAAGCCTGCCAATTAATGTATGACTGCTCAGGTAGGATTATTGTGATTGGTATGGGCAAATCTGGCCATATTGGTAATAAAATAGCAGCCACGCTTGCTAGTACGGGTAGCCCCGCGTTTTTTGTACACCCTGGTGAAGCCAGTCATGGCGATTTAGGTATGATCACTAAAAACGATGTGGTGATACTTATTTCTAACTCTGGTGAAACCAGCGAAGTGCTTAATATTATTCCGGTATTAAAACGCATTGGCGCTAAAATGATTGCAATGACGGGTAATAAGTCCTCAACCATGG
The DNA here is from genome assembly GCF_059888565.1 of Pseudoalteromonas sp. TAP-3C. Lineage (NCBI taxonomy): Bacteria > Pseudomonadati > Pseudomonadota > Gammaproteobacteria > Alteromonadales > Pseudoalteromonadaceae > Pseudoalteromonas > Pseudoalteromonas sp. TAP-3C. The sequence continues at coordinate 291,662 of NZ_CM187618.1, read as the reverse complement.
CAACATTGGCAAACGTGCATGTCTGTATTAAAGTTGAGCAAGAAGCCTGCTCATTAGGTTTAGCTCCCACAGCCAGCACCACAGCAACACTTGCTATGGGTGATGCAATGGCCGTGGCATTATTAGAAGCGCGCGGCTTTACCGCTGATGATTTTGCCCTATCACACCCCGGTGGTAGCTTGGGTAAGCGCTTACTGTTAACCTTAAAAGATGTAATGCACAGTGGTGTTCACACGCCCATTATAAATGAAACACAAACAATTAAAGACGCCTTAATAGAAATGTCAGCTAAAGGGCTTGGCATGACAGCTATTGTTGACAACAAAAAACAACTCGCAGGCCTATTTACTGATGGCGACTTGCGTCGTATTTTAGAGCAACGTGTCGATATTCACAGCACTGAAATTAATGTTGTCATGACTAAATCATGCACAACAGCTACACAAGATATGTTAGCCGCTGAGGCATTAAATATTATGGAACAAAAGCGTATAAATGGCTTAATCGTCATAAATGAACAAAACCACCCCATTGGCGCACTAAATATGCAAGATTTACTAAAAGCGGGAGTGCTGTAAATGCAGTTTGCGGATCTTTATCAACCGTTAAGTGATGATGCCAAAAAGCGCGCAAAAAAAGTAAAGCTGTTAATTTGTGATATTGACGGTGTGTTTTCTGATGGCCGTATTTACCTTGGCAACCAAGGGGAAGAGCTTAAAGCATTTAACACTAAAGATGGCTTTGGCATTAAAGCGCTTATTACTAGTGGGTTTGAAGTGGCGGTGATCACCGGTCGCCATTCACAAATAGTTCAGCAACGTATGAGTAGCCTAACTGTACAACATATATACCAAGGCCAAGAAGATAAACTTATAGCTTATCAACAACTAAAACAAAAATTAGCACTAAGCGATGAGCAAATTGCCTACATAGGTGATGATGGCCCTGATATGCCAGTAATGGAAAAAGTTGGGTTTGCAGTGGCCGTTAACGACGCCCACCCACTTATTAAGCGTTTATCACATTATATCACTCAGCAGCCGGGTGGTTTTGGTGCAGTAAGAGAGTTAACAGACCTACTTATGCTTGAAAACAACAAACCGCTTACCAGCCAAGGAAGCAGTTCATGAATGTAGCGCGCATTATACTGAGCGTTTTATTCATAAGCTGTATGGTTTGGCTCTGGTATCCTTACTTTATTCAAGTCGATATTATTACAAATGAGCAAACACAAGTTATTGCCAAGCCCGATTATACCGCCATTGAACTAAAACAAACGGCTTATAATAATCAAGGTAAAATAAGCCATAAAGTGACAGCGATAAAAATGGAGTTATACCAGCAACTCGGTTTTACTTTTTTTGAGCAACCTATATTTACCTTGTACAACGAGCGGCAAACTTGGCGTATTAATGCCGATGAAGCCACCCTCTATGACGATAAACTGCTGATTTTAGAAGGCAATGTAAAAGCTCAGAATTTAATAGATAACGCCATGATTGACTCTATCACTGCCGACAGCATCAATGTAGATATAAAACTGCTAACCATGCAGTCACAGCAGAGCGTTGTTATTACAGGACCTAATTTAAAAATCACGGGGAAAGGCCTTGAGGCCGATTTAAAAACCGAAGTGATTAAACTTATTAACCATACGCGAACCCTATATTATGACCAATAAACTACTTAAAATTTTAATTGTTCCTTCACTATTGATTGCTTTTCATAGCAATTCAGCCGACACGACTGCAGAGCCTGCCGCTAATCAAATCTCAATTAGTGCAGACAGGCAAGAAGGTCAGTTAAAAGAAAACGTTGGCATTTTTGAGAAAAATGTTGAAATTATACATGGCAATCGCCGTATCACCGCTGATCGCTTAGAAGTACATAAACGTGATGACTTAGGCGAAAACAAACAACTTTTAATTGCCACGGGCAGCCCTGCCTATTTTGAAGAAAAACAAGCGAATGGCAACATCATGAGCGCCAGCGCTAATGAAGTTCGTTACGATGTATCGCAGCGCTTTTTAACCTTAATAGGCGATGCCAGCATAGCTCAAGCAGGACAAAAAATAACGGCAAAAAGCATCACTTACGATATAAAGCAGCAGTTGATTAGCGCTGAAAAAGACGAGGATTCAACAGACCGTGTACATACTATTTTAGTGCCACTTGAAAGCAAAAAAGTAGGTGATAAAGGCCAACCATGAGCATATTAAAAGCAGAGCTATTAGCAAAAAGCTATAAAGGCCGTGAAGTGGTTAAAAACGTAGGGTTAGAGGTTGAAGCTGGCAGTATTGTGGGCTTATTAGGCCCTAATGGTGCAGGTAAAACCACCACTTTTTATATGATTGTCGGCCTTGTACCGAGCGACAAAGGTAAAATATCAATTGATGACAAAGACATTACGTTATTACCAATGCACAGCCGAGCGCGTTTAGGGATTGGTTATTTACCACAAGAGTCATCAATTTTTAGAAAGCTGACAGTTTATCAAAACTTAATGGCTATTTTAGAAACACGTAAAGAACTAAACAAGCAACAGCGCGAAGAGAGCTTAAATAATTTACTCGATGAATTTAGTATTCAGCATATTCGCGAAAGCCAAGGTATGGCTTTATCGGGTGGTGAGCGTCGACGCGTTGAAATTGCCCGCGCTTTAGCTGCAAACCCTAAATTTATTTTATTAGACGAACCCTTTGCTGGGGTCGATCCTATTTCTGTACTAGATATCAAAAAAATTATAGAACATCTTAAAAATAGGGGGATCGGGGTACTAATCACTGACCACAACGTCCGTGAAACACTTGATGTTTGTGAAAAGGCCTACATAGTTTCTCATGGGGAGTTAATTGCATCTGGCACACCCGAGTACGTATTAAACGATAAAACAGTACGCGATGTTTATTTGGGCGAGCAGTTCAGGCTGTAATAGTGTGTTATTCCACTAAGCATCTGCTAAGATTAATTATACTAATTTATAAGGATTGTTAGAGATAAATGAGGCAATCATTACAGCTGCGCATGGGCCAGCAACTTACAATGACCCCACAATTGCAACAAGCCATTCGCTTATTGCAGCTCAGTACATTGGATCTCCAGCAAGAAATACAAGAGACGCTCGACAGCAACCCTTTGCTTGAAGTAGAAGAACAAGACTATAGCGAAGATACGGCAGGTAAAAACGAACAAAAAGCGGATAACGATGATTTAACGCTAAGTGCTTCAGCTGACGATAAACCGAGCGAGTTTGAGCAAGATAGCGGCGAAGCCATGAGTAAAGACACCATTAGCGATGATATGGCAATGGATGTGACATGGGATGAATATATGAGCGCAGCGCCAGCGGCTTCATCTGGGCCTATGCCTGAAGACGAATCTATTTATCAAGGCTCCTCGACAGAAACACTGCACGAATATTTAATGTGGCAACTTCAACTTACGCCATTTAGCCCAACCGATGAGGCTATAGCGATTGCCATTGTTGAAGCGGTAGACGATTCAGGTATTTTAACCCTTAGCTGTGAAGAAATATTAGAGAGCTTTAATCAAGAAAGCAGCGATGAAGAAGTTGAACTGGATGAAATAGAAGCCGTGTTAAAACGCATTCAGCTGTTTGACCCTGTAGGTATTGCTGCGCGTAGTTTACAAGAATGTTTGTGTATTCAGCTAAATCAGTTTGACAAAAACACGCCTTTTTTAAATGAAACAAAAATGATTTTAACCAGTCATATTGATCTATTGGCAGCACGTGATTATCGCACGTTAATGAAAAAAACAAAGCTCAAAGAAGATGAGCTTAAAGAGATCATGAGGCTAATTCATACGCTCAACCCGAGACCGGCAGACACTATTGTTAGAGAAGAGTCTGAGTATGTTATCCCTGATGTATCGGTTAAAAAAATTAAAGGGCGTTGGGTGGTTGAGTTAAATCCAGATAGCATGCCTAAGATCAGAGTAAACAGCCAATATGCGGCTATGTCGCGTACGGTTAAATCAAGTGGTGATAGCCAGTTTATTCGCTCGCACTTACAAGAAGCAAAATGGTTTATAAAAAGCTTAGAAAGTAGAAACGACACGCTACTTAAAGTGACTAACTGCATTGTTCAACAACAACAGGCTTTTTTTGAGCATGGTCCTGAGGCAATGAAGCCTATGGTACTTAATGATGTTGCTGAAATGGTAGAAATGCATGAGTCGACCATATCGCGAGTAACCACACAAAAATATATGCACACACCACGCGGTATTTTTGAACTTAAATATTTTTTCTCAAGCCATGTAAGCACAGAAAATGGCGGAGAATGTTCGTCTACAGCAATACGCGCATTAATTAAAAAGTTAATCGCTGCAGAAAACTCAGCCAAACCATTGAGTGATAGTAAGATTGCAGATATATTGGCTGAGCAAGGAATTAAAGTAGCGAGGAGAACCATTGCAAAATATCGCGAATCTCTCGCTATTCCCCCGTCGAATCAACGCAAAAGCTTGATTTAAGGCGTACAACAAAGAGGAAATGTTTATGCAACTTAACTTAACTGGTCGTCATGTAGATATTACCGACTCGCTCAGAGACTATGTAAGCAGTAAATTTGCTAAGCTACAAAGGCACACTGACCACATAACCAATGTGCATGTTATTCTCGATGTAGAAAAACTAAACCAAAAAGCTGAAGCAACCGTTCATGTTAGTGGTGCTGAAATTTTTGCCTCTACCGAGCACCAAGATATGTATGCCGCTATAGACTCGCTGATTGACAAGCTAGATCGTCAAGTAATTAAACACAAAGAGAAACTTGCTCGACACTAACACTATGAAACTAAGCTCACTTATCTGTCAGGACTGCAGTAAAGCTGCGGTCCTTTTTAATAGTAAAAAAAGAATTTTAGAATTTATCAGTGAATTGGCCCACAATAAACTGCCCTATCTAACACAACAAGATATTCTTAATGCATTAACTGCTAGAGAAAAATTAGGCAGTACAGGGATAGGTAAAGGCATTGCAATTCCTCATGGGCGTATGAGTGGAGTACAAGAGCCACTAGCCTTGGTTTTAGTAAACGAAACGGCCATTAACTTTGATGCGATAGATAACCGACCTGTGGATATTTTTGTCGCTCTCATTGTGCCAGACGGTGATAATCAACAGCATTTAAAAACGTTAGCGACTATTGCTGATAAGCTCAGCAACAAGGCGTTTTGCAAGCAGTTACGCAGTGCAAAATCCGATAATGAGTTGTATCAGATAATTGTAAGTGAATCGTAGTAACAATAAAGGTGATAAATGGAGTTAATAATTATAAGCGGTCGCTCAGGTTCTGGTAAATCTGTTGCGCTGCGCGTGGTTGAAGACTTAGGTTATTATTGCGTAGACAATATTCCTTTAAACTTATTGCCAGCATTAGTGCGTAGTGTTTCAGACAGCTACAATAAAATTGCTGTGAGTGTAGATGTGCGTAATCTCCCTAAAGAGCAGCAGCAATTTAATGAAATTATTGAATATTTACCTGGTTTCACTAAACCCACGGTCTTTTATTTAGACAGTGACGATAAAACATTAATAAAACGGTTTTCAGAAACAAGGCGTCTTCATCCTCTATCTATCGATTCATTGCCACTTGATTTAGCTATAAAAAAAGAAAAACAATTGCTCGATGTATTACTCAATCACGCCAACTACATCATTGATACCACAGATTTAAGTGTGCATCAGCTTGCTGAATCGATTCGTGAAAAAATACTCGGAAAAAAAGATAAACAACTCATTATTACTTTTGAATCATTTGGCTTTAAACATGGCATCCCCAAAGAAGCAGACTACGTATTTGATGCTCGTTTTTTACCAAACCCACATTGGGAACCCGAACTTAAACCGCTTACAGGGCTTGATCAACCAGTAAAAGACTACCTAGCCAGTCACAGCATAGTGCAAAAGTTTACTTGGCAAATTCAAACCTTTGTGCAAACTTGGCTGCCTCATTTGGAGCGAAATAATCGCAGCTATTTAACGATTGCTATAGGCTGTACTGGGGGTCAACATCGCTCTGTTTATTTAGCGCAAACTATCGGTGAGAGCTTCGCTACGAGCCACCCTAACGTAAAAATTCGCCACCGAGAACAAGAATAAAATTCACTCAAACGAGAATAAGTAATGCACTTAGAAAATACATTTTTAATAAAAAACAAACTAGGCTTACATGCTAGAGCTGCAACTGTTCTCGCTCAACTTTCTGTGCAGTTTGATGCCACTATCACCTTATTTCAAGATGATAAACAAGCCGCTGGTGACAGTGTACTTGCACTTATGTTGCTCGAAAGCAGCCAAGGAAAAGAAGTGAAGGTGGTGTGTGAAGGCCCTGATGCAGAGCCTGCACTTAATGCAATAGGTGAACTGATAAACCAAAAATTTAATGAGCAAGAATAAAACGACTCATTGTTAAATAACCCTAAGCAAGCGTTAATACTGGTTGAGGTAATTTAGTAATATAAAGTAAAATAAGTAAAAAATTGCATATTACTTATGCCCATCATTGTGTAATAACATTTAATTAAGGACGCCAATGCCTGAAGCTTTAGAACAAGATATTCCACTACAACAGCTAAAGCAGGTGACTAAGTCACTCAATAGTGGTCAATTTGTTCAAGTTAGGCGCATGTTAGCAAAAACGGCACCTTGTGATACCGCCCTTCTTTTAGAATCATCTCCGCATAAAATTAGACGCATGCTCTGGCAATTAGTCGATCCTGATGTACAAGGTGATGTGCTTGAAGAGCTTTCTGAAGATGTACGTTTGGGTATTATTGCGCAAATGGCACCTGAACACATTGCCGCAGCAACAGAAGACATGGGCCATGATGATTTAGGGGAAGTACTGCGCAGCTTGCCTGACAATGTTTACAAAAATGTTGTTAGCGCTATGGATATTCAAGATAGAGAACGCGCAACGCAGGCTTTATCGTATCAAGAGCGCTCTGCTGGCGCATTGATGAATACCGATACCGTTACTATTCGCCCAGATGTAACTCTGGATGTTGTACTGCGTTATATTCGCTTACGCGGTGAGCTACCAGAGGGCACGGATGACTTATACGTTGTTGATAAACATAACTGCTTTTTAGGCGCCCTATCGCTGAGCACTTTATTAACTAATCCTCCTGAAAAAATTGTTCAGGATTTAATGGATGAAGACTGTGAGTCTATTCCCATTTCAATGGACGAAAGCGAAGTAGCACAATTGTTTGAGCGCCATAACTGGATATCGGCACCGGTTGTTGATGACAATGCACTTTTACTAGGGCGTATTACCATTGATGATATCGTCGATGTTATTCGTGAAGATGCAGAGCATAGCCTACTTGGTTTAGTCGGTTTAGATGATGAAGAAGATACCTTTGCACCGGTGTTAAAAAGTTCAAAAAAACGCTCTGTATGGCTAGGAGTTAACTTACTTACCGCATTAGCAGCAGCCTTTGTAGCTAGCTTTTTTGAAGGCACACTGGCTATTTTACCGATACTTGCGGTGCTCAATGGTATTGTGCCATCTATGGGCGGGGTAGCGGGTAGTCAATCTCTGACACTAGTGATACGTGGTATGGCTGTGGGCCATATTAATCAAACTAACCAACGTTTTTTAATGCTCAAAGAGCTCGCCATTGGCGCATTAAATGGCGTGTTATGGTCTTTGCTTATCGCAAGTGTTATAGCAATATGGCAATGGGATTTAATGCTTGGCGCGGTACTTGCCTTTGCAATGTTTATGAACTTAGTGGTTGCCGGTGTCGCTGGTGCATGTATTCCTATTTTACTTAAAAAAATGAACATAGACCCCGCATTGGCCGGCAGTGTAGTACTAACAACCGTGACTGATATTGTGGGTATATTTGCCTTTTTAGGCACCGCCACATGGTTGTTAGTTTAATGGCTTAATATACGTTTATATAGCAAAACACCGCGTGAATACGCGGTGTTTTACTTTATACTATTTTTTTAACCTGATGGTTATAATCCAAAGTTCAAGTTATTTAGCGCGTTGGCGATTACCACCCACCTTAGGTTTAGTGTTTGCCTTTTTAAACTGGCTAAACCCCGTATGGCGAGTAAGCGCAGGACGACCACTCTTATTGCCTTTACTGCCTTTAGTTTGCTTTTCATCTCGGCCTTCTTCTGGCACTAAACAATTAGGGCCTTTACCAATGAGTTTGGCTTTGCCCATACTGCGAAGCGCCTCACGGATCATGGGCCAACCTGCAGGATCATGATAACGTAAAATAGCTTTATGCAAACGACGTTGACGCGCCCCTTTGGGTACTGCAACTTGCTCAGTATTATTTTTAATATTACGTAACGAGTTCATCTCAGTGTGATAAATGGTGGTCGCATTAGCCATCGGTGATGGGTAAAAGTTTTGCACCTGATCAAGCTTAAAATCATTCGATTTTAGCCACAACGCCATATTAACCATGTCTTCATCTTTAGTCCCTGGGTGAGCAGAAATAAAGTAAGGAATTAAATACTGCTTTTTACCCGCTTCTTTAGAGTACTTATCAAATAAGGCTTTAAATTCATCATAGGCACCCATACCCGGCTTCATCATTTTTGATAGTGGGCCGTCTTCTGTGTGCTCTGGTGCTATTTTTAAATACCCGCCCACATGATGAGTCACCAGCTCTTTAACGTAGCGAGGATCACGTACAGCAAGGTCATAACGCACGCCCGACGCAATTAAGATCTTTTTGATCCCCTTTACCTCACGTGCTTTTTTATACAAGTCGATAGTGGGTGTGTGGTCGGTATCCATATGGTTACAAATATCAGGATAAACACACGACAAGCGCCGACAGGTACTTTCTGCTTTTTTACTGGTACAACGCAGTTTGTACATATTCGCTGTCGGTCCACCTAAATCAGAGATAACCCCTGTAAAGCCAGGTACTTTATCTCTAATTTGTTCAATTTCTTCGATAATAGACTCTTGAGAACGACTTTGTATTATACGCCCCTCATGCTCGGTAATAGAACAAAACGAACAGCCACCAAAACAGCCACGCATAATGTTTACCGAGGTTTTAATCATATCGTAAGCAGGGATTTTATTATCACCATAACTTGGATGAGGAATACGCTGATAAGGCAGCCCGAACACCGCATCCATTTCATGTGTTTCAAGTGGATAAGCTGGCGGGTTCACCCAAATAGAACGCTCACCATGGCGCTGAAATAACGCTCTTGCACAACCTGGGTTCGTTTCTTGATGCAAAATTCTTGAGGCATGGGCATATAAAGGTTTGTTAACACTCACTTGCTCAAATGCAGGTAATTTAACATAGGTTTTTTCCCAAGGCTTAAGGCGTGCAGGCTGAATAGTAATTGGTTTTGCAGCCTGTGCTTGTAAATCAATACCGGCTTGCTTAAATTCTGATTTAGCACAGCCAACATCATCCGCACCATAGGGATTAGGAATAGGGTCTATTTTACCAATTTTATCAATGGCGGTTGAATCACTTCCGCGCCAACCAGGCAAAGGCTCTTTACGAATAACCGCGGTGCCTCTGACATCTTGAATAGTATCCATGGTTTCACCGGCAGCGATACGGTGCGCCACTTCAACTAATGGGCGCTCGGCGTTACCATAAATTAAAATATCACCCTTAGCATCAAACAATACACTACGACGTACTTTTTCTTGCCAGTAATCGTAATGAGCAATACGGCGCAAGCTGGCTTCAATGCCCCCTAAAACTAGCAACACATCTTTATAGGCTTCACGACAACGCTGTGAGTATATGATCACTGCGCGATCTGGGCGTTTACCGCCTATATTTCCTGGAGTATATGCATCATCATGGCGCATTCGTTTTTCAGCGGTATAACGATTTATCATCGAGTCCATGTTACCGGCTGTAATACCAAAAAATAAATTAGGCTTACCCAACGCCATAAATGCATCTTTAGAGTGCCAATCGGGTTGAGCAATAATACCCACTCTAAAACCTTGCGCTTCAAGCACGCGGCCAATTACAGCCATACCAAAACTAGGATGGTCTACATAAGCATCACCGCTAATAATAATAATATCGCAGCTATCCCAGCCGAGCGCGTCCATTTCTTCGCGTGTAGTAGGTAAAAATGGAGCCGTACCATAACACTCAGCCCAATACTTGGGGTATGAGAATAAGGCACGCTCAGCTTTTAATGTGCTCATAAAATTGGCCGTTAAATACAAAAGGCGAAGATTATATCCTATCGACACCCTTGTTGATATAGCGCAAAATGGAAGCACTAATTAAAAACATACTATTACTAAAACAAATAAATCATCTATATTATTAGGGTCTGTTGACCTTTGCGGATTACAATTTGTTCAAACTAGGGGCGGTTTAATCGCGGCGCGAGGTTTGTAACCTAGTGGGCTAAGTAAAAACCGAGCAACAAAGAGTAAATCGCCCCTAGGCAGAACCCGAAGGGCAGCGCCTGTTTGGTATTGATGCTGCGTTATCGCCTATTTATGGGGAATAACCACACTACATAGGCTCTACCTTGCCTAAATACCAAACAGACTGCTGCAAATTTAACCTTGAAAGGTCAACAGACCCTACACTGCTAATGTCTACTTTTAGCATCACACGAGGTAGATAAAATAGATAAAAGTAATCGGCAGTGCGCTAAACTATTAAGTTATTAAAGGCTGTTAAATTAAATGAGGAATACCTATTAAACTATTTAAAAAATTAATCCAGCTTTTGGTTAGTTTACTATTGGCTTTTGTTGTTATTGGATTACTGTTACCACAGCATTATCATGTGCAAAAAAGTATCAAAATCAATGCGCGCCCTGCCGTTATCAAATCATTAGTAGCAGATTTTTCACACTGGTATAAATGGTCGCCTTGGCAACAAATAGACCCTAATATTGAATTTAATATTGGCGAGCCAAGTACAGGTACAGGCGCCTATCAATCTTGGCGTGGTAAATGGGGGCAAGGTGAAATGACTATATCTTCATTAAGTGCCAATGAAATTGTATTTAATGTGTTATTTAATCAAGAACATATTATCACGAGTAAAATGCAATTTAACCAACAAACCAAAATCGTAACTTGGCATGTAGAAGGGCAAGCAACAGCGCCGCTGATTTCGGGTTATGTTGCTATATTTGCTGAAAATATATTAGCTAATATAGTCACCTTGGGGCTGAATAACTTAAAAACAGTGGCTCAACTGAGCGATCCTCAAACAATAATGGAAAGTCATGATAGTCAAAACCGCACAAGCCCGCATTAAGCTTGCTAATATTATTGAGTTATTATAAATTTACTCAAACCGGTGATGAAATGTTTAAGTTAATGAACTACCCAGTTAATAAAGTGTACAAACAGTTAATTGGTTCAGCATTTGAAGGGGAGTTTGAATTAGTATGGCACGCTTTAAAATAGCCAAAAAAAAGCCACACAAGGTGGCTTTTAAAATAGTTTTTACTTAAAAGTGCACTTGCACGCCGGCAAATGGACCTGACGCATCAATATTTGTATTAATATCATCTACATCATCAAGCTCTAAAGTCATTGAACGGTAACCCGCTCTAAGTGCTACATCGACGGCTAAATTATCAACAAACTGCCATGCAATACCCATTTGATAATCTTGCACCTTGCTGTCATCAATGGCCAAAAAACTGCCTTCCGCAAACACACTTAAACCAGTAAATGGTAAGCCAGCTTCAAAACGGCCGTAAGCTAAAGGCACTACACCAGAAAATTCTTTTAGCTCAGTAAAGTTAGGACCACCCTGTTGTGAAGTTCCGGTAACAACAATCTCACCATCAAACTGCTTTGCATTTACACCTAAATCAATAGAGATTAAATCGTTATCAAAAATCTCATAATAAAAAATATAATCAATATGCGATAAATCAGTCACTGAGTTTACATCAGTACCAACAACATAATCGGTGCCATTAAAAGTAAATGTATCTTCAAGCAGCGTTGAACCCGCTAATTCAAGCTCAGTGTATTTTAGTTTTAAGTTTGGCACTAACGGTACTGGATGCTCTAAAGCAGCATAGTAGCTTACAAAAGTTTCGTCTTCAAAATTGAAGTTTTGCAACGCGTTATTATTGTCAGAAAAACGACCTTCATTATCTGATTTCCAACCATCAACCCCTACATACAAACCTAATAGTGTGTCGGCTTGTGCAACGGGTGCTAAACATGCCATTGAAATAGCCGCTGCTATACAATACTTTTTCATTTTTTATCCTTGTTCTAATAATTGACTAAGCTCAATCAATGCCGCATTGGCTCTAGAAATATAATTTGCCATAACCAGCGAGTGGTTAGCAACATAACCAAACCCATTGCCATTTAGTACCATAGGGCTCCAAACCGTTTCTTGGGTGGCCTCAAGCTCTCGGGTAATTTGTTGTAAACTAATACGGGCATTTTTATTTTCAAGCACATCGTTAAAGTCATGCTCAATTGCTTGTAAAAAATGCAATAGCGCCCAAGTTGCACCACGCGACTCGTAAAAAACATCGTCTATTTTTAACCAGGGTGTTTTTACCTGATGCTGCAATGGCCCAAGCGTTGCTTGTGTATTGGCAGCATTGCCCGCTAAATCTGTATTTACTTTATCTTGCCCAACACTGGCGCTTAACCTTTGACTTAAACTGCCTAAGCGTTTTTCAACTTCTTTTAGCCACGTGCGAAGATTATCAGCACGAGAATAAAATTGGCTCTCGCGTGATTGGTTATTTGCAATATTGCTCCGATACGTAATTAAATGATCTACCCCTTTTTGGTATTCACCCTCAGCACTTGGCCAAGCCCACGCTTGTGCACTTATATTAAATTGCGGTTGCGCCTTTTTTAAAGAATCATTTTCAGTAGATTGAGATTGCGAACGGCTAAAATCTTTTCGCATAGACAACGACAAATCGCGCACCATTTCTAATGCGCCATATTCCCATGCCGGCATGTTGTCCATTATGACACTTGGTGGTAACACATCATTTGATAAATAACCGCCACGCTTATTTAATAACGTATCGGTAACAGTGATGAGTGTTGAGGTGGTTATATAACCTGTAACAAGTTGTTCATTGCGTTGCTGTGCTTGTTGCTTTGCATTTTCTAAAACATCAAAGCGTGCAGGCTCTATGCTCCAATAAACTGAAATAGCGTAAAACAACACTAACAACAATACTAAGGCAGTCGTTATTTTTCCTTTGTGCTGTAACATTTATCCTCCTAATGATGAGTATGTGCTTTTGATGATTTTACCGGCTTTGCCAGCGATGCCAATGACACTACTTTAGCAGATGTAAATACACGATTTCCATCATCAAAATATAACGTGAGTTTGCGCTCTTGGCCTACATTTAGCGGTTCTTGTGGTTCAAATACCATTAAATGATAACCGCCTGGCTTAAAACCAAGCTGTTGATGGGCTTTAATTAGTAATGATTCCACTTTTTGCATTTTCATCATGCCATCAGCGTGTACGTGCTCGTGAATTTCAACGCGGCCTAAACCATCAATAGTGGCTTTTGTGAGCGTTGCTGGCACGTCGCTATGATTAGTTATTGTTAAATAGCCGACACTTGCTTTGGTTGCTGGTAAAAACGCTCTTACTTGCGCATTGCTCACCTGCAACTGCGCTACTTCATCGTTGTGCTCATGCCCCTCGTGCGCCATTAACGAAGACGAAAAAAAGCCTATCATTAATGCATTCGCTATCGAAATACATTGTTTCATCATCATTAAAATCCTTGTTAAAACAAAAAAATACAATTCAAATTTAGCATAATTCTCGTACATTAGGCAGTAAATTTAAACTTACGAGGCGACTTTTTTATTGTCTGCGATTAACCAACATAACCCTGCTACAAATAATAATGGCCACGCGATCATCAATGATCCGAATAGAAAAGCTAAAATCGTACCAGCCAGTGCCACCATCGCCGCACCAATTAACCCCATAGTAACTAAAGCAACAACCGCAATAACAACAATAATAGCTATTAATGTGCCAATTAGCTCTATCCCTGTCCAGCTAATATCGGAGATCCATAGCGGAAACTGCCACACATCAAAGTGAATAATTGAACCACTGTTAATAAAAAACAGTACAACAATGACTAGGGTCTGTTGACCTTTGCGGATTAAAATTTGTTCAAACTAGGGGCGGTTTAATCGCGGCGCGAGGTTTGTAACCTAGTGGGCTAAGTCAAAACCGAGCAAAGCTTCCGCGTCCTGCTCACGCCCCTTACCTACATCCATGTAGGCAACAAAGAGTAAATCGCCCCTAGGCAGAACCCGAAGGGCAACGCCTGTTTGGCATTGATGCTGCGTTATCGCCTATTTATGGGGAATAACCACACTACATAGGCTCTGCCTTGCCTAAATACCAAACAGACTGCTGCAAATTTAACCTTGAAAGGTCAACAGACCCTAGGCACACGGCGAATGTTTTCATGCTGCTCTCCTTACACTGCTTTTTCTTCAAGACAACAGTGGGCAATTAAATAACTTAGCGCCACTGCAAATGGAAAACTTAAAAATAATAAAACAGTCACTAAGCGAGTAGACCATACCGGAAAGCCTAGTCGGTAAGCTAACCCACTACAAACGCCTGATATTTTTTTGTTAAGTGTATTTTTGTACCAACGACGCTCTGTATTAAAACGAATCATAATAATCTCCTTAAGCTGTTTGTTTGTTGCTTATTTGGCGTCTTATATTCTTTTCTTCACATAAAAGTGCCACTGCTGTACTACGGCACTCATTAAGCGCTTCTTGCATTTCGGTAAGCATTAAATTGAGTAATTTTTCTGAGTCTTCTGCTTTATCAAGCATGGCAACGATATTTGCTTGAATGACGTCATTTACGCGGTTAACTATGCCCATGGTATTCCCCTAGTGATTTTTATTTATACATCAACAGGGTTCCAAGAGTTGTGCCAACAACATAAAGTTGTTTTATTTTCATTAAATATCATATTGTTAAATGATTTTTTTGTGAATAAATTGATGACTCGTCACTGAATAAAATTAAGTCGAATTGGCTAATAAATTAAAATTTTGACCAAAATTTAGGATCAAAAAAAGCCACTTAAAGTGGCTCTTTTCTATACAGAGAATCTGTTATTCGGGTACGTAACTTAGTGCTTTATCCATAACACTCAAATCAGCTTGCTTGCCGTGGCCATTTTCAGATAAATGGCGTCTAAAACCACGCGCACCGGGTTGCCCCTGAAAAATACCCAACATATGGCGGGCAACATGCCAAAAATTAGCGCCTAAACGCATCTCTTGTTCAATGTAATCATACATAGAGCGTACAACATCATGGCGTGACTGAGTATTAGCAGCTTCACCGTATATTTTTTCATCAACGTCATTTAACATAAATGGATTACTGTAAGCCTCTCGCCCAACCATCACCCCATCGATGTACTGTAAATGCGCAAGGCTTTGCTCAATGGTTTTAACACCGCCATTAATACTTAAATCAAGTTGTGGGTAATCTTTTTTAAGCTGGTAAACACGGGGGTAGTTAAGCTCAGGCACTTCGCGATTTTCTTTTGGACTTAACCCTTTCAGCCATGCTTTACGGGCATGAATAATAAAATCATCACAGCCTACTTTATGCGATGCTTCAATAAGCGCACATAAAAATTCATAGGAGTCTTGCTCATCAATACCGATACGCGTTTTTACCGTAACCGGAATATTGACTTCACTTTTCATGGCCGCAACACACTCTGCCACAAGCTCTGGCTCTGCCATTAAACAGGCACCAAAACGCCCATTTTGTACCCTGTCTGACGGGCAACCTACATTAAGGTTTATTTCATCATAACCCCGTTCGCCTGCAAGTTTGGCGCATTGCGCTAACGCTTGCGGATCTGAGCCACCTAACTGCAATGCTACTGGACCCTCATGCTGATTAAAGTGCAAGTAATCACCACGGCCAAATAAAATAGCCCCTGTGGTGATCATTTCAGTGTACAGCACCGTGTGCTTTGTCATTTTACGATGAAACGTACGACAGTGACGATCAGTCCAATCGAGCATAGGTGCCACAGAAAAGCGTCTATTTAAAGTACGTTTATCCAAAATGTTGTCCTCGAAAATTTATAATTTAAGCCTAGCTTAAAAGGCGCTGCATTTTACACAAAAGCGCTATGCGCAGCAATGTTAAGCAAACACCTGCAAGCCAAAGTATTGCGCAATACCATTTAAAATATTGGTTACCGCAACTGAGCTTAAAATTAATCCCATAATTCGACTAATAATACTTGCCCCACTGTCGCCTATTATTTTATGTACATGCGTAGCCAGTAACAACAAAACGAGTACCACTACTAAAACGGCTAGCATCATTGATGAGGTAATCATTTGCTCAACCCAAGTGTATTCTTCATTACGCGTCATTAATACTGCACCTAACATAGCGCCTGGGCTTGCTATTGAGGGAATAGCCAGCGGAAAAATAGCGGTTTCAGTGCTGCCCTTAGCACTTTTAATTTCAGCTTCGGGCTTACTTTCACCAAACGTCATGGAGAGTGCAAAAATCAGTAGAATCAAGCCACCGGCTATTTGAAATGCCGACAGGGGAATATCAATCACATTGAGCAATTGCTCGCCAGCAACTACAAAAAATAACAGCACTAAAGCGGATACACCCACGGCCTTAAAAATCACTTTACGCTTAAACTTGTCGTCATCACCCCGAGTTACGGCAATAAAAACCGGAATTGTGCCAATCGGATCGATAACCGCAAAAAAGAAAATAAATATGGCTAATAGTTCATGCATTAATGAATACCTTTCACAAAAGCGGTTAATAAAACGCTGCAACTACAATACAGTATGTTAGTATATCACGGCAGAGTAAGGATGAGAGAAGATGAATATAGAATCACTCGTAAGTAAAGCAAAACAAGTATGCGACAACCGTGGTGCGCGATTTACACCTATTCGCGAGAAGGTATTTCGTTTATTAGCAAGTGCACAAGGTGGTGTAGGTGCATACGATTTACTAGAGCAATTGAAAGTCACTGAAACAGGTGCAAAACCTGCGACTATTTATCGTGCTTTAGACTTTTTAGCCGAACTCGGTTTTATTCATAAAATTGAAAGCACAAATGCATTTATGCTGTGCCATCATTTTGATCATATTCATCCTGTACAGCTATTAATTTGCGATACCTGCGGATTTGTTAAAGAATTACACTCAACGGTAATTTCTCATGAACTCAATAGTTTAGCAGCTGAAAGTGGCTTTGTCGTTTCTGGGCAAACAATAGAAGCACATGGTAAATGTGATTCTTGTCGAGCGTAGTTGAGCGACTGAAGCTATACTTTACGTATAATATTTATTTGTACCAATTTAAGGATTCATTGTATGAATGTAGAGTTCATTAATCCATTTTTATCTTCTTTGATTAATGTATTGAGCACCATGGCTCAAACTCAATTAAAACCGGGTAAACCTCGAATTAAAACTGATGAGGTAGCCTGTGGTGATGTGTCAGGGTTAATTGGTATGGTAGGGCCTCAAACCCGTGGCTCATTTTCAATCACTTTCGACGAAGGTTTAGCGCTAACTATTATGGAGCGCATGTTAGGTGAGCGACCAGCGGGTGTAAATGAAGAAGTAACCGATATGGTCGGCGAAATCACCAATATGGTTACCGGTGGTGCTAAAAATTTATTAGGTGAAAAAGGTTATGATTTTGCCATGGCAACACCCGTTGTTGTGTCTGGTAAAAACCACACTATTACCCATAAAAGTGACGGTAAAAAAATCATCATGCCATTTACCAGCGATGCAGGTAATGCATATATTGAAGTAAGCTTTGATAAGCTATGAGCTGGTCGCAAACTACGATTACATTAAAGCCTCGCTCGCGGGGCTTTCATTTAATTGATAATGAAATGCTTTCTCAACTTCCACAATTGAGCAAATTAAAAATAGGTTTATTACACTTATTTATTCAACACACCTCTGCCAGCTTAACCATTAATGAAAATGCCGATCCTACCGTGCGCATGGATATGGAAAGCCACTTCAATCAATTTGTGCCAGAGCGCCAACCTTATTATCGCCATGACTACGAAGGCGATGACGACATGCCTGCCCATATAAAAACCAGTATCTTAGGCTGCGAGTTAACCATACCTATTAGCCATGGCCTGTTAGCGCTGGGAACTTGGCAAGGGATATACTTAGGCGAACATCGTGACCATGGTGGGTCTAGGCGGATTATTGCAACGTTGCAAGGGCAAGTTTAAAAGCTATCAGGAAAAACATATTACCACTGCTGATTAAGTAAAATTATAATTTGCTTTAATTTAAGCTAGTGGATTAATAAAGAGTGGATGTTTACTTTGAAGAGATTGGACAGCATACGAAGATCGAACTGCTTATGACTTAGTTTGACCTTGGCATGTTTTTTAAATTACTTAAAGAAATTGGAGCGGCACACGAGGCTCGAACTCGTGACCTCGACCTTGGCAAGGTCGCGCTCTACCAACTGAGCTAGTGCCGCATTCAAAATAGTCAGTAATTTGTCCGTTGGTGCGCGACGGGTCGCGTTCAACATTCTGGCAACTGAGCTAGTGCCGCATTCTAGGTTCTAGGTTCTAGGTTCTAGGTTCTAGGTTCTATCAATATTAAACCTTGTTCCTTTAACCTTTCATCTTGAATCTTTATTTCTTCTGCAATTTCTTTGGTGAGAAATTGGAGCGGCACACGAGGCTCGAACTCGTGACCTCGACCTTGGCAAGGTCGCGCTCTACCAACTGAGCTAGTGCCGCATTCAAAATAGTCAGTAATTTGTCCGTTGGTGCGCGACGGGTCGCGTTCAACATTCTGGCAACTGAGCTAGTGCCGCATTCAAAATAGTCAGTAATTTGTCCGTTGGTGCGCGACGGGTCGCGTTCAACATTCTGGCAACTGAGCTAGTGCCGCATTCAAAATAGTCAGTAATTTGTCCGTTGGTGCGCGACAGGTCGCGTTCAACATTCTGGCAACTGAGCTAGTGCCGCATTTTAAGTTCTAGGTTCTAGGTTCTAGGTTCTATCAATATTAAACCTTGTTCCTTTAACCTTTCATCTTGAGTCTTTAACTTAAGCATACTAACCCCGTGGGGTTTATCGTCTTAAGCGGGGCAGGATTCTACAATAATTAGGGGGCTTTGCAAGTATTTTTTATAAATTAAAAAACTTTTCTCGGTAAACCTTTAATTCCATAATCGAATCTTTAATGTCGTCTAGCGCTAAATGCGACCCTTTTTTATTCACTTGGGCCAATACCTCGGGTTTCCACCGGCGCGCAAGTTCTTTAATCGTACTTACATCAAGATTGCGATAGTGGAAAAAATCTTCAAGCTCACGCATATACTTATTCATAAAGCGGCGATCTTGGCCAATCGAATTACCACACATAGGCGACGCACCAGCAGGCACCCATTGTTTTAAAAACGCCAGTGTCTGCTCAACGGCATAAACTTCATCAAAGGTGCTGGCTTTACAGCGTGCTGTTAGCCCTGATTTGCCATGCTGAGTTGTACACCACTCATCCATGCCATCAAGTAGTTCATCACTTTGATGAATGGCAATGGTTGGCCCTTCAGCTAATATATTCAGATCAGCATCAGTGACAACCGTTGCAATTTCAAGTATTTTGTCAGTCTCTGGTTCGAGCCCGGTCATTTCCAGATCGAGCCAAATTAAATTTGATTCATTAATAGTCATAATTACCTTAAACGGTGCTTTTCTTTTATACCAACGTATTTCGATATATCATATTAGCATCAACCGTCGAGCTAAAGCTTTTTTTGGCAAACTCGACATTTAACTCAGGTTATAGGCCTAAAGTGGCAAAACAGAAAAAATTAAGTAAAGGTCAATCCCGTAGGATCAAGGCCAATCATCAAAAACGTTTATCGAATGCCGATGCAAAACCAGCAAAAGCCGGTCCGCAACAGTGGCAAACAGATAATTTAGGCCAAGTGGAAAATGCGATTGTCATTAGCCGCTTTGGCCAACATGCTGACGTAGAGACACAAAGCGGCGATGTTTTGCGTTGTAATATTCGCCGTACTGTATTGAACTTAGTGTGTGGCGATGAAGTATTATTTCGCCGTGCAAAAGTAAGTGAAGGTGATTTAGCGGGCGTTATTGAAGCAACCCAAGAGCGCCGTTCACAACTCACGCGCCCCGATTTTTACGATGGCGTAAAAGTGATTGCCGCTAACATTGATCAAATTTTAATGGTCTCAGCGGTATTGCCAGAGTTTACGCCAAGCATTATTGACCGCTACCTTATAGCCTGTGAAGATATGGGTATTGAGCCGATTTTAGTGCTTAATAAAATTGATTTAATTGACGAAGCCGGGCTTAATGAAATTCAACAAACCCTCGACATTTACCGTAAGCTTAATTACCAAGTGCTACTCGTTAGCAATGTGACAGACGAAGGTATTAATGAGCTAAAAGAAGTACTTGCTGGCAAAAACAATATTTTTGTTGGCCAAAGTGGGGTGGGTAAATCCACCTTGGTTAATACCGTACTTCCTGATGCTGAAATTTTAACGAAAGAAGTGTCTGAAAACAGTGGGCTTGGCCAGCACACCACCACGGTATCGCGCCTGCATCATTTGCCCAGTGGCGGTAATTTAATTGATTCACCGGGTATTCGTGAATTTGGACTTTGGCATTTGGATGTTGAACGAGTGACATGGTGCTTTAAAGAATTTAGAGAGTTTATAGGCGGATGTCGCTTTAGAGACTGTAAACATTTAAACGATCCGGGCTGTATTATTAAACAAGCGGTAGCCGATGGCGACATTTCAAAATTACGCTTTGAAAGCTACCACCGTATTTTAGAAACCATGGCCGATGGCCGTGCTGGCGCGCGTGCGCCCCGCGTATAATTAGGGAAAAACCTGTGAGTTTAGATAAATTTAAAATCGCCATGCAGTATGCCATGCCAAAGCACTTTATTTCTCGTGTAGTAGGTAAACTTGCAGCTGCAAAAGCCGGCGCATTAACAACCACATTAATTAAATTATTTATTAAACAATATAAAATAGATATGAGCGAAGCTAAATATTCAGATCCAGCTCATTACAAAAGCTTTAATGAATTTTTTACCCGTCCGTTAAAAGACGGTGTGCGCCCTATGGTTGAAGATGACGATATTATTATTCACCCAGTAGATGGTGCAATTAGCCAGCTTGGCGATATTGTTGACGGCCAACTTATCCAAGCTAAAGGCCATGATTACAGCTTACAAGCATTGTTAGGTGGCTCACAAGACGACACAACCCCATTTTTAGGCGGTAAATTTGCAACTATTTACTTGGCACCAAAAGATTACCACCGTATTCATATGCCAATTGATGGCACGTTAAGCAAAATGATTTATGTACCGGGCGATTTATTTTCAGTAAATCCACTTACCGCGCAAAACGTGCCAAATTTATTTGCCCGTAACGAGCGTGTAGTGGCTATTTTTGAAACTGACATTGGCCCGCTAGCTATGGTTTTAGTAGGCGCAACCATAGTTGCCAGCATAGAAACTATTTGGGCAGGCACAGTAACGCCACCAGCGGGCAGTGATGTGTTTAGCTGGAACTATCCCACTAAAGGCGAAAACGCAATTACCCTTAAGAAAGGGGAAGAAATGGGTCGCTTTAAGTTAGGCTCAACAGTTGTGCTTGCATGGGGTGCAGATAAAGCCGACATTTTAGATGATCAACACCCTGAAACGGTAACCCGTTTAGGCACTGCGTTTGCAAAAATTGATGATTAATAATTAGTACCAGTTGTCAGTTGTCAGTTGTCAGTTGTCAGTTGTCAGTTGTCAGTTGTCAGGTCGAGATTAAAAAACACCGTGTTTATTTTCTATAATCACGGTGTTTTTCTTGTAGACGTAGAGCTTGCTCACGCTATAAGTGACGCTTTTCATTACTTATACCCGTTACATTCTTTACACGCTAAATCCTTAGTTATTTTAAAATGCTGTTGCTTTAAGCTTAATGCGTCAAAGGTTATAAACACACTCCCCTCAAAATGACCTAACAACATATTTAGGGTTAACTGTGCCTGCATAGCGCCAATAACACCAAGCAAGGGGCTAATAACGCCCGCATTATCACAATTAATAACTGGATTAGCATCGTTTTGTGGAAACACACAACCATAGCAAGGGCTATCAGTTTGCCTAAAATCAAAGCCCATTAATTGCCCTTGAGTTGCCAGCGCGGCTGCAGAAATAAGCGGTGTTTTACTGTTTATGCAAAAACGATTTACCGTGTAACGAGTTGCAAAGTTATCAGAGCAATCAAGTACAATATCGGCGTTAATTAATAGCACATCACTATTGGCATTAGTCAACTTTTGCGAGTGAGTCACTATATTTATTTGATTGTTAAGACTAGTAAGCACCTTCCCTGCTGCACTTACTTTTTGTTGCCCTAAGTGGTTAACTTTGTACAGTATTTGCCGCTGTAAATTAGAGAGCTCAACCGCATCGTCATCAATTAATATTAACGTGCCTATGCCAGCAGCCGCTAAATACAGTAGCGCAGGACTTCCTAGCCCACCTGCACCTACCACAGCAACGGTTGCCGCTTTAAGTGTTAACTGCCCCTCAAGCCCCACTTCTTTTAATAATAAGTGACGGCTATAACGCAAGGTTTCTTTGTCACTCAGTTGCTGCATTTGCATGTCAGCAAGTAGACTCATTCATTACGGCTTGTAGGGCATTAATTGCCTGTACATAATCATCAGCCTCGGTAATAGCACGCACCACGGCCACACTGCCCACGCCAGTTTTAGCAACATCACGTGCTCTGGTTAAATTAATACCGCCAATGGCCACAGTGGGGTAACTTTGCATAAGCGGTACAAATTTATTGAGTTTTTCAAGCCCTTGTATTTGCCCTGTCATGTCTTTGGTCGTGGTTGGGTAAATAGCGCCAAAGGCCATATAGCTTGGGCGGTAATTATGCGCACGAAGCATTTCATAAAAACCATGGGTAGAAAGTCCAAGTCGAAGGTCCGCTTCTTTAATCGCAGCCAAATTTGCGCTTGTTAAGTCTTCTTGACCTAAATGCACACCATAAGCGCCATGCTTGATTGCCAACTGCCAATAATCATTAATAAACACATATGCATTGTGTTGTTTGCCTAAAGCGACGGCGCTTGCGACTAATTGCTCAAGTTCCTTCTCGCTTTTGTTTTTAACCCTTAACTGCGCTGTTTTAATACCACTTTGTAAACACTTTTCTAACCATTCAATGCTATCAACTACCGCATAAACCCCAAACTTTGTGCTTTCACACGCTGCAAAGTCGGCGGCCATATTAAAATCAAGCGGCACATCAAAATCCAGTTCATCGCCTAACCAACTACCCGGCTCAATCACTTGAGGATAATGCGCTAAATCGGTAGGAAACTGCGTTTGTGCGACAGGGCCTATGCCCTCGCCATATCGAACCGATTGCTTTAACCCTTGGTTTATATAGGCTTTAGCTAAAATAAACGCATCTTTTAACGGGTAGTCTTTTGCAAGGCACGCAGCAATTACTGACGCCATACTGCACCCTGTACCATGGCTATGAGGAACTTGAATTTTTTCATTACCTAGCCAATAGTCTTCACCATTTTGTGTGCAGTAATCAATACAATACCCGCTTGGGTAATCCCAGTGCCCACCTTTAATCACCACCGCTTTTGCGCCCCATGCCATTAACTTACTCGCTGCTTCTTTAATTGCTGCGGGGCCAATTAAATACACACCGGTTAATAACTGGGTTTCGTGGATATTTGGGGTAATTACATCTACTAGCGGTAATAAGCATTCTTTAATCGCGCTTACGGTGTCTTCTTCTGTGAGTAAATCGCCGCTTGAAGCAATAGCCACAGGATCATAAACAATCACAGGCGGCGTGGGCCATTTGTTTTTGTAGTGACTTATATGCTCACTAATTAACTGAATTTGCTGTACATTGGCAAGCATACCAATTTTAATCACTTTGGCTTTCATGTCTTTTTCAAGCGCCAATAGCTGCGATTCAATTACATCGGTAGATACTGCATTAATCGCCTCAACACCTAAGCTATTTTGCGCGGTAAGCGCGGTAATTGCCGTGCAACCATGCACACCAAAACTTTGCATTGCCTTAATATCAGCTTGAATACCTGCGCCGCCGCCAGAATCGGAGCCCGCGATTGTCCACACTACATTTGTCATATTTTTATTTCCTTACTGCTGATGCCA
Organism: Pseudoalteromonas sp. TAP-3C; assembly: GCF_059888565.1. Lineage (NCBI taxonomy): Bacteria > Pseudomonadati > Pseudomonadota > Gammaproteobacteria > Alteromonadales > Pseudoalteromonadaceae > Pseudoalteromonas > Pseudoalteromonas sp. TAP-3C. The sequence goes on along the minus strand of NZ_CM187618.1, from coordinate 267,367 downwards.
AAATGGCATCCCCATTGTGGGGGTTGAGGGGGCTGCAACGTCTTTCTCGGGCATCGCTTTGGCATTATACGCAAAGCGCCCGGCCTCTACCGCGGCTTTAAATGCACGGCTCATAGTCACTGGGCAACCCGCCCCTGCAATGGCTGAATTTAGTAATACTGCATCATACCCTAATTCAAGTGCTTGGCAGGCATGCGATGGTAAACCTAACCCCGCATCAACTATTAATGTTGTATTAGGAAGGCGCTCTCTAATGGTTTTTAAATTATAACGATTTAACAACCCTTTACCCGTGCCAATAGGTGCACCCCATGGCATTAGCACCTCACAGCCTAATTGGTTTAAGCGCTGACACAATACTAAGTCGTCAGTACAATAAGGCAGCACTTTAAAACCATCATTAATTAAAATTTCAGAAGCCTCAAGCAGTGCAAAGGGATCGGGCTGTAAATTATAGTCATCACCAATTAATTCCAGCTTTATCCAATCGGTAGCAAATACTTCTCGGCACATTTTAGCCAAGTTAATTGCCTCTTTAACACTGTGGCACCCTGCGGTGTTAGGCAGTATTTTAAGCCCAGTATTTTTTATTAGTTGCCAAAAATCATCCCCTGCTGCTGCACTTTGCTGGCGCCTAAGTGACACGGTGACTATCTCAGCGCCTGAGGCTTTAATTGATTGCGTCATTATATCTGGTGATGGATATAATGCAGTTCCAATTAACAAGCGGCTGTTAATTGGCTCACCATAAATGGTTAAACAGTCTTTGCTTTGCATAGCACTACCCACCTTGAATAGGTGACAGCAACTCAATACTGTCACCTTCATTTATAACAACGTTGCTATGGCGGCTCTGAGCAATAAACTCCCCATTTACAGCCACGGCATAAGGCGCCATTGCACCAAAATTTTTTACTATTTCCAGCAGCGTCTGACTAGTCACATTTAAAAGCTCACCATTAATTGTAATGTTCATTTAAGACTCACTCTATTTGCGATAATGCTTGTGCCACAAGTGCAGGGGCTAACATATAACCGTGGCGATACAAGCCATTAATACTGATAACCTTACCCATTTTTTTTACCTGTGGGCGATTGTCGCTAAACGCTGGGCGCAAACCTGTTTGAATATTTAATAATCGCGCTTCGGCAAAGCCACTATGAACGGTGTAGGCCGCCGACAATAGTTCGAGGGTTGAGCGCACCGTTGCAGGACCTGTATCTTGCGATTCGATTTCCGTCGCGCCTATTACGTATTCATAATTGGGCTTAGGTGCAATATAAATAGGGTAACGCGGATGCATTAATCGTACAGGACGGGTTAAATTAACCTCAGGGGCGTATAACCTTGCCACCTCGCCGCGCACACCTCGAAGTGACCGATCTTGTTTGGCTCCAAGCCCTCTGCAATCAATAATGTAATCAAACTCTCGATTATTGACTTTGTCATCAAAAATACTCGCGCGTTGATTAAACACAAACTTTACTTTGCGCTTATTAAGCAATCTAAAGCTGGCTTTATAAAAGGCTTGGTTATCGATTTGTGCTTCACCAGGTAAAAATAACCCTTGGTTAAAGCGCCCTTGCAACTCAGGTTCTAAGTTGGCTATTTGCTGCGCATTCACTGTTTCAGCCCTAAAATGAGCGAGTGGCTTTATTCGCTGCGCAAAGCTTTGTAAATCACCTTTATCCTGCTGATGCGCCACGACTAATGTGCCCTGCTGCTGAAAAAACACCTCACTGTTTAATTGCTCTAAAATAGCAGGCCAACGCGCAATAGAGTCCACTCCCATTAAAGCTAAATCATGCTCACACATAACAGATTCAGCTAAGGGTGCCAGCATCGCCGCCGCCACTTTACCGGCACTGTTGTGAGTATGTTCATCATCAGCTTCAAACACGGTTATACGGTGCTGCTTACTTAACTCAAGCGCCGCCAACCGCCCCGCTAAACCAAAGCCCACCACCGCAATGTTATAAAACATAAACACTCCTACATTTAGCTACGAGCCTCTAGCTTTCAGCTGTCAGTAATGCACCCCAGCTTCTATGCTGCTTACTTTGTCGCTGATAGCTGATAACTGAAAGCTGCGCTACAGCGCTTTATGGTAAATCTCTGAACCTGTTTGCTTAAACTCTTCAGACTTGGCTTGCATTTGCGCTTCTACATCAAGCATTTTTATTTCAATGGCATCACCTACGTTATTAGGATCAATACCGCGCGCTTCTAAATCTTTTGCGTAGTCGCGTACCTCTTGGGTTATTTTCATTGAACAAAATTTAGGGCCACACATAGAGCAAAAATGCGCCACTTTACCTGATTCTTGTGGCAGCGTTTCATCATGATATTCACGAGCACGAACCGGGTCTAAACCAATGTTGAATTGGTCGTGCCATCTAAACTCAAAGCGCGCTTTTGATAAGGCGTTATCTCGCTCTTGTGCACCAGGGTGACCTTTGGCTAAATCGGCGGCATGGGCGGCAATTTTATAGGTGATCAGGCCTTCTTTTACATCTTCTTTATTGGGCAAACCTAAATGCTCTTTTGGTGTTACATAGCACAGCATGGCACAGCCATACCACGCTATTTGCGCTGCCCCAATCCCTGAGGTGATATGGTCATACCCTGGGGCTATATCGGTCGTCAGTGGGCCTAAAGTATAAAACGGCGCTTCATCACAATGTTTAAGTTGCTCATCCATATTGGCTTTGATCATATGCATTGGCACATGCCCTGGCCCTTCAATAAACACTTGTACGTCATGCTTCCACGCTATTTTAGTTAGCTCGCCTAAGGTACGCAGTTCACTAAACTGTGCTTCGTCGTTGGCATCGGCAATAGAGCCTGGCCGCAAGCCATCACCGAGTGAAAAACACACATCGTATTGTTTTAAAATTTCACAAATGTCTTCAAAATGCGTGTATAAAAAGTTTTCTTGGTGATGCGCTAGGCACCACTTGGCCATAATCGAGCCGCCACGCGACACAATGCCGGTTACCCGTTTTGCCGTCATAGGCACATAACGCAGCAATACACCGGCATGAATAGTAAAGTAATCAACACCTTGCTCGGCTTGCTCAATCAACGTGTCACGAAATATTTCCCAGGTTAGGTCTTCAGCAACACCATTTACTTTTTCCAGTGCTTGATAAATAGGTACAGTCCCGATAGGGACTGGCGAATTACGTACCAACCATTCTCGGGTTTCATGAATGTAACGCCCAGTAGATAAATCCATAACGGTATCGGCACCCCAACGGGTTGACCACACCATTTTTTCAACTTCCTCTTCAATAGATGAACCGACTGATGAATTACCAATATTGGCGTTAACTTTCACTAAAAAATTACGACCAACAATCATGGGTTCGGTTTCTGGATGGTTTATATTATTAGGTAAAATAGCGCGACCACGCGCTATTTCAGCACGCACAAATTCAGCAGTAATAAACTGTGGAATACTCGCCCCAAAAGACTCCCCTTTATGCTGCGCTGCAAGTAACTCCTCACGTATTTGCGCACGCCCCATGTTTTCACGTATCGCAACATATTCCATTTCAGGCGTAATAATTCCTTGGCGAGCGTAGTGCATTTGGGTGACGTTTTTACCCGCTTTTACACGGCGAATTTTTGGTAAATGCTCAAAGCGAATATGATCAAGCCCATCGTCAGCCATACGCTGCTGCGCAAACTGTGAGGTTACCGACTCAAGTATTTCGGTATCACCGCGGTTTTCAATCCACTGCTCACGGTATTTATTAAGCCCTTTACGTACATCTAATTCAAAATTAGGGTCAGTGTATGGGCCTGACGTATCGTAAACACGCAATGGCTCATTGGGCTCATATACTGGGTTTTCATCTGTGCCACCTATGAATGTATCGCTTAATGTTATTTCGCGCATACCCACACGCACGCCTGGCTGGCTGCCTTCAACGTACACTTTGTGAGAGCTTGGGAACGGCTGACCAGTTAAGTTATAAATATAATCAGATGCGGCCGCACGGGTTTCGCGGCGGGTGGCTTTATTGGTTGTGTTTGACATGACTTACCTCATTGCTTAAGGATTGTCTTGTCAGATATTCCGATGGAATAGAGAAAGATCGTAAAGTCGCTTTTTGCCACTTTGCAGCCTAAGGTGGATGTTGCTTTTTTGTGCGCATAAAAAAAGACGCACAAGCGTCCTAGTTAGGCAGCTTGTTCCCTACGCAGGTATTAACCTGATCAGGTTCACGGATCCCGCTTTCGCGATCTCAGCCTAAATAAAACTTAGGCACTCCGACAAGTATTAATGTATAAATTTTGTTCGTTGATTTGAGGGTAACAACCATCAAATCGACTTTTAGTGTACGTTAGTTAAAAACGACTCGCAAGAGGCAAACTTAAACTCATATTTACTTAGTAATAAACAAATAAGTATGCTTACCTTGAACAACAAGTTGCTGCGGCTGAATTTTTATCAGCGCGCCCTGTTTTAGCGTTTGCAGTAACTGTTGTTCGAACGCATCAAGCTCTTCACCACACGATTTACGTGTCATGCCTAACTTACTAATACGAAGTTGACTATCTTGTAATTGGCCTTCACCAAAAAACTTATTGCAGCCAGCAAAGCCATTAACCTGCAATGCATCAATAAAGCTCACCGACGCACTAAAAGAAGGGGCTACCGCTAATCCATCGACACGAGATAACTGCCATTGAGTATGCTTTAGTTGCTCGTTAGTCACCATATTTGTTGATACGCAACCTACACACAGACCAATTATAAGCATCGGTATTGCTACTAATTTCATGTTATTACTACTTATTGTCTAATTAGTGTAATAATACCAATATTTATAGGGTTTTTCCGTTAAAAAAGCATATTTTTAATGTAAATATTTATATTAAAAAAGTTAAGTTTTTATTTTAAATACATTTTCTATTTGCGGTGGTAAAAATGGCCGACCTTGTGCGTTTAACGAAGTACCAATTACCAAGGCAGTAAGCATTACTGTTTCATCGGGTTTACGGATTAGCGTTTGCTTAAAAGCAAATTTTAAACGGCTGATCCGCACAGGCTCTACAATCACATAAAATGCATCACCGGGTTTTAAAGACTGCTTGTAATCCATTTCGCTGCGGATCACTACAAGATTCACTTTATCTTTGGCTAATTGAGCAAAATCAATTCCTTGGGCGTATAAAAATTCATGCCGAGCATGTTCAAGGTAATTAAAGTACACACTATTGTTTACTATGCCTTGTAAGTCGCACTCATAATCACGTACCTTAAAGTCTACTTTAAAGGTCATATTAGTAATCCCAATTATTTAACGTATAATTGCCGCGTTTATAGCACAAGTGTTGAAATAATTGCTACCATGCAAGTCCCTAAAATGGAGTTAAGTAACCTAATGAATTTACGTTTGTCTTTAATTACAGCCACGTTATTACCGCTATTCGCTGCCCCAATCTACGCCAATGCAGATGACACTGACCTAGAGAAAATCATTGTTACTGGTGACTTTCAAAAAGAAAATATTCAAACCTTAAGTGCCAGCGCAAGTCTATTCTCTGAAGATGAAGTAAACCTCAGAGGGGCTACTTATTTAGATGAAATGCTAGCAAGCGCTGCCAATGTAAATTTTGCTGCAGGCGCATCTCGCGGTCGTTATATTCAAATTCGCGGTGTTGGTTTACGCTCACAATTTGTTGATCCAATAAATCCATCTGTTGGCTTAGTGATTGACGGCATTAATTACTCAGGCTTAGGCGGCAGTTCATTATTGTTTGATATTGACCAAGTCGAAATTTACCGTGGCCCACAAGGCACACGTTTTGGCGCTGATGGCATGGCAGGTATGATCCAAATGCAATCAGCATCTACCACCATGGACCCTAGCTTAAAATTACATTTAGGGGCAGGCACTTTTAACAGCCATGAAGCAGGTATTGCCGCCAGCACAAGTTTAACCGATGATACCAATGCTCGTGTTAGCTACTTTCGCAGAAAATCTGACGGCTATGTAGACAATCTTTATTTAAACGATGAAACACAAAATCAAGATGAGCAGGTTGCACGCTTTAAATTAAATAGTCAGCTTACAGCCAATTTAAATTCAGAGCTGAACCTGCACTATATCGATATTAATAATGGCTATGACGCATTTACCCTCGATAATTCTCGCAATAGTATTGCTGATCAGCCAGGCGAAGATAATCAACAAAGCTATGCCGTTGGCCTTAAAAACACTTATACCGGTTTTAACGCGTTTGATGTGAGCTTAAACCTTTCAGCCATTGATACTGAGCTTTTTTATAGTTTTGATGAAGACTGGGTATGTAACGATGAAAGTAAGCCGCAATTATGCGCTGCTGGTCTGCACCCTGATAGCTATAGCTCAACCGATATTTACAGCCGCGATCGTGATGATCAAGCACTCGATCTACAATTTAATGGTAAAGCAGGCAATTGGGTTGCGGGTATTTACTACCAAAACCGCGATGTTGACCTAGAGCGCCAATATACCTGGTTAGCCAGCCCATTTGCTTCAATCTATGAAACCAATAATATGGCAGCTTATGGCCAATTAGCCACAGCAATTGGTCCAAAAACAACGCTAATTACTGGCTTACGTGTTGAGCAATATCAAGGCGATTACACTGATAGTAATGGTTTTGTACAAGAAACAGACGATATCATGGTTGGCGGTAAATTAGCCCTTGAGTATCAAGTAATCGATCGTACCATGATCTACACTAGCCTGACTCGCGGCTACAAAGCCGGTGGTATTAATTCAGAAGCGCTTGCTAAAGCAAAAGATGAAGGCTTAAACCTTGACGCCGACTTTTTTAAGCAGCACACCAGTTTTGATCCAGAATATTTATACAGCGCAGAATTTGGTGTTAAAGGCGCATCACTTGATGAAAAACTAACGCTACGATTAGCTGCATTTTATATGCATCGCGACGATATACAGCTCAAAGCATGGCAAGTGTCAGATCAACAGTTTACCGGCTATGTCGCCAATGCAAGTTCTGGCAGTAATTACGGTCTTGAAATTGAAGGTAGCTATCAGCTAACAGCAAACTTGTTTATTACCGGCAGTGCCGGTTATTTAGACACTAAAATAAATGACTTTGTAACTAAATCGGGCTTAAATCAAGACGGTCGTGAGCAAGCACAAGCACCTAAATACCAGTATGCGTTTACAGCGCGCTATAACTTAACCAATTCGCTGTATGCAATGGTGGGTGTTGAAGGTAAAGATGATTATTACTTTTCCGATAGCCATAATGCACAAGCACCAAATACAAACTTAGTGAATGTCAGTCTAGGTTACGAAGCCGATATGTGGGCTGTACGCGCATGGGCACGTAATGTGTTTGATGAAAACGTACCGACTCGCGGTTTTGAGTTTGGTAATAATCCGCTAGATGGTTACGCAACCCAAACTTATACACAATTAGGTGAGCCGCGTGTAGCTGGCGTTACGTTTACACTTAATTTGTGATACCGTGACTAGTTGTCAGTTGTCAGTTGTCAGTTGTCAGTTGTCAGTTGTCAGTTGTCAGTTGTCAGTTGTCAGTTGTCAGTTGTCAGTTGTCAGTTGTCAGTTGTCAGTTGTCAGTTGTCAGTTGTCAGTTGTCAGGTAGAGATTAGAAAACACCGCGTTTAATGCAAACGCGGCGTTTTTATTTGTAGGCGTTGAGCTTGCTAACGCGAGAAGCGCAGCTTTTAATTATTTTAAATTTAACACCTATAACATGAACCTCGCAACCCGCAACCCAAAGCGATAATTCACCTAAGCTCTTGCTACATCAAAGGCAATCACTTCTTTTATTTTTTGTTTATGAGTTGCTAGCATAACCAACCTATCAATCCCTAAAGCGACACCGGCACAGGATGGCAAACCATGCTCTAGTGCTGCAATTAAGCGCGTGTCCATAGGGACTTGTTTTAAGCCATTGGCGGCGCGATAAGCGTTGTCTTCATTAAAGCGTTTAGCTTGCTCTTTAGCATTAGTAAGCTCGTTAAAACCGTTCGCCAACTCCATATTTTTATAGTAAAGCTCAAAGCGCCCTGCTACTCGCTGATCGTGCTCACAAATTTGTGCCAGTGCCGCTTGTGATGCGGGAAAGTGATACACAAAACAGGGCTTATCTTGGCCAATCATGGGCTCTACTTTCATACAAAATAATAATTGCAGTAAGGTATCTTTGTGAGTCTCGTTTTTAGCGATATCAGCAAATCCATACTCACAGGCAAGTTGTTGTAGTTGTTCAACCGACGCTATGAGCGGATCGAGTCCGAGTATCTTTTTAAACGCGTCTTGATAAGTGATCCGTGTTGCAGGCTTTACGGCTAAAACAAGTTGCATTAGCTCATCTATTTCGTCCATTAACGCAAACTCATCAAACCCTGGGCGATACCATTCAAGCATAGTAAACTCAGGATTGTGATGACTGCCCGCTTCTTCATTTCGAAATGCCTTACAAAGCTGAAAAATAGCGCCTGAGCCGGCCGCTAACAAGCGTTTCATCGCAAACTCTGGTGATGTTTGCAAAAACAGGAGCAGCCCATCAGCGTGGCCTGGGCCCACAAATGTAGTATTAAAACTGGCTAAATGCACATCGGTGACACTGGCAGCACTTAAACTCGGTGTTTCAACTTCCATTACATTACGGGCATAAAAAAATTCACGAATGCTGCGCATAATCACTGCGCGTTGCTTGAGTATCTCTATGCTGGCACTCGGCGCCCACAGATCTGCTGACATATTTTCTCCAAAAAAAATCCCAGCTTAAGCCGGGATTTAATTAATAAGGCGGGTTACTGCTTACTTAACACGGCTTACGTATTCACCGTTACGGGTGTCTACTTTAATTACTTCGCCAATTTGTACGAATAATGGAACACGTACTACAGCCCCCGTGCTTAGCGTTGCTGGTTTACCACCCGTGCCCGCTGTATCACCTTTTAGGCCCGGATCAGTTTCAGTGATCTCAAGCTCAACAAAGTTTGGTGGTGTAACCGCTATTGGGCTGCCGTTCCATAACGTAATAGTACATACATCGTTTTCAACTAACCATTTACCTGCATCGCCCAGTGCTTTTTCATCAGCAGCGATTTGTTCAAATGTTTCGTTGTTCATGAAATGCCAAAATTCACCGTCTGTGTATAGATACGCTAAATCGGTATCCATTACATCAGCACCTTCTACCGATTCACCCGATTTAAAGGTTTTTTCAAGTACCTTGCCAGAGATAAGCTTACGGATACGAACACGATTAAACGCTTGGCCTTTACCCGGTTTTACCATTTCATTTTCTAAGATACTGCAAGGCTCGCCGTCCATCATAATTTTTAGGCCGCCCTTGAACTCGTTGGTGCTATAATTCGCCATCGTTTCCTCTATTTATATTTTTTCGAGTAATCTACGTGCCAATGATACAAAGAAATGAAGCAAATTTGCATAAAAACTGGCAAAAAGAATTAGCAAATGTTGTTACTTGCCCAAAAGTGTTGTTAGAAATGGTCGGTTTATCGAGCCAAGTCCATGAAAACGACATAAAAGCGCGTAGCTTGTTTGCTGTTCGGGTGCCATTGCCTTTTATAAAAAAAATTCGTCACGGCGATGCGAATGACCCTTTATTGCTACAAGTTATGCCTCGCCACCAAGAATTTTTAACTAAGTCGGGGTTTAATAAAGACCCGCTGCTTGAGCAAGATAACAACCAACCAGGCCTGTTACATAAATATAAATCGCGGGTTTTAGTGATGTTTAAAACCGGTTGTGCGGTAAATTGCCGCTACTGCTTTAGACGCCATTTTCCTTATCAAGAAAACCAGTTAAATAAACGCAGCCTTATTGATGCATTGAGCTATATAAAATCTGATAAAAATATTAATGAAGTGATTTTAAGTGGTGGCGATCCACTGATGGCCAAAGACGATGCCATTAGTTGGTTTTTAGATGAACTTGAGCAAATACCACAAATTAAACGCATGCGCATACACAGCCGCTTGCCAGTGGTTATTCCTGCACGTATTACTGAACAATTATGTGAAAGATTAGCAAAGTCGCCATTAAAAATTATATTCGTTAATCATATTAACCATGCAAACGAAATAGATAACGATTTTAAAAACGCCATGCACATGCTCAAAAAAGCCAATGTGTTGCTGTTAAATCAGGCGGTTATTTTAAAAGATGTCAATGACTCTGTTGATGCACAAATAAACTTAAGTGAAGCGTTATTTGATGCTGACGTACTCCCCTATTATCTACACTTACTGGATAAGGTAGAGGGTGCAAGTCACTTTGATATTGAACAGCAACAAGCAATAAAAATCCAAGCAGCGCTTTTAGAGGCACTGCCTGGGTTTTTGGTGCCTAAACTAGTACGAGAAATCGGGGGTCAAAAAAGTAAAACCCCTATCGATCTCAAATTAGTTTAAACATAAATGTTAACATTATTTCCAAGTGATGCAGTGACCGACTTAGCCGGTGTTTGCGCACTTGAGGATTGTGTAGCACCTTCAATAAGCGCAAGTGCAGCGGCACCATCAGCTTGCTGTTGCTTTTTAGATAAAGCAGCAGTTAATACTTCTGCGCCTTGGCCTGCACCAGGCATTGTAGGTAGATTTCCACCTGATATATTCATAACTCACACCTGACTTTTAAATGTAATACACGTATCATAGTCGCTGAATTGGTAAATTACTTTACCAGCCCACTTAAGTATATATCGGCAACATTGCACTAAGCTTTAGGAAAACCATGGATTCTATAATTGAACAACTCAACGCTAACTTAAAAATTGTTTATCGTCAGGCACTTGACGCTGACAAAAAACTCGATGAGTTACAACAACAAGGTCACGGAAAATTTAAAGCCTTATTTGCCGAGGACGCTGGATTTAGTTTTGAAGCGAAACGTTTTAAGCCTTACGTTTTAGACGTTGCCGCTGATGTGGAAAGCTTATCGAGCGACGGTTTTGATGAAGAAAAACTAAAACAAGCGGTGATTAAACTACAAAGTTTACTCACGCTGTTAGCGACCTTTAAATAAGCATTAATGATTTATTTGCAAAGCGTCTAACAAAGTAGATGCTTTGCATTTATCAGCTAAAACCTACTTAATAGTTGGTAAAATTTGCTCACCAAACCACTCAGTCAATAAGCGTTTTTCGTAGTAAAATGCCTCATCTCGACCCATTTTAATTTTATCCATAAAGCCCATATCTTTTAAGCTTACGTTATCTTCTTGTGCGACAACGCCATTTTCATCACTGAGCACATAGTTAAATTCAATCCGCGGGAAGTGAATCGGTTTAACCACTCGAATTTCGTTAACACCGCCATAGCGCACATCACCGGCTAAATCTAAATCGGTCACTTCAATTTTTAAACTGTAATTTTTAGGAAGCTGCTCACTAAGTTTTGCAAAGTGTTCATCAATGCTTTTGGCTATGTGCTTGTGGTAAGAACCTTTGGTTTGGTTTGATGGGCGAACATCGCGATAATCATTAAAGTCATGCCATTTAACTTGAGCCTCACCCGCGCAAACAACACTCGGTAGCGCAATAAAGAGTAACATTGCTATTTTTTTAACTGAGTTCATACGTTTCTCCAACGAGTATGCTGATCATTGTGATCAAATGAATATTTTACAAATTGCTACACCTCACTTTAGCAATTACATATGAACTATAACTTAATCTTGATGCCAAGGTGTTATTTAAATTGCACAAAATGCAATCAAAAGTACCAATCAAAAGGTCACTATTAAAAACAAATAAAATAATACATGTAAAAATTCATTATTTATGGTGAAATTAACGTCATTGAACAAAGGCTTCCAAGGAACATTCATGGCAATTTTAGTAACCGGTGGTGCAGGCTACATTGGCTCACACACCGTTTTAGAACTTTTACAGCAAGGCAGCGACGTTATCGTGATTGATAACTTAAGTAACGCCTCTGAAGAATCACTTGAAAGAGTGAAAAAAATCACTGACAAAGCAATTACTTTTTATCAAGGTGATATTTTAGATAAACCCTTTTTAGACTCAGTATTTGCAAAGCATACTATTGACAGTGTGATTCATTTTGCTGGCCTAAAAGCCGTGGGAGAATCGGTTGTAAAACCCATTGAGTATTATCAAAATAACGTACAAGGTACCCTAACACTAGTTGATGCTATGCGTGATGCGGGGGTATTCAAACTAGTATTTAGCTCATCAGCCACGGTTTACGGTGACCCTGCAAGCTTACCCATACGCGAAGACTTTCCCGTTGGCGGTACAACCAATCCGTACGGTACATCTAAACTGATGGTTGAAATGATGCTGCAAGATATCGCGAAATCAGATGAGCGCTTTGCGTTTGCTATTTTGCGCTACTTTAATCCTGTGGGCGCACATGAGTCAGGCTTAATTGGTGAAGATCCTAATGGCATTCCTAATAATTTATTACCCTTTATTTCACAAGTTGCGGTTGGCAAATTAAAGCAACTTGCTGTATTTGGTGACGATTATGATACGGTTGATGGTACTGGCGTACGTGATTATATTCACGTTGTAGATTTAGCCCTTGGGCATTTAAAAGCACTTGATAAAATAGCCGCAGAAACCGGCGCACTTGTTTATAACCTAGGCACTGGGAATGGCTATTCAGTATTACAAATGGTCAATGCGTTTATTAAAGCCAGTAAGCAGGCTATACCTTACACTGTATCACCTCGTCGCCCTGGTGATATTGCAGCCTGTTATGCTGCGCCAGAAAAAGCACTTAGAGAGCTGGGCTGGCAGGCAGAGCGAGGCATTGATGTGATGATGCAAGATACTTGGCGCTGGCAATCAAATAATCCAAATGGATACAGAAAATAGAGGTTTTAGGTTTTAGGTTGATATGAGCCTAAACCTTATACCTAGCACCTCTTTTTTACCTCTACCAATTTTGCATTTCTACAATCCGTGACTGGGTTCGCGCATATTCAAAACTTAACTTTTTACCTTGGTATAACTCGTTTATGTCAGCCGGTGCATTAATTACCAGTAATTTGTGGCAATCGTAAAACTCATCGACTAAGGCCTGACGAATCCCCACAAAATAAAAATTAATGGTAGACTCTCATGATTATTTGTGATCAAATTTTTTCACTATAAAAAAACTCACTCATAATCATGAAAGCCACCGAAATATTACACAAAGATATTGCCATTGCCTACCCTGAAATTCATAAAACACGTTTAAATACAGTCTTTACGTTTGTTAACTCAGGCTTGCGTGACCAGCGCGTTACTGTCACTTACCTAGGCCGCGGATTAAAATCATTTTCTAATACCGATAAAAAACATGATATTAAACGCGCAGACCGTTTGATTGGTAATGCTAACCTGCATCAAGAACGTCTTTGTTTCTATGAGCATATGACCGAATGCTTAGTAGGCCAGCAACAACACCCACTTATTATCGTTGACTGGTCACCTATTAATGGCGGCGAAATATTTCAAGTGCTCAGGGCAAGCATACCAATGGGGGGAAGAGCGTTAACGCTCTATGAAAAAGTGTATCCTGAAAGCGAATTAAATACCGAAGCGGCTCATCAACACTTACTCGATAGCTTGGCACAGTGTTTACCTGCAGATTGTCAGCCTATTATTTTATCTGATGCTATTTTTAGAACGCCATGGTTTAAAGCCATAGAAGATAAAGGCTGGTATTGGCTTGGGCGCGTCAGAGGCAATGTGACCTTATCTAGCGACCTTGAGACATGGCGAAATTGTAAATCATGGTTTGAGCAAGCAACAGGTAAACCACACCTTCTGACACAGATTTACTACGGAAAAACAGTTCGTTTCGCGTGCCAAGGTGTTTTGTTTAGAGGGAAAAACAAGGGACGTAAAAAAATCAAAAAACGGGGTGGGCAATCTCAATGTACAACGGTTAAATACCAACAACAAAAGGCCAAAGAGCCTTGGCTACTTGTGTTTAATTTACCTACACAATTTACAGATAAGCCTCAACGGATTGTGACTTTATATAAACAACGTATGCAAATAGAAGAAAGTTTCAGAGACACTAAGAATGCAAAACTTGGCATTAGTTTAGCCTTTGCAAATTCAAGAAGCGCAGAAAGGTTTGATAATTTATTGCTCATAGCGGCGTTAATGTTGTTTGTCTTATGGTGCATAGGGTACACCGTGTCGGCACAACAAGGGGATGCGGCATTACAAGCGAATACAGAGAAAAAACGACGAGTATTGTCCTATATTTATCTTGGCAAAGAAGTGGTTGATGATCCTAGGTATGAGCCTGATGGGCAGTTCATTATTTATGTGTATAGCCAGTTGTCACTTCTGACTATACAAATTGATAATTTAGGCTAAATTCGTGGGGATCTCTCAGGACTAAGGCTATAAAACGCCGTGCTTCATCATCGAGCGTATGCTCATCTAACAGCTGCTTTTCTCGCTGATAGCTGTCTTCTATACCATGCACAATCACTTTACCGGTTGCGTCTTTGCCCATTATTGGCACATTGGCGATATACACCACTGCAAATTGCTGAGCTAAAAACATGTAATCATTGGCGCTGCGAGGGCCTGAACACAATGCCATAAAATCAATCAGCAGTGCATCGTTAGCTTTTAATAAATAGGGAACTGCGCGGCCATGCACAGTCATTGTATTATCACGTGTTGTTTGAGGATACTTGGTTAAAAACCCAGCTTCAAACTCAGCGTGGGGCAAATTAACAAAATAATGACGGCTACTTATCCCGTACCTAAAGCGGTGGTCTTCCTCCCCCGCTACGTTAATGACATGACAATGTGCATTTATTAAATCGATAGTTGGTAAAAATCGCGCGCGTTGCAGGCCGTTATAATAAAGTTGTTCCGGTTTTGCGTTAGAGGTTGCAACTAGTACCACACCTTGTTCAAACAAAGCGTTAAATAACCGAGCCATGATCATGGCATCACCAATATCACTGACAAAAAATTCATCAAAGCACAGTACCTTTATCTCTTTGGCCCACTGTTTAGCAATTATTTGCAGTGGATTTTTGTCCCCTTGTAAGTTGGCCAATTGAGCATGAATTTTTTCAATAAAATGATGGAAATGTAGGCGCTGCTTTTTCTCTGTAGGTAAGTTTTTATAAAATAAATCCATCAACATAGATTTACCCCGGCCAACGGGACCGTATAAATATACCCCTTTGATTAACGGTGCTTTTTGCCACCAGCTTGTGGGCTGGTTTAATTGCTCACTTAAAGACTGTAACGCACTCACGGCTTGGTGCTGCGCCACATCAAAATCAAGCTCTCTTGATAAGACTTTGCTATGGTACAGGCTTAAAATTTCTGTGCTGGGCTCTGTCATGGTATTTCACTATCCGCTATACTCGCCGCCATTGTAGCCGACTAAAAATGTGAACAACATGAAATTCCCTTGCCGTTTAGATAAGTTTATTAGCCATTTAGCAGAGTTACCACGCTCAAAAGCCCGCGCAGCAATAAAAAGCCAAGCGGCTAGCGTAAATGGTGAGCTGATAACGGCATTCGACTTTCAAGTTAGTCAACAAGATGACGTGCTGTTTTATAATGAGCCATTAGTGTTTTTAGGTAAACGCTACTTTATGCTCAATAAGCCGGTAGGTTATGTATGCGCTAATTCAGATGAGTTACATAAAACCGTATTTGATTTACTTGATGAACCAAACATGGGCGATTTCCATGTTGCTGGGCGTTTAGACATAGACACGACAGGCCTAGTGCTTATTACCAATGATGGCGAGTGGTCACACAAAATCACCTCACCTAAAAAAAATAAATTTAAAACCTATTTGGTCGAAACCCAAGAACCGATCACCGATGATGCACTGCAGCAATTACGCGACGGTGTGCAGCTTCACAATGAAAAAGAGTTAACTCGCCCTGCTATTGCTGAACGCTTGGGGAATTATGGTTTACGCTTGTCTATTTCTGAGGGTAAGTACCACCAAGTAAAACGTATGCTAGCAGCGGTAGATAACAAAGTGGTTGAATTACATCGTGAACAAATTGCGGGTATAAAGTTAGGTGAAGATTTGGCTGCAGGTGAATACCGCCCATTAACTGCCGCAGAGATAAAACTGTAAGGTTGTTTAGGTGTTTAGGAAATGGCTTCGGGCCACTCACCTGCCGCTCTAGGCTCGCAGCTCGTTGCCTTTTATAATTTTCTTTTTTAATCCTGAGAGATCCCCACGAATTTAGCCTAAATTATCAATTTGTATAGTCAGAAGTGACAACTGGCTATACACATAAATAATGAACTGCCCATCAGGCTCATACCTAGGATCATCAACCACTTCTTTGCCAAGATAAATATAGGACAATACTCGTCGTTTTTTCTCTGTATTCGCTTGTAATGCCGCATCCCCTTGTTGTGCCGACACGGTGTACCCTATGCACCATAAGACAAACAACATTAACGCCGCTATGAGCAATAAATTATCAAACCTTTCTGCGCTTCTTGAATTTGCAAAGGCTAAACTAATGCCAAGTTTTGCATTCTTAGTGTCTCTGAAACTTTCTTCTATTTGCATACGTTGTTTATATAAAGTCACAATCCGTTGAGGCTTATCTGTAAATTGTGTAGGTAAATTAAACACAAGTAGCCAAGGCTCTTTGGCCTTTTGTTGTTGGTATTTAACCGTTGTACATTGAGATTGCCCACCCCGTTTTTTGATTTTTTTACGTCCCTTGTTTTTCCCTCTAAACAAAACACCTTGGCACGCGAAACGAACTGTTTTTCCGTAGTAAATCTGTGTCAGAAGGTGTGGTTTACCTGTTGCTTGCTCAAACCATGATTTACAATTTCGCCATGTCTCAAGGTCGCTAGATAAGGTCACATTGCCTCTGACGCGCCCAAGCCAATACCAGCCTTTATCTTCTATGGCTTTAAACCATGGCGTTCTAAAAATAGCATCAGATAAAATAATAGGCTGACAATCTGCAGGTAAACACTGTGCCAAGCTATCGAGTAAGTGTTGATGAGCCGCTTCGGTATTTAATTCGCTTTCAGGATACACTTTTTCATAGAGCGTTAACGCTCTTCCCCCCATTGGTATGCTTGCCCTGAGCACTTGAAATATTTCGCCGCCATTAATAGGTGACCAGTCAACGATAATAAGTGGGTGTTGTTGCTGGCCTACTAAGCATTCGGTCATATGCTCATAGAAACAAAGACGTTCTTGATGCAGGTTAGCATTACCAATCAAACGGTCTGCGCGTTTAATATCATGTTTTTTATCGGTATTAGAAAATGATTTTAATCCGCGGCCTAGGTAAGTGACAGTAACGCGCTGGTCACGCAAGCCTGAGTTAACAAACGTAAAGACTGTATTTAAACGTGTTTTATGAATTTCAGGGTAGGCAATGGCAATATCTTTGTGTAATATTTCGGTGGCTTTCATGATTATGAGTGAGTTTTTTTATAGTGAAAAAATTTGATCACAAATAATCATGAGAGTCTACCATTAATTTTTATTTTGTGGGGATTCGTCAGTTTTTAATCCCTTCCTTGTCTGAAACCTGACGCCTAACACCTGCCCTTACGATTTTATCTGTACTAAATCAAAGTCTGTCATTCCGGGCACAATGGCTTGCAGGCGGGATTCTGTGATATCGAGAGAGTTTAAGCATTCACAGTATTCAGAAGCTTTCAGTTCTAATTGATGGGCTTTTTTCTGCAACGATTTATCGATTTCTTTAGTGATGATATCCATGCGTTGTCCCATGTCGTTCATGCGATCTTCTATGTTTCCCTCTCGAGATTTAAACGCATCACCAAGCGACATTAAAATAGCGCCTAACGAACCATGAACTGCAGAGTGTATTTTTTGGCTAATTTCTTTAGTAAAAAAGTCATCAATTTTAGAAAGAGATTGAGGTGCTATAAAAAAGAAGTCGTCGCCGCGCTTAAATTTATCCATAAGTGCGCGTTCAACATATTGTAATTGGGTTTTTAACACTTCGGGCTCTTTGTCTGACATGCCCTCAACAACATGCTCTATTGCACTGAGTCCCAGGTTTACCCCGTCAGTCGCTAAATCAACCAGCTCAGGAACCGTTTGACGAATTCCATTGCTAAATTGTTCTAATACTTTACTTTCATCGTTGCTTAAATCGACCCAATAACCACGAATAAATAATTGATTATTATTGTTTATTTGTACCCTAGTTTGACCTTTATCAACAATCCGAATAACGTCATCGGTAATAATTAAACCGTGGCGAAGTTCAACATCACATTGTTTTTGTGCGAGTGCATTATTACTTAAAAGTGCCAGTGATAACGCCAATATCGAACGAGATAAAAACGCCATAAACACCTCAAAAAGACTAAAATAGGGGGCAGCTAGATTAACAAAAAACCAACTTTATGCAAGCAAAAGTAACACCCTAAAAACAAGGCACCATGAAACGTAACGTTTACACAGCACCTTTATAGTCTCGCTTTTAAGCTCAAATAGGTGAGCCCGGTGGGATAGGTAATGCTTTAAAGTTATCAGGCCATTGGCCTGTTGTTAAAAACTGATTAATTTGCGCCGCTAAATAGTCTTTAAATGCGCTGTCGCCCACGTCAGGATGACTCAGTAAAGAGTGTTGATTAAACTCATCCGCTAGTTTGCTTAGATAAAAATGCAGTTGCGCTTGTACTTCAGGGCTAAGTGCATCATTAGCGACAAGATCAGCCATGGCTTTTGCCGTTAAATATTGTACTCGCTGTGTTACTTTGCCGGTCATAGTGGCAGGCGCTGAGACATTAAATACTTGCTCATTTAACTGTTTTAGCAGCGCATCTAAGCTATAAAAGCGGTTATCACGCGCTTGCTGCTGCGCTAAACGATTTAATCGTTGAGCATTAAGCAATAACGATAAACTATGCTGCACCGCTACTTCCGGCAATGCAAGTGCATCCATGGTTAAGCCGGTACGACCCACTATACTTTCTCGTGATTTAGACTCGCCATACGCTTTAGGTACAATCAACGAAAGTATCGACTCAGGCAGGGTTAAGTTGCTTGCTTTTAGGGTTGCTAAAATGGCATTTACCGCTTGCTGTTGAGTCTCTTTGGCAACAACTTGTGCGCCTTTAATCTGTGCGTCACCGCGTATTTCATAGTCATAATCAACGCCCGCGATAAGCTTCGCGACCGCTTCAACTTGATAACGGTGAAACAAATAAAGCGGCACCAGCTTTTCTTCTAGCTGTGACAGCGCAACCCCGGTTTTTATATTATTAATACCAAACTGCCCTAAGGCTTGCTTACGGACATCAAGCACTCTTAGTAGCTCTTCACTTGGGTTGCTGCCGTTATCCCAAAGATGAGCCGTAGGGTGCGCACCGCCTTTTGCTCGAGCATCACGGTCAGAAATAAACGCCAAACCTTGCGCTTTATTCTGCTGTAAAATAGCGGCGAGCCCTGCACCTTCATCTTGGCCGGTAAAGTCACTGTAGCCATATTTGATAACTTGAGTATCCCATGCTCCCATGCCTTTAGCGTAACCTTGGGAGACGTCTAACTGGCCATTATCCGTAAAACTTAACAACGGATGTGGGTAGTCCATCACCGAGGCACGATTATTTACTGACGCAGCAAAGTTGTGCGCAATCCCCAGTGTATGACCAATTTCGTGAGCACTGAGTTGACGAATACGATCAAGTGCCATTGCATGTAAGGTGCTTGCCACTTCATTGCCTGTTAAATATGGCGCGGCTAATGACTCAGCAATTAAAATATCTTGACGTACTCGCAGCGAACCCAGTGTGACATGGCCTTTTATAATTTCGCCAGTACGCGGGTCTATAATTGAACTGCCATAAGACCAGCCTCGAGTTGCCCGATGCACCCACTGAATAACGTTGTAGCGCACATCCATGGGATCAGCATTTTTTGGCAGTACTTTAACTTCAAAAGCATTTTTATAACCTGCTGCATTAAAGGCGTCATTCCACCATTTTCCGCCTGCTAATAAAGCCGTTTTTACCGGCTCAGGTACACCAGGGTCTAAGTAATAAATAATAGGCTTTACTGGCTCACTAACTGCTAGGCTTGGATCTTTTTTTATTAAACGATGGCGCGGAATGTAACGCACATACATAGACTCATCGAGCCCAGCTGCATAATTTTTATGCTCCACACTCCAATAACCTGATTGTGGGCTAAATTGTCGTGGCGTGTAATTATCATCAGGTAATTGAATGAGTGAATGGTGCATATGCACGGTTAGCGCGTATGGGTCAGCACTCACTTGGTGTACATATTCACCTGGTTTTGCCCCTTTAAAGGTGAGAATGGCTTCAAGTTCAGTATTTTTTAAAAATGCTTTAGAACGATTCATATACACCGCACTGCGTGATTCATCGAGGCTAAACTGCCCTTGTTTGCGTGCAGCTAAAGTGCGGCTTACCCCGTGAACATCACTTAGTAAATAAGGGGTGTAATCAATTAATGCGGCATTATCATCTTGCGCTACAACCTTAAAACCCGCCAAAACACTTGAAGCAAAAGCTTCTTTAACGCTTTGTTGCTCATCTAAATTACTGGTGTTAGCCCGATAGTAAGTATTCACAGCACGCAACATCACTTTATTGCCAAAGCGCTCAAACTGAACCAAATAGGTGCTGCCCAACTGCCCCCTATCTAAACCAATATCGTTAGAGCCAACACCATAAGGTAAGCTATGTTGTAATAAAAATTGTTGTTCAAGTTTATCGACTTTTAAATACACATTGCCGTTTTGTGTGTCGTAAAAAAAAGAAAAATAACCCGGAAAATGGTTCATTTTTTCAGTAAATTCGTCAATAGACTTAATTGCTGCGTGCGCTTGAGTTATCATACACAGCAGCACAGTAAAGAGTATGTAACTTAGTCGTGATATTTTTTGCATAATCTTATCTTTGTTATTAGCGTTTTAAATGCGATGTAGGTACCCCATTATAGGGGGTTATATATACAATACCGTTATTTAAGACGAATTTCAGCGCTCTAAACTAATCTCTCTCACATTATGATTAGTTTTAACACGTTACCAGGAAAAAAGAATGCGTAGACTCCCTCCAGTATTACTAGAAGATGGCTGTTCAAGAGAACTTTTGTCGTTAATTCGTACTATTTTAGCGGCATGTAAAGAAATTTCATTTCGTGTCGGTCAAGGCGAATTATCGGGCGTGTTGGGCTCAACCCTCGATGAAAATATTCAAGGCGAAACACAAAAGAAGCTCGATGTTCTGTCTAATCAGTTGTTAAAAGATATATTACTGGAGTCGGGGACCGTTAAAGCGATAGCTTCCGAAGAAGAAGATTATACCGTTGCCGGTAACCCAAACGCCGAGTTTATTGTAGCCTTTGATCCACTTGATGGATCGTCAAACACTGATATTAACTCACTGGTAGGCACCATTTTTTCTATCATGAAAGCCCCTGTGGGCTCAGATGCTGCCGATGAAAAGATTTTTATGCAACCAGGTCGCCAACAAGTAGCAGCGGGTTACGTGTTGTATGGCCCATCAACGATGCTTGCGCTAACCACAGGTAAAGGCACCCGCATGTTTACTTTAGATAAAACCCAAGGTAGTTTTTTACTTACTCAAGATTATGCAAAAATTCCAGCACAAACCAATGAGTTTGCAATTAACGCCTCTAACCAGCGCCACTGGCAACCGGCTATGCAAAATTACATTAACGACTTACTGGCTGGTGATGCAGGCCCGCGCGCTCAAAACTTTAATATGCGCTGGATTGCCGCAATGGTTGGCGATGTGCACCGTGTACTTAGCCGTGGTGGTTTATTTACTTACCCTACCGATACTAAAGATCCTAATATGCCTAATAAACTGCGTTTACTTTACGAGGCAAACCCAATGGCAATGTTAGTAGAGCAAGCGGGTGGAATTGCTTCAACAGGCACTGAACGCATTATGGATATTCAACCTAATGCGATTCATCAGCGTGTTGCGGTTATTTTAGGCTCTAAAGACGAAGTAGAAACGTGCTTGAGCTATCATAAATAGGTATCAGGTATCAGGTATCAGTTGTCAGTTGTCAGTTGTCAGTTGTCAGTTGTCAGTTGTCAGTTGTCAGTTGTCAGTTGTCAGTTGTCAGGTTAGTAAAATAAAAAATCGCGCTTGTCACAAGCGCGATTTTTTATGTGTAATTAAACAAAGTGAGAAGCTGTGCTAACTTTTGATGAGTCAGCTCGCCCATTTGTTCGCTATTACTCAGCGCATAAATAATACCTTCATGTTCAGTGCTATCTATATCGGTTCTTGATTCAATGACATTAGCCCAAAGCGCTAATTCATCAAGATCGATTTCATCGTTTACACAGCGCTTAAGTACGTCAATTAATATTGGGGTTGTTAACTGATAAAGAGGCTCGGCGCTGTGTGCAACACTTGACACTAGCACTGAAATTGCTGCGTCTCTATGCTCACCAAAAGTAATAAATTCAGCTAATGCTGTTTGTGTGTTCATAATATTTGTTATTCTATATTTATTCTGATTCAAAAAAGTACTTATGACTTCACTAAACTGTGCTCACTGCAATAACTCACTGACATGTAATGTAAATAATATATCAGCATGCTGGTGTAGCGAGCTACCCACTATTTTACCACTCGATGATACAGCAACCCGCTGTTTATGCCGCCCATGCACTGTTGCTAAAATAAATCGCTATTTAGAAACTATATATACTCAGCCAATTAAAACCCAAATAGCTTTCGCCAAACAATTTAGAAGCAATGATAATTTAATTGAAGGGTTAGATTACACCATGCAAAATAGTTACATGGTGTTTAGTAAGTGGTATTTTTTAAAACGGGGTACTTGCTGCAAAAATGGTTGTAAAAATTGTCCCTACCGTTAATTTACTCACCTACTGCAATGGGCAGTGAACTGTCGGCTCCCCACTCACTCCACGAGCCATCGTACACACTTAAATTACTATAGCCGCATTCATCGGCGAACAGCGCAAGCGCACAGGCAGTAACGCCCGAGCCACAGCTAAATTGTAACTGTTTTGCATTACCGACTAATTCACTAAACTTTGCCTGTATGTATGCGAGTGGTTTTGCATCACCATTTTCTAATAAACTAGTTAAAGGTAGCGAATGGCTATTAACAATATGGCCGCTGCGCATTCCGGCTCTTGGCTCATTACTTTTGCCGGTAAAGCGCTCATAAGCACGTGCATCTAAAATAACAGTGTCAGTATCTTCTATCGCACTGAGCACTTCATGCTTACTAATAAAGTAGCCAGGCTGGTACTGAGCAATAAAGTTACCTCTCGCCGATGACTGTGTATAACCAGATTGAACAGGGTAACTTTGTTCCAACCACTTAGCTAAACCACCACTAAGTACCTTGACGTTATCAAACCCCATGGCTTTAAACATCCACCATGCTCTGGCGGTACTAAATAAGGGTTGATCTTCATACACCACGACTAAAGAATCCGTGTTTACACCCGCTTTTTGCATCACCTGAGTAAATTGCTCGGCACTGCACAGAGTATTGGGTAATGGGTTTGCAGTATCTGCGAGTTCTTTTTTGATATCAAACCGTTGTGCTTTAGGCAGTATAGCCTTGGGTGAATATTCCCCCGCAGCTGAGGGACGCAACATCCCCGCATCAAACACCACTAAATTTTGATTGTTAATTTGTGCATAAAGTTGCTCACAACTAATCATATTTTTCATATACTTAGGGCCTAAATTTTAATAATTTCACCACGCAACGGCGCCATTTTTGCTAAGATTTTATTTTGCACCGTATGTGGAATATTTTGCTCATTCATTGCATTTATTAATAAGTCGACAACGTGATTGAAGTCTTTTTCATTTATATTCATGCCAGTATGAATAGCAACCATAGAGTCACCTTTATATTCACAAGGCCCATCGGCTAGGGAGCATAAATGGCTAATAAACCCTTGTCGAAAGTGACTGATATTACTGTGCTCAAAGTAATGAAATACCTGTTTGTCATTACCTATTTGTGTAATAAAACTATCAGTTAGCTTCTCAATCCCAGCTTGTTCGCCAAGCAGCTGATACAAAGAAGTGTTGGGCTGTGTTGTACACCCTGTAAGTAAGCTTAAACAACAAAAAATAAATACTCTCAGTTTCATTACCAATACCCCGTAACCGATAAATACCAGCCTGTTTGATTATCAACACCGGCGATGCGTCCCAAATCTAAATATGCAGCTGTTACACTTACATGCTTATTAGGCATCCACGCGATAAATAAATCACGCCAATCTTGCTCTCCCAACCCTAAGTTATTGGCTTTTTGCCGATACTCAATGCCAATAGCTAATTCACGATTTAAAAACACCGCAGTACTCGCTTCTAGTAATATATGGCTACCTTCATTAGTACCGCCATATCCGAGCAACCCCAATTGATTGGCTTTACTATAACGGGTGGTCACATTCCAAAACCAGTTGTACCCAGCAAGTGCCCCTAAATGGAGTTTACTGGCTGCTAAGTACACGTCAGTACCGCTGGTTTTTTTAGCACCCACTAGCTTTGCAACTGTGCCATCGTCCAGTGATTTATGCTGCACACCCATACTTAGTTGTGGCCATTGGCTGTAAACTATATCACCGTATAACCGAATTTTGGCACCCGTAATTGACTGCTCTATTTCTGTATTGAGCGCAGGCACATCAAACTGCTGCACCGCGTAACTAAGCTCCACACGATTGAATAGATTAAGCTGCATACCACAAACATCTAGACGATAGTCAGTCACATCAGCACGACTACAAAAGCCATTAACAGCCCATTCATCCTCACTGGCATAGCCCGCTAATTGTGCCCAAGGTACTAAACCTCCACCAGCACTGCCTTCAATTTGTGAAACGCCAGGTGTTGCTAGTAGCTTGCCCGTTGCAGCTACAGTTAACGTACTGCAAAGTAAGAGTGTCATGCTCAGTAAAAATTTAATGTACACGCTGATATTCCTCTAACCATTGTTCTAGTTGTTGTGCTTTTAAAGGGCGACTAAGGTAATAACCTTGTGCATGATCGCATTTCATTTCAAAAAGTAGCGATAAAGACTCTGCGGTTTCTACCCCTTCAGCCACAACAGAAAAACCAAGCTGATGACCCAATGTGATTGAAGAGCGCACTATATATTGATCTTTTTGTGATTCATGAAGCTTTAAAATAAAACATTTATCTAACTTAAGCTCATCTATGGGTAGCATTTTTAAGCGCCCTAATGATGTTTGTCCTACACCATAATCATCTAATGAAATTTTAACCCCAATGCTTTTTAAGTCTTCTAACGCTTTAATACCTTGCGCTTCATTTTCGATCATATCTCGTTCTGTTAACTCAATCGTAACAGAGCTAGGATTTACCCGGTATTTTTTTAACGTAGCGACTAACAAACTATGAAAGCCCGAATGAGCAATATCTTGAGCAGACACATTAATGGCGGCTTGCAAATAAATCTCTCTTTTATTCCACCTAGCTATTTGCGCAATAACTGTATCAACAACCCAAGAGGTTAGTTCCACAATTAATCCAGATTGCTCGGCTAAATCAATAAACACCTCAGGTGACACCCAACTGCCATCTTGTCGTTGCCAACGAATAAGTGACTCAACTTTATCAATTTTCTGACTGTTTATATTGAGCTTAGGCTGATAGGTCATGAATAATTGTCCGTTATCATCATCAATCGCTTGTTTGAGTTCATCGAGCATGATTAAACGGTCTAAATGGGCTTCGTCTTCACCATTTTGGTAGTAATGTAAACTTTGTTGACTCGTAGTTGCCGCATCAACTGCAATCAAAACACGTCGCATTAAATCGTCAGCCTTAACACCTTGAGCAGGATATTGAACAATGCCTGCATTAAAACGCAGGCTTATTTTTAAACTTTTAATCTGATAAGCTACCTGCAATTGCTGGAGTAAATCGGCCACTGCACATTTTACTTGCTCAACCTCAACACAAGGGTAAACCGTTAAAAACTCATCGCCGCCAATACGCGCATGAAATCCACCAAGTTCATCAGAAAATTGACGAATACGGTTTGCCACGGCAATTAAACACTCATCTCCAACTTGTGGGCCAAGCTTGTCGTTTATATGTCTTAAGCCTTTGATATCAATAGCAACAAGTGTATATCGCACATCGTTAGTGAGCCGTTTAGCTAATAAATCTAGCATGGCTGAACGATTATAAAATCCCGTTAAGGTATCGTGATGTGCTTGAAAGCTAATTTGCTGTTCACGTTTATTAATATCATTACCCATATTATTAAAAGCGCTAATTAGGGTTTCTATCTCGCTGCTTTGTTTTTTGCCTTCAAATTTAAACCGGTAGTCACCTTTAGCAAACTGCCTGGCAATAACCGCTAATTGCGACAGCCCTGAGGTTAAATTATTAGCCAGCAAACTACTGGTGATCACGCCAAACAACATGGTCAATACAGCGAGTGTGATTAACGTTAATAGTAATTGCTCAATATCGCGATAACTCGAAGTTAAATCGGCGCTAAGCAGTAAAGTAACTGGGTGCGATTGCAAAGAGGGTAAAGCTATTTGTTGATTTTCATAAATCAAGTATTCATTAAAAAAATGAGCCGTAGTTTTATTGGTAAAGTACGCTATTGGTTGAAAGTTTTCTGTTTGAGATGCTAGCGAGCTGGTTGCAAAGTCATCTAGTTGCGCAACAAAACTCACCTCCATACCGGTTAAGCTTTTGAGTTCAGTAACCACAGCCGATGTTATTTTAAACCCCACTAGGCTATACGCTATGGTTCTGGGTGTTTTAATGGGTAATAAAATCACTTGATAGAGCTGATTATTCAATACCACAAAGCTCGATTGTTCAGAATTATTTAATAATTCATCCATCAAAGGTTGTAAGTTATCGGCAAAGCTTTGTGCATTAACATTCGCTGAGACTAACCGCCCTGATAAATCGAGCAACAGCATAAGATCTGCATTGATCCGTTGGCTATGATTGTATAGCACACTGCTGATAGTGGCTGCATCGCGAGTGGCAACCGCTTGTTTAAAACCAAAATCAGCGGTTAACACCTTAGCAGCAGTTAATAACAGACTTTCTTTTGATTTTAGATATTGTTTATAGACGCTTTGCGCAACCGTTATATTTTGCTGTACTTTTTCTGCCTGAAATTTACTCGTAGACCACCAAGAGCTGAGTAAGCTCACTAAGGTAGTAAGCAATACTAAGCCAACGCACAATGCTGTTATACGGCTGCGTAAATTATTGAGCATTACCTTCCCTAAACTGACTGCCAAAGGTATTACTAGGAGCAGGTGTAGATGTATTTACAGTAAGTGATAATGGCTCAGAGGATTCTATATTAAACATTTTTTTATTATCCAAAGAGGCCGTTTGTAATGAATGCCAAACACTGGCTTGCACAGGAAAAGAGTCTACTTGGAGTGTTATATTGCCTTTATCGTCACTTGTGTATACCTGCTTACTGTTAGCCACATAAATATAGCCCACCATGGAGTCATGGATATTACACCCCAAAACAACGACACCTTGACGATCAAACTTAATTGGCTCTTCAGGCTGGCCAGAATAGAGCTTTAACTGAAACGGCTTCGCCTGTGAAAATGAATAAACATGATGACGAATATTGTCACTATTTGGAAAATTAACGTACTGATCTTGTTGCACAATAAGCAGCTCGGGTGAAAACTGCTTATTAACTTGATCCATTACCGCAATAGGTAAATTACTCGCAGCTTTTGAGGAGGGTGAATGATTTATTTCGACTACCGCATTCGGTAATGCTTGCCCATGCTGATCTTTAATAACCATATTAATGGTGTTGCCAAAGGCCGATACACTAAACAATGCTCCCAGTACTAATAAATAACAACGTTTTGTAATAACTTGCGATGCTCGCACTAACATAACCACCCCCAAAAATTCACCATAGGTTAAGTTAATTAGAGACGAGCACTAATTGCAAGAATTATAGCTCAGTTACTTAAAATAAATACTTTTTTACTAGTGAAAATGAGCTTTGCTATTGAGTTTAACGTACTCGCTAATGGTTAATTAAACCGTAATCCGCATCTAAAATTGCAATCACTTCTTGGCGCGGATCATTGGGTATAACGATCTCTTTACCAATAATTTTGCTAGCTATACCCACATAAGTATCAGACACTTCAAGCATTACTGACTCAGGCAAAATATAATCTTGTGCTAATTTTTCACGTTCTGCCATACGATCTTTATTTAATAACACATCGCTCTCTGGCACGTTATTAATTAATAACTGGCGGAAGCCTTCTTTTGAGTTTTCAATAATTTTGCCATCTTTATAAGATGCTTCATCCCAAATGCGTGATGAATCGGGAGTCCCTACTTCATCAATATAAATAAGTTGCTGCACGCCGTTCATGTCTTCTACGTAACCAAATTCAAATTTGGTATCAACAAAAATCTGCCCAAGCCTAGCTAACTCATTACTGATAAGTTCAAACCCTTCTACCAATAACTTTTCGTATTTGGTGACATCATCAGCCGATTTAAAATTAAAAACGCCTAAGTTATTTGTAATATTCTCACGCGTGATATTTACATCATCAACAGCAGGAATATCAGCCACTCCTTCTATAATACCTTTAGTAGAAGGAGTAATGAGTACCTGTTCAAGCTTTTGATTCGCGTTTAAACCTTCTGGAAGTTGCAAACCACAAAAGTGTCGTTCGCCTTTAGCGTAGTCACGCCACATACTGCCGGTTATATACTGGCGAGCAATCGCTTCAACTTTAACTGTACTGGCTTTACGAACAATCCATACATAAGGATGAGGAATATCCACAATATGATTGCCAGCCAAACCCGCTTTATCAAACATGTTAAACCAATGAGCAGCCACTGAGTTTAATGCAATCCCTTTACCTGGCACGCCATTTAGGCCATTTTCAGCTTGCCATATGCAATCAAAAGCAGAAATTCTGTCTGAAATAACCATAATAGCTAATTCAGTATCGGCAGGGATGTTATAGCCTTTCTCATTTATTAAGCGTTTACTATCTGCATCGGTTAACCAATAAACTGAACGCACTTTACCGCTGTGCACTTTACCTTTGATACGAATGGGTAAGTCATCGTTTACGTCTAAAACTTTATAGCTAGTCATGCTATCTCCGGGGTTTGGCATGCTCAAAGAGCAAAGTATGGAATTGGGGTTAGGCGCTCTATAATAATCTAGCCAACCACAAAGCTCAATCTTAGGCTAAAAACAAATCATCTCAGTATATTTATCTAGCTGGCGCATTGGGGTAAACTTGCATGATGACTTGCCCTGAGGAGCTAGCTTGAACTATTTAACTGCCACTAAGAATAAGAAATATTTAATGTATATTTCTCAAAATTATTCCTACGCTATTTTAAGACCATTGCAAGCAGAAATACTAGCCCAAGGAGGGGAAGTGAAATGGTTTTTAGAAGGCGATGATGTTAATCCTGACTTTCTAAAAAGTGATGAAAAAACGCTAAACTCCATCCACGAAATAAACCAATGGGCGCCTGACGCAACTTTTGCTCCAGCGAACTCCATCCCGACCTTTTTCCCCGGAAAGAAAGTGGCTGTTTTTCATGGCTTTGATGCAGGAAAGCTAAATAAAAAAGGTCAAAACGATCACTTTAAAGTGCGGGGCTGCTTTGATTTATATTGTACGCAAGGCCCAAATACAACCACACCATTTACAGCATTACAAAAACAGCTGGGCTATTTTAAAGTAGTAGAAACAGGTTGGCCCCCTCTTGATCAGTTTTTTAATGGTAACTCAACGCCTAGCCATATTGATGAAATAGACCCTCGCCCAACGGTATTGATCTGCTCTACATTTTCAAAGCGGCTCTCTCTTGCACCTAAACTTTATGAACAAATAAAACACTTTAGTGAAAGCGGTAAGTGGCGATTATTAGTTCAGTTTCATCCTAAAATGCCGCAAGAGTGGGTTGATAAATACAAAGCACTGAGTAATGACAACCTCACTTTTGTAGAAACAGATAATGTTATTCCATTACTGCAATCTGCCGATGTGATGCTGTGCGACACTTCATCAATATTACTGATGTTTTTAGTACAACGAAAGCCTGTGGTGACCTTTTGTAATAAAGCGCCTGAAAAACACTTGCTGGATATTACGGATAAAAATAACGTTGAAGCCGCAATAGACTATGCACTAACTTACCCAAAAGAGCTTATAGATAATATTGAAGCTTTTTGCCAAGAGTTACACCCCTACACAGATGGTAAGTCAAGCCGACGGGTACTTTGCGCAACTAATGAGTTATTACACAGTAATGAAAAACTCAAAGCTAAACCGTTTAATATTATTAGGCAATTAAAAATGCGTAAAAAACTCAACTACTGGAGTTGGTAAGGCGATATGATTAATCTTGAAAATGTGTCTTTTAAATGGCAAAAAACCGCAGTCAACCCAACTCTTGCAATCAAAAAGCTTACTATTAATAAAGCAGAGCATGTTTTTGTACATGGCCCAAGCGGCAGTGGCAAATCCACCTTACTGGCATTATTAGCCGGTATCAATACAACCACTAGCGGCGAGCTTTGTGTTTTAAAGCAAAATCTAAGTACACTGACTAACGCTCAGCGTGATGCCTTTAGAGCCGATCATATTGGCTATATTTTTCAAAGCTTTAACTTACTACCTTATTTAACGCCATTGGAAAACGTGTGTTTAGGGTGTCAATTTTCAAAAAAACGTCAGCAACAGGTGCTCAGCCAAGCCGATAATTTACTCAGTGAAGCAGCTCGATTGCTCAATGCACTGGGGTTAGAAGCACACTTTCATAATCAAAATGTAGCCACGCTTAGTATTGGCCAACAGCAGCGAGTTGCTGCAGCACGCGCATTTATAGGTAGCCCTGAGCTTATTATTGCTGACGAACCCACTTCCGCATTGGATACCCAAAATCGCGAAGGTTTTATTAAGTTACTATTTGAACAAGCTAAAAATAATAACAGTACCCTCGTTTTTGTCAGCCATGATGAAACATTAAAGCCACTATTTAGTCGCACAATCGACTTAGTTAATTTGCAAGGTGATGTATGATTTTGTTTAAACTTGCTTATAAAAGCGTGCTAAATAGGCGTGCCAGCGTGTTACTGACCTTACTGACAATTGCGATTAGTGTGATGTTATTGCTCAGTATTGAACGCGTTCGCATTGACGCAAAAAGTAGTTTTAGTAATACCATTTCGGGTACTGATTTAATTGTGGGCGCTCGCACGGGTGATATTCAATTACTACTCTCTTCGGTGTTTAGAATTGGCCATACGAATAATGGAGTGAGTTGGCAAAGCTATCAATATATTACAAAACAGCGCGGAGTTAAGTGGAGTATTCCTATCAGCCTAGGAGATAGCCACAAAGGTCAGGCGGTATTAGGCACCACACTTGATTACTTTAATCACTACCGATTTGCCAAAAAACAGCCTTTAGAGTTTGAGCGAGGACAGGCTTTTTCCAGTATAAACGAAGTGGTAATAGGTAGTGAGGTTGCAAAAAAGCGCGCTTATCAAATCGGCGATGAAATTGTGATTTCTCATGGTATGGGCAACACAAGCTTTCATCATCATGACGATAATCCTTTTAAAGTTGTTGGTATTTTAAAGCCCACCGGCACCCCAGTAGATAAAACCTTGCATGTGCCACTGGCAGCCATTGAACTGATCCATGGCGCTGAACACAGCACACACGACGATCATCATGACCACTCAAGCCACGCATTAATTGGTCACCCACAACAAATTACTGCTTTTTTAATGGGCTTCGACTCCCCGCTTTATACGCTTCAAATTAGGCGTAATATAAACCAATATAAGCAAGAGCCTCTACTAGCGATTATGCCCACAGTGACACTAAAAGAGCTTTGGGAAATGCTGGCAATAATAGAAAAGATACTACTGCTATTTTCATTTGTGGTGGTTATTATAAGCTTGCTTGGTATGTTAACCACACTACTTGCTAACCTTAATCAACGGCGCAGAGAGCTGGCAATATTGCGCTCTGTGGGCGCACGCCCATGGCAGTTATTTTCACTGATCAGTATGGAGTCACTACTCACTACCTTTTTAGGCTGCTTGGTAGGCTGCATTTTATTTTATACACTTATGGGCACGACGGCGAGTTACTTACAAAGCCAAGTCGGGGTGAGTATTAATATCAATATGCTCTCTGGCTATGAACTCACTTTGATTGGCGTTATTATGGCTGCGGGATTCGTTATTGGCTTGATCCCCGCGACACGCGCTTACTTTTATTCTCTCAGTGATGGTATGAGTATAAAAATATAAACTTTAGGATGATCATGACGTTGTTTAAAGTAACTACACACTTTTTAATGCTATTAAGCGCAGTGCTTATTAGCTTTGCTAGCATTGCAAATCCACCCAAGGAAATTTTTTGGGAAGATTTAATCCCACAAGGCCATGTGCAAATAGACACCCAAGCACAAGCAAATCACGAAGGCAGTGAACAAAACTGGGTGCAACCTGATTTAGACGCGCCAGTTGTTAAAGCGCTTGATGGACAGTCTGTGAGCCTACCTGGTTTTGTTGTGCCACTTGAAGGCGACAGCGAACTCATTACCGAGTTTTTATTAGTCCCTTATTTTGGCGCCTGTATTCATGTTCCCCCACCGCCACCAAATCAGCTGGTTCATGTGACCATTAAAGGCGGTGTCCCTATAGACAGTTTATACGATGCAATTGTTGTAACGGGCGTTATTAAAACGCAAACTTGGTCTGGCGAAATAGCCCAAGTAGGTTACACAATGCAAGCAGTCGGTGTTGCTCCCTTTGAGCTTTAATTCTTAAAATAAAAAACCCACTATAAAGTGGGTTTTTTATTTTGTTCTATCAACCACCCGTTCTAATATCCCGCTCAAGTTCAGACTGCGTTTTCACTGGATGACAAGTCGACTTCACTGTGCTCTTATTGCTTTCATCTTCGTCAGAGCTAAAGATTGTATAGTTATAGTCAGTCTCGACTTCGCCACCTAAACACTCATGCTCTGCAAATACTTCATCTCCATAACCGTCTGGTACTTCTTGTGATGCACACCCACTGAGGATCAGAAGTGATATTAAAATTGACATTACTTTCATATTTATCTCCTTAAAAAATACTGTGTAAATTACAGCTCATACTTAAAATGCCATGAAGGAAGCTTGTTAAGTATTGGTAAAAGTGCTTTTTCTTTCCTTAAATTGCTACGCTCTCTCTCTAACTGCTTTCGCTCTCGACATAACTCTTTACTTTGGTTACTTGACGGTTTATCACTCGCTAATTCATTACTAATAGATTGTAACCGCCAATTAATATTCTTAAGTCTATCATCTATTTCGGCTTTCCTTGCTTCAAATTGATAACGTTCATTACCCTCTTGCCATGCTTTTCTAAACTGTGTGTCATTACAAACCCCGTTATACGCATCGCCTCGTAAACCGAGGGTAAAGCCATTTTCAGGCTGACAAAAGGCTGCGAGTCCCTGTTTGTAACCAACTTGATAATCATCTAATTTTGCAGTGATGCCAAATTCACTACAAGCGGATATGATTTCTCTGCCTTGCTCAAAAGTATACCCTTGCTCACCATGACTAAAGCCTAGATTTGTCCAATTGGCCTGTATACATTCATCCTGAGACAAAGAAGAGCACCCTGATAGAGATAGTAAAAATAAAATGAACATACAACGGCTAAACATACTATTTCCTATAGTGTCATAGATTATTCAAGTACCTATTTTAAGAGATATTCATTTAAAGTGAATAATAAAAATGTAACAAGCTATTCTCATAAAGCTGGAATGTAGAATAAAAAAAACCTTGAGAGTATGCACTTTCAAGGTTTTATTTATACCCTGTGGTAGTCAAAAAAATTAAGCGGTGCCGCCTACCGTTAGATTATCTATTTTCAAACTTGGCTGGCCAACTCCTACAGGTACACTTTGACCGTCTTTACCACATACCCCTACGCCTTTATCTAATGCTAAGTCATTACCCACCATAGAAATTTGCTGCATAACCTCAGGGCCATTACCAATTAATGTTGCGCCTTTAATTGGCTGAGTAATTTTACCATTTTCAATTAAATAAGCCTCTGAGGCACTAAATACAAACTTACCCGAGGTGATATCCACTTGGCCGCCACCAAAATTTGGTGCAAACACGCCTTTTTTCACACTGCTAATAATATCGGCTTGACTATGCTCACCGCCTAACATGTATGTGTTGGTCATACGTGGCATAGGTAAATGAGCGTACGATTCACGACGGGCATTACCCGTTGGGCTAACGCCCATCAAACGGGCATTCATTTTATCTTGCATGTAGCCTTTTAAAATACCGTTTTCGATAAGTACGTTATAAGCCGCAGGCGTGCCTTCGTCATCAACATTAAGAGAACCACGGCGATCAGCTATTGTGCCATCATCAACCACAGTACATAGCTCTGAGGCAACTTTTTGCCCTACTTTACCACTAAACGCAGACGCGCCTTTACGGTTAAAATCTCCCTCTAGGCCATGGCCTACAGCCTCGTGTAACAATACGCCTGGCCAGCCATTGCCTAATACCACTTCCATCGTGCCTGCTGGAGCATCAATAGCCTCTAAGTTTACTTTAGCTTGACGCACAGCTTCTTCTGCAAAGCCCATCCAGCGCGGCTTGCCATCAACAAGCTCTTTAAAGTAACCATAATCTAAGCGCGCACCACCGCCCGCACCGCCACGTTCACGGCGACCATTTTTTTCAAGTAACACAGAGCAATTTAAACGTATAAGCGGACGGATATCGGTCGCAAAGGTGCCATCGCTGGCTGCAATTAATACCTCCTCGTATACCGCAGACATAGAGCTAATGACTTGCTCAGCACCGGGGGCTAATTCGCGAATATAATTTTCAAGTTCACGTAACAAGTTAACTTTATCAGTATCGCTCATGCTAGAGATTGGCTGATGCGGCGCAAACTGCTGCTTTGCAGCCACATCGCTAAATACTTTAACCGCTTTATCTTCACCGGCATCGGCAATACTGCGTGCAGCGGTGGCTGCTTTGTTTAACGCTTCAAGGTTTATTGCATCTGAGTACGAAAAACCAGTTTTTTCACCGCTTACCGCCCGCACTCCCACACCACGCTCAACGTTATAAGAACCCTCTTTAACTAGGCCGTCTTCTAATACCCAAGACTCATGATGGCTCGATTGAAAATAAAGATCGGCATAATCAACTTTGTGCTGGTGAATATAAGCTAATGTTTTTTCGAGTTCTCCTCGATTTAGCTGGCTGTCGTGTAATAAATGCTGTTCAACCGAATTCATAATAATGGCTCTCTAAATCGTTGGTGAGATTGCAACGGCATATCTCGTCTAATTTTGTGTAACTGGTTTAAATCTACGGTGCAACTAATAAAACCAAGCCCTGTTGGTTTTTCACTTAATGTTTCACCCCAAGGCGATACCATTAAGCTGTGACCATAAGTTTGCCTGCCGTTTTCATGCGTTCCATATTGCGCTGCCGCAATAACATAACATTGCGTTTCTATGGCACGCGCTGTAAGTAGCGGCTGGCCAATGCGCTTTGCCTGTTGGAACAGTGAACGCACTGGGTACTAATATAATTTCAGCGCCTTTGCCCACTAATGCGTTAAATAAACCAGCAAAGCGCAAATCATAACATACTGTTAAACCAATTTTACCAAAAGGAGAATCAACAACCACAATCGCATCGCCTGCTTGGGTAAAGTCGGATTCTCGGTAGCTACCGGTTTGGTCATCGACCTCAACATCAAACAAGTGTATTTTGTTATAGCTTGCAACAATATCGCCTTGGTTATTAAATAAATGTGAGGCCCCGTGGTACTTATGCTGATTATACGGCTCTGGCAACGTGCCAGCATTTAACCAAATATTGTGTTTACGGCACAATTCACTGAGTTGCTGTTTATACTGTTCAATACGCTGTGATACTAAAAGCGTATCAGTGGCGTGTTTACTAAACACTAAAAATGCTTCTGGTAAACACACTAGCATAGGACGAGCTGTCGGTAAGGTTTGTAATGCCTGTTTTAATTTTGCAATATTATCGTCCGGGTTTAAGCCTGAGCACATTTGTAATGCAATAATCACAGGGCATAGGTTTACATTTTGCTTATTCATCGTGCTGCGCTAATCTCGGCATCTTTAAGTTTTAACTCTGAAGATGCTTGGGGCTGATTTTGTGCAGCTTGCGGCAAGGTCACTTCTCGGCTCTTACGATCTAACTCTTGTACCTGAGGATCGTTCATTTTGCCTGTCACTTTAAAGTTGATCTCTGAGATCACTCTCGCAGAGTGAATCACTTTATCAATTGCTAACGCGGCAAGCCCCGTAACCGGATTGACCATCCACGCCACAATCACCGGAATACTTGAGGTTACTTGCGGCGCCACCGCTAAGTCGTAGTCTATTTCAAGGGTGTTTAAATTTGCATACCCTTTAATAGAAAGATCGGCTGGCACCCCATCCATTTTTGTATCTTGGGTATAGGCAATGCCTTTATCTATCTGCATAGTGCCTTTCATGCTGTTATAAAAAAAGCCTTTAGAAAATACATCTCTAAAATCTAGCTTTAATTTACGCACTAACGAATCAAGGCTCAGTAATGAAAACACCCTTGAACCGCCATCACTAACCTCGGTTAGATGGCCCTCGCCTAAATCCCAGCTGATTTCGCCATCCAAACTAGCAATATCTGGGCTATAAGGCGCAGCTTGCCAATTTAGCTGATAATTTAGATTAGCCTTTGAGTCTTTGATGGTGGTGGTAATGTCAAACTCATTAAATAACGCGCCAATATCATCACTTTTAAGTTCACCCGTTAGTGCTGTTAACCCGTTTTGCCATTGCCCTTTGGTACGCAATATATGCTCGCCTTTATCAACCACTAGCTCAGAAATAAGCAGCTTTTTACCATCGCCTAACAACGAGGCGCTTACTTTATCAAGCTGATAATGGCTCACTTTACAATCAGCGCATTCAAATTCAATAGCCGGTAACCTTGTGAGCCATGCAAGTTGCTCAGGGGTTGATTTTTCGCTCGACTGCTCTGTTTCGGACTCTAAAAAGTTAAGCCTTAAATAATCGCTGTTAATTCGAATCGGCTGACTGGGTTGCTCGCTAGGTATAAATACCTCAGCCCTTAATTCTTTGGCATTAAGCTTTAATTGCAAATTATTATTTAAGGGTGATAAACGCATATCAAAATCATTAAACTGCATGCCACTAACATTAAAACTGTCAATATTCGCAATCACTTCATGCAAAGGTGGCATCACGCTTGGCGATGTGTTTTGAGGCTGCGTTTTAGCCACACTGATAATTTGGTCGATTAAATCAATCCAAGGTAATAACTCACTCTGCGCTAAATTAATGCTCACCGCTAAATCTTGTGAATTAAGCCCTAAATCTTTGTTGCCGATTATAAAGTGAGCATTGGAGAACTGTGATTTTGTATTGTCTAAAATGGCATTAAAATAAAATAGTTCATTGATGTTTGCGGTGATCAAATTAGATATATCATCGCCTTGAATAACCGCACTCAGTGGCCAAGTTTGCTCACTACTTTTTGTGTATTCCTCAGGCAGGGAACTACTTAAGCCTGTTAGTGGCGACTCTACTTTGGCAAGGTAATTAAACCCTTGCTCAGTAAAATTAAGCGCTAAATCAATAGTAATATCACTTTGTCCACTGAGGTAACCGTCTAAAATTCCTTGACCACTCTCAATCAGTGTTTTTGCATCAAGTTGGGCATTTATATTAATATCAGCGCGATAATCCGCTGCATTGCTATCACTGCTATAGTTAATGGTTAGCGGCATGCCAAGCCATGTAGCCGTGGCATCAGTTAGGTTTATTTGCTGATTTTTAAAACTAAGCTCCCCCTTTAAATGCTCAAGTGAAATACCAGGCGCTGAAATGTAGAGGGGTGAATCGAGTAAATTAACCGTACCACTGACACTTGCTCCATCCTCAAACTGTGATCCTATCAACAGCTCAATGTTTGCTTTGGCAAGCCCCTTTCCTTGTACTACATCGAAAATATCAGCTAAAGGGTTTGCTAGGGGGGTAGCGGAAAAAAAATCGTGCATTTTTTCAAGCTCTGCTTGCTTATCAATATTAACCACTAATGGCACATTACCCATTAAGTCATCCATACTGACATGCACACTATTGCCAACGTCTAGATTAACAAGTTGTCCTTGCTGGCTGTAAATATCCATACGTTCATTCGCAAAATGCAGTTTAATACTGGCATTAGTGACTGCAGGCCATGTCGGATCAAATTGATAAGTGGCGTTATCAATTTGCGCTAATACATCAAACTGCCCAGAACCATCTTTAAACGGAAATCCAGATAATGGACCAGAAAACAATACTTGCGCATTCGATACTTCACCTGCTTTTATTGCACCATTTAAATAACTAACTAGCTCTGGGCTCATTAAAGTTAAAGGAAAATAGTGGCCAGCAACATTGGCATCCGGTGCAAATGCCTCAGCATATAAATCTAAGCGTGGCGCATCCCCTAAGCTTAATTGCATCTGTGCGCTTAAAGTCACTTCATTGTTATCAAACCAGAGATTATCACTGCTTATATGCCACTTACCTGAGCGCTTAGCTAAATCCAACTCAATATTTAGCTGGTTATACTCAATATCTTGGCTAAAACTAGCACCTGTAATTAAACGACTGTTTTCACCAAAAATAGTAATGTGGCCATACTGCTGATTAACCAGCCCATTAACCCTTAAAGATTGTGCCGCGGGTATGGCGTTGTTTTCTTTCCAGCTAATCTCATCAGCATCAAACCATAGCTGCCATTGCTGATCGTTAACAAACTCAAAGTACGCAGTTTTAATTTGTCCACGGGGTTGACGTGCTAAAAAAGGGGTTAACTCACTAAAGTTAGTTAATTCAGCTAAATCACTCAATAAGGTTAAATCGAGTTGCTGAAACCATACTTTACTTTGTTTACCTAGTAAGGCTTCAAATTCAAGGCTTGGCCAAGTGGTGCCGCCCGTGCTAAAAGCTAAGCCGGTGCTTTTTAACCGCCAGCTATTTTGCTCTGGATATAAATGAAACCCACCCTCACTGAGGCTTACCTTTTGTGTTTGTTCATTGAGTTGCCAATTTACCGCACTGGGTAACCACTGCACTTTTACATCACTTATTAAGCCTTGATCTAACTTTAGCCAGGCTTGTAAATTTAAATCACTGTGTAATTGCTGCTTTTGAGTATTAATATACTGGGCTAACCAATTTGACACATCAACCTGGTTAGCTTGCACATACAGATCACCCACCATTTGCTCTAAGGTTTCACCTTTGAGCGCAATACGCGCATCAAAATTACCGACCGAAATACCTGGTAATGCAAGGCTACCACTGCCAAGATGCTGTTTATCTTGGTTTTGCCATACAATATTTTTCAGTAATAGTTTGCGCTCTTTGTTATCTTCTAATATAAAACTGATACTGGAGTTTTCTATTGCAAAATGACCTGTTTCGCCTAAAAATAGCCCTTCTATTAATTCTTTTTGCTCAAATGACACATCATCTTGGTTACCTGCGAATAAATTTGCAACATTGACCTTAGTATGAAAACCATTAATCACAAAGTAATTCGATTTAAGTTGTAGTGACTTTAAACTTTCCCAGAGGTTTAACTCTAAACTCGTTTTAGCAATGGTCAAAGAGATAGGTGAAGTTTGGTTATCTTTAAATGACAATTCTTCGAGCACTAAGGCGGGCCCATTACCTTGCCAACTTGCTGATATAGCGCCTATCGATAAGCTAATATCAAACTTGCTATCTAGGTAACTTTCTATATCACCTTTGTAGTCGTTCGCGTAGGGTAAAGTATATTTTAAAACAGAAACGATAACGGCCAGTAGTACTAATATTACAGCACTGATTTGCCATAACTTTCGCACACAAAAAAAACAGGCCGCTTTAAATTTCATTACATCATTACCACATCAAACTGC
The DNA here is from genome assembly GCF_059888565.1 of Pseudoalteromonas sp. TAP-3C. Lineage (NCBI taxonomy): Bacteria > Pseudomonadati > Pseudomonadota > Gammaproteobacteria > Alteromonadales > Pseudoalteromonadaceae > Pseudoalteromonas > Pseudoalteromonas sp. TAP-3C. The sequence goes on along the minus strand of NZ_CM187618.1, from coordinate 227,244 downwards.
TCTTGGCTGTATAAGCTTTCTGTTTGAATATTAACTTGCTTACCAATAAAGAGTTCTAATTCGGCAAGATTATGATACTCATCATTTAATAATGCTTCGCATACTGCAGGCGCAGCATAAACCACAAATTTATCCGCATCATAAGCACGATTAACCCGCACTATTTCACGTAACACTTCATAGCAAACGGTTTCGACTGTTTTTTGTGAACCACGACCAGAACAGGCAGGACACACATCACACAGTACATGCTCTAAACTCTCGCGAATACGTTTGCGGGTCATTTCAACTAAGCCCAATGCCGACAAACCATTAATATTGGATTTAGCTCGGTCTTTAGACAGCGCAGATTCTAATGAGTGCATTACGCGGCGTTTGTGCTCATCGCTTAACATATCAATAAAATCGATAATAATTATACCGCCTAAATTACGCAGTCTTAGCTGACGCGCAATAGCAGAGGTTGCCTCTACATTGGTATTAAAAATAGTTTCTTCAAGATTACGGTGGCCAACAAAAGCACCGGTATTTACATCAACGGTGGTCATGGCTTCAGTTTGATCTATGATCAAGTACCCCCCGACTTTAAGGTAACTTTTCGATGCAGTGCTTTTTGAATTTCACTTTCAACATCAAACAAATCAAAAATAGGACGCTCTCCAGGGTAATACTCAAGCACTTGCGATAAAAGCGGTACAAATTCCTCGGTAAATAACTTTAACTCTTCATAGGTCAGCTTAGAGTCAACACGAATACGCTCCATATCTTCGCCCACATAATCGCGCAACGTTCTAAAGGCGAGCGTTAAATCTTCATGAAGTATACTGGCTTTACTGGTTTTTCTGCGACGAGAGACTATTTTTCCCCACAGTTTTTTTAAAAAAGCAGCATCGTGTCTAAGCTCAACCTCACTGGCCCCTTCAGCCGCCGTTCTAACAATAAAACTGCCGTTTTCATCACCATACTCAGCAACAATTGTCTTTAATCTGGCGCGTTCTTCTTCTGTTTCTATACGTTGACTCACGCCAACATGGGTTGCATCAGGCATAAACACTAAATAACGTGAAGGAATAGTGATATCGGTAGTTAAACGCGCACCTTTACTGCCCAACGGATCTTTAACTACTTGCACCATAATATACTGACCTTGACGCACAAGCTCACGAATATCTTGGACTTTTTTTATCGGCTCGTCGTCAACACCTTCCACAATAGAAGCGCTATTGACAATATCTGAAGCGTGTAAAAAAGCTGCTTTTTCTAACCCTATATCAACAAATGCGGCTTGCATACCGGGTAACACGCGGCTTATTTTACCCAAGTAAATATTACCCACTATGCCTAAGTTGCCAATACGCTCTAGCTGGATTTCTTGTAACACACCGTTTTCGATTAGGGCAACGCGGCTTTCGCTCGGCGTGACATTGATCAGTAATTCTGTACTCATGCTACCCTCTTAAAAATGTATGTAATAATTGCTCTGTCTCATATAAAGGTAAGCCCACAACGGCAAAATAGCTACCTGAAATATGGGTTACAAAGCGCCCACCTAATCCTTGGATACCGTAACCACCGGCTTTATCTTGAGGCTCACCAGTTTGCCAATAAGCCTGTATTTCTTCATCACTGAGTGTTTTAAATGTTACATCAGTACTGACCACACAACTGAGTACTTTATCTGATGTAGCAAAAGCGATGGCGGTTAGCACTTGGTGCGTACTTCCTGATAAGCGTTTTAAGGTGTGGGTAAAATCATATTCATCCTGTGGTTTACCTAAAGATTGATTATCAATCACTACCACAGTATCACTGCCTAAAACAGGCCGATCGGTAAAACCTTGTTCCACCCCCATTTGTGCCTTTAAGCGTGCTAAACGTTCAACATAATCATATGGACGCTCATTCGCAAACTGACTTTCATCTGCATCTACGCTAAATTGTGAAAATTCAATACCCAATTGGGTTAGCAGCTCTTTACGACGGGGAGACGCGGAGGCTAAATATACTGCGCAAGTCATTATCTGATCCTAAAGTGTCTTCGGTATTTTCTAAGTAATAAAAATACCCAAATCCAGCTCAACATGCCTGTTAAAACAGGCCATAAGTAATGTGGACTAAAATAAACGCCAAGTAAAAAGTGGTTTAACCAAAATTGCATTAAATGATAAAGCGTTAAGAATAAGCCTATAAGTAGGCTTTGTTGCCACAATGAAAAATTACGAATTTTTTGAAAGTTACTTGCTGTAACAAAAATACACACTGAATAGGTTAATGAATTTACTCCCAAAGAAGAGCCTGTTGCTAAATCAATGAGTAACCCAACAACCCACGCTGTACCAATATTTAGTCGATGCGGTAAAGCTAAAGACCAGTACATCATTACCAACAACACCCAATCAGGACGAAATGGCTCAAGTGAAAAGGGGAACGGCATTAACGCCATCACCAGTGCGAAGAAAATACTTAATGCAATTAATAGCACTTGACGGTTAATCATCTGCCATTAACTCCTGCTTGCTTATTTAACCACAATATCACTAATAACCGAATTCGATCTAATTGAGCAATCGGCTCAGCAAATACCTGCGCAAAAGGTTGCCCTTCATCACGCGTTATCTCTGTTATTACAGCGACTGGGTAACCTTCTGGAAATGTGCCACCAAGGCCCGATGTAACTAATACATCACCAATGCGCACATCCAAACTATGCGGCACATGTGACAATTTTAGTACGTTAATTTTACCAATACCTTCAACCACTGTACGTACGTCATTACGTAAAATACGAACAGGTGTTGCATGAGTGGTGTCTGTAATTAATAAAACGCGTGAAGTGGTTGAGCCTACTTTAGTTAATTGACCAACCACGCCCATATCATCAATTACGGCTTGGCTTTCACTTAGGCCATCTGTAGTGCCACGATTTATGACCACTTGATGACTATAAGGATTTGAATGAACAGAAAGTACCTGAGCGATAATTTTACGATTCGAATGCTTTGAAGAAGACCCTAGCAATGCGCGTAGTTTTTGGTTTTCTTTAGCTAAAAATTCATATTGCTGTATTTGTTCGCTTTGCAATACTTGCTTTTTTTTAAGCGCTTCATTTTCACTCAATAGTTGCTCACGCGTATGCAGGCTTTTAGCGCTAAAACTAAATACTTCGTAGGGCAAATTAGCCACATACATAAGTGGGCTGACTAAAGTATTTAAACTGGTGCGAATATTCGCCCCACCTTGCGTGTACTTATCCCCAAGCATCAACACGATACTCAAAAGCACTGCGACAAAAAGTCGCAGTTGTAAAGATACCGTTTTTTCAAACATTGATTTCATTAATCGTAACTAAAAACGTCACCACCATGTACATCAATCATCTCAAGCGCTTTACCACCACCACGTGCTACACAGGTTAATGGATCATCAGCGACTACCACTGGGATGCCTGTTTCTTCCATAAGAAGACGGTCTAAATCTTTGAGTAACGCGCCGCCGCCAGTCAATACCATACCATGTGCAGAAATATCAGATGCTAACTCAGGTGGTGACTGCTCAAGCGCAACCATAACCGCACTTACAATACCCATTAGTGGTTCTTGTAAAGCCTCTAAAATTTCATGTGAGTTAAGGGTAAACGAACGAGGTACACCTTCTGCAAGGTTACGCCCTCGCACTTCCATTTCCACTGGCTCGTCTGTTTTAAACGCAGAACCAATTTGGTGTTTAATGTTCTCAGCAGTCGCTTCCCCAATTAAACTGCCAAAGTTACGACGTACATAATTAATAATGGCTTCGTCAAACTTATCGCCACCAATACGCACTGATGATGAGTAAACAACCCCATTAAGTGAAATAATAGCGACTTCTGTTGTACCGCCACCAATATCAACAACCATAGAACCCGTTGCTTCAGAAACAGGCAAGCCAGCACCAATAGCAGCGGCCATAGGCTCTTCTATTAAATAAACTTCACGGGCACCGGCACCCATTGCTGATTCACGAATAGCACGTTTTTCAACCTGCGTGGCTCCACAAGGCACACAAATAAGCACCCGTGGACTTGGTCGCATAAAGTTATTATTGTGAACTTGTTTGATGAAATGCTGGAGCATTTTTTCAGTGACATAAAAATCAGCAATTACACCATCTTTCATAGGCCGAATGGCTTTAATATTACCAGGTGTACGCCCTAACATTTGCTTCGCTTCTGTACCTACAGAGGCAACACTCTTAGGCCCCCCGGCGCGCTCTTGACGAATAGCAACAACTGAAGGCTCGTTTAATACAATGCCCTCTTCTTTTACATAAATTAGGGTATTGGCTGTACCCAAGTCGATCGATAGATCGTTTGAAAAAATACCACGGAGTTTTTTAAACATGAGGCTGGATGACCTTTGAAATTCGTTCTTATTTTAGCTACGTTTGCATTAACATTCTCAACGCAGTGAGCAATTTAAAGCGCAGCCGTCTTTATAACTATTAAAAAGAGGAAGCACCGCTTCCCCATAAATTATTCTTGTTCGCTCATTAAGCGAAAACCAATGTAATTTGATCTAAAATCTGGCGCTATAACTAAACGCGTAGATGCACGAGCAAGGCTAGGTGCAAAATTCCATGCGCCACCTCGAACTACCGCATCTTTATTATCCGACTGACTCAGAGTCCATTCCCATACATTACCAACCGTATCGTATAAACCAAATTCATTGGCAGAAAAAAACCCAACAGGTGCGGTGCGCTTATTAGACCACTCGCTACCACACCAACCACAATTGGCTAAGTTTTTTCCAATTTCGTTGCCCCATGGGTATTCAGTTTCACTACCTGCACGCGCCGCATATTCCCATTCAACTTCCGTTGGTAAACGGTATACTTGCGCTGTTTTTTCAGAAAACCAATCGGCATAGGCTTTAGCATCATTTTGCGATAGACACACAGCAGGGAACTCGTCAGTTTGCTCAAAACCAGGATTACGCCAATTCAACTTAGCTTCCCACACTGGTTCGCCATTAAGGTAATAAGCGCAGCCTTGGTTTTTTTCAGCCTCGGTCTTATATTGCGTTTCGTTTACAAAAATTTCAAATGCGCCAACGGTGACTTCCTTGCTTTGCATAACAAAAGAATCACTGATTATTTTTTCAACAACCGGGCGTTCATTTTCAAGCCCATTACCGTTTATATCACCCATTTTAAATGAACCAGCGGGTATAATTAACGCTGTTGGATCTACGCTTGGTGCTTTTGTATCGATTTCCATGCCTTTAGGGCAGTCGGCTTGTATTATTTGCTCTCGCTTTTTTGTCGGTACAGCAATCGACTCAGATTTTTTTTTCAATTTAGCAAAAAGCGTTCGTGTTGTTTTTAAATCAATACGCGCTTTATAAGGGATATAACCGTCCTTGCGAATCTCTAATTTATGCAATCCACGCGGTAAACTTGTTACCAACCGAGTTGAACCAACATGAATATCATTGATAAACACTTCATCACCATACACATTAGAACGCAAGGTCAGCTGAATTAATTTATCCTGTTTTTTATCAGCGACTGCTTTAGGCTTTTCATTAACTGGTTTGTCGACAATTTCGACTCTATTATTATCCGTATTTTCGCTGAATGATAACTGACTATCTGAAAAAGTTGCACCATAAACTGGCTGATAAGTAGTGGCTAACGGTGTGCCATATTCTGAACAGAAGCTGTTGTTTACACTTAGTAAATGACATAAACGACTACTGTTTACATCGCCTCGCATCGTCACACTTAAATTGACGTTATAATCGCCTTGGCCACTAAATGCACTGTTAATAACATGGCTACTTAAAATCTGGACTTGTGCGCCCGACATATCTCGCTTAGGCTCAACAAGCTTCTTTTCTGTTAAGTTTTCGAATACTTGATCGATAAAACGTTTGGTTGCTATTTTCAACCCCATTTGTTGGCCACTTTGCTCACATGCCGCGAGTGTTTCGGTACGCTTACAACTAACTATGTGGTTAACTTCTAGCGTGCCTTCACGGGTAAACTCATTGCGTAATCGCTCTACTCTCGCTGTAGTGTATTGCGTTTTTAACGTTTCAATCGTGTTTTGAAGCGTATGTTTTGCCGCACGAATTTGCTCGATATCTTTACGGTGAGATGCAATTGCCGCCAATTGCATAGAAATATCATTTTTGTTTTGTTCGTGATCAACAACGGCTTTTTGATAACGCGATTGTGCAGGAGTAATATCAAGCGATGGGTTATCAACTAAACGACGATACACATCATTCATCGCATCCAACGCTTGATTTTTTTCTTTATCAAGCTGCGTTAAGCGTGTTCGAAGCAACTCCAGTTGAGTTTGCAGTTGGGTTTCTTCTTTTAAATACTTATCGAGCATCGTCGTTGAACGAGCGTATTCGGTTTGTTTCGTATTAATCTCTGATTCTATTGTATTTACAGTCGTTGTATCTTGTGCAAATACTGAACTTACAAAAAAGCTAGCAGAGATCAACACAGATAAAGGAGCAATTCGCATATATTCCAGTCCCAAAAAAGCGGCAATTATTTGGTTATTATTATTTTTATAATAAAACCTTATGCTATGTACTTGCAGCACAAAACACAAGCTTTGTTCATTTATTATCTCAGTTTACAACTATTAGCCCGTTTCATGCCAGTAAATAACCGTTTCATTTGTACTAAATAGTTAATTTATTTAACAACAACGAAATTTACCTACATTTTATACCCCTAAAATCTCAATTTAGTCGAGTATTCATATTTTTAAATTTGCCTAAGTAGTAAAACATGAGTCAAAATAACTTCATTGCGTCCCTGACTAAACAAATAACCAATAAAAAAGGGTGATAATGTCAACACCGTTCAGCATTAATGAAAATAGTTATTTACAAACAATTACCTGTAAATTACTAACGGACAAAAAAATAACTTTTAGCATTAAACGCGATGATTTATTACACCCTCTTATCAGCGGTAATAAATGGCGTAAACTGAAATATAATTTAGTCCGTATGCAACAGCTCGGTAAATCAGAATTGCTTACATTTGGCGGGGCTTTTTCGAATCACATCCATGCGTGTGCCGCAGCAGGTAAAGAATTTAATCTCACAACTCATGCAATAGTGCGCGGCCCAGTGCTAGATACAAATAATCCAACGTTAAAATTTGCCAAGCAATGCGGTATGCAGTTACATGCAGTGAATCGTTTAGCGTATCGACAACGACATGATAAAACCTATTTGGCAGCACTTCAGGCTCAATTTCCTAATGCGTATATTCTTCCCGAAGGCGGCACTAACCACTTTGCTATAGAGGGATGTAAAGAACTAGCCCAAAGTTTACCCGAGCACGATTACTTGATCTGCCCAACTGGCAGTGGCGGGACCTTGGCAGGATTAATAGAAGGTAGCTCAAGCAAAACCAATATTTTAGGTATAGCTGTTTTAAAGCAGGCCGATTATCTTCGAAACGAAATACGACTTCTTAGCCCTAAAGCAAAATCACAAAGTAATTGGCAACTTTTTACTCAGTTTCATGGTGGCGGGTATGGCCACTTTTCAGCTGAACTGTGGCAGTTTTGCCAATATATGCAGCAACAACATCAATTACCATTAGAGCCGATTTACAGTGGCAAAATGATGTACGCACTTTGGCAGCTTATTAATGATGATTATTTTTCCCCAGGTAGCAAAATTATTGCACTCCATACCGGAGGGCTGCAAGGTTTAGAAGGATTAAAATACCGTGAGCTCATATAAACTAGGGTCTGTTGACCTTTCAAGGTTAAATTTGCAGCAGTCTGTTTGGTATTTAGGCAAGGCAGAGCCTATGTAGTGTGGTTATTCCCCATAAATAGGCGATAACGCAGCATCAATGCCAAACAGGCGCTGCCCTTCGGGTTCTGCCTAGGGGCGATTTACTCTTTGTTGCTCGGTTTTGACTTAGCCCACTAGGTTACAAACCTCGCGCCGCGATTAAACCGCCCCTAGTTTGAACAAATTGTAACCCGCAAAGGTCAACAGACCCTAATGAAATGCAACTTGAGTATAATCAGGCAACAGATTAGAAAAATACTTACCTTGCGCGCCATTAATACCTATATTTTTTAATAGCTGAAGCTCCGAGTATGTTTCTACATTAACAGCCACCACTGATAAACTTAATAACTTACTGATATGTACAATACCGCGAACATGTTTTTGCTGTAAATGACTACGCTCTATGCCATGAACAAGTTCAAACGCTAAATTAAGCCCCGATATTTGCTTATTATGAGTGAAATTAAAAATGCTGTTACTACTGCTAACATTGTCAATTACTATATTAAAATTTAACGCTGCTATGGTTGAAAAAGCAGCTTGTAAACGACTTTGATTAGTTAAATAGTCAGCCTCAGTAATCGAGAACTGCAGTGTATGCTGGTTTTTCAAGTCACTAACATTAGCACTTAACCAAACCCAAAACTTACTATTAAACCAATTTCTAGGGTGTAACTTAATACTGATAACTGACGGAGATCTTTCTATGTGTAATAGTTTTTTAATTTGCAAAACAATTGCCTGATCAAATAATAAAGCTTCATCATCATTATAAAACTGACCGATACTTTCTTGATTAAGTAATTGCTTGTTTGTCTTGTCGCTATTTTTAATTAAAATATGGTGTTTCATAATAGCGCCACTATCGAGCTCAAACACAGGTTGGAATATAATCGCCAGCTTTTGTTTTTCAATTCGCTGCGTTATTAGACTTTTGTCATGTTTTTGGACATGACCATAATTTAACGCTAATTGATGATAATGCTTAACTCTGCTTTGTACTGAAAGAGTGAGTGCCGATCTTGCTAACTGATACACCATCACCTGATCAGCACCTGGGTAGTAAGTACACACACCGACTTTTATATGTTCTTCTGTCGTTCTTGGGGTCAGAATATAAGCTGCGTTAATAATGCTTTTATGTAAATGTTTAGCACACCTATGTTTATCAATCGCGCTAACGCCTTTGAGGGTAAAAGCGAAATTACCTGGCGTTAGTAACTTAACAGATATTTCATCAGTATTAATAAAACCTTTTGCTAACAATACCTTAAGAGTCGCTTGTAAGTCAGTATTTGCATCAAAATGACACTTACACTGCACAAGGGCAAACATGTCATAGGTATTTAACATTGTCGAACTACGCGAAGTGCCTGAAGGTACATTTTGCACAGCGTGCTTTAAAGAACCGATATTTGCGGGGTGGTTAATCTTTTTAGCCGCTTTTTGAGGGTTATCCGTTATCGTTATATTAGAACTCGACTGCAAAAGCTTATAGTGCTTAACACCAAACACGGTGATTAAAATTAACATATCCAAAATTAAAAACAGATGTCCATAAGTGTACCAAACAGGCCATGAGTAAAGAACAACGCTTTTTTGATTATAACTATAGTGCTGTTTTTGTATGCTCATGAAGTACTTAGCATAAACAGGGGTTTTGCTTGGTGTAAGCATAAAAGACGTATTAGCAACCATGGTAATGAGTGCCTGTTGATCAAGTGACGGCTGCTGTTGTATTTTTTTAACTAATGCTAAACCATCTTGCTCACTTTGATATTTAAGTGCAGAACTCAAGCCACTATTAAAAATAATCCATAAAGCGATACACAGAACATAAAACAAAGCGTTTGAGTTAATGCTGAAATTGAATTTACTCACCTTCATAACTTACTACTCACTAAATAAGTTATTAAAGTGTTGTCTACTATCTTCAATTCTACAAGGTAAGGATCAAAGTTTAGCGATCACTTTTAATTAAATCGCTCTAAGTTTTTAATAATAAAAGCCCTTATAAAAGGGCTTAATCAAAATTCTTTACAGAATACGTCTTAAGTATTAGCTAGAACGGGATATCGTCATCAAAATCAATGGTTGGTTCCATTGGGTTTGATGCGCCACCTTGCGGTGCATTTTGTGGCTTAGGTGCAAACCCACCTTGCTGTTGCGGTGCATTATTTTGCTGTGGTGCAAAACCACCTTGCTGCTGTGGTTGGTACTGGTTATTTTGCTGCGGCGCTGGTTGCTGAGCAGGTGCAGATTGTTGCTGTGGAGCATAACTGCCTTGCTGGCTATTTTGGCCTTGGTTATTTTGATCATAACCACTGCTTTGTTGCCCGCCCTGGTTGCCTTGATAACCGCCAGCTTGTTGACCACCTTGATAACCACCACTTTGCTGGTCGCCACCGCGTGAACCTAACATTTGCATTTGACCTGTAAAGCCGTCAACCACAATTTCTGTAGTGTATTTTTCTTGGCCCTGTTGATCAGTCCATTTACGGGTTTGAAGTTTTCCTTCTACGTAAACTTGCGATCCCTTGCGACAGTATTCACCTACAATTTCAGCTAACTTGCCAAAAAATACCACACGGTGCCACTCAGTTTTATCAACCATTTGGCCAGTGTTTTTATCTTTATAGCTATCTGAAGTTGCTAAGGTAATATTTGCTACACCATTACCGTTAGGCATATAACGCACTTCAGGATCTTGCCCTAAATTACCAACCAAAATTACTTTGTTCACACCGCGTGCCATGGAACCATCTCCTATAAACGTTAGATTAAACCAGCCACTCTGCGGGCTTGGTCTAGGTCAAATTCTTTATCATTAATCTTTAAGTAGCTACGACTTTCATCGCGAACTACGGTTGCTTCTATTACCCCAGGTAAAGCAACTAACTGAGAAGCCAGCGTTTGCGCCTGCTCTTCAGAATCTAATTGGGTCATTAAACTAATAACTTTACTTTTTGGTGGGACTTGCATTTTCCACGCAATAATAAGCCATATTACCCCAACAAGTGCTGCCGCGGCAAATACAGCTTGCGTACTGGTAGTTTGTGCAACATATCCACCTAACATGCCGCCTAAAAAAGCCCCTAAAAACTGGCTAGACGAATACCCCCCCATGGCTGAGCCTTTTTGGCTTGCAGGGGCAATACGCGACACTAACGCTGGCATTGTTGCCTCTAAAAAATTAAACGCGACAAAATACAACAGCATACAAACTGCAATACCAACAACGCTATTTGCCCACATAGACATGCTTAACATGCTGACTATTAAAACCACAACTGAGCCAATGAAAGCTTGTTTTTCTTTCTCTTTTTTAATTGCCACTATCATTACTGGCACCATCAAAATAAATGCTAAAAATAAAACTGGAATATAAAGCTGCCAATGGTTTTCGGCCACTAACCCATCGCTAATCAACTGGCTCGGTAGTACTACAAAAATAGTCGTTAATGTTAAATGCAGCAATAAAACGCCCGCATTTAAACGCGCGAGTTGTGGGTGTTTAATAAGCTTTTTAATATCGCTGAAACTGGCAAGCGTATCGCCCTTAGGGGCTTTATTTACAGCGCTGGGCACCAGCATAGTGACAATAAAAATACCCAATACAGCCAATATAGCGGTTAACCAAAATACCCCCGCAATACCCCATGAGGCGGCTACTAATGGCCCAAGCAACATAGCAAAAGCAAAGCTCATGCCTATGCTCATACCTATTACTGCCATTACTTTTGGTCGTTGCTCATCACGGCTTAAATCTGATGCAAACGCTAATAATGCGCTGGCTATAGCTCCCATACCTTGTAAGGCACGCCCTACGGTTACCATTTGGATAGACTCTGCCAAAGCGGCTATTACTGAGCCCAAAGCAAATACCACTAAACCACCTACAATAACTTTTTTACGTCCAATTTTATCGGACAATCGCCCCATTGGAATTTGTAGTACGGCCTGCGTTAAACCATAAGCACCAATTGCAAAACCTATCCAGATAGGTGAAAACCCTTCTAGCGATTGACCATAAATAGCTAAAACAGGCATCAGCATAAACAAGCCGAGCATTCTAAATGCAAACACACTCGCTAACGATACGGCGGCGCGTTTCTCTCGTGAATTAAGTGAAGATGCGGTCATTATTTGCGTGATCTTACTGTGTGAAAAAATTAAGCAAAGATTCTAACACAAGCTTGGCAATAATTAATCGTCAATAACTAAGGATTTTTTCAATGATCAAGGATTAATATTGCAGCGTATTATGCGATACTGAATAAATAATTTTGGCAATAAACGAGATAGCATGGAAAACATTGAAGTCCGAGGCGCCCGCACGCACAATTTAAAAGACATCAGCCTAACCATCCCACGTGATAAACTAATCGTTATTACTGGTTTATCTGGTTCAGGGAAGTCATCACTTGCATTTGATACACTGTATGCAGAAGGGCAACGCCGGTATGTTGAATCACTTTCTGCTTATGCAAGGCAGTTTTTGTCATTAATGGAAAAACCCGATGTAGATCATATTGAAGGCCTTTCCCCTGCTATTTCTATCGAACAAAAATCAACGTCGCATAATCCACGCTCAACCGTGGGAACCATTACTGAAATTTACGATTACCTACGTTTAATGTTTGCCCGCGTTGGCGAGCCTCGCTGTCCGACGCACGACTTACCTTTGGCAGCACAAACAATTAGCCAAATGGTCGATACCGCATTGGCGCTTCCCGAGGGCACTAAGTTAATGCTGCTTGCCCCTGTGGTTAAAGACCGCAAAGGTGAACATGTAAAACTGTTAGAGCAACTTGCAAGTCAAGGTTACATTCGTGCGCGTATTGATGGTGAGGTATGCGACTTATCCGATCCACCCCCATTAGACTTACATAAAAAGCACACCATTGAAGTAGTAGTAGACCGCTTTAAAGTAAAAGACGGTCAACAACAGCGCCTCGCCGAATCGTTTGAAACGGCGCTTGAAATGTCTGGTGGCGTTGCCAATATTGCCTTTATGGACGACAGCAGCAAAGAAGAAATGCTGTTTTCGGCTAATTTTGCCTGCCCAACCTGTGGCTATGCGATGACCGAGCTAGAACCTCGCTTGTTTTCATTTAATAACCCAGCCGGGGCTTGTCAAAGTTGTGATGGTTTAGGTGTGAGGCAATACTTTGACCCTAATCGTGTGGTTCACAACCCTGAAATAAGTTTAGCTGGCGGTGCAATTAAAGGCTGGGACAAACGTAGTTTTTACTACTACCAAATGCTACAAGCGGTTGCCCAGCATTACGACTTTGATTTAGATGTGCCTTATCAAGCGCTTGCAAAAGAACATCAAAAAATCATTCTAGATGGCTCAGGTGATACTAAAATTGCATTTAATTATCGCAATGACCGCGGTGATTTAATTACTCGTAATCATGTATTTGAAGGCGTGTTAAATAACATGAACCGCCGCTACCGCGAAACAGAGTCAAACTCGGTACGTGAAGAGCTAGCCAAGTACCAAACAAGCCAAGCATGCCCTAGCTGTAAAGGTTCGCGTCTGCGCCAAGAAGCGCGCAACGTATTTATTGGTCAAACTAACTTACCGACCATAACGCATATGAGCATTGGCGAAGCCATGAGCTTTTTTGAAGGCTTACACCTAACTGGGCAAAAAGGCCAAATTGCCGAGAAAATTTTAAAAGAAATCCGCGACCGTTTATCGTTTTTAATTAATGTAGGCCTAAATTACTTATCACTTGAGCGCAGTGCCGACACCCTCTCTGGTGGTGAGGCGCAGCGTATTCGCTTGGCGAGCCAAATTGGCGCTGGGTTGGTTGGTGTTATGTATGTGTTGGATGAACCATCTATTGGTTTGCACCAGCGCGATAACGACCGTTTATTAAAAACCTTAGTGCATTTACGCGATTTAGGTAACACCGTTATTGTTGTAGAACATGATGAAGATGCCATTCGCGCCGCTGATCATATTATTGATATTGGCCCGGGTGCAGGCGTTCATGGCGGTTATGTTATTGCTCAAGGTACACGGGATGATATTTTAGCCAGTAAAGATTCTATTACTGGGCAGTTTTTATCCGGTGTACGTAAAATTGAAGTCCCTAAAGAACGCCATGCCACAAATGATAAGTGGTTAGAACTATTTGGTGCTAGCGGTAATAACTTAAAAAATGTTGATTTAAAAATACCGTTTGGACTAATGACCTGTATCACGGGTGTATCTGGATCAGGTAAATCAACACTCATTAACGACACGCTATTTAAACTCGCTCACACCGAACTTAACGGCGCAACCACTGCAGAAGCGGCACCTTACAAATCAATTGCAGGACTTGAGCACTTTGATAAAGTAATTGATATTGACCAAAGCCCTATTGGCCGCACACCGCGTTCCAATCCAGCTACTTATACCGGTATTTTCACGGGTATTCGTGAACTATTTGCAGGCACTCAAGAAGCTCGTTCACGTGGTTACAAAGTTGGTCGCTTTAGCTTTAATGTTAAAGGGGGGCGTTGTGAAGCGTGCCAAGGCGATGGCGTTATAAAAGTAGAAATGCATTTTTTACCTGATGTTTATGTACCGTGTGATGTGTGTAAAGGTAAACGCTACAACCGAGAAACTTTAGAAGTACAATATAAAGGTAAGAACATTAATCAAGTGCTCGACATGACCGTTGAAGACGCTCACGACTATTTTGACAAAATACCCGCAATAGCACGCAAACTAAAAACATTAATAGATGTCGGATTATCTTATATTCGCCTTGGGCAAGCTGCCACTACGCTTTCGGGCGGCGAAGCACAACGAGTAAAACTCGCTCGTGAACTTTCCAAGCGTGACACCGGCAAAACCTTATATATTTTGGATGAGCCAACCACGGGACTACATTTTGCAGATATAGAGCAGCTACTTGTGGTACTTCATCGCTTACGCGATCACGGTAACACCATTGTGGTTATTGAACATAACTTAGACGTGGTTAAAACAGCTGACTGGGTTATAGACTTAGGCCCTGAAGGCGGAGCCGGTGGTGGTGAAATACTCATAGCAGGCACACCAGAAGACGTGGCTGAATGTCAGCGCTCACATACTGGGCATTATTTAAAACAGCTATTAAATAAATAGCGCAAATACACTTTAGATAAGGAAAATCGGTGTTAAGGTATTATAAAATTGTAAAGTGGCGCGCTAATAAGCAGTTTAAACAACAGCAAAAAAACTGGCAGCCACACAAAATTAAACTACTAAGCCAGATAAAAAGCATATGGTTTAACCTTAACACCGCGCAAAAGCTCTATTAAATCACCCGCCGAACAAGAGCAAGCTATAGAAAAATTGAGTGAGCAAATAGAAAGAAAACTCCCCATGTCAGAAAATGAAGAAGCAAAAACAAAAGCCTTTGGGATTAGCTTAAGTGGCGAAGATGATAACACCCAATCAGTTAAGCAATTTTTAGATACCAAAGGCTACTTTGAACGCAGTAAACGCTTAATTGCTATGTTTGCTTATAGCTATGAAGCAGACAGCTACTCTCGCTGTAAAAAATCGAAAGAGAGTAAGGCAATTGAGCTTAATGATTACGAAATTGTTGAAATAACCCCTGATAGTACGATGCATTATGGCTATTCATTTATTGTAAAGGCGTGTGAATCACCTGCATTTAAGGCTGCTAATTGAAATCATTAAGCTAGGAATATAAATAATTGTTAAAAATCAAAGTTAACTTGTACAGGATAGTGATCTGATAGCTCATTGTAATAACCATCATGATAGTAATGACCATCACTTAAATTCCAACTTCCTTTTAAATAATGCCAATATTCCTTGCTACTTGCTTTAAGGTATCGAACCGTCATATTTGCTGCATTAGTTGGCTGTTTATGATCGCGATGCCAAAATACATAATCGAGTGTGTCGTTGTAATCGAGGCTATACTGAAAATAATAAGCATTTGCTTTAGTGAACCAGTTATATTTTGCCGAGAATGAACCAACAGCAGGCGTTTTAAAGTTCAACTTTACGCGTGCAATTTCAAGCATATCAGCCACTTCATGCTGCTTGCTCCACTCAACGTTCATATCACCACCTATGATGATAGGCTCGTTTACGGTATATTTTCAGCCACAATAAAATCTTGAATTTCACTAAGCTGCCCCATACGCACCTGATGCGCTTCTTCAGTGTTATCATCATGAGAAGCCTGTAAATGAGTGCCAATTAAGTGGTAGCGCTGGTCATCTTTTTCTATTTCAATATAGGCAAAGCCTTTATTTGCCATATAATCCCAACTGCCACTTAGGCTATTATTAAACACATGAGCCTTTTGTGAAATTATGGGGTATTTAGAAAGAATAACCACCCCGCCTCGAATAACAAACGGGCTACTTGAGCAGCTCCCCGTTAGCGCATCCCAACCGCTGCCTTTGCAGTCTTGCCCAACATTAGCCGTTTGGTAAGGGTACTGGGTAGCTAATGTAGCCAACGCTTGCTCTGCTTTGTCATTAAATACTTCACTGACTAAAATAATATCTGGGTTATCGTTTAACGACATTAAAGCATCAGGTAATTGCTGCGCGCGGTTAGCCTGATCCCAATCTTGTACATTTAACTGCATAATATTATAGGCCATCACATTAAGTGAGCCTGCCATACTATGTGCACTCAACATCATCAAAGTACCTGCCACGGCTTGCTTTATTATTTTCATTTTCCCCTCCAATAATTCACAGTATTATAATTTTAGTTATAGTATTTAATCGCTTATAAAACGATTAAACGGTATATAGTGAAAATCTCGAAGGGTAACGGTAACGCTTCTAAGTGTCAGATTAATTGCACTAAAGCGCTATTTATATGAAGCTTTTTTTGAGCTTGTAAGGCTTTTTTAAGACAGTATTGTTAATAAACCTGCTGAATGGCAGACAAAAAGGCGAGCAAATAAAAGTAAGCTAGGTGCTTAACTTTGTTGAAAAATCTATTTTTTAAAGGCTGATGCTAAACCCTGCCAACCTGTACTTTATACCCTTTTACAACGTAGCTACGGCTTGCTAGTTAATACTTTTAATTCTACAAAAAATTTTGTGCCTGTCCTATTTTCCTACTTTGTGCCTGTCCTATTTTCCTCTACCTGTCCTATTTCCCTACCTAATAATACTTATTTCATAAAAAACATACCTACTTGTACGTTAATTTAATGTTGGCATCAAAAATGCTCACAATGTTAAACAATGATAATTATTGCTTGGAGTGGATATGAATATTAATGGAATAAGCCAACAACAAAATATACTTGTTAATTACAGTAATCAACAAACAACAACGGAGAAAATTCAACAAAAATCAAATCGAGATACTGTAACGATCAGTGAAGCAGGTAGCAATTTATCTATAAGTCAAGATATTAAATCAGAAAATATAGAACGTATGAATAGAATGCTTGGTAATGCTAGAAATGATCCTGATTACGCAAAAACTCTTGCTAAAGATTTAGCTCATTCAGATTTTTTGATGAGCGTTGATATATCAACTATTTCAGAGAGTGGGAATATTTCAGTAACTCGTTATAGCAATGGTGATTTAATTAACAAAGCATCAACCCGATCTTCCGCACCCATTTTAAGAATAAATCCGCTGATATTTTTCACCCAAGCAATCAATAATGGTTTGATTGCGCGGTTGCATATTCGCCACTATGGGTGGTTTATCTGGTATGTACATGATGATGATATGCTCGAAGCACTGGAACACCCAGCGTGCCGTGGGGCGTTGGCCCGGCTTGTATTTCATCGTGGGGAAGTAGCAGTCTTTCTCCACCAAGGTTTTACGGATTTGGTGCTCCAGCCCTGCATACACCATTAAGCAGCAGGTCATCACCATGAGTAAGGCTTCAATGCGTTCAGGCTTTTTAAGGTAAATGGCGCTGGTTAAAAAGTCCGGGCTTTTTAAAAAGCGAAAGCCTTTTTCCACATTTTGCTGCGCTTTGTAACTGCTCAGCAAGCTGGCCATATCAAGGTGGTCGCTCACATCATTGGTGGCAATAATAAATAACCCCAGTTGTTGTAAAGCGGCTTCTCTGGATGCCAGTGGTGTGCATAATGCACCCGCAATCTGGTATTCGATACGTTCAGGAAATTGTCCGAGTTTAGGGCGTCCTGCTCCCTTAAAAATGGCTACTTCAACAACATGTGCATCCACATCACATACCGCTTGTTTACCTCGCCATTTTATAAGGGCGCTTTGTGCGTCTTTTTCGCAAGCGAAGCGTTGTTGGCACAGTTTTTTAAAGCTTTTACGGGCAACTTCTCCGGCTTTTAGCATACGCTTGTTCAGGTTATGCTGCTCTCGCTTATACGCCTGCTCACTGCGAATGAGTAGCCATTTTTGTTTCACACCACCGTATTCACTGTCATAACTGACGCCTTCATAGCCTGGTGAGATAGGGGTAAAATTCAAGTTAGGGGCTTGCTTAACAAGGGTTTTAGCTTCTTTGAGGGTTTGCGGTACCCGCGTAATGAACAGTTGGCCTTGAGTATGTAAATCTTTAATGGTTTCTTGCACATACAAGGCGGCATCGGCCACAAAGTAGCGGCTGGCTTGCGCGGCTTTTAAACTGCCAATATGTGCCTTTACAATCTGTTTAAAGCCTTCCATATCATTGCTGTTGCCACTGGCAGGCTTCATATAAACCGGAATGCCTGACTGGTTCTCACAGATAAGATTGAGTATCACTTGGTTGAGCTCAGGGCGATGGTCGCGCGAATAACCTTTCGCGATACGGATAGGTTTTGGTTCGTCATCATCAGGCTCGCTTGTCGCTTTGCCATCGTAATGAAAGCTTGTTGAATCAAGGTGTAAAGCTTCGGTTTGTAACCCTAATTTCTCTACCACCGCCTCACCCAATTGCTGATACAGCTTCGATACGCCGTATTCATATAAGGTGTCTAAACAGCGACCAAGCGCATCGTCGTTGATGTGCTCGGACTTTACGCCTTCACCAATTAATCTATCAAGCGGCTTGCCTTGAAAATACTCGCTGTACATATGCAGTGTGCGGCCAGTGAAACCTAGGCCGTTTAGCACCATAGCCAACACTAATTGACCACAACTGATGTTGCGCTCAGGCGCCACGCCACCGAGTGCGTTATCAATAATATCGACAAAACCTAGATCGTGACAAAATCCAGCAACTAAGCCGTGGTGTTCGAGTTTTTGGGCATAAGGGATAGACATAAATACGCGCTCTCAAAAGAGAGTAATAGATCAAATATGGGGATCGCCGTCAAGTATTTTTTAACAAAATTCGATCAACCGCTCATTTAATGAACTAATTTAATTCAGATTTAGGGTGCGGAATGACAGATCAACAATAACAAGTGTACATAAATGGGAAAATGAAGCTGAACAATATAAAAAAGATAACATTGAGTTATATAATGCAGAGAAAGAAAAAGGTACATCTGATATAAATATAATTATGATGATAATGGAGAAAAATATGAATTTACCAGAATCATTTAGAAAACAGCAAGGTAATGATTATTTATAATAATTTAATGAAGAAAATTTACGAGAAGCGAAGACATAAAGCCTAACATTTTAGTATTTATGCGACACGCTGTTTGTGTTGTAGTGTCGCTTGTTGGATTGAGGCGCTACCTGCTCGGTGTGTCAGAGTTGGTGTTGTTTATGCTATGGACTTTATATATAGAAAGGCTTTTTAGAGGCTCTAGCTAAATCAGCTAATTTAATAAGCCTACCTATTATAATTTAAGCTTTCCCTGCGTTACTCAGCGTTTATTATGTGATTATTAAACCGAATATTTAACCATTAAGCAATGATATTTTTCTTACGCACAGTCGCGACAAGCCTGAGCAGTTAAGCAGGTTAACTCATTGATTTGATGCAGCAAGCTAGGCCGCTAACTCGTTCGAACTATTTCATTCGTTGCCACATCTAAATTTATCACTCCAATAACCACACATTACTGGCAACATAGTCCTGATGCTCATCCGTGACATCTAAGTCGCATATTGCTTCATTATTTGCACTTAATATTTCTTTTAGTGTAATTCTCATCGTATTTTAAGTATTTGTTACAACATATTCATGAAAGCCTTCAGTTTCTGGGGGTTCAACCTTTAACACGTCCCTAATTGGTAATTTCGCAAAAAGTGTTTCCCAAAATTTTAGTGCGTCTCGGTCATTTTCATAAACAGACACATGCCAATTCAATACGTTATTTAACATTAACTGGCGGACAACATGCAAAGCGATACCTTTAGAGCGATATTTAGGTAAGATAAAAATATCTGACAACTCAGGCATTTCACGCGCTAATATTTCTGTTGGCTCCACAGTTACAAAGCCCGAGATAATATCATTAACAACAATTAGGTAAGCGTTACAGTCTTCTTCACCCAGAGCAACATCGCTAAGGTATTCTTCATCAATATCAAATCGCCCAGTACTATCGATATCTTCATTATCAAAAGCACTTTGGTGATATTGATAAAATTGCCAAAGCATAGAAAATGCTGGTAAATCTGTTTTATTTAATTTTCTGAGTACTATGTTCATTTTAACCTCTAACGAGGCTGTAGAATAACTCCAACAGCCAAATTCAATTAAAAAACGAGTTCCTGAAATTAACTCTAAGCGTTTTTAAAGTATTAGGTAATGCATTTGAAACCCATAAAACAAACTGTTTTTCTTAAAAAAGAGTAATTCTACAGCCTCAACGCTTTGCTAAGCGGCGAAAAATTGCTGGCTAAAATTAGCGAGGGACGAGCAAAAGCCAACTTTCTTGTCCGTTTAAGCAACTTGCTAGCCGTTTTAAGTCGGTATTTTGTATTTTTTTGTCAAAAAACCACATAAAACTGGCAGCCTATTGCAGGTTAGTGCTAACATGACTTTAGAAATAATACTATGGAATACCTTAAAAATGCTAATTGAATTTACAGTTAAAAACTATCGCTCTATTAAAGAGAGGCAAGTATTTAGCATGGTAAAAGCAAAAGGTGATGAGTTAGAAAAAGATAACTCTTTTTTGCCAGAAGCCACTAATACTTCTCTACTTCGTTCGGCTGTTATTTATGGTGCGAATGCTGCTGGCAAATCAAACATAATCCGAGCATTAATGGATATGGAGTTTATTGTTAGAAACTCCTCTTCTAATACCCAAGAAGGAGACTCTTTACCAATCACGCCTTACCTTTTTGACGAAGAAACAATGAATGAAGCTTCTGAGTTTGAAGTTGTTTTTATTAGTGAAGGGATTAAGTTCCAATATGGTTTTTTGGCTACAAAATATAAAGTGTTAGAAGAGTGGCTAATTGCATATCCTAAAGCTAGACCTCAGAGGTGGTTTTCTAGAGTTTTTGATACAAAAAATGATCAATATGATTATAAATTTAGTGAGCACTTGTTAGGTACAAAAAGTGTGTGGATGAACTCCACCCGCTCTAATGCTTTATTTTTATCCACGGCTGTTCAATTAAATAGTGAGCAACTTAAACCTATTTTTAATTGGTTTAAAGAAAAATTACGTCCGACTAATGTTAGTGGTTGGGGACCTAGTTATACCGCATCTTTGTGTGAAAATGATGAAACAAAAAAACAAGTTTTAGATTTTTTACAGTCTGCTGATTTTAATATTGATGATATCGAAATTGAAACTGAGAAGTTTAATCCTAAATCTCTTCCTGATGAACTACCCGATATTGTAAAAGAACAAATCTCAAAAGAGATGAAAGGAAAGGAAGTAATTGATATTAAGACAGTACATAAAACAAAATCAGGTAAGAGAGTTCCTTTAGACTTTTCAGAAGAATCTGATGGTACACAAAAATTCTTTTCTTTTGCTGGTCCTTGGATCGATATCCTTCAAAACGGATATATTTTAATTGTTGATGAACTACATGATAATTTGCATCCTAAGATGGTTAAATATTTAGTGAACCTTTTTCACAGCACCAAAACAAACCCTAAAAATGCTCAATTGATCTTTACAACTCATGAAACATCTATTCTAAATCAAGATGTATTTAGACGCGATCAAATCTGGTTTTGTGAAAAAAATAAACATCAAGAAACTTCTATTTACCCTTTAACTGATTTTAGCCCTAGAAAAGAACGTGAAAATTTAGAGGTGAGCTATCTTTCAGGGAGATATGGCGCTTTACCATTTATTAAGAACATTAATAAACTAGGAGCGTAAAATGGGGTCAGAGGATTTGCAACATAAAAGAAAAGCGAAAGCTACTCGAGATCTTAAACGTAGAGCTTCTAGACGTTCTTCATATGACAAAGTTCTTATCGTTTGTGAAGGTGAAAAAACAGAACCGAATTACTTCACTGAGCTTGTAAATTATTACAAACTAAATTCTGCAAATGTTGAAATTGATGGTTCATGTGGCTCTAGCCCTAAAAGTGTTCTTAAAAGAGCTGAAAACTTAGCAAAAACTGAACAGGATAAGGGAGATGGCTATGACCGAATTTACTGTGTTTTTGATAAAGATTCCCATGAAACTTATGAAGAAATGAAAGCTAAAATAGCATTAAAAAAACCAGCGGGTTTATTTTTTCATATTGTTTCAATTCCTTGTTTTGAATATTGGTTATTACTCCACTTTCAATATACAACAAAACCATTTAGTGCTTCAGGTAACTCAAGTATTTCAAACGAAGTATTAAAAGAATTAAAAAAAGTAATGCCTGAATATTCTAAAGGAGATGAAAAGATATTTTGTGCATTACTACATCAACTTGAATTTGCTAAGCAAAATGCACAACGAGCTTTAATTGAAGTCGAAAACAATTTTACTGATAATCCATCGACTCATATTCACGAATTAGTGGATTACCTCCAAAATTTGCAAAACGGCTAACGCCGCCAGCACGCGCGACTTTATAGTGAAGGCGAAGCCCCAACGAAAAAGACGTCGCCGTGACTGCGATTGTTATGTCTTGCCTGCTTCATACGCTGCTTTTGATATATGCGTAAACAAATGAACCAATAATAGAACTTACAATGCCAAGCGTTAGAGCAAACACGCTAGATATAGCAAGTGCTGTAATCGGGTGCTTTTTTACATGGCCAAGCACTCTGAAATACAAATCTTTTTTGATGCGTCTAATGTCGCTTTGGGTATTTTCAATATCAGACTTTGAAACTTTTTCCTGCTTTAGTCTCTCTTGACACTCATCGCATATTTGCGGATTGTGACACGAAGCAACCAAATCGGTTTTTATGCCATTCATGTCAAAGAGACATCCACGAGTTTCATCATGAGTAAAGCCGGGTACTTCATCGAAATCAGGGATTCGGTTTCCTGCACGTCTAAATAGCAGCGTGTATGCGTATAGCAAACGATAAACAACATTTTCTATTGGTATATTGTAATGCTCGAGAATGTCCTTGATTTCGTGGAAAGTAAATACAATTTGATTATTTTCAAGCCTTCGCGAGTACCAGTTATCTTCAATAGGAACATTTACAATGGCGATCATGAAGTCAGCATTGAATTGCTTTGGGAGCTGTCTTGTTACTGCGCTATCGGAAAACTCCCACTCTGAACCGTCAGAATCACAACGAAGCGCATAATTATCGACTTCTTCGACTACCTCGAAAGTCTTAGAGGTCCATTTTTTTATTTTCTTTGGCTGGAACTCTAAAGGCAAGTGTCCTATTAATACCAGCTTAATCCTAACTTTACTCATGAGCTTCCTTTAGAGACATAACATTTATAGTGCGCTCATCGCGCATATTTCTGCCGATGCCACGCTTATGTATTTAATAAATCATTTTTAACAAATAACGTAATGCATTGCTATATATAATTTTTTATTAGTACTTAAGCTATCCATAAAAGAGAAAATGCGTTCTCTATTTAAATTATATTGCTGATCAGTAGGTATATAGACTTGGTAACCGTTAAAAAAGTTAATCAAACAGGGGATGCTCGGTTGCTTCTTTATTACGACAACAATACAGGCACGTATAGCTGTCTACTTTATTTGCGTTAATGAAACTTAGCGGGGGTTACTGTTATAAATAAAAGCCAGATGTTCTTTATGGTTATGACTATCTGGCTTTATCTGATTGATTATTAACAAGCGTTACGGGCGTGGAATAAACCCAACTGCATCATACACCGCTTTTAATGTTTTTTCAGCGCGGGCGCTGGCTTTTTCAGCCCCTGTTTTCATGATGTTGTTTAGTAAGGTTTGATCTTCGCGAATTTCTTTAAAGCGCGCTTGAATTGGCTCTATCATACTCACAACAGCTGCTGCTGTATCTTTTTTTAGGTGGCCGTACATTTTGTCTTCGTATTCAGGAACTAACTCTGCAATGGGGCGTTTAGTGGCAACACTTAGCAGTGTAAGTAAATTAGAGACGCCTGGCTTTTCGCTTCGATCGAAATAAATACGGGCTTGCTCGTCAGAATCGGTGACTGCTTTTTTAAGCTTTTTCTCGATTTTTTTCGGCTCGTCTAACATCATAATAAAGCCATTTGGATTTTCATCTGACTTAGACATTTTCTTCAGTGGATCTTGTAGGCTCATTACTCGCGCCCCAAACTCAGGAATATAGGGCTGTGGCAGTGTAAAAATATCGCCATACACATTATTAAAACGCGTTGCAATGTCGCGCGTTAGTTCAAGGTGCTGCTTTTGGTCTTCACCTACCGGTACTTTATCTGCTTGGTACAATAAAATATCGGCGGCTTGCAAGGCCGGATAAGCAAATAAACCTACATTGATGTTATTGGCATGCGTGGCCGATTTATCTTTAAACTGGGTCATGCGGTTAAGTTCGCCCATTTGCGCATAGCAGTTTAATACCCAACCAAGTTGCGCATGCTCAGGCACCTGAGATTGTACAAATAATGCCGCTTTTTCTGGATTAATGCCACATGCTGTGTATAACGCAACGCCGTCGAGTACGCGACCGCGTAATAACGCTGGATCTTGACGTACGGTTATTGCATGTAAATCTGCAAGCATAAAGTAGCTATCATATTCTTCCTGTAGCTTAACCCACTGGTTAATAGCACCAACATAGTTGCCTATTGTCATACCACCGGTTGGCTGCATGCCACTTAATACTACTGGTTTACTCATGATTTTCCTTTATTTTTACTTAATTAAAAATGCTTAACGCTGTGTTAGTGCGGGTATTATAGCTAAGAAGTTATCGCATAGGTACTGCGGATTATAGTCCGCTAACTGCTCACCCTGATGATACCCGTAAGTAAGCGCTATCACATCAATATTAGCTGCTTGTGCCGCGAGTATGTCACTTTTTGAATCGCCAATCATAATGGCTTTATCAGGCGAAATATTTAACGCTTCGCAGGCAAATAAAAGCGGCGCAGGAGACGGTTTTTTTGCCATGTCGTCGCCACATATAATTACTTCAAAATGATGACGTAAAGCCAGCTTATCTAATAGCTTTTCTGTAAATTGGCGGGCTTTATTAGTGATCAAGGCTTTGCGCATACCACTTAATGCCGCCAGCCCAGTTTCAACATGCTGGTACAACACGCTGTACTCTCCAACCTGCTCATTGTAATGTTGATAAAATAGATTAGTAGCCCGTTCGCTTAACGCCTCGTCAAGGTGCTCGCTAATGTGCATATCGCCACAAAGGGCACGTTTAACTAACACTTCAATGCCATTACCTACCCAGCTTTCAACTAACCGCTGGCTAACAATTGGGAATGCTAAGTCGCTAAGCGTTAAGTTTAAGGCCATGTACAAGTCGTACACGCTATCAACTAGCGTGCCGTCTAAATCGAATAATGCCGCCTCGTATTTCATTATTTAACACTGTTTAATTGTTGGCGCATTTCATCAATCACGGTTTTATAATCAGGCTGATTAAAAATAGCAGAGCCGGCCACAAACATATCTGCCCCCGCCTCAGCCGCCGCGGCAATATTATCTACTTTAATGCCGCCATCAACTTCTAAACGAATATTTCGCCCTGAATCAACAATGCGTTGCTTTGCCTCGCGCAATTTCTCAAGCGTTTGTGGAATAAAGCTTTGCCCACCAAACCCCGGATTTACCGACATTAATAAAATCACATCAATTTTATCCATAACATGGTCAAGGTAACTTAAACTCGTAGCAGGATTAAACACTAAACCAGCTTGGCAGCCTTGATCTTTTATTAACTGCAAGGTGCGGTCAATATGCTCACTCGCCTCTGGATGAAAGGTAATAATTGATGCACCCGCCTGCGCAAATTGTGGAATTAAACTGTCTACCGGTTTTACCATTAAATGTACATCAATCGGCGCTTTTATCCCGTAGTCGCGAAGTGCTTTACATACCATTGGGCCAATGGTTAAGTTAGGTACATAATGGTTATCCATTACATCAAAATGGACGACATCAGCCCCTGCGGCTAACACTTTGTCGACATCTTCGCCTAATCGTGCAAAATCGGCAGATAAAATAGAGGGCGCTATTAAGTATTTTTGTTCGCAATTGAGCATCGCTAATCCGTTAATCAATAATTTATGGCGTTAATGTAACTTAATTAGCGAAGTTACCCAAGTAGCACCTTTAAAAATAGCGCCAAATCAGTCGCGCTCAAGCCTTATTGTTAGTGCTCATGACAAAGGGGTATACTCAGGGGGTGAGTCTTTTATAATTTAAAACAGGGCCTGTTTTTAAGCGGGTGCCACTAAGTATTTAAAATACAATAAACACTACAAAAATAAAGTGTATTATTTAAGCAGGTTTTGCTATGCTCTTTTCAATACTAAATAGTTAGGTTTATATATGCGTGCTTTTAAAATTGGAATATTAATCACGTCGGTAAGTGTTATTATTGGGGCAACGTCGCTTTGCTCAAATACTAAGCAAGATGTAAGCTTAGCCAATACTTGTCTTCATAAAGAGCAAATCAAGGCTGTTAATACTGGCGTAAATCGTTGTATTGAACTTGAAGAAAGCTCTTCTTGGGTGTCTTGGTTAACCGGCGATAGCCGCAGTGCTCAATTTCATTATTTAGACTTGTTAGAGTTATTAACAGGCACTGATGACAAGCACAAGCCCTCTTCTATTAAGCCTTTATTTTAATTAATGCAGCATTTTTTTAGTGCGTTACAAAGTGTGCTGGCTGCATTTTTTGGTGTTCAATCTGAAGATAAACGCAAAACAGACTTTAAGCACCACTCCCCTATTACCCTAATAGCCATTGCTGTGGTGCTTTTTGTATTATTTGTACTGGCTATTTATGCAACCGTGACTTCGGTGCTAAGTACATAGCCATTAGCTCATCCACTTTATTTCGTGAACCGCCTTTTGGGCTAATTGTACGTTTAACCTGAATTTTATCCAGTGATGCTTGGCTGTAAATTTTGCGTGTCCACGTCGTATCATGGTTTGAAATAAGAACAGGGGTGTTATTCTCAAATGCAGCTTGCTCAGCCAAGTTGGCTAAATTGGCCTGATCATCTAAGTTAAACCCGCCTTTAGCATACGAGGTAAACGATGCTGTTTTACTTAACGGCACATAAGGCGGATCGCAATAGATCACCGCATTTTTAGGCACCAATTTAAATACGTCATCGTAGCCTAGGCAGGTAAATGTTGCTTGTTGCGCTTTGCTGGCAAAAAAGTACATTTCTTTTTCGGGAAAATAAGGCTTTTTATATTTACCAAAAGGCACATTAAAAATACCCTTTAAGTTATAACGACATAATCCGTTATAGCCATGGCGGTTCATATATAAAAATAAAATGGCTCGCTCGTACACATCGCGGCTTTGGTTAAACTGCACGCGATAATCGTAATACGCATCACTGTGGTTATTTAAATCAACAAACAGCTTTTTAGCATCACTAATAAACTCATCCGGCGAACGTTTAAGCTCTTTGTATAAATTGATTAAATCAGCATTTATATCGTTGAGTATGTAGTGTTTAAAATTGCTATTTAAAAACACGGAGCCCGCGCCAACAAAAGGTTCAACCAAGGTATCTGCATGCTTACTTGCTTGATTTAGTCGCGCGTTAATATCTTCAACTAGGCTGTATTTTCCGCCAGCCCATTTAAGGAAGGCTCTACTCTTTTGCTGCATTGGCTCTTTACTTCAATTCGGTGTTGCGCGATTTTACACTAAAGCCAGCAAATTTACTGATCAACTCGTGCAATTTCTTGTTTTATTTTGCTCATTTTTTTATAAAAAGGTTTATTTATTCTGACCTCAGCAGGAAGTGCTTGCAGTGCTTGTTTTGCCTCATTTAAATTAGCAAAACTGCCTGTTGTTACCACCCACCACATTTTATCATTTCGTTTAGTTTGATAGGTATGAGTTAACCTTTGTAGTTTATTTTTTGCTATAAACTCAGTGGCCACTTGCTGCTGTGTTACCGCTAATAGCTGAATAACAAAATTATCTGCAGGTTGTGCTAAGTACCAATTACTGGGTATTTTTACTGTTTGACTTTGCTGTTTTGTCGCTGTTGGTATGCTAATGGCTTTTTCTTCAGTTAACGGCGGTGCTGGTTTTAGTTG
The DNA here is from genome assembly GCF_059888565.1 of Pseudoalteromonas sp. TAP-3C. Taxonomy (NCBI): domain Bacteria; kingdom Pseudomonadati; phylum Pseudomonadota; class Gammaproteobacteria; order Alteromonadales; family Pseudoalteromonadaceae; genus Pseudoalteromonas; species Pseudoalteromonas sp. TAP-3C. The sequence continues at coordinate 198,881 of NZ_CM187618.1, read as the reverse complement.
TTTAACCACCGCGGCTGATTCTGTTAGGCTATCGACAATGGCAGACACGTCATTGTTAGCGCTTTGTTGTGTTGGCTCGTTAATTATTGGCGCTGGTAATGTAACATCGTCCGACGCAACAACCTGCTGTGGTTTATTTTCAATCGCTTGTTTAGTTGTAATAGCCGTTGCAGTGACTTGTTCGGTGCTTTGACGATTAGCGTTTTTCCACCACTGGGTCATATCAGCTTTGTAAACAAGGCCGATAATTAATAGCATAATTATCAGTAATAATGTCAGTAACTGTAGCCGCCATGACACTTTATCTTTTACGATAATATCTGCAACTTGCTCTGTAGGCTGCCATGCTAATAATAAACTCGGGTTACCTTGGGCTTCAATTAAAAAGGTTTGAAAAACCGGGTCTTCATCATAAGGTAAGTTAGTAAAATACCCTTTCATTAATTGTTTACTTTCAACTAAATTTAGTGGCTCTAGGTGAATATTCACCACACTTTTAAATGCCAATGTAGATTGTGAGGCAATCATAATATAAAGCACATTAGGCGCATTTTTTGATAACAGTTCCAGCTCTGCTATCAGCTCATCAGATAGATGCCTACCACCATCAATAACCCACAAACACGCGCCACACTGCTGTCGTTGCACTAAGTGATAGTAGTTTTGCGATAAACTTAAATTGTGGTCAATTAAAGGGGCGCTAAAACTTTGTTCTAGTAGCTGAGTCATTAATTGTACGTCAGTTAATTGCGCGCCAACTTGTACAAATGCTTTATTAAAATCGCTATATTTGTCAGTAATAAAAGTTTCAAGTAAATAACTTTTACCTAAACCAGAGGTACCTAACAAAACAATCAAGTTTTGACCATATTCAAATTGCAGGGCGATTCTATCCACCAAAGCCGCACGGCTTGGTAAAATTTGTGACTGCATTTATTGCTCGATCAATGCTCTGACTTGGTCATCAGATACATCATCTACTAATGCACATTGGCCAAATTGGGTGGGTAAAATAAATCGGATTGTGCCTTTTTTGTTCTTTTTATCTTTGCGCATATGCAGTAAAAACTGCTCACTGGTCATGCCGTTTGGTATTTCAATTGGCAAGTTATACTGTGCTATTAATCTAGTAATACGCTCTACATCGTCGGGGGTTAAATCTTGGCGAGTGTAAGCAAGTTTGGCAGCAAGCACCATACCTGTTGCAACTGCTTCACCATGCAGCCATACGCCATACCCCATTTGAGCCTCTATTGCATGAGCAAACGTATGCCCTAGATTCAACAGCGCTCGAAGACCTTGCTCTTTTTCATCTTGTGCAACAATCAGCGCTTTAATTTCACAGCACCTAAAAATTATGTGCTGTAAACACGCTTCATCTAACTGTTGTAATTGAGTGACATGTTGCTCTAAATAAGAAAACAGCTCAGTATCGTAAATCAGCCCATACTTAATAACTTCAGCCATCCCCGCTGCAAACTCGCGTGTTGGCAAAGTATGCAACGAACGCGTATCAATAAATACAGCTTGAGGTTGATAAAAAGCCCCAATCATATTTTTGCCTAATGGATGGTTTACTGCTGTTTTGCCGCCAACAGAAGAATCAACTTGCGATAATAACGTGGTCGGTATTTGAATAAAAGGCACGCCACGCTGATAACAAGCGGCAACAAACCCGGTTAAATCACCGACAACGCCACCACCGAGTGCAATTAAACAGGTGTCGCGACCGCAATTATTCTCAAGTAGAAATGCCGAAATTTTTTCAAACCAAGTGAGTGATTTATATTGCTCACCATCTGGAATAATAAAATGTAGTGGGTTTAGCTGTGCTAATGATTCAAGCAACGGCTGTAAATACAAGGGTGCAACAGTATCATTAGTAATGATGATAGGCCGACAATCACCAATATGACGGGTTAGGCGGCCTGTATCTTGAAGTGCAGATTGACCAATATAAATAGGGTAACTTCGCTCGTCTAAATTAACAGTTAATTCAAGCATGCAGAGTTATTCCTTTTTAATACTGGCTTTTAAAAATCCAATTTCTCGATGATTTGGTTAGCAACAACTTTTGCGCTCTGCTCATCAGTGCGAACAACAAAATCAGCAATTTCTATATACAATGGTTCACGCTCTTCTGCTAAGCGCTCAAGTACATCACGAGGTGCTTCTTCTGTTTGCAATAATGGGCGACGCTTATCGCGTTGCGTACGTGCAACTTGTTTTTCTATGGGTGTCTCTAGGTATACAACAATACCACGAGCCGAAAGCTTATTTCGGACTTCTTTACTCATTACTGAACCACCACCGGTAGCAAGAACAATACCTTGCATTTCGGTTAAATCGCCAATAACAGATTCTTCACGAAGTCTAAAGCCTTCTTCACCTTCAAGATCGAACACCCAGGCAATATCTGCGCCCGTGCGACGTTCGATTTCTTGATCAGAATCAACAAATTCAAGGTGTAATTGGTCAGCGATGTGACGACCAATCGTACTTTTGCCAGCCCCCATGGGGCCAACTAGGAATATATTACGTTTCTCAGCCATATCTTTTAGTACAAACGAACTCTAAAATTTGAAATAAAACCCCGCCTAACGACCTGGCCCCAAAATTAAGAAAGGGATTATCTCAGCAATTGGTCGGGTATTTCAAGTCAATTAGGATAAAAAGCCATATAACGAGTAATTAAACCAAATAATCACTCACTGGTTAACAAAAAAGCACTTTGTTATAGGCAAGTTTATCTTCTAGGGTTAAAATTTATGCAATTAAGCGTCATTGTTTATAGCAACATAAAGTTTCACATAAGTATTTTGTAAAATCTTAGTCGCCAATACCAAACAAAGGCTTATTTTGCACCCGCAGTACAGTATATAAATTAGCTTATATACTGCCTAATTGTACATCTATAGGGAGTAATCACACCATCACAACCGGATTAATAGTATAGCTATCTAAACGCGTAATGTGCTTAGATAGCTTTATAGTAATTAGTCTATTTGAATTTTAGGTGTAACAAAAATCAGCAGTTCGCGCTTTTCATTAAATTCGCTCGTGCTTTTAAATAATCTTCCTACGTAAGGAAGGTCGCCCAATAAAGGTACTTTTTTGGTCGAATTAATAATTTGCTGTTGGAAAATACCACCCAACACCACCGTTTGTCCATTCTCAACCAATACTTGAGTCTCAATTTGTTGTGTATCAATAGCGACCGCCGGTCCGGTTCCGGTTTGAACTGTATCACCACGGGTATCTTGAGTAATGATTAAATTTAAAATAACTTTATTGTCTGGGGTAATGTGTGGTGTTACTTCCAAGCTCAATACAGCCTTTTTAAAACTAACCGTGGTTGCGCCGCTTGAAGCTGATTCTACATAAGGAATTTCAGTACCTTGCTCAATACGCGCTTTTTGCTGATTAGCAGCCGTTATACGCGGACTTGCAATAATCTCCCCTTTGTTCTCTTCTTCAAGGGCCGTTAATTCTAAATCTATCAATGTTCCATTAGCGAGCTTGGCTATATGCATACCAATACTTGCCGATGGATTAGCTACGGGTAAGTTAACATTAAGTCGATCGGAAATATTTGGAATATTCCCATTAGAAATGGCATTGGCCCCCTCTAATGTGCCTGATACACCATCAGAACCTTGTTGATCACTAAACCCCCAACGAACGCCTAAATCTTCGGTTACATTGTCACGTACGGTTACCATACGCGCTTCAATAACCACTTGTTTAACGGGAATATCTAGGGTTTCAACCATACGGCGAACACTTGCGATACTTTTTGCGGTATCTTTCATTAGGAGTGTATTGGTACGTTGATCAACAGAGACACTGCCTCTGGCTGTAATAATACTGTTGGTGTCTGTTTTTAATAAATCAGCAAAATCTTCTGCTTTTGCGTAATTTAAGCGAATATATTCACTGTAAAGCGGCTCTAAATCTTCAACCTGCTGCTTAGCTTTTAACTCTTTGGCTTCACGAGCTGCAAGCTCTTCAGAGGGGGCTACCATCAAAATAGAGCCATCCATGCGTTTGTCTAAGCCTTTTATTCTTAATACCACATCTAAAGCTTGATCCCAGGGCACGCCATCTAAACGAAGGGTGATATTGCCAGTCACAGAGTCACTTGTTACCAAGTTAAAATCATTATAGCCCGCAATAATTTGTAGCACAGCACGTACAGAGATATCTTGAAAGTTAAGCGTCATAGGGCGGCCTAAGTACTCTTTACCGCCATCTAAAAACGCATTTTGTGTTTTATCTTTCTCAACTGTTAAAGTGAAAATATTTTCAATTTGTTGATACGTATAGGAAAACGCTGTATTGGGCTCTATGACTATGCGGGTAAGGTTATCTTCTTTAAAGGTCTCAATACGGCTCACAACAGTACCAAAATCAAGCACATCAAGTTGGTACAATAAATCGTCTAAAATATCGGTATGATGAAACTCTGCAATAATTTTACCGCCACGCTCATTAACCTCAATAGCAGCTTGAGTGTCTTGCAAATACACGAGTACTTTTGCTTCGCCCTTTTCACCACGACGAAAGTCAATGGCTTGAATTGTGTTAATGTAATTAGACGTAAACGTTGGCTTATCCTCACCACTCGTTGATGCTTGTGCTGTTAACGGATTATCTGAAATCCTTATTGAAACTAAGTTATTAGTCACGTGTGTTTGGTAAATTTTTAATCGCTCAAGATTTATTGTTACTTTTAAACCTGCGCTGGTCATCATACTCGTAATATTACTAACACCCGCTTGATTTATAGCGATATTTGTCAGTTTTTCATCTAATTCTACGCCATCGAATAACAACTCTATGCGCGCAGGACTATTAAAAACCTGTACTGTAGGTTGTTGCTGTATTTTTTCATCAAATACCAACTGTAATTCAGTCTCACCTTTTAGCAATGGGTTGTATCGAACATCATAAAGTAAAGGGGCTGCACTGGCTGCTTTTGCTATCAGTAATAAAAAAACAAGCAATAAAGCAGAGAAAATACGATGATATGAATGCCCATCTTTGTACATACAAGAAGTACCTTTTTTGTTATTAATTTGCGCCATCGGTCGCTGCCTCTAACATTTCTAATTTAGTCAAACGTTCTTTCCAACAACCTGACCCATCGGGGATTAATTCTACTAGTTCAATATAATCACTGTTAACACGACTTACCTTTCCATCATAAGTGCCTAAATAATTACCCACTGTGACTCTATGTAAAGTGTCATCAGCGGCGGTTATAAGCGCCCATGTTTTACCGCTTGATCCTATGGTGCCCTTCATGGCTAAGTTATCTAATGGGTACTTTTCCAGAGGTTGGCGAACACGCGCTGAGTCTGGGTGAAGGCAGTTTTTAACTTGTATAAGCTTATTTTGTATTATTTCAGGCTCTGGTGCGACAAAAGGACTACGTAACTGTTTTGCGTTATATGCAAAATGTTCAAACTCCACCAGTTCAGGTATTTTTTCTACACGTGCAGTGGTATTAGCCTTAATTTGATCAATAAACTCTTTTTGCTCCGATGTATCTTCGTTACAGCCATTGAGCAACATCATCATGATAACGGTAAACAACAGTTGCTTCATTACCTTATCCCTTCTTCATAGCGGTAAGTTTTTGCTACCACACTAAAGGTTAGTTGCTTTTCACCAGATGATAAAATAGAAAAATCATGTAAACTGACAATTCTTGGGAGTTGAGCTACTTTTCCTACAAACTCACCAAATTCATGATAAGTCCCAACAACTTCTATTTTTATCGGCAGCTCAGTATAAAATTCTTTTTCAACCTCAGGTAACCACCCAATTTTTAAAAACGTTAGTCCACTCGTTGTCCCCACATAAGAAAGGTCATCGAGTAAACCTGGTGTTTCATTTGAGGTAGGCAAACGTTTTAATAATTGAGAGAACTTAGCTTCCATTTCAATCATTTGCTCTCTGTAAATATCAAGTTTACTGGCAACCGCATATTTAGCTCGGTAAGTTGTCCGTAACTCGACTTCTTTAGCAACCGCACTATGGTAGCTGTCAATTTCATCTGACACTAATAAACTGTAACTAAAAAACAACACTAAACAAGCAACAAAAGTACCGCATATTGCTTTGACTATAAGCGGCCACTCGCCTATGTTATCGAGTTCTATTTCATTCCAGTCAATCTCTGTAAACGATTTTAAATCAAGGTTCATCACGCGCCTCACCTATTTGGCCAAATGGTTTAACATAAAACTCCATATTAAAATCGCTAAGTAAACGTGAAGATTTATCACCAGCAATAATCCCTTGCATAATTGGACTCTCTAGTAGATAAGAGCTTTGTACTTGTCGAAGCATTGTCGATAAGCGATTATTTGACTCACTTTTACCAGAGACATAAATTTGACGTCCTTTGCGCTCCAACTTGGTTAAATAAACCCCTGCAGGCACTATTTTTGCTACCTCATCCATTATTTGCGTGCCTAGATTACGGCTGCTTTGTAACTCTTCAATTAAACGCATTCGTTGTTGTAGATTTTCTTTTTTCTTATCTAAATCTCTTATATCGCGTATTTTTTCATCTAACGTTGTGATTTCTGAACTAAGATAATTATTTTTTAGCGCCTGCCCTTCTTTTAAGCCGCTATAAAATGCGCTTAATGCATACATACTAATAAAACATATAATAACGATTGCGACGAGTAGTGTTATAAACTTCTTTTTAGACTGTTCACGCTGCAGTTCACGCCAAGGTAATAGATTTATATGTGGCATGATGAAAAGCTCCTCAACGCTAAGCCGGTTGCAATTGCAAATTGAGTACGGTGACGGTCTATAATGTGACGGTCAACTTTAGGCGATATTTCCATTTTATCAAAAGGCTCAACAACAACCGTATGTATTCCTAGCTCTTCAATTAATAACCTATCAACCCCCTTTATCATTGCAGAACCGCCGGTTAATACTATGTAATCCAGTTGTTCTTTACCTGTTGTGGTTAAAAACATTTGTACCGCACGACGAACTTGTTGTAGCAGTGATGTTTGAAAAGGGGCTAACACTTCAAAGGTGTAGTTAGGCGGTAAATCACCCGTTGTTTTACCAATTTCAGCTTCATCGAAGCTTTTATTATAATAAGCAACAATACTGTTGGTGTATTGATCACCGCCAAACACTTGGTCTCGGGTGTAAATTGTTTCACCACAATGCACTACACTGACTAAGGTCAGCACAGCGCCAATGTCGACCACCGCAACGTTTTTTTCATAAGCATCCGATGGTAGCTGCTGATAATAAACGTCCATAGTACGACTCAAAGCGTAACTTTCGACATCAACAACTTTGGTTGCTAAATTTGCAGCACTAAGTGCGGCCACTCTCGCTTCAACGCTTTCTGTTCTAGCTGCAGAAAGTAGCACATTTATTTTGCTCGGATCAGCTTTGTTAATTGACAGCTTTTCAAAATCCAGACTCACTTCATCTAATGGGTAAGGAATTAAACTGTCTGCTTCTATTTCAATTTGCGACTCTAATTCAGCGTCGCTTAAGGAAACATCCATGAAAATTACTTTTGTTATCACTGTTTGACCAGATACCGCAACGGCTGCAAATTTTAGTGATTTTGGCAACTTGCGTTTTAACTTGGTTATCACATTACCAATGGCTTCAATATCTTGAATACTACGCTCACTCATGGCGCCTTTTGGCATAGGTTCAATTGCAAGTGCTTCTAGTCGAAGCCCAGTTTCTGTTTCACTTAAAAGCACAGCCTTGATAGAGTGCGATCCTATATCAATGCCTACCATCATGGGTGATGGTTTTTTTATTAGTTGACTTAGCATGTTTGCAACTTTGCCTTTGTTTTAATAATAAACAAGTTATAATTATATCTTAAAAAATATGATTCAATTTTTAATCAATATATACTAGCAGTCTCAACCTGTAATTGGGAGTCCGTTTAGGGAAATATCAGTGATTTTAATCAAAAGAACTTTACAATTTTTCATCATTTGTGCGCTACTTGCACTAATTACTTTACTTAGCCTTTATTACTTCGTTAAATCAGACATTCCCAGCGTGCAAGTTTTAAAAAACGTGCAATTACAGACGCCGATGCAAGTATTTACCAAAGACGGACTTTTAATCAATCAATTTGGTGAAAAAAGACGGATCCCAGTAACCATAGACCAAGTTCCTAAACCTATGTTACACGCTTTTTTAGCAACTGAAGATAGTCGCTTTTATGACCATATTGGTGTTGACCCGATTGGTATTGTACGCTCAGCGCTAGTGCTTATTTCTACCGGTGAAAAAAAGCAAGGCGCCAGTACCATTACCATGCAGCTGGCACGTAACTTCTTTTTAACGCGAGAAAAAGCCTACATTCGTAAAGTAAAAGAAATATTTATTGCACTGCACATAGAAAACCTTCTTTCAAAAGATGAAATTTTTGAACTTTACCTAAATAAAATAGAATTAGGAAACCGCGCTTTTGGCATTGGTGCGGCGGCGCAAGTTTATTACGGTAAAGAACTAAAAGAGTTAACACTGGCACAAATGGCAATGATAGCAGGTTTACCAAAAGCGCCATCGGCACTTAATCCTATTCGTAATCCTGCAAGAGCCAAAGACAGAAGAAATGTAGTTTTAGGAAGAATGCTCCAAGAGAACTATATTTCCAAAACACAATATAATGAAGCCATAAACCAGCCAATTACCGCATACTTTCATGGCGCTGAAATCGATTTATATGCGCCGTATATTGCAGAAATGGTACGTGCAGAAATGGTGGCACGCTATGGTATAGATAAAGCCTATAATTCAGGATTTAATGTTTACACCTCGGTTGAATCGCATGTTCAAAAAGCCGCGCAAACAGCCTTAGTTAATAATTTACATGCCTATGATATGCGCCATGGTTTTAGGGGCCCAGAAGCCATTTTATGGGATCCACAATCAGAGCCTACACCACCTGAGTCTACACTATTAAATACTTTAAAAAATGTGAATGAATTAGGGCCTTTAAAAACCGCTGCGGTTTTAAATGTGTATGATAAAAGCGCAGACGTAATACTTAAAAGCGGCGAGCGCGCAACACTCACTTGGGATAATCTTAAGTGGGCACGTAAATTTATTTCTCGTTATCGTCAAAGTTATGCCCCTCAAAACGCCAGCGATATATTGACCCCTGGTATGCAAATATGGCTGCGAAAAAATGACGATAACCGCTATATTTTAAGTCAAATTCCTGAAGCTTCGAGCGCTATTGTTTCTTTAGATCCACAAAACGGACGTATAAAAGCCATTGTTGGTGGCTATAGCTTTGAGCAAAGCCAATACAACCGCGCAGTACAAGCAAAACGCCAAGTAGGGTCTAATATTAAGCCCTTTATTTATTCTGCCGCGCTTGAAAAAGGCTATACTTTAGCGTCAATTTTAAATGATGCGCCTATAAACCAATGGGATAAAAGCCAAGGCGTTGCATGGCGCCCTAAAAATAGCCCTGCAATTTATAATGGGCCAATTCGGATTCGTCGCGCGTTAGCACAATCTAAAAATGTAATTTCGGTGCGTTTGTTACGCGGCGTTGGTTTGCAAAGTACCGCTGATCATTTATTAAAATTTGGTTTTAAAGATGAAGATATAAACCGCAGTGAGTCGCTGGCATTAGGCAGTGCATCTATTACCCCTCTTGAATTAGCAAGAGGCATGAGCACCTTTGCTAATGGCGGGCATTTAATTGAGCCGTACTTTATTTCACAAATTCAGGATGCGTTGGGCAACACCTTGTTTGAGGCTGATCCGACTGTTGTTTGTAATGATGAAGCATTAGTCACAAACCCTTCAATGCTAAGTGAGCAGTTAACACCAAACTGTGCGCCGCAAATTATATCTAAACAAAATGCGTTTTTAATTGCCAGCGCCATGAACAGTGCTATTTGGGGTGGAGGTAGCTGGGCAAATAAAACCGGCTGGAGTGGTACCGGCTGGCGTGCGCAAGCACTAAAGCGTCGCGACCTTTCGGGTAAAACAGGCACCACCAATGACTCTGTTGATACTTGGTTTAGTGGCTTTAACCACAATGTTATGACATCAGTATGGGTTGGCTTTGATAACCCAGGTAATACCTTGGGGCGCTCCACCTATAATAATAACCTAGGAAGTGGTCAAATCTCAGGCGCAGAATCTGGCGCTAAAACAGCACTGCCTGCCTGGGTTAATTTTATGGCAGTCGCACTTGAGGGGCAGCCAGCGGCGCCTATTGAGCCACCTGAAGGCTTAGTGTCTATTCGCATTGATTTAGAAACCGGGCTTTTAAGTCATAAAAATGATTACACTAGCCGTTTTGAATACTTTGAAAAAGGCACCACGCCTACAAAATATATATTATCTCAGCCAACTGATGTGTTTGAAGAAAACACTAAAACTGAAGAAGAACTGTTTTAAAGAGTGTAAATCTCAAAAGGGCCGCAACTTGCGGCCTTTTTACATAAAGAGGTGTTAGTTAATATTTTGCACCAACCAATATAAGTCTGAATGAACACCTGCAGCAGTGACTTCTTTACCGGCGCCGGGGCCTTGTATTACCAGCGCATTTTGGTTGTACCATTGAGTGTTAATCACAAAAATATTATCACCAGGCGTTAAATTAGCAACGGCTTCGCTTTTTGGTACATAGGCAACTCCTACTTTTGCATTTAGCGTGTTGTTTTTAAACGCTAATAATCCGGTGTAACACAATACAGCATTTTGCTGTTGAGCCGCTTGCGCATGCTGCTTAATAAACGCATCTAAACTTGCTCTGTTATCAAGGAAATCATTCCAGCTGCCTTCACTTAGCTCATCGGGCATCAACGCCGATAACGAAATATCGTCAAGCTCTAATTCAATACCTAATTCACGCGCCAAAATAAGCAACTTACGTTGCATATCTCGCCCAGATAAATCTTCTCGTGGATCAGGCTCAGTAAACCCTAAAGCTTGCGCTTCAAGCACTAAATCTGAAAACGCTTTACTGCCATCATACTTACTGCATAACCATGACAATGTACCTGAAAACACACCTTCAATACGTGTGACTTTATCGCCACTATTTTGTAAATCGGCAAGTGCAAAATTAATCGGCAACCCTGCTCCCACACTGGTATTATAACGCCAATGTAAGCCACGTTGCGCTAAGCTTTCCCGCAGTGTTTTATACCAAGCAAGCGATGCAGTACCCGCGTATTTATTAGCACTAATTAAATGACAGTTTAATTTAACTAACTCCCTATAAAGCTGACTAAAATGTTCACTGGCGGTAATATCTATCACTACCTTATGTTCATATTCTAGGGTATCAATGTATGACAACAAGTCGGCTTGTTGATAGCCGCTTGCATGGTTTTCCCATTGATGTTGCCAGTTTTCACTGTCTAACCCGTTGGCATTAACCAGCATTTTTTCAGAGCGTAATAACGCGACTAATTTAATATTAAAACCCGACGACAAACGCGCTAATTGCGCCGGGAGTTGACGCATAAATTCAGCGCCAACATTACCAAGTCCTGCAACAATTAAAGCTATTTCTTGTGCTTTATTAATGAGTTTGTCATGCAACAGGCTAAGCACATCACTCTCGAGTAGTTGATCGGTTAACAGTAACGTATACCCCTGACCAGAATGAGTAAAACGAGGTTGGATTGATTGTGCCTGCAATAAAGTTTCACTTTGCTTACCGACCGACACTAAATCTTGTTCTGGTGCAATAATCGCTACACCATTTAAATTGGATTCACTAATATTAGCGCGCCCAGCAAAATAATTAACCACTTGATGTGTCGCTAACGCGGGAACCACTAAATAGGTTTCGCCAGCTTGCTCAAAGTGATGCAAACTATGCTGAATAAGCTGGCTAATATACGCTACCTCACCTTCACTCAAATCATCAACGGTGAGTAAATCAACATTATTAACGCTTGTTAAAAAACGTTTTTGTTTACATAGCCCTTGTTTAACAATTTCGGTATAGCTGCCATAAGGGTCGTAACTACTGCGAACCACTAGTGCTATATTGGTATCTTTTAATGGCGATAGTGTTTTAGCATGTAATACAGGATTACCTAATCTGGCTAATAAATTAGCTTGTTCACGACACACCCGCGCGTATTTAACTGCATTGGCTACCTTGCGAGGATCGGTACTAAACACACCTTGGGTATCAGTCCAAATAGAGACTTTTTTGGCATTGCAATACCGAGCTAGTAAAGTGGCACTGTAATCACTGCCATTTCGCCCTAGCGTAACTGTTTCACCTTTTGAATCTGCGGCGATAAAGCCAGTAACCACATTAATTTTATTCGCTACTATGGCTTTTAAACATTGTTGCTGATTATTAGCATGCTGCAGCTGCCCTGCATTTAGGGTAAATAACTGCCTAGCGTCGTGAGCGCAAGCACTCACGTTAAGCTGCTTTAAGTAAGCACTTAATAACCTAGCAGACCACAGCTCGCCATGAGCTAATAACCAAGCTTCATCTAATCTGCCTTGCTCTGCACCCTTAGTAATAGTACTTAGCTCACTAGCAAGCATATCAAGCGCTTTATGCCTTGCGTTTGCCGTTAATAATTGCTCAATAAGCGCGATTTGATGATTACTTAATAACAACACTAAATCAGCAACGGCCTGGTTATCTTGTTGTTGATAGCTTTGCCACAACTTAACTAAGGTATCTGTGGTTTTACCGGCCGCCGATACCACTACACAGTCTCCTGCGTTTGCGTGAGTCAAAACTATATTTGCGACACTTTTAAAGCGTTCCGCTGAGCTTAAACTCGAACCCCCAAATTTATGAACCTGATTTACCATATTTATACTAACTCAAATTAATGTTTTATATTTTTAAAATCACTATGCACTACCATAGCGCTGGATGTGCTGCGTTTAACTTTGCAGAACCAAAAGACTCACTAGCACCATTTTTTGCAGTTAGAGCGGTATCAGCCAGCCCTGGGCGTACTAAATTAAACACTCGGTCTAAGTCGGCCAGTAAGTCATTTACATCTTCAATACCTACAGAAATACGAATAAGGGTATCGCCTACTCCGGCCTCTGCACGGGCGGTTGCGTCCATGCCTGCATGGGTCATAGTCGCAGGGTGACAAATTAAACTTTCTACTCCCCCTAATGATTCCGCTAAACTAAATTCATTTAAGGAAGTTAAAAACGCGGCGGCATCTTCAATATCGCCTTTTATATCAAAACTGACCATAGCACCAAAACCAAGCTGCTGCGCCTTAGCAAGCGCATGTTGAGGGTGCGACTCAAGACCTGGGTAGTAAACCTGAGCAACAAACTGGGAATTTTCTAAATACTGTGCAATGGCGAGTGCGTTTTCTTGGTGTTGCCTTAAACGTACATTTAAAGTGCGCAACCCCCTAAGGGTTAAATAGCTATCAAATGGCGCCCCGGTAATGCCAATGTTATTTGCCCACCAAGCAAGCTCTTCACCTAACTCAGCATTTGCTGCGATAACCGCGCCACCAACAACATCAGAATGACCATTAATATATTTTGTGGTTGAATGCACCACAATGTCAGCGCCAAACTTAATCGGGTTTTGTAACGCTGGCGATAAAAACGTGTTGTCGGCGGCAACCAATGCCCCACACTGTTTGGCAATGTCCGTCACCGCTTTAATATCTGTTAAACGTAAAATAGGGTTACTTGGTGTTTCAATCCAAATCAGCTTAGGTTTAATAGCAAGAATATGCGCTAGACTTTCACTTTTGGTAAAATCGATTACTTCAAGCTTTAATAAACCGCGTTTTGCTAGCGAAGTGAATAAACGGTAGCTGCCTCCATAACAATCATGGGGGATCACTAACGTATCGTCACAATTGAGTAACTGGGTTGTTAAATGAACAGCCGCCATGCCCGTTGCAGTAATGATGCCTTTCGCACCACCTTCAAGCTCTGCAAGTGTTTGTGCAAGAATGTCACGATTAGGATTGCCGCTGCGACCATAATCATAGTCACGTTTTATATTAAAGTCAGCAAATGAGTAAGTTGTTGATAAATAGAGCGGTGGAACAACTGCGCCATGGTGCTTATCAGCATCTACCCCACTTCGAACAGCAATTGTTGCCGCATTTTTTTTACTCATTTTTACCACCTTGGCCATTTTGGATGTTTAGACGTCTAAAATTTAACGCATGCGATTTAAGATGTCAAAACATTTAAGTGTCTGGATGGCTAAATAACTAGTGTTTGACTATCTTATTTAAATCGATAGAATTTCACCCATATTCACACGTTTTTATGGCGTGTGAGCAATTAATAATCTGAGGCAACGATACATCTTATGGCTAAATGGAATGGTGAATATATTCACCCATACGCAGAACACGGGAAAAAATCCGAACAAGTAAAAAAGATCACCGTTTCGATCCCGCTAAATGTATTAAAAGTACTTACTGATGAGCGTACTCGCCGTCAAATAAACAACTTGCGTCATGCAACAAATAGCGAGCTTTTATGTGAAGCTTTTTTGCATGCATTTACAGGGCAACCTTTACCTAATGATGATGATTTACGTAAAGATAACGTAGAAAAAGTACCTGAAGAAGTGAAGAAAATAATGCAAGAAATGGGACTCGAAGTGCCTATTTTAGATGAAGACTAGATATATTTAGCTATAAAAAACCTCAGCAAATGCTGAGGTTTTTTGTATTAATTTATACTTAACGATTATGCCATGTAGTTTTCTGGCATATCAATTTGTGCAACACCTGAGTCAACCGCAGCCTGTGCAACAGCTTTAGCAATACGTGGTAATAAACGTGGATCCATCGGTTTTGGTATAATATATTTAGCACCAAACTCTAATTTATCAATGCCTGATGCAGTGAGTACTTCAGCCGGTACTGGCTCTTTAGCAATACTGCGAATTGCCTCTACAGCTGCAATTTTCATCTCATCATTTATTACACTGGCACGCACATCTAACGCACCACGGAAAATAAACGGAAAACACAATACGTTGTTAACCTGGTTAGGGTAATCAGAACGACCTGTCGCCATAATTAAATCGTTACGTGCGGCGTGTGCTAATTGCGGATCAATTTCAGGATCTGGATTTGAACAAGCAAACACAATAGGGCGATCAGCCATTAATTTTAAATCTTCAGGGGCTAATAAATTAGGACCCGACACACCGACAAACACATCGGCGTCTTCGATTACATCTTGCAAAGTGCGCTTGTCGGTATTGTTTGCAAATAGCTGCTTATATTCATTTAAATCATCGCGGCGAGTGTGGATCACGCCTTTACGATCTAACATATAAATATGTTCACGCAACGCGCCACACTTAATTAAAAGCTCCATACAGGCAACAGCGGCAGCACCGGCACCTAAACAAACAATAATCGCATCTTCAATTGCTTTACCTTGTACCTCAAGCGCATTTAGCATACCCGCTGCCGTTACAATAGCTGTACCATGCTGATCATCATGAAACACGGGAATACTACAACGCTCAATAAGTGCTTTTTCTATTTCAAAACACTCAGGCGCTTTAATATCCTCTAAATTAATACCGCCAAAGGTGTCGGCAATATTTGCAACTGTGTTAATAAAATCTTCGGTAGTGCGGTGCTTAACTTCAATATCTATCGAATCTAACCCAGCAAAACGCTTAAACAATAGCGCTTTACCTTCCATAACTGGTTTTGAAGCGAGTGGGCCTAAGTTACCTAAGCCTAAAATTGCAGTGCCATTAGTAATAACCGCAACCATGTTTCCTTTACCAGTATACTTATAAGCATTTGCTGGATCAGCGGCAATTTCACGAACAGGTTCTGCAACACCTGGACTATATGCAAGTGCAAGGTCTTTAACCGTTTCAGCGGGCTTGCTCAGCTCAATACTGATTTTACCTGGAACGGGATGGGCATGGTAATGTAGTGCTTGTTCACGAAAATCTGACATAACGCGATTATATCCTGCAATTTGAGTTAAAGTGAGAGTAGCTTTTTCTTACGATACCCTTATTATTTTTAAATTCCAAGCAATATCAGGTCTATCCTGTTATGTGCTAGAGATGTTAATTTTAAGTGATTTATCAGCAACTTCTCTAGGGTCTGCTGACCTTTCAAGGTTAAATTTGCAGCAGTCTGTTTGGTATTTAGGCAAGGCAGAGCCTATGTAGTGTGGTTATTCCCCATAAATAGGCGATAACGCAGCATCAATGCCAAACAGGCGCTGCCCTTCGGGTTCTGCCTAGGGGCGATTTACTCTTTGTTGCTCGGTTTTTACTTAGCCCACTAGGTTACAAACCTCGCGCCGCGATTAAACCGCCCCTAGTTTGAACAAATTTTAATCCGCAAAGGTCAACAGACCCTAGATTATCCTGACATTTTTAAAAAATATAGAGAGTATTGGCTATTTTGTCTGCAAATGTTTATACATACTCAAAATAACAGCAGGAAATAGTTATGCAAAAATAATAAATACAAAGTTGCTATAAAAGCAGGGAAGAAAGTAAATTTTAGCCACAAAAAAAGCACCCTAAGGTGCTTTTTTTTCATAGAAACAAAAAATTATTTTTTGCTGCTAAGTGCACCGAAGCGCTTGTTGAAGCGATCAACACGGCCGCCAGTGTCTATATTCTTTTGCTTACCAGTGTAAAACGGGTGGCACGCAGAACATACATCTAAGTGAATGTCTTTACACAGAGTAGAACTAGTTTCGAATTTATTTCCGCATGAACAAGTTGCAGAAATTACTTCGTACTTAGGGTGAATACCTTCTTTCATAGGAACCTCTAGTTAAGGCCGCATCGCTCTCCAAACCCGAAGTCTGGTACCATACGTCGTTAAAACAAATTTATTGGGCGCGAATTTTATCCAACAACCAACATACACACAAGCTTTAATTAACCTTTTTGCTAAAAAGTCGGCAACCCTCATTGATTGCTGATTTGTGGGTAGGCTTTTAATGCTATTTTTAGTACATTAAGCCATTACGTTTCTTAGTTGAGTTGTTATGCGTTTTGTTGAAGTTGCAATAAAAGTCCCCCTACCTCGCACCTTTGATTACAAAGTGGATGAGCAATTGTTACCACTAGTTCAATTACAGCCAGGTATGCGTGTACTTGTCCCTTTTGGCAATCAACGTAAAGTAGCGGTTATTTTAAGCTTAAAAGAGAACACGGAAGTTCCTGAAAACAAAATAAAATCTATTATTGACGTTATTGACGACACCCCTATTTTATCTGCGCAACATATTGAATTGCTTAGGTTTACAGCGCGTTATTATTGTTATCCGCTAGGTGAAACCATTCATATTGCGCTACCCAGCGCGCTGCGCCAAGGTGAATGCCCTGACAAAACCAGTATAAATATGCTGACGTTAACCGAAAAAGGAGCGCTTTTACCGTCTTTAAAAGCCAAAACACAGCTTAATTTGCTTAAGCAATTATCTGCATCGGGCAAGTCATCATTAACTGAACTCAAAGCACTCGGTTTTAATAAAAAAACCATTGATAGCCTGTTAGATAAAGAGCTTGTAATGCAAACCATTGAACATGATAATCAATGGCAG
This sequence comes from Pseudoalteromonas sp. TAP-3C, assembly GCF_059888565.1. Lineage (NCBI taxonomy): Bacteria > Pseudomonadati > Pseudomonadota > Gammaproteobacteria > Alteromonadales > Pseudoalteromonadaceae > Pseudoalteromonas > Pseudoalteromonas sp. TAP-3C. Next base: position 181,298 of record NZ_CM187618.1, on the reverse strand, counting down.
CACAAAGCACCTAGCGTTGGTAGTAAGCCTCGTTTAAATAAAGAACAAGCCATTGCTTGTACGGCAATCAATCAAAGTACTGGGTTTAATAGCTTTTTGCTCGAAGGTGTGACTGGCAGCGGAAAAACAGAAGTTTACCTGCAGTGCCTTGAAGACGTTTTAAAACGCGGTGAACAAGCTCTAGTACTAGTTCCTGAAATAGGGCTAACCCCACAAACGGTAAACCGCTTTAGACGTCGCTTTCCCGATACCCCTATAATGTTATGGCACTCAGCATTAACTGATAACGAACGCCTACAAACATGGCGATTTTGTGAAAAAGGCAGCTGTGCTGTTGTAATAGGTACACGTTCGAGTATTTTTCTGCCATTTTTAACACTTGGAATGATTGTTGTAGATGAAGAACACGATTCGTCGTTTAAACAACAAGACACCTTACGCTATCATGCCCGTGATTTAGCAGCGTATCGTGCGTATCAACATCAAATTCCGCTTATTTTAGGCAGCGCCACGCCTGCTTTAGAAACGCTGCACAAAGCAATTAATAATAAATACCAATTACTCACATTAAGTGAGCGCGCACAAACCGCCACTGACAATCAGTTTAAGCTGCTTGATATGAAGGGCCGACCCGTGCAAGCTGGTATTGCACACGCAAGCCTTGCAATAATGCGCCAACACCTAAATAAGGGTAAGCAGGTGATGGTATTTTTAAATCGCCGTGGATTTTCCCCTACGTTAATATGCCATGAGTGTGGCTGGTTGAGTGCGTGTAACCGCTGCAGTACCAGCGCCACCTTTCATAAGGCAATTGGCCAAATGATTTGCCATCACTGTGGTGATCAGTATCACGTGCCGCATCAATGCCCTGATTGTGGCAGCACACAAATATTTCCTAACGGTAAAGGCACCGAACAAATAGAAGAATTTTTAAGTAACGAATTTGCAGATACCCCGATTAGCCGTATCGACCGCGATTCAACAAGGCGTAAAGGTAGCCTAGAAAAAGCACTTGATGAAATAAACCAAGGTGGCGCACGTATTTTAGTTGGTACACAAATGCTAGCTAAAGGTCACCACTTTGCGGATGTAAGCTTAGTACTTATTTTAGATGTAGATAGTGGCTTGTATTCGTGTGATTTTAGAGCAACTGAACACTTAGCGCAGTTAGTCACTCAGGTTGCCGGACGAGCTGGCCGCTCTGGTGAACCCGGTGAAGTATTATTACAAACGCACTTTCCCGAGCACCCGTTATTACAAGATTTAGTGAATAATGGCTATCAAGATTTTGCCCGTTTTGCCCTCACCGAACGAAGCGATGCACAGCTTCCCCAATCACCAGTATGGCGATTGTTCGGGCGCAAGGGCATAACATTAAACAAGTCGTCGATTTTCTGACAGATTTGGTTCCTGTAGATGGGGTATCTGGTATACAATTGCTCGGACCTGTTCCCGCCCCTTTAGAGAAAATTGCGGGAATGTATCGTTTTCAATTACATATTCAAGCGCAAGAACGACGCATATTACACCCGTATCTTGCACAAATGGTTGATTATCTCAGCACCAGCAAACTTGCTCAAAAAATTCGCTGGAGTTTAGACGTAGACCCTACAGACATGATTTAGGTAAGGCCACACATAACACCATGGCACAGCACGATTATATTAATAAAAAACCCAAAAATAGAAAAAATAGCAAACAACAACCAACTAAAAAACCTTTCCCAATTTTGTTGACCGTTATTGCATTATTACTCGTCGGTGGTTTTGCGTACGGATTATGGTTTGTTAAAAACAATGCCGACCCTGAACTTGTTGAAAAACAAGCAAGCCCAACACCTGAAAAACAAGTAGAGATAGCTAAACCACAGCCGCCAAAGTTTATTAAAGAAATTAAAGAGCATGAAATTCAAGTGAAAGTGAAAGAACTTGAACAAAAAGGCCCCTATGTCATGCAATGTGGTTCGTTTAGAACTTATGACCAAGCTGAAACTTTAAAAGCTAAAATAGCCTTTGCAGGGCTAATTTCAGAGATAAAAAAAACCACAGGCACCAATGGTATTTGGTACAAAGTTCGTTTAGGGCCTTATGAAACCAAGCGTCAAGCCGAAAGTGATAAAAACAAACTTAAGCGAATTAATATCGTTGGCTGTGGAATTTGGGGTTGGACTTGAATTTAAACCATTCACCCATATAACCTCTTCATAATCGTTTTTTATGCACTGCCCCATGCAGCGCAATGATGAGGAATAGCATGACTACAATAGTAAGTGTACGCCGTGATAACAAAGTTGTTATTGGCGGTGACGGCCAAGTTTCCCTTGGTAATACAGTAATGAAAGGTAACGCCCGAAAAGTTCGACGTCTTTATAATGGCAAAGTAATCGCTGGTTTTGCCGGGGGAACTGCCGATGCTTTTACGCTTTTCGAACGCTTTGAAAGCAAATTAGAAATGCATCAAGGCAACCTCACTAAAGCCGCTGTAGAAATGGCAAAAGATTGGCGCAGCAATCGTGCACTGCGAAAACTTGAAGCTTTACTTGCCGTTGCTGATGAAACGGCTTCGCTAATCATTACCGGTAACGGTGATGTAGTACAACCAGAAAACGACCTAATTGCCATTGGTAGCGGTGGTAACTTTGCGCAATCTGCCGCCACGGCCCTACTAGAAAACACCGATTTAAGCGCGCGTGAAATTGTAGAAAAAAGCCTCACAATTGCCGGCAATATCTGTGTATTTACGAATAACTTTCAAACTATTGAAGAATTGTAATAGGAACTCGCTATGTCTGATATGACCCCAAGAGAAATTGTTCATGAGCTTGACCAACATATTATTGGTCAAACTAAAGCGAAAAAAGCAGTTGCTATTGCCCTTCGTAACCGCTGGCGCCGGATGCAGTTAAATGAAGACTTACGCGCAGAAGTCACGCCAAAAAATATTTTAATGATAGGCCCAACAGGTGTTGGTAAAACGGAGATTGCTCGTCGATTAGCCAAACTTGCTAATGCGCCCTTTATCAAAGTTGAGGCGACTAAATTTACCGAAGTAGGTTATGTGGGCAAAGAAGTTGAAACTATCATTCGTGATTTAGTCGACGTTTCAATTAAAATGACCCGCGAACAACAAACTAAAAAGTTCAAACATCGTGCCGAAGAAGCCGCTGAAGAACGTATATTAGATGCACTATTACCTCCCGCTAAAGATCAATACGGTGACGTTCAGCGAGATGAAAACTCATCAACACGCCAATCATTTCGTAAAAAATTACGCGAAGGCCAGTTAGATGACAAAGAAATTGATATTGATTTAGCACAAGCACAGCCTAATATTGAAATTATGGCGCCTCCTGGCATGGAAGAGATGACCAACCAGCTACAAGGCATGTTTCAAAATATGGGCGGCGATAAACGCACTAAACGTAAACTTAAAATTAAAGAAGCATTTAAACTTCTAACCGAAGAAGAGGCTGGAAAATTAGTTAATCCTGAAGAATTAAAGGAACAAGCTATTTTTGCAGTAGAACAAAACGGTATTGTGTTTATTGATGAAATAGACAAAATTTGTAAACGTGGTGAAGCCTCAGGGCCAGATGTAAGCCGCGAAGGTGTACAACGTGACTTGCTGCCACTTATTGAAGGTTCTACCGTTAACACTAAGCATGGCATGGTCAAAACTGATCATATGTTGTTTATTGCCTCTGGCGCATTCCAAATGTCTAAACCATCAGACATGATCCCTGAGCTGCAAGGTCGCTTACCTATTCGTGTTGAGCTTGAGCCACTTACAGCCGATGACTTTAAACGCATCTTAACTGAGCCACACGCATCACTGACAGAGCAGCAAAGAGAGCTACTTAAAACCGAACAAGTAACTATCGAATTTAGCGATGATGCGATTGAGCGTATTGCAAAAGCGGCATGGCAAGTAAACGAGAAAACTGAAAATATCGGGGCTCGTCGTCTGCATACAGTGATGGAAAGGTTAATGGAAGAAATTTCATATGACGCTTCTGAAAAGGCGGGTTCTAGCCTAGTAATCGACGCCGCCTATGTTGAAAAACATCTAGGTGCGCTGGTTGAAGATGAAGACTTAAGTCGCTTTATTCTTTAATTGCAAATATAACGCGTTATACTAAAAGCCTCCCTTTGGAGGCTTTTTTACACATTGAGATAACGATGAAACAAGTAACTAAAGTGCACTATCATAGTGTGAGTAAAAACCTAGATGTTTTTTTTGATGATCATTCAAAAGCTATATTTAGTACCGAGTTTTTGCGTGTCCATTCTCCCTCAGCAGAGGTTCAAGGCCATGGCTCTGAGCCTATGAAACTAGTACTTAATAAACAGTCTGTAGGCATTAAAACTATCACGCCGGTCGGGCATTATGCATTGCGTTTAGCGTTTGATGATGGGCATAACAGTGGGCTATTTAGTTGGCACTATTTTGCTATATTACAAGCTCAGCAAACAGGCTTATGGGATACGTATTTGGAGCGTGTTAAACAACACGAAAATAACAAAGACAGCGTACCAATAAAGTTTGTTCCTTAAACTTTATTGGTTTTATAAGGCTTAAACTTTATACTTTGATATTGCTTGATGCAACACCCTTGCTTGCTCAGATACTTCTTCGCTGGTTTGCGCATTTGTTAATGAATGGGCAGAGGCTCCTTCAGCAATATCACGAATACGCACCACGTTTTTATTAACCTCTGATGCGACTTGGCTTTGCTCCTCTATTGCTGTTGCAATATGTGTACTCATTTCCATAATAGTTTGTACATCGTTAGTAATTGAGCTTAACAACTCACCCGCTTTTGTGGCTTGCGTCGCACTTTCGCCTCCTTGTGTACGACACTGATGCATAATACTTACAACCTCTTGCGTACGCTGTTGCAAGGTGTTGATTATACCTTCTATTTCGCTGGTAGACTCTTGCGTGCGCTGTGCAAGTGAACGAACCTCATCTGCTACAACCGCAAAGCCACGGCCTTGCTCGCCGGCTCTAGCCGCTTCAATGGCCGCATTTAATGCCAGTAAGTTAGTTTGCTCTGCAATTGCACGAATAACATCAAGCACTGATCCAATCGTTTCACCATCTTTTTCTAACTGCGATACCACGCCCGATGCCTTTACTAAAGAGTCTGATAACGCATTAATATGTTTAATAGTCGACTCTACTTCAACTTGACCTTGCTGAGCGCTTATATTGGTAGATTCTGCTTTTTTAGCCGCGGCTTCAGTGTTATGCGAAATATCTTGAATCGTTGCCTGCATTTCTGTGGCCGCGGTTGCCACCATATCTGCTTCATGCAATTGCTCTTGCATACCTGAGCTGGTAGCTGCTGTTGTCTTCGATAGATCTTCAGTGGCAAGATTTAGTGTTTTTAATGCTGTGTTTACTTCATAAATAAGATCTTTAAAATCACTAATTAGACTATTAAAGTCGATAGTCATTCTAGTTACTTCATCTTTTCCTTTGTGTTCAATAAATAAACTTAAATCATTATTTCGTCTGATCTTATCAATCGCTTTGTAAACCTTTTCAATTGGCTGAATAATCGAACGGCTGGTTAAGTACACAAGCAACATAACAATCACGCTAGCCACAACAAATATAATTATTGCTGATAGTTGTGTTTGTTGAGCCGTTTTACTTACTTGCTCTTTAGTCGCCTCAGTGATCAAAGAAACCACGTCATCGCTTTTGTTGACACTCGCCCTCATTTTACCTAAAGCGCCCGAGTTAAGATCGACACCTAGTGCAACTTGCGCCTTAACTAATTGGGTAAATTTAACTTGGTAATTATTAAATAGTTTGATTATTTGAGTACGTACGTCATTGGGTAACTCGGCAGCATTGACTTGTTGTTTTAACTCACTAGCCAAATTATTAAATCGATCTAAATATTTGATATCTAAACGCAACATAAAGTCTTTTTCTGCACGGCGAAGCTGTAACATAGTTGTAAGTAGCTGGTAGTTATTTTGCTCATAAAGCAGTGTTTCTATATTGTGCACAGCCTGGCGGAGTTCGCCATAAAGCGCATCTTTTGAATGCAAACCAATTGTTCGTTGCAGTTTTACAACTGATTCAAAGTCTTCGTTGTACTGCTTTACAAGCGAAGAGAGTTGATTTACTTGCTCAGTCGCAAGTCTTAAATCAGAAGACAATACCGTTAACTTTTCTAGTTTTATTTGTAACTGTTCATATTCTTGAGTAAACAGCTCAAGCCTTGATTCATCTTTATAAAACAAGAAGTCTTTTTCATATTTTCGCATCGTCAGTTCATGAACATTTAGATCTTGTGAGTACTGAAGCGTCTCATTTAATTTCAGCATAATGCGAGATTGATAAATGATAATAAACAGCATCACTATCATTGCTAAGCCAACAACCAATGCATTAAGTTGTAAACGACGTTTAATGCTCATATTTTGTAACAAATTCATTTTAAATACCTATTTATATTTGCCAGCGCAAAATAATGTGATGCTTTGTTTTGTTTAAATCATTAATTTTGACTAAAAGTAAAAGGGATCGCCGGTAAAATTTAACCATTAACAAATTCCCTTTAAACAAATGGGCAATATAAAACCATTAGCCTAACAACAGTATTGCTCAATTTCATAACTCTTGCCACTGATGAATAAGATAAAGAACCTTATCAAAAATGTAGCGCATCATTTTATGATAAAAAAATGACATATTTATGAAAAAATTATTATTTTTGTACTTAACTTAGTGCTGATTAAGGCTAAATTTACTGCGATTCAGTCGTTGTTATTGCATGTAAGGAGGGTATACTAAGTGACTAACTTATGTATCTTTTGAGGATAAAATAATGGATTACAGCACTTCTGATTTATGTGACCACTTTGCTGATGTGGTTGATGTGCTTGAACCTATGTTCATCAACTTCGGTGGTAAACACAGCTTTGGTGGCCGCATTAAAACAATAAAATGTTTTGAAAATAATGAGCTTATTCGTCAATTACTTGCTCAAGATGGTACTGATCAAATTTTACTTATTGACGGGGGTGGTTCAACCCGCCGAGCATTAATTGACATTGAGTTGGCTGAACTAGCGCTTGAAAATAATTGGCAAGGTATCATAGTGTATGGCGCATTGCGTCACGTTGATGAACTTGAAGAACTGGATATAGGCATTCAAGCCATTGCTTCAATTCCAGTTGCCGCAGACAGTGAAGGCGCAGGTGAAAGCGGGATAGGCGTTAATTTTGCTGGCGTATCATTTTTTGATGATGACTTTGTTTATGCCGACAGTACAGGTATTGTGCTTTCCGCTGAAGAATTAGAGCTGGAAATTATAGAACTTTAACGTGACTGTTCATCTTAAGATATATAATGAAAGCACGGTTGAGCGCATTTGCACTCACCGCGCTGGTGAGCTAAAAGCGTGGCAGTCAATGGCATTACTTGATGCCGAAGACAACATTCAGCAAGCGCTAAATGACGCTGTGCAATTTGGTATGCGCTTTGTTTTACTGGGTGTTTGCGAAGATATTGGACCTAGAGCCAATCTAGGTAAAGGCGGAGCACAGCATGCTTGGCCAGCTTTTTTACAACACTTTTTAAACCAGCCTCACAATCACGCTATCGCCATGCAAAAAGTGCTACTACTTGGCGAGGTAAACCTCGATGACTTAATGGAACAAGCGCAGCTGCTTGATAATCAAAACCCTGATGACTTAGTTCAACTTCGCACTCTGTGTGCTGAAATAGATCTGCGTGTCGAAGCAGTTTTAAGCCTGATTTTTAAAGCAGGGCTTGAACCCATTATTATTGGCGGTGGGCATAATAACTGTTTAGGTATTATTCGCTCGCTTGCCAAACATAACAACAGCGCAATTAATGCCATTAATTTAGACCCCCATGCCGACTTTCGAGAGTGTGAAGGCAGACACAGTGGCAATGGATTTGGATATGCTTATCAAGAGCAGCATCTGAAAAATTACCATGTTATTGGTTTACATGAGCTTAAAAACAATCAGGCCATTTTTAATGCCATGCACAGTGCAAATTTTAGCTACACCAGCTATCAAGCTATTAATGTTAGGCGAGCAATAAACTTAACGGATGCAACAAATAATGCACTAAATGCATTTGATAACGCCCCGTTAGGAGTGGAAGTTGATTTAGATAGCTTAACGAATATGCCTGCAAGTGCATTTAATTATTGTGGATTTGATGTGAGTGACGCTGAGCATTATGTTTACTTAGCTGCAAACAACCACCGCAGTGCATATTTGCATTTATGTGAAGCTGCCCCTTCACAACACCCTCAATCTATAGCAGCCGGTAAATTACAATGTGGCCAAGTGATCAGCGCTTTAGTGAATACCTACTTACAAACAAAACACAGTCTTTAAAGCTCTTGTGCCTCTAGCCACTGTTTAACCCAACTTATTAGTCCTAAACTGCTTAAAGGGTGACCAAAATAATACCCCTGTGAAGCATAAGCATTTAAACTTTTTACAAATTTAAGTTGATCTAAGGTTTCCACTCCCTCAAAAATCACTTTTGTTTGTTGCAGGTTATGCATTTCAACCATGCCACTTACTAAGCTGCGTATGTTACTTTGATTACTAAAGTCGGCGGTTAATGCCGGAGACACTTTAATATATTCCACTGCTAAACTGGGTAATTTAGAGAGCAATACTGGATTATCTCCCAAACCATCAACGCACACCTTTAAACCTAAACTGTTTAGCCTTGCAATCATGGCTCTGCCTTTATCATCAAGGCTAATAAAAACATGTAGCGGGCACTCTATAATTAAATCGCCTGGCCTTAGTTGATACTCACCAATAACCCCATAAACAAAATCAACAAACTCTTCATTGAGCATTTCGGGGCCAAATAAGTTAATACTTAAAGGCACTGACATTCCTTTTATACGAAGCGACTTGGCCAATTCACCAGCTCGTTTAATTACGAAAGTCGCGAGTGAATAACCAAGCCCTGCAATTTTAATATCATTAATAAATCGACTCGCTGATATAGTACCTTGTGTTGGGTGTTGCCAGCGCAGTAACAACTCTAAAAATTCAACTTGACCATCGTTGTTTCGAATCACAGGTTGAAAAAACAATTCAAATTCATCGGCGAAATTAATATTTGCTAATTCAGTTAAACGCGCCTGCTGCTGTATATGCTCAATTGTCATTTGTTGATGATATGCCACTATTTGTTTACTTGGCTGGCTATCAAGCGCTAAGTAAGCATGACTAATAAAATCATCAAAACTATCGTTATGGTGATCACAGTGAACGTAGCTCGCTCTTACTTTTACTTCAATAGTGCAATTAGCCACGTTAAATGGTTTTAAGGTAGCGCCAATAATTTGCTCTATAAGCTGTTGGTGCAAATGATGATGGTTTTGCAGATCACAAATAAATGCAAAATTTAACCCGCCCAAATGCGCTAACTTAGCGTGCTGGGCAAGGTAATACACTTGCTCACTGTCTAATAAATTTTTTATTCTATTTGCTGACTGGGCAAGCAGTAAATCACCAAAATCTCGACCTATATGCTGGTTAACTTGCGTAAATCCCTCTAGCCTTAACACGACAAGCGCAGCTTTTAATACACCTTCACTGGTAAGCTCATTATACTTTTGACGTAATTGTTGTTTATCGGGAAAACTGGCTAAGGGGGAGTCTTCAACAAACACCTCAGGTTTGGTTTGCGACTTAAAAGGCGCAGCAACCGGCGATTGATTATTAGTTAACAAGCCACTTACGCAGAGCATTAAAATAGCTAAAACAAGCCAGGCTAAATGCACTGTAAAAAAGAGGTAGCCTATTAATAATAATAAAAACAACCCTGTGGCAAAGGCACTTATTAGACGTGGCGTTTTTTGCTTTAGCAAATTCACATGATATAAATTAAATCCAAACCCTAGGGCCAATAAAATAGCAAACCAAGATATGGCAGTGCTTACCATAGCTAATCCAACAAGCCCAGTGTATAAAAAACCGAGCCGCTGAATATTACTTTTTACCGTTAATAAGGTAGCAACCATAGCCATTAAAAGTGCGCCACTTAAAAAAATGGCTAAATTGCTACCGCTCAATAACATTTCATCCATAGCTTAAGCACTCACTGACATCAAAAAAAACATAGATTTAAGAGTTAATTTTATAAAAACTAACTAAGTTTACCCAATATCCATAAATTTAACAGTTTATTTACCCCAAACTGATAACTTAGTTGTGCAGGATGATCTATTTGCCAGTGTGCTATATCTGCACGAGCGCCTACTTTTAATACGCCTCTATCACTAAAACCTAAAGCACGAGCCGCGTGCGCTGTTACTCCAGTTAATGCTTGCTCTGGGGTGAAATTAAATAAAGTACAGGCCATATTCATCATTAATTGTAATGAACATAACGGCGATGTACCGGGATTAAAGTCACTGGCAATAGCGATTGGCACCTTGTATTTATTTAACAATTCAATTGGCGGGTATTTAGTCTCTTTTAAAAAATAAAATGCGCCAGGCAGTAATACCGCCACAGTGCCTGCGTTTGCCATAGCTTTTACGCCTGCTTCATCAAGGTATTCTAAATGATCCGCCGACAAGCCATTATATTGCGCCACCAGCGTTGCCCCTTGTTGATTAGATAACTGCTCAGCATGACATTTAACTGCCAAACCATACTTTTTAGCCGCGTTAAATACACGTTGTGTTTGTGCGTAACTAAAACCAATCCCTTCACAAAATACGTCCACTGCATCCACTAAATCATGTTCAACAAGCGTACTTAACATTTCATTACACACTAAATCAATGTAATCATCACTGCGGTTTTTAAATTCTAAAGGAAGCGCATGTGCCCCTAAAAAGGTGTTTACCACTTCAATGGGATGATGTTGATTTAATAGCCTAGCAACCTCTAATATTTTTTTCTCATTGTGTATATCAAGCCCATATCCAGACTTAATTTCAACCGTTGTTACCCCTTCGGCTAACAGCGCATTTAAACGATCTTTAGCCATTACAAACAGCTGTTCGTGATCAGCTTCTCGGGTTGCTTTAACCGTACTTGCAATCCCCCCCCCTTGCGCGGCTATTTGCTGGTAACTGACTCCTTGCAAACGTTGCTCAAACTCCTGCGCACGGGAACCGGCAAACACTAAATGAGTATGGCAATCAATTAAGCCAGGGGTTAACCACTGCCCTTTAACACTTAATATTGGCGTAGTTAGTACATCAAAGTTAGGTAACTTAGTTTGCTCACCTAGCCAGACTATTTTTCCATTTTTAATTGCTAACGCTGCATTTTCTATCGCTCCATAAGGCGCATCAATATTGCTATCCATAGTGGCAATATTGGCATCTGTGAGTAATAAATCGATATCATTTAATTGTGTTGTGAATTCTGTGGCCTGCATAAGTCTCTCCATGGTGGTGTAAAACGAGTCTAACAACACATCTTGTATATACAAGATAATTATGCCATCTTATTCCGTATTGTTTATTTTTAAGACACTAAAAACACCCTATGGCAACAGCTAAATTTATGCAAATAAAACAGTTTATTGTAGATAAAATACGCAGCGGGATTTGGCTTGAAAACCAACGTGTGCCCTCAGAAAATGAGCTAACGAAACAATTTGCAGTAAGTCGAATGACCGCACGTCGGGCGCTAAGTGAACTCACTGATACCGGAATTTTAACTCGCAGCCAAGGACTAGGTACCTTTGTCGCAAGTTTTAAGTCGCAGTCGTCATTACTGGAAATAAAAAACATAGCCCATGAGGTCAAAGAGCGAAACGGAAACTACAGCTGTACTATACATGTGCTTGAATCAATTAAGGCAGTGGCGCCTATTGCAATTGCTCTAGGCGTTGACATAGACAGTGTTGTTTATAGAAGTGTATTAGTTCATAACGAAAACGACAGTCCTCTACAAGTTGAAGAGCGCTTTGTAAACCCGCCACTTGCAAAGGATTATTTACAGCAAGATTTTACGACCCTCACTCCACATGAATACCTATCAACGGTTGCCCCTTTAACGCAAGCAAGGCACACCGTAGAAGCAATCACGCCAAACAATGAAGTATGTCAATGGCTTAACTTATATAACGAAGAGCCTTGTTTACAAGTGATCCGCCGCACTTGGTCGGTTAACGGCATTGTGAGTTTTGCACGACTTATATCGCCGGGCAGTAAGTATCGTTTGGGCGGACAATTAACATTTAAAAATAATAAAGCGCACAACGCTTAATAACACCAGACAGGAGAGCACAATGAATCATCGACTAGACACAAAGCGCACAATACGCGCGCAACATGGCAATCAAATAACCACAAAAAGCTGGCAAACCGAAGCAGCTAAACGCATGCTAATGAATAATTTAGACCCTGATGTTGCAGAGCACCCTCAGGCTTTAGTAGTGTATGGTGGTATTGGCCGTGCAGCACGTGACTGGCCAAGCTATGACAAAATAATTGCCACGCTTGAACGCCTCGAAGATGACGAAACCTTATTAGTACAATCAGGTAAGCCTGTAGGTGTATTTAAAACTCATAGCAATGCGCCTCGAGTGTTAATTGCAAACTCCAACCTTGTTCCGCATTGGGCTAACTGGGAACACTTTAACGAGTTAGATAAAAAAGGCTTGATGATGTACGGCCAAATGACCGCAGGATCTTGGATTTATATTGGCTCTCAAGGCATTGTACAAGGCACTTATGAAACCTTTATAGCAATGGCAAAACAGCACTTTTTAGGCAACCCTAAAGGTAAATGGGTATTAACAGGTGGCCTAGGTGGTATGGGCGGTGCACAGCCATTAGCGGCCACCATGGCAGGATTCAGTGCCTTAGTGGTGGAGTGTGATGAAAGCCGTATCGATTTTCGGATAAAAACAGGGTATGTCGACGTAAAAGCCACAGATCTTGAACATGCTCTAAAATTAATAACCGATGCTTGCATAAAAGGTGATGCGCTTTCTGTGGGGTTACTGGGTAACGCCGCCGATGTTTTTAGTACTTTAGTAAAAAGCGGGGTTACCCCCGATATAGTCACCGATCAAACCTCAGCGCACGATCCACTTAATGGCTACCTGCCACAAGGCTGGAGTATGGAGCATGCTGCAAAAATGCGAATCGATAACCCACAAGCGGTTGTAAAAGCCGCTAAACAGTCAATGGCGGTGCAAGTAAAGGCGATGCTGGCACTACAACAAGCCGGAGCAGCGACCACCGACTATGGTAATAACATTCGTCAAATGGCACTCGAAGAAGGCGTAAGTAATGCCTTTGACTTCCCAGGCTTTGTACCTACTTATATTCGCCCATTATTTTGTGAAGGTATTGGCCCGTTTAGATGGGTAGCCCTATCTGGCGACCCTGAAGATATTTATAAAACCGATGCCAAAGTAAAAGAACTTATCCCTGATGATACGCATTTGCATAATTGGCTCGACATGGCGCGTGAGCGAATTCAATTTCAAGGCTTGCCTGCACGTATTTGTTGGGTTGGTCTAAAAGACAGAGCACGCCTTGCTGTTGCCTTTAACGATATGGTTAAAAGCGGTGAGCTCAAAGCACCAGTCGTTATAGGGCGAGATCATCTCGACTCAGGCTCGGTTGCCAGCCCTAATCGTGAAACTGAAAGCATGAAAGATGGATCCGATGCGGTCTCAGATTGGCCACTATTAAATGCACTGCTGAATACCGCAGGCGGGGCTACTTGGGTATCGCTTCATCATGGCGGTGGTGTCGGCATGGGCTTTAGTCAGCACTCTGGTGTGGTGATTGTTGCCGATGGCAGTGATGAAGCAGAGCAGCGTCTTGCTCGAGTATTGTGGAACGACCCTGCCACTGGTGTAATGCGCCACGCCGATGCCGGTTATGAGATTGCACAAAACTGTGCGCAACAACAAAACCTCGACCTACCAATGCTTAATAAGGATAAGTCATGATTTCATACACACTGACACCCGGGACACTTGATTTACATACCCTAAGAAAAATTAATCAATCAGCCGTTAATTTAACACTCGCTAGTAAGGCAGCTGAGCAAATAGCAGCCAGTGCTCAAACAGTGCAAAACGTAATAAACGAGCACCGCACTGTGTATGGTATTAATACCGGCTTTGGTTTACTAGCCAATACTAAAATAGCGGATGATGAGCTTGAGCTATTACAACGCAGTATTGTGCTTTCACATGCTGCCGGTATTGGCGAATTAATGGATGACAACACTGTTAGGTTAATGATCACCCTAAAAATAAACTCCTTATCACGAGGGTATTCTGGTATTCGCTTAGCTGTGATTGAGTTTTTTATACAATTGCTTAAAAATGAAGTTTACCCCTGCGTGCCAAAAAAAGGCTCAGTGGGTGCATCCGGCGATTTAGCTCCCCTTGCACATATGTGTTTACCTCTATTAGGTGAAGGGCAAATGCGTTACCGAGGTGAGCTGATAAGCGCTGCACAAGGGCTAAAAATTGCAGGCCTTGAACCTCTTACATTAGCCGCTAAAGAAGGTTTAGCCTTATTAAATGGCACCCAAGCATCCACCGCATTTGCGCTACAGGGATTATTTAGAGCCGAAGATTTATATGCACAAAGTTGCGTTATTGGCGCTATAAGCATAGAAGCGGCCATGGGCAGTCGCGCACCATTTGATGCTCGCATTCATGAGGTGCGTGGTCAACGTGGGCAAATTGATACCGCCCACGTATTTAGAGAACTCCTGCACACCCACTCACAAATAAGCGACTCACATATTAATTGTGAAAAAGTACAAGACCCTTATTGTCTGCGTTGCCAACCGCAAGTACTTGGTGCGTGCTTAACCCAAATACGCCAAGCTAGCGAGGTGCTTTTATGTGAGTCAAACGGAGTAACCGATAACCCACTGGTATTTGCAGATGTAGGAGATATTATCTCTGGTGGTAACTTTCATGCAGAGCCCGTTGCAATGGCTGCAGATAACCTTGCGATTGCCATTGCTGAAATAGGCGCTTTAGCCGAGCGACGTATTGCACTACTAATAGACTCTAATTTGTCAAAATTACCGCCATTTTTAGTGGAAAACGGCGGGGTAAACTCCGGCTTTATGATTGCTCAAGTTACCGCAGCAGCGCTGGCCTCTGAAAATAAATCCTTAGCACACCCAGCGTCGGTAGATAGCTTACCGACTTCGGCTAATCAGGAAGATCACGTGTCTATGGCAACTTTTGCAGCACGGCGACTGGTTGATATGGCTAATAATACCCAAGGCGTACTGGCAATTGAATGGCTTAGTGCTGCTCAAGGGCTTGAATTTAGAGCCCCCCTGCGCGCATGTGATAAAGTAGAAAGTGCCAAAGCATTACTGCGCCAACATGTTAGCTATTACGATAAAGACCGGTATTTTGCTCCCGATATTGAAGCGGCTAACACGCTGCTAGGTGAAGGTAAGTTGTGTGACTTTATACCTCACTCACCCTTACCTTCTTATCATGAATGATTTACAACAGTTAAATACCAAACTGATAGCTAAAACCTAGCGCTTCTATCGCTGAGCCAATAATTTTGCGCTCAGCGACATCATCACTACTAAAACGTGGCACTTGTGTACCATACAGCGCACACTTTTGCGCATAATAATCTGCTTTTGTAGGATGTGCGGGGTTAACCACATTATAAATACTTTGCCCTTGCGACCAATTTTTAAGCACCGCATAAATCGCATTGATCACATCTTGCTGGTGCACCATATTAACCACTTGCTGGCTTGACGTATTGAGCTCTTTAGCTGCCACAAAACGGCCAGGCTCTCTGTTTGGTCCTAGTAAACCCGCTAAACGAAGTACTTTACCTTGGCGTTCAAGCACTTGCTCTTCAGCATCATATAACTTTATTTGTCGTTCATTAGTGCATGAAATATCGCTGCTCTCAGTGTATACACCAGGCTCTTGATCATAGACCCCAGTGGATGAGCACAGTAAAAAACCTTTGCAATTAAGCTCAGTAGCTAGCTTTAATGCATGTTCAAGCACTTGCGAATAATCACTTTCACTGTCTCGACTGCGAGGCGGAATGGCACATACCCAATACGCATTTTGCAAATCTAGTTGGTGCTGTAAGTCACCGTTTTTTAATACAAACTGGCGTTCAAACTCAAATTGATGGGTGTCACTACGATGAGTTCCTTGCACTTGCCAACCGTGTTTTTGTGCATCAATACATAAGGCCTGACCAAGCCAACCCGCACCAAGTACAACTAAATTGTTATCATTGAATTTCACTTTATTGTCCTTTATCAAAAGCACAAAGTTACCTGCAAACTGAATGAGTATCAATGCAAGGCTACTTTGCTAAGTACATAAGACGATTAACGCTTGTTTTTAATTTATTCAGCACCATATATTCAAGGTGTTGTTTATTTGCAATATAAATCGAAGTTAGCTGCACAACACTATTTCTATCACCATGATCTGTTTTTTCTGTTTTAAATGAAGATCTTTTTCTTGAGGTAGTTTGATGTTTAGCAGAGTCTGGTATAGTAGCACAGGTAATAAGCAGTGCTTTTCAAGCAGTTTAATACAAAATTGCTAATTAATGTGTCCTAAAGGTTAAAGAATACATTAATTATCAATTGTAAAAGAAAATGGGTTAGTCGATGCACGGCTAGCAAAAAAATACATTGTAACGGTTTTATCATGATATCTAATTTATTTACCAAGATTTTTGGTAGTCGCAATGATCGCACTATTAAAAATCTAAGAAAGACGGTCGCACTGATCAATGCACTTGAAACGCAACTAGAAGCGCTTTCAGATGAAGATTTAAAAGCTAAAACAGCTGAGTTTAGAGAGCGTTACGATAACGGACAAAGCTTAGACGATATTCTACCAGAAGCATTTGCTGTGGTACGTGAAGCGTCAAAGCGGGTAAATGGTATGCGTCATTTTGACGTACAGCTACTCGGTGGCATGGTTTTACATCAAGGTCGTATTGCAGAAATGCGTACCGGTGAAGGTAAAACACTCACAGCAACTCTACCTGCCTATTTAAATGGTTTAACGGGCAAAGGTGTCCATGTTATTACCGTCAATGATTACCTTGCCAAGCGTGATGCTGAAACTAACCGCTCATTATTTGAGTTTTTAGGGTTAACCGTTGGTTGCAATGTACCAGGCATGATGCCGCAACAGAAAAAACAAGCCTACATAGCCGACATTACTTACGGTACTAATAACGAGTTTGGTTTTGATTACCTGCGTGACAACATGGCATTTAGTATAGATGAGCGCGTACAACGCCCATTATTTTACGCCGTAGTGGATGAAGTCGATTCAATCTTAATTGATGAAGCACGAACGCCGCTTATTATTTCTGGCCCAGCTGAAGATAGCTCAGCGTTATACACTGAAATAAATACCATAGTTCCTCTACTTGAATTACAAGAAAGAGAAGACGAGGAAGGGATTGAAGGCGATGGTGATTTCACCATAGATGAAAAATCTAAACAGGTTCACCTAACTGAACGCGGGCAAATAAAAGTAGAAGAGCTACTTAACGAGCGCGGCTTAATTGAAGCAGGTGAAACACTGTATTCAGCAACGAGTATTACGCTACTTAGCCACGTTTATGCTGCTCTTCGTGCGCACAAGCTTTATCAAAAAGATGTTGATTACGTTATTAAAGAAAACGAAGTCATCATTATCGATGAGCACACAGGTCGTTCAATGGAAGGGCGTCGTTGGTCAGAAGGTTTACACCAAGCTGTAGAGGCAAAAGAAGGTGTAAAAATTCAAAACGAGAACCAAACATTAGCCTCTATTACTTTTCAAAATTATTTCCGCTTATACGAAACACTAGCAGGTATGACCGGCACAGCCGATACAGAAGCGTTTGAGTTTCAGTCTATTTATGGTTTAGACACCGTTGTTATGCCAACAAATAAACCCATGGTCCGTGATGATCGTGCTGACTTAGTGTACTTAACCCAAGAAGAAAAATACGAAGCCATTTTAGCCGACATTAAAGACTGTCAAGAACGTGGTCAGCCAGTACTTGTAGGCACTATCTCAATTGAAAGCTCGGAGTATTTATCGCAGTTTTTACGCAAAGAAAAAATTAAGCACAATGTACTGAATGCTAAATTCCACGCACAAGAAGCAGATATTGTTTCGGATGCGGGCTTACCAGGTACAGTCACCATTGCCACCAATATGGCTGGTCGTGGTACCGATATTGTACTTGGTGGTAACTGGAACAGTGAAGTTGAAAAACTTGAAAACCCCACTGACGAACAAATTGCTGAAATTAAAGCCGCATGGAAAATTCGCCATGATGCAGTCATTGATGCCGGCGGTTTGCACATTATTGGTACAGAACGCCATGAATCACGTCGTATCGATAATCAGCTACGTGGTCGTTCTGGTCGTCAAGGTGATGCAGGTTCGAGCCGTTTTTACTTATCGATGGATGATGCATTAATGCGTATTTTTGCCGGCGAACGCATGACTAACATGATGCGTAAGCTAGGCATGCAACGCGGTGAAGCGATTGAACATCCGTGGGTTAACCGCGCGATTGAAAATGCACAGCGTAAAGTAGAAGCACGTAACTTTGATGTTCGTAAACAATTACTTGAGTACGATGATGTAGCAAACGATCAACGTCGTGTGGTTTACTCTCAACGCAACGAATTGCTTGAAGAAGGTGATATTTCAGAAACGATCACGGCCATCCGTGGTGATGTGCTCGCCGGTGTGATTGATCAATACATTGCACCACAGAGCTTGGCTGAAATGTGGGATATACCTGGACTTGAAGAGCGCTTAAAGCAAGATTTCTTAATTGAGCTGCCTCTTTCACAGTGGTTAGCTGATGACAATAAACTATACGAAGAAAAGCTTCGCGATCGTATTGAAGAAGCGGTTGAGCAAGCTTATAAGCAAAAAGAGCAAATGGTCGGCGACTCTGTGTTACGTCAGTTTGAAAAAGCGATTATGCTACAGAGCCTTGACCAGCATTGGAAAGATCACCTTGCTGCTATGGATCACTTACGCCAAGGTATTCACTTACGTGGTTATGCACAAAAAAATCCTAAGCAAGAGTATAAACGTGAGTCGTTTGAATTGTTCTCTGAAATGCTAGAAAACTTAAAAATCGATGTTGTTGGTATTTTAAGTAAAGTCCAAGTACGTGCTGAAGAAGATGTTGAAAAAGTAGAAGAACAACACCGCAGAAGTGAAAATGCACCTCGCGAATATCAGCATGAAGAAGTAGAACATGTAGGTGGTGAAACACCAAAAGGCGCTCAGGTTATGGCGCGTAGCGAGCCAAAAGTAGGTCGCAACGATCCATGTCCATGTGGTTCAGGTCAAAAATACAAACAATGTTGTGGTAAATTAAAATAACACCACTTTGTTAAGTTAGACAAAAAGCGACGCTTGCGTCGCTTTTTTTATGTGACAAAAAAGGGAGAAATAATGACTAAGGTAATTATCAATGTTGCTGTGGGTGTAATTAAAAAAAATAACAATGTGTTTATTTGTAAACGAGCAAATGAGCAACACCAAGGTGGCTTATGGGAATTTCCAGGCGGAAAAGTAGAGCCTAGAGAAAGTGTGTTTCAAGCGCTAAAGCGTGAACTTTTAGAAGAAGTAGGACTAACTATTCATAGCTCAAGCGAACTTGTTACCATTGAGCATGACTATGGCGATAAATGCGTACGACTTAATGTGCATGTGGTCAGTAACTTTAATGGTCAAGCACATGGCGCCGAAGGGCAACCGAGTGAATGGGTAAGTATAAACGAACTTGATAACTATGAATTTCCTGCTGCCAATATCGAAATTATTAGCGCCATAAAAACGAAATATAGCTAACCTAATTTTTGGTTGATTTATCAGCAACAAAAAAGCCAGTGAGCTTAATCTTCACTGGCTTTTTTATTATGCGATTACATTACCAAATTTTTACGCGATCTTCAGGCTTGATATACATTTTATCGCCCTCTTTAACATCAAACGCTTGGTAAAATTCTGGCATGTTCGACAAAATACCAATCACGCGATAATGACTCGGTGAATGTGAATCGGTCATTAAACGATTACGCAATGCTTCATCACGGTATTTACGACGCCAAATTTGCGACCAGCCCATAAAGAAGCGTTGGTCGCCCGTATAGCCTTCAATAATTGGCGCTACAGATTCACCCAGCGATAGCTGATAGGCTTTATAAGCGACGGTTAAACCACCTAAATCACCAATGTTTTCACCCAGTGTCAGCTCCCCATTAACGCTGGCATCTTCAAACGGTTTATATTGATTATACTGGGCCACTAAAGCAGCACTGCGCTGTTCAAACTGCTTAAGGTCTGACTCGCTCCACCAATTACGTAAATTGCCATCACCGTCGTATTTTGCACCTTGGTCATCAAAGCCATGGCCTAACTCATGACCAATAACCGCACCAATGGCACCATAGTTAACCGCATCATCCGCTTCTAAATTAAAAAACGGTGGCTGTAAAATCGCCGCAGGGAATACTATTTCGTTATTTACGGGATTGTAGTAAGCATTCACTGTTTGTGGCGTCATATGCCACTCAGATCGATCAACTGGCTTACCTAATTTAGAAATCATATCTGCATAAGCCCACTCACTGTAGCGAATATAGTTACCGACTAGTTCATCAGGGTTAATCGCTAAATCTGAATAATCTTTCCATTTATCTGGGTAACCTATTTTAGGGGTAAACTTATCCAGCTTTTCTTGCGCCGCAATTTTTGTTTCAGGGCTCATCCACTCAAGGTTTTCAATTGCCACTGAATAGCCTTTAATCACGTTATCAACTAATTCTTCCATGCGCGCTTTTGCCTCTGGCGGGAAGTTTTCTTTAACGTAAACTTTACCTAAAATTTCACCCAGTACGCTGTTTGATGCATCAACGGCTTGCTTCCAAAGTGGCGCCTGCTCTTCAACACCACGTAAGATGGTACTGTAAAAATTAAATTTTAAATCCACTAACTCTTTATTAAGCAACTGTGCGTAATTACTCACAAGGTGAAACTTTAAGTAGTTTTGCCAAACCGCTAAGTCAGTATTTTTGTAGATGTTAGCAAGCGCTTCGAAATAACTAGGCTGACTCACAATTAACTCTTGGACATCAATGCCTACTGCTTCAAAGTAAGCACTTAAATCAAACTCACCCATTAGCTCATTAGCAGCAGCAACACTCATTTTATTATAAGATTTTGTTGCATCACGGCTTTGTACTCGGCTCCACTGGGCATCAGCAAGTGTCGTTTCAAGGTCAAGTATTGCCTTAGCTGCATCAGCGGCATTATTAACGCCAGCTTTAGCTAAAATATCGGTGATATAGGTTTGATAAGCCGCGCGAATTTTTGTGAATTTTTCATCATCTTTTAAATAGTAATCACGATCAGGTAAACCCAGTCCCGCTTGATAGGCATAAAGCGCATTTTCACTTGAGTTTTTAGCGTCATTGTTTACATACCAACCAAAAGGAAGATCTCCGCCTTTAACTTGTAGCTGTGCCATGAGTGTGACAAGTGCGGCTTTATCTTTCACTGCATCAATGCTTTTAATAGCCGGCTCAAGTGGTAACATCCCTAACTCTTCACGTGCATTTTCAGCCATGTAGCTAGTATAAAATGCGCCGATCTTATATTCATCTGAACCTGGCTTTGCGCTGCTATTGGTACTGGCATTTTCTAGTACCGTTTTCATTGCTTTTTGCGATTCATCATATAACTGTGAGAACGACCCATAGTTTGACTTATCGCCAGGTATTTCAGTGTTTGCTAACCATTGGCCATTTACGTGATAATAAAAATCATCCTGTGCGCGGACGCTTTCATCGATATTTTGTAAATCAACACCTAAGGCACGAGGGGTTGCCACCGGTGCGGTCACTGTTGTTGCTTCTGCTTGCATTTCTTGTGGCTTTTCATCGCAGCCCACTAAACCTAACGCCAATGCAATACTGGCGGCAGTCATTGTTATTTTTTTCATAAGAATTCCGTCTATTAATTAGAATAAATACGCATTTCATTAAGATTTGATAACTCAAAAAACAATAGGATGCAGTCTATTACCTGCTTAATGAAATACGCATCAGCTACAACCTAATTTAGGAAGTACTACCTAAGCATCATAAACCTGATTTAAATAACAATAAAATTGAATATGTAACAAAGTATTTTAAGGTAAAAAGGCCATCAATAACTCAAATTAAGACTACGGCTTTTTTTTACCATGTAAAGCTAAGCGCTGCAGCTTTTCTTTTAATGACGGTGGAGCTGAATCGGCGATAGCATTTAAATAATCAGCCGTTTGTTCACTCATTCTAAGGGAGTTAGTCGATTTGCCATCAGCTGCTTTAGGGCGGCTGCTTAAACGTTGAGTCGCCTGTGGATTGGCAATAATTTTTATTTGCCCAAGCTCCGCCATACCTGCTGCTCTAAAATGAGATTGCATATCCATTTTTAAATAATTAAGCCTAAGCGCAATAGGCGCTGAGACAGCTTCTATCATTAAAGTGCCATCGCGGTAATTACTCACTCGGCATTTATCGCCTAGTTTAGGGCCTAAAAAATCTCGCAACAATTGTTGCTGTGTATCCAATGCTTGGCTTTTCCCCGCGTAGGCTGCTAAACGGCTATTTAGCCCGGCCATAATATCGGTTAACGGTTTTGGCGCATATCTATCTTTAGCCATATTACACCTTAAAAACACCTAAAGTGGGCTTGCTTAAATTAAACTAAATTTAAGCAAGCGGATTGGTATTAAGCTCCTGCTACTTGCATTTGTTCAATCAGTACAGAACCGGTTTGAATACCGCCGCGACGCTCTATATCGCCACCAATAGCAGCAATACCTTTAAACATATCTTTTAAATTACCAGCAATGGTAATTTCACTTACTGGGTACTGTATTTCCCCATTTTCAACCCAAAATCCAGCGGCACCGCGCGAGTAGTCACCGGTTACAGTATTTACGCCCTGCCCCATAAGCTCAGTAACTAATAAACCTGTGCCCATGGTTTTTAATAATGCGCTTAAATCTTGATGCGTTTGCTCAACTAACCAATTATGAATTCCGCCAGCATGCCCTGTTGGGGTCATATTCATTTTACGTGCCGCATAGCTTGCTAATAAATACGTTTGCAGCTCACCGCCGTGGATGATTTCTCGGTCTAAAGTTTTAACCCCTTCGCTATCAAATGGCGATGATGCTAACCCTTTTAGCAAATGCGGCCGCTCTGAAATATTAACCGTGTTGCTAAATACTTGTGTGCCTAGGCTATCAAGTAAAAAACTTGATTTACGATACAATGCACCACCGCCAATGGCTGACACTAAATGACCAAACAACGAGTTAGCAATATCAGCTCTAAAAATGACCGGCACCTTCATAGTACCTAACTTTTGACTGTTTAGCTTAGCGAGAGTTTCTGCGGCAGCTTCAAGCCCCACACTTGCTGCGTCCTTCAACCCAGCCTGATCGCGAGAAATGGTATAAGCTGAATCACGCTGCATATGCTCGCCTTCTTTACCTATCACCATAGTGCTGATGCTATGACGTGTACGCGGGTAACCTGCAATTAAACCATGACTATTACCATACACTCGCAGCCCTTGATGCGAAGAGAAGCTAGCACCATCTGAATTAACAATGCGCTCATCGGCATTTAATGCGGCTTGCTCTGCGCTATGGCATAAATCAATTCCTTGCTCAGGGGTTACATCCCAAGGATGAAACAAGTCTAAATCTTTAGGGGCAAACTCGAGTAATTCTTTATCCGCAATACCATTACACGGATCGTCTGAGGTAAATTTAGCAATATCTATGGCTTTTTCGACCACAGTTCGCAATGTTTTTGGATTTAAATCAGCCGTTGAGGCAGAGCCTTTGTTATTGCCAACATACACACTAATACCTAGACCACCATCTTGGTTAAACTCAATGGTTTCTACCTCGCCCATGCGCGTACTTACCGATAGCCCTGAGGTGCTCGACATAGCCGCTTCGGCAGCAGTGGCACCGAGTTTTTTAGCGTGTTCGAGTACTTCTAAAACAGCCTCTTTTACTTGAGAAATTTGCGAATAAATTGGATCTTGATGTTGGCTTTTCATAAATTCTGTCCTGAGCCTCGAAGGCCATGTTGCACACATTTTTTATATTTAAATGCTAACACACTCACTGCACCACATCAGCTAATATTAATCACTAAAAGAATCGCGTATAATAGATTAAGTTATTTTTATTTAAGAGCGCCCCATGGCAAAGAAAAAAGGCAAGCCTGCTGAAATTGAAGAAGAAATTATATATGTATCAAAAAGTGAACTTAAGCGCGATGCGCAAGAGTTTCATCAGTTAGGTTCTGAAATTGCCAAAATGGGTAAAAAGCAGCGCGAACGCCTGCCGCTCAATGATGACTTAATAGAAGCAATGGTTGTCGCTGATAAAATTAGTAATAAAAGCGATGCTTACCGTCGTCATTTAAATTACATCGCAAAAACTCTTCGTACTGTAGAAAACATCGAAGAAATTAAAGCGATTATTGACGTAATGCTTAATAAAAATAACCAAGCAGAGGTTATGATTAAAAAAATTGAGCAACTGCGCAGTGATTTAATTGAGCAAGGGGATGACCTGATCAACGAAACAATTGAACAATACCCTGCGCTTGAGCGCCAAAAAATGCGCCAACTAGTGCGTAATGCCGCCAAAGAAGTCAAAGATGAGAAGCCTGCTAAAGGTTACAAAGAGCTATTTCAGTATCTTAAAGACGCCATAATGTAACGCAGCCGCATTACATACTAAAAAGGTGCTGCGGCACCTTTTTTTGTTGTAGATCAAAGCCGCCTTCCCTTTGCTTTTTTACAATACGCAGCAACTTAAAAGATAAGGTGCGCGTGATGATTAAACTTCCTCAATGGGATCAAAATTTAATAAATAAATACAATATATCGGGCCCGCGTTACACGTCCTATCCGACTGCACTTTCATTAGCTGAGGGGTATCAGCAGCAAGACCTGATCAGTGCCATTGAATCATCGCAAACCCGTGCTTTGTCTTTATATATTCACATTCCGTTTTGTAGCCAGCTTTGTTACTACTGTGGCTGCAATAAAGTGATTACCCGCCATCAATCTAAAGCCGATACCTATTTAGACTTTTTAGCCAAAGAAATCGCCGCCCAAGCACCACTGTTTCAAGATTATCAGGTTGAACAATTACATTTAGGCGGTGGTACACCGACCTTTTTAACCGCAGTACAAATGACGCGCTTAGTGACACTACTAGAGCAACATTTTAACTTTAGCGATACTTGTGAGCGCGGTATAGAAATAGACCCCCGCTCACTGGCTGATAATATGCTAGTTGATTTAAGCGCCTTGGGCTTTAATCGAGTATCGTTTGGTATTCAAGATTTTAATGACGAGGTGCAGCTAGCAGTTAATCGTCCGCAGCATGTTGATAATGTTAAACAGTTAATTACCCAAGCAAAACAACTAGGCTTTAAGTCGATTAATGCTGATATGATTTATGGCTTACCACTACAAACACCTGAGAGTTTTACGCAAACTATTGAACAGCTTATTGCCTTAGACCCTGATCGCGTTTCAGTATTTAACTATGCTCATTTACCGGAGCGTTTTGCCGCCCAACGTAAAATTAAAGACGCCGATTTACCCAGTGCGCATAATAAGCTCACCATGTTTAAAAATACCCTAGCGCAAATGACCCAAGCAGGTTATCAATTTATAGGTATGGACCACTTTGCAAAAGTTGATAATGAGTTAGCCATTGCCCAAAACAACGCTCAACTGCATCGTAATTTTCAAGGCTACACCACTCATGGCGAATGCGACTTACTGGGCTTAGGTGTTTCATCTATTTCTCAAATAGGTACAGCCATATTACAAAACAAAAAAGAGTTAAAACATTATTACCAAGCAGTCGACGAGCAAGCTGGCAGTGCCATTAATAAAGGCATGCATTTAACAGAGGATGATCTAATTCGCGCCGATGCGATTAAACAGCTTATTTGCCAGTTTGAGCTTGATATGACCGTATTTGCCAACAAACATAAGATTAGTTTTAACGACTACTTTAAAGACGCTTTAAAAGCACTGGCACCATTAATTGCCGATGAAATGGTGACAATAGAAAACAACCTAATTAGCGTAACACCAAAAGGGAATGTGTTTATTCGTATAATTTGCATGTGCTTTGATGCGCATTTACAAAAACAAATAAATGCCACTCGGTTCTCACGCGTAATTTAAAAATAGCAGGCATAAAAAAAGCAGATCAAAATCTGCTTTTTTTGTTTATGCTATAAAATCTAGCCGCTAGTTAAAAACCACGTTTTCACTGCCTTGCGCCGCTTTGAACTCAACAATAATTTTTTCACAGTCGGCTTTAATTTCATCACTAAGCGACTCTTCTGCGCGCCAGCGCGCGGTATCTTGCTGAAAAATTTCTTTTTTAGCGTATTTTTTACGTGAATCATGAGTTGGCATTTCTTTTACCACATCGTACATTTTATAAATGCCAGGATACGCAGTCGTTAAGTCACGCTCAGTTTCAAAGCTGTATTGCGACATCAATACCCAAATACGTAAACAGCCCTCAGAATACTCACATTGCTTTTCATTCATCGCACGTGCAATTAAATGAATACTATCGGCTAACTTCGCATTACGCTTTAAACGCGACTGCTTTAACTTTTGCTGTTGCTCTGCTTGTTTTTTACTAATTAGCTTTTTTTGCATATTTAGCTTATAGAGCAATTGACCCGCATAAAATGCTAAGCCCGCTATAATAGCAGCACCTACAACTAAAGCTAAGATCACCGCTGTACTCATTACGTATCCTTATTACTTATCATCGTCATCATCTAGCCATTCTTTAGCGAGATCATTCGATAGGTATTGATCAAAGTCAGAGTTAGTTTCTTCATCGCTGAGGTCATCTTCAAACTCGTCTTCATCGTCAATGCCCAATAATTTACACAGTACTTGATGACGCGCTATACGGCTGTTGAAATACTTTGCATCTTTACCGGTGAGCATTTCACCTTGTTCATGACGCTCAACTAATTTAAGTAAGCGCTCATCATTTTCAAGTGCTTCTAATTCTTGTTCAGGCGTTAACTGCGGTTCAACCGCTTTTTTAAGCTCTGCCACAGGCTTAAGGTTACGTTTCATTTCAATTTTTGGTTCAGTAGCTGGTGCAACTAATGGCACTGCTTTTTTACTACCAACGCGTTTATCTTTAGAAGTTGAACCTGTTTTTTGAGTATCATTACTCAATGCATCCGGTGCATTACGCGAACCAGGCTTAGCGCCCTTGGTTTTTTTAACACGTTGCTCTTTCAATGCGCGCATTTCTTTAAGCTTATCTTGGCTTAAACGCACAGGGCCATTTGATGGAATTTTACGTGACTTTTTCTTTCTACTCATAATCTTGTTCATCTCACTTAAGAGGTTTTGAGCGACGCGCAACTAAATGGGCATCGCGGTGCTGGCCTAGCCAGAAGAGTTCGGTTTGCGTTTTTGAGGTTGGGCTTCTCTTGTAACGCCAAAGCATAGTTAGATGCTTTTTTTAAACGGTGTGTATTGTAACAGCACAAATAAAAAGGCGGTAGAGAAAACATCTCTACCGCCTGCTAATTTGAGCGCCATTATATGGACACTTCTCCCTTCGACTTTTAGTCTTTATTATTTTTATTATTATTATTTCTTTATCCGTATTTTTGTTATTTATCTTCCGTGTAACATTCCATTTTGTTTTTATTATTAAACTTCCATGGGTTTTTATTATTTTCGGTCTTCCTAACGCTTTGTTGATATTTCCTTTGATAACACCATTAATGTGTTATTTAATCGTGCCGCGCCACTATCCTTGTAACGTTTTCCTATTTGTTATTGTTGTTACGACAGGGAAAAATTTACTCGTTAATATTTTTGTTACAACTAATTTATATCTTTTTTCTTGAATCAAATACAAAGAAAAAGATCAAAAAATATAAATTACAATAAGTTAGCCCAATAAATTAAAATAAAATGAGATTTTTCTCACACCAAAGCATGGTCAATATCTTACA
Source organism: Pseudoalteromonas sp. TAP-3C (assembly GCF_059888565.1). Classification (NCBI taxonomy): domain Bacteria; kingdom Pseudomonadati; phylum Pseudomonadota; class Gammaproteobacteria; order Alteromonadales; family Pseudoalteromonadaceae; genus Pseudoalteromonas; species Pseudoalteromonas sp. TAP-3C. Next base: position 153,168 of record NZ_CM187618.1, on the reverse strand, counting down.
AGGAAAAGCGCTTTATCGGTCATAGCAGACACAAAAAAAGCAGCTAACGCTGCTTTTTACACTAATTGACAGTGTATTATGTTAACAACATCTAAATAAATACGACTTTAGTGTAGACCACCAAGGTATTTAGATAATGTTTCAATGTCTTTGTCAGTTAATTTCTTTGCAATGTCCTGCATAACACCATTTAGGTCATTATTACGAACACCATCTCTAAACTGTTCCAGTTGTGACTTGATGTATTCTGGATGTTGGAAAGAAATTTTTGGGAATTTCGCTAACGATGAACCATTACCACGTGGACCATGGCATGCAGCACATGATGGAATTCCGCGTTCAGCGTCACCTGCTTTGTACAACATAGCCCCTGTTGCTTCAACATCTTTAGGCGTAGCACCTTCAGACATATTTAAAGAAGCAAAATAAGCAGCCAAGTCTTTCATATCTTGGTCGCTTAATGGCATTGCCATACCGCTCATTACTGGATTCATCCGACCTTGCTTACCACCTGAGGTCATGCCTAATTTAAATTCAGTAAGTTGCTTATATAAGTAATCCGCATGTTGGCCTGCAATTTTTGGGTAAATGTTAACCGGCGCGTTACCGTCTGGGCCATGACAAGCCGCACACGTTGCTGATTTTTCTTTACCTGCGTTTACATCGCCATCAAATGCTGTTGCGTTGCTTGCTGACAACGCACCAAGCAATATAGTTAAAGATAGTGCTATTTTTTTCATGGTGAATTCTCTGTTTCCGACCCTGTATCATCTACAATATGGATGTTGTGATTGTTACATTCTACACGATATTAAATTCTCTGGCACGTTTTCTACACATATTAAACCTATTAATTATAAGGTTTTGAATAAAATTAATAGCTAAGTCAATTAAATTGTACCGTCGGCAATGGTTTTCCATGTTTAAATACGCTTTTTAATAGCTACTTAATAGTATAAAATACGCGCCACGGGTGAATTTAGTTTACTCTACGTTATTTTTTTAAGTTTTAGGAGAGCCTGTGCTCAAATCTCGTATCAAGTATAACACTGCGTCTTTTGTTACAAGCGCGCCAGACATCACTAAATTACCTGCTGATACGGGAATTGAAGTCGCGTTTGCCGGTCGCTCTAATGCAGGTAAGTCAAGTGCACTTAACGCACTAACCGATCAAAAGCTAGCGCGTACCAGTAAAACACCAGGCCGCACTCAGTTGATCAACACATTTGAATTAGCCGATGTTGATAATATGCGCCTCATAGACCTACCGGGCTATGGGTTTGCAAAAGTACCCATTGAAATGAAAAAGAAATGGCAAAAATCGCTAGGAGAATACCTGCAAAAACGCCAAAGTTTAAAAGGGATTGTGGTATTGATGGATATTCGTCATCCATTAAAAGATTTAGACCGCGACTTAATTAACTGGGCAGTAAGCAGTGAAATTCCGGTATTGGCACTCTTGACCAAAGCCGATAAGCTAAAGCAAGGCCCGCGTAAGTCTCAAGTTCTTAGCGTACGTCGTGAGTTAAGTGAATTAGAGGGTGATATTACCGTTCACGCATTTTCATCACTTAAGGGCACCGGCTTACCAGAAGTTGCTAAAAAGCTTGATGAGTGGTTTTTAGGCCCAATAGTTGCCGTTCCACCGGCTGAGTTAACAGCACCCGATAGCGAATAATCACTGTAAGTAAAATTTCTGCAGTGCGGAAGTAATAAAATAGCCGAGCTCATCTGTTTCGGCTATTTCAGCCCACTGATAAAACACATTTCTTGCAACTCGCGCAAAACAGCCATAGGGTAATTGCATATAAGGCACAGCCGTACCTTTGTAGTCGTTAATATAAAGTGACTCAGAGCGACTTAATAACCAAGTCCGTTGTAGGTTATCAATACAGCAAATAACACTGCCATCAGATGTCGACTCACGATGCCAACTTACAATAATAAAGGGCGCATCCTTCACTTCAATCGCGATTTTTTCTACCGGTGTTTTTAAGTAAAACTGCTCATCTTCGTTGCATAATACACTGGCAAAAAGTTTCACCATTGATTGGCGAGTAATTTCACTACCGCCATAAAACCATTTACCTTGCTCATCAATCAATAATGGTAACTGCCCGCAGTGAGCGGGCTGCCATTGTTCGAAAGATTTGCTTGGCTCGCTTAGTTGCTTACTAAGCTCATTAAGTGAGATCACTGCTTTTTAAAGGTAAGCGCAAATGTAACCGGCACAGCAGTAGCAATTGCCGGTAAACCCGCTAATTTTTGTAACTGCATAATACCTTCAGTAATCTTAAAATCTTCGCTATTAATAATAATAGGGGTTAAAGACGCCACACTTAAGTCACTATTTTGTGCACTACTGACTAATACATCAACCACTAGCGATTTTTTTTGACCATGAAAGTCTAACTCTGCATTAATACCTTTTAATAAATGCTGACCTGGTTGCTTAATAAGTGATAATTTATCCGATAAATCAGCGGTTAAAATAGCGCTTGCAAACGTGTCAGATTCAAACAAAATTTTACTCAGACGTTCATTACGAATAGGAATAAAGGTTTCTGCTGAGGTGAGATCAACGTTCACGCTAAGCTCACCTTGCTCACTCAGTTGTCCTGCTAATTGAGTAAAGTGATTCGCTTCAGCAATGCTGTTACTTTTAATAGAAACAAAACTTAATTGGCTTTTATCGTTCAGTAGTTGCCAGTTTGCCGATGCGACACCTGAAACGAGTAAACATGACAAAGATAAACCTGCTATAGCTAACGTTTTAAACATAATGCACTCCTAAAATAAAAAAACTTATACTGGTAAAATAAATACTTTGATCAGCCTAGCTGAAAATCATTAGTGACTGTGGGGCAAAACGACAATGCAAAGTAAGCTGATGTTATCATTTAAAACGCGAAGTGCAATTAGAGAATAAATTTAACGCTTGGCAGTCAAGCTATAAAAAAACAGCCCATCAAATAAATGACAGGCCGATATAGCAAACTGGGGAGAAGCTATCAATACGTTGCATCTTACGATGCATCATCAACAGGATGTCCTACAGGATGAGGACGGGCGGCACTTTACCAAAAGCAAGCATAGAAATACAAGCATATTATTGATAATCGAAGCGAATTGACGAACCACTAACGATTTACTACAAACCGCTGTTTAGTTTAACCTTTTATTAACCTTTAAGCCTATAAAAAGCGCCTGATGGCGCTTTTAAATAATACTTTTTAAACTCTGTATTTGCCTATATTAAAACCATTACAGGAGCGCTAAATTAGTGTGCTTGTTCCCAGTTATCACCTTCGTCAGCTTCAACAATAAGGGGGACATCTAACTGTGCCGCTTGTGACATCAGCTCACAAATGTGTTTGGTGTATTGCTCGGTGCATTCTGTTTTGATCTCAAATACCAATTCATCGTGTACCTGCATAAGTAACTTAACCGTATTAGGTGGTTGCTGATTAACCCAAGTATGTACACTTAGCATGGCTTTTTTAATAATATCGGCCGCAGTGCCCTGCATCGGTGCATTAATTGCGGCGCGTTCAGCCCCTTTACGACGTGCCCCATTGCGCGCATTAATTTCTGGTAAATGTAAGCGACGACCAAAAATGGTCTCCACGTAACCATTTTCTGCCGCTTTTTCACGGGTTGTTTCCATATACTCTAAAACACCAGGGAAACGCTCAAAGTATTTATCGATATAATGCTGCGCTTCATGGCGAGGCACATCAAGTTGACGCGCCAAACCAAATGCCGACATCCCATAAATAAGACCAAAGTTAACCGCTTTAGCTTTACGACGCATGTCTGTGGTAACTTCTTCAAGCTCAACCCCAAATACCTCAGCAGCCGTGGCACTATGAACATCTAAGCCATTTGCAAACGCATTTAATAATCCTTTGTCTTGGGACAAATGCGCCATAATACGCAGTTCTATTTGACTGTAATCGGCCGCCACAATTTTATATCCATCGGCAGCAATAAAGGCTTCACGAATACGGCGTCCTTCCTCTGAGCGAATAGGAATATTTTGTAAATTAGGATCGCTTGAACTTAATCGACCGGTTGCTGTTACTGCCTGATGATAAGAAGTATGCACACGTTGTGTATGCTCATTCACTATCACGGGTAATTTATCGGTGTAGGTTGATTTAAGTTTAGATAAACCACGATGCTCAATAATCACTTTAGGCAATGGGTAATCGTGTGCTAACTCTTGCAATACTTCTTCTGCGGTAGAAGGTGCGCCTTTGGGTGTTTTTTTAATAACTGGCAGTTCGAGTTTTTCAAACAACAATACCTGTAATTGCTTTGGTGAGCTTAAGTTAAACGGCTCGCCTGCAATTTCAAATGCTTCTTTTTCAAGCTCAAGTAATCGCTCACCCAAACGTTGGCTATGGGCTGCCAACATCTTGCTGTCGATCGCCACACCAGTGCGCTCAATATCAGAAATAACGCTAACTAGTGGCATTTCTATATCTTCAAATACCGATTTAAGTTTTTCATCTGCTTCAAGTTTTGGCCATAATACGTGGTGTAAACGAAGCGTAATATCGGCATCTTCTGCCGCATAAGGTGCCGCTTTTTCAAGCTCAATTTGATTAAACGTGAGCTGCTTTTTGCCTTTTCCTGCAATGTCTTCAAAGCTAATGTTTTTGTGGCCTAAATATTTAAGTGCCAACGAGTCCATATCGTGACGCGTGCCTACACTATTAAATACATAAGACTCCAGCATAGTATCGAACTTTATGCCTTTAAGCTCATAACCTGCATTAGCCAGTACGCTTTTATCGTATTTTAAATTCTGACCTACTTTGGCTTTATTTTCATCTGCTAGTATAGGCCCTAACTTTTGCATCACATATTCAAGGCTTAGCTGCTGTGGTGCACCTGGGTAATCATGTGCTAGGGGTAAATAAGCCGCTTCCCCTGCTTTAATCGCAAAGCTCATGCCCACCAATTGCGCTTTCATATACTCTAAACTGGTGGTTTCAGTATCAAAAGCAAATAGCTCAGCGTCATTAAGCTGCTCAATTAAGGCATTAAACTGTGTTTGCGTTAAAATCGTTTCATAGTGCGCATCTTCCACTTTTGGCAGCTCATTCGCTTGCGTGGGTACTGCTAAGTGTGTGTCGGTATCTTTTGAGTTGTCTAGCAGTTCAGCCAGCCAACGACGAAACTCACATTCGCCGTATAAAGCAATTAATTCGTCTTTATTGGGTGTTTGCAATTTAAAAGTATCAAGATCAGATTCAACCTCAACATCACATTTAATGGTGGCAAGATCATAGCTTAACGGTAAATGATCAATCGCCTTTGTAAGCTTTTCACCTATTTTACCTTTAATATCAGCTGCATTATCAATGACACCTTGAAGCGATCCGTACTTTTGCAACCACTTAACCGCTGTTTTAGGCCCACATCCCTCAACGCCAGGAATGTTATCGACTTTGTCGCCCATTAAAGCTAAATAGTCGATAATGAGTTCAGGCCCAACACCAAATTTTTCAACCACGGTGTGGGGATCTGAAATACTGTCGGTCATGGTATTAATAAGGGTGACATGTTCATTGACCAACTGCGCCATATCTTTATCACCGGTCGATACCAATACATGACGTTGTTGCTCAGAGGCAATGCGTGCAAAAGTACCAATGACGTCATCGGCCTCCACACCTTCAATACTGATTAACGGAAATCCCATCGCTTTAATAATACTGTGCAGCGGCGCTATTTGAGAACGCAGATCGTCAGGCATTGGCGGGCGATTCGCTTTATAGTCGCTGTACATGTCATTTCTGAAAGTTTTACCTTTAGCATCAAATACCACCACCATATGGGAGGGATCGTATTGTTTGATCAAACTTTTCAACATATTTACCACGCCATAAATAGCACCGGTGGCCTCACCTTTAGAATTGGTTAAATGTGGCGGCGAATGATAAGCACGAAACAAATATGAAGAGCCATCAACAAGAATAAGCGGGTTTTCGGGGATCTGAGCCATGGTAAAATTGGATCCTAAATACAAAAAAATGATATGGATGTAAGCATGCCACAAGGCAATAAATAAAACGACAGTGAATTAATGACAACAATAGGACTACACTTTTAATAAGCTGTGGATAACTATGTAGATAACACCCACACTCAATTTATCCAAAGCATATTAAAACACTTAGATTAATTTGTAATGTATTGTTTTATTTAAAAAAAGATAATGCGAGGTTCTTTTTTATTATTTTTTTACCAATGTGGAAAAGCATTAAAACTGTTACTGATGTTGTAACCCACTTTGATTACTTACGTCCATTTAAATAACTGAATGAACATTCTAGCATAATGGATCAAAGATCATAGCGATCCTTTATAATTTTTTTCCACCTCACTGGTCACTAAATAGCATATAGCGCATAACAACTTACTTTGCGGCTAAAAAATCGGCAAATAAATTTTTAAATCCGCTGATTGGTCGTGTTAAACTTTATAAAGGTGACTTAAATGGAGCAAAATAATATGAAAAATGTAGCGGTAATTTTAGCGGGCTGTGGCGTGTTTGATGGTAGTGAAATTAATGAAGCCGTACTTACTTTGTTACATATTGAAAAAAATAACGCTAAGTATCAGTGCTTTGCACCAGACATAGAACAATATCACACCGTTAATCACGTCTCTGGTGAAGAAATGATAGAACCGCGTAATGTATTAGTTGAATCTGCGCGTATCGTGCGCGGCAACATCAAGCCACTTAGCGAATTAGACGCGACAGAATTTGATGCTTTAATTGTTCCTGGCGGTTTTGGTGTAGCTAAAAATTTATCTGACTTTGCTATTAATGGCACTAACGCTAAAGTAAATACCGATGTACTTTCAGCTTGTAAAGCATTTGCAAAGGCAAACAAAGCCACTGGTTATATGTGTATTGCTCCGGCTTTGCTACCATTTATTTACAACCAGCCCACGCTTACTATTGGTAACGATAGCGATACGATAAAGGCTTTAACTGCCTTGGGCGCTGAACATATAGAGTGCAAAGTAGAAGATATTGTTATTGATACAGACAATAAATTGGTGACAACGCCTGCCTATATGTTGGCGCAATCTATTTTAGACGCCGATGCAGGAATCGATAAGCTAGTGCGTAACGTATTAGCTATGAGTTAAGGGTTAAGAATTTTTATCGCATTAAAATGCTTAATAGTACTGTTTTATAATTTAACTACACACTAAACCATGTAATTTTATTGAGTTAAGACAATCATTAGTCGTATTTATAAATAAAATCGACGCTGAACATTTTATAAATGACTTAGTGGGGTTATAATCGGTTTAAATTTCCGTCATTTAAAATCGTGATTGATCACGTTCAAATTGAAGTGGGCAAGGCAAAATGAAAAAATTTACAGCTGCGGCATTACTTATGTTAGCAACCACCGCATACGCACAGCCATATGATAACGCTATGACTGAAGATGCAATTAAAAAACGTTTAGCGCCTATCGGTGCTGTTTACTTTGAAGGTGAAAAAGTGGCAGTTGCTGCACCAACAGGTCCTCGTTCAGGTGAACAAGTATATCAAGCAGCTTGTTTCGCTTGTCATGGCACTGGCGCTCTGGGTGCACCAAAATCAGCCGAAGACTGGGATGTCCGCCTTGCTAAAGGTAAAGATACATTATTAAAACATGCCATAGACGGGTTTAACGCAATGCCACCTCGCGGCACCTGTATGGATTGCTCTGATGATGAAATTAGCGCAGCAATCGATTTTATGACAGCTAAATAATCCAACCATACGCTATATAAACGAAAGGCTTACTCTCTAGTAAGCCTTTTTTGTTTCTAATTAACGACTTTTAGCGGCATAATTTAGATAAATATCTACTTGACGCAAAATACTAAAGGTGGAACTATAGTGATTAATAACTATACGAAAAATATAATTGGTTAATATCATTGGAAGATAAACTTACTGTACCAAATAGCCTAGTGCACCAAAATAAAAGACTAAAAGCACTACTGAAAAAGTACAAACATGCCTACCACCTCCATAATGCACTGATACAACTATCAGAGCAGGCAAGCACTGTCGCTGAATTAACCTTACTCTACCCTGCTATTCATGACATATTACAAAAATATGTACCCAGCAAAAGCTTTTATGTGGTGCTTTTAGAACCGCAATCACAACAGCTGGAATTGTCTTATTTTTCAGATGAAAAAGATGGTATTGCGGTGGCGCTTGATCAAAATAACAACTTTGAGGAAGGCGCTACAGGGTATGTTTTCAAACAAGGTAAAACCAGTTATTTTACTAAGCAACAAATGCACGATGCGGCACAACAAGGTTTATTTAAAGCGCTGGGCACTCCTGCAGAACACTGGGTGGGCGTTCCCGTTTATCAAGAAAAACACATTATCGGTGTGTTAGCGGCGCAAAGCTACGATACTGAGCAAGGTTATAGTGCGCAACAAATAAACCTACTTGAGGCGATGTCACTTTATTTAGCCACTGCTATTGAACGAGTTAAAAAAAGAGAGCTGCTTGAATCAGAGGTAAAACTTAGAACTCGTGCATTAACACAGAGCAATGAGGCTTTAAATCTTGAGATACAGCAACGAAAAAGCGCACTGCAACGTCAACAAATACTGTTTAAAATTTCAGAATTGACAACTCAAGCTGAGAATATAGATGACGCGTACTTTAAAATACATCAAATAATAAAAACCATTACTTACGCAAAGAACCTGTATATCGCCCTATACGACAAAAAATCAGGATGGATTAGCTTTCCTTACAGTGTTGATGAATTTAAAGGCAGCACTCAACCAAGACGCTTTGCAAAAGGTTACAGTGAGCTGGTGATCAGTACCGAAGAAACACAAATAATTCACCCGCAAAGAGCACAAGAATTATTAAATAGCGGCATTGTAAAGCGTGAAAAACCGATAGATGAATCGAAAAGAGCCACCAGTTGGCTAGGCGCTCCACTTAAGACCTCGCAAGGCGTTATCGGCTTAATTGTGTGCCAAGCCTATAACAATGAACATCTTTTTACACACGATGATGCTGAGCTGATCACCTTTGTATCACACCAAATTGCTAGCGTGCTACAGACAAAATTAGCTTCGCAAGCGCTAAAAAAGAGCCATCAAGAGCTAGCCTCTCGCGTGAACGAAAAAACCCAAGAATTAAGTCAAGCAAACTTACAGTTGCAAATGCAGATTGAGGAACGTAAAAAAATAGAACAACAGCTCTACCACGATGCTCATCATGATTCATTAACGGGCTTGCCAAATCGTAGCTTATTTTTAACCCAACTTGAAAAAACCCTTCAGTATTATCAACGCCATACTGAAGCGCATTTTGCAGTGCTGTTTATTGACCTTGATAAATTTAAAGATATAAACGATCAACTTGGTCATCATGCCGGTGATGAATTTTTAATTAATGTCGGCACGCTTTTTTCACAGTGTATTCGTGATCATGATTTATTAGCACGTTTAGGTGGAGATGAGTTCGTTATTTTACTCACTCATTTGACCGAACCAAATCAGGCTGAAGATGTTGCTGAGCGTATAATTAAAATTATGCAAAAACCATTTTGTAGCAAAGGTATATGCGTGCAAGGTGGTGCAAGTATTGGTATTACCTATTCAAAACAAAGTTATAAACATACGGATGAAATTATTCGTGATGCCGATGCAGCTATGTATCATGCTAAAAATTTAGGTAAAAATCGATTCGAGCTATTTCATCCACTGCTCGCTGAGCCGGTGATGCAACATGAGTCACACACATTACATTATCTTGATGTTTTACCTATGAATTTTCGTAGCTCAGATATCATTACCTTTAATGAACATTATCAGAGCGCAGCGTTACTTGAGGCTTTTAGTGAGCATCCGGTGCTTGGCTTTACCAGCTTTGATATTTTAAAAAAGTTTGCTAATGATAAAGAGCAGCACGCAAAAGTTGAATTAAACCTCATTAAACAGGCTTATCAACAGGCGCAAAATGCCAAAATAGCCGTTGCGCTTTTGCCTTGTTCAGGTTTACTTCTGGAAGAGCATGAGTTTTCTTTACTAACCGCTACGCTAAAACAGTTTTTAAACATTGAGCAACTTTGCTTATTATTTGATGAGCAAGAATTGCGTTACGCCAGTGCGGTGCAATTGGATAATCTAAAACAACTTAAAAAGTTAGGATACTCTATTGGCTTAAATAACTTTGCAAAAGACAAATGCGAACTTAATTTAGTAACCGAGATAGCGTTTGATTATTTACTGCTAAGTTCTACCTTTAGTAAACGAGTATTACAACAAGCACACTACGATTTACAGTTACAAGGTGTGCTGGCGATTACTAAACTTAAACGTGTTAACGTGATTGCTAAAGGCCCATCCATATTAAACTTCAGAGCTCTCTTAGATAAACACGGTCTAAATTTATTCGTTGCTAAACAGTACCCACTAAAAAGCACGCTACCTGCGGCACTTAAAAGCTCAAATTAAAGTAGCTAAAAACCAATACTATTGCGGTTTTTTTAGCATGGCTCTTAAATTTGCAACCCGAGCTTGGCCTTTTTCCATACGCTGTGCTTGGGTGTTAGGCGCTTTTTTATTTTCAAACGCTAAGTCATCTTGCGGTAACTCTTGGACAAATCGACTGAGCTCTGTTTGTGATGTTTCACCAAATTGACGACGAATTTTAGCATAGGTTAAAGTCAGCTCTTGTTGCGCACGGGTAATACCTACATACGCAAGGCGGCGCTCTTCATCCACATTATCTTCATCAATACTCACTTGATGTGGCAACACCCCTTCTTCCATTCCGACCATAAATACATAAGGGTATTCGAGTCCTTTTGAAGCATGCAGCGTGAGTAATTGCACTGCATCCGCCTCATCTTCCTCTTCATTACGCTCTAGCATATCGCGCAGGGTTAATTTACTCACCACTTCAGCTAACGTCATGGGTGGATTATCGGCATCGCCAGTGAGCATATCGGTGATCCAACGGTACAGCTCAGACACATTTTTCATCCGCATTTCGGCGGCTTTGGCACTTGGTGATGACTCATATAAATAGGCTTCATAATTAATATTACGCACTAAATCTTTCACTGCTTCTAAGGTATCACTACGCACTGCGTTATCCGAAAGCTCCACCACCCAACGTGCAAACCCGGCTAATGCATTTAATCCACGCCCTTTTAATCTATACCCTAAATCGTTATCAAAGCAGGTCGCAAACAAGCTTTGATGTTTTTCATTGGCCAATGTACCTAGCTTTTCAAGAGTCACTGTACCGATTTCACGTCGTGGCGTGTTTACAATTCTTAAAAAGGCATTGTCATCATCTTGGTTCACTAATAAACGCAAGTACGCCATAATATCTTTAATTTCAGAGCGGGAAAAAAACGACATCCCGCCACTAATTTTATAGGGTATACGGTTACTCATTAACGACTTTTCAAAGCCACGTGCTTGATGGTTACCTCGATACAAAATAGCGTAATCTTTATAGCTGGTGCGTTTCATAAATTTATGAGAAATAATTTCTGCAACCACGCGCTCTGATTCATGCTCCTCATCACGACACGCAATCACTTTAATTTGCTCACCATAACCGAGTTCACTAAAGAGTGTTTTTTCAAACTCGTGAGGGTTATTTGCAATTAATATATTAGCCGCTTTAAGAATACGCCCTGCACTACGGTAGTTTTGCTCTAATTTTATTAATCTTAGTCCTGGGTAATCTTTACTTAGTAACACCAAGTTTTGCGGACGGGCGCCACGCCAAGAGTAAATAGACTGATCGTCATCTCCCACTACGGTAAACCGTGCCCGCTCGCCCACCAGCAATTTTACCAATTGGTATTGGCTGGTGTTGGTATCTTGATATTCATCAACCAGTAAATAACGAAAGCGCTGCTGCCAACGTTCACGTGACGTGGTATCGCTGCCTAAAAGCAGTGTGGGGATCATAATTAAGTCATCAAAGTCGAGTGCGTTATAAGCACGTAGTTGATTTTGGTAGCGTGCATATAACTGAGCAAATAACGCTTTTTGTGGCTCTCTGGCTTCGCGAATAGCTTGCTCTGGTAAGATCAGCTCATTCTTCCAGCTACTAATTTGCATTTTTAGTAGCTTAAGTAAGTCTTTGTCTTTTTTAAGCTCATCTTCGGTTAAATCGCCAAGTAATTGATTGGTATCTTGGTCGTCAAACAGCGAAAAACCGGGTTTAAACCCGAGTGTTTTTAACTCTTTTTTGATGATCTCAAGTCCTAGCGTGTGAAACGTAGAAACCCATAAACCTTTCGATTCTTGTTTGCCTAGCGTCTGCAAAACCCGCTCGCGCATTTCTTTAGCCGCTTTGTTAGTAAAAGTAACCGCCGCAATATTACGCGCTTGATACTCACACTTTTGTACTAAGTAAGCGATTTTATTAGTGATAACTCGCGTTTTACCCGAGCCTGCGCCGGCTAATACCAAGCAAGGACCACTAATATACTTTACCGCTTCATCTTGTTTAGGATTGAGTTTCATAACACGACCAGGTAATTGCAAAAAGACGGGCAATTTTAACGTAATCACTACAATACGCCTAGCCAATAAGGTAATATTAGTTACTATCATTTTAGGTAACAGGCAAGGGACGAATATGATTAACCCAGCAAAACTTGAAGAAATTGCGAAACAAATCACTAGCAATATGCCACAAGGCGTAAAGAATTTAGCTGAAACACTTGAAGGAAAGACTAAGCAGGTGTTACAAAATAAGCTTGCCGAAATGGACTTTGTAAGCCGTGAAGAGTTTGATATTCAAAGCCAAGTACTCATTCGCACCCGTGAAAAGCTCACCGAGCTAGAAGCAAAAGTAGCAGTACTTGAGCAGCAATTATCAACAAAAACAGACGCTGAATAACTAATTTAACGTGTAAAAAGCAGCTTAGGCTGCTATCTACTCAGCTATTCAAATAACTCATCTAATATATAATAACCAATGGGTTGCTGTTGTTCTATGCTTACTTTAAGTAGCTTTTTAGCAACCTGCTCACCGGTAATGGGTCTGTAACGTTTGAGGGGGCCAAAACACGTTAGTAATGGCAGTAAAAACCTAATTGACGACGCGATAAGCTGACTACATGCGAATAGCTAGGACACGCTAGCAGCTGTTGTAACAATTGACTGCCCACTAAGCCCGTGCTGCCGATAATTACCGCCGTTTTAGCCATACTAGGCGTGGCTGTCCGCAGACTTGTTCAACACATGCTGTACTGCTTTTTTATAGCTAGTGCATTCTTCTTCGGCGCAGCTTACTACTGATTCTAAATCGTGTAAGTGACCGTTTTCTAAGCCATACACCCAACCATGCACCGTGAGTTCTTGACCTCGTAACCAGGCATCTTGAACAATACTTGTGCGCGAAACATTACGTACTTGCTCAATCACGTTAAGTTCTATTAAACGGTTCAGCCGCTGTTTTTCTGGTATTGCATTGAGTTGCTCTAAATGCTTTTCTTTTACATCACCAACGTGGCGTAGCCAATTATCAATAAAGCCAAAGCGATCTTCGTTTAATACCGCTTGTACACCACCACAACCATAATGACCTACAACCATAATATGTTTTACTTTTAATACTTCAACCGCATACTGCATAACCGATAAGCAATTATGATCGGTGTGCACCACCACATTAGCAACATTACGATGTACAAATAATTCACCTGGCAGTAAATCAACAATTTGATTGGCAGGAACCCGTGAGTCTGAGCACCCTATCCATAAATATTCTGGGTTTTGTTGCATCGATAAAATTTTAAAAAATTCAGGGTTCGCTTCGCTCGTTCTCAATGCCCAGCGTTTATTATTTTCTAGTAAGTTATTTAAATTTCTCATTACATCTCTTTTAGGTCGAAGGCGTTAAACTGGCTAAAATTAAAATATTACGAGGTGTTAATTGCTTCTCACAAAATGTGTTAACCCTGACGTTATAGCCTTGCTGTTGCAAATATAAAGCACGATCGAGTACAAGCCAAACTTCTATTGCTCTTCTAAACACATGTCGAACCAGTTCAACTCGTTCTGTTACCTTTTTTCGCGCCTGCCCAATCAGTAAAAACTTATTATAATCAACATCTTTTGGTAATTTTAAAGCTTTTTTATCAGCAGCCCAAACACAAAATGATGCAAATGAATCTGAAAATATCGCCTTATTCACCGATGGTACGCTAACATACACCGACTCACCAGTAAGTGACTTTCTTAGCGCATCAAACCCGAGTCGCCACTCAACTTCTGTTTTTCGTACTTTGCCTATTCGCGAAGGGGCTGTAACCGTTTCTTGCAAGGCGAGCTTTAAATCTCTATGGGTTAAATTAAGTTCACTTTGCTTTGCATACTCGCTCATTGCTTGGTAATTATTGTCGGTAAATAAATGATAGCAACAAGGTGAAAAGCTAATTTGGGCTACTTTTGCCGCACTGGCTTGGTGCATAAAAGTTTGATGTAACGCGCCGCAAGCATGTAAAGCAACGGCATGAGTGTGTGGATTAAAAAAGTCACAAGTGTTGTCTTTTAGCACATCCGCTTGACTAAATTGCATAGCAAGCCCTTGTTGCTGTGCACTTTTTTGTCCTTGTTCACATAAATGAGATTGCAGCTCTATACTGTGTACACTCGGCGCGCCATTAAAAGCCAACATTCTCCCTAAATGCCCTTTGCCTGCACACCACTCCAAAATAGGCTGATTATTGGCAGGTAGTGCACCGACAAAGTCTTGAAGCTGAGTAAACTTTCGTCCTTTAATACCATTACTGATCCAAAACGGATAATCGGTTCGACGGCTTGTTATGGCAGGGAGTGAAGCTAGTTGGCTTAATTGTTCAACACCAGGTATAAAAGATGAAAAAAAATGATAGAGCTGCTCTTGATCAGTATCTAATTCAGCGACCGCCTCATCAGATAAAGCCGTTAAGGAAGCATGCAATTTTGGCCAAGGTAAAGTGTCAAAATCAAATGCAGTGCACTGCCAATACGAACGCGTACTGCTTAGTAAAGAATCAAGGGCAAAAAATTGCTCAGTTAAAGTCATAACAGCTTAAAATATAAAAAGAGACATATAATTATACCAGTTCAGTAGCCCCTAATTAAGCTGTTATTTTGCTGGGCATTTACAACTTGAAAGTGGTTTTTTTGGCTTTTGCTATTAGTGATAGACTAAGTCGCACTCTTTTTTAAATATCAACGGGTTTTTAACATTAATCGCAAATAAAGCGGGATAGAAATAATACTAATAATAATCGCCGCAATCAGCATCCACGATAACTGTAAACTCTCTTGTTTTTTATATTTATAAATAAAATCGGCTTTTACTTCGTCAAACTTTGTTTGGTCAATCTCATATAAATCAGCAATTAAACGCCATTTTGCCATCGACATATTCCCCACGTTAGTGCTAGGTGGGGCAATATAGTCTTTTAGTACTTCTGCTTCATAAGCTAATTGATGAAAGCTGCGTTCAGGCGCATAAAACTGCTGAGTAACAGCAATGGCTTCATCCATATTCATTAGCGCGTAACGCCAACCTTTTAAACTCGCTTGATAAAATTTTTCTACCGTATCACGGTGGTACTTAACCATATCATCACTGGTAAATAAAATATCTGCGTATACGTCCATACCATAACGTTGTGGACATATTAGCCGATGGGCAATGCCTTGCTGATCCATATAATAAGGTAAGTCAGTGACATACACCTCCATGGCATCGATGTTATTTTCCATCCATGCTTTTTGTAATTGCTTGCCTTTATGTATCGCTAGTTTTTCAATATCAATGCCACTGCGCTTGAGCATAGTTAATAGCTCTGAGTTACTCTCTTTACTCACCTCACTGACTCGTTTATTGGTAAAATCACGGGCATGAAAAATATCAGAGCTTTCTTTGACCATCCAGCAATAAGGGGAAAACTGTAATATGGCAGCCATAGCAACAAAGGGTTTGCCAGCAATTCGCTGCTGTAAAATACCAGAATGGGCCACACCAAACTGCGCTTCGCCTCGCTCTATTGCACCAAAACTATTGGGTCGTTTTGGATCTGCAGGCACGATAGTGACCTCTAAACCAACCTCATCATAAAAGCCTTTTTGCTGCGCCATGTAATAGCCCGCAAATTGAAATTGATGCGTCCACTTTAATTGTAGTGTGACTGATTCCTGCGCCATTAGCTGGCTACAAAACAAGCAGGCGCTAATTATTAATCCTTTAAATAACAAAGAAAGTTTCCAAAAAACGTAATGATTATCGTAACTGTAAGTAAAGCAGCTGATAAAGCAAGCATCCGCAGAAGATGCTTGTTTAAAATAGGGTTATGCTAAGGCGAGCTTTTCAAGCTTTTCTGCGTGAGGCTGTGTAGTTAAAAACTGGGTAAAACAGGGGTTATGAGTTTCGTCTTGCACACTGTAACCTAAGCGATTTAAGTGCTCATTAAACATCTCATACTGGCTTGGTTCAATGGCAAACCCTGCGAGAACATTGCCTGTAGACCCACCATGATTACGATAATGAAATAAAGTGATATTCCAATTACTGCCTAGCGTATCTAAAAAGCGTGCCAATGCACCTGGATACTCCGGGAACTCAAAGCGTAATAAGCGTTCATGAAGTTGCTCTGGCGCTTTACCACCGACCATATAACGCACATGAAGCTTAGCCAATTCGTTATCTGACAAGTCGCAAAATATATATTTATTGTCAGTAAGGCTTTGCTTAAGCTCTTCAAGCTCTGCTAATCCTTGGCGCAGTGCAATACCAACAAAAATTTGCGCTTCACCTGGTCCTGCATAACGGTAATTAAATTCGGTAATAGCGCGCCCACCTAAGGATGCACAAAATTGTTTGAAGCTACCGCGTTTTTCATCAATGGTCACCGCTAATAACGCTTCGTTTTTTGCACCTAGTGCTGTACGTTCAGCTACATAACGTAAGCGATCAAAATTTAAGTTAGCACCAGATAAAATAGCGGCTAAATTTAATCCTTTTAGTCCTGATTGTTGACACCATTTTTTAAGCCCTGCGGTTGCCAATGCGCCTGAAGGCTCGGCAATGGCTCGGGTTGATACAAAAATGTCTTGCATGGCAGCACATATTTCATCATCAGATACGGTTACCACTTCGTCGCAAAACTTTTGCGCCAGTCTAAATGTTTCGCTGCCAATAATTTTAACCGCAACCCCATCGGCAAAGCTTCCGACTCGGTCAAGCTCTACAGGCTCGCCTGCTGCTAAAGCAGCTTTTAAGCAAGCGCTTTCATTTGCTTCTACCCCAATCACTTTGATATCTGGGCGTAGCGATTTAATGTATACCGCCATGCCTGCCAGCAATCCACCGCCGCCAACGGGAATAAATACCACGTCTAAATCGTTAAGCTGTTGCATAAGTTCACGGGCAACCGTGCCTTGACCAATAATCACATCGGGGTCATCAAATGGCGGGACAAACACCCCGTTTCGCTGCTCAGTTAACGTCAGAGCATACGCCTTTGCAGCATCAAATTGATGACCATGCAATACCACTTCCCCGCCCAATGCCCTTACCGCATTAACCTTAATTTCAGGCGTGGTTACGGGCATAACAATGGTGGCTTTATGCCCTAAGTGTGACGCACTCAGCGCCACCCCTTGAGCATGGTTACCTGCCGATGCGGTGATCACCACCGAGCCTTTTGGCAGCTTATTTAATTTATTAAAAGCACCGCGTAATTTAAACGAGTACACGGGTTGCTGATCCTCACGTTTTAACCAAACATGATTACCTAATTGTGCACTCAATTCGGCCATTTCACTCACCTCAGTCACTTTAGCTAAAGGCTCCATATTGGCTTGAATAATAGCGCGAAAATAATCGAGTTCTTGAGAAACCATAACTAGCTAAGCTCCTCCAGTTTGGCTAAATCGCGAACCGCGCCTTTATCGGCACTGGTTGCAAGTAGCGCATACGCCTTAAGCGCAGATGATACATAACGGTCGCGATTAAGCGGTTTATACGCTTGTTTACCGCGCGCTAATTGTTTTTGCCTACGCGCTTCGAGTTCCTCATCGCTCAACGCTAAAGTGATTTCGCGAGTAGCAATATCGATGATAATTTTATCACCATTTTCAACATACGCTATTGCGCCACCGCTGGCAGCCTCGGGAGAAACATGACCAATTGATAAACCCGATGTGCCGCCTGAAAAACGCCCATCAGTAATTAATGCACACTGCTCTGCCAAGCCTTTTGATTTTAAGTAGCTGGTTGGATACAACATTTCTTGCATGCCAGGGCCGCCTTTAGGGCCTTCGTAGCGAATAACCACTACATCGCCAGCTTTTACTTCGCCATTTAAAATCCCTTCAACTGAATCATCTTGAGATTCATACACAACCGCCGTGCCTTCAAAATGCAGCATTTCATCAACCACCCCAGCACTTTTAACAATACAACCATCTACCGCTAAGTTACCCGCAAGCACCGCAAGCCCGCCATCTTGACGAAATGCATGCTCAACACTGCGAATACAGCCATTAACACGGTCGTTATCCCCTTCATCCCAACGGCATTCTTGGCTCATGGCTTTGGTGGTACGAATACCCGCCGGGCCTGCGCGGTAAAACTTTTGCGCCGCTTCGTTATTAGGATCGGTTGCATCCCATTTTTTTACCAGCTCACCCATGGTCATACCGGCAACATGATTAACCGATAAATCGACCAAGCCAGCTTTACCCAGCTCACGTACTATGGCCATCATGCCACCAGCGCGGTGTACGTCTTCAATGTGGTATTGCGCAGTAGCGGGGGCAACTTTACATAAAAACGGCGTTTTACGTGAAAGCTCATCAATGTGCGACATATCAAAATCAACACCGGCTTCTTGCGCTGCCGCTAATAAATGCAATACCGTATTTGACGAGCCGCCCATAGCAATATCAACCACCATAGAATTCATAAATGCGGTTTTGTTAGCGATGGCACGAGGCAGCACGTCTTGGTTATCTTTTTGGTAATATTCGCGGCATAAATCAACAATGCGGGCGCCCGCTTCAACATACAGTTGCTTGCGGTCTTTGTGGGTCGCAAGCGTTGTCCCGTTACCCGGCAGTGCTAACCCTATTGCTTCTAATAAACAGTTCATTGAATTGGCAGTAAACATCCCTGAACATGACCCACAAGTAGGACATGCTGAGCGTTCAACCTGCTCTGAATCGGCATCACTTACCGATTCATCGGCGCCTTTTACCATGGCATCTACTAAATCGAGTTTAATATCTATATTGGCTAATTTAGTTTTACCCGCTTCCATTGGGCCGCCCGATACAAAAATAACTGGTATATTTAAACGCAGCGCCGCTAACATCATCCCAGGGGTGATTTTGTCGCAGTTTGAGATACAAATCATCGCATCAGCACAATGGCCATTGACCATATACTCTACCGAGTCGGCTATTAAATCGCGCGATGGCAATGAATAAAGCATGCCGCCGTGGCCCATGGCAATACCGTCATCTATGGCGATGGTATTAAATTCTTTTGGTACGCCGCCCGCTTCAGTGATAGTTTCAGCCATCAGTTCACTGAGCTGATTAAGATGCACATGCCCAGGTACAAATTGTGTAAATGAGTTAACCACGGCAATAATTGGTTTACCAAAGTCGGTGTCGGTCATGCCTGTTGCACGCCATAATGCTCTTGCGCCTGCGCGTTTACGTCCTTCTGTGGTGGTTGCACTTCTTAATTTAGCCATAGTTACCTCAGTGTTTGCCGCAATCAATGCGGGCATTCCTCATTCTAAAAGTTGGTGAATAACCAAATAGTCAGTTACTCGTAAAATTTGTTACATTTGCTGTTAAACAGCCTGTTGCTGTAAGTTTTGTAGCGTCACGTGTTTCACATCAACCAGCTTATTTAACTGACTGGTAAGCAGGTAAATTGGTTTATCGCTATCAACTGTCATGGCCATATTATATTGGCCATCGTCCATATTGAGCTGTAAGTGAGTCAAATCAAAACCACGATGACGCACCACACGTAAAAAGCGCTCGATTGCGACACTTTGGCTTTTTAAAGCAATAGTTAAACTGTGTTTCATTGTGCTTTCTCCGTTATCATCTCATCGTTAGCAGCCCCAGGTGGAACAAGTGGCCATACGTTTTCTTTATCATCGATACACGCATGAACAATATAAGGCCCGTCGCTATTTAGTAAGGCCGTGATTGCATCATCCATTTGGTTTGCGTGGGTAATGGTTTGCCCAGGAATACCAAAAACAGCCGCTAGCTGCACAAAGTCAGGGTTATCTGAGAGGTTAGTTTCGCTATAACGCCCTTCAAAAAATAGCTCCTGCCATTGGCGCACCATACCTAAACGTTGGTTATCCAAAATTAATATTTTTACCGGTAAATTATTACGACGAATAGTGGCAAGCTCTTGGATATTCATCATGATTGAGCCATCACCGGATACGGTGATCACAAAGTCATCTTTTCTCGCTATTTGTGCGCCGATTGCCGCAGGTAAACCAAATCCCATAGTGCCTGCACCGCCACTGCTTAAGTGATTGCATGGATGATTAAATTTCATGTGCTGGGCTACCCACATTTGGTGCTGACCCACATCGCAGCAAACAACACTGCTGCGTGGCATACGCTGGCTTAGTTGATTTAACAAATAAGGAGCAAACACTTTTTCACCCGGATAATCGTAGCGCCATGCATGCTTAACCATCATTTGTTTATTATGATCGCACCACGCCTTTGGCGTAACCACGCACTCAAGGGCAGGAAGTGAGGTTTTTAAATCAGCAATTAACGACGCCTTTACTGGTTTACGTTTACCAACCTCGGCTGCATCTATGTCTAAATGAATCACGCTTGCTTTTGCAGCAAACTTAGCTAAGTTGCCTGTTACACGGTCATCAAAGCGAGCACCAATACACACTAGTACATCACATTCTTGCACCGCTAAATTAGCCGCTTGACCACCATGCATACCTAGCATGCCTAAATCATATTCGTAATCAGGTAATACACTGCCCAATGCTTTAAGGGTTGAAACCGCTGGCATTTGGGTTTTATTTAAAAATTGCATTAACTGTGCTTGTGCATCAGCGGCATGGACACCGCCACCAACATAGGCAACAGGCTGTTTGGCTTCACTGAGTAATTGATTGGCGATAGCAACTTGGTTTAAATCAAGTTGAGGCAAGTATTCATCAGCCGCTAACCAAGGTTTAAAAGGCACCTGCGCCATTTGAATGTCTTTGGGGATATCAACTAAAACAGGCCCTGGTCGGCCGCTTTGTGCTAAATGCATTGCCTCTTGCAGTATTTCGGCTAAATCTTCTGCTCGCTCAACCATGTAGCTGTGTTTTGTGCATGAAAGCGACATACCCAACACGTCAATTTCTTGAAAAGCATCAGAGCCAATCGCTGCGGTTGGTACTTGTCCGGTGATGGCAAGTAAAGGCACTGAGTCCATCATGGCATCTGCCAATGCGGTAATTAAATTTGTAGCGCCTGGGCCTGATGTTGCCAAGCACACACCTAAGCGTCCTGTGCTGCGAGCATAGCCCACGGCGGCAAACCCTGCGCCTTGCTCATGACGAGTAAGATAATGTTTTACAGGCGCACCATATAACGCATCGTAAATGGGCATAATAGCACCACCTGGGTAGCCAAATACTTCATCTACGCCGTGTTTGGCGAGTAAATCGATTGTTAGTTCTGCGCCTGTCATTAGTAAATCCTCATTCCTGTGTGACAACCCATTAAAATTTAACTCTAAAACTAAAAAGCCCCCCGGACGGTTAAGTGCGGAGGGCTTTTCAATGCTTAGTTTTTTAAAGCACTACGAAGCCCTCGCGGGAATAATCACCACGATAATAATCAGGACTAGGTTAAGTGCATTTTTAAGCATAAAATTCAGTACCATTTAAGATTCAGTCATTGCGAACATTTTATTTCGCTGTCTTTTTATATTAGTACCGCGCTCAGAGCGGCAAGTCAACACCCAATTTAATTCAAAATAATTACAAAAACACACTTACTAAGGTGTTAAAATTCAATTAAATCCAATTGAATAGATTTTTTATTCCTTTATTTCAGTACAGGTAATTCATTATTCTTATAATAGAAAATTTGGGTTTGATTAATTTTTAGTAAACCGCCCCATTTTTTATCTAACAAAATAAAAATAAATCGAGTTCTTAAGCGTTTCTTAAGCGTTTCTTAAGCGTGGCAGCCTAGCATAACAACGTTCACTAAAAAGAGGCGTGTTATGAACTCAACTTTCAAACTCAGTAAGCAACCGCAAGCAAAGACTAAAAAATGCTTTTATTTTAATTGCAGTGCCAATGCATTTATTATTTTTATGGCTTGTTATTACGGCTTAGTTATTAATATTCCATTTATGCATGGTGCGTTTAGCGCTATTACCTCGTTGCACACGTTTTCATGGCTATTTTTGTTTTCTGTGCCGCTACTACTGATTTGTTTGTTAATCATATTCTTTTCAGTGGTTTCTATTCGGGGAATATTAAAACCCATTAACTACTTGCTGCTAGTGCTCTCGAGTGCGGCGTTATATGGCTCATTGAACTACGGTGTGGTGTTTGATTATTCCATGATACAAAACACCGTCGAAACTGACTCCAGTGAAGCGTTAAGCTATTTAAACCTGCAACTTGTTGGCTTTTTACTGCTTTTTGCCGCATTACCTGTCTTTATTTTGAGTAGAATAAAAATAAACTGCGCCCGTCCATACAAAGAAGTTATTAGCCGTCTTAAACTACTTTTAGCAAGCTTTGCACTCATTGCGTTAGTGGTCGTTAATTTTTACGCCGATTACGCGGCAACAGGTCGTAATAACCGTATTCTTAAAAAACAAATCATTCCATTTCAATATCTCTCTAGTGGCTACAAATACGCCCGTGACCAGTTACTTTATAGCGATATTGAATTTAAAAATATTGATACCACACCAACTTTAACATCGCCAAGTACAACACGAGTTACTGTCATAATGGTAGGTGAAACTGCGCGAGCTGAAAATTTTGCCTACCAAGGCTATGAGCGTAATACCAACCAATATACACAAAAACATAATGTCACTTATTTCGATAACGTATCGTCGTGTGGCACGGCCACGGCAGTGTCAGTACCGTGTATGTTTTCACTGCAAACTCATGCCAATTTTTCTCGTTTAGACAGTGATAATCAGCAAAACGTGATTGATTTGATACAACAAGCAGGTGCAGATGTCTTGTGGGTTGATAATAATAGTGGCTGTAAAAACATCTGCACGCGCGTACCTACCATTAATATTGACACTAAAGCATCCGAACTATGTGATGGTAAATACTGTTTTGATGAAGCGTTACTAACCCCACTAAAGCACAAGCTTGCCAACTTGAGTCAGGCTAATACGGTTATAGTGCTGCATATGATGGGTTCACATGGGCCCACTTACTTTAAGCGCTACTCTGAAAAATTTAAACAGTTTAGCCCTACCTGCGACCGCAGTGATATTCAAAACTGCAGCGCTGAAGAACTGATTAATACTTACGACAATACAATTGCCTATAGTGACTTTATCAACGCTCAAGTTATTGAACAATTAAAGGCACTGCCAGCCAATATTGATAAGCAATTACTGTATGTGTCTGATCATGGTGAGTCGCTTGGTGAAAATGGCGCGTACTTACATGGCTTCCCCTATGCATTTGCACCAACAGCTCAAACCCATGTACCTCTTTACATCTGGGCTGATGAGCATAATCAGCGCATCACAGCCAAGTGTCTCAACAACTTAAATAGCACTTTAGCGCAATCACACGATGCTATTTTTCACACCCTTTTAAACTTAACCGGTGTTGCGAGTAAAACCTACCAAACCTCAGAAGATTTACTGGCGTCATGTCAAACGATTAACCATAGCGAAACTAAAATATGAAAAATAAAACCGTTATAAAA
Organism: Pseudoalteromonas sp. TAP-3C; assembly: GCF_059888565.1. Classification (NCBI taxonomy): domain Bacteria; kingdom Pseudomonadati; phylum Pseudomonadota; class Gammaproteobacteria; order Alteromonadales; family Pseudoalteromonadaceae; genus Pseudoalteromonas; species Pseudoalteromonas sp. TAP-3C. The sequence continues at coordinate 129,144 of NZ_CM187618.1, read as the reverse complement.
CGCCAAGGCCTAATGCGCCTAATTTTTACCTTAAGTCACACATTTAATGGCCTAAAATGGATGAGCCGATTTGAAGCTGCTTTTCAACAAGAGTTGATTTTATTTAGTTTGTTAAGTGTATTTGCCTGCTTGCAAGAGATTACTTTAAGTAGCAAATTAATATTGATTGCCAGCTTATTGTTTGTGTTATTTGCTGAGTTGGTCAATACCGCAGTCGAAGTGGTGGTTGATCGCATCGGCAGCGAATATCATGAGCTATCAGGCCTAGCTAAAGATATTGCATCAGCCAGTGTATTTATCGCCATGCTTATTGCTATTTTAGTTTGGTGGTCTGTGCTATGGGCTTAATCAGTAGCGCTAAAAAAGTACTGGGGCCATTGTGGGTTTTAGCGGTATTTTTTTTCGTATTCTTAAGCGTGCTAACTTTTGCACGATTAGGTTTAAGTTTGTGGCAAAGTGGCCGCGTATTTACCGAAGGCGCCTGGCACTTTGTTTTTGTAGGCGGTTTGCGTGTTGATATAGCCACATTATGCTACATCATAACCCCCGCTTTATTACTAACACTTGCAGCACATGCCCTCAAATTAACCGCTTATATTCGAGGAGTCGTAAAGTGGTATTTAGTGATAATGGCTGCAATGTTAGTATTTTTTGAGGTTATTACACCCACGTTTATTAACGAATACGACTTACGCCCTAATCGCTTATTTATTGAATACCTTATTTATCCTAAAGAAGTCTCTAAAATGATTTTTTCAGGTTACAAACTCGAAGTCCTCTTCGCTGTTTTAGCGCTCGTTTTCACCATTAAATTTGCTAACAAACTTCTTACTCAGCAATGGCAGAACCGCTCTTCACTAGGGGCAATAAAACTATCACTATTAGCTGTTATTATATGTAGCCTAACACTCTTAGGCGCTCGGAATTCATTAGGGCATCGCCCATTAAACCCCGCTATGGTAGCGTTTTCGACCGACCACTTGCTGAATGACCTCACGCTTAATTCATTGTATAGCGTAGCATTTGCGTTTAAACAACTCGCCAATGAGCACTCAAGTCAGGCCTATTATGGCAAAGTACCTCAAGATGAGTTACTCGCCACAGTGCGCAATACCATGCAAAACCCTCAAGCAATATTTAATAATCCAAATGCCCCTACCCGCACTTTTCATCAGGCAAGCTATCAAGGTAAAAAGAAAAACCTGGTTATTATTCTGCAAGAAAGCTTAGGCGCTCGCTATGTAGGCACCTTAGGTGGCTTACCCTTAACGCCTACTATAGATGCGCTTTACCAACAGGGCTGGGGGTTTGATAACCTATATGCTACTGGCACTCGCTCTGTACGCGGTATTGAAGCAGTTATAACCGGCTTTACACCGACTCCCTCGCGCGCGGTTGTAAAACTCGATAAATCACAGCGTAACTTTTTTACCATGGCTGGCTTTTTAAGTAAGCAAAACTACCACACCCAATTTATTTATGGCGGAGAAAGCCACTTTGACAACATGCGTAGTTTCTTTTTGGGTAACGGCTTTAGTGATATTGTTGATAGTGAAAGCTTCGATAACATTGATTTTAATGGTTCATGGGGCGCATCTGACGAAGATTTATTTACTCAAGCAGATAAAGAACTCAATAAATTACAACAACAGCAAAAGCCGTTTTTTAGTCTGATTTTTAGTAGTTCTAATCACAGTCCTTATGAATTTCCGGACGGTAAAATTACCCTGTTTGAACAACCAAAGCAAAGCCGTAATAACGCCGCTAAATATGCAGATTATGCCTTAGGCACATTCATTGAAAAGGCGAAAAAATCATCTTACTGGGACGATACTGTGTTTATAGTGATTGCTGATCACGACTCGCGCGTGTCTGGTTCCAGCCTTGTACCTATCGATCACTTTAGAATTCCTGCGGTTATTTTTGGCAACGGTATTAAGCCCAAACGCGATCATCAATTAGCCAGTCAACTGGATATTCCCACTACCTTACTGTCGCTTATTGGCGCCAGCGGTGAACACCCAATGATTGGTCACGATCTCACACAAACTGTGGCCAAAAACAAGCAGCGTGCAATGATGCAGTACGATAAAAACTTTGCTTACATGCAAAACGACAACGTGGTTATTTTGCAGCCAGATAAACCGGCAACCACCTATATTTATAAAAATAAGCAATTACACCCCAGACATAACGATAGCGCACTCATTAAGCAAGCTCGTGCACTGGCTAATTATGGCAACATGGCCTACAGCAATAATTGGTATCAATAACACCGAAAAATGCCTGATTGATTAATCAGGTATTTTTACGTTACCTACAAAGTAAACTAAGTTAGTATTTATAAAACAACTTAAACTTAGTTAGGATTTTATGAAGGTGTCATTACGTATCAGTCATTTATTTATGGTGTTATTACTTTTAGCCTTTAGCGTTAATGGCTATGCAGCACCGGCTCTATTCAAAATAGAAAAACAAGGCGCTAGCTCGTATTTATTTGGCACAGTGCATGTAGGTGATGCCAGCATGAAAGGGCTGCCACAACAAGTAACTCGCGCACTGGATAACAGTAATCAAGTTATCGTTGAAGTGGATATTAGTAAACTCTCCCCATTACAAATGCAGCAACGCTCTATGCCGTTTATGCTGCTTACCAATGGGCGCACATTGCAAAGTGAGCTTTCAGCAAAAAATTATCAACAACTCAAAGATTACTTTGCAAAAAAATCGATTGATATTGCCATGTTCAACAGCTTTAAACCTTGGGCTGTTATGTTAACTATGATGCAAATTGAATTTCAAAACGCCGGCTATTCAGATAAAAACGGCATTGATAAACAAATACTCGAGTACGCCCAAAAGCACAGTATTAACATTGCACAGCTAGAAACCATAGAGCAGCAACTGCAAATGTTTAATGGCTTAGAGTCATTAAACAATGCCATGATGACAGAAACCTTTGAGCAACTAAGTGATATTAACACTTACTTTATTACCCTTGTGGATGCATGGAAAAAGGGAGATATGCAAACCTTAACCAGCTATTACCACACCAGCTTTGATGATAGCCAGTACGGCCAACAAAGCGAACGAGCAATGCTGATTGAGCGTAATAATAATTGGATGACTCAGCTAATCCCTAAACTTAAAAAAGGCAATGTATTTATTGCAGTGGGTGCGCTGCACTTGGTTGAGCAGCATGGTCTGATAATACAACTTCAGCGCAAAGGCTTTAGCGTCACTCGCCTGTGATTATTCACAAAGAAGATAAGAGGCGCGCGCTTTAGAGCAAAAAGATACTAGGTTCTAGGCTATTCGTAGGTCGTGCTTTAGCGCGTCTATTCCATTAACTAAAAACTGTCGCCATAAATGACGACCTACAAGATGAATAGTTAGGTTTTGTGCCTCATGGATTCAAGCCATAATTTTTTGATGGCTTAATAATGCCCCTAGAAAACTCACTTCATTTTGAGTACATACAGCACACTGCTTTCTTTGCCCGAAGCCCGTAACTCGAAGCCCGAGGCTCACAGTATTAACGATTCTCTAGTCGATTATAATCAAACATCCCAAATTCAACACCTCGATACTGACGAGCTACTTGATGTAAAATATCGCTATATTGCCAAAATTGCGGGTGAGTTCGACGAATCGCAAACTTAGACTTTAAAGCGCGATAATCAGTTTCCACTTGCATCAATGGTAACTGCTCTGCAAAGGCTTTAACCTGTTGTGGGTTATTTAAATACCAAATTGCTGAAGGGTAATCACCTATAAAACCTGGCACAATTGTCACCGTGTCTTCTTCATAAGCACGCTGTGCACCTTCGTTTAATAGGCTTGAAATATTATAGTGCGCGTTATGATGAATAATTGTATAAGCTTGGTGCTCATTTTGCTGTTTGACTAAAACAAAAGATAATTGCGGTAACAAGTTAATTGCTTTAACAGGCATTACATTAATCGCATTTAATGGCTTTGGTACTTTTTTGTAATTATAACGAGGGCTTAGCGCTGACTGAAGGGTCTGTTTAATCAAGCCATACAACTCTGACTGTGGCTTATCTGTTTGATAGTTAATTCCACTTGGCTGACTAAACTTACCGCTATTGTCAAAAAAAGTCGATAAGCTAGACGGTGATTTACGATACCAGCTATGCTTTATGGTCTCACGCTCTGATTCAGGTAATAACGCAAGAAAGTTTTGTTCACCTTCTAAGCGTAAAAAGTCCATATATAAACGCGTCACCAACTGATGGCCAACATTGCCATAAACATCAAATCCTGCCACTAACAAGTAATGAATACGCTCAAATAATGCATAATCTAAAATCCACATGGTTTTAGGTTGTTGGCCTATTAAGCCTTTCACTACAGTTGCACTATCAAAGTGGCGAAAAATGGTCAGTGCTGCATTTTGGTTATTTCCTTCTCCTTTCCATAACAGATCAGTGGTTAAATGCTCACCATTTTTGAATAGTTTATTAGCAAGCGCCACCTTCGCTTTTAAATAGCGCTTTTCGCGTACTGAATATTTTACCCAATTAGATAGAGGAAACGCATTGCTTTGCACCGCTGCGGGTAACTCTAACGCATCTTCATATTGCATTAGCATCTCACCTACCTCTGGAGTCGCTACTTTTTTAGGATCTGCAAACGCCACCCAAAAATGATCATTAATCACATTCAACGCTATTTGACCACGACAAACAGGGCCTTTAATAAACCCCATAATTATCAGCTCAGCCTCATCAAGCATAAATTGGTATCTGGCATTAACTGGCAAAGCTTCAAAAGTTTTAAATGGATTTGAGGCAAGTGCGGGTTCATAGCTTGGTAATTTATCAACGGGGTAATCTGGCGCAATGAACTGCTGATAAAGACGCGCTAGCTTTTCATTATTTAACTTAAGTGGTAAATGTGTTTTAGATAAAATGGTCGAACGCTCTTGCATTAGCCGGTAATAAATACGCTCTACGTCAGGGTTATCGTAAGGGCGACGTAAATTAATCGGCTTAATATCTTCGCCCGGTGGGGTACTTGAGCGCACCAACTTAAAAAAGCTAGGCGTGTCAGTATCAATAAAATAAATATTGGCTAAAAACCAATGCTCATAAATATAACGCGCTGATAACTGGTACTTTAAACCATCTTGATTTAAAAACTCCTCCCAGTCTTTTACGTGCATTTGCTCAAGGGCTGATGGCGACTTTATATGCGCCATTTTACCGCCTTTTTTCATCCAGTTTTGTAAGTGCTGAAATTCTTCGGTTGATACGCCTGGCAAGCCATAAGGCATACCCCCATGAGGTTGCTCATCAGCTAGCTGGTCAAATTCTTCCATCGTCGTACAGCTTTGCTTGCGGTTAAGCGAAAAATCAAAACGCGCATCTAATATATCATCCTCTGGCAAAGGTGAACTTTGCTTTAATACCAGTGTATTAAATAATACACTGGCTGCTAAATTAGCTTCTTCGGTTTGTATTCGCTCGTTTAATACTGGACTAAACTTTTTATCACGCCATTGTTCAGTCGTGGTTGCATCAAATAGTAATCGGCTAGGTGTTGTAGCTAATAACCGAGTGCCATCGTACACCAACTCTTTACTAAGTCCTCTGTCAATACCTTCAGGGGACGATAGTTTTAGTTGGCAAGGCGCATCATAACAGCCATGACACACCACGCAGCGCGTATCTATCACTGGCTTTACGTGTTGTAAGTATTCAGCGCCGTCGCCACTATTAGCGGCAACGATGCGCGCTTGTGTTTTTTCGGGACCAAATAGATCGCTAAAATGAGTATTACCTAAATAAGCACAACCGCTTAAAATAATTAGTGTCAATGTGCTTATAATCGCCTTTTTCATTACTCAATCTCGTCGCCTAAATCAAATGTAGGCATCATATCTATTTGAGGAGATACAAACGTCAGATTATCAAGTGTAGTCACTGCAGCACTTAATAGAGGGCCTTGAGTTATAGTTAACTGGACGTCATGATCGCTTTGCGTTTCTACGCTTGAAAAGCTTGAGTTGATAATACTCAATTCATAGTCAGCAATGCTAATGCCAATACTACTGTCTGCTCTGGGGTTCTGACACAGCTGAGTAAGTAGCTCATCAGTTAAAATTACTGAAACTTGCAAGTCAGGTTGTGCTAAGTCACGCGAACTTAGTGTTTCATCTAAAATAAATAAAGGAAGGGTTAAATTACTTTCTTGCTCTAGTTCCATTGGACTCTCTGCGCTACTGACTATTTATTAATTATTATAACAAGGTTCCAACTTAAATAACGATAAACAAGTCTTAAAATAGCCTCGTTAATTTATAAACGGTGCGTTCAAAGCTGTTAATGTGTCTAAATCAGACTAAGCTGCTGATAGCTGAAAACTAATCGCTTTGCTTCAGGCATTAAAAAACCCGAGACTAAGCTCGGGTTTTTTAGTATTAATTAGCTAGGCTAATTATTACTCTACGATAGTTGCTACAAAGCGCCTACGCCTAAGGTAAGAGCGCCACCTTCACATGACACAAATTACAGGCATTAAAAAAGGCCACCTAAGTGACCTTTTTCCAACAATTAACTTAGACGTTAATTATTACTCTACGATAGTTGCTACAACACCAGCGCCTACAGTACGACCACCTTCACGGATAGCGAAACGAAGACCTTCATCCATCGCGATTGGCGCGATTAGTGTGACTGTCATCTTAACGTTATCACCAGGCATTACCATTTCTACGCCTTCTGGTAACTGTACGTCACCTGTTACGTCAGTTGTACGGAAGTAGAACTGTGGACGGTAACCTTTGAAGAATGGCGTATGACGACCACCTTCATCTTTCGAAAGTACGTATACTTCTGAAGTGAATGTTGTATGTGGGTTGATTGAACCAGGCTTAGCTAGTACTTGACCACGTTCAACGTCTTCACGCTTAGTACCACGTAATAGTGCACCGATGTTCTCACCAGCACGACCTTCGTCAAGCAGCTTACGGAACATTTCAACACCAGTACACGTAGATTTAGTTGTATCATGGATACCAACAATTTCTACTTCGTCATTGATGCGGATGATACCCGCTTCAACACGACCAGTTACAACAGTACCACGACCTTGGATTGAGAAAACATCTTCGATAGGCATGATGAATGGCTTATCGATGTCACGCTGTGGCTCTGGAATGTAAGAATCAAGTGCGTTTGCAAGTTCAATGATCTTGTCTTCCCACTCTTTCTCGCCTTCTAACGCTTTAAGCGCAGAACCAGCGATTAGTGGTAAGTCATCACCTGGGAAGTCGTATTCAGTAAGAAGTTCACGCACTTCCATTTCTACTAGCTCAAGTAGCTCTTCATCATCAACCATGTCACATTTGTTCATGAATACGATGATGTAAGGAACGCCAACTTGACGAGAAAGTAGGATGTGCTCACGTGTTTGTGGCATAGGGCCATCAGTTGCAGCTACTACTAAGATAGCGCCGTCCATTTGAGCAGCACCGGTGATCATGTTTTTAACATAATCGGCGTGTCCAGGACAATCTACGTGTGCGTAGTGACGAGTAGGCGTATCGTATTCAACGTGTGACGTTGAAATTGTGATACCACGCTCGCGCTCTTCTGGAGCGTTATCGATTGATGCGAAATCTTTAGCAACACCGCCGTATACTTTTGCAAGTACGTTAGTGATTGCTGCTGTTAGTGTCGTTTTACCGTGGTCAACGTGGCCGATTGTACCTACGTTTACGTGCGGTTTTACGCGTTCAAACTTTGCTTTTGCCATCTTAAAAAATTCCTAATAAAGAAATTAAAGTCTAACTCACTATTAAGTTAGACAAGCTAAAAATCATATTACAGCGCGAGCTGAAATTATTGTATCTGCAACCTGCTTAGAGGCCTCGGCGTACTTCAAGAACTCCATAGAGTATGAGGCACGACCTTGAGTTGCAGATCGTAAAGCAGTCGCATAACCAAACATTTCAGATAGTGGAACTTGCGCATTTATCTGCTTAAGTCCACCGAGTGCATCTTCCATGCCTTCGATCATGCCGCGACGACGGTTTAAGTCGCCAACTACATCACCCATGTTTGCTTCAGGAGTGAGTACTTCAACCTTCATTACTGGCTCTAAAAGTGCTGGGTTCGCTTCAAGCGCCCCTTTTTTCATTGCCAGTGAACCTGCTATCTTAAATGCCATTTCATTCGAATCTACATCATGGAATGAACCATCATATAAAGTCGCTTTCACGCCAAGTAATGGGTAGCCTGCCAGTACGCCTTGAGACATTTGCTCTTGGATACCTTTATCTACCGCAGGGATGTATTCTTTAGGAACTGAACCACCAACAGTTTCGTTAACAAACTCATAAATTGGCGCTTCATCATCCGAAATATCCATCGGTTCAAGTTTAAGCCAGACGTGACCATATTGACCACGACCACCTGATTGACGTACAAACTTCCCTTCAACTTTAACAGTTGAACGAATAGCTTCTCGGTATGCAACCTGCGGCTTACCCACGTTACATTCAACACTGAATTCACGTTTCATACGATCGATGATGATATCAAGGTGAAGTTCACCCATGCCAGAGATAATCGTCTGGCCTGACTCTTCATCGGTTTGTACGCGAAAAGATGGATCCTCAGCCGCTAGTTTACCTAGCGCAATCCCCATCTTATCTTGGTCAGCGATTGTGCGAGGCTCAACCGCAACAGAGATAACTGGTTCAGGGAATTCCATCCGCTCAAGCGTAATAATAGAATTCGGATCACACAGTGTTTCACCTGTTGTTACGTCTTTGAGACCAATAGCCGCCGCGATATCGCCTGCGTAGACTTCTTTGATCTCTTCACGTGAGTTTGAATGCATCTGAACGATACGACCAAAACGCTCACGCTTACTTTTTACTGGGTTATATACCGCATCACCCTGTTTAACAGTTCCAGAGTAAACACGGAAAAAGGTCAAGGTGCCAACAAACGGGTCTGTTGCAATCTTAAATGCAAGTGCAGCAAACGGCGCTTTATCATTAGCAGGGCGTTCCTCTTCGGTTCCATTCTCAAGGATACCTTGGATTTGTTTCACTTGTGTTGGTGATGGCATATATTCAACAACGCAATCAAGCACAGCTTGAACGCCTTTGTTTTTAAATGCACTACCACAAGTAACTGGAACAATCTCATTAGCTAATGTGCGTTGACGCAAAGCATTTTTAATTTCTGCTTCACTTAACTCTTCACCTTCTAAGTATTTATCCATTAGTTCTTCTGTTGCTTCAGCAGCGCTTTCAACTAAATGAGCGCGCCATTGCTCAGCTGATTCCAGAAGTTCTGCCGGTATCGCCTCATAAGAGAAAGTCATACCCTGGTCCGCTTCGTTCCAGTTAATTACTTTCATTTTTATCAGGTCAATAACACCTTTAAAATCGTCTTCCGCGCCAATTGGCAACTGGATTGGAACAGGCGTTGCTCCAAGACGAGATTTCACCTGGCTAACCACCGCTAAGAAGTCAGCGCCCGTGCGATCCATTTTATTTACGAAGATCATTCTCGGCACTTCGTATTTGTTCGCTTGACGCCAAACCGTCTCAGTTTGCGGCTGCACACCCGATGAAGCACAAAGAACAACTACCGCACCATCGAGTACGCGTAAAGAACGCTCTACTTCAATAGTGAAATCGACATGCCCTGGAGTATCAATAATATTGATACGATGGTCGTCAAATTGCGCGTCCATCCCTTTCCAGAAACACGTTGTTGCAGCAGAAGTGATTGTGATACCACGCTCTTGTTCCTGCTCCATCCAATCCATAGTTGCGGCGCCATCATGCACTTCACCGATCTTATGAGAAAGACCCGTGTAGAACAAAATACGTTCTGTTGTGGTGGTTTTGCCTGCATCTACGTGAGCAACAATACCTATATTACGATAGCGCTCAAGTGGAGTTGTACGTGCCATAAAATCCTCTTAAAGGTTAAGGACAGATTACCAACGGTAATGAGCGAATGCTTTATTCGCTTCAGCCATACGGTGAACGTCTTCACGTTTCTTAACCGCAGTGCCTTTATTATCAGAAGCGTCGACGATTTCTTGAGCTAAACGTAAGCCCATAGATTTTTCGCCACGCTTACGTGCAGCGTCTACTAACCAACGCATACCTAATGCGTTGCGACGTACTGGACGTACTTCAACAGGTACTTGATAAGTAGAACCACCTACACGGCGAGATTTAACCTCTACCTGTGGACGGATGTTATCAAGTGCTGTTTCAAAGATTTCTAGGTGCGACTTGCCTGATTTCTCAGCAGCCACGTCTAGCGCACCATAAACGATTTTTTCAGCAGTAGATTTCTTGCCATCTAACATTACGATGTTAACGAATTTAGCAAGAAGCTCCGATCCGAACTTAGGATCTGGAAGAATTTTACGTTGACCTATTACGCGTCTTCTAGGCATTTTGTATCTCCGGTTTATTCAGGTTTGCTCTTTCGAGACAATAACCCAAAACAATAATTAATAATATTTAGTGCTTGGCCTTACTAACGGAATACAATTAGCCTTTAGGGCGTTTTGCACCGTATTTAGAACGAGCTTGACGACGGTCGCTAACGCCTGCACAGTCAAGTGCACCACGTACAGTGTGAAAACGCACACCTGGTAAATCTTTAACACGACCACCACGGATTAGGATTACACTGTGCTCTTGAAGGTTATGACCTTCACCACCGATGTATGAAGTTACTTCGAAACCGTTAGTTAAACGTACACGGGCTACTTTACGTAACGCCGAGTTTGGTTTCTTAGGTGTAGTTGTATATACGCGAGTACATACACCACGCTTTTGCGGACACGCTTTAAGCGCAGCTGAGTTACTTTTAGTAACCTTGCTACGACGTGGCTTACGCACTAGCTGGTTAATAGTTGCCATTTAAATAGCTCCTGAAATTAAAATTACTACTGAAAAAAATAAAAAATCCGCCCTTGTTTTACGAGCATGTTTTAAACGTGCAAGTAAACGGGTGGCGGAATTTTAATGAGCAAAGATTGAGCTGTCAACCTAAACCGCTAGCAAGGCAGTAGATAACTGCCTTGCTAAATCCTAATCTATTGATTAGGTTCAGTTTATTGATTTCCTGACATATCAGCGTTTAAAGCATCGGTAAGTGCTTGAGTTGCCTCTTCTGCACTGACTGTTTGCTCTTCAACAACAACTTTACTCTGCTTACGACGAGCCATACGCTCTTGGTGATACGCAAAACCAGTACCGGCTGGGATCAGTCGACCCACAATTACGTTTTCTTTCAGACCGCGTAGTTCATCGCTCTTACCATTTACAGCGGCTTCTGTTAGGACACGCGTGGTCTCCTGGAATGAAGCTGCCGAGATGAAAGATTCTGTGGCCAGTGATGCTTTAGTGATACCCATTAACTGGATTTCATACTTAGCTGGTAATTTGCCTTGAGCTTCAAGGTCGCGGTTTGCGATATTCACGCGTGCCACTTCGATTTGCTCTCCGGCTAAAAATTCACTATGACCGCCGTCTAGAATGATACATTTACGGATCATTTGACGGATAATTGTTTCAATGTGCTTGTCATTGATCTTAACGCCTTGCAAACGGTAAACCTCTTGCACTTCGTTAACGATATAGTTAGCAACATGAGTCACACCACGTAAACGCAAGATATCATGCGGTGATTCTGGACCATCGGCGATAACTTCACCTTTAGACACTTGCTCACCTTCAAACACGTTAAGTTGACGCCACTTCGGGATCATTTCTTCGTAATGATCGCCTTCAGCAGGGGTAATAACTAAACGTTTCTTGCCTTTAGTCTCTTTACCAAAGCTAATCGTACCAGTGATCTCAGCTAAGATAGCTGGCTCTTTTGGTTTACGCGCTTCAAATAAGTCGGCTACGCGTGGTAGACCACCCGTGATATCACGTGTTTTCGAACCTTCTTGCGGAATACGTGCTAACACGTCACCTGGGTTTGCAGTCGCACCGTCAGTGACTTCAATCGTAGTAAATGAAGGAAGACGTGTTTCTTGCAAGCCACGCTCATCACTTTCGATGATAAGCTTTGGTTCTTTCGCATTCGCTTTAGAAAGATCTTTGACAACAACACGAGTCAAACCGGTTAGTTCGTCAGTTTGTGCTTCTGTGTTTGAATCATCAATATCACTAAACGATACTTTTGATTTATGCTCAAGAACAATTGGGTGACTATGCGGGTCCCAAGTAGCGATAATATCGTTACCTTTAACTTCTGCATTGTCTTGCACTGTTAATACCGCACCGTAAGGTACTTTATAGCGCTCTTTCTCACGACCATAACTATCAATAATAGTTAGCTCAGTAGAACGAGAGGTAATAACAATTTTACCCTCTGTGTTTAATACATATTTAGCATTATGAAGTTTTAATGTACCGTTAGTTTTAACTTGTACATTGTTTTCAGCAGACGCTCTAGATGCCGCACCACCGATGTGGAAGGTACGCATCGTTAACTGTGTACCCGGCTCACCGATTGATTGCGCCGCGATAACACCGACTGATTCACCCGCGTTGATGATATGACCACGTGCAAGGTCACGGCCATAACACTTAGCACATACACCAAAGTCGTTATCACAAGTGATAACTGAACGTACACGAACTTCATCTACTGAGTGCTCTTCTAACAGGTCACACAGTTTTTCATCAAGCATGATATTGCGTTCTACAAGTACCGTATTAGTACCTGGAATTACAACATCCTCAGCAACAACACGACCTAGTACACGTTCACGAAGTGCTTCTACAACGTCACCACCTTCAATAAGCGGTTTCATTGTTAAGCCATCTTCTGTGCCACAATCGTCCTCATTGATTACCAAATCTTGTGCAACGTCTACTAGACGACGCGTTAGGTAACCCGAGTTCGCTGTTTTCAATGCGGTATCGGCAAGACCTTTACGCGCACCGTGCGTTGAGATGAAGTACTGAAGTACGTTTAGACCTTCACGGAAGTTAGCCGTGATTGGCGTCTCGATGATTGAACCATCTGGACGTGCCATTAGACCACGCATACCTGCTAGCTGACGGATCTGAGCGGCACTACCACGCGCACCTGAGTCGGCCATCATAAACACGGAGTTAAATGAGGCTTGCTCTACTTCTTCGCCTTTAGCATTGATTACCGTGTCTTTTGACAAGTTGGCCATCATTTCACGTGATAAGTTTTCATTTACACGTGACCAGATATCAATAACTTTATTGTACTTTTCACCAGCGGTTACTAGACCTGACTGGAATTGCTGGTTAATTTCAGTTACTTCAGCTTCTGCCGATTCAATGATCTGTGCTTTAATTGGCGGGATAACTAAGTCATCAATACCAATTGAAACACCTGACTTCATTGCGTAATGAAAACCGGTGTACATAATTTGGTCAGCAAACAAAACAGTGTCTTTTAGACCAAGACGGCGGTAACACTCGTTGATTAACGACGATATTTGCTTTTTACCTAAGGCTTGGTTAATTGACTCATACGGCATGCCTTTTGGTAAAATTAGCGACAAAATTGCACGACCAACAGTGGTATCGATAACAGTGATAGTGTCTTCAACAACACCGTCTTCGTTTTTAACTGATTGGCTAATACGCACTTTCACAATAGCGTGAAGGTCGGCATTACCACTGCGGTATGCTTTTTCTGCTTCTTTAGGGTCTTTAAATATTGCACCTTCGCCTTTGGCGTTAATGCGATCGCGCGTCATGTAGTAAAGACCTAATACAACATCCTGTGAAGGAACGATGATTGGCTCACCATTAGCTGGCGATAAGATGTTGTTTGTCGACATCATTAACGCACGTGCTTCTAGCTGTGCTTCAATTGTAAGCGGTACGTGTACCGCCATTTGGTCACCATCGAAATCGGCGTTATAGGCCGCACATACTAATGGGTGCAAATGGATTGCTTTACCTTCGATAAGCACAGGTTCAAACGCTTGGATACCCAAACGGTGAAGTGTTGGCGCACGGTTAAGTAATACTGGATGCTCACGAATTACTTCATCTAGCACATCCCATACTTCGGCAACTTCACGCTCAACCATTTTTTTAGCAGCTTTGATTGTCGTAGCCATGCCACGACGCTCTAACTTGCCATAAATAAATGGCTTGAAAAGCTCAAGAGCCATCTTCTTAGGAAGACCACACTGATGAAGCTTAAGTGTAGGACCTACTGTGATTACAGAACGGCCTGAGTAATCTACACGCTTACCAAGTAAGTTTTGACGGAAACGACCTTGCTTACCTTTGATCATATCAGCAAGCGATTTGAGAGGACGTTTGTTAGAACCTGTAATTGCACGACCACGACGTCCGTTATCAAGTAGCGCATCGACCGCTTCTTGTAACATACGTTTTTCGTTGCGTACGATAATATCAGGTGCTGCTAAATCTAGTAGACGCTTAAGACGGTTATTACGGTTAATAACACGACGGTAAAGGTCATTGAGATCAGATGTCGCAAAACGACCACCATCAAGTGGTACTAATGGACGTAAGTCAGGTGGCAATACTGGCAGTACTGTCATGATCATCCACTCAGGATTGTTACCTGATTGGTGGAATGATTCCATTAACTTAAGACGTTTAGTGATCTTTTTACGCTTGGTTTCAGAGTTAATTGTTGGTAACTCTTCGCGCATTTCAGCAATTAATTGCGCAAGATCGAGTTCACGCAGTAAGTCTAATACTGCTTCAGCACCCATCTTCGCTTCAAATTCATCGCCGTGTTCTTCAAGTGCATCTAGGTATTCTTCTTCACCTAATAACTGACCACGCTCAAGCGTTGTCATACCAGGCTCAGTTACTACGAATGATTCGAAGTAAAGAACACGTTCAATATCACGAAGCGTCATATCAAGCATTAAGCCGATACGTGACGGTAATGATTTTAAAAACCATATATGTGCAACCGGGCTCGCAAGGTCAATATGACCCATACGATCACGACGCACTTTAGTGAGTGTTACTTCAACGCCACACTTTTCACAGATCACACCACGGTGTTTAAGGCGTTTATATTTACCACATAAACACTCATAATCTTTCACTGGGCCGAAAATACGGGCACAGAATAAGCCATCGCGCTCAGGCTTGAAAGTACGGTAGTTAATAGTCTCAGGTTTCTTTACTTCACCGTATGACCATGAACGAACCATGTCTGGTGAAGCAAGACCAATGCGAATTGCATCGAATTCTTCGGTCTTATTTTGTTGCTTCAGAAACTTAAGTAAGTCTTTCACCTTAGCTCTCCTGTCGGAGTTAATCTTGAGGACGGATGATTTCGTCCCTACATTCTATTGAGCCGTAACAGGTGCTGTAGTTAACTACAGCACCTAATTGGCTTAATTTTCTTCCAACTCGATGTTGATACCCAGTGAGCGGATTTCTTTGAGCAATACGTTGAACGATTCTGGCATACCTGGTTCCATTTTATGGTTACCATCAACGATGTTTTTATACATCTTAGTACGACCGTTCACGTCATCCGATTTCACTGTTAGCATTTCTTGTAGCGTGTAAGCAGCACCGTAAGCTTCAAGTGCCCATACTTCCATCTCACCAAAACGCTGGCCACCGAACTGTGCTTTACCACCCAGCGGCTGCTGAGTAACAAGGCTGTAAGAACCAGTTGAACGCGCATGCATCTTGTCATCAACTAAGTGGTTCAGTTTCAGCATGTACATGTAACCTACGGTTACTTGACGTTCAAACTGATCGCCAGTACGGCCATCATAAAGTGTAACCTGACCACTACGAGGGTAGCCAGCTAGTTCAAGCATGTCTTTGATTTCGCTTTCTTTTGCGCCATCAAATGCAGGAGTAGCGATTGGTAAACCACCTTTCAAGTTTTCAGCTAAACGACGGATTTCGTCATCAGAGAAACTAGCAATATCTACAAACTGGCGAGATTCACCAATTTCATAAGCTTGCTTGATGAACTCGCGCAGCTCATGAACTTCGCGCTGCTCTTTCATCATTTCTTCAATACGCTCACCAATACCGCGTGCAGCAAGACCCATGTGTGTTTCAAGGATCTGACCGATGTTCATACGCGATGGTACACCTAGTGGATTTAGTACGATATCAACCGTGCGACCTTTGTCATCGTATGGCATATCTTCTACTGGTACGATAGTCGAGATAACACCTTTGTTACCGTGACGACCCGCCATTTTATCACCCGGTTGGATACGACGTTTAACAGCAAGGTATACTTTTACAATTTTAAGTACGCCTGGCGCTAAGTCATCACCTTGAGTAATTTTACGACGCTTGTTTTCAAACTTTTTCTCGTACTCAGCTTTAAGCTCATCGTACTGTGCAGCTAGTTGCTCAAGTTCAGCCTGCTTGTCTTCTTGTGCAAGGCTTTGAGTAAGTAGTTTTTCAGCATTGAGTGACGCTAAGTTGTCTTCATCGAAGCCCGCTGCAACTAGTAACGTGCGAGCACGCTCTAAAACACCTGACTCGAGAATACGGAACTCTTCGTTGAAATCTTTCTTCGCATCGCGAAGTTGCATTTCTTCAACTTCTAACGCACGTTTATCTTTTTCAACACCATCACGGGTAAACACTTGCACGTCGATTACAGTACCAGTTACAGAATTTGGTACACGTAAAGAGCTGTCTTTAACATCAGATGCTTTCTCACCAAAGATAGCACGTAGTAGCTTTTCTTCCGGTGTTAATTGCGTTTCGCCTTTTGGCGTCACTTTACCTACTAGAATATCGCCGCCTTTAACTTCAGCACCAATATAAACAACGCCTGATTCATCAAGCTTGCCTAGAGCAGATTCACCCACGTTCGGGATATCTGCTGTGATCTCTTCTGAGCCTAATTTAGTATCACGAGCAATACACTGTAGTTCTTGAATGTGGATTGTGGTTAGACGATCTTCTTCAACTACACGCTCAGATAGTAAGATTGAATCCTCGAAGTTGTAACCGTTCCATGGCATGAATGCCACGCGAAGGTTTTGACCAAGGGCTAAGTCACCTAAGTCTGTCGAAGGACCATCTGCTAACACATCGCCACGAGTAACCGGTTCACCAACCATACATGTTGGTTTTTGGTTAATACAGGTATTTTGGTTAGAACGTGTGTACTTGGTTAAGTTGTAGATGTCGATGCCCGCTTCACCAGGGATGCGTTCTTCTTCATGTACATTCACAACGATGCGACTTGCGTCAGCATACATTACTTCACCACCACGTTTAGCAACAATCGTTACACCAGAATCTTTCGCTAGTGTTAACTCAATGCCAGTACCTACTAACGGCTTATCCGCTTTTAATGTGGGTACAGCTTGACGTTGCATGTTTGAACCCATCAATGCACGGTTAGCATCATCGTGTTCTAGGAACGGGATAAGTGCAGCCGCTACAGAGATCACCTGTTGTGGTGATACATCCATATATTGCTGGTCCATGCGACCCATAAAGGTAGATTCACCTTTGTGACGACATGGAATAAGTTCATCTACAAACTCATTGGTTTCGGTTAAGTTTGAGTTCGCCTGGGCGATAACAAACTGACCTTCTTCAATGGCTGATAAGTAATCAACTTCATCAGTTACTACACCATCTACCACTTTACGGTATGGTGTTTCTAAGAAACCGTAATCATTGGTACGTGCGTACGTAGACAATGAGTTAATTAGACCGATGTTTGGACCCTCAGGCGTCTCGATTGGACATACACGACCATAGTGAGTTACGTGAACGTCACGTACTTCAAAGCCTGCACGCTCACGCGTTAGACCGCCCGGACCTAATGCAGAAATACGACGTTTATGCGTTACTTCTGATAGCGGGTTATTTTGGTCCATAAACTGTGATAACTGAGATGAGCCGAAGAACTCTTTAACCGCTGCCGAAATAGGCTTAGCGTTAATAAGATCTTGGGGCATTACCGCATCTAGGTCACCTAAGCTTAAACGCTCACGTACAGCACGCTCTACACGCACTAAACCTACACGGAATTGGTTCTCAGCCATTTCGCCAACACTACGTATACGACGGTTGCCTAAGTGGTCTATATCATCAACATCGCCAACACCGTTACGAATAGCAATCAATACTTTCATAACTGCAACGATGTCTTCTTTGCTTAATGTGCCAGGGCCTGTGTCTGAATCGTAACCAACACGGCTATTGAACTTCATACGACCTACAGTTGATAAGTCATAGCGTTCTTCTGAGAAAAATAAGTTCTCAAATAAGGCTTCAGCCGCGTCTTTTGTCGGTGGCTCGCCTGGGCGCATCATGCGATAAATTTCTACTAGTGCTTCTAAACGGTTGCTTGACGAGTCAATATTTAATGTGTTTGACATGTAAGCGCCGCTGTCCACTTCATTGATATATAAAGTATCAATTTTAGTGTGACCTGCTTTAACCAACTCAGCCATCATTTCAAGCGTTAGCTCGTCATTCGCAGTAGCAATGATTTCACCTGTTGATTCATCAACATAGTTCTTTGCTATAATACGGCCAATGATGTACTCGTGCGGTACTTCAAGTTGATTAGTGCCTTTTTTCTCGATGCTCTTGATGTGACGAGCCGTAACACGACGACCTTTTTCAACAAAGACTTCACCGTCTTCGCTCTTGATATCAAAAGCAGCAGTTTCACCACGTAAACGTGAAGGCACAAGTTCCATAAGAACTTTACCGTCAGTTACTTCAAACGCAGTAGTATCGAAGAAAATATCTAGGATTTCTTCACTCGAGTACTCAAGTGCACGTAAAATGATAGACGCCGGTAATTTACGACGACGGTCAATACGTACATATAAGTTATCTTTTGCATCAAACTCAAAGTCTAACCATGAACCACGATAAGGAATTACACGTGCGTTATACAGCACTTTACCTGATGAGTGAGTTTTACCGCGGTCGTTATCAAAGAATACACCAGGGCTACGGTGTAGCTGAGAAACGATAACACGCTCTGTACCATTGATTACAAAAGTACCGGTATCGGTCATGAGCGGAATTTCGCCCATATAAACTTCTTGCTCTTTAATGTCTTTAACTGTGCCTGGAGCTTCTTTGTCCATTACTACAAGACGCAGTTTCACGCGAAGTGGAGCAGAATAAGTCACACCGCGAATTTGACATTCTTTTACATCGAATACTGGCTCACCAATACGATAACTTACGTATTGAAGCTCAGAATTTCCCGAGTAGCTTTTAATTGGGAACACAGAACGGAAGGCAGCTTCCAAACCATGATCGCCATCAGCGTCCGGGACTAAGAATTTTTTAAACGATTCTAACTGCGTCGACAGTAAGAAAGGTATATCCAAAACTTGTGGACGTTTACCAAAATCCTTACGGATACGTTTCTTTTCAGAATAAGAGTAAGCCATGGGGTTCCTCAGCTTGCTAATCTTTGACCCGACCTGTTCTTGTAAGAACAGACTTAACTGGCATCTATGCCAAGATGTACAACATTTCACTGTTGTTCCAATTTAATCCCACCTCAACACTAGCAAACTATAAAGCGTTGAAATTAAAGAATAAATCAGATTTTATTTGCACTATAAGAATAGTCACTCCATAGCGCAAAAAGGCCGGTGATTAAATAATCACCAGCCCTTGCCTGATTTCTCAGACAGCGAACTTAGCAAAAGCTAAATTACTTAACCTCAACTTCAGCACCAGCTTCAGTAAGGTCTTTAGCAAGTGCTTCAGCTTCTTCTTTAGATACACCTTCTTTAACAGGTGTAGGAGCCGCTTCAACAAGTGCTTTAGCTTCTTTCAGGCCAAGACCCGTTGCGCTACGAACAGCTTTGATTGCAGCAACTTTATTAGCGCCAGCGCCAGTAAGAATTACGTCAAATTCTGTTTTCTCTTCAGCAGCTTCAGCAGCAGGACCTGCTACCATAGCAGCTGCAGCAGTTACGCCGAATTTTTCTTCCATTGCTTCAACTAGAGCAACAACGTCCATTACTGACATTTCAGCAATTGCGTCAAGGATTTGGTCTTTAGTTACAGACATTACAAATTTCCTAATAATTAACGGGCTCTAAGGCCCAAATAAATTTACACCGAAAAAAATTAAACAACTTAAAATTAAGCAGCTTGCTCTTCTTTCTGTACACGTACCGCTTCAATTGTTTTACACAATTTGCCAGCAGACGCTTCTTTCATAGCGCTCATTAAGCGTGCAACAGCTTCGTCGTATGTAGGTAGGGTTGCAAGCATAGCTGCATCTACTACATTACCTTCAAAAGCGGCCGTCTTAAGTTCGAAATGCTCATTCTTTTTCGCAAAATCTGAAAAGATACGCGCAGCAGCACCTGGGTGCTCTGATGAGAAAGCGATTAAGCTTGGACCAACTAATGAGTCAGAAAGGCACTCAAATTCTGTTCCTTCAAAAGCACGTTTTGCTAACGTATTACGGACAACTTTCATCCATACGCCATTTGCGCGTGCTTCTTTACGAAGGGCAGTAATTGCACCAACTGTTACACCACGAGAATCTGCAATAACTGCAGAAAGAGCACCATTGGCTGCTTCGTTGACTTCAGCAACAATTGCTTTTTTGCCTTGAAGATTTAAAGCCATGGGTGTTACTCCTGGTTTAATGGGTTACCGTACATCGGCTTCCCTGTTTTACTCTTCCCCGTCAATAAAGATGGAGATGCTTTTTACGGCGAGAGCCAGAAGATTAGGAAAAAATCTATCTGGGGATTCACACCGTCTACGTAGGTAAAATTAAGGCCTAAGCCGCCTACGGTCTTGGACGGAAGTTCAATTTATCGCATCAACCAAAGGCTTAGCGAAATTATGAACTTCAACCCGAATTCTTTACTTTGCGACTAATTAAATTAATCAACAAAATGGCGCGAAATTATAGTACAAATTTCACGCCATGTAAACACTTAATTAAGCAACAACTGTGCTTAAAGTGCCTTGGTCAACAGAAACACCTGCGCCCATTGTTGTAGAGATAGTTACTTTTTTCAAGTAAACACCTTTTGCTTGTGAAGGTTTAGCCTTCTTAAGCGCAACAATAAGAGCTTCAAGGTTTTGTTGTAACTGCTCAGCAGTGAAATCAACCTTACCAATCGTAGTGTGGATGATACCATTTTTGTCATTGCGGTAACGCACTTGACCTGCTTTCGCATTTTTAACTGCTTCTGCAACATTAGGTGTCACAGTACCCGTTTTAGGGTTTGGCATTAGACCACGTGGGCCTAAGATTTGACCTAGTTGACCAACAACACGCATAGCGTCTGGTGATGCAACAACAACGTCAAAGTTCATCTCGCCTTTTTTAACAAGATCAGCAAGATCTTCCATGCCTACTAATTCAGCACCGGCTTCTTTTGCAGCTTCTGCGTTAGCACCTTGTGTGAATACAGCAACACGCACGTCACGACCAGTACCGTTTGGCAATACTGTTGCGCCACGAACATTTTGGTCAGATTTACGAGCATCGATACCAAGGTTAACAGCAACGTCAACACTTTCTACGAATTTAGCTGTTGCTAGTTCTTTTAAAAGAGCAACTGCTTCGCTGATTTCGTAATCTTTAGTCGTTTCCACTTTTTCGCGGATAGTACGCATACGTTTAGTTAATTTAGCCATTATCTTAGTCCTCTACGTTCAAGCCCATCGCACGCGCAGAACCTGCGATAGTGCGAACCGCAGCTTCTAAATCAGAAGCTGTAAGGTCTGGTTTCTTTGTCTCAACGATTTCTTCAAGTTGAGCACGAGTTACTGTGCCTACTTTTTCAGTGTTAGGACGGCCTGAACCAGATTTGATACCTGCAGCTTTCTTAAGTAAGTAAGCAGCCGGTGGCGTTTTCATGTCGAACGTAAATGAACGGTCGCCGTAAACAGAGATCACTACAGGAACTGGAGCGCCTTTTTCGATAGACTCTGTACGTGCGTTGAACGCTTTACAGAATTCCATGATGTTTACACCGTGTTGACCTAGTGCTGGACCTACTGGAGGACTAGGGTTAGCCATACCAGCAGCAACTTGTAGCTTGATTAGAGCTTCAACTTTCTTAGCCATTATAAATACCTCATTAGGTGGGTCTTAGCCTTGTGCGCGCGAGGACGCGTACTCTAGCGGCTTCCCAGTTTAAAAATTGGTTTCTCACTTTTTAGTAAGCAGTTAAACAAACGTTTTCCCTGAATACAAAAAGGCCGCTGATTATAAGTTAATCAGCGGCTTTTTTCAAGCTTCGCGCCAAAAATTAAAAAAACTTTTAACACAATGCGTTAAATCAATTACCTATCTTGCTCAACCTGACCAAACTCAAGCTCGACCGGTGTAGAACGACCAAAAATAAGCACCGATACTTTAACACGGCTTTTTTCGTAATCAACTTCTTCCACTACACCGCTAAAGTCAGCAAATGGACCATCAGTAACACGAACCACTTCACCGGGCTCAAATAATGTTGCAGGTTTTGGTGCTTCTGCATTTTCTTGTAAGCGGTTAAGAATACGGTCTGCTTCTTTGGTGCTGATAGGGGCTGGACGATCAGACGTACCACCAATAAAGCCCATAACACGTTCAGTGCTATTGACTAAGTGCCAGCTTGCATCGTTCATATCCATTTGTACTAGCACATAACCTGGGAAGAATTTACGCTCAGATTTACGCTTTTGACCCGCACGCATCTCAACAACTTCCTCTGTAGGCACTAACACTTCACCAAAGCTATCTTCCAGGCCTTTGATTCTAATGTGCTCTAATAATGTTTGAGCAACACGCTTCTCATAACCTGAGAAAGCCTGTACTACGTACCAACGTAGTTTCTTTTCGTTATTCTCATCCGACATGGGATCAGATCTCCAATCCAGTTAAAAAGCCTACAGCGCGGAATAAAATGCCATCTAATCCCCAAAGGATAAGTGCCATAATCACTGTTGCAACCATTACAATTAATGTCGTGTGCGTTGTTTCTTGACGCGTTGGCCATACCACTTTGCGTACTTCAATACGCGCTTCTTTTGCAAACGCAAGAAAAGTACGCCCCTTAAAGGTTTGCGAAGCAATAGCTAAACCCGCTGCTATAGCAACCACAACGCCAATAGCACGTAGTAATACAGACTGATCTGCAAACATATGGTTACCAACGACTGCGCCTGCAAGTAGCGCAATTGCTACTAACCACTTTACTGACTCCATCGCACTCGATGGCGTTTCTATATTCGTGCTCATAATATTATTACCTTAACTACAGACACAACAACCCTGCACGTCGACAGGGTTAATCCTTTAAAATCTAAACTTAAAAACAAGCTTACCTAAACCGATTTTTAGTTCTAGACTTTAATCACTTTTTAAAAAAATTGGCAGGGGCGGAGAGATTCGAACTCCCAACCGTCGGTTTTGGAGACCGCTGTTCTACCAATTGGAACTACGCCCCTGCAAAGTGGATGCCTATTATACTTACGCAATTCATTAACACAAGAGCAAAAAGGCCCCCATAACTTAAAATCTTCGTCGTTGATAAATTTATCAATCTGATAATCAGATATATTTTACCCTCAGCACTTACTTGCACGTATTTTAATGAGAACGTGCTTTTAATCTACTCGCAATAACTCACCACGATAAAAATCACATAATAGCCAAATTTGTTCAAATTGATGGGTATTTGGAAAGCCTACTTTTTTAATTGCCGCTTCAAAGTCACTCTTATGCCAAATAGTACTGGCGTTACGAATTAACAACCATGTACGTTTTGAGTAATAACGTTTAGTTACTTTTTGTTTTAGTAAGCGCGCTAATGCAGATTGTAATCTGTGTTCATTTGGTTGTTGCGCCATATCAGCTAAATCACGCTGCATTTGTATCGACAGTGGCCGGCCTAACACGGCCATGGCTTCCGTTTCACTGGCATATAAATGCGCTACTTCTATATCAAGCTGCTGATTTCCTTGATAACAGCTTACATCGGGTCTATTCGGTTCATTGTGCCAAATATGGCGCATATGAATCCCCGTTTGCTGCTCATAACATCGTAAAAACAACTTTGTTGCATCATGCTCTAGTTGTTGTTTTTCAACATCACTGCTGCGTTTCATTCAATACCTTATAAACATCGTTTAACAAACTTGAAGCGCCCAACCTAAACGTACCCGGTGATAAATAATCATCCCCCATGATCTTAGTTGCCAGCTGTAAATAAGCATTTGCGTCTGTTGTTGTTTTTACTCCACCTGCAGCCTTAAAACCAACCAGCTTTGACGATTCTTTAATAATTTTAAGCATGATTTCAGTTGCTTCAAGGGTGGCGTTAACCGCAACTTTACCGGTACTGGTTTTTACAAAATCAGCGCCACCTTGAATCGCAAGTTCGGTTGCTTGTGCGATCAATGCCGGCGTTTTTAGCTCGCCACTTTCAATAATAACCTTAAGTTTAGCGCGACTACCACATACCTTCTTACTTTCGCTTACGTATTCCAGCACGGTATCTGCTTCACCTTTTAAAAGCGCTTTATAAGGAATAACTAAGTCAATTTCATCCGCCCCGCGCTCTATGGCTACTAACGTTTCATTAAGTACTTCATTGAGTGGCGCATCACCAGAGGGAAAATTAGTGACTGTGGCCACTTTTACATGGCTTAATAAACGATTAGCGAGTGCAATTTTTGCATCATCAACAAATTCACTAAACACACAAACCGCTGCCGGTGTGCCTAGCTTTGGGTTTATACTGTTTACTAATGCGTTAATACTAGCTTGACTATCATCAGTGTTTAAACTGGTTAAGTCCATTAAGCTAACAACTAGCGTGGCGTTTTGAGTATTATTTGTCATTTTATGCCCATGAAATTGTGTGACCTTAAACTATATATGCATCATAGCTTAAACTCGCTATAGCTCATAACCAAACACTATAAGCGGGTTTTTTATACTAAACATCACTTTCCCCCTTAATAAATACGATTTAGACCTAAAAAACACGTTTAATATAACTTTTGAGTATATCAACTAAGATTTAATTATTTTTTACTTCTCAATAGCCGCTATATTCTGCCTATCAGTTAAACACGTTATTATCTTTTTAGGGGCGTTATTCAGTGCAATATTTACCTATCTTTACCAAACTCGACAACAAGCCCGTATTGGTAGTTGGCGGTGGAGAGGTTGCCTTGCGAAAATGTCGTGCATTTTTAAAAGCACGTGCTGCCGTAACGCTCGTCGCCCCTTGGTTTTGCGATGAATTAAAAGAACATGCGCACAACAATGAAGTGACGCTCATAGACGCTTATTTTGAAGAGTCACACCTTGATGGCAAAATGTTGATTATTGCTGCCACCGATAATGATGCAGTTAATAATACCGTGTTTGAGCTTGCTAATGCGCGTAATGTGTTTGTAAACGTGGTGGACGATCAGCCCAAATGTACCTTTATTTTTCCTTCTATTGTTGATCGCAACCCTATTACCATTGCAATCTCAAGTGCAGGTACGGCGCCAGTGCTAGCAAGACGTTTACGAGAAAAGCTAGAGACACTCATTCCGCAACATATTGGTCCACTCGCTAATTTAGTTGGGGGCTTTCGCGATAAAGTAAAACAACGTTTTAAGCACTTTGCCGATCGTCGTCAATTTTGGGAAGGCGTATTTGATTCATCGGTTGTTAGCAAAGTTCAAACCGGTGATACCCAAGGTGCGCAGCAACAACTCGAGCAAATGCTAGATGCCAAAGTTGAACCTGAAGGCGAAGTATATATTGTAGGTGCCGGTCCTGGCGATCCTGAACTGCTCACACTAAAAGCTTTGCAACTAATGCAACAAGCAGACGTGGTGGTATATGATTACTTAGTATCTGATGAAATCATGGAATTAGTTCGCCGCGATGCTGATTTAGTCTGTGTAGGTAAACGCTTAGGCGATCATAGTGTTGCCCAAGAAGATACCAATCAGATGCTGGTCGACTTTGCTAAACAAGGTAAAAAAGTATGCCGTATCAAAGGGGGCGACCCATTTATTTATGGCCGTGGTGGTGAAGAAGTACAAGTGCTGGCAGCCAATCACGTGAACTACCAGATTGTACCGGGTATAACGGCAGCGGCTGGATGTAGCGCTTATGCGGGTATTCCACTCACTCATCGCGACCATGCCCAAGCCATTCAGTTTATTACCGGCCACTGCAAAAAAGAAGGGCAAGAGTTGGATTGGCAATCACTTGCAAAACCAAACCAAACATTGGCTATTTATATGGGCGTGATTAAATCGCCGCATATTCAAGCCGAGCTATTAAAACATGGACGAGAAGCAACCACACCCGTGGCAATTATTGAAAACGGTACCCGTAAAAATCAACGCGTGGTTACTGGGCAGTTAAGCCAGCTAGCGCAGCTAATTGATCAGTATGATATTATTTCACCGGCATTACTCATTATTGGTGAAGTGGTTTCGCTGCATAAAGAGTTGCATTGGTTTGGTGAAAAAGCACAAATAAGTAGCTTTGCTCAACCGCTCACAGACGTGGCGTAATTTAACAAATTTTAATTTAATCATTTTAGTAGGACGACCAACAATGGCTTTAACTCACCTTCAGCAACTTGAAGCTGAAAGTATCAAAATCATGCGCGAAGTCGCCGCTGAGTTTGAGAACCCAGTAATGCTTTACTCAATCGGTAAAGACTCATCGGTACTTTTACATTTAGCACGTAAAGCATTTTACCCTGCAAAAATTCCGTTCCCGTTATTGCATGTAGACACTAATTGGAAGTTTCGGGAAATGATTGAATTTCGCGACCGTTTAGCCAAAGAATATGGCTTTGACCTGATTGTACACAAAAATCCAGAAGGGATAGCAATGGGTGTCGGCCCCTTTACTCACGGATCAGCTAAGCATACTGACATCATGAAAACCCAAGGATTAAAACAAGCGCTTAATAAATACGGTTTTGATGCCGCTTTTGGGGGGCTCGCCGAGATGAAGAAAAATCCCGTGCTAAAGAGCGTGTGTACTCATTTCGCGATAAACACCATCGCTGGGATCCTAAAAACCAACGCCCAGAGCTTTGGAATACTTATAACAGCCAAGTAAACCCGGGGGAAAGCATTCGTGTGTTTCCACTGTCTAACTGGACTGAACTGGATATTTGGCAATACATTTATCAAGAAAATATTGAAATGGTGCCACTTTACCTTGCTAAAGAGCGCCCAGTTGTAGAACGCAATGGTACTCTAATCATGGTAGATGACGAGCGTATGCCGCTTAATGAAGGTGAAGTACCGCAAATGAAATCGGTTCGCTTTAGAACCTTAGGCTGTTACCCACTCACTGGCGCGGTTGAATCAACAGCCAGTAGCCTGACAGAAATTATTGAAGAAATGCTGCTATCATCGTCATCTGAACGTGAAGGTCGGGTGATTGATCATGACTCAGCAGGGTCAATGGAGAAGAAAAAACGTGAGGGGTATTTCTAATGTCTAAACTAAATAACGATACATTTAACGAAGTAAAAGAAATTGGTATAGACGCTTACCTAACACGTCAACAAGATAAGAGCTTATTACGCATGCTAACGTGCGGCAGCGTTGATGATGGTAAATCAACCCTGATTGGTCGCTTGCTGCACGACAGCCACCAAATTTATGAAGATCAGCTAGCGGCACTGCATAAAGATAACGAAAAAGTGGGTAATGCTGGTGAGGAGCTTGATTTAGCACTGTTAGTTGATGGCCTACAAGCTGAGCGTGAGCAAGGTATAACCATTGACGTAGCGTACCGTTATTTCTCAACCGCTAAACGTAAGTTTATTATTGCCGACACCCCAGGGCATGAGCAGTACACCCGTAACATGGTAACGGGTGCATCAACCAGTGATGTAGCGATTATTTTGGTGGATGCCCGTTATGGCGTACAAGTACAAACTAAACGCCATAGCTTTATTTGTGACTCATTAGGCATTAAACAGTTTGTGGTTGCGGTAAACAAAATGGATATTGTTGATTTTGACGAAACCGTTTATGAGAAAATTAAAGCCGATTATTTAAAATTTGCCGAGCAACTTAGCGTAACAAATATTAAGTTTGTGCCTATGTCAGCGCTTAAAGGCGATAATGTAGTAACCCGCTCTGCGCACACGCCTTATTACACCGACAAACCATTGCTTGAGCTATTAGAAGACTCACCTGCCGCTGAAATTGATACCGGCTTTGAAGCGCGTTTGCCTGTGCAGTATGTGGTACGCCCTAATTTAAACTTTCGTGGTTTTCAAGGCACGCTTACATCGGGCAAATTACGCGTTGGCGATGAAATAAAAGTATTACCTTCAGGTAAAACCTCCAATATTAAAGAGATTGTTACTTTTGATGGCAACCTTGATACCGCAGAAGCGGGCCAAGCAATTACGGTTACTCTTAATACTGAGATAGATATCAGCCGAGGTGATGTGATTGTACCGGCAAACTCGCAAGCCCAAGTAACCAACAAACTGCAAGCTAAAATTGTGTGGATGCACGAATCGCCATTAATGTTAGGTAAAAGCTATAACCTAAAACTAGGCAGCAAAAACACCTCGGCTATAATCACTAAAATTGATCATACCATTGATGTAAACACCCTAGAGCATGGCAGTGCAAATTCATTACAGTTAAATGAAATTGCGATTGTGACACTGGAGCTGACCGAGACTATTTTAGCCGATCAGTACCATCATAATCATGAAACCGGTTCGTTTATTCTGATTGACCGTTTATCAAACTTAACGGTGGCTGCAGGAATGATTGAGCAAGTACTGCAAAGTGAAGAGAATGCAGGACAATTTAGCGACTTTGAAGTTGAGTTTAATGCCCTCGTACGCAAGCATTTTCCACATTGGCAAGCGCTTGATATTTCAAAGCTATAACGTTTAATGAACGCCTGTTAGGAACATTTAAAGCATGGTAGAACAGCTCATTTTAACAGGCATTATGTTGCTTTTAGTCGGGTGCCTTTTTGGCACCCGCATTAATCCAGCGTGGCTATTTGTCAGTGCCATAGGCACCAGCTACCTAACAGGATTAATTGATTTAGAAAACATGCTGGTTAATTATACTAACCCGTCATTAATCACCCTGGTGTTATTAATTTTAGTGTCGATAGCGATAGAAAAAACCACGCTCATTCAACGCTTAGCCAAATCGTTATCCAGTGGCAGTTTAGTTAAATCAGTCACTAAGCTTGGGCTTTCTACGGCTTTTTTGTCTTCCTTTACTAACAACACCGCAGTGGTTGCCTCGTTAATTACCGCCATAAAAGATAACCCAAACCACTCCCCTTCAAAGCTGCTGCTACCTTTATCGTACACCGCTATTTTAGGCGGCACGATAACCCTCATCGGTACCTCTACTAACTTAATTGTTAACGGCTTCGCAGTAGATGCGGGGATGGCACCATTGGGGTTTTTCGATTTTACCTTAGTGGGTTTGGGCGCACTCAGTGTGGGCTTAATCACTATTTTAGTGATGCTAAAATGCCTGCCCGACAACGGTAAAAACAGCCATGAAGTGGTGCCTTTTTATCTAGAAGGGAAAGTGCAAACCGGCTCTAAACTAATAAACCGCACTGTAGAAGAGAACGGTTTACGCGATTTAAAAGACTTGTTTTTGGCTGAAATTATTCGCGATGGCAAGCGCATTTGCGCCGTGACACCTCAACATATTCTTCAACAAGATGACATACTGCTATTTGTAGGCGATATAAAGTCGGTGCCTTTGCTTACTCGTTTTGATGGCTTAAAAGTGGTACACGACAAACATGAAAAAGACATAGAACACCTCGTTGAAGTGGTCGTTAGTCAGTCGTCTAAATTAATTGGTAAAACAGTAAAAGAGGCCCGCTTTAGAGAGCAATTTCATGCGGCCGTTATTGCTATTCGTCGAGGGCATGACCGCTTGCAAGGCGGGCTTGGCCAAGTGCGCTTACAAGCGGGTGATTCATTAATCCTCGCACCAGGTAAAAGCTTTTATGACTTAACTAACTTAAAGCGCGAATTTGTGTATATTTCAGGGCTTGATTTACAAACTCATCTGGGTGCAAAGCAATCAAATATTGTATTGTTAAGTTTTGCCGGTGTGCTGGGGTTAAGTATTTTAGGCGCCGTACCGCTGGTTAAAGGCTTATTAGTGTTACTTATTGGCCTGATGCTGTGTGGTACTATTAAGCTCAGTGAAATAAAACGCCGCTTTCCTATTGAGTTACTTGCCGTGGTAGGCAGCGCCATAGGTTTAGCTAAGTTAATGATAAGTACCGGTCTTGCGGGGCAAATATCTGACGGATTATTTTATGTATTGGGTGATTTTGGTCCCTATGGCGCATTTATCGCTATCTTTTTAATGACGGTGTTATTTACAGAGCTCATTACTAATAATGCAGCAGCAGCGCTGTCGTTTCCGGTGGCTTATTCATTAGCGATAGGTTTTAACGTTGAGCCGCTGCCGTTTATTATGGCGGTAGCATTTGGTGCTTCAGCTAGTTTTATTTCACCGTTTGGTTATCAAACCAACTTAATGGTGTATAGCGCAGGTAACTATCGATTAAAAGACTATGTGATGATGGGGCTTCCCCTTTCAATTGTTTATTCAATTACCGTACTGACTTTGATCCCGCTGGTATTTCCGTTTTAATGCCAGCGCTTATAGCATAAAGAGACACTGCAAATGGACAACAATATTGTTTGGCATAATTACGCCACCACTAAAATACAGCGTAGCGAGCAAAAAAAACATAAGAGCGCTATTATATGGTTTACTGGTTTTTCTGGCTCAGGTAAAAGCACCGTTGCCAACGCATTAGAAGCGGCACTCAATCAGCAAGGTGCCCATACCTATTTATTAGATGGTGACAATGTGCGCCATGGTTTATGTAAAGATTTGGGCTTTAGCGATGCCGATCGCGTTGAAAATATCCGCCGCGTAGGCGAAACAGCCAAGCTCATGGTAGACGCTGGTTTGTTAGTCCTTACTGCGTTTATATCTCCTTTTAAAGCTGAACGCGACATGGTTCGTGAGTTAGTTGATGCGGGTGAGTTTATCGAAGTATTCATCGATACCCCGCTTGAGGTGTGCGAAAGTCGCGACCCAAAAGGCTTATACAAAAAGGCGCGCGCCGGTGAAATTAAACACTTTACCGGAATTGATTCAACCTATCAGCCACCGGTTAATCCTGAAATAATTTTAGATACCAGTAAAAACACCCTAGACCAATCGGTAGCTCAACTGATAACGTATCTAAAACACCAGCATATACTATAGGCCCAGCTAATGAATCAAACTGAACTGCTAGAAGAAACCCTTATTCTTGCCCGCAAAGCGGGTAGCGCGATTATGGGTATTTACAACAAAGACTTTAACGTTGAATACAAAGCCGACGAAAGCCCGGTAACCGACGCCGACTTAGCAGCTCATAAAATTATTAGCGCAGGGCTAAAAAAGCTCACTCCCGATATCCCTGTGCTTAGCGAAGAAAGTGCCGATATAGGCTGGGATGTACGCCAAACCTGGAAAAGCTACTGGCTAGTTGACCCAATCGATGGCACCAAAGAATTTATAAAAAAGAACGGCGAGTTTACTGTTAATATTGCCCTAATCGAAAATGGCAAACCGATTTTAGCCGTGGTTGATGCCCCTGCACTGGGTGTATCGTATATTGCAGCTGAGGCCATTGGTGCTTTTAAAGACAGGGGCGATGAGCGCATCGAGCTTAAAGTCACCACCAAGCCTAACAAAGGCCTTATTCGTGTAGTCGGTAGCCGCTCACACCCCTCTCCTGACCTAGCTGAATTTGTAAAACGCTTTGATAAGGTGGAAATGGTATCTAAAGGCAGCTCACTTAAACTGTGTTTAGTCGCCGAAGGCAGCGCCGATATTTATCCACGCCTAGGCCCAACCTGCGAATGGGATACCGGCGCAGGCCACGCCATTGCCGAAATAGCCGGTGCAAAAGTCACTAAACTCGACGGCAGCCCGCTTATTTATAACACTAAAAATAAATACTTGAACCCGTATTTTATTGTTTCGGCTTTAGAAGAGTAAAAGCTAAGAGTTGCGGGCTACGGGCTTAGAGTCGCGAGCAGCTCAATGGCAATTTAAACACCGTAAGTTGGGTTGAGTGAAGCGAAACCCAATGAATACTTAAATTACGAGCTATGGGCTTAGCGTCGCGGGCAGCTTAATGACAATTTAAATATCGTAGGTTGGGTTGAGTGAAGCGAAACCCAACGAATACCTACGGGCTACGGGCTTAGAGTCGCGGGCAGCTTAATGACAATGTAAACACCGTAGGTTGGGTTGAGTGAAGCGGAACACAACGAATACCTACGGGCTACGGGCTTAGCGTCGCGAGCAGTTCAATGACAATTTAAACACCGTAGGTTGGGTTGAGTGAAACGAAACCCAACATCTACTTTCATTTAAATGAATACATATAAACACTTCATCCCTTTCAAAATCCTATCAAAAGTGATTATTAATCATTCATCACGCGGCATATTCCTGCACTAATTGCTCATCTTTTAAACACTGTTTCATATTCGTGACAGTCAGTAACTAATACGCTACAACAAATTTATATCCACGACATAAAAACACATGAAATGTATGGTTAAAAGCTATATTCTTCGGCGCAATTATTATGATAAATAATGGATACACACACATGACAACATCTCAAGGTGCAACGCTTTCAAATGCACCAGCACACGACGCACACACGTCTAAATCAAAATGGAATCTGCACGATACGCAGTGGACACTGAGTCTTTTTGGCACCGCTGTAGGTGCGGGTATTTTATTCTTACCGATTAACATTGGTATTGGTGGTTTTTGGCCGCTGATTATTATGGCGTGTTTAGCCTTTCCGATGACCTTTTTAGCCCACCGTGGCTTGGCGCGTTTTGTATTATCGTCAAAAAATAAAGAGGCTGATTTTACCGATGTGGTAGAAGAACACTTTGGCGTCAATGCGGGTCGGCTGATCTCCTTGTTGTACTTTTTATCAATTTTTCCTATTTTGCTAATTTATGGTGTCGGTTTAACCAACACGGTAGACAGCTTTATGGTTAATCAACTAGCAATGGAGTCGCCCTCCCGCGTTGCTTTATCGGGTATATTAGTGGCGCTAATGATTGGCTTAATGATGGGCGGTGAACGCTTAATGCTGCGCGCCTTTGCTATTTTAGTGTATCCGTTAGTAGGTATATTATTCTTTTTATCGCTGTATTTAATCCCAAGCTGGCAAATGCCAGATACCACCTTGCCTGAGCTAGGTAGCTTTAGCAAAACACTGTGGTTATCAATTCCTATTATTGTATTTTCGTTTAGCCATGCAGCGGCTATTTCAAGTTTTGTTAATAAACAACGCAGTCACTACGGCAATATAGCCACCACTAAGTCAGAGACGATTTTAAAGCGCACTAGCTTATTACTCATTACCTTTGTTTTGTTATTTGTATTCTCATGCGTGTTATCGCTTACCGGTGACCAAATGGCAGAAGCTAAAGCGGCAAACGTCTCTGTGCTATCTTACTTAGCTAATATTACCGATAACTCGTTTATTGCAACGCTGGGACCTTTGGTTGCCTTTATTGCTATTATGTCGTCGTTTTTAGGTCACTTTTTAGGAGCACGCGAAAGCTTTACCGGATTAGTCACAAAACACTCACGCATGAGTCCTAAAGTGGCTGACAAAGTGGGTGCGGTACTGATGTTTTTTGCTATTTGGTTTTGTGCGGTTAAAAACCCAAGCATACTGGATATGATGGATCAGTTATCAGGGCCAATCATCGCGATGATTTTATTCATTATGCCCATGATTGCAGTTTACAAAGTGCCTAGCTTACAAAAATACCGTAACCGTTTAAGTACCTTATTTGTACTGGCGGTTGGTTTGTTAGCTGTGTGTGCGTTACTGTACAGCATGCTTAGCTAAGCCGTATTGAGTAAACAAGCCCAGCGCATTTTGCTGGGCTTTTAAGATACAAAAATGGCGCTCAGTGAGCGCCATTTTTATTTAATGCGTTGTTATTATTCTGTATCGGGCAGATTACGACCGTAGAATATTTCTTGCATTTCACGCGTTAGTTTTGAGCGAATTTCTTCTTCTTCACCATCTGACAAATCATCAGTAGATAAACCAAATAAATAGGTATTTAAGTCGGTTTCTTTTAACATCATTTTGGTATGAAATAGGTTTTCTTGATACACGTTCACGTCCATCATTTGGTACGCTTCTTTGGTATCTTCTGTCATGAAGTTTTGAATCGAGTTAATTGCATGGTCTATGTAATGTTTAACGCCGTTTATATCACGGGTAAAACCACGCACGCGGTAGTCAATGGTGACCACATCAGACTCTAAACTATGGATTAAAAAATTTAATGCCTTTAGCGGTGAAATAATCCCGCAGGTTGATACTTCAATATCGGCGCGAAAAGTACAAATACCATCATCAGGGTGTGCTTCAGGGTATGTATGAACACAAATGTGGCTTTTATCTAAGTGTGCAACCACAGAGTCAGGTAACGGGCCCGGCGCTTCGTCAGCATCATAATTTTGCTGCTCTTCTACAGGCTCTTCTGAAACCAAAATAGTAACACTGGCACCTTGGGGCTCATAATCTTGACGTGCAATATTTAGTATATTGGCACCAATAATGTCAACCACATCACCTAAAATGTCGGTTAGTCTATCTGCACTATACTGCTCATCGATATATTCAATATATTCTTTACGTTGTTGCTCTGTCTTTGCATAGCAAATATCGTAAATACTAAAGCTCAAGCTTTTGGTTAAATTATTAAAGCCATGAAGTTTAAGTTTATCGAAGGGTTTGTTCATAATAAACCAACCTATAAATTAGTGAAATCTGCACCTGCAGATGAAAAGTTCGCGGATTTTATACGAATTTCACTCACGGAAAAAGTGTTATTTTCCCTGTTCTTCAACAACTTCATGGCTGTGCGTAATTTCTACTGTTTTATCAAGCATTAATGCAACTGAGCAATACTTCTCTGCAGAAAGCGAAATTGCTCGCTCTACGTGTTTTTCAGACACATTGTTACCTGTTACAACAAAGTGTAAATTAATCTTTGTAAATACTTTAGGTGCTGTTTGTGCCCGTTCAGCAGTTAATTGCACATTTACTGATGAGAAATTTTGCTTGGCTTTTTTTAAAATGCTCACCACATCAACCGATGAACACCCACCGACTGACATCAATACCATTTCCATAGGGCTAGGTGCTGCTCCCTCACTCCCAGTATCAAATACTACATTATGATTAGAATCAGAGCGCCCGATAAAAGTACTTCCTTCAACCCATTTAACATTTGCTTGCATTATTTTATCTCAATCGTTTTTTGTATTCGTTACACGCAAACACTCGCGCACCTAAAGTAAAGTTGCGAGTAAAGCGTGGTTTTAAAGGGGGGGAATATTAATTAATGGCGTTATCGAATAAGTTTTTTACTAACCCAGCAAACTCGTCAATAAAGGCATGCTGTTCAACTGTTACAGTATGAGTAGTAACGCTGCTTAGTACTTCTTGTAAATCGTAAACAATACCGTCAACCTCGCGAACAATTTCACTTCGCTGTTCGGTTGTTAATTCTGTATGCTGCTGACATATGCGCATCACATTTTCGGCAACAACATCCTCAATTAATTCAATAACTGTAGGTGCACCTGGCTTTATTTCGCCTGGTTTCTCAAACAATGCTAAATTTTGAGTTAGGTACATTATTAAATCATCGTACCCTTGCCTGTTTAAAACCATTATCTATTCACCTCACAAATACTGATTGCTTAATTTAAGCAGAAAGCGCTGATAATTGCTAGCTTTGTGAGATTGCCATACAAAAAAAGCAGCCGAAGCTGCTTTTATAATAATTAAGGATGGGCCTTAATCGATTTTTAAGCCAGGGCTTAGTGTTGCTGGCATGGTTACTTTTTCAAGTTCCACT
Organism: Pseudoalteromonas sp. TAP-3C; assembly: GCF_059888565.1. NCBI lineage: Bacteria > Pseudomonadati > Pseudomonadota > Gammaproteobacteria > Alteromonadales > Pseudoalteromonadaceae > Pseudoalteromonas > Pseudoalteromonas sp. TAP-3C. The sequence continues at coordinate 93,150 of NZ_CM187618.1, read as the reverse complement.
GAAGCAACAGGGTATGCACAGTAATCAGCGGCATAATAGGCGCTTGCTCTGTGATTCCCTGAAGCACCAATACCACCAAACGGCGCTGCACTTGATGCGCCTGTAATAGGACGGTTCCAATTAACAATACCCGCACGAATACGACGTAAAAAATGATCGTAATCGGCTTGATTATCACTGAGTAGGCCAGCTGATAAACCAAAGCTGGTGTCGTTTGCTTTATCAATTGCTTGGTCAAAATCATCAAAACGAAATACTTTTAGAAGCGGACCAAAGTGCTCTTCATCTGGGAAATCACTAATCGTTGTACACTCAATAATGCCGGGGGTTACAAAGCCAGTATTTGCTGTGTGCTCAAGCTCAACTAACACTTCCCCCCCATGGCCTTTAACTCATTTTGTGCTTTAACCATACCAGCGGCGGCGGCTGTTGAGATCATAGCGCCCATAAATGGTTGGTCAACATCATCGTAATTACCGACTTTAATTGCTTTAGTGGCAGTAATTAAGCGCGCTAAAATTTCATCGCCTTTAGCACCTGTTGGTAAAAACAGTTTACGCGCACAGGTACAACGTTGGCCGCTTGAGATAAACGCTGACTGCACAATATCGTGCACTGCCGCTTGCGTATCTTCTACGTCTTTCACGATGAGTGGATTATTACCGCCCATTTCAAGTGCTAAAATTTTACCTGGTTGGCCTGCAAACTGTTCATGTAAAATATGACCGGTACGTGAAGAGCCCGTGAAGAATAAACCATCAATGCCTTTATGTGACGCCAATGCTTTACCTGTTTCTACTTCACCTTGCACTAAGTTAATAACCCCTGCTGGTAAACCGGCTTTTTCCCATAATTTAAGGGTTAGCTCAGCCACCATAGGTGTGAGTTCAGACGGTTTGAATACCACGGTATTACCGGCTAAAAGTGCAGGTACAATATGGCCATTAGGTAGGTGCCCAGGGAAATTGTAAGGACCGAATACAGCCACAACCCCGTGTGGTTTGTGGCGGATCATGGCACGGCCTTGCGGCATGGCATTTTCAACATCACCAGTGCGCTCTAAAAAAGCTTTTTCAGCAATGGCAATTTTACCTACCATAGCACCCGCTTCGGTGCGTGTTTCCCATAGCGGTTTACCCGTTTCTTGTGCTATCGCCACAGCAAGCTCTTCGCTGTGCTCTTTTAACGTTGCAGCAAAGGTTTTTACAATCTCTAAGCGATCGCTAAAGCTTTTATTAGCCCAGCTATAAAATGCTTCACGTGCTGATGCCACAGCGCTGTCTACTTGCTCAGCGCTGGCGGCCGATGCCTGCCAAATAACATCGTTATTTGCAGGGTTAACTGAGTTAAATTCTGTGCCTTGACCTGATGACCATTGGCCATTAATAAATTGTGCAGGATGAGTCATATACTTTCTCCTAAATTAAACTGGGGTAGCAGTAACAAAGTCGCCCGATTTTAAATGTAATGCATCGGCAAGTTGTTGTGTGAGTACGAGTCGTTCTGAGCGTGAATCAAATGCCATAGGCGCAACCGTTGCTCTAAAATCTTCAAGCTTGTCATTAGCGAGCAACACCATGGTGTCGCCTGTCATGGCGCCAATTTCAACACTAAAGTTTTGTGCATTACGTACTGTGGCAATGTTATCTACTTTTGCTTCAACCGTTGGGCCGGCATCAAAAATGTCAACGTAGCCGTTAAACGTAAAGCCTTCACTTTTTAAAAGCTCAATAGCAGGACGGGTATTGTCATGCACTTGACCAATAACCGCTTGTGCTTCTTTACTGAGTAAATTTACGTAGATTGGGTATTTAGGCATAAGCTCTGCAATAAATACTTTTTGCCCTATTCCTGTTAGATAATCTGCGGTTGGAAAATCCATTGAGAAAAAGTGCTCTTCTAACCACTGCCAAAAAGGACTACTGCCGTTTTCGTCAGATACACCGCGCATTTCAGCAATGACCGTTTGTGCAAATCGTTGCTGATGTTGCTTTATAAACATAAAGCGTGCTTTTGAAAGCAATTTACCATTACAATTTTTGCGATAGCCGTCTTTTAAAAATAACGTGCACAGCTCTGTAGCGCCGGTATAGTCGTTACAAAGGGTGAGAATATCAACCGCTTTATATACATCTAGCGTGCGCGAAGAGTGAATCACTTTACTCAAATGGTAATGATAAAATGCGTCATCTAAGCCAACAGCGGCTTCAATACCTGAAGTACCGACGACTTCACCAGTGTCAGTGTCCTCAAGTACAAATAAGTATCCCTCATCACCGGGTTGTGAGGTCGTTTTTGTAAATGAGCTAACTGAATGCGCAATCTTCTTTTGTAATAACGCTTCATTATTAGGTAAAGAAGTAAAGCCATGTCCCGACTCGTCGGCGATAGTTACTAAAGCTGCATAATCACTTTTTTGGATTGGGCGAAGGATCATCATGAATCCGCTTACTCCCTTATATATAACGGTAAATAGAAACGGCAGGGCAAAACCAAGTTTGCCCCTAAAGACGTTGAATCAGCAATTACGCATTAACAACGTGAGCGACTGCTTTTTCAAAGCGTGCCATGCCTTCGCGAATATCAGCTTCTGGTATTACTAAAGAAGGTGTAAAACGAACCACATCAGCGCCTGCTACCAGCGACATTAAGCCATGCTCAGTACCGGCTACTAAAAACTCTTTAGCACGGCCTTTGTATTGCTTGTTTACTACCGCACCGATTAACAAACCCTGACCACGAATTTCACTAAATACATGGTATTTTTCGTTAATCGCATTAAGTAGCTCAGTAAATAACGCCGCTTTTGCTTTAACGCCTGCTAGCACTTCTGGGGTATTTACGGTATCAAATGCAGCTTCTGCAACTGCACACGCGAGTGGATTACCGCCGTAAGTAGAACCATGTGTACCTACTTTAAGGTGTTGTGCAATCTCAGTGGTTGTTAGCATAGCACCAATAGGAAAACCGCCACCCAATGCTTTTGCTGAAGTTAAAATATCAGGCACTATATTTAAACCTTGGTAGGCGTAAAGATCACCCGTACGGCCAACACCTGATTGTACTTCATCAAAAATAAGCAATGCATTGTGCTTAGTACATAAATCACGTACGCCTTGAGCAAATTCATCTGTGGGCGAAATAATACCGCCTTCACCTTGAATGGGCTCCATCATTACCGCACAGGTATTATCGTTAATAAGCGCTTCAAATGCCGTAAGATCATTGTAGTCACAATGAACAATGTCACCAGGCTTAGGACCAAAACCATCTGAATAAGCCGCTTGGCCGCCCACAGTCACAGTGAAGAATGTACGCCCATGGAAACCTTTATTAAAAGCGATAATTTGTGATTTTTCTGCGCCAAATTTATCAAGCGCAAACCGACGCGCTAATTTAAGCGCTGCTTCATTTGCTTCTGCGCCTGAGTTTGCAAAGTAGACTTTTTCTGCAAACGTCGCATCAACCATTTTTTTAGCTAGGCGAAGTGCTGGCTCATTGGTCATTACATTTGCTAGATGCCAAATTTTTTCGCCCTGCTCTTTTAATGCACCCACTAATGCAGGATGGCAATGGCCAAGACAGTTAACGGCAATACCACCAGCAAAGTCGATATACTCTTTACCTTGTTGATCCCATACACGAGAACCTTCGCCTCGAACAGGAATTACGCTTGAAGGTGCGTAGTTAGGAACCATTACGTGATCAAATAATTCGCGATTGACTGTCATTTTATTTCCTCTTAATTGTGTGCATCACAAAGCAGTAAAATAGGGAGTGATTATTGCTAATAACCAAATGTGTCGGCAAAAATGAATGAGTTAATATTTGCCTAAAACTACGTTGTGGTTCAATTTTCAGACGCTCATTATTTCAGAAATTTAGGGGGATGTCTCTTGAAAAAACTTTCATGCACCCCTTTAAAATAAAGGGCTTAAGATATTATTTCATAGATAGTGAATAACTATTTGATAGCCAACACTAAGCCACTTTTACCTTAGCAAGCGCTTCTACAACGAAAAAAGCATAGGCTTTATAAACTAAGCAGACGTGAATAAGTAGAATTAAAGTGAATGAATAGTCGCAAAAAAATTAACAAATTTAATCAATTTGCAGCGCAAAATTTGTAAAATTAGTGGTTTGTAGAGTATCAAGTTCTACTTTAGTGAATTGATAGTAGTTAAACCAGCTTTGTAATTCATCACCTTCAATGAGTTGATGTTCTTTTAAACCTAAGTACTGGGAATAGCTATAAGCTTTACACATGACCTGTGTCAAGGGTAGCAAAGTATCGCCTTTATTAACGCCATTGTTTAACTGCTGCATAACCGTATTAAATGGTAAATGCTTTAAGGCCATTTTTTCAATAACTCTGGCACTCACCCCAAGCGATTTTTCATTGAGAATGGTTGCCAAATAGAGTGGTTCAGGCTTAAGTGCCAGCAACACATTGTGCAGGTTTTTATTTCCCTCATCACGTGCGCGCATTATTTTACCTTGCCAAACGTGTTCGAACACGTTTAAGTACAAACGCACTAAAGCAATTTGCCCTACATTGAATAACATACCCAATGTAAATGCATGCATAGGATTAATACCATTAAGCTCAGCTATTTTTTTCGCAGCAAGCGCACACGACATCGTATTATCTTTCAAGCGACGTTTTAATAGTGAAAATGGTTCGGTACTTAACGGCATCCAATGGCGCACTGCAAATGTAGGCACAACGAGTTGTAAGTTATTTAAGCCAATGTAACGCAGTGCTAAAGCGGGGGTATCTACTTTTACCGACGTATCTTTGCTACGGTGCTTACGGTAAAAAGGTAAATTAACTAAAGTAACTAAATCTCGACCTAGCCAACTTAAATTATTAACCAAAGGCTCTAAACGCCCAACTGATGCCGCGCGAGTGGCGAGTATATCGAGTATGGCACACACATTATCGTCTATGCCTATGGTATCTTTGATAACTGAATCAATATTCTCAAGCCGTTTAGTAATGAGCGATTCAATCGTGCGGTGCAAATTTTGACTTGTTTGCGCTTGTAACTTTTGATGCGCCGAACTTTTTTGTTGCCGCTGCTGCGCTGCGGCGGCTTCTACTTCAAGTAAAGTGCGTTTTTCTAACGGTTTGCCATCATTAAAGTCTAAAGTATGAATAAAGCCAATTTGTTGATTAGCAAAACTATGACCCAACAGTAAATCATACGAGCGTTGATTTAATACTTTAACAATGCGCTGTTGCTGCAATTTATCGGTCATAAGTGATGTACCTTCACAAAGAAGTAAAAAATAAACCTAAAAGCGAGTTAAAAAATTATTAAGTAAAGCTAGCCCTTGCTCAGTTAAAATAGCCTCGGGGTGAAACTGTACCCCTTCAAGCGCGAGCTCTTGATGCAATAGTCCCATAATTTCATCACGTTGCCCAGCTATGCTTTGCGTCCATGCTGTTACCTCACACGATTTAGGTAGAGAGTGTGCTTCAACAATTAAAGAATGATAACGACACACCGTAAGCGGGTTAGGTAACCCTTTGAACATACCTTGATGATGGTGATAAATAGGTGACGTTTTTCCATGCATGACCTGTTTAGCGCGCACCACTTTGCCTCCTAATGCCTGAGCAATAGTTTGGTGCCCCAAGCAAATACCCAATATAGGATAAACTCCTTTAAATTGCTCTACCACAGATAACGACACCCCAGCTTCACTCGGGTTTTTAGGCCCAGGAGAAATCACAATATGATCAGGGTTTAACTGTTTAATCTCACTCAAGGTTATCTGGTCGTTGCGCTTAACTAATACCTCTTGGTTTAAACGCTGAAAATATTGTACTAAATTGTAGGTGAACGAGTCGTAGTTATCGATCATTAAAAGCATGTAATTAAGCACTCAAATAATTAGCAGGTAATAGTTACCCGCATATTCTAACTGAAGCCTTAACAGGTGTCAGTGTTTTACAATCTAGCAAGCACAAATAGACTCGTTAATGATCAACAGCGGTTGATTTATCTTAAATCAGCCCAAGATCTATTGTATGGGCAACCCCCTAGTCACTGACCGTTTTTATATAACGTGATGTGTATTATGCAACAGCGTATTTAATACGCAAAAACAAGGAGTAAACTATGTTAGGCGAAGACCATTCATTAACGAAAGACTTTCCTGATTACACGCAAACGATTTCTAAACTCAACGCGAGCAACTCCACTTTTGCAGCTAAAGCAAAGCAATACAATAAAATAGATAAAGAAATTCGGGTGCTTGAGCTACAAGACTCACCTATTGATGACGAAGCCATGCAGCAGCTAAAACACGGCAGAATGGTATTAAAAGATTGGTTACATCAACAGTTAACAGAGGCTAATTAATTACTATTATTTGGCGCCTATTAAACAATAGGCGCCAATATTGAGCTTTCATCCCCTCCCCAGCCTTGCGCTCATCTATAATTTTAACCATTGTGCTGTAAAAGCATTGCTATTCGTTTAGCTTAAAGACAAGCTGTCTTTATCTACATTAAACAACACTATTTTTATGTCCAAATACATACTCTCGATTGACCAAGGAACGACAAGCTCTCGGGCTATTTTATACACTAAAGATGCCGAGGTTTTTGGTACAGCTCAACACACCTTCCCGCAGCACTTTGTACATAATGGCTGGGTTGAACATGACCCTGTAGATATTTGGCAAACCGTGTTAACCAGCGTTAAAAACGTATTATCGCAGCAACAAGTCACTGCCGCCGACATTATTGCCATCGGCATTGCTAACCAACGAGAAACCACCTTAGTGTGGAATAAAAAAACCGGGCAACCTATTTATAACGCGATTGTGTGGCAAGACCGACGCACCAGTGAGTACTGCGATAGTTTACGTCATGCTGGGCATACACAAATGGTGAATGATAAAACCGGTTTAGTGCTCGATCCTTACTTTTCTGCAACCAAAATTCGTTGGATTTTAGATAACGTCACTGGCGCTAAAGAGCAAGCACAGGCAGGTGAACTGGCCTTTGGTACGGTAGATAGCTACTTACTATGGCAATTAACCGACGGTAAAGTGCATAAAACCGATGCCACTAATGCCTCACGAACTTTACTGTTTAACATTCATCAGCAATGTTGGGATGAAGAGTTACTCTGCTTATTTGATATTCCAGTATCTATGTTACCTGAGGTAATGGACTCAGCCGCTGACTTTGGGGTGACTGCAAGCGAGCTATTTGGTGGTGAAATTCCAATTAGCGCCATTGCGGGCGATCAACAAGCGGCTTTAATTGGCCAAGCCTGTTTTGAAGAAGGGATGGCAAAAAGTACCTACGGAACAGGTTGCTTTTTAATGCTTAACACCGGTGAAAAAGCGCTTAAGTCAAATAACCGTTTATTAACCACTGTTGCGTATCGACTCAATGGCAAACCAACTTATGCCATTGAGGGTAGTATTTTTATGGCCGGTGCCACCATGCAGTGGATTGTAGAGGGTTTAAAACTATTAGAAAATGCAGGTGAAAGTGAAGCCCTCGTCAAAAATGTTCCCTTGGATCATGGGGTATTTCTGGTTCCCTCTTTTACAGGCTTAGGTGCGCCCTATTGGGATGCAAATGCCCGAGGCGCAATTTTGGGCCTAACCCGAGATTCAGGCATTAGCACCATAGTCGCAGCGGCCTTGCAATCGGTGGGCTATCAAACCAAAGATTTACAAAAAGCCATGGAGGGTGACGGGCTTCGCCCTAGCATATTACGCGTTGATGGCGGCATGGCAAACAATAATTGGGCAATGGCATTTTTAGCCAATATTTTAGGCGCCAGTGTTGAGCGCCCAACCCTAACCGAAACCACCTCACTAGGTGTTGCTTACTTAGCAGGCCTGCAAACTGGCGTGTATAAATCAACGGCACAGCTTGCCAGCATGTGGAAAAGCGATCGTCGTTTTGAACCTACCATGAGCAGTGAAGAGCGCAACGATTTATATGCAAAGTGGCTACATTGCATTGCACAAGTTAGACTCACTAATAGCAGTGACAGCTCTGGTTAATAAGGGAATCTATGAACGCACACGACAACGAATATGATTTACTCATCATTGGCGGCGGTATCAATGGGGCCGGAATAGCGGCAGATGCTAGTGGTCGCGGATTAAAAGTACTCCTGTGTGAGCAGAATGATTTAGCGTCTGCCACTTCTTCCAATAGCAGTAAGCTTATTCATGGTGGGCTGCGTTATTTAGAAAATTATCAGTTCAGGTTAGTTAGAGAGGCATTACGTGAACGTGAAATACTATTAAAAAAAGCCCCGCATATTATGTGGCCGCTGTCATTTCGACTGCCGCACCAAACACATTTACGCCCTTCTTGGATGATTCGTCTGGGGTTATTTATTTACGATCACCTAGCAAAACGTGACACCTTACCCGCCTCAAAAGCGATTGAATTTGACAACAATAGTGTAGTACTTAACAACAGTATAACTCATGGCTTTGAATACGCTGATGGCTGGGTTGATGACGCACGTTTAGTGATTTTAAACGCACAGGCAGCTCATAATTTAGGCGCCACCATTGCAACACGTACACGCTGCATTAAAGCAACCCGTAATACTCATGATTGGGATGTGATTTTAGAGCAACAAGCCAGCAAACAGCAACTGCACATTAAAGCCAAAAGTATTGTAAATGCAGCGGGTCCTTGGGTCGCGTCATTATTTGAAGATGTATTTACTCAGCCCTCACCACATACTATTCGCCTTGTTAAAGGCAGTCACATTGTGGTGCCTCGGATCCATAGCCAGCTGGTTGCCTATATTTTACAAAACGAGGATAAACGTATCGTGTTTGTCATTCCTTATGAGCAAGATTACTCATTGATTGGCACCACAGATGAAGAATACACCGGCGATATTGCTGAGGTGAAAATTAGTGAACAAGAAATACAATACCTGATCAGTATTACCAATCATTACTTTAAGAACGTCATAAGCGCGGCCGATATTGTGCACACATTTAGTGGTGTGCGCCCACTATTAGATGACAAATCAACAGATGCTCAAGCAGTCACCCGTGATTACAAGCTGATATTAAACAACGACACTAACAGCGCCGTATTATTGAGTGTGTTTGGTGGCAAAATTACCACTTATCGAAAGCTTGCAGAAAACGCCGTTAATCAATTAGCCCGCTTTCATCCAAAAATGAGTGGCCCATGGACGAAAGATGCGCCTTTGCCCGGCGGAGACTTTAGTAACCAAGCACACCTTAGCGCACAGTTAGAAAGCAGCTACCCATGGTTGCCAATCGACACCTTAAAACGCATGGTTCGCAGTTATGGTACGCTAAGTTATCAAATACTGGATAACAGCAAATCAATCGGCGAATTAGGCTATCATTTTGGTCACGGTCTGTATGCCCAAGAAGTTGATTACTTGATCAAGCATGAGTGGGCAAAAACCAGCGCTGATATTCTATGGCGCAGAACAAAGCTTGGGCTGCGCTTTAATCAAAAGCAAGTAATAGCCTTAGGGCAATACCTAACTAAACACCCTGCTTGTCACAGCTAACTCGCTGTAACAAGATGATCGTTCAATGCGCCCTTTTCATCAGCCGCAAGGGTTTGCTTTGCTTTGCTTGCAAAGTCATAACGTACCATCACCGTTTTACCAATGGCGCAGCATTTACCTTGCTGCCATGCTTCTTGGCGGATCACAAATGAACTATTACCAATCAGCTCTATGCAGGTGTTAATCGTCACCTCATGGGCATAAAACAGCTCACCGACAAACGATACTTCTACTTTAGCAATAATTAACTTCCAGTTGTGTGGATTGAGATCAGGGGTAAAAAATTTAAAAATAGGGACTCGGGCGGCTTCAAACCAAACGGGGAGTACGGTATTGTTAATGTGTCCGAGTGCATCCGTTTCGCTAAAGCGCGGCATCACTTTTTCAGTAAACATAATAATCCAATAATAATTAAACAGGTAACTCATGACGGACTTTATCCGCGTGTATGACAACGCGCTCAGTAATGACTTTTGCGATCACTTTATCACTACCTTTTCGCAAAGCCCGCATATAAAACAAGGGATGACATCGGGCGGCATAGATCTTAATAAAAAAGATAGCCACGACTTATATTTAAACAATCATCCTGAATACGCAGAGCAATTAAAACATATTCAACAAACTACTGCACAGTATGTTTTTAATTACATTGAAGAACATATTTTTATGATGATTGGCGCATTTGGTTTAAAGGTATACCACCCAAAAACAGGGCAACCGGTTGATTTAACCCACGCAAACTATGACGAAGTGGGTAAACCGCAACTTCCTTTATTGGTGCAGCAAATTTTTCGACTCGGTAATATTCAAGCGCAAAAGTATGAGGTAAATAAAGGCGGTTACCCGTATTGGCACAGTGAAGTGTACCCGCAGCTACAACATAATGAAGCGCTGCATCGCGTATTATTATTTATGTTTTATTTAAACGATGTAGAACATGGTGGCGAAACCGAGTTTTATTATCAAAATCGTAAAATAGCTCCGAAAAAAGGCACCATGGTGATTGCCCCTGGTTACTTTACTCATACCCATCGTGGTAATAAGCCAGTGTCGAATGATAAATATATTTTAACCTCATGGGTGCTGTTTAACCGTGCAGAGCAAATATATGGGCAACCACAATCCTGAGCGGTAAGCGGTAAGCGGTAAGCGGTAAGCGGTAAGCGGTAAGCGGTAAGCGGTAAGCGGTAAGCGGTAAGCGGTAAGCGGTAAGCGGTAAGCGGTAAGCGGTAAGCCAACTTGAGTGTTGCACATTATTATGTCAACACTTAAAAAGGTCTCGGGCAGCTTAAAACTTACCGCTTATGACTTATAACTCTAATTATGACTTATAGCTGACAGCTTCAAATCAGTTCATCAAACAAATCAAATAACTTATCTAGCTCTTCGATGGTGTTGTAGTGCATACAGCCAATGCGTACAACGCCGCCAGTATCCAATACACCCAATTGCTTGCATAAGCCTTGCGCGTAGAAGTTACCATCCCACACACATATATGTTGCTTCCCTAAAAACTCAGACACCTGACGTGGCTCCAGCCCTGCAAAGGTTAAAGCAAAAGTTGGGGTACGTTCAGCTAAACGCTCTAAATCATCAATACCAAACAACTTAATACGCGGGTAATTAACAAGGCGTGTTAAAAAGTATTCACTGAGCGCCATTTCGTGTTGCTTTGTTTTAGCAAACGCAACAGTTAGTTTTTCACGACGCGAATGGTTGTCATCAAGTTCGCTTATTGCCGCAATATAATCAACCGCCGCAATAAAGCCCGCAAGTGCTTCAAAGCTTTGTGTGCCAGTTTCCCAACGACCTGGAGCAACATCTTTTGCAGGTTCTACTTTATAAGGTGTAAACCCTTCTAAATGCTCAGTTTTACCATAAACAATGCCTAAGTGCGGGCCAAAAAACTTATACGCAGAGCAAGCTAAAAAGTCGCAATCGAGTGCTTGTACATCAATCAGTTCATGGGGTGCATAATGCACTGCATCAACATACACCAACGCACCCACATTGTGAGCCAGCTCTATAATACGTTTAATATCGTTAATAGAGCCCGTGGTATTTGAGGCATACGTAACGGCAATCAATTTAGTGTTGCTGTTTAGTAGGCTTTCAAAATGCGCCATATCTAAACTGCAGTCAGCTTCATTAATTAGCGCAGTATTAACCACAGCGCCTTTATCTTCAGCGGCTTGCTGCCAAGACGATACATTTGAAAAGTGATCGCTATTGGTTACAATAATTTCATCACCTGCTTGCCAATTACGCGAAATAGCGCGGCTAAAACTAAACGTTAAGCTGGTCATATTTGGGCCAAACACAATATTTTGTGCACTGGGTGCATTTAATAAATCAGCCGCGGCTTGACGCGCATTGGCCATTAGCTCAACCGTTTTATCACTTGAGAAAAACGCCCCCCCAAGTTTGAATTGTAATGTCCTAAATAAGCGGTCATGGCACTTAGTACCGATTGAGGTACTTGTGAGCCACCTGGCCCATCTAAAAATACCGGTGACTTACCATCAACAGTTTGCATTAAAGCGGGAAATTGCGCGCGCAGTTGCATTAAATTCATTTTATTTCTCTTAAGCAGTTAGTACAAAGCAATCCAAGTAACCTGGTTTGTCGGCATCAATTTTGTTCATTGGTGTGGCGTTATGCCATACCTGACGGTCATTAATTAGTGCAAACATACCGTCTTTTATTTCCATTTTAAAACAAGGCTCGGCTTGTTGGTTTTCGTATACCAATAGTTCACCACCTTCTAAATTTTCGTGAGAAACACCACACACACATACATGATCAAACCCATCTTGATGCACCCCTTCTGGGGCTGCTGGCGTATCGCTATCAATGGCAAGCATTCTAAATTGGTGAATTTCAATATCACGGTCTGCGTCAATGCCAGTGATCGCTGCAAATTCGCTAACAATGCTTTTCATGCCATTTGAATCAAGTAAGCTTTGCTCTAAGTTTTCGTAAGTACGCTCAACATTACCTTGAAAGGTATTAATCGAATCGTCTTGTACAAACGCTTTGGTCGCTTGAAGATTAAGCTCACCATTTTGTAGTTTAACCACTGAATAACGGCGTTTACGAAATGCACCATCTGCATAAGGATTTGCAGGTAAGTTATCAAAAGAAGGTTTAACCAAATCAATATTGGCTTGGTTAATAAAACGAAGTTGCAGTAAATTCTGGTTGTTTAATGCGGTCATAAAATCCTGCTTATAATAATGATAATATTTGCAGGGATTTTAATGCATATAGAAAGGATTTTTTGCTTTATTATCTGCATTAATCCCGACATTTAACGAGAATTAATACTTCCATCCAGTAAATATAGCATTATCTATCTAATATTTTTATAGCTAATAAAAAACCCGCTAAAGCGGGTTTTTAAACAAACACTATTATTATACCGCTTGTTGGATAATCACCTTGTCCGCTTTTTTAGTGTACTGAGGCATACGGTGGAAGTTCAAATAACGATAAGTATCGGCTGCGGTTGCGTTAATTTTTGCAGCGTATTGTTGATACTCAGCAGGCGTTGGTAACTTACCTAAAATTGCTGCCACGGCTGCAAGCTCTGCTGATGCTAAGAATACATTTGCGCCTGTACCTAAACGGTTAGGGAAGTTACGTGTTGAAGTAGATACCACCGTTGCTTTATCTGCAACACGCGCTTGGTTACCCATGCACAATGAACACCCTGGCGTTTCAATACGTGCACCAACACGACCAAAGATACCGTAGTAACCTTCATCAGTCAGCTGGTCTTTATCCATCTTCGTTGGTGGCGCAACCCAAAGCTGTGTTGGAATACGCCCTTTAAAACCATCGAGTAACTTACCCGCTGCACGAAAGTGACCTATATTGGTCATACAAGAACCAATAAATACTTCATCGATTTTCTCGCCAGTTACCTCAGACAGTAAACGCGCATCATCAGGGTCATTTGGCGCACACAGTACGGGCTCTTTAATCTCAGCTAAGTCGATTTCAAGCACATGTTTGTACTCTGCGTCTTTGTCAGCTTCCATAAGTTCTGGGTTAACTAACCATTCTTGCATTGCAGTAATGCGACGTTCAATGGTACGTACATCGCCATAACCTTGAGAAATCATCCACTTAAGCATAACAATGTTAGACTCTAAGTATTCAGAGATTGACTCTTTTGAAAGCTTAACAGTACAACCCGCCGCTGAACGCTCTGCTGATGCATCTGATAATTCAAACGCTTGCTCAACCGTTAAGTGCTCAACCCCTTCAATTTCTAATATACGACCAGAAAATTCATTAATTTTACCTTTTTTCTCAACCGTTAATAAGCCTTCTTTAATACCGAAGTAAGGGATTGCATGCACAAGATCACGTAGTGTAATACCTGGTTGCATTTGACCTTTAAAACGCACCAAAATTGACTCAGGCATATCAAGTGGCATAACACCGGTTGCTGCTGCAAACGCTACCGCACCTGAGCCTGCTGGGAATGAAATACCTAATGGGAAACGAGTATGAGAATCTCCCCCGTACCTACGGTATCGGGTAACAACATCCGGTTTAACCATGAGTGAATAACACCATCCCCTGGGCGTAGTGATACACCACCGCGGTTCATGATGAAATCAGGCAGCGTGTGATGCGTATTAACATCAATCGGTTTAGGGTAAGCCGATGTATGACAGAAAGACTGCATGGTTAAATCAGCTGAAAAACCTAAACAGGCTAAGTCTTTAAGCTCATCGCGAGTCATCGGCCCTGTCGTATCTTGCGAGCCAACAGTGGTCATTTTAGGCTCACAGTATTGGCCTGAGCGAATACCGGCAACATTACATGCTCTACCCACCATTTTTTGCGCTAATGTAAACCCTTTATCAGTCACTTCAGTCACTGCGGGTACTTTAAATACGTCACTAGCACCTAAACCTAGTGAGGTACGTGCTTTATCTGTAAGACCACGACCAATGATCAGCGGAATACGACCACCTGCACGCACTTCATCAAGAATTACGTCTGATTTAAGTGCAAATGTTGAGATCACCTTATTGGTACCGTGACGCTTAACCACACCTTCATAAGGGTAGATATCAATTTGGTCGCCCATATTGAACTCATCAACATTTAATTCAATTGGTAATGCACCTGAATCCTCCATGGTATTGAAGAAAATAGGCGCAATTTTATTACCTAAACATACTCCACCAACACGCTTGTTTGGTACAAACGGGATATCCTTGCCCATAAACCAAAGCACAGAATTAGTGGCCGATTTACGCGAAGAACCGGTACCGACAACATCACCAACATAAGCCAGTGGTAAGCCTTTGGTTTTTAATTGTTCAAGCTGAGTGATTGGACCTACTTCACCGTTTTTGTCAGGATGAATACCATCGCGCTCAGTTTTAAGCATGGCTAACGCGTGAAGAGGAATATCAGGGCGTGACCATGCATCGGGGGCAGGTGATAGGTCATCAGTATTAGTCTCGCCCGTTACTTTAAACACAGTAACGGAGATTTTTTCAGCCACTTTGGGCTTACTAGTAAACCACTGCGCATCAGCCCAAGACTCTATAATTTGTTTAGCGTATGCATTACCGGCTTTGGCTTTTTCTTCTACATCATAAAACGCATCAAACATTAATAAGGTGTTTGCAAGGCCTGTTACTACAATTGGCGCTAACGCTTCGTTATCAAGTAGTTCAATCATGGGAGCAATATTATAACCACCCAGCATAGTACCCAGTAATTCAGCAGCTTTTTCTTTTGATATCAATGGAGAAACAGTTTCACCTTTTGCAACAGCGGCTAAAAAGCCGGCCTTAATATATGCTGCATCATCAACACCTGCTGGTACACGGTTAATGAGTAGTTCTAGTATGAATTCTTCTTCACCTGCCGGTGGATTTTTAATTAACTCAATAAGATCAGCCGTTTGCTGAGCATCTAATGGCGCGGGTACAATACCTAATGTGGCACGCTCTTCTACGTGTTTACGATATTCTTGTAGCACAATATTACCCTCTTGGTGACCTGAAAGACTATCGATTATAAAGCTTTTAAATATAGATGAAAATCCATCCAGTCAAGCAAAACATTATACTCATTATAAATAATATGAATAACTGTTAAGTAAAACACCATTCATATGAATACCAATTAACTGCGAATCATTACTATTTATTAGACATAAAAAAACCCAGCTGAAGCTGGGTTTTTAATAAATTTAAAAAATATTAACGCTTAACTGCTACTTTTTGAACAGATGTGATCTGTGCTTCTACACGACGATTTTCTGCATTTGCTTGTGCTGTATTTGCAGGATTTTTCAAACGCTCTTCCCCATATCCTTTTGTAGAAATACGGTTTTGTGCAATACCATCTTTGATAAGCTCTTTAGCAACATCTTCTGCGCGTTTTTTAGATAACGCCATATTGTACTTTGCATCACCCGATGCAGAAGCATGGCCTTCTAATACAACCGTTGCATCAGTATATTCTTTCATAAACTGAGCAACTTGAGCGATGTCATTAAAATATCTATTCGGTACTTCAGCAGTATCAAAAGGGAAAGTAACTAATAAGTTAACGGTCACTTCTTTCTCTTCATATACAGTACAGCCTAAGCTATCAACGGCATCTGTCATTGGCGTATTAGCACATTTGTCGTCACCATCGTAAATACCGTCGTTATCGCTATCCATTGGTGTGGCGGCTACTACAGGCTCTGGTGCAGGCTCAACAGCGGCTGCCGGTGCGGTGTTTTGACCAAAAAAGTAGTTTATACCTAATTTAGCGCCTACATCGGTATAGCCTTTATCAAGACCTTGGTAAACACTGGTTTCAGCATTCACAAATAACCCGTCAGTGATAAAATGACGGTAACCTACACCAGCATTAGCAAATGTATTTTCATCTACAACATCAATCTCTTTTAGGCCAAATAAACCGTAAAAAGGACCGCCACCAAAGTGGTAAAGTGCATCAATACCGTAACGCTCGCCGTCGATATTGTTGCGATTATTAAGTACTTTGTCGTGTGCATTAAAGTCCATATCAGCGTATTCTAAACGCGCACTCCAGTAATCGTTAAAGCGGTAACCAAGCTCTGCGCCCCAACCTGTTGATTCGTTAACGTCAAGACCTGCTTGCTCACGCATGTTTTTCCATGAAGCGTCATAGTAGTCACCAAACGCACCGATGTAAAAACCTTCTTTTTCAGCAGCGAATGATGATGCGCTAGTTGCAGCTAACGCGATGGCAATTGTAAGTGATTTTAATTTCATTGTTTTCTTCCCAGTTTAACAACTAAAAATGTAGCTAATTAAGTTTTAGCTCTACCTATTCTTTATACAATACCAAAGCATTTGTTAATCAATACTTAACGTAGAATATATTTTTCAATATTTTAAATAAACTTAAACGGTTTAACTGTATACCGTTTTGCAAATAACAGTGCAAATGGCAAATAATCGTTTTCAAACCATTCGAACGCCAGCCTTTATAAACATGATGATAGCACCCGTTTATAGTTTGCCCTATAGATAAACACTGCCATAGTAAAAATGATCCTTCATATTTACTTTAACACATAAAAAAAATACTCAAGTACCACAAAATGTACGGTAATTTTTATCATCTTCTGGGGGCTTTTGAAACTCTTTAGCTTCCACACTGCTCATGTAAGGTGTCGCCATCACTTTACTAAAGCGCGCTAGCAGCTCACTACTGCCCTGAGTAATATACTGAGTAATAATGTCTTCGATAAGATGATTACGTGGAATAACACTCGGATTTGCTTGTCGCATCATCTGATAGCTATGCTCACCTGTGTATATTTGCCACAGTTTAACCCACTCACTAAGGACTGATGGTATTTCAGCTTGTCCATTTAACGACTCGGTTAAGGTATTAAACGTATTAGTGTAATCAAGCTGGTGCTTTTTCAATAACCCTAACAACTCCCCCACCAACTCATTATTTTTCTCATGCGCGACTGTTAACCCTAACTTTTGCGCCCACATAGCGCTAAATTGTTGATCAAATTGCGTTGAAAAATCTGCAATTAAAGGGGTCATCATTGCCACCGCTTGCTCATCATCGTCACTTATTAAAGGCATTAAGCTTTCGGCTAAACGTGCGCAGTTCCAACTAGCCATATTTGGCTGATTACCAAACGCGTAACGCCCTTGTTTATCAATAGAGCTGAACACGGTATCAAAATCAAACTGATTCATCATCGCACATGGGCCATAGTCTATGGTTTCACCACTAACAAGGGTGTTATCCGTGTTCATAACGCCATGAATAAAACCCACCCTCATCCAACTCACAACTAATTTAACTTGGCTGTTAATCACTGCGGCTAAAAAATTTAAATAACGCTGAGCGCCCGTACTATTAATCTCAGGATAGTGTCTTTGAATGGCTGAGTCGGCCAAGTTTTTTAAGCTAGCAACATCACCTTGGGTGGCTAAATATTGAAACGAGCCCACCCGTATATGACTGCTTGCGAGTCGCGTTACAATAGCGCCTGGTTGTGGCGGGTTACGATAAACCGTTTCGCCACTGCCCACCACAGCCAAACAACGGGTTGTAGGTATGCCAAGCGCATGCATTGCCTCACTCATTACGTACTCACGAATGGCAGGGCCTAACGCACAGCGGCCATCTCCACCACGTGAGAATGGCGTAGCGCCAGCACCTTTTAATTGAATATCCCAAAGCTGGTTTTTATCATCGCTAATAGCGCCTAACAAGTGCGCCCTGCCATCGCCTAAACGAGGAGAAAAATGCCCAAACTGGTGACCAGAATACCCCAGCGCAACGGCAGGAATAGCTTGGATTTCATTGCCACTGAATATGTTTGCGCATGACTCGCTACTGACCTGTATATTAAATTGCTCTGCTAAGCGATCGTTCCATAACAATAATTGTGGCGCTGCCACTTTGGCCGGATGATCAACAAGGGCAAAACCCTCACCAATGTCGGTATACCTTGGCATTAATTTCATCATTAATCCTATTGTTGTTGGCTTATTCCCACTCGATTGTCGCCTACACCATAAGCAACAATTAAGCTTAGCTCTTGCATACTTAAGCCACTTTGCTGCTGTAGTTGATTAAAAAAAGCTTGTGCTGCGCTCAATGATTTTTTAGTTTGCAACCCACCATCAATAATTTTGTGTGCACGTAAATAACCTTCTACATCTCGAGAAAGTAAAAAAGTATCTTTCCCTAAGGCACGCAGAGTATACGGGCCCGTATTCCCCCCTAAACGCGCGCCATGTTTTTTTAAATACGCCCACAAGCCAATAATATCCTCGCTTGGCCAACTAGCAATAAACTGACTAAAACTGCCATGCTGCTGTGCAATTTCATGGATCATGTAGGCATTTTCAGTAATGGTTTTTACTTTTTTAAAATTACGTACAATCCGCTCATCACTGGCTTTTTGCTCAAGCATATCCGGTGGCATCATCAGTAATTTTTCAACATTAAAGTCCCAAAAAACCTCTCTAAAGCCACTCCATTTACTATTAATCACCGACCAATAAAAACCACTTTGAAATACCTTGCGAGTAAATTCTTCTAACCAATCATCATCACTTAGTGCAATGAGTTGCTGTGTTGATAAGGGTTTTGCAAGTAATAACTTAAGCATTTTTTCAGAGCCCTTTCGCTCTACTGCTCGCTTATAAATATCGCTAAATTTTTCCATCTGCTTAATGCCTTACTTCGACCATAGTACTAGTGTACGAGAAAAGCAGCCAATACGTAACAGCTGTCAATTAAGATGAATTAACCTGTATTTAGTCACTTGACACCTAGACGGCTAAAGTGGTTTAATCGCCTTACTTACCCTATTACATTGTATTTGCTAATTGGTTTTTCAACAGCAAGTGCAAAGGGCTGGAAGAGGTGCGTTATTCAGGTAGCGTATGTTAGGAGCACAAACTCCATTGAGCATACGTAAGGGGAATTAACGCCGAGAGGTAATACTTTTTGTGAAAGGTTACTTCGGGCGACTAGGTTGAATCCTAGCGACTGTCACCAATAACATATTTGGTGGAGAGCTTCTGGTCTTAGTATAATAAGGCCATGCGCCCTGTTATTTAAGCCCATTCGCTCTTCGAATTATTCATTCGAACGATGTTAATGCGGCTGTATTCATACAATGCCTTAACTCTTCGAATTACTTATAAGTTCGTGAGAGATGATCAATAACTTCAATTTAAACGACTATCCATTGTGGACTGCGCTGATCACCCCATTTGATCAAGATGGCCTCGTTGATTACGCAGCATTAAATACCCTAGTAGCTGAACAAGAAGCGGCCAATAATGGTATTTTGTTACTAGGTAGCACAGGTGAAGGCTTAGCCCTTACCCTCAAAGAGCAACAAGCGATTGTTGAACATGTTTGCCAATTGGCACCAACCGTCCCCTTAATGGTTGCCGTTGGCGGCATGAACCTCAAACAGCAGATAGCTTGGGTTGAATACTGCAACCAATTACCTATTCACGGTTATTTGCTGGGCTCTCCCCTATACGCCAAGCCAGGCGTAGTTGGCCAAACCCACTGGTTTGAAAGCTTGCTTAATGCCAGTAAGCACCCTTGTATGCTTTATAACGTACCAGGGCGAAGTGCGGTTGATATTCCACCAGCCGTTATTAGCAACTTAAAAGATCATAAAAACTTATGGGCGCTTAAAGAAGCCAGTGGCGACATTGCCAAGTTTGAAGGCTTTAGAAATGCAGCCCCAGCGCTTGCTATTTTTAGTGGCGATGACGCGCTAATGCCATACTTTGCCCAAGCTGGCGCAAAAGGTTTAGTGTCTGTGGCTGCGAATGCGTGGCCTGTACAAACCCACGAGTTTGTAAAACGTAGCCTCAGTGGCCAGCACCCCAATTTATTTGCCGACTGGTCACAAGCCATTCAAAGCTTGTTTGCCGTGGCAAACCCTATCCCCGTTAAAGTATTGATGTATTTACAAGGGCGAATTAACAGCCCGTATTTGCGGCCACCTTTAACGCACCTTGAGTTAACGCAAACTGATTGTATTAACAACGCAAACAACACCATTTTATCTTGGCATTAAACACAGGTTTTTATAATGAGCTGGTTAGCACTATTAAATAATTTAGAATCGGGCGCAGTACGCGCAGCAACACAAGACAAAAGCGGCCAATGGCATGCAAACGTTGCCGTAAAACAAGGTATTTTAGAAGCGTTTAAAAACGGCACCAATACTGAATTTCCAGGTGGTTTTGTTGATAAGCACAACTTGGCACCACAAGAGTTTACCGTTGAAAAGGGTGTCCGTATGGTGCCCGGTGGCTCAAGTGTGCGCCGGGGGGCACATGTTGCCAAAGGGACTATTATTATGCCGCCTGCCTATGTAAACATTGGCGCATTTATTGACGAAGGCACTATGGTAGATAGCCATGTACTTGTAGGTTCGTGTGCTCAAGTGGGCAAAAACGTGCATTTAAGTGCTGCGGTACAACTAGGCGGTGTACTTGAACCAATAGGTGCAAGCCCAGTGGTAGTAGAAGATGATGCATTCATCGGTGCAGGCTGTGTGATTGTCGAAGGCGTAGTGGTAAAAAAAGGTGCCGTACTTGCCCCAGGCGTACGTTTATCAGCAACCATTCCTGTATACGATTGCGTCAATGAGCGTCAACTAGATAAAGGCGAGCCAATTCCAGAATACGCGATTGTTATTCCTGGTTCTCGTCCGGCATCTAACGCATGGGCTCGCGAGCAAGGTTTAAGCATGTCATGTGCATTAATCGTTAAATACCGCGATGAACAAAGTGATGCCTCATTACTACTTGAAGAGGTTTTACGTTAATGAGCTTTTTGAGCACGCATGTTAAAAACGCCATCACTGAGCTATCAACTAAACTTGATACGCCATTTTTTGTTTACGACCTTGATACATTAAACGCACATTTAGCGCGTTTAGTGACGCAAACTGAGGTAAAACTGTGGTATGCCGTAAAAGCTAACCCATTATCTAAAGTGATTCAACGCTTAGATAACGCAGGTTTTAATTTTGACGTGGCAAGCAAAGGCGAACTTGAACAAGTACTTGCGCAAGGCATTAACAGCGAGCGCGTGCTCAATACGGGGCCTGCAAAGAGCCCTAAACAAATTAAACACTTTATTGCGCGTGGCGTGCGTATTTTTGTTGCCGAAAGCCTCAATCAAGTACGTTGGCTGAATGAGCAAGCCATTGCTCAACAATGCCAACTGCAAGTGCTGCTACGTGTACAACTACGCTGGCCTGAAGGTGAAAAAAACCCCCTTGGTGGCGATAGTCTTACCCCCTTTGGTTTAGGCTGTGACGAATGGCAAACGCTAAATACTAGCGACTACAAAGCACTTAGCTTTGACGGCCTGCATATTTTCCAGTGGGGTAATATGCTCAGTAGTGACAAGCTCGCCGAGCTTTGGTCACAAATGGTTGCACCACTGCAACAACTTGCTAGCGATTTAGCTATTCACTTAAAAGTACTCGACTTAGGCGGTGGTTTAGGTATTCCTTACACGCTTAATGATCCGACTCTAAGTTGGGATAAACTCATTACAGCCCTTGCAAAAATTAAACGTGATGCTGGCGTTGAAGAGCTGTGGATGGAGCTTGGTCGTTATGCGGTGGGTGAATGCGGCCATTACGCCACAGCGGTGGTTGAGCGCAAATTAAACTACGGCCAACAACAAGTCATTATGAGTGGCGGCATTAATCATTTATTACGCCCTGCCGTCACCAGCCAAAATTTCCCAGCGCAGTTATTACGTGACTCAACAGCAGCAAATCAAGCAATGAGTTTATATGGCCCCTTATGCACCGCGCTTGACTGTTTAGGTAAACACCAATTACCAAACGATTTAAATGAACAAGACTGGTTAGTGTTTAGTCAATGTGGCGCGTACGGCTTTAGCGAAAGCATGCCGTATTTTTTATGCCATGAACTCGCTGGTGAATACGTGATACACAATGGCGAGCTTAACTGTGTTCGCCAAGCAGAAGCCGCTAGCTACTACTTAAGGTAATTGAAATGAGTATGACAACTGCAATCAGTCAAGCAAACATCGTGGTTGGTGAAGTCGCCAACGGCCTGCCGCTGACAATTCCTGTGTATCGCTTAAAAGGTGATGGCACAGGCCCTAGTGTGTATATACAAGCCAATATGCATGGCGCTGAAGTGCAAGGCAATGCGGTTATTTATCAACTACTTGAGCAGCTTAAAAATCTTCAGCTTAAAGGTGATATCACCCTCGTGCCGTATGCTAACCCAATTGGTTGTAATCAAAAATCAGGGGAGTTTACCCTTGGCCGCTTCGATCCAATCACTGGCACCAACTGGAACCGCATGTATCACTGTAATAATCAGCTGGCGAGCCAATTTGCCGAGCAATACCGTGATGCCGATGAGCAAAGCTTAAAAAGTGCGTTTAAAGCCACACTGATTGATGAGGTAGATCAACAACTCAACGGCCCAGCTTATCGATTAACTACCGGTAAGCGTATTGCCCTTAATTTACAAAAACTCGCGCACCAAGCTGATATCGTGCTGGATTTACACACCGGGCCTATTTCAAGCCAGCATTTATATTGTCCAGATTACGCCAAGGCCAGCGCCAGCTATTTCAACATTCCCCATGTTTTGTTCATTCCGAATGACTTTGATGGCGCCATGGATGAAGCCAGCTTCTGCCCATGGTGGCAGCTTACCGAGGCATTAGCTCAGCAAGGCCGTGAGTTTAACGTGCAAGTTGAAGCGTTCACGGTCGAGCTTGGCAGCCAAGAAAAGATAAATTTAGCTGCCGCTTTTAATGACGCCAATAGCATTTTAAGTTACTTAAACCATAAGCAAGTATTGCTTGATGCACCACACCAACCAAAACAAATGGTTCGCTACGGCTGTCATTTAAATGATTACCTTGCTTATTATGCGCCTATGGGCGGCATGGTTGAATATATAGCGCCGCTTGGCGGGCATATTAAAGCCGGCGAGCCAATTGCTAAAGTATTGCGTATGGAGCGCTACCTCAGCGAGCAGCCTCTACAAACCCTCACACTTGATTGTGACGCCATCGCGATTTTGCACTTTGCCTCAGCAAGCGTAAACCAAGGCACTGAACTTTATAAATTTTTTACTAACGTATTTGAGCTTTAATTTTTATGTAAAGCTCAACCCTTCTCATTGCGTGAGAGTGTACTGGTTAATTATCAATCAGTTACATAGTAAAGGCGACTTAGGTCGCTTTTCTTTTTAGAAAAGCGCTCATTAAAACACTAAAAAAGCGTTATAATAAAAAATATTTTATAACACTCTCTATCACTCACCAAGGAACTATAATGGGCTGGCGTCACTGGATATTACTTTTAAGCTTTTTTAGCGTCACTGTTACTGCTGAGGAAACAGCACAAAATGAGCAAGACAATAACCTCGAACTGGTAAAACAATGTATTTTAAACGAAGCTATTGCCGGCGACGGTGAGCAAACACTCAATCAACTTCGTCAAAAATGTTCTGCACTAGAAGAAAGTAAACAACTTACCGCCATAGACAAACGTCAAGCACGCGAAAAAGTAAGTCAAAAAAATCGTAATGTGATCACACCACACAAGCGTAATTATATTTTACCTTTATCTTATGTTTCTAATCCAAATGCCCGCCCTTTTGACTACCTTCAACCAACAACTGAACAACCAGTTGGTGAACAAATTGATAATTTAGAAGCTAAGTATCAGATTTCAATCAAAGTGCCTTTGTTTGATGATTTTGATGACCAAGACCAAGCTATTTTTTTTGGTTTTACGCTGCAGTCATATTGGCAATTATATAACAAAGGTATTTCTTCACCATTTCGTGAAACTAATTACGAACCAGAATTATTTTGGATAAATTATCTCGACCAAGAACATGTTTTATGGGGCGACGAAATGGCTATTGTGTTAGGTATTTCGCATCAGTCAAATGGCCGCAGCCTAGCTAATTCTCGTTCATGGAATCGAATATATGCCAATTTTATTTGGGAAAATGAAGGGTTTGTATTTAGCTTTAAACCTTGGTATCGCATTCCTGAAGACAGAAAAAAAGATCCGTTAGACTCACGAGGTGATGATAACCCATATATTTATAAATATATGGGATACTTTGAGTTTTCAGGTGTTTACCGCTATCACGAAAATGAATTTAGTTTTATGACTCGAAACAATTTAAATTCAGATAACCGTGGTGCCATTCAGCTTGATTGGTCATTTCCGTTATGGGGAAGAGTACGCGGCTATGCGCAATACTTTAATGGCTATGGTGAAAGCTTAATTGATTATAATGCTAATATTGAACGCGTTGGTGTAGGCATATTACTCACTGATTTACTGTAATAACCAATTATAAAAAAGCCAAGCAACTCGCTTGGCTTTTTCGTTTATTATCATTACTTTTTAACCACAAACTGCCCTTCAAACTGAGCAACGACCTGATCACCATCAAAAATAGTTACCGGTACTAAATAACTTACCTTACCTTCTGACTCTAACTCAGCTAATTTACCTTTACAGCCGCTTAAATCAACGCAGCCCCTAGGGTCGGTATTAAGCGGCTTTAAATACTTGATATTAGCATCGGCTAACACTATGTTCCCTTCAAGCCCCGCCTCTTTTAACGCTAAATAAGTAGCCCCCCACCCAGTTAACGTGGCAAGGCTATAAATAGAACCCGCAAACATGGTGTTATGCAAATTTAAGTTAGCATTTAAATCTGCGCGAGTGGTAAATTGCCAGTCAGTGTAACTTTCTACTTTTATACCCATTGCATCACTGATGGGAATTGATTCACGCCAGGTGTTTTGCAGTACTTGGGTCCAATTAGGGTGGCGAAACCAACCCGGCTCACTCGGTTTAAGTTTAACCATTTTATAATGCTGTACATCGCCATAAGCTAAATGCGCTTTTTCTTTATTTTCGTAGCCATGACGCTGATAAAATTCGAGCGCGCGTTCACGAGCAAATAACACCAATTCATCGGCATCTTGGTTCCATGCAATTTTTTCTAGCTCATGCAATAAGCGGCTACCAATATGTTGATTGCGGTTGCCCTCTGCGACCGCCATATAACGTACTTGCGCCTGCTGCTGATTATTAAAGTGCAAACGAGCAACACCCAATACCTCACCGTCTTTATTTTTAATGAAACGATGCTCTGCCTCTTGCTCTAAGTCGTCTTGTTCAGAGCCCCGCGGCTCTCCCCATGGAGCACGTAAAACCTGCCAGCGTAATTGATAATAGGCTTGCCAGTCTTCACTACTTTGTGGTGTTGTCACCTGAAACATAATCACTCCTGTTGTGCTAATACCGTACTTTAAAACGCCGCTGTTCATTGCTAAAAAATCACATCAACAGACTACGGCTATTTATTATTGCGACCTACCATACTCCATCTGATAAAAACTTGGAATACGACTTTGGTGAGCAATACAAAATATCTGCATGTTATAAAAAGCGACTCGCAAATTGGCGCTTTAGATTGACTCGTCTATGCTGATGTAACTATGGAACATTTTTTTGAAGACAGCGGTGCAGTTAAACACAGCTTTATTGAAGATTGCCATCGCATCGGGCAATTACTCTATTGGCACAAATATGGCGCCGATTGTATTCAGGTGCGCCAGCATAAACAGTTACGTTGGTTATTGATAAACGAAACACTGCAGTCTGTGGTAGAGAAAAGCAGCCCAAGCCATTTACTGTTTCCACACTTACAATACTTAGCGCAATTATGGCAACCACTTCCAGCACCAAACGCCATACTAGAACTTGGCTTAGGCGGCGGCGCTATCCGCAATTACTTACAACACACCTACCCTGATAGTCAGCTACTATCTATAGAGAAAAATCCGAATATCATTCATTGCTATAAACGTTTTTTTGGTGGTGATCATGCATCGAATTTACGTTGTTTTGATGCTGAAGCTTTATTGGAGAATAGCCCACAATATAATTGGATCATTCTTGACCTGTTTAGCCAATTAGATGCACCGTTATTTTTATATAAACATCGCTTTTACGAAAAACTACGCAACGCTTTAGCTAAAAATGGCTATTTATTTATTAATTTTTTATCCCAGCATGATTCGCAACTAAAGCAGTTAGAACATTTATTAATCACCACTTTTGGTAAAATACCTAATATTGAAAAAATTCCAGGTTATGCCAACAACATTGTAGTGATCAAAAAATAACGTTTAATCTTAACTACACTTTTAGATTAAATGTCACTGGCCCATCGTTGCATAAACTCACTTGCATATCCGCAGCAAACTGCCCTGTTGCAACAGCTAATCCAGTTGCTTTTGCTTGGCTAACAAAATACTCATAAAGCTTGTTTGCTTGAGTAGGTGTTGCCGCAGATGAAAAACTTGGGCGCATGCCTTTTTTGGTATTGGCCGCCAGCGTAAATTGCGATATCACCAACAGCTCGCCTTGTATGTCTTTAAGACTGAGGTTCATTTTATCGTTTTCATCATTAAAAATTCGGTAATTAGTGACTTTATGTAATAACTTATCGGCAATGCCCTCATCGTCTTCTTTTTCGACCCCTAACAACAATACAATGCCTTGCTTTATTTCACCAACAACCTGCTGCTCAATGACAACGCTTGCGTGTGTTACGCGTTGAATTAATCCCTGCATTTACTCTGTATCCTCTGCTTGTTGCTCTTTTTTATTGTAGTGCCGCATGTTAATGCACACGGTAAATTCAGCACCTAGTAGCACCACCACCCACGATAAATATACCCATACAAACAAAATAGGAATGGTGGCTACCGCGCCGTAAATTACTTCGTATGATGGAAAATGACTAATGTACAGAGCAAAACCTTTCTTGGTTAGCTCAAATAACAAGGCAGCAAACAGCGCACCGGGAATAGCGGCTTTAAATGATACCCGCGTATTAGGGACTAAGGTGTAGAGCATAATGAAACCTACCATAGAAATAGCATAAGGTAATAGTTTCAATAAAAAACCACTAAACCCTGGGATCCCTTGATCGGCAAACGACACAAGCGAAACGATATACGAGGTCACACCAATACTCGCACCGAGCAGTACCGGCCCTAAACTCAAAACCATCCAATACACAGCAAACGATATCATCATCGGACGCTTTTTCTTTATTCGCCAAATACGATTGAGTGTGGCATCGACATTGCGGATCAATAACAACGCAATGGCTGCTAAAAAGCCAATACCAACCGCCGTCATTTGATTCGCATTACCAGCAAATGAGCTAATATGCTCTTTAATAACATCGGAAGAAGTGGGCACAAAATTAGTAAACAAAAAGCCCTCAATGGCTAAACGCGTCGACTCAAACCCAGGAAATGCAGAAAATATTGCCACACCTACCGCAATCAGCGGAACCAGCGATAACAAAGTAACATAGGCTAAATACCCTGCATTTATGGTTATTTGATCGTCAATACAACGAGTTAAATATTGCATCCACCAGCCGGGCTGCTGCTTTAGAAACACCTTAACTTGCTGTTTATAATGGAAGAGCTTATCATTCATACAATTAACTTTGTTGGTGAGCTTTAGATTATAATAACAATCGAGGCCATAATTTACAGCATTAAACTCGTAAATAGGAATTCAGATGAAAAAACAAACATTATTAGGGACAACTATATTTGCGTTAATGCTTATGCTGTCTGGGTGTCAGTCTGCTTATTATTCAGCAATGGAGAAAGTAGGCGTGCATAAACGTGATATTTTAATTGACCGCGTGGAAGAAACAAAAGACTCACAACAAGAATCTCAACAAGAATTTCAGTCAGCACTTGAACGACTGACCACATTAATTAATTTTGATGGTGGTGAGCTAAAAGATGCTTACAACCAGCTAAATAATGATTATGAGTCAAGCTTACAAGCCGCAAATGAAGTTTCTAATAATATTAATAAAGTAGAAGATGTGGCCAATGCCTTGTTTGATGAATGGAGCGATGAGCTAGAACAATACACCAGCGCATCACTTAAACGCCAAAGCAGTAAAAAACTTAATGCCACTAAACGACAATTAGATCAACTTCTTCGTTCAATGCGCAGTGCTGAGAGTAAAATGGAGCCGGTATTATCATCCCTTCAGGATAACGTACTCTACCTCAAGCATAACTTAAATGCGCAAGCGGTAGCGGCTATAAAAGGTGAATTTACTAACTTAAAACGTGATATTAAAGTGTTAATGGATGATATGAATAAGTCGATTGCTGATTCAAATAAATTTATTGAGCAAATGAATAAAGCAGGGTAAATCAGCTGCGAGTTGGCGAGTTGGCGAGTTGGCGAGAAAAGAATACATTAAGCCTGCGATTTCGCAGGCTTTTTTATTGTTATATCTTGTTACTTTTTAAGTGTTTTTTCATCGGCTATTTTTGCTACACTTCTACCTAATCAGAATTATAAAAACATTAAACAATGAAAATACATGCAGTTAGTTTAATTATCGCATCAAGTTTATTAGCTGCGTGTAGCACGGCTAATCATGTGCAAAAAATTGCTGGTGCTGATACCGTTGTGCCACTGCATCAAAAGGGGGAGCGCGCAGGGCGCTACCACAACCTTTATCCAGGAAAAAAACTTACCTTATAAGCTGTGAAAGTGATTGTTACCCAAAAAACGCGAGCTTGATATGTGATACAGCTTCTGAAAACTGTCAATATCAAGGTAAGCAACCAAATCCACAACTCAATACTGGCTTCACTGTTCGTTGGCTCGGCCATGCCGGATTTATGATCAACACCCCCAACGGCCAACAGGTGGTATTTGATCCGGTAAAAGAGCAATTTGACTCCCCTGTTGATTTAGCCTTCCGGCTTGTCGATGGATTTTACCGCAAACCTGGGGACTGGCTTAGCGAAAGCGAGCTTAATAATCTAGACGCAGTAATTTACTCGCATCTTCATTACGATCACTTCAATAAAGCTGATATTAAAGAAATTGGCAATCAGCCTCGCTACTTAACCCCGCTCGGGATGGCAGATAATTTTCCAGCCGGTGGTTTTAACATTAATGAAATGGCTTGGTATGCAAATACTAAAATTGATGATCTAACCATTCATGCCCTACCTGCACACCACTTTAGCAGCCGAGTGCTAGTACCCTTTATTTACGAAGATCACGATAAAGATTTATGGAATGGTTGGCTGCTTGAACAAAATGGCAGCACCTTATACTTTGCAGGCGACACTGGCTACTCCCAGCATTTTAAAGATATTCAACAAAAATATGGTGATCTAGATATCTGCCTCATACCAATAGCTTCTTATTACCATGAAGAAAACGGTAACTGGTATCGTTATGTACACACCACTCCAGAAGATGCCTTAACAGCCGCACAAGAGCTTAACTGTAAAATCTTGATACCTTGGGGTTATGGCAACTCAAGTTGGCAGATGGGCGATCACAGCAGCCATTCGGCACTGCTGCGTTTATTACACATGCATAAAAAAATGAACTCGCAAATCCCGCTGTATATTTTAAATGAAGGGCAAAGTATCGCTTTATAACGCGACACTTGGGTACTGATACGATTGCTGCTAATTTTATAGCTAAACATTGTGTCTATTGTTTTCAATTTTTATTTCGATCACTATTGCTGTCATTCCGCACCCCTATTTTGAATTAAACCTGCTCATTAATTGAGCGGTTAGACTGTTGTTGTTAAAAAATACTTGACGGCGATCCCCATATTTGATCTATTACTCTCTTTTGAGAGCGCGTATTTATGTCTATCCCTTATGCCCAAAAACTCGAACACCACGGCTTAGTTGCTGGATTTTGTCACGATCTAGGTTTTGTCGATATTATTGATAACGCACTCGGTGGCGTGGCGCCTGAGCGCAACATCAGTTGTGGTCAATTAGTGTTGGCTATGGTGCTAAACGGCCTAGGTTTCACTGGCCGCACACTGCATATGTACAGCGAGTATTTTCAAGGCAAGCCGCTTGATAGATTAATTGGTGAAGGCGTAAAGTCCGAGCACATCAACGACGATGCGCTTGGTCGCTGTTTAGACACCTTATATGAATACGGCGTATCGAAGCTGTATCAGCAATTGGGTGAGGCGGTGGTAGAGAAATTAGGGTTACAAACCGAAGCTTTACACCTTGATTCAACAAGCTTTCATTACGATGGCAAAGCGACAAGCGAGCCTGATGATGACGAACCAAAACCTATCCGTATCGCCAAAGGCTATTCGCGCGACCATCGCCCTGAGCTCAACCAAGTGATACTCAATCTTATCTGTGAGAACCAATCCGGCATACCGGTTTATATGAAGCCTGCCAGTGGCAACAGTAATGACATGGAAGGCTTTAAACAGATTGTAAAAGCACATATTGGCAGTTTAAAAGCCGCGCAAGCCAGCCGCTACTTTGTGGCCGATGCCGCCTTGTATGTGCAAGAAACCATTAAAGATTTACATACTCAAGGCCAACTGTTCATTACGCGGGTATCGCAAACCCTCAAAGAAGCTAAAACCCTTGTTAAGCAAGCCCCTAACTTGAATTTTACCCCCATCTCACCTAGCTATGAAGGCGTGAGTTATGACAGTGAATACGGGGGGGTGAAACAAAAATGGCTACTCATTCGCAGTGAGCAGGCGTATAAACGAGAGCAGCATAACCTGAACAAGCGTATGCTAAAAGCCGGAGAAGTTGCCCGCAAAAGCTTTAAAAAACTGTGCCAACAACGCTTTGCTTGCGAAAAAGATGCGCAAGCAGCCCTTGGCAAATGGCGTGGCAAACAAACGGTCTGTGACGTCGATGCGAGCGTTCTCAAGGTCGCTGTTTATAAAGGCGCAGGACGCCCTAAAGCAGGGCAGTTACCTGAGCGTATCGAGTATCAGATAACCGGCGTGTTGTGCACACTGTTAGCGGCACGGGAAAGCGCGTTGCAACAACTGGGGTTATTTATTATTGCCACCAATGATGTGAGCGACCACCTTGATATGGCCAGCTTGCTGAGTACTTACAAAGCGCAGCAAAATGTGGAAAAAGGCTTCCGCTTTTTAAAAAGTCCCGATTTTTTGACCGGCGCCATTTACCTTAAAAAACCCGAACGCATTGAAGCCTTACTCATGGTGATGACCTGCTGCTTAATGGTGTATGCAGGGCTGGAGCACCAAATCCGTAAAACCTTGGTCGAGAAAAAATGCTACTTCCCCACAATGAAATACAAGCCGGGCCAACGCCCCACTGCACGCTGGGTGTTCCAGTGCTTCGAGCATATCATCCTCATGTACATACCAGATAAACCACCCATAGTGGCGAATATGCAGCCGCGCAATCAAACCATTATTGACTGTTTAGGCGAAAAATATCAGCGGATTTATTCTTAAAATGGGTGCGGAAGATCGGCTATTGAGTTATAAACAAACTAAACATTTGAGAATGACATGAAAACAGTCGCGCTTACTTTAAGCCTATTAATGAGCAACGCCTATCAGTATTGACGGTGTGGCTGAAAATACATGGGACAAAGCCAAGTGGCACTCTATGCCTCATTTAATGGATGCCACACTTCCATCATCAGAAGCCGACTTTAAAGGCCGCTACCGTTTATTATGGGATGAAAATTACTTGTATTTGCAAGCCGATATTGTTGATGATGTGCTGATTGATACTCATCCAAACCCTACAGATAAATACTGGGACGATGATGCCTTAGAAGTCTTTATTGATAGTGATGCATCCGGCGGCAACCATCAATTTAACCATACCGCATTTGCCTATCACATCGGCCTTGATAACCAAGCCGCCGATTATGGCCCAGATAAAAAAGCCCACTTATACACAGATCACCTAGTTAGTAACTGGAAACGCGATACTCAAGCGCCTTATAATATCACGTGGGAAGTGGCCATTAAGCTCTACCCGAATGATTACCAAGAAGGCGCGCAAAACACCCCGCTTAAATTAACGGCAAAACAAGTGATCGGCTTTATGCTCGCTTACTGCGATAACGACGGCAGTGAAGTACGCGAACACTTTATGGGCTCTCACGAA
This sequence comes from Pseudoalteromonas sp. TAP-3C, assembly GCF_059888565.1. NCBI lineage: Bacteria > Pseudomonadati > Pseudomonadota > Gammaproteobacteria > Alteromonadales > Pseudoalteromonadaceae > Pseudoalteromonas > Pseudoalteromonas sp. TAP-3C. The sequence goes on along the minus strand of NZ_CM187618.1, from coordinate 60,502 downwards.
ATACAACCCGTTAACGGTGACAGAAACCGTGGATTTATAGATGCCAGCGTGTTTGGCAAAATTACCTTGTTACCGAAAAAGTGATTAGCTCACACAAAACTCAAAAGGCGCTGCGCTTTAGAGGAAAATGATACTAGGTTCTCGGCTATTTGTAGGTCATGCTTTAGCGCGTCTATTCCAATAACAAAAAGACTGTCGCCATAAATGACGACCTACAGCATAGATAATCAGGCTTTGTCGATCATGGATTTAGTTTAATGAATCTACTGCACTGCGGCTTGCAGGAAAAAGGTTATTTATAGGTTTTGGTGCGAGGTTTGGAGTTTTTAAAATCTAGCGCCTTTCACCAACAGCGATTACTAACATCACTCTACCCTACTACACTGTTCTAATCTGACAGCTTAAAACTGATAGCTTATCTTACAAACACTAAAAAGCCGCTGTACTTTGCAATACAGCGGCTTTTAAAATCATTGTTCTAAATTAATAGATTATGACTTAGGCGCACGACCCGCACGTTTACGTTCATTTTCAGTTAAATGACGTTTACGAATACGGATGTTTAGTGGAGTTACTTCCACAAGCTCATCATCAGCAATAAACTCAAGCGCTTGCTCAAGTGTGTAGTTAAGTGCTGGTGTTAATGTTTGTGCTTCATCTGTACCTGATGCACGAACGTTAGTAAGTTGCTTACCTTTAAGCGCGTTAACGGTAAGGTCATTATCACGGCTATGAATACCAATAACCATACCTTCATACACTTCAACACCGTGACCGATGAATAAACGGCCGCGCTCTTGTAAGTTAAATAAGGCGTTAGTTAGTGCTTTACCTGTTGCGTTTGCAATCATTACACCGTTCTTACGAACACCTAGCTCGCCACCTTTGTGCGGACCATAATGATCGAACGAATGGTACAGTAAACCAGAACCCGATGTCATCGTCATAAATTCAGTTTGGAAACCAATTAAACCACGGCTTGGGATCATAAAGTCTAAACGCATACGGCCTTTGCCATCTGGAGACATGTCAGTTAGCTCACCTTTACGAAGACCAATTTGCTCCATTACAGAACCTTGGTGCTCTTCTTGACAGTCAATGGTTAATGTTTCATACGGTTCTTCTAATACACCGTCAACAGTACGTAGAATTACTTCTGGGCGAGAAACAGCAAGTTCGTAACCCTCACGACGCATGTTCTCGATTAAGATACCTAAGTGTAACTCACCACGACCCGATACACGGAAGCTATCTGGGTTTGCAGTATCTTCAACACGCAGTGCTACGTTATGAACTAATTCTTTGTCTAAACGCTCACGAATATTACGTGATGTTACAAACTTACCTTCTTTACCACAGAACGGAGAGTTATTAACAGAAAATGTCATGGTTACTGTCGGTTCATCAACACTTAACGGTGGTAATGCTTCAACATTGTTAGGACAACAAACAGTATCAGAAATCTTAAGTTCGCCAATACCGGTTACCGTTACGATGTTACCAGCATAACCACGCTCAGTTTCGATACGCTCAAGGCCTAAGTAGCTTTGTACCGCACCAATCTTGCCATTACGCTTTGACCCATCGGCACTGATAATAGTTACTTGTTGGTTAGGTGCAACAGAGCCACGTTTAATACGGCCTATTCCAATTACACCAACATAAGAGTTGTAATCAAGTTGCGAAATTTGCATTTGGAAGTCACCTTCAGGATCGGCATCCGGCGGTGATACTTCGTCAACAATCATCTTAAACATAGGTTCCATGTTATCTGATGCTTGGTCTAAATCGAGTGTTGCCCAACCATTGATTGCTGATGCGTAGATTACTTTAAAGTCTAACTGCTCATCAGTTGCACCTAGGTTGTCGAATAAATCAAATATTTGATCCATAACCCAATCAGGGCGTGCACCTGGTTTATCAATTTTATTAATAACAACGATTGGCTTTAAGCCTTGCGCGAATGCCTTTTGCGTTACAAAACGCGTTTGTGGCATTGGACCTTCTTGAGCATCAACAAGTAGCAATACTGAGTCGGCCATCGAAAGTACGCGTTCAACCTCACCACCGAAGTCAGCGTGTCCAGGAGTATCTACGATATTGATATGGTAATCATTCCAAGAAATAGCGGTGTTTTTCGCTAAAATGGTAATACCACGCTCTTTTTCAATGTCGTTCGAATCCATCACGCGCTCTTCATTACCACCGCGTGTTTCTAATGTACCTGATTGTTCAAGTAGTTTATCAACCAGTGTTGTCTTACCGTGGTCAACGTGGGCGATAATTGCTATATTTCTTAACTTTTCGATGCTCATATATTCACTTAGAGAAATTCAATCTCATTGATCCTGCAGGGGCTAAACGTTCTCACCTGCGCTTTCACGAGATGTCCCAGCATAGGATTTTAAAGGGGCGCATATTATCCCCTATAAATGAGATGGATGAAAGTTTATCCAAAATAAAAATGCAAACTTTCTTAACAAAATAATTAAACCCTTGTTTTAAAATAATTAATTGTAGTAATTATTTTTAAGATATTGATGTAAAAAATAGCTTTTTGGCTCATTTAAAGCAATTTAGCTAAATATTTTATATTTTCTTTGTGATAGCCTAAGATGATTATTTTACAAACAATTATCGCTCTGTAAATTTTGCACCATGTTGGAATAATTACGCACCAAAACAGTGCTTAATACGTGTATTATTTACTTTACCTATATTTTTTTATATGAAAAACAATAAATTAAAATAATGGCATAAAATCAGCTTGTACATAGCTAACATATCTAAGCAGCAATAATAAAACCCAATAGTTGGAGGACACATGTCACAATCGGTTTTAGATTTTATTAAAGAAAATGACGTTAAGTTCATTGATTTACGCTTTACTGACACCAAAGGTAAAGAGCAACATGTTTCTATTCCTCATCACCAAGTTGATGAAGACTTTTTTGAAGATGGAAAAATGTTCGACGGTTCTTCAATTGCTGGCTGGAAAGGCATTAATGAGTCTGACATGGTGTTATTACCTGATGCAGATTCAATTAAACTTGACCCTTTCACAGAAGAAACCACATTAATTGTTCGTTGTGACGTAGTTGAACCTTCTACGCTGCAAGGTTATGAACGCGATCCTCGCTCGGTTGCTAAACGCGCCGAAGAGTACATGCGCTCTACTGGCATTGCTGACACGGTTTTATTTGGCCCAGAGCCAGAATTTTTCGTCTTTGACGATGTTAAATACAAATCTGACATGTCAGGCTCTATGTATAAAATTGACTCTAAGCAAGCTGCCTGGAACTCAGATAAAGACTATGCCGATGGCAACACAGGTCACCGTCCAGGTGTTAAGGGCGGATACTTCCCAGTTGCACCCGTTGATGACTTTCAAGATTGGCGCTCAGCTACTTGTCTAGTGTTAGAGGAAATGGGTCAAGTAGTAGAAGCACACCACCATGAAGTAGCCACGGCCGGGCAAAATGAAATTGCAACGCGTTTTAATACTATGGTATTAAAAGCGGATGAAATCCAAGAAATGAAATATGTTATCCATAACATGGCTCACTTATATGGTAAAACAGCCACGTTTATGCCTAAGCCAGTTGTTGGTGATAACGGTTCGGGTATGCACTGTCACCAGTCTTTAGCGAAAGACGGTGTTAACTTATTCGCGGGCGATAAATACGGTGGTCTTTCTGAAGATGCGCTTTACTACATTGGCGGTATTATTAAGCACGCTAAAGCAATTAACGCATTTGCTAACGCATCTACTAACTCATACAAACGCCTTGTACCTGGTTTTGAAGCGCCGGTAATGCTTGCATACTCTGCTCGTAACCGTTCAGCGTCAATCCGTATTCCAGTGGTTCCATCAGCGAAAGGTCGTCGTATCGAAGTACGTTTCCCGGATCCAACAGCAAATCCGTATTTAGCATTCTCTGCTATGTTAATGGCAGGCCTTGATGGGATTAAAAATAAAATCCACCCGGGCGACGCTATGGATAAAGATTTATACGATTTACCAGCTGAAGAAGCAGCAGAAATCCCAACAGTAGCAGCGTCACTCGACGAAGCACTAGCTGCACTGGATTCAGATCGTGAGTTCTTAAATCAAGGGGGTGTATTTACCGACGACCTAATTGATGCCTATATCGCGCTTAAATCTAAAGAAGTTGAAAAACTTAACATGACAACTCACCCAGTTGAGTTTGAAATGTACTACAGCTGTTAATTTATAATCTATAAATAATGTGTGTTTTAAGCCCGCTTTGCGGGCTTTTTTTATGGTAATAATATTCGTTGTACACTAAAGTGAAATTAATTTGAAAAATGCAGGGTAGCAGTATGGTTAGTAGGGCTTTGTTACTATTAATAACCTTAATATTAAGTATTAATGGTTATGCTAGTGATAAAAAAATTTACACATGGAAAGACAAAAATGGGGTCTTAGTTTTTTCAGACACCCCAAAACCAGGCGCTACAGAAGTAAAACTCACTAGCCAATACTTAAATATGCCAGCTACAAATACCGATATTCTTGATACCTCTGCGACTAAAAAAGCAGTCAAGTTTAGTATTAATATTACTTCGCCTGAACCAAACCAAACAATTAGAGAAAATACAGGTTCTGTTTATGTTTCTACTCGTATTGCACCTCGCTTTGAAGCTGGGTTTACTATTGGCTTGTTTTTAAATGGCGTTGCTGTTGATAAACCCAGTGATGCCACTACACAGGCTTTAAGAAATGTAGAGCGCGGCCAACACACACTGCAAGTTAAACTTTATAATAAACAAAATCAGGTAATTGCAACTAGCCCTGACAGTGTGTTTTTTATGCACCGTAAAGGCCTTAACGTAGGTCAATAGCAACAATAAAGCACACCTATTTAATTTGAACCTTGCCTACTTCCCCAGGCGCACTAAAATGGTGCAACAATGATTAATAAAACACATTTTAGCCCAGAGCTACTGAATATAATTTGGCAAAACCAAACCACCGCCCTGATGTTACTTGATGAAAGCTTCAAGCTTATTTACGCTAACACCAGTGCCAGTGAATTACTTGGTTTGAGCGAGAGACGCTTACTAGGGCAAGCATTCGACGATTTATTTAACTATCACTCCATCGATTTAAAACGCATTGCACACTATTCATTAATTGATGGCGTAGACTGCCACCAGCACAGAGCCGACGTGGTGTTTATCGATTCTCGCCATGCAAAGTTAGCGGTAAGCACTCGGCGAATAAAGCATAACAACACCTATTATATTTTATTTGAATGTCGGCAAACGGATGATGAAATCAAACACGATCAAGTCTCAAATCAAATGCACCAATATCAGGCTGCACGCAATTTAATTCGTGGTTTAGCTCATGAAATTAAAAACCCGCTAGGTGGAATTCGCGGAGCGGCGCAATTATTGCAGTATGAAGGTGATCAACAAGAAAGAGATCAATGTGCAGAACTTATTATTGAGCAAGCCGATCGGTTGCGTGAATTAGTTGACCGGCTGCTTGGGCCTAATCAACTACCGCAAAAATCGTATGGCAATATACATCAAACATTGGAGTCGGTTGTTAAACTCAGCACCTTAGATAACAGCCGTGATATTCGATTAGTTAAAGACTACGACCCGAGTATTCCAGATGTTTATATTGATCAGAGCAAAGTTCAGCAAGTGGTGCTTAATATTGTGCGAAACGCACAACAAGCACTGGTAGATGGTGGCGAAATAAAAATAAAAACGCGGATTAACTACCAACATCGTCGCCCCGGAAAAGCCCCTAAAAAGGCATTACTTATTCAAATAATGGATAACGGCCCGGGTATTGATGCTAATTTACGTGATACTTTATTTTACCCTATGACCACGAATAAAGAAGGTGGCTCAGGGCTTGGATTATCCATAGCGCAAACCTTGATTGATCAACATGATGGCTATATCGAATGTGATAGTTGGCCTGGACATACTGAATTTAATATTTATCTACCGTTTGTAGATTAATACTTTGGAGTTTGCATGAAAACAGCTTGGCTTGTAGATGATGATGCCTCAATTCGCTTTGTATTAGATAAAGCGCTGACCCGCGCAGGGTTTGAAGTAGAAAGCTTTGCAGATGCACAAAGCGTACTTAATGCACTAAAATTTAGTCAACCCAGTGTATTAATTTCAGATGTGAGAATGCCGGGTATGGACGGTATGGCGTTACTTGAGCTAATCGCTGAGCAAACCCCGGGGCTACCGGTTATTATTATGACCGCACACTCTGATTTAGATTCAGCAGTGAATGCATTTCAAAAGGGGGCGTTTGAGTATTTAGCTAAACCATTTGATTTAAATGAAGCCGTTGCACTGGTTGAAAGCGCCTACCGTGCTAATTCAACCAAAAAAACCAAACGTAAAATTGCCCCACCAAAAAGCGCCCATATTATTGGCGAAGCGCCTGCGATGCAGGAAGTGTTTCGTGCCATAGGCAAACTGTCGGCATCCAGTATGAGCGTACTTATTAATGGTGAATCAGGTACCGGTAAAGAACTGGTTGCCAGCGCCTTGCATAACCACAGCCCGCGTAAAGACAACCAGTTTATAGCCCTTAATATGGCTGCTATCCCTAAAGAATTGGTTGAGTCTGAATTATTTGGTCATGAAAAAGGCGCTTTTACCGGTGCCGATAGCGTGCGTAAAGGGCGCTTTGAACAAGCTAATGGCGGCACCTTATTTTTAGATGAAATCGGTGATATGCCATTAGATGTACAAACCCGCTTATTACGGGTACTCGCCGATGGCGAATTTTATCGCGTTGGCGGTCATCAAAGTATAAAAGTGGATGTGCGCATTATTGCCGCCACTCACCAAAACTTAGAAGAGCTGGTAAAACAAGGTAAGTTTAGAGATGATTTATTTCATCGTTTAAATGTGGTTCGCTTGCGCTTACCAGCACTTCGCGAGCGACCAGAAGACATAGAACGCTTAGCGCTGCACTTTTTGCACAAAAGCGCCAAAGACCTGCAAGTAGAGAGTAAAGTCCTTAGCCCCAAAGCCATTAAACAGCTGTGTTTATTTAATTGGCCAGGGAACGTTCGCCAGCTTGAAAATACCTGTCGCTGGTTAACGGTAATGGCCCCCGGAGAGCTAATTGGCGAGCAAGACCTACCGCCAGAAATTATTGATAATACAGCCGCAACCCAAGAAGGTGATTGGCTAGATTCATTTCAACAGTGGCTTAACCAAGAATTTAAACAAGGTAAAGAAAATATTTGGCCAGATATTCAAGCCCAACTAGAAACTCGCTTAATAAAAACGGCTCTTGCGAATTGTTCAGGCCATAAGCAAGAAGCTGCGGTGAAAATTGGTTGGGGTCGCAATACATTGACCCGTAAATTAAAAGAGCGCAATATTAACTTATAACGCGCACTCAAATTTTGGTTATTGATGAAGTTAATTGAACACATTCCTTTGTTTAAACAAATGGAAATTATAAATCGCTTAGATTTTTTTAAAGAGTTTACACTCCATGAGCGTCAGATTTTGCTAGAGTCGTTTGGTTCACTCTATTTAATTAATAAAAATCAGTTTTTATTTAAAGAGTTTGATAACGACAAACGACTATTTATTGTCCTCAGTGGCTCCTTAATGGTGTTTAAGCATAATCACCTACTGGAGCTAGGTAGTATAGAGCCTGGTGAATTTATTGGTGAAGGTGCATTTATTAATAACCGAGAGCGCAGCATTAATGCATGCGCCAAAGAAAATGCCATCGTACTGGCTATTACTGCCGATGCCCTTACCCGCCTACCTAATGTCATACGCGAAAAAATTAAAGACCGTATTATTGAAGGCATGAGCCTGCGCATAGCTAAACTAAGCGAGCATATAGAAATCCACGGTTAATCAAGTCCCTTACCTGAGGTATTTACCCTTAGTAACAAAATTATTAATCACATTTGATTGTTTAACCATGCATCAACACTTTGTCGCTTATAAAGCACTTCGTTAAATAACCGATGACGTTCAAATACCAGCTCGCTTTGTTTGGTTTTAAGCCCACTGATTAACTGACTGTGAGTATCATTAAACTTGGAGATAACTGAAAAACCACGTTCAGTGTCTTCTTGTACCTGCTGAGCCAAATGCTCCCTAACATCATCAGCAGTTAACAGATCTGAATGTTCTAAGCCCATTAGCTGTTTTTTCATTGCTAACCTTATGCCCATGTTTTACTCCATTGTTTATATTCAATCTTTCATACGGCCGACATTGGCAATTAGCGCGCCAATGTGTAATTTTTTTCACATGAAGCTTAACCCTAAATTGCTTCAGTTTTTTTAAAGACTATAAAAAGAAGTGAAAATTTCATAAAACGCTTCATAAAGAGCTTCATAAAAAACGCCCCCCATTCATCGACTAAACTCACCGTGGTGCAAAATAGCCATTAAGCCTTTATACTACAGTTAATACCCCCACAGAGAAACATGATGAACGAAGAATATATAGAAATTGAATTAGAAGAAGAACCGATTGAACTGTGTAAATTATTAAAAGTATTAGATCTAGTTGAAGGTGGTGGCCAAGCAAAAAATCTAATTAGCGGTGGTTATGTGGGTGTTAACCATGAAATTTGTACAATCAAGCGGAAAAAATTATACAGCGGTGATGTGCTTTCATTTGATGGTGAGCTATTTCAATTAACGCTTAGTGAAGATGCAACCCCTGTAGAGCGCCCTGTAATTGATGAAGCAGCCAACGTGGAAAAAGCAGCACCTGTGGCAGCAACCGAGCCTGCTAAAAATAAACGTAAACGTACAAAAAAACCTAAAGTGGATGAAAAAACCGGTCGTCGCCCTATTTCATTTGGCTAACTCGCCTTTGCTTGGTTTTTGTTATTCACAGCCAGTTTGCATCACTGGCTTTTTTAGCTTTTAATGGAACATAAATAACAAAAAAATTGATGCTTACATGTCAGAAAACGCTGCAAACAACTGGGTAAAACCCGTACTGATTACTGCTCTGTTATGGAATACATTAAGTATTTTTGCATTTATCATGCAGCTGCTTTTATCTCCAGAGATGATAAGCAAACTACCACAAGAACAACAACTTGTTTATAAAAACCAACCGTTATGGGCTACTTTAGCGTTTGCTATTGCTGTATTTGGCGGCGCATTGGGGTGCCTACTGCTATTATTCAAAAAATCACTAGCCACATTAACGCTAACAATCTCTTTGGCAGCGGTGTTAATTCAGCAATACTATAATTTTGTGGTTGTTAATAGCATTTCCTTATTTGGTATTAGCGCTATTTTTATGCCCATTGCAGTGACTATTATTGCGATTGCGTTGGTGTATTTAAGTATTTATTTAAAACAACAAAGCTATTTTAAATAAATCACTTTGAAATTTAGCTTGTGGCCAAATATTGCTCAAGCTTATCCTTGAATTTAAACTTTTAACCTTCACTTCTATACTACATAGATGCTACAAAAAATTACATCGTGTGGTATTTATATCATGGTACACGCTTTGCACTTTACTAAAGAGGTCACTTTTTCAAGCATATTAATCCAATTAAAGGGGCAAATAATGAAAAATAGTTTCGACACCCAACAACAGCTCACTATCAATGGCGAGCAATATCATATTAACTCGCTTATGGGGCTTGGCGATAAAGCCAAACGCCTGCCTTTCTCGTTAAAAATATTATTAGAGAACTTACTGCGTAACGAAGATGGTGTGAATATTAAAGAGCAAGATATTCAGGCACTATTAGATTGGGATCCAAAAGCTAAGCCTTCAGCCGAAGTGGCTTTTACTCCAGCCCGTGTAGTGATGCAAGATTTTACCGGTGTCCCTGCTATTGTTGATTTAGCTGCCATGCGTGATGCAATGGAAAAGTTCGGTGGTGATCCTGCAAAAATAAACCCCCTATCTCCTGCAGAGCTGGTAATCGATCACTCGGTGCAAGTGGATGGTTACGGTAAAGATGGTTCATTCGACTTAAATTCAAAATTAGAATATGAACGCAACAAAGAGCGTTACGAATTTTTACGTTGGGGGCAAACCGCGTTTGATAATTTAAAAGTGGTGCCACCCGCCACCGGTATAGTACACCAAGTTAATTTAGAATATTTGGCCCGCGTGGTCTTTAACGATACTAAAAACGGCAAATCATTAGCCTACCCAGATACACTGGTTGGTACTGACTCTCATACAACTATGATTAATGGCTTAGGCGTACTAGGTTGGGGTGTAGGCGGAATTGAAGCCGAAGCTGCCATGCTTGGCCAACCAATTAGCTTGCTAATCCCCCAGGTCGTGGGTGTTAAATTAAATGGCCGCCTTCCAGAGGGCACTACCGCAACGGATTTGGTTTTAACAGTAACTGAAATGCTGCGTAATCATGGTGTGGTAGGCAAGTTTGTAGAGTTTTATGGTGACGGCCTGGCCGACCTACCACTTGCCGATAGAGCAACGATTGCTAATATGGCACCGGAATACGGTGCAACCTGTGGTATTTTTCCTATTGATGATGAAACCATCAATTACTTGCGCTTAACTAATCGCGATGAGAAGCAGCTTAAACTGATTGAAGATTACGCTAAACACCAAGGCTTATGGCGTAACGACGGCGATGAAGCTAATTACACCGATAAGCTCGAACTAACCTTAGACGATGTTGTACCAAGCCTTGCCGGTCCTAAACGCCCGCAAGACAGAATTACACTGGATAAAGCCGGTGATGTGATTGCTCAGCACTTAAAAGACTTTCAAGATGAGCGTATGGCTAAACGTGATAAAAGCGATGAAGATCAAGCGCGTATTGAAAGCGAAGGCCCGACGACTAACCCTGACGAACCAACCAACGAAGCACAGTTTATGGGCGCAGCAAAAGTTAATTTTAATGGCCAAGAGTTTGAATTAAACGATGGGGCTTGTGTTATTGCCGCAATCACCAGCTGTACGAACACCTCTAATCCAAGTGTTATTTTAGCCGCCGGTTTAGTGGCTCAAAAAGCACGCCAGTTAGGTATCAATGTAAAACCGTGGGTTAAAACGTCACTCGCACCGGGTTCGCAGGTGGTGACCGATTACCTTGAAAAAGCAGGGCTGATGGATGACCTTGATGCACTTGGCTTTAATTTAGTGGGTTATGGCTGTACTACCTGTATTGGTAACTCAGGCCCGCTTGCTGATGAAATTAGTGAGGCAATTCAAAAGCATAAACTAATTGTAAGTTCAATTTTATCGGGTAACCGTAACTTTGAAGGGCGTATTCATCAAGACGTTAAAATGAACTTCCTCGCGTCGCCACCGCTTGTTGTAGCTTATGCTATAGCGGGTAGAACCGATATTGATGTGTATAACGAACCACTGGCGCAAGATAAACACGGTAACGATATTTACCTTAAAAATATTTGGCCGAGCGTTAAAGAAGTCAGTGAGCTTGTAAAAAATACGGTAACTAAAGAGATGTTCGAAAAAAGCTACGCCAATGTCTATGATGGCGACAGTCGCTGGCAAAAAAGTCAAATACCTGATGGTAAGCTTTACGATTGGGATGCTGCCTCGACTTATATCAAAAAAGCGCCATTCTTTGATGGTATGAGTGTTGAACCACCGGGGATCCCAAAAATAGAAAGTGCGCGCTGTCTAGCTAAACTAGGCGATTCAGTGACTACCGATCATATTTCACCAGCAGGTGCGATAAAAGCGGAGGCACCCGCAGGACTTTATCTGCAAGAAAATGGGGTAGAAAAAGCACAGTTTAATTCTTATGGTTCTCGCCGTGGTAATCACGAAGTAATGATGCGTGGTACGTTTGCTAATGTGCGCCTTAAAAACTTACTCGCCCCTGGTACTGAGGGCGGTGTAACCCGCACTCAACCCGACGACAAGCTAGAAAGTATTTATGATGCGGCTATGGCATATCAAAAAAATGAAACGCCGTTAATTGTACTTGCAGGTAAAGAATACGGTACTGGCTCATCGCGCGATTGGGCTGCGAAAGGCTCTTTATTACTTGGTATTAAAGCTGTGATAGCACAAAGCTATGAGCGCATTCACCGCTCCAACTTAATTGGTATGGGCGTATTGCCGTTGCAATTTAAAGAGGGTGAAAGTCATGAGTCACTGGGCTTAACGGGCCAAGAGCAATTTGACATTCAAGGGTTATACGACAAAACCGACGAAGTCAGTGTTATTGCTACTAACAGTGAAGGTAAACAAATTAGTTTTAGTACCGATGTGCGTATTGATACTCCTAAAGAGTGGGATTACTACAAACATGGCGGGATTTTGCAGTACGTACTACGCAATATGCTCGACTAATCAGCTATAAAACAAGGTAACTTAAAAGCCTAGCCCTGCAATGAGCTGGGCTTTTTACGTATAGTATATAGTTATATTGATAAGCCTAGCCCTTGCGCTAAATCAATGTAGCTCTTCACAGATACCATACACTAAGGAGACACACTGCGCAGAGGCCGCTATGTCTTCAATTGTAATTATAAGACTACTTAAAATATCTATTGTGCTTGGGCTGTGCTTAATTGTGACAGGCCATGGTTTAATTATATCAAGCTATTACACCACTGAACACGGTATAAAAGGTATTATTATTGCCGCCGCCTGCATTGCCATTGGCGTAATTTTATCACTACCGACAAAAATATATTTAACCATATTACTAATGGAGTCAGAAAAGCAATCCCCAATATCGCAGAAAAACAGGCAGCCTGAAGCTAAAAGCCACTAAAACTTTCAACCTCTTTATTGCGTTGCTCTAATCTCTGTTTGGCTTTTTCAGCATCTTCAAATAATTTTTTAATGCTCTGGCTATTATATATTTCAGGCGCTCGCTGAGGAAAAGGGTCTACTGCTGATTTAGCACTACCACTCAATATAGCGGTATCTTCAGCAACCACCACATTACTATCTGCAAGGTTAAGCGTTACCGCTACGCTCTTGCCATTTTTATTTGGTACATCGGAGAAATGCCATTGCCCTTGTTCATCTTGCCACTTATAAATTTTAACTTGGGTGTCAGATGATAAAGGTGACGAAGTGAGCTGATCACCCGCTTTTTTTACTTCAAGCGTAAATTGTTCGAGTGTATTGGATGAAAGCGCTACCACTTTATCTTTAATAGAAAAAGACTCATTTTTAATCAATGTGCTGCTAAGCCAAGGCTGACCGTTAGGCTTTTTTATATAAAACAATGAGATGAGCGCAATAACCATGACTGATATTGCTAAGTAGGTAAAGTATTTCATAGCGTTCCTGCTGTATAATTAATCCTTTATTATCACTAATATAATCAAAAAATAGCAGTCAAGCAATTATTTTCACAAAATAAAAACGCAGCGTTGGCTGCGTTTATAAATTTATAGCTTTGAATAATAAGATAATTAAATTCCATCGCCATCTATATGTAAACCACACTCACGGTTCAATCCAAAAAAACGAGTGTCTTCTTCGCTCATGCCGGGTTCTAATTTGCGGGTAGTGTGTACATCCCCCATAGATACATAACCCTGCTCCCATAACGGGTGATATGGCAAATTATGTTTTGTTAGGTACTGATACACATCACGATTACTCCATTCAATAATAGGATACACTTTTACTGTACCTCGGCTTATTTCTAAAACTTGTTTTTGTGCACGGCTTGAGGATTGATCGCGGCGTAAACCACTAAACCAAGTGCCTGCATTAAGCTCTTTTAAAGCTCGCGTCATTGGCTCTACTTTATTAAGCTGATTATATTGCTTAATACCCGCTTCACCTAGCTCCCATAACTTACCAAATTTAGCCTCTTGCCATGCTGGCGTTAACTTTGCACTGTATACCTTTAAATTAAGCGATAAACGCTCACTCATTTGCTCGATAAACTGATAGGTTTCTGGAAATAAATAGCCCGTATCAGTCAGTACTACAGGGATATCTGAGCGTTGTGATGTCATTAAATGCAGCATAACCGCGGCCTGAATACCAAAACTCGATGATAAAAACGCGGTGTCAGGCAAATGTTCAAGTGCCCATGCAACGCGCTGCTCTGCACTCATGTTAGCCAGTAAACCGTTTGCATCAGCTAACATAGCCTGCTGGCTTTGCTTATCTAGCTGTAATATGTTTTTAAATTCACTCATGGTCAACTTTAAACCTCAGCAGCGCGGTGCGCTGCTTTTAAATTATGCGTAAAAATCGGTAACAGATACTTTGACTTCTGCAACAATACCTTTGCGAATGACAAAATCACCAAAACATTCGCCTTCATGGCGCTCACTAACCCATTGCCCAATCAGCTTATCAAATGCCTCTAGGTACACTTCTTCGCCCACATTTTCAAGATAAAGCTTAGGGATACGCGTACCCTGCGTATTGCCCCCTAAGTAAACGTTGTACTTACCTGGGCCTTTACCTACTAACCCAGCCTCGGCTAACATGGCACGACCACAGCCATTTGGGCAACCTACCACACGCATAATGATGCTGTCATTAGGTACTCCATGCTTGGCCAATAAGCCTTCAATTTTTTCAATTAAACTCGGTAAGTAACGCTCGGCTTCGGCCATCGCTAAAGGGCAAGTCGGCAGTGACACACACGCCATTGAGTTTTTACGTTGCTCAGAATCTTTGTCGTCAATCAAACCGTGTTCACGCGCTATGTTTTCAATGATTGCTTTTTGATCCGCAGGCACACCGGCAATAATTAAGTTTTGATTGGCGGTCATGCGAAAGTCACCTTGGTGAATTTCTGCAATTTTACGACAACCCGTTTTTAGTGGTTTGTCGGGGTAATCTAAAATACGACCACTTTGAATAAACAAAGTTAAATGATGCTTACCGTCAATACCTTCAACCCAGCCGATACGATCGCCACGATGGGTAAACTCATAAGGGCGGCTTGGTGCAAAGCTCACGCCTCCACGTTTTTCGACCTCGGCTTTAAATACATCAGACCCAACACGGTCAAGTGTGTATTTAGTTTTTGCGTTTTTACGGTTTGAACGATTCCCCCAGTCACGCTGCACAGACACCACATGTTCGGCAATTTTTAAAGTATCTTCGAGGGGAATAAAACCAAAGTCATCGGCTTTTCGTGGATACGTTGCAGTGTCACCATGGGTCATGGCAAGGCCACCCCCTACTAGCACGTTAAAACCAACGAGTTTGCCATCTTCAGCAATTGCCACAAAGTTTAAATCGTTCGCATGAACGTCCACTTCGTTGTTTGGTGGAATGGTTACGGTAGTTTTAAACTTACGTGGTAAATAGGTTGAACCTAAAATTGGCTCTTCTGTGGTTTCACTCTTTTCACCATTTAGCCAAATTTCTGCGTACGCTTTGGTTTTAGGTAATAAATGCTCAGAGATTTTTGCCGCCCATTCATAGGCCTCTTGGTGTAACTCAGACTCAACAGGGTTAGTAGTACAAAGTACATTACGGTTCACGTCACCGGCGGTGGCAATAGAGTCTATACCTACGCTATTAAGTAATTGGTGCATGCCTTTAATTTCAGGCTTTAAAACACCATGAAACTGAAATGTTTGGCGCGTAGTTAAACGAATACTGCCATAGCTGGTTTTCTCCCCAGCAAACTTATCAATTGCTAACCATTGCTCGGGTTTAATAATACCGCCAGGCATACGGGCGCGAAGCATCACATTATGCAGAGGCTCTAGCTTTTGTTTGGCGCGTTCAGGGCGAATATCGCGATCATCTTGCTGGTACATGCCATGAAAACGAATTAACTGGAAATTATCGGCAGTAAAACCACCGGTAATTTCATCTTTTAAATCTTGCGCTATCGTGCCGCGTAAAAAGTTACTTTCTCTTTTTAAACGTTCGTTATCAGAAAGCTTTACGGTTTTATCTTGTTTGCTCATTTTAAATCCTAAATTTGTTACAGTGACGGCTGTTAGCTTTTAATAAAATAAACAACGTGCACTTAGTACACGTCTTTCTGATAGCGATTTGCGCTACGTAAATCTTTTAAGTATTGATCGGCCTCTTCATTAGTTTTGCCGGTATTTTCGCTAATGATATCAATTAAGGCATTGTGTACATCTTTGGCCATGCGGTTTGCATCGCCACACACATAAAAATGAGCACCCGCTTCTAACCAGTCAAATACTTCTTTTGAGTTTTTACGTAACTTGTCTTGCACGTAGACTTTTTCTGCTTGATCACGGCTAAACGCCACATCCACTTTACTCAGTAAGCCTGATTTTAAGTAACCTTGAATTTCTACTTGGTATAAAAAGTCTTGGGTAAAGTGTGGGTTACCAAAGAATAACCAGTTTTTACCTGTTGCCTCTCGGGCATCACGTTCTTGTAAAAAGGCACGAAACGGCGCAATACCGGTACCTGGCCCTACCATGATAATGGGTGTCTCATCGTTGACTGGTAAACGGAAGTTATCGTTATGTTCGCTATATACCTTTACCTTGCAGCCTTCTTCTGCACGGCGTGCTAAATAGCCTGAACAGCCACCTAAATGCTCTGTGCCAAACGCTTCAAACTCAACCAGTGCTATAGTTAAGTGCACCTCATCTTCAACCTCGCTTTGGCTAGAAGCAATTGAATATAAACGCGCTTGCAATTTACGTAGGCAATCAACCAGTGTTTGTGCCGCTAATTTTGCTGGATTTTGTGCAACTACATCAAAAATTTGGCGAGGCTCAATGTATTCGCGCATTGCGGCTTTATCTTCCACAAGCTTAAGCAGTTCAGGCGTGCCTGTAGCCGTGGCATATTTTTCGACAAAACCAGGGTACGATTGTGTAAGCTCTAGTTTTTCAATTAAGGCGTCACGCACGCTGAGTTCTTCATCACCAAGTTTAACGCGGCTAGTTGGATCAATTTGCGTTTGCGCAAGCAGCTCATCTACACGGGCTTCATCATTTAAAAAGTAAATGCCTAATGAGTCACCCGGCGTATAGCTAATGTCAGAGCCTTCCAGTGAAATTTCAACATGGCGTGCATCTTTGGTTGAGTCACGACCGGTAATTTTTTGTACTAAGCTTAGCTCTGCCGAAAATGGGTTTTGTTTTGTGTATTGGCTGGCCGCTGTTGTGGGGGTGCCAAATGGCATTGATACAACTTGGCCGCCGGCTGTATCTTGCTGCGCTTTTAAATCTGGCTCAAATGCATTAAGCGCGCCCTCAATCCAGCGGGCTGCTTCATCATCGTAATCAACGTCTAGGTCGGCACGCTGATAAATAACCTCTGCACCGAGTTTAGTTAAACGCTGCTCAAAATCTTTTGCAGTTTGGCAGAAAAATTCATAGCTAGAATCACCTAAACCTAATACCGCCACTTTAACGCCATCAAGTTTTGGCGCTTTTTTGGTAATTAAAAATTCATACAGTGTTTCAGCATCTTCTGGTGGCTCGCCCTCGCCATACGTCGATATTACAACGGTTAAAAACTTTTCTTTTTTCAAGGCAGTTGGCTTGTAATCGGCCATGCTAACCAGCTTTGCTGCTAATCCACGCGACTCAGCTTGCTCTTTAAGCTTAGTGGCAACACCTTTTGAGTTGCCCGTTTGCGAGCCATACAAAATAGTTAGAGCTGCTGCCTCAGAGGTTGCGGATGTACCTGCAGTTGGCGCACCTAGTACGGCTGAATTAGCATTAGCAGCCAAATAGCCGCTAACCCACGCTTGCTGAATGGGATTAAGCTCAGCCACTAAACCTTGTAGCTTTTGTACTTGCTCTTGCGAAAGCGGACTTGTAAGCGCACTAAGTTGACCTAACAACATGAATTTTTCCTCATAACCCTAAACGTTAAACACAATGCTTGTTCACATTGTTTAAAATGAGTGCCACCTCATTCAGAAGGTTCTGTTGAGGTTAATTGAGTATGGAGGATAGCCGTCTCAGCATAGATAAAAAAAGAATAGAATCTGCTTTGATATTCCATTTAGTTATTAATCTAGTGAAAAACCTACGAAGTAGACCTAAAAAAGCTTTATTGTCTTTTATAAAATTCTCACTTAACAACTTTGTAACATTTATAATCTAAGGTATATTACGCAAAACTATAAAATAGGAACACCTATGTTATACGGAATATATAAAAATAAGTTACTTCTAAGCACGTTATTATTGAGCTCATTGCCTGCGATGGCTAATGTCGTCAATGGTAATTTTGAACAGTGGACAGACAACACTCCACAAGCATGGACGGTGATTGATAACGGCATTGATGTATCTGCTATTAGCACGGTTGTTAGCAAAGGTTCACAAGCAGCTGCGATTAGCGTTAATACAGGCACACAAAGTAACACTGATTTTTTACAGCAAGTCGCAGTTAAAATGGGTAAAACTTATGAGTTCTCAGTGGATGTTTATCATACCGAAGGTCATCTTAAGGCGCGTTTGTTTATAGATGGTTATCAAGGCTACTCAAATCCTGCCCTAACAAACCAGTGGCAAACCATAACTTACAGCTACACCGCTGATAGTAGTAAAACGATTGATGTCGGCTTACGCTTTTATGATACAACGGGATTTGATGGTAGCGAGTTAGTTTATGTTGATAACTTCCTACCTAATAATGACAGCAGTGGCTCTTCGAGCTGCGCAGATAACAGCCTTACTTTTAACCTAACCACAGATAACTATGGTGAAGAAACTAGCTGGCAAATAACGCACAACCAAGCTGGTATGGTTGCAAGCGGCAGTGGTTATGCCGCAAATACCCAATACATCGAACAGTTATGCTTAACCAATGGCGACTATACATTTACTATTAACGACAGCTACGGTGATGGTATTTGTTGCTCATATGGCAGTGGCAGCTACGCCTTAAATAATGAAGCAAATTTGCTTGCCAGTGGATCAAGCTTTCAAGCAAGTGAGTCTACCGCATTCTCATTAGGTGCTACTCAGCCAACACCGTCGCCAACTGGCTATTATGTGACAACCCAAGGCTTAACTGGCTACACGCTAAAAACTGAGCTTTATAACATTATTAAAAACCATAACGCTCAAGGGTATTCTACTATTTGGCGTTTTTACGACGCATCAGCACGCGATAAATATTTTGAAAATGATAATAGTATTTTAGATATGTACAGTGAAAAGCCAAATGGAGTTGATAGCTACACTTATACTGATGTAAGCGATCAGTGTGGTACCTACAATAGCGAAGCCGATTGTTATAACCGTGAACATTCATTTCCTAAAAGCTGGTTTGGCGGCACCATAGAACCAATGAACTCAGATGTTCATCATATTTACGCCACTGATGGCTTTGTAAACTCTAAACGTAGCAACTTTCCGTTCGGTGAAGTGGCAAGCGCCACGTTTACCTCAACCAACGGCAGTAAATTAGGTGCTGCAAGTAATGCGATTAATTACAACGGTACCGTGTTTGAGCCTATTGATGAATTTAAAGGTGACTTTGCTCGTGCCTACTTTTATATGGCAACCCGCTACGAAAACGTGATTGCTACTTGGCAAAATAACACCACTTATAGCAACGCGGTACTAAATGGCACATCGAACCAGGTGTTTGATAATTGGGTCGTGGCTATGTTGTTAAAATGGCATAACAACGACCCCGTTAGCCAAATAGAATTAGACCGCAACCAAGCAGCGTTTGAATTTCAGGGAAATCGTAACCCGTATATCGACCACCCTGAATTTGTAAAAATGATTTGGTAAAAGGGCTTCGGGCTTCGGGCTTCGGGCTTCGGGCTTCGGGCTTCGGGCTTCGGGCTTCGCAGAAAAGCATATGCCTTTGCACTTGCAAAGGCTTTTTTCTGCGGTATGAATTTGTTGTTGCATCATATTCGTGGTGTTTTTTCTCACGATATATATCCCACTCTTGTGTATTCGTAGCGTTCTTTTACCCTCGGGTGTCCTAGGCTCAACCTAAGCCACGGCGCGCAAACTCACTCCGAGCAGCTAACGACTGAAAGCTGACGGCTGAAAACTTATCGCTTTTTTAAACGCAAAAAAAACCCCAACAAAAGCTGGGGTTTCTTATAAAACAGACTTAATTAAAAATTAAGCTTGTTTTGGACGTTCAACAACGTCTACCAAAGTCCAAGATTTGTTCTTAGAGATTGGCGCGCATTCACGGATAGTAACAATGTCACCCGCTTTTGCTGTGTTATTTTCGTCATGTACATGTAACTTAGTCGTACGTTTAATGAATTTCCCATAGATTGGGTGCTTCACGTAACGTGCGATAGCGATAGTGAAAGATTTTTCCATCTTGTCGCTGATTACACGGCCTTGAAGAGTACGAATTTTATCGCTCATTATTGACCCGCCTTCTGGTTAATAACTGTTTTTACACGCGCGATATCGCGGCGTACTGTTCTTAGCGTGTGTGTCTGAGCTAACTGACCAGTACTTGCTTGCATGCGCAGGTTAAATTGCTCACGAAGAAGTCCTAGAAGTTCAGCATTAAGCTCTTCTACGCTTTTGTCTTTTAGTTCGCTTGCTTTCATCACATTACCGTCCGAGTTACGAAAGTTGTTTTGAATGGCAGTTTACGAGCTGCAAGGTTAAACGCTTCACGAGCAAGCTCTTCTGAAACACCTTCCATTTCGTAAAGTACTTTACCGGGCTGAATTTCAGCAACCCAATATTCAACAGAACCTTTACCTTTACCCATACGAACTTCAAGCGGCTTTTCTGTGATCGGTTTGTCAGGGAAGACACGGATCCAGATTTTACCTTGACGTTTCACGTGACGCGTCATAGCACGACGAGCTGCTTCGATTTGACGAGCAGTCATGCGGCCACGACCAGTAGCTTTCAAACCGAAAGTACCGAAGCTTACTTTGTTACCGTTTTGCGCTAGACCACGGTTGCGGCCTTTGTGCATTTTACGGAATTTTGTACGTTTTGGCTGTAACATTACTCGCTACCTCTACTTAGCACTTTTTTTGGCTTTCTTTGGTGCGCGTTTAGCTGGCTTCTCTTGCTCTTGTACTAGTGGTAAACCACCAATAACTTCGCCTTTGAAGATCCAAACTTTAACACCAATGATACCGTAAGTGGTTAAGGCTTCAGAAGTTGCGTAGTCGATATCAGCACGAAGAGTATGTAGAGGTACACGACCTTCACGATACCATTCTGAACGTGCGATTTCTGCGCCGCCAAGACGACCGCTAACTTCAACTTTAATCCCTTTAGAACCGATGCGCATTGCATTTTGTACCGAACGCTTCATAGCGCGACGGAACATAACACGACGCTCTAGTTGAGAGGCAATGCCGTCTGCTACTAGTTGTGCATCTAGTTCTGGTTTACGTACTTCAGAAATATTGATCTGAGCAGGTACACCAGCGATTTTAGTTACCGCTTGACGTAATTTTTCTACGTCTTCGCCTTTTTTACCGATAACAACACCCGGACGAGCCGTGTGAATAGTTACTCGGATAGATTTTGCTGGACGCTCGATAACGATTTTAGACACAGAGGCCGCTTTTAATTCCTTAGTAAGGAATGCGCGTACTTTGTGATCGCCAAAAAGCTGTGCAGAGAAATCTTTTGAATTCGCGTACCAGGTAGAAACCCAAGGTTTAGATATACCTAGGCGAATACCAGTAGGATGAACTTTTTGTCCCATTACTTATATCTCCTAGCTATCTGAAACCACAACAGTGATGTGGCTTGTACGCTTAAGGATGCGGTCTGCGCGTCCTTTAGCACGTGGCATAATACGTTTCATTGTTGGACCATCGTCCACAAAGATTGTTGTTACACGTAGCTCATCAATGTCAGCACCTTCGTTATGCTCTGCGTTAGCAATAGCAGACTCAAGTACTTTCTTAACTAATACAGCCGCTTTTTTCGGGCTGTACGCCAGGATTTCTAGTGCGCGATCGACAGGTAACCCGCGGATCTGATCTGCAACTAGACGTGCTTTTTGCGCCGAACCAGAGGCGAATTTATGTTTAGCTAATGCTTGCATTTATCATCCCCTCTTAGCGTTTCTTCGCTTTCTTATCCGCAGCATGGCCACGGTAAGTGCGAGTTGGTGCAAATTCACCTAGTTTGTGACCGATCATTTCGTCAGAAACGAAAACTGGTACATGCTGGCGACCATTATGGACAGCAATGGTCAATCCGATCATGTTAGGTATGATCATTGAACGACGGCTCCAAGTTTTAATTGGCTTCTTTTCACCGCTTTCCAAAGCTTTCTCTACCTTCTTCAGCAAGTGTAGGTCTATAAAAGGACCCTTCTTGAGAGAGCGTGGCATGGCTATTCCTCAATATTACTTAGTACGACGACGTACTATAAATTTATCCGTACGCTTGTTCTTACGCGTCTTAGCACCTTTAGTCGGCTTACCCCATGGAGACACAGGATGACGACCACCAGATGTACGACCTTCACCACCACCGTGTGGGTGATCTACCGGGTTCATGGCAACACCACGAACTGTCGGACGAATACCACGCCAGCGATTTGCACCTGCTTTACCAAGTGAACGAAGCATATGCTCAGCATTGCCTACTTCACCTAGCGTTGCACGACAATCAGATTCAACTTTACGAACTTCGCCTGAACGAAGACGTAATGTTACATATTGACCATCACGCGCAAGGATTTGAACGTATGCACCAGCAGAACGTGCGATTTGCGCACCTTTACCTGGTTTTAATTCTACGTTGTGAACAGTCGAACCGACAGGCATATTACGCATAGGTAATGCATTACCAGGCTTGATTGGTGCATCAACACCAGACTGGATTGCATCGCCAGCTTTTAAGCCTTTTGGTGCGATAATGTAACGACGCTCACCGTCTGCATATAATACAAGTGCGATGTTTGCGCTACGATTTGGATCATATTCTAAACGCTCAACAGTGGCTGGAATGCCATCTTTAGTACGTTTAAAATCGATTAAACGGTAATGCTGCTTATGACCACCACCGATATGACGAACCGTAATACGACCATTGTTATTACGACCACCTGATTTAGAATTTTTCTCTAATAGTGGTGCGTAAGGTTTACCCTTATGTAAATCTGGGTTAACCACTTTAACTAGGTGACGACGACCCGCAGAAGTTGGCTTACACTTTTGAAGTGCCATAATTCTAACTCCTCTTATTACTCGGCGCCGCCGACAAAGTCCAGCTCGCTACCTTCTTTAAGAGTAACGTAAGCTTTTTTCCAGTCGCTACGACGACCGAAACGTGCGCCAGTACGTTTTGTTTTACCCTTAACGTTAAGTGTGCGAACACCAGTTACTTCTACTTCAAAAAGCCTTTCAACCGCTGCTTTAACTTCAGCTTTAGTTGCATTATTTGCTACTTTAAAAACAATCGTGTTGTTTTCTTCAGCAGCAATTGTGCTTTTTTCAGAGATGTGTGGAGCAAGGATCACTTTTAAAAGACGTTCTTCACGGATCATGCTAGCGCCTCCTCAAGTTGCTTAACAGCAGCAGCTGTAATTAGTACCTTGTCGAAAGCGATTAAGCTTACAGGGTCGATACCAGCTACATCACGTGTGTCAACCTTGTACAGGTTACGTGCCGATAAGAAAAGATTTTCATCTACTTCTTCAGTCACGATAAGAACATCTTTAAGCTCAAGCTCTTTAAGCTTAGCAACTAGTTCTTTAGTTTTTGGTGCTTCAAGAGCAAAACTTTCAACAACGATTAAACGCTCTTGACGAACTAATTCAGATAAGATGCTTTTGATCGCACCGCGGTACATTTTACGGTTTACTTTTTGGCTGTGGTCTTGTGGTTTAGCTGCAAAGCTAACGCCACCTGAACGCCAAATTGGGCTACGGATTGTACCAGCACGTGCACGGCCAGTACCTTTTTGAGCCCATGGTTTTTTACCACCACCGCTTACTTCAGAACGTGTCTTCTGAGCACGAGTACCTTGACGAGCACCTGCTGCGTATGCAACAACTACTTGGTGTACTAATGCTTCGTTAAACTCACGTCCAAAAGTAGCTTCAGAAACTTCAAGAGCGCCAGAAGCGTCTTTAATTGCTAATTCCATCACTAAATCTCCAGGACTTATGCTTTAACAGCTGGTTTAACGATAACGTCACCGCCGATAGCGCCAGGTACTGCACCCTTAACTAAAAGCAAATTACGCTCAGCGTCAACGCGAACTAGTTCTAGGTTTTGAGTTGTTACTTGCTCATTACCCATTTGACCGGCCATTTTCTTACCTTTAAACACCTTACCAGGTGATTGGTTTTGACCGATTGAACCAGGAGCACGGTGAGATAGAGAGTTACCATGTGTCGCGTCTTGCATGCTGAAATTCCAGCGCTTAACACCACCTTGGAAACCTTTACCTTTAGAAGTACCGGTTACGTCAACCTTGTTGATTTCGTTGAATAATTCAACAGTAAGCTCAGTGCCTACTTCAAAATCGCCTTCACCACCATTTAGGCGGAATTCCCACAGACCGCGACCCGCTTCAACACCAGCTTTAGCGAAGTGACCCGCTGTTGCTTTGTTTACACGGCTTGCTTTTTTAGTGCCTGCGGTTACTTGAAGCGCGTTATAACCGTCTGTTGCGTCAGATTTGATCTGAGCAATGCGGTTAGGAGTCGCTTCAATAACTGTCACAGGGATAGATACACCATCTTCAGTGAAGATACGTGTCATACCCACTTTACGACCGACTAGACCTAATGCCATTTTCCTAAAACCTCTCTAATCTTCCGATTAACCCAGGCTGATTTGAACATCAACACCAGCAGCAAGGTCTAAACGCATAAGTGCGTCTACAGTCTTGTCAGTTGGTTCTACGATGTCGATCAGACGTTTATGGGTGCGGATCTCGTACTGATCACGTGCGTCTTTATTAACGTGCGGTGATGTAAGTACAGTAAAACGTTCAAAGCGTGTAGGTAGTGGAATTGGACCACGTACTTGTGCGCCAGTGCGTTTCGCAGTTTCCACGATTTCCGCCGTTGATTGGTCAATCAAACGGTGGTCAAAAGCTTTTAGGCGAATACGAATGCGTTGATTTGACATTCTTAAACCTCAATATAAAGAGCATTTAAAGAGCATAAAAAAACGACCGAAACAATCTTAACTACTAAGATGCCGGTTGTTTGATTATATCTACGTTGAGTTCCAAGTCGGAACTCCTGTTTATT
Source organism: Pseudoalteromonas sp. TAP-3C (assembly GCF_059888565.1). Taxonomy (NCBI): domain Bacteria; kingdom Pseudomonadati; phylum Pseudomonadota; class Gammaproteobacteria; order Alteromonadales; family Pseudoalteromonadaceae; genus Pseudoalteromonas; species Pseudoalteromonas sp. TAP-3C. The sequence continues at coordinate 35,392 of NZ_CM187618.1, read as the reverse complement.
AGCTTGAAATCCAAGCTTAATTTATTCTTTCACATCCCCGAGGGAATTTAGAAAGCCTGCGTATTATAATGACGATGGTGATAAATGCAACAACTATTTAGTTATACTTACTTTGTAATTGTCGCTTAAATAGCAATCCAGTTTAACAAAAGCGAACGCAATGGAAGTGATGCTGTCACTATAATGTCAAAACTTGTCGATTAATCAGCAGAAGATTTACTAGATAATATGTTATCCTATGCGCTAATTTTTGCTTTTATATACCCATTTTAACCTGGGTAATTACTCTCTTATGGTGAGTCAATGCGTATTTTAAACTATGGTTTAAACCTTATATCTGCTGGAGTTAGTCGCTTATTTGTAAAAAGCAAAGTACTACCCGAAAAGCCAGTAGAGCAATATCAGTTAAACCCTAAAAATCCAACTTTTTATATAGTGCGTCTTAATTCGCGGTTTGATTTAGCGGCACTGGCACGTGTGTGTAAACGCAATGGCTTACCTGATCCAACCCAGCAGCAAATATTAGGCAATGCAGCGCTCGACAGATTTATTGGTATCAACAATCCGCCACCACTGTTTGGAAATAAAGAAAAACCAACAACTGCACTCGCCCAAGGCAAGCAAATTATTGAGCACTTATTAAATAGTGGCCAAAAAAATGTACAAGTTATTCCGGTCACTATTTTATGGGGCAGAGCACCCGGTAAAGAAAAACCAGGATTGAGTACCCTGCTATCACATTCATTAACACCGAGCTGGTTTAGAAAAATATTTGTGGTATTTTTTTCAGGGCGAGACAACTTCATTCGTTTTAGTCAACCACTCGATTTATCATTGCTGGTTAATGAAAAAGCCGATGTGAGTGAACTTCCACATAAATTACTTCGCGTTGCAAGAGTTCACTTTAAGCGTCAAAAGCTGGCTGCCACGGGGCCTAAAATTCCATCTCGTGATCAATTATTTAGCTCTCTTTTGGCTTCGCCAACCATAATAAAAGCAATTCAAAACGAGGCAACTGAAAAAAATATTAGCCACGCTCAGGCACGACAAAATGCCTTAAAACTGCTTGATGAAATTGCCGCTAATTACAGCGATGCCACTATTCGTGTTGCCGACCGTATTTTAACTTGGCTATGGAATAAGCTTTATAATGGTATTGATATTAAATACACCGAGCAGATACATGACTTAACTAATAAAGGTCATGAAATTATTTATATGCCTTGTCATCGCAGTCATATGGATTACATGCTACTTACCTATGCTATTTATCATCAAGGACTTGTACCACCTCATATTGCTGCCGGCATTAACCTAAATTTCTTCCCCGCAGGGGGGATATTTCGTCGCAGTGGTGCATTTTTTATTCGCCGCTCGTTTGCCGGTAACAAGCTTTACTCTGCAGTGTTTAAAGAGTATCTAAGTCAGTTATTTATTAAAGGTTACTCGGTAAAATTTTATACCGAAGGTGGGCGCAGCCGAACCGGTCGTTTGCTTCCTCCTAAAACCGGTATGCTTGCTATGACCTTGCAAGCCATGTTGCGCGGAATAGATCGCCCTATTTCGATTGTCCCTGTTTATATTGGCTATGAACACGTAATGGAAATAAACACTTACCTTAAAGAGCTGGCTGGTAATGATAAAAAAGGTGAGTCGATATTAGGAATTTTTAAAACCATTAAAAATTTAAAAAACTACGGCCGTGGCTACTTAAATTTTGGCGATCCCATTTCTATTAATCAGTACCTAAATGATAATCAACCCGACTGGCGTGAATCAATTCACCCAACTGATGTACAAAAACCACAATGGCTTGGTCCGCAAGTGGCGACTTTAGCGGATAAAGTGATGGTTAATATTAATAGTGCCGCCGCGCTTAACGCCGTTAACTTACTGGCTATGATCTTACTGGTAAACGATAAACAGGCATTGAGTAAGCCTAAACTATTAGCTCAGCTTGATTTTTATCTGCATATGCAACGTAATGCTAGCTACAGCGATAAAATAACCACACCAGATGAAACCTCAGAAGCGCTATTAACGCACGCACTAAAGCTCAATAAGTTTGATGTGATAAGTGATGAATTTGGCGAAATAATTGCAATTAGCGATAAAGAAAAAACCTTGTTTAACTATTATCGTAATAACATTTTGCATATTTTTGCAGTACCTAGTTTAATCGCCCTGCATTTATTTAAACAGCATCAAAGCACCGTAGCGCAATGCCAACAACTGGTAAACTCTTTTTACCCTCTGTTTGCTAAAGAATGGTATTTGCAGGCGCTTGATGAAAGCTATGTAACGCGCATTTTAACTAACTTTAGTGATCAAGGCTTAATTAAGCTCGATGGCGAAAATATCAAAGTGACTCAAAACAACGATAGTTTTGCCAAACTCGAAATGCTCGGTCGCGCATTAAGCTTTACTCTGCAACGCTATGCCATTGTGATTGGTTTTATTCAAACAAGCCAAGGAATTGAAAAAGCAGCGCTTGAACGTGAAAGCTATGTACTTGCAAAACGCCTAGGAACGTTACACGGTATTAAAACGCCGGAATTTTTTGATAAAAAGGTGCTCAGTAGCTTTATTTCAAACCTTCGCGATCAAAAACTGATCAGTGATTCACACAGTGGTCTACAGGGCAGTCAACAATTGTGCGAGACCTACAAACAACTGCAAACATTATTACCCGCTCGTATTTGGCAATCAATAACGGATATTGTTCACGCTCAATGCCAATAAAATACGTACCCACTATGTTGAATATATTTACATAGTGGGTACTAACGCTGACGCATCACCCCTTCTTGAATCGTCGAGGCGACTAAATTGCCTTGGCGGTCAAAAAATTGCCCCCGCACCAATCCTCGTCCAGAGCTCGCGCTTGGGCTATCAATGGCATATAAAATCCAATCATCTAATCTAAACGGGCGATGAAACCACATCGCATGATCAATTGTCGCCACTTGCATATTCGGTTGCATAAACGACACACCATGAGATTGTAATGCGGTAGGTAAAAATTCAAAGTCAGACGCGTATGCTAATAAATAGTTATGAATACGTTGGTCATCGGGCATATCTCCATTGGCCTTAAACCAAATATGTTTTACAGGCTCAATAGCCTCGGGTTTAAATGGGTTATGAAACGTTACTGGTCGCATTTCAATCGGCATTTCTCTAATAAATTTATTACGAATTGCCTCTGGAATGTGCTCAGCATTTTCTTGATAAAATTCTAGTGACGAACGCAAATCTTCTGGAGCCGGCACATCGGGCATAGTGGCTTGATGCGATAATCCTTGTTCTTCACCTTGAAACGACGCTGTCATATAAAAAATCGGTTTACCATATTGAATCGCACTCACGCGCCGAGTACTAAAACTTTTACCATCACGAATAGTCTCTACATCATACACAATTGGCTTTTGTGCATCGCCTGGGCGTAAAAAGTAAGAGTGCAATGAGTGGACGATACGCCCTGCAGGTAGTGTTTCTTTTGCCGCCGAAAGCGCTTGCCCCATAACTTGACCGCCAAACACGGCACGAAAGCCTAAGTCTTGGCTTTGTCCGCGATATAAACCCTGTTCAATTTCTTCAAGCGATAACAACGATAGTAAATCATCTAATACTTGGCTCATTATTTATTCCTCAATTCCCGAATCATTAAATAATACTATACAATGGCCAAAAAACACTAACTCGCGCAATGAAGGAAAAATGATATGGCTTACTGGCTGTTTAAAACCGAACCTGACGCCTTTTCAATAGATGACTTAAAACATGCCCCTGCACAAACAACTTTGTGGGAAGGTGTGCGCAATTATCAAGCGCGTAATTTTATTCGTGATGATGTGAAGCAAGGCGATTTAGTGATGATTTATCATTCTAGCTGCAAAAAGGTTGGCGTTGCAGGCATAGGTATCGTCACTAAAGCCGCTTACCCTGATCCGACCCAATTTGATTTAAATAGCGATTATTACGATGCAAAGGCAACCGCTGAGAACCCTCGCTGGTTTGTGGTAGAAGTAACTTACCACTCTCATTTAAGCACCCTCATAAGCTTGCAAGCAATAAAAGCAAATACTGCTATAACTGATATAGCACTTAAAAAAGGCGGGCGTTTATCGGTCATGCCAGTGACTGAAAATGACTGGCATGAAATATTAAATATGGCTTAAATAGTATATTATTTCATTAAAGAGACATGCTATCAGCGTAACATGTCACCGCTCAATTTCTCTTGTGTCGCCATATTTGTTATGATCTGCGGCTTAAGTGCACTGGAGGAAAAATGAAATTACTGTATTGGTTAGATGAATGGTTAACTCTAGGTGATAATGAGAAACAAGCAAAACTGCCTACCTCTGGTGGGGGTTTACTTGGCGATGTTTTTGTTAAATATCACTTTATTGATATAAATAAGCCTTTATTGTTCACCTTTTCTCCTGCCGGCACTGATATTAAAGAGCATGACCTTAATGACGATTTTGCCCCATGGGGATACCATTTAGCGCAAAAACAAAACGTTAATGTTATTTCATTTCAGCATTTAGGAAAAAGTAATTGGTTTAGACACCGCAATTTACTGTTTTTTTTAGAGCAACTTACTCCCTTGCTAACGCCATTTACACAGCGTTTAGGCTATGGCCTAAGCCGAGGTGGTTTCGCAGTGGGCGCATTTGCCAATTTATTAAAACTAGACAAAGTACTGTTACTTCATCCCGTAAGCACCAAAAATAAAACACTTGCCCCCTGGGATGACCGCTCAAGCACAGACATAGCACAGCAATTCGATTGGGAGCAAGATTACCACGATCTCGATTTAGGTAAGGCACAAGGCTACATTATTTACGACCCAACAAACCGCATAGACCGCCTACACGCCAAACGCTATAAGCAACTTACTCATTTGCGGGTATTTGGTATGGGCCACGGAACACACGCCACCTACTTAGGGAAGTTTGGGTTTTATAAACAAGTGGCTGTTGATTTTATTGTTAATCAACAAATCGACATTGCGCAATTTAGACTGCAAACAAAAACACTGCGCCTAAAAGAGGACTATTATAAAAAGCTCAATAAAGCCAATGCTAAATCGGCTCATCGCCAAGCGTTATTAAACACCGCTCACAACATATTAATTGACGAAAAAGCCACGCACATCAAAGAGCACCAAGCACAAATTGATATTCAACCATTAATAGACGTAGCCATTAAACATCAAGAGGAAAACCCTAACGATGCTATTAAGCTATTAGAAGTAGCACAGCAACTAGTGCCAAATGATCCCTTGGTTGCGCATAAACTTAAGCAGTTAAAGTGAGCAACTTAAACCTTGTTTTTGTTACTTCTTTTTCTTGGCGTGTCCTTGTTTGGGCACAATTGAAAAATACAGTATAAGCGCCACCCACGAAAAGAAAATAGCCCCCACCAACCAACCATTTTTTTCATGGCCTTGGCTACGCTTGCTGTTTAAAATAAGCACTATAGGTAAAATGTAGGCACATAACACAATAATTAAAAACGCTATTTCAGCCATTATTTTTCCAAGCCCTGCCAATCAACTTCATCACTGAGCACACGTTCTTGCGCAATGTAATGCAAAATGTCACCCGAATTAACGGCGTAATCTAGTGGTGGGTTTAAGTCCATATTTTTTGCACTTAAATTATGAGCTACCCCTAACAATATTGCATTATGATCGTATTTAAAATGGTGAAATAGCTTACCAAACTCCATGGTTTTAATACCACTGGGTATTTGTAAACTAAATTGCGTGTCACCATGTAAAGTAGATAATAACTCTTCTTGTACACGGCTTGAGCCTGGGTCTTGCATTGAACGCACTAAAATTTCTGCTGATTTGCTACTGCTACACTCTACGTTATGGCAGTGTTCTAATAGCATTTCCACCTTTGTTTCATCAAAAAAGTGCGCACTGATATGGCATTCTTCCTTAACTAAACGACTAATGCGCAGTGCAGTTGTAAATGTTTGATCATCATCTTGACCATCAATAATGACTTTATCTGCACGCCTAATAGCAACGCGTTCTAGCTCACTTAAATCGGTAAAGCTTGATAAACGTGCAAAATCAACGCTCTCATTGGTTAAGAATGGATGCTCCATTTGTTCAGTAACGGCTAATAGAATACGGCGATCTGTACGTTTAGTATCAGCCAAAATATAGTCGATCATTTTTTTGGTACGCGTGTTATGCCATCCAAAAATAATAATGTGGTTACTACTGTGAGCAAAGTTTTTATCACCAGTCATAGCGCGCCTAATTAAGTAAGTTACTGTTTGCCCTGTTTTACCTAACAAGACACCAAATAAAGCTAAGCCAAAGGGTATTTGTATTAATGCGACAACCCAACGGCCTAAATCTGTTGTTGGGCTAAAATCCCCATACCCCACCGTTGAAGTGGTTACCGTATAATAGTAAAAAAAAGTACTGGGGGAGAGCAACGCCTGTTCATTTGCCACTAACAATAAACACCAAGTAAGTAGCATATGTAAAAACGTAGCTATTACGACCGATTGCCAACTAAGCTGATCAATATGGCTGCGCAACAGCACAACAATACGTTTTAAAATATGATGCATAATTTTTTGTTAACCGATTGATTAGTTAAATCATTAAGTAACATGATACTGTAAATGATAACATCTAAGCCATGTTTTACTGTAATCAAAATATTTACGGTTCGTTATGAAGAAAAATGAGAGTAAACTATAGTTATAAAGTCATCCGGAAAAAATGGGTCTATTATGTCAGGTGTTTTAGCATCAGTTGATCAGCGTACTCAGCTTGTAGGCGAAAACCGCTTAGAGTTATTACTTTTTTATTTACACAGTCGCCATTTATTTGCACTTAATGTATTTAAAATAAAAGAAGTGGTGAAACTGCCTCGTTTGAGCAAAATACCTCACTCTCATCCTAAAGTGACCGGGGTTGCAAATATTCGCGGTGAATCAATACCTGTTATTGACCTTCGCCAAGCAATTTCGATGTCACACAAAGAACACGATGAAGATTGCAACCTAGTGGTGACCGAATATAACAGAACGACCCAAGGATTTTTAATTGGTAAGGTCGATCAAATTATGAATATGACCTGGTCTGATATTATGCCACCACCGAGCTCTGTGGGTAAAAATCATTATATTACCGCGTTGACTAAAGTGCAGCGAGATGGCCAAGAACAATTAGTCGAAATTATAGATGTAGAAAAAGTATTAGCAGAAATTGTTGAGTACGAAGTCAATATTTCTGATGGGATACTGGATCAAACAATTGTAGATGAATTTGCGGGGCGTAAAATACTGCATGCCGATGACTCCCCCACAGCACGTAAACAAGTAAGCGACACACTTTCGCAGCTTGGTATTGAAATAATACCTGCTAGTAATGGCCTAGAAGCATGGCAAATGCTCAAAGGTTGGGCCGATGAAGGTCGCGATGTTGAAAAAGAGTTACTAATGGTGATTACCGATGCCGAAATGCCCTCAATGGATGGTTATCGCTTAACGCATGAAATACGTAACGACAACCGCTTAAAAAACTTGCATGTGGTACTAAACACCTCACTGAGTGGTAGCTTTAATCAAGCCATGGTGGAAAAAGTAGGCTGTAATGCGTTTTTATCAAAATTTCAGCCCGACTTACTCGTTCAAGAAGTGCAAAACCGTTTAAAACATGTACTAGGCAATTCTTAAGCATAAAGCCAGTAAATACTTATTTTGGTGAATATTTACTGGTTATTTAAAAAACGTCCCTCTATCAACCTCCATTAAAAAATCGACTTTGCTGAAGTTTATTCATCGCAGTATTTGCTTATCCCAACATTTCATGATTAATTAACAAATAAGTTTTCACTAACTCGTTATTAATTATGCTTAATAAAGTTGCTAGTCCGTTTACCAAGCTGGTCGAGCGCTACCTACCCGATCCATTTATATTTGTCATTCTGCTCACCATTATTACTTTAGTCATTGCAAATTTAGCGACCCCTGCAACCACACTTGAGGTAATAACATCATGGGGTAGCGGGTTTTGGAACTTACTTAGCTTTGCCATGCAAATGCTGTTGGTATTAGTAACGGGCTACATGCTCGCCAGCACCTCGTTAATAAGTAAGTTACTGACAAAATTAGCAACGCTTGCCAATACGGCCCCAAAAGCCATTATTTTAGTAACGTTTATTTCGCTTTTAGCAAGTTGGCTTAATTGGGGCTTTGGTTTAGTAATAGGCGCTTTATTTGCTAAAGCCATAGCTAAGCAGACTCGAGTAGATTATCGGCTGTTAGTGGCCAGTGCCTACTCAGGCTTTGTTGTGTGGCATGGCGGGCTCGCAGGCTCTATACCGCTAACTATTGCAACACAAGAGCATTTTTTTCAAGCGACTATGGGTATTATTAGTACCGATCAAACCTTATTTGCAGGCTTTAATATCGCTATTCTCATTGGTTTATTTATTATTATGCCGCTGGTTAACCGCTACATGCTACCAAATGAAAAAGACAGTGTTTATATTGACCCATCACTGCTTAAAAACACCTCAACCGATAAAGTGACAATAACACGCCCCGCTCAACATTTAGAACAAAGCAAACTGTTAGGTATGGGTATTGGCTTACTGGGACTTGCCTACTTAGGTTATTACTTTTTTATTACCGGTGGCGGCTTAAACCTCAATAGTGTAATTGCCCTGTTTTTGTTTATGGCTATCACCCTGCATCAAACACCCCATAATGTGCTAAATAGCCTACAACAAGCAATCCCAAGTGGCGCGGGAATTGTAATTCAGTTCCCTTTTTATGCCGGCATTATGGCGGTCATGGTCGATACAGGGCTAGCACAACAAATATCACAGGGCTTTATTGCCATCGCTGATGCCGATAGCTTGCCATTTTATAGTTTTATTAGTGCAGGGTTAGTTAATATGTTTGTGCCATCCGGTGGCGGACAATGGGCAGTACAAGCGCCTATTGTTATACCCGCAGCACAAGAGCTCGGTGCAGATATAGCGCGGGTTGCCATGGCGGTGGCATGGGGAGATGCTTGGACCAATTTAATTCAACCCTTTTGGGCGTTACCGGTATTAGCCATTGCAGGGTTAAAAGCTAAAGATATTATGGGTTTTTGCGTGGTACAGCTGATTATAACCGGCGTGTTTATATCCTTGATGCTAAGTTTTTATCCGTGAGTATTTTGGTAATAAATAGGCGCGATTTTATATCGCGCTTGCTAGCTGCAAACCAAAAGAACTAAGTAAGAAAGTAAAGTTAACTGATAGGTCATTTAATCTCACCAAATAATTTCACCTAGTGCTAATAAATTACAGATCATGTGAGCGATAATGCAATACCACAAGTTACCCGATAGATGACGAATTAATCCCATTAAGCAAGAAAACAAAAACAGAAAAATAAAAATTTCAACTTGATCATACTGCCCATGTAACAATGTAAACACGATACTTGGGATAATAATTGCGCCAATAGCTCCCAAGGCTGTTTGTTTCAGCCTGTAGAATGCTACTCCTCGAAAAACTACTTCCTCAAATATAGGCCCAATAAATACTACTGCTAAAAACAGCATAATTTTAGCTAAAAGCGAGTTTGTTTGTGCTTCAACTTCTAACATAAAACCTGGCAAGGCGACTTCCATAAAGCCAAAAAGCCATTGTTCCAGTAAAACGTAAGCCACTGTTAATAGCACTGTAATGATTAAAGGAAAAAGAGCCACCTTCTCTATTGCTAAACGCCCAATAACTTCGCTTTTATTTTGCGCATCAAGAGTAGACTTTAAAAATAGCAGCGTAAGTACAGCAGTGAGGAAGGTAGATATAAAAGCCATACTTGGGTTGGACTCTAATTGCTCTAAATGAGTAATGTCATTTAATAATAATGCCCCACCACCCGATAAAAAAATAATCAAGTATGAGGCTATTGGGAGCGCCAGTGAAAAAAAGGCCAACCAATAAAGCGTGTACAATAAAGATTCCACTGTACTTTGATTTACATGTTGTTTTATCGCATCATCCATAATTTATCAGCTCACGGCTTCTTATTATTTTTCATTCTGAAGGATAGTACCATATCAATTATCCCATTGAGAAACAAGCCAAAACTAACATCTTGCTATCGCCACACAAACTAAAATAAACACGGTTAATTTTATTCAGAGAGGTTGGGCAAGGGAAACGCCCACTTTACCGAGCGACAGCTTCCTTTCTAAACAATAAATGCACACAAACCTTAAAAAATAACGTGCAAAAAAACAGCTTGGCGAGCAAAATTTGAGCTGCCATACTGTTTTTGTAAGCTCGCCAAAATTTTCATCGGTAGGCTTAATATTGCGTTTTCAGAGTCAGCAAAGTGCATCATTACGGCAACATGCCCGGCAACCACCAGCGCATACATTACGGCTGAAAAGCCTTGGCCGTATTTATCTAATGGCAATAAGTGCGAATAGTGACGGCCGCGCCATTCAAATACAATTTCCAGCGCCCCAACAAACAAAAAGAACACTAATAACATTAAACCAAAGGTGTAACTTAGCCATAAGCCAAACAACACCCCAAGTAAACACACACTTAAGCCCACCCATGAACGCATTGAAAAACTAATACTTTTTAAAACATGTCCGCCATCAAGCGGTAAAATAGGCAGCAAATTAAATAAATTAAGTAATGCGCTGAGCACGGCAACACCGGCAAATATTTCCATTTCCGTGGCGTAATACAGCACCACCCCCAATACGGAGGTGATCAAACCAAAGGCTGGCCCCATAAGTGATATAACCACATCTTGCCAGCGAGTGGTTATTTTATCGTCACTTACTGCTAACCCACCTACAAAGGGAATTAAATAAATGCCTTTAGTTTTAATACCAAAATACTTCATTGCTCGCACATGACCATATTCGTGTATTACTAAACAGGCAATCAGCATCAACGCAAATTCAATACTAAACAGCCAGGCATAACCGGCCACCGATGCACCTGCAAGTGCCACTTTAACTACTTTGGCGCTTTTAAATAATTTAAAGCCGAGCGCAGCGAGTCCTAAAAGCCCTTTTTTAGGCTCGCCTTGCGCTGCCACGGGTAAAGCCAACTGAGTGGTAAATTGATTATTTACATAAAGCGCTAAACTTTGCTGATTTACCTCACTGCTATCAATACCAATTAATTGCTCATCAAGCATAAACTCAACATAATTTTCACGCGGGTTTTCAAATGCAATCGCTTGCTGATCATGAAATATTTTTACAATTTTCTGCCCAGCCACCATTAACGAAAACGGTTGCTCTGCCAGAGAAAGATCGACTTTTATCATTGTTATAATCATTATAAATTATGGCGGTAGTATACCTTTTCACCAAAAAAGTACGAGCCAAATGGAGGATATACTTTAGGCAACTATTTTTTAAAGTATATAAATCTCAAAAACGAAAAAGCAGCTAACATGCTTTAATCTGGTTGATTGTCATCATCACTGACTATATGCTTACTGTTGGCTAAACGCTGATGCCAGCGTTGCTTTGCTACGGCGCGCATATTGGTGGATTGGTCTCGCTCATCAACAATTTCTAAGCCCATAAGTGCTTCAATCATATCTTCCAGGGTTACAATTCCTTGCACATCGCCGTACTCGTCTATCACTAAACAAATATGTGTACGTTGGGTGAGTAATGTTTGTAATAACGACGATACGTTTTGGGTACTCGGTACTGTGTAAATAGACTTAACCAGTTTACTAATTTTGTACTCTGTGCCTAATCGGTGATACGCCAACATAATGTCGTTTTTATGTACAAAACCAATAATATCATCGGCATCTTTATCAAAAACGAGTACTCGTGAAAATGCCGATGAACCATGTTCATTTAAATACTGATTAACGGTGAGATCTTTATGTATTTTAAAAATGACCGTACGAGGAGTCATTAAATCGGTGAGTTTAGCGTGTCTAAAATGCAATAGGTTACGAATTATTTCTGATTCATCGGCATGCAGTGCTCCCGATTCACTGCCAATATCGGCCATGGCTTCTATTTCTTGGCGAATATAGTAGGCCTCATTATGTTTTTGCCCCATCATATTGGTTAACTTTTGTGCAACCCACACAAACGGCTTTAAAACTAACACTAAAATACGTAATCCATACGTCACATTGGGGGTTAAAGCACGCCAATAGTTAGCACCTAGCGTTTTTGGAATAATTTCAGATAACACCAGTACTAATAAAGTCATAATCGCAGATGCAATACCCACAGCCGCATCTGAAAATACCACTGCCGCTTGAGCACCTACCCCCGCGGCTCCAGCAGTATGGGCAACAGTGTTAAGGGTTAAAATAGCAGCTAATGGTTGATCAATATTCGTTTTTAGTTTTTCAAGCTGCTTAGCTAGCACCGGACGCTCTTTGCGTAGCGATGCAACATAGCTCGGAGAAATACTTAATAGCACCGCTTCCATAATTGAACACAAAAACGAAATGACAATTGCAACCACCATATAAATAATTAATAGTGCCACTTTTTTCCTCTACGTTGAATATATAAGCACAATACCAATACATGCTATATTTGGCCAAACTCTAAAAATAATAGGCATAACAATGAATTTAAGCACACTTTGGCATCGTTACGCAAAACGGTTTACTTACTTGGCAACGCTATTAGCAATTAGTAGCATGAGTTTAACGACCTTAGCCGCTTCACTCGATCAATCAAAAATCCAGTTTATTGGCCCATTGGCAGAAGATATGCCAGCAAAGCCATTTCAAACACCGCATGGCAAAGCGGTTATTAGCAACCTGATCACACAACTTGAAGTAAATACAGACAGCTTGGTTGTGTTTGGTAAAAAACATCAGTGGCAACCACTTAATAAAATGGACGCGCTGACTTTAGGTGGTTTACAAGTGCTTAAATTTAATATTGAAACTCATCGATTCACCCAAGGCTCTTTAAATATAAAGGGAATGGAGCAAGGCCATGTTTTTATTAATGGTGAGCAGCAAAGTAGTGAGGATCATAACTATAAGATTGCATTAAATAACGGCTCTCATACGGTTATTATTATTGCTCAACAAGTCGATAATTGGCGTGATGTCACCTTAGATTTTGTGCCAAAAACTGAAATTGACACAATTAATCTAACTACAAACAAAACAAAGCGCTTATCTGCTAAACAGTTGTTCGACGCTCCAACGATTAGCGAATTGTCTCTATCTCCTGATGCTAAGCATTATATCAGCACAACAAGGCGTTACAGCGATAAAACAGCCAATAACGCCATTACCACAACCGAACTTAAAAATACTAACAAGCAAACGCTATACAGATTTGAAGCGGCTCAGCCTAGTCAGTTCACTTGGAGTCCTGACAACCAGTTTTTAGTGTACTTGCTCAATGGCGAATTAAAGCAATTAAACCGTAATACACTGACCATAAAAACCTTAGCCTCTAATCTTGAGGGGGTTAGTAGCTTTAATTATTACAATGACCACAGTATTTTGTTTAGCTGGTCTAAGTCGCCAGAGGACAATAACAGCCTTACAAAACACCATAAAGGTCTGCAAGATCGTTGGTCATACGCCCGCACCGTTAACCAACTATATTTGTTAGATACAAAGAGTGGATTAATTAAAGCCCTTACTGAAGGCGTATTAAGCCATCGGCTTGAAGATATTAACAGCAACCGAGGAAAGCTCTTAATTAGTCGCCCTGTTATGGCGATGCAAGCCGCAACGCATCCAGAAACTGAACTAATTGAACTCACATTAAAATCAAACAGCGTTAAATCGTTAGGCAAGTTCAAAACCTTTAATCAGGCAAAATATACGACAAACGATATTTACGTTGTTGCTGGCCCCGATTTTAAAAATGGCGTTGGCCGCGCTATACCCAAAGACATGCTGGCTAATAATTACGACGGCCAACTGTATTTACTAACCGACAACGGTAAAAAAGTAACGGCCTTAAGTAAACAATTTAACCCCGCAATAAGCACATTAGGCGTACTAAGTAATGGCGATGCGTTAATAAAAGTAACAGAAAAAGACACTCAACCACTGTATTTATTCGATCGTAGTAAACAACGCTTTAAAAAATTAAACACAGGGTTTGATATTGTACAGCAGTTTAGTTACTCAAATGTTCGCAATACCCATATTATGCTCAGTGGCACTAATGCCTCCAGCGCACAGCAACTTAAGCGCTTTGATTTGAATAAAAACCAAACAGAGTTAATTTGGGATTCAAACCCGATTGCATATGCCAATACGGCTATTCCTACGCTTGAAGAATTTAACTTTACCAATAAACGTGGCGTTGAAATAGCTGGCCGTGTTTACCTGCCAAATAATCTAGATAAAACGAAAAAGTACCCTGCGCTTGTTTATTACTACGGTGGCACGTCGCCAGTGACTCGAGGGTTTACAGGACGCTATCCTTTTAATTTATGGGCGGCAAACAACTATGTGGTTTACGTTGTGCAACCAACCGGTGCAACAGGCTTTGGACAAACCTTTTCAGCGCAACATGTAAATGCATGGGGCGATTATACCGCAGACGACATTATTGAAGGCACTAACGCATTTTTAGCTAAATATGATTTTGTAGACACTAACAAAGTTGGCAACTTAGGCGCATCGTACGGTGGTTTTATGACTATGCTACTTGCTACTAAAACCGATATGTTTAGCGCATCGATTGCTCATGCAGGTATTTCAAACTTAACCTCTTACTGGGGTGAGGGGTGGTGGGGTTATTTATATTCTGCTGAAGCCTCTAAAAATAGCTTTCCGTGGAATAACCCCGAACTTTATAGTCAACATAGCCCAGTGTTTCACGCCGATAAAGTAACTACACCGTTATTGCTTATTCATGGTGACAGCGATACCAATGTCCCAGTCGGTGAAAGCTTAACTATGTACACAGCACTGAAATTACTAAATAAAGACGTTGAGTTTATTGAATATAAAGACGCAGACCATCAAATATTTGCGCGCGATAAACGCTTTAATTGGTGGAACACTATGCTGGCTTACTTTGATAAAAAATTAAAAAATGAGCCGCAGTGGTGGGATTCAATGTATAACCAATAGTAATTTATAATGCGCACTTTAAATAGTTTGCAAAAGTGCGCCCTTTAAAACAATTTTATTTAATATAAAGTTACGGAAAAACAATAATCTATATGTTATGCATGCAAAAAATAATGTTAACATGCAAAGCTGCAACTAAAAAAATAATAGACTATGGCAATAAATGTTTTATTGGTTGAGGATGACGAGCTGCTCGTAAAGCGCATCCAACATCATTTTATAAATACCGAATTCTCTATTGACGTTGACACAACAGGTGCCGATGCTTTAAGCATGGTTAAAAACCGTGTAAATCAACGCAGTGCTATTTCACTGGCAATTATTGATATTGTACTACCAAAGTGCGACGGCTTACAGCTTGCCAAAGAGTTAAATACGCTCACTGATATTGGCGTTATTTTATTATCGAGTCGCGACTCTCAAGCCGATCGCATTGCTGGCCTTGCGCAAGGTGCTGATGACTATATTTGCAAGCCTGTCGATTTACTTGAATTAGAGCTTAGAATGCGTGCTTTATATAAACGTGTAGCAAACAATAACAGCACCGATGACAGCGAAGAGTTTATTGAATATGCTGATTTTAAACTTCACCCTGATAATCGCACGCTAATTACCACAAGTGGCATTGAATCACGACTCACCGAGGCGGAGCATAAAGTGCTTATTTGTTTAATCGGTAATGCAGGCAAAGCAACATCACGTGAAAGAATATCTGAAAAAATAGGTCAACCTGACTGGAGTCCAAACGATCGTACGGTAGATGTGTTAATTGGTCGTTTGCGCAAAAAGCTAAATGATGAAAAAGATCAAAAACGCATCGTCACCGTTCGTGGTAAGGGTTATATGTTGTCTATTTAGTATTGAGTTAGCTGCGATAATAAACGCTCAAATGCTCGATAATTAAGCGCTTCTTTTAATTCATTCAGGGTAATATTTGTTTGCCCCTTTAAATCACTTATTGTTCGCGCTACTTTAATCACCCGATGGTAAGAGCGCGGCGATAACGAAAGCTTCTCACTGGCTCTAGCTAAAAACTGTAGCTCCGCAGGCGCTAGCTCACAGAACACGCCCATTTCTTTGTTATTTAGGCGTGCATTAACTTTACCTTGGCGTTTAAGCTGAACAGCATAAGCCGCTTCTACTCGCGCCCTCACCACAGCACTGGTTTCTTCTTCGGTAGTACTTTGTAGCTCCACACTACTTAACCTAGGCAGCTCAACTTGTAAATCAATCCTATCGATAAACGGCCCTGATACTCGCGATAAATAACGCATCACTTGATCAGGTGTCGCCCTTTTATCATGATGGCAACCTGTTGGGCTAGGGTTAAGTGCTGCAATAAGCTGAAATTGCGCTGGAAATTCCATTTGTCTTGCAGCGCGTGAAATAGTAACAGTACCGGTCTCCATTGGTTCTCGTAACGAGTCGAGCACTTTTCGCTCAAACTCAGGAAGCTCATCTAAAAATAACACCCCATTGTGTGCAAGCGATATTTCACCCGGCCTTGGGTTAGACGACCCCCCGACTAAGGCAACGGCTGAGCAAGTGTGGTGTGGGTTTCTAAACGGGCGCTGACGCCAATTAGTTAAATCGATAGAGTGACCAATAATCGAATACAATGCCGCGGTTGCTATTGCTTCATCATCGCTCATGGTTGGCATTATCGTGGCCATTCGCTGAGCCAACATCGACTTACCCGTTCCTGGCGGTCCTAAAAAAAGTAAGTTATGACCACCAGCGGCGGCAATTTCAAGTACGCGCTTAGCGCCGGGTTGACCTTTTACATCACTTAAATCGAGTAAAAAATCAGGCGCTTGGGTACAATCAGGGTATTCAATATTGAGTGGTAAGGGCTGTTGATTTAACAAATCGCCCCACACCTCTTGAATGGAGCTTACGGCTTTACGTTTTACACCATTGACCAAACTTGCCAAGCTATCGTTTTCAAGAGGTAAAAAGCAGCAACGGTTTTGTTCTTTAGCTGCGAGCACTGAAGGCAAAATAGCATTAACCGCACGAATTTCACCATTGAGTGCAAGCTCACCGTAAAATTCATATTTATGAATGTCAGGGCAAACGATTTGCCCTGAGGCAACTAAAATACCCACGGCTATCGCAAGGTCGAACCGCCCGCCATCTTTAGGTAAGTCTGCAGGGGCTAAATTAACAGTAATACGTTGATCGGGAAATCCAAATTGAGAGTTTTCAAGTGCGCTTCTTACTCTATCTTTCGCTTCTTTTACTGAGGTCTCAGGTAAACCCACAATATGAAATGCCGGTAAACCATTGCCTAAATGCACCTCAACCATAACCTCGGGGGCATTTATTCCCATCTGTGCGCGAGAAAATATACGAGCTAACGACATTCCTTATCCTAATTAATAGCAATATTAAACTAGTTTAGTCAGGATATTTAAAAACATGTAATACAATCTTCCACTTAATAGCCGCAAAACGCAGTAATAAGGTCATTAACATGCTCAAAACCATTGCCACTTCAACCGTTAATAAAAGATTTATACTTAACGTGTAAACTATACCACCTGCAATACACGTAATAGCATAAAGTTCGCCCTTGAGCAGCATAGGAATATCTCGCGCCAGCACATCTCGTATCAGCCCACCAAAACAAGGGGTGATCACCGCCATAATAATAATTGTTAAATCGGGCATACCAGCCAACTGCGCTTTTTGCGCCCCCATTACCGCAAAAAATGCCAAACCAAACGCGTCGGCTGTTTGCAACACATAATAAGGAATCGATTTTTGTTTATTTATCAGTCGTGTTGTAACCAGAACTGCGGCCAAAATAGCGTAAAAATAGCTTTGATCGTGTAGCCAAAACACGGGCTGATCGAGTATCACATCGCGAACGGTCCCGCCACCAATAGCCGTAACGGTTGCAAGCACAACCACACCAAAGCCATCCATTTTCTTTTCATAGGCAACCAAAGTACCCGATATAGCAAATACCGCTACACCAATTAAATCAAACCAGTGATAAAGTTCTGTCATAATTTTGATTACAAAAAGTTTTAAAGAATTTAGTGCATAGCATACTAAATATTCAGCAATAACACTTTTAAAATTTCAGTAATTGCGGGAGCTAGAGTTTATGGAGAATGAACGCCTCGCGCAGTGACAACGACCTTTGCAGGCTAATGAGGAGCCGAGCCCGACGCGCTTTTAAACGCACTAGATTTTAGGCACAAAAAAACACGCTTTAGGCGTGTTGCTTTAATATAACTTTTTATTTCAGTGGTTGCGGGAGCCTGAGTTTATGGAGAGCGAACCGACGACCTTCGGGTTATGAGTAGCCCAATCTTTGCATTCACTGAATTTTAGGCATAAAAAACACTCATATAAAGTGTCTATTCATTCTTACATTTTATTTCAGTGGTTGCAGGAGGCAGAATTTATGAAGAGTGAACGCCTCACGCCTCATGCAGTGACGACGCGCTTCTTATTCACTAAATTTCAGACATAAAAAAACACGCTTTAGGCGTGTTGCTTTAATAAAGCATGCTATTTCAGTGGTTGCGGGAGCCGGATTTGAACCAACGACCTTCGGGTTATGAGCCCGACGAGCTACCAGACTGCTCCATCCCGCGCCTGAAATTGCAGATTTATTTATAGTTGCTTACATTGCAACTTAGCTTCCAATCTTAAAAAAATTGGTTGCGGGAGCTGGATTTGAACCAACTACTTTTGCTGGCTAATGAAGAGCTGAGACCGACGAGCTTTTCCTTAACTAACATTTACAGTACCGTTTCTTAAAAAGAAATGGTTGCGGGAGCCGGATTTGAACCAACGACCTTCGGGTTATGAGCCCGACGAGCTACCAGACTGCTCCATCCCGCGCCTGTATATTTTAAGTCTATCGACTAGTTAATTTTAACTCCTAACCATGAGTTTTACAGTACCATTTATTAAAAATAATGGTTGCGGGAGCCGGATTTGAACCAACGACCTTCGGGTTATGAGCCCGACGAGCTACCAGACTGCTCCATCCCGCGCCTGTATGTTTAGAGTCCCAGAGCCAGATTTGAACCGACGACCTTCGACTTCAGGTTTAAGCAGTCCGGCGAATGATTTATCATTCTGCTCCATCCCGCGCCTGTAATTTCTTTGTAACAGCATCGTGTTATCCACAAGCCTGTTTCGAAGAGAGCGCTATAATATAGGAATAAACTGATAATGCAAGGATTTAGTAATTAAAAACGTTTAAGTGAACAAAAACCCATCAAACAGTAACTATTAAAGTGATCGCTGATGTGGATTTATCATTTTTTGCCATTCCCAATCAGCATGTCCCATAACAATAAAGTCAGGATTTTCAGTGCTTTCGCGTTGATTATAGGTTAAAGGATTAAACTCAGCGTCGGTAATACATCCCCCCGCTTCTTCAACAATAACTTGCGATGCGCCCGTATCCCATTCACCCGTTGGGCCAATCCTTAAAAAGCAGTCAGCTTTACCTTCAGCAACAATACAGGCTTTAAGTGAACACGAACCCAAGGCAACCGTTGCAAATTGCGCATTTAAATACTGGCTAACAGCCTCTATTTTTTGGCGGCGACTTACCGCAAGGGTTAAGCTTTCTGGCGGTGCTACAAATATTTGCTTATCAGTGCCGTTTTCACGCTTAAATGCACCATTGTTAGCCGTTGCAAAGTAGGTTACCCCTTTTGCTGGCCAATGAATAACGCCTAGTACAGGGTGATTATTTTCTATTAGTGCAATATTAACGGCAAAGTCACCACTTTCGAGGATAAATTCACCGGTACCATCCATTGGATCTAATAACCAATAACGCTGCCAATGCTGTCTCTCTGCCAAAGCGGGGATTGGCGTTTCTTCGGACATAATTGGAATATCGGGAGCAAGCGCTTTTAAACCAGCGACAAGTACATCATTTGCGGCTAAATCGGCTTTTGTAACTGGCGTATGGTCTGACTTTTGTTGTTGGCCAATATCGTCTTTTTTATAAATAGCCATAATTGCATTACCTGCACTCTGGGCAAGTGTTATGCATGGTTCAAGTAAGTTATTCATTAACGGCTCCTGAGGCTAAGTACTTATCTAATAATAGCAAAGCGGCAACACTACGTGCTTCAGTAAAGTCAGTTTGATCTAATAACGATTGCCATTGCGCTAGTGGCCACTTTACAAGCACTAAGGGCTCGGGCTCATCACCGGGTAATATTTCAGGGTATAAGTTTTTGGCAAACAGTATATGCATAGTGGCGTTAAAATAACTTGGCGCCATAGTGACCGTTTTAAGCGGTTTAAAATACTCAGCACCAAAGCCGATTTCTTCTTTAAGCTCTCTATTTGCAGCTTGCTCAGGCGTTTCACCAGGGTCAATTAACCCTTTAGGAAATCCTAACTGATAGTCATTAGTACCTGCACAGTATTCACGCACTAACAGTAATTCGTTTTCTGTCGTTATAGGCACAATCATCACGGCGCCACGGCCACCGCCGCGAATTCGTTCATACTGACGCTCTTCATTATTTGAAAATTTTAGCTCTAAAGACTCCACAGTAAATAAGCGACTTTTAGCGACAACATTATTACTGAGAATTTGTGGTGGTGTTGGGTGCTTTTTCTGTGTCATGGGCATCAATTTACTATCATTGCAGGTATACTAATCATATACCCAAATGAGTATAATATGCGAGTTTAGGTTTGAATTAAAAGCAATTAAATTGAGCAATTAACTCTCGGTCATTATTTATTTCGCGTTATTAAATGCATCATTAATAGGGTATCGTCGGGTTTATGCTTTTTATAACTTAATTAACAAAGTTCATTTTATTTCGCTTCATCGCAATGTCGTTAAATTTTCACAAGGATACACCATGCTCAACTGGTCAAAAATCGATACTGTATTACTTGATATGGACGGTACATTACTTGATTTACATTACGATACCGACTTTTGGCTCAATGTTGTACCAAAGCAACATGCCTTGGCTCAAAACATTAGTGTAGATGAAGCGCGCGCTGATATTTTAACGCGCTATCAAGCGGTTAGTGGCACTATTGAGTGGTACTGCTCTGATTATTGGCAAGCACAATTAAACTTACCTATTCTTGAGTTAAAGCGTCAATCTGCCCACTTAATTAAAATACGAGAAGATGTTCCGCACTTTTTAACCGAGCTTAGAAAAGCAGGTAAAGAGCTCATTTTACTTACCAATGCTCATCCAGAATGCGTGATGCTTAAATTTGAACATACCGCCATTGATAACTATTTAGATGGGGTGGTATCGACTCATGAATATGGAGTAAGTAAAGAGCAACAAAGCTTGTGGCATAAAGTGCAAAAAGATTTGGGGTTTGATAAACGCCGCACTTTATTTGTGGACGACAGCTTACCGGTATTACATGCCGCACGAGAATACGGCATTGAGCATTTACTTGCGGTTGCTAACCCTAATAGCCAGCAACCACATAACGAGATAACCGATTACTTAAGCATCACCGATTACCGTAATATTATTTAATTTATTCGCCCTGAGGGTAACGTGTTACTAAGCCTTGATAAACTTGTTTTGCAAAATCTGCATGTTCAGTATCAAGGTTTTTAACTACTTCTACTAAATGTTCGTTATCTTCTTGGCCATGCCATACTTTAATATAACTGCCGTCTTTATAACCATGATCTTGGCGGAAAAAGTTCAGCGTATTTTTACCCACATAGCCACGGTATAAATCGTCTATATCCATACCTATTTGCGCCATACAACCAGCAAACGCTGCCGCATTAAAGGCTTTATTGGCAACAGCACTCGCTGCCAATAGCTCAAGGGTTTGTTTAAAGTCATCACCTTGTTGTGGTGCATTTAGCTCTGTTTGTAGCTGGATAGCAATGTGCTCATAACTCGTTTTACCATCAATGCGTAATGATAAACCGAAATGAAAAATATCAACCAACTCTAAAATCACCTGTTCAGTATCTGGGGTTTGTTTTTTCCACCATTTCCAACCGTAATGATCCAACATTTCTGCACATTCAACCCAAATAGCTCTGTACCATTCAAAGCCCTGACTAAACCACCGCTCATGTACTTTGGTATTCATGGCATTTTGCATTTCTAGCATCACTACTAGTTTGTTTAAATTGGCAGACATATTGGTTCCACTGTTGGATTTATAATTGAGGGTAATAATACAGATAATATAACTTAACGACCAGTTGAAAACTCATGCCATGAGTTGATCAGGTCAACAAAGTCTTCAAAACCACAACCACTGCTTAAATCGTTTTCTTCAAGCATGAGCTCGTCATCTTGGTAGGCTATTAAGTCCTCGTTATCTTGGTGCAATGCATGCGCTTCAAATATCGCTTCAACCTTAGAAAGGATCAGATCAATTTCTTGGCCTTTAAGCGTTACCGGCTCAAAGCTTGAACTCACCGAGCTAATAAGTGCCTGTACCATCGCGACTTTGTCTTTGCCTATTTCTTCATTTAACCAGCGGCCAATAATTGTATGCTCGCTACTTATTTTAATTCTTAACCCACTAATAGGATCGCGAATGAATTGGTATTCCATAACGTTATTCCAGTATTGCTAATTCAGCAGATTATAACCTAGTCAGTTATGAATAACGTAAACCAGATACAAAAATAGCGCCACAAAGCGCTATTTAAGTATTATCAATTTAGCTAACCGCCAGAACGGTAACGTGCAGCATCAATAATTGCCCATAAGTGAAATACGGCTCCAATAACGGCTGGAACAACTAAAAACCATAATGCATAACCGCCAAAAACCAGAATGGCAAACACCAGCGCTGCTAAAATCCGCCCCTGCACTAACTGCCCTAAACCTGGGAAAAAAATATTACATAAAGCAGCAATTACATTACCGCCAGAACCTTGTTGAGACATACTCACCTCTGTCATTTAATTAATTTTGTATCTGTACTTATTATTTATACTTACACACTTTATGCCAATTTATTAAGGCTTACAAATCATATAGTTAAATTATTACGAATTAATCGCTTTGGTATTTTTTGCTAAAAATAGGTCAAATTAACAATTCTGAATAGATATTTTCCACTATACATTAACAGCAATACAGTAACTTAGTTGCCTATTTTATAAATAGCTGTTTATAAAAACAGTATTTTATTTAGCCTAACAAAAACACCTGTTATACTGCTGGCATTATTGATTAAAAAGGCGTAACGATGGACGTTTCAGAATTACTCGATGGCTTAAATGATAAACAACGCGATGCCGTTGCAGCGCCATTACAAAACATGCTGGTATTAGCAGGAGCAGGTTCAGGTAAAACTCGAGTATTGGTTCATCGTATTGCCTGGTTAATGCAAGTGGAGCAAGCCTCTGCCTACAGTATTTTTGCGGTAACGTTTACTAATAAAGCCGCTAAAGAAATGCGCTCGCGGGTTGAAGAAACATTAAAAGCCCCTGTCGGCGGCATGTGGATTGGTACTTTTCACGGTTTATCGCACCGAATTTTACGTGCGCATCACCGTGAAGCAAATTTACCTGAAGCCTTTCAAATTTTAGACTCTGACGATCAGCTTCGTATGATCAAGCGTTTATTAAAATCGATGAATATCGATGATAAAAAATGGCCAGCAAAACAGTTTGGTTGGTACATAAGCGCTAAAAAAGATGAAGCGTTGCGCCCTAAAGATATTCAGGCTTACGATATAAATGAGCAAATGATGCTTCGCGTTTATGCGGCCTATCAAGAAGCCTGCGATAGAGCGGGCCTAGTTGATTTCGCTGAAATATTACTACGTAGCTATGAAGTTCTTAAAAATAACTCAACGCTGCTGCGCCATTACCAGCAACGTTTTGCCCATATGCTAGTAGACGAGTTTCAAGATACCAATACCATTCAATATGCATGGCTAAAACTACTCGCTGGCGATACCAGCAGTATCATGATTGTAGGTGATGATGATCAAAGTATTTATGGCTGGCGCGGTGCAAAAATAGAAAACATTAAACGCTTTTTAACCGACTTTGATGCACAAACCATTCGCCTTGAGCAAAACTATCGCTCTACTGCCACTATTCTTAAAGCCTCAAATGCGTTAATTCAAAATAATTCCGAGCGCATGGGAAAGAACTTATGGACTGACGGTAATGACGGCGAACCAATTTCTATTTATGCCGCCTTTAACGAATTAGATGAAGCGCGCTTTGTGAGCAGCAAATTACGCAGCTGGCTTAATGCCGGAAATGCGCTACAAGATGCCGCTATTTTGTATCGCAGTAATGCGCAATCGCGGGTACTTGAAGAAGCCATGCTGCAAGAAGGACTTAAATACCGAATTTATGGCGGTATGCGATTTTTCGAACGCCAAGAAATTAAAGATGCCCTCTCATATTTACGCTTAGTGGGGAATCGTCAAGACGATGCGGCATTTGAGCGTGTAATTAATACCCCAGCCCGCGGCATTGGCGATAAAACACTCAGCCATATACGTGACTGCGCTCGCGCTGAATCTTTGCCGCTTTGGTATGCTGCTAAAGCCATTGTAGAGCAGCAGCATTTATCTGGGCGCGCATCAGGCGCGGTTGCCAAATTTGTAGAACTCATTGAGCACATTGAAGATAAAATTAGTGATTTAACCCTGCATGAGCAAGCTAAATATGCCATTCAAACCTCAGGATTAATGGCCATGTATCAGGCTGAAAAAGGCGAAAAAGGCCGAGCTCGAGTAGAAAACTTAGAAGAATTAATTAGTGCCTGCGATCAATATGAACTCCCTGAAGATGAGGAGTTTAGCTCACCGCTGCAAGGCTTTTTAGCCTATACCTCACTTGAATCGGGTGAAGGCCAAGCCGATGAGCACGAAGATGCGGTGCAAATGATGACTCTTCACTCTGCTAAAGGTTTAGAATTTCCACTGGTATTTATGGTCGGTGTTGAAGAGGGGATGTTCCCATCACAGCAAAGCAATGAAGAAACCGGCCGCTTAGAAGAAGAGCGCCGCCTTTGCTATGTTGGTATGACCCGTGCTATGGATAAGCTGTATATAAGCCACGCCGAAAGTCGCCGTTTATACGGCCAAGAAAAGTACCATAGCCCATCGCGTTTTTTACGCGAAATACCTGAAGACTGCGTAGAAGAAATTCGCATTAAAACGCAGGTTTCTCGCCCACCGGCAGCGGGTCGCTTTAGCGCATCGGTTAGCCACGTCGCATTTGAAGAAAGCGGGTTTAATTTAGGTCAACGTGTACTGCATGCAAAATTTGGTATTGGCACTGTACTTAACTACGAAGGCAGTGGTGCACAGTCTCGCGTACAAGTTAATTTTGACGACTTAGGCAGTAAGTGGTTAGTAACAGCTTATGCAAGACTACAAGCCGTTTAGCTCTGTTTTAAAGCGTGTACAACAGCAACTAGCGCATGCTAAGCATCGCCAGTTACTGCTACTTACAGGCGATAAAAATTGGTGTTATGAGCAATGCATTCAGCTGCTTGCTCATTTACAGCAACCCTCCTTGGTTCTCTCTAAAAATACTCATTTAGTTAATGCACACTGGCCAGCACATACTCACCAAATTTTAGGACAAGAATATGCGCACGCTGTTTACGATGGCTACAGTGGTTTAGAACCAGATAAACTAGCTGCGCTCAGTGGCGTTGTGCAAGCAGGTGGTTTTTTAATTGTTTTACTGCCCGAACTTGAAGCTCTTGAACACTGGTGTGATGACGCCCTGCCCTTATTTCAATCATTTGGGCAGGCGCATTCTTATAGCTTTTTTAACCAACGCTTAAAACGTATACTGAGTAACGCCAACTTATTACACTTTAGCCAGCAGCACGGCTGCAAGACTATTGCCGACGTTGACTCAGCAGCGGGTGCGATAGATTTTACAGAGCAACAACAATGTATTGAATTAATAATAAAAACAGCGAATGGGCGAGCAAATCGACCATTATTGATTAATGCAGATCGCGGAAGGGGAAAGTCAGCCGCATTAGGTATTGCTGCAAGCCAGCTTGGTGATAAAAAAATACTTATCTGCTCTATGCAATTTAGGGCACTACACAGTAGTTTTAAGCATTTAGCAAACGCGCTTAATATAAGCTATCAGGCTAGCGATAAGCACATTGCAAACATGCACTATGTTGCACCTGATCATCTACTCAATGAACAGCCTCAGTGTGACTTATTACTCGTTGATGAAGCAGCAGCAATCCCAGTACCTATACTCATAAAAATGCTAAAACTTTATCCTAGAGTGGTATTTTCAAGTACGATGGTTGGTTATGAAGGTAACGGCCGCGGTTATATTTTAAAGTTTACTCGTTACCTCAAAACGCATTTTAAGAACATGCGTAACATCAACCTTGAGCAGCCTATCCGTTTTGCAAAACGTGACCCTTTAGAGCAGCATCTGCATACATTATTAGCTTTAGATGCAGAGCACCACAGTGCCAACTTAAATAAAGCTCCTTTGCAATTTAAGTATTTACAAGCAAATCAACTTACTTCTAATGAGCCACTCCTTTATCAAGTTATTGGATTACTAACGCTTGCACATTATCAAACCAGTGTGAATGACTTACGCTACTTATTAGATGCAACTGGGCAACGTTTATTTGTTTGTCAGCAAGGTAATAATATTATTGGTGTATGTTTAGTGGCAATTGAGGGCGGATTTAATACGGCATTGAGCGATGAAATAGTGCAAGGTAAGCGCAGACCTCAAGGACATTTAATGGCACAAACACTGGCACAATTAAGCTTTAACGCTGAGTTTTTAAAACAACAGTGCGCTCGTGTGGTGCGTATTGCCATTGACCCAGATCAGCATAATAAACACCTAGGAACACAATTACTTAATTACTGTGAACAGCAGTTAGAAAATAAGTGTGACTGGTTTGGTGCCAGCTTTGGTTGCAATGCCCAATTACTTAATTTTTGGCAAAATAATGGTTTTAATTTAGTAAAGCTTGGCTTTCAAAAAGAAAAAGCCACCGCTGAACATAGCGCATTAGTAGTTAAAAGCTTAAATAAACGTGATCACTTAGTAAAACAATTATCCAGCCAGTTTGAAGCTGATTTCCCTCTGCAATTACTCGATCACTTTAATCAACTTGATTATCAACTAGTTGCAAAAATAGTGTCACATTTTAACGCTTATGCCACCGATAATGTCGATAAATTAAGACTAAGTTCAATGATAACAAGCAGATACCAGGTTTATAATATAAAACCACTGCTATGGCGGTGCTTTTGGGCCTCGCCTAATAGTTTGCCCAGCAATAACGATAATTTCCAATTTGTTTTTATTAGACTAATATTACAAAATTGGACACCTAAAAATATACAGGCTGAGCTAAAACTCGATGGTATAAGGGCATTCAATACTTTATTCAAACAGGTGGTAGAGAGTTGGTATGAATACATCGCGGGTAATAAAAAAACTTAACATCCTCCTGATTATTTTTTTGCTGTCACCTTTGTTAACACAGGCACAACAAGCAGAAAAAGCCGTAATAAAATTAGGCATGTCTACCGCATTAAATGGCCCAGCAAAAAATATTGGCCAACAGCTGTATAAAGGTAGCAGTGTATACTTTGATAAGGTTAATAATACGGGTGGTATCAATGGAGCTCGGGTGCAACTTTTAGTTGCCAACGATAATTATGAACCAAGACAAGCTGTTAATAATACCCGTGCATTTATCTATGAAGATAAGGTCGATGCGCTCTTTGGTGCTATGGGCACCCCAACTAGCCATGCCATCATTCCTTTGCTTGAGCAATCACAAACTCCATTTTTAATGCCCTTTAGCGGGGCAAGTTTTTTACATGAAAAATCGCGAGCTAACATTTTTAACCTAAGAGCCAGTTATAATGATGAAGTTGCAGAGCAAATCAAATACCTTGTGGAGGAACGTAAGCATACTAACATTGGGCTATTTATTCAGGCCGATGAGTTTGGCTTGTATGTAGAATCAGGGCTGAGAAAAGAATTAGCCAAGTATGATCTTATTCCTATTAAAGTGGCTCGTTATCAACGTAACAGCCAGGATATAAAATCTGCGCTTAATGCTTTACAAGCAAGTGGAGTTACAGCTGTCTGTTTAGTTGGCACCTATGCTCCACTGAGTGAGTTTATAAACAGCGCACATGCTAAAAACTTTACCCCTGACTATACCAGTGTCTCCTTTGCATCAAGCTACGACTTATTCAAAGCAGTATCTTCTTTGAAAAATATAATGGTTACCGAAATTGTTCCTGATCCATTAAAATGCAACACTAATTTATGCAATCAATTTTTAAGCGATCGATATGCAAGCTAACAATATTTCAATGCCAAACCGTTTGCATTTTGAGGGCTACATAAACGCGATGGCCTTTAGTAAGGCTGCTAAAAAGTGCCCAACTCCCTTACAGCAAACCTGCCTAATAAATGAATTAAACTCTTTATTAATAAACGATAGACCAATTCGTAAGTTATTTATAAATAGTGAAAATAAAAATAAACGTAATGTTTATCGCTCTTATTATCCGAATTTAGGTGTGAATAAATAAATACCTTTTAAATATTGTTCTATCCTTAATATACAAACTAAGCATGTGAGGGCATTATGGACTTAATTAACTTTAAAGTAGGTTATAAAACCATTTCACTTAAAATTCTTGATATCTTATTAACAGAGCAATTTAATAATAACCTCACGGCATTACCTAACGGCAACAAAAGCTTTTTAGGTGTTAAAGATTACATGGAAATTCCAACCCCTGTGTTCGACTTAGGGATCATCTTAAATGGAGTCTCTACAGAGCACAGTAATTTAGATTCATTAAAGCAACTAAAGTCTTGGCAAAAGCAGCTAATTGCCTGGTTTAATAAATTAGAACAAGAGTTACTAGTTTCACAAAGTTCGTTAAAGGCAAATCAGTATGAACTTACTGATTTTGAGCAATTTTATACTGAGTTTAAAACAGATAATGACGAATTGAAAAATATAATGTCACGCTTTGATAGCCCGTTTAAATCACTTCTACAAAAAGTGGCAAACACGATAGAGATACACAGGCAACATAACAATGAACAAGTGAATGCTCAACTTGAGATTATAAGACGCCATGATCTTATTCATTTAGAGCGATTATTTGAATCCGCTAAAGAACAAATAACTTTAGACTATAAGCCTATTATTGTTTTTACAACCAAAGATGGAATGACCCCACATGTTGGTCTACTCGTTGATAAAGTAGAAGATAATATTGAATACAGAAAAGAAGATATTAAGCCACTCAATAAGTTAACCGAAGTAGGATTCGATATTGATCCTCAAACAAGGAACATGATGTATGGGCTAATCAAACTCGCTGATAAACACAGTGTGCTTATTGATCCCAGCGCTATATTTAAACCCAAAGAACTTGAAACACTTAGCACCTCAGATAAGCCTGAAACAGAAGCCTATGGACTGTTCTAAGTACTAGATTTTATTTTCACTTTCCTGCAGATGCAAAAAAGCCCGACTATTTCTAGTTGGGCTTTCTCAATTTGGAGCCTGGTAATGTCGTAGTGCCCACAGCGGTAGAGTATGCATTAGGCTCTGAGGTGATCGTCGCGTTCTTTTGCCCATGGGTTTCGTGATACTCAACCCACGCTACGGTGGTCAGGTTGACGCTGTGCAACTGGTAGCTGACGGCTTAACGCTGATACTTTATTTTAGACAACAAAAAACCCGCTACATTGCTGTAACGGGTTTCTCATGTTTGGAGCCTGGTAATGTCCTACTTTCACATAGCAAATGCTACACTATCATCGGCGCTGTTTCGTTTCACTACTGAGTTCGGCATGGGGTCAGGTGGGTCCAAAACGCTATTGTCACCAAGCAAATTTGGTGTTAGTTCGTACTAATACGCACTAACTAAAATTTGGAATTCTGATAATAAAGAGTATCGTAAATCTACTTTAGTTATATTAACTTCTGCGCTTAAACTATCACATAAAACGCGTTTGGCGTTGTATGGTTAAGCCTCACGGGTAATTAGTACAAGTTAGCTTAACATGTCACCATGCTTCCACACCTTGCCTATCAACGTTGTAGTCTTCAACGGCCCTTCAGAGACTTTAAAAGTCTAGTGAGAACTCATCTCGAGGCCTGCTTCGCGCTTAGATGCTTTCAGCGCTTATCAGTTCCGAACGTAGCTACCGGGCAATGCCATTGGCATGACAACCCGAACACCAGCGGTTCGTTCACTCCGGTCCTCTCGTACTAGGAGCAACCCCTCTCAATTCTCAAACGCCCACGGCAGATAGGGACCGAACTGTCTCACGACGTTCTAAACCCAGCTCGCGTACCACTTTAAATGGCGAACAGCCATACCCTTGGGACCGACTTCAGCCCCAGGATGTGATGAGCCGACATCGAGGTGCCAAACACCGCCGTCGATATGAACTCTTGGGCGGTATCAGCCTGTTATCCCCGGAGTACCTTTTATCCGTTGAGCGATGGCCCTTCCATTTGGAACCACCGGATCACTATGACCTACTTTCGTACCTGCTCGACGTGTCTGTCTCGCAGTTAAGCTGGCTTCTACCATTACACTAACCGTACGATGTCCGACCGTACTTAGCCAACCTTCGTGCTCCTCCGTTACTCTTTGGGAGGAGACCGCCCCAGTCAAACTACCCACCAGGCACTGTCCGTAACCCCGATTCAGGGGCCAACGTTAGAACATCAAAACTACAAGGGTGGTATTTCAAGGTCGACTCCACAAAAACTAGCGTCTCTGCTTCTAAGTCTCCCACCTATCCTACACATGTAGGTTCAATGTTCAGTGCCAAGCTGTAGTAAAGGTTCACGGGGTCTTTCCGTCTAGCCGCGGGTACACAGCATCTTCACTGCGATTTCAATTTCACTGAGTCTCGGGTGGAGACAGCGTGGCCATGGTTACACCATTCGTGCAGGTCGGAACTTACCCGACAAGGAATTTCGCTACCTTAGGACCGTTATAGTTACGGCCGCCGTTTACCGGGGCTTCGATCAAGAGCTTCTCCGAAGATAACCCCATCAATTAACCTTCCGGCACCGGGCAGGTGTCACACCGTATACGTCATCTTGCGATTTTGCACAGTGCTGTGTTTTTAATAAACAGTCCCAGCCACCTGGTCACTGCGGCTCCAATTAGCTCAGGGAGCAAGTCCCGTCACCCATCGGAGCGTACCTTCTCCCGAAGTTACGGTACGATTTTGCCTAGTTCCTTCACCCGAGTTCTCTCAAGCGCCTTAGTATTCTCTACCTGACCACCTGTGTCGGTTTGGGGTACGATTCGGTATAATCTGAAGCTTAGAGGCTTTTCCTGGAAGTATGGCATCAGCAACTTCATCACCGTAGTGACTCGTCTCGTGTCTCAGGTTTAATGTTTGTCCGGATTTACCTAAACAAACGCCCTACTCACTTTCACATGGACTACCAACGCCATGCTTGCTTAGCCTGCTCCGTCCCCCCATCGCAATTATACCAAGTACGGAAATATTAATCCGTTTCCCATCGACTACGCCTTTCGGCCTCGCCTTAGGGGTCGACTTACCCTACCCTGATTAACATGGGATAGGAACCCTTGGTCTTCCGGCGTGCGGGTTTTTCACCCGCATTATCGTTACTC
This sequence comes from Pseudoalteromonas sp. TAP-3C, assembly GCF_059888565.1. Lineage (NCBI taxonomy): Bacteria > Pseudomonadati > Pseudomonadota > Gammaproteobacteria > Alteromonadales > Pseudoalteromonadaceae > Pseudoalteromonas > Pseudoalteromonas sp. TAP-3C. The sequence goes on along the minus strand of NZ_CM187618.1, from coordinate 3,625 downwards.
ATGTCAGCATTCGCACTTCTGATACGTCCAGCATGCCTCCCGGCACACCTTCAACCGCTTACAGAACGCTCCCCTACCACTTGAGCATACCCCGAAACTATCTCTATCATCATCGACTCACGTTTAGGTGACGCTTGAACGCTGGGCGCTTCGCGCTGTCAACGTTAATCAAAATAGCTTGGGTGGTATGCTCAAATCCGCAGCTTCGGTGCATAGTTTAGCCCCGTTACATCTTCCGCGCAGACCGACTCGACCAGTGAGCTATTACGCTTTCTTTAAAGGATGGCTGCTTCTAAGCCAACCTCCTGGCTGTCTGGGCCTTTCCACATCGTTTCCCACTTAACTATGACTTGGGGACCTTAGCTGGCGGTCTGGGTTGTTTCCCTCTTCACGACGGACGTTAGCACCCGCCGTGTGTCTCCCGGATAGTACTTTACGGTATTCGGAGTTTGCAAAGGGTTGGTAAGTCGGGATGACCCCCTAGCCTTAACAGTGCTCTACCCCCGTAAGTATTCGTCCGAGGCTCTACCTAAATAGATTTCGGGGAGAACCAGCTATCTCCCGGTTTGATTAGCCTTTCACTCCTAACCACAGGTCATCCCCTAACTTTTCAACGTTAGTGGGTTCGGTCCTCCAATTGATGTTACTCAATCTTCAACCTGCCCATGGCTAGATCACCGGGTTTCGGGTCTATACCTTGCAACTATTCGCCCAGTTAAGACTCGGTTTCCCTACGGCTTCCCTAATCGGTTAACCTCGCTACAAAATATAAGTCGCTGACCCATTATACAAAAGGTACGCAGTCACCTAACAAGTAGGCTCCTACTGCTTGTACGTACACGGTTTCAGGTTCTATTTCACTCCCCTCACAGGGGTTCTTTTCGCCTTTCCCTCACGGTACTGGTTCACTATCGGTCAGTTGGGAGTATTTAGCCTTAGATGATGGTCCACCTATATTCAGTCAAAGTTTCACGTGCTCCGACCTACTCGATTTCACTTAAAATGCGTTTTCATGTACGGGACTATCACCCTGTATCGTGGCGCTTTCCAGCGACCTTCCATTAACACATAATTAGCTTAAGGGCTGTTCCGATTTCGCTCGCCGCTACTCTCGGAATCTCGGTTGATTTCTTTTCCTACGGGTACTTAGATGTTTCAGTTCTCCGCGTTCGCTTCGTTAACCTATGTATTCAGTTAACGATACCTGCAAGCAGGTGGGTTTCCCCATTCGGAAATCCTAGTCTCAAGTGCTTTTTACTAGCTTGACTAGGCTTATCGCAAGTTAATACGTCCTTCATCGCCTCCAACTGCCAAGGCATCCACCGTGTACGCTTAGTCACTTAACCATACAACCCAAACGGGTCTTTGTTTTGTGACAGTTTAACTTCGCCAGAAGTTAATATTGAATACTAAAGTAGATACCAATCAACAAACGTAAACGTTTATTAAATGGCACTGAATGATACTGCTATCATTGTTTTTTACTTTTGAAAACTCTGTACAAATAACAAATGTCATTCATACGAATTTTATTATCAGCTTTTCCAAATTTTTAAAGAGCAATAAAATCTGCTTCGCATCGCGCAGCGAGATTTATAAACATTCATCTGTGTGGACACGTCGAACAAATAAGTTCTAAATCGTATAAGGAGGTGATCCAGCCCCAGGTTCCCCTAGGGCTACCTTGTTACGACTTCACCCCAGTCATGAATCACTCCGTGGTAAACGTCCTCCCTAAGGTTAGACTATCTACTTCTGGAGCAACCCACTCCCATGGTGTGACGGGCGGTGTGTACAAGGCCCGGGAACGTATTCACCGCGTCATTCTGATACGCGATTACTAGCGATTCCGACTTCATGGAGTCGAGTTGCAGACTCCAATCCGGACTACGACGCACTTTAAGTGATTCGCTTACCTTCGCAGGTTCGCAGCACTCTGTATGCGCCATTGTAGCACGTGTGTAGCCCTACACGTAAGGGCCATGATGACTTGACGTCGTCCCCACCTTCCTCCGGTTTATCACCGGCAGTCTCCTTAGAGTTCTCAGCATTACCTGCTAGCAACTAAGGATAGGGGTTGCGCTCGTTGCGGGACTTAACCCAACATCTCACAACACGAGCTGACGACAGCCATGCAGCACCTGTATCTCAATTCCCGAAGGCACAGCAAAATCTCTTTCGCCTTTTGAGTATGTCAAGTGTAGGTAAGGTTCTTCGCGTTGCATCGAATTAAACCACATGCTCCACCGCTTGTGCGGGCCCCCGTCAATTCATTTGAGTTTTAACCTTGCGGCCGTACTCCCCAGGCGGTCTACTTAATGCGTTAGCTTTGAAAAACAGAACCGAGGCTCCGAACTTCTAGTAGACATCGTTTACGGCGTGGACTACCAGGGTATCTAATCCTGTTTGCTCCCCACGCTTTCGTACATGAGCGTCAGTGTTGACCCAGGTGGCTGCCTTCGCCATCGGTATTCCTTCAGATCTCTACGCATTTCACCGCTACACCTGAAATTCTACCACCCTCTATCACACTCTAGTTTGCCAGTTCGAAATGCAGTTCCCAGGTTGAGCCCGGGGCTTTCACATCTCGCTTAACAAACCGCCTGCGTACGCTTTACGCCCAGTAATTCCGATTAACGCTCGCACCCTCCGTATTACCGCGGCTGCTGGCACGGAGTTAGCCGGTGCTTCTTCTGTCAGTAACGTCACAGATGTGAGGTATTAACTCACACCCTTTCCTCCTGACTGAAAGTGCTTTACAACCCGAAGGCCTTCTTCACACACGCGGCATGGCTGCATCAGGCTTGCGCCCATTGTGCAATATTCCCCACTGCTGCCTCCCGTAGGAGTCTGGGCCGTGTCTCAGTCCCAGTGTGGCTGATCATCCTCTCAAACCAGCTAGGGATCGTCGCCTTGGTGAGCCATTACCTCACCAACTAGCTAATCCCACTTGGGCCAATCTAAAGGCGAGAGCCGAAGCCCCCTTTGGTCCGTAGACATTATGCGGTATTAGCAGTCGTTTCCAACTGTTGTCCCCCACCTCAAGGCATGTTCCCAAGCATTACTCACCCGTCCGCCGCTCGTCAGCAAAGTAGCAAGCTACTTTCTGTTACCGCTCGACTTGCATGTGTTAGGCCTGCCGCCAGCGTTCAATCTGAGCCATGATCAAACTCTTCAATTAAAAGTTTTTTCTTCCCACTCAATTAAGATATGAGACTGCTCAATGAATTCTGAATTTATTTAATATCTTTCGATATTGAATTGACTGTGCCGAAGCAACTTATAAATAAGTTACTTCTGTTGGTCACTCAGTTTCTCTTTCGAGAAAACACATTGAGACTCTAAATTTTTTGCCTTACTTAGTAAACTAAGCTTGGCTGTTAGAACTCAATCTGTACGAGTGCCCACACAGATGATTGCTTTATATTGTTAAAGAGCTATACCGGTTACCCGGTTGCGATTAAAGTTAAACTTTATCTCACTAGGGCTGCGCATATTACGCTTTCCTGTTTTTTTGTCAACACTTAAATTAAAATTTCCGAAAAATTCTAAACTCAAGTTTTACTCGACTAACTGATTAGCTTGTGCAGCTTAAGCGTTGCCTGCTCTGCCGTCTCAGTGGGGT